>CAVOLN010000004.1:0-579239 GCA_963696825.1 Terriglobia bacterium
AATCCGCCGGGCTTCGGCCCTTGGGGGTTCGACTCCCCCTCCCGGCACCACACGTTGCGAACGAACTTAACTGAGTTTCGTGCAAAACCTGAAATGCCCCGGGCGATTGGCGGGGCGAATCCATCAAGTCCCTGGCCAGGAATCGATCGTACGCGCTGCCCAGTTACGACAGCGGTCACCATTTGTATCCCAATAACGCAGGTTACATCGTCGCAGGAAATGCGTGCTTTGCGAACTTTGTGGTCAAAGAGCTTAAACGCAAAGAGCGCGAAGGGGTCCGCAAAAGGACGCAAAGGACATTCGATCACATTAATCCGATGAAGGCCGACTGAACTCGCTGGAATGGTGGCCGAGTTGGATATCTGGAACGTTTGGAGTTCACTCGGGCTGCGAGCGCGCCTGTTGCACCATTTCGACCAAGACTTTCCGCGTCTCCGTCGGATTGCTTACCTCCCGCGAGAATGCGATGCGGGCGCCACGCATACCGTCCGGAGTTTTCAAGCGCACATAAAAGCCGAGACGATCGACTGCGGTCATGGTTGCTTCCTGCGACTCAATGCGAGCAAATTTCCTGGCAAGCAGGACGAGCGCATCTTTGTGGTCGGCATTCATGTGGTGAATGATTTCGACCATTGAGTCAGCCAGAGGGTCGGGTTGGCTGCGATCATAGTCGGTGGCCGATACCCAGCCCATCACTCCGAACCCGCCCACGTAATAAATGTCCACAAGAGTCATGCGGTAAAAGCAAAAGTCTTCAAAATCTACCCAATACCCGCTATTGGCATAACGCGCCAAATAGAGCTTGCGAGCCTCGGCTACGTCTGCGTCTGGTACCGGTAGAACATTTCCTACCAACGTTACTCTTGATGCTCCGAGCGGATCGCCGCCGGCATCCCCCTGAGTAACGAGCAAGCTGGCGCGAGGATCTGACTGCAGGTTTTGCGTGTGCATGGCCATTGTGCTGATTAAGAAGATGGGACGCCCGTGATCGTCCAACCCGTAGGGCATCACCGATCCGAACGGGAACCCCGGCTGTTTCCGCGACAGGGTCGAAAGACTGCTTATGCGGCCCAGGTGGACCAATGTGCGTGCACGCTCGGCGAACGTGGGCTCGGGCACCGGAGGCTGGTCACTAGCTGGTCGGGGCCCGGCATGTTTTCTGATCGATAAGGTTGTCATCGCGGTCTTCTCTCCTATGTGGTGTCGTCGTCGGGCGGGCCGGCGGCACCGGCAAGATCCTGAGGCCTGATCTTCTCGATGTTGAACTTTGCAACACGCTCGCGCATCGTCTTCAGAACATCTTCGAGAGGCGGGAGATCGCCCTTGATCCAGCGCAGAGGGTTGATGCGAGCCACGACAAACGAACGCAAGTAAGGGCTTAGCAGTCCGCGTTCCTTGAGCTTTTTGACCACCGCGGCGACTTTCTCTTCGAGGTCCAGCACCATGGAGGCCCGCTTCTCGTGTTGCTTAAGTGCGGTGCGCAATGGGTCATCACTGAAATCCTCAAGGCGTCGCAGGATCGAATGGTAAACACCGCCGCCGAAGCGCGGGACTCGCTCGTAGCACACGCCCAGAGTGGCAAGGGCGGCCTGATCGAGATAGAAGGCAAATCCGGATTCGGGTCGCGAGCCATCTTCGTCGACCAGGCCACGGTAGATCCGTATGACTTCCAGCGAACGTTCCTTGAGGTTATGCGCTTTCTCCGTGTTCAGAGCCAGGATTTGCCACGCTACTTCGCGTTCCGGGACGACCAGGGCCGTGATGGATTTGGCTCCGAGGCGGCGCATGGCCTCCAGACGATGCCGTCCGTTTGGGGTCCAGAAGCCACCGCCGGGCGCCACGACTGCAATGACGGGATCGAGAAAGCGCCCAGTCTTATTGATAACGTCGGCGAGTCGCTTGTGGTGAGCGTCGGACAGATCGCGTTGAAACGGCGTCGGTTCGATCTTGTCGATGGGCAGAATCGAGAGCAGGGTCTGATGACCGCCAAGCGGTTCCTTATAGAGGCCAACCACGCAGCCCCCAGACTTCTCCACAGCTTCCGCGGCATCTTTGGCGGGTCCTTCTGCTTGTTCTAACCGGCACTCCGCCGGCTCGAGACCCTTGGTGCCGGCCTTAGCTTTGCGAGGACGTCGACGGGCAGGTAGGCGCTTTGCCATCTACAAACTCTACCCTATCTGCGGCGGTGTGAGGTTAGGGGGCCGGATTTAGCGGCATTTCCTTAGATTCGGGAGTGAGCCGCGGTGAGCGTGAAAACTTTCAAGTCTTCTTTGGCGAGCGTCACTGTAAGCCTCATGGTGCGGCCGTCAATGGTTAATCCTTTGCCTTTCTTGCTATGGCGTGGCGAGACTCCTCGTTCAAGTATTTCCCTACAAGAATCTAACGGCAAATGCGTCCACGACTTGAAAGCATGTCGTGGTTACCCCATAACATAATCCGGAATCCCGCCGATAGGTAAAAGAGCGGCACCTGCAAGCCCGTTGCCGCCAAACGATTTGATTTCTTTCCTGGGGACCACAAAAAGAATGCGCCACTCCTTCCTTCGCACCATGAGTGCCGCGTCGATGTTCCTCATTCTTACTGTCCCGATTTTACTTTTCTCTCAAAGCCAGAATCCCAGGACGACACGTCGTCCCCGGGAAGGCCGCTTGCGGCGCGGGCGTTCATTTCATGGCGACTTGCGGACGTTGCCCCAGGTGCCTCCTCATAAGTTTGAGAAGCCAGAAAGAGAAGAGCCCAAGGCGACGCGCACGCTTCTCCCAGGCACCCAGACATCCAATCCCACACAGTCCGCGCCGGCCCAGAGTATGCCCAGCGTACCGGCTCCACCCAGTAACAGTTTCGACGGTCTCGACTACGCCAGTTGGGGCGCTGGCCATCCTCCTGACACCAATGGCGACGTGGGACCGACGTACTACATTCAAACCATTAACACATCGATTGGGGTTTACAGAAAGAGTGATGGTGTTCGGGTGGCAGCGTTTGCTTTCAACACCTTAATGAGTCAGGGAAACTTCGGCAACCTGTGCGACACCAACAATTTCGGCGACCCGGTAGTCCTCTATGACACATTTGAGGACCGCTGGATCATCACCGACTTCGCTTTCCAGTTGGACGGATCGAATAACGTGGTCAACCCCCCGGGAACGTTTGAATGCTTCGCGGTCTCTAAGACAGGCGATCCTGTGAGCGGCGGCTGGAACTCTTTTTCTATTGGTGTCAGCGGGGGTTTGGGAGATTATCCGAAACTCGCCGTCTGGCCTGACGGTCTTTACATGTCAGCCAACATGTTTGGATATCCGTCGGGAGCGGCGTTCCAGAATCCGCGCGTATGGGCACTCAATAAGGCCCCAAATGTATGCCAATGCGCCGAGCGTGCAGGTGGTGACCTTCGATGCTCCAGCCGCTGACTTCGCGGTCTTGCCCAGCAATGCGCGGCTACAGACCGGCACACCTCCTCCCGGCACGCCGAACTACTTTGTCGCTACCTGGGAGTTCCTGAACGCAGTCACGGTGTATAAGTTTCACGTTGACTGGGCCAGTCCCCTCCTATCCACCTTTACCGGACCTGATGTACCTGCGGCGGCTACCAGTTGGCCCAATTCAACTCCGCCGAACGCGCCGTCATCGGGGGGAAACGCACTCGATGTCCTGGCAATTCGGGCGATGGTGCAGAACTAGTACACGAATCTTGGCGGGGTCGAATCGCTATGGGTGGCCCACACCGTACGCCGGCGCAACACCAGCGGTTTTGCCGCGCCGCGTTATTACCAGGTTGACGTTACGGAGGGCACGGTGGCAGCGAACATGCCGCAGGCCGCGACCTGGGACCCGGACGGAGCGAACGTGACGTACCGCTTCATGCCGAGTGTCGCGGTGGATCGCGCCGGCGACATGGCCTTGGGCTACAGTACCTCGAGCAGCACCACATTTCCTGCCATTAAGTATGCGGGACGACTGGCGACCGATCCGGTCAATACTCTCAGCCAGACTGAACAGTTGCTCATCCAGGGAACGGACACGCAGACGGGAAGCTGCGGCGCTACATGTACTCGCTGGGGAGATTACAGCGCCATGACTCTCGATCCCGATGGCTGCACATTCTGGTACACCAATATGTACTATGTTCCCAGCGGGCTGAGCTTCAATACGCGAATCGGCAGTCTCGCTTTTCCGAGTTGTGCGCCGGTAGGCGGAGGAGGCTCCGTCCAGGGCACGGTGACTTCGGTTGTGGGTGGCGCACCCATCAGCGGCGTGACGGTCGCGCTCGGCAGCAGGACAACCACAACCGACACCAACGGTAACTATACCTTCTCGAGCATTCCTGCAGGAACGTATCCCACCATCACTGCCAGCGATCCAGGTTTCGTTACAGTCACTGTTTCCTCGATTGTGGTTTACGACGGCGAAATCACCACGCAGGACTTCTCTCTCAGCTTGGCGGCGGCCAGCGGTTGCCTGACGGACACTACGCAGGCGGATTTTCAGTCTGGCGCGATCTCCAACTGTGATTTCACCGGCAGCCCGGGCGACGTCACGTTGTTGAATGGTTCTCCCATCGATCAGCAGAACACTACGGTTGGAACCAGCGGCGTCGGAATCACGATCACGACATGGGGTGGGCAGGCGTTCACACCAGCGGTTACGGGCCTGCTTACGCGAATCGACATCAACCTGTTCTGCAGCGGCTGCACGGGCACAACACCCAACCTTACCCTCTCGCTCAGGGCGACGAGTGGTGGTCTGACTACGGGCGCTGACCTCGCGTCCGCGACGATCACCGGGTTCGGCAACGGCGGCGTCGCAAGTTATTTCACCGCCAATTTCGGCAGTCCGGCGACACTGACGGCGGGGACTCAATATGCGTTGGTAATCCGGCCGACGGCGAACCCTCACCGGGAACCTACGCGCTCACCCGGAGCGGCACTTCTTCAGCTGGCGACGACGTCTATGCCGGCGGCACCAGGGTCTCAGGCGCCACCAGTGGCACGGTCTGGTCGAAGCCGATCACCGGCGGCGTCACCACCGACGCAGGGTTCAAGGCCTACATCAATTCCGGCTTCGCTTCTTCCGGGACCTTCACGTCTTCGATCAAGGATGCCAATCCCGATCCTCTCTCGGCAGTTAAGTGGGGCACGATTTCCTGGACGGCTGACACTCCGGCTGGCAGCAACGTTCAATTCCAGGCGGCCGCCAGCAATAGCACATTTGGCCCTTTCAGCTTCGTCGGGCCCGACGGGACCGCGGAAACCTTCTTTACCAGCGGCGGATCGCTGGCACAGTTCAACGGTGGCCGCTATTTGAAGTACCAGGCGTCGTTCACGACCACCAACAACGCAGTCACTGCGTCACGGTGACCATGATCGGATCAAACGCCAGCTTCAGTCACTCCACAACTTTTACGCTGACCGTGAAGTAGCTGCCGTAGGCAGTATTTCCTTTCACGCGGATGACCTGACAACCCCATACTGCGTCGCGAATGGTGGTCGTGAATTGTGGCAGGAGTCCTGGAACCGCGAAAAGCGAGCACGAGATATCACCAATATTGCAACTTGCGGGTTGGACCTCGGTTGATTAGCCTAGATCAATTTCCGATCGGTCGCTCACGCCGGTGGTGCGGGCGAACTGACACGCAAAGGAGAAATCCGTGAAAAGAAAATTGATGAGTTCTATCGCGCTGACTGCGATATTTCTGGCGATTTCGTCCCCTTCACCCGCCTTCGAAAAGCATCCTGAGATCGAAGACGCCCTCCGCGCCCTGCACAATGCCAAGATGCATCTCGAACATGCCGCGCATGATTTTCAGGGGCATCGAGCGGATGCCATCAGGGCAATTGACGAAGCTGATAGACAGTTGCGGATCTGTTTGCAGTACTGACCAGCTTCGGAGACCGGAACGAGCAGGGCGTTCGCCTCGGCTGGTTGGAGTGGCCGACTAACGGCGCCCCGCTCGTTTCAGGCCTTCTAAATTCTCCTTGACTCCCGCGTGCTCCAGGCGCAGACTCTGCCCGAATCACCTCCCGAAAGAGGGCGCGCTCGTTTCCGGAGTGTCCTATGCATCGCCTGTGGCCACCTCGTGGCCAACCAATTTTGGCTGGCAAGAAAGTTCTGCTTATCGTCCATCGCCAAGCTACGCGCGCGGTGCGCGCAGCGATTCCGCGAAGTCATAGAGTCGAAGTGCAAGAAGCTAGAAATGGTCTGAAGTGGGTGACCAGGCCTGAGGCAGATTTTCGGTAACAAGGAGCAGTCTGAAATGGCATTGACATTACAGACGCAGGTATCTGGTGACGTGTTTATACTTCACTGCGACGGTCGCATCGTGTTTGGTGACGAAGGCGCTGCTCTGCGCGAAAGAGTACGGAATCTTCTGAAGGGGAGCCCTAAGATTGTTGTTAACCTCGCTAGCGTGGAACACGTCGACAGCGAGGGACTCGGAATTCTCGTAGGTCTCTTTACCTCGGCAAGAAATCGAGGTGGTGAACTCAAGCTGGTATCCCCTAACAGCCATGTCCAAAGTGCGCTGCATCGCACAACCCTGGATCAAGTATTCGCCGTTTACCGGAACGACGACGAGGCGGTCGCAGCCTTCCGGGAACATGCGGCCTGATGTGGTAAGGGTTTTGCGGAAGCGAGCGTGTATTTCCCTATCCTTCCGCCTGGGGGATGTTCTCGGCGTAGCCAGCGGGAAAGAGGAGCCCGTATGGATCGCGTTCACTTTATGACCCACCAGGGTGAGCGGATCCTCCTGGTTGATCTAACGAACCGCAGCGCAGAGGAAGTCATCGAACTGCTGACTGAGACACAGCGGATTGTGACCTCGCAACCGCGTGACTCTGTGCTCACCTTAGGCGACTTCTCGGGGGCGCAGTTCAGCCGGGCTGCGGTCATCCGATTGAAAGAAGTCGCCGTACTCGACAGGCCGTACGTGAAACGGTCAGCGCTTGTGGGCACCCAGAGTCTCCCTAAAGTCTACTTCGAGGCGCTGAAGACATTCTCCCAGCGCGAATTCCGCAGGTTCGCTACGCGCGAGGAAGCAATGGACTGGTTGGTTGGGAAAGAGGCACGACAGCCGGAATGACTCCGAGATCCGTGCGGATCAAAACGCGAGCCCAGTGCACCTCCGTCACTTTGCGAATCCAGATCGTGCGAATACATTCAGAACATGGGACTGACGTGCCTACTGCTCACCAGCGACGCAGCGCTGCTGGAGGTGATGCGGAACAGTTTCAGTGCCGCCAGGGTCGATCTTGAACTGCGCACAGACGCTGCCAGCGTCATCGAGCTCTCAGCTCGCCGTCACATCGATGGTTTCGTGATTGACCGCGACGATGTGTCGGGGGCGCGGGATGTCCTTCCCACAATACGCAGCAGTGGCTCCAACCAGCGATCGGTCGTATTCGTGGTTGTGAACGACACAAGCGGCATAGAGGCAGCCTTTAAGGCGGGGGCGAGTTTCGCACTGGCCAAGCCAGTCCAGGATACGGTGCTGCGCGGTTTTCTCGACCTGGCTGTCGGCAGAATGGAACGCGAGCATCGAAGATATTTCCGCCACAAACTTAGCGTGCCCATCCGACTCTTTTGCAACACAGGTGAGTCCTTCGCGGGCAAGGTCATGAACGTAAGCGAAGGCGGGCTTGCGCTGGCTCCCGTTGGCCCTGCACCGGTCCAGGGAGTAGTCACAGTACAATTCGAGCTTCCCAGTGCAGAGCCGCAAACCTTCAAGGCGAGGGCGGAGGTGGTCTGGAATGATGCTCATGCTGTGGGGCTACGCTTTCTTCGCGTCGCACCGGAATGTCGTTCGAACTTCGGCGCCTGGCTGGATTCTCTGGAGGCACAACTGCAATTCCGCCAGTCAACCCAATCCAGCAATCCCGCTTGAGAAGAATTCGGAACCGGTATCTGCGGGCTAGGGATTTCTCTTGCCTTCCTGACCCTCCTTGATTGGGAGTGCTTCACAGGCGAGTTTGATATGCTCGCGCTGTGCGTCAGTGATAACCAGGAACTCAAAGCCACAATAATATCCGCGGCGGTGGCAGACACGAGCACGGAGTTCCAGAACGTGCGAGGAGGACGACAGAGAGAATCGTAGTTGAACAAATTCACCTTGCTCAAGTTCACCGGAAATCATGGCTCCCATCCCCGCTTCACTTACATCCGATATTCGCCCCCAAAAATCAAACCTTCCAGTCGAACGAAAGACCGTGAGGTTGACTCGCCCATCAAGGCGATACCGGCGGCATTGACGGTGAGGTGTGCCCATCTCTGGAGCCTTTGATTTCAAACACAGATGACAATGCAATTCAGACGTACGGAATGCATTCCCGAACTAAAGGCAGGCGTGAAGCCCCGATGCGGCGACAGGCGGCCTCTTACTTCTTCGCCCGAGCTGTTCCCGCGGAAAGGAGCATACCACCGATTACTGCGCACGAGATTCCAAGGCCGTAAAGCGGCTTTATGCCCTCGTGCAGCTGGGTAGGGAAACTTGGGAAGGTCCCGTGTGTCCCCGAGATTCCCGGCCCGGTTGTGCCGTTGCGCAGGTAGCGCCGAAGCTGCCTGGACATCTATCTTTGTCGGCTGAAACAATGAAAAAATCGGGGTGGCGAAGCCATGGGCAAGATGACTGTCCCCGCGACCGGATCGGGCACTCGCCCAATGTTTGTGGCCGGAGCGTCATACGGTTTGTTGCTGGTTGCGTTTTGGTTTGTCGGTCGCCACTTTGGCATTGAGGGCCGCATTCATGGGCATATGGCCAGCAGCTTTACCGCCTTCGCGCTGCTGCTTGCCCCATACTGGTTCTTCGGATTCGGCGCGGCTGAGATGCTTCAACAGTTGCTCAGCAGCCGCGTTGTGCGCGTCCTGGTTGGCGGGCTTCTGGTCGTACCCTACCTCATTTTTTCCGTGCCTCGCGGCGAGTTTTCTTGGATTAACACGCTCGAGCTGTTCAGTATTCCGGTAGCGAGCGCGGCACTGTTCGAGTTTGTTCCTCCCGGCGGCGTGCGGCCGGCTGTCGGAAAATTGTTCTGGCAGGACGTTGTGGTTCTGGCGCTGGTTGGCCTTCCGGTGGAGTTCGGCTGGATCCGAGGAAGCTTCCCGCATCCAGGGCTGAGCGCGCTACCGAAGATTTTGCTGATGGATTCCACGCTCTATGCGTTTCTGGTGGTGCGCCGGCTGGAAGGTGTGGGTTACGATTTTCGAGCCCGCGTCCGCGACCTGGTGATTGGAGTGCGCGAGTGTAGTTTCTTCGCTCCGATTGCCATCGCACTCGGCATAGCAATTGGCTTTATCGTTCCCCACGGTGGTATGCCCGCTGCTTCATCGGGGCTGGCGGCGTTGCTGGTCACATTCTTCTTCGTTGCTATCCCGGAAGAACTTTTCTTTCGCGGTTTGCTCCAGAACCTGCTCGAGCCGCGCATGGGTTACGTGGGTTCGCTGTTCGTCACCGCTGTAGTCTTTGGGCTCTCCCATTTCAACAAGCCACTGCCGTTCAACTGGCGTTACGTGTCGCTGGCGACCATTGCCGGACTCTTCTACGGTCGCGCCTGGCATGATCGGCGCAGAATCCTGTCTTCGGCGACCACTCATACTCTGGTGGATGTCATCTGGTCCCTGTGGTTTCGATGAGCAGAGTGAGACTTCACTGCCTGTAGTGCAGATAGCCTGCTCCCACCATCATGTGGTGAGTCACCACATCCGGCACTGAAATCGCTATGCAGAGGCCCAGGATGCCGTGGGCAAGGCCAGATCACTGACACTATCAGCCCGTAACAAACCGCAAGCTCATGGGAATCTCGGGACCGTAGCTTCGAAAACCGGGACACTGTCAGACTATTTCATCATACGAACTATAAAAAATTCAGACGGATGCCAACGGTTCTTCGCTCTTGATCCGAAGTGCAATCTCTGCTAGAAAATATTGATATCATCAAATGTTTTTATGCGGGGCGACTGTTCGCGGGGCAACTGGCTCGTGAGCTGTACGCAACCGAGGGATGATACTCTGCAAGATCCGGCGCCTCAGGAGCTCCCCTGGAGTTCCGCGGTGTAAGGCTTCGAACCTCCTAGTCCCGTTTTGGAGTTTCGGATGTTGTTCCGTAAGCGGCCTGAAGTGGTTGTCAGGATTTCCCGCCCTAAGTGTGTCAGCACCACCTGCAGCATTAAGTCCGCTCGGCTTCGGCCATATCCGTCGGTAGCCCCCACCCCACAAACATCGCCAAAACCAACATCCAGAGGAGGAAGTCATGGCGACGAATTTCGTCCAGATTGAGAATGACTCCGAAATCAAGCAGCGCCTGGAAGCTGAACGCATGCGCCTGCGCAAGATTGCCGGACTCGACCAGCCCGACTCACTTCCATCGCCCGGTAGAGCGGGCCTTTACCGCCGAGGAGCGCAGCCAGGTCACCATCCTGTTCGGCGGCTTCACCTGGAAGCACGAGGACCTGATCCGCGCGGTGTTCCAGGGCTGCGGATACCGCTGCGAGAAGCTGCCGGTGCCCGAACGTCGCCGCCTTCCAGATCGGCAAGGAATACGGCAACAACGGCCAGTGCAATCCGACGTACTTCACGGTCGGCAACCTGGTGCAGTATCTGCAGTTCCTGGAGAAGGAAGGTCTTCCGCGGCAGCAGATTCTCGACAACTACGTCTTCTTCACCGCCGGCTCGTGCGGTCCCTGCCGCTTCGGCATGTACGAAGCCGAGTATCGCTTCGCGCTGAAGAATGCCGGCTTCGACGGCTTCCGCGTGCTGCTTTTCAAAGACAGCGATGGCATCAAGGCCGCCTCGGGCGAGCCGGGACTGAAGTTCACCATCGATTTCGGCTTCGGCATGCTCAATGCCATGCATCTGGGCGACGTGATCAACGACCTGATCTATCAGATCCGTCCCTACGAAGTGAACAAGGGCGAGACCGACCGCGTCTTTCGCGAGACGGTGGACGGACTCTGCGACGACTTGAGCAATCGCAAGTCGTTTGAGATCGAGGAGCGCGCTCCGGACTGGGCGAAGCCGAAGTTCAAGAACAACAAAGTTCTGCGGAACACCTTCAACGTGTTGGGCAAGTGGCACGAGCACATGTGGGGCAAGGACTATCTGAACGCTCTGCACGCCGCCGCGAGACAGATGGACACGATCGAAGTCGATCGCACCCGGGTGAAGCCGGTGGTGAAGATCACCGGCGAATTCTGGGCGCAGATCACCGAAGGCGACGGCAACTTCCACATGTTCGACTTCCTGGAGCGCGAAGGCGCGCAGGTGCTGGTCGAGCCGATCGCGACCTGGGTGGCCTACCTGATGTATCAGGCCAAGGCGCACGCCAAGGCGAAGTGGCCGGTGAACCGCCCGCATCGCAATCCGGAGTGGTACGAAGTGAAGAAGCAGTTCGCCAACTACATCGGCTTGCGCAAGAAGCTGTGGGGCATTGGCGCCGGCGAGACGCATGTGGAATTTCTTCTACCACCGCACCGTCAAGCATCTGGGCGGAATCACGCACCACCTGGTGCCGCAGACCGAACTGGCCGAGCTGGCGCATCCCTTCTACAACCAGTTCGCGCGCGGCGGCGAAGGACATCTCGAAGTCGGCAAGAACGTCTACTACACCGTCCACAAGCTCTGCCACATGGTGCTGGCGCTGAAGCCGTTCGGCTGCATGCCGTCGTCGCAGTCGGACGGCGTGCAGTCGGCGGTGATCAACAAGTTCAAGGACATGATCTTCCTGCCCATCGAGACTTCCGGCGAAGGCGAGGTCAACGCGCACAGCCGCGTGCAGATGGCGCTCGGCGAGGCCAAGGTGAAGGCCAAGGCGGAGTTCGAGCAGTGCCTGCAAGTCCACCGGCAAGAGCCTGAACGAAATCCGCGAATACATCGCCGAGCATCCGGAACTGAAGCGGCCGTTCTATCACGTGCCGCACCGCGAAGGCGTTGCCGGCACGGCGGCGCAGTTCATTCTGCACGTCAGCGATCGGATGGACAAAGACACGCAGTTCTGGAAGCGGTCGCGGGTGCGAGTGGATGCGGTTCCGGCAGTGTCCGGCGACTAGAGTCATTCACCGCCGAGCTCGCCAGAGGGCAGAGAACATTAATTGCTTGGCGCTCTCGGCGTACTCGGCGGTAACATCCGGTCTTAGCGTTTCATAGCCCGAAAAGAGGAAGCATGCACGACCACAAGGGTCCGCAACTGATCCAGATCGCTGCCCCTTGAGCCGCCGCCAGTGCCAGCATCGCGCAGAAGCCGCACGATCACAAGACCAGATTCATGGTCGGGCTGGACGTCGGCTCGACCACGGTCAAGGCCGTCGTGGTCGACGCCGCCACCGACAAGATGCTCTGGCAGGACTACCAGCGCCACGAGACCAAGCAGCCGGAGAAGACGCTGGAATTTCTGAAGCGGATGGAAGCCGAGGTCGGCATCGATCGCCACAACACCCGCATGTTTCATGACCGGCTCGGGCGGCGGCGGCATTGCCGACCAGATCGGCGCGAAGTTCGTGCAGGAAGTCACGGCGGTTTCGCTGGCGGTCGAGAAGCTGCATCCCGAGGTGTATTCGGTCATCGAGCTGGGCGGGCAGGACGCGAAGATCATCGTCTTCAAGGACGACGACGAGACCGGCCGCAAGAAAAAGATTCCGTCGATGAACGACAAGTGCGCCGGCGGCACCGGCGCGGTCATCGACAAGATCAATGCCAAGCTGAAAATTCCCGACCGAGTGAGCTGGCCGAGCAGGGCTATCACGGCATCAAGCTGCACAAGGTCGCGGGCAAGTGCGGCGTATTCGCCGAGACCGACATCAACGGCCTGCAGAAGGTAGGCACTCCGTCCGATGAGCTGATGGCGTCGCTGTTCGAAGCCATCGTGCTGCAGAATCTGAGCGTGCTGACGCGCGGCCACACGCTGCGTCCGCACGTGCTGCTGCTGGGCGGTCCGAACAGCTTCATTCGCGGCATGCGCGAAGCCTGGCAGGCGAATATTCCACGCATGTGGCAAGAGCGCAAGGTTGCAGATTCCCGAGGGTGCGAAGCCGGAGGATCTGATCAAGGTTCCGCAAAATGCGCAGTACTTCGCCGCCCTCGGCGCGATCGAGTTCGGCAAGCAGCGAGGACGACTGCATCGGCTGCTATCGCGGCTACGAGCAGCTGATCCACTACATCGACTTCGGACGTCAGGAGGAAAAGGCCAAGTCCGGCGGCAAGGGACTGGTGGAGCGTCCCGACGATCTGGATGTGTTCAAGGAAGCTTACCGCCGCAAGAAATTCACGCCCGCGGCTTTCCAGAAGGGCAGCACGGTTGGCGGCTTCATCGGCATCGACGGCGGATCGACTTCGACCAAGGCTGTCCTGCTGAACGAAAATGGCGACATCCTCTGCAAGTCGTATCAGCTCTCGAACGGCAATCCGATTCAGGACACGATCGAGATGTTCGAGAACCTGCGCGAGCAGGTGGAAGCGCAGAACGCGCAGACTGGAAGTGCTCGGCGTCGGCGACCACCGGCTACGCCAAGGACATTCTGAAAGACGTGCTCAAGGCCGATGTGGCGCTGGTCGAAACCGTGGCGCACACCGAATCGGCGCTGAAGTTCTACGAAGATCCGCACGTGATCGTCGACGTCGGCGGGCAGGACATCAAGATCATCATCCTGCACAACGGCCGCGTGAAGGATTTCAAGCTGAACACGCAGTGCTCGGCGGGCAATGGATATTTCCTGCAATCGACCGCGGAAGGCTTCGGTCTGAGCGTGAACCAGTATGCCGACCTGGCGTTCTCGGCGCAGTGCGATGCCGGTGTTCGGCTATGGCTGCGCGGTGTTCATGCAGTCGGACATCGTGAACTTCCAGCGCCAAGGCTGGCGGGCGGAGGAGATTCTCGCCGGACTGGCGGCGGTGCTGCCGAAGAACGTTTTCCTGTACGTGGCCAGCATTCCGAATCTCGCGGCGCTCGGCTCGCGCTTCGTTCTGCAGGGAGGAACGCAGAACAATCTCGCGGTGGTGAAGGCGGAAGTCGATTTCATCCGCAACAGCTTCCGCGCTACCGGCAAGCAGCCGAGATCATCGTCCACGAGCACTGCGGCGAGTCGGGAGCGATCGGCGCGGCGCAGGAGTCGTTGCGGCTGTGGCGCAACGGGCAACAGACCACGTTTGTCGGTCTCGATGCGGTGCGCAAGATCGAATACCGCACCACGCGCAATGAAGATACGCGCTGCTATTTCTGCAAGAACAATTGCCTGCGCACTTTCATCGACGTTCGCACCGAGCCGGTGAAGAATTTCGTTCCGGTCCAGAAGGTCACGAAAGTTCCGCTCATGCATGGGCGAGCAGCGCCTGATCATCGCCACCTGCGAAAAGGGCACGGTCGAAGACGTGAACGACATGAAGGACATCAAGGCCGGACTCGACAAGATTCGCGAGAAGCACCCGAATTTCGTGGATATCGCGTCGAAAGAAGTTTTCCGGCCCACGCAACGCCAAAAGCGTTGCTGATCCGCTGCCCACGCGCGGCTGGGCGGGCTGGAGCAAAGGCGCGAAGGAGCGCCGTGCGCTGATGGAGAATCGCGGCAAGGTCCGCATCGGCATTCCGCGCGTGCTGAACATCTACACCTACGCTCCGCTATTCAATGCGTACTTCGAGAGCCTGGGAGTGCAGCCGGAAAATATTATTTATTCCGACTACACCAGTTCGGAGCTGTATCGCGCGGGCGCCAGCCGCGGCGCGATCGATCCGTGCTTCCCGGCGAAGATCGGAATTTCGCACGTCTACAACCTGATCCAGGAGAAGCATCGCAAGAAGCCGCTCGACGTGATCTTCTTCCCGATGTACGACGTGCTGCATTCGCCGCTGGTGAAGATTGTGGGCTCGAATGCGTGCCCGACGGTGACGGCGACGCCGGAAACGGTGAAGGCCGCATTCACCAAGGAGAACGACGTCTTCGCCGAGCACAACGTGAAGTACATCGATCCGGTGCTGAACTTCGCGGACCGCAAGCTGTTTGCCCACCAGATGCTACAGGCGTGGCAGCCGGTTCTCGGATTGTCGCATGAGGAAAATGATCGCGCGGTCGAAGCCGGATTCGCGGCATTGAAGGAATATGAAGCCAGCATCCGCCGCCGGGCGCGCGCAGGTGCTCGATCAACTGGAGCGCGAGGACCGCATCGGCATCGTCATGCTGGGACGACCGTATCACCACGATCCCGGTCTGAATCACGAGATCATGGACGAGTTCCAGAAGCTGGGCTATCCGATCTTCTCGCAGAACACGCTTCCGATCGATGAAGACCTGCTGGAGCGCCTGTTCGGCGACGAAGTGCGCGCCGGTGTGATCAGCATCCGCTCGACATCAGCGATGCCTGGAAGAATTCATACTCCTGCAGCACCAATCACAAAGTCTGGGCGGCGAAGTTTACGGCGCGCCATCCGAACCTGGTTGCGCTCGAAATTTCCAACTTCAAGTGCGGCCACGACGCGCCGATCTACGGCGTGATCGAAGGCATCATCGAGCAGTCGGGCACGCCGTATTTCTGCTTCAAGGACCTGGACGAAAACAAGCCGACAGGCTCGATCAGGATCCGCGTCGAGACCATCGATTACTTCCTGCGCCGCTACCGCGAGGAAGTGATTCGCAAACGCAAAGCTGCGCAGGATATCGAAGCGCAACTCGCGGCGCTGGAAGCGCAGCTGCGGGGAGAATACAGAGAGGAAAACGCCGCCGAATCCTCAATACGGACGGCCGCCCAAGCCGGACAACAGGTCCAGGAGATGGCGGCGGACTAATGGAAGCCGCCGGCTTTGCCAGTCTCGGATTTGGTGGTTCCCTTGACCGCCGTCAGCCGCAGCACGGCGGCGGCTGCGGTGTATTTGACCGCGTTCTTTTCATCGGCCATATATTTTTCGACTGTGCTGAGCGCCGACCGGTCCCCCCGTTTGGCTAGGGCCTCGATCGCGGCTGTCTGCACGATCCAGCTCTTGTCGCCGGTCGCATCGATGAGCGCTTTCTTCGAAGCGGGGTCAGGGTCCCTGGCCAGCACCTTCGCGGCGGCGGCACGTATCGGAGACGAGTCGTCCTTCGCGATTGCCTTGATGGCGCCCCAACCGATACCGGCAAAAGGGACGAAGCCGATGCCTTCTTCGAAACCAAGTTGCGCCATCTTTTTTGGATCGTGCAGAAGAGACACCTTCGAGGAGACCAGGCTTTTTTTGGCTTTCCGCTCGCCGTTCAGGACTTCGTAGTACACCTCGAATGCGGCCTTGTCATGCATCAGGTCGAGGGAATGAGCGGCTGCCAGGACGACTGAAGGATCTGGGTCGTCTATAGCTGCTCTCAGCTTGGGGAGGCCCGCCCGTGATCTCATTTCGCCCAGCGCGACAGCGGCGGCTGTCCTCACTTCTGGTTTGCCGTCAGCAAGCGCCTTTTCAGCCATTCGAGCGCTCCTGGCATCATTCGGAACCAAACCCAGAACCAGAACGGCGATAGCGCGATCACCAGTCTTATCACTCGCGCACGCATCCTCGATGATCTGCCAGGCCTGCTCGCGGATTGGCTGGGGAACTTTCGGACCAACCGGGTGAGCATCAGCAGCCGGCGGCGTTGCCGGCTGGTTAGCGGCTGGCGGTGCATTCGGAGCGGGCTGCTGTTGCGCGGGCACGGTCGAGTGCGACGGTGGCGTGGTGGTTTGGTGCAGAGCTAATACCTGGCAGCATAGAACAAGCACAAACGCCTGACTTCTAAGAAAGATCGAATTGATTTGCATGAGATTGACCTGACTCGACAGCGCATCGCAGTTTACCTCAGGGGTGGGGAATCCGTTTCGAACCCTCTGTCAACATTTTCTGTGTCAACATTGAAGCCGCCTGCGCCAGATTCAGGCCATGCGGTACCGGTTTGAATTGCGTCCTCACCTCGTGCTGTTGTTCGCCGATCGAGTGGAAGAACAGTGCTCGACCCGAGATCTGAACATCAAGTAGAGAAACTTCCCAATCTTTGGGAGCGACCTGGGATTGCACGACTTCAAAAGTTCCGCCCTTTCGAAGCATTCCCAGGATGCCGAATCCGAAATCAACGTCGGAGATCAGTTTCCCGGAAAGCTTAACCAGGCGGTTTTGTTTGGGATCAAGCAATAACACGCCCTCCATGCTATGGAACACTTTGGCTTCATTGCTGGATGGCCGATAATTCGGATTGGGCCGGAATTTCAACCGGATGGACCTGCCCTCATGGCCGGCCCTGGTGAACAGGAAAGCGTGGGGCAACAGTTTCAGCAATTCAGCGGACTTTTGTTCATCCGCGTCAATTTCCTTGCGGTTCTTCTTCCTCGCATCGTCGTTGTTCACCAGCCTGTCTATCTCTTCCCGGGCATGCTTCAGTTCTTCCTGTGTCGGCGGATGGCTGTCGATCGAGACCGGCCAGGTCAGCCAGCATTCGGGCATTTGGATCACTCGGGAGAGTTCGGTTCGGCCAGGTTTTCTTTTGGAGTCCAGATACATCCAATATCGCGGATGCTTTTGGGATTCGAGTTCGTTTTCGACCACCTTCGATACGAGTGACTGGGCTCCGAGTGACTGAGAGTTGCTTTGAGGCGTCGCGGCGGCGGATGCAATCAGGGGAAGGGATGCGATCAGGAGAGCAGAGAACAGCCCACGACTCCAGGACGCAAGGCTGAGGCCACGACAGGCGATTCTCATACCGGACTACGATGGCCATCGCAGCCAAGCCGCTGCCCGGATGCAAAAGAAGATAGCAGAGCCCGAGGGCGAGCCCGCACTCGATGAAACCGCCCTACGTCATTCCGAACCCCCTTAGCGGTAAGGAATCTGCTTCGTGGCGCCTGCCAAAGCAGATCCGCACATCTTCTCAGCGCGCTAACGCGCCTGTGAAGGCGTTCGGAATGACAAAGGTTATTACGCGTTGCTTCGGAACGACAAGAATCGTTACATATTGCCCTGACTAAAGATCAAGGCCTCTTTCTGATGAACGAAGTCGATTTCTCTGAGCGCTCTGGTGTTGGCGTTCCCGGGGTCGGTCACGATCTCGTCCTGTGTCACCTGGTTGTCGTTCGTCTTTAACGTTGCCGGCAGTGTGGCCACGGTCTTTCCATCCTGAAAGAAATTCACTTGCACGGTTGGACCGTCTCCTTGCCAATTCAGTTTGTAACTTCCAGGCCTCAACTCGGTGGTGCCAGCTTGAATGGGATCGGAAATATCGATTGAATGCTGGTTCTTGTCCCGTGCCAACGCGCCGAGCGGCGAGAGTAGGGCCAAAGTCGAAACAATCGCTACGTATTTTATGGGTTTCATTTTGCAAATTCCTCCTGGGAAAAGTGGGAGAAGCAGCCTGCTAGGAAGTGTGATAGGCCGCCACTCGGGTTATGAAAAGTCAACTCACAGAGTTAATGGTTCACTTACACAGATGCCACGCAACAATCCGAGGTTGCAGAATTGCGGCGCGATGAAACTCAAGCTCTGTAAAGTTTCGTGGATGAAACAATATGCGAGCCGTGCGCTTCCAGCGAAGCCGCCGAGCTGTTTTCCTCAGGATTCGGAGAGTTGAAAGAAACTCGTGCGCAGACGGGAATTGCCGACTGACGGCCGGCGCCAGCGGAAGAAACTAGCCTCCGCTGACCTGTCGGGCCCACTGCATCGCCTGCCAGTAAATCTCAGCCACATCACTCTCGCGGAGGTCGAGAGATTTTGCGAGCTTGGCACTATGCTGCCAGTCGCCTGCCTCCTGGGAGAGCAGGAGCTGGTACAGAGGACGCAAGCGGCTGGATCCACCCAGAAGGACGGATTTCGTCTCCTGGTCGATGGGAACGTTATCCAGCACTTCCGACATGGGAATTTCCAGAATGGAATCCATGAGCGAGAGCAATCCGAGCAGAAACAAATCAGATTCACCATGCTGAATCTTGGACGACAGCAATTCGCAAAAGCGGGCGCGAACCAGGGCGGAAAGCACAAGCTCGCTTGACTTATTTTGTCCAGCGGCCAGCGTGACCACCAGCCGCACCCAGCGCCGCACCTCGCGTTCGCCTAACAACGATAGGGCATGTCGCACCGAATGGATTTCGCTGGCAAAACCAAAGACAGCAGAGTTCAAGTAACGCAGCAGGCGGTAGCAGAGAGAGGCTTCACCCTTGATGGCGTTCTCGATCTCACGCGGGTCGAGTTCCGGTTTTGAGACCACCTGCAACATACGTACGTAGTTCAGTCGGTTCCCCGATATGTCGTGGGTTCTTAGGGTCTCTGGGTGGCGGAAGAAGTAGCCCTGGAAATAGACGAAGCCGGACTTCTGGGCGGCCGCGAATTCCTCGCGGGTTTCCACCTTCTCCGCCAGCATGCGGCAACGCCAGGGACCGTAGCGCTTGACCATGAGAGCGCGCTCTTCGGGCGTGGTGGCGCGCACATCGATTTTGAGGATGTCGGCGACGTCAGTCATGCTCTCTCTGGCGTCGTTCATGGAAAAGTCATCTAGCGCGATCATGTAACCGGCTTCTTTCAGGCGGTGGCAGGCAGCCATCACCAGGTCGTCGGGGGGCACGGATTCCAGAATCTCAACCACGGTCTGGCTGGAAGGCAGCAAGGTGACGTAGTCCTTGAGCAACATGTCGCGAGTGCAGTTGATAAAAGCTCGGCGACCATCGCACAGAACGTCGAGACCCATGAGCATTGAACTGTCCAGAGTGCTGCGCGAGGCAGCTTCGGCATCTTCCGGGCAGAAGTAGCTCTCCACGCCATCGCGAAACAGCAGTTCGTAGCCAAACACCTTTTCGTCTTTGGTAAGAATGGGCTGGCGCGCCACGAAGCGCGCGTTAGGCGGAGGAACAACTTTGGCCATGCCAGGAGTGGTCACGCCTCCTCTATCGGCAAAGCCGGCGAAAAACTTTACTCAACCCAGGGCCAAGCCCTGTCGGGTATTCCGGAGAGCTATTGTCCGTCGATTGGCGGTGGGAAGCTCGCCGGGGTGCCGCACTACTTTCCTATCGCGGCCTCGTAATCGCCCCTTCCGAAGCGGACGACACTAACGCGGCGTACTTTGCAAACACGCCGGTGGGATATCTGGGCAGCGGGCTTTTCCACTGCGCCAGACGCTGGCGCAATGCGGCATCACTGACTTCGACTTCCAGGATGCGCTGGTTTATGTCGATGTGGATCGTGTCGCCTTCGTGTACCGCAGCGATAGGGCCACCCAGGGCGGCTTCGGGTGAAACGTGTCCCATCATCAGGCCGCGCGTGGCGCCGCTGAAACGGCCGTCGGTCAGCAGGGCAACGGATCCGCCCAGGCCTTCGCCGACAATCGCAGCCGTAACACTTAACATCTCGCGCATGCCGGGACCGCCCTTCGGGCCTTCATTGCGGATCACGACAACATCGCCGGCTTTGATCCGCTTGGCGGTGACCGCGGTCATGGCGTCTTCTTCGGATTCGAAAACGCGTGCCGGCCCGCGATGACTCAGACGTTCGTGGCCGCTGATTTTGGCGACGCAGCCTTCGGGCGCAAGGTTGCCGTGCAGAATCACCAGCCCGCCAGTCTTCTTCAAGGGCTTGTCCAGAGGCGCGATCACTTCCTGGCCGGGAGTTTCGACGGCGCTCTTGCCTTCGGCGCCCAAAGTCAATCCGGTGACGGTGAGCTCGTTCTCGTGAATATGACCGGCCTGCAGCAGCCGGCTCAGCAGAAGACGGATGCCACCGGCTCGATGCATGTCTGCGGCTACAAAGCGGCCTGAAGGTTTCAGATCGGCCAGCAGGGGAGTGCGCTCGCTGACTTTCTGAAAATCATCGATGTGCAGCGGGACACCGGCCTCGCGCGCGATCGCCAGCAAATGCAGGACCGCGTTGGTCGATCCTCCGGTTGCGGCTACGCCCGCGATGGCGTTATCGAATGCGGGGCGAGTCAGGATTTCTTTCGGAGTGATGCCTTTGCGCAGGAGATTCAAAACCAGCTCGCCGCACTCATACGCAATCTGGTCTTTCTGCGGATCCATGGCGGGCACGCTGTTGAAGCCCATGGGAGACAGGCCGATCATTTCCATCACCGTCGACATGGTGTTGGCGGTGTACTGGCCGCCGCATGCGCCGGCGGCCGGGCAAGCGACGTTTTCCAGTTCGTGCAGATCGGCGTCCGACATTTTTCCCGCGGCGTTGGCGCCGACTGCTTCGAATACATCCTGAATGGTCACGTCTTTACCGCGGTAGTTACCGGCGGCGATGGTGCCGCCGTAGAGCACGAGCCCAGGAAGGTTCAGCCGGGCCAGCGCCATGGCGCCCGCGGGAATGGTCTTGTCGCAGCCCACCACGCAGACGACCGCGTCGAACATCTGTCCGCGGCAGACCAGTTCGATGGAGTCGGCGATCAGTTCGCGGCTGACCAGCGAAGCCCGCATGCCTTCCGTGCCCATGGTTTCGCCGTCGCTGATGGCGATGGTGTTGAACTCCATGGGCGTGCCACCGGCGGCGCGGATGCCTTCCTTCACCTTGGCCGAAAGCCGGCGCAGGTGGAAGTTGCAAGGCATGGTTTCAATCCAGGTGTTGGCGACGCCGATGATGGGCTTGGCCAGATCGCTGTCGGTGAATCCGACTGGCCTTGAACATGGCGCGGGACGGGGCGCGGTCGCGTCCGTCGGTGATGCCGTGGCTGCGGTGCTTTAGATCCATGAGAGAAAGATTATGACAGAGAACGGTTCATCTTAGGAACCTCGGCGCGGCGATCGGACTTCGGTTTTGTTGTAGCTCGGCGAGCAGAGGCCGCGACCGTATTTATCGCATCGAGCTACGTTCGCTAACCGATGCCGGCCGCAGCGCCGGTTTGAACCTTAACTCTCCGCAGGGGCGAAGAAAACCAGCACGACCAGCTCTTCCTCAATGTCATAAAACCGATGTTCTACTTCCGCTGCCACAAAAATTACGGTGCCCTCGCATATTGCCCGATCTTCCACTCCCGCTCGCATGCGAGCCCGCCCGCGCACCACGAAATACGCCTCGTCTTCCCGATGGGGCTTTTGCCCATCCGTTCCTCCCGCTGGCAAGGTATAAATTCCAACGCTCATAGCCGGAATTCGCAAAAACTCGAGATACGATTTTCCCGTCCGCTCGCACTCTTTCTCTAACACTGCGATCTTAAAAAACTCTGCTTCCTTATTCATGACTTATCCATTGTCATCCTGAGCGGAGCCGGTGCGTTCGCTCGCGAACGCAGAGGCGCAGTCGAAGGACCCCTACCGCAGGCAATCGCCATCCCAACGAGCTTCTAAAATCTTGCACGCGCCTAAGATTCGATCGGATGACAGCATCACCGATCTACTGAAACGCTCCGGCGAAGAAGATTTCTGTGTATTGCCGCACCAGGCTTTCTTCCTGCAAAGACCCTTCGGGCCGATACCACTGGTAAATCCAGTTAATCATGCCAAGCAACGCAAAGGCCGACGCCCTCGCGCTGACGTTCCTTTTGGCCTGGCGCGCACGCTGCACTTCCTCGATCAGATTCTCAACATAGTGCACATAGTCTTTTTTTCGCGCGTTGATTCGTCGCCGCATCGCAGGAGGCAGCGGATGATTCTCGTGCAGCATCACCGTGATCTCGCGATCACGCACGCTCATGACCACTTCGATGTGCCTGCGGATCAGCATCCGCAAACGTTCCTCGGGATCGGCTATGCCCTGCACCGCGTCAACCACCCGTTCTTGGGTGATGTCCAGGGCATGATTCATGAGGTTGAACAGGATCTCGTCTTTGCTCTGGAAATGATGATAGAGGCCGCCCTTGCTGAGCTTGAGGGCTGCGGCCACGTCGTTCATGGAAGTGGCGTCGTAGCCCTGCTGCTGGAAAAGCCGGGCGGCAGTTCGCAGGATGTCCTGCCGCGAATCAATTGCGGTCTCACGAGTCATTGGGAAAAGAATATACAGGCTAGCAGTTCTTAATGTCGCGTGGGGGCGTCCTCAGGAGCCTTAGGTGCCTTTGCGTCCTTCGCGGTATTCTTCGCGTTCTTTCCGGTTAAAAAGCTTTTGCCGTAAGGGGCTTTCGCCCTTTCAGGGCTTGGTCGTTTCTCGTTTTCCACCCCGGGCTTGCGCCCGGGGCTGCAATCTTGCGCCGCTTCGCGGCTTCTGTCCGGTAGCCGTAAGACTAAGTCGCGAAGGAGCAATGTCGAAGGAGAGGGAGCAATGTCGAGGCCGAAGGAGCAATGTCGAGGGCGAAGGAGCAACATGCGTCGAAGGTCATCCGCTCTCGGCTTTTATGGCGAGACGGCTTCCTTGCCGGGGATCCAGTAGATTTCTTCTTTTAGTACTTCCCTGGTAAAGCCGATTCGTTGCAGCATTCCCTTGCCGTGCTCGATCATCTGGGGATGTCCGCACAGATAGCCGACGGAATTGGCGGCGTTGAGCCCCCATGCATCGGTATATTTGCGGATTAAATCATCTACCCGGCCGAGTTCGCCGGTCCATTTGGGATCGTCCCATGGGCGGCTGACGGTGGGCACGTACTTCAGCCATGGCACCTCCTGGGCGAATTTCCGAAGTTCTTCGAGGTAGCCGAACTCCCAGGAGCGGCTGGCGCCGTTCAGTAGAAATAATTTCTGCTCCCCGGCAAACTTGCCCTCTTTCCAGTCTTGGTAAAGGGTGCGGATATAGCTGACGAAGGGCGCAATGCCGGTAACGGTCGAAACCAGGAAGTGATTGGTGCGTCCGCTTTTCGTGTCAAGGGTAAAGCGTCCCTTGGGAACTTTGCGCATGAGCATTTCATCGCCCACTTGCAGTTTGTAAATCTCGGGGGTCACCTCACCGTGAGGAACCAGCTCAAAAAAGAATTCGATCTCATTTTCATACGGGGAGGAGACGATGGAATACGGACGCTCCGAACGCTTCTCCGGGCGCTCCACGCCCAAAGTGGCATACTGGCCAGGAGCGAATTTGAACTCGCCGCTAGCCTGGACACGGATCATCCACAGATCGGAAGAAAAATCCGCGCGCTTGACTATTCTGACGCGGTAAAACTTGTCATCAGTAGTAACCATGCGCGTCGCCTCAGGTCGACGAGCATATAAGGTGCATCAGGCAGCGGGAATATGGCAAGCCGGAATTCGATTTGCCCGGTTTACTGATTCAGGACGGGCGCTTTAGGATTGGGTTACGGAACGGTCGGAAGCTTGCGGATGGGTCAGGCTCTTTGAGATTCGGTGCCTGCCTGGGCCAGGGTCGATGAAGTCAGTTCGGACCGCTGGTGAAGTCTCTGCAAAGAAATGTTAATGGTTTCGGCGCCGGTCGTGTTGCCCTGGGCGCTGGCTTCGCTCATGACGCGGGCAGCACTTTCCGACAAAGCACTTGCCACTTCCAGCAAGGCCAGAAGCGAGTCGGCATGCAGTTTCCACAAGGACGGCGAATTCTCAGCCCGCCTGAGTTCTTCCAGTTCCGTGCTGATGCGAGCGACCACCGCCACAATCCGCAACAATGCGCGAGCAACGCTGCCGCGCTGAGTTTTCTCCTCCAGATAGTCGGCGCTGCAGGCCTCCGCTTCAGCCGGAGTGAGTGTGAGATTGAAAAACCGCATGGGAACAACCTGGCGGAATTTCGGGTCGGCCACGCGCACGAACACGCGAATGGATTCCTCGACCTGGCGGACCTTGGTCTCTTCGGTGGAAATCTGCTGAGGCGTAACCGCCGCGCGCATGGCCTGGACGTCGACTGCCGGCCGGCGGGGGCGCGTGGCGGGCGCAGGTTTAGCACCAGGACGAATGCTTTTGGCAAAATTGGGAGTGGGCACCGACGCGAAGTATGACACCCGGCGAATCGGAGGACGCCGCTCCAGAGCTTGCTTCAGCTTGGAGACACGGCGAAACTTGTCCAGCGCCATGCTGTAGTCGATCTTCAGCAACTCATTTTCTTCCAGGCTGGCGACGTGTTCGACGGTGACGTCCACGCCTTCCACGTTGCCCAGAATGCTGCCGCCCTGCTCCTGCAGGGCTGAGGCAAATTCTCTTATTTCCGCCGCTAGCGGCGTGAAAGAGCTCGTCGAATTGCTTACCGAAGGCCGCGTTGTAGGGAGCGATCGTGGCCAGCACTCCAGGATGGTAAAAAGACGAATCGAGCGACTGTTTGAGCTCGCGGACCCGAGCGATGATCTCCGAATCGAGCAGCGCATTCAGGTCGGGGTAGCTCTGCGCTTCCTGCTGCAGGGGATCGAAACGCCGCAGCAGTTGCACGTGCTCCTCGGAAAGCGAGGGCACATCGGTGTCGGCAAGAATTTCGATCAGGGCAATTTCGAAAGGCGAAAGCGGAAGCGAGCCGTCGAGACCATAGCCGCGGCGCTCCCACTGTCCGGGGACGCGCGGGTGACGATAAAGAAATGTAGCGACCAGGTCGGTTTTGTCGCGATTTACGTCGCTGGTGTCTTTTTTCCGGGTGAAATAGCGCAGCACAGCTTCTGCGATTTCCGGATCAGTCTCCGTGGTAAACGCCCGGCGCAGCATGGCCGGAGTGATGGCCTGATCGAGCAGGCGCAGCCAGCGCCGCATCTTGTCGAGCGTGGCGCGGACTTCGCCATCGCCCTTGCTGCAGGGAGATCGCTTCCAGCCCGGCGGGAACCGGAATTTCGCCGCCGACGTGAGTCCTGCAGGAGCTTCTCATAGAAGCCCTGCACGGTGGCCAGGATGGCCAGCTCCCACTTCGGATCTTCTACCACGTTGTCGCTCCTGAGAACTGCCACCTACGGAATGCAGTGAACACAGGTTTGACTTAGTAAATCTTAAGGCTGGCTTCCCGCACAATCGTTTTCCCAAAGGGGTGGCACTAAAGTCACAATAGACGGGTGCGGGATTGAAGATCGTGGCATCTGAGATCGCTGATTTCAGAGCCGATCCGCGGCTACGGTTCAATCTGAAGTCGGAAGTCTTCAATCTGCAAATGCTGCAATCCGAAACCTGCAATCGTCATTGCTCTTACTTCTTCAGGTCTTTCAGGATTTCGCGCGCCGCGTTGGCGCCTGAGCCGCCGGTCAATCCGCGCCGGGATGCGTGCCGGAGCCGCACAGATACAGATTCTGGATTGGCGTGCGGTAGCGCGCCCAGTCCAGCAGCGGACGCATGGTGAAGAACTGGTCCAGCGCCAGTTCGCCGTGGAAGATGTGTCCACCGGTCAGTCCGTAGGTTTCTTCCAGATCCTGCGGCGTGATGATCTGGTGGGTCAGGATCAGCTCCGGCAGGTTCGGCGCATATTGCGCCAGCGTCTTGACCACCGTGTCGCCCAGCGGCACGCGCTGCTTTTCCCAGTCGCTGCCTTTCAGCTTGTAGGGCGCGTATTGCATGTAGATCGACATCACGTGCTTGCCCTCGGGCGCGAGCGAAGGATCGGTGAGCGAGGGAATCGCGACTTCGAGATAGGGCTGCTTGGAGAAATTGCCGTACTTGGATTCGTCGAAGGCGCGCTCGAGATAGTCAATCTCCGGACCGATGTGAATGCGGCCGCTCAGAGCGCGATCGTGATTTTCGCCTTCGAGCGCGGTGAACTTGGGCAGTCCGGAGAGCGCCAGATTGACCTTGGCGACTGTGCCCGGCATGCGATAGTGCTGCAGCTTCATCACGAAATCGGGCGACAGATGCGCCGGGATCGACCAGCTTCAGCAGCGTGCGCTTGGGATCGGCATTCGAGATAACGGCTTTGGCGCTGATCTCTTCGCCGGTGGAGAGCACGACGCCGCTGGCGACGCCATCCTTCACGCGAACTTCAATGACTTCGGCGCCGCTGCGTATTTCGGCTCCGGCTTGCTGCGCGGCCGCGGCCATGGCCTGGGTGACGGCGCCCATGCCGCCGGCGGCGAACCACGAAGTGCCGGCAGGATGTTCGTCGCGCGGCGGCGCGAATCAGCAAGACCAGGCTGCTGCCGGCTGACCACGGTCCAAGAAATGTTCCGAAGATTCCGCGCGCGGCAATGGTGGCGCGCAGCAGTTCGGTCTCGAAATATTCCGCCACCAGATCGGCGACCGCCATCGGTCCCCAGCGCAGCAGGCGGTACATATCCCGCTTGCCCAGTTTGCGGACGGCGCGGCCGGTGTTGAGCATGCCCCACAGATCGCCGGAGCTCGGATTGTCGATGTTGGGCGGAGCCAGAGCCAGCGCCTTGCCGATCACCTGCCCCATTTTGGCCAGCGAGGCCTGGAACTGGGGATACTTCGCCGCATCCTTCTGGGAGAACTTTGCGATTTCCTGCGCGGCATTTTTCCGATGTCCTTGTAGAGAACGAGAGCGCGGCCGTCGGGGGAGAGCGAAGTCAGCTCAACTTCCGGCGTAATCATCTTCAGCCCGTGCTTTTCCAGTTGCATGTCGCGGACGATATCCGGCCGCAGCGGTCCGGCGGAGTGCGCGAGCGTGGAGCAGCGGAAGCCGGGATGAAATTCTTCGGTGATGGCCGCGCCACCGGGTTGCGCGCGGCGCTCCAGCACCAGCGGCTTGTATCCGGCCTTGGCCAGGTAGAAGGCGGTGACCAGCCCGTTGTGGCCGCCGCCGATGATGACGACATCGCGGTTTGATCCGCTGGATTTTCGGGCATGGGCTTAGGCTGCTCCCTTGAAGTCTTTCAGGATTTCGAGCGCCGCCAGCCGGCCGGGCCCGCCCATGATGCCGCCGCCGGGATGCGTGGCCGATCCGCACATGTAAAGGTTCTTGATCGGAGTGCGGAATTGCGCCCAACCCGGCACCGGCCGCAGGAAGAAGAGTTGCTCCAGCGACAGTTCGCCCTGGAAGATGTTGCCTTCGCTCAGGCCGAACTCGCGTTCCAGATCGAGCGGCGTGACCACCTGGCGATGCAGAATGATGTCTTTGATGTTGGGCGCGTACTCGGCGATGGTGTTGATCACGTTGTCGCCGAACGCTTCTTTCTGATCGTCCCAGTTCAGGCCGGGCCGCAGCTTGTAGGGCGCGTACTGCACGAAGCACGACATGATGTGCTTTCCCGGCGGCGCGACCGATGGATCGGTCAGCGTGGGAATGACCATGTCAATGTAAGGACGGCGGGAAAAGTTGCCGTACTTGGCGTCGTCGTAGGCGCGTTCCATGTATTCGACGCTGGGAGAAATCGAAATCGCGCCGCGCAGATGCGCGCCCGGGCCGGGCATGGCCTTGAAGTTCGGCAGCGCGTCGAGCGCCAGATTCACTTTGCCGGACGAGCCGCGATACTTGTAGCGGTTCACATCTTCCAGAAATTCGGCCGGCAGCGTGCCGGCCTCGAGAAATTTCGTGAAGGTGAGTCGGGGATCGACGCTCGACGAAATGATGTCGGCATAAATTTCATCGCCGTTGGCGAGCACCACGCCCTTGGCTTTGCCGTTCTTCACGATGATCTGCGCGATGGGGGCCTTGGTGCGGATTTCGGCGCCGGCTTCGCGGGCCGCGTCGGCGATGGCGTTCGAGATTGCTCCGGTGCCGCCGCGGGCAAATCCCCAGGAGCGGAATGCGCCGTCGATTTCTCCCATGTAGTGATGCAGCAGAACGTAGGCGGTTCCCGGCGAGCGCACGCCGAGGAACGTTCCGATGATGCCCGACGCGGACATCGTGGCCTTGAGCACGTCGGTCTCAAACCACTGATCCAGGAAGTCGATGGCGCTCATGGTCATCAACTGCACCTGGTTGTATTTGTCCTCGCTGGTCATGCCCTGAAAGCGGCGGCCGATGAACAGCAGCTTCATCAGTTCTTTCGGATTCAGCGTCGCCGGATCGGGCGGCACCATGCTCAGGATCGGCTTCACGAAGCGGCACATGGCCTGCATCGCTTTGCCGAATTCGTCGTAGGCTTCGGCGTCAACTTTCGAGTGGCGCGCGATCTCGCGATGCGTCTTGCCGTGATCGTTCACGCGCCACAGATAGTCGCCGTTCGGCATGGGAGTGAAGGTGCCGTCGAGCGGCAGGATTTCCAGGCCATGGCGGGGCAGGTCGAGATCGCGAATGATCTCCGGCCGCAGCAGCGAGACTACGTAGGAGCACACCGAGAACTTGAATCCGGGAAAGACTTCTTCGGTGACGGCGGCGCCGCCGAGCACGTGACGGCGCTCGAGCACCAGAACTTTCTTTGCCGGCGCGCGCCAGATAGGCGGCGGTGGTGAGGCCGTTGTGGCCTCCGCCGATGATGATTGCGTCGTATTTCGAGTTAGACGGCATGCCAGCTTTCAACCTTTAGGCCGCGAGCGCTGGACTGCAGTCGCGGGATTCTAACAGGATTGCTCGGGATGCTAACAGTTGATCCGAAATTGCCGTGCGAGGAAAACTGCGGCAGAAGGTCAGAGCCCGCTGTGGAGGACGGCCCAGGTAAGAATGACGCTCCAGGGAGATGTCATGACATGAACGATCCTGAGCGAAACGTCGATTCTATCTGGGAAGTTTGCAGTCTCTGTCTGCAAAGATCTAAGCGCATTCTGTTGCGTGCATCTTGCGAGTCTTTAGGCGGCTAAACGATTCTTGACCGCAAAGTTGCTGAAGAGCAAGTCGCAGACGCGACGATAGAATCCAGATCAGTCGTGACCTGCAGTCATCAGCACTGGCGTCACATCTGTATCCTGCGCTGCTTATAATTCAACTGCGGACGTGACTCAGCGGACACAGAGATCGAAGGAGCTCACTTTGCCAGTCGGAACCGCATTTCACGAGAGAACTTTTCCGCTTTGCCACAGCCTGAATTACCGCGAGTGGTCGGGATATTACACCGTCAGCGTGTACGAAGTGCATCACGAGCACGAGTACAACGCCATCCGCAATGCGGCCGCGCTCATCGACATCTCGCCGCTCTACAAGTACCTGATCACCGGCAAGGACGCCACCAAGCTGGTGAACCGCGTCATCACGCGCGACATCACCAAGGTGAGAGTGGGGCAGGTGATTTACTGCTGCTGGTGCGACGAGCAGGGCAAAGTGATCGACGACGGCACCATCACGCGCCTGGAGGAAAACAAATATCGCTGGACCGCCGCCGATCCCAGCCTGCGCTGGTTCCGGCAGAACGGCTTGAACATGGATGTTCAGGTCGAGGATATTTCCGAACAGCTTGCCGCGCTGGCGTTGCAGGGGCCGACCTCGGGCAAGCTGCTCAAGGCGGTCGCCGAAGCCGACATCGCCAATCTCAAATATTTCCGCATGACTCGCGGCAAGATCGGCAACGTTTTCGTCGACATTTCGCGCACCGGCTACACCGGCGATCTCGGCTACGAAATCTGGGTTCCGTGGAACGACGCGGTGAAAGTCTGGGACGCGGTCATGGAGAAAGGGCAAGCAGTTCGACATCCACGCCGCCGGAATGCTGGCGCTGGATGTGGCCCGGGTCGAGGCCGGGCTGTTGCTGATCGAAGTGGATTACACCAGCAGCAAGAAGGCGCTGATTGCGTCGCAGAAATATTCGCCCTACGAGTTGGGCTTCGGCAAGATGGTCCACCTCGATAAAGAAAATTTCATCGGCAAGGCGGCTTTGGTCGAAGCAGCAGAAGCAGGGCGTGCCGCGGCAATTGGTGGGACTCGAAATCGACTGGCCCGAAGTGGAGGAGCGTTACGAGAAGTTCGGACTTACGCCGGCGGCTCCCAGCCAGGCTTCGCGTGTGGCCGTGCCGGTGTATCTGGAGGACAAGCAGGTCGGCAAGGCGACTACCACCACGTGGTCGCCGGTGCTGAAGAAGATGATCGCGCTGGCCAGCGTGGACACCGCGCATTCGCAAATCGGCACCAAGCTGCAGATGGAAATCACCATTGAAGCGATGCGGCAGACAGGTGACGGCCAAGGTGGTGAAGATGCCGTTCTTCAATCCGGAGAGAAAGACGGCTGTGCCGGTGTAGGAGTCCGCATTCCGGCCTTGACAAGCAGATGAAATCCATCTCTCATTCATCTCGAACACAAAATTAACTTTTAGCGATAACCCTGGTCCTCCCAAATGATTCGAAAACTAGTCATAGCGCTCATTTTTTGTCTTTTGTTGGTGCGGTATCCACTGGGAGCGCAGAGTGTCTCCGCTCCCAACCCCGGCGTGCCGGTTCGCACCGGCGTTTACGATCCCAGCCTTGATGCCAGGGTGGAAGCCCTTCTGCGCCAGATGACGCTGGAGGAAAAGGTTGGCCAGTTGGTCCAGTACTCGCCGGGCCAGGCCACTGGTCCGGGCGCCGGACGCAGCGACTACAAGACCCTGATCGCCGGCAGTCAGATCGGAGCCCTGTTCAACGTCACGACCGCGAAAGAGACCAACGCCTTCCAGCATGTGGCGGTTGAAAAATCGCGCCTGCATATTCCAATCGTGTTTGGGCTGGACGTGATTCACGGCTTTCGAACCGAATTTCCCATTCCCCTGGGCCTGGCATCAACCTGGGATCCCGCGCTGGTGGAGCAGGCGGCACGCGTCGCCGCCCAGGAAGCCTCGGCTACCGGAATTCGATGGGCGTTTTCGCCAATGGTGGACATCGCCCGGGATGCCCGCTGGGGCCGGATGACCGAAGGCGCCGGAGAAGATCCGTTTCTGGGCTCGGCGATTGCAGTAGCCTATGTTCGTGGATATCAAGGCTCGCGGCTGGATGCGCCGGACAGTATCGCCGCCTGCGTGAAGCATTATGTGGGCTACGGCGCGGCCGAGAGTGGACGCGACTACAACACCACGGAGATTTCCGAGCACACGCTGCGGCAGTTTTACCTGCCTCCATTTCACGCCGCAGTGGATGCCGGCGCGGCCACGATCATGAGCGCTTTCAACTCGCTCAACGGAGTGCCGGCCTCGGCCAATCCCTTCACCCTGCAACAGATTCTGCGCAAGGAATGGGGATTCCGCGGCGTGGTGGATAGCGATTGGACGTCAGTCGCTGAACTCATTCCGCATGGCATCGCCAACGACGGTGCCACAGCCGCCCGCAAAGCTTTTCTGGCGGGCGTCGACATGGACATGGTGAGCAGCCTTTATCACGATCACCTGGCCGAACTGGTTCGTTCCGGGCAGGTTCCGCAGGCAAAGCTGGATGAAGCGGTGCGCCGGGTTCTGCGCCTCAAGTTCGCGCTGGGATTGTTCGATCATCCCTACGCCGATGAGGCACATGAAGCCGAAGCGATGTTGCGGCCGGAGAGCGTCACGCTGGCGCGAACCGCGGCCGAGCGATCGTTTGTTCTGTTGAAGAATGACGCCGGACCGAATAACGCACCGATCCTGCCGCTTTCCAATGCGGTTCATGAGATCGCACTGATTGGACCGCTCGGCGACGATGCGGGAAACATGCTGGGAGCGTGGACCGCGCAAGGCCGGCCAGCAGATGCGGTCACTCTACGGGCTGCGCTTGCGCAACGCCTAGGAGAGCAGCATTTGTTTCAAGCTAAAGGCGTCGGCATCACGGGCGGGTCGGATGAAGAGTTGAATGCCGCTGTTGCAGGCGTGGCGAAGGCAGATGTAGTGATTCTCGCGCTCGGCGAAGATGCTCCAACCATGACCGGCGAAGCCGGTTCACGAACCAGGCTAGGATTGCCGGGACGCCAGCAGGAATTGCTGGAGAAAGTTGTCGCCACCGGCAAACCGGTTGTCCTTATTCTGTTCAGCGGGCGTCCGTTAACTTTGCCGTGGGCATTCGAGCATGTTCCGGCGGTGCTGGCCGCCTGGTTTCCAGGCATTCAGGCGGGACCGGCGCTGGTTCGCACGCTTTACGGTGATTCCAATCCCAGCGGCAGGCTGGTGGTGAGCTGGCCGCGCAGCGTCGGGCAGGAACCGCTTTACTACAACGCGCTCAATACGGGGCGTCCGGCGGAAAAAGTGGATTTGACCCATCCCCCGACCAACGGCGAGGAGAAATACGTATCGCGTTACATCGACGAACAGACCAGCCCGCAGTTTCCCTTCGGCTACGGCCTCTCGTACAGCAGCTTCCGCTACGGGGCCGTCGAGGTCAGCGGAAACAGATTGAAGGCGTCCGCTTTGAACCAGGGCCTTCATGGTCTCTGCCGCGGAGGCGAAGCCAGTCCTGAGCGCCAGCGCTGAAGTTACCAACACCGGCTCTCGACCGGCGGAGGAAGTGGTTCAATTCTACGTACGTCTGCAAGGCACGAGTGTGACCCAACCGGTGCGGGCGCTGAAGGGATTTCAGCGAATATCGCTCGCGCCCGGCGAAAGTAAAAAAGTAACCTTCCCTTTGGGACCGCGAGTTTTCGCCCTATGGAACGACCAAAACCAGTTTGCCGCCGAGCCCGCAAACGCGACCATCTGGATTAGTCCGGACTCGGCCCAGGGATCGGGAGTCGCAGTGGAGATTGTGCAGTAGGGAAAACAAAAATGTGACAGGCGGCTCATCTAGCCGATCTTCTTGTGAAATACCTTCAGCTCTTTGGGGATGATGAAGACCGCGTCATCCTTGGCCAGCTGAAGCTCGCGGAATTTTTCCTGGGATAGTTCGACGTGGACCGGAGCTCCCCACTCGGTGAGGGCTTCGATCTTGACCAGTGGACCGGCTGAGTTGATGTGCTTGATGGTGGCGCGAAAGTTGCTTCCACCATTGGGCTGGCGGTGAATCTCCAGCAGGTGCGGACGCACGTAGACCAGCTCTCCGGTGGCGTCGTCGTGGATGGCCGGAGTTTCCTCGTCGATCCGGCCGTGGAACAGATTCACGTTGCCCAGAAAGTTGTAGACGAAAGGCGTGATCGGGACGATGGTAGACCTCGTCCGGACTGCCGACCTGCTCGATGCGGCCTTCGTTCATCACCGCAACCCGGTCGGCAACTTCCAGCGCCTCTTCCTGATCGTGGGTGACGAACACGCTGGTGATGTGAACTTCGTCGTGCAATTGGCGCAGCCAGCGGCGCAGTTCCAGACGGACTTTCGCGTCCAGCGAGCCGAAGGGTTCGTCGAGCAGCAGGACGCTGGGCTCGACCGCCAGCGCGCGCGCCAGCGCGACCCGCTGCCGCTGGCCTCCGGAAAGCTGGGAAGGATAACGGCCGGCCAGATTCTTCAACTGGATCAGCCTCAGCAGCTCGTGGACCTTGGCGCGAATTTGCTCTTTCGACGGACGCACAGCTCCGCGGCCGGACTTTCAGTCCAAAGGCGATGTTCTCAAACACCGTCATGTGGCGGAAGAGCGCGTAGTGCTGAAAGACGAAGCCGACGCGGCGATCGCGCGCGGTGCGGTGCGTGGTGTCTTCGCCATCGAAAAGAACGGTTCCGGAATCGGCGAATTCCAGGCCGGCGATGATGCGCAGCAGCGTCGTCTTGCCGGAGCCCGACGGACCCAGCAGCGCCACCAGCTCGCCGGAGGGAATCTTCAGATTCACGTGGTCGAGCGCGGCAAATTGTCCGAACTTCTTGGTGATGTTTTTCGCTTCAATGCTCATGCGATTTGCTCTTCTCCGTTCCAGCGCGGCGGATTCCGCCAGCTGACGCCGCGCTCTCCATTCGACCACCGTCTTGACCACCAGGGTGGCCAGAGCCAGCAAGGCCAGCAGGGACGCCACGGCAAAGGCGGCGGAGAATTGATATTCGTTGTACAAGAATTTCGACGTGCAGCGGCATGGTGTTGGTGCGTCCGCGAATATGTCCGGAGACCACCGACACAGCGCCAAACTCGCCCATGGCGCGGGCATTGCAGAGAATCACGCCATAGAGCAGTCCCCACTTGATGTTGGGCAGGCTCACGCGGAAAAAAGTCTGCCAGCCGCTGGCGCCCAGGGCCAGCGCGGCTTCTTCCTCTTCCTGTCCCTGCGCCTGCAGCAGCGGGATCAGCTCGCGGGCCACAAAAGGAAAGGTCACGAAGATGGTGGCCAGCACGATTCCCGGCACCGCAAAGATAATTTGCAGATCATGCCGCGCCAGCCACGGCCCCAGCACTCCCTGCAGGCCGAAGAGCAGCACGTAGATCAATCCCGAAACGACCGGCGAAACCGAAAATGGCAGATCGATCAGCGTGATCAGCAGACTCTTGCCGACAAACTCAAACTTGCCGATGGCCCAGGCCGCAGCCACTCCAAACACAAGGTTCAGAGGAACGGCAATCGCCGCCGCCAGCAAGCGTCAGGCGAATCGCCGCCAGCGCGTCGGGCTGTGCGCAGGCTCGCCCAGTAGACGCAGATCCCTTTGGCAAAGGCCTGGGAAAAAACAATCGCCAGCGGCAGGAAGATAAAGAGCGCGAGAAAGCAACACAGCTACGCCGATCAGGATCCAGCGCACCGCAGACCGACTCGCCGGTCGCGGCGGTGGCGACCCGCCGGTCGCCGGAAGCTTTCCCGCAGCTGAGTGGTAGCAGTTGTCGCCATCGTCATGTCTACGATCATCCTCCGGAACCAATTCAGCCGGTCTTCTCTCTCGCGGCTGCTGCTCCACTTCTGCAAAAGATTGATGGGCAGCAGCAAGATCAACGAGAACACCAGCATGACCACGGCGATGGCGGTTGCGCCCGCGTAGTCGTACTGATCGAGCTTGGTGATGATCAGCAGCGGCGTGATTTCAGTTCTCATCGGCATGTTGCCCGAGATGAACACCACCGAGCCGTATTCGCCGACCGCGCGCGCAAAGGCCATGGCAAAGCCGGCCAGCGCGGCCGGCAGAATCGTCGGCAGCACAACCCGGGAAAAAGTCTGCCAGCGGCTGGCTCCCAGACTGGCCGCAGCTTCCTCGAGTTCCTTGTCCATGTCTTCGAGGACCGGTTGCACGCTTCGGACTACGAAGGGCAGTCCGATAAACGTGAGCGCGATGGCCACTCCCAGCGGAGAGTAGGCAGACTTGATTCCGAGGGAAGCCAGCGGCCGGCCCAGCCAGCCGTTGGGCGCATAGATCGTGGTCAGTGCAATGCCGGCAACCGCGGTCGGCAGCGCGAATGGAAGATCCACCAGCGAGTCGAACAGCCGTTTGCCGGGAAACGTGTAACGCACCAGCACCCACGCCACCAGGACTCCGAACACCAGATTGATCAGAGCGCCGATCAGCGACGCTCCGAAGGTCAGGCGATAAGAAGCCACCGCGCGCGGAGACGCCACGATGTGCCAGAACTGTGCCCAGGTGAGCGACGAAGCTTTCAGAAACGTCGCAGCCAGCGGGAATCAGGACAATCAGGCTGAGATACAAGCACGGTGTATCCCAGCGCCAGTCCGAAGCCCGGCAGGTTGCTGCGTTTTTTGAAAGTGAAAGCCATCAGGTTATTGATTGGGCTGATAAATCTGGTCGAACACGCCGCCATCGGCAAAATGCGTCTTCTGCGCCTTTTGCCAGCCCCCGAAAACTTCGTCGATGGTGACCAGCTTTATCTTGGGAAAAGTTGAAGCATACTTTTTCGCCACCGATTCAAGCCGCGGCCGATAGTAATTCTTGGCCGCGATTTCCTGACCTTCAGGCGTGTACAGATATTCGAGATAGGCCTGGGCCACGCTCCGCGTGCCTTTCTTGTCCACGACCTTGTCGACGATCGCGACCGGCGGCTCGGCCAGAATGCTCTGCGACGGCACGACGATTTCAACTTTGTCAGGCCCCAGCTCCTTGATCGAGAGGAAAGCCTCGTTCTCCCAGGCAATCAGCACATCACCGATGCTCGCGCTGCACGAACGTTGTGGTCGAACCGCGCGCTCCCGAGTCGAGCACCGGAACATTCTTGTAGAGGCGCTTCACAAAATCCTGCGCCTTCTGTTCGTTTCCACCGGGTTGCTTGAGCGCGTAGGCCCAGGCTGCGAGATAGTTCCAGCGCGCTCCGCCCGAGGTCTTGGGATTCGGCGTGATCACCGAAATTCCCGGCTTCACCAGGTCGTCCCAGTCCTTGATGTGTTTCGGATTGCCCTTTGCGCACCAGGAAGACAATCGTCGACGTGTAGGGAGTGCTGTTCTGCGGCAACCGCTTTTGCCAGTCCGCCGGCAGCAATCCGGCGTTCTGGGAAATCGCGTCGATGTCGTAGGCCAGCGCCAGGGTCACGACGTCAGCCTGCAATCCGTCAATGACGGCGCGGGCCTGCTTGCTGGATCCGCCATGCGACTGCTCGACGGTGACGGTCTGTCCGGTCTTTGCCTTCCAGTATTTCGCGAAGGCCTGGTTGAAATCCTGATACAGCTCGCGCGTCGGATCGTAGGAAACATTCAGCAATGAGACCTCGCCGCCCTGCGCCCGACCCTGAATCGAAAGCGACAGAAACCGCCAGCAGCAGCCCAAGGACCACAAAACTTTCTTCCGCACTGGCTTCCCCTTTGAAGTTTCAGGCGGTCTACGAATCCGACATCTGGCCGTAAAAAGAAAACGGCCAACGATTCTTGATCATCGTGGGCCGTTTGAGAACTTGAATGTTTTGCTCCGGCTACATTCGATCCTCATGCCCACGATGACTGCGACACGCGCAGCAACAGCTGTGCAGTGTTACAACACGTGGACATGGTTCGGCTGGTCACCATTGAAGAGTAGTATACAGCAAACGGCCAGGTATAAGTCTAGTAATTTGATAGACATTATTGCTTTGATGGGGCGTATGCGGGTCGTATCTTGACAGCTGCCGGGCTTTGCCCGGCTGGGCAGGTGCGGCACCCGCCCCTACTGGCTTTCGCGGGACAGTCTAGTTCTTCAATGCCGCGGCGCGCGTTGCTCGCGCTTGGCCTCCTCGAGCTCGGCCCAGGTGATCGTAGGCTTGCGCCAGAAGCGAATGGGCCTCGGCAAAATCGGGCAGGCGGCTGCGACGCAATCTCCAGATGAATGACGGCAGTCTTGTAGTCGCCACTTTTCAGCAGACTGGATCCCATTTCGTAGTGCGCCCAGGTCGAGTCTGGCTGCAGCTCGATCGCGCTGCGCAAATGTTCGATGGCCTGCGGATATTGTCCTAGCCGGGCCAGCGCCGCTCCCATCACGTACTGCGCCAGATACATCTTCGAGGCAGCCGCCATCACCGGTTGCAGGAGAGCGACGGCCTTCTCCGGCTTTCCGTCATTCAGCGAACGCTGTGCAGACAAGACCTTATTCGCGGTTGCGATTCCATCTTTCGGATCGACTCCGCGTGGCCGCCGCGCTGGCTGGAGCAGTCGATTTCTGCAGGCCGACATATCCCAGCGACGCCAGCTTCTGCATTTCGCTGGAAGTAAGTTCGGGCCAGCGCGCAGTTGCCCGAGCCGCTAAAACGCCGGTCGAATGCGTCCAGTTGCGCCGGCGATGGTTTCCAGCGTGGCTTTGGAAGTCTGCGCCAGGTTGTGCGCCGTGCGCCGGATCGGCCGAGAGATCGTACAAGTTCCGGCTTGGGCGCCTTGATGTACAGATATTTTCCCGCACGCCACGATTCGAGCGCGCTCCATCCGAATGCCCGCTGCGGAAACTCGCTGATCGAATAAACCGGCTGATCGGCATTCGACTTCTTCGCGATTCGCAGCAACGACTGTCCCTGCATCTGCGACGGAATAGGCACGCCCGCGATTTCCAGGATGGTGGGAGCAATGTCCACCAGGCTGGCCCGGGCCGTCACCCGCTTTCCCGCGCTTTGGTTTTGTGGGCAATTTCACAGCAGGGGAACGTGAATGGTTTCATCGTAGAGAAAAACTGCCGTGGGTCTCTTCGCCATGCGCGCCCAGGCTCTCGCCATGATCGGCAGCAATCACGATCAGCGCATCGTCGTACAACTTGCTGGCTCGAAGCGCCGCAATCAACTTTCCCGACTGCCGCGTCAGCGGCCGCTACCGCGGCATTGTAGGAAGCTGCGGACGCAGCCTCGGGATCATTCAGATGTACCCAGAGGAAGAATGGCCCCTGAGAGTTGCGCGCCAGCCAGTGCGTGGCGCGAGCCACGACTTGCGCTGCGGGCCGATCAACGGAAGTGAAACGTTCTGTCCGCGCTCGCGGCGGTTGAAATCCGGCGTCGTACAGCGCAAAGCCACGGTCGAAGCCGGGCGCCAATCCATTCTTCGGATCCAGTGCGATGGAACCGACAAAGGCGGCCGTGTGATATCCGCGCGCCCGGAGCAAATCTGGAAGGAAGGGCAGAGCAGGCGCCAGCTGCGCGCCAAACTCGCTGGCCCGGTGCGTCTGAGGATAAGTGCCGGAGAGGATGGTCGCGTGCGAGACCACGGTCAGCGGCGCCTGAGAATAAGCTTGCTCGAAAACCATGCTCTGGCGGGCCAGGCCATCGAGGTTCGGAGTGAGTTTCGTCTTTGAGCCGAGAAAGCCCATGCGGTCGGCACGGGTTGAATCCAGAGTGATGAGGACGATGTTCGGCTTGGTGGCCGCATGCGCTGAAACCGGATGCAGGACAACAAGAGCAGCGAACAGGAGTGCTGGGAAATTCCGCCGAAACATGGCGTCCAGTCTACCGCAGGGATCGAGGAGCCGGACGCAGTGCGGGCGAGTCGCCCGCGCCACACGACTGCAGCCATACGTCGCTTGACATCGACTATTATGGAGGCGAGAATCACCGTCTACCTTGCGCTTCCGACGAATCCAGAAACTTGTTCTCTTCCTGCTGCTGTGCGCCGCCGCTGCGCTGTCTGCTTTCCTGCCAGCCGCAGAAAATGGCACGGCGATCAGAAGCTCATCATTCTCGGCATCGACGGCATGGACCCGCAGCTTCTGAAAAAGTTCATGGCCGAGGGCAAGATGCCGAACTTTTCCACCCTGGCTCAGAAGGGATCGTTTCGGCTGCTCACCACCAGCATTCCGCCGCAGAGTCCGGTGGCCTGGTCGAACCTGATCACCGGCATGAACGCCGGTGGCCACGGCATCTTCGATTTTATCCATCGCGATCCCAAGACCCTGCAACCTTATTTTTCCGCGTCGCGAGTGGAGCCGCCGAAACACGGAATTCATCTGGGCAACTGGGTCATTCCGCTCGGCAGCGGCAGCGGCGGAGCAACTTCGCCAGGGAAAAGCATTCTGGGAAACACTGGACGACTACGGCGTGCCCAACACGATCTTTCGCATGCCGTCGAATTTTCCTCCGGTGAAAGCCGAAGGGACGCACTCTTGTCGGGCATGGGCACGCCCGATTTGCGCGGCAGCTACGGCACATTTTCTTTTTACACCGATGATCCCATGGCCGCCGCTGGAGTGGTTGAAGGCGGACAGATTATTCCGGTCGAGGTGGAAGATTCGCAGGTAAACGCCAAGCTGATCGGACCGGACAACACTTTCCGCAAGGGATCTCCGCCGACGCTCGAGCCTTTCACCGTTTCCATCGATCCGCTGGAGGCAGTCGCCAAGTTCACGGTGCAGGACGAGAAATTCGTGCTGCGCGAAGGCGAGTGGAGCGACTGGGTCCACATCCAGTTTCAGCTGATTCCATTTATCGGGAATGTGAAAGGAATCTGCCGTTTCTATCTCAAGCAGGCGCATCCGCGATTTGAGTTGTACGTTTCGCCCATCAATATTGATCCCGCCGATCCCGCGCTGCCGATTTCCACTCCGAAGAGTTATTCGCGCGAGCTTGCGGAAGAGGTCGGCGAGTTCTACACCCAGGGCATTTCCGAAGACACCAAGGCGCGCTCCGCCGGCGTTCTCGACGACAAGGAATATCTGGAGCAGGCGCGCACGGTGCTGGCCGAACACCGCCAGATTTTCGATGCGGAGTTTCCCAAGTTTCACTCCGGCCTGTTCTTTTTTTATTTTTCCAGCCTCGATCTCAATTCGCACATGCTCTGGCGGCTGATCGATCCGCAACATCCGGAATATGACGCTGCGCTGGCGGCTGAATACGGATCGGCACTGCCGGAGTTCTATCAGCAGATCGACCAGGTGCTGGGCGAGGTCATGCAGCGCATGGATGATCACACCACGATGCTCGTGCTCTCCGACCACGGGTTCGCTCCTTACAACCGCTCCTTCAATCTGAATACATGGCTGCTGAACCACGGCTACATCACCTTGAAGAGCGAGCCGAATCCCGATCAGAGCCAGGCTTTCGCCAATGTGGACTGGAGCCGCACTCGCGCCTACGGGCTGGGCTTGAATGGTCTTTATCTGAATCTGACGCGGCCGCGAACGCGAGGGAATTGTTGAACCGGGAGCGCAGGCCGACGCGTTGCTGAAAGAAATTAAGGAGAAGTTGCTCGGCGTGCGCGATCCTCAGAACAATCAGGCTGCGATTACGCGAGTGGATCGCGCCAGCGAGGTTTATCAGGGGCCTTACGCCGGGCAGGGCCCCGATCTGTCTGGTCGGCTACAATCGCGGCTATCGCGCCGGATGGCAAACCATTCTCGGCAATTTTCCCTGCTGACGTTTTCGAGGACAACACCAATCCCGTGGAGCGGCGATCATTGCATGGACTACACGCTGGTGCCCGGGGTGCTGCTGAGCAATCGGCCGATTGACGCTGCCAATCCGGCGCTCACCGACATCGCTCCCACCATCTTTGCGGAATTTGGAATACCCCAGCCGGGCAGTATGATGGGACATTCGGTTTTTTCATCCACCCGCTGACGTGATAGGCCGTCAGACAAATGGAGACAGCTGAATGTCCTCACAAAAGATCAAGATCGAAGGTGAATTGCTGGAAAAAGGCAAAGCAGTGCGCGGAAGCCTCCGGCTACGCGTCGGTCGACGAATTTGTGCTGCACACGATTGAGAAAGAAGTCAAGCGCCTGTCGCCCGACCAGGGCGGCACGTCCGAATCCAAGGAGAAGGTAACGAAACGATTGCAGGGACTGGGCTACATCGAGTAGTTCCATTCACGGATGGTGAAACAAGCAGGCTCTCCACTGCGCTCGCTTTGCTCCGCTCCGGTCGGGATGACAAGAGTTTCGCATTGTGCTTACTCAATTGCGTATGACAGCATCCTTCACGCCGAGCTTGGCCCTCATCGATCGGTCGATCAGCAGCCCGCTCGCTGCTTGTGCTTGCGATTTCCATCGTGATCGGGCTGTTGATGGTAATCGTGTTTCGCTACACCTCCGATCAAAAAGCAATCGGCCGGGCCAAGGATCGATTAAAGGCACACCTGCTGGCCGTCCGCCTTGTTTCAGGATCAGCTTCCGGTGGTGATGCGCGCCTATGGCGAGATTCTTCGTGGAACGGGCAGCTACCTTCGTCTGGCATTCACTCCGTTTCTGATCGCGATTCTCCCCATCACTTTTCTGATCGTGCAGTTGGATCGATATTTCGGCTGGATGCCGCTGCAGCCAGCGCAGACTTTCCTGGTGGAGGCTCGAGTCGACGATCCGGCAGCATTGCAACGAGGTCGAGCTGCAATTGCCTCCGGAATTGGTCGAGCTCGGCTCCGGCCGTCCACGTTCCGAATGGACAAGGAAGTCGTCTGGCGTGTGGTGGCTCAGCGCGAAGGACAATACGACATCCACATCGCCGCCGCCGGGCAGACGGTTTCGAAACAAGTCGTGGTCTCGCCGGGGCTGGCGCGAATTTCGCCGGTTCGTTTGCGCGACAATTTCTGGGAGCGCATGTTTACTTCGGCGAGCCGGCGCTGGCGGATAATAGTCCGGTCCAGTCGATCGCAATTATCTTATCCGCCGCGCGTTATCAATTTTGCCTGGATGGAGTGGAACTGGATTGTCCTGTTTTTTGTGGTGTCGTTGATCGCAGGTTTCATTTTCAAGAGCTGTTCTGGGAATTCAGGTATGAAGTTGCATCCATGCCCGCAAAAGCGACTCGGCGCGTGGTGTCGTGTTCGCTGTTGATCATCGGCGCTGGTCTTGCTGTTTCCCGCTGCGCAGCGAGGCCTACGCCGGCCCGGGCGCGGGATTTGCTGTCCTGTCTTCTTTCTGGACTATCTTCGTCGCCTTCCTTTATTCCTTCTACGCGCTGGTGACCTGGCCCATTCGCCAGTTGCTGCGATTGTTCCGCCGCCGCAAAGCCTACGGCAAGGCCGCAGGTGAAACGCGTAGTGATTGTCGGTTTCGACGGCATGGACCCCGAACTAGCCAGCTCGCTTCATGGACGAAGGAAGACTGCCGAACCTCACCAAGCTGCGTGACAGCGGAACCTTTCGTCCGCTGCGAACTACATTTCCCGCGATTTCTCCGGTCGCATGGTCCACGTTTCAGACCGGAGTCAATCCCGGCAAACACAACATTTATGATTTCCTGGCGCGCGATTTGAAGAACTATCTTCCATATCTTTCCTCGGCGCAGATCAGCGAGCCCAAACGCCACCTGCAGATTGGCAAGTACTCGCTGCCGCTCGGCAAGTCTGAGATCAAAGGCCTGCGCAACGGAACTCCCTTCTGGCATTGGCTGGGCAAGGCAGGCGTCTTCTGCTCGGTCATCCGGGTTCCCGTAACCTTTCCGCCGGAGAAGTTTCCCGGCGTGTTGCTTTCGGGCATGTGCGTCCCCGATCTGAAAGGAAGCCAGGGCACGTTCTGTTTCTGCACTACGCGCGCAAGCAGCGACAAATTTCGCGAGGGCGGCGTGCGAATTCCCGATCGAACGCAATGGCGCAGGGTTTCATTCCTATATTCCCGGTCCGGAGAATCCTCTGGGCACGGGCGGCGATTTGCGCGCCGAGTTCAAACTTCGTCCTGACGCCGCGCCGCAACCAGGCCCGCATTGAAATCGATTCCGAAACGTTCACCGTCAAAGTTGGCGAGTATTCGGAATGGATTCCGGTGAAGTTCAAGGCCGGCATGGGATTCACCGCTCACGGCATCTGCCGTTTCTATCTGAAAGAAATCTCGCCCGAGGTCGAAGTGTACGTCACGCCCGGTGAACATCGATCCTGGACATCCCGACCTGCCGATTTCTCATCCCGTGACCTATTCGATTTATCTGGCGAAACTTTTTGGCCCCTACGCCACGCTGGGCCTGGCGGAAGATACCTGGGCGCTCAACGAAGAAGTGCTCGACGACCAGGCATTTCTGGCGCAGTGCTACGGCAATCATGAAGACCGCGAGCGCATGTTCTTCGACGCGCTGGAAAAAACTCCGCAGGGACTGTGCGCCTGCGTGTTCGACACCACCGACCGCGTGCAGCACATGTTCTGGCGCTACCTGGATCAAGGATCATCCCGCGGTCAAGAGATGTGCCGCAAGACCAGAAGCCGCGCGTGATTCAGGATCTCTACGACCGCATGGACAGCCTGATCGGCCGGGTCATGCAGCAGATTGACGATCAAACTCTGCTGCTGGTGATTTCCGATCACGGCTTCAAGTCATTCGCCCGCTGCATGAATCTGAATGCGTGGCTGCATCAGAACGGCTACCTGGCTTTGAAAGACGGCAAAGAGCGAAAGCGGAGACTGGTTCGAAGACGTCGACTGGTCGCGCACCCGCGCCTACACCATGGGCCTGAACGGTCTCTATCTGAACCTGAAAGGCCGCGAGCGCGAAGGCATCGTCGAAGCCGGAGCGGAAGCTGAGGCTCTAAAAGAAGAACTGCGCAGCAAGCTGGATGGACTGGTCGATCCGGCCTCGGGCAAAGTCGGCATCACCGGAATGTTCGACTGCGACGCGGTCTACGCCGGCCCGTATGTGGACAATGCGCCCGACCTGATCGTCGGCTACGGCGAAGGCTTCCGCGCCTCGTGGGATTCGGTCATGGGAAAAGTGACCAGCGCAATTTTCGAGGACAATCTCAAAGCCTGGAGCGGCGATCACTGCGTCGATCCGCGGCTCGTTCCCGGTGTGCTGTTTTCCAATCGCAAGATCGCGATCGAAAAGCCCGCCATCGTGGATGTTGCTCCTACGGTTCTGAAACTCTTTGGGCTGGAACTGCCGTCCTACTTTGATGGGAAGCCCTGGGCTCGTTGCGCCCGCCGCGGCAAAGCAGGAATTCGCCGCTCCTTGCAAAAGCGCGAGACCGGGGCTGCCCGAGGTTTAACGAGCTAGGGTGTAAAATGGGCGCCCGTGAACAAGAGAACGTTTATCAAACTCTCCTCTGCCATGCTTGCCAGTCCTTTGCTTTCGCCTCTGTTGACTTGGGCAACGGGCGGCAAACTGACGAACTGGGCAGGCAATTTCGAATACAGCACCGAACAGTTGTATCCGGCGGGCTCGCTGCAGCTGGCGCAAGAGTTTGTGAAAAAACAGAGCCGCCTGAAGGTTCTCGGGACGCAGGCATTGCTTTAACAAAATTGCCGACAGCACGCATCAACTGCTCTCACTGAAAGCGATGGACAAGGTGGTTGCGCTGGATGCGGAAGCGCGGACCGTGACCGTGGAATCCGGTATGAGCTATGGTCAGCTGTGCCCGTATCTCGATGGTCAAGGGTTACGCGCTGCACAATCTGGCCTCGCTGCCGCATATTTCAATCGCGGGGGCATGCAGTACTGCGACTCATGGTTCGGGCGAAAAGAACGGCAACCTGTCTACGGCGGTGCGGGCGCTGGAATTCGTCAATGCGGCGGGAGACGTGGTAACGCTTTCCAGCCGGCAAGGACAGCGACGCGTTTCGAGGAGCGGTAGTCGGACTGGGCGCGCTGGGCGTGATCACAAAAGTCACGCTCGAGATTCAGCCCAGGTTCATGATGCGGCAATATGTTTATGAAAATCTTCCGATGGCCGAGCTGAAAGATCATTTTGACGCGATCGAATCCAGCGCCTACAGCGTGAGCCTGTTTACCGACTGGCAAAAGCAGCGATGCAACGAAGTCTGGCTCAAGAGCTCGCGTGGAGCCGGGACAAGAGTTCGATGCTCCAGCGGAATTTTACGGGGCGAAACGCGCTACCAAGAATCTTCATCCCATCGCGGAACTTTCCGCCGAAAACTGTACCGAGCAGATGGGCGTGCCCGGGCCGTGGTATGAACGGCTGCCGCACTTTCGCATGGGCTTCACGCCCAGCGCCGGCAAGGAACTGCAATCGGAATACTTTGTGCCCCGCCAGCACGCCATGGACGCGATTCTGGCGGTGGAACGGCTGCGCGACCAGGTTGGTCCGCACCTGATGATTTCAGAAATCCGCACGATCGCCGCCGATAACCTCTGGATGAGTCCCTGCTACCGGCAGCCCTGTGTCACCATTCACTTCACGTGGAAACAAGACTGGCCTGCAGTCAGTAAATTGCTGCCGGTGATTGAAAGGGAACTGGCTCCGTTCCAGGCGCGGCCGCACTGGGGAAAGCTCTTCACCATGGCCCCGGCGCAACTGCACTCCAGTTACGAGAAGCTGCCGGAGTTTATTGAATTGAGCAGGAAGTACGATCCGCAAGGCAAGTTCCGCAACGATTTCCTCGAACACGAATATTTTCGGCGCGGTACAGGAAAAACTGTAGGACGCGTCGGATGAAACTGTATGAGAGATCGTGACGCGCGTTCCGCGCCGGATTTCTGGATCGCGTCAGTTCAAGAAAACGTACGTTTACAATGTAAAACTCCGTAACCGCGTACGCCATTCCGTCACTCCTCAATGTCTCCAACGCTATGTCATTGTCACACCATAAGAAAGAATCTTTTCGCTCGCATATCTTGTTGGACTGTAAATTGCACCTCGATTTTCCCAAATAACTTGATTATTCCCGGCCGCCAATTGTCGTCAGCAGCGGGACGGCCTGACAGTTAGTGCAGTAATGATTTGTCCTGACCCGGCCTCGTTCACGGATGTTCGTCCAGCCTCGGTATTACTCCTAGCTGCGCCCCCGCGTCCGAACTGGGTCCACCCAAGCGCCCACCTTCAGGAGAGAGATGTCATGAAGTATTTTTCTTTGTTCTGCAAAATAGTGCTTCAGTTTGCCTTGCTACTTCTCATTGGACTATCGGCAATGCCCTCCGCGCGAGCTGACAATCTGTACGCCCGGATTCATGGAACGGTTACCGATAGCAGCGGGGCAGTCGTGCCCGGCGTCACGGTGATTGCATTCAATATCGGGACCGGCATTTCGCGCACGATCATTACGGACGCCAATGGGAACTACGAGTTCCTTCAGCTGCCCATCGGAACCTATCGCGTCAGCGCCAGCAAGGATGGCTTTAAAAAGCAGGAAAGCCACGGCATTACTCTAGCGCTCGATCAGAACTATGTGCTTCCGATCCAGCTGGAGATCGGTACCGCGTCGCAAACAATTGAAGTGGAAGCGAATCCGGTTCAGGTTGAGAGCACGAGCAACCAGCTCGGCACCGTTATCCAGGGGAAAACCATAGTCGATATGCCCCTGCTGGGACGTAACTGGATTCAGTTGCAGCAGCTGCAAACCGGAGTGGTAGGCACATCCGATCGCTTCGGCGATACGTTTGCCACCAACGGCAGCCAGGCACAGCAGAATAGCTATCTGATCGATGGAATCGACGACAATGACATATCACTGAATGACAGATTGTTGATTCCAAGCCCTGACGCGATCGCCGAATTCAACATGGTGACCAACACCATCAATGCCGAATATGGACGAAACTCGGGCGCGATTCTGAACGCAGCCATCAAATCGGGGACGAACTCGTTTCACGGCGATCTGTTCGAGTTCTACCGGGACACCTTTCTCAATACGAAGAACTACTTTGCCCTTACGCCTGCCCCATTCCATCAGAACTTGTTCGGGGGAACCATTGGCGGACCCATCTGGAAAAATCACACGTTTTTCTTTTTCTCGTACCAGGGAGACCGGGCCAGCGAGCCTGACACATCCGGCTTGAACGAGAACGGAGGAAATCCGACGGTGTTCACCGCGGCGCAACGGAACGGGGATTTTTCAGGAGGCACGGCAGGATGTCCGTTCGGCTCCAACGTTTCACCGATTCCCCTGCAGAACAGCAGCGGCATAACTCAGCCCGCCGGAACTCCCTACTGTACGCTGTGGCCGAGTGGCGTCATTCCGACCGCCAACTTCAACCCGGTTTCCCAGGGCCTGTTGAAATTCGTTCCGTTACCCAACTTCGGAGCAAATACATTCGTATTCAACCCGATCGAAACTATCACGCAGGATCAGTACATTTTCCGTATCGATCATACGTTCAACGCCAGCAACACGCTCTGGGGTTCAGCCGCGCTGGAGCGGTTTCCGGATAGTTTCACCCTGCCATTCCTGGGAGCGAATCTGCCGGGATTTGGTCAGATTGACGACAGCCACACCAAACAAATCACCATAGCCTTCAACCACACTTTTTCTCCGACGATGTTGAATGAGATCCGAGGGGGTTATTCGCGGCAGAATTTCGCGGCCGTATTTCCGACCGATCCGGCGTTGCCGTCAACTTTTGGCTTTACCGGAATCACACCGCAAAGTTCATCCGGAGCGAATGCGCCGCTGATTGGCGTGACCGGTTTCTTTACCCTCGGCTTCAGCGGTAACGGCCCGCAGCCCCGGATCGAGAACACTTACCAATTCACGGATAATTTTTCGAAGATCATCGGCAAACACAGCCTGAAGGCGGGATTCGAAATGCGCCGCTACCACGTCTTCAATCCCTTCTCGGCAAACAACAATGGCAACTTTACCTTTGGTGCCACCGGCCAGTTCAGCACGGGCAATCCCGGGGCGGACTTCCTGCTGGGCTTCCCGGATAGTTACACCCAGGGAAGCGGAGACACGATCGACGCCACCACGCAGGAGTACTACAGCTATGTCCAGGACCAATGGAAGGTGCGGGACAACCTCACTCTCAACTATGGCTTGGGCTGGCAGATTGACACTCCACTCAGCGACAACTTCAACAACGGGCTATCCATCAATTGCTTCTCGCCCGGAGTGCAGTCCACGATCTATCCCACAGCGCCGGCAGGCCTGGTGTTTCCCGGCGAAGCGGGTTGCACATCCACCGGCGGTGTCCAGACCAGCTACCGGCATCTCGGCCCGCGAGTTGGATTTGCTTACAGCCCAGATCTGGGACGCCTCTCGGGCGGGCCGGGAAAACTTTCGATCCGGGCTGGCTACGGTATCTACTTCAACCGGGGCGAAGAGGAATTGGCGCTGCAGAATGTAATCTCCCCTCCATTCTCAACTTCGATCAATACTCAAAACCCGTCGTTCGCGAATCCATTTGTGCCGATTAATGGCGGTCCGGCGGCGAACAATCCGTTTCCAGCGTCGCCTCCGCCCCCGGGCAGCAACGTGGATTTCACCCAGTTCGGAGCTGACGGCTCGTTATTCTTCAATGTCGTCAATCCAAAATTCGTGCCGGGATATTCCGAGAACTACAATCTCACTATCCAGCGCGAGTTGCCCGCACGCACCGTGCTCAGCTGTTGGATACGTGGGGGCGGAAGGACGTCACGAACAAATCACGATCGAACAGAATCCCATTACTCTGGCCGGGGCGGCATTGTGTGCGGCTGATCCCAGCTGCGTAAGCCAAAGAAGTCTTCAACATCTGCTTTTCCCCACTCACTCTATTTATCCAGGAAACGAATTCGGTTCCATTGGCCAGGAGGCCAGTTTCGGAAATTCGAATTACAACTCGCTGCAAGTCAGCGTCAATAAAGCGCCGACGCATGGCTTGAGCTTCCTGGTTTCCTATACCTATGCCCATTCGCTCGACCTGGCTTCATCTTTTGAGAACGCCGATGTCAGTGGAACCAGCCTGGGAACCAACCCATTCAATCCTCAGGTCGACTACGCTGATTCGCTGTTCGACGTCCGCCATCGCCTGGTGACCAGCTTTACCTACGAGATTCCAAACTTCCGCCATGTCCGCGGATTGGGTTTCCTGCCAGATCGCTTCAGCAATGGTTGGAGACTTACCGGAATTGACACGCTGCAGACTGGACTGCCAGTGGTGATCAAGGACAGCGGATTCACTTCGCTGACTTGTGACGCATTGTCATTCTACGGGTGCTGGGATCTCCCCAACCAGGTTGCCCCGGTGGGGACCCTCGATCCACGGTCGGCTCGCTAACAACGATTACTTCAATCCTGCCGACTTCGCAGTGGCGACTCTGGGCACGATTGGCAACGCCGGCCGCAACCCGTTTCATGGGCCGGGGCTAAACAATCTCGACATCGTGTTCGCCAAAGACACGAGAGTCACGGAGTCAACCCGGCTGGAATTGCGATTTGAAGCCTATAACGTCTTCAATCACGCCCAGTTCTTCAACCCGATTGGCGACATCAATGCAAGCAACTTCGGACAGGTGGTGCAGGCTCATGATCCACGCCTGATTCAGCTGGGAGCGAAGTTTTACTTCTAGAAGGTTGGTGCATTCAACGGTTGTCCGGTAGCAGACAGGGAACCCCGTCCTTGGCTAGTCTTAAGGGCGGGGCTTTTTTTTGGCGACCTTTTCCGCAAGGAGTGCAAGCTGCTTCGGCTTTGGTTCTCCGGGCGAGCTTTCGCCACAACACTTTTCTTGAAACTTGCGTCTAAATCTTCTTGGGAAGACGTGTGTTCAGGGTGCAGGTTATTGCCCCTTCTCCATGGGCAGGTATAATTAAGGGTCGAATCATTCCGGAGGAAGTCATTATGAATCAGCGCGCAAGCGCTCTTTGGGTGCGTTTGAAGGCGAACCGTCTCGCGTACACCCTTACGATCCTGCTTACCTTGACCGTCGGCATCCTGATCGGAACCGTGATCTCTTACGGGGTAAAGGGCCAGGACAAGAAAACATCCTCCTCCGATGCGGCCATGTTGACCGTGCCCTCGCCGCAGCTGCTCTCGAACCAGTTCTCGCAGATTTCCAAGCAGCTTGAGCCGCAGCGTGGTCAACATCAACACCGAATCCACCATCAAGACGCCCAGCGCCGCCGCCGTGGCAGCCCCAATGGCGACGATGACGCCAACCCGTTCGACGACTTCTTTGACCGCTTTTTCGGCGGCCAAGGCGGGCAGGGTGGCCAGGGCGGTGCCGGGCGGCGGTTCGATTCGCGAGCGCTCGCTGGGTTCCGGCGTGATTGTCGATCCCAAGGGCTACATCGTCACCAACCGCCACGTGGTGGAGAAGGCCGACCGGATTCGGGTGAAGCTGCAGGACGATCCGCCGGGCGTGCTGCATGACGCCAAAGTCATCGGCTCGGACCAGGAAACCGATCTGGCCGTGATCAAGATTGAAGGCGACAAGCCGCTGCCCATCGGCCAAGCTGGGCAATTCCGACAGCATGCAGGTGGGCGACTGGGTGCTGGCGGTGGGCAGTCCGTTTGGACTGCAGGAGACCGTGACCGCCGGAATCGTTTCGGCCAAGGGCCGCAACATCGTGCCCAACCGGCAGTTCCAGTCATTTATTCAGACCGACGCAGCCATCAATCCGGGCAATTCCGGCGGCCCGCTGGTGAATATGGCGGGCGAAGTCATCGGCATCAACACCGCGATTCTTACCGACACCAATGCCTACGCCGGCGTGGGATTTGCGCTGCCGTCGAACACCGTGGCGCAGGTTTACAACCAGCTGGTCGGTCCCGAGCACCGGGTGTCGCGCGGCTCGATCGGCATCATGTTCAATGCGCTGGAGAATCCGGCCATCGCGCGGGTGTACGGAACCGGCTCCGGCGTGACCATTTCGGATGTGACCCCGGGCAGCCCGGCGGAGCAGGCTGGGTTGAAAGTGGGCGACACGATTGTCGCCGTCGACGGCAAGCCGGTAAAGAACGGCGACGAACTGGTGGCCGATATCGCCAGCCGCAAGCCCGGCTCGAAAATCGCAGTTGGATTCATCCGCAATGGCAAGAAGCAGGAAGCGACGGCCACGGTGGCCGACCGGGCCAAGCTGTTTGCCGCGCGCCTGGGCGACGAAGATGACAGCCGGCATGGAAGCCGGGCCCAAGGAAAGCAAACTCGGGCTTGAGCGTGCGGACTCTGACCCAGGAGTATGGCTGACCGCCTCGACGTTCCCGCCGGCAAGGGCGTGATCGTGCAGGATGTGAAGTCCGGATCCTTCGCCGAGGACGTTGGGCTGACCCGCGGCGACATTATTCTCGAAATCAACAAGCAGCCGGTGAACAGCGAAGACGAGTTCAACCGCGTTTGCGGCCACCTTGAAGAGCGGACAGGACGTGGTTTTCCTGGTACGCCAGCGGGGCGCCGGCCGCGACGGTGGAACCATCTTTCTGGCCGGTACACTTCCGTAACCTGGAAGCTGGCCCAAATGAGGGCTGGCACTCGAGGTCAGGGATGGTTTACCCTGCCTGCTCGATCAGGAATATGCCGAGTAATCGACTGTCGGGAATGATACTTCGGGGCCAGATTTGAGACTTGGCAACTCCATTCCGGTGAAGTGGTTGAGCGCGGGAGTGCGTTGTGCTTCTGGCTGTGTGGCACGGCTTCGGCGCAGACCAAGACGCCAGATCGACTTCGGCCGAACGAGCCAGGTCTCCACGGCAAAGTTGCGGACCGTGTCCACGTCACTCCAGACCTCCACTAAGAGCAAGAAATCGCGCAAGAGCGCGAGAGCAGTCGCAAGCGCGGACAGCAGAAGATCGATCCCGCGCGTGCCCGCGAAATCCAGGAAGCCCTGATTCGCGAGCACTATCTGGATGGCACCGCCTCCGGAACTTGGGACGCGAAGTCGCAGAGCGCGATGGCAGCGCTACCAGGCGGACAATGGCTGGCAAAGCAAGGTGGTTCCGGATTCCCGTGCCTTGATCAAGCTGGGATTGGGACCCGATCACGAACACCTGTTGAATCCGGAAAGCGCCATGACGTCGCAACCGGCGACCGCCCCATGCCTCGTCCATGATGAATCAGAGACCGACAGTGGTGGTCCCGCCCCAGAAGTAGGCTGCAGTCTTCAGTCGTCAGCCAATCAGCCTGATTTACGGTAGTGGCCGCCCGGTGGGATATTTGGATGAATGGCTGGCTGGAAAACTGAGTCATTGGCGAAACGTTGACATCTCACTCATCCTATGAAAAAGGATGTCAAGGAAAAAAACTTCTCCCCGCCCCTCTGAGAGATGCGGGTGTGGTGACTTGCATCCAGCCCCACCTCATCCCCCGCCTCATCCTTCATCCTTGTTGGTTTGTCCGCTTTGGATCGCTCCGCGTTTCAGCGGCGATGCCAACCCCAGTTGCTTGTCCCCACTCGACGGTTTCATGACGCGAGTGGTTCGACGCCTTCGGTTCCTGAAGCTACGCAAGCAAACGCGTTGGCTCTAATAGTGCCAACCATGATCCTATGTGAGACTCGAGGCCTATAGCTTTTTTGGGTTATGCGAGGGGGCATAGGATTGACTTGGAGACTCGGTGCTGACTACAGCACACGGAGCGCCTAACTCAGTGAATGGATACTCTCCCTCGAACCCGAGCGTCGCAAGAACCGATTGGCTACCATCGAGGCAAGAAAACCTGGGCAATGGCCTGGGTTCTGCTAGACGCTCAAGCTGCTTGCGATTTCAGATATTCTGCGTCGAAACGTTCCTCCTTTCTTCCAAAGTGTCAACGTAATGGCCGCGATCTTGCGCGCCAGCGTGAGGCGAGCCATCTCCGGCTTCATTCCCTTGGCCAGCAAGCCTGCGTAAAAATCCTGGAATGGTCCCGCACGACAGCTGGCGCTCAGGGCCGCACTCTTGAAGATCTCTTTCATCTCGTGGTTGTGATTCTGATTGAGACCACGAATCTGCTGTGGCTTCTTGGAACGTTGCAGTTGTCCGTCCACGTAACGATATTGCGCGCTGTCGTGCGTCTCCACTGCCAGGCCACTGTAGGTCCACAGCTGCCGCTTGCTGCGGAACCGGTGCGGTGTCTGCATCAGGGCCATCAATCAGCGCGGCCCGAAGCGGGCCGATGAAGGGAATCTGACGCAAGACTTTCACGGCCTGATGTTTCCGGCTCTCGGCCAAGAGCTCTCCTCGCACGTGTCGCCGCAAGACCTGCAATCCATCCAGTTGCTGATAGAACAGCTCCGCGCGGCGGCGCACGCCGACTTGCGGAATCTTGTTCAGCCATTGCTCCCGATGGCGCCGGGCATAGACCTGCGTGCCCGCGCAGGGAATGCCCCAGCCGCGATACAGCGCCTTGAGCCGATTCATCACTCGCTTCAGGTCTTTGCTGATCGTCTGATAGCTGCGCGCCAACTCCCGCAACGTCCGCAGTCCATTTTCTCCGTGGTAGACCGCGCGCAGCATTCCGGCGCGCAGCAGCTCGGCCAGCTTGCGCGCATCCACCTTGTCGCTCTTGCTGCCCTCTTTCAATAAGGCATTGCGGCGCGGATTGCAGACCACGATCTCTCGCACGTGGGGCTTGAGCACGTCGTACAGCCAGGCCGCCCAGGTTCCTTCTTCCAACGTCACATGCAGCTCTCCCCGCAGCCCATGGAGGAACTGCAGCAGAGTGCTGGCTTTGGTTTCGACGATCGATTCCATGACCAGCTTCCCAGCGCCATTCAGAACCGCAATCGCAATCGCTTCCTTGTGAACGTCCAGCCCGATATACTTGACATTGCTACTCGCATGTTGAGTACCTCCTTGGGGAAAGCTGATTCGTGTCGACGCTTGTCTTTCCCTCAAGGTAAAAGTGCCATTCTCCAGCTGATTTGCCTATGCTCTCCTGTAGTCCTTTCGCACTGGACACACTACTGCAGTTACTCTCTAGCGCCGCCGTAGCGGAGCGAAGCCCTGCACAGCGCAGCGCAGCGGAGGCGGCGCCACATCCGGCTTCGACCTTCTGCAGGGGGCGCTCTTTCATAATGCATTGACCGCGTTGTTCGTGTAATCGTTGATTACGCCGGCTATTTCCAAATAGCGTCGTTACTGTGAGTAGCCGCGCCCTCGCTAGGGCTGCATTTCGTACGCCAACGATACCCTCCCGGACCGGTAGATCTTGCTGCTGAACAACCTCAGCTTGGCTGGTGTGTAAGGGGGACGGAGCAACGGGATGCCGTTGCCCAATAACACAGGTATAACGCTAACCTCGACGCTGTCCACGTAGCCGGAATCTAGAAACCAGCGAAAGAGCTGGCTCCCGCCCATTAACCAGATATCCTTGCTACTCTGATTTTTCAGCGCTTTTATCCAATCTGCATTCGCCTGGGAGACGACCGTCACTCGCGGGTGATCTTGCGGTTTCATCGTCCGCGAGAAAACGATGCTAGTGATGCCTGCAAACGCCGTCTCACCCAGTCTCTTGGTGGCCGCTTCATAGGTTCGCCTACCCATGAGCAAAGTGTCGAATTGCGCCCAAATTGCAGGAAAATCGACTTCCGAGTCGGTGTCAATCCAGTCCGCTTCTCCGTTCGGACCAGCAATATAGCCGTCCACGCTCGTTGCCACCAGGTAGCGAATTTTTCGCATTATCAACACTCCCATCGGGCAGTGATAGCACCTGAATGCGCTCCAGTGTTTCACACGAAAGGTAACTGATAGCAAATCGCGATATCACTCTATTGACTGGGTTCTGAGTGTAATCGCCTTTACATCATCTCGGCAAACAGCCGGCCCAGCACGGATTGTGTCGCTTCTTCCGGTCAATCCAGCTTCGTATACTCCGCCTCGGTCTCTTTCAGGACGGAGATTTCACCGGCCCCAGGTAGTGGTCGTACCAGTCGAGCGTCTCCTTGATGATGTCGTTGCGGGCGGGAAGGTGACCAACGTCGAACAGGGCGTGGCGCTTGTCCTTGAGTGGAGTTCCCAGTAGACGGAACATCGGTATCTGGCAGGTGTTGAGAGGAGTGTCAAAATCGTATTTGCCGTTGATCATCAGGAACGGAATGGCCACGCGCGGAACGAAGTTGAGAGTGTCGGCCTCGGGAGGAAGGCTCTCCGGATACAGTCCCCCGCCAATGACGACGGCGACTTTGATGCGCTTCTCCAGAGCCAGCAGTCGGGGCGCGGCCGAGGCTCCCGAGCTGACGCCGTAAAAGCCCAGCCGGTCGTGATCGATGTCGGTTCGCGACTCCAGATAATCGACGGAACGGAAGAAGTCCTTGGTTCGCTGTATGGTCAGATCCCGCCAGACATTCGGACCCTGCGGTGTATCTCGACGTGCCGCTCGTAGGTTCCTTTGTAAACCGGAAGCAGTAGCGCTCGCCGCTACGAATGATGAAATCCAGAAAAACCATCTCCACATTCTCGCTGGACCGCTCGTCATACGCACCGCCATGAGGAAAGTAGATGATGGTTTGATAGGGCGGAGTGCGCATTTTTCGGCAGGAAGAGGTTGGCCAGAATTCGTTCGTTGCCGTAGGCGGCGTTGTAGGTGATCCGTTCGCGTCTCCAATACTCCGATGTGTCGTCCACCGATTCCACGTGCGGGTTCAGGTCGGTCTTGTCGTAGGCGTAAAACGCCTTGTAGATATTGAAGACCTGGTCGGAAACCGGCTTCTCCTTGGTGAAATCCCGCGTCAGGTGTTCGATGGGGCGGGTGAGCGCCTCGGGCGGCGATCCGCCGATATTTTTCATGAGCCGGATTCCGTACGTAGGACGCCGGTCAAAGGGAGACTGGGCGTCCTCATCTACGAACATGTAGACAGCTTCGTTATAGCCTCCGCCGAGAATGTAGCGGCGGTCGCCCGCTTGGTTCCAGCACCATTCCTTGACATTGCCCGCCATGTCATAAGAGCCGTATGGGCTGATTCCTCCCAGGCTCCCGACTCCGACCGGGCCGTTACTGGAAAAATTACTCAAGCCGACGTTGTCGGAAAAAATGCTGGGTCCGGCGGCGTTATACCACTGGTAGACGGTGGGCAAGCTCTTACCGGCGAATTCGGCGTAGGCCGCTGCTTCGTACCAGCTCACACCGCTTACAGGAAAATCATCTTGCCCTTTCGGATAGTCTCCCAATTCCCATGTGGCTGGGCCGGGCCTGCCGGTGCGGTCGCGGAACTCTTGCACGGCTTGTTCCCAGGTGAGGGTGTGGCCGTCTTTTATGAATGGTTCTTTCCAGTACTCCGGTTTCTTGTAGCCTCCGCTGTCGAGAAATTTCTTGAACTCGCGATTGGTGACTTCATACTTGTCCAACAGGTAGGGCGGCAAGTCCACGGCGGGTGCATTTCCCCACTGAAAAGGGCCACCGCTTACCCGTACCATGTCGGCGGGAAGGGTGCCTTCTGGGTCCAGGACAAAATTGATGATGGCAGTGCGATAAGCCGCAGCCGCGCCTTCCACCGTTGTGTAACCCTTCTTGGAGATCCTCCAGCGAAAATATCCGAAGGGGACGCGAGTGCCCTCGAGAGGCGAAGTCCCGAGCAGTTGCCAATCGTCAGTGCGATCTGCGTAGTCCTTTACATATACGTCCGCCCCCGGTGGCGTAGTCCGGATGGAGACGTCGGCCAAGTAATCACGATCTATCTGCGCGAAAAAAGGATCGCCGGGAATGTAACGTTTGGCCTTCTCGGCCAGGCGAAAGGCAGGCAGAAACTGACCTTTCTCTATGAGCCGGGAAATTTCGGGGATCGCCTGTTCACGGGCCCAACGGACTTTGGCATTGTGGCGCAGAGTCCAGATCAGCAGCAGCCGCCACCACTATGAGGATCAGCGCAGCCGGGACAATGAAGCCGGGTTTGCGCACGATCTGCGAGGCCGGCAAGGTGGCTGCTGGGCCCGAAACCAGCTGCCGCAACAACCGCTTGAGATCTTCCCCTAACTCCTGAGCGGACTGGTACCGCTTTTCGCGGTCCTTTTCCAGCGCCTTGTACACGATCCTTTGCAACTCCGGGGGCGAGGCTGGATTGAGCTGCTGGGGAGGCTCCGGCACTTTGTGAAGGATGGCATCAAAGACCACCGCCGACGTATTCCCCTGAAACGGCGGCTTACCAGTGGCCATTTCATAGAGCATCGAACCGAGAGAAAAAATATCGGTGCGGGCATCGAGCGGTTCACCGCGTGCCTGCTCGGGCGACATGTAAGCCACCGTGCCCATCGCCTGACCAGGATTGGTGAGCGCCTTCTCCAGGGTGGCAGTAGGCGCAGCCTCGCCCTCGGCGGCTGCCGCCGTAAAGTGCTTGGCCAGTCCGAAGTCCAGGAGCTTGGCCTGTCCCCGCCGAGTGATAAACGTGTTGGCCGGCTTGATGTCACGGTGAATGATGCCTTCCGAATGGGCTGCGTCCAGCGCGTCTGCCAATTCGATACCAAGCTGCACGATCTGTTCGGCGGGAAGCGGGTGGCCCGCGATCCTGTGGGCGAGCGTCATGCCCGTGAGCAGCTCCATGGCAATGAAGGGTTTGCCTTCGTGTTCGTCCACTTCGAAGATGGTGCAGATGTTGGGGTGGTTCAAGGCCGAGGCGGAGCGCGCCTCGCGCCGGAAACGACTGAGAGCTTGGGGATCGTTAACGACATCGTCAGGCAGGAATTTCAGGGCGACGAGGCGGTTGAGTTTGGTGTCTTCGGCTTTGTAGACCACACCCATGCCGCCGCCGCCGAGCTTCTCAACGATGCGATAGTGCGAGATGGTCTGGCCGACCATGCGCAAGCATGCTATGGCGGAAGCGTAGGCAAGTCAATGAACGCCGTGGAGTTGGCGGAATCTCGAAAGGGTTGTTGGCGAAACATCGCGATTACACGCAATATAAAAAGGCGCCCACTTTTGCGGTAGGTTGAGATTGTTCGGATCACCAACCTAGCGAAAAGGAGCGCCTTTATGAGTCAGGAAAAGTATATCGGCATGGACGTTCACCAGGCCACCATCTCGGTTGCCGTGATGGATGCGCAGGGCAAGCTGATCATGGAATGCCTGCTGGAGACCAAGGCGGCCACGATTGTCGAGTTCATCCGAGGATTGCACGGAACTCTGTCGCTGACCTTCGAGGAAGGAACGTCCGCTGCCTGGTTACACGATCTTCTGAAACCCCACGTCAGCCGGCTGGTGGTCTGCGATCCGCGAAAGAACGCTCTGTTGAAGGATGGCAACAAGAGCGACCGGATCGATGCGCGCAAGCTGGCCGAGTTGTTACGCACCAACCAACTCAAGCCGGTGTACCACGGAGAGCATGGGGTTCGCACCTTGAAAGAGCTGGGGCGCAGCTATCTGACCATCACCCAAGATGTGACCCGCGTCATGAATCGCATCAAAGCGCTGTACCGCAGCTGGGCGATTCCCTGCGCTGGCACAACCGTCTACGCTCCCCGTCATCGCGCCGAGTGGTTGGCCAAGATCGCGGAACCAGGAGTTCGGGTTCGAGCCGAACGGCTCTATCAGCAACTGGATTGTCTGCAACCGCTGCGTCTGGAAGCGCGACGCGAGCTCCTGGCGGAGAGCCACAAGCATCCGGCGGTGAAGTTACTTCGCCAGATTCCTTCGATCGGTCCGATTCGCTCGGCCTTGCTGGTGGCCTTGCTGCAGACACCGCACCGTTTCCGTACCAAGCGCCAACTATGGGCCTACAGTGGTTTCGCAGTCGAGACTCACGACAGCGGCGAGTACCGCTCTGTGCGCGGCAAACTGCAACGCAACCGCGAGCGCATCACGGTACGCGGTCTGAATGACAACCACAATCAAGATCTGAAGAATCTGTTCAAAAGTGCTGCGATCTCGGCCAGCACACGTCCTGGCCCTCTGCGCGACTTTTATGTGGCTCGGGTGGAGAAAGGGATGCGGCCGACGCATGGCCCGTCTCACCTTGGCACGGAAGATTGCCGCGATCAGTTTAACCATCTGGAAGAAAGGAGTGGAGTTCGACGCCACAACAATTGCATCGGCAAGCAGCTTGAGCATCTCTGAGGAACAGGCTTTCCATCTCTGCGGATTCTCTCCGGTGGTGGGCGGTCGGGTTCTGGAGATGCTCGGTTCGAGGGTGAGTATCAGTCAATGAGATCGGCCCCGTGTGCTTCGGCACCGAGTCACCCATTACACGCTATGCCCCCTCGGATAACCAGAAATAGCGATAGGCCACGAGCCTCGGATAGAACCATGGTTGCCCGAACAACCAGCTGCTTGCCGCTGTCTTCAGACTCGATGACATCGCCACCAGGGCAGAGAAACTCACGAGAATGGACAACAAGCCAAACCTCTCCCGAGAAGCGAAACACAGTGGGCTGGATCTCGAGAAACAATCTCGCCTCCGGTCGAGGCGGAGCTTTTTTCTTGACATCCCTTTTTATAGAACTCATTGACCTCATCTAGGGCACTCCGCCGCCCTAGGCTCAGCCGGATAGTTGGTGTAAACGCCTTTTTACAGCAATGACCTTAACGGTCCGGGAAGGTGGGACGCCTTCTTCTTTTTTCTGGCGTCTGACGCCTGGGAGTGGGATTACCAGTCAAAGCTAAATCGTAGATGGTGGATGGTTGTGGGGCGTCATGAAGCCGTCTGCACATCCTGACGTCGCCGTTCCAGCGTCCGTCGAAAGCAAATGGCCACAACAAGAATACCCCCGAAGAGCAAAGTGATGTCACCGATGCTAAACAGTCCCAGCCACGCTTGATCTGCCAGCAGTGGCATCCGCGTTTGCAATGTTGCGCCCTGCCACATTGGGCTCGCAGGACGCACTGTGGCTGGCATTCCGACCACGGGCATCGACCCTGCATTGCTATCCGTTACTAGAGCATTCATCCCCAATCCGCAGAGCATTAGCAGAACGCCGGTCCGAACCAACGGAGATCGAAACACACGCAACACGAGCCACAGGATTGCGCAGGATGCACACAGCCAGATCACTGGATGTTCCATCCACGCTAACTGATGTGCCATTGTGACGAAATGCACGGTCTACTCCTAATGTCAAAGACAAATGAAATAAATTTATGACGAGTTAGGGACTCGATTTCTCGGGGGAGGGGTTAGAACGATTAGACCTCAGTTCAAAGCCGCATCAAATGGCACAACGGGGTGGGTTCATAGCACAAGAGTAATGACCAGGAGTCACGGCCACTCGGGGAACATTATGCCTGGCGATACCTTGGCGTAACATCGCCGTTACAGTCATTGATCGAGATTGTTGGTGGGTATTCGGTCGGGCGAAACGCCGAGGACGGCGATGGGCTGACGACCGACGACTGACGACTTCTACTTGCCCTTCATCACCGGATTGGGGAAGTACGGAAGGGGTTTGTCGCTGATTACGGCGCGGGGATTATCGTCGACCAGAGCCTGGGCTACCTCGTCGCCGCAGAGTTTCGCCACACGTTCTCGAGCCGCGGAGAGCGATGGGATGCGATGCTTGGTGTCATGAGCGTCGGTAGCGAGCACATGCACCGCATCCCGTTCGAGCAGCCACTCGGCGGCGCGACTGACTTTCTGTCCCCAGGCTCCGGTCAATGCGGAGGCAGTCATTTGCACCACGCAGCCTTGATCCACCCATCGCAGAACCCGTTCCTTGGACTGCTGCAAAATAGGATTCCGCTCGGGATGAGTGAGCACCGGAGTGATGCCAATGTCAGCCATCTTGGTGAAGCACTCGCTGATTTGTGACGGGATACTGTAGTTGCTGAGTTCCACCAGAAGGTAGTGGCTGTTTTCAATGGTAAAGGTCTCTGGCGAAATCAGAACTAGCTTCAGGTTGTCGTAGGAAAGATGGAAATCGCAGCCCAGCGTGAGGCGTGGGGTCGGACCCACCAGGACACGAAGATATTCCAGATGGCTGGTCAGGTGCTGCCGGTTGTAATGAAAACGTTCGTTGGCATGGGGAGTGGCGACGATGTGCTCGATGCCGTCTTGCGCCGCCATTCGACACATTTCCAATGACGTGTCCCATGATTTAGGACCGTCATCCACCTTGGGCAAGACATGGCAATGAATGTCGATCACGTCGACTTTCGAGGGGAAGAGCTTTGAGGTGATTTAAACAGATTTCGGGGCAAAGGCCAAGGCGCAGGGCGCACTTCGTATGTCGTCTTGGTAACTTTCGTCATCATAGTAATCTGCAATGCCGGTTGCTGAATGCCTGCTCGCTTTGACTCCTTAACTTGTATTTTGGATTCGAGATTTTAGGAGCGAGCTTTGGGGCCGTGGTCCGACGAAATGGAGCATCCTTGCATTTTTCATTATTCTTTTTTCGGAGGTGGGTCGGTGAGCGCGAAAAGTTTGTTGAAGTCAGCGGGAACCGTAACTCTCGGCGGTGAATTGACGGTGAACCGCCTTGGGTATGGAGCGATGCGTCTGACCGGAGCAGGAATCTGGGGGCCGCCGAAGGATCGGGCAGGGGCGCTTGCCGTCTTGCGCCGCGCGGTCGAACTGGGTGTGAATTTCATCGACACAGCGGATTCATATGGCCCTGACGTCAGCGAACAACTGATCGAAGAGGCGCTGGCGCCTTATCCCAAAGATCTGGTCATCGCAACGAAAGGAGGTTGGATTCGTCCCGGACCCGGCCTGTGGGCGCACGATGCCACGCCCGACCACTTGCGCAAAGCGGTGGAGGGCAGCCTGAAGAGGCTTCGCCGCGACCACATTGATGTTTACCAGCTTCATATTCCTGATCCGATTGTCTCTCTGGAGGCGTCGGTAGGCACCCTGGCCGAGTTGCAGTCGGAAGGGAAGATTCGTCTGATCGGGCTTTCGAACGTTACGCGCGAACATATTGAACGCGCTCGCAAGATTGTGCCGATCGTTTCGGTGCAAAACCGTTACAGTTTCGCCGATCGCGAGTGGGACTACGTGGTGGACTATTGTGAGCAGAACGGAATCGCATTCATTCCCTGGTTTCCGCTGGGCGCGGGCAAAGCGGCCCAACAGACCCTCCAGCGAATCGCGGACGCACACCGCGCCAAGCCCATGCAGGTCGCGCTGGCGTGGTTGCTGCGGCGCTCGCCCCTGATGCTGCCGATCCCCGGGACTTCCTCTGTCGAACACCTCGAGGAAAATATGCTGGGCGCGTCGCTGCACTTGATGGACGAAGAGTTTAATGAAATGGCGGGGGTTCCGGAGCTCGTGTTCACGCGTTAGATTTAGGCGCGAGTTAGATGTAGCGCGAGCGTCCTCGCTCGTGCGGGAGCGACGCGTGCCCAGGCTGTTCTCAGCCCCGCACGAGCGGGACGCTCGCGCCTACATTTTATTTGTATCTTTCTGCTATGAACTCGCCGATCGACCGGTAAGCATCGGTCAACGTGGGTTCGTCTGGCAGGAACACGATACGGAAGTGGCGGGTGCCGGACTTTTGTCCGAAGCCCGAGCCGTGGACCACCAGCACGTGTTTCTGGCGGCACAGTTCTTTTACAAAAACGTCGTCGCCTTCGGTGATCTCCAGACGAGGGAAGGCGTAGAAGGCGCCGCGCGGAGATACGCAACTCACGCGCGGAGTCGAATTGCACCACTGGACGGTGAGGTCGCGACGGGCGCGCAGCCTGTTGCGGGTTTCGACCAGGTGGTCCTGGGGACCATCCAGAGCTGGCTTGATTGCATATTGCTCGGGATGGTTGGCGCAGAGGCGCGCGCGCAAAAGGCGGTGGATTCCTTCAATGTAAGGTTTTACAGCGTTGGCATCGCCGCTCACAATGCCCCACCCGATACGCCAGCCCGGGGCCAGATAGTTTTTCGACAGGCCGCCGAAAGTGACGACCGGGACATCGGGCGCAATGGCGGCAATGGAGATTTGATCTTCCTTGCCGTTCTTACCGTTGGAATCCAGGATCAGTTTGTCGTAGATTTCGTCCGCGAAGATGACCAGGTTATTGCGCCGGGCCAGTTCGGCCAGTTGTTCCAGCATGCGCCGGGAGCAGATTGCGCCGGTGGGATTGTTGGGGTTGATCAGAACGATGGCCCGGGTGCGCGAGTTGATTTTGTGCCGGACGTCGATCAGGTCAGGCTGCCAGCGCGTCGTCTTCATTCAGGTCGTAGGTCACAACCGGAATACCCAGCTTGCAAAGCACTGCGGAGTAGAGCGGGTAGTCGGGGCTTGGAGTCAGAATGTTCTCGCCGGGGTTGACCAGGGCGGAGAGGCAGATGTCCACGGCTTCACTCGCACCTGAAGTCACGAACACATCCTGCACCGTCGAAATGCCTTTGCGCGCCGCTTCGCCGCGAATGGCGTCGAGCGCATCTGGAATTCCGGGAGACGGGGCGTAGCCATTCTTGCCGTCACGCATGGCTTTGTAGACTGCTTCGATCAGGTGCGGTGGCGTCTGGAAATCGAAGATGTTGGGATCGCCGACGTTGAGCGACAGGACTCTGTGGCCTTGGCGGGTGACTTCGTCGGCCACCGAAGCCAGATCGCGGATGGCATAACGGACCTTGTCGAGGCGTTGGGCGGCGGCTACTTCGCGGATTTGCGTGCTAGGCATGTTTTTTTGGGTAGCGCTGCCGTCCTGACGGCTGTCCGCGGGCGTCTCGCCCGCAGCGCCGAGGGCAAGATGCCCTCGGGAGAGCCGGCAAGATGTCGACGCCACATTAATCGACTCTGTCGATCTGCGCTTTCTGCAAGCGGTCCGAATAATCTACGTAGACCGACTTCCACTCGGTGTAGAAATCAATTGCGCCCATGCCGCCTTCGCGATGGCCATTGCCTGTGGCTTTTACGCCGCCGAAAGGTAGGTGGACTTCCGCGCCAATGGTCGGCGCATTGATGTAGGTGATGCCGGCCTGCAGGTCGCGCATGGCCACAAATGCGCGGTTGACGTCTTTGGTGTAGAGAGCGGAGGACAGTCCGTACTCGATGCCGTTGGCGATGGCGATGGCGTCTTCCAGATCTTCGACACGGAATGATGGAGACCACCGGGCCGAAGATTTCTTCCTGGGCGATGCGCATCTTGGGATCGACGTCGACAAAGACCGTGGGCTCCATGAAGTACCCGTATTGATATTCGCCCTTATCCAGACGATTGCCTCCACATTTCAGACGTGGCGCCTTCGGATTTGCCGATTTCGACGTAGCTGAGATCGGTCTTGAGCTGAGCTTCGTTGATGGCTGGACCCATCTCGGTGCTCTCGTCGATGCCATTGCCTACTCGCAGGCGCCTTGGCGCGTTCGACATAGCGCTCTACGAACTCGGCGTAGACGCCTTTCTGCACGATGATGCGGCTGGTGGCGGTGCAGCGCTGGCCGGTGGTGCCGAAGCCGCCCCAGAGCCCGCCTTCGATGGCGAGGTCGAGGTTGGCATCGTCGAGCACGATCATGGGATTCTTGCCGCCCAGCTCCAGCGAGCAGTGCTTGAAACTCTTGGCCGCGGTGGTGCCGACGATGCGTCCGACTTCGGTGGAACCGGTCAGCGAGATGGCTTTAACTTCAGGATGCTCCGTCAGCGGACCGCCGACTTGCGAGCCGAATCCGGTGACGATGTTGATCACGCCCCTGGGCACGCCGGCGTCGGCCAGGGTGCGCACCAGGTTGAAAGTGGAGAGCGGCGTGTCCTGCGCGGGCTTGATGACGCAGGTGTTGCCGCAGACGATGGCGGGAAGAATCTTCCACGACGGAATCGCCATGGGAAAATTCCAGGGTGTGATCATGCCGCAGACGCCGACGGGCGTGCGCACTGCCATGGCAAATTTGTTGGGAAGTTCCGAGGGCGTGGTTGGTCCGAACATGCGGCGGCCTTCGCCGGCGATGTAGTAGGCGGTGTCGATGGCTTCCTGGGTGTCGCCGCGAGTTTCTTTGAGAATCTTGCCCATCTCGCGGGTCATGTCGCGGGAATATTCTTCCTTGCGTTCCAGCAGCATTTCGGCGGCGCGAAAGACGATCTCGGCGCGGCGCGGCGCGGGCACCAGTCGCCATTTGGCGAAGGCGTTGCGCGCGGCTTCGACGGCGGCATCTACGTCGGCTTTGCCGGATTTCTGGAAGATGCCGACGACGTCGCGAGTGTCGGCGGGATTGCGGTTTTCGAAGGTCTCTCCGGTCGAGGATTCGACCCACTCGCCGTCGATGAAATTCTTGTAAACCTTGGTCGTGGTGCTGTTTCCGATGATGGCCGGGCTGGCCAGAGTTTCGGTTGCCATAAGTGTCTCCTGAAGATTGCCGAAGTATCCATGCTACAGGTGAGCAGAACGGGCGGCAACTGGAGAGCGGGGTGATAAACCGAGCAGGTTTCGAAACCATTAACCGCGAAGGGCACGAAGGTACACGAAGGAAAACCTGATTGTCATTCCGAGCCGGCGTTGCCGGCGAGGAATCTGCTTCTGCCAGCCGAAAAACAGAATCCTCGCGCGGTACTGCCGCGTGCCTCGGAGTGACAATTGTGGCTGCACACCAGCGGGGCGCTCGCACGCTCACATTTGCACACGACCGGACATGACCGTCTGGGGGTATGACCCAAGGTAATCAACTCTGCCCTGCCAGTTATGCTTGTGATACTCTCGGAAATACCCCATATTCTTTAGGGTTTGACTGGTTTCCGGTGGCCTTTGTGTCTTCGAGTAGCAAACCTGGAATCCATGTAGCGTGGAAGACGGTCACCTATCGCAGCGTGGCCTTGGCGAGTGCTGTTTGCGGTGATTGTGCTGTTCGTGGGCATGAATTTCGCCTTCCCGCAGTTCACCCAAAAGGGAGTGAAGTCGGTCAGCAATCTGGGCAGCAGGCTGCTGGAGATCAGTGGCGGGAGCGGGCGGGACGGCCAAGGCCGGCATCGGTGAACTCGCAGCAGGCGCATATCACCGCGCTGGATGGAACCGTGCGGGTCAAGAAGGCCAGCAGCAACAGCTGGGTGACCGCCGACTACAACGTGCCTCTGGAAAAAGGCGACGTGGTGCAGACCGGCTCGGAGGGCATGGCCAAGATCGTCTTCAACGACGGCACCAACTACACCGTGAAGCAGGATTCGCTGATCGTGATTGAAGAAAACTCGGCCAACGACCAGCAGCAGACCAACGTGTCGGTGGCGGTGAGCACAGGCACGGTGGATCTGTCGACCGCCACTTACGTTCAGGGATCGAAGTCGCAGGTGATCGTGGCCGGAGCGACGGCCTCCCTGGCGCCGGACAGCGCGGCCATGGTGCGCAACGATCCCAAGGCCGACCAGCACGAGATTCTGCTGAAGAAAGGTTCTGGAGAAATCGCGCGCAACGGCGAAGTGGTTCACCTGGCGGACTGGGAGAAAGGTCGCCTTCCAGTCGCAGTCGCCGCGCATGGCCAAGTTGAAGGAGATTGGGCCGCCGACGCCGATTTCGCCGGCCAACATGATGCCGATTTTTACCTCGGGCGACGCCCAAGCCGGTGGAGTTTTCCTGGACCCCGATGGCCAACGCGGTGGGATACCGGCTGCGGATTTCGCGACAATCCGTATTTTTCTTCGACCATCGTGGATCGCAAGGTAAATACCGCCGACGTGATTGTCTCCGGTTTGGGCGAAGGAGCATATTACTGGCTGGTCCAGTCCTACGATGCCGAGGACAAGGAGTCGGTGGAGAGCCAGAAGAACCGGTTCACCATCATTCCCAAGGGCAAGAACACGACCGCCATCAATCTGGACCTGGATCCGTTCATGCAGCATGGCCACGTCATCGAATTGACCGGCAAGACCGAGGCGGGCGCGCGGGTGATGGTGAACGGGCGGGAAGTGCCGGTGGTCGGCGTCGATGGCAGCTTTCACTACTTCATGCCTCCCTTGCCGCCGGGGGAGAGCGTGATCACGATTACGGCGCAGAATGCCAAGGGCGGGGTCAATACGGTGCAGAAGAAGATCGTGATTCAGTAGGAAAAACATGCGCCTCGGGGCGAATCCCCGAGGTGCCGGGACTTTGGTTTGACGGCGAAACGGGGTTCTTCCCATAGAATTAAGGCACGGCCCCCCATCCGCACAGAAGCAACCGGGTACGCCCGGTAATGACAGCGGTCCGAGAGAGCTAAATCGCGTATGTCATCCAACGGATTCCATTCTTCGACGCGCCTGCACAACCTGAGATCGCTGTTCAGCATTTTTTCCAGCGATCTTGCCATCGACCTGGGGACGGCCAACACGCTGGTGTACGCGCGCGGCAAGGGCATCGTGGTCAACGAGCCTTCCATCGTGGCCATCAACAAGAACACCGGCGAAGTCGAGGCCGTGGGCAAAGAAGCCAAAGAGATGCTGGGCCGCACGCCGGGCAACATCGTGGCCATCAAGCCCATGAAAGACGGCGTGATCGCCGACTTCAAAGTCACCGAGAAGATGCTCAACTACTTCATCCAGAAGGCGCACAACCGCAAGATGCTGGTGCATCCGCGGATCGTGATCGGCGTGCCTTCGGAAATCACCCAGGTGGAAAAGCGCGCGGTCATGGATTCCGCCTATCGCGCCAAGGCCAGCGAAGTGTATCTGGTCGAACAGGCCATGGTGGCCGCCATCGGCGCCGGACTTCCCATTACCGAACCCAGCGGCAACATGGTCGTGGATATCGGCGGCGGCACCACCGACATCGCAGTGATTTCGCTCAGCGGCATCGTTTATTCCCGTTCCGTGCGCATGGCCGGCAACCAGATGGACGAAGCGGTGATGAACTACCTGAAGCGCAAATACAACTTGCTGGTCGGCGAGCGTACCGCCGAGCAGATCAAGATGGAGATTGGCTCCGCGTATCCGCTGGAAAAGCCGCTGACCATGGAAATCAAGGGCCGCAACCTGATCGAAGGCGTGCCCAAGACCATCACGGTGGACGACAGCGAAATCCGCGAAGCACTGAGCGAATGCGTTTCGACCATCATGAACGCGATTCGCGTGGCTCTGGAGCGCACGCCGCCCGAGCTTTCCGCCGACATCAGCGATCGCGGCATTGTGCTGACCGGTGGCGGCGCGCTGCTGAAGAATCTCGACAAGCGTATTCGCGAGGAAACCGGGTTGCCGGTTTCGATCGCCGACGATCCGCTGTGCAGCGTGGTGCTGGGCACGGGCAAGATGCTCAGCGATTTCAAGCTGCTGCGGAAAATTTCAATCGAATAGCTGTGAATCAGTTTCTAGTTTCCGGTTTCTAGTTTCCCGTGTGTTCAATGGAGGACGGGCGTCCTCGCCCGTCTCGCGCCAGTTGCCGCAACCATCCATCGGTGCCGCCGGTGTCATGAAACTAGAAACTGGAAACCAGAAACCCGAAACTGCAGTTCCATGGAAAATCTGATGAGCCGCTACCGCAATGTCACCATCCTGGTGGTCGATCCTGTTTGCACAGGTGCTGGGGCTGGCGGTCCAGGTCAAGCGGTCCGGCGGCGACGAATCAACCCGTCTGATCCGCCTGTGGACGGTCAGCGCCGTCGCTCCTCTGGAAAAAGTCATCGTCTGGTGTCAGAACGGTCTGGGCAATCTCTGGAACAACTACGTTTACCTGCGCGGAGTGCGGCAGGAGAATCGCGATCTGAAGTTCGAGATCGAGCGCCTGCGGCTGGAGCAGGTGCGCCTGTCCGACGACGCGCAGCAGGCCCGCCGGCTGCAGGCGCTTGCTGGGCTTCAAGGAACAGTACATCGCCAAGACCGTGGCCGCGCAGGTGATCGGCTCCAGCGGCAGCGAACAGTCGCGGTCGATCTATATCGACAAGGGCACGGACAGACGGGGTCGAGAAGGACATGGCGGTGATTACCGCCGATGGCGTGGTGGGCAAGGTTTTGCGGGCGTTCGGTTCCACCTCGCAAGTGCTGCTGATCAACGACCAGAGCAGCGGAGTGGGCGTCATCCTGGACAAGTCGCGCTCTGCAGGGAGTCGTCAAGGGCACTGCCGGCGGGCGAGGTGATTCTGGAAAATGTGATGACCGACGAACTAGGTGGAGCCCGGGGAACTCGATCGTGACCAGCGGTGGCGATCAGATCTTTCCCAAGGGCATTACCGTCGGCACGGTGATGAAGGTTTCGCCGGGCGCGGATCTTTTTCTGAATATCCGGGTAAAACCGACCGGCAATCTGAACCAGCTGGAAGAAGTTCTGGTGATCACGAAGAAGGAGGATCGGGCGCCCTCCCTGGCCGACACCAATACGGTACGCGCGGTGGATATTCTGACCCAGCGACTGCCTTCGGTTCCGGACAAGCCAGCGGCGACGCCGACCCAGGCACCGGCAGCTGGAACCGGCCGCCACCGCGGCGAAACATCGCAGCCACTGCTGCCAAGCCTGAGGTCAAGAGTGGAGATCAGGCAACTGGATCGGCGACGCCGGCAACTCCGCCGAGTCGCCGACTTCCAAGCCGGACAGGCGCCGCGAAGACGGGAACGAGCTGCAGCGTCCGAACCCGGCAACGACCGGAGGACAAACCTCACTAGCGTGCCTATTACCTACACATCGCAGGACCAGGTAGAGGTTTACCGGTTCAGTCCGCCGGTGGCGATCGCGGTTCCGCTGGTTGCGCTTTTTCTGCAGGCCTTTCTGCCTTTGCGGCTGCACTTCTTTTCTCTCTTCGACCTGCCGTTGCTGGTGGTGATTTTCTTCGCGGTGGCCCGGCGAAGCCCGGTTGCGGGATTGCTCACCGGATCGCTGATCGGCCTGCTGCAGGACTCGCTCACCCATCAGCCCATCGGGATTTACGGAATCGCGAAGACAGTGGTGGGATTCGGCGCCTCGTCACTGGGCGCGAAAGCTGGATGTAGACAACGTCGGCGCCCGTTTCCTGGTGACCCTGTTTTTCTACGTGGTTCACGAGATCGTGTACTTCACGGTGGCGCGCGGCCTGGTGAAACTGACCCTGGAGTGGAGTTGGGGACACGAAATCGGCGGCGGCCCTGCTCAACGCCGCGACCGCGGCAATCCTGTTCACTTTGCTGGACCGGTTCAAGCAGAGAGCGTGAACAGTCGTCAGTCGTCGGTCGTCAGTCGTCAGCCAAGAGACGGTCGTGGCCGCTGGTCGTCGGAGTTCACCATCAAGGTCGGAGTTACTAGCGTTCATCCAATCGGCAATGTCCCTCCGTCACCGTTCATGACAACAATCAGCGGCTCCTCGCGGTCTACAATAAAAGTAACGCTTGGCCGACGACCAAGGGCCAACGACCAATAGACTGACGACCGACGACTGAAGACCGACGACTGATCCCATGTTTGGCCGCGACGAAAAAGTATCGGGTTTCCGCCTGACCGCGGTGCAATACATCATCCTCGTCGTTTTTCTGGTGCTGGCTTACGGCTTGTGGCGGCTGCAGGTGGTGCAGAGCGAGTTTTACGCGGCTCTGGCGGAGAAGAACAAGACTCGCGAAGTTCCGATTCTCGCGCCGCGCGGCAAGATTCTCGACCGCGACGGCCGCATCATCGTGGACAACTATCCTTCGTTTACCGCCTTGCTGCTGCGCGATTCCACCCGCGATCTTTCCGGCGACGCGGATCTGATCGCCCAAGGCCTGCACCTTGATCCCAAGGAAGTGCGGGAGCGCCTGACGCAAGTTCGCCGGCACGCCGCAGTACCAGCCGATCTATCTCAAGGAAGACATCACGCCGGACGAGCTGGCTTTTATCGAGTCTCACCGCAACGAACTGCCCGAACTGGACACCATCATGGCGCATCGCCGGCTGTATCCGCGCAACGGCTTCATGGCCCACCTGGTCGGCTACGTGGGCGAGGTCAGCGAGCAGATGCTGAACCAGGCGCGCTGGGAGCTCTACAACCCCGGCGACGTGGTGGGCAAGTCCGGCGTGGAGCTGGAGTACAACCCGATCCTGATGGGCAAGAACGGCTCGCGCCAGGTGCTGGTGAACAGCAAGGGCAAGGAAGTCGGGGAGCTGGATGAGAAGCCGGCGGTGCCCGGGAAAGCAGCTCAAGCTGACGGTGGATATCGATTTGCAGATTGCCGCCGAAGAGGCTCTGGAGGGAAAGAACGGGGCGATTGTCGCGATGGATCCGCGCACCGGCGAAATTCTGGCCATGGTGAGCCGGCCGACCTTCGATCCCAATGATTTTGCGGTGCGCATCTCACAACGACGAGTGGATGAAGCTGGTCAACGATCCCGACAATCCGCTGCTGAACAAAGCCATTCAGGCGCAGCTGGCTCCGGGCTCGGTCTTCAAGATCATCATGGCGACCGCGGGCCTGCAGGAAGGCATCGCGCAGAACATGAACGTGAATTGCAATGGCGGCGCGTCGTTTTACGGACGCTATTTCAAGTGCTGGGTGGTGGCTGAACACCGCACCCACGGCATTGTCGATCTCAGCAAGGCGATCTACCAGTCCTGCGACGTTTTCTTCTACACCCTGGCGGAGAAGCTGGGCATCGATCGCATCGCGAAATACGCCATGGCGTTCGGCCTGGGGCAGAAGACCGGAATCGATCTGCCGCAGGAAGTCAGCGGCGTCATGCCGTCGGAAGAATGGAAGATCCGCAACTTCAAGCAGAAGTGGTATGCGGGCGAGACCATTTCGGTGGGCATCGGACAGGGCGCGGTGGCGACGACGCCGATCCAGTTGGCGCGCGCGATTGGCGCCATTGCCAGCGGAGGCCTGCTGGTGCGGCCGCATGTGACCAGCCCGAGCGACTTGCCGCCGGGCATCGTGCCAGCGTCGAATGTGCCGGACGAGATGAGGATTCCGATCGATCCCGACAACTGGGAGATCATTACCGATGCCATGGCCGGCGTGGTGCATCCGGACGGCACGGCGGCGCTGCGCACCTGCAGGGAATCGATTTCGCCGGAAAGACGGGCAGCGCGCAGACCATCAGCAATGCGCTGAAGGCGAAGATCGGTGCAGCGGACAAGGCGAACTTCAAGGACAACGGATGGTTTGTCGGAGTCACGCCGCGGCGCAATCCGGAAATCGTGGTGTGCAGTGCTGTTCGAAGGCGGCGAGCACGGCAAGCTGGCGGCCCGAATCGCGGCCCAGGTGATCAAGGCCTACGTGGAGAAGAAGAACGCCGGCAGCCGACCAAGGTGGCAGGCGAGTCCAGGGAATGTGGACATCGGCGCGGTGTGGAACGGCGACGATGCGGCGCGACGATGAGCCTGCACGGCGGGCACTTTCGATGCTGCGATGTGCCGAAGACGCGCGTGCCGCTGGCGCTGCAGCGCCGGGCATGCAGTGACGAGTTTAGCAGTCCGTCGTCCCGGCGGATGCTCGGCGCATGCTTCGCGCAAGCTGACAGGGAATCAGATCGAGGCTAACCGTCGAGGACAACGGCCAAGACCGACGAACGACTCGACGAGCTGACGACTGACGACTGACGACTAAACCCATGTCCCGCTACATCTCATTTCGCGATTTCGACTGGCTGCTCTTCATCTTTGTCCTGCTGATCTGCGGGCTGGGGGTGATGGAGATTCACAGCGCCACCCTGCACACCAAGTTTGCCGGGGCGCACATCCGGCAGATTTACTGGATCGTCGGGCGGCGTGGTCGGCATGTTTCTGGTCAGCCTGATCAACTACCAGAAGCTGCTGGACCGGGTGCACTGGCTCTACATCGCGGCCATCGTTTCGCTGATGAGCGTGATGATCTTCGGGCAGAAGTATCTGGGCGCGCGGCGCTGGGTCAAGATGCCGGGCGGCGCACACTTTCAGCCGTCGGAGTGGGTGAAGCTGATCCTGATTCTGGCGGTGGCCAAGTACTTCGCCGACCTGCACCAGCGAGAGCTTTCCTGGCCGGACTTCGTGAAAGCGGGCGCGATCGTGCTGGTGCCCATGCTCATGGTGCTGCGGCAGCCCGACCTGGGAACCAGCCTGACCTACCTGCCGATTGCGGTCATGGGCTTGTTTCTGGGCGGAGTGCGCTTCAAGCAGGCGGCGATCGTGACTCATTGGGGCGGCCCTGCTTCTGCCGCTGGCCTGGCACGCCCTGAAGCCCTACCAGCGCGATCGTCTGACCAGCTTTATGCATCCGGAGGCCGACAGCCAGGGCTCCGGCTACCAGGTGAACCAGTCGCTGATTGCCGTCGGTTCGGGCGGCATTTGGGGGAATTCGGAGGGTTCCCAGACCCATTTGGCGTTTCTTGCCGGTCCCGCAAACGGACTTTATCTTTGCCGCTTTCGCCGAGGAACATGGATTTGTAGGCGCCCTGGCGGTATTGCTGCTATACTTTATAGTGCTGATGCGATTGACCCAGAACGCGCAAACGGCGCCCGACCGCGCTGGCACGTTCGTGGTGATGGGTGTGGTGGCGGTGCTTAGCTTCCATATTCTGGTCAATGTCGGCATGGTGGTTGGCTTTATGCCGGTCACCGGAATACCCCTGCCGCTGATGAGTTATGGCGGGTCTTCTGTCCTGTTTATGTTTCTGGCGTTGGGCATTGTAATGAATGTCCGCATGCGCCGTTTCGTGAACTGAAGCAGGATAGAAGAAGGCAGGGGAGTTAGCCGCGCTTGCCATCCGCGCGGAAAACAAGATTAATTACGATCGCCCTCGCGTAAAGAGGGCACACACCGGCTAGAAAAGCAGTTAAGGCCGGGCAGGATTAAGCAAAGGCGCTGCCAGGCCGGTAACGGCCCCCTCAGAGTTGAGAGAGCGGTCACAAACCTGGCGAAGCGCAAATGCGATAAGTGCAAAAGATTCCTAAGCTTACGCAACGGATTCGACCACGGAGAGAACTCCGGGGCCCGGGCTGTCCCTTGTCCAGGGCGGCCATCGCAGCGCTTGATCCTCCCAGTCTTTTCCTGCCTTCCATCCGGTGATCCCGCGGCCGCCTGACGGCCCGGGACCGGAGTTCGCATGACTAAAGAATTGTTTGTGTCTTCCACGCCTCACGAAACCAAAGTGGGGCATGGTCGAAGACGATCTGCTCGCGGAAATCTACCTCGAACGCGAAAACGAATACACCCTGGCAGGTTCCATCTACAAAGGACGCGTCACCCGCGTTCTTCCCGGAATGCAATCGGCTTTTGTCGACATTGGCCTGGAGCGCGACGCGTTCCTTTACGTCTCCGACTTTATGGAGTTGGAAGACTCCGAGGACCTGGACGACGTTCCCACCAACCGGCCCGGTACCGGAGCGCCACCAGCCGCAGCCCCAGGCCGAAGCTCACAGCTGGCGAAGCGTTCGCCGCTCCTGTAGCGACAGAATCGCAACCCGCAGGAACATTCGCGAAGCAGGAGCGGACAGAGACATCGCGAGCGCCTCGGCGCCCGGCGAGTCCCGCGACAACCGCGGCGGAATGCGCGGACGCCGCCGCCGTCGCGGACGCCGCGGCGAGCGCATGCCGGAATCGAAGTTTGCCAGTCCGGCGACGGAAGCGCCGCGCGAGGCTCCTCGCGCTGAACGCCCGGAACGGACCGAGCGTCCGGAACGCAATGACCGTCCCGAACGGAATGATCGACCGGCCGGAGCGGTACGACCGATCGGATCGCAGCGGACGGTCAGAACGCCCGGCCGGACCGGATCGGCCCGAGCGCTCCGAATACGGACCGCCGCCGGGATACCAGCCCATCATTCTGCCGGGAGAGTCGATCTCCAAGTATCAGCGCATGGCACAGACCCGGCCCGCGCCCAGCCAGCGGAAGCGCCTCCGGCTCCGGCGCCAAGAGCAGCCGGCTCCGCCGATCGCGGAGATTTTCGCCGCCGACGAGCCGATCTTTGCCGCAGCTCCGGCTCCGGCTCGAAGCACCGCCTGCGAGCTCACGTCGAGGAAGCCTGGCCGGAAGTCCTGACGAGACGCCGCAGCGACGATACGAGTCATCCGCACTGGGACCGCGAACAGCAGCGCCTGCACCAGATGAATGTGGCTGCGGTGTTCGGCGGCGAAGCGGCGGAAGAGCGACGACGAAGAGACGACGGCCGACGAAATCGACAGCGACAGCTGGACGTCAGTCGGCCGTGCATTCCGAGCATTCGGCAGCCTGCCGCAGCCGCGCTGCCGGCACGGTCGAAGAAGAAGAGATCGAAGAGGAAGAAGCCGACCTGGCTCACTACGTCGAAGAACTCGAAGAAGATGCAGCCTTCGAGGAACTCGAAGAAGAAACCCACGCTGCCGGCGAACACGCGACTGACGAACACGAGCACGCCGGCGCAGGAAATTGCAGCCTCGGCGGAGGTCGCCGTCGCGTCGACGCGGTGCCGTTTTCCGCCGAACCGATTTCCTCGGAAGAAGTCGACGTAGCGGCGGCGGAAGAAGTCGACGAAGAAGCGGAAGACGAAGCCGAACTCGACGAAGCCCAGGCCGAAGCGGAAGCAGCGCTGGCTGCCGAAGCCGGCGGCGTCGGAATGACCGAGGCCCGCGCCGAAGTTCGCGCTCCGGCCGGGACGGCTGGCTACACCCAGCGCGCGCCGCGTCCGGGATACGATCGCCGGCCGCAGCGCGGCGGCCGCCGTGGCGGCGGTGGTGGACGCGCCGTTCCGCGCAGCAACGAGCAGCAGAACATGCCGCTGATCACCGATCTGCTCAAGGAAGGGCAGGAAATTCTGGTCCAGATCGCCAAGGAGCCGATCGGCAAGAAGGGCGCGCGCATCACCAGCCACATCGCGCTGCCCGGCCGCTTCCTGGTTTACATGCCGACGGTGAATCACACCGGCGTGTCGCGCAAGATTGCTTCCGAAGAAGAGCGCCAGCGGCTGAAGCGCATCATTCAGAGCGAGCGCGAAAACGGACACGGCGGATTTATCGTGCGCACCGCGGCGATGAATGCCGCGGAAGAAGATCTGCGCGCCGACATCCGCTTCCTGAAAGGCTTGTGGGCTGAGATCAAGATCTCGCGCCGATGCCGGCAAGGGGCCGACGCTGATCTATCACGATCTCAACGTGGTCGAGCGCGTGCTGCGCGATCAGGTGACCTCTGACTTTTCCGCCATCTGGGTGGACAGCGACGAGGAGTACGAACGCATCCTGCGCTTCGCCAACCGCTTCCAGCCCGCGCTGGTCAAGCGGGTCAAGCTCTACACCAAGGAGACTCCGCTCTACGAGCAGTTCGGCCTGAGCGAGGAGATCAACAAGGCGCTCAAGTCGAAAGTCTGGCTGAAGAGTGGCGGCTACATCGTCATCAACCAGACCGAGGCGCTGGTCGCGATCGACGTCAACACCGGCAAGTACGTGGGCAAGACGACGCGTCTCGAAGACACCATCGTCAAGACCAACGTGGATGCGATCAAGGAAATCGTGCGCCAGATCCGGCTGCGCGATCTGGGCGGCATCATCGTCATCGACTTCATCGACATGGACGAACGCCGCAACCGCCAGAAAGTCATGCAGGCTCTGGAAGAGGCGCTGCGCGGCGATCGTGCGCCGTCGAAGGTTCTGCAGTTTAACGACTTCGGACTGGTGGCCATCACCCGCAAACGGGTGAAGCAGTCGCTCGAGCGCACCATCGGTTCGCCGTGCCCGTATTGCCAGTCCACCGGCTTCGTGAAATCGGTGACCACGGTGTGCAACGAGATCTATCTCGAGATGCGCAAGATCGCGAAACACCTGGAGCATGCCGACGTGATGCTGCGGGTGAATCCCGAAGTCGCCAAGGCGCTCAAGGCCAACAACGGCAAGGCGCTGATCGAGATGGAAGAGATGACCAAAAAGACCGTGATCGTGAAGAGCGATCCGGCGTTGCATCAGGAGCAGTTTGATATCAATTGAAGCGCTGCTGGCGACTAGCTGCTAGCATCCGGCTCCGCGGTGTAGGACCGGGTCTATGACCCGGTCAGGCGCCCCGAAGGGGCGCAGGCTTTGAACAGCGGTGTGCGCACCGCCCGGCCGGGTCGAAGACCGGTCCCAGACAACCTTTCGCCTTGCCACCACTGTGCTAACCTGCCGGGCATGATCTCGTTCTGTCGCCGCTTTGCCGCGTGTCTGGTCTTTCTGCTAGTGGTTCCATCCCTTTGGGCTCGCGTTACTCACGTCGACATCGCGTCGCGTGCGGACGTTCTTGATGGCAAGCCCTTCGGCGACAGCGGCCCGTACGAACGCATTACCGGACGCGTTTATTTTGCTGTGCCGGTCGCCAACATTCATAACCAGCGCATCGTCGATCTGGCGAATGCGGTCAATCTACGCAATGGCGAGGTGGAATTCTCCGCGGACTTCGTCGCAGTCCGGCCCAAAGATGCGACCAAGGGCAACGGCACGCTGCTTTTGGAGAATCCCAACCGCGGCCACTCGCGCATCCTCTCCCTGGTCGATGGCGGCGATGAGGACCTGGGGCACAGCGCTGGCGATGCCTGGCTGCTGCGCAACGGTTTTACCGTGGTCGCGCTCGGCTGGCAGTGGGATGCTGCCGGTGCCAACACTCTTCGTCTGTACGCCCCGGTTGCAAAGGATCATGGCCAGACCATCACCGGACTTTTACGCGGCGACATCATGCTTCCCGCCAAGGCCGACGAAATTCCGCTCGGCCACGTGATCCTCGGCAACATTGGAGGCTCGGAATATCCGGTTGCGCAGCCTGACGATCCCCGCAACACACTCACCGTTCGCGACTCGCGCGAGGGCAAGCGCACCAATGATCCCGCGCTCGCAGTGGCAATTTGCCGCGACGGTCGACGGCAAGCTGACGCCGAGCAACCGCTCCATCCACCTTAACGGCGGCTTCGAGGCCGGGCGCATTTACGAGTACGTCTACGTAGTGTCCGATCCGGTTGTAGCCGGGCTGGGCTTCGCGGCGGTGCGCGACTTCGCTTCGTATGTGAAGCACACGTCCGACAGCATCACACCTGCGTCTCGTGTGCTCGGCGAAGGCATTTCGCAGAATGGCCGTTTTCTGCGCGATTTTCTTTACCAGGGTTTCAACGCCGACGAAGAGGGGCGGATCGCGCTCGATGGCGTCCTTTCGCACGTGGCCGGTGCGGGCCGCGGAAGTTTCAACTACCGCTTTGCCCAGCCCTCGCGCGACGCGCAGCCGACCTCGTCGATATTTTTTCCAACCGACATTTTTCCCTTCACCGACCAGCCCGAAGTCGATCCGCTTACCCGGGAAAAGGGCGGGTTACTCGATCGTGCCGTCGGCGAGCAGGTCGTTCCCAAAATATTCTTCTCCAACACTTCTTACGAATATTGGGGACGCGCCGCCTCTCTCATTCACACCACCGCCGATGGCAAGCGCGACGCCACCATCGGGGCCAACGTCCGTATTTATTACTTCACCGGCCTGCAGCATTTCTCCGGTCCGTTTCCGCCCGCGCACGAAGATGGTTCGTTGTTCGGGCGAGCAGCCCGATGTCACCGTTGCCCGCCCGCTTTTTCTGGCGCGCGATGATCGCCAACATGGATGCGTGGGTTCGTACCGGTACCGCGCCGCCGCCCAGTGCCTATCCCACCATCACCGGCCGCACGCTGGTGCCGCTGCGCGAGTATGCGTTCCCGCGGATTCCACATGTGGATCTGCCCCGCGAGGCCAACACCGCGTACCGTCTTGATTTTGGCCCGAACTGGCGCGACGGAATTCTTGCGGTGCAGCCGCCGCACGTCGGGAAACCGTTTCCCGTGCTGGTACCGCAAGTTGATGCCGACGGCAACGAGCGTGGCGGTATCCATCTGCCCGAGATCTCGGTGCCGCTCGCGACTTATACCGGATGGAACCTTCGCGATCCTTCCATCGGCGGGGCATCGCAGCGTGTTGCTTTCGAGGGATCGTTTCTTCCATTCCCTAAGACCGCTGCTGAACGCAAGCAGTCGGGCGATCCGCGCAAGTCGATTGCCGAGCGCTATCCCGATCGCGATACCTACCTCGGGCAGTTCGCGCGCGCCACCGACGAACTCATCCAGCAGCGCTGGATCTTGCCGGAGGATCGTGCGCCATTGCTGCAGCGTGGCGGCGAAGAGTGGGACTTGCTGGCGCACTAGATCCCAGCTTCGCCGCTACTTCGCGGCTCCAGAGAGGCAACTTCAAAGCACAATTTCCAATCAAACTACTGCGGTTTAGATTCAGACAGGAGGGCTGCTTGAAACTACAACGCCTCAAAGGACTTGCAGTAACAGCAGTTATGACCACGGCTCTGGGCACGGCGATGTTGGTTACCGTACCCCAGTCGTACGCGGACGACCACGCGAGGTGCCAGCGCCAGATTGAGCATGCGGAAGCAAAGCTGGATCAGGCGATTCGCAAACACGGCGAGCGCAGCCACCAGGCGGATCAGCGGCGGCGTGATTTAAATGCGGAGCGCGAACGCTGCTGGAACACGTACCACGGGTGGTGGAACGGTCACGATCATCAATGGCACACAGATCGTGACTGGGACCACGACGACCGTCACTAGATAAGACGGTCGGTTCGACAACTTGTAGTCCTTGGCCTCCGGCTTGGTTCGGGGGCTTTTTCCTTGCCAAGAGGAACGATCATGATCATGACAGCGGGGAGAAGCAGTAGCTTTTCTGCGATTGCACGCGAAGGGATGTCGTTATCGAGCTTCGGAAGTGGATGCCGCCTCCTGTGCAAGAGTCACAGACTGGCGAGGCGGCAAAATGTCACCGGCAGGGTTAGCTCTTGCGGCCGGCGATCATGAGTCCGGCTCCCACCACCAGCATTACGGCACTGATTGCAGGTGCAACCTTCTCGCTCTCGTGGGTTTGAACCCCGATGTTGACGTCACCGGCTTTGATACCGTGATTTTCGGAATGCGGAATCGCCACGAAAAACGACAGGATTCCCAGAATCATCACTGCAAGCCCAACTACAAATAGAGCCTTCATTGAAAGCCTCCTGATTGAAGTTAACTGCATGGACCCGAGCGTCCATCGAGCCGCTTCAGATGCGGAGCAGGGGCGGATGGGATGCTTCTTACCCCTCTGCTGATCGGCAAAATCCCGGGCAAATTCCACCAGGCTGCGCAGCGCGATTCCGGACGGACCTTTGGCGATCCAGGGCTTCTGTTCTTCGGTCCAGGCGGTGCCGGCGATGTCGAGGTGCAGCCAGGGAGTATCCTCGGCGAATTCTTTCAGGAACATGGCAGCGGTGATGGCGCCGCCCCAGCGTCCGCCGGAGTTGACGATGTCGGCGATGTTGGAGCGAATGATTTCCTTGTATTCGTCGTCGAGCGGCATGCGCCACATTTTCTCGCCCGCCTTCGTCGAGGCTTTGCTGAAGCGTTCGTACATCGGCGTCGTCGTTGGCGAAGATGCCGGCGTTGATGGAGCCCAGCGCGACCACGACCGCGCCGGTGAGCGTGGCGGCGTCGATCAGGTGAGTGCAGCCGAGTTGGCGCGCGTAGTAGAGACCGTCGGCCAGCACCAGGCGGCCTTCGGCGTCGGTGTTGATGATCTCGATCGATTTGCCGGACATGGCGATCTGCACGTCGCCCGGTTTCTGCGCCTTGCCCGACGGCATGTTTTCCGTGGCGCAGAATGATGGCCGTGATTTTCACCTTCGGCTTGAGCAGCGCGATGGCGCGCATGGCGCCGATCATGGTGGCGCCGCCGGCCATGTCGTATTTCATTTTTTCCATGCCGTCGGCGGGCTTGATGGAAATGCCGCCGGTGTCGAAGGTGATGCCCTTGCCGACCAGTCCCAGCACCGGTTTCTCGGGCGCGCCCGCGGGTTCGTAGCGCAGGACGATCAGCGCGGGCGGTTCGTCCGAGCCCTGGGCCACGCTCCAGAAAGCTCCCATCTTCAGTTCCTTGATCTTGTCCGCGCCGTAGACTTCGCATTTCAGATCCGACTTCCGCCGCCATCTTCTTCGCGCGGTCGGCGAGGATGGTCGGCGTCATGCGATTGGAGGGTTCGTTGACCAGGTCGCGAGTGAAGTTCTGCGATTCGCCGATGATGCGGGCCTCGTCCATGGCCTGCTTGCAGCTTCGGCTTGATCGCCGCGAGCGACGACGGTGAGCGCGTCGATCTTCTGATCCTTGCGATCGCTCTTGTAGTAGTCAGGATCGAAGTTGCCGACGAATGCGCCTTCCACGATGGCTTTGACCGCTTCTTCGGTCTTCAATCCGGCTTCGGGCGCGAGGATGGCGAAGCTGCGCAGGCCCTTCGATTTCAGGGTGCGCACCGCGGCGCCGGCGAGGCGGCGCAGATCGAATGCGGAAAACGCTCTTGGCCTTGCCGCCGCCCAGAAGCAACAGCCGCTTGGCTTTCAGCTTCGCCGGATGATGGAGCAGCGTGGTCTCGAAAGCCTTGCCGGTCACTTCGCCACCGGCGATGACGTCAGCGGCGGCGTCTTTGACGGCGGCGTCAGAGGTCTCGATCGAAACTTGCGGCTTGTCTTTCTCGCCGCTGTTCTTTTCTGCTTTGTCGAGGACGATGGCGACCAGGCATTCGGTTTCTACTTCTGCGGGAGTGGAGAAGGAAAGATTGGTTTTCATGATTGTGATGGTTCCAGTATCGTCGGCGGGAAGGGAATTAGGCAAGAGGGTTACAATATTCGGTCGTACGCGAGTTTAGAATCGCTGCTTGGGGAAGGGTGGAGGGCACATGGGTCCGCTTCGAATTGTGTTGGTCCCGGTTGCGATTGCACTTTCCGGGCTGGTTGTGGGAGCCAGTGACGACAATCCGGGTTCTCCGAAGGAAGTCACCTTCAACCGCGACGTGGCCCCGATTCTGAACAAGAACTGCGTGGTCTGCCACCGCGCCAACGACATCGCGCCGATGTCGCTGACGACATACCAGGAAACCCGAATGTGGGCCAGGCCGATTCGTGATGCGGTAGTGCAGCGCAAGATGCCGCCCTGGCATGCTGATCCCAAGGTAGGCGATTTCAGTAACGATCCGCGACTGACCGACGAAGAAATCGCGACCATCGACGCCTGGGTCAGGACCGGCGCCAGAGAGGGCGATGCCAAGGATCTGCCTCCCGCTCCAGTGTTTCCCGAAGGCTGGCATATCAAGCCCGACGTGGTGCTGACCATTCCCGAATTTACCGTGAAGGGCAACAGTATGGACGACTACGAGTACATCTACGTTCCCACCAATTTCACCGAAGACAGGTGGGTGCAGGCGGCCGAAGTGATGCCGGGAGACCGGCGGGTGGTGCATCACGCAACGGTCTCGGTGATCGCAGCCGATAAGGTGGCGAAGAAAGAGGAAGAGAATTCCAAGTCCGACGCCGGAGTCGATAAGTACCACTACCGCACCGGCAGAGTGTTGCACCTCAGGCGCGATGCGCCGGTGGTTGACGATGGCTGCTCGTCTCCCGATGGCGGCGGCGTTCCGGGCGAATCATCCGGTTATTTGAATATTGTGCCGGGAATTTACCTGCCGGGACATTTGGCGGAGACCCGGCCGTCAGGCTACGCGCTGAGAGTTCCAGCCGGCTCGTATCTGCAGTTTCAGGTTCACTACAGCAACCACACCGGCGAGGACGTGAAGGACCGCACCAGCATCGGCCTGGTGTTCGCCAAGGAACCGGTGAAGCACGAGATCGCGCAGTACGAAATCTGGAACAATCTGTTCCTGATTCCGCCCAATGACGACAATCATCGCGTGACCTCGTGTTACACGTTGCCGAAAGATGTGACCGCGGTGGCCTATACCGCGCACATGCATTTTCGCGGGAAGAGCATGACTACGGAAGCCATCTATCCCGACGGTCGTCACGAAGTGATCCTGAACGTGCCGCACTACGACTTCCGCTGGCAGGAAATCTACTTCCTGAAACACCAGTTCCTGTTGCCGAAAGGCACGAAGCTGGTGACCACGGCGTACTTCGACAATTCGCTGAACAATCCGCAGAATCCCGATCCCTCGAAAGCCATTCGCTGGGGCGAGCCCAGCGACGAAGAGATGATGGGCTTCTGGCTGCAATTCGCCGATCCCAAACTGGTGGACGAAAAAGGCGCGGTCGCGCAGAAGTGACGTATCTGCTCAGCTTGAAAATTATGAAGCGTCATCGTGAGCTTGCGAAGGATCTGGCGTATAGCAGATTAGAGCCTTCTCGGGCGACACACGCCGGATCCCTTCGACTTCGCTCAGGGCAGGCTCTTCGAGACTAACGTCTCTCAGGATGACGCCGTTCGGAAAAAGAGACAATCGGCAATCACGTTCTTTTGATCGATCAGGAGCGCCTGACCATGCAAGTTACACGTCGCAATTTTGTAGTGAGTGCCGCCGCGGCAGCGGTTGCTGCTCCGACTTTTTTGGGCGCGACTGATAAGGCTGGCAGCAAGACGCCGATCCTCGGAGATGGGCGAGCATCAGTACGAGGCAATTCATGACTGGGGCGAGTTGCCGCGCACCATCAAATACGGCAACACGCACGGCGTCTGCGAGGATTCACAAGGCAACATTTACGTTCATCACACGGTGAACGCCACCAGCGACAGTTTGGACACGATGGTGGTCTTCGATCAGCAAGGGCAAGTTCGTCCGGTCCTGGGGCCGGCAGTTCAAAGGTGGAGCACACGGCCTGAGCATCCGAAAAGAGGGAAGCGAAGAGTTTCTCTATCTCTGCGATTATCAGCACGGCATCGTGACCAAGCGGACGTTGAAGGGCGAAGAAGTTTTCACGCTGGGTTATCCGGCGGAATCGGCCGCCTACAAGCCGAAGGATCAAAACATCAGCCGTGGTCTACCGGCCAACCAATGTGGCCATCGCTCCGAACGGCGATATTTACGTCGGCGACGGGTACGGTTCGAGCTTCATCAATCAGTACAACCAGAAAGCGGAGTACATACGAACTTTTGGCGGATTGGGAAAGGGCGACGACCAGGTCGATTGTCCTCACGGCCTTTGGATCGACATGCGCGCGGAGACGCCGGTGCTGGTGGTGACTGACCGCGGCAACAGCCGGCTGCAGCGATTTACGCTTGAAGGCAAGCATGTCGACTCTATCTCGGGCACGTCGAAGATGCCGTGTTTTCTGCACGAACGCAATGGCGAGGTGGTGATCGCCGACCTGTTGAGCAAGGTGACGATTCTCGACCGCAAAAACAACGTGGTCGCAAGCCTCGGCGAGGGCGAATATACAAATAAAGACTGGAGCACGGTACGAAATCAGGCTCCGGGAACGTTTGTGCCCGGGCAGGTTCGTTTGCCCACATGGCGCCTGCTTCGACCACGAAGGCAATATTTTCGTCGTGGAGTGGGTGGAGCAGGGTAGAGTGACGAAGCTGCGCAAGATGGCGTAGGGTTGGCGGTTTTCGTAGCGCCGCCGTCCCGGCGGCTGTCCGGTGGGCGTCTCGCCCACCGCCGAGGGCGAGACGCCCTCGGGACGGCCGGCAAGCCTGCCCTGAGCGCAGTCGAAGGGATGCCGGCGCTACAAAACCAGGAGCCAATGACGCTGCGTTTTCCCAACCTTTCAGGCGGGGTCCCGTGATCGTAGTCGTCATGGGAGTGACCGGCGCGGGAAAGACCACCGTCGGCAACCTGCTGGCCCAGCAGCTCGGCTGGGAGTTTGCAGATGCTGACAGCTTCCACTCACCGGCAAATGTCGAAAAAATCAGGCGGGGGATTCCGCTGGGCGATGCCGACCGCGCACCCTGGCTGGCCGCTTTGCGCCAAGCCATAGAGAACTGGGTCGCGGAACATAAAGAATGTGGTGCTGGCATGTTCGGCATTGAAGAAGAGCTATCGCGATGAGCTTTCTGTCGGCGAGTGAAGTTAAGTTTGTCTACCTGAAGGGAAGCTACGACCTGATCTACCAGCGTTTGCGGGAGCGGCACGGCCATTTCGCCTCGGAGAAGATCCTGGCCAGCCAATTCGCCGATCTGGAAGAGCCGGACGATGCCTTCATGGTGGACATTGATCAATCGCCGGAACAGATCGTCGCCGCAATAAAACAAGGCCTTGGCCTTGATTGGGTCCGAGTGGGACCAGAGTCGCCCGGACCCTAGTCGATTCAATTCCGCGACTGCTGTCAGAAAGCCGGTTCTTGAATATCGCTGCCCCGAGAGGCCCAGCTCATGCAACCGCTCGTTGGAACTGACGTTGGCGCGAAAGTTCGTCTCCAAGCTTACGCGGCGGTTGCTGCCCTTTCTGTTTGTCCTTTACATCGTCAACTACCTTGATCGGATTAACGTCGGATTCGCCGCGCTCCAGATGCGCGGACAACTGGGTTTCAGCGACAAGGTGTATGGCCTCGGCGCGGGGATTTTCTTTGCCGGGTATTTCTTTTTTCAGGTTCCCAGCAATCTCGCGCTGGCGCGGGTAGGCGCACGAAAATGGATTGCGGTCATCATGGTGCTATGGGGGACGGTCTCCGCTTCGATGATATTTGTTACGTACCCCGCGAAGCTTTTACCTGCTGCGCTTTCTGTTGGGAGTTACCGAAGCGGGATTTTTTCCTGGAATCATTCTCTATCTGAGGAGATGGTTTCCATCAGCGGCGCGGGCGCGCGCGGTGGCGTTGTTCATGATGGCAAGCCCGCTGGCAGGAGTGCTTGGCGGGCCCATTTCAGGCGCGCTCCTCGGAGTACGCGGAGCGCATCTGGCGGGATGGCAGTGGTTGTTCCTGATCGAAGGACTGCCGGCAGTTCTGCTGGGCGGCGATTGTCCTCGCCTATCTGACCGACAGTCCCGAGGTTGCGCCCTGGCTGACGGACAGAAGAACGCGCCTGGCTGACCGGGCAACTGGCGCGCGATCAGAACGCGCATCCCGAGGCCTCCAGACGCCAGGTGTTCGCCGCCTTCACGCAAGCCAAAGTCTGGCTGCTGGTGCTCGTTTACCTGGGTGACACCACTTGCACATATGGAGTCGGCCTCTGGCTTCCGAGCCTGATTCGCAGTGTTTCAGGTCTCAGCAATTTGCTCATCGGTTTGCTCTCGTCAATTCCCTATCTGGTAACCGCGATGCGCGATGGTTCTTGTTGGAATTCACTCTGACCGCACCGGGAAAGGCGATGGCATCTGGCAGGCTGCGCATTTGCTGGGATCGTTCGGCTTAGCCTGCGCCGCCTTCTCGACTTCGACAACAGCGACGATCGTCTTCCTCAGCCTGACCCTGTTGGCTTCATACTCTCTGATGGGCCCGTTCTGGGCGACTTCGACCGAGCTCTTGAGCGATACCTCGGCCATAGCCGGAATCGCTCTGATCAATTCGTTCGGCAACCTCGGCGGGTTCCTCGGGCCTTATACCATCGGGCTGATTCGCACCTGGACCGGGAGTTTCCGTGGCGGGCTGCTGGCGGTGGCTACGCTATTGGGGATCAGCGGTGTAATGGCCCTGCTGGTGTTTTCGAAGGGCCTGCATCGGAAAGTGTCGCCAGCAGCCGTAAGCGCGGCTGCCGGCGTATGCCGTCCGACTGCGGGCGGGAGGTAGGCGCTACGGTGCCTGCGCTTCAACCTTTTGACGCGATTGTTTACAATAGGCTTCGACCTCCGCCGCACGGCGGAACGGCCCCTAAGTCTCGGGACGAAAACAATTTGGAACAGACCAAACCACAATCCAAGCTCCACCGCCCGAGTGTACTGGCGAGTGGAGGGCAGCCTTGCGGACTTGACTACCGTCCGTCCCATTGCCTTTTTTACCTGGAATGCGCAGACCTTTCTGGAACGCTGGGTGCGCCGCGGGCTGGTTTTGCTGATGGCGGTGTTGCGGCCATTTCTCTACGCGGTGCATCGCAGTCTTTGCCACCCGGGTGGTGCACACGGTGCTGCGCGGAATCAGCCGCGACCGGCTGGATTTGCTGGGCGAAGAATATTTCAAGTACAAACTGCAGCCATATCTTAAAGCCGATGGAGTGGAACAACTTAGGGCACGCATGGAGGCCGGCGATGAGATCGTCCTGGTGAGCCAGGGTCTGGATCACGTCATGCGTCCCCTGGCGCAGCATCTGGGAGTGAAGTGGCTGATCGCCAACCGTCTCGAATTTCGCGACGGGATTGCCACCGGACGCTTGCTGGAACCGGTGGTGCGGCCGCGAGGCCTGTTCGCGGGCATCAGCGGCGCGGGACCCGACGGCAGACGTGCGCCTGAAAGACTGGTCCACGATCTCGGTCTTGCCGAGCGTCAAGGTTCTGGAGTCGGCGGTAATTCCTGCCGTCGCGGCAGCATCCCGATTGCGGAACGTCCAATTGTCTATTTCGATGGCGTTCGCCATACCGGCCCACTCTCGGTTCGCCGGGCGCTCGTCCGGCAAGCACGTCATGCTGATCGGCGTGACCGGCTTCATCGGCAAAGTCTGGCTGGTGAATACGTTGATGGAGCTGCCCGAGATCGGGCGGATTTATCTGCTGATCCGGCGGCAGAAATCGAATCCCGCGCTGCGCCGCTTTGAAAAAATGGTGGAGGAATCTCCGGTCTTCGATCCGCTGTATGCGCGCTATGGCGCCGGACCTGTCGCGATTTCTGCGGGAACGGGTGGAAGTGATCGAGGGCGACGTTTGCCAGCCGGGCCTGGGCCTCGCGCCTGAAATCAGCGAATCTTTGCAGAAGAATCTCGATCTCATCATCAACAGCTCGGGCTTGACAGATTTCAATCCCGATCTGCGGGATGCGCTGGCCACCAACGTGGACGCGGCGGTGAACGTCACTCGATTTCGTGCGCAAGTCAGATCACGCCGGGCTGCTGCATCTTTCCACCTGCTACGTGGCGGGAGCGCGGGATGGCCGGGTGGGAGAAACGCTGCGTCCCAACTACACTCCGGCGGGAATTGCCGGCTTCGATGCGGAAGACGAGTGGCGCTCGCTGCACGACTTGGTCAGGCAGGCGGAACAACGCGCCGAGAGCGCCGAGGTGACGGAAGAACTTCGCCAGCAGGCTCTGCGCAAGGAACATGCCGCCAAAGATCTGGGCGGCGCGGCGCTGGAAAATCAGATCCGAAAAAATCGTTTCCGCTGGCTGCGCGAATATCTGACCGAGGCCGGGATGAAGCGCGCCGCCGAATTGGGCTGGCCGAATACCTACACCCTGACCAAGAGCCTGGCGGAATCGCTGATTGCGAAGCACGGCGCCGGACTTGCCGATCGCGGTGGTGCGTCCGGCGATCGTGGAGACTTCGGTCGCAGAGCCGTTTGTCGGCTGGAACGAGGGCATCAATACTTCAGCCTCGCTTTCCTATCTGCTGGGAACGTATTTCCGCCAGCTTCCCACCAACGAGCGCAAGCGTCTCGACATTATTCCGGTGGACTCGGTCTGCCGCGGCATGACGCTGATCGGCGCGGCCATCGTGGAACGGCGTCATGAGCCGCTCTATCAGCTGGCGACTTCGGTGACCAATCCCTGCGACATGCGGCGCTCCATCGAGCTGACGTCGCTGGCTCATCGCAAGCACTACCGCGCGCAGGAGGGCCTGGAATACTGGCTGCGGCTGCGGTTGGATGCGATTCCGGTTTCCAAGGAGCGCTACAACCGCATGTCGGCGCCGGCGCAGAAGGCGATTGTGAAGTCGATTCAGCGCATCATGTCGCCGCTGCCGCTGAAAAAGACTCCGCTGGTGCGGGCGGAACGCAATCTGGAAAGAGTCGAAAAACTGATCAAGCTGTTCGAGCCATTCATCCTGCACAACGAGCATGACTTCGTTGCGGACAATGTCGAAAGACTGTCGCACGCGCTGCCGGAAGACGAGAAAGCTGCATTCGGATACGACACGCGATCGATTGACTGGTGGGATTACTGGATCAACATTCACATTCCGGCGCTGCGCAAGTGGACCTATCCGCTGATCGAAGGCCGTCCGCTGGAAGCGCGCCCCGCCCGCAGCCTGCAGCTTGAGGCGGTCCCGGAAAACGGCGACGTGGTCAAAACCGGCACCAATGGAGCAACGTGGCGATATTCCTGACCGGTTCGACCGGATACATCGGCGCGCATGTCACCGCCAACCTGCTGGAGCAGCACGGCGCTTCGCTGAACCTGCTGGTTCGCGCCCGCGACCCGCAGGAAGCCGCGGGCCGTCTGTGGCAGGCGCTGCAGCTGCATCTGGATTTTCCGCGATTCTACGAGTACCTCCAGACGCGCATGCGGATCTTCTGCGGCGATCTCACCGCGCCGCACTTTGGCCTGGGCGACGACGACTACGACCGCCTGATCCACACCACCGATTCGGTGATCCATTGCGCCGCCTCGCTGAATCGCAAGTCGGAAAAAAGCTGCCTGAATGTGAATCTGCGCGGCACGCTCGAAGTGCTGCTGCTGGCGCAAAAGTCGCATTACTATCACGGCCTGCGCCGCTTCAGCCAGGTGAGCACGGTGGCCGTGGCCGGGAAGCGGCAGGACGAGGTGGTCACCGAAGATCGTTCCATCGATTGGGATCGCTCCGATTACGATCCCTACGCGCGCACCAAGAAATTCAGCGAGCACATGATGCGGCAGCTTCTGCCCGACGTGCCGATCACGATTTTCCGTCCCAGCATTGTTCTGGGCGACAGCCGCCATCCCGAGACCACGCAGTTCGACATGGTGAAGGCATTCGTTTTTCTGGCCGGACTGCCGGTGCTGCCGTTCCCTCCGAAAGACAAGATCGACATCGTGAACGTGGATTTTGTGGCCGATGCGATTGCGACTCTGCACCAGAAAGAGAATCCGCAGCACGACACCTATCACCTGTCTCCGGCGTGGATTCGCAGACCTTTCGGCAGCTGACGACCGCGCTGGCCGCCGCGCAGAACAAGCGTCGCCCGATTTTTCTTCCGTTTCTGCAACGGCCTTTCAGCGCGTCGGTGAATTTTCTCTCCAACCGGCAGGGATCGCTGGGCTACGGCGCTTCGCTGATGAAGGTGTTCATGCCCTATCTGGTGTGGAATACGGTCTTCGACAATACGCGCGTCACTCAGGAACTCGGCCGCAAGCCGGTGCCGTTCTCGCAATACAGCTATCCGCTGCTCAAATTCAGCCGCGAAACCAACTTCACCTATCCCTACCAGGATTGGCCTTCCACGCAAAGCCGGAGGGTCCGCCGCATGATGGATCTGGTCCTCGAAGCCTGGGTCAGCAGCAGCATCGAAGCCGCCAAGCTGGGCTGGATGATGGGCAAAGGCAAAGCCTGGCAGCCCGGCGAAAAGCTGAAGCTGCTGTTTGCCGGCTATAACGGCACGCGCAACATGGGATCCGACGTGCGCGTCGAGGAAATGTTGCGCCAGATTCGCCACATTCTGGGCGCGGAGAAGACCGCCTTCAGCGTGATGACCCAGAATTTCAAGCTTCCCGAGGGCTATTTCGAAGGCACCGCAGCAGGTCCACCTGCCCGATATCTTTCCCTCCATTTCTTTCCGACGAAGTGCCGCAGCATCACGGCGTGGTGGCCTGCGAAGGCTCGATGTTCAAGAGCAAGTTCGCCAACGCGCTGACCACAATGATGATCGGATCGCTGGGCATCGCGGCGGCGCAGAACAAGCTTTCGGTCGGCTACGGCGCGGAAGCCGGGCACATGGATCCGCTGATCGCGAAGATGTGTGCGCGCTATTGCCAGAACTCGTTCGTGATCACGCGCAACGAAGAATCGCGCAACGTGCTGCGCGAACTGGGAGTGCCGACCGAGTTGGGAACCGACACGGCGTGGACGTTTGAACCGCTCCGGCCGAGTACGGGCGAGGCAGTCTTGCGGAAAGTAGGCTGGGACGGAAGCACGCCGGTGCTGGTGGTGTGTCCCGATCAATCCCTTCGAGTGGCCGGTGAAGGCGTCCGTCGCGAAGTTTGCGGCGCGCAGTCTGACGGGCGCTTACAAAGACAGCCATTACCGCTCGGTGTACTTCCACAATTCAGGTCCGGCGGCCGATCGTGCTCTGGAGCACTACCTCACCGCGATCGCCAATGCGGTCGCCGCATTTCGCAAACAGCGCAATGTTTTCGTGGTGCTGGCCGCCACCGAGCGTCTCGATGCGCGCCCGGCAGGCCGCATTTCGGAAAAGCTCGGCGGCGTGCCGGTGCTCAGTTCCGACGACTACAACATGCACGAACTGGTGAGCATTCTGCGCGCCTGCCACATGATGGTTTCCTCGCGCTATCACGGCATCGTGACCTCGATGCCCGGCCTGGTGCCGTCGGCCGGCATCACCATGGACGAACGCATCCGCAACCTGATGCGCGAGCGCGGACATCAGGATCTGCTGATGAACGTGGACGATCCGGATCTCGAGCCGAAATTGATGGCGGTGCTGGAGAAGCTGGCCACGCAGGGCGAAGCGATTTCGGTGGGCATCGGACAGACGGTGGTGAAGAATTTGAAAGTGATGGCGCGCATGGGCGTGTATTTCGAGGAAGAAGTGCAGCGGCGCTATCCCGAGTTTCCCACGCGCAAGGGCGAATGGAGCTGGGAAGATTATTTGCCGCCCATGAGCAACGGCTTGAAGCAACTGGCGGAAGCGTTTGGCTGACAGACCACGTAGGCCCAGACGTCCTCATCTGGGCAGGCGAGCGCAGCTCGCCGGGGTTGGAGAGCTCGCCAAAACTGCGGAGCTTCGCTCCGCCGGGCAGGTGAGACACCTGCCCCTACGCAGGTTCGCATGAGAACGATGAATTTTCTGGAAGACATTTTCGCGCAGCTCGAAGCGGCCGGCAACACGCCTGTGCTGCAGGAGCTTCGCGACGGCCAGAGTCTTCGCCGTCACTGGTCGCGAGCTGCTGGCCCAGGTGGGTCAAGCCCGGTCGTTTCTTGCAGTCGCGAAGGCTTGAAGAAAGGCGACCGCTGCGCCCTGCTGGCCCACAACGGCATCGACTGGGTCGCGCTCGATCTGGCGATCATGGCGGAAGGCCTGATCGTGGTTCCGCTCTACGCGCGGCAGGCGCCGGCAGAACTGGTCGCCATGATGAAGGACTGCTCTCCGGCGCTGATCTGCTGCGGCGACGAGGCGCTGCGCGATGGCATCGCGCAGAACTGGCCGGACGCGCCCCCGCAATATCTGTTCAAGGAAATCTTTGCGCAGCCGGAAGCCGGCGCGACTGGCCAAGCCACAACTGGCCGATTCCGATCCAGTCACGATCATCTACACCTCCGGGACTTCGGGCGAAGCCAAGGGCGTGGTTCTGACCGCCGGCAACGTCAGCCACATGCTGGAGTGCACTTCGGGCCGGCTCGATCTCCTGATGGAGAACAGGCCCGGGCAGGACCGCGTGTTTCACTATCTGCCGTTTTGTTTCGCAGGCTCGTGGATCATGCTGCTGACCTGCCTGTTGCGCGGCAGCCTGCTCACGCTGAATACCGATCTGAGCAAGCTGGCGGACGAAATGCGCACCGTCGCGCCGGATTATTTTCTCAACGTGCCGGCTTTGCTCGAGCGCATGCGCAAGGCAGTCGACGAACAACTCTGGAAGACGGGCGGCCTGGTGCGCACGATTTACACTCGCGCCAAGGCGGCCTGGATGCGCAAGCAGGAAGGACCAGGCCCGCTTCTCCGACGCGTCCTGGCTGGCTCTGGCCAATGCCGCTGGTTTTTCCCACCATTCGCAAGAAGATGATTGGCGCGAATCTGAAGGCCCTGATCTGCGGCTCGGCGCCGCTGAATCTCGAAACCCAGCTCTATTTCAACATGCTCGGCATCCCGGTGCTGCAGGTTTACGGCCTGACCGAGACCACCGCGATCTGCACCATGGACGATCCGCGCCACGTCGAACCCGGACGCGTGGGGCCGGCGATCCGCGGCATCGAAATGAAGCTGGGCGAGAACGAAGAATTGATCGTGCGCGGTCCGAATATTTTTCCCGGCTACTGGAACCGTCCGCAGGAGACCGCCAAGGCCTTGCGCGACGGCTGGTTTCATACCGGCGACCAGGGCGAGGTCAACGCGGCAGGGAACTGGCGTATCATCGGGCGCATCAAGAACCTGATTATTCTGGGATCGGGCCACAACATCGCGCCGGAGCCGATCGAGGATGAGCTGCTGCGAAATTTGCCGGGAGCGCAGCAGGTCGTGCTGGTGGGAAACGGGCGCGGCTATCTTTCGGCGATCATTACCGGAAGCGTAACCCGGGAGCAGGCGCAGGCGGCAGTCGATGCGGTGAATCCGCAGCTTGCCGCACTACAAACAGGTGCGGGCGTTTCATGTTCACGCCGAGCCGTTCTCCATCGAAAACGGATTGCTGACGGCGAACGGCAAGCTGAAGCGGGATTTGATTGCGGCGCGTCTGCAGCCCGAGATCGAAGAAATGTACGGAGTGAAGCAGGCATCGTGAAAGTAGCGCCGGCGTCCCGCCGGCTGTCCCGAGGGCGTCTCGCCCTCGGCCGTGAGATCGGATGAACCAATTCAAAGGCCAAGCACTTTCGTGGGAACTGAAGAACGGCGTCATCGAGCTGGCGCTCCACCGCGAGCCCTGCAACGAGATCGGTTCGTCCACGCTCGCCGAACTGGAGAAATTTGCCTCCGCTCTTGCGGAGTCTGGAAAGCGAGTGCCCACGCGCTGATTCTGCACAGCACGTTGAAATCCGGATTCTGTGCCGGCGCCGATCTGCGCGAGCTTTATCACGGCGCGCAGGGAATGGAAAAGCAAGTCGGCGGCGCGCGGCGTGCGGGAATTTCTGGAGCGCATTCACAAGGTGATGAACGCGATCGACGCTTCGCCGCTGACCACCATCGCCGCCGTCAACGGCGTAACCTTCGGCGGAGGGCTTGAGCTGGCCCTGGTTTGCGATCTCATCATCGCCGACAAGATGGCGCGTTTCTGCTTTCCGGAACTGCGTTTGGGCCTGATTCCCGGATTCGGCGGCATCCCGCGCCTGAAGCGCGATCTGGGCAATGCCGTGGTGCGCGACCTGCTGCTTACCGGCCGCAGCTTCAATGCCACCAAGGCGCAGCAGGCCGGACTGGTCAGCCAGGTGGTGGCGGAAGGCGAGTCGCTGCGAGCGGCGCGCGGCACCGCCGCTCAACTGGGAAAGTTTGACCGCCGCACCGCGAGCGCCGCCAAAAAATTCATCAAGCCGATTCCTTATGACGAACTGCGGCAGGAGATCGATATCTTCTGCGATCTGTTCACGCAGCCCGCGGTTGAAGCCGGATTGAAGAAATTCGTGGAAAGCAAAGACGCGCAGCCCTATTTGCCGTGAGCACAGCTTTTCGAATAGAATGAGTTACAGCCATGCCAGACACTGAACAAACTCTCGACGAAATACTCAATCTTGCGGCGGCGCAGTTCAAAGTGCCGCGCGAGAAGCTCACTCCCGACGATGATTTCTTCAAGACTCTCGGGATTGACAGCCTGCAGGCGTTGGACTTGCTTACCCGGCTGGAGCATCACTTCAACGTCGAACTTCCCGACTACGAATTGCAGGGAGTCTCCGACTTCAGAACGCTGGCCAGCCGGATACAAGCCAGGCTGTGAGCAGAATCCGGCATGAGCTTCTGCCGCAGCTATCGACTTGACTGCATGAAGAGCGATCGACAGAAACCAGTTGATCAGTTGCAGTTCCTGTTCCGGTTCTCGGCTTCGTGCTGGTGGTGAACTGATTAACAGGCTTCTTCGATGTAATCGTCTCTGTGTTGAAATAAGTATTTAATGCTCAACCTCGACCAATACACCAGCCTGGGCGCAGCGCTGCGCGAGGCGCTCGACCGCTGGCCGAACGAAACCTGCCTGATCGAGTCCGATCGCGACAAGGAAAAGACGCGGCTCACCTATTCCGATTTCAAGGAAATGGCGATGCCTCTGGCGCGCGCGTTCGAGGATGCCGAGTTCAGTCCCGGCGACCGCGCCGCCATCATCATGACCAATCAGTCGAAGTGGCTGATTTCGGCCTACGCCATCTTTCACGGCGGCGGCGTGCTGGTTCCGCTCGATTACAAGCTGACCGCGGCCGAGCATCTGCAATTGCTGGCGCACAGCAAGGCGAAATTTCTGATCATCGAATATTACCTGTGGCGCGCCATCACGCAGGCGCCGGAGTTCAAAGACCACAAAGTGCAGACTGTTCTGGTCACCGAAGCGCCGCCGGGCGCGGATCTTGCGGGCGCGAATCGCTGGGAAGATTTTCGCCGCAAGGGCGATCCCGTATTTGTCCCGCGACAGCGCCAGGATGTGGCCTGCATCGTCTATTCCTCCGGAACCGGCGGCCGTCCCAAGGGATGCGTGCTCACTCACGAAAATTATCTGGAGCAATGCAAGGCGCTGATCGCGCTGGTATCCCTTTTGGCCGGGCGTGCGCTACCTCAGCATTCTGCCCACCAACCACGCCATTGATTTCATGGTCGGCTTTATCGGGCCGTTTGTTTGCGGCGCGTGCGTGGTGCATTTGCGCACGCTGCGGCCCGAGTTCGTGCGCGATGCCTTCGTCCGCTACAAGATCACTTACGTGAGCCTGGTTCCCATGGTGCTCAAGAATCTGGAGCGCGGACTCAAGGCCAAGTTTGAAGCGCTTGTCCCGCCCCAAGCGATTCCTGCTGGATCGGTCGATTGCAGTGAACAAATTCTTTACCGGCTGGCGTCCCGACGTGCGTTTGAGCCGGGTGCTGCTGCGACAGGTTCACAAAGCCTTCGGCGGAGAATTGCGCGCGATGTTCACCGGCGGCGCTTTCATGGAGCCGTCGACGCTGCAGTTCTTCTACGATCTCGGCATTCCGGTGGCCAACGGCTACGGCCTGACCGAAGCGGGCACCGTGCTGACCCTGAACGATCTGAAACCTTTTCGCGCCGACACCGTTGGCAAGCCGCTGCCCGGCGTGGAACTGCGAGTGCTGAATCCCGATTCGGAAGGCATCGGCGAAGTGGCGGCGCGCGGCAAGACCGTGATGTCGCATTACCTCGACGATCCCGAACTGACCGCGGAGACCATCGTGGATGGCTGGCTGCTCACCGGCGATCTCGGCCGCTTTGACGGCACCGGACATCTGCAACTGTTCGGCCGCAAGAAGAACATGATCGTCACCGAGGGCGGAAAGAATATTTATCCGGAGGATATTGAGACTGCCTTCGACGGCCTGCCGGTCAAGGAATACTGCGTCTTCGCGGCGAATTACATCTGGCCGGCAAAAAGTCTGGGCAACGAAATGCTGGTCCTGGTCCTTCGGCTGGAGCAGAGACCAGGAATTCAATGAAGCGCTGAAGCAGGACGTGGTCGCCCGCAACCGCCGCTTGCCCGATTTCAAACGCGTGGGCGGATGCGTGATCTGGGACAAGGATTTTCCCCGCACCGCCGCCATGAAGATCAAGCGCATACGTGCTCGCCGAAGAGATGCGCAAGAGCCTGAGCCGGGCCGCCGTGGTCGAGCTATAAACAGAACCTATGAGTGACCAAGCGTGAACGGCGCCTTTCTTGCCGTGGTCAATCCGGCGGCGGGCGGAGGGCGATGCCGCAAACTGGTTGGACCGGCTCTCGAACGTTTGCGCGCGGGCGGAATCGACCTGAACGTGGTTGAAACCAGCGCTCCCGGCCAAGCCACTCAGCTAGTCCGCGACGCCTATGCCCGCGGCTACCGGAAATTTATCGCGGTCGGCGGGGATGGGACTTCTTACGAGATTGTCAACGGACTCTTTCCCGCGAGTGACGGAGAGAAGCCGACGCTGGCTTTTCTTCCGCTGGGAACGGGCAATTCGTTTTTGCGCGACTTCAGCGATCGCGGCGTGGAGTTTGCGATCGAAGCGTTGCTGGCGCGGCGCTCGCGTCCCTGCGACGTTCTGCGCCTGACCCATCGAGGCGGAGTCCTTCACTACATCAATTTGCTGAGCATGGGATTTTCCGCCGATGTGGCCACACTGCGCGCCCGCCGTTTCAGCGGCTGGGGCGAGATCGGTTACCAGTCGTCGATCTTCATCAGCCTGGCGCGCTTCCGGCGCCGCCCATTTCCGTTGCGAGTCGATGGAGAGCCGGAACTCGACCGGCGGCCCTGCCTGTTTCTCACCTTCAGCAACAGCAAGTTTACCGGCGGCACCATGATGATCGCTCCCAAGGCCGAAGTGGACGACGGATTGATCGAGTACGTGCGCTGGGGACCGATCGGACGCCTGGGCCTGATCCGCAATCTGCCGACTCTCTACGACGGCACCCACATCGAACCATCCGCTGGCGGAACGGCGACAGGCGAAGCGTATTGACTTCCAACTCGATGCTCCGGTGGACGTCATGGTGGATGGCGAGGTGCTCACTCTGCGCTGCCAAAGCCTCGACGTGCTGCCTTCGGCGCTGAACGTCGTGGTATAAAAAAGATTCCATGTCGAAAGTGAGCGAGAAACGGGAAAGGCAGGCGCAGGCAAAGCCCTCGCTAGCGCGCAAGGTGCTTACGGTCGCGCTGATTGTTGCTGCCTTTGCCGCGGTAGCTTACCTGGGCCTGCGCAAGCGCGGAAATCGCTTCGATACATTCGCGAAATGCCTGGCCGCAAAGCAGGCGAAAATGTACGGCGCCTACTGGTGCCCGCATTGCGCCGAGCAGAAGGAAATGTTTGAATCGTCCTTTCAGTATGTTCCTTACGTCGAGTGTGGCGTCCCCGGCTCTCGCGACGAAGCTCCAGGTCTGCAAGGACGCCGGAATCAAGCATTTTCCCACCTGGCAGTTTGCCGACGGGGAACGCGAGGAAGGCACACTGCCGTTGCAGACTCTCGGCACCAGGGCCGGATGCGATCTGCCATGATGTACCCATGCGTTTGCCCGGCGCATTTCACTGCTGATCGCGGTGCTGGCGTTGGCAGGCGTGGTGGTCTCATCGGTCTCTCTCTATCATCACTACGGCACGTCGCGGACTTCGTACTGCGACGTCGGAGAAAATTTCAACTGCGACATTGTGAACCGCAGCACCTACTCGGCGATCGCCGGGGTTCCGGTGGCATTGATCGGCATTATCGGATACATCGCCCTGCTGGCGCTGGCTACTTTCTATCGCGGCCAAGCCGGAACTCCGGCAATGTTGGCGCTCGCTTCGCTGGCTGGGCTGGGCTTCGCACTTTACCTTACCTACATTGAAAAGTTTGTCCTGGCGGCCTGGTGCATTTTGTGCCTGTCGTCGCTGGCATTGATTTTTTGTATCTCGGTGCTTTCGTCAGTGTGGTGGCGGCACAACGTCCGGCGTTCGTAAAAATCTTACCGACTCTCATGGAAGAAGGCGCACCATCGCAGGCACACCAGCTGACGACATCGCCGGTTCGAGCGCGCCCGCAGCTGGCGGGCGAGTTGCGCCTGCATGAATTCCAAAGCCAGATTTTCCGCAATACGCGCATGCTGCGGGTTTGGCTGCCGCCGGGATACAACCAGCCTGAAAATGAGGGCCGCTACTATCCCGTTTTCTATCTCAACGACGGACAGAACTTGTTCGATCCCGCAACGGCATACATCGGCGTCGACTGGCAGGTGGGCGAACGCCGCCAGCCGCCTGATCGCCGAAAACAAGATTCCTCCACTGATTGTCGTCGGCATCGACAACGCGCAGAAAGACCGGCCCAAAGAATATCTGCCCTACCGGTCGATGCATCCGCCGATCTTGCGGCCACAAGGCAAACGCTATCCGGATTTCTTGTTGAACGAGGTCATGCCGTTCGTCTACCGGGAATACCGCATCGCGAGAGGTCCGGAAAACACGGGTCTGGGCGGATCATCGCTGGGAGCGATCATTTCTCTGTTCACCGTAATGGACCGTCCGGGAATCTTTGGCCGTTTGCTGCTCGAGAGCCCGTCGTTGTTCATCTCGAACCGGCAGCTTTTGAGATCCAGTCGCGCTTTCCGGCAATGGCCTGACAAGATATTCATGGCGATGGGAACCCGTGAAGCTGGAAGTGAGCAGCGCGATCGGCAGGCCGTCGAAGATGTTCGCGACCTGGAACATGTTTTGCGCCGCGCGGGACTGGGAGAGGACCGTTTGCTGGTGAAGATTGACGAAGGCGCCAGCCACAGCGAGAGAGACTGGGCGCGGCGCTTTCCTGAAGCGCTGACGTTTCTGTTTGGAATCACGGATGCAGCTTGAGCTCGAAGCTGAGCAGAGCTGAACGCGCGCTGAGGCCCGATGTCTAGCCGGTTTGTTTGCCATCCGGCTGCGCCGCAATCTGCGTCGTGATCCACAACAAACCGATCATCGCCGCTACGGACAGTTGCAGGTGAGTGAAACGCGCCAGTGGTCCCAGGAGAAACAGCGGGTAGCACAGATAGAGAAGAAGTTGAACTGGTCCCGCAAAGCGTGATTCACCGTGTGCCAGCGCCCAATCCCCCAGCAGCATGAACGCGGGAGCAAGAATCACCAGGTCGTAAACCGTCAGATGAGGCGAGACCAGGACGGTGGCCAATAACAGCGCCGCATAGCGAACTTCCAGCGACGCTCCACTTTTCCAGCAGCGAACTGCGAGTGCGAGGACCGCGATCGCAGTGACTATATACAGCGCAAAAGCGACGCGCGGCCACGGCAGCAGAAGGGACCAGAAAGAGCGCAGCGAGTGGGTCTGATACAACCTCGGTTCAAGCAGAGGCGACACATCTCTAACATGCGTCAGCGCCCACCAGTAAGTGCGCATCACGTCGGCTCCATAGTGCAACCAAGCCGGCGACTAACTGGACTGACGCGGCCACCAGCGCGCCTGCAATTACCTTCCATTCGCGTGCAAGAATAAACACAACTGCCGCGGCCAGACCCAACTGCGGTTTGAAAATGAGCGATCCAATGGCCAATCCGGCGAGCAGCTTCTGATTTCTTTGCAGGGCCAGATAGGCCAGAGTGAAACACAGCAGTGCGACGCCAGAGGTCTGTCCCCAGGCCAGCAAGTGAAAAAATCCTGGAAAGGCAATCGCCAAGGATGAGAACTGTCCAGCGGTAAGCCTGAAGATGAGGGCATGTCTTCCACACGGCGTAGCAGCAGAAGGCGTAAATCAAAACGTTCAGAGCAAGCCACGCGGCCAGCGCCGATCCGTAGGGCAGTCGGGCAAAGGGTGCGAAGAACAGCGAAACCTGCGGTCCGTAAAGCGGATACGTACAAACTATTCGGCGCTTGCGGCACCAGTTTTCTCGCCAGTTCGGCTTGCGCGCGCATGTCATACAGCAGGTCTCCGCGGTCTTGCAGCGCAAGCGTTCCCAGCGTATAGAAATGCAGGAAATCGGTGCCCTTGACCAGGCCATTGCGATCCAGCAGCCCAGGCGTGGACATGTCGACGGCGTAGACGGTCCAGAGACACACGGCCAGCAGCAGGCCGTGAATGCGGATGCGTTTTGCCGTGAGCCATGATTCAGTTCTCATTCGACTCACAGCCATGGCTCGATCGTCGGCGGAGACTGGTCTGCATTCAAGCGCCACACCTGTCGGTCGTGAGAAATATTGCAGCAATTCTGCGTTGTCGCGACGGCCCATGTCGCGGGCCCAAACCACTTTTGCGGCGTCGATGTCCGCGGCGTTGTACACCCATTCCATGTCGAGATCATGATCCGGTTCGTAGCTCACGATCACCAGGTGCTTTCCGGGCGAGTTCTCCAATTTGTGCAGGATGGCAGCACGCTCCAGATTGCCGCGCGGCCAATCCGGCTCAATCTGCGCTCCCGCGGCCACCGCACTTACTCGCAGAACGATCATGGCGACAGCAAATGAGAGGAATGGCACGAACGATGGCTGCGCCCAATGGCTGCCCGCGCCAGCGCCACAGCCGCAAGTGACGCATGCATTGCATCAGCACCAGATACAGCAATCCGGTCGCGGCTGCGAGATAGTGCGGCGAGGCCCAGGTTTCGACCAAGATTCCGAGCAGGAAGAGAGCGCTGGCGAACAGCGGGAATCGCATGCGCCGATCGCGAAACGTCCAGGGCAAAAGCAGCAGCGGAATAGTGAGGACCGGGCCAAGATAAAAATTCCACGAGGTCCAGATCTTTTCGCCGAGCTTGTGCAGGAAGCCGGAGAGAGTTCGGCTCTGCTGAAAAACCTGAAACTCGCGTTCGTAGAATTCCCGCATGATGGGATGGCGATAAACAGGTTCCGGCCGAGGACTCTGCCACAGGAAATAAGGCGCCTGGGAATACATCGCGCGGTTGACCTGGTAAGTCATGCGCAAGGCGCTTCCGGTGACGCGATAGTAGTAATAGCCGGTCGCTGCCGTCGCCACTGCGAGAATGATGATGACCGGGGCTACCACGCGCCGCAAAATCACGGGAAGTGGGAGACGTCGTGGACCGGCCATCCACATCATCAAGAGCGACCGCGGCAGCCAAAGCCGAGAATCAGTCCTTCATAAGGCCGGCTGTTAGCCAGGATCACGAGCCCTAGCGCCAGCCAAACTGCATCTCGGAGCTTTGCCTTGCGCTGCAACCGGGGCAGTGCGCCCAGGACCAGCGCGCCTCCCAGAGCGACCACCGAGGCGCTCCAGTATCCGTTCATCCAGTAGCTGAGAATGCCCAGACGCAATGCCGCCAGCAGTCCACCGAGCAGCGCCCAGGGCGGAGGCAGCCAGCCCTGAAGCATCCAGCACAAGGCCGAACACATGATCGCCGTGATAAGCCATTGTCCGATCCAGGGATGTCCCAGGCGCTCGCCCAACGCCAGTACCAGGCCTTGCACCGGCGGATACATCGACATGTAGGTCGGCCACTGAATGATGTGAAAACTTTCGAAATGCACTGCCATGGGATGTGGCGGATTGGTCAATCGGCCGTGGGCGAAGGTGTCAGCCGCCAGAAGATAACTGAATTCGTCGTGCCATGCGGGTTCGGGAATGCCAAGAATTGGAATCAAAGCGGCCCGCGAAACCAGAACCAGCAGGCCGACGGCGACGACACTGAGCGTTTCCTTCTCGCCAGGCTGGAAAACCACCGCTCGATGGATTGGAACGACTGGGTTTTTGCAGATTCTTTGCCGAAGCGAAGCAGAATCAATCCCAGCGCGGCGAGCACTAGAACCAATTCGATGATCTCAGGTAGTGATGGCGCGAGGCGGGCGTAGAATCCGGCCATGTCAGAGTTTAGATTTTTAGAGTAGCGGTGGGAGATACTTTATCGACAGCCCATCCTGTCTTTCCCTGACGGGAAAGACGAGGATGGGGCACCCTGCCTATTTGCCTACCGCTACTTTGTCCGTAGTCAGTTTGTCGAGAATGCCAAACGCGACGTCAATGGTTTCCTGATCCACGGTGCGATTCTTGGCGATGGCGTCGGACAGCGGCACGGAAACGATCTTGTTTCCGCGCAAGGCAGCCATGCAGCCGAACTCTGCGCGGTGCACCATGTCGATCGCTCCCAGGCCATAGCGGGTCGCCAGCATGCGATCAAAGGCGCTGGGAGAGCCGCCGCGCTGCACGTGTCCCAGAACCACGGTGCGGGTTTCGAAGCCGGTGCGGCGCTCAATTTCCCGGGCCAGGATGTTGGCGATTCCGCCCAGGCGCGCGTGCCCGAATTCGTCCTTGCCCATGTCGACCACGATGGGCGCACCGTGCTTGGGATCGACGTCGGTGGAGAATTTCGCGCCTTCGGCCACCACCACGATGCTGAAGTAGCGGCCGCGCGCGTGCCGCAATCGAATCGTCTCCGCGACCTTGTCGACGTCGAAAGGCATTTCGGGAATCAGAATTACGTCGGCGCCGCCGGCGATGCCGCTGTACATGGCGATCCAGCCGGCATCCCGTCCCATCACTTCGACCACCATCACGCGATTGTGGGCCTCGGCGGTGGTGTGGACGCGGTCAATGGCTTCGGTCGCGATATTGACCGCAGTGTCGAATCCGAAAGTGAAGTCGGTGCCGGCCAGGTCGTTGTCGATGGTCTTGGGCACGCCCACAACTTCGACGCCCTTTTCGTGCAATTTCTGCGCGACAGAAAGCGTGTCGTCGCCGCCGATGGCGATCAGGGCTTCGATCTTGTGCTGTTTCAGAGTCGCGATGCACTTTTCCAGGCCATCTGCCTTCTTGGCGGGATTGGTGCGGGAGGTGCGCAGAATGGTGCCGCCGCGCGGCAGAATTCCGCCCACGCTGGCCAGATCCAGGGGCATGCTCTTGTTTTCTACCAGGCCGCGCCAGCCCTCAAGGAAACCGACGAATTCGTCTTCGTAATGAAAACAACCTTTCCGCACCACGGCACGGATGACTGCATTTAACCCGGGGCAATCGCCCCCGCCGGTCAGTAGACCAACTTTCATTTCCTGCTCCTCAACGGGTATAAAATTAGCGACTCGCCTGGCGCGAGTCGAAGGGCGCACACGGGATACACTTCCCCTGTAATCGCTTGCAACGGATGCCTAAGGTTATCATTAAACTGCCGCAATTTTGTGCGCTCCGAAGCGGCGTGAGCCTCTCTTGCCGATTGCGCGCGGGCAGTGGATTGTCCACAATATCTCCTGCACATTAAAAGAATCTCATGCCCAAAATTCTTCCGCATATTGACCTGGCTGGCGGTCGCAATGTTGGGAGCCCTGGCTCTGGCCACAGTCGCGCTCCATCGGGGCGAGCAGATCAATGCCATGTGGCTGGTGGTCGCGGCCGTCTGCACCTACGCGCTCGGTTACCGTTTCTACAGCAAGTTCATCGCGGCCAAAGTGCTGATCCTGGATGCTCAACGCGCCACACCTGCCGAGCGGCTGGAAAATGGCCGCGACTTTGTTCCCACCAACAAATGGGTGGTCTTCGGGCACCATTTCGCCGCCATCGCCGGACCCGGCCCGCTGGTCGGCCCGGTGCTGGCGGCGCAGTTCGGCTATCTTCCCGGCACTCTCTGGATACTTGCCGGTGCGGTCTTCGGCGGCTGCGTGCAGGATTTCGTGATTCTGCTCTTTTCCGTGCGACGCGATGGAAAGTCGCTGACCGAAATGGCGCGTGACGAAATTGGCCGCCTGGGCGGCCTGGTGGCTTACGTGGCCGTGATCAGCATCATCGTGATCCTGCTCGGAGTTTGCGCCCTGGTCGTGGTGAATGCGCTGAAGGCCAGCCCCTGGGGAACGTTCACGATTGCGATGACGATTCCCATCGCGCTTCTGATGGGCGTGTATTTGCGCACGTCTGCGTCCCGGCAAAGTGCTGGAGACTTCGGCCCTTGGTTTCATGCTGGTGCTGCTGGCGATCTGGGGCGGACAATGGGTTTCCCAGACGCCATCGGTGGCAGGCTGGTTCACTCTGTCCGCTCCTACGCTGGCGATCCTGATCATCGTTTACGGCTTCGCCGCTTCGGCCCTGCCGGTCTGGCTGCTGCTGGCGCCGCGCGACTACCTGAGCACGTTCGTCAAGCTGGGAACCATCGCTCTGCTGGCGCTGGGCATCGTTGCCCTCCGTCCCACACTGCACATGCCGCCGCTCACGCGCTTCATCGACGGCACGGGTCCGGTGTTCGCCGGAAATGTTTTTCCCTTTGCCTTCATCACCATCGCATGCGGCGCGATCAGCGGATTTCACGCGCTGATTTCCAGCGGCACCACTCCGAAGCTGATCCGCGCGCGAAACCGAAGCTCGCATGGTGGGCTATGGCGCGATGATGGCCGAGTCGATGGTCGCCATCATGGCGATGATCGCCGCCTGCGTCCTGCAGCCCGGAATTTATTTCGCCATCAACAGCCCGGCGGGCATTGTCGGGCAGGCGCCGGAAGCGGCAGCCGCGACCATCAGCAACTGGGGATTTCCCGTTACCGCAGCCGAAATGCATTCGCTGGCCCAATCCGTCGGCGAGCAGACGCTCTACAACCGCACCGGCGGCGCTCCGGCCTTCGCGGTCGGCATGGCGCACATTTTTTCCAACAGCCTCGGCGGCCAGGCCCTGATGGCGATCTGGTATCACTTCGCCATCATGTTTGAGGCGCTGTTCATCCTCACGGTTCTCGATGCCGGCACCCGGGTGGGCCGCTTCATGGTGCAGGATGCGCTCGCGCCATGTCTGGAAGCCGCTGGGCCGCACCAGTTGGTATCCCTCGATTCTCGCGACCAGCGCGCTGATCGTGGGCGCCTGGGGATATTTTCTGTGGCAGGGTGTGAAAGATCCGTTGGGCGGGATCAACTCGCTGTGGCCGCTGTTTGGAATCTCCAACCAACTGCTGGCAACGGTGGCTCTGTGTGTGGCCACCACCATCATCATCAAGATGGGCAAAGCGCGCTATGCCGCGGTGACGCTGGTGCCGCTGCTCTGGCTGGTGGCGGTGACTTTCACGGCTTCGTGGCACAAGATCTTTGATCCCAATCCGCGCATCGGATTTCTGTCCCACGCCGCACAGCTGGCGTCCGGCCCGGGCGCGAATGTCCGTCTGATCTTCAATGACCGCCTCGATGCAGTTGTGACCGGAACTCTGATTGTGATGATCGGACTGATCCTGATCGAGTCGGTGGTGGAGTGGACGCGAGTCTTGTCCGGCCGCAAGCAGGCCAGGGTGAAGGAAGCGCCGTTCGTGGCCACGCGCTTCGCCACCGAGGAGCAGGGATGACGCGATTCACAGAGATCAACGTTGGGACAACCGCCTCTGGCTGCCTGCTCGAGGAACGCTCGACAGGATTCATGCGCGTGCTGTCTCTGCTGATGGCGGCTTTGCGTGAAATATTCGACGAGTCCGCCTATGCGCGGTTTCTGAATCGCAGGCAGATGGTATCGTCCCGTGAAGCTTATGCGGCGTTTTGCCGGGAATATGACACAGCGAAGGCCCGGCGGCCGCGCTGTTGTTGAAAAAATCAGATTCAGTTCAGTCAGTGATCAGTTGTCAGTTGTACTGAACTGTATAGACTTCTGCCATGCGCGTTTTGGGGGTTGATTGCGGCACGGAATACACGGGTTTTGGCGTCGTCGAACTCTGCCCCGACGAAACGCTGGTTTGCCTTACGTGCGGCGCTATCAAGCTCTCGCCGCGTGAACCCCTGCCTCGACGGCTGGCGACTATTTTCGAACGCCTGGGCATCATCATCCAGGAACACCGGCCTGACAACGTCGCCATTGAGGACGTGTTCTACGCGCTCAACGTGAAGTCCGCACTCAAGCTGGGGCAGGTGCGCGGAGTGGCAATGCTGGCAGCATCTTCCGCCGGTTTGCAGGTCACCGAATACTCGCCGCTTTCCATCAAGTCGGCGGTGGTGGGTTACGGTCGGGCGGAAAAGCCGCAGGTCCAGCACATGGTCACGCGCTTGCTTAACCTCAGCGAGATACCGGAGCCGCCAGATGCGGCCGACGCGCTGGCCATCGCCATCTGCCATCTCCATACTTCGGCAACCCTGGTGCGCCAGCGGGCTGCGGGAGGTTGAAGTCTGCATCTGGCAAGTTTTTTGGCATAATCTTGTTCTGCATGACTTCTGAACAATCACCGGTCAAAGCGGGTGTGAAAGCCCGGCTCGTGTTTTTTTTGATCATGGCAGTGCTGTACTCGGTTGCGGCCGGGGCGCAGGAGACAGCGTTGGTGACGTTCACTCTCGATTTCCCCGGCTCGGAGCCATCGCACTACGTCATTTCGGTTTCTTCTGACGGCCATTCCACTTACGAGTCTGACGGCAAGCTCAGCCCTGACTCCGAGGCCGATCCTTTTCACCTGGACTTTATGGTCTCTCCCGGAACGCGGGATATGGTCTTCGATCTGGCCAAGCGGGCCCACTATTTTCAGGGACAGATTGACTCCAACAAACGCAAGTTGGCTTCAACGGGCGTGAAGACTCTGACCTACAAGGACGCCCAGCGTAGCGGGACGGGCACCTATAACTATTCTCAGATTCAGGCGGTGCAGCAGATAACAATGCTGTTCCAGAATCTCTCCACCACGCTCGAATTCGGCCGCCGGCTGGAGTATTACCATCACTATCAGAAGCTGGCGCTGGACGAAGAACTCAAGCGCATGGAAGAGATGGCCAAGGAAAACAACCTGGTCGAATTGCAGGCGGTGGTGCCTATTTTGCAGCGAATTATGGTCGACACCTCAGTCATTAACCCGGTCCGGGCACGCGCCCAACGCATGGTCGAGCAGGCCGGATCGATAAAGCCATGATTCTGCGAGGCCGCTTCTCGGGCCCTGGCCTACATATTGTTGACAACCCGGTGCTCCAAAAAGTGTTCTAATGATGCAGGGGCAGTCTCGGGAGGTGTCACGTGTCTATCGCGCAAATTAGGCATTCTATTCGCACTGGCCGTTCTGGCGTGCTGGCTGACGGTTCCATGTTTTGCCGATTCGCAGGCTCGCATCGTGCGTCTGAGCCAGGTGGACGGGGACGTTCAAATTGACCGCAATACCGGGCAGGGCTATGAAAAGGCCTTTCTGAATTTGCCGGTTACCCAAGGCACCAAAATCCGGACCGGACCCGATGCCCGGGCCGAAATCGAATTCGAGAATGGAAGCACTCTGCGTATCACTCCGGGCACGGTGGTTGAATTTCCCGAGTTGGGGCTGCGCGATTCCGGCGGCAGAAAGTCAAGTCTGAATCTTCAGGGCGGCACAGCGTACCTGAACTTCAGAGGCGACAAAGCAGAAGAGTTTAACCTCCGCTTCGGGAACGAAAGGCTCGCCCTTACCAAGCCAGCTCACCTTCGCCTGGAACTGAAAGATTCCAGCGCGACCCTGGCCGTTTTCAAGGGCGACGTGGAATTGGAAGGCGCTTCAGGCAAGGTTGAAGTTGAGAAGAAGCACAGTGCGACCTTCGACCTCTCAGGTGCAGAGCATTACACCCTGGCCAATAATCTGGAACCCGATCCTTACGACGACTGGGACAAGCAGCAGGATAAATATCATGAGCAGTACAGCGCGTCTGCCGTGAACGGCTTCTCACCCTATTCTTACGGCGCAAGCGATCTGAACTATTACGGAAGCTTTTACAATCTGCCCGGTTACGGCATGATGTGGCAGCCCTACCTGGTCGGGGCCGGATGGGATCCCTTCATGAATGGCACCTGGATGTGGTATCCGGGGGCGGGGTATACCTGGGTATCCGCTTATCCCTGGGGATGGATGCCGTATCGCTACGGGTCTTGGGCTTTTGTCCCGAGCTATGGGTGGTTCTGGCAGCCAGGCCGTACCTGGACGGGATGGAACACGGTTCCTCGACTTACTAATCCTCCAAGCACTTTCACCGCTCCCCGGCCACCACTCACGCCCGGTCAGACCTTGGTTGTGAATCGTGGGACGATGGCGGCTCCGGTGAGAGTCATGCAGAATCGGATACAACTCAACGGCAATTCCGCCGGCCTGGGAGTTGCGCGCGGCAGTGTGCGCAACCTGGGCAGAATCTCACGGCAGGTTGAAAATACTCCTGTCGCCAATGGAACAGTTCGCGCCCCACTCGGCGGATCGGCAGCAGGTTTGCCGGCGGCCTCCCGGGTTTCCTCCCCCTCACTACGCGGTGCTCCTGCATCACGCGCTTCGCCTGCAGCTGGTGGGGCGAGCCCTCGAATGAGCGCTCCCTCTTCTTCATCGCGCCCATCGGCTCCCAGCTCTCATGGTGCTCCTCGCTAGGCCAAAGAGCTTGGAATTCGGACAGGGACGAACCGCCTTGCGGGCAGGATAGTTCTAAATTCCCGCAAAGCTTGGTAAGCTCGCAAGCAATTACCAACTACTCTTCGGGAGGTGGGGAATGTTAACTACAAAGGCTTGGGTGCGACTCGGTCTCGTGGTAGCTGCATTGGTTATTTTTGGTCCGCGAAGCTCGGCGCAGACCATTTCGTGTTCCTCCGACGACGGTCATCGGCATTATTGTCCCGCCGACACGCGGGGCGGGGTGCAGCTGGCAAGACAACGCAGCCAGTCACCCTGCCAGCAGGGCTACAGTTGGGGGTTTGACCGTGGGGGCGTCTGGGTGGATCGCGGCTGCCGGGCGGAATTCACGGTAAATGCGTACCAGTACCCGCAGTATCCAGGGCGCGGACCGGGGTACGGGTCAGGCTTTGCCGGCGGAGGCACGATCTCATGCTCTTCGGACGACGGGCGACGGCACTATTGCGATACCGGCGGCGGAGGGCGGGTGAGGCTCCAGCAGCAGAGGAGCGAGTCTCCCTGCCGGGAAGGCTATAGCTGGGGCTCGGATGGCCGAGGGGTTTGGGTCGATCACGGTTGCCGAGCCGATTTTGTGGTTGAATCGGGTCGAGGTGGCGACTGGAATCGTGGCGGCGACCGCGACTGGAATCGTGGCGGCGACTGGGATCGTGGCCGGGGTGGAGATGCAGACCAGGTGATCTCGTGCTCGTCGGATGATATGCATCGGCACTACTGTCCGGCCGACGCACGCGGCGGAGTACGGCTATTGAAGCAGCGCAGCGATTCTTCGTGCCGGCAAGGGTACAGCTGGGGCTATGATCGTCGCGGAATCTGGGTAGATCACGGCTGCCGCGCCGATTTTCAAGTTATCAGGTAATTGTTACCGGGAGGAATTAAACAAGGCGACCTTCGGGTTGCCTTTTTTATTAGTAGTTTCCAACCTTCATGCGGTGGCGCTTTCCCTTTCCCAAATCACATTTCGGAGGCACCTCCAAATTACCAGGGTCACTTGAGGCGCCGACATCTGGCACGTAGGCTAATGAAAATCACCCACACGGAGGTTCCATGTCTACACCGGGCAGAGCGCCCATCCCCACTACCGCTCGTCCAGCTATTCCGCCTACGCCGGCCCTCCTGTTAGCCATGCTGCAGGTCTCGACCCACGTGAGCGACTTGATCTTCTCTCCCGGAAGCCATCCCCACGTTGAGGTAAGCGGCCAGCTGGTGCCGGTAAAGATGCCGGGGTTGCCGGTTCTGAACCCCGATGACACGCAGCGCATTGCGCAGGAATTGATTGGTGACAACAAGCAGGCGGCCACGATGTTGCAGCAGCAAGGCTCGTGTGACATTTCTTACAGCCTGCCGGGCACCGCGCGTTTTCGGGTAAATGTCTTTGTGCAGCGCGGCAGCCACGCGATTGTGATGCGCGTCATTCCCAAAAGCATCCCCAGTTTTGCCGAGCTGAAATTGCCGGGCGAACTGGCTCACATTGCCGACATAAAGAACGGCATCGTGCTGGTCACCGGCCCTACGGGTTCGGGGAAGTCCTCCACCCTGGCGGCGATTCTCGACCGGATCAACGAAACCAAGGCATACCACATTCTTACGATCGAGGATCCGGTGGAATTCATGCACCGGCACAAGCGTTCCATTGTTCACCAGCGGGAGCTGCACAGCGACACTCCGAGTTTTGCGCTGGCGCTGCGGGCAGCTTTGCGGCAGGCTCCCAAGGTAATTCTGGTGGGCGAAATGCGGGATAAGGAAACGATCGAAATCGCGCTGGAGGCAGCAGAAACCGGCCATCTTGTGCTCTCCACCCTGCATACCACGGACGCGTCGAAAACCGTGGAGCGCATCATCGGCGTGTTTCCATTGACTGAACAGCACACCATTCGCAACCGCTTCGCAAAAAGTTTCCGCTACATCGTTTCGCAGCGCCTGCTTCCGCGCAAAGGTGGAACCGGGCGCGTGGCCGCAATCGAAATCCTTAAATCGACACTGCGCACCCGGGAGTATCTCGACAAAGGTGAAGTGGAAGGAAAGAGTTTGCTGGATGCCATGCGAGATGGAGATACGGAAGGCATGCAGCACTTCGACGGGGAAATCGAAAAACTGATCCGGGCCGAGCTGATCGACTATGACACTGCCATGGCCTACGCGACCAACCCGGGCAATTTGCGGCTGCTTCTGGGAGACCTGGGACTCGAGCTGACCCCGCCCCCGGAGGAGAAGGCCGCGCCACCGGCGAAGAACAAAAAAGAGGAAACCGAAATCGAGATTGAATAGTCAGGCGGTTTGATTAGAAGTTTGTGGGACCGGGTCTCCGACCCGGTCAGGCGCCCCGAAGGGGGCGCGGGCTTCGAAGACTGGTGATGTCGTTGAAGGTGTCGCTGTTGGATTCGGCAAGCAAAGCGGTGCTGCGCACCGCCTGACCGGGTCAGAGACCCGGTCCCACACTGCTCGATCCCAAACAGGATGACGAAACCACGTGGGACAGCCGCCCTCGGCTGTCCCCACCCAGGCATATGTGATTGTTCAAGTTTACTTCCGCTAGCGCACGACAATGCCGGCGTATCCGACGACACGTTCACGATCACCCGAAATATCCCCAGAGGTCGCATACTTGACCAATTCTGTGCCGGTGGCACCCAGGCGGCGAACGGCCGTCAACATTGCGACCGTGGGGCCGAAGCCGCACATGCTGATGTCTTCGTTCATCACCACGTCGAACAAGCCGCGCGCGTCCTTAACCAGGATTCGTTCGATGGCCTTGAAATCCTTGTGGCGGGTTACCGTGTCGTTCTCGTAATGGTTCATGTCGCTGGAGGCGATCACCAGCACCGGCTCGCGCATCGCCTGTAGCGCCTCCGCGATGGCTTCTCCGAGGGCCTCGAGAATTTCATAGCGGCCGGTTCCCAGGGCTATCGGGACAAAGGTGCAGTCGGGGTTTTTGATCTGCAGGAAAGGCAATTGCACTTCGGCGGCATGTTCGGCCCGATGTGCCTCGGTATCCTCAACCAGAAGCGGGAAGCGTTGCTTCAGGGTGTCGGCCAGAGCGGAGTCGATACGCATCTGTCCCAGCGGTGTCTGCCACGCGCCCTGGCTCATGATCGCGAGCGGCTGTCCCATGCCGGTGTGATTCGGGCACATCAGGATGCATCGTGCTGGCGGGATCGACCCTGGCATAAACCGCTCCGGCGACGTGTCCGGAATAGATATAGCCGGCGTGCGGGACGACGCAGCCGAGGGCGTGAAGCGCTTCCTGGCCGGGAGGAAAATAAGATCGCAGGTCGGCGCGGAGCTCGATCGGGATCGCGTGGATAGAAGCGTCCGGCGACGGCAGGAGGGCGAATTGTCGGGGCCATAGCGCCTCCTCAGGCCGGATCGATGTAGCGCCGGCGTCCCTTCGGCTGTGCTCAGGAAGGCTCGCCGGCTGTCCCGAGGGCATCCTGCCCTCGGCTTGCGCCGAAGTCACCAGCCTACCCAGAGGCCGCCAGGGCGCGAAACAGCGCCGCACTCTTTTCCAGGCTGAGCGCCTCGGCGCGCACCGTCGGCTTCACTCCAGCCTTTTCCAACGCTGCCCGCAGGACAGCGGGCTGGTATTGCGACTTAAGATTGTTCCAAAGAGTTTTTCGTTTCTGTCCGAAAGACAATTTAAGAAAGCTGATAAATTCCGCTTCGGGCACACGCAAGCTATCGATTTTCGGTGCCATCCGGAGTCGCACCACTGTGGACTCGACTTTAGGCGGCGGCGAGAAAGCGTCCGGCGGAAGGGTGAACATGTTTCTCCACCCGGGCATAAAGCTGGGCGGTGGCGGAAAGCAGACCGTACTCGCTGCGCCCCGGCGCGGCCGCCAGCCGGTCGGCCACTTCGCGCTGCACCATGAGCACGATCGTTTCGAAATATTGCCGGAATTCGAACAGCCGCAGGAGAATGTCGGAAGTTATGAAATAGGGAAGATTACCCACTACGCGCACCGCTTCGGGCTCGTGATTCATGCCGGGACGGGTGCTTCCGGGCTTCGGTCCGAAGAGAGTGTGAAAATCGATTGCCAGAACGTCGCCCTCGATGATTTCCACATTCGGCTCCTGGGAAAAATTCATGCGCAACTGCGCCGCCAGCACCCGATCGATTTCAATCGCAATCACCCGCCGCGCTTTCCTGGCCAGCAGGGAAGTGAGAGCGCCGCGGCCCGGGCCGATTTCCAGGACCGTGCTTTGCGAGATATCGCCCAGCGCTTCGACAATGCGCGTCGGCGCCGAGGAGTCGACCAGAAAATGCTGACCTAGCTTGGGCCTGTGCGCGGCTTCTCCGCGCGGCGATTCTTGGTCACGTAAACCTCTTTCTTGTCTGAATACGGGCCACGCTTGCGATCGGTTCCGGGATCTGAACTGGCACGTTTTTTCCAGCAGCTCAGCCCGCGAACTGCCAGGACAGCGGAGTATGCTGTAAACAGCACGCCCTATGATAGCGTGTGCCGGGGACCGGGCCGGCACTTCAAGGAGTCGCCTTCATGCACATAGTTTTTGCTGCTTCGGAATGTGTGCCATTCTCCAAAACCGGCGGGTTGGCCGACGTCGTGGGAGCGCTGCCGCGGACCCTGGCCACCGCCGGACACCAGGTAAGCGTCTATCTGCCGCTCTACCGCCAGACCATGCTCAAGAAGGCCGCAGACCGTGGTCAGCAGCATCACCATACCCTTCGACGATCGCTACCGCTTCTGTTCGGTGGTCAGCGGCGGGAAGAGCTCTGGGGTGCAATTCTACTTTGTCGATTATCCGCCATTTTTCGACCGCGAGGCGCTTTACGGAACTTCCGCCGGCGACTATCCCGACAACGCCGAGCGTTTTGCCCTGTTTTCCCGCGCCGTGCTGGAAGCCTCGAAAATTCTCGGTGCGCCCCAGATTTTCCACTGCCATGACTGGCAGGCCGCGCTTATTCCCGTCCTGTTGCGCACACAATATGCCGAGGACCCGGCCTTCCGCGACGTGGCCACCGTGTTCACCATTCACAACATGGGATATCAGGGACTCTTCCCGCCGGACACTCTGCCTCTGCTGACCTTGCCCTGGGATCTGTTCACCATCTCCAAGATGGAATTCTTCGGAAACGTGAATTTTCTGAAAGGCGCGCTGGTATTTTCCGACTTCATCACCACGGTGAGCAAGAAATACAGCCAGGAAATCCAGACCACCGAATTCGGTTTTGGCCTGGAAGGCGTGTTGCGCACCCGGTCCTCGACCGTGACCGGCATCCTGAACGGCGTGGACTACGACGAGTGGAGTCCGGAGACGGACAAGTTCATCGTCGCCCGTTACTCGCCGCAGGATTTGTCCGGCAAAGCCAAATGCAAGCAGGATCTGCTGGCAAGCTTTGACATGACCAAAGCCGATGCGCGTCTGCCGGTGATCGGCATCGTCTCCCGGTTCGCGGCCCAGAAAGGCTTCGACCTTATCGCCCAGATCATGGAGCGGCTGGCGCGCGAGGAGATGATCATCGTTGCCCTGGGCAGCGGCGACAAGACCTACGAAGAAATGTTTCTCCGGCTGAGCAAGCAATTTCCACAGAAGATTGCGGTCAAGGTCGCTTACGACAATACGCTGGCGCACAAGATTGAAGCCGGCAGCGACATGTTCCTCATGCCTTCGAGATACGAGCCTTGCGGCCTGAACCAGATCTACAGCCTGAAATATGGGACTGTGCCGATCGTGCGCGCCACCGGCGGCCTTGACGACACCATTGAACACTGGGATGCCCGCACCGGGAAAGGCACCGGCTTCAAGTTTACCGATTACAACGGCGAAGCTCTGCTGCTGACCATCAAGGAAGCGCTGCGAGCATTTCGCGATCAAACTTCCTGGCAACAACTCATGCGCAATGGCATGAGCAAGGATTTTTCCTGGACTGCTTCGGCGAAGGAATACGTCCGCGTTTACGAACGCGCGCGGCAGCTGCGGACAGGCAACCCGGCCCTCGACTCCGCCGCTGAAGCAATTGACCTGGAACCAATTAGCCGCTAGCCTGCGCGGCTGGCGTGGAGCAACTTCGGTAGCCTACCGTCCTGCGCCATCGGCAGCGCAGCACCCTCGCGCACAAAGTCGACTTCGATCACCTCTCCGGGCTTGAGCTTCACCTCGCGGCCTTTTTGCAGCAGGAGAAACGTAGTGCTTGCAGCCAGACCATACCAGCGTGCGCTCCCGGCGGTGGTAGCCAACGCTTCTTCGGAGAGATCGTCGGCCAAGCTTGGCCACCAGCGCAGCTGCCGCCAAGCTGAATTGCCAGTCGCTTCTTGCTTACGGTGGGATGGACGGTTCCTTCGCTATCTGTTTTAGCCGAGTCGCTCTCGGTCGCGTGAAAGTTCGAAGCGGGCAGGTTGAACTGTGCCGTCGGGAAGCTTGATGCGATCGAACACCATTCGAAGCGCGCCCGGCGCATCATGCGCCGCGCAGGAGTTGTCTCCAGGTGCCCTTCGACCAGGGTTCCTTTGGGCAACACAGGCTTGCCGTCAACCTCAACCGGATCGTCCAACCTTGGCCATGAACGACGAACCGCTGGGAGACTTCGAACTGATCTGCGAGAGCAGGGCGAGACGAGCCTTCCGGCCTTCCAGCGCGAGCGGCTTCACTCCAGGAACCGAAGGGCTTGGAACCTGATGCCGGCATCCCGGGCTTCTGCACTTCCGGCGCATCCGGCAGTTGGACGCTCCTGGGCAAACGCGCCGGCGGCGAACAGAATGCACCACGCAGATAAGATTCGGCCTGGCAACGTCATCGAGTCCCTCGTCCGAGCGAACTTCGGTCAGGAGACTATAAACGATTCGGGACTGACGATGGCGGCCAAGTCATGAACCACCAAGGACACGAAGTTACACGAAGGCACGACTCCAAGCGGTTCCTTCATGACCTTCGTGTCCTTCGTGGTTGAAGATTTTCAGACGCAGGCCCATTTCGAGGCCCCCATCTTGGTAAAATCGAGTCGCACTTTGCTCTGGTGTTCCCATGAGCGCTTTTCCCAGAACGATCTTCCACGTCGATATGGACGCCTTCTTCGTTTCGGTGGAAGAACTGTTCAATCCTGAACTAAAAGGAAAGGCTGTGGTCGTCGGCGGGCAGCGCGACGAGCGGGGCGTGGTTTCGGCGGCGTCCTACGAAGCCCGCAAGTTCGGCGTGCATTCCGCCATGCCGCTGCGCACCGCGGCCAAGCTGTGCCCGCATGCCATCTTCGTGAACGGCCATCCTGACCGCTATCGCGAATGCTCCGAAAAAGTGCATCGAGTGCTGACGTCGTTCTCGCCGCAGGTCGAGATGGCCTCCATCGACGAAGCCTATCTCGACATGACCGGCACCGAGCGGCTGCACGGCCCGCCGCTGCGCGCCGCCCATCTGCTTCATCAGAAGATGAAGTCGGAGACGCAGCTCAACTGCTCGATCGGGATCGGGATGTCGCGGCTGATCGCGAAAGTCTCCTCGGCCAGGGCCAAGCCCAACGGAGTTCTCTGGATCGTGCCCGGACAGGAGGCGAAATTCCTGGCGCCGCTCGACGTGCGCGAGATTCCAGGCGTCGGCAAGGTCACGGAACAAAACCTGCACGGCCTGGGCATCCACAAAGTCGGAGACCTGGCCCGATTCGATGAGGCTTTTCTCGAAGAGCGTTTCGGAAAATGGGGGCTGGCGCTGGCGGGCAAGGCGCGCGGCGAAGATGCCGGCGGCTGGTTCGATAGCGAAGTCGGCGCCGACACCGATCCCAAGTCCATCAGCCACGAGCACACCTACAACGAAGACACCGCCGACCCCGAGCAGCTGGAATCGACGTTGATGCGCCTGTCCGAGATGGTGGGCCGCCGCTTGCGCGAAGGCGGCCTGCACGCGCGCACCCTTCAGCTCAAGCTGCGCTACAAAGATTTCACGACGATTACCCGCGCCCACACCTTGCCGTCGCCTACCCAGCTCGACAACGAAATCTTCGAGCAGATACGGCTTTTGTTTCGCAAGAACTGGCGCAAGGGCGCCCAAGTGCGATTGCTTGGGGTGCAGGCTTCGTCCTTCGAAGGCCAGGCCGGGCAGGGAGATCTGCTCGAAGACGGTCGCCGCCAGCGCTGGCAGCAAGCTCTGTCGGCCGCCGATCGCCTGCGCGACAAGTTTGGCGAGTCCAGCGTGTCGCTGGCCAGCGGACTCCGAGGCGGCTTCCGCGAACGCACTCAGGAGAATCCGGCGGGATTGCCGGGAAAGAAATGTCGCGCGAGCTAGGTGAACGGGGTGTCATCCTGCGCGGAGGGCCTGCCTTCGCAGTTGTCGAACCTGAGCGCGCAGTCGAAGGACCCCTGTGGTCGGATCGGCCGCTTCCCTGCGCTGATGCGAGAACTGGCGCGTCTGAAATATTCCTCTCGGTCGGAACTGATGCATGTGCGGTATGGTAGGGGTCCTTCGACTTCGTCTTTCCATTCGCAAGCGAATGGAAAGACTTCGCTCAGGATGACGAAGAGCCGGGAAGGCTCGCCAGGATACCGCTAACGAGCCGCTCTGAAGTTCTTCCGGTTGCAGCCTGGTTGCAGTCAGCGTCCTGCGGCGTACGACGCACGAGCCTGCCTAGTTGCTGGGAGTCGCGTTCGCGGTGCTGGTGGGCGATCCCGGATTGGCGCCGCTCCCGTAGCGGGTCAGCCGCGGGAAGAAGGGCGTTACTTCGAACGGCATCTTGTCGCGGGCTGACGTGATCGCGACTGGCGCCGTCTTGATCAGTTCCACGTGGTCATCCCACGGGTTCAGCTTGACGCGTCCGCCCAAGGGCAACGCAGGAATCTGGTCCAGCTTGTTCGGATCGAGCGCCGGCGCTGAAGTCATCAGCGCTGACATGCGTTCGATCCCGCCCTTGCCGTCGGTGAAGCTGTTGCCCAAATGCGGGGTCAGCAAGGCAGAGAGCCCGGGTCCTCTTTCGGAGAGTTCCCGCAGGAACAGTCCGGCCGTATCCAGTTTCTGGGCATAAGGCGAGTTCTTGAGCAGGTCGACCGCCTTCTTGTCGGCTGCGGTCTCTTCTTCCGGAACGTGCCGGAATCCCAGGTTCTGGTAGGTCGACTCGTCGGAGAAGAGCATGCGGTCGTTGAAGGCATACCGGCTGCCCAGGTTGTGTCCCAGGACGATGTGCGCCAGTTCGTGCGAAAGCACCATCGCCAGGCAGGCTTCGTCGGGAAGCACGTCGATCAGACCGCGGCTGACGATGATGGTGTTGCCCACGCTGAAAGTTTCCAGCGGAGACGTCAGCATCACGCGGGTGCGAACCGGTCGGGGCAGTTCGATATTGTTGGTGACCTCAAGGTTGTTGACCACGGTCATCAGAATCTTGTCGACTTCGCCTTGCGGGGCCAGCAAGCCTGCATTCTGCAGACGTTCGACGACGTTGTCTTCCGCCTGCTGCTGCCATTCGCGCTGCGCCTGCAGCGGGGAAGCGTCTTGCGCCGTCGGGCTTTCATCCTTCACCGACGAATCCACCAGCACCTGGGTGAGTTCATCTTCCTTGCCGTTCTTCTTCAAGTCGTAGCCCCAGATTCGGGTCTGCGCCTTGAACGCCATCTTGTCTTTCGAGCCGGAGCTGAAGTCGCCTTCTTCGCTGTAGATGTAGGCCGGCACCCAGTAGCCCGGGAATCAGGTTCAGGCGCCAGCTATCCATGTGGAAGAACTGCGCGTTCCTCGGGCGGGGCGCATAGGTGCCGTTCAGGCGGACGACGTTGAAGTCCTGATCTTCCACCCAGATGCGTCCCAGGAAGCGGCCCTTGCCGGCATCTTTCTTGGGAGTGATGTCGAAGACGATGCAGCGCACGTCGCCCAGAAACTCGCGGTGCACATACTTGAAGTCGTAGTGAGCGCGGTCAAAGTCGTCGCGGTCGGCGAAGATCATCCAGGAAAAACCAATGGGCTTGTATTCGAATTTGAACAACTTGGTGAATCCGCCCATCATGCGGTTCTGAAAGCTCGTGTCCTCCGGAAAGATAGTCGCGCCGGTCCACCGAATCACTCAGGTCCAGACGGCCGAAAAAGTAGTGATCTTCCCGGGGCGCCGGACCCATTTGCGGATCGAGCTTCAGGTTCTGCAAGTAGGTTTCGACCAGCGGCGTGCGGGTCTTCAGCATCGTGATCAGCGCATGTTCGCGCTCAATGGCCCGGTCGACCACCTGGTCCATGGTGGTAGGCGCGGCAGCGGCCGCAGCCGGAGGCGCGGGGCTGGGCGCAGGCGGGTTGGTCGCCGGGCTGCATGTTTTGCGGTGCGACAGCTGCCGGAGCGGGGTTGGCCGTGGTATCGGGCGACGAAGATGGGCCGGCGTCTGTTGCCCCGTGGTTTGCTGGCCACTGCGCTCAACGCGACCAGCAGGAAAGCTGTGATCATCCATTTCCAAGTACGCATGACTCAAATCCTCTCTTTGTCTTCACTCAGATACACTGCCCGCATGTGGCTCAGTACGCCAACTGGAAAACCACATGCACGGTCGCCGTGGAGTCTATGGCTTGATTGTAGTGCTGCGCCGGCTTAAAGCGCATCTTGTTGGCCGCTGCGATCGCCGCTTCGTCCAGGCCATGACCCATGCCTCGCACCACGCGATTCACGTGCAGCTGTCCGTTTGCGCCAAACATTACTTCCAATAATACTTCACCTTGCAGGCGAAGATTGCGAGCTTCGTCGGTGTAAACCGGATTCGGCTTGGATAAGATTTCCACAGGCGTCGTGGCCGGTCCGGCATCGACTTGTTGCAGCTTCACTCCGCCCCGGGTGACCTGTTGTTCGGCGAAGCCGGCGGTCTGGACCGTGGCTCCGCGACCGTTGCTGCGTCCATCACCCTGTCCACCTTGGGCAATTCCGTTGCCGAAGCCGGCGCTGGCAATCGTTCCCTTTATGCCTTTCGCACCGCCCGAACCGTTGCCCGTCCCGGCGCCCTGGGGCAGATCGAACGCACCTGAAGTTCGCCGCTACCAGGTGGGCATTCGGCTTGCCTTGTCCCGGAATTCCGTTGGGATCGCCAAAGCCACCAGTCTGAACTTTCTGTATCGGAGCGTTGACTGTGGGAGTAGCTGAACTGCCAAACTCGCCGGTGTGCACGATCAGCGATGGCCGGGCTCCGCCGGTGATCTGCTTCACCACGGAAGGGGTGAAATTGTTCACTTCGATCTTGGGTGCAACCTCTTCGGTATGTTGCGGCTTCGGGGCGCGAATCTCACGCGGCACGGTCAACTTGGGAGCCTCGAAAACCGGAGCGGGAGGCAGGAGCTTGGCCTGCACCACGGGCGGTTGCTGCTTTATTTTCAAGCGGCTCGGGCTGCAGGCTCGGCATCGGGATCAGTTCGGTCACATGATATTGCCGCGAGATGTTCATACTATCCGGCCAGATCCAGCCGATGTTGATCATGACAATGATCAGCAGTACCAACAATCCATAGCTGGCGGCCAGGGCGCGCCGATCAAGTTTGCGCTCCGGGAGTATCCCTAACTGAAAACTGACAGGCGTAGACATTCATGAACTCCAAAAAGGGACCCGAGCCTGGGGGGAATGCACCGGGTGGAAGTTTTAAGTTACGAGAGAAAGGGGGAAGGGTAAACGTGCCCTGCGGGGTTGTCCTTCAGTAACTTGGGTAATCCCAAAATGGAACTGCTTCAAAAAAGAGCAGTTAGCGGCAGGATTTTTCAGGTGACGTTTCGGCGTCGCCGGGAAAAGACATAGAAAACCGGGATGCCGGCGATGATGGCCACGCAACCAAATGCCGATATACGAAGGTTTCCCGTGAATGTGTAGTACAGCAACACCGTAGATGCCAGAACGAAGAGCGCAGGAACCACGGGGTATCCCCAGACGCGATATGGTCGCGGGGCTTGCGGATCTCGGCGGCGAAACACAAACACCGTGCTGCTTGCGATCATGTAGAACAGCCACTCGGCGAAAATCGCCAGGGAAAAGAACTGGCGGAAATTGCCACCAAACAACAGCAGAACAATGGTCAGGACGGCTTGAACAACAATGGCCACTGATGGCGTGTGAAAGCGCGGATGCACTTCGGCGAGCCCGGAGAAGAAGTAACGGTCGCGCGCCACCGCGAAGGGCACGCGTGCGCCGCTCATGACAGTGCCATTCATGGCGACGAGCATCGACAGCGCCATGCTCGCCGACACGATTCCCGCACCCAGACTTCCGAGAACCACGGCCATGGCATCCGACGCCGGCCGGGGCGACGCAGCAATGTTCGATGCCGGCAATACGTACTGCACCGCTGCATTCACCAGCATGTAAAGGATTCCCACCAGGGCTACGCCGAAGATCAGTGCGATCGGGATGTTGCGTTCCGGATTGCGCACTTCTCCGGAAACCATGTTCAGGTCGTTCCAGCCATCGTAGGCCCAGAGGGCCGCAACCAGCGCGGCCATGAAACCGGCCATCCCGCCCCTGGCGCCGGTAAAGGTGCCGGCAAAATTCTGCCAGCTTCCCCCGCTGTAGCTGAAACCGATCACGACAATGCTGAGGATGATGACGACTTTCAGCACCGTGAACACCAGTTGAAAGTCGCCAGCTTTCTTGATTCCGATGTAGTTGAGCAGGGAAATCAAGATCGCGGCCATGATCGCCAGAAGTTGGCCGTAGGTGACCGAAAAAGGCACGGAGACAACTTTGTTTGCCAAAAAACTCAAGAGCCGGGAACGTCCCCAGGACACGCACGAAACCGGTGGCAAGCGTGGCGATCGACGCAGGTTTGGCGATCAGGAACCAGGTCCAGGCGTAAAGAAAGGCAGCCAGCGGCCCGTAGCCATCGCGAATATAGACGTACTCGCCTCCAGCCTGTGGTTTCATGGCGCCGAGTTCGGCATAAGTGATTGCGCCAAAGAAAGAAAGCAAACCGCCCACCAGCCAGGCCAGATAAACAAGCTTGGCGGAGCCGGCAGCCTGCATCATTTCAGCCGGCACCAGAAAAATTCCGCTGCCGATGATGGTGCCTACCACGATCGCCGTTGCGTGGCTGGCGCCTAGATCGCGCGCCAGTTCAGGGCGGACGGAATTTTCCGAGTGCGCGGTGTGCATGCTGGGGTTGAAGTATACGTGAAGGCGGAGAGCATTTAAGCGGCAAAGGCCGCAAAGTTCGTAAAGATAAGGCTGAGCGTTTTACCTTCTTCGCGATTAAGATTACGAGGCCGATCGGCTCGCGATAGTTGTTGACCATGCGCTTAATGCCATCGCGCAGGGTCACGACGGTGGAAGTTGATCAACAGTCCAACGGGAATATTCAGCAGGCGGAGGTGAGAGAGCAGTTGAGCGTCGTCGACCGGATGTAGCACGTCCTTGCATTTGGTCTCGACGACCACTCTGTTTTCTACGACGAGGTCCGCTCGAAAAGCCGCAGTCCAGCTTTACGCCTTGGTAGATGAGCGGTACTGGTTTTTGGCGTTCCACTCTCAGGCCCAGAGTTTGCAGTTCGTAGGCCAGGCAGGCCTCGTAAGCGGACTCTAGTAAGCCTGGCCCCAAGCTCACGATGGATCGTGATGGCGGCGCCGATGATTTCACGCGGTTAGATCGGGGTTAGGCAGTCAAAATCTTACCGCAAAGGACGCAAAGGATACCGCAAAGGACGCGAAGATAGGCATTAGAATGCCCAAAGCGGGAAAGCTCCCATTGATTTCCTTTGCGATCTTTGCGGTATCCTTTGCGTCCTTTGCGGTTAAATGCTTTTCTTCTCGGCTAGCACACTTCCCACGTACCCAACTCGCGAACGTTATGACAGTCCCAATCGCCACGTACCAGGTCCAGGGAACCCGAGTTCCCAGCCAGATGTAGAGTTCCGCGACGAATCCGCACAGCATGCCGACCATCGCTCCGGTCTGATTTGCCCGCCGCGTCAGCACGCCCAGCAGGAATACGCCCAGCAGAGCGCCATACGCCACTGAAGCGATCTGCAATCCCACTTCGATGACGCGACCGACTTTATGCAGCGAGAGCACTGCCAACCCAAACAGCAGCAGCGCCCACAGCAAGAGTCGCAATTCGCGAGAGCCGAATCTTGCGGCGTTCTTCGATCTGAGGATGCCGTTGCAAGTAGAAATCGATGATCGAACTGGAAGAAAGCGAGTTCAGGGCGGCGCTCAGGTTCGACATGGCAGCCGCCAGAATCGCCGCAATCAGCAATCCGGAAATCCCGTGCGGCATCTGGCTGACGATGAAGGTCGGATAAATCCGGTCCGCTTTGCCGAAATTCGCCGAGGGCACGTGATAGAACGCAAACAGCATCACTCCGACCAGCAGGAACAGGGCAAACTGAAAGAGGATTGCGATTCCGCTGGACAGCAGCGCGGCCACCGACTGCCGCTGGTTTCGCGCCGCCAACAGACGCTGCACGATCAATTGATCGGTCCCGTGACTGGCGGTGGTGAGGAATGTTCCACCGATCAATCCAGCCCAGAACGTGTACGGCTTCCAGAAGTCAGGCGTGAAGTCGAAAACCCGCAGCTTGCCCGCGCTCTCGGCCACGCTGTGAATGGCCGGCCAGCCGCCGGGCACAAGATGCAAAATCGTGAACAAGCCCACCAGCGTTCCGCCAACGTAGATCACGGTCTGTACCACGTCGGTCCAGATCACCGCCGCCAAGCCGCCTTCGAAGGTATAGATCAGAGTGAGCGCGGTGATGATCGCAATCGATGCGATCTCGCCCGTCCCCAGCGCGATGGCGACCACGATGGAAACGGCATAGACTCGCACCCCTTCGGCCGCGGCGCGGGTCAGCAGGAAGAGGCCGGCGGTCAGAGATCGCAGCTTTTTGCCAAAGCGCCGTTCGATCAGTTCGTACGCGGTGTACAGATCGCCGCGAAAATAGTGAGGCAGCAGTACGAAACTGATGATGACGCGGCCGACCACGTATCCCATCACCACTTGCAGGAACATCAGGTTGGTGTCGTAGGCCAGGCCTGGAATGCTGATGATGGTGAGGGTGCTGGTTTCCGCCGCGACGATGGAGAGCGAAATCGCCCACCAGGGAATGTCGCGATCGGCGAGAAAGTAGTCGCGCAGCGAGCGTTGCTTCTTGCGAAAGCGCAGCCCGAACAGTGTGATCCCCGCCAGATAGAGCGCGATGATCGCGAGGTCGAGTTTATCCAGGCCCATGAGCGAGTCCAGTAACGCCGCCGTCCCGGCGGCTGTCGTGGGCGTCCCGCCCCCACTGCGAGGGCAAGATGCCCTCGCGACAGCCGGCGAGACGCCGGCGCTACACGAAACCTTACGTTCGGGAATACCGTCCCAGAGTAGCGGGCTTTGCGTCCGGCAATCTTGCGATCTGCTTTGGGGTACCCATCTGGTCACGCCAGTTCCGTGATCTTGTGCCTCGCCAGTTGAACCCGGCTCTTATGGTAGAACTACGCTCGTGGCTATCTTTCTCGGGATTGACGGCGGTGGCAGCAAGACTTCTTGCCTGATTGGCGACGAAACTTCGATCCTGGGAGCAGGCACGTCTGCAGGAAGCAATCCGGTTCGCGTGGGAGACGAGCAAGGCGCGTGAGGCTCTTGCCGCCGGAATCCGTGCAGGCCTGCACGGTTGCCAATGTGGAGCCGTCGCAGATACAGAAAACCTGTGTAGGACTGGCGGGAGCGGCGGGGCCGGAGGTTGCGGAACGCGTCCGCCGAAGCGTATCGGAAATCGTCGCTGGGGAAATTCAGGTGGTGGGAGACATGGTCATCGCGCTCCAGGCTGCTTTCGGGGATGGACCGGGCGTGATCGTAATCGCCGGCACCGGTTCAATTTCTTACGGACGCAACGCCCAGGGTGAGACCGCACGCGCTGGTGGCTGGGGATTCGCGATCTCAGACGAGGGATCAGGCCACTGGATCGGCCGCAGCGTGGTTGCGGCCGCCCTGCAGGCCTGGGATGAGGCCGCCGACAAGGCAGAGAAAACTATCGGGAGCCTCACGAAAGTATGGCGCTTGGAAACTCTTGAGCAGTTGGTGCTGGCTGCGAACGCTACGCCTCCGCCGGATTTCTCGGCGCTGTTTCCGACGGTGCTATCGTTGGCAGATTCCGGCGATCGCATCGCGGTTGAAGTTCTAACCCAGGCAGGTGCTGAACTGGCAAGGGTGGCCGGAATCGTAATTCAACGCCTGTTCCCGCCGTCCGCCGCAGTGTCAGTGGCCATGTCGGGCGGGGTGTTCGGTAGCTCACCGCTGGTACGGCAGGTTTTTTACAATAGCCTTCGTCTCGAATTTCCCGACACTGCTGTCAATCCCAATGTGATCGAGCCGGTCCGCGGCGCTTTGGAGTTGGCCCGCAAGGGCGCCTGAAGCCAGGATCCGGCCGCCAACTTTTATTGCACCGTCAGAACCACCTGTGCGCTGCGCGTGATCGAGCCCACGACACCGTTAACGATGATGGTGTATTTCCCCGAATGAGTTCCCGGCGAACCCGCACCGCCGCCTCCACTGCTGCCCCCGCCACAAGCAGCGAAACCGCCGAGCAGGATGCCAAGAATGATTGCCAACATTGCTTGCTTCTTTCTCCGCACAGGCTTTTTCAATCCTCCAAATGCCAGCACGACGCCAGCCACCAGGAATGCGAACTGGTAACGTAGCTGATCAGGTCCGATGAGCCGTCCGGATGCCGGGCTGGCAGCAGTAGTCACAATGCTCAACAGGATATTGGTGTTTCCACTTCCCGATGACACTTGCTTCGGCGTAAATGAGCATGTGCTCAACGGGGGCAGGCCGGCGCTGGCGCAAGACAAAGTTAGATTGCTGGGAAAGATGCTTCCGTTTCCCAGGGCAACTGCATCCAGGTTGTAGCTCGCGGTCTGGCCCGCGGCGATGGTCTGCGCCGCGGAGTTGTTGTTGATTGCCAAATTGAAGCCCACGATCAGTTGCACAGCGGTGGAGCGGGTGATATGGGCGGCATCGGTTCCGGTCGCGACGATGTTGAAGCTGTAAGTGCCCTGAACATCGCTGCTGGCGGTTATCGTGAAGGCTGCGCCTCCAAGCGTAGGAGTTAATTGTGCAGCGGCAGGCGTGCACATCAGGGGAACGCTTCCCGCACAACTCAGATTCACCACGCTGGCGTAGCCGCCGGCGGCCGTCAGGGTGCCATTGAACACCGCAGGCTCGTTCGGGCCCACCGTCAGCGATGGATTGCTCACCCCAAGCGCGAAGTCGGGATTGTTGGAAGCGCCGGCCTGGACGGTAAGCGACAGAGTTTGCGTCCGGGTCGGTCCGCCAGCGGTGGTTGCGTTGATCGTGATCGAATAGGTTCCCGTCGGCGTAGTGGCGCCGGTGCTGATGGTCAGCGTTACCGGAACAGGACTGCCGGAACCCGGACTTACCGGTCCCGAAGGCTGGAAGTTGCAGGCGGCTCCAGCGGGCAAGCCTGCACAGGACAGCGCGACCTCCTGATTGAACGAGCCCGCCGCCGTCACCTGAAATGCAATCGGTCCGGACATACTCGACTGGTTCATGGTCAGGTTCGCGGGCGCCGGAGCGGTGAGGCTGAAGTCCACGACGTGCAGGGTCAAAGCAAAATCTCGAGTGACAGTGTTTGAGTCGGTGCCCACCCCGTGAGGCACCAAGATTCATATTTACCTGGGAGGAAGGGAAAGACGACTAACCCACGACTATCACGCTCCGCCATCGAGTCTCTGTGACGGTTGAGGTGGTACACCGGTTTGTGAATTCAAATCGGGAATCGTCGGAAGGCGGCAGTGGATTACGCGAAAGTGGACTTGAGGGGAGGAATGCGTTGGACTCGCCGTCGCGTGTCAGACCGCAAGCGTTAGGGGTATTTCAAGCCGCGAAGCGGCGACAAGAATAAAGCCCACGGCGTAAGCTGTGGGTAAGAAGCGACAGATAATGCGAGCCCCGAAGGGGCGGAAGAATCGTTTACATGCGACAGCCTTTCAGCCGTAACGACAAAGGTTCGATTCCAGGCGGACCCGCGTATGACCAAGCGGAAGGGAATTCAAGGTGGAGAGTCCGTGAACGGCTCTTTCGCCCTTCGGGGCTTAATCTGGCTGCGCTACGTACCCACGGCTTACGCCGTGGGCTTTATTCTTGCGCCGCTTCGCGACTGGAATGCCTCTGACGCCCGAGGTCCGACGCCCGAGGTCTGCGTGGCGCCCCGCCGTCCGCTATTCGTATCTCAGGGCTTCAATCGGATCCATGCGCGCGGCCTTGCGGGCGGGATAGAAGCCGAAGAAGATTCCTACCGCCATGGAGAACAGCACTGCGGCGACAATCGCGGTGGGAGAAACCAGCACGGGCCATCCCAGAGTTTGTGTGATCAGGTAAGAAGCTCCCATGCCGGACAGAATTCCGATGGCACCGCCCACAATGCTGAGCACGACGGCCTCGATCAGAAATTGCTGCTGCACATCTCCTTCGGTTGCGCCGATCGCCATGCGAATACCAATCTCGCGAGTGCGCTCGGTGACCGAGACCAGCATGATGTTCATGATTCCGATGCCGCCGACGATCAACGAAATGCTGGCGATCGAGCCCAGCAGGATGGTGAACAGCCGCGCATTCTGATCGGCCAGGTCGGCCATGTCGGCCAGGTTGCGCACGAAGAAGTCGTCATCCTGTCCGGAGCGGATGCGGTGGCGGTCGCGCAGCAGGGAAGTGATCTGTTGCTGCGCGGTATAACTGGCATCTTTCGAGACCGCGGAGACCATGATCCAGCGCAGCCAGTCCTGACCGGTGATTTTCTTCTGCAGGGTGGTGATGGGAACCAGAATGATGTCGTCCTGGTCCTGGCCCATGGCGGCTGAAGTCCCTTTCGGCAATCAGCAACCCGACCACTTTGAAAGACAGATTGTTGATACGTACGGTCTGACCGATCGGGTCGGTCGCACCAAACAGGTTCTTGCGCACGGTTTCGCCGATGACGGCTACGTTGGCTGCCGTGTTGACGTCATCCTGCGAAAACGATGAGCCCTCGGCCATGGGCCAGCTACGAATATCGAAGTATTGCGGCTCGGTGCCGTTGATGGTGGTGGCCCAGTTGTCGTTTCCGAAAACCACCTGGGCGGATGCCTGGCTGCCGGGCGCGGCCGCCTTCACCGACGGGCATTCGCGCATGATCGCGGTCATGTCGTCGTAGATCAGAGTCTTGGTGGCGCCCCAGCCCATGCTCATGCCGCCGCGGTTGACCGTGCCCGACTGCACAAACAGCATGTTGGATCCCATGGCCGCGATCTGTTGCTGCGCCTGCTGTTGCGCTCCCTGACCGACGCTGACCATGGCGATGACCGCGCCCACGCCGATGATGATGCCCAGCATGGTCAGGATGGAGCGCAGCTTGTTGCGGGCCAGAGCTCGCATGGCGATACGAATGATCGCTAACAGATCCATAGAATCCTCAATCCTCCAGCTCCGGCATATTTTTCAGGACCTCAGCCGCAATAGGCCGGTTCTTTACCAGCTCATCGCGGCGGATTGTGCCGTCCTGGAAGTGAATGCCGCGCTTGGCAAATTCTGCGATGTCCGGTTCGTGCGTGACCAGCACGATGGTCAGCCCATCGTCATTCAGTTTTTGAAACACTTCCAGGATTTCGACTGAAGTGCGGCTGTCCAGATTGCCGGTGGGCTCGTCGGCCAGCAGGATCGACGGGCGATTGACCAGTCCGCGCGCAATGGCAACCCGCTGCTGCTGACCGCCGGAAAGCTGGGAAGGGAAGTGCTCCATGCGATCTCCGAGTCCCACCAGTTCCAGGGCTTCGCGGGCGCGCTTCTGACCTTCTTCTTTGCTGATCTGCGCGTAGAGCGTGGGCAGTTCCACATTCTCCAGTGCCGTGGTGCGCGAGAGCAGGTTGAATCCCTGAAAGACGAAACCGATCTTGCGATTGCGAATGGTCGCCAGTTCTTTCTTGCTGAGCTCAGAGACGGCGATGCCTTCCAGCAGATAGCGCCCGGTCGTCGGTTTGTCGAGGCAGCCCAGAATGTTCATGAAGGTGGATTTGCCGCTGCCGCTGGCACCCATGATGGCCACGAACTCGCCGCGCTCGATCCGGACATTCACTCCGCGCAGCGCGTGCACCTTGGTTTCGCCCAGATCGTAGTATTTGTGCACGTCATCGATCTGAATCAGGGTCTGACGGCCGCTTTCGCTGGTCGGATTCAGCGCGGATTGTGAAATAGTCGCCATGTAATTTTTGACGCGGAACTACCGTGCGCGAGGCGTCCCTCCGCCCAGGCCTGGGGCGCGCGCGGCGCCCGAACCTGCCGTCACTGCGCCGGTGACCAACTCATCGCCTTCGTTGAGTTGGCCTTTCAGCACCTGCGCCACTTCGGTGACGGTATGGTCGGTGATGCCGGTGCGAATCCGCACCGGCTCCAGCGTTTTGTCGGGACGCAGTTTCCAGACTACGGCAACGTCCACTCGCGGAGTGCGGTTTGCTGCGCGGTGTTCGCGCCCTCCCCGCCACCTTGGGTGCCTTCAGCATGCGCGCGCCGTTGCTTGCCGGCAGCTCCGGTGTCTCCGGATCCCTGGCGTGGCGGCCGCTTGCGTTCCGGTTTGCTCTCCCGAGATCAATCCGTATTGTTTGTAGAGCGCCCGAATCTGGTCGGCGGACATGTCTGGCTTGTAGCGCAGCGCCCCGTTCGGCACTCGCAACGCATTGGGCGCGTCGGCGACCGGAATTGTGATGTAGGCGGTCATGCCGGGAAACAATTTCAGGTCCGGATTGTCGAAATCGATGATGGTGTTGTAGGTGACGACGTTCTGCACCGTGGTGGCATTCAAGCGCACCTGCGACACCCGCCCGGTAAACGAGTCTTTCGGAAATGCGTCCACCTTGAAGGTGACGATCTGCCCGGTGTGGATCATCCCTACGTCCGACTCATCGGTGCTGGCGTAGACCTGCATCTTGGTGAGGTCCTGCGCGATGGTGAACAAGGTAGGCGCCTGCAGGGAAGCCGCGACTGTCTGGCCCACATCCACGCTGCGGGCGATCACCGTGCCGTCAATGGGCGCGTGAATGGTGGTGTAGTCAAGATTGGTCTGCGCCACCGTCACCGCCGCCTGTTTCTGTTGCACCTGCGCGATTGCCTGGGTGATGGTTGCCTTGGCTGCGGCAACCTCGGCATCCGCCGTATCGGCGTTCGCCTTCGCCAGATCGAGTTGCTGCTGGCTCATCACGCCTTCTTTGGCGAGCCCGGAAGTCCGCTCATAGTCTGCGCGGGTCTGCAGCGCTGTGGCTTGCGCTTTTTCCAGGTTGGCCTGGGATGCAACCAGATTGGCCTTGGCATTGGCCAGGTCCGCTTTGGCCTGCAGCAATGCACCCTGGAACAGGGAAGGATCGATCTGCGCGACCACCTGTCCTTTTTTCACCCGCGAATTGAAATCTGCATTCAGGCGCGAAATGGTGCCCGAAACCTGCGAACCCACCTGCACGGTGGTCACGGCGTTGATGGTGCCAGTGGCCTCCACGACTTCGCGAATCTCGCCGCGATCGACTTTCGTGGTGAAATACTGCGGCTTGTCGTTGCCTTTGAACTGAAAGGCGGCGAAGACAGCTATGGCTACAACCACCAGACTCGCGATCAGCCAATGACGTTTGAGCATGTTCACGGCGACATCCTCGCTTTATCCGACGTTCAGTACTCAAACGTCCCATGACTCAGTATTAAACCCGACACCAGGGCTGAGGTTGCGGATAGAATCGCTTGCTTCAGTGGAACGCGCCGCAAGCCGTAGGATCTACTATGATAGATGGTACATCTTGCGACACGGATGTGCAGTTGTGCGCAACCTTTACAAAAGTTTACTAACATTAACCCCGCCTTAAGATTGAGAGAATCTGGCTACCGGCATGTCGCCAGTCCCGACGAGAACCAGTTGGGAGGAGAAGTCAGGAAGATGGATTGGCAGGCATTCTGGCTCACCATCCGGCTGGCTGCGCTGGTGGCAGCCGTGCTCGCTGGTCGTCGGACTTCCGGTCGCCTACTGGATCACCTACTCGCGCTGGCGCTGGAAGTTTCTCGCGGAAGCAGTTTTCGCCCTGCCCATCGTGCTGCCTCCGACGGTGCTGGGATTCTATGTCCTGGTCGCGCTTGGGACCGCGCAGCCCTCTGGGACGTGGCTGGGAAGCGCTGACCGGTCACACTCTGGCGTTCACCTTCGAAGGCCTGGTGATCGGCTCGATCCTGTACAGTTTTCCGTTCGCGGTGCAGCCGTTCGCGGCCTCGTTTTGCCGCGGTGGATCCGCGGCTGATGGCGGCTTCGCAGACTCTGGGCGCTTCCCGGCTGCGGACGTTTCTTCCGCGTGATTTTGCCTTTGTCGGTTCCGGACTGGTGACCGGAGTGGCTCTCAGCTTTGCCCACACCATGGGCGAGTTTGGCGTGGTGCTGATGGTCGGAGGCAATATTCCCGGGAGTGACGCGAACGGTTTCGATTGATATTTACGACAAGGTGCAGGCGTTCAACTACTGCGGGCGCGAATGCGACCGCGCTGGTGCTGCTGGCTGATTTCGTTTGCAGTGCTTTCGATGGTGTACGGGCTGAACCGGCGGGTGTGGGTGTGGAAGTAAGAAGCTGGAGAACCACCAAGGACACGAAGGATCACGAAGGAATTCGAAATCTCGTCCGAGATTTCCTTCGTGGTACTTGGTGTCCTTCGTGGTTATTGACTTTCATGGAGTCGACCCTGGCCAATTCGGCAGTTGCCGACATCTGCCCGCGCGGATTTGCACGAAGTGTCAGTACAAGTTCGCAAGCGCTCGGGCAAAGACTTCGAACTCGACCTTTCGATCTCGCTTCCGCCCGGCATCACCATCCTGTTCGGCCCGTCGGGAGCAGGGAAGACTACGCTGCTCGATTGCATTGCCGGCCTGGTTCGTCCGGACGCAGGCCGAATCGCAATTGCGCGAGCAAGATCCTGTTCGACAGCGCGCTCGGAATCAATCTTCCCCGCAGCGTCGCAAAGTGGGCTATGTGTTTCAGGACCTGGCGCTGTTTCCGCACCTGAGCGTCGAGGCCAATGTCGAGTACGGAATTTCTTCGCTCGCCGTCGAGGAACGCCAAGCGGCGCAGCGCCGCCATCCTGGAGTCATTCCGCATTGCGCATCTGCGCTCGCGCCGGCCCGGACAGATTTCCGGTGGAGAGCGGCAGAGAGTTGCGCTGGCCCGCGCCCTGGTGATCGATCCCGACAATCCTGCTGCTCGACGAACCGCTGGCGGCGCTGGATGCGGCCACCAAGTCCAAGATCGTCGATGATCTGCGCGCCTGGAACCAGGAGCATCGCATTCCCGATCGTTTACGTCACCCACAGCCGGGAAGAAGTTTTCGCGCTGGGCGAACGAGTGATCGTGCTGGAAAACGGCCGGTCTATCGCGCAGGGGACACCCCATGAGGTGATGACCGCGCCGCGTCAGGAAACCGTGGCGCAACTGGCCGGCTTCGAGAACATTTTCGACGCCACGGTGGTTGCCGCTCACGAAGAATCGAGGCACCATGGCCTGCCGGCTGGCCGGCAGCGACGTTGAACTGGAAACGCCGCTGGTGCGGGCGGAGGTAGGTTCGGCGTTGCGGGTCGGAATTCGCGCCGGAGATATCCTGCTGGCTTCGCTTCAACCGGTCGGGTTGAGCGCCCGCAACATTATTCCTGGCAGAGTCGTTTCCCTGGCGCAGCGCGACGTGATCGTGGTCGCGAAAGTGATTGCGGAGTGGAGATGGAAGTCCACCTCACGCTGGCGGCTCGCGATTCTCTGCAGCTACAGCCGGGACGCGAAGTCTGGCTGGTGGTGAAGACGCACTCCTGCCATTTGATGGGAATTTCGTAGCGCCGCCGTCCCGGCGGCTGTCGTGGGGCGTCCCGCCCCCACTGCGAGGGCAAGATGCCCTCGCGACAGCCGGCGAGCGTGCCCTGAGCCCCGTCGACGGGATGCCGGCGCTACAAAAGCAAAAGCCTCGCCGCGCTGCGACGAGGCTTTCGCGAAACTCTGCAGAACTTACACGCTGAACGATGATCCGCAGCCGCAGGTGCTCTTCACGTTCGGGTTCTCGAACTTGAAGCCCGCGCCTTCGAGGGTCTCGACGTAGTCCACGATGCAGCCGTTCAGGTACATCACGGAGGTCGCGTCCACGTAGACCTTCAGGCCGTCCATGTCGAAAACCTTGTCCATCATGCCGGCGCCGTTTTCGAACTGCATGGAGTAGGAGAAACCGGAGCAGCCGCCACCCACCACGCCCACGCGCAGGCCGGCCGGAACAGGGTTCTGTTGCGCCATGATCTCCTTGACCTTGGCGACGGCGTTCGGCGGTCAGGCTGATCGGTGCCTTTTTTGTTTCTGCTGGCTTCACTTCCGGGGTCGTTGTCGTCGCCATTGGTATCTCCTTGAAAGGACTCGATTATTATTATAGCAAAGCTCAGCCGCCGTGCGCAGCCTGCAAAATCCACCAGGACGATGTTTTCAGCCTGGTTACCTGACCAGATAATTACCAGCCTATTAGATGACTCCGCGCGGACCCGACGATGCAGACCAAAAACACCCGCCGGATCTTGCCAACAGGTCTATAATTCCGCGTTGGGGCCCTTCTCCTGAGAGCTGGTTGTGGGGCCACAACCACATCCGCAACAAGCCTTCGGGAACGGCTCGACATCAGTACCGAGGTGGTCTATGACTCCAGGATTGTTATGGCTGCTGATCGTGTGGGGCGTACTGACCGGCGTTCTGATTATCCTTCTCATCTACCGCAGCACTCTGACCATGCAAGAGGACGATCAACTTTTCCTCGATGAGTCTGCCTCGGCGATGGCACAAGGACCAGATGGAACTGATGGCCAAGGTGAACAAGATCACTCCTCTGGTGAAAATGCTGGGTGCTACTTCGGGAGCCATGATCCTGGTGATCGCCGGTTGGGCCGTTTATCTGGGACTGAATCAGATACAGCCTTAAAGAGCAGCGGAGAGAATCGATCCGGGCGGGCTTTTGGCGGGACAGGGTCTGGAAGCGGCGTGGAGGCCGGGCCAACAGGTCGCTGAGAGCAGCGCGGCTTTAGATATTGGGGTTCGCTGCTTCGCGTGCTCCCCTGTTTTCAAGCCTGTGGTCTGCGGGCCGAATCTGACACGCTGGTGCCGGGAACAGGATTTGAACCTGCACGCCTTTTGGGCATTGGATCCTAAGTCCAACGCGTCTGCCAATTCCGCCATCCCGGCCTGTTTTCAGCTTCCACCTTCCGGCTGCTCGCTAGTCGCCAGGAGCTGGAAGCCCAATTATTTTAACCGATGCGTTGCTTACATTTGTATCCTTCACGCTGGATGTCGCATCGCATACCTCAGATGGCGGTGCTTAAATCAAACTGGCTGGCGGTTCTGTTTTTGGCGATGACCGTTGCCGTCTCCCTGATGGGCCAACTAATGTCGCCGATGATCGCGGCGGCCGAACGGCCGGCAGGATGCCATCAGCATGGTTCTGTTCCCGCTCCTCAGCCCGTTAGCTACCGCTGCTGCCAGAGCGGACACGATTCGGCGATCCTGCAAATTCCGCTCAGCGCACAACTGGATTCCACTGATCTGCGTTTGCCGGTCGAACTGAGTCCTGTTCTGGCGACCGACTTCCGCCCAAGTCTTCGTAGTTTAGCGATCTCATCTCCGGACCCACCTCTCAACCTTCCTCTGCGCGTCTAGACTCCATATCACTATCACTGCGGAATAGTGCTGCGATGAAAGACCCGCGTAGCAGCCGGACTGCTTTGGGAAACGTGTAGCACGACTGAGGTCGTACCGGTCCGGATCGCGGATTGCCCAGTCCATTCCCTAACGCGAATCAGCTATGGCCGATCCAGAGCGGAGATTTTTGGTGCGGATAATGTTTTTCCATTTCGTCGCGGTGCTGCTTGTGGGTGTGTCATTCCTGATATCAATCCCACAGGCATACGGTCAGGATGGCGATACCCACGAAATGAACATGAGCCGGCAAACCGGCTCCAACCCGTCGATGCAGGGAATGGAGGGCATGACTGACGAGATGGCGGACATGCAACCGCACTCGCTCATTGACTCACTGTTGCAGCATGCGACGTCGGGCACCGATGCGGAGCCCAACTCCACTCCCTTTTCCATGCTGATGACCACCAAGGGAAGTTGGACGCTAATGTTTCACGGCGAAGCTTTTCTGATCGAGATGCAGCAGACCGGGCCGCGGGGCGCGACAAATTGTTTTCCACCAATTGGTGGATGCCGATGGCGCAACGAAAATTCGGCAAGGGCACGCTGACCATCAGGACCATGCTCAGCTTCGAGCCCGCCACGGTTTCGAGCCGGCGCTATCCCGAACTTTTCCAGCAGGGCGAAACCGCCTTCGGCCGGCCCATCGTGGACGGACAACATCCCCATGATTTCTTCATGGAGCTGGCCGCTTTGTATGACTACAAGCTCGGCGAGCACACGCTGTTGTCGGTCTACGCCGCTCCCATGGGCGATCCGGCGATGGGACCGATTGCCTATCCTCACCGCGCCTCGGCGTCAGAAGATCCCATCGCGCCGCTGGGACATCATCTCCAGGACTCCACCCACATCGCAGCGGACGTGGTCACGCTGGGTGTTGCGTATCGCAATCTGCGTCTGGAGGCCTCGGGCTTTCATGGACGCGAGCCTGACGAGAATCCGCTGGAACATCAATTCCGGAAAAATTGATTCCTGGTCCACGCGGGTGACCGCCAATCCCGGCCAGAACTGGAGCCTGCAATATTCGATTGCGCAACTGCACAGTCCGGAGGCGCTGGCCGCCGGCTGAAGACGTCCGGCGAATGACGGCGTCAGTGCAATACAACCGCCCATTGCAAAAGGGCAACTGGGCGTCGCTCGCGCTCTGGGGAAGAAATCAGGATGTTTCGGGTGGCAATGTCGGCAACAGCTATTTGCTGGAATCGACCCTGCGGTTTCTGGAACGCAACTATGTATGGACTCGCATCGAAAATGTGGATCGCACCAATGAACTTCTTCTGGACGATAGTCCCGAGCCGCCCGGATTCAACGAGCGCTATTTCACCCGGGTGCAGGCCTACACCGCAGGCTACGAACGTGAAGTAGGACACGTTCCCCACCTGTCTACCGCGCTCGGCGCGCAATTTACCTGGTACGGCGTGCCCGATGTGTTGAAGCCGATTTATGGCGATCACCCGGTCAGCGCAATTGTGTTCCTGCGCCTGCGGCCGCATTAATGGTCACATCCTCGCCGACGCTCACGTAGGCCCAGATGTCCTCATCTGGGCGGGCGAGCGAAGCTCGCCGGCTGCAGCGGAGCCTGGCTGCAGCTCGCCTGGCTGCCGCCGAGCTTTCGGTCCGCCGGGCGGACGAGGGCGTTCGCCCCTAAGTGTGTCGATGCGGTAGTGGGCGTTCGCGGGACTTTGTTTCTCGCTCACAATCCCGCTACACTGACTCTCCTATGTCGAATCCAACTCAGCCCAACATCAAATTGACCAACGTCGGCGACTATCGTGAGAACTATGCGAACAGCGTGCAGGTGCGGGTGAACGTCTGGGATTTCTTCCTGGTCTTCGGTACCCTCCATCAGCAAAGCGAGACCCAGGTGGATGTCAGCAATTTTCAGGGCATCTATTTAAGTCCGCAGCAGGCGAAAGCGTTATCGGCCATCCTGCAGCAGAATGTGGCCGGGTACGAAAGCACGTTTGGTGAAATCAAGCTGGATCCGCGTATGATGGCTCCCGGTCCGGTGCACTAGCCGCCGGCAGAGTACCTCGACCGCTTTGAGAACTTCTCGCCACCCCTCGCGCGGCACCCAGCCCGTGCTCATCTTTGCCTTGACCTTTGCGGTGCTTCTGGCGCTGCACGCGCCCCTGATGCGGCTGCCGTATTTCTGGGACGAGGCGGGATACTACGTGCCGGCTGCGCGCGATCTGCTGCTGAGTGGAAGCCTGATTCCGCACTCCACTGCATCCAATGCTCATCCTCCGCTGGTGCTGGCCTATCTGGCGCTGTGGTGGAAGATCGCCGGCTACGCGCCGGTTGTGAGCCGCACCGCCATGCTCCTGGCCGCATCGTTTTCGCTGCTTGGCCTTTTTCGCCTGGCGAAGGAGGTGGCAAATACTGAAATCGCGATTGCCGCCACAGTTTGCACTGCGTTGTATCCAGTCTTCTTCGCGCAGAGCTCGCTCGTCCATCTCGACCTGGTGGCGGCAGGGTTCACGTTCTGGGGATTGCACGGATATGTGAGAGGCAGGACCTGGGAAACCGGGGCCTGGTTCTCGCTCGCGGCCATGTCCAAAGAAACCGCCATTCTGGCGCCGCTGGCGCTGCTGGCGTGGGATCTCGGGTCTCGGCGTTTGCGTTTTAAAGATGGAAACGAGTGGCGATTTGTTTTTCGTCGCCATCTCCGGAATCCGTTTGCGCTTCTGTTTCCGCTTTTGCCGCTCTCTGCATGGTATGCCTACCACTATATGAGAACCGGTTTTGTCTTCGGCAATCCGGAATTTTTCCGTTATAACGTCGAGGGCACGCTTCAGCCTCTGCGAATACTGCTGGCTTTGCTCATTCGCCTCTGGCAAACCTTAGGCTACTTTCATCTGCTGCTGCTGATGCTGGCTGCGCTGTTCGCCATGTGGTTGCCTCCCCTCCAGGCCGAGAGCATCGAAGGCGCCCACCAGGAGCGTCCGCCGTATCGCCTTGAACACGCAGTTCGCCATGCTTTCGGTAATCGTCGCGTACGTCCTGGCGATGGCGGTGGTGGGCGGAGCCGAACTGGCGCGTTACATGCTGCCGGTGGTTCCGTTGGTGATCCTGGTTTGCGTTTCTACTCTGTGGCGCAGGGTTCGCCTGTGGCGAAGCGTGGTGATCATCGTAGCTTTGGCTTTTGTGGCCGGATGGTTCACCAATCCGCCCTACGGGTTCGCGCCGGAAGATAACCTGGCGTACCGCGATTACATTCTCCTGCACCAGCGTGCGGAAGAGTTCCTGGAGGCGCGCTATCCCATGGCACGAGTCTTGACCGCGTGGCCGGCTAGTGACGAATTGAGCCATCCCTATCTTGGCTATGTCACCCGCCCGATGCGGGTGGTGCGAATCGAAGACTTCTCGGCAGAGCAAGTCATGTCGGCCGCCGACCTACGATCGCGCTTTGAAGTCGCCCTGGTGTTTTCCACCAAGTATGAGCCCGCGCACTCCCTGGTCGAGAATTGGCGATTGTGGCAGGAATGGAAGACACGTTTTTTCGGGTATCATCGCGATGTGCCGCCTGCCGCAGCGGCCCAAATGCTGGGTGGAAACCTGGTCTACACGGAAGCCCGCCACGGACAATGGGTAGGAGTTATTGAAATAGAGCAGATCATGGAGGCACAGGCCAGCCGCTAGAATCGGATGCTTTGGACAGCACTGGGAACTGACAACCAGTAAACTGACTACTGGTCGTAATTATTCATAACAACTTATATTCGGCAGGAAATTTCGGGCAGCCGGTTGACGGCGGCTGCGGTTTTGCATCCGGGGCCACGAAAATCAACAACCACCAAGGACACGAAGTATCACCAAGGAAGTTGCGGCTCTGCGTTCTCTAGGCAGCGACCAAAGAAAGTCCTTATTGCTGTTGCTGGGCGGGCTGGTCCGGCTGCGGACTCTGGGGCCCGTTGGAAGAACCCGATGCCCCGGAATTTGAGGTTCCAAAGCCTGAAGCCCCCGGCATCGAAGAATTTTGTCCCGACGAATTCTGCTGCTGAATGGGAGCGCTTACCTGCAACGGGGGCTGCGCGGGAGTTGTAATCAAGCCGCCGCGATCCATGGTCGGATCGTAAATAAACTGCCACTGGTTGTAGTGATTTTTGCGATTGAATTCCCGAATGGTCTGGGCTTTGCTGATGCTGGCCACACCCACGATCGGTCCGCCGCCGAAAACCGTGCTGGATAACTTGTCGCCACTGGCGCTCGATCCGCCCTGCCCAGACTTGGATTCCAGGGTTTGTTCCTGAGACTGGCCTGAAGACTGGTCTGACGGCCCTGCATGGGCCTGTCCAGCAGCATCCTGACCGGGAGTGTCCGCCGCGCCATCCGGTGCAGGAGTTGCGCCAGTCGCTGAAGCCCTCTGATTTGCCGCAGCGCCGAGCAACATGCTGGCGGCAGCTGCGGCTGCGGGCCCGCCCGCTGCGGTCGCCCCGCCGAGCGGAGAGGCGCCAGGCACCATTCCGCCCCCGACGGAAGCGGCTCCGGCAATGCCGGCCGCGCCCATCAATTGCACATCACCTACGTGCAGAAGTTTGAAATCCTTCCCGGTAATGGGATCCTTGTAACGTTTTCGCAGGAAGCGAATGTTGTTGGTATTTTCCAGCTCCTCAAGGCGCGAGGGATACCGTCCAGTCTTTTTTACGTAGCGCCGGATGGCGCGGGAGTATTGCACGCCACGATGGATCATTTCCTCTTCCCGCTCACGCCGCACCTGGAAAGCTATCGTGGGAGCAAGCGCCGCCGCCGCAATCGCGAGCAAGGTCACGAACAACATCAGCATGAGCAAAATGTATCCTCGCTCAGAACGGCGAGGCAGGAAACCGGTTGGCCTTTGATCGTTGGCCTTTGGTCGTTGGCCTTTCGCCCTTGGCGTGATCGTTGGCAGTTTATTCTTGCTCATTAATAATCTTCTGGATCAGTCTTTGAGTCGGAGAGGACGTAGGTCAGGCTGTTGCCAACGACTAACGACCACAGGCCGACGACTGCCGACTGATGACTGCCTCTACCCCTGGGTTAGAGGAATGCTCTGCCGGTTGTTATTCAGCACATCCTCGACTTCGACCGACACCGGAGTGATGTGCAGAATCTTGTAGCGGCGATCGACGATGTCGCCTTCCCCGGCAATGAAGACATCTTCTCCCTGCGACAGAAAAATCTTTTTGGGTTCACCCGGCTTGTTGGCGAATCCGAAAAATTTGAGATTGATAGGCGGCGGAGGTGGCGGACCTTGGGGAACTGGAGGCGGCTCCGGGACGTGAACCTTCGCCACCATCTTTGGAATCTCTACCTGGGCCTGGAAAATGTTTCGCCCCGCACCTTCATACTTGGTGTCTTCGCTGGCTTTCAGCCAGTCATAACGCAGAGTGGGGTCGAGCGAACGCACTGCCGTGATACCTACCTTTTTGCCGTTTGCGCTTTTGCGGATGATGGTTGGATGGGTGCTGGGCAGCGCTACCGGCACTGGTGCGGGAGACTTCGCTGATGCGGGAGAGTCGGGCAGGAAACGCACTACGGTGAAGATCACGGCCAACACCGTGAGGGCGATAGCCGCAATCGTCTTGTTCCGGTTCTCCGTTCCCAACTGCATCAGGAACTCGCCTTCTGATAAGTTTCCAGCTTCAATTGCAGCTTGACCATGCCGCCCTGCTCCCCGGCCAGTTCCACGCTGTCGATGATGAAAAACAGCGGGTCGCGTTCCAGCGCGTTGATAAAACGCACCAATTGCAGATAGTCGCCGGAGAAGTCAGCCTGAATCTCGAGCGGGCGCAAGCCCACCGCGTCGGAATCCTTCTGCTTATAGCGAATCTGCCCGATTTTGACCCGGTTCTGTCCTGCCACCTTGCCCAATTCCTCAGAAATCGCCGAATCCTGCGAGGGCAAGCGGTTCTTGTAGAAATCGTCGATCTGCTGGTGCGCGGTTGCGATTTTTTTGTCAATGTCGCGCAGCGGTTCGGCTTCATGCGTCTTCTGCTGCAACTCTCTCCACAGCTGGTTGAGCTGGTCGCGACGCGACTGTTCCGATCCCACTAGCGGAGAAAACAGCACCACCGCCGCGACCACGTCCACGGCGAGTAAAGCGGCAATCGCAACCTTCACTTTCTTGCGGACATCGCGAACGTCGGGCATCAGGGCGTACTCCTCTTGTCCGCATCCGCCAGCTCGGGCACGTAGACGGCGCTGATATCGAATTGCACGTTGTCTCCGGGCGTAATACCGGTCTGGCTTTGCTCCTGTTCGATCTGGGTCTGCTGGAAGCGTTGCGAACTTTCCATCTTCCGCACCAGCTCGAGCGCCCGCTCCCGCGATTCTCCCGCGACCACCATCTTGATGGCCAGCTGGTTGCCGGGCGCCATGGCCGGCTGAATCGAAACCAGGTGCAACCGGGCGGGCATCACTCGCTCCAAATCTTCGAAGACCTTGGTCCAGGAAAACGCCTTGCGCAGGAACAGGTCGTTGAGGAACTGCGAGCGGTCGCGAGTCGTGCGATTTTCCGGCAGGTTGAGAATCGCTTCCGCCCGGGCTTTCTCCTGATCGCGGACCGCAATCTGGTCCTCGCGCTGGGCGATCAGGCTGCGATCCTTGCGGGCCGCCGCCCACCCTGCCAGCATGCTGTAGAGAAGAATCAGTGTAAACAGCCCAAGCACGGCCAAGGTGCCGCCCCACCGGAACCACAAAGACCCGGAGTCTTCGTACGGATGACTCGCGAGATTGATGTCAACACGCATACTCAGGAAAGCAGGGCCCCGACCACCCCGGCCATTCTCCACTTTGGAATCGTCCCTACACCACCCCCCAACTGCGACGCGGACACCAGGTCCGTAACCTGGGCGCCAGTCTGGGCTCGCAGCGCTGGCGCGGCGCCCCCTGATTCTGGCAGACCGGCCACGAAAATCTGGCTGATATTCAGATGATAGGTATCCTGAAAGAACACTACTGAGGGATAAATCTCTTCGGCCAATTGCTCGCCGGTAACAGTGACTCCCCGCGCGTTCTCCAGCGTCCGAAATAAAAGCAGTTGCTGGCCATCGAGGATGGCAATGCTGGTGGTACGGGCATCCACTTTAATGACCAGCGAGGGTTGCTGCGCGTTGGCTGCTCCCAGCGCCGCCAGCATGGAGGGCATGACTATTCCCGGCTCAAAGCCGGCTTGCCGAAACGCCGCTTCGTAATCTTCGATCACATTCAGCAATGCCACAGCGGCGATAACGCGTACTGCGCCGTTTGAGGGCTGCACATGATAGGAAACCTTGGCCTTTTCCACGTCAAAGGGCAAGGATTTCTTCAACCGGAAGCGGACTACGCTCTCAGCTTCCTCCCGCTTTGGGGGCAGGGTCTCGAAGTCGAGCAGCACCACACGGACGGCGGCATCGGGCAGCACCGCGATCACATCCCGCGAGCGCCCTCCCAGACTGGTCAGGGTGTCGCGCAGCGCCTCGAATACCCCGTCCGGCTGGCGCAGGTTGGTCTCCATCAGGTCGGGCACCACGCTGCCAGGCGAGAGTTCGTTCGAGGCACACGCCTCCAGCGCGCGTCCGCCGTTCTCTGAAATCCGGCCGGCCAGCACCCGGTCAGCGGAGATCTCACAGGCCAGCTTGGGTCTTGATCCAGGCTTGGGAAAAGGATTCATCGCTCATGCTTATCTTAACAAGTAAAACGCGGTAAGGCGTGCAATTACAATAGCCGGAAGGGCACTGTCCGCTTTGAACAAACGGCGCAAGAGCCGATTTGTGCCGGGTTCCGCTATGGCACCATTGCCACCTTTTTCCACTTTTTGACTCCCAAACATCTGCATTTTAACGGTCACGATTTCGTCCTTCGCAGCTGCGAAAGAGAACATCCGGCCAACCCGTAGAGCAAGGGCTCGATGGGGTGCCGGAAGCGGGAGAACACCTGCGAAGCGTAATAAACCAATGGGTAGACGGCAAGCATGACCAGGAACAGGCCCACTCCATGCGAGGCACGGCGAAACAACAGCACCAGAGCTGCCAGCGCCGCCAGTTCGATCAGCAAAGTGAGCGGCCAGAAACCGCCAGGCTGGAACCAGAAATCTACCGCCCGGCGCAGAGAGTCGCGGACGAACTTGCCGGGATGCTGCTCCACGTACTCCATCAATCGCGATCCGTACAGGGTGACGAATGCCACTTCCCCTAATCGCTGATACTCCATGCTTGGTCCCAGGGGATGGGCATCGAACCCGACATTTCCGAAGTAAATTTCCGCCAGGCCGTTACTGCGCACTGGAAAGATCCGGTGAAAGACAACATAGTCGCGCGCCAGCCATGGGGCCAGAACCAGAAACGCAGCTCCGACAAGGGCTGCGGATGGCATCCAGCGCTCTTTGCGCACCGCCAGGTACACCAGCACAAACGGCAAGGGGATGAGCAGAGAAGGAGTGACCAGGCCCGCAAAGCCCCAGGCTGCACCGCAAATGATCCAATCTCGAATGCCTGGATCGCCGAGCGGATTGTCGTCCAGTTCGAGAGTACGCAGAAACGCGTATCCCAGAACCAGCGCTGCAAGACTGGTGTCCCATAAAAGAAATGGCATAAGCATGAGGTATGGTGACAGGGCCCACAACCAGCCGGCGATCAGGCCGGCCCTATCGTTCATGACGCGCTTCGCGATTGCGTATACGACCCACCCGGCAAGTGCTGAGCAGGTGGCGTTGAAGATCATCATGGCCAAAGCTGACGCCGGAGTGGCGACGCCGAAAATCCAATAAGAGAGTGCGATCGCTGCGGGGTAAATCGGTCCCAGCCAGGCGGTGGGGCCGGAGGCATCATGAAATGGAGTTGAGAACGAGTGCTTCAACACAATCCAGCGCGCAATCCCGCCGGCTTCATTGATTCCCCAGGAAAGAGCGTCGGGTTTGACGTGGACGAGATAAAAAATGACCAGCACGCGGAGGGCAAACCCGACACCGACAAGAGGGAGAACGCGAACGAAATCTGTCGTCAGTCGTCGGTCATCAGTCGTCAGCACAATGCAGCACACACTCCGGAAGGGTTTTCCCGACGACTGAAGACTGACCGCCGACGACTGGCTCTACCGCATGTTCTCGATGAACGTGACTTTATTGATTTCCTTCAGCGTGGTCATTCCCAGCCTGACTTTGTCGAGAGCCGACTCGCGGAGGAAGCGCATACCCTCTTCACGGGCGGCGCGGCGAATCTCCGAAGTCGGTTTCTTGGCCAGAATCATTTCCCGGATGCGGTCGCTGAGATCGAGCAGTTCATGGATTGCGGTACGACCATGGAATCCGGTGCCAGCGCACTCGATGCAACCCTGGCCTTCGTAGAACGCCACCTTCGACCACTGTTCGGGATCCAGGCCGCTGGCTTCCAGTACTTCGGACGGATAATGCACCACCGTGCGACAGGACTCGCAGATCAACCGGACCAGCCGCTGCGCCAGAATACAGTTCAATGCTGAGACGAAGTTATAGGGCTCGACTCCCATGTTCAGGAAGCGTCCGATTACATCCACAACGTTGTTGGCGTGAACCGTGGTGAACACCAGGTGGCCGGTGAGCGCTGACTGGATGGCAATCTGGGCGGTCTCCGTATCGCGGATTTCGCCCACCATGATCTTGTCCGGATCGTGGCGCAGAATGGAACGCAATCCGCGGGCGAAGGTCAGATCCCTTTTTTTCGTTGACCGGAATCTGGGTGATGCCGCGAATCTGATATTCGACCGGATCTTCAATGGTGATGATCTTGTCTTCTTCGGTCTTGATCTCGCTGACCGCGGCGTAAAGCGTGGTGGTCTTGCCGCTGCCGGTCGGCCCGGTCACCAGCACCATGCCGTAAGGTTCGGCGATGTAGCGCCGGAATTTTCTCAAATCGTCCGCATCAAAGCCGACCACGTCGAGAACCAGCTTGTGAAACTTCTCGCTCATCGACTCTTTGTCGAGTACGCGCAGCACTGCGTCCTCGCCGTGAATCGAAGGCATGATGGACACGCGGAAGTCGATGGGACGCTCGGGAGTGCCGTATTTCACCCGGAAGCGGCCGTCCTGCGGAACGCGACGCTCGGAGATATCGAGCTCGCTCATCACCTTGATGCGCGAAATGATGGTGGAGTGATGTTCTTTGCCGATGGGCGGCATGGCCTGCGTCAGCACGCCGTCGATGCGGAACTTGATGCACACCGAATCGTCGCGAGTTTCGATGTGAATGTCACTGGCTCGACGCTGCAGCGCGGTAAAGATCGTGGTATCGACCAGGCGAATGATCGGGCTGATGTCGCCTTGTGCGGTCAGGCGGTCGATGGAAATGCTGTCTTCGCCGCCGGCCTCGTCTTCGCTGACACACCGCCAGGGTGAAGCCTTCGCTGGCTTCTTCCAGTACACGCTTCGACTGTTCCGTCTTCTTGAGGATCTCGCTGATCTGCGCCAGGGTGGAAACCTTGGTCAGGATGCGCTTGCCCAGCAGCAGGCTGATCTCGTCGATCATCATCAGCTGGCTGGGATCGGCGATGGCAATGGCCAGACGTCCGTCCTCGGTCTCTTCCAGAGGGATGAAGTTGTAGCGGAACATCAGGTCAACCGGGATCTTTTTGAACAGATCGTGGTGGAGCTGGAAGTTGTGCAGGTCGACAAACTCGCAGCGATAGCGCCGGGCCACGTCCTGGGCCTTTTCCAGGTCGTCGACGTGGGGCGGCGGGCGCGAGTCGGGCTCCGCCATTTCCACCGTGCGCAACCACTGGTTTGTTTTCAGCCATATTTGCCATTCCAAAACTCTTCCTGCCAGCGCTCGGGCGCCGACTTCCGTTAGTGAATGTTCGCCCCCAACGAGAAGATCGGCATATACAGCGAAATCAACACTCCGCCAACGAATACCGCCATGATAATCAGGATGACCGGCTCGATCAGCGCCATGGTCGCGCCTAGCGCCGTCTGCACGTCCTCTTCATAAAACTCAGCCACCGAGTTCAGCATGGCCGGCAAAGCTCCGGTGGATTCGCCCACTTCAATCATCTCCACCGAAAGCTCGGGAAACATCTTCTGCTGTTCCAGGCTTCCGGAAAGCGTTTGGCCTTCGCGCACCCGGGCCGCGGACTCGGCAATGCCGTTCAGGATGCGCCGGCTGCTCATCGAAGCTCCGGCCGTTTCAAGCGATGGCACCAGAGGTAAACCGCCGGCCAGCAGGGTCGAAAGCATGCGCGAGAAATTCGCCACCTGGTACTTCAGCCATATTTCGCCGAGCAAAGGCAGCTTCAAAATCAGACTATCCAGCTGCTCGGCGCCGCGATCGGTAGCTCTTCCACCGCCAAAACACAATCAGTACCAGCGACCACACTCCGACGGCGATAAGAGGAAGCATACTTTTGCGCGTGCGTGCCTACCGCCAGCATCATTACCGTGATGGCCGGAAGTTGCGCATTAAGATTTTCAAAGAGCTTGGCAAACTCGGGCACAACGTAGGTGACCAGAAATACCAGCATCACCAGCAACCATCGTGACCAGCAGTGCGGGATAGACCAGCGACACCGCCAACTTCTTCTTGAACGTCAACGCCAGCCGCTGGAAGGCGATGTAGCGGCCCAGCACTTCTTCCATGTTGCCGCTTTTTTCGCCCGCCATCAGCGTGGTGGTATAGATCCGGGGAAAAACGCCTTGCGCCGCGAAAGAATCAGAGAGCAGTTCGCCGCTCTTTACCCGCTCGCGAACGTTCTGCAGCAGCGCCTTCAGGTTGCCGTCCTTCTGCCGCTTGATCAGCAGATCCAGAGAGTTCAGAATCGGCAGTCCGGCCTTGATCAAGGTCAGAAACTGCTGGTTGAAGATCACGAACTGGCTTTGCTTGACCTTCCGTCCGCCCAGTTGCAACTTGCCGCCGGAAAACAGTCCCTCTCGGCTTTACCCAATAGACCAGGTAACCTTGCTGTACGAAGCGCTCGCGAACCTCGGACTCCGAGTAACCATGCTCCACCTGCTGCGCCATGTGCCCGCGATCGTCCGCGACTTTTACCAGAAATTGGGCCATGTCCTGCTCTGATTACCCCTCTTCCCTCCCAAGTCTAGCATTCGGAAGTGTTGACCTGCCGTGAATATGGCCTAATGAGTGCATCCTCAGACATATCCGTGGTAACGAGGCCGGACCTGCCTGGCAAGACGTCGCTTAAATGATTGTAAACAATAGTGTTACCTGTCGCCAGCGCTTACTGTCCAAAATCTCCGTCGATGACCTCGACCCCCGGAGGAGCGGCAAATTTGAAGCGTTGGTCCGCAATGGCGACATTCTCCCTTTGGTCGCTGAAGCGGTACTCGGTTACCGATTCATCAGCCTCTTCAAATTGGATGCGGACAATGTGGTAAGTCCGGCGTGATTTCCAGAATAACTTCGCGGATGCGGTCGGCCATGGCCTTGGGCACTCCCCGAAGAACAATGTTTCCCGGGGTCAGGGGAGTCATGTCGGGAGCCAGCGAGAGTCCGTCCAACTCCTTTTCCAGCCGAGTCTTACCCAGAAGAAACCCCAGCGGTGATCGCAAGTCGTCCAGCTTCTTGACCGAGGTTCGACGCACCTGGTGATCTCCGGGCAGGTAGAACCAGGCATCCTTGCCGTCGCTCAAGAAAAGCTTCTCTTTGGGAGAACGGTATTCCCAGCGCATCTTGCCCGGTTTTTTCAACCAAAGCGATCCCGATTCTGTGCGCTCAACTCCGGCGCCGTGATAGGTCTCGGTAAATTCAGCCTGCAAGGTTTGCAGGTGGTTGTAGTGGTTGTCTACGGCTTGCGCGATCGCGTGAACATCGGGACGCGAGTCGGCTGCGACTGGCGATAACAGCGGCAGCATAACGATGAGAAATCGAAGAGTGTTGATTTTCATTTGCGCTACGATCATCGTACATTGCGCCGCACCCAGATGTGATGCACCCCAGTGTGGCGCGGGCGCCCCGCCCGCGTTGTGCTGACACAATTCCTTCAACTTGCGAAATGATGGGCAAAAGTAGCGCCGCCCTCCCGAGGCTGTCCGGTGGTCTCGCTCACCGTGGGAGGGCAGGATGCCATCCAGACAGCCGGCAAAGCCTCCCCTGAACGCAGTCGAAGGGATGCCGGCGCTACTTTGTAAAGCCGCGAGAGCCGCGCAGCGGCGAAAGAATACAGCCCACGGCGTAAGCCGTGGGGTCAAAAGCCCGAGCTGGCTAAGCCCTGAAGGGGCGAAAGAATGCTCCTAGCAACCGGCACTCGCTAAGTAGCGCCGCCGTCCCGGAGCCTGTCCGGTTGGCGTCTCGCCCACCGCGCGGAGGGCGAGTCGCCTCGGTAACAGTCGGCCAAGCCTGCCTCAGCGGAGTCGATTAGGATGCCGGCGCTACGTAAACCAGACCCTGCGAATCCTCGATCTGAATTTGATTCGTGCTCGTCAGGTCGTGATCGCGCCACGGACAGCAGGTCCTACACTGCGCTCCCTTTGCTTCGCTGCGGTCGGGATGACAGAGGGTTCGGGATGTTTCGGAACCTAAAAGCTGGAATGAGTTTTTAATCTGCGGGCAGGAACTTGGGCGCGAGCGGCGGAACATAGCCTGGAGGCAGTCCCCGTTGGATAAACGGCAGATCGTCGGGCTCACGCACTTCCACGCGGCCCTCGGGCATCAGCTTGTAGGGATGTCCCAGCGGATCGACTGGCGTGCCGCGCAGTAAGCCCGCGGTCTGTAGTTCGGAAAAACTCGATGGAAAATGGCCGGTCTGTTGTTGGTAGCGGCCGGTGAGCAGCTCGAGGTTGGTCACGTCTTCGTCGGATTGCAGAGCGCGCAAGTGGGCGGCCGCGTTGGCGCGGACGGTGTTGTCTTTTGTGGTCTGGTAGGTCGCGCTCCACATCATCTTGGCCATCTGCTGATCGCCTGCGTGCTCCGCCATTTTGCCGGCAAGAATAGCCAGAAAGGGATGCGCATTGGGCACCTGGGCGCCGCGGGCAAATACTTCGGCCGCGCCCGCGTAGTCCTGCAATTCCATGTAACGGATGAACCCTTCGTTGTAGTAGAGACGCCACTCGTTGGGATTGTGGCGAATCCCAAATTCCTCCAGTTCAATGGCACGCTCCGGCATGCCGCCACCGGCGGGTGATTTCGGAGCCAGGAAATTGGCGCCATACTCATACGCCACCAGCAGGTGAGGGTCGAGCGTGGTGGTGATCTCTAAAAGGGGTGCCAGCAGGTCATATCGCCGGGCTCCTTCATGATGCCGGCTGCCGAAGTACTGCACGGCTCGCGTCCAGTAGATATCGGCCAACAGCCCATCGTAGCCGAGACTCAACCGCTTCAGCGCCTTGGGGGATGAAATGTAGAGCACTTCTTCTAAGGTGGCGCTGCTCCTCATCTGGTCCAGGCGGCGCAACAACAGCACCGACGCCGCGACGCACACCATCAGCAGAAGGCTGAATACAACTGTGACCTGGCGCGACGCTTTCATTTCAAGTTCCGGCGCTCAAATACCAGCACCGCTCCGCACAAAGCCATGGTGGCATAAATCAGGGCGTAAGCGCTGTTGTAGAAAATGAGTTGTCCCGAGACCGGGTTGGCGTGGGCCACCGAGCTGATGACATTCAGTGCCGAAAAATTCGGTACCAGGTATGCCGCACCCGTCGCCAGCCAGCGCGTGACCCCCTGACTCATGCCGGCGAATCCGCGCAGGTCCTCGGAAAAGCTGCCAATCACAAACAGGGAAAACGCGAACACCGCCGAAAGCAGCGGGGACGAGAATGACGAAAAGAACAAAGTCAGCGCGGTGATGATCAGAAACTGCAGGACGATGAAATAGAGCGCCACCAGCACCCAGCCATCCTGTTTCTGAAAATGATGAGATACATAGAGCAGCGAGACCAGAACTCCGATAGCCATGAAGAAAGTGTTCACCGCCAGGGTACCAGCCAGGCCGAAAAACTTGCCGACGATAAACTCCCAGCGGCGCACCGGCCGCGAGAGCACGGTGTAGAGCGTCCGTTTTTCGATTTCTTTTGAGACCAGCCCGATGCCGATGAAAATGGCAATCACCATTCCGAATAAAGACACTGCTGTAAGCCCCAGGTTGATCACCACCAGGCGTTCGATGTCGATGGAGATCTGGCCGACCAGGATCGAAGCGCCCGACATTAGCAGGGCGAAGACGATCAGGTTATAGAGCACGCGGTCGCGCACTGCTTCGCGGAACGTGTTGGACGCGATATGTACGATTCGCGCGCTCATGCTCTCGCTCCCGAGCTGGCCGCCGCCGGCTGCAGCTTCTGCAGGAAATAATCTTCAAGCGAAGTGCGCACCGGAGTGACTGAAATCAGGCGCAACCGTTCCCGGCGCAACGCGTCGATGGCGGCATCCTGGCTGGCTTCGGGAAGGATGGCACGAACCGTATCGCCGGTGACGTGGCATTCCGCGCCCAGGGCGCGCAGCGAGGCCGGAACCGCCGTCCCCTGCCAGACCAGTTCCACCTTGCCATCGAACGCTTGAGGTCAGGTCCGCCACCGCGCCCACTCCCTGCAGTTCGCCTTTGTTGATGATGGCGACGCGGTCGCACAGCGCTTCCGCGTCGGAAAGAATGTGAGTGGAGAAAAATACCGTCTTGCCCTCGTGCTTCAGTTGCTCCATCAGATCGCGAACTTCGCGCCGGCCCATGGGATCGAGACCGGACATCGGTTCGTCGAAGAAAACGACTTTCGGATCATGCAGAATGGCCTGCGCGATCCCCACTCGCTGCAGCATGCCTTTGGAAAACTTGCGCAACTGCACTCCTCCGGCATCGGGCAGTCCAACCCGCTGCAGGACTTCGTTCACTTTGCGTTGACAGTTGTTTGGAATCAACCCCGGAAAGCTGTCCGAAATACTCGAGCAATTCGCGGGCGGTGAGGTAGTCGTAAAAGTAAGGCTGTTCGGGAAGAAAGCCGATCTGCGCCTTCATGCGCGGATCGTCAATCTCCATGCCCAGAATGCGGGCCGAACCCGAGGTCGGGAAGATCAGTCCCATCAGCAGCTTGAGCGTGGTGGTTTTGCCCGCGCCGTTCGGTCCGAGAAAGCCGAAAATCTCCCCTTCCTCGACCGTCAGATTGAGCGGGCGCAGAGCGTGCTTGGGCTTTTTGCGCCAAAAGCCGACGGTGTAGGTCTTTTCCAGAGCCGAGAATTTCGATTGCAGGCATGACAGGTTCACAGGCGTCCGTTGACGCTATCCGACGAAGCCCAGGAAAAATTATATGGCAACCGTTTGGCGGAGTGAGGTACCGGGCCGGATTCGCGACGTTACCAAAGTAAAAGGGCCCGGACTTGCGTCCGGACCCTCTATGGCGCAGGACCCTCCCCCAGGTACAGGCCAAACTGTTGATTTATCTATTGCGCTACGGCATAGGACTGGCAAGTCGGTACGTCTGGCGCTGGTACTCCTCCGCCGACCCCCGGATTGCTCCGCAAGACTCCATCTGTGACAATGCAGAAATTACGTACGCCGGATTGGTTGAATGCAGCCGGGGCGGAACTGGATACGAAAGCGTCGTTGGTGCCCCCGCTGGTAGAAAAGCCTTTGGCCACGAATACGTATCCGCTCTTGGTGCCACTTGAAAGCACACTGTCGATGATGCAGGCGGTAGTGGAACTCGGAGCGCATCCGGAAGCCGGTCCGCCCAGGTTCGCCAGGGCAGCCGCGTAACCCAATGTCGGATAAGCGGAATTGTAGGCTACCTCTGCCGTGGCGATGCTACGGACGGAGGAGGCAGCCGACGATTCATTCGAGGCAATTCTGGCCCGCAGCAGGTTCGGAATCGCAATGGCAGCGATAATCAGGATAATCGCGACCACGATCAGCAGCTCGATCAGGGAGAACCCTGCCCTCGAGCTCGTGCTTCGAATTTGCTGCATGGGTTGCATTTCACTAATGTAATTGGCATTTTTGTGGCCAATCCTCCCAGTGGCTCTTAGGCTCATTTAATCACTGTAAAAACAATAATTTACGCCGAAGGGGGCTCCTGATGGCACGGGCGGCGAGCGATTCTGACACTTTTTGTCGCAAAGAGCGACAGGAATTGGCTCCCATTGGGATTGGCCGTTTGCAAAGAACCAGGAGGCCGCCGAGAAGGGCCGCGTTAGCTTTTTCCGCCTCGGCTGTTGGGCGAGAAGGCGGAGACGGTTACGCTGCTACAGCACGGGGTACGCAGCGCCGGTGCAAACCGTGGCCCCGCCGGTGACCGGAGTTGCCCCGGCAGCACCAACGTTGAAATGAATGACTCCATCTTCTGAGGCACAGAAGTTGCGGACTCCTGTCTGGTTGAAAGCGGACGGGGCGGCGCCTACGCCGTAGGTAAGGATCAGGGTCCCTCCGGTTCCGGCGACGCCCGCCTCGCCATAGTAATAGCCGCTTTTTGCCGTACCGGCGGTAGTGGCGTTCGACATCACACTGTCAATCAAGCAAGCATTGGCTGAGGTCGGGCCGCCGGCGCCGCAAGTCGTACCCGGAGCGCCTGGCCCCAATTGGCCCAGGTTGCTGGAATAGCCCACCGTCGGAAAAGCCGTCGAATACGTGACCTCGGCGGTATTGATGGTACGGATCCCGCTAACTGCGGAGGATTCGTTGGCCGCGATACGTGCGCGCAGCAGATTCGGAATGGCGATCGCCGCGATGATCAGAATGATCGCAACCACAATCAGCAATTCAATAAGTGAAAATCCCCGCTGTTTCTGCATCTAGAATCCTCCCAATACTCACCGGCGTGGGCCTCGGTCGAGTTGCCTGGATATTCTAGTCCAACCGCCGGGATTTAGACGCAGGCTTGCAACGCAGCGAATTTAGCGGGTTTCAGCTTTGCCATTCGTGTGGCATAGGATTGGGAATAAAAAAAGCATCGGATGTCGCCATCCGATGCTTCTGGCTCGTACCCTCCCCCGAGTACTTCGCCAAACTGTTGTGGAGCTTTTGCTTACTGTAGTACCGGATATGTGGCACCAGTACAAACTGTCGCGCCGCCGGTGACCGGAGTCGCGCCCGCCGAACCGACGTTGAAGTGAATGACTCCATCCTCAGATGAGCAGAAGTTGCGCACACCGGTCTGGTTGAAAGCAGAAGGTGCAGCGCCCACGCCGTAGGTTAACTTCAGCGTACCACCCGTGCCTACAACCCCTAATAGGTTGTAGTAGAAGCCGCTCTTGGCAGTGCCGGCGGTGATGGCGTTCGACAATACGCTGTCGATCAGGCAAGCGTTGGTTGAGGTTGGTCCGCCCGCACCGCAAGTTGTACCTACGGCGCCCGGTCCCAGCTGACCCATGTTGGTAGAGTATCCTACCGTCGGAAAGGCCATCGAATAGGACACCTCGGCAGTATTGATCGTACGGATACCGCTGACTGCTGACGATTCGTTTGCCGCGATACGTGCGCGCAGCAAGTTTGGAATGGCGATCGCAGCGATGATCAAAATGATCGCTACCACGATCAGCAACTCAATAAGTGAAAAACCCTTTTGTTTCCGCATCAAATGTTCCTCCCGAGATAGTTCAATCAGAAACTCCGCCCCGCAATCCCTGCCCTAAAATTTGATATTAGACGTAAGCGTTGCAATATTGCTTGCATTCCGGGTTCCAATCCTCGAATGGGAAGTATGTTCTCCGAGTCCCTTTAATCTAGATAGAGTTAGAGCCACGGGTAGACCAGGGATGATAGGGGCTTTTGGTCGGGCAGACTCGATTGGTCACAACTTGCGACAATTTTTGGCGTTAGGACTTTGAGCTGGGCACAAAAACGGCGCAAAAAAACAAAGAGCATCGGATGTTGCCATCCGATGCTCCTGGCTTGTACCCTCCCCCAGGTACTTCGCCAAACTGCTGTTTAAGACTTTGCTTACTGCAGTACGGGGTAGCTGGCGCCAGTGCAAACCGTCGCGCCGCCGTTGACCGGAGCCGCGCCAGCCGAACCCACGTTGAAGTGGATCACGCCATCTTCAGAAGAGCAGAAGTTGCGCACACCGGTCTGGTTGAAAGCAGACGGAGCAGCGCCCACGCCGTAGGTCAGGATCAAGGTGCCGCCTGTACCCACAACGCCCAGCTCGTCGAAGTAGAAACCACTCTTCGCCGTACCCGCAGTGATGGCGTTCGACAACACGCTATCAATCAGGCAAGCATTGGTCGAAGTTGGTCCGCCCGCGCCGCAAGTCGCACCTACGCCGCCCGGTCCAAGCTGGCCCAAGCTGGTAGAATAGCCCACAGTCGGGAAAGCCGACTGAAACGAAACTTCGGCAGTGTTGATGGTACGGATCGCGCTGACGGCAGACGATTCGTTAGCTGCGATACGCGCACGCAGCAGGTTTGGAATAGCAATCGCGGCGATGATCAAAATGATCGCAACCACGATCAGCAACTCGATAAGTGAAAAGCCCTTCTGTTTCCGCATCTCGTTTTCCCTCTTCTCCGATTTGAAATTTGGTCTTTACCCGACCGACTGGCCTACTTATTCGCATTTTGCTGGCCAGAGCGGGGGTTACCGAAGAATCTGGGCGCCACCGTGCAGCTGGTTCATTCTTATGGGATATCATGCCTTTGGTCATCATGCTTTCCCGCCCGGGAGCGCTTCAGTTCCCACAATTTTGTGTCAGATTTTGTCGACCGAATGACAAATTGTGTCAGATTGCGACCGGGAGAACAACTCTTTCACAACACTCAGTTGGACGCGACAGGTCGGCCTCAGACTTCAGACCTCAGAATTTCCATTGTGTAATGTTCCCCTTCTATAGATTTGGGCCACGGGCTGAAGGCCGCTGTCCGTCGTCCGCTACAATGTACCGGCATGGCTGACCCAGCGGTTGTTCAAATTGATTCCGACATTTCTCGCGCCTGGTCGATTCCCGCGCCTTTCTACACCGACCCTGCTGTGTTCACCCAAGAACAACAAAGAATCTTCGCCCGGACCTGGCAGGTGGTTGGGCATCGCGACCAGCTGGCGAAGCCGGGCGATTTCTTTACTACGGAAGTCTCCGGCGAACCTTTACTGCTGGTGCGCAGCACCGAGGGCGAATTGCGCGGCTTCTATAACGTCTGTCGCCACCGCGCCGGACCTCCCGCCGAGGGATGTGGTTCGCGCAAACTGTTCCGTTGCGGCTACCATGGCTGGACCTACGCGCTTGATGGCTCCCTCATCAGCGCGCCGGAATTCGAAGGCCAGTCCGGATTCGATGCCAAAGAATTCTCCCTGATTCCAGTGTGGGCCGAGGAATGGTTCGATCTCATCTTCGTTAATCTTGATCCCGGCGCGCAGCCCCTGATGAAGAGCCTGGGCCAGCTTCCCGCGCAGGCCGGACGTTTCGGCTTCAACGCAATGAAACTCTTTGAACGGCGCACCTACGACATGAAATGCAACTGGAAGACCTACGTGGACAACTATCTCGAGGGCTATCATTTGCCCAGCGTCCATCCCGGGTTGAATCGGGAGCTGGACTACGCCGCCTACCAGGTCGAGCCCTACGATCGCCACGTGCGCCAGTTCAGTCCCATACGTGGGGCGCAGCCGGGAGACGCCACGCCGCGCCGCTATCAGGAAGCCGCCGAAAGCCTGACCACGGATTATTTCTGGATATTTCCCAATTGGATGCTCAACTGTTATCCCGACAATGTTTCACTCAATATCGTAGTTCCACTCGAGGCGGAACGCTCGCTGGCGATCTTCGAGTGGTATTTGCCGGAAGAGCAGCTGGGCAGCGCGACGGCTAAAGCGTCGGTCGAGTTCAGCGACCAGATTCAAATTGAGGATGTCGGAATCTGCGAGATCGTCCAGAAAAATCTGCATTCGCGAAGCTACCAGCGCGGGCGCTACAGCATCAAGCAGGAGAAAGGCGTGCACGCGTTCCATCGAATGTATGCGGAAGTAATGAATTCGTAGCACCGGAGGCCGGCTGTCCGGAGTGCATCCTGCCCTCCGCAGCGAGGGCGAGACGCCCTCGCGACAGCCGGCAAGATGCCGGCGCTACCTTGACCAGCTACTTTGAAGGAGTTTTTTATGAGCAGTTTGACTTTGCTGCAGTCCTTGCACGAGAGCCTTTCCACCCGCGCCCAGGTGAAGAGTGTGTTCGGAGAACCTATCGTCGCCGGCGACAAAACGATTATTCCGGTGGCCAAGATCGCCTATGGTTTCGGCGGCGGGACGGGCAGCGGCGGATTGGAAATCAAGACGGCCCGCGGCGAGGGCGGCGGTGGAGGCGGTGGAGTCGGAGCCCTTCCGGTGGGTGTCTTCGAAGTCGGTCCCAACGGCACCCAGTTCATCCCGATTAGCGACAAGAAGAAACTGCTCGGAACATTATTGCTGGGAGCCGCGCTCGGTTTGCTCTTCGCCCGGCGCAGAAGAAAGTAGCAAGCTTCTATCAACCCACTTTCACCAGCAGGCACGTAATGTCGTCATGCTGCGGCGTCGGTCCTACAAAGGCATCTACATCGCTCATCAAGCGGCGAAGCAGTTCGTCAGGAGTGCTGGTCGCGCCGGCGTCTAACACTTGCACCAGGCGCTGTTCGCCGTACTCTTCATCGCGCTGGTTCATGGCTTCCACGACGCCGTCGGTGTAGATCGCCAGCCAATCGCCCGGCTGCAAAACCACGCTGGCCGATTCGTAGCCGGCGTTGGCAAGAATTCCCAACGGCAGTCCTCCCACAGTTAATCGTTCCACGCTGCCCGTACTCCGCCTGAGAATGGGGGTGTTGTGGCCGGCGTTGACATAGGTGAGTGTCCGGCTGACCGGGTCAAACTCCGCCAGAAACGCGGTGGTGAAACGTAGTCCGCCCTGACTATTGGTAGAGGCATACTTGTTCATCCCGGTGACCAGCTCGACCAGCGAGCAGGGTATGGCGGAGAGCGTCTTGAGACTGGCCTGGAACGTAGCCATCAGCAAAGCTGCCGGAATGCTCTTGCCGGCAACGTCTGCGACCGCCAACAGAAAGCGGGTTTCGCCTGGAACCATCGTGGGGCGGGCAAACACATCATAGTAGTCCCCGGCCACGGTGTTCGCCGGCCGAGTGGCGAAGGCAATCGCCAGCCCCGGCACCGCCGGCGGAGTTGAAGGCAACAGCCAGCTCTGGATATCACGCGCAATTTCCAGATCGCGCTTCATCACCACCCGGTCAGAGACCTCGAGCATCAGCACGATGAACAGCAGAATTCCGGCATAGAAATGAAAACTGACTTCAACAAACTCTACCTCTCCCGATTTCCCCATGTGACTGAAACCCGCACCGGGGAGAATCAGGAACACGATCCCCAACAACAGCAGGACACGCCGGGCCGGGCTCAGCTTCTCCAGGATGGCCCAGAGAAATTCCTGCACCGTTTGAAAGAAGCTTCGAGGCTGTGTCTCTTGCCGTACCCGCGTCCCATAGTCGCGCCGGTACATCCTGTAACTGGCGCGCGCATCGGTGTGAAACTGCGTCCAGAGTTGGTTGAGCTCGAGCCCGTCCGTCACACGCTGCCAGAACTGGTGGAGTTGCCGGGAGCGAGGATGCCCTGGTGGTTGTCCGATGGGGGATGAGGTGGATGATGCCATGGTCGAGCATCGGATTATAGTCGAGCCGCAGTGGCGGGAGGATGGTGAAGCGTTGCTGCTTTCCTTTCGCGTCAAGACGACGCGCTGAAGTCAGTGGATTGCCCGGTTCGCAGTCTGCCGGCAAAAACAGGTCCCTCGACTGCACCGGATGATTCGCAAGCGAATCGTCCGGTTCCGCTCGGGATGACAGGTTTTTTGGGCCTCGGGATGACAAAAAAGAAATGTCATCCTGAGCGGAGTGGCTGCTTTAGCGAAGCAGCTACCGAAGTCGAAGGATCTCTATTCAGCCGAGCATTCGTTGGCGCGTCGCACTACGGCGAACTATCGATTACCCGAGGAGCTGCGGGGCAGGGTCCTTCGACCCCAAATCTGCTTCGTACAGCGAAGCAGATATCCGCAGGTTGCTGGGGCCCCGGCGCAGTCTGTCAGAAAAGATTCATCTGCGATTCCGCACGCGCCGGGGGAGACACTTGATGGTTCTCACGGTCGTGATGTTGGATTCCATACTTCTGCCGTAATCGTGCCATCAGCTGCGAGATCCGCTTGCCGTAGCTCTTGGGCAAAAATGCGCGATCCTTGTAGCGTTCGTGATAGCCCGCTGCCAGCTGCGGAAATTCCTTTTCCAGAAAAGGCATGAAGACGGCGGCGGAACACGGTTTTAGGAATAACGGGTTGGCGAATATGTGTTTCCCGCCGGCTTCGGAAGTGGCGCGAACCAGCGCCTCCAGATCGCGCGGCGAATCCGTGATGCCGGGAATCACGGGCGAGCAACTTATTCCTGCGGCGACTCCCGCCTGGTTCAATTTGCGAACGGCTTCCATCCGCAGGTCGGGGCGCGGCGCCCTCGGCTCTAGGATGCGCGCCAGTTCCACGTTCAAGGTAGTGACGGTGAGGTTTACAAACAGCCGGTTTCTTCGTCCGAGTTCCTTGAGCAAGATCCAGATCGCGAAGAATCAGATTGCCTTTGGTGATAATGCCAAGCTCGAGCCCTTCATGGCGGACCAGTTCTTCCAGGATGGCGCGAGTCACCTCGAAGCGGCGTTCGGCGGGCTGATACGGGTCGGTCGCGGTCCCGATCGCAATCTCCTCGCCGGGCTTCACCCGCCGCAGTTCCTGCCGCAGCAGATTCGCGGCGTGCTGCTTGACGTATATCTTTTGCTCGAAGTCCACGCCGTCGCGCATCTCCATGAACTCGTGGGTATAACGGGCGTAGCAATACTTGCAGGCAAACTCGCAGCCGCGGTAAGGATTGATCGTCCAGGTGAAAGGCATCCGGGCCACGGTGCAGCGATTGAGCAGGGACTTCACCGGCAGGGTGAAGTATTCCACGTCGTGTCCCTGGCGCAGCGATTCGCCGTCAGCTGCGAGCCGGGCGATACCGATAAGTTTGGGCGACGAGACGGGCAGGAGGGGAAGAGTAGCCATGACGATATTCGCTTTTTGTTCGCTATTAGATTAAGGCGAAGGGCTAGCTCTGTCAAGCGAAACATGGACCCAACTGACCGATTTCAGCCTCGCATTTACGACAGGAGAAGACGCTCAAGCAGGAGCCAGAGGCCGAAGAGGGCAAGAATCGGGCCACCCCAGATGTAAAGAACAGAACGCCACCCCAAGCCCTCCACTACGTCGCGCTGGCTGCGCCGCGAAATGAAAAACGGCTCGCCGGAGACGCCCTTCATCAGCAATACCGGCGGATTGAGATCGAATGATTCGGGCTCCTGGATCTTTACCTTTGCAGGCGGAGGAACTGCGCCTCCACTGGGGTATATCGATGCAAGCGCGGCCCGTCGTTGCAGATCGGCTGCCGCAGAGCTGAGAAAACCTGGCCCTTCGGTGAAAGGCCGGGCCGAGGCGTCGACTGGGCGTCCTGGATTTTCCCGCAGCGTTCCCAGAACGAACAACTGGTCTCCTTCGCGGACGCAGTATTCCTCCAGGTGAGCCGGGGCCGAACTGGAAAGGCTGTGTCGGTCGAGAAAATGACGAGTCAGGCCGATGCTCGTCGAAGGCGAATAGTCCTCTTCTAAAGAGGGCGGAAGCGCCATTTCGGCGCCGCGGGGGTCGACCATCAGTCGCCCGGTGCCATCATCCAGGAAGAAGGGAGTATACAAAGTCTCCTCCCTCACTTTCGTATGGTCGTCTTCTGCGGAGCAGCCACGCGCCACCGCGTGATAGTAGAAGCAGTCCAATTCAGAAAGCGGCGAAATGAGCGTGTACGGCCCCACAACCTTTCCGCTGACTTCGACCGCACCGAGCGAAGCGCCACGCACCGTAGATGTGGGGGTGTTCTGGATCAGACGCTTGCGTTTGAGCAAGGGAAAGCCACGAAAAAATAGAGAGACGCCGAACCAGACACCGGCGATCCCCCAGAGCACGGGCGATCGGAGGATCGAGAACCAGTCTGTCGACTTGATGTAATAGATTGCAGCGAGGTCGATTTTGCCGATGCTCTCCATCTGACCGCCGCGCATTGCAAACTACTGCGCTCGATTACTGCACCGGCTTGGCTGCCGGTCCGGGCTCGCCTGGGGGCGGCGGAATGCTGATGTCAATCTTGGTCACCGGACCCAGCGACGACAGCGGCTTGTCGAACTCCGCCGAATGGCCTACCACCAGCACCGCCAGTTGATCCTTGTGCAGATATTTGGCGGCCACGCGCGCCACGTCCGCCGGGTACCACTTTCTCAACTCCGGCGCGAAACCTTTCCAGATAGTCCTGCGGGTAGCCATAGAATTCGTAGGCCATGCGTTCGCGCAGAATCTTGTCTGGCGAGTCCAGATTGAAGACGAAACCGTTCAGGATGGAATCCTTGGCGCGCTTGATCTCGTCGTCCGAAATGGGATGTTTGCTCACATCGTCAATCTGCTCGTCCAGCGCCTGGATGGACTCGACCGTGGTGGCACTCTTCGTGCCCATTTCAATGCGCAAGCATGCCGAGATGATCGAAGGCACTTCCGATCCCGCCGCCGACGCCGTAGGCCAACCCTTTCTCGGTCCGGATGGAACGGAACAGGCGGGACGAAAAGCCGCCGCCGAAAGCTTCGTTGAAGACTCGAACCGCATAGTAGTCGGGGTTGTCGCGCCGGATGCCGAGTCCGACCATGTTGATCGAGCTTTGGTTGACGTCTTCTTTCTCGACCAGGTAGTAGCCCGGCTTGGCTGGCTGGAACTCGATCTTTTCCTCTTTCGGCGCCGGTCCTTTAGCCCATTGGCCGTAGGCCTGGCGAAGTTTGGCTTCCATCGCCGCCGCATCGAAATCGCCGACGATGCCCAGGATAATGTTATTGGGGTGAACGTAGCGTGTGGTGCCAATCGATCAGATCCTGCCGGGTTACCGCAGCCACCGTCTTGTACTCGGCGACTCGCGCGTAGGGATTCTGCGGACCGTAGACCAGCTTGGCGGACTCGCGGCTCGCGATCTCATCGACGTTATCGTTGCGACGCGAGATGGCGTCGAAATATTCCTTTTGAGCCAGGTCGAGCTTGTCGGCACGGAATTCCGGATCGTGCAAAAGTCCGTCGAAGATTTTGAATACATCCTCGAAGTCGCCTTTGAGGCAGGAAAAGGAGATGGAAGTCGAATCGGCGTTGCTGTTGGTTTCGACTTTGGCAGCGCGGATTTCCAGATAGTCATCGAGTTGGTCGCCCGTCTGAGTTTTGGTGCCGCCGGTGCGCCAGACTTCTCCGTAGATGTCCACCAATCCGACTTTGCCGGCAGGTTCGGAGCGCGAGCCACCGCGAATTCGCGCCACGCCATCAATCAGCGGCAGTTCGTGATCCTCTTGCAGGAAGATCACCATGCCGTTGGGCAGCACGATCCGCTTGGGTTCCTGGGGATGAAAGGCAGGCAGCGGAGGAATATTAATCTGCTGCCAGTCCGTGGCCTGGGCCGCTGCGGTGGGCGTCTGCATGCCACTGAAGGTTGCGCACCCAAGGATGAGCAGAAACAGCCAAAGCTGTTTTCTCATTGCCCACCTCCGTTTGGCCGGCGGACTGGGTGGGCGCTACGGTTTCGATAATTCCGACAGTGCGGTTGGTGGGAACGAAAGTCTGATTGGCGACGCGCCGGATATCGGCTTTGCTGACTTTGTCCAGATTGTCCACCTGGTGAAAGAGTTCGCGCCAGTCGTCATAGCGGGCCTGATACAGCGCGAGTTCGGAGGCCAAGCCCTCGTTGCTGTCGAGGCCGCGCAGCAGGTTGGCCTTGGCTCGGGTGCGGATCATCTTCAGTTCCTCGTCGCTGATGTCCTCGTTCTTCAGGCGCTCGATTTCAGCGTGAATCGCGTCTGCCATCTCGTCCGGCTTGTGGCCGGGCAGCGGGAATGCATAAAAGGCGAACAGGTGGGGATACTTGTTGCCGGGCAGCCCGGTAAACCCGGCCGAGTAGGCGGCAATCTTCTTATCCCGCACCAGCGCGCGGTAGAGACGCGAGGTGCGCCCGTTCGACATCAGGTCGGCGATGGCGTCGTAAACCGCATCATCCGGGCTGCGATAGTCGGGCCGGTGATAGCCCTCGAGATAAAGCGGCTGCGACCGGTCAAACATCACCACTCGTCGTTCGGAATTTTGCGGAGGCTCGGTCGTGGTCCGCTCATCCGGCTTTTCGCGCGACGGGCAACTGACCGAAATACTTCTCGATCAGGGGCATGGCCTCGGCGGCTTTCACATCGCCCACCACTGCCACCACCATGTTCGACGGAATGTAGTACTCGTCGAAGAAGTGTTGCGCGTCGGTAGCAGAAAACGTATTCAGGTCCGCCATCCAGCCAATGGTCGGGCGGTGATACGGATGTGCCTGGTAGGCGGCGGTGACGAACTGCTCCAGCAGCCGTCCGATGGGATTGCTGTCGGTTCTCATGCGGCGCTCTTCGATCACTACGTTGCGCTCTTTGTAAAACTCACGCATCACGGGATGCATGAAGCGTGAAGACTCGAGATAGGCCCAGAGTTCCAGCCGGTTTTCAGGCAGGGAATAGTGGTACGCGGTTTCGTCCAGATCGGTGGAGGCGTTCAGTCCTTCGGCGCCGTTGCTTTCGAGAATCTGAGGGAACTCGTTGGGCTTGACGTATTTCTGCGCGTCGGCGATTGCGTCCTGCCAGGCCTTTTGCAGGTCCTTCAGTTTCTGCTCGTCCCGGCCGACTCGTTTGTCCCGCTCTTCGATGTAGGCGGCGTAAGCTTTCTCGACTTTGGCCAGCGCAACTTTCTCGGCGGCGTAGTCGGTGGTGCCGATCTTGTCCGTGCCCTTGAAGGCCATGTGCTCAAACATGTGGGCCAGGCCGGTCTTGCCCATGGGATCCTGCACCGAGCCCGCGTCCACGTGGGTATAGAAGGAGAACACCGGCGCTTCCGGGCGCTCACAAATGATGACTGTTAAGCCGTTGTCCAGCTTCTTGACCGTGATGCGCTTCTCGAAAGAGGCCAGGTCTTGCGCCGTGGCCAGGGCGGAAAAAGCCAAAATCATCGCCAGAAATTTGAGCATGCGGTATTTCATCGGACCTCCACTACGGTTGGACAGAACATTACGGGAAGAACTTGAAGTTACGTGGCGGAGAGGGAAGTTGTCAAACCGGACCATGCTGGCAGATGACGCCCATGCGGAGCGGTTTTCAAACTGCGCCACTATCCATACGTCCTTCCCACGCTTTCAGCATCCAAGTTCAGCATCCAAGCTATGCAATTCGGAGCGCGTTCAATTATGCCGAAAGCATCGATATACTCTATGGCGGTCGGGCGAGCTGACAACTCTGCGAAGAAGCGAGGCAGCGTGAGCAACGAACCGGTGGTTGAAATTGAAGGCAGGCAACTGAAGCTGTCGAATCTGGACAAGGTGCTGTATCCCGCGACCGGCTTCACCAAGGGCCAGGTCATCGACTACTACGCCCGCATCGCGCCCGTCCTCGTGCCTCACCTCGACAGGACGGCCGCTGACGCTCAAGCGTTATCCCAACGGGGTCGACAGCCAATACTTTTTTGAAAAAAATGCCACCAAGCACCGGCCGGACTGGGTCAAGACCGCGCCCATCTGGAGCGAAGGGAACAGCCGCAACGTCAATTACATTCTGGCCAACGATCTGCCGACGATGGTCTGGATGGCGAACCTGGCTGCGATCGAACTGCACCCGTCGCTCTCACTGGCGAAGGAAATCAGTTGTCCCACCATGATGGTGTTCGATCTCGATCCCGGCCCGCCGGCCAACATCGTGCAGTGCGCCCAGGTCGGCATGTGGCTGCGGGAAATTTTCGAGCACTTCGGCTTGCAGAGCTTTCCCAAAACATCCGGCTCAAAGGGCTTGCAGATTTACGTTCCCCTGAATACTCCCACCACCTACGAAACCACCAAACCATTTGCCCACGCGCTGGCCCGATTGCTGGAAGATCAGCATCGCGATCTGGTGGTTTCCGACATGAAGAAGGAGTTGCGCAAAGGCAAGGTGCTGGTGGACTGGAGCCAGAACGACCAGCACAAGACCACGATCGCGGTCTATTCGCTGCGGGCGCGCGAGCATCCGACGGTTTCCACGCCGGTGAAATGGGAAGAAGTCGAGCAGTTGCTGAAGAAGAAAGACCCGAGCTTGCTGGTGTTCGAGGCGGAGCAGGTCCTCAAGCGGGTGGAAAAATTGGGAGACCTGTTCGAACCCACGCTCAAACTGAAGCAGAAGTTGCCGAAGTTATCCGGAGTCGAGCGAGGACCGAGCGGGAGCGGCCGAAGCTGGATTGGAAATATCTGCGCAGGCTGAACGTCCGGCGAAGCCGCGCGGCAAGAGCCAAGCCGGCGCCAAGACGGCAGTGCGGCAAACACGACAAAAGACACGGCCGCACGAAAAAGCGCAGGCAAGCTATAATCTCACTCTCGAGTTCAAGGTCAACCATGGCGCAACTCTACGTCGGCACATCGGGATGGGCTTATCCCAGTTGGAAGCCGGATTTCTATCCCGCCAAGCTTCCGCAGAAGAAATTCCTGCAGCATTACGCCACCCAGCTCAACACGGTCGAGGTCAACTTCACCTTCCGCCAACTGGTGAAGGAAACGACCACCCAGAAGTGGATTGCGGAGACGCCGCCCGGCTTTCGCTTTGGCGTCAAGGCGCACCAGGTCATCACCCACATCAAACGGCTCAAAGGGACGGCGGATTTTGTGCCCCGCTTTCTGAGCACGATCGAGCCGCTGGCCCAGGCCGGGAAGCTTGGTCCGGTGCTGTTTCAGTTGCCGCCGAATTTGAAAGCCGATGCCAAGCTGCTGGAGGAATTTCTTCCTGACGTGCCTCGCGCGGTTCAGGCGGCATTCGAATTCCGCCATCCTTCATGGTTCACCGATGAAATCTTCAATCTGCTGAAGAGCAAGAATCGGGCGCTGTGCGTCGCCGAAACCGAAGAGCGGGTTACGCCCGATGTCGTGACCGCCGACTTCTGCTATTACCGCTATCGCAAGCCCAGCTACACCCCCGACGAACGCCGCGCCATGGTGGATCGAATCCGCGAACATCTTGGCCAGGGGCGAGACGTGTTCGCATATTTCAAGCACGAGGAGACGCCGGAGGGCGCGCTGTACGCGGTGGAGATTTTGAAAGAGAACCATTAACCACAGTAGTCAGCGTCAGCATCAGGCTTCAGCAAGACGACTGAGAACTGGCTCTGATGATCGACGACTAGACTAACCTCGTGAGTCCTCTGTGTCCTCTGTGGTTAAAGTCTTGTCGCACACACCTGATCACTTTCCCCAGCGTCCGATAACGCGCATACTCGTGATGTGCCCTCCGAAGCCAACTCCCGCGTGGTTTCCGGATTTCTCGACTATCTGAAGATCGAGAAGGGGCTGGCGCCGCTCACGGTTGCGGCCTACACCACGGACATCGGACAGTTCGCCGGGTTTCTGGAAAAGCATAAACGCACACTGCTCAATGCCCAGCGCGAGCACGTGCGCGATTTCATCCAGCAGCTGTTCGGCAATTCAGTCGACGGACGATCGGTCGGACGCAAGCTCTCGGCGTTGCGCCACTTGTATCGTTATCTCCTGCTCGACAAGCTGATCGAGCACGATCCCACGCTGAATATCGATTCGCCCAAGCAGTGGAAAGTCTTGCCCAAGGCGCTGGCCCGCGACGAGATGGAAGCCATGCTGCGCAGTCCGGGCCCAGCTGCCAGTCGCAAGGAGGCCGAAGCGATCGCGAGCGCGCGATCGCGCCATGCTCGAAGTGTTTCTACGCGGCGGCGCTGCGCGTTTCCGAAATCGTCGGAGTCAAACTGGAAGACCTGAAGCTCGATCTGGGCTACGTTCTGGTGCGCGGCAAAGGCGACAAGGAACGAATCGTGCCTCTGGGTAAAGGCGCGCAGGATGCGCTGACCGCAGTACATCAAAGATTCGCGGCCAATTCTCGCGAAAGGGAAAACTTCGCCGCTGCTATTCCTGGGACGAGGCGCGAGGAAGCTGACCCGCCAGCGCGTCTGGCAAATGGTTCGCGCGGCTTCCGCGGGTGCGGGACGCAATGCCAGTCCGCACATGCTGCGCCACAGTTGCGCCACCCACATGGTGGAAAACGGCGCCGACTTGCGCACGGTGCAGACGATCCTCGGCCATGCCGATATTTCGACCACGCAGGTCTACACGCACCTGGCGCTGGATCGGCTGAAGAATGTGTATCAGAAGCATCATCCCAGAGCGAAGGCGAGGAGAATTCGTAGCGCCGGCATCCCCAGCTGTCCGGAGGGCGTCCTGCTGAGGGCGAGACGCCCTCGCGACAGCTCGGCAAGATGCCGAGCGTTACAAAGAACGTCATGAAAGCCACCAACGTCGAAAAAGCTATCACGCAATTTCCTGCAGTCGCTGCGCCAGCGCAATGCCTCGCCGCACACCATCAAGGCCTACAGCGGCGATCTGGATGAATTCGCCGCTTACGTCGGCTCGCGCGGCTGGAAGCAGATCGACCACGTCACCATCCGCGGATTTCTATCTCATCTCTACGAAAAAGGTCTGGGCAAGACTTCGGTGGCGCGCGCGCTGGCGGCGGTGCGGTCGCTCTATCGCTGGCTGGCCCAGGAGGGAGTGGTCGAGCAGAATCCGGCGGCCCTGGTCTCGACGCCGAAGCTTCCCAAGAAACTTCCGCGAGTTCCGACCATCGAGGAGATGAATGGCGTGCTCGACGGCAAAATGCCGGAGGTCGCGGCCTTTCCCGAGCGCGATCGCCTGATGCTCGAACTGCTCTATGGCTGCGGCATTCGAAATTCGGAGCTGATCGGGATCAATCTTCGACGACATCCGCATTGAGTTCACGAGGCCATCCTCATACGCGGCAAGGGGAAGAAAGGAGCGCTACGTACCTTTCGGCGACTCGGTGACGTCCGCGCTGGCGGCCTATCTGCCGGTTCGGCAGCAAATGCTTGCGGAACGTAAGAAGCATTCTTCGGCGTTGCTGATCAACTGGCGCGGCGGCCGGCTCACTACTCGCAGCGTCGGCCGCATCATCAAGAAAATCGCCGTCGCCAAGGGCTTGTCGCCGGACGTCCATCCGCACACGCTGCGCCACGCTTTCGGAACTCACATGCTGGAGGAAGGCGCCGACCTGCGCGCCATTCAGGAGATGCTGGGCCACGAGCGTCTTTCGACCACTCAACGCTACACCCAGCTCTCCATCAAGCACGTGCTCCAGGTCTACGACCAGACCCATCCCCGAGCCAAGTGACAAGATTTTCGGCTGCGCAGAAGGCCAATGACCTCTGTAATTTGGAGCGGATACCGCCTTTGCCCCACCATAGCTAGGCTGGAGGTTTCTGCAGCAGGACATCCCAGCGAGCACTGGCTCGACGAGCTAGCGGAAAACTGTGAAAAAGATAAATAAAGAACTCCTGTTGCTGCTGTTCCTGGTCGTGATCGCCGCCATGATCCATTTCCTGGTGGCCTCCAGGCAATGGCTTTGGTGTTCTATTTCCTGCCGACCCTGTATTCGGCTTACTACTTTGGACGCCGCCATGCCACGCTGACCGCGTGCGCCAGCGTGGGCCTGGTGGTGTTGCTTACTTACCTGAACCCGGCGATGTTTACCCGTCGAACCGAGAATCTGCCGATTGACGGTCGCTGGTTCGACATCGCGGTCTGGGGCGGCGTGCTGGTCGTGGCTGCCTACGCCATGGGCACGCTGTACGAACGGAACCAGAAAAGCTTGAAGGAACTAAAAGACGGTTATGACGGAATGCTGGTCATCCTGCAGCAGTTTCTCAGCAACCAGAATAATAGCGAGGCGGACTCCTGCCGTCTTTCGTCGCACGTCACCAAGATCGCCGAAGCGCTCGGGCTCGATCCTGAAAGCACCGAAGACCTCCGCACCGCGGCCTTGCTGAGCAAGGTGAACGAGATTGGCATCAGCAACGAAATTCTTTACAAGGCCGCCAATCTTTCCGAGGAAGATCTGGAAAAAGGCATGCGCAAGGATCGAGAGCAGGAGCGCCACAAAAGCGCAGTTGATGGGCGGATCGCTGCGCCGCGCCATCCCCATTCTGGTGGCGGCGCAGCAGCTGAACGAGAGTGACGCCAACCCGTCGGACTCGATCGTCGAAGTGCAGATTCTGAATCTGGCGGAGAAGTTTGAGGCTCGAGAGCCGCTGGTGCAGGAAAAACGCCGTCCGCCCAGGCGGTTGAAAAGATCGCGAAAGATTCCGAAGGCAAATACGATTCGATGATTGTCGACGCCTTCGTGAAAGCCTTCGGGCAGAAGGCGCTGGCAGCGGCAAAGTAGAGCACCGTCCGGGTGCTATTGGTGCGGCGTAGTTAGCAGGACGTCTTCCGGCTGCTCAGCACGCAATCCCTTCCACATTTCCACGACCCGCGATTTCAGCTCAGCCGTCAGCTTCTCGTAGGCCGCTTCCGACGCCTCCGATTCCGGTGGAGGATAGAATCGGATCGCCGAACTCGATCTTGAGCGGCGACGAACTTCTGAAAGCGTCTTGCCCCGCGGCCAGGCTTCGTGAAAGCCCTCAATCGCGACTGGAACAATCGGAACCTGCAGGTGAATCGAAAGAATGGCCGCGCCCTTCTTGAAGGTCCGGGGAGTGCCGTCAATGCTGCGCTCGCCTTCAGGATAAAGAATCAGAATGCGGCCGTGGCGCAAGCCGAACGCCCCGGCGCGCATGGCGGGAACCAGGTTCGCATCCGGATCGACGACAATTACCCGCAGCCAGCGCGCCAGGCGGCGCATAAAGCCCGAACCGAAGATTTCGCTGGTGCCCACCGAAAACAGGTTACGAAACACCGGCCACGGTAAGAACCGACGCCATCAATACCGGATCGAGATAGCTTTGGTGATTGGAAGAAATAATGTACGAACCCTGCGCCGGAAGCTTCTCCAGTCCGCTGACTCGCATCCGAAACCGGTCGGAAGCAAAAATCTGCGACCAGGCGGAAGCCAAGGCGTACAAGAAAGCTTTCGTACGAATCGGCCGGGCCTGCGCCAGAGCCAGAACTTCCGGGTCGGTGGACTCCTCCTGCAGAATCGATTTCCATCCCGCCGGTTGCTCGCGCGAGGTGGAAATTGTCTTTCCCGATGCCGCGCTTTCGCGAATCGCGTCCACCAGTTCGCGCACGGTGTAGATTTCGGCCAGGCTCGACTCTTCCACGTCGCCGCCCAGTTCCTTCTCGAGCGCAACCAGCAATTCAATCCGCTGCATGGAATCGAGACCGAGATCAAGTTCCAGATTGTCGCTGGGGCGAATCACTTCCGGCGCCGTCTGTTGACGCCTCGCGGATGATTTTCAGCGCCTGCTGCACTTCCGGCTGCTCCAGCCATTTGGTGTCTTCGGCGCTCAGTGCCGGCTGGGAGCTGATTTCGGAATCCGGCCACTGGTCCTTTTTTCTGATTCGCGCGCACCCGCTTTTCCAGTTCAAAGCGCTTGAGTTTGCGCGTGGTGGTGCGCGGCAGGGGCTCCTGCCAGATTTCGTAACTGCCAATGCGTTTGGTCGACGGAATCTTTGCCGAAATGCCTTCAATGTCGAAGCGAATCACTTCCTTCGCGTTGACGATCTTGCGTTCTTTCAGGACGATCGAAATCCGGCACCACCACGGCGTACAGCCGCTCGGAAGCGGGATTGCCGGGCTCGCTTTCCAGCGCCATCACGCCGATTTCCTTGATGTACGGAGATTTCAGATAGTACGACTCAATTTCCTCGGGATAAACGTTCTTGCCATTGCTCAGGACAATCACGTCCTTCTCGCGGCCCGGTGATGAACAGATTGCCGCCCGGAGTCGAAATAGCCGAGATCGCCGGTATGCAGCCAGCCATCTTTCAGAACGGCGGCAGTCGCGTCCGGCCGGTTCCAGTAGCCCTTCATCACGATCGCGCCCCGGATCGCAATTTCACCCACCGCGGGACCGCCATCTTCCGCAGGCTTTGGATCGACAATCTTTCCTTCCACGCCGGGCAGAGGCGGTCCGACCGAGCCGATGACGTTGTGACGCGGGAGCGCGGCAAAAGCCGCGCCGGTGGTTTCGGTCAGACCATAGGCCTGCAGGACGTCGATGCCGAGCGCGTGGAAGTCGTATCCGATCTGCGGATCGAAGCGCGAGCCGCCGGTGATCAGATAGCGCATCCGGTCGCCGAAGGTGCTGTGCAGCTTGCCGAAAAAAATCCGGCCGGCATTGAATCCGACCTTGCGCAGACCACGGTTCAGCGTCATCAAGGCCTTGAGCGCCCAGCCCGCCAGCTGGCCGCGCTTTGCCACTTCTTTAAATATGCGCTCGTGGATCAGGTAGAAAAATTGCGGCACCACGGCAAAAATGGTGATCTGGCGCTCGTTGAGGGCGCGCAGCAGTTCGGTGGTGTTCAGCGTTTCCAGATAGACCACGCGCGCGCCCTTCACCAGCGGCAGCAGGAGATTGGCCATCTGCGAGAGCACGTGAAAGAGCGGCAACACGCCGAGCACGGCATCTTCGGGACCGACACGCGCCCAGCGGAATACCGATTCCACTTCGCCCATGAGATTGGCGTGAGTCAGCATCACGCCCTTGGGATCGGAGGTCGTGCCGGAGGTGTAGAGCAGGGAAGCGACATGATCCGCGGCAACAGCGGCAGGCTTGAAGCCGCTGGGGCCCGAGGCAAAGATGCTGTCAAGATCGGCTACCGGCGTCGGCTGTGCCGGATCGGGTTGCGTCGCTTTAAGCTCGGCCGGATTGGTCAGCACGATCTTGATCGGCAAGGAGCCGATCGCTTCCCGCGGCGGTGGCGAGATGTTTGACGTCGCAAAATAACAGCGAGCTGCCGCTGTCTTTCAGCAGAGTCGCGATCTGGTCGGCGTGCAGGGCCGTGTCGAGCGGAACCGCGGTGCAACCGGCTGCGACCGCGCCCAGAAAGACCGCCACCCAGCGGGGATGGTTGTCGGCCAGAATGGCGACGCGCGCGCCTGACTGAAATTCACTCTTCGCCAGCCAGGAGCCGACCGACTCCGCCATCCGTGCCGCACTTCGGCGTAGGTGTAACTCTCAACCTTGATCGCGGCGCTGAATTTCCAGGGCGACGTTTTGCGGCCAGTGTTCGACACACTCGACGAAACGATCGTAAAAAGTGGGCATTGGTTCGCGGAAAATATTACATGAGAACCACGGCGATTGCTGAAAGCTGGATCTTTGTAGCGCCGACCTCCGGCCGGCTGTCCCGAGGGCGTCACGCCCTCGGATCGCATGGCCAGCTGCCTGCGGGTCTAAACGGCCTGCTCCGTCCTTTGAATCGCGTGGCATTTCTAGCCCGCCGCTCCCCAGCGACTTACGCGTCTGCCGCCGCATCTAATATGCTAGGCTTCTAGATAAGGGGCAGTGCTGCCTCCAAAAGGTATTTCGATTTGATTAACACTCTATTAGGCAAGGTCTTCGGGACCAAGAACGAGCGCGAACTGAAGCGTCTGATGCCTCAGGTCGAGGCCATCAACGCCCTTGAGCCGCAGATGAAGCAGCTCTCGGACGACCAGTTGCGCGCCAAGACCGACGAATTCCGGCAGCGCATCCAGACGCGTCTGGCTGACCATTCCCGACGAGCCAAACGCTGACCCCGACCGCCTCAAGCAGCTTGAAGACGATCGCGCCCAAGGTGATCAAGGAAGCACTGGACGAGATTCTGGTGGAAGCTTTCGCGGTGGTTCGCGAGGCCGGCCGCCGCGTCCTCCAGATGCGCCACTTCGATGTGCAACTGATCGGCGGCATGGTGCTGCACCAGGGCAAGATCGCCGAAATGAAGACCGGCGAAGGAAAAACGCTGGTCGCGACTCTTCCGGTTTATCTGAATGCGCTCAGTGGCCGCGGCGTCCACGTCGTCACGGTCAACGACTACCTGGCCAAGCGCGACTCGGAGTGGATGGGCAAGCTCTATCGCTTTCTCGGCTTGACCGTGGGCGTCATCGTGCACGATCTGGACGACGAGGAGCGCCGCGAAGCTTACGCCTCCGACGTCACTTACGGCACCAACAACGAATTCGGCTTCGATTACCTGCGCGACAACATGAAGTTTGACGTTCATGATTGCGTGCAGCGCGGGCACAATTTCGCCATCGTCGACGAAGTCGACTCCATCCTGATCGACGAAGCCCGCACTCCTCTGATCATTTCCGGCGCCAGCGAAGAGTCGACCGACAAGTACGCCCGGGTCAATCGCATCATCCCCAAGCTGGAAAAAGGCGAGGAGATTGACACCGCTCCGGGCGAACCCAAAGAACTTACCGGCGACTTCGTGGTGGACGAAAAACATCAAGAGCATCACGGTCACCGATGCCGGTTGGGAAAAGGTCGAACAGCTTCTGGGCATCGGAAATATCGCCGATCCGGAGAACTGGGATCTGAAGCACCACGTCGATACCGCCGTCAAAGCGCATGCGCTCTACCGGCGCGACGTCGAGTACGTGGTGAAAGACGGCGAAGTCATTATCGTGGACGAGTTCACCGGCCGCCTGATGCCCGGTCGCCGCTGGTCCGACGGCCTGCACCAGGCGGTCGAAGCCAAGGAAAACGTCAAGATCGAGCGCGAGAACCAGACCCTGGCCACCATCACCTTCCAGAATTATTTCCGCATGTACAAGAAGCTGGCGGGCATGACCGGCACGGCGGAAACCGAAGCGTCGGAGTTCGACAAGATTTATCGCCTGGAAGTGATGGTCATTCCGACCAACAAGAGCGATGCTGCGCCTGGAAAATCCGGACGTCGTCTATCGCACGGAAAAAGAAAAGTATTACGCGGCCTCGGACGAAATTCAGACGCTCCATGCGACCGGCCGCCCGGTGCTGGTGGGCACAACCTCCATCGAAAAATCGGAGCGCCTCTCCGAATTGCTGAAGAAGAAAAACATCAAGCACGTCGTGCTCAACGCCAAGTATCACGAGCGCGAAGCCGAAATCGTAGCCCAGGCCGGCCGCAAGGGGATGGTGACGATCGCCACCAACATGGCCGGGCCGCGGAACCGACATCCTGCTCGGCGGCAATCCCGAATTCATGGCCAAGCAGGAATGCGTGAAGAAGGGAATCGCGCAGCCGCTGCGCGCCGCCCAGGGCAAGATTCAGGTTGACGTCGACGAAACCAAGAGCACGGTCTGGTACTACGCCGGCAACGAGTACGTCGTTCCCACCGATCAGTGGACCGAAATTTTCAATCGCTACAAGGCTCAAACCGATAAAGAGCACGACGAAGTGACCGCCGTCGGCGGACTGCACATCTTCGGCACCGAGCGCCACGAGGCGCGCCGCATCGATAACCAGCTTCGCGGCCGCGCCGGCCGCCAGGGCGATCCCGGCTCCTCCCGCTTCTACCTGTCGCTCGAAGACGACCTGATGCGCATCTTCGCCAAGGAGTGGGTGTCGAAACTGCTGCAGCGGCTGGGCATGGAAGAAGGCATCCCGATCGAATCCCGGCTGATCACCAGCCGCATCGCCACGGCGCAGCAAGCGGTCGAAGCCCAGAACTTCGAAGCCCGCAAACATCTGCTCGAGTATGACGACGTCATGAACAAGCAGCGCGAGGCCGTCTATGGCCTGCGCCGCCAGTTGCTCGAGGGCGTCGAGCAGAAAGAACTCATCCTCGAAGACTACGTCTCCGGCATCCTCAGCGATGTGATGGACCAGTTTTGCGGAGTCAAGGTCCACCCCGACGACTGGGATATCAAAGGCCTCAAGGACGCGATCTTCACCCGCTTCGGTGTGGACATTCTGGCGGAAGGAATCAAGCCAGAGTCTCTGAGCCGGCAGGAGCTCGGCGATGCCATCTTCGCCAAGCTGAAAGAACGCTACGACGCCAAGGAAAAACTGATCGGCCCCGATGCCATGCGCTACCACGAGCGCATGATCATGCTGAGCGTGCTCGATTCGCAATGGAAAGATCACCTGCGCGACATGGACCACCTGAAGGAGGGCATCGGCCTGCGCGGCTACGGACAGCACGATCCGCTGGTCGAGTACAAGCGCGAATCCTTCGACATGTTCGAAGCCATGATGCAGCGCTTCCAGGAAGAGACCGCCCGATATCTCTACCTGATGCAGATTCTGGAGCGGCCTCCGGACGGGCGGCTGCCGGGAAGACGGTGTGGCCCGGCGATGGCGGTGGTCCCGGTAGCGGAGCGCCCGACGCGGGCGTGCCTGCGCTTCGTTCAGGCGGAGGCGGACGGCAACGGCAGCCGCCCGCCTCGTACTGTCGCGACCTCAGTCGACGAACTCGAAGAATCCTTCCAGCGCAAAAAACGCCGCGAACTGGATCAGGCACGCATGGCGGGATCCGGCGATTCTCAGCCGGTTCAGCAGGTAGTGCGTGGCGCGCCAAGGTCGGCCGCAATGATCCCTGTCCCTGCGGCTCCGGCAAGAAATACAAGAAGTGCTGCGGCGCCCAAGTGTCATCCTGAGCGCAGTCGAAGAGCCTGCCCGAGCGAAGTCGAGGAGACCTCTAACTTTCCACAAACGTTTCCTCTCAATTCTTCTCTGCTGGGGACTACTTTGCCGCTTTGCATCCCGGGGGCAGGGATCCTTCGACTCCGTGATTGCTTTCGTGAACGAAAGCAATCCCTCCGCTCAGGATGACAGAGCTATTTAGGATGACAGGACGGTAGGTAACAAGCAGAGTGCGACCGCTCTATCCGTTGCTCTTCTGCTGCTCGAACGCCTTCTGCAAATACTTCCGCGCTTCATCCAGCGCGCCCTGGGTGTTGTCGTTGGTCTGCAGGGCCTGGCGGTATTCGTTGGTGGCGCGCTCGCGCTGTCCGGTGATGTCGAAGATCTTGCCCAGCTGGATGTGGCTCCAGACTTCGGTCCAGCGCGGTTCGCCATCGCCGTTCAGGCATTCGCGATAGGCATTCGCGGCCGCCTGGTAGTTGTGCTGCAGGAAGAACACTTCGGCGATGCGGTAGTGCGCCAGCGAACTGTTCTTGTTGACGTCGAGCGCTTTGTTGAATTCGAGCAGCGCGCCGGCCAGGTCGCCCTGCTGGATCAGTCCCTGGCCGCGCTGGATGGAGGCGCGCAGCCTGATCTCGGTCGAGTTCTTCAGCACCCGGTCGTCGGGATCGACCACGATGCGGCGCGGCTTGCCGAAGGTTTCGACGGTGAAGGCCGAGTTCGTGCCGACGACTTCGATGCGCTTGTCTTCGGTTTTGCCGTCGGTGTCGATCTTGAGCTCGCACCGGCATGCGGAACAGGTCGAGGTCCTGCGAGATCTGGCCCACCACGCGGAAGCCTTTGTTGTTGCCCAGGCGATAGATCGTGTACTTGGTCTTGAATTCAGGCGCGCCGGTCGAATCGAGCCACTGCGAGAAGAACCAGGTGAGCTTCTCGCCATAGTTCTGTTCGGCCAGGGCGCGGAAATCGTCGAGCGACGCCGACTTGCCCGCGTACTTGGCGGCGAAAGTGCGCATGGTCTGGTCGAATTTCTGATCGCCCATCACCCAGCGCAACATGTGCAGGATCATGGCGCCCTTGTCGGTGACCAGCGACTGGAACTCGGGCGAGAACAGATCGAGCTTGCCCGGCGCTGGAGAGCGGAACGGTGTCGTAGGCCAGCGCGCCGACCGACATGTCTTTGACCGTTTCTTCCAGACCCGCCTGGCCGGCGGCCTGTTCCACGTAGCGCGCTTCGGAATAGCGGGCGAAGCCATCGCTCAGCCACCAGTCGTCCCGCGACGCGGGGCTGACCGAGACGCCCCACCACTGATGCGCGATGGTGTTGGCCAGCAAGACGGTAGTTGACCTTGTCGGTGACGGCGCGGCTGGAGATGGCGGCGATTTCGGGCGCCCAGGCCGCGGGCACGGTGTCATCCGGAATCTCGACCACTTTCAGCGTGGTCGAAGGCGCCGGACCGTACAGCGTCACGTAGTAGGTGAATTCCTTGACCGCGGTGGTGGCGTAGGTCGCTCCCAGATTCTGATGGGCCGGCTTGAAGAAGACGTGCAGATCCAGCCCGGCCTCGTCGCTTTTGAATTCCTGAAAAGTTCCGGCGACGATGGTTCCGGGAAAACTGGGCTTGTCCCAGGCGAAGATGTAAGGTCTTGGTGGGCAGGGCGCCGGTGCCGGCCGTTTTGTCGCCGGGGCAGCTGCCGGCGGTTTCTTTCCCGCTGCCAATCACCATCATGTGCGCCGGCACGGTGATGTTCATGGTGGCGGTGAAGCGGTTGATGCCGTAGGCATTCACCGGAAACCAGCGTCCGGCGTAAAGCAGGTAGCTGGTGTCGTCGCCGATGGAAGCCAGCTTCAGACCTTGCACCGGACTGTCGTCGGCGGAGTCGAGCACGCCCTCGTATTCGAAGGTCAGGGTGGTGGAAGTGTCCTTGGCCAGCGGAGTGGTCAGCGGCACGCGAACCGTCGAGTCCTGGGTGACGCGCTCGGCGCTCAGCGGCTTGCCGGCGGCATCGAGCACTTTGGTGACGCGCAGGGCGTTGTGCAGTTCGAAAGTGGCGATACTCAGATCTTCAAGCGCCGTGAACTTCACCTTGGCGCGGGCCGCGATCTTGTGGGTATGCGGGGTGAGTTCGGCGTCAATCTGGTAGTCGTCCACCCGCAGGCGCATCTTGTCCGCCGCCCACGCCGGTAACGACATCAAAACGAATAAGCAAGCGGCAGAGACAACAGGGCCCGACGCTAGACGCCGAGGTTGAAAAGGCATCAAAAGCAGTCTCCTGGAACAACTACGATAATCCCTAAGATGAAGATTGTGACGCAAAAGATGCTGGTAGGACAAGGTTTAGCCTGATTTTGATGCAGCTTGTCCTCGACGGCTCCGACTGCGCCTGGGCAGCATAGTCATGACCGCTTCGGCGGCCCGATCCGCCGGGCGCCGTTGGCTCCCTCGCATTTGCGCCTCGCAGACTGGGCCTTCACCCCAGCCAGCCCGGCGATCATCTTGTCCCGGGCCGGCCCATCGGGGAGGATCTTGTTCAGCTCGGCGACGACCTTTTCGGCGGTGAAGTCGTGCTGCACCAGTTCAGGGACGACCTCCTCTCCGGCAATCAGATTCACCATGGCAAAGTGCGGAACTTTTACCCGCGACCGTCCCAGCAGGTAGGTCAGGGGCGAAACCCGGTACACCATCACGAACGGCGTTCCCATCATCGCCGCCTCGACGGTGGCGGTGCCACTGGCGACAATGCCGGCGCGCGAATGCGCCAGGGCGGGCAGGGCCTCCGGAACCAGATGGATCGAGGCAATGTCCGCGATCAGTGAGCTTTGCAGAAAGCTGCGATCCAGCGTCGAGCGCAACCGGAAGCAGAAATTCATAACTCGGACCCAGCAGCTTCGCGGCAGATCTCCAGAATCGTCGGCAGGTTCATGCGCACTTCTTTGACCCGGCTGCCGGGCATGAGCGTGATCCAGTGCTTTTGCGGCGTCGAGACTGTGCTGCGCGGCATAGGCGCGCGATCGATCTCGGGGCGGGGAAGATCGGCCAGCGGATGTCCGACGAAAGTCGCATCCACTCCGCGATCGCGGTAGAACTTTTCTTCGAAGGGAAAGATCACCAGCGCCTTGTCGACATATTTCCGCAGCAGCCGCACCCGTCCCTGACGCCACGCCCAGAATTGCGGACAAACGTAATAGACGACGGGAATGCCGCGCTTGTGCATCTGGCGCGCCACGCGCCAGTTGAACGCCGGAGAATCGATGACGATGGCGAGATCGGGCTTGCGCCTGTCGGCTTCCGCGATCAGCTTGTGAAACAGCCCCCAGATTTTGGGCAGATGGCTGAGAATTTCCGAGATGCCGACGACCGCAAGATCCCTGGCGTCGACCACGGTGTCGCAACCCGCAGCCCGCATGCGATCTCCGCCCACCCGAAGAATTCCAGCCGTTGATTCGGTGTGGTCGCGGGCGACTCGCCCGCGAGACGCCGCAAAGCTTCGATCAGCAGCGCGCCGTACATTTCGCCGGAAGCTTCCCCGGCGGAGATGAGAATTCGCACGGAGGCCATTGTAACGAACAGCGTGGGGACAGCCGCCCTCGGCTGTCCGGTCGACTCGAAGAGTCGACAACTGATGTGGGAGCCGCGAAATGGTGCGATGTGCCGCTTTGGTGGTGGATTGCCGGCCAAAGCGCGGCCGAGCTTCGCTCGGCCAGGACAGCCGACGGGCGGCTGTCGCCTCATGACCAGCTAGTCGTCGGCGCCGGCGGTGACCTGCGGAATCGCTTCCGACCGGAATCTCCTGGTCTTTGTATTGCAGCTGGTAAAGCTTGTAGTAAATGCCGCGCTGGGCGAGCAGTTGCTGGTGCGTGCCCATTTCGCGCACCTGGCCCTTGTGCATCACGATGATCTTGTCGGCGCGCTGAATGGTCGAAAGCCGGTGCGCGATGACCACCGAGGTGCGGCCTTCCACCATGCGGTTGAGCGCGTCGCGCACCCGCAACTCGGTTTCGGTGTCCACGCTCGAGGTGGCTTCGTCGAGAATCAGAATCTTCGGATCGTGCGCCAGCGCGCGGGCGAACGAGATCAGCTGCTTCTGGCCGGTGGAAAGCGTCGAACCACGCTCGCGGACTTCTTCCTTGAATCCCTGGGGCAGAGCGCGGATGAAGTCGGCCAGGTTCACGTCTTCGGCGGCTTTTTCGACATCCGCATCGGTGATCCACTCCGTGCCCAGGCGGATGTTGCCCTCGCACCGTTCCGGTAAACAGAAACGGATCCTGCAGCACCACGCCGAAACGGCGGCGAAGTTCGGCCAGGTCCATTTCTTTCACATCGACGCCGTCGATTCTGATCGCGCCTTTCTGCACGTCGTAGAAGCGCATCAGCAGCGAGATGATCGTGGTCTTGCCGGCGCCGGTGTGGCCGACGATGGCGACGGTCTCGCCGGGTTCGATGGTGAAGGACACATCGCGGAGAATCCAGTCAGGCTCGGGAACAGCCGCCGAGCTTCGTCGGCCTGGACGGGTCGAGACCCGTCCCAACTTGGCCAGTGGCAGCTCCTGTGGTCGCGGGCGACTCGCCCGCGTTCTTGCCAGCCTCACCGGCCACATCGCGGTACGCAAACCAGACGTGATCGAACTCAATCCGCCCCGGCCCGTCGGCGTTTTCGTAACCGCGGGCGAAGTGATCTCGGCCGGCGTGTCCAGCAGTTTGAAGACGCGTTCGCTGGCCGCCATCGCCGATTGCAGAATGTTGTACTTCTCGCTGAAATCCTGAATCGGCCGGAAGAAGCGCTGCGCGTACTGGATGAAAGCGGCCAGAACTCCGATGCTGACCACAGTGCGCACTACGTGGAACGAGAGCAGGTGCTGGCGCGAGAACTCCGCGGTGACGCTGCTTACCGTCAGGCCGCGGATGACGTCATTCCCGCCAAACCAGATCACGCAGGCGATCGCGATCGCCGACAGAATTTCGACCACCGGGTAGTAGACGGCGTGCGCCATGATCGCGTCTTTGAACGCGTCCATGTGGACGGCGTTCACTTCGGAAAACTTGTCGAAGGCGCGCTTCTCGCGATTGAAGAGCTGCAACACCACCATGCCGCTGACGTGCTCCTGCATGTAGGCGTTGATGCGGGCGATGGCGGTGCGAATGCGCCGGTAGGAGTCGCGCACCTTGTCGCGGAAAATCTTGGTGGCGATAGGCGATCAGCGGCAGCACCGCGAACGTGATCAGCGCCAGCTTCCAGTTCATGCGCAGCATGATGGCGATAATGCCGGCGAGCACGAAGACGTCTTCGAAGATCGAGACCACGCCGGAGGTGAACATTTCGTTCAGCGCGTCGACGTCGGAGGTGACGCGCGTGACCAGGCGGCCGACCGGATTCTTGTCGTAGAAGCCGATGTGCATGCGCTGCAGGTGGCGGAAGATCTGGCTGCGCAGATCGAACATCACCATCTGGCCCGCCCACTGCATGAAGTAGGTCTGCAGATAGTCGAGCAGGAAACTGAGCACGATGCAGCCCGACGTACATGCCTGCAATTTGGGCGATGCCGACGTAAGGGTTAGCTGCTCAGGAAAGAATCGAAAGGTGTGCGCCTGGGAACCGGCACCAGGTAGCGGTCGATGTCGACTAGCGACCAGATAGGGGCCGAGGACGTCGGCTCCGGCCTTGAACAGAATGGACGCCAGAGCGATCGCCGACCTGCCATTTGTAGGGACGCAAATACTGGAGCAGCCGCTTCATCAGCCGGCTGTCGTACGCTTTTCCTAGTACCTCTTCTTCTTGGGCCATCGGCTATAGTGGCTCAGTTAAAGATACCTTAAATAGATTAGGAAAGAAGACGCCGAGGATGGAAAAGGTTTGGTCGCAACCTTCTTGCGTAGGCCCAGATGTCCCCATCCGGGCGGGCGAGCGAAGCTCGCCAGGGGTTTGGGTATGAGCTACCCAGACAAGCTGCGGAGCTTCGCTCCGCCGGGCAGATGAGGACACCTGCCCCTACGTGGCCGTGGCGGCTACGCGATCTTCTTCAGCACCAGCGCCGAGTTCTTCGATCCAAATCCCACGCAGTTGCAGATCGCATGCTCGATCTGCGCCTTGCGGCCGACGTCGGGAACGTAGTCCAGATCGCATTCGGGATCGGGCTGCGTCCAGATTGATGGTCGGCGGAATCTTGCCGTGCTCCATCGCGATCAGCGTCGCCGCCAGGCTGGCGGAGCCGCAGGCTCCCTGGGCGTGTCCGATCTGCGACTTCAGGCCGGACATGGGAATTTTTCTGGCCTGCTCGCCCAGCGCCAGTTTCAGCGCGCGGGTTTCCACCCGGTCATTCATTTCGGTGGAAGTGCCGTGCAGATTCACGTACTGAATGTCCTCCGGCTGAAGCTCGGCTTCTTCCAGCGCCAGCGTGATGGCGCGCGCTGGCTCTTCCGGCGATTCGCTCATGCGCACCCGGTGAAAGGCTTCGCAGGTCGAACCGTAGCCGGCAATCTCGGCATAAATTCGAGCGCCGCGGGCGCGCGCATGATCGTAGTCTTCGAGGATAAACATCCACGAACCTTCGGCCATGACGAAGCCGTCGCGGTCGGCGGAAAACGGTCGCGACGCGCTCTCCGGCGCGTGGTTCCAGGACTGAGTCAGCGCGCGCAGCAAGGAATAGCCCTTGATGATTCCCGGAGTGATCGGCGAATCCACGCCGCCCACCAGAAACATGGGCTGCACTCCCGCCTGAATGTGCTGGTAGGCGTAGCCGATGGCGTCGGTCGAAGAGGTGCAGCCGGCAGTGACCACGTGGCTGTAGCCGCGAAATCCGAAGCGCATGCTGATTTCGCTGGGGATCGTTCCCATGGTGCCGCTGGGAATGCAGAACAGGCTGACTTGCTTGACGTGTCCGCTATGCCAGAGGCGGTATTGTTCTTCGGAAAATTCCTGCGCGCCGCCGCCCGTGCCGAGGATGACGCCAATCTCGCGCTTTTCCTCCATCGACATGGCGGCCGGATCGAGGCCGGCATCCTGCGATCGCTTCCGTCGAGGCGGCCACTGCCAGCGGCACGACGCGGGAGACGTGCTTGCGTTCACGCGCGTCCACCCAGGCCAGTTCGTCAAATTCGGGAATTTCGCCGGCGATGTGGACCGGCAGGGAAGAGGGATCGAAGCGGGAGATGCGTTTTACACCTGACTTTCCGGCGAGAAGGGCGAGGCAAAAGGCTTCTTTGCCGATGCCATTGGGGCTGACAACGCCCATTCCGGTGATGACGACCCGAGGAACCATGCGTTTTCTAAACTAACCCAGATACTCTACTTCATCTCTCTCAACCGGTTCAGATGCCTTCGCGACTGTCCACGTTACGCGAAGTGGGATAATTAGTCACGATGTCACTGGGCCTTTATATCTCGGTGCCGTTCTGCCGCACCAAGTGCAGTTACTGCAACTTCGCCTCGGACGTCTTTTCCCGCGCCGTTTTCGAGCGCTACGTGGAACGCGTATCCGCCGACATCAACCACGCCGATGAAACCGCCGAACAGATGGGCGGCGCGTTCGAAAGCCCGGTAGACTCCATCTTCCTCGGCGGCGGCACTCCTACGATACTCGATATAACCCAACTGGAACGGTTATTTGTCACCATTTCGCAAAAGTTTGTGGTCTCAGAGCGATGCCGAAATCACGGTCGAATGCGCGCCCGGCACGCTGTCTCCGGCGATGATCGAGGCCTTGCAACGTTGCGGAGTGAACCGCGTCAGCCTGGGAGTGCAGTCGTTCGTGGATACGAAGCCGCGTCGGTCGGACGTCTGCACAAGCGGGCCACCGTGCTCGACGATATTGCACGCTTGCGCGCCGCCGGAATTGAGAACATCAACATTGATCTGATTGCCGGGTTGCCCCACCAGACAGCCGAGAGCTGGGAGTTTTCCCTCGCCGAGGCGATTGCCTCCGGCGTGCCTCACGTCAGCGTCTACATGCTGGAGGTGGACGACGATTCCCGACTGGGCCGCGAACTGATGGCGGGCGGCACCAGATACCACGCCCACTTCGTTCCCGACGACGACCTCACCGCGGATTTGTACGAGACGGCGTGCGAGCGACTGAATGCGGCGGGCAGTGCGGCAGTACGAGATTTCAAACTTCGCCCGCGCCGGACACGAGTCGCGCCACAATCTGAAGTACTGGACGCGCCAGCCCTATCTGGGTTTTGGCGTGGATGCGCACTCCATGCTGTCAGCGCTCGGGACAAACCGGGAGGCAGTGCGGTTCGCTTCGCCGGACTCGCTGGAAGAATACGTGGCCGGCGCGCCGCTCAAAAGAACTCCAGTTTCGTCAGCAGGCCGCGCTCGAGGAAACTTTCTTTCTGGGATTGCGCCTGAACCGAGGGTGTGGATCTGAAAAAGGTCGCGACCGAGTTCGGTGAGCCGCGGTCGCAAGCATTTTCAGGCACGATTTCGGACTGCGTGGCATTGGGACTGCTGGAACGCGAGGGCGATGTGATCCGGCTGACGCGCGCGTGGAAGGCTGCTGTCGAACGAAGTATTCGAACGATTCATTCGGGACGGCGGACGCCGTGCTGGGGCGGACACTCCTGTCCGCCACCTTTGAAGTTGGTCTCGAAGTTGACACGGATGCCAGCCGTGTCAACGCTGGACAGCTTCGCGTAACTAAATCAAAGCGGCGGACACGAGTGTCCGCCGCTCATGCCTCTTCCCGGCGGTAACTTTCTCCTCCTGAAATTGCTGTGTTCTAATCCAGTGCTTGAGGCGCACCGCCCGAAACGGAGACAGCATCTTGGATTTCCAACTCAACGACGAACAGCTTCAACTGAAGAAAAGCGTGCGCGAATTTGCCGAGCGCGAAATCGCGCCCCACGTCATGAAGTGGGACGAAGCCGGCGACTTCCCGCTGGCCACGGTCAAGGAACTGGGCAAGCTCGGCCTGCTGGGCATTGTCTTTCCGCCCGAGTACGGCGGCGCCGGCATGGGCTATGTCGAATACGTCACCGCCATCGAAGAACTTTCGCGCGTGGACGGCTCGGTCGGCATCATCGTGGCGGCGCACACTTCGCTGTGCTCGAACCACATTTTTCTTGCCGGCAACGAAGCGCAGAAGAAGAAATATGTCACCCCGCTGGCATCGGGCGAATCTATCGGAGCCTGGGGACTGACCGAGCCTTCGTCCGGATCGGACGCCGGCAGCGCGCGCATGACCGCGGTCCGCAAGGGAAACAACTGGGTGCTGAACGGCACCAAGACTTTCTGCACCAATGGCCACTATGCCGATGTTCTGGTCGTGATCGCCGTGACCGACCGCGCCGCCCACACCCACGGGCTCTCGGCGTTCATCGTGGAGAAGGGAACCAAGGGTTTTCGTCCCGGGAAAAAAGAAAACAAGCTGGGCTTGCGGGCCAGCGACACCGCCGAATTGATCTTCGAAGACTGCGTCATTCCCGCCGAGAATCTTTGCGGCAAGGAAGGCGACGGATTCATCGACGCCATGCAGGTGCTCGACGGCGGCCGCATTTCGATCGCGGCCCTGTCGCTGGGCATGGCGGAAGGCGCCTACGAGGCGGCGCTGAAATATTCCAAGCAGCGCAAGCAGTTCGGCAAGGCGATCAGCGATTTTCAGGCCATCCAGTGGAAGCTGGCCGACATGGCAACCGAAATCGAAGCCGCGAAGCTGCTGACCCTGCGCGCCGCTGCCATGAAAGATGCCGGCATGAAGACAACGCTGGAATCGTCCATGGCCAAGCTCTACGCCAGCGAAGTGGCCGTGCGGTGCGCCAACGAAGGCGTGCAGATTCACGGCGGCTACGGGTTTATCAAAGACTATCCCGCGGAAAAGTTTTATCGCGACGTGAAGCTGTGCACCATCGGCGAGGGGACGAGCGAGATCCAGCGACTGGTGATTGCGCGGCAGTTGCTGAAGGACTAGCTGCGCAAGCCTTGGCAATCATGGTCCGCATCCCGGTCAGCCTGCCGCAGACTCATTCGGCCCAGACTCCGTAACGCAGATGAGCGCACCATCGCTCTTCTGGCCCACATGTTGCAGATCATGCTTTGGTGGATTGCTCCGCTGGCAATTTTCCTGATCAAGAGAGATTCGAAGTTTGTTTCATTCCATGCGCTGCAGGCGCTGCTGCTGCAGGTTGTCTACCTGCTTCTGCTGATATCGGGAGTGATTTTGTGGTTCGGTGTTTGGTTCTGGCCGTCGGCCTCTGCGCCCGCCTCCGGAGCAATGCCCCCGCCGCCTGAATTTTTCTTTCTGATGCCCGTGCTCTGGCTATCCTGGATGGGAATGGGTTTGATCGTGCTGCTGGCCGCGATCGTGTACGGCGTCAAAGCCGGGCGCGGCGAGTGGGCAGAGTATCCGGTTCTCGGGCCACTGGCTTTGAGAATCCTCAAGCTCGGACCGGGGGGCGCACCGCTATAACTCTTCAGTTTCCTCAATCGCGATTCTTTGTTTATCCCGCCTCTGCTTTACACTGAACAGCTTGAACCACAACCTCCAACTCCTGGTTGATCAACTTCGCGCCGGCGATCCTCGCTCTCTTTCCCGCGCCATCAGCACGGTCGAAAACCGCACGCCGGGCTGGTCGGAGCTGCTGAAGGCTCTCTTCCCGCATAGCGGACATGCGCGAATCCTCGGACTCACCGGCCCGCCGGGCGCGGGCAAGAGCACGCTGGTCGATCAACTGGCGCGGCACTATCGCAAGGAAAATCGACGGTCGGCATCATCGCCGTCGATCCGACCAGCCCCTACACCGGCGGCGCGATTCTGGGCGATCGCATCCGCATGCAGGAGCATTTTTCCGACCCCGGAATCTACATTCGCAGCATGGCGACGCGCGGTTCGCTGGGCGGACTGGCGCGCACCACTGCCGATGTGGCCACCGTGCTCGATGCCGCGGGCCGCGACCTGATCATGATCGAAACCGTCGGCGTCGGGCAGGATGAAGTCGACATCGTGCGCCTGGCCGACGTCACCATCGTGATTCTGGTGCCGGGCATGGGCGACGATGTGCAGACCATCAAGGCCGGCATCATGGAGATCGCCGACATCTTCGTCATCAACAAGAGCGATCGCGAAGGCGCCGAGCGGGTGGAGCGGGAAATTCGCGCGCTGCAGTCGCTGGCGGTGCGCAGCGACAACTGGACTCCTCCGATTGTGAAGACTGTGGCCAGTGAAGGCGCCGGCATCGCCGAACTGGCGGCAGCGATTCGCGACTACGAGGCCTATCTGCAGAAAGAAAATTTGATTCTGCAGAAGAAAGCCCAGAACTGGCAGGATCGCCTGGTCGAGATGCTGCGCGATGCGTTGCTGGAAAGGGCGCGTGAGCAATTGGGAAATGGAGCGGTGGCCGGTTACGCCGCGGAGGTCGCTGAACATAAGCGCGATCCGTATTCGCTGGTGGAAGAGATTGTGGGCAAGCTGGGAGGATCTGAAAGTGATTACGCTGAAAGTGATTGCGCTGAGGCCTGGGCACTCTGCCCGAAACCGCACGAGCGGGACGCTCGCGCCCACATTTTGAAATGGAGATGCCTTGATGTTCAGCATTGACCATATCGGCGTCGCGGTGAAGTCGCTGGCGGCGGCCAAAGGCATTTACGAAAAGCTCGGATTGAACGTCTCTGCCGGAAGAAGTCGTCGAAGCCGAGCAGGTGCGCGTGGTGATGGTGCCGCTGGGCGAGAGCCGGCTGGAATTGCTGGAGCCGACCTCGGACAGATTCCGTCATTGCAAAATTCATCGCCAAGCGCGGCGAGGGATTGCACCACGTTTCACTGCGCGTGCCCGACCTGGAAGCCGCGGTCGACGCGCTTGAAGAAAGACGGTGTACGGCTGGTTTCGGACGAAATCAAAGTCGGCGCCGGCGGACATCGCTATGTTTTCGTGCATCCCTCCAGCGCGGGAGGCGTGCTGCTGGAACTGGTGGAGGCGATCCGGCTGACTTCCAACGACGCCACGGATATTCGCGGATCATCCGATCACAATCATGCTTCTTCTCGCCGCCGATACTTCGGGTAAGCACGGCAGCATCGCGCTGGCGCGTTGCGGGCCTGAATCCAACTGCGACGTGTTCGAGGTAGTACCGCTCGACGGCGGAACCTTCTCCGCGCAACTGGTTCCCCAGATCGCGGCGCTGCTGGCGAAACACGGTTTCGGGAAACAGGACATCGGCGGCTTTGCCGTGGTCTCCGGTCCAGGCTCATTTACCGGGCTGCGTATCGGGCTGGCGGCGATCAAAGCGCTGGCGGAGGTTTTGGCCAAGCCGATCGCTGCGGTTTCCTGCTGGAGGCGATCGCGGTTTCGGGCCGCTCGCAAGGCAGAGTAATTGCGGTGCTCGATGCGGGGCGAGGCGAGGTTTACGCCGGCGAATATGAGGTCAACGGGTCAGAAGCGCTTTTGGAGAGCGAACGATTGCTGACCCGGTCAGAATTGATGCAGGCAGCCGCGGATTCGATTGTCGTCACCGCCGATCACGGCCTGGCCGAAGCCGCCCGCAGTGCGGCATTAACCGGTGGAGGAGATCGAACTTCCGCGCAGCGACGTGATTGCGCGACTGGGATGGCAGAAAATCCTGGCCGGAGAAACGGTTTCGCCTGAGGAGCTGGATGCAAACTATATCCGGCGGTCCAGTGAGATCTTTTCCAAAGGCAGTTCTTAGTTTCAGGTTCTCGGTTCTCGGCAAAGAAGCGTGAAACTCTTCATTCGTGCCGGCGACGTCCGCCGATCTTTCCGCCATGATGGCTCTGGAGAAGCATGCGGCCACCGCGGCGCACTGGTCTGTCGAGCAGTATGAGGCGATGTTTCGCGCCTCGAGTCCGGAGCGGGTGGCGCTGATTCTCGAGGAGGAATTGCAGGTTCAGGGATTCGTGATCGCTCGACGCGGTTGGGGCGGAGTGGGAAATCGAAAATATTGCCATCGCAGGTCCTGCCCGCCGGCGTGGTCTGGGCACGCGTCTGCTGGGCGAGCTTCTGGACCTGGCCCGAGCAAAAGGGGCAGACGGCGGTATTTCTCGAAGTGCGCGAATCGAACCACGCGGCGCGGGCCCTGTACGAGAAATGGTCATTCACGCGAAAGCGGAGCGCCGCAAGCGCTACTACAAGAGATCCTGAGGAAGATGCGATTCTGTATCGCCTTGGATTTGCTTGATTTGCATCATAACTGGTGCAAAGTTATGCACCATGAAAACTTCCTTCATCGGAGGGAATTTAGGATTGAAGCGGCCGGACTCGTGTGTTAGGTTAGGGCCGTACAAACGCTCAGGAGGGTCTACTGGATGACTCCAAAGGACCAGCTCCTGGCCAGCCACGATGAATTCCGCAAGCTGGCTCAGGAGCATACGCAGTACGCCGAACGTCTCGAATCACTCACCCAAAAACGCTACCTAACAGAAGACGAAAAGCTGGAAGAAGTCCGGCTGAAGAAGCTGAAGCTGCGGCTCAAGGACCAGATGGAATCCATCGAGCGGCAATTTCGCATGGTCGTGCAGCAAGGCCAGGTCGCGTAATCACGACCTCCAATCACCAGCGGCAACCGCCGCCGACAGGTTTTTTGTGCTTCGAATACGGCGCTCGTAAGCGCCTTTTTTATTACCATTTAACTTCAAACAGCGACCAGCCGCCCCGCCTGCACTATAATTCTCACTACTCCCCATGGTTGCTGACGGCTACTATTACGCGCTCGCGCTGGCTGGTGTTGCCGTACTCATGGGCTGGCTGGCTGGGCCGGTCTGGGCCCTGCCTGCGTGCCTGCTGGCGCTGTTCTTCCTGTGGTTTTTCCGCGATCCGGAGCGGGCGATTCCAGACTCCGCCGGGGCGGTCGTTTCTCCCGGCCGATGGCAAAGTTACCGACGTGTCTTCCATTCTGATGGATGGCGTTCCGCACACCCGGATCAGCATTTTTCTCAGCGTCTTTGATGTGCACGTGAATCGTTCGCCGATGGCGGGGGTGATCCGCGATGTTCGCTATCAAAAGGGAAAGTTTCTGAACGCCATGAACCCGGCATCGGCCGAGCACAACGAGCAGAATGTGGTCACGGTCGAGGGCGACGGGCAGACCGTGGTGTTCAAGCAGATCGCGGGACTGCTGGCGCGCCGGATCGTTTTCAACAAGAAAGTCGGCGATCGGGTGGAGCGCGGAGAACGCGTCGGCCTGATCAAATTTGGTTCGCGAGTCGATGTCTTGCTGGACGCCTCCGCCACGACTGCAGATCAAAGTGGGAGATCGCGTGAAGGGCGGAGCCAGCGTGCTGGCGTATTTGCGCGGCGTTGCAGCGTCCGGCCGCCGAGGTTGGAGCGGGATCGACTCGGCAAGGAGCACTTTAATGGCTCTCCGAAGTGCCCGAGCATTCCAAGAGCGACGCGGCGAAGGCCGCCGTCCACGGCGGCTGCGCAAGGGCATGTACATCCTGCCTTCGCTGTTTACCACCGCCAACATTGCCTTCGGGTACTACGCGATTCTGCAGATTACGCACGGCACGCCGGCCGATGCCTGGCATTTCGACAACGCCGCCAAAGCCATCGGATTTGCCGTGCTGTTCGATGGCCTCGACGGCCGCATCGCGCGCATGACCGACACCAGCAGCGATTTTGGCAGGGAACTGGATTCGCTGGCTGACGTCATCACCTTCGGCGTGGCGCCCGCTCTGCTGGCGTGGATGTGGGGATTTCGGCAGCTGCCCACGAATCTGGGCGAGTTGTACAACAAGCTGCTGCAGTTCGGCGCCATTGCCAGCTTTCTGTTTCTGATGGCCGGCGCCAGCCGTCTGGCGCGCTTCAACATCACCAGCAATCCGCAGCCCTCGAATCCGGGGCGTCCGGGCAAGAAATATTTCGTCGGCATGCCGATCCCGGCCGGCGCCGGTGTGATCGCCGCGGTGGTGCATTTTTCCGACGGCGATCCCATCACTTCCTGGTGGACCGCGATTACCTGGATGCTGATGGTTGTGGCCGTCGGCTACCTGATGGTGAGCACCTGGCGCTTTTACAGCTTCAAGGACATTGATTTCCGTTCGCGGCAGCCCTTCCAGCTGGTGATTCTGTTTGGACTGCTGTTTGCCGCGATCCGCTTCTATTCGCAGTGGGTGCTGTTTCTGATCGCGCTGCTCTACGTGTTTTCCGGCGTGTTCTGGCGTTTGAAGTGGATCTTCCGGCGCAAAGGGAAGTCCGCCGCCACCTCCGGCCTACAAGGAGGCATCGCAGACTTCATGAGCTCGAATTTCAAATCCGTTCCCACCAGCGCATCCTGATCCGGTGCGGGCAGGCGATCTCTACCGCCTGGCCATCGTGGGCGCGGGTACGCTGAAGGGGAAAGAGGTTGCCGAGGTGCTGAGCGACCGCAATTTTCCCTCGGTCGACATCAAGCTGCTCGATGACAACGAATCGCTGGGCCAACTGGAGACCGTGGGCGACGAAGTTTCGTTCATCCAGAGCGTGCGCTCGGAGCAGTTCGACAAAGTCGATTTCACCTTCTTCGCTTCCGACCAGGAATGCACCCGCCAGAACTGGAAGAAGGCGCAAAAGGCGGGCAGCGCGATTGTCGATCTCTCCTACGCTCTGGAGGACGAACCGGAAGCGGAGGTGAAGTCGCCGTGGATTCAACGCCAGCTGGGCCAGACGCTCACTCCGGAGTTGCAGCCCGGGCCGGCGGTGGTGGCTCATCCCGCCGCGGTGGTGCTGGCGCTGCTGCTTGTTGCGGGTGCAGAAAGCCGGCGCGGTGAAACGGGTGGTGGCCACGGTGTTCGAACCTGCTTCGGAACACGGACAGAAGGGAATGGACGAGCTGCACGAGCAGACCGTGAATCTGCTTTCCTTCCAGCAGCTGCCGAAAAAGGTTTTCGATACGCAGGTGGCGTTCAACATGGTGGCGCGTTACGGAGAGCAATCCGTTCCGGCGCTGACCACGGTCGAGCGTCGCGTGCTCAAGCACTATCAGCGAATCGCCGGCAAGGACGCGCCTCTGCCATCGCTCCTGCTGCTGCAGGCGCCGATCTTTCACGGACACGCCTTCACTCTGCATCTCGAAATGGAAAAGCCGGTCGAGATTGAGAGCATCTCCAAGGCGCTGGCCGGGGAGCATGTGACCATCACGGGTCTGGCGGAGGAGTCGCCGAGCAACGTGAACGCCGCGGGACAAGGCGACGTTCTGGTATCGATTCAGCCCGACCCGAATCTCGCCACCGGGCTGTGGCTGTGGGCGGCCTCCGACAATCTGCGAATCGCCGCCGCCACCGCCGTGGAATGCGCGGAAAACATGGCCGCAACGCGCCCCAAAGGAAAGATTCAATGACCGCGCTGGTTAAGGTGGGCTGCGTGTGGTCGCGGGCGACCTCGCCCGCGAATGCGGATGCAAGCGCTCTGGCACTCGTGTCTGCCTTGCTGCTGACTGTTGACGTTGTTTATCGCACCGCTTGCGGTTATCACACCGCCGGCCACGCCGTCACCCTCCCGACGAACGTCCAGACGATTGCCATCCCTGCTTTCGTCAACCAGACTCAGACCTACAAGATCGAGCAGAAGCTGACCGCGGCCGTGGTGCGCGAGATGGTGACCCGCACCCACTACCACATCCTGAACGAGCCCAGCGACTCCGCCGATGCGACTCTGCGCGGCACCGTGGTGACCACCTCAACCTCGCCGTTGACCTATGATTCGCAGACCGGACGGGCTTCGAGCGCGCTGGTGGTCGTGACCGCGAGGGTTACGCTGACCGACCGCCAGGGCAAGGTTCTCTATCCAGAATCCTTCGTACCTGTTCCGCGAGGAGTATCAGGTCTCGCGCGAACTCTCCAGCTTCTTCGAGGAAGACTCGCCGGCGCTGGAACGCCTGTCGCGCGAATTCGCGCGCACCCTGGTGAGCAATGTGCTGGAGGGTTTCTGAAGTATGGAGGGCTTCTGATGCGGGCCTTCGCCCAGGCCGATCGCTTCGTTTCCGAGGTGGAAGCCCGCAAGCTGCGTCCCGCCTACGTCTTCGTGGGCGATGAGGTTTTCTTCCGCAAGCGCTGCCGCGAAGCCATTCTCAAACACCTGGTGCCGGCCGATCTGCGCGACTTCAGCCTGTTTGACTTCGATCTGTCGGAGACCGATCTGGCGGAAGTTCTCGATCGCGCGCGCACGCCTTCGCTGATGGCGCCGTTTCAGGTGTTCTTCGTCCGCGGCGTGAAGAACCTGTTCGGCCGCGGATCGAACGACGAGAAGCTGGCCGCCATCGAGGCCTACTGCAAAGATCCCAATCCGGATGCGGTGCTGATTTTTGTCGCCGACCACATCAGCATCCCCGCCGATGCGCGCCGCATGGACATGACCGACAAGGAGCGCTACGAGCGCATCCGCGAGACGCTGGGACAGTATTGCGCCATCGTCGAACTGGCGCGGGTGGAAGAAAGCGAGGCGGTCCGCTGGATCGGCGAATACGGCACTACGCGGGACGTGAAGATTGATGCCGACGCCGCGCGCGAACTGGTGGACGCTCTCGGCGGCGACATGATGATGGTCTCCAACGAACTGGAGAAGCTGATTCTCTACGTCGGCGAGAAGAAGCGAATCACGCTGGGCGATGTGGAAACCATGGTGCTGGCGGCCAAGCAGCGGTCGCTGTACGAGTTGACCGACGCGATTTCCGCCAAAGACCGGGTGCGCGCGCTGCAAATGCTGGATGCGATCCTGAGCACCGGCGACGGCGACGAAGCCGCCATCGGGCACCTCTACATGCTGGCCAAGACCTTTCGCCAGATGCTGGTGATTCTGGAACGCAATGTGCGCGACCAGCGCATGCTGTGGGCCGCGCTGTGGCAGGGCTTCCGCGTCCCGCCGTTTGCCGCCGACGACATCATCCGGCAGGCCCGCCGCTACAAATCGAAACGCGAGCTGACGCGAGCGATCCGCCTGGTGGCGAAGACCGATCTGGCCCTGCGCTCCAATCCTCCGACCAAGCGCTTCGTGCTGGAGAAGTTGATTCTCGATCTCACCGCCGAGGTCAAGCCGGAAATCCCCGGATGGTCGCAGGAAGAGCTGCCGGTCTAGGAAGTCGGCAAGCAGATGACGCAGAAAGAGATTTTTCGCCTCCTGGTCCAGATTCCCTGGATCGTATTCGTCGTCTACTGGATCATTGGCGCGCTCAAGACTCGCGCCACCCGCGAAAGAGAGTCCTTCGCTTCTCGATATCGCCATTCTGTTGATTGAAATCGCCGGCTACGTTCTGCTATTCCGCCATTCAGCAGGAATCGGGTTCCTGGGAATGCGATTCATGCCTCGCACCCTGGCCAGCGCGATCCTGGGCGTGATGCTTACCTGGTCAGGCATCGGGCTGGCCATCTGGGCCCGTTATCACCTGGCGGAGTACTGGAGCGCGAGGATCACGATCAAGGAAGACCACCAGCTTATCCGCACCGGCCCATACGCTCACTTGCGCCACCCCATCTATTCCGGCCTGATTCTGGCGACGATCGGTTCGGCCCTGGTCATCGACGAGTGGCGATGCGTCCTGGGCGTGTGCCTGGTGCTGACTGGATATTGCCTGAAGGCGAGGAAGGAAGAAGCCATGCTCACCCAGCAATTCGGCGAGGCCTTCCGCGAGCACCAGAAGCACACCGGCTTCCTGATCCCACGTTTCCGCTGAGAAGGGCTGTTACTGAGAGCTGAGAGCCGATGAGCTGACAGCTGACAGCTTACTTCAACGCATTCACCCGCGCGCTCAGGCGGGACTTGTAGCGCGAGGCAGTGTTCTCGTGGATCACGCCCTTCTGGATGGCCTTGTCGAGGGCGGAAACCGTCTGCCGGAAAACCAGCTCGGCGCCGGCTTTGTCGCCTTTGGCCAGTGACTTCACGCAGTTGACGCAGGGCGCCGCGCAGGCGGGAGGTGTTGGCACGGTTGCGGGCGCTTCGCTTTTCGGTTTGACGGGCGCGCTTCAGCGCCGAAAAATGGTTTGCCATGTCTGCTTCGTTACCTTCGTTTCTATGGAGAGGTGTTCCGGATTGCTCTCGAATACGCTATTTTACGGGAGTAAGTCGTCAAACGATGGTCAAACCCTTATGGCCGGATGCCCTCGAGCGCCTGAAAATCCTGCTCAACTCTTCCACGCCCATTGTCGTGATGGAAACCGTGGAAGAGATGCGCGCCGTGCGCCTGGTGCGCGTGGCTTGCTCGTCGCTGAATCTGGCCACCTTCGAGTGGAGCATCGCCAGCGGACTGGTGCGTTGCGGCAGCGACGTTGGAGAACTGGTCCCCGAACCGAGCCATTTCGCCGCCAGCGCCACCGGGCACGATGCCCATGACTCCGGCGCCCAGGCGCTCTACAACAGCAAGGAACCCGCCCAGGCGCTCAGCAACCTGGAGGCGATGTCGCTCGAAGCCGCATTTGTCCTCAAGGACTTTCATCGCCACATGGACGACCCGGTCGTGGTGCGCCGGCTGCGCGATGTGGGACAGAAATTTTCCGCCAATCGGCGCACCGTGATTATCACCGCGCCTTCGATCACCATTCCGCCGGAACTGGGCAGCCTGGTCGAGTTCCTGGAACTGCCTCTGCCGGACAAGCAGCGCCTGCGCCAGATCATCGACGAGATGAGCGTGCAGGGTAGGGAAGACTCGGACTCTGAAACGCACCCTGGATCCCGCCGGCCTCGATGCCATGGCCAACAACTTGCGCGGTCTGACCGAGGAAGAAGCGGAGCGCGCGGCTTCACAGGCGATCGTGACCCGCTACGGCGTCACTGCCGAAACCGTCACCGATGTTCTGGAGGCGAAAAAAGAACTGCTGCGTCGTTCCGGAATGCTGGAGTTCATCGACGCTTCGGAGAATCTTGGCGGCGTCGGCGGTCTCGACAATCTCAAAGCGCTGGCTGGCGCAACGGCGTGGCACCTGGGAAGATGCAGCCCGCGACTTCGGCCTGGAGCCGCCGCGAGGAGTAATCATTCTCGGAGTGCAGGGCTGCGGCAAGAGCATGTGCGCTCGCGCCATTGCCGGAGAGTGGAAGCTGCCGCTGGTGAAGTTCGATACTGCCGCCATCTTCGACAAGTACATCGGCGAGACCGAGAAGCGAATTCAGAAAGTGTTTCGCGTCGCCGAAGGTCTTGCGCCCTGCGTGTTCTGGATTGACGAACTGGAAAAAGTCTTTGCCGGAAGCGGGCCGGATTCGGCGTCGGTCGATGCCGGCGTTTCCTCGCGCATTCTGGCCGCCTTTCTTTCCTGGATGCAGGATCGCAAAGCTCCGGTGTTCGTGGCCGCCACCTGCAACAACGTCACCGTCCTGCCGCCGGAACTGATTCGCAAAGGGCGCTTCGACGAATTGTTTTTCGTCGACCTGCCGAATCAGGCCGAGCGCAAGCAGATTTTTGCGATTCATCTGGCACGGCGGAAACGGAATCCGGCCGAGTTTGATCTTGATCGCGTGGCGGCAGCGGCGAAAGGATACTCCGGCGCCGAGATCGACGCCGCGGTGCAGACAGCGCTGTACGCTGCATTCTCCAGCAAGCAGAGCCGTGAACACGCAAGGCTTGCTCGATGCGCTCAAGGCCACCGTGCCGCTTTCAACTACCCGGTCCGAGGAAATCCAGGCGCTAGGGCATGGGCCAGGCTGCGGGCGGTGCCGGCATCGGTAGCCGATGCGAAGGCGAGAAGCTTGAGGCGTGACGCTCGTCCACGCTTGATGTGCAGGCGCGCCAGCGTCCCGCATCAAGCAGCGCTCGGACAGAGTGCACTTCCACAGTTATCACTGCAGCAGATTCCGCAGCACTGCGACCTCAGCTGCGATCCCGGTGTGCAGCGTCGGGTCCACATCCGGAGCGAACAGTGGAGAGTGATTGGAAGGCAAAGTCGTTCCTGCCGCCTTGGCTTCGGCAGTACTTCGCGGGATTCGCTCCACCCAGAGCTGAAATAGAAAGACGGCACGCCCTGCGCGGTGAAGAAAGAAAAATCTTCCGACGCCATTCCTGGCTCTTCGACTACCACGTTGTCTTTGCCGAGGGCCGATTCCAGAACGCCCTCCATGCGCTGCGCCAGGGCCGGATCGTTGTAGACGGCATCCGTGGCTTCGTAGTGTTCAATCTTAGGTTCACGCGGGGCGCCGGCTGCGTTGGCTTCCGCTTTGGTAATCCGCTCGATGGCTGCCAGCACTTGCTTGCGAACTTCAGGTTTGTAGCTGCGGACGGTAAGCCCGAGTTCGGCCTGGTCCGGAATGATGTTGTTTTTCGTGCCGGCTTGAATGTATCCGACAGTGACAACAGCGACTTCACCGGGCTTCACTTCGCGCGCGACGATGGTTTGCAGCGCGACCACGGTGCGCGCGGCGATCACGATCGGATCGACCGTGCTGTTGGGCATGGAGCCGTGTCCGCCTTTGCCGTAGATCGTGATGCGCAGGGAATCGGCATTGGAGAATCGGTAGCCGGGACCGACTCCGACTTTCCCGGCCGGAAGCTGGTTGCCCACGTGCAAGGCCAGGGCGACATCCGGCTTGGGGAAGCGGGTCATGAGGCCGTCTTCGATCATCCGTTTCGCGCCGCTGATGGTTTCCTCGGCGGGCTGGCCAATCAGAATGAGAGTTCCGTGCCAGGTGTCTTTGCTGTGCGCCATGATCGCGGCGGTTCCGAACAGCGATGCCATGTGTACGTCATGTCCGCAGGCGTGCATGACGCCGACATCGCGTCCGGAATCGTCTTTGGCGTGGACTTTGCTGGCGTAGGGCAGGCCCGTCTTTTCCTCGACCGGAAGCCCGTCGAGTTCGGTGCGAAGCATTACCGTCGGGCCAGCGCCATTCTTCAGGACGGCAACCACGCCCGTTCCACCGACGTGCTCGGTGACCGTATAGCCGAGGTCGCGCAGACGGCCGGCCAGCTTGGCCGCGGTTTGGGTTTCATGCGAAGAGAGTTCCGGATTCTGGTGCAGATCGAGGTACAGCGTACGGGCGTCGGGATAGACGGCTTCAACTTCGCTGGAGCGCGCCGAAGTCTGAGCGCAGGCAAAGGCGAGTCAACATCACAAGCAGGAAAGCGTATGTCAGTTTCATTGTGGCGAGGATGATATCTGTGAGTCGAAGGTTCGGCCGCAATCGCAGCGGCTGCCGAGGCTTTATGACAGAGTCTGCCGACGGTTGTCACGCCACCACTCGAGTTCACTTCTGAGTAATTTCAATCTGCCATTGACTCTCCTCCGCGGGCAGGGGTACCCTTTAACGTAATGGCAGTTGCCTGTACCTCGGGGCGAGCACCCTCGGCTGGTTCCACCTCCAGATATAAGAATAGTTTGTCCGTAAGCGGGCAGGAGTGTGTTTCTTGCTCGCGTACGCCTTGCACGCCAAAAACTTCGGCCCTATGCGGGCAACTGAGCATCCAAGCTCCGACCGAAGACTTGGAAGCTCAAAGGCTCGGAATTCAGGCGCGGGAGGAAGAAGCGCCAAACTCTGAATGAAGAAGAGCATTGAAATCAGTCCCAACATCGAGACTCTGTTCGGCACGCGCGACGAGAATCTGCGCCTGCTGGAAGACGGCCTGAACATCAATATTGACCTGCGATCGGATTCCATCGATCTGGAAGGCGCGTCCCGCGACGTCGCCCGGGCCGAGCAGGTCTTTGCCGACTACGACCATCTGCAGCGCTCCGGATACACCTTCAACAACGGCGATCTGGGCAGCATGCTGCGCGTCTTGCTGGCCGACCCCAAAGCTACGCTGCGCGGCCTGGCGGAAGCTGGGCGCCAGCGCTCGTTCGGGCGCCGCACGGTGCAGCCCAAGAGCGTCAACCAGCGGCGCTATCTCGAAGCCATCGAGAATCACGACATGGTGTTCGGGATCGGCCCGGCTGGAACCGGCAAGACCTACCTGGCGGTGGCCATGGCGATCTCGGCGCTGCTGTCCAAGCGCGTGAACCGGATCATTCTGGCGCGTCCGGCGGTCGAAGCCGGGCGAGCGTCTGGGCTTTCTGCCGGGTACGTTGCAGGACAAGATCGATCCCTACCTGCGTCCCTTGTACGACGCGCTCTACGACATGCTGGAGCCGGAGAAGGTGGATCGCTATCTGGAGAAGAACGTCATCGAGATTGCGCCCATCGCGTTCATGCGCGGGCGCACGCTGAACGATTCGTTCGTGATCCTGGACGAGGCGCAGAACACGACTTCCGAGCAGATGAAGATGTTCGTCACCCGCCTGGGATTCAACTCCAAGGCGGTGATCACCGGCGACGTCACCCAGATCGATTTGCCCAACGCCAAGCGCAGCGGACTGCTCGAGGCCGCCGACGTCCTCAAGACACGTTGAAGGGCTGGCATTTGCCTATTTTGACGATAGCGACGTGGTGCGCCACCACCTGGTGCAGCGCATCATCCGCGCCTACGACGAGCACAAGGCCCGAGTCAGCGGGGCAATCGCCGCTGCCCGAATCCAAAGCGAATGGCAAGCCCAATGGCACTGCGACGCGGTGCCGCCGAACCAGGACCACGAGTCGTCTCCGGAAGTAGAAACCAGCGAGTAGAGCAGGTAAGATTGAACAGGAGGGCGCCGGATTTGGCCCTCCTGTTTGTTTTTGCAGGTCAGGCAATAGCTCTTAACCGCGAAGAACGCAAAGAGAAGCCGGCAAAGGACGCAAAGAAAAACTTGGTTATCCTTCGAAAACCGGTGGCGGGATTGAGCGATACCGCGTTGGCAAAGTTTGTGGCGCGGGCCAGCCGCGCCAGTCAAGCTGCGCGGGCACGGTCAATGTGCTGGTGACCGGCAGTCTCGAATTGCGCGCGCTGAACCGTCGCTTTCGCGGGAAGGACAAGCCCACCGACGTGCTCTCATTCGTGCCTGATCCCTTCATGTCGGGAGCTGGGGCCTGGAACGGATTGGCCGGCGACATCGCGATTTCGGCGGACATCGCAAGGCAGAATGCACGCCGGCTGGGCCATTCGGCGGCGCAGGAAATCAAGATTCTGGCCTTGCACGGAGTGCTTCATCTCGCGGGATACGATCACGAAAACGACGATGGAGCGATGGCAGGCAAGGAAGCGGCCTTGCGGCAGTCGCTGGGGTTGCCCGCTGGGTCTGATTGAGAGGAATGGACGGGCTTCACCAGGAAGTTCCGGTCGCAAGCCTGGGCGCCGCTCAGAGGAAAAGCCGCGGGCGGGGGCGCCCGCGCCACACGGCGCGCGACTCGATGAACTACGCCATCGCAGCTGCGCTGCTGTTGATGCTCTGCCTGCTGACGCTGGTCTCCTACGTCGACCGCGTCTACACCGAGATTGGCAAGTTTCTCTCGCGCGAGTTTCAGGACAACATCGCCACCTTCGAGCAGAAGATCGAACCCAGGCTGGGAGTGAGCCGGGCGCGCGCCGCGCTCTCCATGGCGGTGCTGACCCAAATCATCACGGCGGCGATCGCCTTGCTGGTCGGCTTTGCCGTGTTCCGCGATCGCGCCTGGAGTATCTACGAAATTCTGCAGGCCACGCTCAGCCTGGTCCTCATCGTCATCCTGTTCAACCGCTTTCTGCCGTTTCTTTTCTTTTCGCGGACCAACGGCGAATGGCTGGCGCGCTGGGTGCTGGCTGCTGAAAATCCTGATCTATGTCGCGCTGCCGGTGACTCTGGTGCTGGGATTTTTGCAGTCGGTCACGGCGCTGACCAAGGAGCATTCGGACGAAACTCCCGAGACGCAGGCGGAGGCGGTGGATGCGCTCATCGAAGCCGGGCCAGGAAGAAGGCATTCTGCACGAAAGCAATCGCGACCTGATCCAGTCGGTGGTCGAGTTCGGCGAGAAGACGGTGCGCGAGGCCATGAAGCCGCGGCCGGAAATTGTGGCCGTTCCGACCAACACGACGGTCGAGAAGTTCATCGAACTGCTGCGCACACAAGCCTTTCTCCCGGGTGCCGGTTTTCGAAGGCACCATCCACAACATCGTGGGCATCGTCTACGCCCAGGATGTGCTGCAGGTGCCGGACACCGAAGCCCACTACCCGCACCGTCGACACGCTCATGCGCCGCGATGTCTATTTCGTGCCGGAAAGCAAGCTGGGCAGCGATCTGCTGCGCGAAATGCAGAAAAACAATATCCGCATGGCGATTGTGGTGGATGAATACGGCGGCGTCGCCGGGCTGGTCACCATCGAAGATCTGGTGGAAGAAATCGTCGGAGAAATCCGCGACGAGCACGAGAAGATGGAAGTGATCCGCGAGACCGACCACTCCTACATCGTGCCCGGCAACATGGATGTGGATCGCTTGGTCGAAATGTTCGGCATCAGGCCCGAAGGCAAAGAGTCAGCCACGGTGGCCGGACTGGTGAGCGAACTGGCGGGACGCATTCCGCATCGCGGCGAAGTGGTGGAAGAAGACGGCCTTCGCTTCGAAGTGCTGGACGCAACCGAACGCCGGGTGGAGCGGGTCAGAATTTCCGTCGCCAAACCGACGCCAGATGAAGCTGATATAGTCATGCTTGTGTGGCGCGGGCGCCCCCGCCCGCGAAGTCTCCCGCAGAGTTAAAACTGCCGAGCTGCGCTCAGCCTGGACGGCCGGGGGCGGCTGTCCCCACGTAATTCATTCATGGCTTTTCACTCCGGATTCGTCTGCATTCTGGGCCGTCCCAACGCCGGCAAATCCACGCTGCTCAATGCACTGGTGGGCGAGAAGCTGGCCATCATCAGTCCCAAGCCGCAGACCACGCGCAATCGCATTCTGGGCATCATCCACGTGCCCAAGCAGAAGGGCAGGCCTGGCGGGCCAGATCGTACTGCATCGATACTCCGGGAGTTCACCGGCCCGACACTTCTCTCGGCCGGAAGATGATGGCGGAGGTGCGGGAAGCGCTGGACGGCTGCGAACTGGTTCTGCTGATCGTGGACGTGACCCGCAAATTCGCGCAGGCCGACCAGCTTCGTACTCGATATGGCGAAGAAGTCGGGCACGCCGGTCTTCCTGCTGCTGAACAAGATCGATCTGCTGCGCGGCACCAAAGAAAAGCTGCTGCCCATCATCGATGACTATCGAAAGCTGCACGATTTCCGCGAGATCATTCCGCTCTCTGCCCGAAAACACGAAGGCCTCGATGTGCTTCTGGAAAAGGTGATCCGGTTTCTGCCCGAAGGCCCGCGCTACTTTCCCGAAGACCAGGTCACCGACCAGCCCGTCCGTTTCATGGTGGCGGAAATCATTCGGGAACAGGTTCTGGTGGAGACCGAGCGAAGAGGTTCCGTACGCGACCACGGTGGTGATCGAGCAATTTGAGGAAGGAGCCCAGACTGACCCGCATCGCGGCCGTGATCTTCTGCGAACGCGACGGGCAAAAGGGAATCCTGGTCGGCAAGGGCGGCCAGATGCTGAAGAAGATCGGCACCGCGGCCCGCCTGCAGATCGAAAAGATGCTGGAGCAAGCGAGTGTTTCTGGAGCTCTTCGTGAAGGTACGGGAAAACTGGCGGGAGTCGCACGAGTTTGTCGAGGAACTGGACTGGCGGCGCCAGGTGGAGCGGCTTGGCTGTCAGCGGCAAGTCATGAGCCAGCGTCACTTTGCTCGAAACGGAGCGATCCCTGTAGAATCCCCGAGCACGGAACGCATCCAAGAATTGCTGATCTCCGCAGAAAGCAGGCCATGACCGATAACCACGAGATCCACAAGTTCGAGTACCGGCAACGCGAGCCTGAAACTGAAGGTCACGCTGGCAGCGGACCGGAATGCTGTGGATCCGGTGGTCCAGAGCGTGATGGAACTGGTGAGACAGATCCATTGCGACACCGAGAAGTACGATGCCATCGAGCTGGCGCTGACCGAGGCATTGGCCAATGCGGTGGTGCACGGCGCCAAGGCCGACCCGTCGAAGATCGTGGAATGCGACGTGGTCTCGCAACGAAGATCAGAGCATCCTGATCGTGGTGCGCGATCCCGGCACCGGATTTGATCCCGGACGAGATTCCCAACCCGCTGCGGGGCGAAAGCGTCTATTCCGATCACGGCCGCGGAATCTTTCTGATCAATCAGCTCATGGACGAAGTGAAGTTCCTCAAGAACGGCACCGAAATCCACATGATCAAGCGCTGAGCTTTCCCGTAACGCTCTGTCATCCTGAGCGGAATATCTGCTTCGCTGCGCGACGCAGCATGAGTCGAAGGACCCCTACCTTACCGAGCTCATGCTGAGCATTGCACAGCATCTCAGCGCGCGAGCGGACGTGCCGGTCATAGAGATCTTCGACTGCGCAGCTGCTTCGCTGCGCGAGCACTCCGCTCAGGATGACAGGTGCTCACGATCAGCCGGCGAGTGCACGGCGTAGCCGACTTACTCCTTCACCGCAATTCCCAGAGTTTTCATCTTGCGGTACAAGATGGCTGCGTTCCAGCCCCAGCACTTCCGCGGTGCGGCTGATGTTGCCGTGATTGTCGTCGAGCTTCTTCAGGATGTAGTCGCGTTCATAGGCGGCGCGAGCCTGGTGCAGGGTGGAAAACTCCGCTCCGATGGAGCGGCGGCTGCCATCGCGATGGACCAGCGGCGGCAGATGCTTGCGGTCGAAGCGGGTGGTGGTGGGATTCATGATCACGATGCGCTCGATCACGTTGCGCAGTTCGCGCACGTTGCCCGGCCAGGAATAGCGCATCAGGGTCTCGATCGCGTCGTCGGTGATTTCGCGCGGCCTGCGGCCGTAGGTGGCGGAAAATTCCTTCAGAAAGTGGCGCGCCAGCAGCGGAATGTCCTCCTGGCGCTCGCGCAGCGGCGGAACGGAGAAGGGAATCACGTTGAGCCGGTAGAACAAATCTTCGCGAAAGTTGCCGCGAGAGATTTCTTCGTCCAGATCCTTGTTGGTGGAAGCAATCAGGCGGGCATCCACGGTGACCGGTTCGTCGCTGCCTACCGGCGTGAAGCGCTGCTCGTCGAGCGTGCGCAGAACCTTGGACTGCGTCTTCAGGCTCATGTCGCCGATTTCGTCCAGGAAGAGCGTGCCCCCGTGGGCGCGGTGAAACTTTCCTTCCTTGTCGGTGGTGGCCGCGGGAAACGATCCCTTGCGATGACCGAATAGTTCGCTCTCGATCAGATCTTCGGGGATGGCGGCGCAGTTCAGTTCCACGAACATCTCGTTCTTGCGCAGACTTTGAGCGTGGATGGCGTGGGCCACCAGTTCCTTGCCCGTGCCCGACTCGCCGTAAATCAGCACTCGGCCGTTGGTCGGCGCCATGAGCTGAATCTGCTGGCGCAGCGCCTTCATGGGAATGCTTTCGCCTACGATCACGCTGCGCGGGCGTGAGCTGTTTCTTGAGTTCGCGGTTTTCCTGCCGCATCTGCTTGGCATCGATGGCGTGCTTGATCAGGATGAGCGTCTTGTCGATGGAGAGCGGCTTTTCCAGGAAGTCGTAGGCGCCCAGCTTGGTGGCGCGCACCGCGGTTTCGATGGTGCCGTGGCCGGAGATCATGATGACCTCGGGAGCATTCTCGAGCTCCCGGATCTTTTGCAGAGTTTCCAGGCCATCCATTCCCGGCAGCCAGACATCGAGCAGCACCACGTCGAAGGAGCGTTTGCGCAGCGCGTCCAGGCAGGCTTCGCCGCTGTCCGCGCACCGAGGCTTTGTAGCCTTCGTCCTCGAGCACGCCCTTGAGCGATTGCCGGATGCCGGATTCGTCGTCCACGATGAGGATGTTATGCATGCTGACGGATGGCGGGCGCGGGAATGACTTCCGGGGCGACCGGCAATTCCACCACGAACCGGGTGCCGACCGGCTGATTTTCCTCGACGCGAATGGAGCCGCGATGGTCTTCGATGATGCGGCTGACGATGGCCAGGCCCAGTCCGGTGCCGCGTTTCTTGGTGGAGAAGTAGGGCAGGAAGAGTCTCTCTTTCAGTTCCTGGGTAACGCCGTGGCCGGTGTCGGCGACCGTGATTTCGACCGCGTCGCGGCTGGCCACCAGCGAGGTTGAAATCTGAATTTCACGCACCAGCGCGCCCTGCATGGCTTCGGCGGCATTGTCGACCAGATTGGCCAGGGCGCGCTTGATGGCCTCGGGATCGGCCATCACTTTGGGCAGGTCCGGAGCCAGAAATGTCTGCACATGAATGCCATCCAGCCGGCCGTTGAACATGGCCAGGGTATTTTCCACGATGGAATTGATGTTCGCGGGCGCAGGCTGCGCCGTGGGAAACCGCGCCAGGGTGGAAAATTCGTCCACCAGCGTGCGCAGGGTTTCCACCGCGCCGCCGATGGTTTCGGCGCAACTATGGAGAACCTTCGAGCGAAGCCGCATCGGGAGGAGAGCCGCGATCGAGATGGCGGCGAATTCGTTCGGCAGAGAGCGCAATCGGAGTCAACGGATTCTTGATTTCGTGCGCCACCCGCCGCGCCACTTCGCGCCAGGCGGTCTGCTTCTGCGCCTTCAGCAGGTCGGACAAATCTTCGAAGACCAGAACATAGCCCAACCCCTGACCTCCATGCTGCAGCGTCGCCACGGTGACTGCGGCGTTGAACGGCGAGCGATGCAGCGCCACCTCCAGTTGGGTGGTGGTCGTGCCCATGCGGTCGGCGCGCCGCAACAGCGGCTCCAGATCTTCCAGGATCTCCTGCGGAAACACGTCGCGCAGCGCGGCGCCGATGCACAATCAGGTTCGCGCGATTCGCCTCCGGAAGGATTGAACATGCGAAGCAAGGCGTGGTTGACGTGCGTGATGCGGCGATTCGCATCGAGCGAAAGCACGCCGGTGGGAATGCTCTCCAGAATGGTTTCAATGTGCCGGCGGCGCTGTTCCAGCGCGATGTTGGCGGCGCTCAGTTCGCGGCTGGAAGCTTCAATCTGATGGCGGCTGGTTTCCAGCTCTTCCGCCATGCGGTTGAAAGACCGCACCAGATCGCCGATTTCGTCGGCGGCGCTGACTTCCACGCGGTAGTCCAGGCGTCCCGCGGGAAATTTCCTGCGTAGCTTCGGCCAACGCCACCACCGGGCGAGTCACCAGTTTCGACAGATAAAGCGCCAGCCAGGTGGTGGAAAACAGCACCAGCACGGTAAGCAGCAGCAGCAGCCCCATGTAGGTGCGGCGCACCAGCTTGCGTTCGCGGCTGAGTTCGAGATAGCGCCGCTGGCTGGCTTCCAGCTGCTTCACGGTTTCCGAAAACTTCTGCGGCAAAGGCATGCCGACCAGGATCAGGCCGCGATCGTTCACCGGGCGCGCCGCCCAGGATGTAGTCGGTATGTTCCCACTTGAAATGCGGACGATGGCATCGGAGGTGAGCCGGTCCAGCGGGAATCTTGGCCTTCAGCAGCGGCCAGGAGGCGGGCGCGTCGAAGCTGGCCTGCGGCGTTTCCGTCCTCGATCGCGACCGCAAATCCGCCTTGCAAGGTGGTCTCGTGCCGGCGGAATTCGTTCATCACGGTGGAGAAGCTGTGGCCGGCGAAGGCCCGCTGGGTCTCCGGCAAAGCCGCGATCGATTCCGCCTCGGCACGCGCATTCTGCGCCACATACTTCGAGAGCAGGGACGCCATGGCCGCAGTGTCTTCCCGCACCTCTTCCACCGGACGGGAGAACCACTTGTCAATCGAGCGGTTCATCAGGCCGTACGCGAACCAGAACATCATGATGACCGGCAGGAACGAGAGCAGCAGTCCGCCGACCACCAGCCGCGTGCGGAACTTCGATCCCAGAACGCCCAGCCGGCGTTCGGCAAAAAGCTTGAGCAGATTGCGCGCCAGCACGAACGTCAGCGCAACGAACAGCAGAAAAATCACGGCGGAGAGCGCGGCGAAGAACAGAGCGGAAAGCTGCTGGTTGGTGTCGGGATTGAGAAACGGCAGATCGAAGGACGACTGCGAAAGCAGAATGCCAAACGAGGACAAAGATTCCAATCGCCAGCAGGATGATGACTTTCTTCCGGCTGGTGGTTTCCTTGTTGCGGGTTGGATTGGGAGCAGGCACTTTATCAATTCGGGCGGAGCAGTTGCGCAGTTCCGGCGTGAAGTTTCCGGCTAAGTGCCTCATTATAAGCCTCAAACAGGCGGGGCGGCAGGCGAGGATTCAGGAAGGCGCTGCTGCTCCGACTTGCGTACTCGCGTCCAAAGTCAACGCCAAGAACGCATAAGGAGATTCGACCCACTACCAGCGGGGTGGAGATTTGTGCAAAAACAATGTTTTGAACAACCTGAGATGGAAGAGTGCATCCAACACGGGTCGCAAGGTTCCTCGAAGGACATGCCAAAGACCATCCTGATCGTCGATGACAACGCACATGTCCGTTGGGCGATCTGTGAGCTGTTCAAACACGAAGAAGACCTTACCGTATGCGGGGAAGCTACGAATGGCAGAGAAGCAATCGCAAAGGCTCTGGAATTGCATCCCGATCTGATTGTGCTGGATCTTTCGATGCCCGTAATGAGTGGTCTTGACGCGGCTCGGGAACTGAAACGGTTGATGCCCGAGGTGCCGCTGGTCATGTACAGCATGTTCGGGGACATGGTGCAGGAGCAAGCATGCCTGGTCGGAGTTTCCGAACTAATTTCCAAATCACAGCCTGCGGCTGTTTTGATTAAGAAAGCCCGCACTCTTCTCTACGGCGAGGCTGCGTGATCCCTGCGGCCATTTGCGCGATCAAACGAAATAACCGCTCCAGGTTCCTTCCCCAAGTTTCAATCGCCAGCATCGGAACTGCCCACAGTTGCCGTCGAAAGTGACTGGTTGGGGTAGCGGGAATGCGAGTCCGGACAGACTCCTTCATGGGAATCGGAAAAGGCTGCCAAGACCATATCAGTCTGCTGCGTTGCTCCGCGATCCGAATACTTCGGGAATTGTCTCAACGACGATGGCCCGAACATAGCGTATGTGGTCTCTGATAGCGGCTTCAGTTCGCGCAGAATGTCCATGCTCTGACGGCGGCGACTGATCCGGCCCGCTCAGTGAGCGACGAGGTCATCATGGGTGGTGGCAAGCAAGGCCGACCGGTAACCCTGCAAGCTAGCATCACTCAGCCAAAAAAGCGACACGGCTGGGCGCACCCGATCCGGACGCATGTCCAATTACTAAAGTACTCCGCTTCGTTCCCACTGTACCGTTTTTGTACCGCGCTTCCGCGGAATGCCGTCTTTGCTGCGTTCCCTGCGACCGTTCAGTCAGTAAGTTACGGAAGACCCACAGCGGTCCCACGCACTAAAGTTACTGGTGCCGTAACCCAGTTACGTTGACAATTTGTGTCAACGCGATAGGCTGCAACTTCTCCCCTCGAAAAAGCAGCCGTAGTCGCGCCGCATTCGCAATCCGAAATTATCTGACGCACAGATAGGAGATCGAGGTATGTCTCAACGGCTGGGTGATCTTCTTGTCAAAGAGAAGGTCATTACCACAGAGCAGTTGGAGCAGGCGACCAAGGTTCAGAAAGAGAGCAACTGTCGTCTGGGCTCGGCTTTGGTCAAGCTGGGCTTCCTGACGGACGAGGACGTCACCAACTTTCTCTCCCGCCAGTACGGCGTTCCTGCCATCAATCTCTCCTACTTTGAAATTGATCCTTCGGTCGTAAAGCTGATTCCTTTCGAAACCGCGAAGCGTTACCAGATTCTGCCTCTGAGCCGGGTCGGCGCTTCGCTGACCATCGCCATGGTGGATCCGACCAACGTCTTCGCCATGGACGATATCAAGTTCATGACCGGCTTCAACATCGAGCCGGTGGTCGCGTCCGAAAGCTCGATCCTCGAAGGCATCGAGAAGGCCTACGGCACCACGCAGCAGGAAGACCTCGAGACAGGTCATGCAGTCCATGACCGAGGTCAACGACGCCGACGTCGAACTGCAGTCGGAAGAAACCGAGATGGAACTGGCCGACCTGGAGCGGGCGGCCGACGAAGCTCCGATCGTCAAGCTGGTCAACCTGGTGTTGACCGATGCGGTGAAGCGGGGAGCCAGCGACATTCACATGGAGCCGTACGAAAAAGAATTCCGTGTGCGCTTCCGTATTGACGGCGTGCTGCAGAGCATCATGTCGCCGCCGCTGAAGTTGAAAGACGCCATCACCTCGCGCGTGAAGATCATGGCGAAGCTGGACATCAGCGAAAAGCGCCTGCCGCAGGACGGCCGCATCATGCTGAAGATGAGCCTGGGCGGACGCAAGAAGCAGCTCGATTTCCGCGTCAGCACGCTGCCCACGCTGTGGGGCGAAAAGATCGTCATGCGGTTGCTGGACAAGGAAAACCTGCGTCTCGACATGACCAAGCTCGGTTTCGAGCAGGAGTCGCTGACCAAGTTCGAGAAAGCCATTCTGAAGCCCTACGGCATGGTGCTGGTCACCGGTCCCACGGGATCGGGCAAGACCAACACTCTGTATTCATCCATCGCGCGCCTGAACACGCCCGACACCAACATCATGACCGCCGAAGATCCGGTCGAATTTCAGTTGGCCGGAGTCAACCAGGTGCAGATGAAGGAACAGATCGGATTGAACTTCGCGGCCGCGCTGCGCGCTTTCCTGCGGCAGGATCCCGAACATCATCCTGGTCGGCGAAATCCGCGACTTTGAAACCGCGGAAATCGCCATCAAGGCCGCTCTCACCGGCCACCTGGTGCTGTCCACGCTGCACACCAACGGCGCGCCGGAGACGATTACCCGCTTGATGAACATGGGTATTGAACCCTTCCTGGTCGCGACTTCGGTCCACCTCATTTGCGCGCAGAGACTGGTGCGCCGCATCTGCCGTGAGTGCGCCGAAGTGATCGACATGCCGGTGCAGGCGCTGATCGAAGAAGGCTACACGCCGGAAGAAGCCAAGACGGTGAAGATTCAAAAAGGCAAAGGCTGCGGCGTCTGCAACAACACCGGATACAAGGGCCGAACCGGTTTGTACGAAGTCATGGAAGTGGATGACGAGATCAAGGAACTGGTCCTGGTGGGCGCTTCCGCGCTGGAATTGAAGAAAAAAGCGATTGAGCGCGGCATGATCACGCTGCGCCGCAGCGGCCTGATCAAAGTTGCCGCCGGCATGACCACGCTGGAAGAAGTGGCACGCGAAACCATTCACTAGAGTTCAGGAAGGAAAGGGAAAACTTATGTCGCTTTCGTTAAGTGATCTGTTGAAAAGGCTGCTGGAGATGGGGGGAAGCGACCTCCACATCACCACCAATTCACCGCCACAGATTCGCGTCCACGGACACCTGGTGCCGCTCGATCTGCCGCAGATGACGCCGGCCGAGACCAAGCAGCTGGCCTACAGCGTGATGACCGATTCGCAGAAGCATCGCTTCGAAGAAAACCTCGAACTCGACTTCTCCTTCGGTCTGAAGGGCCTGGCCCGCTTCCGTGCCAACACCTTCAACCAGCGCGGCGCCACCTCGGCCGTCTTCCGTCTGATTCCGTTCGAGATCAAGTCCTTCAACCAGCTGGGACTGCCCGCCATCGTCAGCAAGCTGTGCGACAAGCCACGCGGACTGGTGCTGGTGACGGGTCCGACCGGATCGGGCAAGTCGACGACGCTGGCGGCCATGATCGACAAGATCAACACCGAGCGCCACGATCACATCCTCACCATCGAGGATCCGATCGAATTCGTGCACATGAACAAGAACTGCGTGGTCAACCAGCGCGAACTGCACGCTGACACCAAGAGTTTTGCCGACGCCTTGCGCGCCGCCCTCCGTGAAGACCCGGACGTGGTGCTGATCGGCGAAATGCGCGATCTGGAAACCATCGAGTCGGCGCTGCGTATCGCTGAAACCGGTCACTTGACGTTCGGCACGCTGCACACCAACTCGGCATCTTCGACCATCAACCGAATCATCGACGTGTTTCCGGCCCACCAGCAGCCCCAGATTCGGGCGCAGCTGTCGCTGGTGCTGGAAGGCATCATGTGCCAAAGCCTGCTGCCCACAGTCAGACGGCAAGGGCCGCGCCATGTGCATGGAGATCATGGTTCCGAATGCGGCCATCCGCAACCTGATCCGCGAAGACAAGATCCACCAGATTTACTCGTCCATGCAATCCGGTCAGGACAAGTTCGGAATGCAGACCTTTAACCAGGCGCTGGCGACGGCGTATTTCCAGAAGCAGATCACGCTGGAAGTTGCCATGGCGCGTTCCAGCAATACCGACGAATTGCAGGAAATGATCAACCGTGGCGCAGGCCTGAATCGCAACCAGCCTGCGCCATGGCGAAGGGTGCCGCGCCCAGCAAGCGCTAGAGCGGCGACTGAGAAACGCCGCCTTCATCGCGTGCGGCGGGACCGGAATGGAGCGATGAGCAATGTTCGGGACGCCAGGGAAGCGCGGACCGGGAAAAAACGAATTGCAGCGAGGAGACGTTCACCATGCCAGTTTTTACATTTTCAGGGAAGAATGAGTCCGGTCAGAAAGTCAGCGGCGAGCGGACTGCGGCCAACAAACAAGTGCTGACCAGCCAGTTGCGGCGCGAGCGCATCACGCCAGGCCCCATCCGGGAAAAGGGCAAAGAATTTGTCATGCCGACCTTCGGCACGAGCAAAGTCAAGACCAAGGACATCGCCATTTTCTTCCGGCAGTTCTCGGTCATGATCGACGCCGGTCTTCCCCTGGTGCAGTGTCTGGAAATTCTGGCCGCCAACCAGGAGAACCCGGCTTTCCAGAAGACGCTGACCGGCGTGCGTACCACGGTCGAAGGCGGCGCCACTCTGGCCAACGCCATGAAGCTCTATCCCAAGATCTTCGACGACCTCACCACCAACATGATTGAGGCCGGCGAAACCGGCGGTATTCTGGACATCATTCTGCAACGCCTGGCCATCTACATCGAAAAGGCGGTCAAGTTGCGGGCCGCGGTCAAGTCAGCCCTGATCTACCCGGTGTCGGTCGTCAGTCTGGCCTTCCTGATCGTGGGCGCGCTGCTGAAGTGGGTCGTTCCGATCTTCTCCAACTTGTTTATCGGCCTGGGCGTCGCCCTGCCGCTGCCCACCCGCATCGTGATGGGACTGAGCGCGTTTGTCGGCCAGTTCTGGTGGTTCTTCATCATCGGTATCGTCGGCCTGATTTTCGGTATGAAGCAGATTCGCAAGAATCCCAAGGGCCGGTACTACTTCGACTACGCGCTTGCTCAAGTTGCCGATTCTGGGTGTGCTGCTGCGCAAGATCGCGGTGGCGCGCTTTACCCGGACCCTGGGAACTCTGATCACGTCGGGCGTGCCGATTCTGGAAGGTCTGAGCATTACCGCCAAGACCTCAGGCAACGCCGTGCTGGAAGAGGCGCTGATGAAGGTGCGCAAGGCCATCGAAGAAGGCCGCACCATCGTCGATCCGCTGCGGGAATCGGGAGTATTCCCCAACATGGTGACCCAGATGATCGGCGTCGGCGAAGCCACGGGCGCCATGGATGCCATGCTGCAGAAGATCGCCGACTTCTACGAAGACGAAGTCGACTCCGCCACCAAGGACATGCTGGCCATGCTGGAACCGGTCATCATCGGTCTGTTGGGCGTCATGATCGGCGGCATCGTCATTTCGCTGTACATGCCGCTGTTCTCGATGATCGCCAAACTGGCGGGCTAAGTACAAGGGCAGTCGTCAGTCGTCGGTCAGCAGTCGTCAGCACGAGCTGAAGACTGACGACCTGATGACTGACGTACTCGGGGATCTGGATCTCGCATGCAATCCATTTTCGATGAACGGCTTTGGCTGGCCTGGCTGGTCAAGGTTCGAATCATCATTCTGACACTTCTGTTCGGAATCGAGCTGGCCATTGCCCGGCTCACTCCCAACCCGTTTCCGCTGCGGCTGTTCATCCACGTCATTCTGCTGTGGTACACGATTTCAATCTTCTACCTGCTCCTGCTTTCTTTCTGGGAAGAGCGCCGCATCCAGTCGCTGCTGCAGGTCATCACCGACCTGGTGCTGGTCACGCTGGTGGTGTATGCCACCGGCGGCGTCGACAGTTCGCTGAACTTCCTTTATCCGCTGGTCATTATTGTTGCCTGCATCCTGTTGCCTCGGGTCTGGGCTTACCTGAGCGGAGCGCTGGCGTTCATTCTGTATGTCGCCGTCCTGGAGCTGACGTACTTCGAAGTCATTCCTTCGTATTCCACCACCCACCCGGGACTGGGCGCGCTGCAGGCCATCATCTTCGTCAATCTTTTCGGCTACCTGGCGGTGGCCTACCTGGCGGGATTGCTGGCGGCCAAGCTGCGCCAGGTCGACGTAAAGCTGAAACACACCAGCGGAGCGCTGGAAGATCTTCAGGCGCTGCACGAAAATATTATTCAGTCCATCAGCGGCGGACTGATCACCACCGGGCTCGACGGATACATCACCCTGGCGAACACCGCCGCACAAAAGTTGTTCGAACGTCGGAGAGAACGATCTGCTGGGACAGCCGGTCAGCCAGCTCTTCCTTGATCCATTGCCCAACGTCGATGCAGACGAACGCGCCCACGGAGAAGTGCGCTTTGTGGCGTCGAACGGCTTCTGCAAAACCTTTCGGGTGATGGCGACCACACTCGCGGTTCCCGGCCGGAACACGATCGGTTACGTCTATACCTTCGACGATTTGACGGAAATCCGGCGTCTGGAGCGGGATTTGCGCATTCAGGACCGGCTGGCGGCGGTGGGCCGGCTGGCTGCCGCGATCGCGCATGAAATCCGCAATCCTCTGACTTCGATTGCCGGCTCGGTGAGCATGCTTTCCGGTATCGCCGACCTGAGCGACGAGCATCGCCAGTTGCTGCAGATTGTGATGCGGGAGTCGGAGCGGCTGAACGGCATCATTACCGATTTTCTGGCTTACTCCCGCGGCAAGCAGTACCAATTCTCCTCCGTCGATCTGCTGCCTCTGCTCGAAGACACGCTCACCTTGCTGGAGCACCGGCTGGTGGCGGAGAACACGGGCATACGGATCGAACGCAACTACAGCGTTCAACAGGCCTTCACCATGGCTGACGGCGACAAGATCAAACAGGTGTTCTGGAATTTTTGCGAGAACGCGGTCCGCGCCATGCGCTCCGGAGGAGTCTCTGCGGGTCTCGCTGGAGCAGGTCGGTGACGACTGGCAGATCAACTTTGCCGATACCGGACCAGGCATGAGCCGTCAGCTGGTGGAGAAGATTTTCGAGCCCTTCCAATCGCAGTTCGAAGGCGGTACCGGACTGGGTTTGGCCATCGTGTATCAGATTGTGCAGGCCCACGAAGGCAAGGTTTGGGCGCGCTCAAAACTTGGCGAGGGCAGCGTCTTCGTTCTCCGCCTGCGACGCCTGGCGGTGGCACGGAAGATTGGCGCCCCGCAGCCTGCCGCCGGAGCCGCAACTCGTTCCCGGATCGAGGAAAACATCGCAGCCACTGCTGGAGCAGGAGGTCGCGCGCATGGGTAACATTCTGGTTTGCGATGACGAACGCTCCATCTGCGAAATGCTGGATATCGCCCTTCGCCGCGATGGCCACAAAGTCGAGACCGTAAAGTCCGGAGAAGACGCGAAGAGAAAACTCGACAGCGCGCTCTATGACGTGGTGGTCACCGATATCAAGATGCCGAACACCGATGGCATCGAAGTGCTGCGCTACGCCCATCAGGTTTCTCCCGATTCCGCCGTCATTCTGATCACCGCGGTCGACGACTACGAGGCCGCGGTGCAGGCGGTAAAGGCCGGCGGCGCCACCGACTACATCCGCAAGTCGCCTGGGCTGGTGGATGAAATCAAGCTGGCCATCAATCGCGCTCTGGAAAAGATGACGCTGAGCCGGCAGAATTTTGCCTTCAAACGCGATGCCGCCACCCGCAACTCTCTGGACAACATCGTGGGTGTAAGTCCTGCGATGGAGAAGCTGAAACAGACCATTCGGACCGTGGCGTCCACCCAGAGCACGATCCTGATCTACGGCGAGAGCGGCACCGGCAAAGAGCTGGTCGCGCGCGCCGTGCATGTGTGTTCGCCCCGGGCCGGCGAGCCCGTTCGTCTCCATCAATTGCGGCGCCTTCCCGGAAACTCTGCTGGAAAGCGAATTGTTTGGTTACGTAAAAGGCGCATTCACGGGCGCCAACCAGAACAAGCGCGGACTGTTCGAAGTTGCAGACCAGGGCACGATCTTTCTCGACGAAATCAGCGAGATGACGCTGACCATGCAGGTCAAACTGCTGCGTGTGCTGCAGGAGCGCAGCGTGCGTCCGGTGGGAGGCACCACCGAGATTCCCATCGACGTGCGGGTCATTGCCGCCACCAACCGCGATCTCGACAAGCAGGTGGCGGAAAATACCTTTCGCGAAGACCTTGTACTACCGCCTGAGCGTGATCCCGGTTTCCGTACCTCCGCTGCGGGAGCGCCGCGAGGACGTTCCTCTGCTGGTCAACCATTTCCTGAAGAAATACGCTCCCGCGGCAGGCAAAAGCATTTTGAGAGTGAATGGAGATTCGCTGGGCGCGCTGTGCGGTTACGACTGGCCGGGCAACGTGCGCCAGCTGGAAAACACCATCGAGCGTGCGGTTGCGCTGGAGACTGAAGAAGAGCTACTGTCGAACTGCCCGTCGAACGGTCGAAGGCCCGGGCAGCGGCCGCGGGGTGGGCTTAGCGGGCGGACCGGGTTCAATTGCATCAGGTTCCGTATTGCCGGAAGGCGTCGACATGGAGAAGTACGTTGCCGACATCGAGCGCTCTCTGCTGCTGGCCGCGCTGGCCCAATCAAACGGAGTGCAGACTCGTGCCGCGGATGTGCTGAAGATTTCTTACCGTTCGTTCCGGCATTTGGTGAAGAAGTACGGACTGTGAAGCTATCAGCTGCTAGCTAGCTTCTGGCTTCTAGCTAAAAATCAAGAGCTCGAAGTTAGAAGTTAGAAGCTGAGGAGCTGAGCCAGCAGCCAGCAGCTAGGAGCTGCTCTTCTTCAATTGCTGCTTCCAGCCCAGAATTCTGGCTTTGTTGGCCTCGGCTTCTGCCTCCGGAATCATGCCTTTTTTCTGGTACAGGACAGACAGGCTGGTATAGGCCAGAACATCGTCGGGATCGAGTTCCGCGATTCGCTTCGCGACCGCAATGGCTTCATCCAGGCGACCAAGATCTTGCAGGGTGCGAGCCATGCCATGCATGGCTTCGGTAAAAGCAGGGTCGGCGCCAAGGGATAGCTGATATTCCGCCAGCGCGCGCTCCTGTTCACCTTCTGCCACCAGGTCGAGGGCGGCATAATAGTGGTCTTCAGCCTTTTGGCGGGCGTTTTCGTCGGCCATGAAACAAGAAGTCCTCAGGGAAAGACGGATTCTAGCAGGTTGCAAAGACGGTCGTCAGTCGTCGGTCTTCACTCGTCAGAGTTCTCCCTTCGTGTAACTTCGTGTCCTTAGTGGTTTATTAATTTGGACACCAGGCGACCGAAGACCTGCGCCAGCAGCCGGCGCTATACTTGAGAGCAATCATGCGGCACATGCTTCGATTTGTGTGGAATGCAACCCGCGGACACCGTCTCGCCCCCTGGCGCAGTCCCTATCTTCTGTGGCGAGTCGAAACCTACTGCGGAGTAAAAATGCAGCAAATTGGTTTTCTGGAATTCTGGGAGTTCATGTGGAGGGAGCGTAAAAATCTCTGGCAATTTCTTAAATGGACAGCTGAAATCGAGCGCTATATCCATCCAAAGCTGAAGACTCCGTAGGCCGGTAAGCCACTTCCAGCCCGAACCGCTCAGGACTCAGCTTTAGTTCCCGTTGCCCGCCGCGGCTGCGCCCGCAAGTGAAATCAGTACCTCGGTGCCCTTGCCAGTTCCCACAATCTTGGCCGCGGATCCGCGATCAGTGGCGATCTCCAGATAGCCCATACTCCCCAGGATTCCGAATACCTCGCCGGGAGCACCCTCGGAGTAATTGGAATGGATCTGGATAACTTCATGCTTGCCGATGCGAATCTTGAAAGGAGCAGGTTCGGAAGCAAAAAGCATGGGCGCATCTTCCGGTGTGATATTCGTCACCAGGTTGCCAAAGCGGTCCACTCTCAGTACCACTCCGCGCAAAGTATTCCCGTCGATAGCTTTCGGCTTGGGCGCGTTGAAGCGAACGAAATCGGTGATCTCGTCGCCGAACTTTTCCGGATCGACGCCCTTGGCCAGCCAGGCCGCGACCGGAGAAAAAATATCGCGCGCATGAAAGGTCTTGCTCACCGGCTGCAGGTAGTAGTGCTCGGCGGTGATGTGGCGGATGTGCAGGCGCTCCTCTTTGCCATAGATCAGAGAAAGAACGCCATTATCCGGCGCCACGAAGTGATGCCGGTCGCTGGTGACCAGGATCGGCCGCCGCGCCGTTCCTACTCCGGGGTCGACCACCACCAGATGCACAGTTCCGCTGGGAAAGTAGGAATAGGATTGGGCAATCGTGAGCGCGCCATCCAGCACATCGAAGGCTTGCACGGAATGGGAAATATCCACGATCTCAACATCAGGAACCACATTGAGAATGACACCCTTGATAGTACCCACGAAGTGATCGTTGAGTCCAAAGTCGGTGGTCAGCGTGATGATCGGACGATGTGCCAATGTTCCCTCGTTCGCAGGCGTAGTTTTCCCTGGAAAGCCGAAAGTAACGTGGCCTCAAGGGCTGAGTCAAGGTACGGAGGTAATGATCGCTCAACGTTGATGGCGATCATCGCGCGCCGAATACGCTGACCCGTCCGGGCTGGACTACTGCAGCCCGGCAAGCCACGTGATGATTGCGCTCTCCAGCGCGATGCGATGGTCTGACCAGCTATGGTCGGTGGCGACATGAATGGCAGTCACCTTGTGCCCGCCCTTGGCTTCAATGCTGCGCACCAGCGCGTCGCTGTCGGGCGCCAGCCCGTCGTCGGCGGTCAGCACCAGAAGCGGCGTCTGGGTAAGACCGGCGGTAGCGTTGTCCATTTGAAACGCCTTGGCGTTGGCCCGGTCCTCGTCGGCCATGCTCTGAGCAGTAACGCCTGAGAGACCTTCCATGTTGTCCGCCATGTCGGCCACCAGGCGATCCCGCGGTTCCTCGCCGAGATGGCCCATGTCACCCGCGGAAATCAGGATCGCGCCAATCAATAAGCGATCGTGAGCTGCCGTGTGCGCTACCACCCAGCCTCCCATACTGTGGCCGGCGATGGCAATTCGTTTGGGATCGATCCCCACGCGGGCGGAGGTCGCCGGATCGCGCAGGTAGGCGAGGACGGCATCGGCATCCTCCAGATTCTGGGTAAAGCGGTAGGCACCCGGACTACCCCATGAGCCGCGGTAGTTGAACACGACGGCATTCCAGCCCGCGCGCCGGACAGCCTGCGCGAGATCGAGATTCTTTTCGTTACCGGGCAAGCCATGGCAAATGACCAGTGTGGGGTGAGCTCCGGCGCCCGCCGGCTGGTAGATCACGCCGTTGATGAGCACACCGTGAGTTGGGATGTGCAGTACCGTCATCTTTGCCGGATGCACAGCATCGGCGGGCGGGTCAGTATAGATGGCCGCTGGAACCGACTGGGCGAACACGGTTGGAGCGCCACAAAAAGCTGCCAAGATGACGAAGACGCGCAAGCGCATGAATCGGCTCCTGTTCAACCTTACTACGAACGAGGCTGGAATGAGATAACTGCTGGGATGGGGAAGGGCGTTAGGCCTTCTTGCCCTGGACCAACGACCAATGACCAATGACCGCTACTGTATCTGTATATCTCCCGATCCGGTTTCAACTTCTACCGGGACGCCGCCGCCACCAACTTTGCCGCGTATCTCTTTTCGCCCGATCGAACCCTGGACGGTGTGCGGCTGGTCCACCGAAATCGAGCCGGAACTGGTATGGGCGGCAAGATCGAAGGACGCATTGGATGGGATTTTCAACTGCACCGTGCCTGAACCGGTGTGCAGATTCCAGGCTCCGGTCGGATTGCCCTCAGCTTCAATAGTGCCGCTGCCGGCCTTGGCATCGAGTGAGCCATGGACTCCGCGCAGTTCCATGCCTCCGGAACCGGTGTCCACTCGTACCGACCCGGGCGCGGTCTGGTGCAAGGTGATGTGTCCACTTCCGGTGTCGGCTTCAAACCCGCCTGCGATCCCTTCCGCCTCAATCGAACCGCTGCCCGTCTTGGCGTGCACATTGCCCTGCACGCTCTCAATTTCGATATCGCCAGATCCCGTCTCCGCATGGACCCGGTCGCCGATGGAAGAAATCTTGAGACCGCCCGAGCCCGCACTGAGCTCGAGTGGACCTCGAATCCCCTCAACCCTCTGATTTCCCGACCCGCTCTCAACCCGGAGTTCGGTTTCCGCCGGAACACTCACCACGTAGCTGATCGAAATGTTGTGACGCAACTCCGGATCATCGATGTGGCCGATCCGGATGATGTTTCCACTCTGCTGAATCGGAGGGTTGTCTTCCAGACGCTTTATCTTCGACTCGACATCTCCTCCGAACCATTCCGAAGCTCGAATGTGTCCCGTCACCTGCACCTGACTGGAACTGCCGGTGCGAACTTCGACATTGCCCGAGCCCGTCGTCAGGTCCATGTTTACCGAGCCGGTGACCTGCAATGTGCGCTGGAATGAACCCTCAGCGGCAGCTAGCGCGGGCAGGGATTGAAGGCAAATCAGTGCCGCAATCGCAAGCGCACTCAGGACAGAAGGGGAACCATTTCGGAGTTTCATGATTTCTCCAGTGTGTTTATTCCGCCCGACAATCCCGGGCACTCGCCGTCAGCTTCACTGCAGTACGACCTGGTCGCCTTCTTTCAGACCGCTGAGGAGTTCGGTCTTGGCGCCGTTGGAGATCCCGATATTAACCGCGACCTTCTTTTTGCCGTCCTTACCACTGGAGTCCGGCACTTCAACAGACGCCTTCTTGTCCTTGTCGTAAATAATTGACCCTTCCGGAATCTGCAACACGTTCTTATGCTCTTCCAGAATGACTTCAGCGTTGGCGGTCATCTCCGCTTTCAATTCGCCGCCGGGGTTATTGATCGACACGCGAACTTCGAAGGTAGTGACGTTGTCCTTCTCGACGCCCATCGGCGAGATCTTGGTAACCACGCCATTGAAGGTCTTGTCCTTGAACGACTCGACCTTGATTCGCGCGGGCTGCCCCAGATAGACCTTGCCGATGTCGCTCTCATCGACCTTGCCCTTCACGTAAACCGAGCTGGTATCGCCCAGTGTCATAACCAGCGTGGCGGAAGAGCCCAGGACCAGGATCGAGCTCACCGCATCGCCCATTTCCACATCCCGGGACAAGACCACACCGTCAATCGGGGATTCGATGTCGGTATAGCTCAACTGTTCTTCGAGCTGTTTGAGGTTAGCGCGGTCCTGCCCAAGCTGTCCCTGGGACTGGGCGATCTTCGCCTTCAGGACGGTGACTTGCGCCTTCGACACATTCTGCTTGTTCAAGGCCAGCTCGTAGTTCTTCTCGGCGTCTTCCAGAGCAGAAGTGGATACCACGCCTTCCTTAGCCATTCCGATCGCGCGCTCATAGGCTCGTTTGAGAAGAGGGACGTCCGGTCCTTCGGCATCAACTTTGGCCCGTTCATAGTCGGCTTCGGAACTGGACAGACTGGCTTCGGCAGCTTGCACAGCGGCTCGAGATTGCTCGACTTGGGCTTCAATTTCTTCTTTATCTAACTGAGCCAAGAGCTGGCCCTTCTTGACCTTGTCGCCGGAGTCCACCAGCAGCTTCTTCACGATTCCGCTGGCTTTGGACTTCACTTCAACCTTCGTGATGGGGGTGACTTTTCCGGTAGCGACCACACTCTTGGCCAGGTCGCCCTTTTCTACCTTCTGCAGCTTGGACGGGTCAATCTTGGTGCCTCCGCGCGTGGCCGCAATCAGCCCGCCAGCGATCAGCAGGACAAGCCCAAGTGCGATACCGCCATAGATAAGCCGTTTTCGTCGCTTCTTGCCGCTGCCGTTCCCGTTCACATCTGCCTCCTGAATAGATAATGCTCGCGTCGTTGTTAGTTACGAGCCGTGCTTGCAGTTTGTTCCCACAATCCCCAAGCCGAACCAGCAATTTCAAACATCCCATCAACCGAAGTCTCGCCTGTTAGACCCGCCAACTCTTGAAATGGAAGCAGGAATTTCCAGGAATCGCGAAGCCACGAATGAAGATAACCCTGATTCTACAAGAGGTTAGCAGCCCAAGCCAGGTTGTAACTCTTTGGAATGTTAGAATTAGCGTTCCATGATTGCCTACGTGCTGCTGCGGGTTTTCCTGCTACTGCTGCTGGTAGCAGCGAACGCATTCTTCGCGGCGGCCGAATTCTCCCTGGTGAGCGTGCGTGACACCCGCATCCAGCAACTGGTTGACGCCCGTCGAATCGGCGCCCGCATCGTCCAGAGACTGCACCGCAACCTCGACGAGGTGGTTAACGGGGTGCAATTGGGCGTCACCATCGTCAGCTTGACCCTGGGCTGGGTGGGAGAACCGTTGCTCGCCCAGATGATGCTGGGACCGGTGCAGGATCTGCCCCATGCCTCGGTTTACGCTCACGGCATCGCGATCATCGTTTCCTTCATCCTGATCACCTTCCTGCACGTCATCCTGGGCGAGCTGGTGCCCAAGTCGCTGGCGTTACAGCGCGCCGAGCAGGTGGCGCTTGCGGTCGCCGCCCCGATGGATGTCTTTCTTACTCTGACCCGTCCCCTCCTCTTCGTGATGAGCCGGTCCGCAGGCTGGGTCCTGCGTATATTTGGTTCGCGCCGCATCCGAGAAGGGCCGGTGCACTCGCCCGACGAGCTCAAACTGATCGTGACCGCCAGCCGCCAATTCGGCGAGATTCCGCCATTCCAGGAGGAGATGATTCACAAGGCGTTGGAGCTGGATAACGTCGCCGTGCGCGAGGTCATGGTGCCGCGTCCCAAGATTTTCTCGCTGCCAGGTGATATGACCCTCTCTGATGCCCTGAGCCGGGTGGTCGAAGAGCAGCACTCCCGGGTTCCCGTATACGATCCACAGCGCGGTCCCGAGCATATTATTGGAGTGCTCTACGCCAAGGACCTGATGCGGTGGACGCGTCTTCGCCTCACTGCCACTTCCGACCAACTGGTCGCCACTCGCGTCTCGGCCATGAAGATCAGCCAGATCATGCATGATGTGCTGGTGGTTCCCGAAACCAAAGTCCTTACTGAATTGCTGGAAGAGTTCAAACAACGCAAACGGCACCTGGCTGTAGTAGTGGACGAATTCGGATCGACCGCGGGGGTAATCACGGTCGAAGATGTTCTGGAGCAGATTGTCGGTGAAATCGAAGACGAATTTGATGTGGCCCCACCCCAGCAGGCTCTCGCCGAAGGGAAGATTGCGGTTGTGCTGGAGGGGTCAGTCAGCATCCGCGATCTCGAATCACAGTACCAGCTTTTGCTGCCACACGATTCCGGCTTCGAGACTCTGGCCGGCTTTATCCTGGCCCGTCTCCAGAGGATTCCAAGACAAGGCGATAGCTTCGAGTACGAAGGCCACCGCTTTACGGTGCAAGAGATTGAAGGCCACCGCATCGCGAAAGTAAAAATCGAAAAACTGGAGTCCAAAGCGGTAGCCCAAACCGGCGACTGAGATCTGAGAACCAGGAACTGAAAACTGTGGCCGAGAAAGTTACCCAACGAAAGAGGAAAGCCCGAAAATGCAGAGATTGACTCTGAGGTTGGAAGTAACTCTGAGGTTGGTAGTAAGAAGAGCAATGGGACTGCCGACCGTAAACGACTGATGCTCCGCTACCTCTCCCTCCGCCTGCTATACACGCTGCCGGTCGTTTGGCTGGTCGTTTCACTGGTCTTCGTTCTGATCCACCTCGTCCCTGGCGATCCCATCCTGCAAATGCTGGGAGAAGGTGCTCCTGTAACCGATGTGCAGGCTGCCCGACACGCTTACGGACTCGATCTTTCCCTCGGCCGCCAATATCTGAACTACTGGGAGGGCGTACTACGCGGCGATCTGGGCCCATCTCTGCGATTTAATCAAAGCGTAACTCGCCTGATCGCGCAGCGCTACCCCTATACGCTGCAACTGACACTCGCGGCATTGGTAGTCGCGATCTTGCTTTCGGTTCCAGCTGGAGTGCGCTCGGCGCAACGGCGCAATCGCTGGGACGACCGCCTGCTCAGTGTGGTCAGCCTGTTCGGTTTGTCGTTTCCTAATTTTGCTCTCGGTCCCATACTCATATCTATTGTTTGCCATCTACCTGGGATGGCTGCCGGTCTCGGGTTCGGGCAGCGTCGCCCATCTCGTACTCCCCGCGATCACTATGGGCGGCGCGTTAGCCGCCATTCTCACGCGCATGGTCCGCACTTCCATGCTTGAGGAGTTGGGCCAGGACTATATTCGCACCGCTCGCGCTAAAGGATTGTCCGAGCGGACCGTGGTCTATGGTCATGCGCTGCGCAACGCGATGATCCCGGTAATTACTGTACTGGGGTTGCAATTCGGCGCGCTGCTGGCCGGCGCCATCGTGACCGAAACTATTTTCTCCTGGCCTGGAATTGGCCGCCTGACCATTCAGGCCATTTCCAATCGCGACTATTACCTGGTGCAGGGATGCATTCTGGCGATTGGCTTAACCTACGTGGCGGTGAATTTCCTGACTGATCTGCTGTATTCGGCGGTGAACCCGAGGATCAGGCAGTGACGCAACGTAGCGCCGGCGTCCCGCCGGCTGTCCGGCGGGCGTCTCGCCCGTCGCCGGGGGGGCAGAATCCCACGAGCCAGCCGGCAAGATGCCGGCGCTACGCTATCGTGAAGTTTGGATTCTAAACCTTGTCCACCCTTTCCATTTCGCTGCCCCGCGCCGCCCGGCACAACCCGCTGGCCACCACCGGCGCCGTGCTGGTCGTAATATTCGTGATCTTCGCTCTGTTTGCGCCGTGGATCGCTCCCCAGGATCCCGCTTACATCGATCTGCCCACGCGACTTTCTCCTCCTTCCTCCGCCCATTGGTGTGGCACGGATGAACTGGGCCGAGACATATTCTCCCGGCTCATCTACGGCTCGCGGATTTCAATGCTAGTTGGAAGCTCGGTGGTCGTAGTCTCCCTCGCCCTCGGACTGATCGTGGGATCGATTGCCGGATACTATGGCGGCAACATCGATCGCTTCGTGAACGTCGTAGTAATGAATGCATTTCTTTCCTTCCCTGGAATTCTGCTGGCGATCGCTTTCGTTGCGTTCCGCGGCCCTGGAATTTTCAACCTGGTGCTGGCCCTCTCGCTCGGGGGATGGGTAGGCTACGCCCGCCTGGTGCGGGCCCAGGTGCTGGCCGCGCGCGAACGCGAGTTTGTCGACGCTGCGCGAGCCCTGGGTGCAAGTGATCTGCGCGTCATCCTGCGCCATATTCTTCCCAACATTATTCAGCCCGTAATCGTGCAGGCCGCAATCGGCATGGCTGGCGCCATCCTCGCCGAAGCCACCATGAGCTTTCTCGGCTTAGGCGTAGCTCCCCCCACGGCCAGTTGGGGTGCCATGCTCAACGATGGCCGCGCCCACTTGTTCGATGCTCCCCACCTGGTGCTCTTTCCCGCACTCGCGGTGATGCTCGCAGTACTCTCGTTCAATTTCATCGGCGACGCCCTACGCGACTTTCTTGATCCTCGGTCGCGAATTGAAGTAGGCCTGTAACTCATTCGATTTAGTACACCGACTTTAGTAATCCTAGGCAATCTCTTGCACCTCAAGATTTTCGCGATTCCGCGCAACAATCCCCAGCACCTGGTGTTAAAGGAAGTGGCCCGAAAAACGGGTAAGGAATTAACTAAGGTAGTAGGGGAGATGATATGAAGGCACAATATAAAAGCTTTATCCTCACCGCTGCAATCGCGGGCCTGATGCTGCCGGCGGCGGTGGCGCAGACAAACACCACTTCACCCACCATCAACCAGCGCAAAGAGAATCAGCAAGATCGAATTGCCAACGGCATCCAGGACGGCCAGTTGACTGCGGGCGAAACCAAGCATCTGGAAAAGAAAGAGACAGAGCTGAACCAGGAAGAGCGCGACATGCGCAAACTGGATAATGGCCATCTGACGACAGCCGACCGCGCTACCTTGAACCAGCAGCAGAACAAGCTCTCCCAGGACATTTACAAGCAAAAGCACGATGCTCAGGTCCAGAACGTGAATCCCAAAAGCGAAGTAGGACAGCGGGAACGCCTACAGCAGGAAAGAATCGCGCAAGGTGTGAAGAGCGGCCAGTTGACCTCTGGTGAGACCGCCCGCCTGGAAGGACGCGAATCCAGGATTAACCGCGAAGTACACAACGACCGCGCCGCCAACGGTGGTACTTTGACCGCGGCCGAACGCCGGCAAGTCAACCGCCAGGAAGATCGCACCTCGCGAGCGATCTATCGCAAGAAGCACAACGGGCGAGTACAGTAAAACTGCATCGCAGAGAGAAAGAAAGACGCCTCCCCAAGCGGAGGCGTCTTTGTTTACGTAAGCGCGAGCGCCCCGCTCGTGCAATGCCGACTAAGGGAAAGGCCGTCTACGATCCCGAAGGCAACAAGTTCCGGTTGCCACTCGACCCCACGTCCCCACTAGAAGTTCTGAGTTCTCCATTTTTCTGAGCTTTTTTTAGCCGCAAGTCGCTGGAGACAGTACAGATTGCCGTCTTGACAAATATAGCATATTGCAATATTAATATTGCGATTTGAAAATATGACTTTGGCCGAGAAATTACGTTACTTGCGCGAAGTAGAAGGCTCGCTGCGCGGTTTGAACCGCCCCATGACTCAGCAGGAACTGGTGCGCGCCATTCGGGAGGAACAGGGCAAGAGCATCAGCCAGTCTTACGTTTCGCAGATCGAAAGCGGCGTGCGCCCGCACATGACGCAATCGACCCGCACCCTGCTGGCGAAGTTTTTCAAGGTACATCCGGGTTTTCTGGTGGATGACCCTGAGGGCTACCACACCGAGCTGGTATCTGACTTGCGCACCACCGAAGGGAAGCTGGATGTGTGGCTGTTGCAGGGTTCGGAGCGATTTGCCAGCGATCCTGAAGTCAGCGAAGTTCTGATTAAGGCTGCGCGCGAGAAAGACACGCGCCGCTGTTTCCTGCTCCTGGGAGCAATTCTCGACACCCCCGGGTTGGCCGAGCGGTTGCTGGAAGCGCTGCACCCGCGCGCCGCGGTCGGACACAAAAGCACGAGCCGGGGAGAGAGGCGGCCGATATGACCTGGACAGATTTTTATCTCATTTGCTTTGCCGTGGGTTTTTCATTCAGCCTGCTGTCGTTTCTCGCCGGAGGTCTGCACTGGCACTTGCATCTGCCGCACGTTTCGCATGCCGCGCCTCAAGTACACGGCGCGCCAGGCACAGCGGCATCCGGCCACGTTGCTGTTGGTGGGGTGGGTGGGGAGAAGGCGATCTACAAGGGCCCGGCGGCAAGTCTTTCGCCCTTCAACTTCATTACTCTGACCGCGTTTCTTGCCTGGTTTGGCGGAACCGGATATCTGCTCACACGCTACTCCAGCCTGTGGGTGGTGTCTGGTCTGGGGCTTGCCGCTTTCAGCGGCGTCATCGGCGGAGGAATTGTTTTTCTCTTTCTTAGCCGGGTATTGATCTCGGAGGAGGAAAGCATGGATCCCGCGGACTACGAGATGGCGGGCGTGCTGGGCAGAGTTTCAGTTCCGATTCGTGAGAACGGCACCGGAGAAATCATTTATTCGCAGGCGGGAACACGGCGCACCTGTGGCGCCCGTAGCGAAGATCGGAATGCAATCGCCATGGGAGCTGAAGTTGTGGTCACGCGATACGAGAAAGGGATTGCATACGTGCGCCTATGGACTGAAATGTCAGGCGAATAAGACCAAATGTAGGCGCGAGCGTCTCGCTCGTGCTAGGTCGGCAAGAACGGCAGCAAATTTTAAGTGGATTTGAAACACCAGGGGAGGCCAAATGGATAGCAAACTCTATCGTGCGATGACGGCGCTGCTGTGGCTCGCCGTTCCGCTCACGGCCTTCCAGTACTGGTCCGTCTGGGACCAGCTGCCCGCCCGAATGGCCACGCATTTCGGAGTATCGGGCCAGCCCAATGGCTGGATGCCGCGTGAGACTTCGCTGATCTTTGCGACAGGGTTGACGGTGTTTCTGCTTGTGATCTTCACCTGGGCGCTAACTCGCATCCGCAAGCCGGACATCCTCGCCTGGTCACTGCTGGCGATGTTCTTCGTCATGATAGGTGTACTGTTCAGCATCAATAACGCCCTGCTGGATTACAACATTTATAACAAGCCGCTGAACATCGTTCCCGCGATGATCGCTGTCTTCCTGGCGTCATTTGTCTTGGTCGCGATTGCTCTGACAGCAAAGCGCGGAGCCGAACTACCCCGGCATGCTGAAGTCGTCGCGGCCGAGGAAGTCCACGCCGCTCCACTTTGGGGACTGGTCTTCGCCATTCTTACAGGAGTTGAGGTGGTAGTGATCGCGGTCATCCCGCAAGCTGGCCTGCGATTCGTGATGGCACTGCCGGTAGTGCTGCTCCTGGGCGCGGCAGCGCTGGCCTGGGGAGGCTTTCACTATCGCTTTTCCGCCCACGGAGTCGAGATCAGCACTCTCGGCTTTCGTCTGCGCTCCATTCCGCTGCAAAGCATCAAGGCCTATGCTATTGCGCCCTGGAGTGCCCTTGGCGGTTACGGCATTCGCGGCATTGGAGAGAAGCGCGCTTACGTTTGGGGCAACACTGGCGTACGCATCATGCTTTCCGACGGAGAGGTATTCCTCGGTCATCGTGAGCCGGAAAAAATTATGAATGACTTGAACATGATCAGAGAGCACCAGAAAGTTCGCGAACATACATAAAGTGAATCGTCGTGATTTCCTTCGTGTAACTTCGTGCCCTTTGTGGTTATCGGGTTGTGCTGGGCACTCGAAAAAGGAGGCAATATGTTCGGGATGTCGCACATTTTCGAGATTTGGATTTTCGTTGGCCTGGGAGTCATGGTCATCCTGTTCCTCATGAGCAGCATGGCGAGGCTGTATCGCAAGGCCGGGCCGCATGAAGCGCTGATTGTCTACGGGTTGGGCGGCACGCGGGTCGTCAAAGGACACGGCACGCTGGTATTCCCGATGGTCCAGATATGCCGCGAACTTTCGTTGGAACTGATGTCGTTCGACGTGGCCCCACAGCAGGATCTCTACACCAAGCAGGGTGTCGCAGTCACCGTCGAAGCAGTGGCCCAGATCAAGGTCAAGTCGGATATGGAATCGATCTTGACCGCCTCCGAACAATTCCTCACCAAGACCGATCAGGAGCGCGAAGGCCTGATCCGCCTGGTGATGGAAGGACACCTGCGCGGCATCATTGGACAACTGACGGTGGAAGAAATCGTCAAACAGCCAGAGATGGTTTCCGACCGCATGCGCTCCACTTGCGCGGAAGACATGAACAAGATGGGCCTTGAAGTAATCTCGTTCACCATCAAGGAAGTCCGCGACAAGAACGAGTACATCACCAACATGGGCAAGCCCGACGTCGCCCGCATCAAGCGCGATGCCGACGTGGCCACCGCCGAAGCCGATCGCGACACCGCCATCAAACGTGCCCTGGCGCAACGTGAATCCGCGGTCGCCAGAGCCCAGGCGGATCAGGAACGAGTACTTGCGGAGACGCTGTCGCTTGCAAAACAGGCCGAAGCGCAGCGCGACCTCGAAGTCAAGAAGGCGCAGTACGTCGAAGTCACCAAGCGCCAGCAGGCGCAGGCCGACAAGGCCTATGACATCCAGACCAACATCATGCAGCAGCAGGTCATCGCCGAGCAGGTGAAGGTGCAGCAGATCGAAAAAGAACAGCAGGTGAAAGTACAGGAAGCCGAAATCAACCGCCGCGAAAAAGAGTTAATCGCCACGGTGTTGAAGGGCGCCGAGATCGAGCGTCAGCGAATTGAAACTCTGGCCCTGGCCGAAAAGCAGCGGCTTATGTCGGAAGCGGATGGTCACGCGTCGGCGATTCGCGCTCAAGGCGAAGCCGAAGCAGAAATCATCTTCAAGAAAGGCGAAGCCGAGGCCAAAGCCATGAACGTGAAAGCGGAGGCTTACCAGGAGTACAACCAGGCCGCGGTGATCGACAAGCTATTCACCGGAATGCCGGAAATTGTGCGCGCTCTGGCCAGCCCGCTGGCCAACGTGGACAAAATCACGATTGTTTCGACGGGCAACGGCGACGCCTCCGGAATGAACAAGATCACCGGCGACATCGCCAAGATGGCGGCTCAGGTACCGGCATTGTTTGAGACCCTGTCGGGAATGCCAATGTCAGAACTGCTGGGCAAGGTGCGCCAGATCGGTGACAAGACACCCAGGCCCGACGCGCTTCCGCCAAACGGCGGAGCAAAGTAGTTTGCGTGTGTGTGGGGACGGTTCCATCCCGTCCCTCCAGCACCCCGAAAACTTTGTCATTCCGAGCCGCCATCCGGCGAGGAATCTGCTGTTAGAGGTCGACGAACATGAACAAATCTTCTACGCAAATCGGTCTCGGTGTTGCTCTCGGCGCCGGCATTGGTGCCGCCACCGGCGTCTTCGCAGGCCACATCGCAGTGTGGCTGTCCGTAGGGATCGCGATCGGTGTCGCGATCGGAAGCAGCTTGCGCGGCGTCAACTGCGCCGAGTGCGAAGCCATCCACGAAAAGCACCAGGCAGAAGCCAGCAGCCAGCAGCTAGAAGCTGATTAGAAAAGGAGTCCATCATGGCACTACTAGAGCGAGTTTCAACATTAGTCCGCGCCAATCTTAATGACCTGGTCGACAAAGCCGAGCATCCGGAGAAAATGATCAAGCAGGTGATCCTCGACATGCAGAACCAGCTTCTGCAGGTGAAGACGCAAGTGGCGATTGCGATCGCCGATCAGCACCTGCTGGAAAAAAAGCAAAAGGAAAATGAAGACAAAGTGGCGGAGTGGATGCGTAAAGCGGAGCTATCCGTCGACAAGAAGCAGGACGACCTGGCCCGCGCCGCGCTGCAGCGCGTGGAAAGCTATCGCGACCTAAGCGAGGGCTTTGCGGAGCAGGTGATCGACCAGAAGGCGCAAGTGGAGAATCTCAAGACCGCGCTTCGCCAACTGGATCGAAAACTGACCGAGGCGCAAGCCAAGGCCGATCTGCTCATGGCTCAGCATCGCCGTGCCCGCGCTTTAAGCAAAGCCAGCGACGCCAAGATGGCCGCCGGCAACGGTTCCAGCGCCAGCGCCTTCGATCGCATGAAGCGGAAGGTGGTGCACGCCGAAGCTCACAGCCAGGCCAAATCCGAAATCGCCGCCGATGATGTGGAAGACCGCCTGGCCGCGCTGGAGAAAGAGGATCGTATCGAGCAGTTGCTGGCGGAGTTAAAGACCAAGCGCGGAGCGTAAAGACAAGTGTGGCGCGGGCGCCCTCGCCCGCGTAGTGCCGGTGCCGGGGCCGGGTGCCCCATGCTTCGCGCTTTTTGCGAAGCGTGGGATTCCACGAACCCGTCCTTCGGGGGGAACTGCCAGCTCTCAGCCATTAAGAAACTAGAGCCTCAGGTATCCCACGTGCTATACCTTGCTCCAGTCCTCGATCACCAACCCCTTCACTCGCCGGAACACGCGGTCGTGGGTCACCAGCACCGTCTCCAAAGCCAGCGCATGGGCGGCGATCAGCATGTCCATGTTGCCCATCGGCTTGCCAGATCGCTCAAGAACAGCGCGGATCTCTGCATATTGGTGGGCTGCGGCCGAGATCCAAGGCAGCACCTCAACCCGCAAAAGGAACTCCTCGACCAGACCCTTCAGACGGATCGCCGCAGGTAGCCGGGCCACTCCGAAACGTAATTCCGCTTCGGTGATCACTGAAATACCTATCTCAGCCATGGGGAGCGCCAGCAGGTGCTCGCGTACCCGGGCGACGTTGCCTTTGATGGCGTAGCTGGCGGTGTTCGTGTCCAACAAGTAACGAACCATCAGAACAGCTTTCGCTTCTGCGGGGGTCGGTCGCCCCGGTCAGCCATGAAATCTTTCGGGATCTTGATGGTGTCTGCGAGCTCGAAAAAATCGTGCCAGGATTCCGGCCTTCGCGAGAGGATGACATCACCGGTCGCGGGATCTCGCCGAACATAAACCTGCGACCCCTCGAAGCGGAAGGCCGAGGGCAGCCTGACCGCCTGGCTGCGGCCGTTGCGGAACAGTTTGGCAGTAGGCATGAGTAATGGTCCTCGTGTGGTATATACCATGGTACATCACAGGCTGGCATAGATCAAGATATATACCATCATGGGCCAATGCAACTCGTCCTGTTATCAATAAGTTGTGTCACAAAGGCTTAACACCGTTAGCGGGGAGACTGCTTAGCTAAGCGCTGGCTTTATCCGCCAACGGCAGCGTGGGCTCCTCGTCGCTCTTCGTCACGGCGGTTGCCGCATCCAGCTCCAGCTGCTCCTGCCCGCTCAGCGCTGTGACCCGGCCGCGATAAGTTTTCAAATGCCGCTGCGCTGTATCGAAGGCTTCCTGGGCTTTGTTCAGGTTCTTGCCAACGTTTTCAAACTGGTTCTGGAAGTGATCAAACGACTTTTGCGCCTTGGCCAACTCCAGCCGGCTCTTCTCAAAGCGGCTGGCAACTTCGTACCACTTGTGTACCAGGGCAATGGTCTGCAAAGTCATCAGCAACGTATTGGGCGAGACCGGAAACACGTGCTGCAGGTTGAGCCAGTCCGCTAGTTCGCGATTGCGGACGGCTTCCATATAAAGCGTTTCGCTGGGCAGGTACATCAGCGCAATGTCGGTGGTGCCATGTTCCGGCTGGATGTACGCCTTGATGCGCTTGGCTTCAGTCTTCATTACACGCACAAACTCATGGCGCGCGTCTTGAATCTCCGACTCCACATTGCTTTCAAACAGTGCTAATACCTGTTCGCGCGGGAACTTGGCGTCGATGGGAAGGCGGCGGTCGGGAAACTGGATGACCGCATCGGCGCGTCCGTTGCCATCGCCGGCGGACGACTGAATTTCGAACATGTGGGCCGGCAGAAAATCCGCCAGCAGGCGCTCCAGGCTGGCTTCGCCGAATTGGCCGCGCAGGTGGGGAAGCTTCAGCATATTGTTCAGATCGTTGATGGAATGTCCCAGCGCTCCAACTTCCCGTAACTGCTCTTCCGCGGCCTTCAGGTGCTGCTGTACCTTTTCAAACTGGGCAAATCCTTCTTTGATGTTTTGATCGAGCTTCTGCTGTACCTGGTCGGTGATAGCGAGCAGCTTGGCATCGACGCGGTCGCGAATGGAATCCAGGCTCTGCGCGGTTTTCTGGTTCAGATGGTCGAACTCCGCTTTGAGTTGCGACGTGGTGAGCGCCAAGGCCGTGGTCAACTCGGTGCGAGCTTGGCGCAAATCCTGTGTCTGCTCGCGTCGTCCTCCTGCCAGCTGGCCTTCTACTGCATTGCGGATTTCTGTAAATCCCTGGCCCAGACGATCAGTCACCTCCTGGCGCAGATCGCCCTTGGTATTTTCCAGCCGGGTGGCCATGTCGGCGGTGGCGGAAGCGAAACTCTGTGAGAGAGATTCACGCAGGGACGCCGACTCCCGCGTCAGTAGCGCCAACTCGGCGGCATGAGAGGACTTGGCTTCCCGGCGCCAGAGCGCGATTGCCAGGCTCAATAGCACCAGATTCAGAGCGATAACTAAGATGAGCAGGAAAATTCCCATGGGATTGTCTAGATTCTAGAGTCTTCGGCAAGTGAAGAAAAGGAGAAAGTTTCATCGTTTCCGGTTGCATGTGCAAAACGAGCCTGTGCTAACCTGCCAGCAGGGAATTTTTTGCTGCGCTCCGTGGAACCCCGCCCGCAAATCCGCGTCGGAACTGCCGGTTGGTCCTACAAGGACTGGGATGGAATCTTCTATCCGCCGGGGATGCAGCACCGTAAACAGCATCCGCTGGACATCTTGGCGCGATGCTTCGACGTGGTGGAGATCAACACTTCCTTCTACGGACACATCAAGCCCCACCTGGCCAAACTCTGGGTACGTACCGCCAAGGCGGTGAACCCGAACTTCATGTTCACAGCGAAGCTGCACCGCTCTTTCACTCACAATCCCATGGCGGTTATGGAACCCACTTCAGCAGCATCGATCCGGCCGAACGACGAAGACGAAGCGTTGGCGCGAGAAGGCCTGGAGGCGTTGGCCGGCGAGGGCAAGCTGGGCGCGCTGCTGATCCAGTTTCCGGTTTCGTTCAAGAATACCTCACTCAACCGTGAATACCTGGAAAGGCTGCTGCGCCAGTTCATCGAATATCCGCGGGTAGTCGAAGTGCGCCACGACAGCTGGGACAATCCCGACACGATCAACGATTTTATGCAGAAGAACGTCGCCTTTTGCAACATCGATCAACCCCTGATTGGACGTTCGCTCGTGCCCACCGAACACGTGACTTCTCCCGTCGGCTATGTGCGCCTGCACGGACGAAATTACGATCAATGGTTCCAGGCAGAAACCGGCGCCGACCGCTACAACTATCTTTACAGCGAAGACGAACTCGCAGGATGGAAGGAGAGGATCGGACAAATCGCGCGCAAGGCGGAAGTCACATACGTAGTCGCCAACAACCACTTCGAAGCCAAGGGCGCGGTGAATGCCCTGCAACTAAGAAACATGCTCACCGGACAGCGTGTAAGTGCTCCGGAGCCGCTGCTGCAACACTATCCAGATCTGAAGCAAATTGCAGATCCGATAGAAGACGAGAATCCGAGTTTGCCGCTGCGGGCGTAAGGCGGCACGCGTGGGGACAGCCGCCCTCGGCTGTCCGGTCGAGCGAAGCTCGAATGCGATAGTTGACGAGAAACAATTCAGCGGAGCGTTGCTTCGCCGGACAACCGAGGGTGGCTGTCCCATGTGGTTGTTTTAGATTCTTGCCACTACTTCTTCCTTCGCCGCGTAGTGCGATTCTACGTAGTCGTCGAGAATCTGGATGAACTCGGCGACGATCTTGTGGCCTTTCAGCGTGGTAAACAGCCGGCCATCGACGTAGACCGGTGCCTTCGGTTCTTCGAACGTTCCGGGCAATGAGATGCCTAGGCTGGCATGTTTTGATTCGCCGGGACCGTTCACCACGCACCCCATCACCGCAACCTTCATCTCTTCCACGCCCGTGTAGCGCCCCTTCCATACTGGCATCTGGTCGCGCAGGTAGGACTGAATCTGCTGTGCCATCTCCTGGAAAAAGGTGCTGGTGGTGCGACCGCATCCGGGACACGCTGTCACCTGAGGAGTAAAACTGCGGATGCCCAGAGACTGCAGAATCTGCTGTCCCACGCGCACTTCTTCGGTCCGATCGCCACCGGGGGCAGGGGTAAGCGAAACCCGAATGGTGTCGCCGATGCCTTCCTGCAACAACACGCCCATCGCCGCGCTTGAAGCAACGATTCCCTTGGCGCCCATGCCGGCCTCGGTGAGTCCGAGGTGCAGGGGATAGCTGCAGCGTGCCGCCAGCGAACGGTAGACGTCAATCAAATCCTGCACGCCGCTTACTTTCGCGCTCAAAATAATCTGGTCGGGCCGCAATCCATATTTTTCAGCGAGGGCAGCGGAGTTCAGCGCGCTGACGACCATAGCTTCCATGGTCACTTCGCGGGCGTCCTTCGGTTCCGGCAGCAGCGAATTTTCATCCATCATACGGGTCAGCAACGCCTGGTCGAGCGATCCCCAGTTCACGCCGATGCGGACCGGCTTCTGGTTTTCGACCGCAACTTCGATCATGGTGCGGAAGTTGTTATCGTCCTTGCGCCCGATGCCAACGTTGCCGGGATTGATGCGGTACTTGGCCAGCGCCCGCGCACATTCGGGATATTTCTTGAGCAGGATGTGTCCGTTGTAGTGGAAGTCACCGATGATCGGTACCCGCACGCCTTGTTGGTCGAGTTGCTCGACGATTGGCGCGACGGCGGCCGCAGCGTCTTCGTTGTTGACCGTCACCCGGACCAGTTCCGATCCGGCACGAGCCAGCGCGGCGACCTGCTTCACAGTCGAAGGGATATCGGCGGTATCGGTATTGGTCATCGATTGCACCACAACTGGTGCATCGCTTCCGACCTTGACTCCGCCAATCGAGCCTGTAACGGATTTCCTGCGTCGAATATCAGCCATAGGGGAAGGTTTAGTTTACAGGAAAGGCGGGCTGTCAGCTGTCCGTTTTCAGCGATCAGCGTTTAAGCGACGCAGAATGAGTGGGTTAGATAAAGTATCGCGCTTGATGCCCCAAGTCCGGCCGGCACCGTCGCGTTCCAGGCTGAGGACGCTGATCACAGCCAAACAGCAGGTCCCTCCACTTCGCTCGCTCCACTTCGCTCCGGTCGGGATGACAGGTTTTTTGGTTCCGCAGCTAGCAGCCAGAAGCTAGCAGCTAGAAGCTGCTTCTTAAGGCATTCTCCCCATCACGCTGGGCAGCATCTTGGCCACGTCGTTGTAGATCACCATCACCGCAAACAGGACCAGAAACACAAACGCCGCCTGGTAAATGCGCTCCTTGATCCGCAGGCTGATGTCCCGGCGGATGATGCTTTCCACAAACAGCAGAAGGATCACGCCGCCGTCCATGATTGGAATGGGCAGCAGGTTAAATATTCCCAAATTAAGACTGATTCCGGCGGTCAATTCCAAAAGCGGAGTCCAGCCTTTCTTGCTGGCAGCCTGCCCCGCAGCCCGTCCGATGCCGATAGGCCCTTCAATCGAGCGAATCGAAATCTTGCGCTGAACCATCTTCTGAACCAATTCCAAAATCAGCAGGGAACCCTGTTTGTTCTGTTCCACCGACTTGCGGAACGCGGCTGCAAACGGCAACGAAGATACTTTCATCGGCGCGCTGCCGATACCTACGCGGTAGCGTTGATCGCCTTTGATGTCGGATAGAACCGGTTGCACCGTGAAGGTGAGGATCTGGCCATTGCGCTTGACCGTGATCTGGATCGGCTTGTCCTTGGTGCGCTTCAAGCTTTCGATCATGGCTTCGAGGCCGACAATCGGCTGTCCGTCCACGCTGACAATCTCATCGCCCAGCTTCATTCCCGCCTTTTCGGCCGGCATGCCGGGGGGATCCAGATCGGTAATCGGAAAACTGGGCTCTTTGGGCGCCCATCCTGCCGAGCCCATCTGATTCGGTCCGTACGCTTCAGGCACGATGGTCTTGTTCAATAACTGGCCCCCGCGCTCGAGGGTGACATCGAGCGGCTGATTGGGATTCAGCGCCTCTCGCGGAATCACTTGCTCCCAGGTCGGGTTTTGAATGCCATCGATGCGAACGATCCGGTCGCCCACCTGAATCCCGGCTTTGGCTGCGGGAGTATCCTGCAGCACCCATCCAATCACGGCCGGCTCGTCCAGCACGGCGGGATATTCGTAACGCACCATGTAAACGCAGGTGAGCAGCCCAACTGCGAACAGGATGTTCATGGCCGGACCGGCAATGGCGATGATGAAGCGGTGCCATCGCGGATGCGACATGAATTCTCCGGGATCGCCGCTGCGCTCATCCATCGGGTTTTCGCCGCTCATCTTGACGTACCCGCCTAGCGGGATGGCGGCAATGCGGTAATCCGTGTCTCCTCGGCGGAAGCCCAGACAGCCGCTTCCCAAACCCGATGGAGAAAACTTCAACCCGCACGCCCAACAATTTGGCGGCGGCGTAATGGCCGAATTCGTGAATCAGGATCATGAATCCCAAAATCACGCCCACGGCGAGCACTGCGGTTAAGAATCCAGACATAAAAATTTATTCACTCCACTCGCATAGCGCTTGAAACCGGAGGTGAGCCCACGGTCCTTAGTGCCCACTGTTCGACTCGGGCACGGGCAACTGCGCGTGCCTCGGAGTCGGCTTCGAGCACCTGACTAATAGATTCCAACTTACCGGCTTCCGTTGCAGAGAGAACCTCACGAACGACCTTAGGAATAGTTTCGAACTCGATGTGGCCCTGCAGAAACGCCGCCACCGCCACTTCATCTGCGGCATTGAGTGCAACCGTTTTCGCGCCCCCAGCTCCCGCCGCCTCGTAAGCCAAAGCCAGACAAGGGAATTTTTCCATATCCGGTGGCAGGAATTCGAGGTGTCGTAGGTCCATGACCGGGAAGTGCATGGTCGGAAGGGACCCGCTCCGGGTAAGTCAGCGCGTAGAGGATCGGCAACCGCATATCGGTGACAGAAAACTGAGCAAGTATGCTGCCATCCACGAACTCCACCATGGAATGAATTGTAGACTGCGGATGCACCATCACTTGCACCCGGCTGGGTGGCAAGTTGAACAAACGGCACGCCTCGATCACCTCAAATCCCTTATTCATCAAGGTGGCCGAGTCAATCGTGATCCGCTTCCCCATTTTCCATGTAGGATGATTCAGCGCCTGCTCCACCGTGATTGCAGAAAATTGGGACTTGGGTGTGTAAAGAAATGGTCCACCCGAAGCGGTGAGCCAGATGCGTTCCACTTCCTCCATCCGGCCGCCCCGCAAGCATTGGTGCACGGCATTGTGCTCGCTGTCGATGGGCAGAAGTGGCTTGCCCTGCCGCCGCGCCTCGGCAGTGATCAATTCACCCGCCGCTACCAGGCATTCCTTATTGGCCAGGCCCACTGTCTTGCCTGCCTTGACTGCCTCGTAGGTCGCCTCAAGTCCAGCCACGCCCACGATTGCGCTGACCACAAAATCTGCATCCGGATGCGTGGCCACCCGGACCGTCCCGGCCGAACCATGCACAACCTCAATCCCTTGCACCCCTGCTGTTTGCAGGTGAGAACGCAGAATTTCAGCATCGACCGCCGTCGAAATCGAGACGAGCCTAGGTTTCCAGCGCCGCGCCTGCTCGAAAGCCGCCTCCACATTGCGGCCGGCCGCCAGCGAAACCACCTGAAAACGCTCGGGGTAGGATTCAACCACGCTCAGGGTGCTGCGCCCGATAGAGCCCGTAGAACCCAGAATTGCGATACGTCTCATGAACGGGACCTTAGTCCGTGGCTTTGAGAGGCAAGATTCATGGGCGGACTGGCCAGCACTGAAGCGTAGTGATCAATCCAATTACGCTGTTCCGGCGTCTCCGGAACGGGTATTCCGCGTGCCGCGCTCACTACATCCACCGCCCTCTTCGGACTCAGACCCTTCGTGACGAGCAGGCATACCGCCAACATCCCGCTGCGGCCGATTCCCTGGCGGCAATGGACGACTACGTTCTTCCCGGAGGCGAGATCAGCATCAAGCGTTTCGATAGCGGCTGCCACCTCGGTTTCCGAGCTCGGCACTCCGCGATCAGGGATCGGAAGCGCCCTGAACGTCATGCCCTGATCTTGCGCGGCACTGCCCTCACGGCTGAGATCGAGATCCTGCTCTTCGTCGGGAGTCAGCAAGGACAGCACTGTCGCGATACCTGCGCGTCGCCAGCTCGCTAGGTCATCCTCGAGCCACTCGCCGCCTCGGGGACGCGGCGCGACTGCCAGCTTTCCCGGCCAGGGACCATCGACCCAATGAAGCTCTTTCCACATGCGCTGTACGTCCGCCTTTACGACAATCTCGCGTGCGAGCGCATCAACATCCAGCCCTCGGACCCGAAGAATTATGGATGCGATGATGCCCGTCAATTATAGTTCCATCCGGCCTGGTCTTTAGACAATCCCTCTTACCGGGTATCAGTGAGAGTCTGATTGCATCAGTGGAAAGCCGTTCTAATTCCACCAGCTTGGGGGAGCTAAGTGCGGTATCGGGATGGAGCGGTTTGAGTGGCGGATACGCGCGTTGGTTCGGCATACCGCTACTGCATCACGCGCCAAGCCGCATAGTACCACAGCACCGGAGCGGCCAAGAGCAGGGCATCAATTCGGTCAAGCATGCCTCCGTGCCCGGGCAGAAGGGTGCCCGAATCCTTCACTCCGGCGCCCCGCTTGATCAGAGACTCCACCAGATCGCCCAACTGCGCCGCTACGTTGATGCCGGCGGAAAGCAGCAGGATCGGCAGCAACGGTGCCTTCTCCAGCGCGAATAATCCGTCCTTCCTCTGGATGAGATGAGCATTCAGCAGCGCGGTGCTGATGGGCAGCGCGTACTGGTAAAGCAACACTCCCACCGCCAGGCTCGCGATCAGCGACGCCAGCGCTCCTTCCCAGGTCTTTCGCGGACTGATGCGCGGCGACATCAGATGGCGCCCCAGCGAGCGTCCCGCAAAATAAGCGAAAATGTCCCCCGCCCATACCAGCAGAAGCAAGTAAAGGAGGAAGAATGCTCCCGCCGCCTGCTCGCGCAACTGCACCAGGAATCCCAGGGGCAGGGCGACATAGGCAAAGGCAAAGGCCGAAGTCATCGCCGCTGGAAACGCGCCCCCGAGATCAGCCCTCCTCATGCCGACTACCAGAAAAACAAACGGCGCCAGGGCGGCCACAAATCCAACGCTGCCCGCAAACATTGCAGTTGAAAGTAACGGCGTGGCGTGGCCGGAATTTACTGCGAGCGTCAGGAAAAACAGCCCGACAAAAATGTAAGTCGGCCAGTAAATCGGCGTTACTTTGTAAGCTTCCGCAATCTTTAGCAGCTCCTGGACCGCCAGCAGCGCCACCAGCGCCGCCACCAAAGCCACCACCGGCACCGGAGCTCGCAGCACCAGCAACAGAACGATGGGAATCAAAACCACCGCGGTGAGGATTCGCTTCAGTAGCTGCAAGCCGTCTTAGCTCCGGCCCGGCTTGGTGTGATGGGTGGGATGATGATGGGCGTTGTGCGTATGCGCAGCGTCGCCGGCCAGCCCGCCATAACGCCGCTCCCGTTTTTGGTATTCGGCTATGCCTTCCAGCAGATGCACCCCGCGAAACTCAGGCCACAAGGTGGGAGTGACGTAAATTTCAGCATATGCCAGTTGCCACAACAGGAAATTGCTCAACCGCATCTCGCCGCTGGTACGGATTACCAGGTCCGGATCCGGCAAATGGCGGGTGTAGAGATGCTGCGAAACCGCGTCTTCATCGATCTGCAGATGATCCATGCCGCCATTGCGTGCGGCCGCGTCGACGATCGATCGAAATGCATCCACCAATTCCGTCCGCGCACTGTAGTTGAGCGCCAGGGTCAGCACCATGCCCGTATTGCGAGCGGTTGCCTGGCGGGCCCACTCCATCTTCTCCTGCACTGCGGGCGGAAGTTCATGCTGCCGTCCAATGTATTCCAGCCTGACGTTGTTCTTGTTCAGCGTAGGAACTTCCGCTTTCAGGAAGCGGCAAAGCAGCCCCATAGGAAAGTCCACTTCGCTCCGGGGACGCTTCTTCCAATTTTCTTCGGAGAAGGCGTACAGGGTCAGCGAAGGAATTCCAATGCGGGCCGCGGTTTCTACCGTGGAGCGGACCGAAGCCACCCCCGCCCGGTGCCCAGCTACACGCGGAAGGTGCCGGCGGCGCGCCCAGCGCCCGTTGCCGTCCATGATGATAGCGATGTGTCTTGGGAGTCGTGCCGGATCAAGCCGCTGATAAACTTCCGCTTCCTTACGATCCAACCCGACAGGAATCGTCGCTTGCAAGCTAACCTCTGCTGTTTGTTGACGCTAACATAGGGTGGCGGTGGTTGCAATGATAGCACCAGCAACGCCAATGTGTGGCGCCCGTGTGGGGACGGGTCGGAGACCCGGCCATGAAAAGGCCGCCCTTCTAGAGAACCCTTTTCAACGCATTGTCATTCCGAACCGGCGTTAGCCGGTGAGGAATCTGCTTTTTTAATAAGCACTAGTTTTCCCCAGTCCCCAGCAAGATCTTCCCAGGTCGGATTGTCTTCCTCGATCAGCAGCACCTTCTTTTCTCGGCGCCATTTCTTAATCTCGGTCTCTCGCGCGATAGCGTTGTTCACGTACTGGAAAACCTCGTAGTAGACCAGGCGACTCACCTTGTATTTCTGAGTGAATCCTTCGCACTCTCCGGACTTGTGCTGCAGCATTCTACTCATGAGGGAGCCGGTCACGCCGACATACAGAATGCGGCTCTTGCTGGCGAGAATGTAAACGTAGTATCGCTTTTCCCGCCGCACAGCAGATTCCTCTCTCGCCCTCGGCGCGCTTCGCACGCCTGCGGACGGTTCGGAATGACAATGAGCGAGAGTTTGTAGAAATACAAGGTCAGCCGTCACGAGACGTCGTGACCAGCGCCCTGCAAAGCCGAAACCCTTCTCCAATCCCTTGTAATTCCGAACCGGCGTCAGCCGGTAAGGAATCTGCTTTGGCTTCGCTAGTACTTTACATCTGCTACGTCCTCCGATTATCCTCGCGCCCATGAACCGACGAACCTTCCTCCAAGCCACCGCCGCCGGCGCCGCATCCCTAGCCTTCTCCCGCAACTCATTGGCTGCCGACAATCCCGACCTTGCCGCCATCCAGAAAGAAATCGAGAAGCGGCACGACGAATCAGTACAGCGCCTGCAAGCATGGATTCGCCAGCCCTCGATCGCCGCCGAGAAACGCGGCATGGACGAAGGCTGTGATCTCACCATGCGCATGTTGCGCGACGCCGGATTCGGTGAGGTCACCAAGGTTCCCACCGACGGACAGCCCGGCATCTTCGCCACGCTCGACGCCGGCGCTCCGCGCACCGTCGGCCTCTATTTCATGTATGACGTCAAGCAGGTCGATCCTGTCGAATGGTCGTCGCCGCCATTTGAGGCTGCCATCATCGACAAGCCCGGTCTGGGCAAAGCTGTTGTCGGCAGGGGCGCCGTGAACCAGAAGGGTCCCGAGGCGTCATTTCTGGCCGCACTGCACGCGATCCGCGGAGCGGGAAAAAAGCCTCCGGTTAATTTTGTGTTTGTCGGCGAAGGCGAAGAGGAAATCGGTTCGCCTCACTTCCCGCAGATCGTCCGCCGTCCCGAAGTGCTGGCCGCGCTGCGCAAATGCAGCGGAGTCTACATGCCATCCGCAGAGCAGGATCTCGACGGCAAAGTCACTATGACTCTTGGCGCCAAAGGCGTGATCGAGCTCGAACTGGTTTCAAGCGGCGAGAAATGGGGACGAGGCCCGCGCAAGGATGTTCATTCCAGCACCAAAGCCATGCTCGACAGCCCGGCTTGGCATCTGGTGGAAGCCTTGGTCACCCTGGTCTCGCCCGACGGCAACACCCCGGCGATCGAAGGTTTCGCCGATAAGGCGCGCCCGCTATCCGACGCGGAAAAGAAAATGATCGCGGAAGCCGCGCGCCGTCTCGATGAAAACGTCGCCAAGAAACAGCTCAGCGTCGACCACTGGGTGCACGACGTCAACTATCAACAGGCTCTCGAACTGCTGCAGTCACGGCCCACGGTGAATATTGAGGGGCTGGTCGGCGGCTATACCGGACCGGGCGGCAAGACCATCCTTCCGCACCGCGCCGTTGCCAAGCTCGACCTTCGCCTCGTCCCTGACATGAAGGCCGATGAAGCCCTGGCCGCGCTCAAAGCCCATCTGGCGAAACACGGCTTCGGCGATATCGAAGTGAATATGACGGGAGGCTACGATCCCAATAGCACCTCCGCCGACGCTCCGCTGATCCGCGCTCAGGTTGCGTTTTATCGCGGACAGGGGATCGATCCCATCATCCTGCCCCGCAGCGCGGGCTCGTGGCCGGGATACGTCTTTACCGGCGATCCCCTGCGTCTGCCCGCCGGCCACTTCGGAATGGGCCACGGCAGCGGCGCCCACGCGCCCGACGAGTACTACGTGATCGAATCCACGAACCCGAAGGTGCAGGGAATCGATGGAGCAGTGCGCTCGCACGTAGAGTATCTGTACCAGCTGGCCTCGATTTGAGGTTGCTCGTGTGGGGACTGGTCTCCGACCCGTCCAGGCCGAGCGCAGCTCGGCAGGGGATTGCTTCCGGCGAGTGGAACTGCGGTTTGCCGATACTCAGGGCAGCGCGGGCGAGTCGCCCGCGACCACAGGACCAACACAACCTTAGCGCGCCTCTTCCGGCACCACCTTCAAGTCCAGCTTCTCGGTCCAGCGCAGCACCGTAAGCAGACTGCTCACGCCTACCCGCGCATCAGTCAGTAGCCGGTGCAAGTCGTCCACGCCGGCCACGGGCTTGCCATCTAGCGCGACAATCACGTCGCCCTCGCGCAGGCCTGCCCTCTGCGCCGGACTGCCGCCGGTCACCGAACTCACCACCACGCCTGTTTCCTGCGGCAGGTTGTAGAAACGCACCAGGCGGCGGTGCAGCGGAACGGTCTGGGCCTCAACTCCAATGTAGCTGCGCCGGATTCTTCCATCCTGCAGTAGTCGTCCAGCAACAAATTTCGCGGTGTTGATCCCGATCGCGAAGCACAATCCCTGCGCGCCCATGATGGTCGCAGTATTTACTCCTATGACGTGGCCATCGGAGGTCACCAGCGGCCCTCCTGAATTGCCCGGGTTGAGCGAGGCGTCGGTTTGTATTACATCGTCGATCATTCGTCCCGAGTAGGAACGCAACGAGCGTCCAAGGGCGCTGACCACGCCCGCCGTGACCGTGTACTGAAAGCCATAAGGATTGCCGATGGCAATTGCCAGTTGTCCCACCCGCAGCTTTTGCGAATCTCCCAACGGAGCGGCCACCAGGCTGGGCGCGTCGTTGTTGGGCACATCGACTCGCACCACCGCAAGGTCAGTCGCGGGATCGTCGCCGATGGTGTGGGCGGGGAATCGGCGCCCGTCGGCGAAAGACACCTGGATCCTCGTGGCTTCGTGCACCACGTGGCTGTTGGTGAGAATCAGGCCATCGGGAGTGAACACGAAACCCGACCCCCCGCCCTGCCGTTCTCGAGGCTCGCCGGAACGGCTTTTGCCGGCTTGGGCAACATCGATTTTGACCACCGACGGACTAAGCTTCTCCGCGGCCCCTACGACGGCGTTCGAGTATGCATCCAGCAAAGCGGCATCGTGCAACGCAACCGCGGCTGACGGCTGAACCGCCTGCCCCGAGTAATCCGCCAGCGGAGAGAAAATCTCTTCTTGATTCATGATTGCTAGATGAAAGAAATGACGTCTGGGATTCAGCGCGCTGCCGCTCGGTTCCCCAAACCCCTGTCATCCTGAGCGCAGTATTTGCTTTCGTTTACGAAAGCAACCACGGAGTCGAAGGATCCCTTTCCTCTGATCTGCTGCGTGCAGCGCGCAACTGCATACAAAATCCCTTGAGACGTTCTTGCACAGGTAGGGGTCCTTCGACTGCGTAAACCGATTCGTTCCGAATCGGTTTACTCCGCTCAGGATGACAGTTGGATGGGAGGATGACGTTATTGCCTGGGGCGCAACTTGGTGGCGGCGTTGGGCAGGATGCATGCATTCGAAGCGTCCGTTAGCGCCCGCTGCAGGGCCGCACCCACCGCGGACAGCTCTTCCGGCGTCATCCGCCGCTGCATTCCTTCGAACAGTTCGCGTTCTTCCTTGCGGATGTGGGATGCCAGTTTTTCCACGAGTGCCTGCAGTCCCGCGGCGTGGAGCTTGCGAGCGGCGGCACGCGAAAAGAAGTCGCGCAGCAGTGCGTGTCCGGTGATCAGCTCCTGGACCAGTGGCTGCAGCTCGGAAAACTGCGCTGCTGCAGGAAACAGCTCTTTCTCCTCGGCGGCAAAATGAAAGGTGATTTCCTGCTCGAATATCTGCTGAATCTCGGCCTGCCATGCCTCCAGGTCGACCTCTCCAGCCTGGATCGCCCGGTCCAGGCGGACGCACAGCGCCAGGCAGTGCTGGTGCTGGTGAGAGAGCGGGATAAGGTTCTTATCGCGTAGCATGTTTACCTATTGTCAGCGCACGGCAGTCAAATGCGCAACCAGTCTCCTATTTGTTCCAGCTGGTGTGGGCGCGAGCGTCGTCGCTCGTGCCGACCGATGCACCAGAAGAGAGCGTTCGTGCCAACCGATGCACGAGCGAGGACGCTCGCGCCCACATTTAGCAGTCTGGTCAGACCGTGGCCGCCACGGTCTGGGACTCTTCTTTTGTCGCGGGTTTTATCGCCGGACGCAGCGTCAGCCAGTCGGTTCGCACGCTGTCCCATTCCTGAATCAGGATTCCGTACGACTCGAAGAACTGCCGAATGCGGGCGCGCTCCCAGCCTACTGTCTCCTCCAGGATGGGTCCCAGCACAGCCAGGGCGTTGGTGCTCAGACACCGTCCGCCGGGCTACTTGCGAGACGTGCTTGGCCTCAGACACCGCGATGGTGAATCCGTCGCGCATCTTCACATGCAGCATCACGTTGATGTCCGAGCTGCCGTCACCGGTATAGATGATGTGGTCCGGCCCGATCTGCAATTGCGCCTGCAATTGGTCGAGTGCAGCCACCTTGCCATAGCCGGCCGTCGCCCGCACCAGGCTCTCGATCTCGCCCTTGGCGCTGTATACGAATTCGGTGCCGTAGATGTGATCCCTGGGCACAATGCCTTCGAGCGCCGATTGAATTACCTCAACCGGGGACGCAGAAAGCACATAAAAATCGAAGCGATAACCATCCACCCCATGCTTAAGAATTTGATAGAGCAACTCGATGTTGTCCTTCAGGCGGATGTTCTTGCCCACTTCGTACAGATGCTCTTTGCGCACCTTGGCCCGGAATTCGGGATCGTGCAGCAGCAGGTAGGCCAGCTCGGCGCCCTGCTGCACCAGGTTTAGCTTGGCCATACCCTGTGCCTTGCGTTCAAATTCGGCGGTCGGGATGCCAACCAGTTCGCTCAACACGTATCCCGAATCGTCGAACGTAAGCGTCTGATCGAAATCGCTGGCAAAAAGGTAGTGCTTTAAAGGTTTATCTGTCATGGATATTAGATTCACCAGAAACCCGGATGACCGATAAATAACATTGATAGCAGCTATTACCAAAGTTAGCCGCCGATTTGTAGCCCATAAGTCAAGCCAATGAAAGTGGTTACCTCCGTGTTGTGACAATGAGTTTGTCGCCGCCGGAGAGGCTCGCGGTGGTCCTATACTCGCATAGGAATATTCGATGAGATGGACCGGCCTCTTGATCGCTTTGGTTTGCGCGACGGTGCTGTTCGCCCCGGCGCAGAACGATGACGATTCTGGAGTTCAATCGAGAATAGTGGCCCTGGAAAAAGCCTGGAACCAGGCTTACAAGGCTGGAGACAGGCGCGCGCTGGATGCAATTCTCGACAAGGACATTGTGTTGATTAACGATGATGGCTCGGTGCAGACCAAAGCTGAGTTCCTGGCCGGCATCACCAAGGCCGTCAGTTCCCAGGAGCAGCAGGTTGCGCCGGAATCAATGAGCGTCCACGTATTTGGAAATGTCGCCATCGCGAGCGGAGTGTTTCGAGCGAAAGGAACAGAAGCGGGGAAGTCCTATGTGCGGAGGGAGCGATTTGTCGATACCTGGCTTTACCGCGGCGGGAAGTGGGTGTGCGTGGCCACGAACGCAACCCCCGTCCTGCACTGAGGAGTTACCTGCCTGCCTTTACTAAACCTTCCCGACCGTTGAGAATGGTACATCGAACGCAGCGTGCAATTGCGTATAACCCATCAGGCAGCAGCGTCATCGCCCGAATAGCGGGCAACAGGAGCAGGTCTAATTATGGCAGCTACCGGAGAACTCATCCGTCTCATCAACTACGTCGACGACATCAACACCACGCTGCGCCGTATCAGCGCCTCCATCCCGCTGATGGACGCCGGAGGAACGCAAGCGACTCGCCGAAAATATACGCACCGCCAGTACCAACCTCAACGCAGTGTTGGGACAACTGGAAAAGGGGCAGTAGTGCCTGGAGTTCGGCCCCTGAGTCCGTGACCATCGCCGTCATTGGCGCCGGCAAGGTGGGCCGAGACATCGCTCTGGCGGCGGCGACGGGCGGCTATCGCACTATTCTGGAGGATCTTTTACCCAACGCTCTGCGCCGCGCCGAGATCGAACTTCGCACCAACCTCGATCAAGCCGTAAAATCAGGCAGCCTTTCGCCGGATGCGGCCGACGCTGTCTTCTCCCGCCTGGAATTTGCTGGCAGCGTCGAAGACGCCGCCCGTCAGGCCGACCTGGTCATCGAGGCTGGACCGGAGGAGTTGGAATCGAAGATCGAGATATTCACCTTGCTCGACAAGATTTGCCGTCCGGGACGATTCTTGTTTCCAACCTGGTTGTCACTCAGCATCACCGAGATTGCCCGCGTCACCTATCGCGCAAAGAATTGCGTAGGCATGCGCTTTGCTGATCCCAAGGGGACAGGCCGTCTGGAGATTATTCGCGGCCTGGAGACCGACGACGATACCCTTGCCGTCGCGGCGGAGGTGGGCAAGCGCATGGGCAGGGAAGTGATCGTCGTCAAGGATGACGCCGGAATTTTGCCGTAGCGCCGGCGTCTCGCCGGCTGTCCCGAGGGCGTCCCGCCCCCGGAGGGGAAAAAAATCGTGCCATACGAACGTTAACCACAAAGGGCACGAAGGTACACGAAGGAAACCGCTTAAAACTTGAGTCTTCGTGATACTTCATGCCCTTTGTGGTTTATCGGTTTGAACTCTATTTATTGATGTCCTCCTTCGCCTCCAGCCGCTTGGCGAACGCCTGCAGCGGCTGCTTTTGCCCGTCCGGCGCGCCGGCAGCAGCGACGTTCATCTCCTTGGCTGCGTTTGCGAAATCGCCCTGCGCGGAGTACATGCGCGACAGACCTACGTGCACGATCCACTGATCGGGATTTTTCTTGGCATTGTCGCGGAAGATGGCGAACGCCTCGTCCTGCTTGCCGTCAATTTGCAACTGGCGCGCATAGCTGTGGAGTTGGATCGCATTGGCCATGGTCAGCGCCTTGTTGCGTGCCGTTGTGGCTTCGTCTTTCCGGCTCAGGGCGTCGAGCACTTGCGACTTGGTCATGAAATTGTCATAGCGCGCTTCGTTCTGGATCGACTTGTCGGAATACTTCAGCGCCTCGTCCAGATCGATCTTCTCCTGCAGCAGATAGTTGGCGGCGTCGTCCCATCCCTCCCAGGTGTACTGGGCCAGAGCCCGCGAAGCTGGTTGTGCAGGTTCTGCTCGACGATTTCGTGGGTGTTCACGCCGACCTTGAAAGGAACAGCAACCTTTTCCCAACGCAGCGTGACCACTGAGGAATCCGGGCTTCACGTCGTCGAAGTCGTAGGTGAGGGCTTCGTGAAACTCTGCCGGCTGGGGCTTTACCGTGACCCGAAGCGCGTCTTCGGCCTGGTCGTAGGTGAAGCTGCCCCAGGAAGTTGAGTTCTTGGAGAAAATGACGGTCCACTCGTTTTCGCCGGGAATCATGTGCAGCCCGTAGGTTCCTTTGGGCAGCGGCTTGCCCTCGATGGTCACCGGATCGGTGAACTCGATCGTCGTATTTTCGTTGGCTCCGGCACGCCAGACTTGGCCGTAAGGCACTAGGCCGCCCCAGACTTTGCGCTTGTTCACCATCGGGCCGATGGTAGTTGATGGTGATATCGGTGATTCCAATGCGCTGCGTTATCACCGCATGCTGGCTGGGCCGCGGCAGATCCAGAACGAACGACTGCGCTTGACCCAGCGACCCAAGCAGCAGCAATCCTTCGATCACAAACAGAGCACGCACAAGCAGTTTGAACACGGTGCAAGCCTCCCAATCTAAGTTGTATTTTTAACGAAACTGAACCTGGGCCTGGGCGAATCAGAACGGTCGTTTAGACGCCCGGCTTCGGCGCTGGTTAGCAATCGCCGGGCGCGGCGCAGCACCGGAAAATGCGGCTATCCTTTTGCTCTGCAACACGGTCTAAAGACTGCAGGCTACAAAATTGTGGGAACCTGTCGCCCGCTCGGCAACGTAATAGAGATAGAGGTTGATGGCGGGTTGACCGGGTACGCTCTGAGCCTCGCAGCCTTTCTCCAGCGGCCGATAACGCGATAAGCTTATGAACGTGCTTTTCGAGATCGTTCGCCAGTCCCTGGCCACCCTCTGGGCGCACAAGCTGCGCTCGTTTCCTGACCATGTTCGGCATCGCCTGGGGCGTGGGATCGCTGCTGCTGCTGGTCGGTTTGGGAGAGGGTTTCCGCAGCGGCCAGGTGCGAAACCTGGCGACTCTCGGCCAGGACATCATGTTCATCTTTCCGGGCAGAATTCCGGCGGTGGCGGGAAGCCTGCAATCCGGCCAGACCTATCACTTTACCTACGAAGACTACCTCGCGATCCGCAATGAGGCCCACACTCTGCGCGCCTTGTCTCCGGTGATCAATCGCGAGGACATTCGCGCGGTCAGCGACTACGGCTCGACCAACGGCCAGGTATTCGGAGTGACTCCGGAATATAACCAGATCCGCACCGTGCCGGTCGGAACCGGCCGCTGGTTCAATGATGAGGACAACACCGAACACCGCCGGGTCGCGGTGGTCGGATGGGAGTTGCTGAAGAATGTCTTTCCCGGACGTCCCGCCGTGGGCGCAACCATGCTGCTGAATGGCATTCGCTTTGACATCATCGGCGTGCTGGCCAAGGTGGGGAAGGACGGCAACAACGGCACCAATGCCCGCATCTTCGTTCCGGTCGAGACCATGCGCAACCTGTTTCCCCTGAAGCAGGAGAACTCCGAGAGTGCGCTTTCCTTCATCAACTACCGGCCGCTGATCAAAGCCGAGCACATGCGCTCGAAAGAGGAAATTCACCAGATCATCGCCCGCCGCCACGGCTTCGATCCCAAGCTGGAAGATGCCTTCGAAGACTGGGACACGATTGAGAACTCGCAACGCGTGGACAAGATATTCGATGCCATGGACTATTTTCTCGGCGTGGTCGGATTCGTGACTCTGGCGCTGGGCGCGATCGGCATCGTCAACATCATGCTGGTCTCGGTGGCCGAGCGCACCCGCGAGATCGGTCTGCGCAAAGCGCTGGGCGCAACTTATCAAAATATTCTGACCCAGTTCTTCATTGAAGGCGCATTTCTCACCGTCTTCAGCGGCGGCATCGGACTGTTGATCGCGACGGCCTTCGTGACCGCGCTGGCGCAGTTGCCGGCTCCGCAGGGATTCGACACTCCGCGCATCGTGCCGACTGTCTGCCGCTGGCCGCCATTCTTGTCGCTGGCGATTGCCGGCATCGTCGCCGGAATCTATCCCGCCCGCAAGGCGGCGCTGCTGGCTCCGGTCGAAGCCATGAGGCAGGAATAGCCGTGATTCGGCGAGCTTGGAATCCCAGGCCTACAGCGCGCTGCGCCACAACAAGCGACGCAGCATCCTCACCATGCTGGGCATGGCCTGGGGCATCGCCACCGTGGTGCTGCTTCTGGCCTACGGCGCGGGCTTCGAGCGCGGCTTGTGGGTGGCGTTCCGCTCCTTTGGCACCAATCTGGTTTTCGTGTTTCCCGGCCGCACTTCGCATGCAGGCCGGCGGCACCAAGGCGGGAAGCGAAGTCCGTCTCACGGTCAAGGATCTGGATTACATCCGCGACGAAGTGCCTCTGCTCAAGCGGCTCTCCCCCGAAGTCTTCAAGCAATGCACTGTGGCCTGGGGCACGCGCAGCGCCAGCTACGGCGTGAGCGGCGTGTATGCAATCTATCCCCGCATGCGCCGCATGGAATTTGCGGAAGGATCTCCCTTCGGCGAAGCCGAGGACTTCACCCACGCTCGCGTGGCTTTTATCGGAGCCGACGCCAAGAAGAAGCTTTTTTCCGGCCAGAACGCGATCGGCGAGAGCATTCGGGTGGACGGCATCTCTTACCAGATCGTGGGCGTTCTGAAGCACGTCATCAACAACAGCGACGACAACCTGAACGAGCACATCTACGTGCCCTTCAGCGCCATGAGCGATCTGAAAGACACCTTCTACCTGAATTCGATTGTCATGGAATACGAGGGCGACAACGCCAAGGTGGTCAAGGCGTTGCGCAATTCGATGGCCTTCCATCACGGCTTCGATCCCAAGGACGAGCGAGCGGTCTTTGTGTTCGACGTGTTCTCTGACCTGCTCGACCTGCGCGTGATCACCACCGGAATCAAGATTCTGCTCGGCTTCATCGGTCTGCTGACGCTGGGCATCGGCGGCGTCGGGCTGATGAACATCATGCTGGTTTCGGTGACCCAGCGCACCCGCGAGATCGGCGTGGAAAAAGCCCTGGGCGCGCATCGCTGGCACATCCTGTTCCAGTTCCTGGCGGAGGCCATGGTCATTACCGCGCTGGGCGGATTGCTGGGCGTGGCTTTTGCCTACCTGGTCTCGTGGTCCGTCCCCTCGCTGACCCTGTGGAGCGCATTTCAGGAGGGCGCCGACGAAGGCGATATTCACCTGACCATTGACGCCGCCACTCTCATCTGGTCGACCGGCATTCTCAGCTTCGTGGGCATCGTCAGCGGCATGCTGCCCGCCATCAAAGCGGCAAAGCTCGATCCCATCGAAGCCCTGAGATACGAGTAACTGAGAACCGAGAACTGAAATCTGACAACTGGTTTTAGAAAGCTCTCGCTTGAATCTTCTAGCGCCGGCGAGCGTCAGCACTATCAACCAACTCCCGTTAGAATCGTTCTGTGACCGATGACGCAAACCTGCGGCTCGAACGCGTTCTGGCTCAACTGAAACTCTACGAGCATCCGCTGCTGGATTTCTCCGCCCGCGCCAAAGGCGAAGGGGTGGAGGTCATCATCGATTTCAAGAATCCACCAGTCCCGGTGCACACCTATCTACTTCGAACTTCATCCCCGGGACCTTGATCATCCTCAGTTCGAGTGGGGATTCCAGCGCCAGCTTTACGACTGCCTGCACGACTACATGGTCGAAATGTTCATCCGCACGCCGCAGGACCGCGCGGAGCGCCAGCGGACAGGCTTGTGAGCCTGCGCCAGATCATCGAGCAGGAGATTCGTGAGCACGGACCGATCCCGTTTTCGCGTTACATGGAGCTGTGCCTGTACCATCCCGAACTCGGCTACTACTCGCGCAACGCGGAACAGTTCGGCAAGGCTGGCGACTTTTACACGTCCAGCGATGTGCACGCCGTCTTCGGACGCCTGCTGGCGCGCCAGTTCGAAGAAATCTGGCGAGCGCTGCGGATCGCCCGCGAGGATTGAAATTTTGGAACTTGGCCCCGGCCGAGGACTGTTCGCGCAGGATGTGCTCGACTGGTCGGAGAAGAAGTTTCCGGAATTCTTTCAGGCTCTGCACTATTCGCTGTCGGAACGCTCGCCGGCGCTGCGGGGAAAGCTAAAAATCACGCTGGCGCGATTTCTGGAGAATGGACGAGCCTCCGTGCTGCTGGAGAACCAGCGAGAGAACCAGCCCGTCCCTCGGAGATTAGGCAAGGGGACGGCTTCAGGCGCATCGACGGATGTGCTGGTGGAAAGGGCTTTAGGTCCGGAGGTTCCAGTCATCATTTTCGCCAACGAATTCTTCGACGCGCTTCCAGTCGAGATTCTCAGCGCTCAAGGGAAGCTCCAAGTCGCCATTCAAGAGGACCGTCTGATCGAAACTTGGGTTCCGCCCTCGGCCGAAGAACTCGAATTTCTCGATCGCTACAGCGTTCATCCCGAACCGGGAGAACGAATCGAGGTCCCGCTGCTGGCCTCGCACTATATGGCCGAGCTCGGCGCGTCACTGCAGACTGGCCTGATTATCGCGATTGACTATGGCTACACGCGCCAGGAACAGCTCGCAGGTCGCCATCGTGGAACCCTCATGGCGTATCGTCAACACTCTGCCAGCCCCAATCCCTACGAAGCTCCGGGCGAGCAGGACCTTACCGCGCACGTCAATTTCACGGCGCTGGCGGCAGCGGCGAAAGCCAGCGGCCTGCAGGTGCAGCCGTTGCTGACTCAATCGCAGTTCCTCATGGGAATCGGAGAGAACAATCAGTTCGCGGACGCCTTCGAAGGCTGTCGCTTGCCTCAGGAACGAGCCAAGGTCGCGCTGCAACTCAAGCATCTGGTAACCCCGGCCGGCATGGGCGAAAATTTCCAGGTTATGGTCGCCAGCAAAGGCGTGAGCCAGGCGCAACTCGCCGAGTTGGGCGGCTTGACCTTCGGCAAGAGGGAACACGCATGAGCAACTGACTCGCGCCGACTCTGGAATACCCGCAAGCGTTGCAAAGCCGCAATTCTCCAGTCAGAGTGTTAGCCCGCTATAATTCGTGGCGTGCCCATCACACGTCGCCAACTTCTCTCTGGCCTGACGGCGGTTTGCGCCAGCCCTGCTTTCACTGGGCTGTCATTCGCTCAAGGTCCTGATTCCGACTTGCGCATCGATGCTGCCCGGCTGCAACAAAGCCTGGAAGGGCTGAGCGTCTACGGACGGCCTGCGGGCGGCACGTTCGCGGACGGGGTCAGCCGGGTAGCCTATTCGGATGCCGATGTGGCCGGCCGCAAATATGCCATGGATTTGATGCGTGCGGCCGGGCTTGAGCCGCGCATCGATGCCGGCGGAAATATTTTCGGACCGCGCGATGGCACTGACCGCTCGCTCAAGCCTATTCTCTTCGGCTCGCATATTGATTCCGTGCCCAGTGGAGGAAATTTTGATGGTGATCTGGGCTCAATGTCCGCCATTGAAGTTGTGCGCACGCTAAAGGAGCGTAACTTTACGACCCGGCATCCGTTGCAGGTTGTCATCTGGTCCAATGAAGAAAGCGGTACCGTGGGCAGCCGCGCTGCGATCGGCGATGTGCAGCCGGCCGATCTTGAACGCTTGAACTACGGCATCCGTATAGGCGATGGCATGCGCAAGATCGGTGGCGACCCCGAGCGGCTCGCGGAAGCGCGTATGATGCCTGGCTCGTTTCATTGCTATCTGGAACTTCACATCGAGCAGGGAGGCAACCTCGACAAGATGGGTATTCCCATCGGCGTGGTCGAGGGCATTGTCAGCATCGATGAATATGAGGTTGAGATTCGCGGCTTTGCCAATCATGCGGGAACCACGCCCATGCCGGAACGGCGCAATGCGCTTTTGGCTGCAGCCAAATTGATCGAAGTCGTACAGGAAGTCGTTACCCGCGAACCCGGGCGCCAGGTGGGTAATGTAGGTCAGTTGCAGGTATTACCCAATGCGCGCAACGTCGTCCCTGGCCTGGTGAAACATTCCGTCGAGTTGCGCGACCTCTCCGCCGAGAAGATTGCCCGCCTGGGGGACGAGATCCAGAAGCGTGCCCAGCAAATCGCGCAGGAGACAAATACGGCAATCTCGATGAAAAAAGTCGAGCACGACCCGCCAGCCACAGCCGCTCTTGAGATCCAGGCCCAGATCGACGGAGCCGCAGCGGCACTGGGTTTTAAGACCATGCGCCTTCCCAGTGGCGCGGGTCATGACGCGCAAGTGATGGCCAAGCTCGGGCCCATGGGCATGATCTTTATTCCCAGCGTCGCCGGCATCAGTCATTCCCCGAAGGAGCTGAGCCATTGGCGCGATTGTGCGAACGGCGCTAATGTTCTGTTGCAAACCATCCTGCGGATGGATCGAGCCTGAACAACTTACCGGAACGTTCTCATCTTGGCGCCAAACTCGGCCGTCGCATGAGAAACGACTCTCCCGTCGATTAGAATCTTTCATGTCGCGATCGTGGTTCAGCCGGTCGCGCTCGAACATCTACTAAGAAGCCAGGCGAGTCCCCGGCACAGGAAGGAGATGAAGATGGAAACCGAAGCCCGACCACCTTCCTGGAAAATCCTGCTGGCCTTCGCCATGATTTACTTCGTCTGGGGATCGACGTTTCTGGCGATCCGCGTCGGCGTCCACGAAGTACCGCCGTTTCTGCTGGCGGCGATGCGTTTTTTTATCGCCGGCCTGGTCATGTATGCCTGGCTGCGGCTCAAGGGAACGCCCGCTCCGACGCGGCGACAATGGATCGCAGCTTCGGCGCTTGGTGGGCTCATCTTCGTGCTCGACTATGGCTGTTTGTTCTGGGCCGAGCAGCGCGTGCCGTCAGGAATCGCGGCGGTAGTGCTGGCGACTATTCCTGTCTTCATCACGCTGATGGAAATCATTTTTCTGGGCACGCAGCGGCTGACAATCCGCCTTGCTCTTGCCCTCCTCGTTGGCTTGTGCGGCGTGGCAGTATTGATGAGCCATTCGTTTTCTCTGGGCGAGGTTCCTGTCAATCGCGCCGGCGCAATCGCCTTGCTGGTTGCGGCGGTCACCTGGTCGGTGGCGACGATCTTCACTCGCCGGCTTCCTCTTCCAGACTCGAAGCCAATGAGCGCGGCCGCGCAGATGCTTAGCGGCGGAGCCCAGCTGTTCGTGCTGACCGCACTTACCGGGGAGTTTCACGGCTTCAGGGTGCAAACCGTTTCGTGGAACGCGTGGTTCGCACTGGTTTATCTCATCATCGCGGGATCAATAATCGGTTTCACCGCTTACGTCTGGCTGCTGCACTACGAGTCGCCCACCAAGGTCGGAACGTATGCATATGTGAATCCGGTGGTGGCGGTTGCCCTGGGATATTTCTTTGGCGGAGAAGCGGTCGGTCCGCGGACGCTGTTGGGAACCTTGTTGGTCTTGGTGAGCGTGATCACGATCACCACCACGCCTAAGGCTGCGCCGGCCGCGCCTGAGCCAGCGACAGAGACTGTGGCAGAGTTGAGGCCTGCCAAGGCCGAATAGTTTTGAGCGATGCTGAGGATGTGTGGGGCCGGATCTTCGACCCGGCCAAGCCGAGCTTCGCTGGCAGCTCTGACGCGGTCCGGAGCAGCGCAAAAAACCGTCGAGCTGCGCTCGACCTGGGCAGGTCAGAGACCCGCCCCCACACGGGTGTTTCCCAGCACAGTTCTTTACGGACGCGTCATCCTCTCCGGCTTCATCAGATCATTGAACTCTTCGCGAGTGAGATAGCCCAACTTCAGTGCCGCCTCCAGCAGACTGGTGCGTTCGACGTGAGCGGTGTGGGCGATCTTGGCGGCTTTGTCGTATCCAACTTTTGGCGCCAGCGCCGTCACCAGCATCAGCGAGTTGTTCACGTACCAATCGACTTTGGCGCGGTCGACCTCGATGCCTTTGATCATGTACTCGACGTAGCCGTGGCAGGCGTCCGCGATCAGTGTGACCGAATGCAGAAAGTTGTAGATGATCACCGGCTTGAACACGTTGAGCTCGAAGTTACCCTGCGAGCCGGCGAATCCGACGGCGGCGGTGGCGCCGTGAACTTGCACGCAAACCATGGTCATGGCTTCGCACTGCGTCGGATTCACTTTGCCCGGCATGATCGAAGATCCCGGCTCGTTTTCCGGAATGCGAGAGTTCGCCCAGCCCACAACGCGGCCCTGAAGCCAGCCAGCGGATGTCGTTCGAAATTTTCATCAACGAGGCGGCCAGCGTTTCCATCGCGCCCTGGGCAAAGACGATTTCGTCGTGCGCGGAAAGCGCGGCGAACTTGTTGCCGATGCGAGCGGAAGGGAAGTCCGGTAAGTTCCGCGATCTTCTTCGCTGCGCGCTCGGCGAATTCAGGATGCGCATTCAACCCGGTGCCGACCGCAGTTCCGCCGATGGCGAGGTCGTACAGCCCGTCCAGCGCCTGTTCCAGGCGTTTGATGTCGCGCTCCAGCAGGCTGGCCCAGCCGCCGAATTCCTGTCCGAAGGTGAGCGGCACGGCATCCTGCAGGTGGGTGCGGCCGATCTTTACCACGTCCTTGAACTCCTTCGCCTTGGCTGCGATCGCGTCGTGCACGCTTTGGATGGCCGGAATCAGTGCCTGCTTCACACGGTCCGCCGCCGCGATGTGCATGGCCGCCGGGAAAGTGTCGTTCGACGATTGCGACATGTTGACGTCGTCGTTGGGATGAATCGGCTTCTTCGATCCCAGTTCGCCGCCCGCCAGTTCGATGGCTCGATTGGCGATCACCTCGTTGACGTTCATGTTGGTCTGCGTGCCGCTGCCGGTCTGCCAGATGCGCAGGGGAAACTGGTCGTTGAGCTTGCCGGAGATGACTTCGTCGGCGGCCTGAACGATCAGCTTGGCCTTGTCGGCGGGCAGCTTGCCCAGATCCTGATTGACCAGCGCGCAAGCCTTCTTGAGGATGCCAAAGGCGCGAATCAGTCTCCGGCGGCATGGTGTCGCGGCCAATGTTGAAATGCAGGAGCGAGCGCTGCGTCTGCGCGCCCCAGTAGACGTGGGCCGGGACTTCGATTTGTCCCATGCTGTCGGATTCAATACGAGTCTTCAGTTCCGCGGGCGCAGCCATCGTCCTGAATATCTCCTGAGGATGAGACCAACCGGGCATTATAGCGCGTGCGAGTTCGCCGATGCCGCGAGAGAGGGATGTCCTTTTGCGTCCTTTGCGGATTCCTTTGCGCGCTTTGCGGTAAAAGCTTTTGACCCCAAACGCCGCGGAGAAGTCGCTAGGACGCAAAGCGAATCAAGCGAATTTAGATTTCTGATATCTTACAGGCGAAAATCGCGCAGGCGAAAATCGCGACTTGGAACAGAAGGCAGCCTCCGGGAGCGTGCTAGAATTCTTAGCTTCGAGCGACAACGTCCGTCCCGCCTATGCACGCGGGCATACCGTCGATTTCCCCGGCCGAGATAATTATTTGGTGACCAAACAGATTTCCGGCGTGACCCAGCAGATTCCCGACACTCTTCCCCGTGCCCAGGTTGCCCAGGAGCCGGGCATGCGCGCGGATGTTGTCGTGATCGGCGCCGGCCCCACCGGCCTGGCTTGCGCCATCGAGGCCCAGCGCGCTGGTTTCAAGACGTTGGCGATCGATAAGGGTTGCGTGGTCAATTCCATCTATAACTATCCCGCCAACATGTCGTTCTTCACTACGCCCGAACTGCTGGAGATCGGAGACATCCCCTTCAGCACTGCCCGGCAGAAGCCAACGCGGGAAGAAGCCCTGGAATATTATCGCAAAGTCGCCGAACACTACGATCTCGACGTGAGGCAGTACCAGTGGGTGAAGACGGTGACCGGCAGCGATGGCAATTTTCAGATCGCCGCCACCGATAGTCTCGGCCGGATTTATGACTACCGTACCCGCAAATTGATTGTTTCGACCGGATACTACGATCTCTCCAACCCGCTGAATATTCCCGGCGAAGATCTGGCCAAAGTTTTTCACTATTATCGCGAACCGCATCCTTTTTTCGACATGGACGTGGTGGTGATCGGCGGCAAGAATTCCGCGGCTATCGCCGCTCTCGACCTTTGGCGGCACGGCACGCGCGTCACTCTCGTCCATCGCGGGCCCAAATTGCACAATCACGTCAAGTACTGGATCTTGCCGGATATCGAGAACCGTATCAAGAATGGCGAAATTACCGCCTACTTCCGCAGCACGGTTGTCGAGATCGGCGCCTGACTACGTCGTTCTCGACACGCCCGACGGTCCGGTCCGCCTGAAGAACGACTTTGTATTCGCCATGACGGGCTACCATCCCGATTACGATTTCCTGCGCTCGATGGGCATCGAACTCTCCACTGAACAATGCCGCCCGGTGTGCGATCCGCTGACGCTCGAGAGCAATGTGCCCGGAATTTACGTCGCGGGTGTGATCGTGGCGGGATCGAGAACAAACGAAATTTTTATCGAGAACGGAAGATTCCACGGCCAGCAGATTGCTGCCGATCTGAAGCAGAAGTTAGGGAGCGCTTAGCTTCCTTGGTCTGAAGTTCGCAGCTCAAGCAGATCGGGGCCGGAGTCAGGCCAGCGTGACCAGTTCTTCTCCCAACTGCTGATTGATCAGCCGAGCCACCAGGGCTTTGAGTTTTTCTCCGCTTTTGGATAACACAAAATCCTGCTCGCTATCCGACCAGTCCAGCTTGAAACTGGTGGCCAGCGCCGAAATCCAGATTTGGCGGACGGGAGCGTTGGGCGAGATGATGAACTTGCTGCGATCCTCGAAAGAAATGTGAAGCGCGCCGGACTGGTCTTCCACTTCAATTTCGGCGGACTCCTCGGCTTCCATAAGCGACTTCTTCAGCGAGTCGAGCGCAGCATCCGCCCGCTTGCGAAAATCGTTTTCATCAAGCATGCATAGATTATAGTCGTTGGTCGATCACCTCAGCCCACGTGGGGACAGCCGCCCTCGGCTGTCCTGGCCGAGCTCTGCTCGGCAGGCTTGCAACGCTCAAGAACGTCCCGGGGGGAACGAGCAAGACGTTGCTGAGCTGCGCTCAGCCGGACAGCCGAGGGCGGCTGTCCACGGGGCCGTGGCTGGTGCCAACTCCCCTCCGCGGCCTGCTATTGTGAAGTGCTCCATGGACCTGCAACCCGCGCGCCCATCTAACGCGATCTCTCTGTCGTCGTACGTGCGTCTGGTACGTTACAACCGACAACTTCCGCCGGCTCTGGCTGGCGCAGATCGTTAGCGAGATTGGGGACTGGTTTTACACCCTGGCGATCTACAGCCTGCTTGCTGCAATTGACCGGCCGGGCGAGTTCGGTGGCGCTGGCGCTGGTGCTGCAGGTGCTTCCCCAGACATTCATCGGCCCAGCGGCCGGAGTCATCAACGATCGGGTGCGCCGGAAGCGGGTCATGATCACTGCTGACGTGGCCCGGATGGTCATCGTTTTCTCCATGCTGCTGGTTCGATCCCGTTCGACGGTGTGGCTGGTGTATCCGCTGCTTCTGCTGGAAACCCTGATGGCAGCGTTCTTCGAGCCGGCGCGCACTGCGGTGGTTCCGAACATAACGCCTCGTGAAGATGTGCTCCTGGCCAACACCCTGTCCTCGGCGACTTGGTCGGTAAATCTGTTGATCGGCGCGTCGGTTGGTGGAGTCGTGGCCGCGCTGCTGGGCCGTGACGCCGTATTCCTGCTCAATGCCTTGTCGTTTCTGATATCGGCAATCTTCATTGGCCGGATGAAATTTGAGGAGCCGCATGCTCAATCGGCGGCCCCGCTCCGCGCTCGTGACGCGCTGGACTTCTCCCCTATTGTGGAAGGCATTCGCTACGTGCGAAAAGATCGCCGGCTTTTGGCAGCGATGTTTGGCAAAGCCGGCGAGCTCATGATCGGACCCAGTTGGGTGCTGTTCACCGTGATGGGTCATCAGTACTTCCACGTGCAGCTGCGCGGAGTCGATCCCCAACGGGGCGCCATGCTGGGCATGAGCCTGCTTCTGGGAGCACGCGGGATCGGCGCCGTGATAGGTCCGTTGTTCTCCGCGCGCTGGGCTGGACACTCGGACAACCGGCTGCGTCTAGGCATTCTGCTCGGCTATCTCATCATTGGAGCCGGTTACCTGGGTCTGGGCTTCGCGCCGAATCTTTGGGTGGCGTGCCTCTGGATTGTGCTGGCTCATTGTGGAGGATCAACCGTTTGGGTTTTCTCCACTACGCTGTTGCAGTTCAACACCGAAGACCGCTTCCGCGGCCGCGTCTTTTCCGCCGACCTCGGCTTCTCGATGTTGACCATCGCGATCGGCGCCTACGTCTGTGGAGTTTTTCTCGACCGTGGAGTGTCAGCGCGAGTCGTAGCCTCGGCGACCGGTGTCATCATGCTGGTGCCCGCGTCCCTGTGGGCGTGGGCGATGAGATCAGGGAAGGGGTCGGCAGGGCTCGGCACAAGACGCCGCTGATTAACTTCAGCAAGCACTGTTTTCTAGGCTGGATAAAGCTGGTCGATCTTGGCAGCCATGATGAAGTCGCTCTGGGTCAGGCCATCGATCTTGTGCGTCCACATGGTAATTTCCGCTTTGCCCCAGGTCAGCAGAATATCGGGATGATGTCCCTTGCTGCTCCGCCATCTCTCCCACCCGGTTCACGAATTCGAGCGCCTGCTTGAAATCAGGAAAGGTGAACGCCCGCGTGATGTGGTGTTCGTTCACCACTTTCCACTGCGGAACCTGTTGCTGGATTCGTTGCAGTTCCTTGCCTTTCATCGGAGGTACGCCTCCGCGGCAGGGAACACAGGTTTGGCTGGCAAGATCTTCGGGCATGACTGTTTCCTCTTCTACTGCGGCGGCCGCATGTCCACCTGGTTAACCGGACATTCGCGCACACTCTGTGTGCAGTTCCGATACTGAAGATTCTTATCCACGCACACTTCCAGGCTGACCAACTCTCCCGCGTGACAGGAAACGCGGAAGGCCTGCAAGGGCGCGTGGTTTACGTCGGCGAAGGTCTTTTCTACGTCAGCTACGCTGAATTGCTGTTCGTGATCGAGACTTCGATACTGCTGCGGTACCTGCACGTGCGTGATATGCCTGCTCCGCCTGGCCAAAATAATCCTGCGCGGAGAGGCCGGTGCAGGTTCCGTGTTTCTGCCACTCGTGCTGAATCAGGCTGCGGCTGGGCATGAAGTTCAGCATGTGGTCCACGGTTGCGGCCGCCACCGGGCTTCCGTTCGAGCACGACATCGGCGGTGGCCCGCTGCTGGCCTGCGGCCACAGGCCGTGCAGGACGAAGGCATGGTGCCCGCCGATGCGGCACTCGCTGGAATGGTCGCTAGGATGACCGGCGCAGTAGTTTGGGGCCCAGGACAGGGAAAGCAGGTAGTAATCGAACTGGCCTGCGCCCTGATCGGAGTCGTCGTGGTGATGGTGATGCTTGGCAAAGGCTGAGGTAGTCAGGACAAGAAGAATGGAGAGTAATGCTGGTATGGCAGAGCACTTGGGGCGCATTCGTAAATACATTTAAGTATTCGAAGTGGGCGGTCCCACCCTTTCGCACAAAACGCGAAAGGATGGGGCACCCGACTGATAGCTGAAAGCTGAGAGCTGCTCTAGAACGGAATATCTTCGTCGCTGATCGGGCTTGATGCTGTCGCCGGCTCCGCTTCCGGCGTGCGCTGGTCGAAATTGTTTCCTCCGGAGGATGCGCCGCGCGAGCTTCCCGCGTAGTCTCCGCCGCCACCGCCTTCACCGCGTCCGCCCAGCAGAACCAGGTCGTTGACGACGACTTCAGTCATGTACTTCTTCTGGTCGGTCTGTTTGTCGTCCCAGGAGCGGGTTTGCAGACGTCCTTCGATGTAGACCTTCCCGCCCTTCTTCAGATATTCACCGGCAATTTCCGCCAGGCGGTGCCACAGCGACGACGTTGTGCCACTCGGTGCGGTCCTGCCACTCGCCGTTCTTTGTCTTTGTAGCGTTCGTTGGTGGCCAGAGTGAACTTCGCCACCGGTGTGCCGCTGGGTGTGGATCTTACTTCGGGATCTTTACCAAGATTGCCGATCAGAATGACTTTATTAACGCTTTTGCCTGCCATGAGTGCTGCTCCTTCCGCCCCTTCGTGTGGGCACTGAACCGGGGAGCCGGGAAAATGAAAACGGAGATTCAAGGGGCTGGAACGCCACTATACCAGAAACTCGGGTCGGACGCGGACTCAGTCGTCCGAGTCTGACGCCGCCGCTGCTTTGGGTTATAATGTCCTCGATGCCTGCCGAACCCTTCAGGGGAATCGTCGGGATGGTGCCCGACGAGTTCAAACACGAACCCAGGTCCAAGGGCCTGCTTACCGCGCGCAAGAAAAAACCCAAAGAACTGGCTGTAATCACCGAATGCTGCACCGGCTGCGCCGGCTCACCGGCGTGCGTGGAATATTGTCCGGTGGAAGACTGCATGTTCTGGGTGCCGGACGAGGACCATCCGCCCTTCGGCCGCATCCAGGTGGACCCGATTCTCTGCATCGGCTGCAACAAATGCACCAGCAAAGGCCCGGAGGGATCCTTCCTCGATGGCTGCCCCTGGGACGCGATTGTGATGGTGGATACGGCCGAAGTCGAAAAAGAAGTCGGCGTAATGCCGTTCTAACTTGAGAACTGAGACCTGAAAACTAGCAACTGGAGTTCCAGATCCTGTAAAGCCCGGCGCGATCGCGAATCGACCTCACGGTAGGTCGCAAACGACGCAATCGCGGACTTCCAATCCTACTTAGCTCTTCTGCGAATCGCCTGCTCCGTCGTCCACCGCCTGCTTTCGCACATGATCAGGAATCTCCGGCAACTCGCGCTCGTAGGGCCGGATCGCGGGAATATCTTCCGGTTGGCCGACCAGATAGAGCGCGCGCAAGCGCTTCCCAGACCTGTTCCGTTCCCGGATCGAGCGTTGCGATTTCATCCCCGGCGGCGACGGGTTGTCCCGTCTTCACCGACAACTCTCGCAAGCCGGCCGCTGATGGGCGAGCGCACTTCGGCGGTCTGGCCCCCGGACTCAATCTTGGCGATGATTCCGCCCTGGTGAATCACGGTGCCCACCGTGCTGGAGTCGGTGATCTTGCCGGCCTGGGGCGCAGTCACTTTCGCCGGCTGCAGCAGCGCGACGATCTGCGGCCTTCCCGTGGCATCGCCAAAGCGCACCAGCGACAGGGCTGCATTGCCGCGCACCATGAGCGAAGGATCGTTCAGCATTTTCAAAAGCGCCTGCGTGGAATCCGGCGCTGGAAGCGTCTTTGCTGGTCGCGTCCTGGCCCATGACCCAGGCGTCGGTGTTGCGGACTTCTTCGATCGGATAAGACGCCAGACGAACGACGTCCGGATACCAGCGCGTGACGCTGGCGTCGTGACGCGTCACCCGCTCGCCGATCTGCACCAGCGCATGCTGAATGTGACGCGGCTTCTTGTCGTCCTGCAGGTACTCGCCCAGTTGCTTGTCCGAAAGTTGCCGTCCAAACCAGGTATTCCACCAGAACAGAAACGGCATCAGGACGATCAGCCACGCGGTAAAGAAAGAACAGGAGTCGGTTGCGCGTGGACATGCGCGGCTTGGCGGCGTGAGTGGCGGATTCCGTGCCCGGCGGCGAGTTTGCTGAGGAGAGTCTGGAAGAGCCGACATGCTTGGATCCACGGAAACTATATCAGAAGAAATGGGCCCACTCATGCAGGTGCGAGGGCCGCGAAGAGCTTAGCCCGAACTACTGATCTACGAACTACTGATCCACCACGTCCGCGTCCAGCACGCGGTCCTGCTCCAGGTAGTGCGAGACCGCGTACTGCGCCAGCAGCGGCGTCTGCAGCTTGATCTCCGCGCCGATCCATTCGCCTTTGGCATGGGGCAGGTTGGCGGCATGCTTGCAGATTCCGCTCGATCCGAATTTCGGACCGAAGGCGGCGCTCTGGATTTCGTCAAACTGGCGCAGATTGCGCCAGGCCTCGTCTCCCACCGTGCCGGAGACATCGATCTTGAGTTTCACGATCGCCATGAGTCATTTCACCACGGAGGCACAGAGACACGGAGAAACTTATCTCGTTCTCGTGCCTCTGTGTCAAGCCGTCAAGCCGCAAACAAGTGGTACAGCATCACGTAAATCACCACGCCGGTCACCGACACGTACAGCCACAGCGGAAATGTCCAGCGGGCAATCTTGCGATGGCGGTCGAAGCGCTCACGCAGCGCGCGGCTCAGCGTGATGATCACCAGCGGCACGATTGCCATCGCCAGTATGGTGTGCGAAATCAGAATGGTGAAATAGACCGGACGCGACCAGCCTTGTCCCTGAAAATGCACCGAGCCGACATGCGCGTGATAGTACAGGTAAGAAGTCAGAAACAGCGCCGAGGAAATCAGCGCGGTGATCATGACGGCGCGGTGCGCGGCCATGCGTCCGCGCTTGATGTAACTCCGTCCCACCAGCAGCAGCACGGCGCTGGTGCCGTTCAGGGCGGCGTCAATCACCGGGTAGATCGCGTATTGTGCGGGAACTTGCATCATGCGGCGGGCTTGGTGGTGCGCCGGTTGACCATGATGAACGACAGGCCAAACATGAACGCCGAGAACAGCACCAGCGTCGCCAGGGACGAGGACAAGGGAAAAACTCCGGGCTGCCGGGATAGAGCAGGTCGCGCAGGGCCTCAACCCCGTAGGTCAGCGGGTTGATTCGCATCAGGAATCGAATCCAGCCCGAAGCGCCCGCCAGCGGAAACAGCGCTCCCGAGAGCAGCCACAGCGGAATCAGGAACAGGTTGATGATGGCGTGGAAGGCCTGGGTGGAATCCATGGACCAGGCGATGGTGAATCCCAGCGCGGTCAGCGCGAACGAAACCAGAAAAACGGTCAGCACCACCAGCAGAAAATCCGTCACGCCAAGATGAATGCCGACCAACGGAGCGAACGCAAGAAAGATCAGGCCCTGAATCGCCGACAGCGTCGTTCCGCCCAGCACCTTGCCCAGCACAATCGCGGAGCGCGGCACCGGCGCCACCAGCACCGACAGCAGAAATCCTTCCTTGCGGTCTTCGATCACCGACATCATGGTGAAGATCGAAGTGAACAGCACGATCATGATCAGCGCGCCGGGATAGAAGTAATCCAGATAGTGCTGCTGTCCGGCGGCGTCGCCGGAGCGAAACGAACTGCCGAAGCCGGAGCCGATGACCACCCAGAACAGCAGCGGCGAGGCGATCACGCCGACGACGCGCGCGCGCTGGCGATAGAAGCGGACCAGTTCCCGCCACCAGAGCGTGAATGCAGGCAGCATGATTCCTGTCGTTGGGAGCGGCGTGTGCCGGGAGAGTTGCGCTCTGGGTGACCACGTCAGCTCGTTTTCTGCGCCTGCGGCGCCTTCTTGAGGATGAACTTCTTGCGCGCTTCCAGATACACGTTCAGGAAAAGTATGCCGGAAAGGGCGAGCAGGATGATGCTCATGAAAAGGCCATCCACGGTGGTGATGCATTCCGTTCATGACGATCCAGGCGATTCCCGCCAGCGGCACCAGTCCCAGAAGAATCGAAAGCACAAGCATCATAGGTTAGCTCCTGGTAGCGCCGGCGTCTCGCCGGCTGTCCGGCGGGCGTCCCGCCCGCCGTCTAAACAAGCATTGCGAACAAATCGAAGTTGCTCGTTCCGCTCGATGAGGCGGCGAGACGCCGCCTCGACAGCCGGCCGGAGGCCGGCGCTACGAAGTTCGTTCTTCATCTTCGGTCCAGAAGTCGATGGCCGGTGCGGTGGATGAAAACATCTTCCAGCGACGGCTTGCTGACCGAAATCGCTTCAATCTCGCCGGGAAAGGCTTCGACCACGTCGGTGATGAAGCGATGGCCATTCTCCCGCTCCAGGCGGACCTGGCCCCCGAGCACCTGCGCATCCACGATTGAAGCGGGCGCGAATTCGTTCCGCCAGCGATTCCGCGTCTCGGGCATCGAGCAGAATCACGTCGCCGCCGATTTCGCTGTTTCAGTTCGGTCGGAGTTCCCAGCGCCACCAGTTTCCCTTCATTCAGGATGGCCAGACGATCGCAGCGCTCGGCCTCTTCCATCAGGTGCGTGGTCACGATCACGGTGACTTTTTCTTCGTCGCGCAAAATCTGCAGATACTGCCAGAGATCGCGGCGCGCGCCCGGATCGAGCCCGGTCGTGGGTTCATCGAGCAGCAGCACCGCGGGATGATGAAGCAGGCCCTTGGCCAGTTCCAGCCGGCGCTGCATGCCGCCGGAAAAGGTTTCGGCTTTTTCGTTGGCGCGATCCGCCAGCCCGACTCGCGCCAGCATTTCCGCAATGCGCGATTTCAGCGCCGCGCCGCGCAATCCGTAGAGATGACCCTGGTGCCACAGATTTTCGGCGGCGGTCAGCTTCACGTCGATGCTTTGCGCCTGGAAGACCACGCCGATCTGGCGGCGCAATTTGGTCGGGCTCTTTGGCTGCATCAAATCCCATGATGACGGCGCGGCCGCCGCTCGGCACCATCAGCGTCGAAAGAATGCGGAACATCGTGGTCTTGCCGCTGCCATTGGGCCCGAGCAGTCCGAACAGTTCGGCGTGACGCACGTCGAACGACACGCCGTTCAAGCGCGGTGCGGCCGTCATAGCGATGGACCAGATCCTGAACCGAGATTACAGCGGGAATGGCGGGCATGGCGTTGCTTGCGGAGTCGAGCGCGACGTAATCGGGGGCTTTGGAGACCACAGGGTATTTTAGCTGGAACCGTGCGGCTGTGCTTGATTTGCGGACTGCAGCCACCGCGCTGCTGCGGATCGGCACCTGAGCGCTACGGATGCGTGTTCAGCATCATCAGCGCGAACAGCAGCGGCAAATAGAACACGGTGGCCTGCAGCAGCTGCCGGGCCCGCTGCTTGGAGCGCGGCAGTGTCGGGCGCCATCTTGAACGTTGCCAGCCGCCACGCCGACATAGAGCAGCGCCACGCCCAGCACCAGGGCCCCGGCGAAGTAGAGTCTGCCCGACATACCCAGAAAAGTGGGCAGCAGGCTGACCGGAATCAGCGCCAGCGAGTACAGCAGGATCTGGCGGCCCGTGGACTTGCCATCCGGTTCCACCACCGGCAGCATGCGGATGCCGCCATCCTCGTAGTCCTGGCGATAGAGCCACGCGATGGAAAAAAAGTGCGGGAACTGCCAGAAGAAGACGATGGCAAACATCACCAGCGCGCCCCACTCCAGATCGGCCGCGCGCGGCGGTCCAGCCCAGCACGCCGGGCATGGCTCCCGGAAACGCGCCGACGAAGGTGCAGATCGGGATGAATTTTCTTCAACGGCGTGTAGGCCGCGAGATAGACGCGCTGAAGTAGCCAGCGCCAGCCATGCGGTCAGCGGATTCAGCGCCAGGCCGAGATAAAGCGCGCCGCCGAGCGTCATCAGAACGCCGACCAGCGTGGCGTGCATCGAAGCTGAAGCGTCCAGCCGGAATCGGGCGCTGCGCGGTGCGGCGCATGCGGCCGTCGGTGTCCCACTCCATCACTTCGTTCAGCGCCGCGGTTCCGCCGGAAACCAGGCCGATCCCCAGCAGAGCGTGAAACAGACCCCACGAAAGGGAAGAGACGCCGGACTTCAACGCGCCGAAATAATAGCCGCACCACGCGGTCATGATGATCAGCGTGGTGACGCGCAGCTTGGTCAGTTCGGCGTAGTCGCGAACCAGCGTCAGCGCGCCGTTACGCGGGACCACCAGAGGTTGTGTCGCCGTGCTCATGCCGCCACCGGCTTCCCTTCTCGACTCGGAACTGCGTTCTGCAAATGCCATCGGGACATGCCGCCAGACCTGTACCGCCAGCACCACGGTGGTCGCCAGCAGCAAGGCTCCCACTGCAACGTGCGCCACGGTCGAGACCACCATGGGAAGTTCGGGCTGGACCGCGTCGTGTCCCCAGGCCACGCGCGTGAGAAACGCGACAAAACCAAGGCAGAGTTGCGTGATCAGCAGCGAGAGCATAGTGATCGCCGGGCGTCGCACCGCGTCAATTCTGGAATATTGCGACAACGCGCGTATCGCCGTCCAGGACAGCACAATGGCCACCGTTCCGGCATTCACCACGTGCGGCCACCAGCTCAAGCCGTGATGACGAAACATCGCGCCCAGAATTAGCTGGACATACAGCACGAAGATCGATAGCAAGGTCAGGGTGAAAAGACTCGGGCGGCGTTCATCGACTTCCACTCGCGGAGACTTCTTCCACCCAGCTTCGACCGGTGAACATGGCGATCAGCACCGCGACACAGAAGAATGTCTGCGCCAGTGCGGCGTGTGCCGATGAAATCGCCGGAGGCAGGTAGAAGAGCACCGTCAGTCCGCCCAGAATTCCTTGCGCGATCACCAGGCCCAAGCGCCGTGACGCCCAGGTATTTCATCCAGCGGCGACGGTCGGCGCGCCAGGTCCAGACCGCGAGGATGATGCTCAGAAATCCGACAAACTGGGCAATCATGCGATGGGTGTGCTCGAACCGCACGCCGCCGACCAGGTGAGGAATCTTGTAGAGCGATCCGAACGAAGTCGGCCAATCGGGGACGGATAGGCCGGCGTCGTTGCTGGTCACCAAGCGCCCCGGCAATGATGAGCAGAAATGTCACGCACGCCGTAAAGACGGCAAAGCGGTGATGCGCGCGGTTGTACGGTAGGGCAACGGCCTTCAGAAGCAGCTCCTTGGAGAGATTTGTGTAGCGCCGGCATCCTGCCGGCTGTCGCGGGGGCATCTTGCCCGCGCGCGGTGGGCGAGACGCCCACCGGACAGCCGCCGAGACGGCGGCGCTACGCTCAAAGCACTTACGGTTTGAAGCCCTGGTCGACGGTCTTGCTGTCTTTGGCGGCCAGCGTGACTTTCTGCGTCTGCTCGCCCAGCTTTTCCTGGACGAACGCCAGCGTGTAATCTCCCGGCGGCAGGCCCTTGATTTCGTACTTGCCGTCCGCGCCGGTGACGGCGAAGAACGGGGTCTTCACCACGTTGACGTACATCTTCATCCAGGGATGCTGGTTGCACTTCACCGGCAGCATGATTTCTTCGCGGGCGAAGTTCTTCTCGATGGGCGCGGCCTTCGGCGGCTGCGACTCGTTCCACTCGCGGTTGTCTTTCGGCGTGGGATGAATGTTGTGAGTGGTTTCGTCGTCGTTGCGGATCTCGATGTTCTGCCCGGTCATCACGCCCAGCACGTGGGGATGATACTGGCAGCCCTTCTGGTCGATCGTGGCCGAGTCTTTGGGAACGTCGAAGGTGCGATCGCCCAAACCCTCTTTCACATAGACGAAAACGTTGGCCAGCTTGCCGTCGTTGGCCACGATGGTCTCGGCCATATTGTTGCCCTTGCAGGCCGCGTCCTGGCTCATGTCAATCTTCTGCCCCTTGGGGGCTGCGCCGCCGAACGTCACGGTGCCGCTCACGCTGGCCGCCGTCGCCGGATCAATTGGCGTCGCGGCCGGCGCCGGTTTTACTTCCGAGCTCGGCGAGGTGCCTTGCTCCTCATTGGTGTTTTCTTTCTTGCTACAGCCCGCCAGCAGCCCCAGCAGGCAGAGCAGGAACATTGCCGCCCATAGTTTCCTATTCATTATGTCGCCCTTTCGTCAGATGTAAGTCTCTAAAGAATTCGAAAACGTCGTTGGCCGTTGGCCGTTGGTCGTTGGCTAAAATCAACGCCTGTGGCTAGAGGCCAACGACCAAAGGCCAAGGACCAACGACGCAGTTCCAAAACACAACATTCTACCGCGAACCGCCGCTGCTTGCCGCCCGAAGCCTCGAGCTGGCGGCCTGCTTCTGTCTTATTCCGCGGCTGAACCGCAGCCCGGGCGTGTCCCATGGACGCCGCCACCCGCCGCTGTTCTTCCGGCGTGAGCTGGAATATGTAGTCCACCAGCAGCTTGCTGTGGTCCTTGTCGTAGCCCTGGAACGAAGGCGGAGTCGGACCGGAGAACACCCAGTGATCGTTCTCCCGCTTGAACAATCCCGAAGGCATGGCTGTGCCCGGGACTGATCGCCTGCGGATCGAGAATCCAGCGCTCGACCCAATCCGGCTTCAGACGCTCCTTCGCCAGCAGGAAGTTGGGTGCGGTGGCGATCTTGTCGTGCTGCGGATCGCCGGTGGCGTGGCACTTCAGGCAAGGCGCCGCCGTGCTCGAGAACAGGCTGCGCGCCATGTCGGTTTCCTTCGTGGTGAGCATCGGCACCTGCTCCGGAATGTAGGGCATCGGCTGTTGCGAGAGCGCCTGGAAGAAGCGCACCAGCTTGCGCAGTTCGTTGTCGGAGAACGAGAACGTCGGCATGCGCACCTGCAGATACGGCCGCACGCCATTGCGGTTCGTGTCGGTGGTGCTCAGCGACGGATTCGAAAGGAACTTCCGCAGCCATTCAGGATCGACGCGCGCGCCTTCGGTCAGCAGCTTGGGCGGCAACTGCTCCTGCGCATCCTGATAGCGCTTCATCCCCATCAGGATCGTGCTCTGCTCCGGCGTGAACTGGTGGCAGCCCATGCAGTTGTACTTCTCGACCACCCACCAGCCTTCCTGAATGTCGCGCCGGGCGTCGCCGGGCTTGTACTGATAGCTCGGGGGCAGGGAACTCTCCTCGCTGCCCAGCAGGAACGTGGTGAGGTCCTGAATCTCCGCCTTGGAGAGATGGAGATTGGGCATGCGGAGCACTTCAGTCTCCGACTTGACCTTGCCCTTGTCGTAGACATTCGGCTCGGCCAGTTTGTGCTCGAAGAATCCTTTGTGGTCGTACCACGGTTCCTTGGCCGGACCTTCGGGCAGCCGCGCCAGGTCTTCCGGATCGGTGATCGGTTCGGACTTCTTGCCGCCGCGCTGCGAAATTTCGGTGAACAGAGCGAAGTCGAGACGCTCGATCGGCTTGCTGCCTTCGTAGGTCAGCTCGGTGCCGATGCGGCCTTCGTCTTCGAAGCCGGAAATTTCGTGGCAGCCGGCGCAGCCGTAGTGCCGAATCCACTTCTTGCCTTCTTCTTTCAGCTCGGGATCGTCCATGAAGGAAGCCTGGGCGTAGGCTGAAGGCTCCTGCTTCTTCTGCGTCATCAGGTAGGTGGCGATGTCCTGCGCGTCTTCCGGGCTCAGGCGCAGGCTGGGCATCACCGTCATGTTCTGCACTTGCAGTTCGTGACCGTCGTTGGGGCACTGGCTGTGCTGCAGATCAAACTGGTAAGGCAAGCCCTTCTTGGCGTAGTCCTCGGGACCGATGTCTTTCTTCTCGTACGGACAATAAGGACGCGTGCGCTCGCGCGCGTTGTGAATCCAGCGGACCAGGTAATCGTAGTTGGCCTTCTCGCCCACGCGAGTCAGGTTGGCGGCGAACGTGCCGCCCTGCAGCTTGGTCGCCTTCGCCGATGGAGTGGCAGGCCAGGCAGCCGCGAGTTTCGAACAGTTCCTTGCCGTGCTCGGCGTTGCCCGGCTTCTGCTTGGGCAGAGCATCGGTGAATCCCGATTGCCACAGGTACGCCGAGATCGTCTGAATCTGATGATCGGTCAGGCGGAAATTCGGCATCTTGGTGGTCGGCCGGAAATCGCTGGGCTTCTTCAGCCAGACCGGAATCCAGTTCCGGTTCAGCTTGAGCCGGACGTCTTTCAGATTCGGCCCGATCTTCTTCACGTCCTGCATCAGGCTGTGGGTCTGAAAATCAAGCTGCTGAATGCTGGCCGTCGATCTTGCTGTTGGCGACTCGGAGCGCGACCGCCTGCTGGTTCAGCTGGTTGGCTTCGTCGTTGCTCGAGGCCGCGTCGGCCTGCTTCATCAGGTCGGCGGACATTTTCGCATTGTCGATCTTCTGCTGCTCAAACAGCTTGATCTGCTGCGTGATCGAAGTCAGATCTTCCGGTTCTTTGTCGTAGCCTTCGTAGCGATGGCAGCCCATGCAGCCGCGCTGGCGGAACAGAAATTTGCCGCTCGGAGATATGGGCGCCGACATCGCCCGACCGCCAGATGCATATCGGCGGCGTGGCAGGTCTGGCAGCCGGCTTCCGCATTCTGCTTGGGAAACAGCGGCCACAGCCAGTGCTCGTAGTTGCCGTGCGCTTTTTCGACGCTGGTGGTGGCGCGCCCGTTGCCCTGGTGACAGGGCGAGCAGCCGAATTTGTCCGGATCGTGCGTCTTCAGCAGTTCCGGCTCGGGATGGCTGGTGAAGGCGCGGGCGTACTCGTCCGGATTCTTCTCGCCCTTGGGCGTCATGACCGCGGCGCGTGATCCGGAGCGGCTCGCGGGCGTTCATGTGGCAGGATTCGCAGCGGTCCACGATGTTGGCATCCGCCACGTTGATCTGCACGATCTTCGGATCCCACTCTTCGGTCTTCTTCTTCAGGCCGTCAATCTGGGCGGGCGTCAGGTCCACCATGTGATCGGAAACGAAGGAGGACATCTTGTTGCTGGCCTCGGTGACCGGCTTCAGCACGTCGCCCAGTTCGGCGCTCAGCTTGGTTCGCTGGTCCTTGAGCGAGTTGTAAGTCTCTTCCAGTTCCTGAAAGTTGTATTGCTGCTTGTGGCCGTCGGGAAATTCGACCGTGGCCTTCTTTTTCTTGTATTCGTCAATGTCCTGCTGCTTGCTCTTCTTGCCCGAGGCGCTGGTTTCGGTCTCAAGCTCATAGGTGAGCGCGTTGACGTAGGCGCGGCGGTCGGTGAAGACGTTCTGGACCGCCAGAATCTTCGCGCTCAGATCTGTGATCTGCTTTTGCAGTTCGTCCCGGCGGGGCCTGGCGGTCTCGTAGGCGTCCTTGTAGGCCTGTTCCAGTTGCTGGTACTGCGAATTCTGCTCGACTTCCTTCTGCGACTGCGACGACTTCGATCGCGCGCTGTTCAGGAAGGCGCTGTAGCGGTCCTTCCATTCATGCTGAAAGGCTTTCCAGGGACGCTGCCCGAAGGACTCGTCCCACAGCGCCCAGAACAGCGTCACCATGAGGATCAACATGGCGATGACGTAGTGCGCCGCGTAAGACTTGCTTACAATCGGATCATTCTCGGGGACAGGTGGCACCAGATCCTCCAAAGTCAGTCGTCAGTCGTCGGTCGTCAGTCGTCAGCGACAGTCGAGATCGATCAGATCGTTTGTGGCTGACGACCGACGACCGACGACCGACGACTACACACGTTAAACCACGGCGTTATCCACACGTACTTGATATGCCACGCCAGGCGCAGCAGCATCTTTGCCGGCAGCGCCACCATGCTGAGCACGAAAAACATCATGATGGAATACTGCAGCAGGCTCATGCGCTTGTAATCTTTCGGGTTGTAGCGCCGGAACAGGGCGTGCACGACGAACCCGCCCACCGCGTAGAACCCGCCAACCACGATGCCGCCGAAAATCGCCTTCGCCCAGATTCGACGTGATTCCGAACAAGATCCGGCAGATCGCGGTTCACTTCATAAATCAGGCGATTGTGGTCCCATGTCTGTCCCGGCCAGAACCACTGCCAGCCAGGGCCGCGGATGAACGTCCCGATAATGATCATCGCGATCCACAGGATGATGAAGCCGAACAGGAATGTGCCGATGGAAAATTTGCGCTGCTTCCAGGTGTAGTAGCCGCTGCCCAGCGGGTTGGTGTCGATGTAGGGAATCACCATCAGGCCGACGATGATCAGCGTGGGCATGACCACGCCGGCAATCCAGGGATCGAAGTACACCAGCATTTCCTGCAATCCCAGAAAGTACCAGGGCGCCTTCGCCGGATTCATGGTCAGGTTGGGATTCGCCGGCTCTTCCAGCGGCGCGTTCAAAGTGATCGACCAGACCATCAGAATGATGGTGACGATCATGGCGGCGAGAAACTCTATGCGCAGCAGAAAGGGCCAGACATGGATTTCTTTCTGCCAGCCCGGACGGAAGGGCCAGCTCTTGCGATGATGGGTCTTGGCCATCGCCGGATTGGTTTCCAGTTCGCCGATCAGTTCATCGTTGGCCTTGGCCTGCTTCCACGCCAGATAAATGTAGAAAACGAGCAGAGGAATCAGCCCCACGATGGGCACGTTGTCAGGCGCCGAACATATTTCCCAAAGTTGTCGCCAATCCATAGTTGCTCCCGAACTTGTAGCGCCGGCGTCCTCGTCCGGCTGGTCGAGCGAAGCTCGACAGTTCTTGCCCGCCACCGAGCAGCCGAGCTTCGCTCGGCCAGCCGGGCAAGATCCCGTCCCTACACAGATCCGTCTTACTTCTTCGGCTCTTTCACTTCCGACGCCAGCATCACCGGCGCCGGGCCCGAAATGCCGCCGTCTTTTCGTACCCGCCAGAAGTGCACAATCATCAGCACCGAAGCCACAATCGGAATCCCGATGCAATGCCAGATGTAGGATCGCAGCAGCGCGTTCGCGTCGACGATCGAGCCGCCCAGCAGTCCGAAGCGAACGTCGTTGTACGGCGTCATTCCCAGCATGTGGCCGAACGGGCCTTCGTTGCCCAGGCCCGGCGTGGCGCGCGCCATGTTCGTTCCCACCGTGACGGCCCAGAATCCCAGTTGATCGTCCGGCAGCAGGTAGCCGGTGAACGAAAGCAGCAGCGTGAATACCAGCAGCAGCACGCCGATGTTCCAGTTAAACTCGCGCGGCTTTTTATACGAGCCCGTGAGAAAGACGCGGAACATGTGCAGCCAGACCGCAATCACCATCAAGTGCGCTGCCCAGCGATGCATGTTGCGCAGCAGCTTGCCGAAGGGCACGTCGTGCTCGAGATAAAGCACGTCGCGAAACGCCTGCACCTTGCTGGGATGGTAATAAAACATCAGCATCACGCCGGTCAGCGTGAGCACGATAAAGAGGTAGAACGTGATTCCGCCCATGCCCCAGGTGTAGCTGTAGCGCACCGCGTCGCGGTTGATCTTGGCCGGATGCAGATGCAGGAACACGTTGGACAGCACGCCCAGAGCGCGGTTGCGCGGCGTGTCGTCGTGCTTGTGGCGGAAGATCGAAGTGTAGACCTGGGTCTTGGTCGGATCTTTCAGACCCTCGATCTGCTCTTTGGCCTTCGCCGGCATGTCGGTCTTGAGCGACTGGACGTCTTCCTTGACGCCGGCCTTCACCCGCTCCAGCAGGCCGACCCGCTTCCCGTTGTTCCCGTTCCCGTTTTCTTCAGGCATTTAAACCTCTTCCCATCTCTGTGTGGGGCCGGGTCTTCGACCCGGCCAGGTCGAGCGAAGCTCGACAGTTTCTAAGTCGGCAGAAACGCTCCCGGATCGTTGAACGCGCTGGGCTGTCCCTTGGGCCACTGGTAAAGCTTGGAAACATCCACCAGAATCTGACCGTCGGGCGCGATCTCCACATTGGCCCGATCCATGGGACGCGGCGCCGGTCCTTCGAAGTTGACTCCTTCGCTGTCGTATCCGCTGCCGTGGCAGGGACATTTGAACTTGTTCTCAGCCGGCTTCCAGTCGGGCGTGCAGCCGAGGTGAGTGCAGCGCGCGTAGATCACGAAAATCCGGTCCGGCGTGCGGTCCACCCAGATGCGATATTTCTGCTGAAACTTGGTATCCACGCCCAAACCGAAGTCGGCGGGATAGCCGATCTTGAACGACGTGGCCGGTTCGAACAGCGTGCGCGGCAGAAAGAAACGGAAGAAGGCGATGAACCACGCGGTCATGAATGCCGCGAATGCGGCCCAGGCGAATCGCCGGCGACCCTGATTGATGTCGTTATCTTCCGGTCCGACCGAGGCCACGCCCGCGGCCGCGGCTGCTCTCGAGGTTCCCACTGCCGGCGTGCCGACGTAGGTGTTCGAACCTTCGCCACGACCAACGGTTGCTGCAGCCGAAGGCGGACCGGCGGCAGGACGAGGCGCTGCGGCAGCAGGTTTGGCTACTGCAGCTGCAACCGGGCAGCCGCTGCGGGCGCTTCCGCGCGCAGGTTCACCCAGCAGCGCAGCTACTTCCGAATCGGTCAGTGCGGGCAAGCCCTTTGCGGCCACGGCGCGCCTGTTCGGCGGCGATGGTGGACTTGCTCCACTTCTTTCCTTCCGCGACCCACTTGGCAACTTCCGCGCTGATGGGTCCGCTGGCGGCCTTAGCCGCCGGAGCAGCTGCAGCTGGCGTGCCGGAGCAGCGGCTGCGGCAGCCGGCGCGCTGGCCTCTACCGGTTCACCCAGCAGGGCGGACATTTCCGCATTATTCAGCGCAGGCAGACCCTTGCGTCCGCGGCGCGCCTGTTCGGCGGCGATGGTGGACTTGCTCCACTTGTTTCCTTGCGCAACCCATTTGGCAACTTCCTCGCTGATGGCTCCCGCCGCCGCGGCGGGAGGCGCGGCTGCCGGAGCCGCCGCGGCCGGAGCCGCAGGCGCCGGAGCCGGCGGTGCGCTCGCAGAGGCCGGCGCGGCAGCGACGCCGCCAACTTCCCACGGCATCGGCTGACCGGCCTTGAGCGCTTCGATGTCGGCATCGGTCAGCAGCGGCAGGCCCTTGCGCTGACGATACGCCTGCTCCATGCCAATGACGGAGTTGTTGAGTGCCGGTCGAGGCAAGGGCGGTAGATGCCCGAGAATTCCCGTCTTGGACTCGTCTGCCATCGCGTTCCTTCACTCCTTAGAACTCAATCACGCAAACCTGGCGATCACCGCTACCTGTGTGGGCCCGGACACCCTCGTCCGGGCGGGCGAGCGCAGCTCGCCGAATTACTCGCCCAACTAGCCTTCAAACCTGCGGAGCTTCGCTCCGCCGGGCGGGTGAGGGCACCCGCCCCTACGTGTGCTCGGTTAGTCCGCCGCGACCAGCCGCTCAGCATCACGCGCCTGATCTGAACCGGCGCCAATCGCGTTCTCCACCAAATCCGCCAGCGCCGCAATGAACGTCGGCGAATCATTCAGGCCCGACGTCATCTCAAACTGTTGGATTCCGAGTTCCGCCGCTTCCTCGCGCGCCTCGTGGTCGATCTCGCCCAGCGTCTCCACGTGATCGGAGACAAACGCGATGGGCACAACGCAAACTTCACGAATCTCGCTCCGCCGCCAGATCGCGGATGGTGCGGTGCAGCGACGGTTGCAGCCACTTGCTGGCGCCAACCTTGCTCTGGTAGCAGAGCCGGTGACGGTTGGGCCATCCGCCGCGCTCCATCACCAGTTCGACCGTTTCTTCAATCTGCCGCTGGTAGGGATCGCCCTTTGCGATCACCGACACCGGCACGCTGTGCGCGCTGAAGACGATCTCCGGGCAACCGGATTCAGGAAAGCGGGCCAGCGCTTCGTCCACCTTCTCTACCAGGGCGTCCAGGTAAAGCGGATGGCGATAAAACGTCTCGACCGCCTGCACCGGCACGTCATCACGAAACAGGCGACGCCATTCGTTGAGGCTGCTGCCGGTGGTGGTGCTCGAATACTGAGGATAAAGCGGCAGCAGCACGACTTCGTCGCAATCCGCCGCGCGCAATTGCTCGACCGCCTCAGCCGTAAACGGATGCCAGTAGCGCATGGCCACGAAACAATGTGCGTCAATGCCGTCGGCCGCGGAGCTTTCGCTGCAGCGCGTCGGCCTGCTGCTCGGTGAAGCGCCGTATCGGCGAAGCCCCGCCGATGGCCGAATAGTGGTGCTGCACTTTCTTGGCCCGCGTGGTCGAAATCAGCTTGGCCAGCGGCTTGCGTCCGATGCGGGCAAAAGGAAAATCAATGATATCGGGATCGCAAAAAAGATTAAAAAGAAAAGGTTCAATCGCTTGCGGCGTGTCGGGGCCGCCGAGCTGAAAGAGAACTACTCCTATCCGCCGTGTTGGGTTAGCCATCCCCCGGGGTTCCTTGAAGAAGGAGGATGTTACTCAAAATCTGTAGGCCGCGTCAACGAAGAGTTGCAGCGGGTGAGCGGTTCGGTTTGAAACATGCTCCCAGGAAAGCCGAATTCGTGAATGTGCGACGTCACTGAGCATCGCTGACGTCCTAAGTGTACGCATCATCCTGAAGGTCCGTCATCCTGAGCAGTGCGGCTTCGCGAAGGACGCCATCACGCAGTCGAAGGACCTCCTAGCTTCCACCGCCCTTGCCACAAATCTGCAGGACGCTTCGTGCGAATACGGGTCCTTCGACTCCGCTTCGGGTTCGCTTCGCGAACCAGAAGCTACGCTCAGGATGACTCCTGCATGAATCAGAGGAAGAATTTATGCGTGAGAGGATTCGGCTTGCCTGGGAACGTTCGTGCTGGTTTCCATGAACTCGATAATGGAATCGGCGAACTCCGAGGTTCCGGCTTTTCCGCCCACGTCGCGAGTGAGTCTTGTCCTTGGTGCGATAGACCTTTTCCAGGCCATCGTGAATCTTGTCGGCGGCGTCGTGTTCGCCCAGATGGCGCAGCATCAGCTGAGCGGAGCGGATGACCGCCGTCGGGTTGGCCAGGTTCTTGCCCGCAATGTCGGGCGCCGATCCGTGCACCGCTTCGAAGATGGCGCAGTGGTCGCCCAGGTTGGCGCTGGGCACGAACCCCAGCCCGCCGACGAACGCGGCGCACAGGTCGGAAATAATGTCGCCGTAAAGATTTTCCATCACCAGCACGTCGTACTGGTAAGGATTCATCACCAGCTGCATGCAGGTGTTGTCCACGATGTGCTCGCCGTAGGTGATCTCGGGATATTCCTTGGCGACGTTGCGGGAGCAGCGCAGGAACAGGCCGTCCGAAAGCTTCATGATGTTGGCTTTGTGGATGGCGTGAATCTTCTTGCGCTGGTTCTTGCGCGCGTATTCAAAAGCAAAGCGCGCGATGCGGGTGGACGCCTTCTCGGTAATGATCTTCAGGCTCTCGACCACGCCCGGAACCACTTCGTGCTCGATGCCCGGAATACAGGCTCTCGGTGTTTTCGCGCACGATGATCAGATCGACGTCGGGATAGCGGGTCGGAATGTGAGGCAGGTTGCGAATGGGACGGAAGTTGGCGTAGAGCTCGAACTTCTTGCGCAAGCGCAACGTTGATGCTGGGAAAGCCTTCGCCCACCGGCGTGGTGACCGGCCCTTTCAGGCCAACGCGGGTGCGTTCGATCGACTCGATCAGTTCTTTGGGAATGTATTCGTGATACTTCTCGAAGGCCTCGGCGCCCGCCTGAAAGATTTCCCAATCGAACTTGACGCCGGTCGCTTCCAGAATGCGCACGGTGGCCTGCGTCACTTCAGGGCCGATGCCGTCGCCGGGAATAAGTGTGATCTTGTAAGCCATATTGATTCGTGTGGTTTGTGTGGTCGCGGGCGACCTCGCCCGCGGCTTTTGACTTTGCACCAGCCGCGGGCGGGTCGCCCGCGACCACACAAACCACACAACCCTTAACTCTTTACCGCGCCCTTGCTGCGAACCTCGGGGACTTCCTTGGTCTTCAGCAAATCTTTCAACTCGGTCATGAACTCCTGCACATCTTTGAAGTCCAGATAGACCGAAGCGAAGCGGACATACGCCACTTTGTCATAGCGGCGCAGGCGGTTCATGATCAGCTCGCCCACTTCGCTGGTCTTGCGCTCGCGCTCCGCCGACTCGATGACGAACGCTTCCGCCTCGTTCACGATCTGTTCCAGCCGGCTGATCGGAACCGGACGCTTCTCGCACGCCCGCAGCAGTCCATTCAGCACTTTCTGGCGATCAAATTTTTCGCGGCGGCCGTCCTTCTTGACCACCATGTAAGGGATTTCGTCGATCCGCTCGTAGGTGGTAAAGCGCTTGCCGCACTTCAGACACTCGCGGCGGCGGCGGATGGAATCGGCTTCCTTGCTCTCGCGCGAGTCCACCACTTTGTCATTTTCAAAGCCACAGAAAGGACACTTCATGTCGCATGGGATGATGCGTCGCTTGCATTGTAACAGGCGACGTAGGCGGCCGATGAGCGGACCCTCGTCCGGGCAGCGCTCGAGCGCAAGCTGCGCTGAGCGTTCGTCATGACAGTCGAGGCCGGTGAGAGCCGGAAGCGGAATCTGCTTCGGCTGCCTCTTCCTGATGACTCTCTTGCGACAGCTTGCGCAAGGACAGCCGTTCGTGGTGGGCCAGCAGCAGGCCCAGCGGTATGACCGCGACAAACGTCACCAGCCAGAGCATGATGCCGCAACTGGCCGCCAGTTCCTTGGGCACATCGAAGATGTGCTCCAGCGCGGCGATGGTGGCCAGTTGCGATCCGCCACCCACGCCGGGCAGTTGCAGCACCGATCCCAGCATGCTCGATCCCATGAGCAGAAGCACCTGCACCAGCCGGATATCGAGCGGATCTTCGCCGAACAGGTGCGCGGTCTGATGATAGGCGATCGTGACTTCGTGGTAGGCGACCGCGATGATCCACCACATGCCGATCGAGACCACGATCAGCAGTAACAAGTGACACCGGACCGTGAATCGTATTCAGGCCCTGGCCAAATTCCCGAATCTTCTGCGCGATCCGGTGACTCAGCCTCGCACCCCAATGAGAGAAACGGTGTTCCACCCAGGTGGCCAGCGCCTCCCCTTTGCGGCTGACCACGACCGCGCCCAGCGCCAGGCCGATGACCATGCCAAAAAAGAGAAGGCCGCCGTCGCGAAAGCGGTTGAAGTACTCAGGGTGCGGCAGCGACCGTCTCGAACTCGGCAGAAAGATGCCCACCGCCATCAGGACGGCAAAAGCGCCAATGTCGAATATTCGCTCCACCGCCCAGACCGCCACCTGGGAGGAAACCGGCAGGTTCTGCCGCCGGGCGATCAGATAAGGGCGAATGAATTCTCCGGGACGTCCCAGCAGGGCCAAACCGGTGAAACCGATCAGGGTGGGGGGTACCAGTTCCAGCCACGATGCCTGGGGACGAACCGGACGCAGAAAGATCTTCCAGCGGATCGCCCGGAAAACGTAGGCGACATAAATAAGACCGACGGCATGAACGATATGCCACGGCCTGATCTGTTCGGTCTCCGCCCAGAAAGTGGTCCAGTCGAAGCTTCGCCAGTGACGGAACTGCAGGTAAACCAGCACAGCGAAAACGACCAGGATTCCGCCGGTATATGAGAATGCGCTTTCTATCCATGTCGTAGGGGAGGACCCGAGCAACTCTGTGGCGCCGAGCACGGCACCGACCTAAGGCAAAAGACCCGAGGTAGCTGATCCAAGGTAAATGACGCCGGGGCAGGGGTCAACGCACCCGGCTATCAAGAGTGGACGCCAGATTCCCCAGCCAGTTCCATTTGTGAGACCGCAGTTTCATCGAGAAATTACTTAGCGCACTGCCGCAGACGCAGTTGGGGGAAGCGCAGCCTGCTTCACCATCGCGGGCGATTCCGTCGCCGTCTTCTGGGTGCGGTTGGCCTTGGCGGCGACCGCGGCCGCTTTGCGCTCGGCCAGCTTCTTGCGATTGAAGTCGCGAACAATCTTTGCCACGTAGGCCCGGGTCTCGTAGTAAGGCGGCACTCCGCCATACTGTTCCACGCGCTGCGGTCCCGCGTTGTAAGCGGCCAGCGCCTTGATCACATCGAAGTTGTAGCGCTCCAGCAGTTCGCTCAGATAGCGCGTGCCGCCCTCCACATTGGCACGGGGATCGAAGGCATTGGACACCCCCAGCTTGGACGCGGTTTGCGGCATCAGTTGCATCAGCCCTCGCGCTCCCTTGGGAGACACCGCGCGCGGATTGAATCCGCTCTCGGCGTGGATCACGCTGTTGATGAAATCGGGATCGATGTGATGCCGGTCGCTGATGGTGTTGATGACCTCGCTCGAGGTCTTGCGGCTTCGGCTGCGGCGGCAAGCTCGGCAGGGGACGCAGCGGCAGCAGACCGGTGCAACGGCCGGCGCAGATCCTTCTCAAAGCGTTCGATCTGGGCGGTGGCAATATCGACATAGCTGCCGTTGCCAGTGCTCGAGATAAAGACGAGTCATCGCGCCCACGGTTTCCCGCCGCTCGTGGCGAATCGAGAAACCGTTGCGCAGGATGGCAAGGTCAGCGCCAAAAGCCGGCAGGGCAAGGAGCAACAGCCCAACGCAAATCCGAGTTTGTTCAAACCACGCATCTGTAGCGCCGACGTCCGCCGGCTGTCCGAGGCGTCTGCTCGGCTCTGTGCCGAACGCGCGCTACAAAGATTCCACTCCCAATACCTGCTCAATCGCCGCCGCCACGCCGTTCTGATCATTCGACAGCGTCACTGTCCAGCCGTTGCGGCGCAACTCCTCCGACGCATTTCCCATGATAAACGGCACTCCGGCGAAGGCAAGCATTTCTATGTCATTGTAATTGTCACCAATGGCCATGACCTGTTCGCGAGGGATGCCGCGGTAATCGGCCCAGCGCTCCAGCGCATGCCCCTTGGAACAGCCCTGGTTCAGCACATCCACGATGGAAAGATCGCGGCCCGGATATTCGGTGCGAAGCACGGTAATGTCTTGTCCAGGCCGCTGGCCGCCAAGCGTGGCCAACGCCTGCTGCATGCGCGCGATCGGCCCACAAAACATGGCCTGCACCGGATCGCTGGTCAGCGAGTCTCTCAATCGGAATGACGAAGTCAATGTATTGCAGGTTCTTTTCCAGCCAGCGCTGGATGCTCGACGTTCAATTCGTTCATGTGCTCGAGCACAATCGCGCCCTTGGCTTCGGTGTCGAAGGTCAGGACCGTGTTTCCGCGAAATTCCCGCATGTGGCTGCACAGCCTGCGACAGGTTCCGCAGGCAGCAGGTCGCGATGAAAGGTCTCGCCGGCCAGCGACCGGGTGATCGCGCCGTTCGAACTGATGACCCACAAATCGAAGCCCAGTTGCTGCACAATCGGCAGGGCAAAAGTGTGGCGCCGTCCCGTGACCACCACGACTTCGACCCCCTCCGCATGGGCGCGGCGCAAGGCCGCCATATCAACCGGGGAGATCTGAAATTCGGGATTCAGCAGGGTGCCGTCGATATCGAGAGCCAGCAGACGGATGGGAGGCTTCACTCAAGGATTTTAGCATCGGTTCAGAGACCACTGGTACGGGACAGCCGCCTCCGGCAGTCCACGTGGGGACAGCCGCCCCCGGCTGTCCGGCGGAGCGAAGCTCCGCAGTCGTTAAGTCCAAATACACAGCGCGCCCGACCCGCGTACTATACTGCTGCATCGACGCATGGGATCGTTACTCTTTTTCGCATTTTCGTGGTGGGGCATCCTGCTGCAGGCGTTCGCGATTATTCACTTCATCCGCCGCCGCCCCGACACCTTCTGGCTGTGGATCATCCTCATCGGCGGCTGGCTCGGCGCCCTGGTCTACATCGCCGTCGAAGCCATTCCCGACGCCGGCTTGTTGCGCCAATCCTTCAAAGTCTTTCCCGCGGCGCAAACGAATCCGCGAACTGGAAGCGGCCATTCTGGACAATCCTTCCGCCGGAAATTACGAAGAACTGGGCGACCTCTACCTCGAGGAAGGGCAGTTCGCGCGAGCGCGGCAGGCTTACGACAAAGCGATTTCCTCCCGCACCGACTCGCCCGATCCGTTCTACCGTCGCGGGGTCGCCGCCATCCAGATGGGCGACTTTGCCGGCCGCTCTGCCGGACCTGGAACGGGTGGTGTCCGCCGATCCAACCTACGACTTTCATCGCGCCGCCGGACTGCTGGCCCACGCTTACGCCAACACCGGCCAGCCGGAACGGGCCGAAGCGCTGTTCCAGCAGGTGACCAGGATTTCGACCTCGTCCGAGACCTACTACAACTACGCCTGCTTTCTCGCCTCCCAGCAACGCAACGCCGAAGCGCGAGAGTGGGCGCGGCAAATCCTGGCCAAGAAACCCACCATGCCGGGATATCTGCGCCGCCGCGAGCGGCCCTGGTTCCGCAAGGCCAATGCTCTGCTGAAGCGTTGCCGCCCTGAGAACCTGAGAACCGAGAACTGAAATCTGAGAACTGAAGCCTGAGTCAAGCCCGACGTCGAAGTCTGGAATAAAGCTGCCGAATGCTAAACTTCCGAAGTGTCCCGCATCGCCTATCTCGAGTGCACCAAATGTGGTGCACACATTTCAGCGCCGACCGATCCCCAGACCATCTGTCCCAACGATGGCGGCATGCTTTATGTTCGCTATGACCTGGAAAACTTAAAGCAACACTTTAACCGTGCTTCCCTGGCCGCCCGTCCGGCCACCATGTGGCGCTACGCCGAAGTCCTGCCCGATGCCCCTCCCGTTTCCCTGGGCGAAGGCTTCACGCCCATGCTGCCCAGCCGGGAATTTCCCAACGTCTATCATCAAGGATGAAGGCCTGAATCCGACCGGCTCTTTCAAGGCGCGCGGCATGTCGGTCGCCGTCACCATGGCGAAGGCGTACGGACTGAAAAAGCTGGCCGCGCCTTCCGCCGGAAATGCCGCCAGCGCCCTGGCTGCCTATGCCGCGGCCGCCGGCCTTGAAGCCCACATTTTCATGCCCAAGGATGTGCCCCTGGCGAACCGCGTGGAGTGCGAAAGCTACGGCGCGCACGTGACTCTGGTCGACGGCCTGATCAGCGACTGCGCCCGCATGGTCGCCGAGCGCAAAGAAAAAGAAGGATGGTTCGACGTTTCCACTCTGAAGGAACCGTTCCGGGTCGAAGGCAAGAAGACCATGGGCTACGAGGTGGCCGAGCAACTCGAATTGGAAGTTGCCGCAGGGCATCATCTATCCCACCGGCGGCGGGGTCGGCCTGATCGGCATGTGGAAGGCCTTCGACGAGATGGAAGACACTGGGCTGGATCGGCCCCGAGCGCCCGAAGATGGTCGTCGTGCAATCCGCAGGTTGCGCGCCAATTGTTAAAGCGTGGGATGAAGGCAAAGCCCACCGCCGAGTTCTGGCCGGACGCCTCCACCCTGGCCGCTGGACTTCGCGTACCCAAAGCCTATGGCGACTACCTGATTCTCGACATTCTGAAAAAGAGTGCAGGCATCGCCTTGGCCGTGACCGACGCGGAAATAATGGATGCATTTCGGCACTGGGCGCGGGTCGAAGGAATCTTCGCCGCGCCGGAGGGGGCGGCATCACTGGTGGCGTATCGCAAACTGCGCGCCAGCGGCTTCTTCTCCGCCGACGACAAAGTTGTGCTGTTCAACACCGGCTCGGGACTGAAGTATCTCGACGTAATCGAGAGCCAGAAGAAAAGCCGGAAGCCGCCAGCGTCGCGCCAAATCGGCGGATCATCGGCCCATACTAGCATGATAGCGCTGTCATCCTGAGCGCAGCTTCTGATTCGCTTTACGAATCAGAAGCGGAGTCGAAGGACCCCTGCATCTGTACTGTGCCGCCAGCGTAAAAAAGCATGTCTCCAGCTATACAAGAACCCAGCCCCGGCAGCGTTCACGCGCGTAGGGGTCCTTCGACTGCGTGATGGCGTCGCTTCGCGAAGCCATCACTCCGCTCAGGATGACACAGGATGCGCGCTACCCGCCCTCGTGCTACATTTCCCTCAGCGGACATCGCGATTTTCGAATCGCGATTTATCGAATCATGGAACAGCGACTCATCCTCATCAATCTGCTGATCAAGCTGGGCGTGGCCGCCTCGGCTGCCAGCATTCTCGGCCGCTCGGTCGAGTTCAAGTCGCTGCTCTTCCGCGATGAGCGCGACCTGGAAGCAGAAAATCTATCTGGTCCTGTGGATCGGCATTCCCCTGGCTCTGGGCGTCTGGATCCGTTTCAGCGCTCAGAAGTTTCGCTGGCCGGCGATCTGTCTTTCGAGACCACGATCCTGCTGGGCGTGATCGGCGGACGCCTCACCGGAGTGCTGGGCGGCGTTCTGCTGGCGCTTCCCGCGCTCTGGCACGGCGAGTGGGCGACCTTGCCTTTCAACGTGCTGTGCGGCTTTGTCGCCGGACAGTTGCGCAACTTCGCTCCCAATCGCGAGGACATCTGGTCGTTCTCTCCCGTTTGTTGATCTCAGCATCTACCGCTGGATCCGGCGCAACCTGCCCACGCCGCACCCGTTCGAATGGCAGACCATGTTTTTCATCACCATCGTGGCGCTGCGCTTTGTGCAAACCGAGCTATCGCGCTTTGCGCCGCAAGCGCACTTTCAGCCTGGAGAGCCCGACCTGGTGGGTCGAAATCCTGATCTACGCCACGCTCGGTCACTGTCATCGGAACCGAGCTGAAAATCTGGAACAGCGTGCGCATTCAGATCAAGCTGGAAGAGCAGGAGCGCCTGCTGCTGCACTCCCGCATGGAGGCGCTGCAGAACCAGATCAATCCGCACTTCCTCTTTAATACGCTGAACTCGGTCTCTTCGCTGGTGCGCTTCGATCCCGATACCGCCCGCGAGCTGATCATCAAGCTGGCCAACATTCTGCGCCGCCTGCTCAACAGCAGCGACGCCTTCGTGCCGCTGCGCGAAGAACTGGAATTCATCGACAACTATCTCGACATCGAAGTGGTCCGCTTCGGCCGCGACAAGTTGCGGGTGGTGAAAGAACTCGAGACCTCGTCGCTCGACACCATGGTTCCCAGCATGCTGCTGCAGCCGCTGGTGGAGAACTCGATCAAGCACGGCTTGTCGTCGAAGATCGACGGCGGCAGCATCTACCTGCGCAGCCGGCTCACCGACTCGCACCTGATCATCGAAGTCGAAGACGACGGCGTGGGCATGGGTTCGGCCAATCTGCTCGAACGGCCGACTGGCCTGGGCGGAACCGGTATCGGAATGGCCAACGTGGCCGAGCGGTTGAAGGTTCTCTACGGCGACACCGCGCGCATGACCATCGACAGCCACGAAGGGAAGGGAACTCTGGTCAGGTTGCGCTTGCCGGTTTTGCAAGGATCAGGCGCGATTCCGGAAGCTTTCTACGAAGCGCGTTCCAGCACCCGCCGGTAAAACTCCTCATATTGCGGAATGATCCGGCTGGCGCAGAAACGCGATTGCGCCACCGCCCGGCTGGCCTTGCGCCATTTCCTGCAAGCGCTTCTTCGTCGCTCAGCAATTCGATGGCGTAGCGCGCCATGGTGTCCACGTCGCCGACGTCGGCCAGGTAGCCGCTCTTGCCGTGCTCAATCAATTCCGGGATGCCGCCCACTCGCGTGGCGATCGGCACCACTTCGCAGGCCATGCCTTCGAGCGCCGCCAGTCCGAACGATTCCAGTTCGCTGGGCAGCAGCAGGATGTCGGCAATCGCCAGCTTCTCCTGCACCTGCTCCTGCTTGCCCAGGAAGATCACGTCGTTGTGAATGCCCTTCTGCACCGCCAGCCATTCCGCGCGGGAGCGGTCAGGGCCGTCGCCGATCATCAGCAGCTTGGATGGAATCTGCTTGCGCACCCGGTCAAAGATCTCGATGCAATCGGTCACGCGCTTCACCGGACGAAAATTGGACAAGATGCACCAGCAGGCGCTCGCCGTTCGGCGCGTACTCCTGCTTTCAGTTCCGAAACCTTCTCGCCCCTGCAATACACATCGCAATTGACGAAGTTGTAGATCACCTTGAATGTTGTTGCGAATGTCGAACTCGCGCAGCGTGCGCTCCTGCAGATATTGCGAGATCGCGGTCACACCGTCGCTCTGCTCGATGGAAAAACGGGTGATCGGAAGATAAGAGCGGTCGAGTCCTACCAGCGTGATGTCGGTGCCGTGCAGCGTGGTCACGAAGGGAAGCTTGCGTCCGCGCGGCTTGGCCGCCATCATCTGGCGCGCCAGCAGCGCGCTCACCGAATGCGGAATCGCATAGTGCACGTGCAGCAGATCGAGATCGTAGAGTTCGGCCACTTCCGCCATGCGCGAGGCCAGCGCCAGATCGTAGGGAGGATACTCGAACAGCGGATACCGCGAGACTTCTACTTCGTGATAGTGAATGTTGGGATGAGGACCGCTCAGCCGGATGGGCTGTGCGTACGAAATGAAGTGAACTTCGTGGCCGCGCTCCGCCAGTTCCAGCCCCAGTTCGGTCGCGACCACGCCGCTGCCTCCGTAGGTCGGATAGCAGGTGATGCCGATTTTCATGTCCGTCCCTTCCGGTTTCAGCCGCGGCTCTTCACATTCGATGGCCGGGCCGCAGCCGGGATTCAGATTTTGAAGGAAGTTTGTAGCGCCGCCGTCCCGGCGGCTGTCCGGTGGGCGTCCCGCCCACCGTTCGGAGCTATGATGCACGGAAGGATCGGCAAAGCTCGAAGGCCGCAGCCGAAGGGGATTCTAGCCCTAAGCGCCCTGGGAATCCTTCTGAGTTGTCGGACTCGGCGGCCATGGCTTCAACCTGCTGCTGCAGCTGTTTCTTGGTGTCTGTCGTCGAGGCCGGTGAACTCGATGCCCATGCCCGACTCCGCCATCGCACGTCCGGACAACCGCCGCGGTGTGGACTGGTTCGCGCATCCAGCCAGAAGGTGATGTTCAGGACTTTTCCCACGGGCAAGGGGCAGCATGGTCTCGACATAACAGCCACGGCCGTTTATGTCTGCCGTCTTCGTGTTCATGTGCGACCCCACGCCCTGCTCATCGCGGATTTCAATGGGAAAGGGAACCCGTTGTCGCGGGAAACTTTCTCTTGTCTTCGCGCAGTTGGCGCGATTCGGGAGACGGCGTCAGTCCCAGCGGATGGCGGGTGCTCCATTTCCTTTTGCCAGGGACAGGGCTGCCCCTCGAGCATGTTGACGCCCACTTCGATCTTTTGCGCCTGTCCCGGCATCGACCACCCATATCACCTTGCAGCGGGCTTTTTTGTCGCCAAACTGCACTCCGATTACGTCCCCCGGCTTCAATTGTGTTTCCAGGCCAGAGAGCTTGGCGCCATGATCGCTGATGTTTCGGGCCTGAGCATTTTGGGAGAATGGACGACCGTCCGCGTCCATTCCAAAGACTCGGATCGGGAGGTCCACGTCAACTCGGGGTTCTGGTTTGTCGGACATGCAGATTCGTCGGACGCCTCCTGCTCTAGCAAACCGCTTAGCATTAAATCATAATCTGGTGATTTCAACCCGGCCCGTCACCGAGGTGTCGGACTTTCGTGCACTGGTAAGTCGGACAACGAAGAAAATCATCCAGTCATCGCCAGCTCACCGTAGGAAATGATCTTCACGCCGTTCGCCGCCAGCAGATCTCGCGTCGCCTGCGAAGTGAGAATGCGCAACTCCTGCTCGCGAGATTCCCGCAGCCGGGTGGGAACCGCCTGCAGATTCGGCGTCGTTATATCCGGGATGACAGACCAGTTCCCAGACTCCATCCGGAAGATGTTCCACCATGCGGCGAAGCAATCGCTCGTCGAGCGCGCCGGTCGCGACGATGGCCACGGTTCCGTCGGGCGTAGTCATTCCGGCTTCGCGCACAGCTTCACGAAATTGCTTCACCAGGCCGCGCAGGACTCCTACCTCCGCCCATCGCTGCCATAAGGCCGGACGCGAAGCCACTTGCGAACCGCGGATTCGCTCGAAGGGATTCCGTATCGCCGTCACACCGCAAGCCTTCGCCGCACGCAAAAGCGGACGGAACACGTGCGGAAACATGTGTGTGTGCTTGTGCGAGTCCAGGTGAGTGACCGCAATGCCCGCCGATTGCAGCTTGCGTATTTGGGCCGTTGCCTCAGCTTCGATCTCATCCGGAGCCAGACGCCCAAGCAGGGCGAGCGCGGCGAACTTGCCGATGCCTTCGCGAAAGCGCGGAGTTCCGGCGATGCTGCAGCTGCCGTCAATCAGCGTCTGCGTTGCAGCGTCTCTAACCAGGGGAATGCCGTCCACCAGCACGATGTGACAGCCCACTCCGAGTCGAGGCCGCGAGCCGCGCCAGTTTAGCCGCTTCGTCGAAGGCCTGCCCGTTGGCCATCAATGTAGCCGAACGTTACAACACCGCGTTCGTGCGCCTCCACGATGGCGCGATTCACTCCCGCGGTGAGGCCAAAATCGTCAGCATTAATGATGAGGCGGCGCACCGCGCCAGTCTAGCAAACCAGCCTGGCGGGTCGCCGGCAGGGGGCATTACATCGCGCCCATCAGGGAATAATCAGGCTGGGCGCTTCTCGGCAGTCTTGATCGCGGCGCCTTCAGCGTCCTTCCTGGGTGATCGCCGTCTTGCCGGATTTTCCACAGCCGACACAAAAAACGGCCGGTAATGACGGCGCTTGCAGAGGCCGCACCTCACCAGACGGAGCAAAAACAGGACAGACGCCTTCTGCCACCAAGTCGCGGACGAGGACGCATAGACTTCCGAACAATCGCAATACGGGCATTTCTTTAGGCTGATTCTTCGCATTTCAACCGTGGCGGGAACGGCACGATCACCCCATTGGATGCCGTCGGGCTGCCCGGAGTTTCCGCGAATAGCCCGCTCCTCCGAGATAGTGGCTTGACGCCCCGAAGGAACCAGAAATCAGCCACCGTAGTGCGCTTGGAGGTAGACAAATATCGAGTTCTAGCCGCGGGGCGATTTAGCTCGTCCCAATTTGCAAGCCGACCAACCGGCGCACCCTCGCTACTCCACAATTGTAAAGATTTCCCGATATCCGGATTCCACGTATGGCGTGAACTTTTGGTAAGCTGCCCGCCAATCATTGTTGCTCATACTCTTCACGCCCATCTGCTCATAGGCGGCGAGGCTGGCGTACGTCGTTTCCAGTACCAATGTATAGTAAGGACCGACCAGATCGGTCATTACGCGGAACGAGTCGCGCCCATACCCCAACCCCTGTGCCACTTGCCCGACCGCCTTGAATGCCGTCAATGCTTCTCGTGCCTTGCCGAACTGCAATCGAAAAACATCGCGTACCAGGATCATAGTGACCTCCAAAAAACAGGACTATCCTAGCAAAACCTACCCGCCGGGAAGAACGCCAGGCGGCCCCTAATTTTGCATAGTGGCCGGTCAGGCAGTGTCCTCGAAAGCCAGCTGCCTCATCAGAACAGCACTGTGCCTGTGCACCGAACCTCCACCCGGCTGGGCCTCCTGGGGCAGAGAACACCCCAGGGGGCATTGGTGTAATCGCGAGTTTTCACCAGTGACGGATGCTTGTCGGAAACGGCTCGAATCTGGCCGACGGACCACCCATGCATTAACCGGACGGATAGTTGCTAACCCTAGGGTTAGGAGAATCGACAGACCGGCCAGGCTTAGCGTGTGCTTTGGCGTCAAAGCTCGAGGTATAACGTACAGCGAATCAGCGAGTCGATAGCCAGCTATGGCTGACGTTGTGCACCTCGACTTTGGCCTTTCACTTGCCGCATCTCGGAAAGCAGAGTAAATTGCAGGCACCGGCCGTTCATCGAGGTGGACCATGAAAGCAGTATCCCGTCCGCATACACATGGCACCTCAGTTTGCAGCTAATGTTTCTTTACTGCGGAGTGACATTGGCGACTATCGTTTCGTGAGAATTTACGTCCTGACTCCGGCTCATCGGCCCAGAAAGCCAAAATCTACCCTGGGAGAAAATCCCATGAAACACCTGGCATGCATTTTATGGTTTTCGGCTCTGGTTGTAGCCTGTGGATGCGGGGGAGGAGCACCGAACCTGGCGCCAAGGGTAGGAATGCCAGATCCAAAACCGCCAGATCCAAAGCCGCACGCCCTGGATATGGCGAGTAATTGGCAATTCAATACCACGTCAAACGTTCCGGGAGCTCCCTCCCTGACAATTGCCGGGAGTCTCAATCCAGCGGGCGGTGCGGTAGGCGGCGCAGTGCACGTCGACGGCTCGAATTGTTTTGATCGGCTGACCACCATCGGCCTGACGGGCAGTCTGACTGGCGGTGAACTCTCCCTGACCTCCGCGCCGGTTGCTGGACAGGTCATGACTTTCACCGGCAGTCTCGGCGATAGCGCGATCAACGGGACGGGCAGCGCTTTTACCGGGACGTATACCATCAGCGGCGGGTGTGCCAACGGCGACCAGGGAAGCGTCAGTGGCATCAAGATACCGTTTCTCGCCAACGTCATGAGCGGCACGTTCACTACTTCTGCGGGAGATACATTCGACGTGTCGGGCGACGAGACTCAGTCCAGCACACCCAGCACTGAAGGGAGCTTCGGGATCCAGGGGACGATTACGTTCCGCACATCCTGCTTCAGTTCAGGGACGCTCACGCCTGGAACGTTTCCGTCCGGCAGCTTCATCATGGGCACGCTGGTGGCTCTCGAAATTGAGACCGGCAACGGCAAGGTCAATTTCCTCGGGACGCTCGACCGGGACAAAGGCGAGATTAGTGGCAACTATACGGCTTCCGGAGGAACCTGCGATCAAACCGGCACCGGAGTGCTGTTTACTTTGAGCCCTTGGGATTATTAACCTGGCAGCGGCGAAACAAATAACCGGAAATGCTGGTGCCACTCGAAGAAAAATCACCGAAGGTAAACGAACACGTCGAGATTCCTTGAGATCCCATCAGCGAGCCTAGTCGGTGAACAGACCCGAATTTGTGATAAAGCGCCAGGCCCTCATTGCTGATGAAGTGCCTCCGCTGACGACCCAATTCTGGTTGTGTAATGGGCGAAGCGGAAAGTTCTCTGTATCGCAAACGCATTATAAGAGGGCGTCCCTTTAGGAGTAGGTTATGAGCGCAAGCATCATTCCCTACGAAAGGAACACCCTCCATGAATAGCGAAAAGTATATTGGGCTCGACGTTCATCAAGCAACCATCTCGGTGGCAGTATTGGATTCCACTGGCAAGTTAGTCATGGAATCCATCCTAGAGACAAAAGCCGCGACTATTCTGGAGTTCTTTGCGGGGTTGCGCGGAACTCTATCGGTCACCTTCGAAGAAGGAACTTGGGCCGCGTGGCTGCACGATTTACTGAAGCCGCGTGTGGCCAAGCTGGTGGTGTGCAATCCGCGAAAAAATGCTCTGCTCAAAGACGGAAACAAGAGTGATCGTATCGACGCCCACAAGTTGGCCGAACTGTTGTACCTGAACAAGCTCAGCTCGGTCTACCATGGCGAGACCGGCGTGCGCATGCTGCGCGAGCTAGCCCGGAGCTACCTGACCATCGTCAAAGATCTGAGCCGAGTCATGTGTCGGTTGAAAGCGGTCTATCGCAGCTGGGCGATCCCCTGTGCCGGACGGGACGTCTACTATACCCGTCATCGAGCCGAGTGGCTGGGCAAGATCAAGGAAGCCGGCGTCCGTCGCCGCGCCGAACGACTCTACCAGCAACTGGACATGCTGCAGTACTTGCGCCAGCAAGCGCGCCGCGAGCTATTGGCGGAGAGTCGCAAGCATGCCATCACCGTCAAACTACGGCAGATTCCCTCACTAGGACCGATTCGCTCCGCCTTGGCGGTGGCGCTGATCCAGACCCCGCATCGTTTCCGCACGAAGCGACAGCTTTGGGCTTACAGCGGACTGGCTTTAGAAACCCGCACCAGTGCCGAATATTGCTATGTCAAAGGCGGACTGCGACGTTCTAAGAAACAGATCTCCATTCGCGGTCTGAACAAGGACCACAATCATGATCTGAAAGGCTTGTTCAAAGGTGCGGCCACCAGGGCCAGTGTACTGCCCGGCCCGTTCCAGGATTTCTACCAGAGATCATTGGCCAAAGGTATCAAGCCCACGATGGCGCGTCTGACGCTGGCGCGCAAGATTGCAGCCATCACGCTAACTCTATGGAAGAAGGGAGAAAACTTCGACGCTGACAAACTGAAATCGCAAGCCGCTTGAGCGTCTCACGGGAAGAGCCCTCCATCTCCGGTGATCTTTTCTGGTGGTGGCCAGTTGGTTCTTGAGACGCTCGGGTTCGAGGGTGAGCATCCTAATCGCCTGTAGGCGCACAGTGCCCGTGGCAGTGAGCCTCTGTGTTAACCCTATGCCCTCTCGGATAACCCGAAAAAGCACTAGGCCTCGAGTCGCAGATAGAACCATGGTTGACCCCGTACAACCACGAGTGCTTGCCAGTTTCAGAAACCGATCGGCGTTGTCGCTACTCATGAACAGGCAGCTGCTGAGATGGAGCAAAGCAAAACCCCAAACCACAGGGCAAGACACAAGACTCGAGCGCCACTCCTATCTGACAAGGGACTGGATGCCGCGAACCATTACCGCGCTTCCGGCGGAGGTAGAAGAATGTTCTTGACATCCCCTCTTATAGAACAGGCGATTAGACTCACGACCCCGAATCAGAACCCCTAGATGCCTCTGGCCCACACCCGCGCACTCGCCCTCATGGCTCCCCAGGGTGTCCGGATCGAATTTCCCATCTGGGATGGTGATCACAGATTCCAGGGTTGGCCAGGGCCTGGATCAACTTGCTGACGACGAGGAGAGAGGAATTCGTGCACTCTAGCACTACCTTGTGCACCAGCCACTCTGACGGTGTGGCACGAACGGAGCTAAGCTGTTATGGTGATTCATGTTACAGACTGGGCGGTTAGCTCAGCTGGTTAGAGCGCCTGCCTTACAAGCAGGAGGTCGCAGGTTCGAGTCCTGCACTGCCCACCATTCTTTTTGATCCACGGGTGCGCTCACGATCGCGCGTGCTAGACGGTGCGTTTTACCGCATCTATCGGCCAACCTGGAAGTCTGCTCGGCAGCCGTGGTCGACCCAGATGCCGCGACGGTCATATCCCCAGCTTCGCCCTTGCCGGCAAGATGACTCGCTATTTTGCTTGACCAGGCGTACTCCGCCGCGGGTGTCGGCTGAGCAATAGTGCCGGTGCATGTCATCCGACGAGCAGGAAATTACTTGACCTTCGCCCGGACCGTAGTTGTCTCCGCGACCTCGATCCCGATCCATGCCCCGGCCGCCTTCGATGGCGAAATCAGCTCGACAGCCGTGATCGACCCAGACACCGCGGCTGTCCGAACCCCAGCTGTAGCCTTCACGACAAGGCGATTCGCTGCGCTGTTGCACCAGCCGAGCCCGGCCAGGTCCGTTGTCAGAGCAATAGTGTCGTTTGCCGTCATCGGACGAACATGAAAAAGTTTGCGCTGCGCTACGCGGAAGGAACATGGCAAAGGCAGCTACGATCAACCCGAGGTGAATCCAATTCCTTGTGCTAAACATGTCTCTCCTCCCAAAATTTATTCACGCCCGCCTGGGTCATTCTTCTCAGACCGCCCCCGCGGCTGCGGCACACCAGCTGCGAGCAGCAGAAGCGACTTTGTCCGTACCAGTGTGCCCGAGTTCGTCCCCTGAGACTGTGCACAATTGCTCGCTTAAGCAGTTCTAGGGATTTAGGCTGCCGACTTCTGCTTCGGTACTTTGGCGCCTTTTTTTCGCGCTTCCGAAAGACCGATGGCGATGGCTTGCTTGCGACTTGTAACTCTACCACCCTTGCCACCTTTGCCGGAGCGAAGGGTGCCGCGCTTCTCGCGACGCATGGCGCTGGCCACAAGTTTGCCTGCGGCTTTGCCGTATTTGCGACGACCGGAACTTTTGCGTAAACCTGAACTCTTCCTGGCTGCCATCTAATTCCTCCTGCCAATTAGAGGGACAGCTCACTCGGCAGGTTGCTTGCGTCCGATTTGTGAGAGTTCAATCCTGAGAAACGAACCACGACGTCTACGGCACCAGCAGCAGCTTCTCGGTCGTCTTGCGCGCTTCAAGATCGCGATGAGCCTGCTGCGCCGCTGCCACGGGATAGATATGCTCGATACGCAACCTCAGCTTGCTGGTCGCGATCATGCCGAACGGTACACTCGCGAGATCCAGGAACCACGAAGCACACGAAGTATCACGAAGGCATAAGTCTCAAGGTTTCCCTTCGCGCCCCTTCGTGCCCTTTGTGGTTAAAAGGTTTCAGAAAGTGATCCACTAACGAAGCTCGCAGCTGAGTCAGGCATCCGGCTGAAGTGGAACCGCGAGTCTGTCCTAGAATAGAGCCAGCGACCCAGGGAGAACGCAGAATGAAAAAGGTAGGAATGATTGGCGGCATCGGCCCCGAATCCACAATCGACTACTACCGCCAGCTGATTGCAGCCTACCGCGCCCAACATCCCGACGGCAGTTATCCCCCGATCATCATTAATAGCGTCAATCTGAAAGTGCTGGTGGATCTGTTCGAGGCCAACGATCTGGGCAAGGTCGCCGAATTTCTCGTGGCTGAAATTCGCAGGTTGGCCGCCGCGGGCGCGGAACTGGGACTGCTTTCTGCCAACACGCCCCACATCGTTTTCGACGAGGTCCGCCGCCAGTCGCCGATCCCGCTGGTCAGCATCGTGGAAGCCACGTGCGAAGCCGCGGGAGCCCTGGGCTTAAAAAGACTCGGTCTGTTCGGCACCCGCTTTACCATGCAGGCAAAGTTCTATCCCCAGGTTTTTTCCGCGGCACAAATCGCGCTGGCAGTGCCCCAGGCCAGCGAGCAGGCTTACATTCACGACAAATATATGAACCAGTTGGTAAAGGGCATCTTCCTGCCGGAGACGCGGCAGGGACTGCTGGCCATTGTCAATCGATTGAAAGAGCGCGAAGGCATCGACGGCCTGATTTTGGGAGGCACCGAGCTACCGCTGATCCTGGGCGATGTCACAGATCAGGGCATCCCTTTTCTAGACACCACGCGGATTCACGTTCAGGCTGTTGGCGCCCTGGCGTGGTCCTGAAAATTCCAAGCGCGTGGATTCTTGTCCGGAAACAAGGCGTCATGCCGAACTGCGGCATTCGGCGCGAATGGATGTGGACCAAGCTCCCTCGACTCAATCGTTGCTCCGTGAGTGCATAGAGCGTAGCACTCGTCCCACGAGATTCCACAATAGCGTCACTATCGCCGCAGTCGCGATCCACAAGTCGAACCTTGCGCGCTCGATCCCGAACTCGATGAGCGCGGCGAAGAGGATTGAAAGAGACGTTATTCGTCTCATAATGCAAATCCAGATTCAGGAGATCCGTTGTACGCAACCAGAACCCTCCTGAACATCTTCGTCCTTTCCCCTATTGTTGCCACCCGCCTCCGAGCGCCTGGTAAAGCTGAACGAGCGCCAAACGCTCGTTCAGCTGAGCTTGCACGAGGTTGAGTTCCGCTGAGAAGTAATTTGTTTCGCTGGTCAGCAACTGGAGGTAACTCGCCCCGCCGTTCTTATAAAGCACCCCGGACAGTTGGTCCGTCTGCAGCGCTGCCTGCGTCAGCAACTCCTGCTGTTCACGAAACTCACGACTTTTTTGAGAAGCAACCAGTGAATTCGAAACCTGTTCCAGGGCGTTCTGAACGGTTTGCTGGTACGAGTACACCTCTTCTTGCCAGTTGGCAGAATTCGCCGGCATTGACGTCGTATGCGGGAAATAACTTTGTGACTTTCGCGTTTTGCTCACTGAAAACGTCCGCACCTACGCTCGCCGAGGGGAGCTGGTTGGAGCGGGTGATGCCGACTTGCGCCTGGGCTTCAAGCACGCGGGCGGCGGCGATGCGCACGTCATAATTTTGCGCGATGGCGGTGTGGATCAGCTGTGTGAGCACCGGATCTTGATATACCTGCCACCATTGCTCGTTGCCCAGCGACGAGGCGGCAGCAGCTTGTTGCGGAGCCGGTGCACGATATTCTTGCGGGACATTCGCAGTCGGGCGCTTGCATTTTGGCCCCATCATGCAGCCGGCCTCTAGGACCAGCGCAGTAACGATTCCTAAGATTGCAGCCTTCTTCATAATTAGTCACCTTGAGTGGATGCTTCGGCGGTGGCGAGTGGCAATGCCTTTCGTCGCTCAGCGCCGGAGAATTTCTCAACTACATAGAAAATCGCAGGAACAAAGAATCTGCCGATGAAGGTCTCCGCCACCATGCCGCCAATTACCGCCGTGCCCATGATCTGGCGTGCTACCGAACCTGCTCCGGACGCTGTCCAAAGCGGCACGCAGCCGAGAATAAAGGCCAGCGCGGTCATCATGAGGGGCCGGAAGCGAAGCCTCGCCGCGGAAAGTGCGGCATCCACCAGGGACATGCCGCGTTTTTCATAGTCTTCCTTTGCAAATGCGACGATCAGAATCGAGTTTTTCGCCGCCAGGCCGATGAGCATTACCAGGCCGATCTGGGCGTAGACATCGTTCTCAATTTGAACCATGTACGCAGGCAGAAAGAAACCGAGCACGACTCGACGCAGCCACAGCGCAGCTAGAGCGCCGAATACTGCGACTGGCGTGCTGAGCTGGACGCTAAAAGGCACGGTCCAGCTTTCATAGAGAGCTGCCAAAATCAGGAAAACAAAAAGCAGTGAAAATCCGAAGATGACGGACGGCGGCACTCCCTGCCGCGCTTTTTGTTCCTGGTAAGACATTCCGAGGTAGTCGAAGCCCATTTCGCGGGGCATCGTTTGCTTGAAAACATCTTCCAGGGCCGCCGATGCCTGATCGGAGCTGTAGCCGGGCGCAGCGCTGGCGTTGATCTGTGCCGACCTGTACTCGTTGTAGCGCATGGCGAACTCAGGACCGGAACGGTTCTCGAAGCTTGCAAGGGCGGAAAGCGGAACGGTTTGGCCTTGGCCGTTGCGAACATAAAATTGTCCGAGATCGTTGGTCGTCGCACGATAAGGCGCTTCGGCCTCCACATAAACCTGCCAGGTGCGTCCGAAATCGTTGTAGTAGTTGACGAATAGTCCGCCCATGTAGGCCTGAATAGTGTTGTAGACATCTGTCAAAGCCACGCCTTGCTTCAACACTTTGTCCCGGTCCACATTGATGAACTCTTGAGGCACACTCGGAATAAAACGTGGTGCTGACCATTCCAAGCTCAGGGCGCTTGCGAGCGGCCGCCATAAATTGGTTCAAGTTATCCGAAAGAAACTTGACATCTTTGCCGGCGCGATCCTCCAGGACAAACGTGACGCCCCCGGAAGTTCCGACGCCGGGGATCGCGGGTGGTGAAAAACTGAAGACCGTCCCTTCCGGCGGCTGCCTGAGTTCCTGGTTCAGACGCGCCTTGATCGCTTGATATTGTTCGCTCCGGTTTTTGCGGTCCTCCCACGGTTTCAGGCTGACAAAAAAGAAACCGTTGTAGCTGGTCCGGACATAACTGAGCAAACTGAAACCCACAACGCTTGTCGTGTACTGAACGCCTGGTGTGTTTGCCAGAACATCCTCTACGTGTTTTGCAGCCACGGTTGTACGTTCCAGCGACGCCGATTTAGGCAGCTGCATGTTGATATACATGTAGCCTTGGTCTTCGTCGGGCCGGTTCGTTCATCAAGAACCACTTCGTAGAGTTCACAAGTGTGTATTCGAAGTGCTTGCGCTGGAGAGCGAACCAATTGACCCGACGTTGTAGGTTGAGCACGAAGGAATTCATGCATTTGTTGATGGCTGATGCAGCCGTCCGTTGATCGCTTCCATATTGGCGCCTTATTAGCATTTTCCTGTGCCGCCAACGTGGCTCAGCCATCGATTTCCATGTGTTAAGATAAACTCGCATGAGCGCACAACAATTTATTAGCGATTTATTGGCGGTTTTGGCAGGGACAGCTGCCATCGCAGGCACAACCGGCAAACAGTGCGCGGTATGCGTAACTTGCAAACGCCTTGTCCAGCAAGGTTTTCCAGCAAGTTGCTGATTTTGCAGTAGGGGACGTAGTTCAGTTGGTTAGAACGCTGCCCTGTCACGGCAGAGGTCGCGGGTTCGAGTCCCGTCGTCCCCGCCATACTTGAAGATTGGTTCGCCTCTCCTTCGCATCGCTACGCTCTGCTCAGGACAAGCCGTCGTGCCTGCGATTCCATAATGATCGCCAAGCCAGAAACGTTCCGGTCCTGTTACAGTACGGTTTTGGGGCTCGAAGTCAATTTACAACTAACTTTGAGGCGGCGATTGTGGCCAAGATTGTGAGGCAGCGGCTTTCATTTTCGCAACGTGCGGCGGAAATGTACTCGCGAACAATGCAAACGCCGATGACACACCTGAAAGGACCGCTTCGGCCGGACCTATAAAGGTATGCGCTTATAACACTCGAAAAGAGTGCGTACGAGGCTTGGAAGTCCAAGGAAGCAAAGTTCTGGGTTACATTTCTTTCCGATAACTTTGTCGGGTGGGGTTCGTTTGGCAAGCTCGATAAGGTGTCAGCGACAAAGGAATACACCGGCACTGATTGCGGGATCAAAAGCTACGCTCTGTCCGACGAGCAACTGAGCTCGCTCGGTAAGGACGCGGCACTTATCACCTATCAGGCGACTGTTAACGGCACATGTGGCGGTCAACAGCTCCCGACGAATAGTCGGGCGGCAGCGATATATGCTCGCGACGACGGCAAACGGAAGCGAGCCTTCCACGCCCGGGCTGCGATTGTCGATCCAAAAGCAACTCTCGCGAAGTCGGTTGACAGGCAGCAGGCGCTTAATGAGGACACTGCTCAACCGACCAATCGAAATGCCCGCACCGACGCCATGCTCGCGGTCGAAAGGAATGTCTGGGAAGCCTGGAGAGCACACGATGCTAAAGCTTGCGGACCTGACAGCTCGGGATATTTCGTTCATCAATATTTTTGGTGTCTACCTCCCAACCAAGACTGATGCGATGCAGGACTGGTCCGGGACTTATTGCGATGTCAAAAGCGTCAGCCTCACCGACGCCGCGGGCACGATGCTCTCGCCGACGGTCGGCATCCTGACATTCAAGGCCAGCCGGAAGTAAGCAGACTGGTTCTTAACGTTCACTTGGGGGCGAAGTGCTATCCATTTGAACGGCGCAGTTGAGGCACATGCAGCATGACGGCAGAACTCATAACGTTGCAAGTTCGGAACCGCCGACAATGGCGGGCGTGGCTGGCAGAGCACCATACGTCAAGTCCAGGGGTCTGGCTCGTCTTCCACAAGGCCCACACGGGCGTGAAGTCAATTCCCTACGAAGACACCGTTTGTGAGGCGCTATGCTTCGGATGGATCGACAGTCTTATCAAACGCCTTGATGATGACCGATACGCCCTCAAGGTCACGCCGCGGCAGCCCACGAGCAAGTGGTCGGATATCAATCGGAATCGATGGCTGGAACTTAAGACTGCTGGCCTGCTCACGTCGGCCGGTCTCGCAGCGGCACCTACGAACAACACCTACGCGTCACGACCAGTAGTCCCCAACCTACCGGTCTACATCGCAAAAGCTCTGAAGACAAATTCCAAAGCGTGGGAGTTCTTTCGGGAGCTGGCGCCCACCTACCGACGTGACTTCGTCGTTTGGATTCATACGGCTAGGCGACCTGAAACGCGCGCGAGGCGCATTCGGGAATCGATCGCACTGATGGCGGCGGGGAAAAAACTTGGCTTGAAGTAGCTTTTTCTGCATCCTCCATCTATGAATAGTGATCGTATAACAAGCATGACGGCTATCATGTTTGATGCCCCTCGCATGCGGAAGCAATCCGCAGTGAATTCAATCGGATCAGACGAATGCAGTGCCGATACCAAGGTCTAATTAAATCGTCTTGGTGCGTTTGATGTTTATTCGCAACACGAGGCATGGAGTAAAAGAATGAGAGTTGAACTCGTTGCCCCCGACTCTGACACAGAGCCGCGTCATTGGGTGCGGCACGATCAGGCTTTCGCGATGATGATGGGGCCCGGCTCAATTGAATGGGGCTCGAAGCGTTCCGCGCTGGAAAAGTTCGACTACACGGCGGGCGACTTAGCATTGTGCGACCGTCATGTTGGTGAGTGGGTCGGACTCATGAAGGTATCGCATCTGCAACTCGGTATTTCCGATGCAGCCCTGATGGCCAGCTCTGACGGCGCTTACGGAGAGGTAGAACTGCGCCCTTCACGCAAGTTTGCTGACTCCCGCCTGAGTGCGCTGGTTGCGGCCGCTCGTGCGGAAATGGTTGCTGGTTTTCCGAGCGGGCGTCTGTTTCTGGATTCCGTCGAACAGGCGATGGCCGTAGCCCTGGTCAAGGATCATGCAGTAAGGCACCGTCCTGTGCAGATTTACCGAGGCGGACTAGGCTCGGCGCGCTTGCGAAGGATTAAAGAGTTGGTCCACGCGAAGATGGCAGACGACTTGAGTCTCGACGAGATGGCGCAAACGGTAGGATTGAGCACAGCTCATTTCGCCCGAATGTTTCGTAAGTCAACGGGCGAGACTCCGCATCAATTTGTTCTGCGCCAAAGGGTTGAGCGTGCTAAAGCCATGTTGCGTGCTCCCGATGCGCGCGTATTGGACGTGGCCGTCGCCTGTGGCTTCAGAACTCAGCAGCACTTTGCACAGGTTTTTCGTGATGTTTGTAGAGTTAGCCCGACAGAGTATCGCCAGGATTTTCTGGACTCCGAACTGGCCTCGGAAACCCATTTCGAAGATTCGCTACGCCTGTGATTTTGTGGTCCGCAGCCATATTGTCGCTCTCCCGGTCGCCTTTTAGTTCGTTGTTAAAATCCTGCTCGGTCCGCATTCGTAACTGATCGCTCCTCGCATCCGCCGCAGCACCATTCCGTCCATCAACAATTCTTACTGGTCCTGCGCAACTCATTCGAACTCTCGCGTCATCTCGCTCAAGACAGCCTACAAACTGACCGCAATTCGTTGGAGTTCTGCCTCTGTGTGCATGAAATTTAGCAGGATTCCGACCATCCCAGCAGAAATCCGCACAAGGCCGTTTGCAATGTGCAGTCTACTCACAGTTGTGAGCAGAGGTCAGTTCCAATCGTTCGGACTGACTCAACCAGGAGGGGAACTGAATGGAAGCAATTGGATTGTTAGTCACGCTCGAAGCACGCTCAGGCAAGGAGGCTGATGCCGAGGCATTTCTAAAGTCAGCGCTGCCACTCGCACGGGATGAAAAAGGGACATTGAAATGGTATGCGATCAAGATCGGGCCGGCGAAGTTCGGCATCTTCGACACCTTTGCAAATGAAGCGGGTCGCAATGCCCACCTAACTGGAGAGATTGCGAAGGCGTTGGTGGCTCGGGCCAACGAATTGTTCGCGACTCCCCCGCAGGTCGAAAAAGTGGAGGTCCTTGCAAGCACACCTTTAAAAGGCTGAGGGCGAGATTCTAGGGACCGAGCTTTCGAGGAAAACGACTGTCCTGCGTGTAACTACTAAGGAGAAAGAAAAACAGCTCAAGGAGAAAGAAATGACGATCTCACAAACGTACCGAGCAGATTCCGCGCCCAACAAGCCCAAGTCAGCGTTCCGAAGGATGATGCAACGTATCAGCTTAACTCTTCTCGCCTGTACGCTCGCCATCGGTGCGACCGAGGCGCAGCTAGCCGTCAACGGCACCATGCAAGCGGCCCCTCCAATCTCCGGAGTTATTGGAAAAGTCCAGTCATTTACAGGCAGCTCACTCGACGTTCAGACACCTTCAGGCGTGGTCCATGTTGATGTCAAGCAGCCCCTCACTACCTATAAGCAGATGCCGTCGGATTTGAATCATGTCACGTCCGCGTCTTATGTCGGCGTTGCATCGACTGAGCAGGCCGACGGAAAAGAAGTAGCGAAGCAGGTCATTATATTTCCACCGGAGCTGAGTGGTGCAGCAGAAGGTAGTGTTCTGACAGACCCGCCGGGTGCAACGACTCACAGCAGAATGACCAATGGCTCCGTCTCTCGCCCTGCGGTATCGCACTCACGCATGACGAATGGCACGGTACAGAAAGGCAGCGGCACCACCCTGGTAGTCCAGTATCAGGATGGCTCTAAGACGATCTCCGTGCCTGCGAATGTTCCGGTCACGGTAGTCGCACCCGACAAAGTCACATTCAACGACGGCGACATCGTCTATGCGACGACAGAGAAGCGTCCGGACGGAACACTTGTGACGGACAAGATTTTCCAGTTCATTCCAGCCGCGTCTCCCAATCCCAAGCAGTGAGGGTTCCGAGCAATGAGCCATTCAACACCTGCTGATTGTGAACCGAACTCTACGAGCACGTTGCCGGAACAGCCGGGCGTGCTCGTCGTCAGGAAACACCATTTCTTGGTGGGCTGGAGTCACTGGCTGAATGTGCCGATCCTTCTTGGGCTGATTCTGAGTGGCATCTCGATTTACTGGGCTTCGCCGATTTATCAACACAAGCCAGATCCGAATACGGGAAACGTCGATGTGGCGGCGGATCTTGGAATCTGGATATGCGCCCATGTGCCTGGACTGCATCACTACAGCAGCCCGCCGGACTGGATTTACAACCACATGAGCCTCGGGCCGGGCATGTTGGCGTTAGCCCTACGCCTGCATTGGCTATGCGCGTACTTGTTCATGTTGAATGGCATGTTGTATGTTGCAGGGCTGGTCATGGGAGGAGGCTGGCGCTCCTTGTTGCCCCGCCTGACCGATCTGTTTGACGCGTTCAGGATGCTCCGATACTACCTCGGTTTTCCCTTCGCTAAACTGACGCGCCACCAATGGCTGCATCCCCGCTTTAACACGAAGTACAACGCACTCCAGCGCGCAGCGTACTTCTCTGTTCCGGTCGCCGGGTTCCTTTCGGTCGCTACGGGATGGGCGATTCACAAGCCCATGCAACTCCATCGGCTGGCAGCGCTTTTTGGAGGGTACAACGCAGCGCGTGTCTGGCATTTCTGGCTTATGTGGATCTACATACTCTTCGTTGCGCCGCATGTGATTCTGGTTTTCGCCGACGGGTGGGATACCTTGCGCAGCATGATCATAGGTTGGTCGAAGAGAGTAGAGCGGTTGGAGGTCATCGTAAATGAACCATGAGGAAAATGGCGACGATTCATTACGACCGAAAGACATTCCTTCGACGGGCATAAAACCGAAACAGGAGATGGCAGACTCAACAGGGGCTGGTCCTGAAGATGTGAATCCTTCCGTCCCAATGGCCATTGAGACGCCCGAGGGCGTTGAAGCGATAGACCAACAAGTGAATGCAGATGGATCGCCCTCGTTTTCAGTGGACCACGAACCGCGAACAGACGAAGCGGCTTCATCTGTTGCTGTGAAATCTGTCTCCGTGAAAAAGCCGCAAGGCTTTTTTGGAGAGCGACCTCTCTCGGCAATTGAGATAGCTCCCCGGGTCCTGCGTTATCAGAGCCGACGCGACTTTCTGTTGTTCGGGGCTGGCGCGCTGGCGGCCTTGGCAGGCGCTCGATTTCTCCTGCCACGAAACATGGACTCTCCAGGGAAGGAGTGGCTTCTGAACAAAGCACTGCGCATCGACGATGACGTTGCAGACAGCTCTGTACTCGGCGAATCATTAGCGTACCCACCTACACAAAATCGCAGATTACTTCGCTCAAGAATAACTACAACGGCGCGACGCCAGATCCGGCCTATATTCCAGGGTGGCGTCTGACTCTCGATGGGCTTTCCTCCGGCCTGGCCGTTTGTCTCGACATCGAAGTTCTTCTCGCACGCCGCCAGATCCATGACCAGATTACTCGCCTCGTGTGTGTGGAAGGTTGGAGCGCAATCGCATGGTGGTCCGGTTTGAGATTCGATGATCTCTTGCATGCTTATCCGCCGGTCTCCCAGGCAAAATGGGCCCACATCGAATCGTCCGTCAATCTCGACGCAAACGGGAATCCGGATCCATACTTCGTTTCGATTGACCTGCTGACAGCGCAGCATCCGCAGACTCTGCTGGCGACTCACATGAACGGAAAACCTCTCACAGTGGAGCACGGAGCTCCGCTCCGACTGCTTGTACCTGTGAAACTAGGCTTGAAGAACATCAAGGCGATTACTCGGATTACCTACACAAAAGACGAACCGCCGGACTATTGGGCAAGGCGCGGGTATTCACGCTATGACGGAATCTGAATCCGCCTCCCCGAGAATGCCCTGTGTGCGCATGAATGTAGCAAGATTCCAACCATCCCAGCAGAAATCCGCACAACTCCCTATGCGATGTGCAGTTTACTCAAAGTTGTGCGCAGAGCAACGGCGTCAACAAACGCTCTCGCGCCGAAAAGTAAGGGAGCTTACAAATGGCAAATACGGCGAAAACAGTAATCGTAACTGGTGCCTCACGAGGGATCGGAGCGGGGCTCGTCGAAGCGTTGTTGAAGCGTGGTTACAACGTAGTCGCAAACTCGCGAAACATCACCAGGGCACATCCATTCGCAATGGCCGCGAATGTTGCACTGGTCGATGGAGACATCGGCGACCCGCACACGGCCGCAAAGATCGTAGATACTGCCGTCTCGCGATTTGGCCGAATCGATGTACTGATCAACAATGCGGGTGTTTTTATTCCGAAGCCCTTTACCGAATACACGACCGAGGACTTCAACACTTTAGTCTCCACGACGCTTGCAGGCTTTCTCTACGTATCACAGCTCACCGTGAAGCAAATGTTACGGCAGAAATCGGGCAGCATCATCAACGTCTCAACAACCCTGGTTGACCAACCGATCGCAGGTGTAGGCGCCGCCGTTCAAATCATGCTGAAGGGCGCCTTGAATGCGGTGACACGCGCCCTCGCTATCGAATACGCGAAGGAGGGCATTCGAGTAAACACCATAGCGCCGGGAGTGATCGATACTCCCATGCACAAACCAGAAACTCATGAATTTCTCAAAGGGTTGCACCCGGTGGGCAGAATCGGTGAGGTCAAAGAAATCGTCGACGCAGCTTTGTTTCTGATCGACGCCACGTTCACTTCGGGTGAAATCCTGCACGTGGATGGCGGCGCGCACGCGGGCAAATGGTGACCGGAACGCTTCGTTGCCGCCTGGCAAGCGGCTCTGCGTGACTCGGGGGCGGTTCTGGCTCGCCAATCCTTAAACGTATGAAAGTTTCATTTACTACACCTTGCCGGTTTTGACCGGTGCACGGGAAAAATAAAGATGACCACTTATCAAGAAACCAACGCAGTAGCTGGTTCAACCCAGGAAGTCATGAAGGTACGGTACACCGCCAAGACCCACACTTCGGGCGGTCGGCGCGGCGGTGTCTCCCGGAGTGATGATGGCGGCTTAGATGTTAAGTTCTCGGCTCCCGGGCTCCCGGGAACTGGTACCAATCCGGAGCAGTTATTTGCCGCTGGCTGGTCGGCCTGTTTCATTAGTGCGATGGGGCTTGTGGCCAACAAAATGAAGGTCAAACTTCCGGCTGACGTAGCCATCGATGCCGAAATAGACCTGTGCAGTTCTGGCGACGTTTACTTCCTCCGAGCACGGCTCAACGTCAGCCTGCCAGGCTTAGAGCGCGAAGTCGCCCAAGCCATTGTGGACGCCACGCACGAGGCGACATGTGCATATTCCAACGCTACACGGGGCAACATCGACGTTACGGTCAAGGTGGTGTGAGCCGGATCTGCAGCAGACCGTTTTATAAGGACTGCGTCGGCGCTCGCGGGCTGTGATTGCGGGAAGGCCGGTGCCGCCGCGTTCTAACCCCGCCGGACAGAGCAGACCTGCAAGAGGAGAACTAGTCTATGTCGCATCATTATTCTGGTCCTGACTTCGGCTTTCCCCACGGGGACGCCCGACTGGATTTCACTGATCTGTATGCCTTTCCGAAACCGGGAGACACTGGGAAATCCATCCTGATTATGAACGTGCATCCGTCTGCCGGCGAAAACCCTCCGGCACCTACTACGACCGAGCCTTTCGCGCCGGAGGCATTGTATGAGCTCAAGATTGACACCGATGGTGATGCGATTGCCAATATCGCCTACCGGGTGTGCTTCTCAGCTTTCGAGGGTGGCGCACAGACCGCGATTGTCCGCCGCGTTGATGGCCCGCAAGCCGCCGGAACAGGCGATGGCGGGCGAGTGATCGTTGATAAGGCGCCGGTTTCAATGGGGTGCGAGGCGAGGATTACAGAGGCAGGTGATACCCGATTCTTTGCCGGCTGGCGCAGCGACCCTTTCTTCTGCGACGTGGAAGGTGCGAAGAACAACTTGCAGTTCACGGGCGACGATTTCTTCGCTGAGAAAGATGTGTGCAGCATCGTTCTTGAAGTACCTAACTCTGCTCTGGGGGCAAAAGAGGTTCGCCTGTGGGCGCGCACGCTTACGCGAGGTGATGGCGGCTGGATCCAAGTGGAGCGCGGAGCGCGGCCTGCGCAAGCGGTCATACTTGTCGAAGAGAGAGATGCCTACCTTGGAGGTGAACCGGCGGACGATGAACGTTTCATTGCTGCCTTCGCGCACGCTCTGGAGCACACGGGTGGATATACGCCGGCTGAGGCGAAGCGCGTGGCGGGGACATTGCTCCCGGATGTTCTGCTTTATGACCCTACGAGCCCGGCATCTTTTCCCGATAATGGTCGGACACTCACCGACGATGCGTTCGATTCTTTTATTCGCATCCTCACAAATGGAGAGGTGACGGAAGACGAAGTAGGGCCCCACGGCGATCTGTTACTCGAGTTTCCGTATGTAGGACCACCTCACCAAAGCCGCGTGACGAAAGCGCCGCATAAAACGACCGCAACGCAAAATCAAACGTGCAGCCAAGTGACGAGGAGACACCAACATGAAAGATCAGAGTCACGCAGCGATGAGCGAGCATGCCCACGTAGATGGGGTTTATCCCTTCCCGGCTGTGATGCAGATGCGGACGATCGAAACCAACGGTACATCCATCCATGTGCGGGTCGGCGGTCATGGTCCAGCGGTCGTCATGCTGCACGGCTTCGGCACAACGGGCGACATGTGGGGTCATCTGGCGAGCGGACTCATCGAAGACCACATGATTGTCGCGCTCGACCTGCGTGGGTTGGGCCTCTCGTCGAAGCCTGATGGCGGCTATGACAAGAGGAATCAGGCGGCGGACGTGGTGGGCGTCCTGGACGCCCTGGGTGTGCGTACGGCCGAATTGGTGTCGCACGACATCGGCATCATGGTCGGCTTCCCAGTTGCCGCCACCCACCCCGAGCGCGTGAGCCGATGGGTGGCGATCGATGCACCGCTGCCCGGCGTCGGACCCTGGGATCAGATCACACAGGATCCGGCCATGTGGCACTTCGGCTTCGGTGGTCAGGACATGGAGCGCCTGGTCGCCGGCCGCGAGCGCATCTATCTCGACCGTTTCTGGAATGAACTTTCCCGGGACCGGAAGCGGTTTGATGAAGCGAAGCGCCAACACTATGCGGCGCTCTATGCGCAAACCGGTGCAATGCGAGCGGGATTTGCCCAGTTCCGGGCATTCAGCCAGGATGCAACCGACAACCGGAGATTCCTTGCGCAGGGCAGGCTTCAGATGCCGGTCTTGGCCTTGGGTGGCGAAGCTACATTCGGCCCTATGATGGGCGCGGTGATGCGGTGTGTCGCCGATAACGTCGAAGATGTGATGATCCCGGATTGCGGGCACTGGATCACGGAAGAACAGCCGGCCGCGACGACAAAACTAGTCGTCGACTTCCTGCATCGCCCTTCGTGAGTTAGCTAGCGTTACGCCGTGAAACCAGATGATGAGGAGACAACAGCTATGAAAAATCAGAATTACGCAGCAACGAAGACTACTGAGATACGTCTGGCCCGGCGTTCGCCCGAGTATTGGCGAGTCACGATTGACCACCCGCCGCTCAACATCTTCGGTCCGGAGATGCTTCCGCAAGTGAACGAGGTCATCACGGCAATCGAAGCTGACGAGCAGGTTAAGGTGGTGGTCTTTGACAGTGCAGTCGAAGGATTCTTTCTGATTCATCTAGATTTTCTTGAAAAACTTGACGATTTGGCACATCTCCCTCCTGGACCTACAGGCCTGCATCCATGGCCCGAGATGCTGGTGCGCCTGAGTCGTGCATCTGTCGTATCGATAGCGTCGATTCGCGGGCGGGCAACTGGTATGGGTAGTGAGCTTGCCCTTGCCTGCGACATGCGTTTCGCGAGTCGTGAAAGAGCCATCTTGTCGCAGTTTGAAGTTGGCGCCGGTCTGGTTCCGGGCGGTGGCCCCATGGCGCGACTGTCGCGCCTCATGGGAAGAGGACGCGCCCTGGAAGTTGTTCTGAGCGCTGAGGACATCCGAGGCGATTTAGCTGAACTCTACGGCTATGTGAACCGGTCGTTGCCGGATGCTGATCTTGACGGGTTTGTCGATGCGCTTGCCACCCGGATCGCCTCCTTCGACAAACAGACAATCATGGATACCAAGCGCCTAGTGAATGTTGCCAGTTTGCCGCCTGATATCGAAATCGAATCCGGGTGGGATGCTTGCGTTGCTTCGATGGGACGACCGGCCACGCAGCAGAGAATCAAGACGCTGATAGAGCGAGGCTTTTGCAAACCCGGCGATGCAGAAAATCGCTTGGGAGATTTTGTAGGAAGGCGGTGAGCATCTGCAACGGTGCAGCCTCCAACGGGACCCTGTAAAAAATCAGAATGCGGTGGACGATCAAACCGAAGCCGATGGAGCGATATCGATGAATACTGATTCGAAAGACAAAATCTTAAGCGGAGATGGTTCTCGTCTTGGCACTGCCGAGCGGCGGTTAGGACAACTTGGCATCAGGCTTCCAGAGCCGCCTGAGCCATTCGGCATCTACGCGGAAGCGGTGCAGACGGGCAACCTGCTCTTTCTCACCGGAATGCTCCCCACTGTAGGCCGCGAAGCGAAATTCATCGGGTGCATCGGCGCGGAACTCGAGGTGCAAACAGGGCGCGAGGCCGCTTACCTGGCGGCGCTTAACTCTCTTGCTGTCGCACGGCAACATTTGGGATCACTCGACAAAGTCACGCGGATCGTCCGGCTCGGAGTGTCAGTGGCCACTTCGGGAGATGTCCGCGATCAGCCGAAAGTCGCTGACGGCGCTTCAGAGTTGCTGCAAGACGTTTTCGGAAAAGACAAAAACCCCAGCCGGCTGGTGTACGGCGTAGCCAGCCTTCCGCTCGGCGTGCCGGTCGAGCTGGAGTTGATTTTTGAGGTATCCGCGTGATGCCGCCCCGCTGGAATGAGAACCGGCTCACAGCGAAGCTCGTGATCGACTATCCCGTCATTCAAGGTCCGCTCGGCGGATTTTCATCACAAAAATTGACGGCAGCAGTCTCCAACTTTGGCGGGCTCGGATCGTTCGGTGCTCATAGCTTGACGCCGGGAGCGATCAAAGACGTGATCGCAGAGATTCGTTCCCTTACATCGAGACCGTTCGCAATGAACTTGTGGGTATCGATGGAAGACGAAGGTGCTCGAACGTCTGATGAAAACGCGTTCAACAGAAGTCTTGCGCCACTCGCTGGCCATATCGCAGCCTTGGGAGCGACGCGTCCAGAGTACAAACCCTATTCGTGGATACGATTTGAGGATCAGGCTCGCGTCTTGCTGGACGAGAAGGTACCGGTGTTCAGCTTCATCTACGGGATCCCACCAAAGGAAATCCTGGAAGAGTGCCGGGCGAAACACATTTTCACGACTGGCACGGCGACCACACCCGAAGAAGGTGCGGCACTTCAAGAGGCCGGCGTGGATGCCATCGTCGCTTCCGGCTTCGAAGCCGGGGGACATCGCAGTTCATTCCTCCGCGCCGCGGAGGATTCACTTACAGGCACCTTTTCGCTTGTCCCTCAGATTGCCGACGTGGTCAATGTGCCAGTTATCGCCGCCGGTGGCATCGCAGATGCGCGCGGCGCAATCGCTGCCCTGGCTCTTGGCGCAGAGGCCGTGCAAATGGGAACGGTATTCCTGGCGTGCGAGGAGTCCGGCGCCAGCCTCCTTCATCGCCAGGCTTTACGAGAGAAAAACGCCGGGCATACCGCGCTGACAAAGGGCTTCACCGGAAGACTCGCGCGGGGAATCCACAACCGACTGATGGAGGAGTTGAACCGAAAGGGAACTGAGATCTTGCCATATCCACTGCAACGAGCCCTCGTCAGAAACCTCGTGATCCCGGCAGAGGCGGCGGGCCGATCGGATCTCTTGCCCCTATGGGCTGGGCAGAGTGCCAATCTTTCTACTTGCACTGACGTATCAGCTTTCTTGACCTCATTGGTCGAGGACATTTCCGAAATCGCGGAGCTCGTCATTCAGTGGAGCGCAGCCCGCCGTGAAAAAGCGAATTCTTAAATAAGGAGAAAAATAGAATGGAAACGTCAAATATCACCGACAAGGTTGTAGTGATCACCGGAGCCAGCAGCGGCATTGGGGAAAGCACCGCGAAGCTTCTCGCAAAACAAGGAGCAAAAGTTGTACTAGGAGCGCGGCGTTCGAACCGAATCGACGCAGTGGTTCAAGAGATCTCGACCAGCGGCGGCAAGGCCATCGGATTCGCCACGGATGTGACGAAGCGCGCAGAAGTGGAAGCGCTCATCCAAGGGGCCGTCGATGGATTCGGCCGCGTCGATGTGCTCATCAATAACGCCGGCATCATGCCCATCGCGCCGATCGAGGCCCTCAAGGTAGATGAATGGGACCAGCAGATTGACGTCAATATCAAAGGACTTCTATTTGGGGTTGCCGCTGCCCTGCCCCACATGCAGAAGCAGAAGGGCGGCCACATCATTAATATGGCTTCGGTTTTCGGGATCAAAATGTTCGCCCCCGGCGGGACGGTCTACTGCGCCACCAAGGCCGCTGTGCGCGCGTTGACTGAAGGGCTGCGGATGGAATTGCACTCCCAAAATATCCGCTGCACGATGATCTCACCTGGCGCGATTGCCACAGAACTGTCGGAAAGCAGTTCGGACGAAGCGACCAGAAAGAATTTGCGCGAGTTCATGAAAATGGCCATCCCGGCCGGCGCGATTGCGAGAGCGATCGCTTACGCAATCGAGCAGCCGGTCGAGGTGGAAGTCGATGAGATGGTCATCCGCCCAACGGTACAGGATTTCTAACGCAGAGGTAAACGCGAAGCATTGGCCGGTTCGAGGTGGTCAAAGGGGCAAGTTTTTATGGGTAAAAGGCTCGCAGTACTAGCAATCCGCCTGTTCGTGTCCGTGAACTAGCGGCTCCTGCCCTAATATTTCGTGACGATGAATCCACAGTTTGGGCGGCATGGCTCGGACCAGCTAGAATTCATCTTCGGAAATACTCACACCAATGAGCTTCGAACCGATTGAAAACTACGGCGTGATTGGCAATATGCGCTCGATTGCACTCGTGAGTGTAAACGGCTCAATTGACTTTCTCTGCTACCCAAATTTCGATTCTCCCACTGTGTTTGCAGCACTGCTCGATGGTGAGCGAGGCGGCTGCTTTGAGATTCAGCCCCAATTCAAAGTAAGACGGGTACGGCAGCTCTATTTGCCAGATACCAACGTTCTGCTCACGCGATTTCTTGCGGAGGAGGGAGTGGCAGAGCTGACTGACTACATGCCCATTGGGAACGACGGGGAACAACCGAATGAGATTATCCGCTCCCTGGCCGTAATCAGGGGACAGGTCGATTTCAAGATGCGGTGCCGGCCCCGTTTCAACTATGCGATGTGTGGGCACGCCGTGAATATCGACGAGCGATACGCAATTTTCTCCCCGGCGGGCGATGCTTGTCCGCCGATGGCGCTGTATTCCACCACTGCCCTGCGACAACAATCCCAAGATGTAATCTCCAATTTCAGCCTTCGAGCCGGCGAAAGGGCGACGTTTGTCTTTGGTGGAGTTCGCGCCCAAGGACAACAACCCGAGATGGAGTTCGTAGAGCAACGCTTCCACGAGACAACACGTTTCTGGAAGGGATGGATCGCGAAATCGAAGTATAAGGGCCGGTGGCGCGAGATGGTCAACCGTTCGGCCCTAATGTTGAAGTTGCTGATCAGCCGGGAGCATGGATCGCTGATAGCGGCGCCGACATTTTCCTTGCCAGAACAAATTGGCGGACCGCGCAATTGGGACTATCGCTTCACATGGTTGCGGGACGCGACATTTACGCTCTACGCACTGATCCGACTGGGTTTTGTCGAAGAAGCGCAGGCGTTCATCGACTGGCTGAAGGGACGCCTCGGTGACGATGCAGAGCGTGGACCCCTGCAGGTGATGTACGGGATCGACGGCAGGCAGAAGCTCGATGAGCTGACTCTGGATCATCTGCGAGGGTATGAAGATTCTAAGCCCGTGCGTATCGGAAACGCAGCCTATCAGCAGTTGCAGCTGGATATTTATGGCGAAATGATGGATTCCATCTATCTGGCAAACAAATACGGAGATCCAATTTCGCACGCAGGGTGGCAGGAACTTCAGCGCGTGTTGGAGTGGCTAGGCAAGAACTGGCAAAGGCCCGATGAAGGCATATGGGAAGTGCGGGGCGGGGGCCGGGAATTTTTACACTCCCGTCTGATGTGCTGGGTGGCTTTCGACCGAGCATTACGGCTCGCCCAAAAACGCTCGCTTTCGGGGCCTCTCGATGCCTGGCAGCGCGCCCGCGATGCAATTCGACAGGACATCTTTACGAACTTCTGGGATGACGATTTGCGGTCGTTTGTGCAGGCCAAGGGGACGAAGGACCTGGATGCGTCGGTCCTGCTGATGCCACTTATGCGGTTCATCAGCCCAGTCGATCCCATGTGGCGCTCCACAATGAAAGCGATTGAAGGACGACTCGTCGAAGATACCCTCGTCCGTCGCTACGAAGCGGAACGCACGCATGTAGACGGGCTTCCAGGCGGGGAGGGTAGCTTCACTGCCTGCTCGTTTTGGTACATCGAATGCCTGGCGCGCGCTGGAGAGTTGGAAAAGGCTCAATTGTTGTTTGAGAAGCTTTTGGGATACGCAAACCATCTTGGGCTCTACTCGGAACAAATTGGCTCCAGCGGGCAACATCTCGGGAACTTCCCACAGGCATTCACCCATCTGGCGCTGATCAGCACCGCAACGTTTCTGGACAGAGTCCTTTCCGGCAAGGACGACTCAGTGTGGCGCTAGCATTTTGGAGACGGCCCCCTATCGGTGTGAGAACGTTGTTTGATGGCTATGATTTTCGAAGCACGCAGGCGATGCCGGAAATCGCGGCACCCGCACACATCACCAGCCTAGTCCGCCATTTTGAGGATCTTCGCGATGGTACCCAAGGCGGATCCTCAAGTCGCGACGACAAGGAAGCCCATTTCGAGAAGGCAGTGCAGCTGTTGGCTCCCGTGGCCCGCCAGGTTCTCATCAAAATGAACACGATCTTACTGCTCAACACCGGGCAAATCACCGAGATGGGACTGCGAAGCACAAAGAATGGCGGTGCTAGAAGCACTCTGGGCTTTGAGCTGGCCGGAACAGAGGGCAGCCGGGGTCGAGCCGATCGCGCTCCAAGCCTATTTCGGACGCAGCTTCCACCACCCTCATCTTCGAGGAACAACAGTTCATGACTGGCCGCTGAACGTGTTCAGTGACGAGGATGCAGCGGCCCAGCTATCGATACTTCGGGCCATCGCGTCCAGCGATCTGCACAATTTGGTCTATCGCGCGGACCATCGAATCGTTCCTGCGGTGACAGTAAATTCCTTGCGGATCACCGGTGAACGATGACTGGTAAACTCGGAAAGAGCGGCCTGAGACGAAAATGGGTTGAGAGCACTGGGGGTCGGTAATCAACTGGACTTGGTTATGCCTTTAACTCAAAAACTCGACACTCACCACAAAGCGCTCACCGTCAATCTTGATCTATCCACCTTCGGTTCTTTCGCCGAAATCGGTGCCGGGCAGGAGGTCGCGCGATGGTTCCTTCTAGTGGGAGGGGCCTCTGGTACGGTAGCCAAAACCATTTCCGCTTACGACAAGGAAGTCAGCGATGATCTCTACGGCTCCGGATCGCGCTACGTATCCAAACAGCGCCTTGAGGCGATGCTGGACAACGAATGGACCCAGCTTCTCACGCAACTAAGCAAAACCCGTGGGCAGCAAACTCGGTTCTTCTGCTTTGTCGATACCGTCTCCGCCCGTAACTTTGCCGGAACCAACGACTCACATGGCTGGATCGGTCTCCGCTTTCAGTTGCAGCCCGGCGGTCCTCCCAACGACGTCGTGCTGCACGTCAATATGCGCGACGCTGCCAATGTCCTCCAGCAGCAAGCCATCGGTATTCTGGGCGTCAACCTCATCTACGCCGCATTCTATGAAGTGCAAACCCAGGAATCATTTCTGGAAGGCTTGGCTCAAGACGTCGTCGCGGAACGAATCGAGATCGACTATGTGGATCTTCGCGGGCCCGCATTCGAGAGTTGGGATCGCCGTGCTCTGCTGGTCTACTTGGTGCGTGCGGGACTCGCAGAAGCTGTCTTTTTCTCCTCCAAGGGCTCTAGCGTTCCCCCCACCGAGGTCCTCCACAATAAAGCCGTCGTGCTTGCACCTGGATATTTTGGCCACACGGATTCAGTTCACTCGCAAGTTCACGCGCGACTGTTGGCTTCGGCCATTCAGGAGCTTCGGCAGGAACTTGGCGAAGCGAAATCGGCCACCGCCGGTTTTTTTTGCCTGACAGTTGCTCCGTTCACGCCGAACGAACCAGCCCCGGAGATTCCCGACTTGCTTCGCCGCATCGATGCGCTTCTCGCCGCTGGCGGCGACGTGCTGCTTTTTCGCCAAGTCGAGCTCTACCACATGACAGCTCTAGTAAACCGGCATACGAAGGCGCCTGTACGCTTCGTCGGTCGGTCTTTCCCTGATGATTCGAGCGTCTGAAGACGCGTACGGCAATCTTGAAGGCAGACGTCTGGAGGCACTCGCGCGTCTCTTCGCCCAGAATGTCCGCATCTACGTTTATCCGATGACCGCCACGGATCTGCGGGAATGGCTGAAGAGTGTTTCCGTTACCGGTTGGGAGTGGACTGAGACGAATGGATGGGTTTCTGCAAGCCAACTGCGCTGCGCGCCGCCTTTCGGACATCTATTCGCCTATCTCCTGGCCAGCAACTTTCTTGTCCCGATGCAAGTCGCTCCTGGCACGTGAATCCGAAGAGGTCCATCGCCGGGAGCAGAATGTCTGGCTTTGAACCCATGGGTTCCACCCACGATTCCCCTGGCTCTCACGACTTCTCAAGTCGCCGAGACCCCAATCCGAGTGTTGCCCCAGGGTTGCTCGGCACTTTTTGTCCGTACCGCTTCATATGAACGTCAAATGTGACATCGGCGATCCGCTGGTCACAGCAGGTGCAGGCCTCTGCGTACGGGAAGAAATGAGTGAAGGCAGATCAAACTAACACTGCAATTGCTTGCCGGGGAAATGTCAGAACAAGCCCGAGGATCGGAAGTGGTGGCCAATCGATTAGCAGAGGTTCTGTTCATCCAAGCCATTCGGGCTCACATTTCGTCAGGCGCCGAAAGTTGCAAGCGTGGATGGCTCCGCGCAATTTTTGATCCGCAGATTGGGGCCGCACTGACAGCGATTCACAGCAATATAACAGCCCTTGGACGGTCGAATCGCTGGCCGGGGCCGCAGGGATGTTTAGATCGGCCTTTGCCGAGCGGTTCAAAGGACTGCTTGGCCAAACGCCTCTCGAGTACGTGACCGAGTGGAGGATGCAGAAGGCCGTTCAGTTGCTACAACAGCGCGACAAAAAGCTGGTTGATGTTGCTCAATCGATTGGGTACGAGTCTGATGCCGCATTCAGCAAAGCGTTCAAGCGAATCGTCGGCTTTACACCTGGTGAATACCGGCGCAACAGCTTGGCACGACATGAACAAGCGACCCGCGGAATCAGCCACGCACGTATTTGTTGAACCAGTCGATCGTGCGCTGCCAGGCCAGATCGGCCGCGGCTTTGTTATACCGTTCCGGCGTCGCATCGCAATTGAAGCCATGTACGGCGCCCGGGTAGATATAGCCTTCGTGCGGAACGTTCGCCGCGTTCAAGGCCTTGTCGTACGCCGGCCACGTCGCTGCCAGCCGCGTGTCGAGCTCCCCGTGATGCACCAGAATCGCCGCCTTGATTTTCGGGATGTCCTCTGGGGCGGGAGGACCGCCATAGAACGGCGCCGCTGCCGCCAGGTCGGCTCCCAGCCGCACCGCCAGCATATTGGCGGTCGAGCCCCCGTAGCAGAAACCGGTAGCGCCGATCTTTCCCGTGCAGTCAGGGCGCGACTTCAACCACATGGCCGCGGCCACCATATCCTCAGACATCTTTTCCTTGTCGATCTTGTTGAACATCTGGCCGCCCTTGTAGTCGTCGCCGGGATAGCCGCCCAGAGAGGTGAGTCCGTCCGGCGCAAATGCCATGAAGTTGGCCAGGGCAAACCGCCGCGCGATGTCCTCGATATGCGGATTCAGACCCCGATTCTCATGGACCACGATTATGCCGGGCAACTTCGTTACCGTCTCGGAGCGGGTGTCGGCGCTGACAGGCCGCACGAGATATCCCTTGATGCTTCCGTTGCCCTTCGGCGAGGGAACGGTCTCGTAGGTGGCCTTGATCCGGTCATCGGTGCGGGAAACCTGCTGGCCCAGCGCATAGTTCGGCATCAATGCATCGATAACCGTGGCTGCCGCCAGACCGCCCGCAAGTCGCTGTACGCCCTCCATAAAGGCGCGGCGACTGATCTCACCGTGAATGAAATGGTTGTAGAGCTCTATGGCTTCGCTCGGAAGTTTGGGTTTTGTCGGTTCCATTGGTTGACTCCCGCCGCGATAATACCATCTGTTTCTGGCCGCGAGCTTTTCTATATCCCTCTTAGGAACCCACCGCGAGAGAAATCATACGCGCGGGTTTGGTAAGAGGTTGCTCGCGATTACCAACCCATTTGGCGCATCCGCTCAAGGATGAGCGCGCTGTAGTTATTCATGCGCTCGGGCCGTCGCTTCAGGGGAGCCGGCAGAATCGCAGCGAGCCGTGCCGCCTGTTCCCGACCGATATTCCGGGCAGCGGTTCCGTCGTAGTAACGACACGCCGACTCTGCACCATAAATACCAGGACCCCATTCGACCACGTTGAGGTAGATCTCCAGAATGCGCCGCTTGCCGAGGACGAATTCGGCCACCGGTACCAGTGTGAACTCCGCTCCCTTGCGGAGGACTGAGCGGCCCGTTCCGAAGAATAGGTTCTTTACAAGTTGCTGCGTAATGGTGGAAGCTCCGCGAGTGCGATCGCCTTCCAAATCGTCTTCGGCAGCGATTTGGATCTCGTGCCAATCGAATCCATGGTGCTGGTAGAAGCGCGCGTCCTCCGCGGCGACTACAGCGTGCTGGAGATCGGGCGAGATTTGGCTGAGCGGAATGAATTTGTAGCGTTCGTGATACGGAGTGTGGTGAATCCAGGCCTGCAAGCGGCGCTGGATGTGCACCGCGGTTGACGGTGGGTCGATCCACCGGGCGGCCAGAAGGATCAGCGCGGCAAGCGACCAAAGAAGCACCACGCCGATGACAAGCCATCGAACAAAGGATCGGAGAAAACCCTTGCGAAGCAGGGTCTTGGGGTGTGTGTCTGGCTTTTCAGTCACATTTCAGAATAATAGCCCGGGCTGGGTTGCCGCTTATGGCTGATCTTGCGCGCGAACGCGGAGTGCAGCCCTTACGATGTGTGCCTCCCATTCCAGGCATTTCCGCCGATTGCGTCGAGATCGGCAATCACTTCAGGGGGAATCTGAAGCAGCGAAGACTGAAGATTCTCGCGAAGATGCTCGAGGGAAGATGTTCCAGGAATCAGCAGGATATTGGGCGAGCGCTGCAGAAGCCACGCAAGCGCAACCTGCATGGGTGTGGCCTTGAGCGACGCTGCGGCTGCGTCAAGCGCCGACGACTGTAATGGAGTGAAACCTCCCAGCGGGAAAAACGGAACATACGCTATACCTTGCGCGGCCAGGTCGTCGATGAAAGCATCGTCGTTCCTGTGGGCCACATTGTAGAAATTCTGCACGCAGACGATCTCTGTCATGGCTTGCGCTTCGGCCAACTGCTTGGGAGTAATGTTGCTCAGACCGATGTGACGGATCAGTCCCTGACGCTTGAGTTCGACGAGCACGGTCAGCGGCTCCTCGATCGATTCCTTCCGACGGTTCCGATGATTCCGCCGACCCGAAGATTGACGACATCGAGATGGTCGAGGCCAAGATTTCTCAGGTTGTCATGAACGGCATCCATCAGCTCCTGGCGGGAAAGAGCGTGAATCCAGGATTTGTCTGGACCTCGACGAGCGCCCACTTTGGTGACGATCACGAGATCCTTGGCGATAAGGATGGAGCGCCTGCTTGATGAGCTGATTGGTCACGTGAGGACCGTAGTAGTCGCTGGTATCGATGTGGTTCACGCCCGACTCTACCGCCTCTCGCAGAACAGCAATGGCGGTATCCACATCCCGCGGCGGTCCCCAGACGCCCGGGCCAGCCAGTTGCATGGCGCCGTAGCCCATGCGGTTTAATGTCATCGATGTGCCGGGCAGAGTGAAAGCTGCCGGCGAGATCTTTCTGTTCAATCATTTCATTTCTCCTGATGCTTGTTGATTCCTCAGTAGTAATGAGGAAAGCTAGAACGACTCTCCAACCAGTTCTTCGCTTTTCTTCCAGAGCGCCTCAGCACTGTTCGGATCGAGCGCATATCCGCGTACACCTTCGCTGACGGCGGTGATCGGCGCGTCGTCCGGCACGATCTGGCCCACGTGGCAATTCTCGCAATATTGCCCACCGATCTCGTCAGCCGGAGCAACCACAGCCGCCCACACCGAAGTCGCGGCTCCCTGGGGAATGGACTTCCATTGGAAGGGCCCCTTACCCTGCGCGGCGAGCTGCTGATTGATCTCTTCGATTACTTTTTCCATCCGGCCGGGCTCCACGTAGCGACCCAACTCGGTCTGTATGCCTCCCGGATGCACAGCCGCGGCGCGCACGCCGCGATCCCGGTGACGTTTGTCGAATGCAACCGCGAAGAGGATGTTCGCCGTCTTCGATCGGCCATAGGCGACGAAAGGTTCATAGGGCGTGCGCTCAAAGTTGGGATCGTCGAGGTCGACGTTCGAGTAGCGATGACCGGCAGAAGACAAGTTGATGAGCCGCCCTCCATCGCGAATAAGCGACGCAATCCGGTTGACCAGGACAAAGTGGCCCAGGTGATTCGTGCCGAACTGCGTTTCGAAGCCGTCGGCGGTGTGGCCGAACGGTGTGGCCATCACTCCGGCATTGGCGATGACCACGTCGAACGGTTCTCCCTTTGCCAGCAGTCGCGTCGGCGCAGGCACGCACGCTTTTCAGGTTGGCAAGATCGAGTTCAACCAGTTCGAAGCTTCCGCCATTGGCCGCGGCGTCCTTTCGCACCTGCTCGGTTGCAGCTTTGGCCTTGTTCAAATCCCGCGCCGCGCCTACAACCTGAGCGCCGTGCGCGGCCAGGGACCGCGCCGTTTCCACGCCGAGTCCGGCCGAAACACCGGTTACGAGAATCCGTTTGCCCTTCAGATTCACGCCGGACAAAACGTCGTCTGTGGTCGAAGTTGCTCCAAATGAAGTTGCCTCAAGTATGTTCGTCATTTTCTACCTCCTTGTACTGATACGTTCGATGTAACTGTTCATGAATCACGTCACGCGCTAGCCGTGCAAAGCAACGGCGTCCGCAGCGTGTTCGAAATAGTGCTCCGCGTTCAGATCGGCAATGAGCCCAGGCTGAACCGGTCGCCATCCCAGCCGTTCCTGCGTTTGCGCGCTGGAAGCCGGGCCGTCGATACCAAAGAAGCGAGCGATCCAGCCAAAATGATCGGCTGCTTCCTCGCGAGACTTGCTGACGACCGGTACGTTCAGGCCCCGGCCGATTACCTCAGCGATCTCTCGAGTCGGTACGCCCTCGTCGGCCACGCCGTGATACGTGGCTCCAGCAGCTACCTTTCTCAAGCACGAGCCTGTAGAGATGAGCAGCATCGAGCCGATGCACCGCGGGCCAGCGATTGAGCCCGTCGCCTATAAATGCGGAAACGCCCTTTTCACGTGCGATGCTGATCAGGCGTGGCACAAAGCCGTGATCACCGTTGCCGTGGACCGAAGGGGGAAGCCGCAGCACAGATGCGCGGACTCCGCGTGCCGCCAGCGCAAGCGCCGCCTCCTCCGACTTGCGGGGGAAGTTGGGATTGTGTGCATCCTCTTCTGTTGCGAGCGAGCCTTGGCGTTGAGCGAGCAAGGTCCCGGAGGTGACGATCAACGGGCGATCAGAGCCCGCGAGCGCGTCGCCGAGAGTCTCGATGGCACGCCGATCCGCCTCGGCGGCAGGCCCATAGTTTGAGAAATCGTGGATGAAAGCAGTGTGGATCACTCCGTCGGCAGCCGCTGCGCCGCTGCGAAGGCTTTCGAGATCTTCGAGCGAACCGCGATGCACGTCGGCTCCCGCCGCGACGAAGCGATTTGGCGCCCGCATCCGAGCGCGCAAGACCGAGCACCTGATGACCAGCGTCGATCAGTTCTCGGACGACTGCCGTACCAATGAAGCCTGTAGCGCCGGTAACAAAAACACGCATATTCTTTTCCTCCTAAGCATTTGTGAATTCGGTCGATAGGGACGACAGCGCTCACTCGACTTGCGAGCCGAGTCGAAACCTTCGCAGTGATCAATCGCCATTCGCGGGTTGAAGCGGGCAGACCATCGATCTCGATCAACTCGTGCAGCCAGTCTTCTGCTGAGAGCTCTGCCTGTTCTGACCCGAACAACTGGGTGACGGCGTTGAAGAATGCTGACAACTCCCGCTCCGCCATCGTCATGAGGTCGGGGCAAGGAGGGTTGGAATTTTTTGATGGTTTATAACGAGCGAGTGGATTCATATTCCTCACCTCTCGAAGCCGGAGACGAGCCCCGGAACCGCTATTGACAGGCCGCCGCGTTCCGGCTAAAACGGAGAGTGTCTCCGAATCAGTAGATAAGATAACCGGAGACTGTCTCCGGTTGCAACTTTTTTTATGCCGACCAAAAATCAGAAAATTGCCCCACGAAAACCGCGCACCGATGCGCAGCGGAACCGCGAGCGCATTCTGGAGGTGGCGAAGGAGGCGTTTACCCGGTCCGGCGCGAACGCCAGCCTCGACGACATCGCCAAAGAGGCAGGTGTTGGAGCGGGAACTCTGTATCGCCACTTTCCTACGCGAGACGCACTGATCGAAGCGGTCTATCGGACAGAGGTGGAAAAGCTGGCCGCAGCCGAGAAGAAGTTCTCCGAAAGCCTTCCTCCCGTCGAGGCCTTGCGAGCATGGATGTTACTGTTCGTCGACTACATCGCGACCAAGCAGATCATCGGCCCCGCTCTGAATTCGCTCGTCGGAGGGCCTTCGAAGCTGTATGAAGGTTCACGCAGCTCAGATCCAGGGAGCGATTGATTCGCTGGTGAAGCGCGCGATCAAGAGCGGCGACATACGCAGAGATCTGGAGCCATTCGATCTGCTCCGCGCACTGATCGGCGTCTCCCACGTGGCGTCCGGTCCTGACTGGCAGCAAAGCGCCAGGAGACTCGTGGACATCCTCATCACCGGTTCGCGGCCAATCAAGTAGACGCCCAGCATCGGCCCTCCGGGGTTACTATGCTGCGGCGGAGGTCTTCACACTCTTGGCGGCTTGTGCGACAAGAGCCGCGGCAGCCTCGGGCTGCGACACTTTTCCTGATGTCGTTCCATCAACTTGTAAGCAAAGGCCTCGACTTGTAGCGGGACAAGTGCTCATGTATTCTCTCCGGCACAGATTGCATCCATGCGTGGCTTCACTTGAATCCGTCTCTCCTAAACCTCCGGCGGCGGTTTCCACCCACAATCAGTCAGTAGCAAACAACTTTTCCTTTTCAGAGGGGGCTTATGAATCGGCGAAATTTTCTCCAATCGACCGGCGCAGTCTGCGCTGGTCGGTATCGTGTAGGACCATGACGGCAAACTTCCAACCGTCATTTCCTTTGTGCAGCAAGTAGGTCAGGCCCACCCGCTCCAACTCTTGACCATCAGCCTTGTACCGTGTGGCCACTCCGACCGCCAATGCCGATGTGGCACTAAGAAGTTTGAACTGTTGCAGGCTCAATTCACTCCGACGATATTTCCTCTGCCGAAGGTCTTCCATGACCGGGCCGAAGATGGGAACGACCGCGGCCGGAGTTGGGATCGCGATCACCCCTAATGGTCCAATGAGCAGCGCAGGCTGACGAAAATAGGGCAGGATGGATTGCACCTCAAGTGCACTGAATGCGTCGTAGTAATCAGAAAGCATCTGCTTTACAGCTTCTTCGTTATTCATAAAGACGACAAATCGAATTTCGCAAGATATCCGATGACGTTGGATTTTAGACCCTTAGCGAGCCACGGAACGCCCTGGCGGCATAGTAAGATTCCGCACCGTTGTGATACACGAAAACAGTGTCGTAGCGGCGATCACAAAAGAGGGCGCCGCCGAGTTTTCTGATATCAGAAGGTGTTTTCACCCAGCTCGACGTTTTCGTATCGAAATTTCCAAGTTTCTGCAACTCTCGATATTGTTCTTCCGTTAAAAGCTCAATGCCCATGGCAGCTGCCATATCAATAGCGTTATCTTCCGGTTTATGTTCTTTCCTTGACTCCAGCGCTTCACGGTCGTAGCAAACACTTCTGCGGCCTTTAGGACTTTCCGCTGAACAATCATAAAAAATGTATTCGCCCGTCTTTTTATCATGACCAACAACATCCGGTTCACCGCCAGTTCTTTCCATTTCATTGAGTGACCACAGTTTTTCAGCATTAGCTTCCAGCTTTGCTTGTACTTTAGCCCATTCAAGACCTTTATGGCGGTTCATGTTTTTCTCAAAACGGGCTTTCAATGCTCTGAGTAGTTCTTCACGTTGTTCTGGTGACAACTCCTTTTTATTGCTATTAATGTTTCGCGCTCTTGTTGCTCTCATGGTCGTCGCTTCCCGCGTTTCTTATCTGTTACTCCGCTGCGCTCCGCCACATGTCTTTTTCGGCTTGTCTTTGCGTTCTTATCAATTCGCAGTTTCCACGCCGTTCGGAGTGCGCCCGTCAGTACATCCTCGCTCGCCGCCGCCAGGCGAATATGCGTGTGTCCCATCTTTCCCCAGCCGCCAGGAATCGGCAGGAAAATCTCGGGCGCCTCCTCCACAAACGCCGCCTGCTGCTCCAGCGTAAGCATCAGATTTCCGTAGCCCTCTGCTTGCGAGGCCAGCGAAGCAAATTTCCTGCCTCCCACACGAAAAGCCGGCAATCCCGCGTGGGAGTACTCTTCCACCCCCTCCAGGCTCAGTGCAATCCTGCGAAAGTCTGCTGCGGTCATCGGGTGACTCCGTAAATTACGCAGTATCTGACCATCATCGGATCGGCCTATGTCTACTGGTCCGGGCCGAATGGTGGGCAATCCTTCCGTTAAGGCTTTGAGGAAGAGGCTTTCGGGAAGCGTTGCCGACCATACGGAAGTCAGGCATTGCAGTCTTGAACTTTCATGGGCCTTATTACCGCATTATCGCCGCGAGTCCGGTGGCACCAGGTTGTTCGCACGATAGTAGACCACAAGCTGGCCATAGTGCTCGCCACTGTGCTCGATAGCGAACGTCCAGATGGACGAGTTGTGGGCCAGCCGGTTCCCAAACTTCGTTGTATTGTCCAGCCCCGCGTCGCCTTGCTGTTGAATCACTTTCGCTCCGTCGGCGACGGCCTCCTGCACGAACTTGACGACGTCGGCCTTGGTCTTGAAAGCGTCACGCGAAGGATTGTCGCCCTCGCCGAAGTCGGGGCCGAGGTTTGATCCAGAAATCCTGCGTATCACAACGAAATCGAGTGCGGCGGCGTGGAGAAGATTCAGGGCGAAGGTGCGCTGGTCCTTCTGCACCTTGAAGTCGTATTTGTCTTCGGGAAAATCCTTCGCCATCGCGACGAGTTTGTTCCCGATGTCGTTCCACCTGTCCAACATCTCATCGGATCGAGAGCGCGCAGGGCTCGGAGGCTGGTTCTGCGTTTGGGCCTGACTGTGAAGACTCATTCCGAGGGCAGCGAGGAGAGTAACCGCAATTGACGCAAGCGCCGACCGTTTCATTTGTAAATTGCTCCTTATTTTGATCCACTTTCAGAAATTACGCTGGGGGGTTAGACGTAGTGCTACTCCCAAAGTTTTGAGTAAATTTCAGATCAATGAAAAACTTGCAAGTGACTGGAAGACTGATACAAGAGCTGGATGGCGCCCGAATCGTGGGCAAGCCGAAGGTGAGTATCGCCATTCGAATTGATTACGGATTGCCGACAACTCTGCCGGAACCGCAATCTTTATGCTTCCCAGCAACCTCTTGCGTAGGTAATGTGATCGAGTCATGCTCCTCTTGGACGTTCCAAGACGTCAGTTGCTTCAAATCGTGTCATTTGCTTTCGGGTCGACCTTCAGCTTAGACCGCTTAGCGGCGCAGACAGCCACACCGCCAACGGCTCCTCTTTCCCCTGCAGCAGGGTCTGTCAAGCACGGGGCCGCTGGCGAAACGAAAATGGAAAGAGTGATGGGAATTGGAGGGTTTTTCTTCCGAGCTCACGATCCGACAGCGTTAGGGCGTTGGTATCAGCAACACCTCGGGATTTCGCTTACGCCGGGGAGCTACGAGGATCCAGTTTGGCAGCAGGAGGCCGGTCCCACCGTTTTCAGCCCGTTTCCTGAAACAAGCGACTATTTCGGGGACGCCCACAAAGACTGGATGCTGAACTTTCGAGTCCGCGATCTCGACAAGATGGCAACCCAGCTACGAGCCGCAGGAATCGCGGTCGAGATTGACCCGCAGTCTTATCCCAACGGCCGTTTCGCCAGCCTGCATGACCCTGACGGAAATCCGATCCAGTTGTGGCAACCTGGAGGAGTGGCTGCTCCACGCTAGATTATTGAGTCGTTCGATTGAGAAGATCTGAACATCCCCACTCAGACAAAAACGGACGGGTGGCCCACTCAAGCCTGGTTTTGGCTTGAGTGGGGCAGTTCGACGGCTGGACAGAGTGTTCCCGCTGCTCTCTCGCGTCTTCGCGCTGTCCATTCCGACTCGATCTCTACACGTCCTTCAGCGCCGGCTAAGTAGTGGCGAAAGCTGCTCCACTGCCGGTCTTCCGGACGTCCGCACAACCCGCACTTGAGCGGATTCCACCCCACTCAAGCCAAAAGCAGGCTTGAGTGGGGCACCCGTCCTCCACTCCACAGATCATCGCTTTGCGATGATCTGTTTCCGGTCGGGATGACAGTGTTAAGAAGATCTGAACATCCCCACTCAAGCCAAAAGTGGGCTTGAGCAGGCCGTTCTAGCCTTGATGCGCTCTCGCCGCAAATAGAAACAGCGTTGCCGTGAGAGCCAACGTGAAGACCTCGATCAGCAGCGCATAGAGAGTCAAGCGTTTCGCCTGGTCAAACCGTGCCAGGAACCGGCTGATCACCAGTACCACAATCACGATCGGCGAGCACAGCAACCGATCCATGCAAATCCAGCCCAGGATCATCGTCCCCTGGTTCACGGCCGGGACACTGAGCACTCCCAGGCAAATCGGCGCAGTCAGACTCAGGCCAAGCAGAATCTTGGCATACCCGGCATAGAGCGATTCGGACTTGCGGATCACCAGCGCCAGAGCAAAAGTCGGGACCAGCAACATGCAGGCAATGAAGATCTCCAGCATCCAGTCGCCGGCCGCGTACATCCCGCCCGACGCCGCAGCTTCTTCGGGGTGATTGACGTACTGCAGGTGGCGCACAAAGACGAAGAGTGCCGCAGTCGCAAGCACTACAGCATAGAATGCCGCTACCAAACCCAGCTGTACCCGAAGAGAGATCGATTTCATGTCGGCATTCTACGCGACGGGTGGCCCACTCAAGACTGGTTTTGGCTTGAGTGGGGAAGTTCGAAATGACTCTGTCCGCTGTGGTGAAAACGTGTTAGTCCCGATGGCATGAGGACAATTTAGTTTGTCAGGCAGATCATATCCGTGGCGTGTGAACATCCCCACTCAAGCCAAAAGCGGGCTTGAGTGGGCCACCCGTGGGTCGGGCGATTCGACGTGGCTCGTTGTTTTCAGTCGGCTCCGGAGCGGGTGGCTTCTTGTTCATTGACTACTCGCCCGTCAAGCAGGTGAATGCCGCGTTCGGCATGCTGCGCGAAACGAGGGTCGTGCGTGACCATGCAGATGGTCGCGCCCTCCTCGTGTAATTCATGCAACAACTCCATCACAGCGTTCGCGTTTTGCGAATCGAGATTGCCCGTCGGTTCGTCTGCCAATAAGATCGATGGGCGTCCCGTCAGAGCCCGCGCCACGGCCACCCGCTGTTGCTGTCCGCCTGACAGTTGAGACGGGTAATGCTTCATGCGGTGGCTCATCCCCACTCGCTCCAGTGCCTGTTTTACACGCTGTTTCCTCTCTGGACCGCTCATGGAGCGATAGGTCAGGGGTAGTTCTACGTTTTCGTACACTGTCAGATCGCCAATGAGGTTGAAGCTCTGGAAGATAAAACCAATCTCGCGGTTGCGGACAGTGGCACGCTCTGAAAGATCCAGATTCTCGACCGTCTCGCTCTTGAGCAGATATTGTCCTTGGGTGGGCGAATCGAGCAAGCCGATGATGGACAGAAGCGTCGATTTGCCCGAACCTGACGGGCCCTCGATGGAGACGTATTCACCTTTGCAGATCTCGAGGTCAATACCCGACAAGGCATGAGTTTCTACCTCCTCGGTGTAAAACACTCTCTCGATGCCTTTCATCGAAATCAGGACATCAGCTGCTGCGGTCATTTTGCCTCTATTCATCTCCGCCGCTGGTCTCAGCGGTGAATTAATCCAGCCGGATTCGGTCATACTGGTCCCAACGCGACATGTCGGAGAGGATCACCTGGTCACCATCCTTCAGCCCCCCCATAATCTCTACCGTGTTCACAGAACTGCGACCCAGTGCTACTTGTACTCGCGTCGCCGTCTTTCCGTCGCTCTCCAGCTTGAACATCGCAATCGTGCTTTTTTCCTGGCCGTACGTCGGACGTCCAGCGAAGAGCACGCTCGTTATCCGTTCCAGGTCAATGGTGCCGTCCACGCTCAGGTCCGGCACCGCACCCGGGGGCAAGTCGCCGTTCAGCGCCACGTCTACTGTGCGAGTACCGTTCTGCACTGACGGATCGATTCGTGTGACTTTGCCTTCGATGAGACCGTTATGCGTGTCCACCTGCGCCAGCTGGCCGAGTTGCACATCCTTGGTCTGGGTTTCGGGAATTTTGAGCTCCGCCTTAAGGCGGTCCGGGTTTGCGACTTTGGCGATTGTCGTTCCCGCCGGCACCAGCTGTCCTTCCTGAAGTGTGTTGCCGTTCAGGGTCAGCTCCTGCAGGATGCCGTTCATGCCCGCGCGTACCTTGAGCATGTTCTTCTGCCTCAACTGCAGGTCATAGATGGCTCGCGCCTGCTCCACTTTTGCTTTTTCCGCGGCTAGCTGCGCTTCAAGCTGCTTCTGCGCGTTCGAGTAGCGCTGCTCCTCGATGTCGGCGCGGATCGAGAGCTGACGCGAACTCCCAGTGGAGAGCTTCCGCGCCTGGTCTGAAAGCACGCCCATCTTTTCCAGTTCCGCGTCGGTCTCGGCCTTCATCCGCGCATCCTCTGCATCTTGTTCCGCTTTTGTGGTATTCGCCTTCTGGTCCAGCACCTGGCTTTGGAGTGCGACTTCCAGGTTGTGGTATTGCGCTTCCTCGGCGCGTAGCTTCCACTCCGCATCGAAGGCCTGTTGCTCTACCGTGGGGTTGTCCAGGATGACGACCACCGTATCCGCCTTTACTAACGTGCCTGGACGCACGAGGATTTTGTTTACGCGCCCATCGGTGATGGTCGGGATCCAGCGGATCTGTTCCGGTGTGAGCGTGCCGATTCCGTGAACCTGCCGCACCATAGGGCCGCGCTTCACCGTGTCAATCCAGAGGCCTGAGCGGTCAACGGCCGGGGCCGCTGGCTTGAGCTTCGAGACGCCCATCGTGATTCCCGCGATCAAGGCCAAACCGATTGCGGCATAAACGATCTGACGCTGCCTGCGAGCCCTCGCTGCAAATGGTCGTGGAACATCCATAAAGACGGCCTGATGGCTAATCCCGCAAAGCCTGAAGCGGATCTGTTCTTGTGGCACGCCAGGCGGGCAAAAAACATGCTGCCAGCGCCGCGATCGTTATGACCAGGAATGCCGACCCGAACGATAGCGGGTCGCGTGGGCTTACGTTGTAGAGCAGGTATCCAAGCAGCCGCGTCGACGCAAGCGCCGCCACCGTGCCCGCAACAATCCCGGTAGCCGTCAACGCGAGGCCACGCGACATCACCAGTCGCAGCAGGTGGGATGGGGTAGCGCCGAGAGCCATACGCAAGCCCAGCTCGCGCGTGCTCTGCGACACCGCATAGGACATCACGCCGTACAATCCGATAGCCGCGAGTAACAGGGCCAAGCCGCCTAATACACTCACTAGAGTTACGGCCACGAGTTGTGGCGATGTCGAGCGATCCACCTGTTCCTGCAGCGTGATAACTTCGAATAAGGCTAGATTCCGGTCTAACGCATGCACCTCGCGGGTCAGCGCCGCCGTCACTGCCTCGGGACTTAGCCGCGTCCGGATGTTCAAACCTGGTCCTATCGCGAAATTCTGGCGGAGAGGCACGTAGAAAAATGGTTTCGGCGTCTCCCGCACACTCTCGTACTTGGAATCCTTTGACACACCGATCACCTGCATCCATCGTCCCTTGACCTGAACCCGGTCTCCAATCGGATTTCTGCCCCGCCAATACTTCGCTGCCATGGTTTCGTTCACGATGGCAACCAAAACAGATTTTTCGTCGTCCGCACGGTTGAATTCGCGGCCGGACACCAGGGGGATGCCTATCGTCGCGAAATACTCCGGACCGACTTCGTTGTACTCCACAATGGGCTGCTCCTGAGGAGGGGATTGATAGCCATCCACCGCGATTGGCGTGGATGAAAAGCTTCCATAGCTCAGCGGCGTCATTCGCGCAAAAGCCGCCGACTCGACGCCAGGTGTTGCCTTCACGCGATCTAGGAGTTCGTCCTGGAAATTCTGGGCGCGCTGCGCATCGTATCCCGCCTGCACCAGATTGACGGTAGTTTCCATCACCTCGTGCGTCGAAAAACCCGGGCTGGTGTTTCTTATGCGCTGCAGGCTCTGCAGCAGGAGCCCGGCTCCGACCAGCAAAACGAAACTCAGTGACACTTGCATCACCACAAGGGCCGAGCGGACCCATGCTCTCCTGCCCCTGCCAACAACGCCCGCCGACTCGGCTTTCAAGGCGTCGGCAAGATCGAGGTCGCGGGTTTGCATCGCGGGAACCACGCCGAGTAGCAGAGTAGCAATCAGGCAAACCCCGGCGCTCAGCGCCAGCACGCGCCAATCGATTTCGCCTGGCAGGTGCATCGCCACGCCTCCCCGCGCGGGCAGCAGCAGCACGAGCGCATGCCGGCACCAGTACGCCACCAGCAGTCCACCGGCTGCGCCAAAAGCTGAGAGGATCAGGCCTTCCGTTACCAGTTGCCTCACCAGGCGGCCGCGACCAGCGCCGATGGCCAGCCGAACGGTCATTTCGTGACGTCGCGCGAAAGACCTGACTAGCAGGAGATTACCCACGTTCGCGCACGCGATGAGCAGAACAAAAATCACTACTGCGAGCATAATTTCGAGGGTTGGAAGCAGCGTGCCCGCATTGTTGAATGGAGTTTGCCATAGCGGCCACAGCTTGACACTGCGGCCGCGGTCGGTCTCCGGATAGTCCGCTTCCAACCGTTTCGCCACTGCAGCAATTTCCTGTTGTGCTTGCTCTCGGGTCACACCTGGCTTGAGCCGCGCATAAGCTTCGATCCAGCGTGCGCCGCGATCCTCCAGTTTGTACCCACCCCCTTCGAATATCTCCTCCATGGACGCCGGCACCCAGAACTGCATCGCCCAGCCGACGAAGGTGCCATAAAAACGCTCTGGCGCAATGCCAACAATGGTGTGCAGCACACCATTGAGCCGCTGTGTTTTCCCGATGATTTGCGGATCGCCTTTGAATCGTCCCTGCCAGAGCTGGTAACTGATCACAGTCACGGGATGAGCACTGCGCCCGGAATCTTCGCCCGGCTCGAATCCACGGCCAAGAATCGGATGCACCCCGATGGCATCAAAATAGTTCGCCGATACGATGCTCCCGGTAGTGACCTCAGCGCGGTCACCGATGCTGAGAGTGGTGCCCGTGATTTTGCTCACAATAAATGAGTCAAATAACGTGCAGCTCCTCTGCAAATCGAGAAAATCTGGCCAAGAGAGGGCAGTAGGGTCCGCTTCGCCGCGTGCCATTCCGGTGAGGGCGAATAAGCGCTCCTGATGAACTACCGCTGGGTAGGGGCGGAATAAAATCCCTTCGATCCAACTGAAGACTGCGGCATTGGCGCCGATTCCTAAAGTCAAACAAAGAATCGCCAGGATAGAAAAGCCCGGGCTGCGCCACAGCATTCGAAGGCCGAACCGAACGTCGGCGAAAAAACCGTGTATGCCGTGAAAGCGCCGGGTTTCGCGGCATTGCTCTTTATAGTTCTCAATCCCACCGAACTCGAGTTGCGCGCGTCGCTCGGCTTCGACCAGGGGCACGCCCGAGCGCTGGAGGTCGGCGGCGCGTTCTGCGATATGAAACCGCAGCTCCTCTTCCATGGATTGGTCAAGACGCTCGCGGCGGAACAGCCGGTCGAAAAGGGAGAGCTCTGACATAGATCAGCCCTCGGACGGACGCGCATCAAGGACGGTAGCCATGACGGCGGCAAGCCGGTTCCAGGTATCGGTTTGTTCGCGAAGGCGCTTTTCACCTTTGCGTGTCAATCGGTAGTACTTGGCCCGCCGGTTGTTTTCCGAAATGCCCCACTCCGATGCGAGCATGCCCTTTTCTTCCAATCGGTAGAGCGCCGGGTAGAGTGAGCCTTGCTCCACCTCGAACGCACCTCCAGAGATTTGCTGAATGCGCAGCAGTACCCCGTATCCGTGCGGGGATCCCAACGACACTGCTTTCAGGATCAACAAATCGAGGGTGCCGGGGAGAATGTCAGCGGAGGTGGACATCGAGGGCTTCCTTTCCTAGGCCGCTTAGGTGAAGGTACCATCGCTCTCCTAAGCTGTCAAGGAGAGGCTCGGATTAGTGGAATAGTTGCAACCTGGTTCGTTCTATCCTTTCCCCAACCCTCGGACCAGAAGCGCGTTTGTCGGTACAAATCCAACGAACGTAACACCTTTGCCGTGGGCTGCACGAATAACACCGATGCCTTGGTTTCTGGCTGCGGCGGGTCCGTAGTTGGCGCTAATACTCATGCACCCAAATCCCATTTCCGGGGCTTCCAATTGTCCAAGTCTTCATGTTTTCGTTCTGTTCATCCTCTATATTGCCGACTTTGTCACTCGGTTGTTGATTTAGAATCCCTCTACCGCCTTAGCCGCTTGATTCATTGGCTCCTCCCGAGACCTGCCGACCTTTAGCGATTGACCAGTTTCTGCAGGTTCTCCGGGTACCGAGCTCCCTGCACCGGAATCTTCGACGTGGCGCTATCGATTTGGCGGAGATCGTCGGGTGTTAGTTCGAATGGCAGCGGCGCCGATGTTTTCTTCCAGCCGGTGCAGCTTCGTTGTGCCGGGGATGGGAACCATCCACGGCTTCTGGGCGAGAATCCAGGCGAGCGCGATCTGCGCGGGTGTCGCCTTCTTCCGTTCGGCGATCTTGCTGAGCAAATCCACCAGGGCCTGATTCGCTTTGCGGTTCTCCGGCGTGAAGCGAGGGACGATATTGCGGAAATCGGTCTTGTCGAACTTCGTTTCTTCGTTGATCTTGCCCGTGAGGAAACCTTTTCCCAAGGGGCTGAATGGAACGAATCCGATCCCGAGTTCCTCGAGCGCCGGTAAGATTTCCTGCTCAGGCTCTCTCCACCAGAGTGAATATTCACTCTGAAGTGCCGTGACCGGCTGAACCGCGTGTGCGCGGCGGATCGTTTGCACGCCGGCTTCAGAAAGGCCGAAGTGCTTCACCTTACCTTGCTGAATCAGCTCCTTCACCGCTCCGGCGACGTCTTCGATCGGCACGTTCGGGTCGACGCGGTGCTGGTAGTACAGATCGATGACGTCAGTCTTGAGCCGCTTGAGCGAGCCCTCGACCGCTTCCTTGATGTGCTCTGGCCGGCTATTGAGGGCACTCCACTTGCCTCCCTCCTCCGGATTCGGCGCCCAGCCGAACTTGGTTGCGATCACCACCTGACCGCGAAATGGAGCAAGAGCTTCGCCCACGAGTTCTTCGTTCGTGAATGGACCGTAGACTTCGGCGGTATCGAAGAATGTGACGCCGCGTTCGACAGCCGCTCGAATCAGCGAGATCCCTTCTTGCTTGTCCACGGCGGGCCCGTAAGCCGAAGCTCAGTCCCATGCAGCCCAGCCCGATGGCCGACACTTCCAGATTGCTTTTTCCAAGTTTGCGTTTTTGCATTGCTTCTCCTTATGACACCTGGAGCCGTGTTAAACCTCCAAGCTCTCTCAGTCCAGACGATACAAAACAGTACTGTTTGAAGCGGTATCCTGATCCTTCCGATTTGTTGCCTATTCCTCTCGTTAGTGAACGAATCATTGCCGCATCCACCGCCAAGCAGCTATCCTAGGCAAGGAACCAGCGAGACCACAACAATGAAGAACGCCAGTAAAAATGCCACTCCGCTGCCAGATCAGACCCGCGCATTGCGGACGGAGCTGGCTCGTAAGATTGCCTCTTTCATTGGGTCAACAGAGAAACTGATAACAGACATTCCTGGCCTGCTGCTGAGCCGGCGCACCGCCCCCACGGCTCCGGCCTCCGCCACCTACGAGCCGAGCCTGACCGTGGTCGCGCAGGGGCGAAAGCGCGTAGACCTCGGCGGAACCACATTCATCTTCGACGAGTCGCGATATCTGCTGACGTCGCTCGATTTGCCAGTCATCGTGCAAGGTGATCGAGGCAAGTGAGGCGGTGCCCTATCTCTGTTTCGTGCTCAAGCTCGAAATGCCCGTGGTCCGAGAGCTTCTGAGCCGTGAGGAGATTCAGGCGGCTGAGGCGCCGTCTGACAGTCCCGCCATGGCGACCGGTGAGACCACGGCCGAGTTGCTCGATGCCTGCTGCCGGCTCATGGACCTGCTGAACACACCGCAGGACATTCCGTTTCTCAGCGGCCTGATTCAACGCGAGATCATCTACCGAATCCTCCGCGGGCCGGAGGGAGCACGCCTTCGAGCGATTGCCACGCTCGGAGATCAGAGCCACCGCACGGCAAAGGCAATCGCCTGGATCAGGGCGAACTACGCGAAGCCGCTACGAGTGGAAGATCTCGCAAAAATCGCGGGCATGGGCGTGTCCACGCTGCACCATCATTTCCGGGCGCTGACCGCGATGAGTCCTCTTCAGTATCAGAAGCAGCTTCGGTTGCAGGCAGCGCGGGAACGCATGCTCATGGATGGTCTGGACGCCGCTAGTGCGGCCTTTGAGGTCGGATACGAGAGCGCCAGCCAATTCAATCGCGAATACAGCCGCTTCTTCGGCCAGCCACCGATACGCGACATCAAAGCGCGTCGGCTTGCTGGTTCTGCAACGATTAGCGACTGACAGCCGTGCGGAACTTGACTATGTCCGGATGGCCGGCGATCCGGAGTGCGCCGGGATAAACCGGCATGTTGTAGGGGATGAAAGAGCCCTACGGGAAAGGAGAACAGCGACTCCATCCTGGCCTCAAGTCTTGCAGGCGGCGCCGCGAGGTGTCTCTTGAAGCGTAGATAGAGGTACCGGTGGGCCGGGCTATTGAGCTTCGGCATGTCCAGAAAAAGAAAGAGAAAGGCTGATGTGTTCAGTGGGAGATAAACCCACCGAGGCAAAAGTCAGAACCTCGTAGCTTGGATAGAGGGGAGGAGGGAAACCGAATCTCTTAAGTCTATTGACAAAGCCATCTTCAGGATGGTGAGCAAGCCATCGGGCCGTAACGAAAGTAAACGCAAAGTAGCCTCGAAAAATAGTCGCCCCAAAGGCCGAAATCTTCGGAGCTGGATGAAGGCAGCATGGTGCGTCGCAAACTGACCGAAACGGCGAACCACTTTGGCGGGGTATTAGCGACAGCACGATGGCAAGGACACATTAAGCAACTGGAGAAGCCCTCCTCGCCCCAGCGAGAAATCTCTGGAGCAGGTCTGACCTATAACCGGCAACACCGGGAAAAAGGAAGGATGGCGAGAGGGTGGCGGAAGGGCCAGTAGTAACGGAGAAACGGCGTAATGGCCGTGGAGCGAAGAGGCCCTGCTGTTGGTAGTGACTCCAACAAAAAGGAAGGCAAGGGTGGAATGACAAAGACACCCATCAGTTTGCAAGACCTGAGGAGGAGTCTATACGTCAAGGCGAAGGCTGAACCGACTTGGCGTTTCTGGGGACTGTACGTTCACGTCTGCAAGATGGAAACACTCCAGGAAGCCTACTGGATGGCGAAAAGTAATGACGGAGCTCCGGGGATCGACGGGGTGACGTTTGAAGCCATTGAGGAAAGCGGAAGGGAAAGTTTTCTGAAACAGATTCAGGACGAACTGGTCCAACACACGTATCAGCCCATGCGGGTACGAAAGAAGGAGATCCCGAAGGACGGGGGCAATAAGGTCCGCGTTCTCTCGATTCCCACCATTCGTGACCGTGTGGTCCAGGGTGCGCTCAAGCTCATCCTGGAGCCGATCTTCGAAGCCGATTTCCAATCGGGATCGTACGGATACCGACCAAAGCGGACAGCTCAAGAAGCGGTGCTCCGAGTGGACCAAGCGATCATGGAAGGGAAGACACGTGTCATTGATCTTGATCTGCGAGCTTACTTCGACAATGTTCAGCACTATCTGCTGCTGGCGAAGGTGGCCCGACGGATACAGGACGCAATGGTGATGAAACTCCTCAACCTGATCCTGAAGTCGACTGGGAAGAGAGGAGTTCCGCAAGGTGGAGTGGTTTCACCTTTGCTCAGTAATCTCTATCTCAACGAGGTAGACAGAATGCTGGAGAAGGCGATAGCCACCACGCGGCGTGGAAAATATACCCATGTGCAATACGCGCGGTTTGCGGATGACATGGTGATTTTAATCGACTCCCATCCGCGGAATGACTGGCTCATGAGGGCAGTGGACAAGCGACTGCGAGAGGAGTTGGCGAGACTACGAGTAGAGATCAACGAAGACAAAAGTCGGACAATCGATCTGACAAAAGGCGGAAGCTTCGCGTTCCTGGGATTTGAATATCGCCTTGTTCTGGGTCGTAACCAGAAGATGCGACCGCAATTTGTGCCCAAGATGAAGAAACGAACGGCGCTCTTTGCCAAGCTCAGGGAAGTCTTTCGGCAACACGTCAGCCAGCCAGTGGGAGAAGTGATTGAGGAGATCAATCCCATTCTCCGAGGTTGGATGAACTATTTTCGGATCGGTCATTCGAGTCGATGTTTTTCGAAGATCAGAGACTGGGTAGAAATGAAGATCCGGCGGCATCTGATGCGATCCAGACTGCGCAAAGGCAAGGGATGGAAACGGTGGAGTAGCGAGTGGATCTACGGCATGCTCGGCCTATACAACGACTATAGGATGCGACGGCCAGCGCGCGCGAAAGCTGCTCCTGTCCCACAGGGCGTATAACCCTTGACTTGAAGCCAACGGGAGAGCGTAGTGCGGGAAACCCGCACGCTACGTTCGAAGTGGCGGGGTCTGGAAACCGGTTTACGGTTCCGCTAGTGAGTCCACTCCCAGAGGAAACGGGGAGCCCCAGGTAGGCGGGACCTAAGGGGCATGGCGCCAGACCTCGACCCTACAAAAGCCGATGGAACAGGATGCCGACTCTATTCCGAGTGGAGGAAGGCAAAACGTCAATCACGCTAATCGCGAGTGATTGATAGGTCCTGCGTAGTCTAAGAACCCGCGCACGCTGAGAAACAACATGCACGAGAACCGGGAGATCTCCTGCACGTCTTGGTTAACTGATCAAGACCGGTCCGCGAAGGCCATAAACCGAACGGCGGACGTGCACGTACAGGAGAAGTCGGACTGTGCCGTAGTACCCGTGAACCAGCCGAACAAGCAAGGGCAACCTTCCGCGGAGGCCGGGGAGGGAAGGGCACAGACTGAGGAGAACATCGTTCAATCTCACATGCGCCCGACACAGAGCGGGAAACGCATGTCCCAGGGATTGCACGGTGTGCGGCAAGCAGACTTTGCCGCTACTCATCCTTGGTAAGAGCCGTATGCGTAAACGCGCTCGTACGGATCTGTGCGGGGGGCGATCAGCGATGGTCGTCCCTACCGCGACAACTGGGTACACAGCCGTGCAAGTGATCAACTTCGTGCTTGCCCTCACTCGGGAACAATTACCAAGGCGGCAGGAATGGCCAGGTTTCCGCCTTCGATGAAACGGTCGGCCCCATGTCATGGACGAGGCAGACCTTAGTCAATGAAGGGCAAAGACCACGATTACACTTCGGAGATAGGTGCGAATCACTTTGGACGAACATTGTCGTCGCAGAGATCGTCAAAGGTACAATATCGGTGATTATGATCGGTGAACATGCGAATGATCCTGGACATTCTGGGGCAAATCCTCCGTACCCTTTGGGCACATAAGTTGCGCTCGTTCCTCACCATGTTCGGCGTTGCCTGGGGTGTGGGATCGTTGCTGCTACTCGTCGGTCTGGGCGAGGGCTTCCGCTCGGGAAATAAGCGCAATCTGTCCGAATTCGGCGAAAACATCATGTTCATCTTTCCCGGTCGCGCTCCGGTGGTGGCGGGCAATATGAACTCCGCCCGCAACTATCTGCTCACTTACCAGGACTATGCGGACATCCGCGGGGAAGCTCCCCACGTCCGCAATGCTTCGCCTCTCCTTTCCCGCGATGACGTGCGCGCGGTCAGCGAATTTGCCAGCGCCAACGGCCAAATTGTCGGCGTAGAGCCTCAGTACAATGAGATCCGGTATCTGCCTCTCAAGCAGGGACGCTGGTTCAATCACCTGGACGAAACTCAGAGACGAAATGTGATTGTCCTGGGCGACGAACTGACCAGAAACCTGTTTCCCGGACGACCCGCGGTTGGGGTGACCGTTCTCCTCAATGACATCAGGTTTGAGGTCATTGGCACCGTCAAACGCATTGGCCGTGGTGACGAAAACCTGACCAACATGCGCGGTTACATTCCCTTCCAGGTGATGGCGACCTATTTTCCGCTTAAGGGTGAGAACCACCAAAACTCAATCTCGCTGATCAACTATCAACCGCGCGTGCCCGCCGAGCACTTTCTGGCAAAGGACGAGGTTCACAAGATCATCGCCCGTAATCACGGTTTCGACTACCGTAATGAAGACGCGTTCGAAAACCTGGATACAGTTGAGCAGGCTGAGATGATAGGCAAGATTTTCGATGCGATGAACATGTTCCTGGGCACGGTCGGACTCGTGACCCTGACCCTGGGCGCCATTGGTGTCATCAATATCATGCTGGTGGCGGTCAGTGAGCGTACCCGCGAGATCGGATTGCGCAAAGCCCTGGGCGCCACCAACCGCAGTATTCTGCTGCAGTTTTTCCTGGAAGGCATTCTTCTCACATTTCTTAGTGGACTGATCGGTATGGGATTGGCTGGCGGGTCTGATGGCGATGCTTGGTATGCAACAAGGACCGGGGGGATTTGATCCTCCTAAACTGGTGCCGGCGTCCGCGATTCTGGCAATCGGCAGCTTGACGCTGGCAGGGGTCGCCGCCGGACTGTATCCAGCGCGCAAGGCCGCCATGCTGCAGCCTGTGGAAGCGTTGCGTAAGGAATAAAACAGGACCAAGACGATGCTGCGTGATTTGCTCCGAGAGGCCTATGGCGCCATGCAGTACAACCGCCGGCGCACCGCCCTCACTATGCTCGGCATGGCCTGGGGCATAGCCACAGTCGTCTTGCTGCTTGCTTATGGCAACGGCTTTGGCAGGGCATGCGCCAACATCTTCGCGAACTTCGGTACCAAGCTGATGATCATGGTTCCGGGCCGCACCTCCATGCAGGCTGGCGGCCAGAAGGCCGGTGCGCCGGTACACTTTACCCTTTACGACGTGGAAGTGCTTACCACCAATATTCCTCAAATCGCTCAGATCACCCCCGAAGCATCCAAGCAGGCAAATATCCAGTACGAGACTCGGACGTTCAATTTCAACGTTACCGGCAATTACCCCAACGTCGTTTCCATCCGTGCGCTCAAACTGGCGGAGGGGCGCTTCTATAACTCAGAAGACGAGATGCAGCACGCCCGGGTCGCAGTGATTGGCTCCGAGGCCAAAGAAAAGCTCTTCTCCGGGCGTAACGCGCTGGGCGAACGAATCCGCATCGATGGCCTTAGCGTTGAAGTCATCGGGGTTGTAAACCCTAAAATGCAGGCTGGCGATGACAATACGAACCGCTTGATCTACATCCCCTTCACCACCATGAGCGACCTTAAGGATACGCACTACCTCGACTCCATCTGGTTCAACTATGAGACCACTGCCTACGAAGGCTTGGAACAGTCCGTTCGCAGGGTGATGGCCATCGAGCACAAGTTCAATTCGACTGACCGCCGCGCCATGTTCGTGTTTAACCTGATGGAACAGGTCCACCAGTTCGAACTCATTACGCTCGGCCTAACGATTCTGTTGGGTTTCATCGGTACGCTTACGTTGGGCATCGGAGGGGTCGGCCTTATGAACATTATGCTGGTCTCGGTAACCCAGAGAACCCGCGAGATTGGGGTCGAGAAGGCGCTGGGCGCGCGGAGGAAGCATATCCTGTTTCAGTTTTTGGCCGAATCACTCACCATTACTTTCATCGGCGGCGCGTTGGGAATCGTTCTGGCCTATGGGGTCTCGTTTTCGGTCGGTAGGGTCACGCTGTACAGTGCCATGGCAAAGAACGCTGAAGGCGGCGACGTCAGCCTGATCATTGCTCCGAGCACTCTGATCGTGGCCACGCTCATCCTGGGCGCCGTCGGGCTAATCAGCGGTATGGTGCCCGCCATTCGCGCCTCGCGCCTGGATCCAATTGAGGCTCTGCGGTACGAATAGCTTCGCTGGCTCAAGCCTGCCGGCACAATCACTGTTTAAATATCGCATTGCAACAACAACCTATGCCAGCGGAATACGTCCGTCCATTCCGGTTATGGTACTTGGCGACAAACCTACGGTCACCACGTCCCGACCGCGCGACTTTGATTCATAAAGGCACTGATCTGCGATCTTGAGCAACTCCTCGGAGGTCGAACCATGCTCCGGAAAGGCGGCGACGCCAGCCGAGATTGTGAGTGACCCAAGAGATTCCTTTTTATGTTTCAGTCGAAGATTTTTTACTTCGGCACGGAGCGCATCCGCACGCAGAACCGCATCTTTTGAAGATGACTCCGGCAGGATAATGGCAAATTCTTCGCCACCATAACGGCAACATAAATCGGTGGAACGAAAGAAATTGCGAAACAGATCGGCAAGGGACTGGAGCACCACGTCCCCGGCGTGGTGGCCGAAGGTATCGTTGAATCTCTTGAAATGGTCAAGGTCGAGGAAAAGGACGGCCAGAGACTGCTTTTTGCGGCTGGCGAGTTGCAGTTCTCTTTCGAGTGATTCCTCCAAGAAGCGCCGATTAAACAGGCGGGTCAGCGGATCGCGAATCGATTGTTCACGAAGGGTTTCGCGCAACTGAAGGCTGGCCAGCGAAAGGGCAATCTGCGAGGCCACGCTGATAGCCAGGCGCTGATGCGAGTCCCGAACAATCTCCGTGCCGGAATCTGTGTCGGAGATGCGGTGCGCTTTTAAATTCGAGATGCAGAACTCCAATCGTGTTTCCCTGCGCGACCATCGGGACGCATAAACACTCGGTCGAGGAACTCTTCACCAGATGCTGACAGGAGACGCCAGTACCGGGATGCTCGCTCCAGTGAGGCTGACCACGGCGTAGCGACCAGCAGTCGTCGGGCGAGAAGGTCGGTTCCGAGGCGCTGGCGATAGTGCCCCACCGCAGTACCGCCTCAACCAAATTTCGCGAGGACTTGAATATATAGAGGGCGCCAGAAGGAGCTTCGGGAAAGAGTTTTCGCAGGGAATCGCCGACGACCGTGCAAGCTTCCTTAACCGTCCCACTACACTCAAGCAGGGACCCCATTTCATTCAGCGCGGTCATCTGCTGAGTACGAAGCTCCAACTCTTTCACTAAACGGTTCAGAGATTCGGCGTGCCGCTTTTGGGCTTCGATTGCCCTGATCTGTTCCGAAACGTCCTCGTAGATTAAGTATGCGCCGCGGGTTTCACCGTTTAGCAGCAGCGGGACGCCGTGCAGGGCCAAGTCCAGGACCTGCCCGTCCTTCCGCCTCTGTCGCACTGTCGTGTGCAAGGCGTTTCCGGCAAAGATCTGCGGAATGAGTTGTCCCAAGTCCTGGTCCACGTTGTCAGCTGTTCCCATGTTACTAAGATCAACCGCAGGCGAGTTCGTGCCGGTCATACTGGAAGAGTTTCTCGAAGGCGGAATTCGTCAGTTCGACGCCCCCTTTTCGGTCGAGTACTACGATCGCCAAGGGGCTATTCTGTATCAGCGAGTCTAAGTAGGTGGTTTGCTCATTCAGATTCAAGGGCCAGACGATGTCGCTCGCTGACCTCAGATCCCACTATGAGTCCTACCGCGGACACGACGAGCATAAGCAGGGCGACTTTAGCGAACAGGACGGCGGTTGGGGGGAACAAATGCATCGCGACTACGATTCCAAAATTCAGCACCAGCAGGCCGGTTACTACTCGCCGGACTCCCTGACGCATGGCAATCCAGATGATCGGAATGAAACATAGATAAAAATGATCGTAACGCCCATCCTCGGTTCCAAACATCACCCACATGACACCTAATATCGTCAAACCTTGACCACAAGTTTCCGCGACCGCACTCCAAGTCAATGTTGTCTGTGGCGAATGCGTTCCGGGTGAGTGAGGCTTGTAGGGCGCCGGCGCGAGCCAGTTACGAACATGTGGAAATACATGAACGAGAAGAAACGGTGCAATACCTACCAAGCCGATGCTGTCGCCTAAAAACCACCCAAACGCGGACGATTTGTATTCCCCCCAGCCAATGCTGTGATCCGCAATCAGGCAGGCCACCCCAACAGATTGTTGCTGTCGCGGCGGCGCCGGCACTACACCAAAACGTAGCGGACCACATCTCGACGACGCCGCAGACCGAGATCGATTTGCAGGGGACCGCGCAACAGGTATGCTGCTGCGCCATAACAGATCGCAATGCCACCGGCGCCGAGTGTGCTGCTGAAAGATCTAGTCGGCTGAGCGTAAACAATCCTGCCCGTAAGGGCGTCGGCCAAACAAGCCAGAAGGGCGTACCAGGGACTTACGCCCAGCAAAAGCGCCATAACCAGACCGATCGCTGGATACCAGGCAACAAATCCGATGCGGGAAAAGAGAATGACTTCGGGCCGATTCAGTAGCAGATAGAACAATACGAATGCGATGGCAAGCAGCCCGTGGCGAACGATCAGGGATCGCGAATGCATGAATGGAATCTCAGTGTCTGATTGGCTCCCTCAGGTAACGTTTCGGGCTGAACGAGCCAGCTCTTCCGGATTGGAGCTCACAGTATTCGGGTTGTTCCAAATACGTTCCAGTTCTGCATCCAATGCTGAAGGGCTGATTGGTTTTGACAAATATCCATCAAAACCTGCCTCCAATGTTTTCTCGCGATCTCCGCGCATTGCGTATGCGGTAACTGCAAGCACCGGCAGAGAAGATATGGCCGTATCCTCGCGAATCTTTCGCACGGTAGCAAAACCATCGAGTACCGGCATATTGAGGTCAAGGAGCAAGGCATCCGGTCTGGACTGGGCGATCATCTGGAGCGCCTCCTGGCCATTTCCGGCCTCCTCGACCACGTAGCCCCGGGCCTCAAGCAGTTCGTGCAGCAGTTCACGATTGACTGGGTTGTCTTCGGCAATAAGTATTTTTCTCATAGTTGGCCCGCTGCCTGTGTGCGTTTGTGTTGCAGCACCCGGTTAATCTCGGAAACAAGCTGCTTCTGCCAATCACCATTCTTTTGCAGAAGCCCCTGGGTTTGGTCGCGGAGAAGATCCCTCTCCTGTGACGTGAGCGTCTTCGCCGTCACAACGAAAATGGGCAACGCTCTCAACACTTCTTCCTGTCTTATGTGGCGAATGACCTCGAAACCGTCCATCCCCGGCATCAGTAGATCGAGCAGAACCGCGCCTACGAGTTTTGACGAGAGCACCTCCAAGGCCCTCACTCCGCTTTGCACGCTCTGGGTTTCGTATCCCACTGATCGCAGGATCTCCTCCAGAAGCTCCAGGGTCTTTGGATCGTCGTCAACCAGCAAGATCACTGAGTCATCGTCCCCCTCCGGGGGAACATGTTTGCGCATTGCTTCCAGCAGCGCAGACCTGGAAATCGGCTTGACAAGGTACTCGGATGCTCCTAGAGCAAAACCCACCTGTTTCTGATCGTTCACGGACAGGATGATGACCGGCAATTCGGCGGTCTCAGGATCTTTGCGCAGAGCGACCAAGGTCTCAAAGCCGTCTCCATTGTCCATCAGTATGTCTAAAGTAATCGCATCCGGCCGCAGTTCATGGACTCTCTGTATTGCTTCCTTGCCGGATTCCGCCATTGCAATCCGGTATTGAGAGTGCAAATAGCTGGCCAGTAATTCTCGTGCGGAAGGCTCGTCGTCAACGATAAGGATTAGGGGCTTGTACTTGTCGCCCTCTGTTCTCCTGATTGGAATGGAAGGCATGCCGGCCATGGAAGCTAAAGGCGCCGTCTTTTTTCCCTGTGGCAGAGTGAAAGAAAATGTGCTGCCCTTGCCTGGCTCGCTCTGGAGTAAAATCTTCCCCCCTTGTTGTTCGACCAAGCGCCTGGTAATAGCGAGACCGAGCCCAGTACCTTCCTGGGAGTCACCAGCTTTCCCTTCGACTTGCCTGAACTCTTCGAAGACCATGGCCTGATCTTCGGGCCGAATGCCGATGCCCGTATCCATGACCGAGACACAAACTGAAACGTCGGCCAGATAACAACGGAGAGTGATTCGGCCGTCCTTGGGAGTGAATTTGACTGCATTGCTTAGCAGGTTGTACAAGATCTGCTTAAAGCGGACGCGGTCGGCGAAGACAGCAGCGTTTATTTCCAGCTCCTGCTCGACCTTGATGTTCTTCGCCATTGCCAGTGGACGGATTGTGGAGAGAACCTCAGGGAGGGTTTCCGCGATCTGAAAGTCTTCACAGTGAAGTTCCAGTTGTCCAGCTTCGATCTTGGAAAGATCCAGGATGTCATTGATTAACTGCAACAAATGAGACGAACCTTGTCTGATGTGATTTACAAATCGTTTCTGTTTATCATTGAGCTGCCCCGCGGTTTGCTCAGCCAAAAGGTCCGAAAAGCCGACAATGGCGTTCAGCGGGGTTCGTAACTCGTGGCTCATGCTAGCGAGAAACTTGCTCTTAAGCCGGGTGGCGCGTTCGACTTCCCGATTCTGCAGCTCCAGTGCTTTATTGGCGGCACCGAGTTCCGCAGTCCGTGTCTCGACTCGCTTCTCGAGCTCCTCGTGCACTTGTCGTAAGGCCGCCTCGCGTTCCTGAATTTGCCCCAACATCTCGTTAAAGGCTCCGATCAGGAGATCCGGTTCGTCCCGATTACCGGTTGGAGTGGCCCTGATGGAATAGTTCTTGTCGCGAGAAACAATACGAGCAATTTTTGCCAAATGAACGATAGGTTCAGCGACGGCGCGCTGGAATACCGATGCCACCAGAAACGCGGCAACAAGCGATCCCAACAGGACTATGCCCGCAATGCCCGCGTAACGCTTAAACCGCCGCGTGAGCTCTTCTAGATCGGAGCGAATGCACACCACGCCAGTTGGCTTGCCCTGAAACACAATCGTGTGTACCAGCACCAGTTGACCATGCTGGAACCAATGGAACTCTGTCTGTCCTAGGGCAATCGGAGGCAGGGTGAGATCCTGGCTGCCGTTGTCGCGCCGATAGGTGGCAAAAGGGCGGCCGTCCAGTGTATAGATCCCGGCCGAGATAATATTGGAAGCAGCCTTCAGGGCCGACAAAGTGTTCTCCGCCGAATGAGGATCGCTGAACAGGAGTGCGGAAACCGAGTTGGAACCTGCGACTTGGGCCTGAATCGACAGGTTGTGAACTATGCCCTCGCGAAAGCTCACCAGGTCGTATGTAATAAACGCGGCGCAGGCGAGCAACAGCGCAGCGCCGCTGACCAGCACGTTCATTCCGGTCAGTTTTGTAGTAATTGAATGATGACGGACTCTGAGCATAATTTGTCAGTCCCCTGGCGAAGGATTTCTCCTTACGGCGGTCGCCACTTTAAGTAGTTCGGAGCTCAGAGTCAGTCCAGCGCGTTGGACGGCAGTAAGGTTGACCTCAAATCGGACTTTCTTTCCTTCGACTACAAACTGGATCATCCCGCCGCGCCGCGAGAATTGGGGCATATCACTGACGGTCAGTACCGCCCCCTTGTCAAGGGCTTCGATGATTTTGTTAAGCTGGCTTTCCTCCACGGAACTCATGAAAAGAATCTGACAATTGAGCGCTTCCTGTGGAGTGGAAATGCGTTTGGCAGAGATGCTCTTTCCACTTATGGTCTCGCCTGCAAGGGTGGCATCGAGTGCGGGCCCAAAGGGATCCTGGCCGAGAATACAGACGTTAAACGCGTCACTCTTTGCGGTGACGCTAGAGGGCCATTCGACGAAGCGGCCAAAATTATAGAGATAGACGGCCTTCACGTCATAGTCCGTCGGTTTGACACCTTGTGCCTGCAAGCACGAAATGGCAATCACGATCCACGCGAGTACCAAAGCCGTGAACGAGGGCCGATGGAAAGTACGACCAGAGGGCGGGCGCCGGAGGAAATCTGTGTGGGGAGCGTGGCTCATGGGGATCAATCTGCGGTTCGTCTCCATGTGATCTGTGCGTAGACGCTTCGCTTGATCCCGACCAGCGGTCCGGGGTTGCCTCCGAACTCGGCATGATGAGGCTGGAACAGGTTCTCTCCCACCACGGAAAACTCTACCTGCCGGGTAGCCCGCCAGGCGAAATGCGTGTCCGCGGTGCTATAACTGCCCACCAGAAACGCGGGCAAGGCGCTTACATAACGATAGGTCTGGTCGAACTCAAATCCTTTGGGCAGATTAAAGCGAGATTGTAGAGTTACTTGGTTGTGCGGACTTGAGCCCTCGTCTTTGCTCACGTAATTGCCGCCGTCAACCACGCCCGGAATACTCTCCAGATTAAGATTCAGGTACGAATAGGTGGCCTTCATCTGCCACCAGCGGGACGGTTTCCAATCGGGTGCGATTTCGAAGCCGTCGGTGTTGCCTCGCAACCCGTTGGCGAAGGGAAGGTGGAGGGTGAAGTGGGGCGGCGTCGGCATAGCGTCGAGGGTCACGACCGGCGTTCCTAGACTGATAAGGTCGTTATAGTTGTTATGGAAAACTGCGATATCCACGTATAGCTTTGGAGTTATCAGGGACCGGTAGCCAGCCTCGTAACCGATCAAACGTTCCGCCGACAGTTGTTGATTGCCATCGACTTCCAGATAAACTAATGGACTTGCGACTGCGAAGTCTATGAGACGAAAGCTTTCTTCGAGGCGGGAGGGAGTCCGGACGGCGCGCGTGACCGCCGCCCAAAACGTCTGCCGAGGGGTAATCGTCCACAAGCCACGTATGCTGGGCTGAAACTCGAATCCGGTGTAGTCATTGTGTTCCAGCTTGGAGCCGACTGTGAGCGAGAATTTGTTGGGCACAATGACAAACTCATCCTGGACGAATCCACTGAAGACATTGTTTGCAAAGTTGTGAGGAATGAGATCGAGGGTAGGGACGGTCTGTACGAACTGGCTCGGGCTTAGACGGGCCCCGAGTCCCCAAATGAAATTGTGACGCGCGCCCAGAGTCAGATGGTGAATAAAGTCCAGGTCGAAGGTGTTGCGCGTTTCCTGGTAATGCGGACCCAGGGCATAGGTGCGGTCGTAGTAGGCCTGAACCTGGATGTCGGAGCCTTCCCGCAGGTCGTGCCGCCACTGTGCCAGCAGGTTGCCTCCGGATACCGCCACTGCTTGATTTGAGATAATTTGCTCTGGTGGGTCGAATGATCCGTAGCCCACTGTCTCGCCAACTCCACCTTTGTACATATCGCCTTGAATTGTGAGATGGTTATTGCCCCTGACGTCCCAATCAGTGCGGAAGCCCATCTGTCCCGATCGCCAGGTGTCGTACCCTTGGTCATCGGAATGGAAACCCGCCCCGCGGCTGAAGCCCTTGCCGTAGACACGATAATCGAAGTTGCTACCATTCCCATCGCCGTACCGGAAGCCCCCGATGCCTTGATCAACATTTCCACCGCCAGTGGAGACAAGCGCACCATGCGTATCTTTCGCACGCTTGGTGATGATGTTGATCACTCCGGTGACCGCGTTCGCACCCCAGATGGTGCCGCCCGGTCCTCTAATAACTTCGATGCGCTCGACATCCTCGAGTATGATGCCGTCCTGAAGAGCCCAATAGACGCCGGCAAAGAGCGGGGTGTAGAGGCTGCGGCCGTCTACCATCACCAGCATCGACTTTGAAAACTGGTCGGCAAATCCTCGTATCCCGACTGCCCAATGATCGTTGTCGATGCGGCTTACCTGCACTCCTGGAACCAGCCGCAAGGCCTCAGGGATACTCGTGGCTCCGGATCGCCGAATGTCTTCGTTAGTAAGCACGTACACCGCCGCCGGAGTCTTCCAAACCTCCGCCGGTTCCTTGGACGCGGTCGTTACTTCGACCTCACCCAGTTGGGCTAGACTTAATTGTTTTAGAGGCCCGTCGGCCTTTTGGTCTGGTTGCGAATCGGCCAGAGCCTTCATTACCAGGGCAGACAGTAAGACCAGGACAATTACAGCGGTAGAGTGGCGGATCGATCTCAACGAGCGAAATCTAGCGGCTTCGGCCGCAACCCCAAGCGCAACACGCTTGCCGAAAGTGGGGGGGTGAAACAACATATTCATAAAGTATTCCCGGCAAGAGTTTTCCCGTTTCAGTTCCCTGCACCTGCAGCAGCACCACGAGACAGAAAATCTGCTGTGCCGCTTCTCACCAGGCGCTCGAACTCGTCGAAAACGTGGGGATCCCACCAGCCTTTTGCGACTTCTTGTTTCATGGTTTGCAGCGCATCGGTGATGGAAAAAGCCCGCTTGTAAGGTCTATCCGTGGTCAGGGCGTCGTAAACATCGACGATCTGCAGAGCACGGGCAGTCCCCGGAATATCCTCTCCTCGAAGCCCATCCGGATAACCAGAACCATCAAATTTTTCGTGATGATGTCGAATGATCGGAAGCACGAAACGAAACGATTTCAAGGGCGCGCAGATGCGCTCGCCCACTACCGGATGCTCCTTAATCAGCTTCCATTCATCCGGAGTCAGACTACTTGGCTTCAACAGAATTGCATCCGGTACAGCAATTTTCCCCACATCGTGTACGACTCCGGCACGTCGCAACGCGATAATCTGATCTTCCGAAAACCCGAGATGCTCACCTAACCGGGCTGAATACTCCGATAATCGCTCACAATGACCGTGGGTATAAGGGTCCTTGCCCTCAATACTCCTGGCCAAGGTGAATAGAACCGATTCCGCCCGTTCCAACTCGTCCGTGCGCTGCTTAAGTTTGAGAAGCGACCTGACACGAGCGAGCAGTTCGGTTCGATCTACGGGGCGGGTCAAAAAATCGTCCGCTCCAGCCTTGATTCCCTCGAGCCTGTCCTGCTTGTCAGATAGTGCAGTAATTAGGATGACAGGTATTAAATATGTGTCCGGGTTGGCCTTGATTCTCTCGCACGCCTCGAACCCGTTCATGCGAGGCATCATCACGTCCAGAAGCACCAGGTCAATTGGCGTTTGCGCGAGTTCTGCCAACGCAGCTGCGCCATCCGACACCGCGATCACCGTGTATCCCTGGGCTGTGAGGAGTTCTTTCAACAGCTCACGATTCGAGTCTTGATCATCGGCGACCAAAACCGAACCGGTGATTAGCTGATGCGACCGGTATGACATTTTTCACCGTTTACTAATATCGGTGTTCGCGGTAGGCGTCGTAAAGAAAGTAGGCAATAAACTCATTACTGAAGTCACGATTCGATGGAAGACGAGTAGAGAACAGGAGCGTCGGACTTATCGTCGCCACGAAAGGCGCACAACTACGTCCCCTACACTGCGCTCGAAATTGGTAAGTAATCGGGTAACCTGGTTTCGAAGCCCTAACCGTAGCGTTATAGGGGTTTCCCTGATTCCAACAGTCACTTCACCGACATTGATCCTACTTTCGCCGTCTGGAGAACTGGGCGAGGATTCACTCGCTCGGTGAAACCGCTCAGGACGATCTATCCGATGCGATCTGGGCTTGGCGAGTGATGGCTGGCAGCTCTTCGCGAAGTTCGCACCCGCTCTTGAGAGTTTTCATCATCGAGGCTGCCAGATTTAGAATCCGCTGGGCGGCTTGCTCTGTGCTCACGCCCCGAGCGTGGATGTTCGAAATGAGGTTGCGATCAGCGTCGGTGTCGGACGCTTTCGGTCGGTATGCCATGTAGGCCGATAGGCTTTCCGCGGTTGCCAGACCTGGCCGTTCGCCGATCAGCAGGACCGCAACCTGGGGGAGAAGCAAGTGACCGACCTGGTTGAGAATTCCCACGCGGCAGTAACGAATCACAAATGTCCGGCCGAAACTCCAACCTCGAGTTCTTGCTCCTTCGCAGAGCAGCGGTAATAATCGCGGAACCTGCATGGCGACGGCGGTTACTGAAAGCCCGTCGCCGATCACGACTTGCAAATCGATTCCGGTGGCACACCGCCTGATCACCTCCGGGCGCGACTCATCATTCAGAAGACGTCCCAAGTCGGGGCGCAAAAGATACTCATCCTTGCTCGCAGCGCGGGAGCAGACTTCAAACAGATTCCATCTCTCAACAAATTCGTCGCCGAGATCCCCAAGCAGATTCAACTCCGCGCGTACCGCATCACGCGCGGCCGCATGCGCTTCACGCAGCTCCATTTGAGTATTCGTTCGATACGCCGCCCCGCTGCGGCCTGTTAGCAGGCGCGCCGGAGTCTGTGCCCGAACCTTTCTAACGATCTCGGGCAAGTCACGCTCGGGCAATTCGTTCTGGGACAGATCGTGCGCGGGCAAGCCATGTTCGGGCAAGCCAGACTCGCGTAAGTGATGGGGCTGGGCGAGTTTGTCCTCCTCGGCAGCCATTCAGACAGTCTTCTCCAGGGAGGATTCCAAACCGCGCATGAGTTGGCGCCGTGCGGACGAGTCGAGCGACGCTGGTTCCGTTCCAAGGTAAATCCCCGTATTCTGCAGCCATGCCAGAAACTCCGGTGCTGGACTCAGCTGGAAGAGGCGTCGCGCCGCCAACGCATCGTGGTAGCTGGTGGATTGGTAGTTCAGCATCACGTCGTCGGAACATGGCACGCCCATGAAGTAGTTGCATCCCGCCAGCCGTCAAAAGCAGCAGCAGATTGTCAGCCGAGTTTTGATCGGCGGCAGCGTGATTTGTGTAGCAGACATCGCAACCCATCGGTAAGCCCAGTAACTTACCCATGAAATGATCCTCCAGCCCGGCGCGGATGATCTGCCTCTCGTCGTACAAATACTCAGGCCCGATGAAACCAACGACACTGTTGACGAGGAAAGGATGGAAAGTCCGCGCGACGCCGTAAGCTCGCGCTTCGAGCGTGAGCTGATCGACTCCGTGATGCGCCTCGGCGGACAGGGCGCTGCCCTGACCAGTTTCGAAGTACATGACGTCATTCCCGGCCCAGCAGACATCTCGTTGGCGATGATGCTCAAGACACCTGTTCGTAACCCTCCCGCAGCATGCTCAGGGTGATTCCGAAGCTGCGGTTGGCTGCTTCCGTACCCGCGACCGACTGGAAAAGAAGATCGACCGGCGCCCCGCGATTCAATGCCGCCAGTTGAGTAGTGATATGCGCCAGGCAACAGGTCTGGGTGGGAATTGCGTATACGTCGACCAGGCGATTCAAAGCGGACAGGATCGCACTGACCGTTTCGACTGAGTCGGTAGCCGGATTCACTCCGATGACTGCGTCTCCACATCCGTAAAGCAGTCCCTCGAATGCTGCCAGAAGGATTCCACCGATGTCGTCGGCAGGGTGATTCGGCTGCACGCGGATGCCCAACACTCCACGCTCGCCCATGGTGTTGCGACAACGTGTGATGTTGCGGATCTTTGCAGCCGCGAGCACCAGATCCTTGTTGCTCATCAATTTGGTTACGGCGGCCGCAATTTCAGGGATGATGGCGCGTTGCAGTTGCTGTAAGTTCGGGCCCGTGGTTTCGTCGTCGAGCAGGAACTCGCGAAACTCTCCGACCGTCATGCTCCCGATTGTGCGAAAAGCTTCCTGATCGAACGTCTCCAGGATCAGGCGGGTGACATCGTCCTCGGAAGGGTCGATCAGTGGCCGACGTACAATTTCGGCCAGACTCAAGTCGGCAAGCTCGCGTTTCGCCGCGACTCGCTCTCGTTCCGATCGCGCCGCAATGCCGGCCAACTGGTCGCCAGACTTCTCCTCGTTGGCTTTGGCAAAAAGTTCGCGGAGATCGGAGAAGTCGAATTGCTCGATCATGGGAGACTGCCCCGCCAGGACACCCCATGTTACCGAAAAAAGGTGCGAGCGAGGTGTGGGATAGCTTGCCCGATCTTTCGGCTGATCCAACCCTGGGCGACGGAATATTCCACAAACGCGAGATGTATGCTGTACCGTAGCGTTCGCCAACACCCGAGCCAGGTGAATGGTCGCCAAAATTGGCCGATTTTTGCCTTGAAGAATCCAGCCTGTACGGCATCTTTTCACGGCAGGTGGCGTGTCAGAAAGCGAGGTTTCAAACCATGTTTGCCGACGATCTGAAAGCTGCCCACACGTCCAACAACCGACTAGAGGTGTGTCGGCTGATAAAGTCGATTCCCGCAAGTCGGTGGACCTTTCATGCGGGCCACGCTGCAATGACATCTTACGAGGGCGTAGCCATCGCGGCTTTCTCATCTGGTGGCAGCGGCATAAACTCATATGACGAAATTTCCATCGCTGTATTCTGGCCAGACGAGACGCAACAGAGACCAGGCTATTTGGGCCGGTTCTCAAAAGACGAGCTGCGCTTGCCGAACTATGCCCCCACAGATACATGGAGCTTCTGAGGCCCCGCCGAAGGACTTCTCGGAGGCTTCTGCGCGACTGCGAGTGCGTTATTTCGACATCGCAAACTGATAGCTCCCTTCCGCAGAATGTCAGCGGTTGAGTAGCATCAGGAATCGAGTGATAACGATTTCGCGCCCATCCTGTTTTGCCCCCAAGATGTCAATTCTCGCCACGAGGCTCCCTATTCATCAGATTTTCACAGTTCTGTAACCATCACGTAACACTGTGGACGTAAAAAATGCGGTACTCAAGAATTACGGGACGATCGAGAGGCTGATCTTCCCTATGAGTGTGGTGTGTTTTAGAAGCGGCAAGAGCTTCTCCTCTTCGAGCGAAGGGGGGCGATCTACTGGACCCTTCTGCCCGGAGATGCCAGAGGGTAGAAGAACGACGAGTCCTGGTCCGCTCACATTGCGAACAGATTGGCACGAAGTTTAGTGTAGCCGTGCTCTTGCGCCCAAAGGTCAAGCGGGACCGACGCAAGTTCGTCGACAAAAGGGTCAGCCAGTCCGTTCTTAGTGAGATCCGTAGACTTGATGTAGGTCTGGCAATGTCGCAGCATTCCACCCGAATGTGCGGAAATTGTGCGGCCGTGTACACCGGGAGTTTGGCTTGGTCCTCCTGAGCCACATGCGGGACACACGATGCGCCGGAACTCCCATTCACAGAGGCAGAAGCCGCAAATCAGGTTGCGGCGTGCGCCGTCGCCCTGCAGGCGGAGGACGCCGAAGGCTGGCTTACGATTGCAAAACGGGCACAGTGGATGGGTGTAGCCTTCGAGTTGCAACCGAGCGCTAGAGCGGGCGGATTCGGCGTAGGGCTGAAGAAAGGCTTCAGGCCAGGAATTCCTGAGGGCCGGAGGGCGGCCTGTTACTGGTTGACCAGGAGTGGTCGAGCAAGGTCAGACCATGAACTGGGAAGCGCGTCGCGCAACTGGTGCGCAACTTGTGCAAAGCTCGCTGGAGCACTTCCTTCAACCAAAGACAGAAATTCCGGAAAGCTGTGCGAGCAGATCCACAAATTCCGACCGGCCGGATAACAAGACTGCGGGGTCCGCGGAGATACACAGGAGTCTTCTCGCCAGAGGCCTTGCTGGAAGCGAGCCACGTGAATGTAAAAGCCGAGAATTTCAGCCGCGAAGGGATGCTGCGCGGCGAGTTGTTCGGCACGCCGGATGCGCTGCTGCCATGGATTCTTGGCCACCGGGCGATTATGGGGCTTCGACTCGTGGCAGGCAACTGTGTGGATCTTGGAGTCTCATCCGGCTACATAACCTTTCGCAGATTGACTGCCGGCAACGGTCGCGACTATAGTTTTCGTAGTATGGGGTGCGGTTCGGCCGCGAGATTCTTTTTCGCGGTCGTCACCAATTGCGAATGAAGCGGTTGGAGGACACGATGGAACTCTCCCGCAGAACCTTCCTCAAAGGTGCGCTGACTGGTGGCGCGAGCTTTCTCTCTCCTCGGATTTGATCTGACTCCCGCGGTTGCGCAGCTGAAAGAACTCAAGATTGCGCGCGCCACCGAGACGCGATCCACGTGTCCGTATTGTTCGGTGAGCTGTGGCGTCCTTATTTATACGATTGGCGACAAAGCCAAGAACGTGACGCCGCAGGTGATCCACGTCGAGGGCGACCCCGATCATCCCATCAATCGCGGCACGCTGTGTCCCAAGGGAGCGTCGCTCGAGCAGGACATCCTGAATCCGCGGCGGCTGCTGAAGCCGCAGGTGCGCCGGCCCGGCTCGGATCACTGGGAAGATATTGCGTGGACGCAAGCGCATCGATGAGATCGCGCAGCTGGACGAAAAAGACGCGCGACGACACCTTCATCGAGAAAGACGCGCAGGGACACACCGTGAACCGCTGCGAAGGCATCGCCTGGATCGGCGGCTGCACCGACACCAACGAGTTCAATTATCTGGTCGTCAAGACCATGCGCAGCCTGGGGCTCACCTACATAGAAAACCAGGCCAGGGTTTGACACGGCCCCACGGTCTCAAGTTTGGGACCAACATTTGGACGCGGGGCCATGACCAATGGCTGGATCGACATCAAGAACACCGACATGATGTTGATCATGGGCGGAAATCCTGCCGAGAACCATCCCTGCGGCTTCAAGTGGGCCATTGAAGCCAAGAAGACCCGCAACGCGAAGATGATCGTGGTCGATCCGCGCTTCACGCGCACGGCTGCGACCTCGGATCTGTTCCTTCAGATTCGCGCCGGAGCTGATATCGCATTTCTGGGCGGCGTCGATTCAGCTACGCCATCGAGAACAACCGCATCGCGAAGGATTATCTGCTCAATTACACCAACGCTGCCTTCATCGTGAAAGAGGGTTTCAAGCTGCCGGAAGACGGTTTGTACTCCGGTTTCGATCGCGGCCACTCAGACCTACGACCGATCTACCTGGAATTATGAGGAAGGCGGCGACGTGAGCGAGCGCTGCTGCCGCACACATGCTGCCACCTGCCGCCACGCGCAAAATCAGCAGGGACCACGCCGGTGACGCAGCTGCAACACCATCACGTTCGCCGATTGCCGCATGCATGCCGCGACGAAGGTCGCCTACGACCTCACTCTGCAGCATCCGCGCTGCGTCTTTCAGCTGCTGAAGCAGCAGTATTCGCGCTACACGCCGGAGATGGTCGAGCGCATCACCGGCATTCCGAAAGATCAGTTCCTGAAGGCCGCCGACCTGTTCACTTCCGTCCGCAAAGATGGCGACATGAAGAAGGTGGCCACGATCATTTATGCGGTGGGATGGACGCAGCATAGCTTCGGCACGCAGATCATTCGCACCGCGGCCATGTTGCAATTGCTGCTCGGCAACGTGGGGCGCGCCGGCGGCGGCGTGAACGCTCTGCGCGGCCACTCCAACATTCAGGGCGCCACCGACATGGCCGGAGTCTTCGACAGTCTGCCCGGCTACCTGAAAGTGCCCAATCCCGGCGGACACGGATCTTGCAAGACCTACATCGAGACGCATTACGCCCACTGCATCGCAAGCCGGCGCCGATGGGATTCGTTCAACTACTGGTCGAACACTCCGAAGTTTGCGGTGTCGTTCCTGAAGGCGATGTACGGCGACGGCCGCCACGAAAGAAAACGACTGGGCCTTCCACTACTGCCGAAGGTGGATCGCAATTATTCGTGGACACAGATCTGGGACAACATGTACCGCGGATCGGTCAAAGGGATGTTCGCTTTCGGCATGAACGGCGTTGCCATCGGGCCGGACTCGCAGAAAAACATCGATGCACTCAAGAAAGCTGATTGGCTCGTCGTTGGCGAAATCTATCCGGATGAGACCAGCGAATTCTGGAAGTCGCCAGGAATTACGCCGGAGGAGATGAAGACCATCAACACTACGGTCTATCGGCTGCCCTGCGCCGGCTTCGCCGAAAAAGACGGATCGATGACCAACTCGGCGCGCTGGCTGCAATGGAAAAACGTTGCGGTTCCTCCTCCCGGGCGAGGCTCGGCTGGATCAGGACATCGTGGCGCAAATTTTTCTCAGGGTGCGCGAACTCTACAAGAAAGAAGGCGGCAAGTTTCCGGACCCGATTCTCAATCCTGACCTGGCCATACACGACTCCGCACAATCCGCTCGCTGGCCGACCTGGCCAAGGAGATCAACGGCAAGGCGCTAGCCGATCTTACCGATCCGAAGACCGCGCAGGTCACCATCAAGCGGGCCAGCAACTGCCGGGCTTCGCCTGGCTGAAGGACGACGGCACCACGCCTGCTGGAAATTGGCTCTATTGCGGCTCCTGGACGGAAGCAGGACGCAATGACCCGCGTCGCGGAACCGACGATCCCTCTGGTCTCGGAATTTATCAGAACTGGGCGTGGTCGTGGCCGGCGAATCGCCGCGTGATGTACAACCGCGCCTCTTGCGACCTGGAGGGCAAGCCTTGGGATCCGATCGCGGCGAGCAAGTCTGGTGGAACGAATCGGCAAGCAAGTGGGTAGGCAACGATGTGCCGGACTTCAAGGCCGACTCCCGCCCAAAGACCACATGGGTCCGTTCATCATGAACCCGGAAGGCGTGGGCCGATCTTTGCGCCTTTGGCGCTTTCGCCGATGGACCCTTTCCCGAGCATTACGAACCGATCGAGAGTCCGGTGCAAAACGCGCTGCATCCGAACCAGTCGAACAATCCGGTGGTCAAGAAGCTGAAGACGCCAGCGGACAAGTACGCCACGCCGGGCGACGGCTTCAATGTCATCTGCACCACCTACCGGCTCACCGAGCACTATCACTACTGGACCAAGAACAATCCGATGAACGTGCAGCTCATCCCCGAGCCGTTCGTCGAGATTCCGGTCGAACTGGCGAACGAGCTGGGCATCAAGGGCAACGACAAAGTGAAGGTCACCAGCGCGCGCAGCTACTACGTCGCCAAGGCATTCGTCACCAAGCGCATCAAGCCAATGACGATTGACGGCAAGAAGATCTACCAGATCGGCATTCCGATCCATCAGGGTTATCGCGGCATTCAGGAAGACGAAGGCAGGAATGCGAGGACGATCCTGCAACCGGCTTACGCCGACGGTAGTCGATCCCAACGCGTACACGCCGGAGTTCAAGGGCTTTCTGGTAAGCTGGAGAAGGCATGAAGGAGTGAGTAATGGGAATGTATGAGCCAGGCCGAAGCAGGTTCAGTTACCAATTACCGAACTCAATTGCAATGTCTCATGAGTCAGGCAACGCATCGAGAATTCCGGCTCGCCGGGCGCACCGGAGCGACGTGGAGCGCGACTACCAGGTCTGCAAACTGGTCGACACTACGACCTGCATCGGCTGCAAAGCCTGTGAAGTCGCCTGTCTCGAGTGGAACGGATACACATTCACCGACACGGTCTTCGACAACAGCTACCAGACCATGCCGGAGACGTCGTGGAATTACTGGAACCTGATCAAGTTCAACGAGCACGAGCGCGAAGACGGCAGCGTCACGCTGCTGATGCGCAAAGACCAGTGCATGCACTGCGCTGATCCCGGCTGCCTCGCGGCCTGCCCCGCCGACGGCGCCATCGTGCAATACACCAACGGCATCGTGGATTTTCAGCAGGCAGAATTGCATCGGCTGCGGATACTGCGTCAGCGGATGCCCGTTTGATATTCCGAAGTTCAATCCCGCGACCAAAAAGATGTTCAAGTGCACGCTTTGCGTCGACCGGGTGAGCGAGGGACTGGAACCGGCGTGCATCAAGTCGTGTCCCACGGGCTGTCTGCATTTCGGCACGCAAGGAGGACATGAAGGATCTGGCGGAGACTCGCGCCACTCAGCTTCGCGAGAATTTCGGCTTCGAAAAAGCAGGCGTCTACGATCCGCCGGGCGTAGGCGGAACGGGCGTCATCTATGTGCTTCACGATGCCACCAATCCCGAGGCGTATGGCGGGCTGCCGAAGGATCCGCACATTCCCTGGGTGGTGCGATTCTGGAAGGGACCCGCGAAGTGGATCGGAAATCTCGCCATGCTGGGCGGCATCGTCGGCGTGACCTTGCATTACCTGCGCTTCGGTCCCAAGCAAGTCGATGCACGAAGCACGATGATTGACGGATGAAAAGGGAGGACAGCCGTGAGCACCTCGCAGGTCATTTCCTCCAGACGCATCGCTCGGCGAAACTGACGGCCGCATTCTTCGCTATACGCTGAGCGAGCGCATTCATCACTGGCTCGCCGCGTTGACTTACATCTATTGCCTGATCACCGGCCTCGCCTTCTGGTCTCCTTATATGTACTGGCTGGCCACCCTGGTGGGCGGCGGCCCGACGGCCCGCTTCTGGCATCCCTGGTTTGGCCTCGGCTTCACGCTGTCGGTGTTCTGGATGTACAAGATGTGGCGCCGCGACATGCAGACCACCGACGCCGACCGGCGCTGGTCGAAGGCGATGAAGTACTACATCGAGAACGAGGATGAGAAACTGCCGCCCATCGGCCGCTTTAACTACGGCCAGAAATTATTCTTCTGGCTGATGTTTTATGGCGTGATCCTGCTGCTGATTTCGGGCGTCGGGCTGTGGTTCGTCGAATCGATTCCGTGGAGTCTTCGCTGGCTGCGCTATCTCGCCGTCACGGTTCACGTGGTCGCGGCTCTGGCGACCATCGGCGGCTTCATCATTCACGTTTACATGGGCACGGCCATGGTCCGCGGCGGCTTCACTTCGATCATTCGAGGAGAAGTGACCACAGACTTGGGCAAGAACCCATCACCGGCTCTGGTACGAGCAGGTGACAAAGGGAACGTCCGCGGGGAAGTGAAAGCGGCGCGCACCTGGGAAAATCACCAGAGTGCAATGCTGCGGCTAGTGCCGTGTTCCTCTAAATTTGCCCAGAACGGAGCATATGCAGGGACGACCGTCCATTGTTAACGGCAGTTACTGTTTGACGGTGATTACGACTTTTCCTTGCGCATGTCCTTTTGCGAGATAACGGAGAGCTTCCGCCGCCTCGCTCAACGGATAACGTTTATCTATGACGGGCACAACCTTTCCGGCTTCGAGAAGATCTTTCAGGCAAATCAGATCCTTCCGGTTTATTTTTGCCAGAAAGAAACATACCTGTTTGCGCCCGATCCGCGACAGCAATGGTCCCAGGAGCAGAGTCTGGAGGATTCGACCCACACCACCGCCGGCTGCGATATAAATTCCGTCCGGGCTAAGCGCGTGCCTGTACTCGGCAATTGAGTGATGTGCGTTCGCAGCCAGGATGAGATCGTAACGTTGTCCACTCTTCGCGAAATCCTCCTGGGTGTAATCGATGACATGGTCGGCGCCAAGCGATCGCGCCGTGTCTACATTCCGCGTGCTGCACACGGCAGTGACTTCGGCCCCGAATGATTTGGCAATCTGGATTGCAAACGTACCCACACCGCCAGACGCGCCTTCAACCAGAACCTTCTGGCCCGGCTGGATCCGTCCGTTATCACGAAGACCCTGAAGTGCAGTGATTGCCGCGATCGGCACGGCTGCTGCTTCCTCAAACGAGAGGTTGGCCGGCTTCAGCGCCAATTTATCTTCGGGAGCACACACGTACTCGGCAAATCCTCCCCCTGCGAAACCCGTCACCCCAAATACCTCGTCGCGTGGCTTGAACTCCTTAACGTTTTTGCCAACCGCTTCAACTCGCCCGGCGATATCACAGCCCAGGACTTTGACTTTTGGCGTGCGCAGGCCTGGAATGGAGTGGATGAACGGCGCACCTTTCATGCAGAACAAGTCCACTGGATTTACGGATGCGCCATAAAGCTTTATCAAGACCTCATGGTCTGCAGGCGCAGGTTTTTCTACCTCCGCGAACTGCACCACGTCCGGTGGTCCGTATTGTGTGCGTATAATCGCATTCATAAATTAGCCAACCGTCTCCGACCAGTGAGCGCCACGGCCCAAATGCTATGGCGATGTTACGCCAACGAGGCAGTGGAGAAACCAATATGAAGAAACGCGCTTACTGCCAGGGCCTGGCGCTGTTTTTTTGTTCGGCGACTTTGATGGTGGGACAGGCGGCCATGCTGCAAGGGAAGACCCAGCCCTCTCCGTTGGCCGCGACACCGCCTATGGGATGGAACAGTTGGGACGGCTACGGCACCACGGTCAAAGAGGCCGACGTCAAGGCCAACGCGCAGTGGCTCGCCGAACACTTAAAGTCCTTTGGCTGGCAGTATGTTGTGGTCGACATGGAGTGGTTTGTCACCAATCCGATCCCGGAAGGGAACTCGAAGACTTCGCAGTACAGTATGGACGGCTCCGGCCGTTATACGCCGGCCGTGAACCGCTTTCCGTCGGCTGCGAACGATGCCGGTTTCAAGCCTCTGGCTGACTACGTCCACTCGCTCGGCCTGAAGTTTGGGATTCACATTCTGCGCGGCATTCCGAAACTGGCGGTGGAGAAAAATCTTCCGATTGCCGGGTCGTCTTTCCGCGCCGCCGATGCCGCCGATTCTTCCGATACCTGTCCGTGGAACTTCGACAACTATGGAATTGATGGTTCGAAGCCGGGAGCACAAGCCTACTACGACTCAATCGCTAAACTCTATGCCAGTTGGGAAGTGGACTTGATCAAGGTGGACTGCATCAGCAGCCGTCCCTACAAAGGCGATGAGATCCGCATGTTGAGCACTGCGCTGGCAAAAACCGGACGGCCGATTGTTCTGAGTTTATCGCCCGGGCCGGCGCCTCTGGAGAAAACAGATGAGATGCGGAAGTACGCGCAGATGTGGCGAATTTCGAATGACATCTGGGACCTTTGGCATAGCACGGTCGACTATCCGCAGGGATTGGGAGATCAGTTTGCGAACGTGGCGAAGTGGGCGGGCAAGGCGCAATCCGGAGCATTGGCCGGATGCCGACATGCTGCCGCTGGGATATCTGGGTCCGGCTCCCGGGTGGGGCCAGCCGCGCTTCACCCGACTTACGCACGATGAGCAGAGAACATTTGTCACGCTTTGGTGCATTTTTCCGTCGCCCCTGATGGTCGGCGGGGACTTGCCCAAGGCCGATGCATGGACAACTTCTTTGCTGACCAATCCCGAGGTCATCGCGGTGGACCAACATTCAACCGGCAATCATCCAGTAATCACGACGGACAAGATTGTGGTGTGGGTAGCAAATTCGGCTAAGGCGGATGAGCATTATCTGGCCATCTTCAACCTGGGTGAGGCAATTCAGAACGTCCGGTATTCGTGGAAAGATCTGGAATTTCCGGCGGGCAAGTACAGAGTCAGAGATCTGTGGGAACGAAAAGATCTGGGTTCTGCTGATAGCGTGAGCGTGATCCTGCCGCCGCATGGCAGTGTGTTGTACGGTGTGTCTGCGATGGAGTGAGTGTTGCCGCAGCCCGCTGGTCTAGAACGCTGCAGTTGAAACTAGTGCTTCTCCCAGGCTACCGCGATCAATCCCCTGATCGTCAACCAGGTGAATCGAAACCCGTGCCGGACGTTTCGACGGTCTCACTTCCTGGCGGAGCTGGACCCGCGTCTGGGGCTCGACTGATATCAGATCGAGGGTCTGCTGTTCCAGTCCTTGAGAATCGAAAAGATGGGCCTGCAGTTTGCCGGGAAAGAAAACGCCGAACGATCCGGAAAGCACGATCGAATCGTTGGAAGCCACAGCGGCAAGCGGCGAAAGAATCAGAGCCGCGTTGAGAACGTCGCGAACCTGGCCATCGGCGCGCGTCGGCCACCAGCTGGTATCCATGCTGCGGGTTTCGCCGGGTTGCAGTTCCACGAGGGGACTGTTGATTTCAGCTTCCATGTAATAAGGAGTACTTTCGACCTCCGAAGAACGAAGCACGGGCTTGTCATTCTCGTCCAACTGCAACGACGCGCCATTTTTGTAGAAGATCAACGACGCTTTGCCGGGATAGTCCACACCCTTTACCGGCTGAAATCGTTCCACCATCGCAAACTGGCTGTCGGCGTCCACCACGGCCAGCCATCCGACGACAGAATCGAGCCACACTTCATTCTCCAAGAACGTCCAGTGCAACTTGAAGAGTCCGCCGTCCACCGCAAAGGAAGGATCATCGGCGAGGCCCGAGCGCACCTGATAGCCGCTGAAATATACGCTGAGTGGATTAATCAGCGTAAAGGCCCAAAAGTTCCGGTTGTATTCGGCTGGGTTGCGAACATCGGATGTGTCGTATTGGGTGACGGATTGCATGGACCATCGAATCGGATGTCCACTGGCGTTCTTCATTACAGCGTGGAATGAAATCTGCGGCGAGTCCGCTCTCAGTCCGATTTCACGAGAGTACTGCAAGCCGGTAACTGGATCGGCGGGGCCCTCCAGACGAACCGTGCAGACCGGAGCTTGCGAGATCACCTTCAGATCGTAATCGCCGTCATCCAGCACATCGGAAATGGGCCCCGCCCAGTGCTGCTGATCGCCCCGGCCCTCGGGCAGCGGCCAGAGCTTGTCTCCTCCGTAGTTGATCCATTGGCCGTTGGCTTGCGCAGGAGGGATGTACTTGCCCTTGTACCTCGGATTCACGAAGAGATATGGGTGACCGGCGAAGCTGACCTGCATCAGCCGCCCGCCAAGTTCCTTGACGACGCTCAGCTGCAACCATTCGTTTGAGATCTCTTCCGCAGCCCAGCCTTGAAAGGTTGTGCTTCGAATCTGACAGGTGCGGTGAACATTCTCCCTGCCGAAAAGGGGCGGCGCCAGGCTGGCACACACTAGCACACATAGAAATATGTGTCGTTGAATTAGAAATCGGCGAATTATGGATTGGCGAATTACGGATTGGCGAATCAAGCATCTCTTCATGGGGATCGGAGAAGCCACCGTGCATTGTATCTGGAAGTATTGATCCGGAGAGAGCCCGGAGGAGGCGGATTCAAACGGAGGATGGAAAGGTTGCAAATACAGACGGACAGCACTGATGGAAAATATCGTGTCTTTAGGTTCTGGCCTCTTCTACATCGACGATTGCTTTAATCAACGTTGGCCGGCTGGAGAGATCCTTGAATTCTGCGGGGACTTGCGCCAGTGCCATACGGTCTGTAATCCACGGGACGGTTTTGATCTGGCGTTCTTCGAGCATGCGGATAATTCGCCGGAATTGCCCACGACTGTTGCGGCTGGCGTAGATTGTCACCTCGCGCGTGTGCAACTGCGAATCGTTCAGCATCACCGGTTCCTTGGTCAGACCAACAAACACCAGGGAACCGCCAGGGGCGACATAGGACAGGCTCTGCGACATTGAGCCGGCGCTTCCGGTCGCGTCGAAGACAACATCTGAAAGGAGGCCGCCCGGCTCAGCCACTGCCTTCATCCCCATGCTGATTGCGAAGTCCCTACGCCATTGACTTTTCTCTACGATGCAGACTTCCGCCCCCGCAGCTCGGGCGAACTCGGCCACGGCGAGCCCAATCGGACCAGCTCCCACGACGAGCGCGGATTGTCCTTGCCCAATTTTGCTGCGGCTTACTGCGTGCGCTCCAATTCCCAGAGTTTCTACCAGGGCAAGCTCTTCCAGCGAAAGTTGTTCCGACTTGTGCAGAAGGGATAAGGGAACGGGCAGGAACTCCTGCATCCCGCCGTCCACGTGAATCCCGATCACGCGAAGCTTTTCGCAACAGTTGGTGCGGCCTGCCTTGCACGGCTTGCACCGCCCACAACTGATGTACGGTTCTATAGCGCAGCGGTCGCCGGCGCGGATGCCGAAATCATTCGCGCTAACCTCGACTATTTCTCCGGCCAGCTCATGCCCGAGCACTCTGGGATATGTATAGATAGGATGGCTTCCAGTGAATGCGTGAAAATCGCTTCCACAGACGCCTACCGTGCGGATGCGAACGAGTGCTTCTCCCGGAGAAAATGTGGGGACGGACACATCCTGTTTGACAAACTCTCCCGGGCTGCGAAGGACGATCTGCCTCATGCGCAAGTCCAACTATATAATGCAATCGAATCAAAAGACAGCCTGGTGGCAGAACTCTCGCCATGAAAGGCGTGCCATACGAATTTCCGCTTGCGGTTGGAATCATGCTAAGCATTGCGATCTCCTGAATGATGAGAGCGCTGGTTAAATACGCTTCCGGAGAAGGGAACGTCGACATCCTTGATGTGGAGGAACCTGCGTGTGGGCCAGATCAGGTAAAAGTGGAAGTTGCATTCTGCGGGGTGTGTGGTACCGACATTCACGTCCTGAAGGATACTTTCCGCAACTATCCTCCGGTCATTTTGGGGCATGAGATTGCTGGAAAGGTCGTGGAAACAGGCGGCAACGTCACAGGTGTTGCACTTGACGAAACTGTAGCCTGCCTTGGAGCGACCGCCGTTACCTGCGGCCGCTGCCGATATTGCCTGTCGGGAAAGTTTATCTTCTGCCCGAACCGGCGGGGTATGGGACACGGGGTGAACGGCGGCTTCGCTCGCTACGTGGTGATGCGTCCCGACCAACTCTATCGCGTTCCAGCCGACCTTCCCCTGGAAGAGGCGGCGATTAGTGAACCCTTCGCGGCTGCGATACAGGCGGTCACCGAACTGACCGAGGTACGAATCGGCGACACCGTCCTGGTTTCAGGCCCGGGTCCGATGGGGCTTCTCTGTCTCAAGTTGCTGGTGGCGGAGGGAGTGAAGACGATTGTCGCAGGCGCCGCGGGCGACGAGGCTCGCTTGGATGCGGCACTGCGCTTTGGCGCATCGGCAATCGTAAATGTGGGCAAGGAGAAGCTGCTCGATGCGGTTCGCGAGGAGACCGGCGGCCTGGGTGTGGATGTTGCCTTTGAATGTGCCGGGCATGAAAGTTCCGTGCGCGGTTGCATTGAAGCCCTGCGGCCCATGGGACATTACACGCAAGTCGGAATTTGCGGGCGCGAAATTCAGTTCCCCATGGATCAAGTGTTTTTCAAAGAGCTCAAGTTAACCGGTTCGGTCTGCTACACGGCACAAACCTGGGAACGCATGATGAGAATCTACGAGCAGGGCCGGGTGAAATTGAAGGACCTGGTTTCCACCAAGCTGCCAATTTCGGAGTGGCGCACAGCTTTTGATTTGTGCACACAGAAGCAGGCTTTGAAGGTGCTGATGTATCCCGAAACCTAGGGGCCCCGGCCCACAAGGCTTTGGACCAGTGGCAACGAAGTTCAACCTCTTCGCTGCGGATGCCCCGCCACTTTTGTTCCTTTTCCTTCAGTGATGGTGATGTAGCGGTCGATCGGCAGATTGTAGAATCGCTCCACCAGGCCGCTGGGCATGGGCCACTTCACCTCAAGCCAATCGACTTTCGTGCGCGGGCCGATGCCCAGCACCATTCGTGGATCGTGAGATGCGAGGTAACTTCCTCCGCCGACTTTAGTTCTGTGACGCTCAAATTCGCCGGAGCGCCAGGTAACGCTGGCGCCGATCGCATCGCGATTGGCCTTGCTTCCCACCAGCTGAATTCCCAGCCAGTGCGTGCCGGCAGTCGCCGTATTCCGTAGCAACACATGGAGCGTCATTGTTGACCGCAACCAGCACGTCTACCGCGCCATCGTTGTCGAAGTCGCCGATCGCCATGCCGCGCGCGGCGAATCGCTGATTGAAAACTGCTCCTGCCGCGGCGCTGACATTTACGAAACCGGGCCGGGTGCCGGGGCCGGTGTTGCGAAACAGCAGCATAGGCTCCGAATACTGCACTTCGCGGTCGCGGGTTTCGACTTTGTCGTCAGGATGGCCGTTGGCCAGAAACAGGTCCAGATTGCCGTCGTTGTCGAAAGTCAAAAAATTTGAGACCCCATCCACTCATGAGAGCCGTGGTTTTTCCGATTCCCGTGGCACGGGCATCATCGTCGAAGGTACCGTCGCGATTGTTGCGATAGAGGGAATACATTTCGCGATCCACATTGGCGACGAAAAGATCCGTCCAGCCGTCGCCGTTGTAGTCGGCGGCGTCAACTCCCATGCCCGATCGAGCGCTGCCTTCGGCGTTGTACGCGACTCCCGCTTCCGTCCCGATATCGGTAAATTGTCCGTTGCCTTTGTTCAGCAGAAGAAAGTTTGCGACCGTATCGTTGGCCACAAAAAGATCCATGCGCCCGTCGTTATTGACATCGCAGGCCACTACGCCCCAGGCTTTCCCCAGATACTGCGCGATGCCAGACTCTTTGCTGACGTCGGTAAAAGTGCCGTCGCCGTTGTTGTGAAAGAGCCAGCTCGGCATGGGATCGTAAACGCGGGGAACGCAGTAGTAGCGTTCGCCGGTCGCAGGGTTCCCGCAAAATTTGTTCTTGTCTTTGTTGAAATCCACAAAACGGCAAACGAAGAGATCGAGGCGCCCATCGTTGTCATAATCGAACCAGACGGCGCTGGAGGCCCATCCCGGAGCCGATAGCCCGGCCTTCTTTGTGACATCGGTAAAAGTTCCGTCGCCGTTGTTGTGGTAGAGAATGCTGCTGCCGTACTGGGTGAGATACAGATCGGGGAAGCCGTCGCCATCGTAGTCGCCCACGGCGACGCCCATTCCGTAGCCACCGCCGGCTACGCCCGCCTTCTCCGTAACGTCGGTGAATGTTCCGTCGCGATTATTGCGGTAGAGCGCATTGCGCAGCGGCGGGTTTGGGTCGTAGAAATCGCAATGGCCGCTGTTGACCAGGTAAATGTCCATCCAGCCGTCGTTGTCGTAATCGATGAAAGCGCAGCCCGCGCCGGTGGTTTCAGGAAGATAGTAGTTCGGTGAGCGTCCGTTGGAGTGTTTCCAGGTGATTCCGCTAGCGGAGGGTGGAACCTGAGTGAAAAAAGGTGTTGAGTCCGGCTTGGACTGGGCAGACGCAACAGAACCTGAAAGCAGCGAGTGTCCGGAAGAAAAAACAGCCCCACCATCAAGGCCAAGCACGGCCATCGCTTTCAGAAAGTGACGCCGGGAAAGGGAAGGGCTCAGAGAATGCAGTTCGCGCAATCGCGCTACCTCAGAAATGTTTTCTTTCTGATTCTCGCACACGCATCCCGAGCCCGGTCTCGATAGATCCAGATTTCTCCAAATTCAGGTCCGCGGTTCCAACATCGAACCGGATTGCTACAGGAAATATCTTTCTTTTTTCTTGGCCTCGGAATAGTTCCCGTAGGTTGCGCGGACTGATTCGACTTCTGAAACTTCCGCGATGGGGACGTCCCACCATGACTCGTAGCCGCTGACTCGTTCGTTGTAGTCAGTCTCAACCACGACGACCGAAGTCCGGGGCTGTTTGCGCGCTTCGATCAACGCTTGTTCCAGATCGTCGGCGGTCTTGGCCCGAACAGCGTATGCGCCCAGGCTGGCCGCGTTGGCAACAAAATCGATCTCAACGTTGTTTCCGGACAGCTTACCGTTCTTCCGATAGCGATATTCGGTGCCCATCCCCTGGTTTCCGCAAGCGCGGCTCAGGCCGCCGATGCTGGAGAATCCGTGGTTATCAAGAAGGACGATGTTCAGCTTGTATCCTTCCTGTAATGAGGTGGCAATTTCCTGCGCCATCATGAGATAAGAGCCGTCTCCGACCATCACGTAAATCTCGCGCTCGGGGTCGGCCATCTTCGCGCCCAAGCCGCCTGCGATTTCGTAGCCCATGCAGGAATAGCCATATTCCATGTGATAGCCCTTGGGATCGCGCGTGCGCCAAAGTTTGTGGAGATCACCCGGAAGGCTGCCGGCGGCGCAAAGCACCACGTCCTTCGGCCCAGAGACGCGGTTCACAACTCCGATCACTGACACCCTGGCTGATCGGCGGACCGTGTTTCACGCTGTAGATGCGATCAACCTCTTTTTCCCATTTCGCCTGCAAGCCAGAGGCGGCCGCATGATACGAATCTTCGACACGATAACCCTTGGTTGCAGCTTCCAACTCCTCAAGAACAGCGCGAGCGTCGCCGACGAGAGGCAGAGCCGAGTGCTTGTAGGCGTCGAACTCGGTGACGTTGATGTTGATAAATCGCACATCCGGATTCTGAAACGCAGTCTTGGAGGCGGTTGTGAAATCGCTGTATCGAGTGCCAATGCCGATGACGAGATCGGCTTCGCGCGCGACAATATTGGCCCCAGGAGTTCCAGTCACGCCAATCGCGCCCAGATTCTGCGGGTGGTCGAAGCACAGCGAACCCTTTGCCGGCCTGAGTTTCGCCAACCGGAATGCGAGTTTGTGCGGCAAAGCGCGCCAGTTGCTCCGTTGCCTCCGAATAGATAACACCGCCGCCTGCGACAATCAGCGGCTTTTTGGAAGAACGAATCCATTGAGCAGCCAAGGCGAGCAAGTCACGGTCGCAACGTTGACGGGGGATAGTCCATACTCTTCTTTTCAAAAAATCGCGCTGGATATTCGAAAGCTTCTGCCTGAACGTCCTGCGGCAAGGACACGACCACAGCTCCGGTGTCGGCCTGAGAAGTCAACACCCGCACCGCTTCCGGAAGGGATGTAAGGATTTGTTCCGGCCGCTCGATCCGATCCCAATAGCGCGAGACCGGCTTAAAACAATCGTTTACTGAAATATCCTGGGTGGTGGGCGACTCCAATTGCTGCAGCACGGGAGCCACGTTGCGGCGCGCGAATATGTCGCCGGGCAACAGCAGCACCGGTAAGCGATTCACGGTCGCGACCGCCGCGCCGGTAAGCATATTGGTGGCTCCGGGACCGATGGAAGTGGTACATGCCAGAGTGCGCAGGCGGTTGCTCATCTTGGCGAACGCAGCGGCGGTGTGCACCATGGCCTGCTCGTTGCGGCAGAGATAGTACGGGAACGAAGGAGTTTGTTCGAGGGCCTGGCCCATTCCCGCGACGTTGCCATGGCCAAAGATTCCGAAGCATCCTTCAAAGAAGTGATGTTCTTTACCGTCGCGGGAGACGTATTGATTTTGCAGATAGCTGACAATGGCCTGGGCGGTGGTTAGTCGTCGCTTCATGGCGATCTGCCTCGCTGCGGTCTGAAGGTGAGAATTGATCCTTCCGGTCGAGCGTATTCGATCAAGACGGCTTTATCGCACGGCTTGTCGGCAACTCAGCGACGAGAGGAAGGCGCGTGTCCGGTTGCTTCCAGTCTGAACGAATCCATGTGTGTTGACGGATCTTCCGTGACCGCCATGGTCCGCGAAGTTCCAGCCAGGAAGTTCAAATAATAGACGTTATATCCGGGGCCGGCCACTACAGGGTGGTATCCGTCACGCACCAGCACGGCATCTCCATCATGAAGTTTCAAGGTCACGTCCCGGGAGGTTCGCGGATTATAAAGATTCTGGAAGGCAAAACCTCGCGGATCAGCGATCCGGTAGTAGTAAATCTCGTCGAGATCAACTTCGGTGGGAGGGTTGTGGACATCGTGCTTATGCGGAGGATAGCTCGACCAGTTGCCGCCGGGGGTGTAGACCTCTACGACAATCAAACGGTCCGCAGGAAAATCGGGACGAATGATATCGACAATCTGGCGCGAGGCGTTTTCGCCACCGCGCAAGCTGCTGGAAACATCCTTGGGAGTAATCAGCCTGGGTTCCAAACCGGGCTTTGGACGGAACGCGGCATTCCGCAATCTCGCATAGGGTTTCGGCGCGGACGCTGGCATGGCCATCCGCAGGAAGATAGAGGGCATACGGAAAGCCATCGAAAACATTCTCCCTTTCCCCGATCAACTGCTTGCCTTGGCCCCAGTCGGCGGTGCATTTGCCTCCGAGCAGCACCAGGGCCACTTCCTCCTCCTTTGCGAAACACTCCCATGTCATTCCCGGGGTTAGGCGTCTGCACGAAGAAACTCATCCATTCCCAACCCGCCGCTTCGCGAGGGAGCTGGATGAGTTCACCAGGTTGATCCACGGGCAGCGTGCGGGAGTGAACGACGTGCTCAGTTTGGGTCATGCCATGCTCCATCCGGTACTGCAGAAAAGCCATCGTATGCGATTGCAGGACGGATAGCCGATGGCCTCCAAACCCCGCTTGGTGTTTTCGCAGATCGCAATATTTCCCACATATAACCGCTTAGAACATAGCCTCGCGGCAAACGTCTGTCAACCTAAACGCTGTACTCGACGTTAATGCGCTGTGGCGAGAAGCAAGGGCGATATCAGCATCAGAAACGCTGAGGCGACAGGAACCAGCACGCCCCGAGCCACTCCTTTGCGATTCGCCACGAACCCTACCGCGGGAGGAATCGCGATCGCACCCAGCCATCCGCCGGTAATCACCAGGCTGATTGCGGTTCCGACCAGAGTTGGGAAGTACGTTCCGGCCAATCCCAAAGCTGTCGGAAAGATGGCAGCCATGAACCAGCCCGCCGCCATGGTCGAAATGGCAACCAGCATGCGCTTGCGCAGGGTGAACATCCCAGCCAGACAAAGGACGGATCCCGCGGCGCTGATCAGCAGCACCCGCACCGGTCCGAAGGCGACCAGAGTCCATTGGCCAGCCCAGCGTCCCGCGATCATGGCCAGGGCAAACGCGGCGATAAATCTCGAGGCTTGCTTTTGGGTATACCCGCGCTCTGTGGTGAAGAATGTGACGGTCCAACTCCACACCGAGAACTCGGTGCCCACATAAAGAAAAACCAGGAACATCAGAAGCCACAATCTGGGTTGCGTCGAGCAGCGCGCCGGTTTGCGCCAGCGGGAAGCCCTGGGCGACCAAAGGTTTGGGAAACGAGAGCACGAGGTGCAAAGCCAGAATTACCAGAGTCAGCACACTCGAAACCTTCAGTACGCCAGTAAAGCCCCGACGCTTAAGCACCGGCATTACCAGGAACGGAGCCACGAACGCGCCCACGCCGAAAAAGAGGTTCAGCAGGTTGGCCGCGATCTCACGCTGCGTGGAGTTGACCAGGGAAATTGCGGTGTTTTCCCCGGCAACTACCATCGAGCCTCCAAGGCCCAAAACGAACGCCATCGAATACAGAGCCTTGGCAGTGCTGACAATTCCGAGTCCCCAAAAAGCGATGGCGACGAGAAATAGTCCGAGGCAGACGACGAGCTTTGTGCCCAATGCGTCCATGGTCAAGCCTGACGGCACCGAAGCTACGATCAGGCCGATCGAACTGGTCATGAAGAAGACGCCGGCCTGTGATTTGCTGAGTTTGAGTTTCTCCATCAGGTTCGGCAATACGATCCCCAACATGGCGTTGAGGTAGCCATAAATAAAAATGCCGAGCCAGCCTGCAAGTATGAGTGGTCTGCCGCCGGTCATGCAGTTTCTCCTGTGAGTTGCAGCAAAGTCTCAGAGCAAAGATTCAGCCTTGCTTCCCGTTTCTCCAAGCTCCTCCTTGCCACTGCTTCTTGATGTAGTCCGCCGACCAGTAAGCGACCGCCTGAATGGTGAGCGAGGGATTGAAGCCGGCGTCGGTGACCAGAACGCTTCCGTCGGCAACGAACAAGTTGTCGACGTCATGGCTCTGGCAATACTTGCTCACCACCGAAGTTTTAGCATCGTCACCCATGCGGCAAGTCCCATTCTGATGATCACCCACGCCACCTTTGCCGTTTCCACCGCGCCAGGTCTTGATGGCGCCGGCTTCCTTCAACAGAATTTCACCTTTGTCCATTACGTAATTTGCGATCTGATAATCGACTTTCATCCAGGAGTGGGTGATCCGGGCGACGGGCATGCCCCAGGCATCGCGGACGTTGGGATCGAGGTCCACGCAGTTCGTTTCCTGCGGCAGTCCCTGGCAATTGCTACCCAGGTGGAGGTAGCGGCGAAAGTATTTGCGCTGAAAATCCTTGTGAGCCTTGCCCCAGAGCGGCTCGCCAGGCGGACGGGTTCCGGCAAATTCGATGGGCAGCGTGCAGTAATAGTTATAAATGTAGCCGCCGCCAGGTATTTCGCGGCTGCGCGGATGATTCCAGTCGTTGAATGCGATCGACGGTCCCGGCCCCTTATCGTGCGGAATTTCGCGATCGAAGATCCCGAATGTATCGGCTCCGGTGTGATCGTTCAGGTTCCGGCCAACCTGCCCGGAAGAATTTCCCAGCCCTTTGGGATGGAATTTGTTCGCCGAATTCAGAAGCAGCCGCGCGGACTCCGTGGCCGAACAAGCGACCACAATCAAATCCGCATACTGTTCGTGGCCCTGATGTTTGGCGTCGAAGTATTCCACGCGATTAGGGCGGCCCTTGGCGTCGGTCAGAATCCGGGTCACAAAAGAATTGTTCCGCAGTTCGCACTTCCCAGTCTGCAGGGCTCGGGGAAGCACCGTGACCTGTGTGCCGGATTTTGCCTGGACTTCGCAGTCATGCGCCAGGCACCAGACGCATTGCACACATGGATTACGCCCCATGTAGGGCTGAGTCAAAATCGCGAAGGGCGGCGGGAAGGGATGCCAGCCGATGCGTCGTCCAACATCGCGAATGATTTCTCCCTGCGGGTTGATGGGCAACGGAGGAACAGGATATGGTTTTTTTCTGGGCTCGGCGAAAGGATCGGCGCCGGCAAGTCCGGAGACGCCCAACTCGTACTCGGCCTTTTCGTAAAACGGTTCGAGGTCGTCGTAACTGATTGGCCAATCTTCCACGGAAGTCCCGGGGATGCTTCCGTACGTGGACTTCATTCGAAAATCTTCCTTCTTGAATCGCCATGCGGCAGCTCCGTAAGCGACCGTGCCTCCGCCCACCGCTGCCGCGGTTTTTCCGTAGCCCTCGCTCACGCCGGGATAGACGCGCTGCGCGGTTTCGCGATCGGTATATCGAAAGGTCCGCGGGTTCGGAAAGACAGACGGTCCGTAGGCGGGCGGAAGCGAGTACTGGCTGTTTAGTTCGTCATGATTAAAATCGCCGGCACTATAGCTCTTGCCTCGTTCGAACACGACTACCGACAGTCCGGCCTGCGCGAGCTCGTTTGCCACTACGCCTCCGCCAGCCCCGGATCCAATGACAACCACGTCCACCTTTTTTGAGTTCGGCATGCGGTTAGCCCTCGAATCCAATCATTTTCCAGCTTGCACCATCGCGGTTCCCGCCATGCTCGGGATCGCCGTAATAACCCTCCATGACGTGCCGCCAAAGCAATCCGAAAAACTCGTGCCGGGATTCTCTTCGCGAGTGTCCTGATTGAAGAGCTTGGAGAATTGCAGCCTGATGATCAGAGCTCAGGGATGCGAAGTTGCCTCCGAATTGTTTCTGGCTGGCCGCGTCAATCATTGCCAGGCCTTCTTCGTAGTTCGTTCTGTAGAATTTCCCGAAAGGTCCGGCCAGAACTCCGTCGATGTAAAAGACGACTCCTGCCGCTTTCCCGCCGGGGCTTTCGTCGGCTGGAATCATTTGTTCGGAGATGCTTTCGATCATCGCCGCTTGAGGGATGGTCAAGAATTTGCAGCCTGGAGCGAGCGAGCCCTGGACTGCGGCGCTCATGACGGGCAGGGAAGCGATGGCAACGGTACCGCCCGCCGCCTTGAGGAAATCTCTTCGGTCCATTGAGTTCGACATTCAAGCCTCCGAAATCAAAACAGGCGCGTTTCGCGGCCAGGGGTAAACTTGGGTCTTGAGATTCATGACGACTCCGCATGTATAACACAGGGTCAATAAGAAAAAACGCGACAGGGCTCTGCAGGCAACTGGAATCCGCGTCCCGGCCAGGCCATCAGTGGCGGCTTGCGCATTTCCCGAAACCAGTTCACAATCGCGCTTCGTCCTGGTTTGAGACTAACCGCTTAGACTGGCGTGTAACCGGCCCCGTGCTTCAGCGGAACTTTAACGCATCTCAGCGCCCGAATGTAAATGAATTTCGCCGAGAATGGTTCGATTTATTGTCTTGACAACGCATCTGGATTAAGTATAAAAGCGCTCTGATTGTATAAGCGGTTAGATAAAAAGCAAACCGGCCAATTACAGGCTGGCGCACGGGAAACCACAAAATTCATTTCAGGTTGCGCGAGGGGGCCGTATGCAAGTGTCAAATGGTCGGCGGGTACGTGGGTTTCTGATTGCCTTTGCGTTGATCCTGGCTTCCGCAGCCCTTGCGGTCGCGCAGATTGATACGGCCAGCATCGTGGGCACGGTCAAGGACCCTTCCGGCGCGGTGGTTCCGGGCGCGAGAGTGACGGTGGTCAACTCCAATACCGGCGAGTCACTGACGGCGACGACCTCGGGAAGCGGAGACTACGTGTTCCCCTATCTCCGGGTAGGCACGTACAGCGTCTCGGTCGACGCGGCGAACTTCAAGCAAGCGGTTCGCAACGGGATCACGCTGGACGTGCAGGATCGTAAGGAAGTGGATTTCCAGATGACGCTTGGCGGCTCGACGGAAAAAGTCGAGGTCACGGTGGAAGCTCCCCTGATCGACACCCAGACCGCCGATGTTGGCCACGTGGTCAGCGGCCAGCAGGCAACCGACCTTCCCCTGAACGGCCGCCGCTACGACTCGCTGGCGCAGCTCACGGCCGGGGTCAATACCGCAAGCTCCTCCTTTCAGCAGAGAGCAGAGGGAGTTTTCAGCGTCAACGGAAACAGTTCGACGCAGAATAACTTTGTTCTGGATGGCGCGGACAATAACTCCTACACCACAAATCTGCAGGACCAAAGCGCGCAAGCCGTGCAGCCCGCGGTGGATTCCCTGGCCGAATTCAAGTTGCAAACGCGCGACTACGACGTGGAGTACGGCCGCAGCGCCGGCGGCGTGATCAATGCCGCAATCAAGTCAGGCACCAACCAGCTTCACGGTGATGTTTACGAATACTTCCGGAACAGCAAGCTCGATGCCAAGGATTATTTCGCGGGACAGAATTCGATCAAACCGATATTTCAGCAGAACCAGTTCGGCGCCACACTGGGCGGCCCGATCCGCAAGAACAAGACATTCTTCTTCCTGAATTACGAAGCTAGGCGAGTCCGCGAGGGCCTGACGCTAACCGGCTTGGTCCCGACTCCGGACATGCGGAACCTGGACTTCAACGAACTCTCTACGGTGCCAACTTCTCCCTCCATCGCGCCCCTTGCTCAGTTCTCCAATTGCATCAATAACGGCGTGGTCGATCCTACTTGCGTCGATCCGGTGGCAGCAAAACTCATCGCTCTCTACCCATTGCCGAATGCGAACCGGACTCTGGAAGGTCAGCCCGGAAGTTTCGGCAACGGCGGCTTTAACTACATCGCCAGCCCGAAAGAGTCCGTGGACTCCGACCAGGGTGGAGTTCGCATCGATCACAAGTTCAACGATTCCAATAACGTCTACGGGCACTTCATCGTTTATGACTTGCGGCAGTTCCGTCCCGGAATTTTCAACGACAGCTCGCCGCTGGCGGACGGAACCAACGACTCGACTTCCGGAAAGAACCTTGACCGCGGTACCAGCATCACCACGGCCTGGGTGCACGTCTTCACTCCCAGCATTGTGAACGATGCTCACTTCAGCTTTAACCGCGCGGCTTCCCACAACATCCAGGCGACGCTCGGGGTTGATGGCAACAGCCAGGTTGGTCTTACCGGAATCCCGAACTTCCCGGGGTTGTCAGGCGGCCTTCCGGAAATCGACATCTCGGGCATGCAGTTACTGGGTAGCCCCATGTGGCTGCCGCAGAATCAGTTTGCCCAGATCTGGCAGCTCAAAGACGCGGTCACTTATATCAAGGGTACGCACAGCCTGAAGATGGGTATTGAGTGGCGGCGGGACGCTGACAATTTCAGCGACCTTTGCTGCATTCGCGGCAACTTCGGCTTCAACGGTCAATACACCGGCGATGGAATCACTGATTTACTCCTGGGATTACCGAGCCACGCTGAATTGGAAAATCTGGATATTGCGCGCATCTACCGCAACGGCTGGAACTGGTTTGTTGGAGATTCATGGAGGGCCACGCCACGCTTGACCCTCAACTATGGAGTTCGTTACGAATACTCCAGCCCATTATTCGAGCGCGACAACCGTGAAACCAACTTCAACCCTAATCTCAACGGCGGCACGGGCGGACTGTTCAGCATTCCGTCAAACGCAAGCGGCACTTTCAATCGCACGACGGTTCATCCTGTGAAAGATAATTTTGCTCCCCGGGTTGGCTTCGCCCTTGGTATTACTCCGAGGCTGGTCATGCGCGGCGGAGCAGGCATCTACTACCAGAACACGTATCGTTATGGAAGCGAAAGCCAGTTAGCGCTGAATCCTCCATTTCTCGTAGACGCGCAGCAGAATCCCCAGCCCACAGCCGCTCCCCCGTTCTTTTTGCAAAATGGTTATCCGGCTAACTTCCTGGCGCCGGTTGATATCAACAATACGGCCCAGGTCAGCCAGCTGTTCATTCGCGCTATCGACTCCAACCTGGTGCCCTCCACGATCTACGAGGGGAGTTTCGGGTTCCAGTATTCCGTCACCCCCACTTTCGTGCTGGAGACAAATTACGTCTTCAACCAGGCGCGTCATCTATGGGATCTTAGCAACGAAAATCAGCCGGACCTGATCCACCCGGGATCGGCTCCGGTAATTCCGTTTCCGAACTTCGTGCAGGGAACTTCGCCCACGCACATTGAGTGGCTGTCGAGCGCTTCGAACTCGAATTACAATGCGCTGCAAATCTCGGGTGACAAGAAGACGTCCCACGGCGTGACTTTCCATGCGGCCTATACCTGGAGCAAGGCTCTGTCTCAGGTCAGTGACTTCGAAGCCGGATTACGTGGAGTTCAGGACCGGTACAACCGTCAGAGAGAGTGGGGCTACTGGGACAATGACACGCCGCACCGACTGGTGGTGAGCGGCACTTATGAATTGCCCGTGGGCAGAGGGCATTCGCTCGCCAGTTCGGGCGTTACGGAGAAAGTGTTCGGTGACTGGCAACTGAATGCTATCGCTACCTTCGCCAGCGGACAACCGCTCACGATCGGAATTAGCCAGGACAACAGCGGCACCCAATCAGGAAATCGGCCGAATTGCACGACTCCCGCGTCGGGCTTCCATCGCACTATTGCAGATTGGGTGAGTCCGTCGCGGTTATTCGGCTCCGGCGCAGTTTTTCTTTGGGGACTGCAGTCCAACTCCGGGACCGCGTGGTCCTGGAATTTCGCTGGTCGATGCTTCACTGTTCAAGAATCTTCCAATTACCGAATCAAAATTCCTGCAATTCCGGGTCGAAGCTTTCAATTTCCTGAACAAGCCGCAATTTGGCACGCCTTCGAACTTGAGCTGGAACACAAGCAATCCGGGCACGGCGGGCGCTCCGGTTTCTGGCTTTGGAGCGATCACCAGTACGGTTCCGTTTACTTTCCGGCAGATTCAGTTTGCCTTGAAGTTCTACTTCTAACGCAATATGCCGAGGTTGTAGCGCTTTGAGGGGGATGATGGCCAACAGAATGGAGCGACGCCAATTTCTGAAGGCCAGTGTGGCAAGCACGCTGGCCTTGGCCATCAATCCAGTCATCGGCGTTTGCCGCTGACCCGGCGCAAAAGTTCAAGATCGGTATGGCGGCGACGACTTGGCTGTCCGCCGACCCTTCGATTACTACCTATTGGAAGGCGGCCAAGGGAATCGCGGCGCTGGATATCGGCGCCACGGAAGCGGACAACAGTAAAGCGGATTTCGATTCGGCCTACGGCAATAAAGTAGAAGAGTTTCGCCAGCAATCCCGTCAGATCGGGGTGCAACTAGAAGGCGTTTACCAGGCGCTCCTGTTGCACGAGACCCAGCAGTTGCCGGCGATACGAACCAAAATTAATTCGGTGGCGGCATTTTTGAAAGCGCGCGGGCGCGGAGTACATCGCGCTCGGCTGGGACGTGCCCTGGGGAGCGGGAAGGAAGCCGTATGTAAGAACGCCGGCCGACGTCCGTCAGGCCATTCGTACGGCCGACGAAATCGGACGCATCTCCCTGGAACAGCACGGCATTTTTGTAGCTCTTCACGCTGAGCGGGATATTCCCAAAGAAATCACTCTGCAGATCCTCGACGAGACCAACCCGAAATATCTGCGGTTTTGTGCGGATGTCGGACACCTTACCGCCATGGGACTGGACGCCGTGGAGACCGTCAAGAAATATGCTTCGAGGCTGGCAGTGAGTCACTGGAAGGATTTTGATCCCAAGCTGGGAGGGCCGAGTTATCTGGCAGGCTCCACGGGGGATTTCGTTGAGTTGGGTAGAGGCGTAGTCGACTTTCGAGGACTTGCTAATCTCTATCGCGAAATTGGATTCGACGGTTGGGTGCAGTTGGAGTTGGACCACACCCGTGAGGCTAGCATTGCCATCAGCGCGCAAAAAATGAAGGCATTCGTGACGGACCAGTTGAAACTCCAGATGGTTCCCCGCTCTCACTAGACCTCCGTCCAGGACCGGATTAAGACGGTCCGCAAGCACCCCTGCTATGATTTTCACGTTCTGGCGCACATGCCGGGCGGAACCGCAAGACTCAATGACTCGAACCCTTCCTAAAATTCGTACCGGCTTAGGATGGGGACGAGCGATAGTTGTAGTCTTTCTCCTGGCGAGTGTTTCGGCAGCCCAGAAAGACCCGGCCCTGGACCGCGCCAGTCAGGCTCTTGCGCGTGGCGATACGGCACAGGCGATTTCGTTGTTGGAAAATTATCGCCGGGCTCACGCGGCCAATCCGGAAATTTATGAGCTGCTTGGCATTGCGTATGGCCGCGCCGGAGACAATGACCAGTCTCTAGCCATGTTCAAGGAATTTGCCCGCCTGGCACCACATTCGCCTGCGGCCTACAACAATCTTGGCGCGGCGTACCTTCGACAGGGCGATTCAGAGCATGCCGAGGCAGCTTTTCGCCGTGCTCTTCAGATCAATCCACAGGACGTCAATACGCTTTACAACCTGGGAGCGCTGCTGAACGCCCGGCACAACTTTGCTGAGTCCCGCCCGCTTCTGGATCGAGCATTTCGCCACGAGCATTCCTCGGCTGTCGGTTACGAGGCCGCTGTAGCGGCTGCAGGTGTGGGAGATCGAAAGGCCGCTCTTCGGATTCTCAGTTCCGTTGCGCCGCCTCCAGATCAGAATGTCGTGCCGTGGCTCAAGCTAAGTGGGACACTTAATTTTGACGAAGGCAATCTTGCGGACGCGGCAAAGGCCCTGGAGGCGGCCAACCGGCTGGCACCGGATGACAAGGAAGTTCTTTACGCTTTGGCTTTGGTCCGGCTGAAATCAAATCAGGTCGACTCGGCGCTTCCTCTTCTCGATCAGGTGCTAGGCTCGCTTTCCAGTGGCGAGCGGGCCTTGCGTGAAGCCGAGCTCCTGGCGTCCTCCGGAGCATACGCACAGGCGAAGACGAAGTTCGAGGAAGCCATCACCTCGGATCCCAAATCCTATGAGGCCTACTACAATCTGGCAGTCCTCCGGCTCGAGCATTTCAAAGATATAGAGGGCGCGCTGGATGCCGCCCAGCACGCCCTTGCGATCCGCAACACCGGGGATGTGCAGGACCTTCTCGGCGACATCAGCGAGTCGCAGAACCGCTTCGGCGACGCGCTGAACCATTACCAGGAAGCGGTCCGCGTAGATCCGGACAATGACAAGGTTGCCTTCGACCTGGGGGCAGAGCTACTGCTGCATGAAAATTTTGATGCCGCGGAAGCGGTCTTTCAGGCTGCCTTAAAGCGTTTTCCCAAGGCGTCGAGAATTTATCTGGGCCTGGGTACTGCAGAATTCATGCGCGGAAAGACCGCTGATTCGGTAGCCTCTTATTTGAAAGCAGTGGATCTGGATCCGGGATTCGAACCGGCGTACCTTTTTCTTGGAGAAGCTTTCACCTTCGCCGATACCCGCTCGGAGGAGGTTGTCTCCAAACTCGCGTATTTGGCGGCAAAAGAGCCTCAAATTTTCGGCGCACAGTACTACTATGGCGCAGCTCTAGTAAAGGAAATGGATCAGGAAGGCCATTTAAAAAATGTTTCGCTGGCGCAGGTCGCATTGCAGAAAGCGGCGGCTTTGCGTTCCAACGACGCGCGGGTACCTTACCAGTTGGGGGAGCTTTGTCGGGTACAAAAAAGATTCGGGGAAGCGGTCACGTACTATCAGAAGTCGACTGCGCTCGATCCGGAGTACCCGGAACCGCTGTACAAACTGGGGCAAGCTTATACTCGCCTGGGAAGACCAGAGGAAGCGAAGAAGGCATTTGCCCGCCATCGAGAGGTCATGAACCGGGCGGAGGCGGCAGTCTATCGTCGAGCCAGCGAAATTCAGAGCTTTGTGCTGAAGATGAGAACTCCCCAGTAAACCGTTGCCGCTTGACCTGAGAAATGTGGTTTGTGTCCCCAGATTTAACGACGGGGAAGTACCATCATCGAGGGAAAGTGCATGCCGCGTTCGCCAAGGAACTCCAAGACGCCTGGCCGTAAGGCGCCGAACATCTACGATGTGGCTCGCGAAGCGCAGGTCTCGGTTTTCACCGTATCTGCCGTCATCAACAAGAAAGAGCATGTGGGCGCGGCGCGCAAGCGACGGGTCGAGGCTGCGATCAAGAAGCTGGACTATCGCCTCAATTCTCTGGCGCAGAGTCTAGCCAGCGAGCGCACTCACACGATCGGGGTAGTTGTGCCGGACATTTCGAATCCATTCTTCCCTATGGTGGTTCGAGGCGCCGAAGACACAGCTCAAAAACAGGGATACAGCACCCTGCTATGCAATAGCGACGGCAATGCAGAAAAGGAAGAACTCTATCTGGAGCTTCTTCTTTCCAAACGGGTAGACGGAGTTCTGCTAACCAAGGCTCCGGGCCAACTGAGTTCGCGGATCGAGCGCATGTTTTCCGACATGAAAGTGCCGGTGGTGCTGATGATGCGTACTTATCCCGGGCTGACCAAAGATGCCATCACCACCGACGATTTCAAAGGAAGCTTCGATGCGGTATCGCATTTAGCCAGAATCGGCCACAAAAGAATCGCGCTGGTCGGGGGTCCTCTGAGCGTGAGCAACGGTAAAGCTCGCTGGCAGGGATACCGCAAGGCGCTAAGTGAGAACGGTCTGAAGTACGATCCGGAACTGGTGTACGAAGGGGATTATCGGATCGACTCGGGATACAGTGCGGGTCTTTCGCTGCTTACGCATCGTCCTGACGCAGTCTTTGTTGCCAATTATCTGATGACGGTAGGCTTCCTTGAAGCCGCTCAGGAGATGGGGATGCGTTGTCCCGACGATTTCGGCCTGGTGACGTTGGACGACTATCCGTGGCTGAAGCTCTTCAGCCCGCCTATCACAGCCGTCGAACTTCCGAAGTATGAAGTGGGCAGCGCCGCAACCGAATTGTTGCTGGAGCGCATCCGGGGAAAAACCGGACGTGGCGAAACTCGCAAGATCATGCCTCAGCTACGGGTGCGTGAGTCGTGCGGGTTTCGATTGCGGACCCGCAGCCTGGCGGGCGGCACCGTTCTTCCTTCCCCAGATCAAGTCCCGCGTCCCAGTTAGCTGGGTTTGATTCAAACGTGTGGCGAACTTGCAGTTTGCGGAAAATATCCCAATTCTCCTCCACAATCAAAGCGCTTAGAATATTGCGAGTTTATCGTTCTCCATTCGGTCTGCTCGTGCCATCGCTATCATTTTAATGGTATTAGATGATTAGAATAGTCGCACCCAGTGCAATGAAAAATGCGGACACTCTCGAATGTTCCGTAGTTATCTAAGCGGTTTGACAAATGGGATATCAAAAGCAGATAATTCAGGCGCAATTGCAATTTGAGTGCACGTGCCGGCATTTCATCTGTCGGGGAGATTTCGATGACGCCAACATCCAGTTCCGTGACCTACAAGAGCCCGTTGCATGAAATGACCCAAACGACTCCTACCTGCCTGTGGAATGACTCGGCTGCAATCGATGAATTGACCTATTCGATCGAACATGGGGCGGTGGGCGCGACCTGCAATCCTGTGATCGTGGTTGCGGCCCTCAAAAAGGAGATGAGCCTGTGGATCGGCCGGATACGAGCCTTGATCGAGGAACTTCCGAACGCAACCGAAGATCAGATTGGCTGGCAACTAGTTCGGGAGATCTCGGTCAAAAGCGCAGCTCTGCTACAGCCCATTTTCGATTTGCACAAGGGCAGAAACGGAAGACTTTCCATCCAGACTGATCCCCGACTCTACCGCGACGCGCGGGCGATCGTCGACCAGGCCGAAGAGTTCAGCCTGCTGGCGCCCAACATGATCGTAAAAATCCCAGTCACGAGCGCCGGCATCCCGGCGATCGAGGACGCTACTTACCGGGGCATCAGTATCAACGCGACAGTTTGCTTTTCCTTACCCCAGTGCGTTGCCGTCGCGGAGGCCGTGGAGAGGGGGCTGCGGCGGCGCGAGAGCGAAGGCAAGGAAATTGCTTCTATGGGCCCGGTTTGCACCATCATGGTGGGCCGGCTCGATGACTGGTTGAAGGTTGTGGTCGAGAAAGAGCGTATCACTATCGATCCCGGATATCTGGAGTGGGCTGGGGTGGCGGTTTTCAAGAAGACTTATCAACTTTTCCGGCAGCGCGGATACCGTATTCGGCTGCTCTCGGCGGCTTTCCGGAACCATATGCACTGGAGCGAATTCATCGCCGGCGATGTGGTCATTTCTCCGCCCTACTCGTGGCAGGTTCGTTTCAATGCCAGCGACGTTCAGATCAAGCCTCGTATCGATAATCCGGTCGATCCTGTAGTTGTGGCTGAGCTGTCGAAGAAGCTTACGGATTTCAGGCGCGCCTACACCGAGGGGGGAATTTCCGTAGAGGAATTCAATTCGTTTGCTCCAACTCGCCGCACTCTCCGTCAATTCATTGCTGCCTGCGGTGACCTTAACAGCATCGTGCGCGACGTTATGCTTCCGAATCCAGATGTGGCGTGACCGGCAACACGCGCCAGATCCCTGGCCTTACTGCTCTGCAATCGCTGATTACATCAGTTATCACACCGCTGTTACTTCTGATCTCCCGGCTCTCCTCCACTTTACGCAAATTCCGCCCGTCATGCCCACGCGACGACCTGGTCCACGGCACCGGTGACTTTCGTCATCAGAAATTAAAGATTATGCACATATGGGCCATTGCGCCATAGGCTCGGAGGCCGCATTCTGGATCCAGTTGCCATCACTCTATTTCTGAAGCGGGAGGAAATTGTGTCTGTCGTCGTAATTTCGCTGATGTTCCTGGCGGTGATCGCCATGGTGAAAAGAGTCGATGAGGATCGGCAACGGCACACCATTCTTGCCTCCGATTCGCGCGAAGTGGAAGACGCGATCAGAGCGCAAAACAACTAATGCAAGCAGAATTCGCTTCGCCAAGCCCCTATGTTTCGATCGAGTGAGCGACGTTGCCGTCGCACTCGCGATTGATTGGGCTACCTTCGCTCGCCGGCAACAGGCTGCGACCATGCGGTTCCCGGAGGAAACCCCCGCCCAAGCAAAGCTTGGGACGGGGCACCCTCAAGGAATAATGACTGCGGCTCCATCGATCGAGTCGCTCTTGACGGCGGCTAGGGCTTCATTGGCCTGGTCAAGAGGAAAGGTCCTTACCTTGGGCTGGAGATGAATCTCCGCGGCGAGTTCAAGAAAGTCGCGGGCATCCGAGCGCGTCATGTTGGCGACGCTGCGTATCTGGCGCTCTCCCCAGAGCAGTCGGTCGTAATCAAACTCAGGAATGCGATCAAGATGGATTGCATTGATCGCAACAACGCCGCCCTTCCGCAAACTGGAAAGGGCCAATACGACCACATCGCCGCTGGGCGCGAAAGTTATGGCGCGATCGAGTTCCGCTGGAGGTTTGTCCGCTTCGGACCCGACCCAGTTGGCTCCTAGTGATTTTGCCAGTTTGCGATGTGACTCTCCGCGAGTGGAGACGTAGACCTCACACTGCCACGTTTGCAGAACGTGGATCGCAAGATGAGCTGAAGCGCCGAAACCGAACAATCCGACTCTCTCTCCGGGCTTGACGCCGGCGACGCGGAGACTGCGAAACCCGATGATGCCGGCGCACAACAGTGGCGCGGCATGCACATCGTCGAGGGACTCGGGAAGAGGGAACACAAAGTCCGATCGCGCAACGGCAAACTCCGCGTACCCTCCATTTACGCTGTAGCCGGTAAAGGTCGGGGAGTCGCAAAGATTCTCCAGATTATTTTTGCAATACCAGCACACACCATCCGTGCCGCCCACCCAGGAGACGCCCACTCTGGTTCCCACAGGAAGGTCCGGAGTCTCGCCTTTGATGATTTCGCCGACGATCTGATGGCCGGGAATCAGATTCGCCCGCAAAGAAGGGAGTTCTCCTTCGACAATGTGGAGGTCGGTCCGGCAAACACCGCATGCCAGCACGCGGAGCAGTACCTGTCCTGCTCCGGGTTCGGGTCTTGAGAGTTCCTCCACACGAAGATGGCGATTGAAGGCTTTACCCGGAGAGACAAGCACTGCGGCCTTCATGACGAAGTCCTCACTTCATCTGGCGAACCGTGGAGACCGATTCCCTCAGCTATGAAAGTCATCGCGCGTGAGGTGTTCGCTCATGGAGTGCCAGACAGACTGGATGCGTCTCGCCCTCGGCCTCGCGCGGGACGCCCTCACGACAGACGCAGGGACAGCTGCGCTACTGGAAGCTCGGCTTCGGCGGTGAACACACTGAATCAAACCAGCGGCTGATGTAAACCTCGGCATGGGCTTCCCCGCAATAGTGCCGGGCTCCTGCGGCATTGGCGATCTCAGAATTCCAGCGGTGCACGGTAAGCTCGGAATCTCCACATCGAATCACGAACCAGTGGATGGGATCGCTGGTCACGATTCCACAGACTTCACATCGGTACTCTTGCAGAGTTGTCATAGGCTTCTCGGGCCGGGTTCGGCGCGCTTACTTCGCGGTCGGGGCTGGTCCGAAACTTGGCGTGAGTACGGTTAACTCGCCGACTCGCTCCCGCTTTACGCCGCCGCGAAGCTGCGCGTGATCCATCATCCACAGCTCTGGAATAATTTCGCCGACCAGTTGTCCGTGACAGAAAAGCCGCACTACGGAACTTTCAGAAACCACTATGCCTACCGCCTTGGTCACCGCACTCATGTTGGCGGCGGCAATGTGACGGCTGCCCAGTCCCAGGGGCACATCTACCTGGGCGGCTACTGCGTCGAGGTATCGGCACGCGGAAAGGACAATTCCGGCGTGACTCACCACGAAGCCGCCATCCAGTTGCGCCAACTCCTTGAGCGTGCCGCGGAGGTTGGGATTCGTGATGTGGCGCGAAGATTCAGGGTGTCCCGATAACGGATCCAGAATCAGCGGCCGGGAGCGGGCGAGAACGGCATCTTCATCGCCCAGCGTAAATAGCGTTCCAATACGCCTTCCTTCCCGACCCTCCCGGGCAATTTCGACCGCAAGCTGAATAAGGGGCTCAAGAACTTCAGGATCGTATTCGGTTACCTGGCAGAGAATACTTTCAAACATCACACGCTCCCGGGAGTCAACTAAAACGGCCAACTTCAAACCAACAAGTGTTAGCGGCGAACCATTATTGTCTCAATAAAGTGCCGCTGTGAAACCTGAACTTTAGCGTCCAAAGCATCAGTTGCCGTGAAAGGAATTTCAGCCGGAAAGGATTCCTATAAGTCGGGCGGGCAGGGCCCTACCGTCGCAGCAGTGAATCTGCGACCGGCAAGCCGCCATGAAAGGTTCCGGGTCTCCTCATTCACCGGCTGAGCGGAGAACAAATCTAATAGATCACAATAAATGATGAAAGAATTCACAATTTTTTACAGTTCAGTGTCGATTTTGCCTACCGCCATTCGTCAAACAGATATGAAGGAGAAGGATAGGCGTCCACTTTAAGGACCAATCCGCCTATTGTCATTGACAAATCGCGTTTGTTTTGTGAGCGGTGGGCCGATGACGGCGAATAAGTCCGAATCCTTCTGCTCATATTTTTAATCTGATGTCTATCGGTTGCTTTTCGATCTAAGGGGAAACTCATGGCCAAAAGGATGTTTTTGATGCTGGGCGTGACGGCTGTGCTGCTCACGGCCTTGGGCTTCGTGAAATTTCGGCAAGTGAAGACGGCTGTGGCAATGGCTTCCTATCAGCCACCTCCGATCGCGGTCACCAGTATGGTGGTGAAACAAGAGCAATGGGCGTCCACGATGGACGTTATAGGAACGATGGAAGCTGTTCAGGGCGTGATGGTTAGCGCCGATCTGCCGGGCACAGTGGCAAAAATCAACTTTCAATCGGGCCAGGCGGTAAAGGCTGGAGAAGTGCTGATCGAGCTGGATACACGGCAGGAACGGGCGCAATTGGCCGCCCTCGAGGCACAACGGGATCTGGCAGGCCTCAATTATGCGCGCTCGGAGCAGCTGTCCAAGGATGGGGTGATCTCCAGGGTGGAGTATGACCGCGCCACCGCCGATCAAAAACAAACGACAGCCAACGTGGGCGAGATCAAAGCCACGATCGAGCGCAAGACGATCCGGGCGCCTTTTTCCGGAGTGCTGGGTATTCGCAAGGTAAATCTCGGACAGTACCTGGCCGCAGGCAATCCGATCGTTCAGCTGCAGGCGCTCAATCCGATTTATGCGAACTTTGGCGTGCCGCAACAGCAGCTTGGCCAAGTAGCGATTGGCCACAGCCTGCACGTCACGACCGAAAATCTCGCGGGCCAGGTCTTCACCGGAAAGGTCACTGCTTTCGAGTCAGTAGTGGACGAATCGACGCGTAACGTTCAGGTGCAGGCAACCCTGGCCAATCCCGCAAGGTAAGTTGCGGCCCGGCATGTTCGTCCAGGTGCAAGTGGGAGTGGGAGCTCCCCGTTCCGTGATTTCCTTGCCGGCTTCGGCGATCAATTACGCGCCTTACGGCGATTCGGTGTATGTCATCACCGATATGAAGGACCAGACAGGAAAGACTTACCGCGGTGTTCGTCAGCAATTCGTGAAGATAGAAGGCTCCCGCGGCGACCAGGTTGCGATCGTCTCCGGAGTGAACGCGGGCGACGAAATCGTGACTTCAGGAGTTTTCAAGCTGCGCAATGGTGCTGCCGTACAGGTCAATAACAAGGTCCAGCCCGGAAACAATCCGGCCCCTAAGCCCGAGGATAGTTAGTCATGAGGTTCACGGATCTATTTATTAAGCGACCGGTTCTTGCGGTTGTCGTCAGCCTGGTGATCCTGCTTGCCGGTCTGCAGTCAATTCGCTCGCTCAGTGTGCGTCAATATCCACGCAGTGACATCGCGGTGGTGCTGGTTTCGACGACCTACGTGGGCGCCAACGCTGACCTGGTTCGCGGATTCATCACCACGCCGCTGGAGCGCGTCATTGCCAGCGCTGACGGCATCGACTACATGGAGTCGTCGAGCGCTCAGGGACTCAGCACGATCACCGTGCACCTGAAGCTGAACTACGACACCAACGCAGCGCTCACGCAGATTCAGGCGAAGGTTGCCCAGGTTCGCAATGACCTGCCGCCGGAAGCGGAAGCGCCGGTCATCGACCTGCAAACCGCGGACAATCAGTTTGCGTCGATGTACATCGGCTTCTCCTCGGCTGAACTCGACCAAAACCAGATTACCGACTATCTCACCCGCGTGGTGCAGCCCAAGCTGAGCGCCATCAGCGGAGTACAGCGAGCGGATATCCTTGGTGACCGCACCTTCGCCATGCGCATCTGGCTCAAGCCGGACAAGATGGCGGCGTTGGGCATCACGCCCTCGGCGGTGCACGATGCTCTGGCAAAGAACAACTATCTTTCCGCGGTTGGAAGCACAAAAGGTTCAATGGTGTCGGTCAACCTGGTGGCCAACACTAACCTGACTACGGCAGACGAATTCCGCCAGCTAGTGGTTAAGCAGGATAACGGTGTAGTGGTGCGGTTGGGCGAGATTGCCGACGTCGTACTCGGCGCCCAGAACTATGACTCGGAAGTCCGTTTCAACGGCGAGACGGCGACGTTCATGGGAATTTGGGTGCTCCCAACGGCGAACTCTTTGCAGGTTATTAAGGAAGTACGCAACGTCATCCCGGGCATCCAGGCTCAGTTGCCGCCGGGAATGAAGGTTGGAATTCCATACGACGCGACCGCGTACATTCAGGATGCCATCAACGAGGTATTGAGGACGCTCAGCGAAACCCTGCTGATCGTCATCGTCGTTATTTTCCTCTTCCTGGGTTCGATGCGTTCGGTGCTGATCCCTGTGGTTGCGATTCCGATCTCGCTGATCGGCGCCGTCTTTTTAATGCTGGTGTTCGGCTTCACCATTAACCTTTTGACGCTGCTCGCCATTGTGCTCTCGGTTGGATTGGTGGTGGATGACGCGATTGTCATGGTAGAGAACGTCGAGCGCCACATTCACCTGGGTAAGAGTCCTTACCGGGCGGCCATCGATGCTGCCCGCGAGCTGGTGGGTCCGATCATCGCGATGACCATCACGCTGGCGGCGGTGTACGCGCCAGTAGGAATTCAGGGCGGCTTGACTGGAGCGCTGTTCAGGGAGTTTGCTTTCACACTGGCGGGCGCCGTGATCGTGTCTGGCGTCGTCGCGCTGACTCTCTCCCCAATGATGGGATCGCAGTTGCTGCGCGCAGGAGCTACCGAGCGCGGCTTTGCCGGCTGGATCAACCGCCGCTTCGACAGCATTCGAAGCACCTACAGCAACCTGTTGACCGGGACGCTGCGCTTCCGTCCGGTGGTGCTTACGCTGTGGGCGATCGTGGCGATCCTGATCGTGCCGTTCTACATGTTTTCGCAACGTGAACTGGCGCCGGCTGAAGATCAGGGCGTCGTTTTCGGTGTGATCCAGGCCTCGGCCAACTCGACGATCGACCAGACCAGGCTTTTCACCCAGGAAGTTTACGACGTCTATCACGCGTTCCCGGAAAGCCAGAGCATTTTTCAGATCACGTCGCCCAACGGCGGTTTCGGCGGTATGGTGACCAAGCCGTGGAGCGAGCGCAAAAAGACCGCTCAGCAGCTCCTGATCGAATCGACTGGACCCCTATCGAAAATCGCGGGTGTTCGCGTAATTCCGCTGACGCCGCCACCACTACCCGGCGGAGGAGATTTTCCTGTCGATTTCGTGATTGCTTCGGCAGCGGAGCCGCAGCAGGTCCTTAGTTTCGCCAACCAACTGGTAAAAAAGGCGTTTGAGAGTGGCCTGTTTATCTACGCTGATACCGACGTTAAGTTTGACCAGCCGCAGACCGAAGTTGTCTTCGACCGGGACAAGCTACGCTCCCAGGGAGTGGACCTGAGCCAGGCCGGCCAGGACCTTTCCACGCTGCTGGGCGGGAACTACGTAAACCGGTTCAGCATTCAGGGGCGAAGCTACAAGGTGATTCCACAAGTAAAGCGTGTGGACCGCCTGACGGCCGACCAGCTTTCGCAAATCTACGTCACGGGATCGCAAAATAAACTCGTGCCTCTGTCGACGTTTGCCAGCCTGAAGACGACTACCGAGCCACGCGAGTTGAAGAAATTTCAGCAGCTCAACGCAGTGCGTATCCAGGGTGTAATTCCGCCAAACGTTCCTCTTGACAAGGCGCTGACCATGCTCGAGGACGAGGCCAAGGCGATCCTGCCCCAGGGCTTCACCGTCGACTATGCCGGTGAATCACGCCAGCTTCGGGTCGAGGGCAGCAAATTTCTGGGAACCTTTCTACTCTCAGGAATTCTGATTTACCTGGTTCTGGCGGCCCAGTTTGAGAGCTTCCGCGATCCGTTCATCGTGCTGGCGGGTTCGGTGCCGTTGGCGATTTCCGGAGCGCTTCTGTTCTCGTTCCTGGGATTCACCACGCTCAATATTTACAGCCAGGTTGGACTGATCACACTGGTGGGCCTGGTCTCCAAGAACGGAATTCTGATCGTGGAGTTTGCCAATCACCTTCAAGAGACTGGATTGAGCAAGCTGGAAGCGGTCATCGGCGCGGCGGATACCCGGTTGCGTCCTATTCTCATGACTACTGCTGCCACCGTAATCGGTCACTTCCCGCTGGTGCTTGCCAAGGGGCCGGGAGCCGGAGCACGCAACAGCATTGGCGTGATGCTGGTCAGCGGCATGATCATCGGCACAATCTTTACCCTGTTCGTAGTGCCGTCGATCTACATGCTGGTGGCTCGCACGCACACGCCCACACCGACCGAAGAGGCTGAGACGGAAGATGCGTACCGCGAGCCGGAAGCATCAATAGCGTAACCCGGACCAACACGGCTGTGGGATCGTAGTAGGGGTTCGAAAGCGCAACTGTCGAGCGGCCGGATTCGGCCGCTCGAATAGCTTGCGGTCTTTGTTTTTTTCTAAATGCGCTCCCAAAGCGTATTGTTGTCGGCATGAGACTGGTTACGGTCTTCCCGTGCCTGTTGCTTTTGTCCTCCCTGAGCTTCGCACAAAGCGGGTTGGTGCACGCCAGCCCGGAGGAGAGCCAGGTTGTCTCTGCTCGCCTGCACGCCCTGGAGCAGGACATTCACGATGGCAAATTCGCAAAAATTGGTAGCGTACTGATCGCGCGAGACGGAAAGCTGGTATACGAACACTACTTTGCTGGCGATGCCGCCACCCCGCGCGATGCTCGTTCGGCGACCAAGAGCATTACTGACATCCTTGTAGGCATCGCTATCGATGAGCATAAGATTAGCGGCTTGTCCGCGCCGGTCATGCAATTTTTTCCCAACCGGCGGGTTAAAAATCCCGACCCGAGAAAAGACAAGATCACGATCGAAGATTTTCTGACCATGAGTTCTGCGCTGGAGTGCGACGACTGGAACGATTTCTCGCGGGGAAATGAAGAGCGTATGTATCCGACGGAAGACTGGGTGCAATTCGCTCTGGACTTGCCGATTGGCGGCCACATGAAGGTGCCGGGAGAAACGGCGCCAAAGTATGGCCGGCGCTTCAGTTACTGCACCGCTGGCGCTTTCATGATGAGTCCCATCCTCCAGGCCGCAACCGGCATGGATGCGGACAAGTACGCTCAGGCCAAACTCTTTGATCCCCTCGGGATTCAGGACGCGCAGTGGGTCTATTCGCCGCTGGGGATACCACAGACCGGCGGCGGATTGCGCCTGGCCAGCCTCGATCTGCTGAAGATCGCGGAGCTCTATCGCAATAACGGAATGTGGATGGGCAAGCGAATCGTGAGCGCAGCCTGGGTGCATGTCTCGACTACGGCGCATGCGCAGGTCGATGACACGACTGAGTACGGTTATTTCTGGTGGATAAAGACCTTTACCGCCAATGGCAAGTCGTATCCGGCTTATTTCATGAGCGGTAACGGGGGAAATAAAGTCGTGATCGTACCCGATCTTAAGGCCTCAGTGGTCATCACCAGTACAAACTACAGCACTCGTGGAATGCACGAGCAAACGGGAAAAATATTGACGGATTACGCGCTGCCTGCCATCCAGTAGCCCCTTGCCAGGGCGGCGAGGGCCGCGGCCAGCCCGGCCGGACTGCCAATCGTGCTGCCTGGCTGAACTTAGATTTCAGAATTTCTCGTTTGACACGTCATGGTTCCTTCGGTGTAAAAGGTTAGTATCCAGCTTTGTCTGTACGTGGTTTTTTGTCTGTAAGAGGTGACATGGCATGAAAGACAGAACCAATATCGAGCCGCCTGAAGACGTTGCGAAAGGAGTCTCGCGGCGCGCCTTCATCAAGGGCGTCATTGGCAGCGGGGTAGCAGTCTCCTCAGCGAACTATCTGTTTCGCGCCTCCAATCTGCTGGGCCAATCGGGCGCGAGCGTAGGCGACCGGCTGATCACCTTGAACGTGAACGGCCAGCAGCGTCGGGTGGACGCCATGAAGCAGGAGACATTGGCGTGGACACTTCGCTACAAGCTGGGCCTCACCGGGACCAAGCTGGGGTGCGACCGCGCGGAATGCGGCGCGTGCACTGTTCTGATCGACGACGTGCCCCACTATTCGTGCTCCGTGCTCACCCACACCGTGCGCGGCAGGAAAGTTCAGACCATCGAAGGGCTGGCCAGCCCCGACGGCACGTTGCATCCGGTGCAGCAGGGTGTAATTGATGAACAGGGCTTCCAGTGCGCATTCTGCATGTCCGGCTTCATCATGGCGACGGTGGGATACCTGAAGACCAATCCCAATCCCTCCAGGTCGGAACTGGCGCACGGGATTTCCGGAAATCTATGCCGCTGCCAGGACTACGACAAGATCCTCACCTCGATGATGCGCGGCGCAGAAAACATGAGGAAGGTGAACCATGCCTAGCCCGAATGTGAAGCCCGATCAACCGCCGAATGGTCAGCAGAAGTTCGGAGCGAAATACAAGCTTATCGGCAAGGACTACACAACGCCGGATCTTTACGCAAAGGTGACCGGAAAATCAAAGTATGCCGAAGACTTTCGCGCGGAAGGCATGCTGTTCTGCAAGTTGCTGCTCAGTCCCGTGCCTCACGGACGGGTGAAGCACCTTGATTTAAGCAAAGCGCTGGCCATGCCCGGCGTCAAAGCCATCCTTACGCAAGACGATCTTCCGGCCCCGGCGGACAGCGTGACCGACCTGGGGGCGGTGATCAAGGCCAACAAGCAGGGCGAAAAGGCTCTCACCATGGAGCCTTTGTACCAGGGCGAACCGATCCTGGCAGTCGCGGCCGTGGATGAACTGACCGCCGCCGAGGCAATCGAAAACATTGACATCGAGTTCGAACATCTGCCGTTCGTGGTCGATCCGCTCGATAGCCTGCGCCCAGGCGGTCCGAATCCCGCGCACGAGGGCAATATCTGGATCAGGCCCGAGGTACCGCCAGCCAAGCCGGGGGAGAAACCGCCAAGCCCTCCGCCACCTCACGTAGGAGAACTCAAATGGACGGCGGCAGACTTCGCCGAGGCCAAGGAAGGCCGCCTGCCGATGGGCAAAGCTCCTGACGAGTGGTCCTACGGCGATGTGGATGCTGGCCTCAAGAATGCCGCACTGGTTCTGGATGAGACCTTTGTTACGCCGGACACCAGCCATCAGACGCTGGAGCCTCGCACCGCTTTGGCGTATTGGCAGAACGGCAAGGTCTTCATCCACATGGGAACCCAGAGCACGGTGCAAACCCTGGCCGGCCTGGGACGCTGGTTGAATATGGATCCCAACCAGATTGTGCTCATCAGCGAATACACCGGCGGCGGCTTCGGCAGCAAAGCCACCGGTTACATCTTCGCCATCATTCCGGCGCTGCTGGCGAAAAAAGCCAATGCCCCGGTGATGATGCGCATCAGCCGCGAAGAAGAACATTTCATCGGGCGGGCGCGGCCCGGTTTCCAGGGCCGGATGAAGGTCGGCTTTTCCAAAGACGGCCGGATCACCGCGTTGGATATGTTCGCCATCTCCAACAACGGTCCCTACGACGCAAACGGCGACGCGAATGCATCGGGAATCATTGTGTCGTTGTTGTATCAACCCGAGGCGATGCGTTGGCGCGGCGTGACCATGCTGACCAACACTCCGCCGCGAGGTCCTCAGAGCGCCCCAGGCGGCATGCAGGGGATCATTATTATGGAGCCGATTCTGGCGAAGGCGGCACGCAAGCTCTCGCTCGACCAGGTGGAGATTCGCAAGGCCAACGCTCCGGCAGGGAAGGCGCCATTCGGCCCGCCGCGGGACGGCAAGCGAGAATCACTCGACCAGCGCATTTCTCAAAGAAGCCCTCGATCGCGGTTCGGAGCAGTTCAAATGGAAGGAACGGATCGCGCGTCCCAAGCGCAGCGGCACTAAGGTGCGCGGAGTCGGCGTGTCGTCGAGCGGCTTCTTCGCGGGTTCTACCGGATACGACGGGCTGTTTGTGATCAGGCCCGACGGACGGATCGCGATCCAATCCGGAATCGGCAACCTGGGAACGGAATCGATCAGCGATGTTCACCGCGTGGTCGCCGAGGTTCTCGGTGTTCCGTGGGAAAAGTGCGATGTGGAGTGGGGCAATACCAGCAAGAATCTGCCCGTGGACCTGCGTCTCGGGCGGCAGCCAGACCACTCACGCCATGACCCGGGCGGCGCACGCCGTGGGCATGGACGCTAAACAGAAGCTGCAGGAAATTGCCGCCAAGACCTACGGCGGCAAACCGGAACAATATGAAGTAGCCAATGAGCGCGTCTTCCATAAGGGTGGCGGCAAGAGCATGACGCTGGCGCAAGCCGCGCAGCGCGCAATTCAACTCGGCGGCATCTACGACGGTCACGAGGCGCCCGAAGACGTAAACAAATACACCAAGGCGTCTATCGCGGCGCTGGCCGGACAGGGTCTGGTCGCGGCCGCCAAGGACAAGTATCCGCACGACGGCCAGACATTTTCCTACGTCGCCAGCTTCGCGGAAGTCGAAGTGGATACGGAAACCGGCAAGTACTACATCACGGATTTCCTCGCCGTCGCCGACGTGGGCACGGTGATTCATCCCAAAGCGCTCGGCGGACAAGTGCTCGGGCCGATCGATATTGGGCATTGGACACGCGATTGGTCAGAAGTGGGTCTTCGATCCGCAGTACGGCCACACGATTTCCCGGCGGTTCCACCACACCAAGCCGCCCACCATCCTCGACGTGCCGACCAATATGCAATGGGCGGCACTGGATATTCCGGACCCTGAAACGCCGGTGGGCGCTCGCGGCATCGGCGAACCTCCGGTGGGTGGCGGCTGCGGCGCCATCTTGAACGCGCTTTCGGATGCGCTGGGCGACGAAATCTATCGCCGCGCGCCGGTCAATCTGGACACGATTCTGACGTCGCTCGAAGCCGGGCGGCCGATGCAGGATCCGTTGACCGCATTCATTTAGCAGAACGATGACTTTGAAACGGAGAGAACTATGGCGGTAATACGAGATGTCATGCCGGCGTTCCAGTTGTTTCAGCCGAGCTCCATCGCGGACGCGCAAAAGCTTCTCGAGCAACATGGACGGGAGGCGTGGGTGATGGCCGGCGGGCTCGACAGCTTCGATTGGCTCAAAGATCGAATCAAGAAACCCAAGGCGCTGGTCGATCTGAGCGGAATCGAAGAACTGAGGGGTGTTCGCACTACCAACGACGGAATTGAAATCGGCGCGATGACGACGCTGACCGAAGTCGTGCAACACCCCGTCGTCAAAGAGAAATACGGATTGCTGACGCAGGCCGCGGAACTGGTGGCGTCGCCGCAGATTCGCAACCAGGGCACGCTGGGCGGAAACGTTTCGCAGGACGCGCGCTGCTGGTACTACCGCGCGGGCTGGCCGTGCTATCGCGCCGGCGGAAACATCTGCTATGCCGACACTCCGGTGGGCAGAAATCGCGAGCATGCCATTCTTCACGCGGAACGCTGCGTGGCGGTCAATCCATCCGATTCTGCGCCGGCCTTGATCGCGCTGGACGCCAAGTTTGTGGTTCAAACTCCCAAGGGCGAGCGAGTGGTTGATGCCGAAGACTACTTCGTCGGCCCAGACATCGACATCACCCGCATGAACATTCTGCAGCCCGGGTACTTGCTGACGGCCATTCGCATTCCTTCCACCTGGGCGGGCGCGCAATTCTATTTCGAGAAGGTGCGCGACCGGAATGTGTGGGACTTTCCGCTGATGAACGTGGCTTCGGCGATGGTGCTGTCGGGCGACAGGATTGAGCGAATTCGCATCGCGGTGAATGCCGCGGCTGCCCGCCCCTTGCGGTTGAAAGCGGTGGAAGATGCGGTGCGCGGCCAGTCGCGGACCGCGGCAACCGGAGAAATGGCGGGCAAGCTGGCGGTGCAGGGAGCGGTTCCGCTGCAGTTCAACGCCTACAAGATTCCGCTGATGCGGAACCTGGTGAAGCGCGCCATCAGCGGCGTGCAGGAGGCAACATGGGCATCATAGAGTGGGCCACAAGTCCACTGGGGACAGAATGTTCCGATTCACATTGCGTGGTTCTTGATCTGGGTTGCGCTGATTGCGGGACTGCTGTTCCTTATCGTGCACGCCATCTACATCCGGTACTTCGCCAAAGAGAAAGAGTTCGCGGACACGAGCTTCGCCAGAACTGCGAGCCCGCTTGCCCGCGCGCATTCCCCGGCACTCGCTGGCCGCGCGGCTGTTTCACTGGATCATGGCAGCCGCGATGTTCACGCTGCTGTTCACCGCATTCCTGCCCAAGGTCGGCGTGCAGTTCGACTGGGTGACCTATCACTGGATCGCAGGCATGGTGCTGACCGATTTCCATCATTTTTCACATCATCCACGCGTCCTTCTTATTTGGACTTCTGGTCGATCTGGCCGGACCGGACCGATCTCGAGGACGCCTGGAAGAGAGTCCAGCGCTTCATGGGAAAGTCGGCGGCGCTGCCGCGGAAGTTTGCCAAGTATCCGCTGGAGAACAAGCTCTACCACGGCGCAATCATCCTGAGCGGAATGTCGGTGATACTGACCGGCGTGTTCATGATGTCCCGGGTGCGCACCATTTTCTTTCCCCGCAATCCATATCTGTTCAGCGACATGACCTGGGGCTTGATGTACGTGCTGCACGGGCTGGCAGGCGTCGGACTGATCACGCTGGTGATCGTGCACGTTTACTTCGCGGTGCGGCCAGAGAAGCTCGCGATTACGACGTCGATGATCGTCGGCACGATGAGCCGTGACTTTTACCTGAAAGAACATGATCCGGAGCGGTGGGTGGTCGAGACTTCGAGCTTCATCCTCCAGCGGACGGCGAGGCTGAGGGATGCCGGCTGCGTTCTCGGAGCGTTGTAATGCCATCGAAGAGTGCTACGAGTTCATGCTGGCCTATGCGGGACAAGGGCTCCCCAGTGATGAAGGCAGCCAGGCAGGCGGACAACTCCGCGAATTCCTCGGTCGCGCCGTCGATGCCCTGACCGGCATGGCCGAAAGCTGTGCCGAGGCGGTAGAAGAAGGAGAGCTCGAACCCGCCGGAAAATACGGAGCCTTCATCGCGGTGCTGGACCGCGATGCCCAGGATTCGCTCGCCGCTCTCGAACTGGTTCTGGCCCAGCCCGCCATCAGCTCACAGTTAATCGACAACCTGAACGCCTCGATTCATCTCCGCGCACTGCTCACAGATCTGTTTCTCATTGGCGAAATCCTGAGGACGCAACCCAAGGCCACGCGGCTCGGCTGAATTACTCAAAATGTTTGCTGGCGCAGCAGATTGATCCGGGATTTTACCCCGTCAAGATTTCAGCTTCTCTGGGGTAATGGGCAATCGGCGTACGCGTTTGCCGGTCGCAGCGGAAATCGCATTGGCAACGGCTGGAGCGACGGCTGGAACCGCGGTTTCTCCAAACCCGCCGGGAGGATGATCGGACGCGACGATGTGGGTCTCGATCTCGGGAGACTCGTGCATGCGAATCACCTCGAAGTCGGTGAAGCTTTGCTGCATCGCTGCACCCTGCCTGAAGTCAATTTTTCCATGCAGCGTGGCGGAGAGTCCCCAGATGATGCCGCTCTCCGCCTGGCCCTCGAGTCCGGCGGGGTTGACCACCAGGCCGCAGTCCGCCGCGCAAACGATTCTGTGTACGCGAATGTCGCGGGACTGACGGCCCACGGAGACTTCGGCGACTTGCGCCATGAAGCAGTCAGAGTCGTAGACGTTGCAAGCAATGCCGCGGCCCCACTGTCGATCACCCTTCTGAGAGGCAGCCTGGGGCAGGGGACTTCCCCATCTTGCCTTTTCCGCGGCCACCTGCAAAACCTTAATGAGGCGGCTGCGATCGATCTTCGCGTCTCCGATCTGGAGCACATCGCCCGGAGCCAGCAGCCGCAGACGAAAGTCCAAAGGGTCCTGTCCCGCGGCTGTCGCCATTTCATCGAGAAACGATTCTCTGGCGAACACTGTCGGCGGGTACTCCACGGCCCGCCAGGGACCGGTCGGCACGGGCGAATTCAAGGGAACAAAATCGGCTTTCAGATTGGGGAAGTTGTAAGGGTTGTCGAAAGAGCCCCACGGGCTACCGTCATTGAAATAGAGCCGCTGATCCTTTTTTTGCTCATCGGTAGGAAAGCCGAACATCGACAGATTTGATCCGACCGACCGCTGCGACCACGCGACCGGGTGGCCGCTTGCGTCCAGTCCGCCGGCAATTCGCTCGATGTCGCTGGGATGGAAAAAGCCGTAGCGCATGTCGTCAGTTCGCGTCCAGACTACTTGCACTGGCTTGCCGATTGCGCGGGAAATCTCAACTGCCTCAGGCACGTAATCGGCGAACAGGCGCCTTCCGAATGCGCCACCCAGCAGCGTGATGTGCACTTTGACCGAACCCTCTGGCAACCCGAGCATCTTCGCTGTTTCGGACTGCGCCACTTCCGGACATTGGGTTGGAGCCCAGATCTCGCAGGAGTCAGGACGGACGTGAGCGACGCAATTCATGACCTCCACGGGCGCGTGTGCCTGGAAGGGGAATTCATAAGTAGCTTCCAGTTTCTTCGCGGCTGAATTCAACGCCGCGGGGGCGTCGCCGTCGTTGCGGACGAAATATCCTTCCTGACCGAGCGCATTTTCCATCTCACGGAGGAACTGGTCAGAATCGAAATTGTGATTCGGGCCCGGATCCCATTCCACTTTCAGCGCTGCGCGACCTTTCATCGCAGCCCAGGTGTGGTCCGCGACCACGGCGACTCCAGTGGCTATGCCGCTCTTCACTGGCACCACGTGGCGAACTCCGGCCACAGCCAACGCATTGTGGGCATCGAAGCTGGCGACTTTTCCGCCCAGATACGGGCAGCGCTCGAGCACCGCATAAAGCATTCCGGGAACGTGGATATCTAATCCATATATGGCGCGGCCAGTCACGATTCCGGGGTTGTCCATCCTCTTAACGGGCTTGCCGATGATGCGAAAATCTTTCGTATCTTTCAGCGGAGGGTCTTGCGGCGGTTCCTGGCGTGCCGCGGCTGTGGCGAGTTCGCCATAGCTCAGGCTGCGACCGGTCGGCGCATGAATGACGGTTCCATTTGCCGCGCGACAAGTTGAACGCTCCACCTTCCACTTATCCGCGGCGGCCGCAATCAGCATCTCGCGTGCGGTTGCGCCCGCTTTGCGCAAGGCTTTGTAGGTGCCGACCGTACTTCCGCTGCCGCTGGTACGCAAGCGGATGCCCTTGAACCTTCCTCCCGGCGTTGCCTGTTCGAGTTGAATCTGCGACCAGTCGGTTTCAAGTTCCTCCGCCAGCATCATGGGCAAGGCGGTGCGCACGCCTTGTCCCATCTCGGAGCGGGTGATCCAAAGCCGAACCACGTTATCTGGACTGATGCTGATGTACGCGTTGGGCTCGAATACGTTTGTGGTTTCAGCCACCGAACGATTCGGCAACTCGACCCAGATCACCAGTCCCGCACCCGCGGCGGCGGTAGTTTTAAGAAATGTCCGGCGGGAGGCCTTCATGTTGCCTGCACTTCCCGGACGGCTCGATGAATGGCGCGGCGAACTCGCTGATATGTCCCACAGCGACAGACATGGCCGGACAGGTTCGCGTCAATTTCATGATCGCTTACTATTGATTTACTGCGTATGAGCGCTGCAGCCTCCATGATCATGCCGGCCTGACAGTAGCCGCATTGCGACACATCCTCTTCCGTCCATGCTTTCTGGCAGGGATGGTCGCCGTTCGCCGAAAGACCTTCTATAGTTGTGTAATTTTTGTCCGTGGCGGACGAAATCTGAATCTGGCAGGAGCGAACTGGTCTACCATCTTCATGAACTGTGCAGGCGCCGCACACTCCCATACCGCAGCCGTATTTGGTTCCGGTGAGGCGCAGAAGATCGCGCAACACCCAGAGCAGCGGCATGTCCGGATCAGCGCTTATCACGTGCCGTGTTCCATTGACGGTGAGAGGAAAGTCAGACATGGCAGGGCCAACTAGTGTGACGAAAGGAGATAAAGAAGGTTAGCGAGGCAAGCCAGTATTGAACTTTGGTCCGACTAGGCATGAGCCGGAAAAAACGTGACCACGAACCTTCCACATCTATCTCCGCCCTCCTCTTCCTGGTGGAGCAGTCGTGTTGGTCAGCACAGCTTTAGGCGAGCCGTCGGGCATATTCCACATCCTGTCTCATGTCGCTGTCGACATCGCCCTCTTTTTCATATTCGATGGCCACCAAGCCAGTGAAATTCTGCCGATGCAATTCTTGCATCACTTGAGGGATTTTGGAAACGCCTCTGCCCAGCAGTACATTCACTTCGCCGCCCGAGGCCTCGACATCTTTGAGATGCACCAATTTCAGGCGCGCACCCAGCTTGCGGACGCGTCCACCGTGTCATAACCGCACGACGCGAAATGCCCCACATCCGCGGTCGCGCCAACCGTGTGCGAGAGCCCTGACAGCGCCTTCAGAACATCCTCGGGGCTCTCGTAGGCGAACTTCTGTCCTTTGAAGTAATGGTTGTGAATTCCGAAGGACATGCCTTCCTGCGAGAAGCGCTGATCGATGCGGTTAAGAATACTGCCGGTAGCATCGCCGGTGACGTTCACGGCGTCCAGAAGTTTCGCAAAGCGCAACGCGTCTTCTAGATCCTGGTCCTCTTTGATGGTCGCGCTGTAGTAGGAGACGCAGTGGATGCCGGCCGCATCAAGCCTGCTCTTTGCGGTCCGGAACAGATCATCGCCGGGATGGTTCATCAGCATGAACTCGCCGCGCGACATTTCGATCTCGGAAATGCGCAACACACTTGAGTTGCGTGATCATGTCATCGAGGGACAGGTTGTGATAACTATAGGTGCCAATGCCGACGTTGAGTTTACTGGAAGCATGCAGCGGTAGCGCGCCGGCAAGCAGTGCAGCGCCCGCAGTCCAGTTGAACGTTCTGCGACTGATGGCGCTTGATGCGCGCTTGTCTGGGGTGGTCATAACGGTTTGAGTGTCAGCGGGTTTCAACTTTGTTATCGCTAATGGTTGGGCAATGGTCGCGGCGTCAGATCCGCATTGACCATTCCGGTGACCCATTGGATGGCCTCCGATCAGCATCTTTTGGAATTCCGGCTTGTCCCAGTTTTCTTCCACGTGTCCGAGGGTCGAGTAGAAGACGCGTCCTTTGCCGTACATCTTTGCCCAAGTCACGGCGAAGTCGCTGTCGGTGCGATGGACATTCTTGTTCTTCAGGTCGAGCTTGCTGGCATCGAGGCGCATCAGCACGCGCACATTGTCGCGCGAATAATTCCTTATCTGGTAGATTTCGTCGCGCAAGCACAAAAGATTTCGGCCATTGCTGCATGCCGGGAAAGGACGGGTCTTCCACGATGATCGGCGCATCGAAGGTTCCCCAGGGGTGCTCATCGTAAGTAGCCGCCAATCATCTCGCCGTATTCGGGCCAGTCCACGAAAGTGATCGCAGCGCTGTGGATGCCGATGAATCCCTTGCCGTCGTCGTGGACGAACGACAGGAAGTCGGCCTTCTGCTGGGCATCCATTTCGAGCGTGCCGCCGGTAAAAAACAGCGACGGCGTCGAAGTCGTTCAGGTTCTTGGCGTTGTATTCGAGCTTCTTCTTCGTCAGTGCCTCGGTGTCGGTGCGGAGCGTGGTGTCCCACAGGCCGGTTTCGCGGCCCAGGCGCTCGATAGTCGCCATGGCGTGGGAGACCGATTCGTGCCGGTATCCTTTTTCTTCTCCGATGACAAGAAGGTGCTTCTTTTGCTGGGCGGCCGACTGGGCCGTGCAAAATGTGCTGAGCAGCACTGCGAGGATCGATCAGGGCGCGAGAGATGCAATCTTCAATTGGTTGTCCGGTGGTCCTAACGTTCAGCCTTCGGCGAACTCATTTGCTCGGCGATGGGAGCCTTGCTGTTCGCAGTCAACTTTCTTTTCGCGGCAGCAAATCTTTGGGAGACATCGCTGGCATCGAAGACCAGGTTGAAGAAGCCGACCATCATCTCGTCCCAGCTCTGCTGGCCCCAGATCACGGTCTTTGGTGGGGTCCGGATTCTCCGGATTGTTGCGGCGAGTTGTCGAAGTGCGCGGTGCATTCGATGCGCGTCCCTTGGGCAGCACGATCGGCTCGTCGAGGTTGTACCAAAGCTGCCAGTGCCAGTTGTAGTGCGGCACGCGCAGCAGCGTCTGCGTCTCACCGTCGGGAAATACGATGCGATATTCGAAATCCTTGCCGCGGGCGTGCATGTGCGGATGCAATCGAAGCCAGCGTCACGTCCTTGCGCACTTCAAACGAGGCGTCCACGCGGTAGTTCGGATCCCGCGGAGGAATTTTGAACGTGCCGTTGCTGGCCGACAGACGTCTGAACTCGCTTCGCCGGCGGCTCTTTGGCGAAGACCAGGCCGAGTTTGGTCCGGTCCATCACCGGCTTTTCCATTGGGCGTGTAGTGCACCTCGAAGACGATGTCGGAGCCGGCCTTGATCAGCTTCGCCTGGCCGGGCGGAAGGATTTCCGCCGGCTGACCGGGAGCATAGCCGACCAGAAAATCGCTGGGCAGGGCGCTGGTGTCGACTTTCTCGTCCGTCTTCGCGGGCAGCAGCTTCGAAAAAGACTCCAGGCTTCTGGTCCTTGAAGTAGTTGGATCCGGGTTCGCGAACATAAGCAATGATGTGGTGGACGACGGAGCGCTCGGTGGGTCGCACTTCGCTGCCTGCACCCACTTATCTTCGGTGAATCCGGTGGGCACAATCACGTACTGGTACTCGACCATGCCCGATTCCGGCACTGCGAATTCTTGGGCAGTTGGAAAACCACGTCCGGCTTCGGTATGCCCCAGCCCTCGACAAAATTCACCGGCGCCGGCATGTCCTTGGGGTCGCCCTTGGGAGCGCCGGCGACTACCCAGGCCACAATTGTGTCGACATCTTTTTGGGATAGCGATCGATCATTCGCAAAGTGTCCATATCTGCGGATCGGCAAACCAGGGCGGCATGATTCTTTGCTGTACCGCCAGCTTGATGGCTCCCGCCCAGGGCCGCGTGTCTTCATACGTCAGCATCGAAAAGGGGCCGGCCTCGCCGGGACGATGGCAGCTTTGACAGTTCTTCTGCAGAATGGGAGCCACATCTTTGGTAAATGTCGGGCCGGTCATCTTGTCCATCTGCGCGAACAGATATCCGCTGGAACAGAGGAGCAAGATCAAAAATGCGCGGTTCATAATAGGCTTTCCCCGGCGCCGGGTCTTGATTCAAACAACCTGAAAACAGGCCCTGTGATCCTATCAATTTGTCGAATTGATTTGGAAGATGATTCTGTCGGAACAATTCCGGATGAGTCGGGTGTAGAATCCGTCTGCGTTCGCCCCCGAAAGAGCAGCTCTGATAAGGCTGGCAGGAGTTCGATGTGCTCGGCAGTAAGCTCTCCCACTATCAAATCACGGCCAAGATTGGCGCCGGCGGAATGGGGGAAGTGTATTGCGCTACCGACACGAAACTGGGCCGTGACGTAGCTCTGAAAGTGCTGCCCGCCGAAATGGCGCGCGATCCCGAGCGTCTGGCGCGTTTCCAGCGCGAAGCTCGCAGCGTCGCTGCCCTCAACCATCCGCATATCGTCACTATCTTTTCGGTGGAAGAAGCGGATGGCGTGCATTTCCTCACCATGGAACTGGTCGAGGGAAAGTCTCTCGACCAGTGTATTCCCGAGGGCGGGTTGCCCCTGGAACGAATCATCGCAATTGGCAGTGCGCTGGCCGAAGCTCTGGCAGCAGCGCATGACAAAGGGATCGTGCATCGCGATCTGAAGCCGGCCAACGTGATGCTGACCGATGATGGTCGAGTGAAAGTGCTGGACTTCGGGCTGGCGAAGGAAATGGGTGTGGACAGATCCAGCGACTTAACGTTGACCTCGGCAGCACAGACCCAGGTGGGTGCGGTGATGGGTACGCCGCCCTACATGTCGCCGGAACAGATCGCGGGCCGCGTTGTCGATCATCGAACTGATATTTTCTCGATGGGGGTCATGCTGCACGAGATGGCGGCCGGACAGCGCCCCTTCTCGGGAGCTTCTTCCGCGGAATTGGCTTCCGCGATCTTGCGTGACACGCCACCGCTGGTGAGCGAGATGCGGGTTGATCTGCCAGCAGATCTGGCACGCATTATCCGTCGATGTCTCGAGAAAGATCCCCGGCACCGTATTCAAACCGCAAGCGACGTCGGCACCGAGTTTTGCGACCTGGCGCGACAGGAGTCGCGGACGGCGGTGGTTCTCGATTCCAAGCGGGCCGCCATCCCAAGTACTTCGCAGAACGCTTTGCGGCGCGACTCGGGCTCTGCCCGTGCCGAGGAGGGATTCTGGGTGGCCGTCCTGCCGTTCAAATACGGCAGCGTCAATACCGAGCTCACGGCCCTGGCGGATGGATTGTCCGAGGATATCGTGACTGGCTTGTCCCGCTTCTCGTACTTGCGGGTGATTTCACGTAGTTCGACCTCGCGGTATGCTCACGAGGCGATTGACGTTCGTGCCGCTGCCAAGGAAATCGGCGCGCGCTACGTGATGGAGGGCAGCATACGGCAATCCGGGACGCGGCTGCGCATTGCGGTGCAACTGGTGGATGCCGTCTCCGGCGCCGGTCTGTGGGCGGAGTCTTACGATCGCTCGTTTAGCCAGGAGGCAATTTTCGACCTGCAGGACGACGTTGTGCCCAAGATTGTCTCGACCGTCGCCGACACGCACGGGGTTCTGCCACGGACCATGAGCGAAGCTCTCCGTCAACAGGATCCTGATCAGCTAAGCCCCTACGAGGCGCTGCTCCGCAGTTTTGCGCACTTCCAGCGCGTCAGCGCCGAAGAGCACGCCCCGGCGAGGGCGGGTTTGGAACGGGCCGTCGAACGGGCCCCAGGCAATGCTGATTGCTGGGCCATGTTGTCGCTGCTGTACAAGGAAGAGTACACGCACGGGTTCAACCTCCGGCCTGATCCCCTGGGTCGAGCGTTCGCAGCGGCGCGGCGCGCGGTCGAGGCTGCGCCGTCGAATCATCTCGCTTATCATGCACTGGCCGCCGTCCTGTTTTTCCAGCGGGACATTCCGGCCTTTCGGAGCACGGCGGAACGGGCCATTGCACTCAACCCCATGGACGGATTCACGATTGCCTATATGGGATTCCTGACGGCGTATGCCGGCGACTGGGAGCGTGGCTGCGCGCTCGCGGAACGGGCTAGGAGCCTCAATCCGCACCATCCCGGATGGTATTGGTTTCCGGCTTTGTTCGATGCTTACCGCAAGGCTGATTATCGAAGCGCGCTGAACATTGCCCTGAAGGTCAACATGCCAGGCTTCTGGCGTACGAACGTCGCGTTGGCGGCGACCTACGCCCAGCTCGGCGAGCTGGAGGCGGCACGGAAAGCTGTACGGGACCTACTCGCGGTGAAACCGAATTTTGCATTCGTGGCACGTGAGGAATTCGAGAAGTGGTGGGATGCGGAACTCGCCGAACAACTGGTCGAGGGGCTGCAAAAGGCGGGGCTGGAGATCGCCGGAGAGTAAAGAATGTCGGCGCTCTGCCGTGTCCCAAGGGATCGTAAATGGTAGCATCACCGGCGGGCAGATCTCAGGGTTCTGGCCTGCCGGATCGATTTATCGTTCACCACACAAGATGAGCGCAACTGCCGGCACCACTTCGGAGAGGAAGTCTTCGGCCGGCAATTCTGGCCTGCTCGTGCTGCTGGTCGTCTCTGCGTTCATCAACTATCTTGACCGCGCCAATCTCTCGATAGCGGCTCCTATGTTGAAAAGCGATCTTGGCCTTTCCGCTACTCAGCTGGGGATGCTTTTATCCGCGTTTTTCTGGACGTATTCAACTTTTCAGATTGTCTCGGGCTGGCTGGTGGACCGCTTTGACGTGAATCGGGTCATGGCATTCGGTTTTCTTCTATGGTCGGCGGCTACCGCGGGCATAGGCTTCGCGGGCAGCCTGGCTACGTTGTTGCTGATGCGTCTGCTGCTCGGCATGGGGGAATCGGTCGCTTATCCCTCGTATTCGAAGATTCTGTCGAGGTACTTGCCGGAAGAACGGCGCGGTTTTGCGAATGCGTTGATCGCCGCCGGAGTCTCCTGCGGGCCTGCGTTTGGCGTGTTCGCCGGGGGAATGTTGATGGCCCGAGTCGGCTGGCGCCCGTTCTTCGTGGTTCTGGGGCTGGCCAGTCTGCTCTGGCTTTATCCCTGGTTCCGCTGGATGTCGCGCCAACCGGCTATTGCGGTGTCTGTGGTGAAACAGTCGGCGCCAACAATTCCCGACATTTTGAGGCAGCGCTCGGCGTGGGGCACCTGCGGTGGTTTGTTTTCCATAAACTATGTCTCGTATTTTCTTATTACCTGGCTGCCATACTACTTGGTGCGTGAGCGTGAGTTCTCCATGGGAGAGATGGCTAGAGTTGGAGGCGCCGCCTTCCTGCTGAGCGCTTTATCCTCTACAGCGTCGGGATGGCTCTCCGACCGGTGGATCGCGTCCGGAGGCTCTCCCACGCTGGTCCGCAAAACATTCATGGCCAGCGGCCTGACGGGCGCCGGAATTTTCCTTTCGTCTTGCGTAGTGGCGGGACCGATAGCTTCCGTCATTTTCCTGTTCGTGGCGAGTGTGTTCTATGGCATGTGCGCATCGAATGTGTGGGCGATTACACAAACGCTGGCCGGCCCCAAGGCCGCTGGGAAATGGACCGGCCTGCAAAATTTTGTGGGCAACATGGCGGGCATCGTGGCTCCAGCTCTTACCGGCTTCGTCGTGGACAGGACCGGACGCTTTCTCTGGCCGTTTGTCATCACTTCGGCGGTCGCCGTGATGGGATCCGTTTTCTGTCTGTTTGTGGTCGGGCCGGTGAAACAGGTCGCATGGATTCAGCCAGCCTCTTCTGAGTATTAACCACAAGGGACACGAAGGTACACGAAGGAAACGCGGTGTCAGACCTTCGTGTGACTTCGTGTCCTTCGTGGTTTAACGGTTTGGCGGGAACCAGCCGCGCACTGACGACGAACGGCCTGCGGTCAGGGAGGCTGTACAATATTTCTTACATCGCAAGTTCCTCGCTGCCGTCGCCGTTCAAGCGGCATGATTTAGCCATCGCACTTTAACTGTCGTGCGAATCCTAGTAAGAAGGAAGACCACTTCGTGATTGTCGGCGTTCCGCGAGAGAGTTATCCGGGTGAGCGGCGTGTAGGCCTGGTTCCGGTAGTTGTGCCGCTTCTGGTGAAAGCTGGCTTTGAAGTCGTCATCGAAGCTGGCGCGGGTATGCAAGCCGGTTATCCAGACGCGCAATATGTCGAAAAGGGCGCGAAGATTCTCCCCGACCGGGCTGCGGTCTTTGGCGCGGCCGATATTGTCGTGCAAGTGCTTTGCTACGGCTCCAACGATGCCACCGGCAAGGCCGATCTTCCTCTGCTGCGCCGGACCAGGTGCTGATCGGTTTCCTGCGGCCGCTGGGATCGCTCGAAATGCTTCAGCGAGATCGCGGCCACCGGCGTCACTTCGTTCTCCATCGAGCTGATGCCGCGAACGACCCGGGCGCAGAGCATGGACGCGCTTTCCTCGATGGGGACGATCTGCGGCTACAAGGCGGTGCTGATCGCCGCCGACACGCTGCCCCGGATCTTCCCCATGCTGACCACGGCGGCGGGAACGATCACGCCGGCGCGCGTGCTCGTGATCGGCGCCGGCGTCGCCGGGCTGCAGGCCATCGCCACCGCGCGCCGGCTGGGCGCCGTGGCCTCGGCGTACGACCTGCGGCCGGCCGCCAAGGAGCAGGTCCAGAGCCTGGGCGGCCGATTCGTCGAGCTTCCGATCGAGGCCAAGGATGCGCAGGACGCGCGCGGCTATGGCACGCAGCAGGACGAAACCTTCTACCAACGCCAGCGCGAGCTGCTGGGCCGCGTCGTGGCCGAGAGCGACGTCGTCATCACGGCCGCGGTGATTCCGGGCAAGAAGTCGCCGGTGCTGGTGACGGCGGAGATGGTCGAAGGGATGGCGCCGGGCTCGGTGATCGTCGATCTGGCCGCCGAGCGCGGCGGAAACTGCGAGCTGACGCGCCCGGGCGAGACCGTGGTCGAGCACGGCGTCACCATCATCGGCCGGATCAACCTGGCCAGCACCGTGCCCTATCACGCCAGCCAGATGTACGCGCGCAATGTCACCGCATTCCTGCTCCACCTGGTGAAGGACGGCAAGCTGCGGCTCGACCTGGACGACGAAATCATTCGCGAGACCTTGTTGACCCGGGGCGGCGAAGTCGTCAACCACCGGGTGCGGGAATTCTTCTCGCAACCCGCGCTGGTTTCTCCAGGCGGACGTTAGATCTCAGATGCTCAGGCGGAGGATAGAATGAATGTCGATCGACATCTGATCAACGGCCTCTACGTTTTCATGCTGGCGGCGTTCATCGGATTTGAAGTGATCCGGCGGGTCTCACCCCTGCTGCACACGCCGCTGATGTCGCTGACCAACGCGCTCGACGCGATCGCCGTGGTCGGCGCGATCGTCCTGGCCGGCAGGCACGAGAGCACGCTGTCGACTGTGCTCGGCACGATCGCGATCGTCGCCGCCACCAGCAACGTCGTGGGCGGATTCCTGATCACCGACCGCATGCTCAAGATGTTCAAGACGAGCCGCCCGACGAAGCCATGAACATTCTGCCCGGGACCCAGCCCGTCATCGAAATCACCTACCTGGTCGCCAGCGCCCTTTTCATCCTCTCGCTGAAGTGGATGAGCTCGCCGAGCACGGCGCGGCGCGGCGTCCGGGCGGGCGAGCTGGGCATGCTGCTGGCGATCGGCGGGACGCTGCTGCAGCACGGGATCGTCGATTACAAGTGGATCGCCATCGCGCTGGTGCTCGGCACCATCATCGGCGTGCCGCTCGGGCTGGTGCAGATGACGGCCGTGCCGCAGCGGACGGCGCTCAGCCACGCCTTCGGCGCGCTCTGCGTCACGCTGGTCGGCACGGCGGAATTCTATCTGCGCAGCCCCGACGTCCCGCGGTTCACGATGGCGGTTCTCTCCCTGGAGGTCATCCTCGGCTCGCTCACCTTCACCGGCAGCCTGATGGCCGCCGGCAAGCTGCAGGAGATCCTGCCGCAGCGGCCGATCACCTACAAGGGCCAGAACCTCGTCAACCTGTCGCTGCTCGCCATCGCGGTCGCCGGCGCCGGCTACCTGGTCCTGCATCCCGGCGCGAGGCAACTGTTCCCGCTGATCATCGTGATCCCGCTGCTCTTCGGCGTGCTGATGATCATCCCGATCGGCGGCGCGGACATGCCGACGGTGATCTCGCTGCTCAACTCCTATGCCGGGCTCTCGGCCGCGGCGATGGGATTCGTGCTCGACAGCAAGCTGCTGATCATCGCCGGCGCGCTCGACGGCTCCTCGGGCTTCATCCTGTCGGTGAACATGTCGAAGGCGATGAACCGCTCGTTCACGCAACGTTCTGTTCGGCGCCTTCGGCCAGGAGCAGGCCGCGGCGGCGGCGGGACAGGAAGCGCGGCCGGTCCGGAGCGCGACCGCCGAGGAGGCGGCGGCAATTCTCGCCGCGGCCAACAAGGTGGTGATCGTTCCGGGCTACGGCATGGCGGTCGCGCAGGCCCAGCACAAGGTGCGCGAGCTCTACGACGCTCTGAGCAAGCGCGGCGTCGACGTGCAATTCGCCATCCATCCGGTCGCCGGCCGCATGCCCGGCCACATGAACGTGCTGCTGGCCGAGGCCGACATTCCCTACGACCAGCTGCTCGACATGGACGAGATCAACGGCGACTTCCCGCAGACCGACGTCGCCCTGGTGATCGGCGCCAATGACGTGACCAATCCCGCGGCCCGCACCGATTCCTCCAGCCCGATCTACGGCATGCCGATTCTCGACGTGGACAAGGCCCGCACCGTGATGGTGATCAAGCGCAGCATGAGCCCGGGCTTCGCGGGGATCGACAATCCGCTCTACTATCTCGACAAGACGCTGATGCTCTTCGGCGACGCCAAGTCGTTTGTCAATGACATCGTTCGCGAGCTAGCTGGAGGGGGAAGCAATTAGCAGTGCAAGCCGACCGGGATTCATCGTCGGCAATCTCATCCTGAATACGCGTCGCCTCGCTCCTGAGGCAGGCACAGGAAAGCCTGCATCAAACCTGACCCCGAAGGCAACTAGGTTTCATCGCGTGTATTGTGGGTGATAGACTGCGCATATGGCCACGAAGAAGAAAGCCAAAAAGAAACAGAACAAAGCGAAGAAGACTGCAGCAAAGAAGGGCGCCGGCAAAAAGGTGACCAGGAAGCTTCCCAAAAAGAAGACGGCCAGCAAGACAGTTCAAAGCAAAACGGCCAGAAGGAAGGTCGTCGGTAAAAGGGCCGCAGTTCGCAAGAAGCTCGCTCCTGCCAAGAAACGGGTTCGCGAGCAGATCCCCGACGCCGATCCTCTGGAGTATTCGGTAGAGGAGCCGGTATCGCGACCAGGCGGGCAATCGGGAGACCTGCAGGGATTGTCCGGCGTCGAAGGCGCGGATTCCGAAAGCGTGCAGGAGTTGCTCGAGGAAGGGAACGCGTTCGAGGCCGACGTGGTGACAGGCGTGGAAAGGGCGGGCGACAGTTCTACGAAGGAAGTTCGCACCCACGAAGTGCCGGAAGACGATGTTCCGGACGAATATCTGGAAAACGAGCGGTGAGCTGACGCAGCGGCGCTCTGCCTCGGGAAGTGTCGCGACTGTCATGAAAATCGACCGAACTGTAGTTCGACAAACGTCCTAATCGAGAAGTCGTTCTAGAAACCTAGCCCATAGTGTGCGGATAGCAACCCTGCTGTTCGGGTGAACCTGTTTGCCAAAAGCCGCATCCAAGCTGCGGAACTTTATAGTCGCTTCGTGTCCACAATCACCCACTCAACGTTGGAATTCAAAGGAGAATGATCATGGCGCAACAAAAGTCCGAGAAGTGCGCTCGTACGCCTTGCGTGTGCATTGCGCCGGCAGGAGAGAAGTATTGCAGCCAGTTCTGTAAAGATGCTGGATCCAATGAAACGGAAATTGCGTGCGGCTGCGGACATCCCGCTTGCGAGGAGTGAGTTGATCTTTCAGCCCGACTTCAGCGCTTCGGCTCTCCGGTTTTACTGGCGCCGTGGGATTTCGTAGGTTCGCAGGCGGCTTCTCTGAGCCGCCTCCGATCGCTCGCGGGTTATTCGGTGAAGTGCCGTGTGTGTGATTGGTCGCTCGACTGATCAGATGTTACCGCGTTGCTCGTCCTCAGCGCCTTCCAAAACTTCGCTTTCGAGTCAGCATTCCTTCGCAACGCTTCATCGCTCGAAGCCATCCAAGAAAACTAATCATCTGGAGGAACAAATGAGTCCACGCAAGTCCAATGGGAAAGTTCGATACGCCGTCGTGGGACTAGGCCACCTTGCCCAGGTCGCCGTACTGCCGGCATTCAAGAACGCACCCAACTCGGAACTGGTCGCAATAGTTTCCGGAGATGACGCGAAAAGCGGAAGAAGCTCGGCAAGAAATATCGCCTGAAGCACGTCTACTCGTACGAGGAGTACGACCAGGCGCTTTCCGAAGTCGATGCGGTCTACTTGGTGGTGCCGAATCATCTTCATCGTGAATACACTGTGCGAGCGGCGGCGGCCGGCGTTCACGTGCTCTGCGAAAAGCCTATGGCCGTGACCGAAGAGGATTGCGAAGCGATGATCGATGCAGCGGACGACCAATCACGTGAAGCTGATGATTGCTTACCGCCTGCACTTTGAAAAGAGCGAATCTCGAGGCGATTCGACTGGTAAAAAGCGGCAAGCTGGGAAATCCCGCATCTTCGATTCCACATTTAGCCAGCAGGTGGCCGAAGACAATATTCGCGCCACCGAACCTGTGGAGAAAGGCGGCGGACCCGTTTACGACATGGGCGTTTATTGCATCAACGCAGCACGCTACCTGTTCCAGTCCGAGCCTGTTCGGTGCTCGCAACCAGCGCAAATAACGGAGAGAAGAGATTCAAGAAGATCGACGAGATGACTTCAGTGCTGATGCGTTTTCCCGAAGAGCGGCTGGCCACTTTCACTTGCAGCTTCGGCGCGGCCGACGTCAGCCGCTATACGGTCATTGGCACAAAAGGCTCGCTAACCGCAGAACCTGCGTATGACTACTCGATGGCACTTAAACATCATCTGACGCTCGGCGAAAAGACGAGCACCAGAACCTTTCCCAAACGCGATCAATTTGCTGCCGAGTTGATTTACTTTTCCGATTGCATTCTGAAGAACAAGGAACCGGAGCCGTCGGGAGGGAAGGATTGGCGGACGTGCGAATCGTGCGCGCAATTTATGAATCGGCGCGCACCGGCAGAGCAGTCGAACTGACCGACATGCCGGCCAAGAAGAAGCCGACCATGCGACAGGAGATTCATCGTCCGGCACATGGCAAACCGAGAGACGTGAACGCGGAGTCCCCTTCCGTCGTGGGGAGTAAGGGCGGACCTGTCGACAGATGGATCGACGGTCTAACGATGAAAAAAGGGCGTGGTGATGCAGATCACGCCCTGAGATTGCGAGGACAGATCCGCTATTTCAGGCGGTACGCGCTCCCAGCACGAAAGTGCAGAATCAGGGAGATCACGGCGAACACGAGCAACAGATGAATCAAACCGCCGGCCACATGAAACACGGTAAAGCCGCCGATCCAGGCGATTAGCAGAACCACGAAAAGTATTGTCCAGATGCTCATAGAATTCCTCCTTCGAAAGCCTACCGACTGCCGATTGCGACACTGAGATGGCGGAAGGGGATGAGTTGTACTGACACTGGTCAGTCTGACGTAATAGTCCGGGCTGCGCAGCAAACGCGGTTGACTTCAATCGCCAAGCCAGGCTCCGAAGCCGCGCAGCGGATCGATGTAGTCGCAAACGATCTTGGTAGCTCCAACCAGCGGAACTGCCAGGATCAGTCCCATCGCTCCCCAGATCCATCCCCAGAAAAGTAAGGAAAGAGTTACGGCCAGCGGATTCAGGCGCAACCGCTTGCCGACGATCTTGGGATAAAGAACATTCATGGAGAGAAGGTGCAATCCAACCACGGTGATCACGATTATTCCCACGCCTGTTTTGTCTACCACTCCGATACCAGCTGCCAAAGGAGGGAGCAGCGCCAGGAAGACTCCGAGATAGGGAACCAGACTGACAAAGCCGCTTATCAGTCCGAGAAAATAGAAATACGGAATGTCCAGGCGCCAGAACACAATCGTGCTGATCACGGCGGTTACCAGTCCGACCAGAAAATTGCCGGCAATGAAGCTGCGAATCATCGTCGATATTCTGCCGACGGTGCGATGCGCAATCAGTCGGTGCTCCTTGGGAAAGAGCCGCACGGTGGACGAGTGTGCGTGATCCTTCCAGGTGAGCATGAAGTACACCAGAAACGGTATGAAGCTGATCGCGAGCAGGACCTCTCCCAGCGTCCCGCTACCCGCCGAGATCAGACGTGACAAACCTGAAGCCTCGCGAACCTCAACCACCATCGGCGGTTTGCCCGCGTTGGGTGAGGCAATCACGGAACGGGTACTTTCCTCTATTTTGTTGGTCTGCGCCCGCAAATCGGCGAGAGCGGAATGGATCTTGCCGGAATATTTCGGCAATTGCGTCGCGAAGTCAACCGCTCGGCTGTAGAAGAAATAGGTGAGGCCTCCGGCCAATCCGACCATAAGAACAACCGCGAGCAATGCCCCGACGGCGCGAGGGATATGCGATTCGGGCGAGCCGGCTGACCAGCGGTTCCAGGACGAATGCCAGACAGAATCGAAAACAGGACGGTCACCATCACCAGTTTGAGCAGATAGATCAGTCCGATCACCGCGATTGCCGCCACCACGATCTGCGCTACGGATCCGGCCTTGATCGAGGCCTGCGAGAACTTCTGCGTCTTCTGCCGTGGCTGTGGCGATGGACGTTGCGTCAGCTATTGCGTTGGTCGTGCCTTGTCGTCCTGGGTCGAAACGGCGAGATCGAGGTGTCTGCTGCGGACTGGAAGCATCGAGTAGCTGGCGGTGATTCGCGATTGGTGTCGAGCACTGGGATGGTTATCGGTACCGCACTGGATCCAGATGGCATGTACGGCGATCCGCTGTTTGACGGCAGACTGTATCTGACGTCGTTGGCTGACCGTAATAAATTGCTTCGTGATCGGCTGTCGCAAACAGCAAGCATGCTTAGGGAAATTCATTCTTCAAAGTTTTCTGAGCCATCCGCGCAACGGTTCCCTGCCATCCAAGACTGCGACGAGGTGAAACTGATGAAACGAAACAGTATAAGAGCACTGATTGCACAATTGGTACTGCTAAGCAGTCATGAGTCTGGTTTGGGCCCAGCAGGACACCGATACCAGCCAATCTCCGTCGCGCGGCGGACAATACCAAAGTCAACCAGCGGGACCGGAACCAGTCGGAGCCCACCGCAGACCAGCAGAAAGAAACTCCAACCGATCGCCAGCTTGCCCAGCAGATTCGGCGCGCGCTGGTGAAGGATAAATCGCTGTCCACCAATGCCCACAACGTCAAGATCATCGCGCAAAATGGCATGGTGACCTTGAAGGGGCCGGTCAACTCGGACAGCGAAAAGCAGACTGTAGAAGCCAAGGCGGCTCAGATTGCCGGATCCGACAAGGTAACCAGCGAAATTCAGGTCCGGTCGAAGTAATGTTTGGACTGCGGAAGTCGATGCAGACTTGGTCGCAACCTGCGCAAATTAGCATCAAATCGACGTTAAAAACTCAAACTTAAGGAGATCATCATGGCAGGTAAGAACACAGCAGTATTCGGAATTTATCAGGACCGTGCCACCGTGAGAGTCGCAGTCGACATGTTGCAACAGGCAGGCTTCCGCAATACCGACATTTCGGTTCTTTTTCCCTACAACGAAGGCACCAAGGATTTCGCCGCCGAGAAAAACACCAAGGCACCCGAAGGCACCGCGGCCGGCGCGGGCACCGGCGCAGTGGTTGGTGGAACGCTCGGCTGGCTGGCAGGCATTGGCGCGCTGGCGATTCCGGGACTGGGACCGTTCATCGCGGCGGGTCCGATCATGGCTGCTCTGGCCGGAGTGGGCGTCGGCGGGGCGATTGGCGGTCTCACCGGGGCGCTGATCGGAATGGGTATTCCGGAGTACGAAGCCAAGCGCTATGAAGGCCGAATCAAGGAAGGCGGCATCCTGCTTTCGGTGCACAGCGACAGCTCCGACTGGACCAAGAAGGCGAAGGAAATTCTGGAACGCAGCGGAGCCCAGGATGTGTCGTCGACGGGAGAGGCCAGCGCAGATTTTTCCAAGAGCGACAGGCCGATGCCCCGCGCGAGCTAATCAGCGAAACTTCAGCTTAAACTAAACCCCTCCGTTATGGAGGGGTTTTTTTCTGCTTATGTACCGCTGCGCGACAAAAAAACCGCCGTGTATACCGGCGGTGGGCAAATAGGCCAAATCGGGAACTCGCTTGACAGCGACTCGCAGATCTTTTCGGCAGATCATCTTCCGAATTGGTAGGCCACTCGGCCTCGGGTTTCTTCCTGTCTTCTTTTGCTCGGCTTTCGGCTGTCGGCCATGCTCTCGTCGCATTCGCTTCTGCAGTTGATCTGCTTGGGCAAGCTCCGTCAGTTTCTCGTCGGTTTCCTTTTCTTCTTCAAGTGTTTCTTCAAGCAGGGAGACATGCTCGGTCTCGCCCAGTGTCTCGGCCATGCTGCGAACCGTCCCGTATCCCGCGATCTCATAGTGCTCCACGCGTTGTGCGGCACCGATCAGCGCAGCATCGAGAACGCTGCCCTCGTAAGTCTTCTTCCATTACTTCCGAACCTTCCTCGATCAGGCCTTCCATGCCCTTGCACTTCTTGCCCTTGGGGCTTTCGTCGAGCATCTCAAAGATCTGCTCCAGGCGTTGCACGTGGCCCTTGGTCTGTTCCAGGTGCTCTTCAAATCCCTGGCGCAGTTCATCTGACGGCGGCGGCCTTGGCAAGCTTGGGGAGGGCCTTTACCAATTGGTTCTCAGCGCTATAAAGGTCCTTCAGTTCGTCGATGTAGAGTTCTTTCAGTCCTTGTTCCGGCATGTGTACTCCAAAGAAGTGATTTGTACGACATCGCGTGAGATGCCGCCGCGAAGCAGCGGGTAGTCTGCTTTAATTTTGTGGCAGTGAAAATGAAGGTTGCCCGGAGCGACGACTCATAGTCGCAGCTGACTCGAATCAGCGGAACATCTACGGAGAAGAAATGACGAGGGTGCCAACCGAATTCAGCATCTTAGTGACATGGAATTCGAGCCCTGCAGTTTTGATCTTGCGTTCGCCTGCGGAACCTTCGCCTCCACCAATTCAGGAGCCGCCAAATCCGCCCGAGAATCCCGGACGCTCCAGTCCGGGAGCCCGATCCCGACGGAACCGGGCAATCAAATTTAGGACTGGCGGTCAAGACCGTTTGCGAACTGCTGGCGAACTGGGCACAACGTGGCGGATCGGATTTCGCTGACACGAAGGCACCCGGCTGACAGGCGCGGAATTGGGCACAATGCTTCGACCAGTTGACGTTCCTGAATCAAAGCTTCAATGCCTCGAACTTCTCAGCTAGCTTCCGGTCGACTCCGGCGGCATCAGGGCGGAACAGCGACTTGGACCATGTTATTGCGAACCGCGTATAGGACCAGCCCGCTTACCGAGTGCAGATTCAGCTTACGCATGATGTTGCTGCGGTGAGTTTCCGCGGTTTTCACGCTAAGGTTCAGATGGCAGGCCACCTCTTTGCTGCTCTTGCCTTCGGCCAGGAGCTGAACGATCTCGCGTTCGCGAGGGGTCAAAGTAGGCAGAACCGCGTCGCTGTCGGACGCGGGTCGAAGTCGACCCAGATATCCGCCGAGCACCATGTCGGCCACCCGGGAGGTAAAGAAGGTCTTGTTCGATTGCAGGGCTTCAACCGCCGCCACCAGATCTCGAGCCGCGTCCGACTTGAGTACGAATCCTCGCGCGCCGGCGTCCAGCACGGCTCGTACCACTTCATCCACGTCCGTGATCGTCAAAATCAGAACCTTGGCCTGCGGATTGTCGCGCAGCATCTGGCGCGTCGCCTCCAGTCCGTTGAGGTTGGGCATGCCGATGTCGAGGATTACGATGTCCGGCTTTAGTTCTTTGGCCTTATCAACCGCCTGACGCCCGTCCTGGGCTTCTCCGCATACGTCCCATCCCGCGATGGGACTTGAGAAGGGAAACCAATCCACGGCGAACAATTTCATGATCGTCAGCCAGCCAGAATGCGCAGTGGTTTCATGGGTCAGTCTCCCGTTTGAGCCTGGGATTTAGCAGCCACTTGCTTATTTGATTTGCTACGAACCTGGAATAAGCGTGACAAGAAAATGCCTTGACTCCCTGACGCTGTCAATACAGGAAAACCCGTACCAGCAGCGACGGAAGGTCTCCCCGACTCGAACTGAGCAATACTACAAAGCCAGAAGAGGCAGAAGAGGTTTCCCTCAGTAAAAACGATGCCTCGTGTTCAGGATTTCAGCCTTCCCAGTCGGTAGTTCCCGGTATTGTCCGGCCCGCAACTCAGGTCTGTAATCAGCAGGTCGAGGAGAGCAAACTCATGGCAAAGCGGCAAGAACTGAATTCCCGGATTGACGCGAAACAATTCTTTGAGGCTTCCGTCAGCGCCCTGCGCGAGGAAAGCAAATCCATCGAAAGCAAATCTGCCGAAGCTCGAAGTCGCAACCGCGCTCTGGTTCAGAGAACGGCGACCGATGAGGCTTTAATCAGGCGGGCGGTGGATGACGCCGCCCGGGCCCTGACCGCCTTGTGGAAGATGCAGCCTTCTACCAGAACGGTTTGATCCGCGCCATTGGCACGCCGTCTAACCCGGAGCAAAGCTCTCTACGACCAGGAAATAGGAATCGACCAACATCAAGGCTTGCCGGACCTTTCACTCGAATCTCATTAGATTGTGGATTGGGGCACACTGGCCAGGCCTTCACCTTCGCTGCTCTCTTTTTTCGTTGTATAAATTCAGGTCAATGAGATGATTCTTGCCCGACGAATCGCGGGCGCGACCGCATGCGTTTGCGAGTCCTTGACGGTTTGCCGGACATCAAAGACTGGAAAAACGAGGGCTTGATATGTCCATTCGACCGGTTAAACGGCTCATTCAGTCGAAACCGACTCTCGAAGGCGCAGGCGTGCATCTGCGCCGCGCGTTCGGCTTCGGAAACACCAGCGACTTCGATCCGTTCCTGCTGCTCGACGATTTCCGCAATGATGTTCCGGAGGATTATCTGGCTGGCTTTCCGTGGCATCCGCACCGCGGAATCGAGACCATTACCTACGTCCTGGCCGGAACGGTGGAGCACGGCGACAGCATGGGGAACCGCGGCGCCATCGCCGCCGGTGACGTGCAGTGGATGACGGCGGGCAGCGGGATCATTCATCAGGAGATGCCGAAGGGCGACCACGACGGGACGGATGCACGGGTTTCAGTTGTGGGCGAACCTTCCGTCGTCGCTCAAGATGACCGCGCCGCGCTATCAGGAAGTGAAGGCGCTGGATATCCCGGAGATCACAGACGACGACGGCACCCATGTGCGCGTCGTCTGCGGAAGTTTCTGGGGAAAGACCGGCCCGGTGGACGGGATCGCAGCCGACCCGATTTATCTCGATGTGTCGGTGCCGCCCGGCCGCAGGAAGACGCTGCCGGTCGAGACCACGCGCCATGCGTTCGCGTACGTCTTTGCGGGAGCGGGAAAGTTCTGCAACGCGTCCGGTCCGCTCGCGGTGCCGACGGAAGCGATCGAATGGTCGGACACGACGCCTCCCGCGGAGGCGGACAACCGCTCGCTCATACTGTTTGACCGCGGCGACGAGGTCACGGTGCAGGCAGGAGAGGACGGAATCCGATTTCTGCTGGTCTCGGGAAAGCCGCTGGAGGAGCCGGTGGCGTGGTACGGACCGATCGTGATGAACACGCAGGAGCAGCTCCGGCAGGCATTTCACCGAACTCCAGGAGGGAACGTTCCTGCAAGGGAGGACGCACAGCTAGAGGGCACGGTCGGCAGGCAGTCGATTGTCCAGGAGGGCTTGTGAGCGAATACAAGTTTGTGATTCTCGGCGGCGGGATGGTTGCGGGATACGCAGCCAAGCAGCTTGTAGAGTCGGGCCTGAAGGCGGGAGAGTTGGCGATTCTGTCGTCCGATAATTACGTTCCTTATGAACGTCCCCCGCTGTCTAAAGGTCTTCTCGCTGGAAAAGATACCGAAGAGTCAATCCAGATCAATTCCGGGAGATTTTTACCTCAAGCACGGAATTGAGTTGAGGCTGGGTTGCGAGGTTTCCGGTATCGATGCGAAGGGCAAGCGCCTGGTTCTAAAGTCTGGCGAAGAGATCGGATTCAACAAGTTGATCGTGGCGACTGGCGCGACTCCGCGAACTCTGGAAATTCCGGGCGCAAACCTTCTTAACCTGCACTACCTGCGTTCCCTGGATGACTCGAAGCTTATTCGGCGCTCCGCGGACAAGATGAAACGAGCTGTGGTAATCGGCGGCGGATTCATCGGAATGGAAGTAGCGGCGGTGCTGACACAGAAGAGCATTCAGGTCACGATGGTTCTGAATGAGGACCGCCTGGGGAAACGGCTGTTTACGCCGCAGATGTCCGATTTCTTCGAGACTTACTACGCTGGGCGCGATGTGGGGATTATTAAATCCGCCACGGTAACCGAGTTGCGCGGCGATGGTGTGGTGAGTGCCGCCGTGCTCGGCGGCGGCCAGGCGATTGCCTGCGAGATGGTCATTGCGGGCATTGGCGTACGCCCGGCCACGGAGGTGCTCACGGGCAGCGGAATTGAAGTGTCCGATGGCGTGATGGTCAACGAATACCTCGAGACCAGCCAGCCTGGCATCTACGCCGCGGGTGACGTAGCCAACTACCAGGATGTGCTGTTCGGAAAGCGTCGGCGCGTCGAGCACTGGGACAACGCAGTTTCACAAGGCCAGTATTGTGCCCGTGCGCTTATGGGCGAGCGGACTCCGTTCAAGCATGTGCCTTATTTCTTTTCGGATATCTTCGATCTCTCGTACGAATATTGGGGTGATTCATCGGGTGCGGATCAGATCGTTCACCGCGGCGAATTGTCCGGCAAAAGCTTCAGCGTGTGGTGGCTGCGTCAGAAACGACTGGTGGCAACGTTCGTAATGAGTCGTCCAGACGAGGAACGCGACACTGCGCCTAAGTGGATCGAAGCAAAGCAGGCGCTATCTGCGGGAAAACTGGAAGATGCCTCGCGCCCGATTTCAGCGGCCACGGAATAGGCTTGTCGCAGACTTAGGGCTCTGTTGATCCAAGCATCATGGCTGGGCCCCGGCCCTTCTGCGGATTTTCCCGCGCAGCACAGTCACCGAAGCCTTAGGCAGGGTGAAGGTCGTCTCTGCAGTAGCGTTCTGTTGCGACCTGGCCGCGGGCCCGTCTGGATCGGCCGAGCCTCCATTCGGTTCCGGATTCCAGCGGTACTGCTCGCTGCCAAACGTGATCACGTCAACTGGGCCGGCAAAGAAGCTGTTGGTGTTGGTGCTGGCATCGTAAAAGGCGAGCATGATGGGATGCGGATTTTCCTGATCTTTGTTGACGATCATGAGCGCCCACTGATCGTCCGGACGTTGTACGGCGTAAGCGGTCACCAACTTGTGGCCAGCTGGGTCCACGATATCCGCGTTCGCCGGAAATAGCTGGTGCTTGCCATCCCCGGACTGTACCCACTCCAGATTGATCAGTTGGCTGGCGAAATATTGCGATAAGGGCTGCTGGATGTGGTAAGTCTTGTCCACGGTCAACATGCTGAATGTGCCCATCGAACTGCCGCAACCGTGAGAAAGCGGCTCGGGAATATAGTGGAAATAGTAGAGAGCGTTTCCCCCGTTCGCCAGAAACGAACCAACAAAGTCGGCCAGCCACAGCGAACCGAAGTTGTCCGGAAAGGATTCCCCTGTGTTCCAGGAAATATTGAGCTCGCTGATAAACATGGGAACGTTTGGCGGCAAGCCGTCATCGCGCCAGACCTGAAGAATATGGCTGATCAGAGCCGGTTCGTCGTAGAGGTTGCTCCACTGGATCTTGCAAGGTTCGAAAGGGTAGTGCTCGAACGACATGAACGCCAAATCCTGCAGCCGGTTGTGAGCCTTCAGATAGGCGATGAAGCGTCCCAGCCATGAAGAGCGGCCTTGCGTATCCGGCCAGACCTGAATGTCTTCGTTAACTCCCTCGAAAATCGGTCCGCCCAGCTTCAGGTTCGGATCAACTTTGTGTAACGCGGCCGCCCATTGCAGGTATAGGGCGCCGTAATCTTCGGGAAGCATGTACTGGCCGTCGGGCTCTTCGCCCATCTCGAGGTAGGAAATCGGGTATCCTCGCGCGTTTAGATAAGCAATCTGGTTCGCCGAATCTTCCGGAGTTCCATACAACATCGCGACCGGGATCATCGCGGGCAGCCCCCGGGTGTAACCGCTTGTGTAGAAGAGATCCATCCCCACCTGGTCGCCCTTCTCATCGATGCCGCCGGGTTCGTGCCAGGGATCAACAGAAGAGCAGTAGGTTGTAGTCTGATCAGGGTCGGCGGTGTGGCGGATCAGGTCATGAAAGTTTCCGTTGGCTGAAGCGGTCCCCAGGTAAATTTCGTTGATGGCGTAGCCCACGCAGTTACGCCGGTCGGCGGAGCCGTGGCTGTCGCACGTATTGGAAGACTCCGTCATCAATATGCGCAGGTAGCGCACGGCCAGAGGATACGGGGAGAGCTGCAGGGTTTTTATTCCTCCCGATCCGCTGGTCTCAGTTCCACCGTGAAAGGTTGTCCAGGTTCCCTTGGTCGCTTGCTTCATGGGATCTTCGCCGGTCCAGTATTGGACCAGGTAGCGTCGGGCGTAGGGCTCAGCCCAGGAAATCCGGATGGCATTGACCGCATGATTGCTGGCCAGGTCAATCACGACCCATTGGGGGTAGTTCGAGTCATCCTCGCCGGTGAAAGTCTTGGTCAGATACGGATTGCTCTTCCAATAGGTCTTCACGTCGCCATCGGTGATTCGGGAAAAGCCGTTGGCGTCGGTGCCTTCATTGCGGGTGAAGCCGCGATGGGGAAGGGAATAGCCAAATGAATGCCGAATGAACTCGCCCGGGCTGGCATTGCCGACAAAATATCCTTTACCGCCGGGGTCGCTCCAGGCGCCTTGAGGATTCCAATGCCAGGCCTCAACGTGAAGCTCCGTATTCTGGCGATAGGTGACGCTGTGCCAGCCGGCGGACAGTACCTGCTTCATGACCGGCTCGGTGAAGAGCTTGTCGGTCGAGGCGGCTTCAATGCGATCGATGCCTGCGCCCAGAGTTTCTGTGGGGACGAATGAATTCACCGCATGACCGGGCGTGATATCGACTCGGACGGTTTGGGAAGCGGCCAGGGACGCGAGCAGCACCAATCCAGTCATTAACAAAAAAGAACGCCATCCGGAACGTATGATTCTACGGCTGACAATCTGGTGCACGCATCCTCCGAGGGGAATCGTTTCCAGTTTATTCTGAAATTGTGTCAAGACAAGTGTTCTAGGGTGTAGGCGTAGGGTGTAAGTGAAGAGTCAGGTTTAGAATTCTGGATCGCAGGCCGAGCAGATGGCTTGTAGTGCCTGAGTACGAAATTAATCCGCTTGGCTCATTTTGAAGCCCAGCCACCTCGCGTTGGCGAGTTCGTGTCCCTTTACTCAAAGTTGTTTTCGCGTTGTCGTAGAATGCAAACCATGAGTGACTTGGGCCTTTGCGCCACGAGTTCGGAGTGTCATCTCCGCTTTCCCGAAGATTTCTTGTGGGGCGTGTCGACCGCGGCGCATCAGGTTGAAGGCAATAATTCCAACCAATGGTCCGACTGGGAAGAAGCGGGCCGGATTAAGTCCGGGGACGAATGCGGCAAGGCCTGCGACTGGTGGAACAACGCTGAGCGTGACTTTGATATCGCGCGGGAACTCGGGCTAAAGGCCTTGCGGCTCTCGCTCGAGTGGAGCCGCATTGAGCCGGAAGAGGGCTGCTTTGACGCCCAGGCGTTGCAGCGCTACCGCGAGATGCTGGAAGGGCTGCATCAACGAGGCATTGAGCCCATCGTTTGTCTGCATCACTTCACTCATCCGCGGTGGTTTGAAGAGAGAGGTGCATTTCTCCGGCAGGATGCTCCTCAGATTATTCGAACGCTTCGCGCGTGAGGTGGCGACAGCCGTGGGCGACCTTTGCCGCTTCTGGGTCACCTTCAACGAGCCCAATGTGTATGCCGCTTGTGGTTACGTGCTGGGCGAATTTCCGCCCGGCCGTCGAGGCGAAATATTCAACGCATTGCGGGTGAATCGGGTTCAGGCGCGGGCTCATGTGCTGGCTTATCGCGCCATCCACGAACTGGTTCCGGAGCGCAAGGTGGGGTGGGCCCAGCACTACGTTGTGTTCGAACCGGAGGGCGGAATTGTGGATCGCTGGGTCGCGCGTCTTCTCGACCGGCTCTTCAACCGCGTGTTTTTTGAGCTGATCGAAGACGGCCGCTTTGCCTTTCCTTTAGGAGTCTTCAATGGCCGTGAAAGCAATGCGAAAAGGCTGCTGCGATTTCGTCGGCTTGAATGTGTACAGCCGGTTTCACGTTGCTTTTGATCTGCGGCACATGCGCACGCTTTTTACCCGGTTGTTCGTCCCCCAACACGTTCCGCAGGGTGACCCAGGCGTGGAAAATCCTTACGGCGAAGCCTATCCCCAGGCCATTACCCAGGCGGTTAAACGGGCCGCGCGGCTGGGCAAGCCGATCTACATTATGGAAAATGGCGTGCCCGATGCGGAGGACCGTATCCGGCCGTGGCTCATCGTGAATGTTCTGCGAGAGATGCACGGGCTGATCGAGCAGGGCTACGATATTCGGGGTTATCTGCACTGGACTCTCACCGACAATTTCGAGTGGAATGAAGGTTGGAGACTTCGCTTTGGGTTGGTGGCGCTTGATCCTGACACCCAGGACCGCACTTTGCGCAGCAGTGCCAAACTGTTCAGCGAGATCGTGCGCGGCAACGGGGTTACGCTTCCCATGTCTGACAAATACCAGCTTCTTTAAAAACCGCGCTTTAGCCCGTTCTGATTAGCTCTTCCAAATGGCATGGACGGCGCTGCTGTGGTCGACCGCTTACTTTGGTAACCACTTCTCGCTTCTGGCCAATTATTCACAGAAAATTAATCGAATCTTGATCTCCCATTAAGGCGAGCTTGCGATTCTAGTGTGGTGCGAAGTGTCTTCCAGGCCGTGCAGGGAGGTTGATCATGCGTAACCTCACGATTGTCTTTCACGATGCGGGTGGCGGGCACCGCAATGCCGCCGGAGCGCTGAAGACGGTTCTTGAAGCGCAGGAATATCCCTGGAACGTGCGCCTGTTGAATCTGCAAGAGCTTCTGGATCCGATTGATCTGGTGCACAGAGCAACCGGCCACCGCTTGCAGGACGGCTACAACCTGCTTTTGAGAAAGGGCTGGACGCGGCTTACGCCGCAGTTGCTGGTGCTTCTGCAGTGTACGATCCGCCTGCATCACGCGCAGATCGTCCGCATGCTCCGAAACTTCTGGGCGCAAAATCCTACTGACCTGGTGCTTTCGGTGATCCCGCATTTCAATCGTTGCCTGGCGGAGAGCGTTCGCAAGGAAATGCCCAGCGCCGCCTTCGTCACCGTGCTCACTGACCTGGCCGACTATCCGCCGAATTTCTGGATTGAACGTGAGTCCGAGTACGTCGTCTGTGGAAGCGAACGCGCCCGCGAGCAGGCGCTGGCAATGGGGCATGCACCGGAGCGAATATTTGGGACCTCGGGAATGGTTCTGAAACCTTCGTTCTACCGAAAACCAGCCATCGATCGAGATCAGGAGCGTGTGAGTCTGGGTTTAAAGCCCGACTTGCCGACCGGCGTTGTCATGTTCGGAGGCCACGGATCGGCTGCGATGCTGGATATCGCGAAAAGAATGGACCGGAGCGCAAGTGGTGTCCAATTGATTTTTCTTTGTGGGCACAACCTTGAGCTGGCCGCGAAAATCCGCAACCTGCAGCTAAACATGCCGGCTGTGATCGAGGAGTTCAGCACCAAAGTCGACTACTTCATGTCACTGGCAGACTTCTTCATTGGCAAAGCTGGTCCGGGCAGTATCAGTGAAGCGCTGCAATTCGGCCTGCCGGTGATCGTCGAACAAAATGCCTGCACCTTGCCGCAGGAACGGTACAACGGGACATGGTTAGTGGAAAAAGGTCTGGGGATCGTGGTGCCCGACTTCCACGAGATTGGTTCTGTGGTCGAGCGACTGCTCGGCACGGAGAAGCTGCAAGAGCTTCGCAATAACGTGAGCAAATATGAGAATTACGCTATCTTCGAAATCCCGCTTATTCTCGATCGAGTGATGGCCAGCAAAGCCGCGGAATCCCGAGACGCTCGGTCAGCCTTCACGCCCGTCGATCCTTTTGCTGGGCTCGCTTGGGCGGGCTTGACTTAGGCTCGAGCTCAAAAGCTTTTTAACCGCTAAGGTCGCGAGGGATTTCGCAAAGTTCGTGGGAACTCGTCAACCCGCAGGGCGCCAATTCCTCAGGAATCGCTTAAGCCGCCTGCTTTAGCGCATGCCGCCGCGCGTATTGGCGAACGACTCTGATGGTAGAATTCCTGTGGGACGAAGGTCAATCCTGCCGCGCAGCTTCCCTGCGCCAGCCTGTACCCATCGAACACTTTGAGCGAGCTATGAAGCGGGCATCCCCCAAACATGTCGAATCGATTCGGAAGATGACGGAGATGATCCGCCAGGCGTGCCTGGTTGCCAAGGATTCTGCTTTCAATGTGGGTGAGTACACTCGCGATTCGTCGAAGATGGCTTTTCTTGCAGTCAAGGACTGCGAAAAGGAACTGGACCGCATTGAACGCAAGGTTGACGAGAGCATCACCGGCGCTATCACCGAGGTGACTGAAACAGAGGCCCGGGAACTGCTTGCCTGCCTGAAATTTATCATCGATCTGGAGCGCATCGGAGACTTGTTGTGGTCAGCCGCGAAGCGGTTGCAGGTTCTGGGCGCGCAACTCTCAAAAGATGACATCCGGGATGTAGCGGAAATGGCCGGGATTCTGGAGAGCATGCTGGAGACGTATTCATCAGGGCTTTACAAATCGCGACGTGCAGGCCGCGGGGTGGGTGCTGCAAACCGACGCCCGCATCGACGAAGCCTGTCGCGCGATCTTCCGCCGCCATCTGGAAAAGACGGACCGCCACGAGCGGGAATACAGCACAAATCTGCTGTTTATTGCGCAGGCCTTTGAGCGCGCAGGGGACCACTCCAAGAATCTGGCGGAAGAGATCTTTCAGTTGGTGGAAGGCCGGAGCCTTAGACACGAACTCAAGCGCCGGTCGCCGGGAGGCTGATGGAGCCTAACTTCCGCCCAGATCAAATCACGCAGCGGTCTGAGCGTGCTCCCGTACCTTCGGCTTCGCGCATCTTGTCGTGGAGACGAAGCATGAGCTTTTCCAGTTGAACTTCCTCGGATCGACGCTCCTGGGTTATCGATGCCGCCTTGGTTTCGTAGGCAGACCACTCAATGCGGTTGTCAGTTCGGTGCATGGTTACGGGGGCTCCAGGAAAGATTTGGATAAGAAGAGGGAGTGTACCGCTTTCATTGGATTACTTCAAGCGCGCCAACGGATAAATCCCAAGAGATCGTATTCGCGGAAGTGTCTGAAAACAATGATAAAAGATGCATGACCGTCGGTCAAGTTAAGCCGACGCTGATTTTCGAGCTGTCTCCTAACGAACCCGCCTCCCCTTTCCGGCGGTTTCGGATTTGTGTTAGTTTATGCCGAATCGTTAACGTTCACGATATTCTCCCAAACCAGAGAAAATCGGCAGACCGACCAGTCGCGCCGAAGGCTTGCAACACGAAATCAAATCCGGGAAATCAAATTTGGGAAACCAGTTAATGTCGGCTTGAGAATCGGGAACCGTTACTGATGCAAAGACCTTGCCGCTTTACTCTTCAACTTCTTTCGCTTTGCATTTTGCTGGCAACGGCTCATGCCCAATGGGCTCCGCTGAACCCTGTCACCGCCTTTCGACAAGTGCCTGACGGTGTGCTGTTCACCATGCAGGCGGGCACGTTGAAGGTGCAAGTCTGCACCGACTCCATCGTTCGTGTCCGCTACTCCGCCACTTCTGAGTTTTCTAGCCGCCCGGACTATGTCGTAACCAAAAGCAACTGGCCGGAGAGCAAGTGGACAGATCCAATCGACCAGCGATGCGGTGACCTTGACCACTTCCCGCGTGGCCGTGACCGTGGCCCGAAGGGATGGGGCAATCACCTATCACGATCTGGAGGGCAAACAGTTGGTGCAGGAAGCGTCGAGAAAGTTGACCCGGGAAAAAGTAAATGGCGAGGACACTTATCGCGCGGAATCGTTCATCAACATCTACGGCTCCCACGAAGGCGCTCTACGGTCTTGGCCAGCACCAGGCCGGCGTGTGGAACTATCGCGGCGAGTCGGTGGATATTTCGCAGGACAACACGAATATCTCGGTGCCGATGCTGCTGTCGAGCAACGGCTATGGCATCTTCTGGAACAACGATTCGCGCAGCCGGTTCAACAACCGCTTCGCGAACTATCTGTACATCAGTTCCGAAGTGGCCGACAACATCGACTACTACTTCTTTTATGGTCCCGACTTCGACAAGATCATTGCCGCCTATCGCGAGCTGACCGGGCAGGCGCCGATGTTCGGCAAATGGGCGTATGGCTTCTGGCAGTGCAAGAACCGCTACAAGTCGCAGGAGGAAATTCTGGGAGTCGCCGCAGAAATATCGCGAGCTGCACATTCCCGCCGACAACATCGTGCAGGACTGGTTCTGGTGGAACCGCAAGGGCGAGCACGTCTTCAACAAGAACTATCCCGACCCAAGGGCATGGTGGATCAACTGCACCAGCGAAGAACTTCCACCTGATGATTTCGGTCTGGCCATTCTTCGAACCGGGCTCCGCAGTTTACGACGAGATGGAAAAGCGCGGCTGGTTCATCGACAAATTCAAGTTCGCGAAACCGCCTTATCACACCGACGGCATGGCGGTGTATGACGCGACCAATCCCGGAGGCCCGCAAATATTACTGGCAATTGATGGATAAGGCGTTGTTCAAGATCGGCATCGACGCCTGGTGGCTGGACACGACCGAACCGGAGACCGAAGGCCAGGAAGAAAATATTCTGCTGGGCCACAAACTCGCCATCGGCAGCGGCGATCGCTACGTGAACATCTATCCGCTGATGACCACGGGCGCGGTTTACGACGGACAGCGAAGCGCGTCGGACAAGAAGCGCGTTTTCATTCTTTCTCGTTCGGCATTTGCCGGGGATCAGCGCAATGGTGTGACCGCGTGGTCGGGCGATATCAACTCTGATTTGTTGAGCTTCCGGCGGCAGATTCCGGCGGGCTTGAATTTTGCGCTTTCCGGCATTCCTTATTGGACGACCGACATCGGCGGCTTCGTTTCGGCGGGATCCCGACGATCCAGCCTACCGCGAGTTGTTCGTGCGCTGGTTTCAGTTCGGCACGTTCAGTCCTATTCTCCGCGTGCACGGAACCCGCAAGACCGATCAGAACGAACTGTGGTCGTACGGGCCGGAAGCGCAGAAGATTCTGGTGAACTTCGACCGCCTGCGCTATCGCATGCTGCCTTACATCTATTCGCTGGCCTGGAAGACAACCAGCGAAGGCTACACGCCGATGCGTCCGCTGGTCATGGATTTCCGCACCGACGTGCAGGCGCAGAACATCGGCGATCAGTTCATGTTCGGCCCGGCGTTTCTGGTCAATCCGGTGACCGAGCCCGCGGCCACAACACGGCGGCTCTATTTGCCGCCGTCGAAGTGGTACGACTTCTGGAGCGGATCGGCTCTTGCAGGGCGAGCGAAGTGTCGACGCCGATGCTCCACTGGATCGCATGCCGCTCTACGTCCGCGCGGGATCGATTCTTCCGCTGGGGCCGGATGAAGAATGGTCCACGGAAAAGCCCGCCGACCCGATCGAACTGCGAATCTATCGCGGCGCGGACGGCGACTTCACGCTGTACGAAGACGAAAACGACAACTACAACTACGAAAAAGGCGCTCTACGCGACCATTCCGCTTCACTGGGACGACGCCAAGCAGCACGCTCACGATCGGCGATCGCAAGGGCCAGTTTCCGGGCATGCTGGAAAGCCGAACTTTCCGCGTGGTGTTTCGTGGACGTGAACCACGGAGCAGGAATAAGTCCAGCCGCTCAGCCTGACAAGACTGTGGAATATTCCGGCAGGCAGATCACAGTAAGCCCGTAGCTCTCTTTTCCAGATTGCCGCAACCTTTGCTCTTTGCGGCTGTGCTCTGCGAACTTTGCGGTTCAAGAATCTTGGATGATTTGCGAGGGGATCAAAGTCTTAACCGCAAAGGTCGCCAAGCTCGCAAAGAAACCTAGAACACTACGGATTCCGCCCGGGCCTCAATCTGGGTTCAAAAGACCCCGGCCGTGGATTAAAATCAGATGCGATGAGTACGGCGGCAGCCCGAAAAAATCGTGATTTCGACCCGACCAGTTTTTTAGCCACGATCGGTAAGGGCCGGACATCTCTTACGGTTCCGAAAAAGCGAACGATATTTGCGCAAGGAGATCGGGCCGACGCCGTCTTTTATCTTCAAAAGGGTAAAGTCAGGCTCACCGTCGTATCCAAAGCCGGCAAGGAAGCGACTCTCGGCATACTGAATCCAGGAGATTTCTTTGGCGAGGGCGCGCTTGCCGGGCAGACGCTGCGTATGGGATTTGCCGTCGCAATCACGGATTGCCAGCTTCTGCGCATCGAGAAAAAGGCTATGATGCTGGCGCTTCACCGGGAGCACACTTTTTCGGATATGTTTGTTGCCTACCTGCTGTCGCGCAATATCCGCTACGAAGAGGATCTGGTCGATCAGCTGTTTAACTCAAGTGAGAAGAGACTGGCCCGGATCCTTCTGCTGCTCGCCCGGTTCGGCAAGGACGGCGTGCCGGAGAACGTGGTTCCAAAAATCAGTCAGGAAACCCTGGCTGAAATGGTGGGCACGACGCGGTCCCGCGTCAGCTTTTTTATGAACCGCTTCCGGAAACTGGGTTTCATTCACTACAACGGTGGGCTGCAGGTTCACAGTTCGTTGCTCAATATCGTGCTGCACGACTAGATTCGATCAGCGAGCCACCACTATTTCTGCAGCGCTGAGGTGGCGGCGCGCAGCCTGGCAAAGTGGTCATCGAGAAGGCGAAGCCCGGTAAGATTGGGAACGCCGGCCACGGCAACGGTGCCGTCAAAATTCATCAGACGTTCGTTTCCTGTCGTGAAATTTGGCCATACCGGTACACCAGCGCCATTCGGGTCGCCGCTCCGGGAAAAGTTGGTCCAATACGCCGCCATCGTGTTAGCAAGCGCGTGATCGGCATCAGTCCAAGCCCATTGGATTTGAGCGAGGTGGTCAAATGCGTACCGCAACTCCTGCCAATGCCCGGCTCCCCAACTCTTGAAGGGCGACCCTTCCGGATAGGGTGGGGAATGCTTGAAATAGTAGTAAAACACTTCGCCCTTTCCCGTCTTCGACTGCATCCGTGCCCACGTCCACACGTCCCAGCCAAATCGCAGGTCGCGCTCAAACCTGGCGCGCGTCTGGCGAGCCTCAGCATCGGTCTTGGCGGGATAAATCTTCAGGTACTCATTAGCTAGGTCGCGCATTGAGTCGCCGCCGAAGGCCTTGCCGACGTCGTCCCCGAACGTCGTGAGTTTCACATCCATGTTCGCTATCAGCGGCTTTGCCTCTTCGGCGTTGGAGCCGAGCAGCAGAGGTACGTCGTTTTGGTGTCCGGCCCTGAAGGCGTCGTAGGGCTCCTCCGGAAGTACGTAACCGTCCATGATCGGATGTGTCGTCCCGGCGTCGCTGGCCTTCAGTATCTGCTGCGGGCCGAGTTTGCGCAGGGCCTCGAGCGATGACGCCGCCGTGGATGAAACCCCCACGGCGGCGGCGAACTTAACACCCTGCCGTTCTGCTCCGGTCAAGAACCAGTCGGCAGCCGATCCGGTCGCCGCGGGAGGAACAAAGAACCCTCCACTGTCGCCAATTGCCCGCTGGAACAGTCCGCGCGCGAGCGGTGAGGCCATGAGCAGACTGACCGACATTGAGCCAGCCGATTGCCCCCAGATCGTGACCCGGCTCTGATCGCCGCCGAATGCAGCAACATTGCGTTTGATCCAGGCGAGGGCGGCAATCTGATCGAGCAATCCGTAGTTGCCAGAGCTGTGATTCGGGGATTCGCGCGTCAGTTCCGGATGCGCCAGGAAGCCAAAGACGCCTACTCGATAATTGATAGTCACAACCACGACACCGCGTCTGGCCAGCATGTCTCCCCAATAAAGCGGCATCGACGCGGATTCCTGAGTAAATCCACCTCCGGGGATCCACACCATCACCGGCAACTTGTCGTTTCCTGACTTTGCCGGGGTCCAGATGTTCAGCGTCAAACAGTCTTCGTTGACCGCCTCCTCTGCCGCGCCTGGAACCGACACGCCGCTCTGCATACAAATCGGGCCGAATTTGTCCGCGCGTCGGACACCGGTCCAGGTTAGCGGAGGCTCTGGGGCTCGCCAGCGTAACTGCCCCACCGGCGGAGCGGCAAAAGGAATGGATTTGTACACGGTGAGTGTTCCGTCCGGCGTGCCTTCGATCAAGCCGGTCTCAATGTGAACGGTTCTGGACCAGGCGACCGACTGGAGGACAGCCAGGACAACCAGCAGACTCGTTAGTCTTGTTGCTGTCATTGGAAGTACCGCTAGTTAGTAGGAGTCGGGCGGCTCTGCGCGAGTCCGTCTCTTTTCCTCGAAGTGAAGCTACCTATACCCGGCAATATTGCCATCGGCCTCTCGGGAGGGTGTGGTGGCCGTAATCCGGTAGTCTTGATAGTCAATCGTAAACAGGGCGCGACCTCCGAGGCGGACTGTGGTCGAGCTGCGATTCGACCGGGGGAGCCAGAAGTCTCCCACTTTGGTGTAGACCTGTTCGATTTGTGTTTCCTTGGTCCAGAACGAGGGATTTTTAGCAGGCTCTCCCTCGATGCGGGTTACCGCGAAGTCCTTTGCGTCAACCCAGATCCGGCCGCGATATAGGAGCTTGTTCTGGGTGCGCGGTTCGACTGAAAGTATGTAAACCGAGCTGCCTGCGGTTTCTTCGTGGCCAACCATGGCGAAGCGGTAGTTATCGTTGTTAAGGGCTACGCCACGCTGATTCTCTTCGGTAACCGCGTCTTTCTCACTCTGCAGCATCCTTTTGAATACGCGCTCGATGATCAGCTTGGAGCCGTTTTCAGAACGGATGGTGAATTCTTTCGATCCCGGAGACTTGTAATTGACGTCTACAACCATTTCAGCGGCGCGAGAGCCGGGGAAGCCGTGATACTCGAGACGATAAGTGCGCGTACCCTGGTAAGCTCCCAGGGCTCGGGCCCTTTCCAGGTTTTTTCGGACCAGGTTGTTGACCACTTCTTCCGTGCTCAGAACCGGCGGCGGAGGCGCAGTGTCCGACGGTTGAGCGCCGGCCATCTGCAACATTCCAACACAGATCAGCAGCGGCACGCCCAGCGAGGCGGATTGAAAATATAATTTCATTGGTCTATGCCGCAGAATAACGCCGCCCCTGTCCTGAAAGTGGTCAATTTTGACCAGTTTTGCGGCGCGTCAAAATATAACAATTTATCTATTCACGCCACACTGGGGCGACGAACTGCAGAACTGATTCGATTCAGTTTAGCCCAGCAAGTAATTCGAGGAATGTGGTTCCGGGCGCCAGCTCTACGCCCTGCTTATGCAAGACGGCCTAAGGAGGGCACAACTGAGTGCGCGTTCATCTGATCAATCCAAGCGAAGTTTCTTTCGGTACGGCTGTCATTACTCCTCGCTGGCTGTATGTCCTGGCTGCGGCGACGCCCGCAAGCTTTGGCGATCCCTGTCTGGTCGATGAAACTCTGGACGCGGTAGACCCACTCGAGATTCAGCCCGGGGACATTGTCGGCATCGGCATCCACACCGCCAACGCGCTTCGCGGTTACGAAATTGGGAAAATGGCCCGCGAACGCGGCGCCTACGTTGTCTTTGGCGGCATTCACGCCACTCTCTATCCCGCCGAAGCCCACGAACTGGGCGGCGCGCACGCCGTGGTCAAGGGCGACGGAGATGTGGTGTGGGCCAAGGTGCTCTCGGATTGCTGCTCGCGGAACGCCGCAGTTGATTTATGAAGGCGGACGGATTGAAGCTTCGGAGTTCCTGCCGGCGCGCTGGGATCTGGTGCCGCGCAAGAGCTACATGTGGGCCTCGGTGCAGACGGTTCGCGGCTGTCCCAAGCATTGTTCCTTCTGCTCGGTCTGGCGCACCGACGGACAGCGCCCGCGCCAGCGCGCCTCGGATGTTGTAATCGAGGAGATCGTGCAACTGCGACGCCTCGGATTTCGCTTTATCGCACTGGCCGACGACAATTTTTATCCCGTGACCCTTACCGATTTGCGCCTGGCTGCGGAGCAACACAACACCCGCCGGCTGAATGAGCTCAAAGCCATCCGGGCAGAGCGTTTCGAGCTGATGGCGCGCCTGGCGCAGCTTCCGTCGGACATGATTTTCTTTACCCAGATCACGATGGAAGCGGCGGAGGACACCGAATTTCTCGATGCCATGCGAACCGCCAACATCAAGGGCGCGCTCGTCGGGGTGGAGTCGGTAACTCCGGAGGGATTGAAAGACGTTTACAAGGAGTTCAATTCAGCCGGAGATGACTTGGTCGAGCAGCTGAGAACCTTCCGCCGGCACGGCGTGTACGTGCTTGGCTCGTTCATTTTTGGCTTGCCCAGCGACCGCCCTGAGACCTTCGACGCCACCGCGTTGGCTGCGGCTCGCGCTGAAGTTGCGTTTGCGCAGTTTGTCATGCTGACTCCATATCCCGGAACCGTGGACTTCAACCGCTGGGAAAAAGATATGGATGCGTCCCCCAAATATATTGCCGGCATTCCGATCACCCGACGCTGGCTCATTCCGCGGGCGCTCCGGCCCAAGCTCTACTGGCCGCACCCGACCATGTCGGCGGAGGAAATTCGCGAGCGCACGCAGTCCGTTTGGGACACGTTTTACAGCCTTAAATACATCTGGGCGCGGTCCGGGTTTATCAAATCCATGCGAGCCCGCCTGGCTTTTGTCTTGATCTCGAAAATCTACCGGCAGATGTATGCCGACACCGGAATTGCGACGGACAGCGCCCGGGTCTCGCGTTCATCCCGTTGGGCGCGCTGGCTGGCCAAGCCCTGTCAGCGCTTGTTCGCGGCCCCTCCCATGCCGCATCTCACATTTCCGGAAGCATGGAGATCTCCGGCGCCGGCGGAACCGGTGAGATCGGTGAGCTAGTCGAGGCAGTGACGACTCGTCGCCGGCTTATTTCCATTGAACGATCCCGGCTTCCTGGCAGGCTTCGAGATAATCATTCACCAGGTCGACCGGCAGCGGGCCATACTCCGCCGAGACCGCATCGCGGATTTCTCCCACAGTGCGCTTGCCATCGACGAAATTAACGATCTCGTACGCGTAGAGCTCCGAGGTGTCTTGCACGTTGAGCAGCGGCGTGGCTTCGCTGTTCAGCAGCTTGATCTTCGCCACGCGCTCCGGCCCCAGGCGCGCCTGAAGAACGTTGTCATTCTGATAAGTCAGCGGCCCGAAGTCGCCGATGCGGACCGGAATCTTTCTTGCCGCCGGCTCCGCTGCCCATCTCGCCTTCGGCTCCGAGCCTTGTGCTCCGCGCGCTTTGGCTTGCTGTATCGATCCAGGCATCGAAAGTCGCGACCTGATCGGCAAGAATTTTTTCATTCGACAGCCGGTCGGTCGTTCGCGCCGCTAAACTCCAGCAGCGAAGGACAGAGTCGCAGTCTCGCGGATGAGGCCTTGCTTCATCAGGTTACGGGCCTCGTACCATGCGGTATCCGGATCCAGTTTGGGATCGTCGACCCGTTGCTGCGCTTGCTGCGAACAGTTGCGCCAGACGGATTTCGGACTGAGACGTGAAGAAGGGAAGCAGGCTCTGCGATCGTTCCGCATCGAGGGTGGCATAGACATATCCCGACTGCGGCGCCGAGCAGCGCCACCCGGCGCAGCTTGGTGGGATCGATTTGTTGCAGCGTGTCGTGGTCGGTGTGAATGTAGATGTCAGGCCAGTCGCGCAGATAGAGCGACGGGACGGCGATGGTGGACGAATCATAGTCGTCGTGATCGCTGCCCTGCGGAGTAGGGAGTGACGTCCGCCAGAAACTGGTTGCGCGTGCCTTGCTCTCCGGCGCGAGTTCTCGACTACGGCCGCTTCCGGCGCGTCACCGCTGCTCGGCATAGTTCGCTGCTCCGGAGCGGATCACCTCGGCCAACGCAGCGCCGACGTCGGTGACAAAGCTGGGCAGCGACCACGGGGTCGCGGTCACATGCAGGATGGATTTGTTCTTGAAAGGATCGCCGCCGACCATGTCCATGTGGATGTCGGCGCGCAGCCGCTTCCGAATCTCGGGATGGCGGCTGAGATAGGCCATGGTGCCCTCGACCTCCGGCCCCCAGACAAAGCGCAGTGTGCGTTTGGGACGCGGCAGAGCTCCATTGCTGATCAGTCGCGCGAGCATCCGCGCCGACTCCAGAATGGTTACGCAGCCGCTGCCGTTGTCATTCGCGCCCGGCCGCTGGTGGTCCAGATGGCAGCTGTAGACGATCTCGCCGCTTGCCGGATCGGTGCCCGGGAATCACGCCGCTCACCACGGTCCAATGGCCGGGGCCGACTTCGGCTTTTACCTTTGCGGAAAGAACGATCGGTTCTCCTGCCGCGCAGACGTGCCCGCAATGACTCCGCCGTTTCCCGTCGAGATCATGAAAGCGAATCCCGGCGGCTCGCGCGCCTCCAGATGTCCCCAGCGCACGATGGTGCGATCCAGCCCTGACCACGCCGTGGTCTGGTTCGGCATGTCGCTTACGATGCCGGCGGCTCCGTACTTGAGCGACCGCCAGTTCCTGGACTCGCGCGAGCACGCCGTCGGCCAGGACAATCTTCCCGCGCACATCTTTGCCGCTGTAGTCGGCTTCATGCGATCCGTCGCCGACGTCCACCAGTGCGGTTTCGACATCGGCGGAGTGGCTGTAGTCGGCCAGCCGGATCGGGTCGGTTGCCCAGTCGCCCAGCAGCAGGTGCTGCGGCCGCACTTCCCATAGTTGACCGGCTTCGACCCTCCAGCCCAGGTAGGAACGCATCAGTCCGTACTGAGTTTTCCCGTCGACAGGGAACTGCTCGCTCTGAACTTCGGACAGTCCGTATTCGCGAGCTCGTTCCAGAATGAACTGGGCTGCCTGGTCGAACTCGGCGGTGGCAGGCACGCGATGCAGGCGGGTCAGGTAGCGCAGATTTTCGTAGGGCGCGGCGCCGCTGGCCTCATCGCGCAGCTTGACCCATTGTTCAGAGGAAAGAAAGGGCTGCTGCGCGAACGCGAACGGCAGTTAGGAGCAGACAAGAGAAGAAAGCAGCGAGAACGGAGCGGACCATGGAGGGAGAGCATACCTTTGCGCTGTACTCCGGCGCAATGTCGAACACGTTGCCCGGACCTCGTCTGGGCAGGCGCTCGCCTGGGGTTCGCTGTGTCTCAGACGAAACTAGCCGTTTGTCTCGGCCGAGCCGAGGGCGCCCGTCCCTACGTGGTCGGCGTGGAGCAATGCCGCGCTACGCGCTCAGCGCGGTCGCTGCCCGATTCATCCAGATCGCGGCGCGACATGAATCTGACTTTGGGCGAACAATGCCGGTCGTAGACTCGGTTCGCGATGCTCCAGACACTTTCAAACTCATCGTTGCCGGCAACGATGGCGGTGGCCAGCTCGCGAAATGAATTGGTTGAAGTGGTCGAGTCGGTTCAACTGCTTTGCGAATCTGGCATCTTCAATGCTGGCGCGGATCGAGGGACATGGCGCAGACTCCTGAAAGTATATTTACTAAATCTATAGATGTTTTAACGCGCTGCGGAGACGCTGCACCATCCGGTAAATTCTCGATTACTTTGGTACTAGCACCCAGTGGGGTTACCTGGCGGCGGCGCTATTGACCGGTCGCGGTTTGCGGACGCGATTCGAGTTTCACCGAAGGCAGGTTGGCGGAATTCCATCCTCCGCCCAGGGCCTTGATCAGAGAGACGCTGGCGGTCATGCGCCGGCGCAGGATATCGACTGCGGCGCGCTCGTCGGCCAGGGCCGTGCTTTGCGCCGTGGTCACTTCCAGATAGCTGACGACGCCGCCTTTGTAGCGGTTGGTGGAGAGATCGAGCGAGTGCTCGGCGGCTGCCACTGCGGCCTGCTGGGCCTTGGCTTCGTCGTTGAGAATGCGCAGGACGGCCAGGTTGTCTTCGACTTCCTGAAAAGCCGTCAGGACGGTCTGGCGATAATTGGCCACGGACTCGTCGTAAGCGGCACGGGCCTGCTCGGAGACGGCACGGCGGCGTCCTCCGTCGAAGGCAGTCACGGCGGCGGATGCGCCGGCGGTCAGGAATCCGCTGGGACCCTGAATCAATGTCGTGATCGCTGTGCTTTCAAAGCCGCCCGAGCCGGTCAGAGCTAAAGATCGGGAAGTACGCGGCCCGAGCCACGCCCACCTGGGCATTGGCGGCGGCCACGCGGCGTTCCGCGGCGGCGATATCGGGACGGCGTTCCAGCAGTTCTGACGGAAGTCCCGGCGGGATCTCCGGCGGCGGCGTGTTCCAGGCCGCAGCCGGAGACGCTGAAAGTGGAAGCAGGTTGTCCGATCAGAGCTGCGATCGCATGTTCGTTCTGCGCGCGCTGGATCAGCACATCGATCGCCTGCGTACGAGTATTCTCCAGCTGGGTCTGGGCCTGCGCCACGTCCACCGCCGAGGCCACTCCGCCTTTGTACCGGCTTTGCGTGAGATCCAAGCGCTCTTTCGAAAGAGGTGACATTCGAGTTGCAGCAGTTGCTCTTCGGCATCGAGCGTGCGCATCTCGAAGTAGTCGAACGCCAGTTCGGCATGCAGACTCAGACGCACCGATTCCAGATCGCCGGCGCTGGCCTGGGCATTCGCACGCGCCGCTTCCACGGTGTGGCGCACTCGTCCAAACACGTCCGCTTCGTAGGACACATCCAACGGAATTACCAGGTCGGTTCCATTGGTCTGGGTGGACGCGGTGACCAGCGGCCGGTTCTGACGAAAGATGTTCGCGCGCAGCCGAAGCGCCCGCAGTCACCGTGGGATAGTAGGCCGCCCGGTTAAATCGCACCAACGCCCGCGCCTGCCGGAACTGCGCTTCCGCCGCTTTCAGATTCTGATTGGAAACATTGATCTGCTCTTCCAGCGCGTTCAGTTGCGGGTCCTGAAAAATCTCCCACCACTTGCCCCGCGCGATCTGATCGCTGGGCTGAGCCGTCTTCCAGTCCGGCGGGACTTCTTTGTAGCGGGAGGCGCAGGAGTCGTGGGCTTCGAATAGCGCGGCCCAACTGCGCAACCGCTGAACAGAGCAGAGCTCAGACCAGAGCTCCGACATCGGACGTCGGGCGTCAGACCTCGGCCATCGGAACTCAAGTCCGAGCACCGAAGTCCGAGGTCCGAAGTCCGAGGTCTGAGGTCCGACGTCCGCTTCTTCACTGCGCCCCCTGCGGCGTTCTGGGCGATGCGAACAGTTTCACCGTCTACAACCGAGTCCGGAGGATTCACGATTACATTCTCGTTTCCGTTCAAGCCGGCAACCACTTCGACTTCGCTGCCGAAGTCATGGCCGAGCGTGATCTGCTTCAGCTCGACCTTCTGGTCCTCTCCTACCGTGGCGACCCGCAGTCCTTCGGAGCGGAAGAGCAGCGTGTTGACCGGCAGAATAAGCGACGACGTCGGGGTGGGCAGCTTGAGATGCACTTCGGCATAGGAGCCGGTGAAAAGCTGGCCGGTCGGATTGTCCACCGCAATTTCGACCAGCAGGGTACGCGACGTTGGGTCGATCGCGTTGGCTGTGCGCACCAGCTTTCCCTGAAAGCGGCGCCCGGGAAACTCCGACAAGGTCAGATCGGCCGTCAGCCCTGGCTTCGCGGCCTGGGAGTAGACCTGGGGCACGCTGACGTAGACGCGCAGCTTGTCGGGCTGCACGATGTGAAACAGTTCAGTCCTGATTGCCGCCGCTGCTGCCGGAATCGATCAAGGCGCCAATATCGGTATTGCGCGCCGTAATCACGCCGGAGAACGGAGCATAGATCTTTTGAAACGATTGCAACTCTTCCAGCCGCTTCACGTTGGCTTGCGCGGACTGCAACGCTGGCCTGCTTGGCTTCGTAGTCTCCGGCGGCGTTGTCAGATTCCTGCTTGGAAACCGAGTCGGTCTTCAACAGTCCCGCATAGCGGTCTGCGGTGATCTTCGAGAGATTCAGATTGGCCTGCGCCGTGGCCAGATCGGCGCGAGCCTGCCGCAGTTGCTGATTTACTTCCGGAGTATCGATTTCGGCCAGCAGTTGGCCTTCTTTTACGTGGCCCCCAATGTCCACATACCAGCGCTTCAGATAACCGTTGGTGCGGGCGTAAATCGGAGCGTCGGCAAAGGCCTGGACGTTGGCGGGAAGAACGATTTCCTGGGCCGGAGCGGAGCGCTTGGGCTGCACCACGGCGACCGTGGGCACCGCCATCCGCGCGGTCTCCTGGCGCAGAGCGGTTCGCGCCTGAATGCGCGGCAGAATGCCGAAGATCACCAGCAGCACCGCGGTCACCACGCGCAAGCAGAAGAATCCACCACTGAGAGCGGCGCTGTTTCTCTCGGGCCTTGGCGGGCCCGAGTCGCTTCGGTGCCGATCTGTCTAAAAATGCCGCTTTCGTTTTCAACCTTCATTTGCTCCCGAAACTCTATGAAAATACTGATGATCTTACCTAAGACGCCGGATTCAGCTTTAACTGCTGGTTGTCCGGTCGCGCCGCTCGTGCAGCAGGCTGAAGAAAACCGGAACAAAGAACAGGGTCGCAGCCGTGGCAAAAATCAGCCCGCCGATCACCGCGCGGCCCAGCGGCGCATTCTGCTCTCCGCCTTCGCCCAAACCAATCGCCATCGGCACCATGCCGATGATCATGGCCAGGGCGGTCATCAGCACCGGGCGGAAGCGGGTGAATCCCGCTGCCAGCGCGGCGGTCAACGCATCCTTGCCTTCCTCCATCTGTTCCTTGGCAAAGCTGACCACCAGGATGCTGTTGGCCGTGGCCACGCCCATACACATGATCGATCCGGTCAGGGCCGGCACGCTGATGTTGGTGTTGGTTATGAACAGGAACCATACAATTCCTGCCAGCGCGGCCGGCAGGGCCGAGATGATGATGAACGGGTCCAGCCAGGATTGAAAGTTCACCACGATCAGCAGGTACACCAGCAGGATGGCGAAAGCCAACCCCGAAATCAGCCCCGAGTACGAAGACTTCATGGTCTGCACCTGTCCACGAATCACCATTTCCGAACCGCGCGGCAATTCCTTGCGGCTGTCGTCAACGATCTTTTGAATGTCATCGGCGACTCCGCCCAGATCGCGCCTTTGCACCGATCCATAAATATCGATCACCGGCTGAATGTCGTAGTGCGAGACCAGCGCCATTCCCGTGCCCCGCTGGATGGAGGCCAGCGATGCCCAGAATCGCCGGCGCTGGCGCCGCAGTGCGCCGGTGATCGGAATGTTCTCCAGCGTCCTGCAAGCGAATCCACCCGGTACTGCGGAGTTTGCGTCGCGATGGAGTAGCTCACGCCATTCTTGGGATTGAGCCAGTAGGTCGGCGAAGTCTGAAAACTGCCGCTCAGCGAGATCAGCAGGTTGGTGGCAACGTCGCGCTGCGTGAAGCCGGCCAGCTGCGCCTTGGTCCGGTCAACATCAATGTGCAGATGCGGTTCATCGAACGGCTGCTGGATGCGCAGGTCGGCGGTTCCGGAAACCATCTCGATTCGCCGCAGCAGTTTGTTGGCGAACTGGCGGTTGCCCTGCCAGGTTGTATCCGGTGACCTGAATATCAATCGGAGCGGGAAGACCGAAGTTCAGAATCTGGCTGACAATGTCCGCCGGCAGAAAAGAAAAATCCACGCCGGGAAACTCGTCGCGCAGCTTCAAGCGCAAATCGTGGACATATTCTTCCGTCGGCCGATGGTCCTGTGTTCAGCGTGACCAGAATGTCGGCGTCAGCCGGACCGGTTGGAGCGGAGTTGCTGTACGAGAGATTGATGCTGCTGTAGGGCAGACCGATGTTGTCGATGATGCTGGAGATTTCGTGCGGCGGAATCTGTTCGCGGATGAAGGCTTCGATCCGGTCACAAAGACTCGCGGTCTCTTCAATTCGCGTGCCGGCCCGTGCTCGCACGTGCAGCTTGAATTGTCCGGCGTCGACTTTGGGGAAGAAGTCCCGTCCCAGCCAGGGCACGAGCAGCACGAACGAGCCAACGCAAACCGCCACGAAGCCCCACAAGAATGCTGCCCGGTGATGCAGGCAACGCTCCAGCATCTCGTGATAGCGGTCGCGAAATCTTTCGAACGCCAGCTCGAAGGCCACCTGCATCCGCACCAGGGGATTGCGGCTCGTCGGTATTCAGGTGTCCGGCTTCCTGCTCATGGCCGCGCAGCAAATACTTGGCCATGGTCGGCACCAGCGTCCGCGACAGCAAGTAGGACGCCAGCATGGCGAACACCACCGCCTCGGCCAGCGGAACGAACAGGTAGCGGGCGACGCCCGGTGAGGAAGAACATGGGCAGAAACACGATGCAGATGGCCAGCGTCGAAACGAACGCCGGAACCGCGATCTGCTGCGGCGCCATCCAGAATCGCTTTCTGAATTTCCTTGCCCTCGGCGATATTGCGGTTGATGTTCTCAATTTCGACGGTGGCGTCGTCCACCAGAATGCCGACCGCGAGCGCCAGTCCGCCCAGGGTCATGATGTTGATGGTCTCGCCCAGCGCGCTCATGACGATGATGGAAGCTGAGAATCGAAAGCGGAATGGAAACCGCGATGATCACCGTGCTGCGCCAGCTGCCCAGAAAGATCAGGATCATCATGCCGGTCAGGCAGGCCGCGATCAGACCTTCGCGCACCACCCCGTCGATGGAGGCGCGCACGAACATCGACTGATCCGCCAGAGGCTTGATCTGCAGTTCCGGCGGGACCTGCGCCTGAATTCTGCGGCAGCATCGCCTTGATCCCGGAAATGATGTCGAGCGTCGAGGCATTTCCGGTCTTCTGAATGGTCAGCAGGGAAGCCCGCTGCCCGTCGACCCGAACGATGTTGGTTTGCGGCGGGAATCCGTCGCGCACGTAGGCCACGTCGCGGATGTAGATCGTGGTGCTCCCAACGCGTTTGATGGGAAGGTCGTTCAACTCCGCCACGGTTTGCGGGCTGCCGTTCAGATCGACGTCATATTCGAACTGGCCGATCTTGGAGGTTCCCGAGGGCAGAATCAGGTTCTGAGCGCTGATGGCGTTGACCACATCCATCGGCGACAGGCCTTTCGCCTGCAGCGCATTGGTGTCGAGATCCACCTGCACCTGCCGCTGCTTGCCGCCGTACGGGTAGGGAATGGCGGCGCCCGGAATCGTGACCAGCCGGGTGCGGATAAAATTCACGCCGTAGTCGAAGAGTTGCTGCTCGGAAAGTTTTTGCCCCGACAAGGCCAGCTGCAGAATCGGCACGGTGGATGCGTTGTAGGTGATGATCAGCGGCGGCGTGGTGCCCGGCGGCAACTGGCGCAACTGCGTTTGCGAGATCGCGGTGATCTGCGCGATCGCCTTCTCAATATTTGCGTGCGGCTGGAAAAATACCTTTACCACCGCGATCCCGTTCAGCGATTGCGACTCGCTGTGCTCGATGTCGTCCACCGTCGTGGTCAGAGTTCGTTCGGTGAGCGTCACGATCCGGTTGGCCATGTCCTGGGAGTTCAGGCCGGTGTAGTTCCACAAAATGCTGACCACCGGAATGTTGATATTCGGAAAAATATCGGTGGGCGTGCGGAAGATGACGATCGGACCGAGGATCAGCAGAAGCAGGGCGAGAACGACGAAGGTGTAGGGCCGGCGCAGCGCCAGCGCAACAATCCACATGAAGGCCTCTTAAGCGATTACATCACCCAAAACTGATTGGATGAACCATACCAGTCGTTGGGTGTAAATTTTGGGCCGCTTCAGGTTGATTTGAGAGGTTCAAAAAAGGGCCGGCCCAAAGGCCGACCCTGTCTGAAATTCTTTACAAAACTTTACTGATTCGGGTCTGCGACTTGGTCTGGACTGCATGGCCGGTCCGGACTGATCCGGTCCGGATCTGATCTGGCCCTTGATTCGAATCTGACGGCTGATGCAACCGGTGGCGTCCATGAGTTCGGCCCTTTGTTGGTGGCCACCACCGTCAACGGAGCCTGCAGAGTAAAGTTCAGGACGGTTTCCGAGGGCAGCTTGATCTGCTGACCCTTGGTGGCTGCCTGCACTCCGCCACCCAGGCCGCCGCCAGCCGCCGCGCCGATCGCAGCTCCCTTGCCGCCGCCGGCGATGGCGCCGATGATGGCTCCGATGCCGGCGCCGGTGCCGACCTTCGCCGCGGTGTTCTTGCCGCGCGAAGAACCCTTGCGCGGAATACTGATCGGTCTGGATGTTGTAGTACTTGCCGCCGGCAGAAATGCGATCCAGTTGCAGCACCAGCAGTGACTGTCCGGCGAACTTGCCCGCGCTCTGCACGCTCACGATATGGCCTTCAACGTCGTAGCCTGAAGGAATCACGGTGTCGCCCTCCACGGCCAGCGGCGAATCCAGCGTGGCGTGGAAAGTCTGGCCCTGCTGGCTGGTTTCCGAGTCGATGGTGTCGACCAGCCGCACTGCCAGAGTCGTCCCTGAAGGAATTGTGACCTTCTGGGGCGGAGGCGGAGGCGGCGGCGTCGACGGCACCGACGCGACCGGCGCAGGTGGAGGCGTCATGGCAGCCACCGGAGCCGGAGATGTGTCGTTGTTCGAAGGTGAAGACGTGTCGCGCACGCGCGGCTCGCGACGGCGCGGCTTGGGCGCGGGAGCGGGCGAGGGTTTCGCTTCCTCCACGGGCCGGTGGCGTGGTCTGTGCGGTCTCGGCCGGCGGCGGAGCCGCCACCTGCAGGTTATTGATGACCTGTTTGACACCGGGCTCGGAAGAGGCATAACGTGCCGCCGCTTCGCGTTGCGCATCGTTGTCCACGGTGCCGGTCAGGGTCACGGTTCCGCCTTCGGCTTTCACGCCGAGTTGCTTGCCCTGCAGACCGGAATCTGTCGCCAAGCTTGCTCTGGATGTCGCTGGTGAGTTCGGCGTCATTCGGGGCCTTGGTGCAGCCCACGCCAACCGTCAGAATCGCGAGCAGCATGATCCGCGGTGACGTAGAGAGAAAGTTTTGCCTTCATAAGGATCACTCCTGATTGTCGCTAAAACCGATTATATACTAGTTTAGATGCAGAACCAGCGATTGGTCTTGGGCAAAATTATGCTGCCGGGCCCGGCTGGCACCAGACGCGTAACTGGCGGCCGGAGAACCACTTAGGCCTGGTGCGACCGGCGTATCGATCGCGGCCAGGTGCGAGGACGATCTCCGCTCCCGGATCAGTTTTGACGCAGGAACTTGTAGTCCAGAATCGACGCCGCCAGTCCGATCGATTCCGTATCGCGCATCATCTTTACGGCGAATGATTCGTCCCTGGCAGAGAACGGTGCTGTTTTTCTGGCCGGAAATTTCCTCCGGCATCTCGAACACCATTTCCACCAGCGTGTTCATCCGGCAATTGCTGCGGTCCGAACAGAAGAACTCCAGACTGGCTGAGGTTTTCGACGGTGCCCTCATGCCAGGTTCCCAAACCCTTGGGACGATAGCGAACCGGAGTCTGCAGACGTCAAGCGCCGGGCGCGTGGCACCCAGGTCGGCTTCTTCTGGATTCGTCCGCGCTGCGTCTCAGCGGCTGCTTCGGGCTCACTGTCCACTCGCTTGATGCGCTTCATGGTCTTCCAGTCGTACTTGTACTCTGCGGCGCAGAGCAGACACACCTGGTAGTAGTGGCCGTCGGCAGCGCGCCGAGGCCAGGAAAATTCGTGCGAGCAGCGGCCAAGCATGAGGACATCCATTAACTTCTGCGGCATGGTTGTATATTCCGGAGGGGAGCACCGGGACGAACTATCATCCAACGGAGGTTGGCAGTTGGGCTAGGTTACTTTCGTGTAATAAAATTATGGTCCCGCAACTGGCTGGAAATTCCTCGAAGTTTTTGTGATTCGAGTTGCAAAATTTGGACTAACCATAAGCCACTATATCGCGCCGCGGAAGGTGAAGCAGTTCAAGAGCCGTAAAAGCAACAATTTGGGCGTGTATCATCACGCGCGTGGATCCGGTCACCGTTTTCGTCCTGGCAGGCGGCAAGAGCTCCCGGATGGGCCAGGACAAGGCCTTTCTGCAGCTCGGCCAGACGTACCCTTTTGGCGCGCGCCTGGAACTGGCACAGAGCGATGCGACGGAAACGCCGTGGATCGTCGGCAGCGCAGACGAAATTTGCAGGGTTCGGCCCAGTGGTCGAAGACGTGTATCCCGAGCGCGGACCTCTGGCCGGAATTCACGCCGCGCTGGCCGCGACCGGCACCGACCTGAATCTGATGCATGGCAGTGGATATGCCATTTCTCCAGCCGAGTTTCTTGAATTATCTGATCTACTCAGGCGCCGCGAGACCATGGCGACGGTCGTAGTGCCAAGGTCAGGCGGAAGATTGCAGCCCTTGTGCGCGGTTTACCGGCGCCGACTTCGCGGAGGTCGCGGAACGATCACTGCGCGCAGGAAAAAACAAGATCGATCCATTGTTCGCAGAAGTCCAGACCAAGGTGATCGAGCCGGAAGAGTTGGAAGCGAAACGGTTTCTCCGAAGAGATGTTCCGCAATCTGAACACCCAGCAAGACTGGGAAGACGCAAAAATATGCGATGCCGCGACCCGCCTCCCGCGAAACCAGCCTGAATAACCGGGAGGAACTGCGCTCCGAAGCGTTATGATGAGATTCGTCCGCCGGGCAGAAAGCTCGAACAAAGCGCAGAACGGCGAACGACCAAAGACCGACGACCAAAGACCGACGACGCACTACATGTCCACCAACGGAAATCCAGGACCGTACATCGAGTTCAAGGATGTCTCCAAGGCCTTTGGCGACAATCGCGTGCTCGACCACGTCAGCTTCAGCGTGATGCCCGGAGAGACAGTCTGCATTCTGGGCCGCAGCGGCGTCGGCAAGTCGGTTTCGCTGATGAACATCATGGGATTTCTCAAGCCGGATTCGGGCCGGGTGATCGTGGCCCACGAGGACATCACCGACTACGGCGAAGAAGATCTGGAACGCATCCGCAAGAAAGTGACAATCGTCTTCCAGAACGGCGCGTTGTTCGATTCGCTCACGGTGGGCGAGAACGTGGCATTCCCGCTGCGCGAACGGCGCCAGCTTTCGGAAGAGCAGATTTATCAGATCGTGGATGGCCTGCTGGACATGGTCGGGCGTCAAAGAGATGCGCGACCAGTTGCCCTCGGATTTGTCCACGGGCATGAAGCGCTCGGTGGCGATCGCGCGCGCGCTGGCTGCGCAGCCCGAATGCGTTCTCTATGACGAGCCCACCACCATGGTCGATCCGCTGATGGCGCAACTGCTCGGCGACCTGATCAAGCGCCTGAAAATTCAGTTGCACCTGACCAGCGTGGTGGTGACTCACGACATGCGCCTGGCCAAAAAGCTGGCCGACCGGGTGGTCTTTCTCCACGAAGCGAAAGCGATCTTCTTTGGAACCTACGACGAAATGGAGAGATGCGACGAGCCCATCGTGCAGGAGTTTCTGAAGCTGGATGAGCCGGGAATCGGGGCGTCGATTGAGGTGAACGGGCGTGTCCGCTCAGCGGTCGGCCGACGAAAATTGTCCGACTCCGTGAGTGCTTCTAGAATCCCTCGCGCACCAATCTCTCCACTGTGATGGCCGACTTTGCGGGTGTGCGAGCCCGCAGATTCACCCTTCATCATCTTTTCGACGTACTTCGCAACCATGTCGACTTCCAGATTCACCGGATCGCCTGGCTTGAGCGACTTCAGATTGGTCATCTTCACCGTGTGCGGAATGATCGCCGCTGTTACCTTTGTCCCTTCGATTTTCGCGACCGTCAGGCTGATGCCTTCGATCGAGAGCGAACCTTTGAAGATCACGTAGCGCGCCAGTTCCGGCGGAATTTCGATCCGCAGCCAGTAGTCTTCTGCCCCGCGAATCCGATCCAGGGCAATGAACTTGCCGGTGCCATCGACGTGACCCTGGACGATGTGTCCGCCAAAGCGACCGTCGGCGCGCATGGGAAGTTCAAGATTCACCAGCGCACCTTTCTTGATGCGCGAGAAGGACGTGCGCTTCCAGGTTTCCTCGGCCAGGTCGGCAGCGAAAGATTTGGGCGTGATTTCAACCGCGGTAAGGCAGACACCGCTGACGGCGATGCTGTCGCCTTTCTTCAGTTCTCCGGTCAGCTGCGACGCCGCAACCGTAAGGCGGCGCTTCCCGTTCGGTTGCGCGATGCCAGCCACGCGTCCGACTTCTTCAATGATGCCGGTGAACATTAGGGGTCTCCAAACGCAGCATTTAGCAATTGGCACTTGGCATTTACGCTCAACAGCGAGATAGGGCCGTGGCAAGTGCCGCTCGCTAAATGCCAATTGCCAATTGCTAATGCCAGTGCTACTAGTCCCCGTACGGATCCCGCAAATATCCCTCCACCGCGAAGTCTTCGCCGAAGCGGTGCAGCTTGATCGCCTTCACATAAGCCGCGTCGCTCATGCGTTCGAAACCGGCGCCGGTGGCGAACGGCACCGATCCGGTGCCGGCCAGAATCTTGGGCGCGTAGTACAGGAATACCTTGTCGACGATGCCCGAAGCCAGCGCCGCTCCGTTGATCATGGCTCCGCCTTCGATCAGCAGGCTGGTGATCTCCATGCTTCCGAGGCAGCGGGCAATGCCTGTTCATATCCGGACGGCCGTCTCCGACGCCGACCGGGACCTGCTCGACGCGGATTCCCTGATTTTGCAGCTCCCGCTTTCGTTTCTCTTCGGCGAAGGAGCAGAGCACCAGCACATCTTCTTTTGCAGTTTTGACCACGCGCGACTCCAGAGGCAGGCGCAGCCGCGAGTCAACGATCACCCGCAGCAGCGGCCGGCGGCGCGGTAGGCCGCTGCGATCGGTGAGCAACGGATCGTCAGCGATGATCGTGCCGACACCGACCATGATGGCGTCATTGCTGGTGCCGCAACTCCTGCACGTGGGCGCGGGCAATCTCGCTGGTGACCCAACCTCCGCGTTGCGCCGCCGCCGCCGAGAGCCGTGGGCCGGTGCGACTCGCTGGGAGGAGGAGCGATTTTTCCGTCGAGCGTCATCGCCGCCTTCAGCGTGATCAGCGGCGTGTGCTGGCGAATGTATTTGGCGAAGGCCTCGTTCAGCATTTTGGCTTCTTCTTCGAAAATGCCCGAAGCGACCGAGATTCCGGCCTTGCGCAGCCGTTCGAAACCCTTTCCCGACGACCAGCGGATTGGGATCCTGCATGCAAGCCACCACGCGACGAATGCCGGCCGCGATGACGGCGTCGGCGCAAGGCCCGGTGCGGCCCTGATGCGAGCAAGGTTCGAGATTGACGTAGAGAACTCCGCCGCGGGCCTTTTCTCCGGCTTGCTCGAGCGCGAGAACTTCGGCGTGCTTGACGCCGTCAAAGGTATGAGAGCCCTCGCCGACGACCTTGCCCGCGCTATCCACGATCACGGCGCCCACGCATGGGTTGGGCGAGGTTAAACCAATTCCTTCACGCGCCAGTCAAGCGCCTGTTGAAGGAACGATTCATCCTGCTCCCGGCTGAACTGCGAAGGCCGGTCCTCGTAGGGCTCCGGAGGTTTTCCTGGCCGGTTCCGGCCTTCGCGTTTAACGGGCTTCTTGGAAGTCATCGAGATTTTTCGTCGCGAACGAGCTTTACTGCGTAAAAACGGCGGACAGGCTGCTCCGAGTGAGTTGCAAGGCAGAGCCCGCTCGTGACCTAGGCGAACAGGGAATCCACGAAATCCTTGGGATTGAAAGGCAACAGGTCTCCAACCTTTTCGCCCACGCCCACATAGCGCACCGGAACGCCCAGCTCGCGCGAGATGGCAACCACCACGCCGCCCTTGGCCGTGCCGTCGAGCTTGGTCAGCACGATGCCGGTCACGCCGGCTGACTGCGGTGAACTGCCGCGCCTGCTGCAAACCATTCTGCCCGGTGGTGGCGTCCATCACCAGCAGGGTTTCGTGGGGCGCGCCTGGAATGATGCGTTGCGCGGTGCGTCGCATCTTCTCCAGTTCCGCCATCAGGTTGGTCTTGGTGTGCAGGCGGCCCGCGGTATCGACGATCACATAGTCGGTGTGCCGGGCCGACGCCGCCTGCAGCGCATCAAAGAGCACGGCTGACGGATCTCCGCCCGCCTTGGTGCGAATGACTTCGGTGCCGGTGCGCTGGCCCCAGACTTCAAGCTGTTCGATGGCTGCGGCGCGGAAAGTATCGGCCGCGCACAGCAAAACCGTCTTGCCTTCGGACCGGAAAACCTGCGCCAGCTTGCCGATGGTCGTGGTCTTGCCCGTGCCGTTCACGCCTACCACCAGAATTACTTCAGGCGTTCCATCCACCTTGGATCACCGGTTGTGAATCGGCGGCAGTCAGAATCGCGAGGATTTCTTCCTTGAGCAGCCGCTTGAGTTCGTCCACATTCTTGATCTGCTTGTGGTCGGCTTTTTCGCGAAGCTTTTCCAGGATTTCGTGAGTGGTGCGTGGTGCCCAGGTCCGCGCCGAGGAGAGTGGCCTCAAGGTCGTCCAGGGTGTGCCCGGTCAATCTCTTTGCCGAAAGAAACTACTTCTTCGATGCGCTCGCTCAGGTTTTCCCGCGTGCGCGTCACCGCTTCCTTCATGCGCTCGAGGAAACTGGGCTTCTGCTGTTCGTCCAGGCTGCCAAAAAGAGTTTGAATCATGAAATTTTCGGGACGTAGAGTCCTGAATTCAATTATAGCGGGCGGCGTGATGTTGGGATGCTCGTGCGAACTTTGCGGTTAATGGCTTTTGACCGCAAAGTTCGCGAAGACGGCCGCAAAGGACGCAAAGAAGAGCTGGTTGGAATCATCGCGCGGTTACTTCGGCCACGGCGGCGATGACATCGGCGCGGGCTTCGGGCGCGGACGACGGCGTTGTCAATGACTTGCCGGAAGAGGCCTGGCAGCCGGCCGCAGCCGCTTGCACATTCGGCTGCTGGATGCGGATTTCGCCTCGCTCATAGATCGCAGTCAAGGCGGCGACGGCAGTCGGATCAAGCCGCTTGCCGGAAAGATTGTGGATGATTCGCAGCGCCGCTTCCGGATCGTGCGCCTGCTGATAAGGACGGTTCGTGGTCAGGGCGTCGAAGGTATCGGCCACCGCGATGATGCGCGGCAGCAGCGGAATCTCCGCATCCTTCAGACCCCGGGGATAGCCGCGCCCGTCGAGCGATTCGTGGTGCAGTTCGATGCCCGGAATCATGTCCTTCAACTGCGCCACCGGGCGCAGAATGTTGGCGCCCTTGGTGGTATGGGTCTTCATGATTTCGAATTCTTCCGGCGTCAGCGCGCCCGGCTTTTTCAGGATGCGATCTTCGATTCCGATCTTGCCCACGTCGTGCAACTGCGCGGATACGCGCACGATTTCAAGAAACTCTTCGGGATGCCCCATCTCGCGCGCGATCATCAGCGAATAGCGCGTAACCCGGTCGGAGTGTCCACGAGTGTAGGGATCTTTTTCGTCGACCGCGCCGGCCAGCATCTGGATGGAACTCATGAACAGTTCGCGATTTTCCGTGGCGGCGCGCTTGAGGTCGAGCACGAATTGCTCAAGCTCCTCGGACATGGTGTTGAAGGTCGCCGCCAGTTCGCCGATCTCGGTGCGGCTCTGCGAGCTGAACCCGCTGCGAGAAGTCTCCGCGGGCAATGGCCCGGCTGGACGCGGTAAGCACTTCCAGCGGATTGGTAATGCGGCGCGCGGCAAAAATGCTGATTCCAATGCTGAGCAGGATGGCCAGCAGCGCCAGCAGCCGAGCGGTGCGCTGCATCTCGTATACGCCGCGGTAAGCTTCGTCGCGCGGCTTCTGCACGATCACGGCCCAGTCCAGATTGGCCACCGGGCTGTAGGTGCCGAGCATCTTGGTGCTGTTCTTGCCTTCGGTAACGCTGAATTCGCGGGTGGCGGCGACCAGTTGCGCCTGGCCGCCCTTGCTCGAGAAAGTTGCGCACAATCTCAGAGTTGGTCATGTCCTGCCCGGTGGCGTAGTCAGGCGTGGCGCCGGCCACCAGGCGTCCTTCGCTGTCAACCACGTAAGGCGTGAGCCCGCCGCGGTTGACTTCCTGCAGACGGCGGATCAGGAACTGCAAATCTTCCACCGCTCCGATCATGCCGAGGAAGCGTCCGCCATACATGACCGGAGTGCTGACCAGCATCACCGTGCGCGCGGACTTGCCGCTGCCCACCACCAGCGCCTGGCCGCTGTAGGCGCGGCCTTCGCGCGCAGCGTCGTAGGCGCGCACCAGGTCGCGTTGCAGAAAGGCGTCGGGAGCGATGCGTCCGGCCGAAATGCCCTTGGACTCCGAGTTCAGCAAGCGTGGCATAGGCCAGATCGGGGGACGAGGATACGAAATGTTCGAGCAGGGCGCGCAACTCGGGCGCTTCCACGTGCTCGGCGGTGATGTCTCCGCCGCTGGCCACCTGCAGAGCCGACGACAGATTGGCCAGCATCATGCGCAGCGATTCCTGGTGCTGCGCAATGTCGTCCGCCAGGGAGCGGGTCACCGTGTTCTGCAGCAGGCGCTCGTTGGTGATCAGGCGCTCGCGGTTGATCGATTCCACCTGCGCCGAATAGAAATACATCGGCACGACGCTGATCAGCACCAGCACGCTGAGGATGACGTACAGAATCGGAATGCGGGATGGAAGGGGCAGTTTCAAGGACAAAGTGGCTCGGCCGCTACTTTCGCCGCGGCTGGCGATTACAGACTTCCTTGAAATTTTACTTGGTTGGACGGCCTGCTCCATGAAGACCGAAGGCCATGTCTGTTACGAAAGTACCTGTAGATTCACGGAGGAGGAACAATTACCCGGCCCGGCTAGTTGTTGTAAATAACGAAGACGAGTCATGGCTGCATTGTCCCAGAGGGAAAGGGAACGGGTAACCTTTCGAAAGACTTAGCTCTTAAGTTTGCGATGGTGCTGGCGGCCGGAGTCAGAACTTCAAATTCAAACCCTGTCATCCCGACCGGAGCGGAGCGAAGCGAGCGAAGTGGAGGAACATGCTTTTTAAAACCATCCGAACCGGCGCGGCTGGCATGTCGAATACCGAAGCCGAATCAGGAGAAGTTTTCTGCACAAACAAAACATCGCCGCGTAGCGCCGTAGAGTGTAGAAAAGCAGGTCCCTCCACTTCGCTCGCTTCGCTCCGCTCCGGTCGGGATGACAAAGTTGTTAAACGAATTTCAGGACGCCAAAGGCCGAAAGCCAGAAGCTGAAAGCTGAAAGCTGAAAGCTGAAAGCTAAGAGCTAAGAGCTCAGCGCTATCTCACTCTTACCGCTGCGTGTCATCAGATCGCGGATCGCGTCCGCCGGAGATTTCGCGCGGTGCAGAATTGCGTCCATCTGTTCGGTGATCGGCATCTCAACTCCACGGGCGCGCGCCAGTCCGACCGCAGCCTGGGTGGTGAAGACGCCCTCGGCGACTGCGCCGTGCATGCCGGCGATGATTTCGGCAGTTTGCGTCCGCGGCCCAGTTCCACGCCAACGCTGCGATTGCGCGAGAGGCCACCGGTGCAGGTGAGCACCAGATCACCGAGGCCGGCAAGGCCGGCCATGGTTTCGCGGCGGCCGCCGCAGGCCACGGCCAGACGCGTCATCTCAGCCAGGCCGCGAGTGATGAGCGCGGCAATCGAATTGTGACCGAGTCCCAGGCCGTCGCACACACCGGCAGCGATGGCGATGACATTTTTCAGCGCGCCGCCGAGTTCAACTCCGGCGACATCGTCGTTGGTATAAACACGGAAGCGGGGATCGCTGAATTCGCGCTGAACAGTTTCGGCGAGTTCGGCGTCCTGCGAGGCCACGGTGATGGCCGTGGGATCGCCGCGAGCAACTTCTTTGGCGAACGACGGTCCGCTCAGCGCGCCGATGCGCGGCGAAAAACCGTTTCCAGATGCGACCACCTCCGAGATGACCTCAGTCATGCGCAGCAGCGTGTTCTCCTCCAGACCCTTGGTTGCGCTCACGAAGAGCATGTCGGGTTTCAGGTGCGGCCGCATCTGCTGGAACAAATGCCGGCAATGCTGCGACGGCATGACGCTGACCACAATTTCAGCTTCGTGCAGCGCCTCTTGCAGGCTGCCGGTAGGGGAAACGGTTTCAGGAATGGATTGTCCGGGAAGGAATAATTCATTCACCCGCCGAGCCGAGATCGACTCGCGAACTTCCTTTTCGTGCGCCCAGAGCGTGACTTGGTGGCCGCCTCGGCGCCCCAGCACGATGGCCAGACCCGTACCCCACGCTCCTGCGCCGATGACTGCGATCCTGCTCATCGTTATTTCGTCACTCCTGTTTTCGTCACCCCTGTTTACTCACCCCTGTTTCCTTACCCACGCCTCCATTGAAAACGCGGTTCCGTCCCGGCCAGAAGCCGGCGAATATTCTGATGATGCCGGGCGATAATCAACAGCGAAGCGATTGCCATCAAGCCCAGAACTTTCGGCTCTCCGGCATAATCATGCAACAGCCACGCCAGCAAAGGAAAAAGCGCCACCGCGACGATCGAGCCCAGAGAGACGTAACGAAACGCAACTACAACCGCGACAAAAATTCCGACAGCAAGGAGCGTAGCCCGGGGCGCCAGCAAGGACAGAGCACCCAGCCCGGTCGCCACACCCTTTCCGCCCCGGAACCTGAGCCACACCGGAAACATATGTCCAATAACCGCGAACAGGGCGGCGGTGGCCGCTCTTATCGCCACCACCGTTGGCGTAGGCGTCCAGTAGTGCTCGGGATAATAGGAAAGGTTGGAATCGGTCCAGCGCATGATGTCGGCACGGCTCAGCATGATTGCGACTAACACTGCGGCAGATCCCTTGAGAGCGTCCAGAACCAGCGTCAGCAGACCCAGGGCCGGCGATGATCGCGCAACGTTGGTGGCGCCAATGTTGCCGCTACCGGTTTTCCTGACATCCTGTCCCCGGAAAATGCGCATCAGGATGAGGCCGAAGGGAATCGATCCCAGCAGATAACTGAAGACGGCGGTGAGGAAGATAATCATTTTGTAGCGCCGGCGTCCCGCCGGCTGTCGGGTGGGCGTCCCGCCCACCCATCTTGAAGCATTCCGCAATCACTTTGCGGCAACGCCTTCCGAGACTCCTGTCTCGCTCGCGAACAGGCGCGGACGGCGGGCGAGACGCCCGCCGGACAGCCGGCGGGACGCCGGCGCTACATTAACCCGAAGCGCGCAATCTTGGTGTATCGCGAGCCGCCCCGCATGAGTTGACTCTCGTACAGAAAGAACTCACGGGCCGTCATCGTACCAAACTCGGGAGCTGGCATCGCGGCCAATTTCTCCTGCAGGCGCTGAAACGATTGGTTGGGAGCATCCCCTTTGCGCCAGCGTGGCGCGCCCGAACCTCCTCTGCGCGCCAAAGTGAGATGCGGACTGAAAGCATGTTCTTCTTTCGGGACGCCAACAGAACAGCTGTAGCCTCGTCGACTGCCTTCGCCAGAGCGGCAAGCTGCGGACCAGCTTCGATGCCGATCCAGAAAACGCGTGGCGCTTTGGAAGTGGGAAAGAATCCGTAGCCGCGAAACGAAATCTCGAAAGCGCCCGGCCCGGATCGCGCCCAGAGACTCGCTTGATCTCCTCCACGGCCTCGGCTGATTTCTCCCCGATGAATTTCAGACGTCACATGCATCGACTCGGGACGCACCCAACGCGCATCGGGCGCGAATCCGCGCACGCCGTCCACGAAGAGTCGCAGACGCTCACGGATGGCGTCGTCGATATCGAGAGCGATGAAGATACGCATGTCAGTCGTCAGTCGTCGGTCTTCGGTCGTCAGCCACCAGATATGAGTTGTCATCAGGCGAGGCTGCGAGCTGCGCTGGGCTGGACAGCCGGGGGCAGCTGTCCCCACGCGGGTGTTGCTGACGACTGACGACCGACGACTGAAGACCGACGACTGCCTCACATCAATTTTCTTCTCACCATGTCCAGCGCCTGCTGGCTGGCGAACCAGCGGATGCGCTTGCGATCGCCGGGGAAATTTCGTCTCCACGACTTCAGTTCCTTTTTCGCTGCCAGGGCATGGAAAACCAGGCCGACCGGTTTTTCTTCGGCGTGCCGCCGGTGGGCCCGGCGACGCCGGTGATCCCAATTCCCAGGGTCGCGCCGCAGCGTTTGCGAATGCCTTCGGCCAGTGCGGTGGCGACTTCGCGCTCACCGCGCCGTGCTTTTCGATCAGAGTCCGCGGGAACATCGGCGAACGCCGTCTTCAGCTGGTTGGAGTAGACCACCGCCCCACCCAGAAAGTAACGCGAGCTGCCGCTGACCGAAGTGATGCGCTCGGCCAGCAGTCCGCCGGTGCAGGACTCCGCCACCGCCAGCGTCGCGTTGCGCATTTGCAGGTAAGTAGCCGACGATCTGCTCCAGCGAATCTCCGTTGTCGGAAAAGACAGCGTCGTCGAGTTCTTCTTCGATTTCTTCCGCCAGCTGATCGACGCGCTGCTGCGCGGCTTCGAGCGACGCGGCGCGGGTTTTCAGGTGAAACTGAATTTCGCCGGCTCCGGCCAGGATCGTGGTTTGAACATCGGTATAGCGCTTGTAGATGGGCGCGACGCGCGCATCGCACTGCGACTCGGCCATCATCGCGATCTTCAAGACTCGGGTTGCGATGAATTGCGGCGGCAGCTTGGCCCGCAGACGCTCCATGCATTGCTCGTCGAACAGAGCCTTCAGTTCGTGCGGAGGGCCGGGCAGCAGCATGATGATTTTCTCCTCGCCCTTCATACTTGCCGCTGATCCACTGTCCGGGCGCGCTGCCGTTGGCATTGGGCAGGACCACGGCGCCGGCGATCACGTCCGCCTGCTTGAGATTGTTGGCGAGACATTCTTCCAGCCGCGCGCCGCGAAGCGGCGTTCCAGGCCGGCAACAATTTCAGGATCGCGGTGCAGCTCCAGTCCCAACGCGTCGGCTACGGCTTCGCGGGTGAGATCGTCTTCGGTCGGTCCCAGGCCGCCCATGAAGATCACGATGTCGGCGCGCGAAAGGCCAGGGTCGCCGCTCCGGTGAGATGTTCGCGGTTGTCGCCCACGATGGTCTTGAAGATGACTTCGACGCCAAGCTGGTTGAGCTTTTCGGTGAGGTAGAGGGAGTTCGTGTCCTGGCGGAAGGGAGTCAGCAGCTCCGAGCCGATGGCAATGATCTCGGCGTTCACGGCTAAGAGTGTAAATGAAACCAAGGGAGGCGTAGAGCGAGGGTCGAGAACGACAATCAATACCATGAAATGCTAGGAGCGCGGAGCCAGCAGCTAGCGACTTACGCTGGCAGATTCGGGCACCAGCGGCGCTCCCTGCACACCCCACGAAAGATGATGCACGGCGCCGGTGGTGGCCAGCACGGCGGAGCGTCCCGGGGCAAAGGCCAGACCAACCAGTCCCTGGCCCGGCGACTTCGAGCGACGCCTTGGCGTCGGGCGTGATCTTGACGATGCCGCGCTTGCCGGAAAGCGAAGCCGCCACGTAGAGATTGCCTTCGCACATCGAACGCCAGACCCTGCGGACGTCCCAGGCCGCGGTAAAAAGTCGAGACGCTGCCGTGAGAATCGATCTTGTACACGGAATCGAAACTGGAGGTCGTCGGTCCGGTCACGAACAGGTCTCCGTGCGGACCGAAGGCCAGGTGATAGGCGGAGACGCTGGGTTCGAGCGTGGCAAAGACAAAAATCTGGCGGTCTTTGCCGATCTTGAAAATCGTGCCGCTGCGGTCGCCGACGTAAAGATTTTCGCTGGGATCGAAGGCGATTCCGGTCGCAACTCCCATGCCCTCGGCATAGGTGGACATGGTTCCGTTCGGCGCTACCCGGTACACCGTGCCGTCGAAGCGCGAGGAGACATACATCTGCCCGGCGCGGTCGAAGGCGATGGCCGTGGCATTCGTCATCTCCGCCAGGAACGGCTTGACGTTGTAGTTGGTGTCGATCTTGTAGATGGCAACGGGAACTTTCTGCCCGCGCGATCCGGAGAAGGTGACGTAAATATTGCCCTCGGCATCGAGCGCGGGATTGGTGACCGGATGCAGGTTCTCGGCAATCGGGGCCGCAACTTTGATCTGGTGCGGATTGCTGGCCGTGCCGTTGGTCGAAACGACCACCGGTCCGGAAGACGCGCCGGGCGGCACGCGCGCAACCAGAAAATCGTCCGAGCTGATGACTACCGCGCCCTCGACTTCGCCAAAACGCACCTGCGGACGGCGCAATTCGTGCGGTCGCAGACTCGCTGCCCGACGATGCGCACTTCGCCTCCCGGCAGGGCGGCGCCGGGATGCACGGCCTCAATGTGCGGGTTGCCATTGACGTTCTTCTTGCCCAGCAGACGGTCGGAAATTCCCATGGACTCCAGCTTCCTGAGCGATGCGTGCGACTATCGCGGCAGCAGGCCGAAGTGCAGCACCAGTCTGCATCACGGCCAGAGCCGTAAAGACCGGCTCCCACATCGTCGATCACGATGCCCACTCCTTCGGGAAGGCGTTCCAGCTGGCGCACCGGCGGCGGCTTCACGATATCGAACCCTCGAAAAAGTATAAAGCCCAGCAGCAGAGATTTCCACGCCACCGGCACCGCAATCAGGGTGATGAGCTGGCCGGCAACTTCGTCGATCACCACAAACTGCGGATCTTTCAGGCCGCTGGCCCGCGCCACGCGAGTGGCCGCGGGAATTCCGACAAGCACGGCGACGAGCGGCTAAGCAGGACTGCCGTCCAAGGCTGCCACGCGGGCGCGATCCAGCGGGCCAGAAGCCACCACAGAAGAACGGTCGCCGCCGAGCCCCAGGTTCCGGGCCCAGGACGCAAGCGTCCAATGCCGAAGAATGTGGCGACGAGCGTAGCCCAGAGGAGCGCGGGGCGGGACGCCGGCGGGACGCCGGCGCTACGTCGAGCGCTCGGTGTCGCAGCGCGGCATCGTCTCGGTTGGCGTCAGCGCCGGCGTCTCGCGGTTCGTCATCCGGTCCTCACGATCTTCATCGCCTTCGACCTCGCTGTCCTGCACCGGCGACGAGATCACATACGCGCCGCTGGCCCATTTCCCCAGATCAATCAGGCGGCAGCGATCGCTGCAGAAAGGGAACTCGGCGTCCTTGCTGGTTCACCGGCTTCTTGCAGATGGGGCACTTCAGCTTGAGGTGCGCTTGCGAGCCATGTTGGCTTCCTACACGATCCTGGCGACCAGATCGTAGTCGTGGGCTTCGGTGATCTGGCAGCGATAGAACTCGCCCGTCTTCGGTTCGATGCCCTTCGGGAACGTCGTTGACGAATACTTTGCCGTCAATTTCCGGCGCGTGCATCGGGGTGCGGCCTTCGAGCAGCAGATCGCTTTCTTCGGAGATGCCTTCGAGCACCAGATCAAATTCCTTGCCGACCAGTGCCTTCTTCTTCCGCTTGCTGATCTTGCGCTGAATCTGCATCAGATGTTTGCGGCGGCGTTCAATTTCGCGCTCGGGCAACTTCTTTTCCTCGGAGAACGCACCCGCGCCTTCCTGATCGGAGTAGCCAAATGCGCCCATCCAGTCGAATTCCGAGTCGCGCACAAACTGGCAAAGCTCTTCAAATTCCTTTTCGGTTTCGCCGGGAAATCCGACGATGAACGACGTCCGCAGCGTGACTCCCGGGAATGGTGCGCCGCATTTTCTCAATCGAGCGCAGGAAGATATCGGCACCCGCGCCGCGCTTCATGCGCTTCAGAACGCTCGGCGAGGCATGCTGCAGCGGCACGTCGATGTAAGAGCAAATCTTGTCGTGGGCCGCGATGGTTTCGAGCAACCGGCCCGTGATCTTGTTGGGATAGGCGTAAAGAAAACGAACCCAGCGCAGGTCTTCGATTCCCGCCAGCTTTTCCAGCAGAAGCGCCAGGCCATCTTTCAGGCCGAAGTCTTCGCCGTAGCAGGTCGTGTCCTGGCCGATCAGCGTGATTTCGCGCACGCCCGACTGCGCCAGGCGTTCCGCCTCGGCGATGACCGATTCAAATCGCCGCGACCGGAACTTGCCGCGCAGCTGCGGAATAATGCAGAACGTGCAGGGATGATCGCAGCCTTCGGCAATCTTGATGTAGGCGGTGTGCCGCGGCGTGGCCAGCACGCGCGGCGTGGCTTCGTCGTACAGATAGTTGGGCAGGTCGGCGATGGCGCCGTCCCAGGTCTCGCGCGAAAAACGGCCCTGCGCGGCGCGGGCATCGCCTTCGGGCCGCGACTGCAGAATCTTGAACGGGGAATTCGACGGCCGGCGCCGGCGCTACTCCGGCCGCCGCCAGAATGGCTTCCAGTTCTCCCGTTCCGACCACCGCGTCGACTTCCGGAATGTTCTGACGAATCTCGTTGCGGAAACGCTCCACCAGGCAGCCCGCGACCACCAGCTTCCGGGCGCGGCCGTCGGTCTTGTGCTTGGCCATCTCCAGGATGGTGTTGACCGATTCCTGCTGGGCGCTGGCGATGAACGAGCAGGTGTTGACCACGATCACGTCGGCGTCTTCGGCGCCGGAGACCAGCTTCGGCCCCGGCCTGCTGCCAGCATGCCCATCATGACTTCGCTGTCCACGAGGTTCTTGGGACACCCCAGGCTTACGAAACCCACTTTGGTGGCACGAGGCGGACGCCGCGTTCTGCAGTTGCAGGTCGCGTCCTCGAGCGGTACAGATAAGGTTTTCGTGGGCATGCAATCTATTGATTTTAACACTCTTGCCAGATTGGCACCTGGCGCGCAGAGTCGGTACCAAACGAGTATCGGCTTTCGCGGATTCCAGTCTGCCGCTGCGCGTGCTAACCTTAACAGACACCGTCAAGGCAACTTCGCGGGAGGTGAGATGACGCGCACACTATTTTCGGCCGCGATTCTAGTGTCGCTGGTGACTTCTGATATCGGGCGCGAGCGCCCAGGAAAGAACGAGCTAACCGGGATCATCGGCCGCACTTTCGTCAGCGACCAGGGAGTCAACGGGATACCCGCACCCGACACGCATTCTTCACTTCGGGAAGCGGCCTGACCCTCGAAGCCAACTATGGACGCCGGCTGATGGACTTGGGACTGATCGGACTGACCGCTGGAGGTGCCGTTCGTCGTCAATTTCAAGCGAAGATGTGCATTTCGACCGTGAACCTCGTCCCCAAGGACTACAAGTCATTTTTCGTTACGCCCTCGCTTCGCGCCAATCTTTTCCCGGACAGCGGAATTTCGCCCTGGGTGAGTGCGGGCGGAGGCTTTGGTTACTTCAATGAGAATTCCACGCTGGAGTTTGGCGGTCCCAATCCCGGCAAAACCGGAACCACGACCGGAGTATTCCAGGTCGGTGTCGGACTCGATGTCAAACTGTTTCGAACTTTCAGCCTGCGCGGAGAAGTGCGGGATTTTTTCTCCGGCGTGCCCCAGCTGAACGTGGATACGGGAAAGAGCCGCCAGCACAACTTCTTCGTCGGCGGCGGAGTGGTCTGGCACTTCTGAGCAGACGTCAGCCGACGCTTCAGCGCAGCGGCGCGTCGCTGAAATCTCCTCATACAACTCCGGCAGGCGCCGCACGTCTTCGACGGAATCATCGAAACGGGCGCTTTCGTAGTGCCGGGTAAATTCCGCCACCCTCTCGCGGACGGCAGCATCATCGATCCGGCGCACGAATTCGTCGGGAGTTTGAGTGGGCGATTTGCGCCAACCCCGCCGGGCGACTCTTTCCGTCATCCGCTCATACCAGATGGTGGCCGCCTGCCGCGGAGACCTCTCCGGCCGCGCCGCCAGCCGCGTCTGCGCCAGAGCTCGCCAGAGCCGCCGCGCGTTGACCGCCAACACCAGCAGGGCGACGATCAGGCTCGCTGCGAGTGCTCCAGCGCTAGAGGCGACCCGGCCATGGTCGCGTTCCGGTGCGCCGCGCTGCAGCCAGCAGCGCTTTATAGTGGCGGTGCCACCAATGCCGCAGCTGCCCAAAACAGCTGACGGCTGCGGCTGCTCGCGCCCACCGCCAGCGATTGCTGGTGACCCGCGTCGTAGTTGACCACCCACTCCCGCCAGAATGACGCCATGGCGTCCACGTACAGCATCACCCGGCTCCAACCGGTGCGTGGCGGGATCGACGCGCCCGGCGTGGGATCAAACGCTATCCAGCCGTAGCCCGGGAAAGTATGCTTCCACCCAGGAGTGGGCATTGCTGGCCCGCACCACATATTGCGACGGTCAGATCGTTGAACTCTCCGGTTCGAAATCCGTTCACCACCCGCGACGGAATTCCCAGGGTACGCAGCATGACCGCCATCGAGGAGGCAAAGTATTCGCAGTGTCCCTGTTTGCGCTCGAAAAGGAAATTGGCCAGGGGATCGTGCGGCACGGTGCGCGACAGCTGCAGGCGTGTAGCCGAAATGGGTGCGCAGATAGGTTTCGAGGGCCGCCGCTTTGTCGTAGTTGTTGCCCGCCGAAGCGGTAATCTGTTCCGCCAGTTGCGGAATGCGGGCGATCGAGCTCGAGGTCAGTCCGAGGTAGCTGGCGCTCACATCCGCGGGATAGACTGCTGCCCGCGGCGCGCAAGTCGCGAGCCGCGGGCTGTGCGATATCGGAAGTTGCCTGGTAGCGGTTCACCGGATGCTCAGGATCAAGATCGAAAACCGCCGCCGCCGTCGTCGACCGCCACGTGTCTGTAGTTGCCTTCGAGGCTCTCCGGGTCGGCAGCCAGAAAGAAAATGTTCATTCCCACCGGTTCCATCAAGCACCCGGTAGTGAATCGGTGTGCGAAGACGCTCTCCGGACATCGCCGCCGCGCCGGCGGTAATACGAAACGGCCGTCCAGCTGGGGAGGCAGCGGGTGCTGCTCGCGATTATTCGACCAGGTACGGCCATCGAAGTTGCTCAGTGCGACCCCGCGCCATTTCAGATCGAAGCTGCCACGATCGTCACCATCGATCTGAATGTGCATCACGACCGAACTGGACTGCTGAATCTCACCGATGCGTCCCAGTTCCACCTGGTCGCTGAAGCCGGTGCGTAATTTCGCCGCTGGGAGCGTAAGCGCTCAGATATCCGGCGGAGACACGGGGCAAGAGGAAGAAAATGCCGGCGGCGCCCATCAGAATGCAGAGCACCAGCACCGGGGAGGCGACTGCCAGCGAGGTCGCCATGTTCCGATACGTCGACCGGCCCGCCAAATCATGGGAGTGCACGGAAGTTTTGGCAGAGATATGCCGCATCTCCATCAGAATGAAAGCGACCACGGCGGTCAGCATGAAGCCGGCGAAAGCCAGCAGGAAGACGCTGTCCACGGTGAGCAGCGCCGCCGCCAGCACCATGAGAAAGGCGATCACGGACAGGAAGTAGAAATCGCGGTCGCGGTGCGCTGAAAACAATCGCACCACCATGACGAACAGCACCAGATGGACGGTCGCGTTGAGGAATCCGCCGGAGAGCAAGAGATAGTCCGCCAGATAAAAGACCACGTAGCCCAGGGTCAGGAAGCGCGGTCCAGCGTTCCGAGATCAGCCAGGTTCGTCCGCGAACCAGCAGGTATCCGCGGAAAAAGAGCGCCGCACTGACCAAAAACACGGTGGCCATGCCCAGGCCACCAGTGGAAGCCAGCGTACCAAAGCCAGTGCAGACCAGGAGATAGAGCGCGATCTCAAAGTAGCGCTGGAGCACTTCTTGAAACGAAGCAATGGGCCGCAATGTCCCCGCGAAAGACATGGATGATGCCATTGTTCGCTATATGAGGACGGAAGGAAAGAGTACTTTCAGTCGTCAGTCGTCAGTCGTCAGAGATTGGTCGTCAGTCGTCGGTCGTCAGTCGTCAGCAACCCTGGGCCGCTCAGTGTCTGCCAGGTAGATGTAGATAACTTACCGCCGCCGCCCGATGGTCAGCGGCAGTGCTGAAGACCGACGACTGAAGACTGACGACCGATTCACGATGTTAGAATCAAATCCGGTCAGGCATCGGTCCCGCGCGACGCGTTCCCGCCAACCCCGCCAGGTCCGGAAGGAAGCAACGGTAACGGGCTCTTGCGTGTGCAGTGGGCTTTCGGTGCCTGGCTTTTGTATCTCGCCAGGCACCTGCTTCACTGTGGTGCCCCAGCAATTAGACGTTGACTGAGACGCCAGTGGTAGTGGGCGTTGCGGCCTGAGCCAGGATTCCGCTGTTCTGACCAAACTGTTGGAAGTCCTGCTGCAATGCGTTGTACGCCTGCTGCGCGGACGAGAGATTCCCGGATTGCAAGGACTGACCTAACTGCTCAAGTAGTTGACTAATCCCATTCGCCCCACCGCCGCCGCCCCCGTGATGGTGATGATGCGCATGCGGCGCTTGATTCTGCATATCCTGCTGAATGGTTGTGTAGTCCTGCTGCGCCCCCGCGATGTTCCCCGACTGCAGATCAGTTGAAAGTTGGTTGAAGGCCTGCGCGATGGGCGTGGTGGTCTGCGCCGACGAGGTCGAATTCGCCAGCGGTCCGAGCTTTTGCAAACTCGCCAGGTCCGATTGCGCCGCGGAAACATTTCCGGACTGCAGATCCTGGCCAAGTTGCTGGAACTCCTGCTGGAACGTCTGCTGCTTGCTCTGGATGGTTTGGTTGCCGCTAAAGAGGCTGACAAGGCTGCTGCTCAGAATACCTGCGACTGACATCACTTTCTCCTTACAGGCAACTGCTCGCTTCCGCTTTTTATCGACGCATTTGCGGGCGAACTTCAGTTGCGCTTGATTCTTACGTGAGTGGCAAGTCTCATGCCAAACACGCGCCCATTGAGAGAAAGAAAATCCGCACAATTGACAATAGTTAGGCGGCAGCACCGGGCGATCTGCGGGATATAGAGGAGCAACTAGGCAAGATGTACCCACGGTAAACCCGGCAAAGCTTGCCTGGTTCGTGGATGGCTTTGGTAACTGGTGGCGTCGGCGTCTCCCGTCGGAGGGTGCCCCCGGGGGCAAGATGCCCCCGAGCCAGCCGGCAAGATGCCGGCGCTACAGAACCCGGCACTACGGTTCAGGAATCCTTGAGGACGGTGAAAGCGGAGCTAGGCTCTCACCCGGGCGCGAGTCAGCAGACTCTTTTCAGTACTTTCTTCCGGCAACCACTTTCCTATCCCACGAAATTCAGAACCGGCGTCGTGAAGTTCGCCAGGTTCGGGAAGATGGTCGGCAGATCCGCCGTCGGCACGCCGAACCAGTTCGCCAGGTCCCGGCATACTGATCGAGCGACGTCGTCGGAATCCAGCGGCCTTCGTCGGTGGCGTCATCTGGGCCGGCAAGAGCCAGGGTGGGGAACGTGCCGTAGAAATCTCCGCCGTGGACCGCGCCGCCCATGATCAGATGGTGGCCGCCCCAGGCATGGTCGGTACCGGAGGTGCTGTCGGGGGCAAAGGTGCGGCTGAAGTCTGACAGCGTGAAGCTGGTCACTTGCGAGGCCGCGCCAATTTCCACCGTCGCCTGGTAGAACGCATTCATGGCCTGGCTGAGCTGTGTGTACAGATTGGTCTGCGCGTTGAGCTGATCGCTGTGGGTATCGAATCCGCCCATCGAAACGAAGAAGATCTGCCGTCTGCACGCCGATTGCGGAGCGCACCGATATGATCTGGGCCACCTGCTTGAGCTGGTTGGCAAGACCTGTGTTGGGGAAGACTGTGGCCAGCGTCGGACCTGCGGCCAAAGCGTCTGCCAGAGCTTTGCTGTCCTGCAGCGCGTTGGTGGTGGTGGTGCTGGCGGACTGGATCAACGAGACGCCGGTGTCAAAGGTCAGCAGGTTCTGCAGCGCGGAAAGCCGACCCTGCGACTCGGCCGAACTGCTGAAGCCCGAAAGCAATTTGGTGGGATCGCCGCTGGACTGAATCGCGCGCGCGGCCAGCCCTTCGCAGAAAATATTGGTTCCCGCCAGCGAAATAATGATGGGGAAATTCCCGCCGTAGATCGATTGGATCTTGTCCGCGGTTCTGCCCGCCCATCCGGTCTGTCCGTCCGCGGTCGAGCGACGCGGTCTGCATCTGCGCTTGCTGGTCTTCGTGCGAGAAAAGATTTTGCGGGAGCGTGACCTGCCGCTGCTGAAATTGCGCCCGCGTGGTGGGGCGAACCAGCGTGCCGACGTTGGCCAGCACCGCCAGATTTTGCTGGTTGAACAAAGCCTGCACCTCCGGAAGCTGCGGATGAAATCCAAAAGGCGAGCCGATGCTGGGCGGAGTGATGGGCAGCAGGCTGCCCTGCGGCAGCGCCAGCACGGAGCGGATCTGCTGGTATGAGGCGTACCCGCTGCTGCTCAAGGGAACAACCATATTGTTGCTGTCGTTGCCGCCGAAGAGAAAGACGCAGACCAGGGCTTTGTAGTCCTGGGCGCTCTGCGCCAGCGCGTTGACCAGTCCGAACCGGTTGAAGCTGGCGGCAGCGAATCCCGCCGCCGCGGTGCAGCAAGTCCTCTTCAGAAAATCTCTTCGTGAAAATGCCATGGAGGTTCTCCCCTTTTAGTGTTCGACCTGGAACTGCGATGAGCTGCCAATCAGATAGAAAGCGGCCTTGGTGCGCCGGGTGTTGTCGGTAATGCCGGAAAGCGTCGTGAGCCAGAGTGCCGCGCATGTCGTCAGACACCTGGCCGTGCAGCATCACCGCCGCGACCGCGTTGACCAATTGATCCGGAGTCTGCCGCCAGCGGCACGTATCCGGAGATGTCCACGGTGGTGGTGCTGCTCAGCTGCCCGTAGACCAGAGTGTTCACAAAATTGATTCGGGAGATGGTCGTGCTGGTGTTGAAAATCTCGAATTCCGGACCAAGCAGGTTGGTGCCCTCGATCACGTGATCGGGTGATAGAAGTTGAAGACCGTCGGCGAGAAGAACGGCGGCTGCTTCATGTCGGAAGCCCGGTCCGCGAGTCCGGTCGCCGTCCGACGTCGCCGTTCATCGCGCGCAGCAGGTTGGTGATGAACAGGACAGGTTCTTTGAGGTGTCCGTCGCTGGGTTGCACCTGTGCCGGATCGTCGCCGCGGCGCGCCTCCGGATCCAGCAGGATGGCGGTGACCACGGCTTTCAGGTCGCCGCGCACTCCGCTGCCGTTGTCGGCGAACACCGCAGCCACGCGGCCCACGTATTCCGGAGTGGGATTGCTGGTGACCAGGCGCTTGAATGAGTTGTTTGGAGATGAACGGACCAACGTTGGGATGATTGAAGATATTCTGCAATGCCGCAGTCAGATCCGCCTGCGTCGTTCCGCCCGCCGGCAGCGTGATTCCATTCAGCAGCAGCTTCGTCGCCGGTGTCGTGATGGCTGTCGAACGGAATCATCGGCCCGCCGTAGTACTCAGGGTTGCGGAAGCGCGCGGTGGCGCCCGGCTTGGTCGGATAGGTCCATCCCGTGAAGGTATGAGCGAAGCCTTCGATCGTGTCCTGGGTATAGGTCGGAATGGGGTTGTCCGGAGCCATCCAGCTGCGGCGTGCCGTCCGGATTCAACTCCTCCAGCCCGATCGAGAACAGCTGCAGCACTTCGCGGGCGTAGTTCTCGTTGGGGTCCACGCCATTGCCCGGGCTTGTCGTTATTCACCATGTCCAGGTAGTTGCCCATCACCGGACTCAGGGTGACGTCGGTCAGCAGGGTGGAGAAATTGCCGAAGGCGTCGTTCTGAAACATGTTCTGCCAGAGCACGAAGGCGCTGGGATTGTTCATCTTTCACCGCCGAGGCCACCATGATCTGCGAAAGCCCCCACGCCACTCGCTGCCGCAGTTGGTCCTGTCCGGTGAGCGCGTTGGTGAAGAAGCGTTTCTGCACCACGGACATGTCGTCGTTGGCTCCCGGCGCGGGATAGGTCGAAACCGGCGCCGCGAACTGTTCGTTCAGGAAAGCCTGCATGCCGACCGCTTGCACGTGAGACAGCGACTGCGGGTTCACGCCCCAGGTCGATTGTTCCAGCAGGCGCGCGGCGGCAGAGGCGCTCAGCGCGTTGGCTGGGCGTTCCGACCTCCAGCGCAAACTGCGTTCGAGGTCAGCGAACCGGGATCGGGATTGATCACCGTGACTTCGACCGTGCCCGCCTGTGTGCTGGTTCCGGTCGCGGTGAGTTGGGTGGCAGAGACAAACGTGGTGGGCAGGAATGTGCCGCCGAACGACACCACGGCGCCACTCACAAATTTTTGGCCTGTGACCACCAGGGTGAAGTTGCCCACCGGAATGCTGGTCGGCAGCACTGCCGTCACCACCGGGGTGGGATTGGTCAAGGTCACCGTGCCGGTAGACGTGGCTGTCGTATCCACCTAGGCTGGTCGCCGTGTATCTGGATGCTGTTGGGATTCGGCATCGCCAGCGGGTGCGGTATAGACTCCACTGGCGCTGATCGTGCCTACCGTCGCATTGCCGCCGGCGACTCCATTGACCGACCAGTTCACCGCCGTTGCCCCGTTCGAGCCGGTCACTGCAGCCGTGAACGTCGTCGTGTCGCCCAGGTGCAGCTGGATCGTGGCTGGAATCACAGCTACCTGAACCTGGCCCGGCGCGCTCGACCATGTACGTTTAACGCCGCGCTGGAGTCGATCTTGCCAGGGTCAGGATTCTCGACCGTAAGCTTCACCATTCCCTTCTGCGCCGCGGTCGATGTTCCCGTGGCCGTGAGCTGGGTTGCGGAGACAAAGGTTGTGGTCAGGGGTGTCCCGCCGAACATCACCTTGGCTCCGCTCACGAATTTCGTGCCCGTCACCGTAGAGCGAGAAGTTGCCCACCGGAACAAAGTCAGGGCTTACTTTCTGGGGCACTGGAATCGGATTCTGCAAAGTCACCGAAACGTTGCCGTTCAGGGTCTTGTCGGCGACGCTGACCGCCTCCACGGTCACGGAATTCGGCTTGGGGAGGACTGCCGGCGAGTGATACATGCCGGTCGCGTCGATCGTTCCGACCGTCGCGTTGCCGCCGGCCGATTCCATTCACCGACCAGGTTACCGCCTGGTTCATTATTTCCGGTGACGATGGCTGAGAACTGCGCAGTGTCGCCGACGCGAACCGAGTTTCCGGCGGGCGCTAACCGTCACTCCATTGGACGTCGAGGCCGAAGCCACCGACGTTCATGCCGCCACCGCAGCCTGACCACAAGGAAATCGCGCAAGACAAGAACACCAGGCTGGCGAATTTCACGACGGAAGACTTTTCGTCCCAATCATCTCTGATCCCCTTTCCTGGAAGATCCGAGTTCCGAGCAAATTTTTCGTTTGACGCGTCGAGCTGCGCGCCGTAAGTCCGAGTGGCAGATGAAGCGTAGTGAAACGTTGCCTGCATGCGAAGATCACAGGAGTTCCATTACGGGACTAGTGCCAATTTGGGTCGAGAGCGGCTTTTCGGAAAGCAAAGAACGCAGCCATCGTCTCGTCATCTGTTTCCGCCGGTACATGTACGCGGGTAACTGCAGCCGTCTCGCCGCGTGAATCTGATCTTTCGCGTCGCAATCTCAACAAACCTCTGCGCCACATACAGTTGGACATTGCCGCACGGGTGCGTCAAAATAGCGGGTTCGACTCTCAAACCAGGAGAACTGCATCGAGTGAGCCAACTTGTGCGCGCCAAGATTACTGCCCTGGGAACCTATGTTCCGCCTCGTCTGCTGACCAACGACGATCTGGAAAAGATGGTGGAAACATCCAACGACTGGATTGTCGAGCGCACCGGCATTCGCGAGCGCCACATCGTGGACAAGGGTGTAGCCACCAGCGACCTGGCCACCGAGGCGGCGCAGCCGGGCGCTGGCCGAGCGCGGCCTGGACGCCCTCCGATCTCGACGCGATCATCGTGGCCACGGTCACTCCGGACATGTTTTTCCCCTCCACCGCTTGCCTGGTTCAACACAAACTCGGCGCGAAGGGTGCATGGGGATTCGATCTTTCCGCAGCCTGCTCGGCGTTTGTCTACGCGCTGCAGACGGGCGCGCAGTTCATCGCCACCGGCGCACACAAGAGAGTGCTGGTGATCGGAGCGGACGTGATGTCTTCGATCATCGACTACACCGATCGCGCCACCTGCGTGATTTTTGGCGACGGCGCCGGCGCCGTCATCCTGGAGCCCGCTGAAAACGACTCCGAAGGCCTGATCGATTTCCTTCATGAGGTGGACGGCTCGGGTGGTTGCTCGCTCTATATGCCGGGCGGCGGAAGTCTTCATCCGTCAACTCAGGAAACGGTCGACAAGCGCATGCACTACGTCCACCAGGACGGCCAGGCGGTGTTCAAGTTCGCGGTTCGCAAGCAAGCTGAGTTGTGCGAGAAAATCCTCACCCGCAACGGGCTGAAGGGGAGCGATATCGACACTTTCATTCCCCACCAGGCCAACCGCCGGATCATCACCGCCACCGCGGACCGCCTGGGACTTAAACCGGAGAACGTGATCATCAACATCGACCGCTACGGCAACACCACCGCTGGAACCATTCCGCTGGCGATGCAGACCGCCCGTGAGGAGGGCAAGCTCAAGAAGGGTAATCTGGTGCTGCTGGCTTCGGTCGGCGCCGGATTCACCGTGGGCACAACCTTGCTGCGCTGGGCGATTTAGAAGCCAGACCCCGATGGATGAACTTCAGCAAAGCCGTGTACGCCACATCTTCGATAGCGCGAATTTCGTTCGCGACCTGGGAATGCAACTGACCCAGATTGAAGACGACTATTGCGAAACTGTATTAGTTGCAGCCGAGCGTCACCGCCAGCAGCATGGCTTGATCCACGCTGGCGTGCTGGCCACCATGGCCGATCACACCTCAGGCTGCGCCGCGCGCGGCGCGTTAGGACCGGATAGTGACGTTATCAGCGTAGAGTTCAAGATAAATTTTCTCCGCCCAGCCATCGCCGATCGCCTGCGCTGTCGCGGCCGTGTGCTGCGCGCGGGCAAAATGCTGGTGGTGTGCGAGGCAGAAGTGTTCGCCGAAAAGAATTCCGAGGAAAAACTTGTTTCGAAGGCGATGGTGACTTTAGCGGTGAAGCCATCCGCCGCTCTGACCCTCTAACACTCGTCATCCTATGGGAACCGGTCATTCTCGGACCTGTCATCCTGAGCGGAGTGGTGGCTTCGCGGACGAAGGCACCATGGAGTCGAAGGACCCTACCTTACCGCGAACATTGCCCGCCACGCTTCACAGGCCGTTGTAAAACTCGTTCTAGCAAGGTGTTTCCGCGGGCAGGGGCCCTTCGACTGGGCGATTGCTTTCGTAAACGAAAGCAATCACTACGCTCAGGATGACAAATCACAAATGAAGAGAGAGAAGAGTGATCCGTGACGATCCGCGCAAATCCGTGGCCGCTTCTACGGCGCCGGCTTGGCCAGAACGAACGACTTCACCACAATATTATTGGGTTGTACTCCGACCGGAATCATGGTCAGAAGGGAATACTCAGTGGGTTCCAGCCGGGTAGGTTTCCGCTTCTGAATGACCGTCACGTCGCCCGACTGCGAGTCCAGCGCCAGCAGATAGTTCTCACTCATCGAAAGAGCCAGCCCGTCCGGATGGCTGCCCACAGGCAGCGTAGCGATCAGTTTGCCGATGTCGATGTCATACACGGCGACCGTGTTCGAACCGAAGTTACTCACATACAACCGCGAGTTGTCCGAGGTGACAAGGCCCTGGGCCGGGTGAGTGCCGATGAGGTAGCTGCCCCCTACTTCGTTGGTTGACGTCTCGATGATCGAAATATTGTCGGAGTCAAAATTCGTCACCACCAGCTCGCCGCCGTCGGGCTTGAGCGCCAGGTCAACCGGCGTTTTACCCACATCCAGCAGAGCCAGCAGCTTGTCAGTCTTAAGATCAATGGACGCGACCTGAGCGGAGCCGGCGCAGGCAATGAATGCCTTGCTGTTGTCGGGAAGGATCGCGATGTCCTCGGGCTGCTTGCAAATAGAGATTGTGCTGCGAACCTTGAGCTGCCCCGCGTCAATCACAGAGATGGTGTTATCTTCCCGGTTACTGACCACTACGGTGGAACCGTCAGACGAAATCCGTGCCAGTCCCGGCGAAGCGCCCACCCGGATATTGCCCAGCACCAGCCGCTTTGCCAGGTCAATCACCGAGACATTCGCGGATTTCGAATTGGCGACGTAGGCCCGCCGTCCGTCCTGGGACACATCAATGAAATAAGGGCCGGCGTGAACTCCGATGGTGGCTACGACCTCATTCCGTTCCGCATCAATCACACTGACGCTGTTGGACTGGGTGTTGACGACATAGATTTCGTTTTTCTTGCTGTTGGCCGCGATTCCGGCAGGTTCACTGCCGACATGAATCGTCTTGGCCGGCTGAAACGTGCGCAGATCGATCACGGAGACGGTGTTGCTCTTGCCATTGGTGACGTAGGCGTACTCCCGATAAGCGGGGCCGTACGCAGGGAACTCGCGCTCGTGGAAGTACCACCATCCCAGCGCGGCCGCCACGGGGGTTATGACGACGAGGAGAAGAATTTTCTTCAAGCTGATGGACTGATGGCGGGCGCGACTCCGGGCTGAACCGAGACAGGAGCCGGCGCATGAGTTCCGATCGCCGGCACCGTTCTTCCCACCACGGGCGCAATCTGTCGCACTTGCTTCATCAGTTCGTCGAACTGCTCGGGATAAAGCGACTGCATGCCGTCTGACATGGCGCGGTCGGGCTCATGATGCACTTCTACGATCAGCCCGTCCGCACCCACCGCGATGGCAGCCCGCGACAGTGGCGTGACCTTGTTGCGTTTGCCCGTGCCATGGCTGGGATCGACCACGATAGGCAGGTGACTCAGCCTTTGGACGGCGGGGACAATGCTGAGGTCGAGCGTGTTGCGGGTGTGATCGGCGAAGGTCCGCACGCCACGCTCGCACAGGATTACCTTGTAGTTGCCTTCGCTCATCACGTACTCGGCTGCCATCAGAAATTCTTCCAGCGTCGCCGACATGCCGCGCTTGAGCAAAACCGGCTTGCGAGCCCGTCCCGCGCGTTTGAGTAGTGAGAAATTCTGCATGTTGCGGGCGCCGATCTGGATCACGTCAGCATATTTCTCCACCAGTTCCAGGGATTCGTTGTCGATGGCTTCGGTGACAATCTTCATGCCGAATTTGTCCCGAATTTCGGCCATGATCTGCAGGCCGGCCTCGCCCAATCCCTGAAACGAGTAGGGCGAAGTGCGAGGCTTGTAAGCGCCTCCGCGAAAAAATTGAGCTCCCGCGCGGCATACCTGCTCGGCCACTGCCATGGCTTGTTCGCGGCTCTCGATGGCACAAGGCCCCGCAATTACAGCAATGCCGGGACCGCCAAAGGTGGCGTCCGTGTCCGGAAAAGTTATGACCGTATTCTCAGCTCTTACGTCGCGGCTCACCAGCTTGTAGGGTTTGCTGACACGAATCAGCTCCTGCACACCAGGCATCTCATCCAGTGTGCCGGGCTCGACTTCACCACGGTTTCCGGTAATGCCAATGGCGGTGCGTTGCGCCCCGGGCATGGGATGGGCCCGATATCCCAATTCCTCGATCTTCTGGCAAACCGAGCGTATCTGCTCTTCCGTGGCCTGCGACTTCATGACAACTAACATGAGCCACCTCGAAACCACTAAGTCTATCGTTTGTGGACGAGTTGCGGCAAACGGGCATGGCGTCATCCTGAACGGCTTTCAGGCCGTGAAGGATCTGGCGCGCAGCGATTCGGCGTTCTCCTCCCTGCAGTGCGGTAACCCGCGCCAAGTCCCTCGCAAGCTCGCGGTGACGCAGACGTAAGAGGTTGTCCCTAAGCTCGCACGCCAGACTCGCTATACTCTTACCGTGGCTCGTTCCATCGCCCAAGAGCAGGATATTCTCAGACGGCCGCCGTGCAAGGCGCCGCCGCGGCCAACTTCCCGGCGGATCGGGATTCATACCTCAATCGCGGGCGGCGTGCAGAACGCAGCCGAGCGGGCCTATCGCCTGGGCTGCAACACGCTCCAGATCTTTTCTTCCAGCCCCCGCCAGTGGGCTCCGTATGAGCTTGCTCGTCCCCACTGCGACGAACTGCAGTGCCTGCGGGAGAAGTACGACCTGAAGCCGCTGGTCATTCACACCAACTATCTGGTGAACCTGGCCAGCTTGAACGAACTTTTCCTGAAGAAATCGATCGAAGCCTTTCGCGGTGAAATCGAGCGCGCTTTGGCGCTATGCGCCGAGTATCTGGTTTTGCATCCAGGATCGTTCCGGGGTTCTGACCGTGAGCAGGGACTGATGCGTACCGCTGCTGCGATTGCAGTCTCCGCCCAGGGATTGGATCTGGCAAAGTCCGGCCTCACCATTTTGATTGAAAACACGGCCGGAGCGGAATACTCGCTGGGCGGAAGCTTCGAACAAGTTGCAGAAGTGCTGGAATACCTGCGCCACCTGGTTCCGGTTGCTGCCTGCATCGATACTTGCCACACTCACGTCGCCGGCTACGACATCGTGAGCGAGCAGGGCATGCGGGATACGCTGAGGCGCCTCGACGCGACCATAGGCCTCAAGGACGTACGAGTCTGGCATTGCAACGACGCAAAAGCTGCTCGCGGATCGAAGCTGGATCGCCATCAGCATATCGGCAAGGGAACCATCGGAATCGAGCCGTTCCGCCGATTGCTGAATGACTTCCGCCTGGGTCACGCCGCGTTCATTGCCGAAACGCCGATCGACCAACCCGGAGATGATCGCAGAAATGTCGAAGCCCTAAAGCTGTTGGTTAAGAAACAGAAGATCAAGAAATGGAATAACGATTCTGCAGAGTGATGGACGAGGGTTCTTAGTCAGGAGGCTTCAAAATGAGTTGGGCCAGTAAGCTTGCCAAACCCTACCGGGTAGAGCACGGTAAGAAATTCAGGCTGAAAGACCATGATCCTGGCGACACCGCGAAGGTCCATTCCGAAGAGCATGCCGAGGAACTGCTGGTAAAAGGTGCGGCACGCATGGCTGAACTCCAGGACATGCTCTATGCCCAGGACCGATGGGGCTTGCTGCTGATTTTTCAAGCCATGGATGCTGCCGGAAAGGATGGCATCATCAAACATGTGATGTCGGGAGTGAATCCGCAGGGTTGCCAGGTCTACTCCTTCAAAACCCCTTCCACCGAAGAACTGGATCACGATTACCTGTGGCGCAACATGAGATGCCTGCCCGAACGCGGCCGCATCGGCATTTTCAACCGGTCGCACTATGAAGAAGTGCTGGTAGTCCGCGTCCACCCGGAGCTACTGGAGAATGAACGGATACCGCCGGATATGGTCACAAAGCACATCTGGGACGAGCGCTTCGAAGACATCTGTGCCTGGGAGCGCTATCTCTCCCGGAACGGTTTTGTGATCCGCAAGTTTTTTCTGAACGTCTCAAAGAAGGAGCAAAAACGCCGCTTTCTGGACCGTCTGGAGCAACCGGGAAAAAACTGGAAGTTCTCCCTCGCCGACCTGCATGAGCGTGAGCACTGGGACGACTACATGCATGCCTACGAGGACATGATCGCCCACACTGCAACCCCGCACGCGCCCTGGTTTGTGATTCCCGCCGACAAGAAATGGTTCACACGCGTCTCGGTGGCTGCGGCGATCGTCGACACGCTTGAGGACCTCCATCTGTCCTATCCCAAATTGGACCCAAAGAGGCGGAAAGAGCTGGAACAGGCTCGAAAAGTGCTGCTGGATAACAAGGGGGACTGAGCAGTTACCCCTGTTACTTTTGTGCTATATGCATGGCACCAGTGGTTCATTGACCTACTGGTGCTTGGTTGATATTTTTCCCCTGTATGGTGCGGCTTGTCGCACTCCCCTATTGCGATAGAGCATCTAACATTTTGGGGGGAGCCATGAAGCTGGTTTATGTTTGCTATGCGGCCTTGGGCTATGCAGTAGCGCGCTGGATCTTCCAGCGGCAACCGGTCCCAATCATTGATCCGGTTACACGCTTCCGTTCCTCTGGCCTGCTGTAGAGGCGTGTGACCCCCGGGCGTGCGGCGCCCCGTTGCGTGCCTCTTTGTCCCGCACGCCCCGGTTTTCTCCCGTGTTCTAAGGTTCTAATACTAACGTTTGCCCCTGCTTGTCATTCCTGCCCCGCCGGCTGGATACAATTTCTTCAGGACAGATCTCGCCTAGTTATTAATTGAATGCGCGTGTGGGCGATAAAGACCAGCGCCGCCCCAACTTGCTGCCACAATAGTGAGAACTGTCGAAGTGACCCACTTCATGACTCGCCGATTCTACTTGCCGCTCATGGTCGTCCTGCTGGGAGTCCTGCTTCCCGTAAGCGGCCTGGCGCAATCTGACGGTGCAGAGCCGTCGCTGGGTGATTTGGCGCGTTCCCTGCGCAAAGGTAAACCGGCCGTCGAGCATCCCGTGATCGACAACGAAAATCTGCATCAGGTCATGGACGAAGTGCAGAACCGCAAACTCAATGGCAATGGCAGCCTGCTGTTCAGTTTCGATGGCGCCGCCAAGAAGTTCCAGGTCTCGTCTCCAGATGTGACCTGCGACCTGTCTTTCAGCGGTTCGGCGACTTCGTTGCTGTCGGATGCCTACGCACCCCAGGATCTGCCTGAAGGCGAACTGGCCAAGCTGGATGGTCCCGCCACCATCAGCGGAGACACGCTACAAATCGCCGTGCATAACGGAACCAGCTGGAACATAAAGGAAATTACGGTGGGACTGACGATCCTGCGCGACTCCGAGGCGAACACGGCTGCTCGTGGTTCAGCGGGACAGATCCGCGCGATTGATTCCGGCCGCCGAAACCACGACTCTGTTATCGGAAAAACGTCCCGACGTAACCGTTCTTTACCACCTCAAAGGCTCGGCGGCGCCCTCGGCTACCACCGTCTTCCACGAGACCCTGGGCACGGCTCTCAACCACGATCAGGAATGGCATTGGGCGATCGTGCAGGCAAAAGGGGTTCCAGTCCGAAAGAGCAGCAAAAACCAGCGGCCGAGGCCAATAAAGGTCACCTGAACCGAGAACTAACAACTGACCACTGATCGTCAAATGTTCTAACAAACATCAATCCAATTTTTCCATCCCGAAATTCCTGACCTAAAGCCCACCCAAGGGTCTAAAAAACAAACTCAGAAACTAACCGAGATCCCCGACCTAGCACTTCCTCTGTTCCCACTTTTCAACCCGCGATACGCGGCATCCAGAATTTCCTGGTTCTGCCAGCCCTCTTCACCGGGCACGGGAAACTTCGCTTTGCCTTCCAGCGCGTCCGCGAATGCATCGACCTGTCTCGCATACGCCTCCTGGTTGGATACCTGCTCCGTCTCAACCACGGAACCGGCGCGTCGCAATTCCAGCGTGATCGGCCGTTCCACGTTCAAAACATCATCCCCGCGAAGAACTCCCGTTTCGCCGACCAGTTCGAGAGGTGTCCGGTATTCGGCGCGGAAGGAAACCAGCACGCGTACCCAGAGTTCCGCGGGAGAATTCCAGGGTCAGCACGGCGGCCGACTCCAGCAGGCCGGACACCTCGTCCTGAATTCCCCGCGCAGTTACCCGGACAACTTCATCCTGCAGGATGTAGCGCAAGGCTGTCGATGCAGTGAACCCCGACGTCGGCAATCGGGCCGCCGCCCGCCACCGCAGGGTCGTTGATCCAGGCGCGCGCGTGTCCAGGCCCGCCGGGAAAGGAAAATTCAGAGCGCGCGAAGACAATCTTGCCGATTTGTCCGCTGCGACACGCGCTCGCGAAGCCGGGCCGTGCTCTCTTCAAAACGGAAAACCTGGGCAACTCCGAGCAACAGACCTGCGTTGCTGCGCCGCTTCCACCATCTGCCGGCACTGGTCGGCATTCACGCCCATAGGCTTTTCGCAGAGCACCGGTTTGCCGCATCGGATGGCCAGCAGCACGTCGGCCAGGTGGCACGCATTCGGCGTGGTGACAAACACGGCGTCGACTTCCGGCGACCGGCAAAGATCCTCGGCGGAATCAAACGCCAGAGGAATGTCGTATTTCGCCGCAGATTCGCGGGCCTTGACCATGCTGCGCCGCGACAGAGCGCTGACGCGGCAATTCTGCGCCAGTGCGAACCCCGGCATCAGCCGCTTGATCGCGTGCAGTCCGAACCCGAGAATTCCGAATCGAATCATCAGATTTGCGGATCCATGTGGGGCGGGCACTCCCTTCGACCTCGCACCGGGTAGGATCCGTCCGCCGCTCTTCAGTTCGGCTGCTCCTCCTGAGGTCACGAATGCTACTTCGCGAACACCAGTTGTGCCGGCGAGAATCGATGGTCGTCGCGACTCGTGCTGGCTGGGAATTCCGCCCGTATCCTGATTGATTTCAAACTTGGAGATGGTCTTTGCGGTCTGATTGCAAACGTACAGAAAGTTGCCGCCAGGATCGATGGTCACGAACGACGGCGCAGTTCCGGCGGTGAACGGCGACTTGGTCAGCTGGGTGGTTACGCCGGTAGCCGAGTCGATCGAATATACGGAGATATTGTTCGAGCCCAGATTGGCCACGTAAAGGAATTTTCCCGAGGGATGAACCGCAACCGAGATCGGACTGGTGCCGGCGGCGAAGGGCGATCCCAAAGCCATCGTCAAGGTTCCGGTGCTGCCGTCGATCGCCATGCCCGAGACCGTGCCGGCGCTGAAATTTGCTGCGTACAGAAAGTGTCCGGAGGGATCGATCGCCAGAGAAAAGGGCGGGCTCTCAACCGTAAAAGGCGATTCTGGAACCGACGTCAGGGCGCCCGTCCCCGAAGCCACCGAATAGCCAAAGACCAGCGGCAGGTTTCCGCTGGCTACGTACAGAAATTGTCCGGAAGGAGACAAGGCCAAGCGCCACCGGCCGCGGCGCCGGTGGCGAAAGGCGAGCCCTGCGACCTCGGTCAAGGTGCCGTCGCTTGCAGCTGATGGAAAAGACGGAAATGTTGTTCGAGGTTTGATTGGCGACAAAAAGCAGGTCGCCGCCGGAATCCATGACCAACGAAGTGGGATTAAGTCCAGCCGGCGTGCGCGGCAGCGCCTCTGTGAGTTCTCCGCGTACCGCTGTCGATAGTTGAACAATGAAATGTCGTTTCCGCCCTGATTCGCCGTGTAGACGAAACTTGCCTGAAGGATGAACCGCAATCGAAATTGGAGAAGTTCCTCCAGCAAACGGCGAACCCAGCACGCTCTTTAAATTGCCGGAATTGGTATCCACCCGGTAAGCGTTGACGGCGTTCGCTTGCGGCACGGCCAGAAAAGCGTTTCGTCCCGACGAGCCAGCTGCCACCGCTGCTGCTGCTCCCCACAACTCCAGCCAGCCACGCCCATGCCAGCAAGACTATTCCCAGCAGGCCCGCCCGTCTCTTCAATATCATCAAGTCCCTTCCAGTCACTTCCGACGTGGCTGCCATGGCTGGCTACGGAGACTGCGCAGGCGCCCTGTGCCCCTTTTGTTTGATCGTGCCCCAGCGGTACACCAGACCGGTCGAAAACCGCAAATTATTTTGCTTCTCCTGAAACAAGGTGGTGTGAATGTAATCGACCTGAAATACCCGCCAGGCAAAGCGGGGAGTAATGTCGCAGGTCCATGCCACCACCAAGAATCACCGCCCGCGCGGTGTCGCCTTCGCCGTTGGCCACGTGCACGAACGACCTGGCCGTCGCCAATCAGGAAGCGTGCGCGAAAAACATCTTACTTCCCTCGCGGATAGAGGAATTGCGGTCCCACCGCCAGATCGCGAAAATTCAGCTTGGAATCGTATTGCCCGCTCAATTCCGCCACCACGCCGAATCCCTGGATCAGGTTATAACGCTGGCGAGAAGGTGTATCCGTTCAGATTCGAGGGGTTGGCGAAGCCGAATGATGGGCTATCAAACCGGGTGTACGAATATCCACCGAAGACCTGCACCCTCGGAAAATCCTGCGCTCCTGCCGGCACGCTGCCGCAGAAGATCAGCAGGACAAACAGAATCCCTGATGCCATTCCGGTGAAATTCTGCGGTCGCTGAGGCGTGACTTCTTGGGGCGATTGCGGGCTGACGAACCAGGGGAATGGCAGCAGGTTGGCAAAGCTTTCATGAGATCTTTCTGGAGTCTCCTACACAAACACAGCTGCCATCGAAAGTTGCGGGTCATGTACGCAACCGGGCAATGGATCAGATGCAGAGATTAAGAGCGAGACACAAAGACAAGGCGTGCGCCTATCTTCACCGCCATGGCTCCGACCAGGGACTCGAAGATCTTGAACCCTTCCGTCCCCCCCAACTCGGGTTCACTCGAGCGTTCCGGATGAGGCATCATGCCCAGCACATTCCGCCCCGGACTGCAGATCCCGGCGATGTTCTCCAGAGACCCGTTGGGATTGGCCTCAGCGCGTAATTTCTCCGGAGGGCGAACAATAACGAAACACTATCTGTTGGTTGCGGTTCAACTCGGCGAGAGTTGCTTGGTCGCAGAAATAGTTGCCTTCCATGTGACCGATGGGAATGGTCAGGACTTCACCCTGGCGGCACGCACTGGTGAAGGGAGTCTCCGTGTTCTCCACCCGCACCTGCACCGGCTTGCAGACGTATTTCAGGCCCACATTTCGCATCAGCGCGCCCGGAAGCAGGCCCGATTCGCACAGAATCTGGAAGCCGTTGCAAATTCCCAGCACCAATCCGCCAGCGGCCGCGAACTTGCGCACCGATTCCATCACCGGAGAGAATTTCGCGATCGCACCGGTGCGCAAATAGTCGCCATAGGCGAATCCACCGGGCACGATAATGGCATCACAGTTCTCCAGATCGTGCGACTCGTGCCACAGGAACGTGACCGGCTGCCTGGCCACATTCTGAATCGTCCAATAGGCATCATGGTCGCAGTTGGATCCTGGAAAAATGATGACGCCGAATTTCATCGCGATTCCCTCGGATATGGGTGTACTCGCAGTTTAACACGGGATTAACGCAACAAAAAAAAGCCGCCCGCACCCGGGTGAATCAAGTGCGGCGGCTTATGAAATCCATCCTGATCGAAGCAGCGGCTGTAAGCGGTCAATACATTTCGTCCGGACCTGGAGGTGGCGGAGGAAGCATGGGGAGCGCGCCCGGTGGCAGAGGACCGTCACAGGCCCCTGCGCCGGGAGGCAGCACTTTGCGGAAGAAAACCTTGTCGCCAAAGCCTCCGCTCTGCCCGCGAATCGACTTCAATTGCCGCCACTGATCGAGCGAAAGCACTTTGCGCAGATCCAGATTCATCAATGTATATTCACGTTCCAGTTTCCCTCGTGCGGCAAGCACCTGGTCGACTTGCGCCTCCACCTGGCCTTCGTTGGGGACATCGGCATCGAGCAGAGTCTGCAGTTTCAAATCCTGTTTCTCCATGTCCGCGCCATAGTCAATCAGCTTGAGCTTATGATCGTAGAACGTCTGGTCGAGCTGGCCGATCTGGCCGTCGCTCAGTTGCAACTTCTTCGCGATGTCCGAGTTCTGCCACCACTTGCCTAGCTCACCGTGGAATTCGGTGTGGTAAACCATGCCCCCTCTTGTTCCGGTGGTTACGGACGTCGTGCCAGACTGCTGGTTGGGCGGCTCTGTGCCTGCAGACACAACGGAGAAAGCAGCAGCACCAATGCACCTAGAGATCTAATTCTCATTACTGGGCTCCTTCTTGCGAATTCTGGGAATTCCTGGCCGGCAGATCCTGAACCATCTCCTCGGCCAGCAGCGCGGCCGGCTCCAGCGCCAAGGGCCCATCGGTCTGCACTGCGCGTTCCACCTCTATCAGGAGTTCATGGTCCGGATCCACGCGGACCTGGTGGGCGACGCAAGTCAGAAGGCCGTTGCAGCAGCCATCCCGACACCGCGATAGTCACAGCTGCCAGGGCCCAGGCCAGGATCGGCAGTCGCGCCGAACGTGCTCTCGCCTGCAGAGATTCGCGACCAGACTCCGGCTCTCTGATTCTGCCAGAATTCCTGATCGTGCTCAGTCGCGGCCTGGGCCCAGCCGGGAAGGGCGTCGAGGGTTTCCCGCAGCGCCCGCTCGATCGCTATCGATGGCCAGGTCGGCCAATTCCTCGTTGCTCATCATGACGAATTATTTCCATTGTCTCTCCTTCATCTCGCGCAGCTTGCCCGTGGCGCGCGCCAGTTGCGACTTCACCGAGCCATCTTTAGATCGAGTACGTCCGCGATCTGCGCCAGTGACATCTCTTCTTCATAGCGGAGGAAGAAAATCGCGCGTTGCTGGGGCGAAAGCCGAAGACAAAGCCTTCCATACCGACTCCAGTTCTTCGCGCGCCAGCAGCGTACGTTCCGCCGAAGGTCCCGGTGCAGGAAATTGCCGGGGTTCGGCGTCCATTGTCCTCTCCATCTTCCAGTCCAACCAGTCTCTTCCAGAACGAAGTTCGCCGGCTCTTGCCGTGGTCGCGCACCAGGTTGACCGCGATGCGCAACAGCCAGGTCTCGATCCGGCACTCGCCCCGGAAGCTGCGCGCGTTTCAGATAAGCTCGCAGGAAACATTCCTGGGTGAGGGTGTCGGCCGTGTCTCTATCCCGCACCAGAAGAAAGATCACACGGTAAACACGCCGCTGATGCTGCCGCATGATTTCGTCGAACCTGTCGGCGGAAAGTCTCTTCCGCCTTCTCGGTCACGGACGCACTCAGCGCTGTCGTCAGGATCGTGTCCACTCGTCTTCTCTTTTGGAAGCCCTCTTCTGGAAGATTCACTGCTATCAGTATGGACGAATATCATCAGGCAGGGTTTACGCGCGCCGTCCAATTCGATAGTGTTTCTTCCGGCAGCTCCATCATCGAGTCTGGCAGGAGCATCTTATTAAGTGTGAATCTCGGAGAACACTTTCGCGTCACCGGCGGAGCGCTGAAGAATTGGTTTATCGCACAGCTTGCAGGACTCGCTGGCGGTCGGCCTGCTGTGGCTGGTTGGCCTTTACATCATTCGTGTGCCCGGAGCTCCGCTGTGGGCATTGCTTGGCGCTGCCTTCCAGTTTGTGCCCCAGATCGGCGCTGTGCTCGGAGTCATCGGCCCTGCGCTCACTGCCATGTTCAAGTGGGGAGACTGGGAGCATCCGCTTTACGTTCTGATCCTGTACGCGGTCATTGCGATTGTGGACGGTTTTCTGCTGCAGCCCTACATCATGAAGCGAACGGCCAAAGTGCCGGTCTGGGCGTCCATTCTGGCGCCGATTGTGTTGGGTATGGTGATTCCATTCTGGGGCGTGCTGCTGGCGCCGCCATTGCTGGCGGTGCTATACGCGTACAAAGCCCGGCAGGCCCGGATTCAAGGCCCGACGGTATGAGTCCCATGCTATAATTTTTGTTCGCCGGCATTCATTTGAGGCAATCCGTTGATCTCCTCGACGGTCAAGTTCCGCGCCATTAAAGACTATTAAATACGAGGTATTTCCATGTCCGGCCATTCAAAATGGGCCACAATCAAGCATAAAAAGGGCGCCCTGGACGCCAAGCGAGGCAAGATTTTCACTCGCCTCATCAAGGAAATCTCCATTGCCGCCAAGAATGGCGGAGATCCCGACACCAATCCGCGTTTGCGCGGGGCGATCGTGGCCGCCAAGGCCGAAAACATGCCTGCCGACAACATCAAGCGGGCGATCCAGCGCGGCACCGGCGAACTGCCGGGCGCGACCTATGAAGAGTTCTCGCTCGAAGGCTACGGACCGGGTGGTGTGGCGGTCCTGCTCGATATCAACACCGACAATCGCAATCGCACCGTCAGCGAAATCCGTCACGCTTTCGGAAAAAATGGCGGCAACATGGCGGAGGCGGGCGCGGTCTCCTGGATGTTTCACAAGAAGGGCGACATCGTCGTCCCCAAGTCCGCCGCGAAAGAAGACGACCTGATGGGCATCGTCCTCGAAGCCGGCGCCGAGGATTTGCGCGACGACGGCGATAACTGGGAAGTGCTTTGCGAACCCTCCGCCTACGAAGCTGTGCTGGAAGCAGTCAAGAAAGCCGGGATTGAGCCCGTGTCGTCGAGCGTCTCCATGATTCCTCAGAACTACATCAAGCTCGAAGGCCCGGCCGCGAGCCACGATGATTCGATTGATGGAAGCGCTCGAAGAGCACGACGACGTTCAGAACGTTCACTCCAACTTCGACATCGATCAGAAACTTCTGGAAGAAGTCGCAGGCTAAGTAGCGCCGGCATCCCTTCGCTGTCCGGGCGGCGTCCCGCCGCCCAGTTCCATCGTCCCGAATACTTTTCAACACCGCGGTGCAAAATTCTGTGGGAAAACCGGAAACTACACTGATAAGTTGTTTGTTCCAAACTGTTTCTACACCTTGCACCGAGTCGGGTGCGGACGCAAATTGCAATCTGGATGTGGAGCACGATTTGAAAGTCGGCTCGACAAATTGCTGCTCTCGAACGCGGCCTGGCAGCATCACGCGAGCGCGCACAAGCGCTGATTCTTGCCGGCAAGGTGTTGGTAGACGGCCAAAAAATCGAGAAGGCTGGAGCCGCCGTTGACGCTTCAGCCGCCATTCGCCTTCTCGGCGAGGATCTCAAGTACGTCAGTCGCGGCGGCCTCAAGCTGGAGAAGGCGCTCGAGCACTGGCACATTGATGTCACCGGCAAGACCTGTCTTGACGTCGGAACTTCAACCGGAGGATTCACCGATTGTCTTTTGCAGCGTGGCGCCGCTCGCGTCATTGCGGTGGATACCGGACATGGCCAGATCGATTTTCGTCTGCGCCAGGATCACTCGCGTCCGCCTGCTGGAAAAAACCAACGCCCGCTATCTCACGCTGGAACAGATTGGAGAGCCTGTCGAGTTGGTGGTCATGGATGTTTCTTTCATCTCCGCCACGCTGGTGCTGCCCGCGGTCATCGCGGCTGCTTTTCCGGAGACTCCGGAGGAGCGCAGAGGCCGACAGATCATCGTTCTGGTAAAGCCGCAATTCGAAGCTGGCCGCGACCAAGTCGGGAAGGGTGGCATCGTGCGCGATCCGCGTAGTACAAGCCGCCGCAGTCGATAAGGTTCGCCAGGCTTTGCTCGCTCTGGGCTGCACCCACACGGACGATATCGAATCCCCAATTCTGGGCGGAGAAGGGAATCGCGAATTCCTGCTGTACGGTCAGTTCTAAAGAACTCGGTGTCCTGGTCGGGTTGTCTTCGATACCGCCGCCAATAGCCTGCCGAGCTTCACTCGGCCTGGACGGGTCGGAGACCCGTCCCCACACAGGTTGCGGTCATGAAAGAATCAAGCCAGGAGCTAGAAGCTGCTCTTATAAAGCTTTTGTCAAATATTTCTGTACAATTCCTCTTTCACCATGGCTACCAGGAACGCGTCAACCCACAAATCTGCTGCAATAATTTCCAAACCCGGCAAAGCCGGAGCTGGCACAAATCGTCCCGCCGATGCTTGCCTGGTTTCGCGAGCATCAATACGAGGTTGTGGTCGATATCGAGACCGCGCCCCACGCCCCCGGCGTCGAAGTCCTCGCGCGTGACGAGATGACCTCCCGGCCATTGAATTTCGTGGTTGTTCTGGGAGGAGATGGCACGTTGCTCTCCGCCGCGCGCGCCGTCTCCAAGGCCGGAATTCCGGTGCTTGGCGTCAACCTGGGCTCGCTCGGCTTCCTAACGGAGGTTCCGCTCGAAGATCTTTATCCCACGCTGCAAGGCATTGAACAGAGTTGTTGCAATGTAGAAGCCCGTTCCATGGTGCATTGCGATGTGTTTCGGAAAGATGCGTGCGTCCAAAGTTACGACGCGCTGAATGATGTTGTCGTGGGCAAGGGCACTATCGCTCGCCTGAATCACTGCGACGTTTACGTTGACCGCGTGTTCGTGTCCAGTTATCAGGCCGACAGTCTGATTGTCTCCACTCCCACGGGCTCCACTGCTTACTCGTTAGCCGCCGGGGGTCCAATCCTCATGCCTTCGATGTCGACGCGTTTGTGGTTACGCCGGTCTCGGCTCATTCGCTCACTCATCGACCGCTGGTGGTTCGGGACACGGCGGAAATCGAGATCGTGGTTAAAACCGGGCAGGAAGACGCGTATCTCAGCATCGACGGACAAATCGGAATGCCCGTGTTCGATGGCGACCGTATTCTTTGCCGCAAGTCACAGCACCAGGTAAAGCTGCTGCACACTCAAGGCACATTCTTTGACGTGCTTCGCACCAAACTAAAATGGGGCCAGCGATAATTCTGCTGACCCCATTAGATTTTGAATCAGATCGTTTTCAGCCCGGCCGGATGTTCAGGCCGCTGCACTGCCTGCGACATCGTTGACCCCAATTTCCTGCCCTGGCGTGGCCAGGAACTCGCGAATCCGCAGCTTAGCCTTGTGCAGCTGTGATTTCGAATTTCCGACGGAGCAATCCAACAACTTCGCGATCTCCTGGTGCTCGTAGCCTTCAACCTCGTGCAGGAGGAAAATCTTTCTGTATCCCGCCGGCAGATCCTTGATGGCGCGGGTCAGAGTAATCCGGTCCACCGATCCAGAAAGCCGGCCGTCGCGGCTTCCATACTCGCGCCGTACCTGTTTGGCGTCCTGGCTGGACGGTTCATCCAGTGAAATCTGCTTCAGAGCCTTTTTACGAAAGTGCATCAACACGGTATTGACAGCAATGCGATAGAGCCAGGTCGATAAAGCCGAGTTTCCTTTGAACGTCGAGAGCTTGCGAAACACCTGTAGAAATGCGTCCTGAGTGAGGTCCTCGGCCTGGGCGGTGTTGTTTGTCATGCGCATGCAAATGGAATACACCCTGCCCTTGTGTGCATGAAATAAGGCGGCAAATGCTTCCGAGTCGCCTTGCTGGGCACGCTTCACCAGTTCCAGGTCGGTCTCCATCCGGCCGGCATTTTTCAGATCAAAACTCGCTGCAGCGTCCTTGCTGGAAATGTTCGAGTTCATTGCTGTGTTTCCTCCTGAGCCTTTCGTTGGCCTTTGCAACATCTTCTCGATCTCCATGACGGGACCAAGATTAAGAGGAGTGGCGCGAAGGGTCCATCCGGTGCAGGCTGTAGGTGTTTCGATTACTTGCTGTACCGGAATTGTTGAAATCAAGCAATCATCTGCGGTGTCCTCGGGTTAGAGTTCTTAACCGCAAAGGCACACGACTTCGCCAAAAAGAGCACGAAGCTCTAGCTCAATTATTTCGAGGCGGGCTCTGCCGCCTTCTCTTGATCAGCAAGACGAAGTGAGTTGTAAGTGGACTATTCGATCGTAGGCTGAACGACGTGAACGATATTATTACGAACGGCGTACATGACCAGATCGCTCACGGAATGGAGCTGCAACTTGCGCATGATGTTTGAGCGGTGAGTTTCCGCCGTCTTGACGCTCAATCCCAGCGCCACCGCGACCTCTTTTGTGCTTTTACCTTCGGCAAGCAGTTGTACGACTTCACGCTCTCGCGGGGTGAGCCGGTCGCGGCCCACGGATACCGGCACGGAATGAGTTCCGCCTTTCAGGTATCCCTCCAGCACCATGGCTGCAACCTTGGAGGTGAAATAGGTTTTGTCGCGTCGTAAAGCTTCGACCGCGACCACCAGGTCACGCGCGGCATCGGATTTCAGGAGGAATCCACGAGCTCCCGCGTTCAGAACTTCTCGCACCACCTGATCGGAGTCGTGCAAAGTGAGAATGAGAACCTTGGCTCGCGGATCGTCTTTGATGATCTGCCGCGTTGCTTCCAGCCCGTTCAGTCCGGGCATACCGATGTCGAGAATACTCACGTCCGGCTTTAGTTCCTTAATCTTTTCAGTAGCAGTACGGCCATCCGAGGCTTCGCCACAGATTTCCCAACCTTGCTCCCCTTGTAACAGAGCAGCCAGTCCCTTGCGTACTACCTCATGATCGTCCGCTATGAAAATTCGGAATGCAGCCATGACCTACCTCCCCTGGAATCCGGTTATCGCCTGCACCTTTGTTAAGCATCGGTAATGCCAAACTGCGATTTTCGCTAGTTGCAACACTTTAGCGGCCTGTGGAAAAACCGGCGTCGTGTAAATCTTACGGATTTATCGGGACCCACGCTGCGAATTTTGCGTAATTCACCCGATATTAAGATCCGCCGCGGCGCGCTCTGACGACACAACGGCACTGGGACATGCCGTGAACTTATACTGGGGCATAACCCAAACCAATACAGCTTATCCTGTATTTTGGTTATTTTAGTTGGATTCGGGCGTGTCCCGGCGCAACGCTTGCAGGTCGATTCCGAGCTGTTCCGCTTTCTTGTAGAGGTGGCTGCGTTCCAGCCCCAAGGCTTTGGCTGCCTTGGTAATTTGATGGTGAGTGCGTTTTAGTTCGGCCAGGATGACCTCGCGCTCAAAGCCTTGCACTCGCTCAGCAAGAGTACCTGCCCCAGGTCCAGCGCTGGCATTCAAGGCCAGCGATTGTGGCATCATAACCTGCACTGTTTCGAGCGTTACTTCACCCTCCGTGGCCAGCAGAATCAGCCGCTCCACCACGTTGCGCAACTCCCGAATGTTGCCCGCCCAGGCCCTCCTCTGAAGCTCCTCGATTGCCGCCGGAGCGAATGGAACCGGCTTCCAGCTGTTTTGAGCGCAAACCTGTTCGGCAAAATGTTGCACCAGGGCGGGAATGTCCTCTTTCCGCTCGCGCAGCGGCGGCAGCAAAACGGGGAAGACGTAGATGCGGTGAAACAGGTCCTGACGAAACTTGCCTTCCTTTACCAGCGCTTCCAGATTGCGATGGGTGGCGACCACCACCCGCACGTCCACCCGGGTCGGCTTGTCGGAGCCGATCCGCTCCACTTCTCCTTCTTCCAGCACCCGCAGCAGCTTGGCTTGCATGGCCAGTGGCATGTCGCCGATTTCATCGAGAAAGATGGTTCCACGTTCCGCCTGTTCGAATTTGCCGACATGGCGCGCCGCCGCGCCGGTGAATGATCCCTTCTCGTGACCGAATAGTTCCGACTCGATCAGTTCCGCCGGAACCGCGGCGCAATTCAGCGTGATGAATGGGCCCGAAGCTCGCGGACTGCGATCGTGCAAGGTGCGCGCGACCAGTTCCTTTCCCGTCCCGGTTTCTCCCAGAATGCACACCCGCGTTTCGCTGGCGGCCACTCGTTCGATCTGGGCCATCAGTTTTTTCATGGTTTCGCCGGTCCACACCATCTCGTGTTTTCCCAGGCGCTGGCGCAGCTGCCGGTTTTCCGATTCGAGGCGCTGCAACCTGAGCGCGTTCTCCACGGTGAGCAGACAGCTTTTCGGTGGAGATCGGCTTTTCCAGGAAGTCCAGCGCACCCAGTCGCGTCGCCCGCACCGCCATATCGATATGCGCCTGGCCCGACATCATGACGACGGGCGTGGTAATGCCCTGCGACTTCAGTTCCTCGAGCAAGGCAAGCCCGTCTTTGTCCGGCATGACCACGTCGGAAATGATCAGATCGAACGGTTGCGAGCGCGCCAGATCGAGCGCCTTGGCGGCGTTATCGCACACCGTGGCTTCGTGACCGGCCAGACGGAACGCGCGGGAAAGCGAAGCCAGCGTGTTGGCTTCGTCGTCAACGATCAGTAGATGCGCTTTCTGAGACACCACTCACTCCTTGGCCAACCGCTCCCGGGCTGGCTCTGGCGAAGATGACGCAGACGAACGCGTTGCGCCCGGCACCGGCGTTTCCTCTGTCCGCAGCTTGTCCAGATTGCGCGGCAGCTCGATCATAAATGTTGCTCCCCGTCCAGGCTCGCTGCGCACGCTGATCCTGCCGCCGTGATCGCTTATGACTGACTGCACGATAGCCAGTCCCAGTCCGGTGCCATGCGCTTTGCTGGTGTAGTAAGGAGTGAACAGGCGTTCGCACTCTTCCGCGGTCAGGCCGGCACCGGTGTCGGCAATCTCGACCATCACGCGATCGCCGTGTGGACTTGTGCGCAAGGTGAGCGTGCCGCCCTGAGGCATCGCATCCACGGCGTTCAGCGCGAGGTTGGAAAGGGCTCGGTGCAGCAGTTCGGGATCAGCCGCAATTGGCGTCAGACCCTCTGCCAGCTCCAGTCTGCATTCGATCGGAGCCTGCTCCGGCGAACGCAGTTGCCCCTGCAACAGCCGCGCAACGTTCTGCACGATCTCGTTGATCTGTATTCGCTGAAATTGTGGCTGCGGCATTCTGGAGAACTCGCTGAACCGCGAGATGATCGCCTTCAAGTTCGCAATCTCCGCCAGCAACGTGGAGGAGCTTTCACGAAACACTTCATCGAACTGTTCCGGACTCTGCTCCCGTGCCCGCACCAGGTTCTCCACCGTCAATTGCAGCGGGAACAAAGGATTCTTCAGCTCATGCGCCAGACGGCGTGCCAGCTCCCGCCACGCGGCGACGCGTTCCGCTTGCACCAACTGCTCCCGCTGCTGCAGGAGCTCTTCCGTCATGCGGTTGAACGATTCCGCCAGCGCGCCCAGTTCGTCGGTCGAACTCACCGAGACTCGCGTATTCCAGTTGCCCGCTGCCACTTCACGCGCCGCGTCCGCAAGTTGCTCTACCGGTCGCGTGACTCGCGAAGCCGCCCATCCGCTAAACAGGATCGCCAGAACGATTCCCGCGCCTCCCGCCAGAAGCGCCGCGGAACGGATGCGGTTGCGCAACTCGACGTACGGACGCCGGGTGTTCCCCACCAGCAAAATGCCCAGCAACTGGTTGTCCTGGCCGGTCAGCGGAATAGCATGCATGCTCTCATCATCGGCTGCATTGTCGGACCAGTGGAGCAGCGCCGTGGCCTCCCGCGGCTGCTGCTGTGCCTGCCGATTGTACTTGCTCAATGAGCGGAGCCAGCAGGCTCGTGGGTTGCGGGGCGCCCGAGGGAGCGACCAAGAAGCTCGGGCGAGAATCCCTTGGCCAGATTGCGGTAGAGCATGGCTCGCATTCCTGTCGGCAAGTTCCAGACTCTCCAGGAAATCTTTGTCCAGACGACGGCCCCCGATCACATACAACGGCTTGTCGCCGACATCCACTTTTCGGATCGCAGAAAGGCTCAGACGCCGCACCGTCGGGAAGCTCTTCCTGCCGGAGAAATGCGTTTTTGGGCACCGGCGATCCTGCGGGAAAGAGTTTTCCTTGTAGCCGAATTTCGCCGGCCATTGCGCCGACGACAGAATGGTCCCGCGCTTGGTCCACAAACTCCAGAAAATCCAGCTGCTGATTGTCGGCCAGAGCCTTGGCCTCATTTACGAAAGCGCCGTAGTCGTTGGAGCCGCGGCTCACCGCCAGGGCCATGCGAGTGGCGGCTTCGCTGGTTGCGATCGTCTCTACCCGCTGCGCAACCTCGTCGCCTCGACGATTGAACTCGCGTCGGAATTGAGCGATCAGGGCAGCGGTCTGATCTTCATTCGCCCGCTCGAAGGCTCGCCGGGTCACAACCGAAACGATCCACGTGACTGCGCCCACGGAAAGAAAAACCGTCAGCGCGAACACCAGCAGAAGTTTGCGGCCAAAGCTCAAGGCTTCTCCGTTCCCAGCCAGACATTTTGCAATTGCCAGCCACCATCCCGGTCTTCGGTCCAACCCCTGACGTTCGCGCCAAGCGCTACTGCAGTCCGCAAATGCAGCAAGGGAATCACGCGCTGCGATTGCAGCAAGAGCGCTTTCGGCGGCATAAAGGCTGGCCGCAGGATCGCCGTCGAACTTCGGCTGCGGCAGTCCCAGCTTCGCCGCAAGACTGCTGAGCGCAACCTGGGCGTCGAGCGAAGCCAGCGGAATTCGCACCAGCCGCACCTCGGCAGCGCCGGAGTTCGACGGTTTGCAACCGCAGCCCGGCATCGCGCGCGTTCAGCGCGATTCTCTCCGCAATGACTCGCGCCAGCGCATCAGATGTGTCGTCGGACGCGGCATAGCCCAGCGTCCACAGCCGGAGCCTGCGGAACTTCGCCGCGCGTCAATTGTGCTCGTTGCATATCGACCGCCGTGGGAAACAGAAAAGCATATCCCGGTCATCCAGTCTGGGCAGGAATGTGCCGCGGGTTCGCCCGCGCCCTGCAGCAGAAACGTTGTTCATCGACTTCCGGTCGATGCTCAGCGCCAGGGCCTGCGCGCAATTTCTTCTCGTAACCCGATTGAGAATCGTCGGACCGGGGATCGCGACTGAATACCAGCGCCATCCACTCCGCCGGAGCCGAGTTTTCGATCCGCCGTCCTTCAGCCGCCGCGCGGCGCGCCTGGTCGGGCGCGACCTCGACGACGTCAGCTTTACCCAGATCGAGCGCGATCATCTGTTCGCGAAAGCTCTTACCCATTTCAACCTCGATGGCGTCGACAAATGCGCGCCCGCCCCAATAGTCGTCCCGCGCCGTTAATGCAAGTTTCTTGCCCGGATCCCAGCCGCTGATGACGAATGGCCCGCTGCCAGTGAGCTTTCCGCCGACGCGCTTGGCGATGCCGTAGCGCGTTAGAGCCAGAATCGCGGGAAGGTTCGGTGTTGGAACGTCACACTCGATGACGACGGCTTCGCCGGTAGCGAACACTTTCCAGTTCGGATTTGCGGTTCGCAGCGAAGCGGCAACCGCATCTGGACTGACCGCAGTTCCATCCTGAAATGTAACGCCGCGACGAATGGTGAATTGCCAGCGCTGGTTGCCGGGTTCTGCTTGCCAGGATGTTGCCAGCCCCGGTTGAGTCCTGCCACGTTCGTCCAGAATCACCAAGCGTGTCGAAAATCAAGCGCGAGACGGAACGCGTAGTCAACGAATCTGGCTGGCTGGGATCGACAGGGTCAAGCGAAGAGGGCGCGTCTCGCATCACCACGCGGAGCGTCCCGCCATAGTGCGGACGGATGCTGCCCGGTGCGACGGCGGTCACAAACAGGCTAGCGGCCACAAGTGACAGTAAGCCGAAATGCTTCATATCCCCCTGCATCGTTATTTCGCGCAACTGCCACTACGCCGCTTCCGCCGGATTCCGTCCACAGGGACGTGATTCTGCCATTGATATCGAGGGGCGGGCTCATAGCGACGGGCTCATGATCGGGAAGCTCGAACGCCCGTACGCTATCACGCGCGCCATCTCCGGTTCCGGTTGCGAGGATTTGCCAGCCGCTGCCGCAGGCACTGCGCACCGTGGCAATATCGCTGCCCCAGCCGGGCGCGGTTATCACCTGGTCTGTACTCCCGTCGAGCAGATGCACTTGACCGTCAACCATGGCGAACAGCCACAGCGTGTTCTTGTCTCGAGGAATGCCCGCCGCGGAATAAAACGGCGGAACAACCGCCTGTTTACCCAACGGTGGCGAAAGCGCTCCGCTGAAGAAGTTTCGTGAAGCGGTGTAAGGTGCATTTAATCCAATCTGGTCCGTTCCTATTGGCCACGGATTGTCGTTATCGGAGCAAGTCATCGCCAACGGTGAGCCTGCCGTGCTCCGGCAGGACACGCCGGGCAGGTAGACGTCGAACCAATGGTCCTTGCGTGATACGAGCCTTCCACGCAGATCGCGTGGCCAGGGATGCGAGTGCGTAATCGGCAGTGACTGTTCCGGCTGCCATCGCCCGTCTTGCAAGCCGGTATAGCATCACACCATTGCGCGTCCAAGCACGATCATGTGCGCGGGATTGCCTTCGGTTACCGCAATATCCAGAATGCGCTCCTGCTGCGTCCACAGCGCAGTCTTGTGCAGCACCATTGCCGATGCCTGAGGTTCGGCCGCCGTCATCGTCGGTCGTGGCACGGAAATCATGACCACGCCTGCTTCATTCGTGCCCTCGCGAACATCCGCTACCCACACATAGTTCTGCAGATCCTCCGAAAGTGAAACTCGCACGCTTACCGCAGCCTGCTCGGCATTGACGAAGCGCGCACCCAACGCCGCCAGCTGGGTCAGCAGGCCGCGCCGTATGTCGTCGGCGGACGCTGTACTTAAGCGACGAACGGTTCGAGACTTCGACCGTCGATCGTCCGGGCGCTGGTGACCGCCAATATTTTGGCGGCGAGCTGCTGTTCTCCGCACCGCCCAATTCTGGGCCAGGGCCGTCGTCGCCAGCAGCAATATAGGAAGAATCAGAAGGAGACGACCCAGGCGAGAGGAGGATGGCGTGAGCATGCCTTCGATGCGCGAATTATAAACCGCATTGTGCGTGAGCTGGACATCGCAGTCGGCTTTCAGCCCTAAGCTGCTCAGCGGCGCAACACTCATCCCGAAATAACCCAACTCTCGTGCAACGTCTGCACCCACTAACCATATCGACCCGCGAATCTCACGAAAAGTTCCGCGGGCCGCCGATCAACGGGGTGCAACCGCTTTGCTCTGCGGCGCCTTCGGAACAAAAAACAAGCCCAGCACCTTGCCGAAAATTAACTCTTCCACCAGCAGTGCCACGACCAGTGAAAGCGACATCCCTCCGATCATTGCGATTGTCGGTGAATATGAGTTCCATGACAGCCTCCTTAAACTCGGTCTGGAAGCCTTGCAACAGGTGAACAACCAATCGGATGTACTTGATTAGAACTGGCTTACATGGCTTTTAATTTGGCGAGGGTGTGTGTGCTCGATTACGGCGTGTCAAGGTTGACACGCAAAGCTTGCATACATTGGCTGGAGGTACATTGTGTGAATTCTGACACACTGAAGGACTTCAGTCCGAAGGATCTGGGACTCGTCGCCAGGACTGTTGGTGCAACGGCGCGGACGTCAAACCGACCGCGACTGCTCTCCTAATTGTTTGACATCCTCGACACCGTCACTCTATCGTGGCCAACCGGACGCCCGTGAACATCGTCAAGTCAACCCGCCAGTATGAAGCCTGGCTTGGTTCACACACCCAGTTGGTGAAGCCCGACCTGCGCTGAAACACCAGCGCATGGCGGAAGGCGGCATTTCCTTTTCTGCGCGCCACGTTTTATCGCTGGATGCAAGTGTGGCCGCAGGTGTGTCCTGACCTGACCAAGGCTCCTCGGGTTCTGGGCGTGGGCGATCTTCACGTCGAGAATTTCGGTACCTGGCGGGACATCGAGGGCCGCCTGGTCTGGGGCGTAAATGATTTCGATGAAGCCGCGAACCTGCCCTTCACCAACGACTTGGTGAGGCTGGCCGCCAGCGCGCTTCTGGCTATCAAGGCCGGGCACCTTTCGTTGAAGGCAAAGGATGCCTGCACCGTGATTCTGGACGGCTATCGCAAATCACTGTCTGAACGCGGACATCCGTTTGTGCTGGAAGAAGAACACAAGTGGCTGCGTGAAATCGCTTTGGGTGAATTGCGCGATCCGGTGTATTTCTGGCAGAAGATGGAGAGCTTGCCGCGGATTGACGGCGGAGATTCCCGTCAGCGCGCAGGACGCGCTGGAGCATCTTCTGCCCCGAGCGCGGGATGGACTATCGAGTCGCCCGCCGGATCGCGGGCTTAGGCAGCCTCGGGCACATGCGCCTCGTAGCCATCGCGGAATGCCATGGCGGCAAGATCGCACGCGAGGCCAAGGCTCTGGTGCCGTCGGCGGTTCACTGGGCCCGGGCCGGGGAGGGACCGTCGGAACTGCTGTACCAGACCATCATCAACCGCGCCGTGCGCTCGGTCTGATCCCTTTGTGCAGGCTGTACGGACACTGGATCGTTCGCCGCCTCTCGCCTCATTGCTGCCGCATCGAGCTCAACGTCCTGCCAAGAGGTCGCGACGAACTTCGGCTGCTCTTTGCCATGGGCTGGGAAACCGCCAATATTCATTTAGGCAGCCCCTGCCCGAAAACAGATTCGCCAGCACCTCGATCGCCTGAAACCGAACTGGCTATCGTTAGCCGCCAGAAACATGGCAAACGCGGTCACCACAGACTGGCAAGAGTGGAAAAAATCCATGTAGGCGCGAGCGCCCCGCTCGTGCAGCTTTTTTTGATTGCATCCTTCGACTCCCCGGCTGCTTCGCAATGCGAACCGGGACCTAAGTGCAAGATGACATCCGCGCAAGATGACATTAGTAGATCTAGCGTTCCGGCTCCGAAGAGACAGCGCACAACTCGTTCTCTTCTTCTTCAGACTCGGAAACTCGCTCGGTAAAGCTTGGCGACTCCCGCCGCAGCGCGTCGAGCAATGCATCCAGGATCACCTGCAAGGACTGCGGATTTTCCGCCAGCACCCGCTCCATGCTCTCCCGATGTACCGCCAGTTCACCGATTGGCCGCGCGCCGCTGAGGTCAACCCGGGAGTCCGGCCAGGTGTCCCGATGCCAGCCTCCCGATCCCAATGCGGTTCGCGCAAAAGGATAGTCAAGACTTCCTGTGGTCATCCAGTGAATCACCAACTCCTCTACGTGGTTGACGCTGCAGGCTGCCTGAATACCCTTGCGTGAAGCCATCTGTTCATTCCATTGGAGAATTGTAAGCTTTTCTTCCCAGCGGTTTTCCGCCACCAGGAAGCGTGCCTCGTTGCCCGAGCATTGTTCTCCACAGATTGCGCACCGGTGTGTTTTTGAATTGTTCATAAAGCCCTTTAGCTCCGCTCCGCGCGATAGCCCCTCATCGCGGGTTGGAAATGCGTGAGATGCGCCGCAGACACATGGGTATTCCTGCCCGGAAGCGGAATGGTAACCATCCCTCTTCCGCGTTCAAAGATCAGGGTGAGTAAGGATGAGCACAAATCGCACAGCCAATAGCGTTCCACATGCCTCACCAACCGTTCCCTGCGGTGTACAGGGGCGACATCGGAGATCATCGGGACGTTCTCCGTCTCCAGCAGAAAGAGCTTGCCGTGACTCAGACTGCGAAACACACTTCCGCAGGCTGGATTCGCGCACTTATGCAGCATACAGTGTTCCTCGAATCGCAAGTATTGAATGGAAATGGCCGGAACTCTCTGCGTCATGCACGCCAGTGGCCGCAAGTAATGCGTTACAGAAGTTACTTAACTAACTGAGGTTTCGGAATCGTACCGCCCGCCTGTTGAGTGACCCTGCCGAAGTAAGGTCACCGCTGCCGACCCCTCGTCATGTTCCGTCGCCAGCTTCCGCTCAGCGATTCAGAACACGACGAAGTCGAAGTACAAAGGCAGATCCCCACATTGAGGTAGGAAATAAGCAGCTTCTAGTTGAAACGAGGGCCAATTCCCCCGCCCTCGCTCGTCTTCGAGCACTAGGTTGCCTTCCAAAGCCTTACAGCCGCCCGAACTTCTTGACCGCTTCCTCAATGGATCTTAGCTTTTCGATATAGCCGTACATTGAGTGTTCTTTGAAGTCCAGGTCCTGTGCGATAGCCAGAACCTCAGCCGCTTTTGCGCGAGGCACTACTACTACGCCATCGCCGTCCGCCACAATGAAGTCACCCGCGTTCACGGCCACCCCGTCGCACACGACAGGAATATTCGTGCCGGCAAAGCGGTAGTGGTTCACCGACGTGGATGGCACAATTCCCAGCGCGAAGACCGGGAACCCGATTTTCTGCAGATAACCGACATCGCGCACCCCGCCATCGATCACTGCGCCGGAAAAATTTCGGGCCGCCATTGCCGTCCCCATCAATCCGCCCATGCCGGCGATGTCCACTCCGTTTTCCACCACCATCACATATACGGAATTCGGTCGGCCCTGATCGATGGCCGCCAACATGCCCTGCAAGGCGCCGGGATCGCGGTTTTCTTCTTTCTTCAGCTGCACGGTAAGCGCCACACCCGCAAACTTCGAGGCAAAAATCGGACGCATGCGATGCGTCATGTACATGCGCTCTCCTGAAAGCCTCTCTATCGCGTCTGACACTGACGCCACTTCCACGTGGCGAAAGCCGTCCAGCAAAGCAGTCTCATCGCTCGGCGCGGGCGTGGAAAACGCTCGCGCCGCCGAAAGCGACGCCAAAGCTGTAAGCGCAACCAAAACGAGAACAATCAACCAAGAGCCGCGCAGCCCGAACTTAGTCATCTGTGGAGCCCGCATCATTCTTATCCTCCTCAAAGCCCAAGAATTGTAACTCCCCACGACCAACGAGCGTCCACTCTGGCGACGGTTGGAGGAGCTTCGGAAGGAAAGAAAGTCGAATTGAATCTCTCCCGGGGAAGGAATGTTCGAAGATCGTGGAGGTTTCCAAATGCGTAAACCACCAAGGGGACGAAGTCACACGAAGGGTCCGACTCCAGGGATTGCCTTCGTGAAACTTCGTGTCCTTTGTGGTTAATCAAAGCTCTCGGGGCCGTCACGCGCAGGAAGCATGTGCGGTCGACCGGCTCGCGCAAGAGAAAGAGAAAAGGAAGGCTGCATGCGGGGGATCAGCAGCCTGAATGCCATGGCTCACACTGACCACTGGCCATGCAAATGCTGGCTAGGGTCTATTACTAATTAAGCGAACTGGCGACGCTGGAGAAAGCGTTGTTCGAATTGGAGCCAACCAGTCTTATCGTGCCGACAACGAGCACCAGAATCACCGCCAACATTACCGCGTACTCCGCGATGTCCTGTCCCTGATCGTCCGACCAGAGCCCCCGGATCAAGCCTTTCATAACCGCCTCCAACTTAAATGCTCTTCGATTTAGAGTTCATAATGAGCGTACCGGGAGGGCTTGTCAATCCCCTAGACCACTGATTTCCCCGCTCTGACAGGAAAAACATCGGAGCTCCTAAACCGTCTGGAATGCTTATCTGGCGCGGGTTATCAGCGGGGCAGTAAGCGGCTACGCGGCACGAAGTTTGGAACTGGTTTTAAGCAATCGCTTGAGGAATTTGTCGAACCGCGACTCAATGCAAAAGCTCCGCCGCCGAGCGCGACGCGAATTCAAGAACTCGTCCCGGAAGGATACCCAGATAAAGCGTTGCGGCCACGCTGATGGCCAGCGCTGCGCCCAGCGAGGGCGACACCGGAGCCACGGGAGCATCCTCGCGCGCTTCACGCATATACATCACCACGATGATTCGCAGGTAGTAGTACGCGCCCACGGCGCTGTTCAGCACGCCGATGATGGTGAGCCCGACCAGGTTCGCTTGCAGCGCCGCGCTGAACACGTAAAACTTGGCGAAGAAGCCGCCGGTCATCGGAATTCCGATCAGCGACAGCAAAAAAATCGTTAGCGTGGCGGCCAGAATCGGCGATCGCCGTCCCAGCCCGGCGTAGTCTTCCAGCGTGACGTAGCGCTCTCCGGCGCCCGGCGAAGTGGCTGACCACGGCAAACGCGCCCACGTTCATGGCGGCGTAAGAGGCGGTGTAGAACATCGCGGCGGGAATTCCATTGTCGGGCAAGGCAGCAAAGGCCACCAGCAGGTATCCGGCGTGCGCGATGGAGGAATAGGCCAGCAAGCCGTTTGACGTTCTGCTGCACCAGCGCGCCCACGTTGCCCAGCGTCATCGACAGCGCCGCCGCCACCCAGATCAGCCAAAGCCGCCCGGGAGCGTTGACTTCAAACATGATGCGCAGCAGCACCGCGAACACCGCCGCCTTGGGCGCGGTCGACATGAAACCGACCACCGGCGCGGGAGCGCCTTCGTAGACGTCAGGCGTCCAGACATGAAAGGGAGCGGCCGCCACTTTGAAACCCAGTCCCACAAACATCAACGCGATTCCGGCGTAGGCCAGCACCGGAATCTGGCCGGATCGCAGCACCTGGCCGATCACCGCAATGCTGGTCGATCCAGTCGCGCCGAACATCAGCGCCACTCCGTAAAGAAAGAAGGCGGTGGCGAACGAACCCAGCAGGAAATATTTCAGCGAAGCTTCGCTGCTGATCGCCGCGCGCCGCCGGAATCCGGCCAGCACGTAGGTGGAGATCGAAGAAATTTCCAGCGCAATGAAGATCAGCACCAGTTCGACCGCCGACGACATCAGGCACATGCCGACCGCGCCAAACAGAATCAGCCCGTAATATTCTCCCGCGCGGATCTGCTGCACTTCCATGTACTCGTAGGAAGTGAGAATGACGACGGCGGTAATCGCGGTAACCAGGAAGTGGAAGAAGATGCTGAAGCTGTCCACCTTGACCATGCCCCAGAAACCCACGCCGGGATATTGCGACTGGTAAAGAGTGGCCGCAATTGCCGCCACCGAACCGGCCAGCGCGATGAGGCCCAGCAGTTTCTGGCTGGCGCGCTCGTCCACCAGCGGATCGAGCACCATGATCACCATGCCGAACAATGAGAGCACGATTTCCGGCAGAATGCGAACGTATTCGACGCCCTGCGGCAGCGTCTGAGTCACAGCGGCAGGGTTCACTGGCCCACCACCTTGCTGGCCAGTTGCGCAAACGGCGCCAGGGCAGCCTGCACAGCCGGATCGATGGCATTCAGCCACAGCAGCGGCGCCACACCCATGACCAGCGCGGCCGCGCCGGCGGGCAGCCAGCGCGATGCGCTCGCGCGTATCCAGGTCAGGCAATGTTTCAGGTTCACCTCGTGCGTGATCTTTTCCAAAGAACACGCGCTGATACATCCACAGCAGGTAGCCGGCGCTCCAGATCACGCCGGTCGCCCCCAGAATTCCGTAGACCGCGCGCGCCTGGAAGGCTCCGCTGAGCACCAGAAATTCGCCGACAAATCCATTCAGCAGCGGCAGTCCCACCGAGGCCAGCACCACGAACAGAAAGAATGTGGCGTACACCGGCATGGACGTCGCCAGACCGCCGAATTCGGAAATCTCATAGGTGTGACGCCGCTCGTACAGAATGCCCGCCAGCATGAACAGTGCGCCGGTGGAAACGCCGTGCGCCAGCATCACGAACGTCGCGCCATCCAGCCCCGCCTGCGTGAAGCTGAAGATGCCGAGCACCACGAATCCCAGGTGGCTGATCGATGAATACGCGATCAGCTTCTTCATGTTGGGCTGCACCAGCGCCACCAGCGCGCCGTAAATGATGCCGATCAGCGCCAGAATCATCACCCACCAGGCATTGGCCCGCGCCTGCTCGGGAAACAAGTCCCAGGTTGAAGCGCAGCATGCCGTAGGTGCCCATCTTCAGCAGGACGCCCGCCAGCAGCACCGACCCCGCGGTTGGCGCTTCCACGTGCGCGTCCGGCAGCCAGGTGTGAAACGGGAACAGCGGAACTTTAACCGCAAACGCGATGAAGAATCCCAGGAACAGCCACTGCGCCGCGGCCGCCGAAGTTCGCCACCTGTCCGGCGCGAATCGCGTTCTGAATAGTCACAAAATCGAAGGTTCCGACCTTGGCATAGAGCCACAGGATCGCCGCCAGCATGAAGACCGACGCGATCATGGTGTACATGAAGAATTTGACGGCGGCGTAGACCTTGCGCCCATGCCCGTACATTCCGATCAGCAGCGCCATCGGAATCAGGGTCGCTTCCCAGAAGAAATAGAAAAGAAACAGGTCCAGCGCGACGAACACGCCGATCAGCGCGGTTTCCAGCACCAGCAGCAGGATGAAGAATTCCTTCACCCGCTCGTGAATCGACTTCCACGAAATCAGCACGCACAAGCGGCGTCAGGAACGTGGTCAGCACCACCAGCCACATCGAGATTCCGTCCACGCCCAGGTGGTAGTGAATGTTGGGCGTGGGAATCCATGCCCTGTCGATTTCGTACTGAAATCCCGCCTGCGCCCGGTGGAAGTGCACCGGCAGGTGCAGAGACAGGACAAAGGTCAGCAGCGAAACGACCAGGGAAAAGACCCGGATGTCGCGATCACGCCGCGGCAACAGCATGCAGCAAGCAGCGCGCCCGCCAGCGGGATGAAGGTCACCAGCGACAGAATGATCGGACTCCAGTCTGTCCATGCTTCATCGTGTGCCCATCCAGATCATGTAAGCGATCACTGCGGCCGCTCCCGCTGCCACCCATCCGGCATAGGAGCGCAAGTTGCCGGATTGCATGTGACGGACCGAATCGGAAACTTCGTTGGCGCCATGGGCGCTGTTGTCGACGAGTGGCGTCAATCACGTCCTGATCGATTCCGTGCCACAGAATCAGGGCAGAGCCGGCGATCAGCGGCTTTACGAACAAGGTCGCGTACAATTCGTCGACGTAATACTTGTGGACCACCGCCTGATAGAGGCCACCCAGGCTCGCCGGCGATCTGCTGCGGCAATTGCGGATCGCGATAGTAAAGCAGCCAGGCCAGGCAGAGCCCGAGCAGGCCGGCCAGGACCGAAATTCCGGTGAAGATCAATTCAGTCGCGTGACCGGTTTGCGGTTCGGGTCCCTCAGTCTCTTTTTCCGGAGGAGCCGTTTCGCCGGCACCGTCTTCCGCACTGACCGCGGGCGCAGTCGAGTGAAATACCGGCCCCAGAAACTTATCGAAACGATTGCTGCCGCCCAGCGATCCCGGAACCCCAATCCAACCCCCGACGACAGAAAGAACCGCCAGAACCACCAGCGGAATCACCATCACTCGCGGGCTTTCATGAATCCCGCCATGCCCATGCCCATGTGCCGTGCGCCATGCTCCATGTCCATGGGCTCCTAAATCTCCATGCGGGCTTTCCGCCGCTCCGCGATACTCCCCAAAGAACGTCAGGAACCACAGCCGGAACATATAAAAGGAAGTGAGAAATGCCGTGAACAAACCAATCACCCAGTACACCCAACTGGCCTGATACGCCCGCCACAGAATTTCGTCCTTGCTGAAGAATCCGGCAAACGGCGGAATGCCCGCGATCGCGAATGTGCGCGATGGTCATGGTCCAGAATGTCCACGGAATCTTCGTGCGCAAGCCGCCCATCTGGCGCATGTCCTGCTCGCCGCCCACCGCGTGAATCACCGAACCCGCCGCCAGGAACAGCAAGTCCCTTGAAGAACGCGTGCGTCATCAGATGAAAAATAGCCGCCGAGAATGCCCCCACGCCGCAGGCCATGAACATGTAGCCCAGCTGCGAGACCGTCGAGTAGGCCAGCACTTTCTTGATATCGGTCTGCGTGACTGCCAATGGTCGCGGCGAACAACGCGGTCAGCGTTCCGATGATGGCGACCACCGTCAGCGCCATCGGCGCGCGCTCGAAGATCACATGCGACCGCGCCACCATGTACACGCCCGCGGTCACCATCGTCGCGGCGTGAATCAGCGCGGAGACCGGCGTCGGGCCTTCCATCGCGTCGGGCAGCCAGACGTAGAGCGGAATCTGCGCCGACTTGCCGGCCGCTCCCACCATCAGCAGCAGACCGATCGCGGTCAGCAATCCGGCACCGCCAGTCTCGGGCTCAACGGGCTATACGCTCTGGAAAACCTGCTCGAAGTTCAGCGAGCCGAAGTGCTTGATCAGCAGAAACAGCGCGATCAGAAATCCGAAATCACCGATGCGATTGACGATGAACGCCTTCTTGCCGGCCGACGCCGCGGAATCCTTGGTGAACCAGAATCCGATCAGCAGATACGACGCCAGCCCCACGCCTTCCCAGCCGATAAACATCAGCAGGTAGTTGCTGGCCAGCACCAGCGTCAGCATGAAAAACATGAACAGGTTCAGGTAGGCGAAGAAGCGGTAGAACCCGCCTTCCTCCCACATGTAGCCGACCGAATAAATATGAATGAGGAAGCCGACGCCGGTGACCACCAGCAGCATGACCAGGGAAAGCTGGTCGAGATAAAAAGCGAAGTCCACCTGAAAACTGCCGGCGCGAATCCAGGTCGCGAGCAACTCGATGTGCGGCGTCGCCAGGGAAGAGAAGCGGAAGGCCACAGAACAGCACCATGGCAAACGCCGCGCCGCTGAACAGCAGCGCCACGGCCGCAACGGCCTGCCGGGAAAACTTCTTGCCGAAAAATCCATTGATGGCGGCGCCCACCAGCGGCAGCACCGGAATCAGCCAGAGATGCAGGTTGGGCGTCATAGTTTGAGCAGGTCCACCTGGTCGACGTTCAAAGTTTCACGCGTGCGGTAGACCGCAATGATGATGGCCAGTCCCACCGCCGCTTCGGCGGCCGCCACCACCATCACGAAGAACACGAATACCTGTCCGCTGAGCGCATGCCACTGCGCCGCGAAGGCGACAAACGACAGATTCACGCCATTCAGCATCAGCTCGATCGACATGAAGATGCTGATGATGTTGCGCTTGATCAGAAATCCGGTCACGCCGCAGGCAAACAGAATTCCGCTCAGAATCAGGTAGTACGAGATCGGCACCATCAGCCTTCCTTCTTTCTCTGGTCCGCGTCAGGATGGCTGGCCAGGACCACGGCGCCCATGATGGCGATCAACACCAGAATCGAAGTGACTTCAAACGGCAGCAGAAAATCGTGAAACAAAAGCCAGCCGATCACCTTGGGCGCTCCCGGCAAGCGCTCCGGCCGGCACGGACTGATTACCGGTCGCTCGCAATCAGGACCCATCCCGATCAGCACGCTGCCCGACCAGCATTCCGGGAATGCCAAACAGCATCGCCACCCGGCTTCCCTTGGTGCGCTCTTCTTCTCCCGCATTCAAAAGCATGATGACGAAGACAAACAGCACCATGATGGCGCCGGCATAGACGATCACCTGCACCGCAGCCACAAACTCCGCGCCCAGCAGCAGGTACTCCACCGCCAGCGACCCCATCACCACGACCAGCGAAAGCGCGCTGTTGATGGGATGCCTCTGCACCAGCAGGTTCACCGCTCCCGCCACGCAAATCGCCCCGAACACCAAAAATATGATGAGATGAGCCATCGTCAATCTGAGAACTAAGAACTAACAACTGAAAACTGACTTTTCAAGACTCGTAACCGCCACGATCAACGCGGTAATCACCAGATTCGCAATCGCCAGCGGCAACAGAAATTTCCAGCCAAAGGCCATCAGCTGGTCATAGCGAAACCGCGGCAACGTGCCGCGCACCCAGATATATACAAACAGGAACCCGAAAATTCTAAGCACAAACCAGAACACCGGCAGCAGCGCCTGCAACAACGGCGGCCCAAACACCGGCCCATGCCAGCCGCCCAGAAACAACAGCGAGGCCACGGCCGCCACCGTAATCATGTTGGCGTACTCGGCCATGAAGAACATGGCAAACTTCATGGCGCTGTATTCGGTGTGATAGCCGGCCACCAGTTCGGTTTCCGCTTCCGGCAAATCGAACGGGATGCGGTTGGTTTCCGCATAGGCCGCCATCAGATAAATAAAGAAGGCGATGAACTGCCCCTGAAAAATATTCCAGCGCGGAATAAATCCCCAAGAAAGTTCCGCCCTGCGCATCGACGATGTCGCGCAGGCTGAAGCTGCCCGCCAGCATCAGCACGCCCACCAGCGACAGTCCCAGCGAGATTTCGTAGCTGACCATCTGCGCGCTGGCCCGCAGTCCGCCCAGCAGGGAATACTTGCTGTTGGACGACCAGCCCGCCAGAGCCACGCCGTACACGCCGAGCGATGTAACTCCCAGGATGATCAGCAACCCAATGTTGACGTCGGTGATCTGCAGCGGGATGTGCAAGCCGCCGATGGTGATCCAGTTTCCGACCGGAATCACCGCGATCGACGTCAGGGCAAAGATCACCGCAATCATCGGCGCCGCAATATACAGCGGCTTGTAGACGTGCGGCGGCGTGAGATCTTCCTTGAACAGAAATTTCACGCCATCGGCCAACGGCTGCAGCAAGCCGAACGGGCCCACTCGCGTGGGTCCCCAGCGGTTCTGCATGTGGCCCACAACTTTGCGCTCCAGCCAGACGGTGTAGGCCACCGCCGTGAGCAGCACGAAAAGCGCGAGCACAGTCTTGATGACAGAAACGATGATGAAGGTGCCGATATTCAATGCCTGGTTCCTGAGTAGCGCGTTCCGTGTAGCGCCGGCGTCCCGCCGGCTGTCGCGAGGGCGTCTCGCCCTCGCATTATAATCGTCTGAAAAGAGTGCGTCAGTCGGCGGCGACTTCAGATTCCGCCGGCTGCCGATTCCGGTTCTCCATCACCGAGTTCAACGTCCTCGAATATCGCCCCAGCGTCCCGGAGCTGAAAAGATTGTCATTCGCCGGCACAATCAGTTCCGGATTCTGCGCTGCACCGGCTCAGATCTTCCGCCCACCAGAGTCGTGTGCTGATCGTTGCCCGCCAGCAGATTCATCCGCGAGACTTCGTATCCCGGCACCAGCCGCTGAATTTCGTCCAGAATCGCCATCGGATCGAACGGGCTCATCTTCGGTTCCAGGCCATGCGCTTCCAGCCAGACCGCGTGCCGGTCGGCTTCTCCCGATTGCGCGCCGCGCGATTGTCCCATGTCCGCGCCGCGCCTCGCCCGAACGGGAACCAGCTTGCGCACATCGGCGCCCATCGCGTCCGCGATGCGCACGATCATTTCGAAATCAGACTTGCTGCCGCTGACTTCTCCCGCTTTCTTCACCAGTTGCAGATCGCCGCAGGTGTTGGTGAACGTTCCCGATTTCTCATAGGCGTTGGCCGCCGGCAAGACCACATCGGCCAGCGACGCGGTTTCGGTCAGGAACATGTCCTGCACCACGACGAAACTCTGCGAGAAGACAAAAGGATCGATCTCAAACCGCCCCACCGGATTCGCGCCCACCACATAGAACGCTTTCAATTTTCCCAGGCGCGCGCTCTCCACCATTTCCGGCAAGGTCAGACCCGGCGAGTCTGCGGAACGCCACCCCACTCCTCGCGAAATTTTCCGGAATCAGCGATCGGGTGATAGCCAGGCAGCAGGTCAGGATAGAGACCCATGTCGGCAGCGCCCGCGCGAGTTGGCGTAGTCACCCAGGCAAATAAATTTTGCGCCCGGAATGCCGGAGCCGAATTTCACCAGCGAGGCAATCGCGCTGCCGCGAATCTCCGCCCCGAAAATGATGACCAGGTTCTGCTCGCCCCGAAGCTGATCGCGAAACCCGGCTAGCGTGGTCTGGCTGTCCTGTGTGGTCGCGGGCGACTCGCCCGCGCTTCCAGAAGCCGCCAGCAATCCCGCAGCCGCCGAATCATCCCCACCCAAGAACGCGGCAAACTGCGCCTCCGCGCCCGCCGGAATCTGCAAGAACGCCAGTCGCCTGCCGCGTGAGCTTGATTTCCGCGGAGTTCACCACATACAACTTCGCCCGATGCAGCCGCACATTATTCCGAATCTGCCAGGCCAGCAGCGGATGCTGCTCGGTAGGATCATTTCCAATCAGCAGAATCGCCGGCGCGTTGAACACATCGCGCATGCTGGCGGTAGCTTCCGGCTTGCCCGCGAGCGCCGCGGCAAAAGCAGGGAAGTCGGCGGTGCGGTGATGATCGATGTTGTTGGTCTGCAAGCACCACGCGCGCGAACTTCTGCAGCAGATAATTCTCTTCGTTGGTGGTGCGGTTCGACCCGACGACTCCGATCGCCTGCCCGCCGTGCTGCTCGCGAACTTCCTTGAAGCGTTTTCCGATCAGCTCAAACGCCTCTTCCCAGGTGGCAGGCACGAGCTGCCCGTCTTTGCGAATCAGCGGCTGGGTCAGGCGATCTTCGTGATGGGCGAAGTCGAAAGCGTAGCGTCCCTTGATGCAGAGGAAATCGCCGTTGATGCCGCTCTTGTCGCGATTGTCGCCGCGCACAATCTCCATGCCGGTCTCGGAGCGGCGCACGCCCAGCGTGGTCTTGCATCCGTCGGCGCAGTGGGTGCAGGTCGTGCCGACGTGGTTCATCTCCCAGGGACGCGTCTTGTAGCGATAGGCTCCCGAGGTCAGCGCGCCCACCGGGCAGATGTCGATGCACATGCCGCATTCTTCGCACTCCAGGTGGTCTTCCTTATTGGGTGCGATGATCGAACTGACGCCGCGGTTCTGCACCCCCAGCGCCCACACGTCCATGGCCTCGCCGCACACCCGCACGCAGCGATAGCAAAGAATGCAGCGCGGCCGGTCAAAGTACACCACCGGAGACCACTGCTGCTCGTCTTTGTGATTCTTGGGCTCCATGTACTTCGATTCCGCGGCGCCGTAGGAAAACGTCATGTCCTGCAGTTCGCACTCGCCGCCGGCATCGCACACCGGACAATCCAGCGGATGGTTGCCCAGCAGCAACTCCACCATGCCCTTGCGCGCCTGCCGGATTTCATCGCTGTCGGTGGTGACGATCATGCCTTCGCCGATCACGGTCGTGCAGGCAGTCTGCAGCTTGGGCATCTTCTCGACTTTCACCAGGCACATGCGGCACGCGCCCTGCAGCGAAAGATTCGGGTAGTAGCAAAACGAAGGCACTTCGATGCCCACGCTCTTGCAGGCTTCGATCAGCAAGCGTCCCAGCCGGAGCCGCGACTTTCTTGCCATCGACCGTGATGTTTACGTCAGCCATAAGATCTTCGTAGCGCCGGCGTCCCGCCGGCTGTCCGGAGGGCGTCTCGCCCTCCGCTGGTCCTGATTAAAGTCGTGCTAAAACTGGCGGGCAGATCCCGCCCAGCCGCAGGCCGTCCGAGCGAGTCGCAGGATGCCGGCGCTACGCCGGTTCCGGCCGCCTTCTCAAACGGACACGGCTTGCCATCCAAATGATCTTCAAACTCCTGCCGGAACTTCTTGATGAACGCCATGGTCGGCATCGCCGCCGCATCGCCCAGCGGACAAAACGTCCGGCCCAGCATGTTTTCCGACAGGTAGTACATGTTGTCGATATCTTTTTTCACTCCGCCGCCGGCGTGAAAGCGGATCAGCGTCTTCTTCAGCCAGTCCGTGCCTTCGCGGCAGGGAATGCACCAGCCGCAACTTTCGTGCTGGTAGAACTTCATCGTCCGCAGGGCAAACTTGACGATGCAGGTGGTGTCGTCGAGCACTACCACGCCGCCCGAACCCAGCATGGAGCCGGTTTTGGCCACGCTGTCGAAATCCATGGCGATATCGATCTCGTCGGACTTCAACACCGGCGTGCTCGATCCGCCCGGAACCACCGCCTTGAGCGCGCGCCCGTTGGGAATTCCGCCGCCGACCTCGAAAATCATCTTGCGGAGGTTGTATCCCATCGGCAGTTCGTAAACTCCGGGCCGCTTCAAATGTCCGCTGAGACAGAACAGCCGCGTGCCGCCATTTTTCGGCGGGCCCAGGTTGGCGTACCACTCCGCGCCGCCAAGAATAATGTGAGGAACGCTGGCCAGGGTTTCAGCATTGTTAATTACGGTCGGCCCGCCCCACAGCCCGACCACCGCAGGGAAGGGAGGCCGGATGCGCGGGATGCCGCGCTTGCCTTCGAGCGACTCCATCAGCGCCGATTCTTCTCCCACTTCGTAGGCGCCCGCGCCGCCGTGCCAGTAAATGTCGAAATCCTGCCCGCTGCCGAAAATGTTCTTGCCCAGAAATCCGCGCGCGTAAGCGTCGGCAATCGCCTTCTGCACAATTTCCAGAAGATAGCGATACTCGCCGCGAACGTAGATGTATCCAGTCTTCGAGCCGACGGCCAGGCCGGCAATCATCACGCCTTCAATCACGGCATGCGGATCGTGCTCGAAAATCAGGCGGTCTTTGCAGGTGCCAGGTTCGCTCTCGTCGCCGTTGCACAAAACATATTTCGGCTTGGGCGCCTGCTTGGGGACGAATGACCACTTCAGCCCGGTGCTGAATCCCGCGCCGCCGCGCCCGCGCAGACCGGAGTTCTTGACCTCGTTGACGATGGCGTCCGGTCCCATGCTCAAGGCCTTCTGCACCGCCTTGTAGCCGTCGAGCTCCAGGTAGCGATCAAGATTGGTCGCACCCAGGCCGAATCGCTTGGAGACGACCTTTACTTCGTCGGGATGGGAAACCAGGTCAGCCATGATTGAAATTGCAGATTGATGATTTTAGATTGCAGATTTGTAGCCACTGATTTTCAATCTGAAATCTGAAAACTTCAATCTGAAATTCCTACGCCGCTCCCTTCTTCGCGTACTCGTCCAGCACCTTGTCCATCTTCTCCGCCGTCAGGTTCTCATGAAAATCGTAATTCACCTGCACCGCCGGCGCCCAGCTGCAGGCGCCGATGCACTCCACTTCTTCCAGTGTGAACAGGCCGTCGGGCGTGGTTCCCTTGTGTCCGATGCCCAGTCTTCTTCTCGCAGTGCTCCAGCAGTTCCTCGCCGCCGCGCAGCATGCAGGCGATGTTGGTGCAGACCTGCACGTTGTACTTGCCCCGCGGCTTGGTGGTCAGCATGGAGTAGTAGCTGATCACGTTGCGGACTTCGAGTTCGGTCAGCTCCAGCCGGCCGGCAAGTTCGGCGATGACTTCGTCCGAAAGATAGCCGGTCTCGTCCTGCGCATAAAGCAGCGTCGGCACCAGCACCGACCGTCTTCGTCGGATAGTGCGTCAGCATCTCCGCGAAGCGCTGTCTCGAATTGGTCGGAAAATCTCATGTGAAATTTTACCATCTGGACACTCAGTGTCCTCGTGGTTAAAACCTTTCAATCAACCACCTACGTGCACATCGTGACCATCGTGAGTTCAGTCTACCGGTCAATTTCTCCCAGCACAATGTCGATGCTGCCAATCGCCGCCACCACATCCGCCAGCAGCCGCCCCTCGCACATCGTAGGCAGCACCTGCAGATTCGCCAGACAGGCCGCACCGCATGTGCACCCGATACGGCTTCGCGGTCCCGTCGCTGACCACGTAATATCCCATTTCGCCGCGCGGCGACTCGACCGCCTGGTAGACCTCACCCGCCGGCACCGCAAAGCCTTCCGTAATAATCTTAAAGTGATAGATGAGCGCTTCCATCTGCGTCTTCATCATCTCGCGGTCAGGCAGAACCACTTTCGGAGCGACCGCCTTGATCGGACCTTCCGGCATGCCGTCGAGCGCCTGCTGCACCATCGCAATCGATTCCCGCATCTCCGCCACCCGGCACAGTAGCGGGCGAACACGTCGCCGTCCTGCGACACCGGCACCTTGAATTTGAAATTCTCGTAGCCGGAGTAGGGCATGTCGCGCCGCAGGTCGAAATCAACTCCACTGCCGCGCAGGGTCGGCCCGCTGGCTCCCAGAGCGACCGCATCTTCCGCGGTGATCCGCGCCACGCCCTTGGTGCGCATTCCCCAGATGGGGTTTCCGGTCAGCAGATTCTCGTATTCATCCACCTTCGAAGGAAAGCGCTTGGCGAAATCCTGCACGCGTCTCGAAAAATCCCAGCGGCGGTTCCAGCGCCAGCCCGCCAATGCGGAAGTAGGAAGTCATCATGCGCTGTCCGCTGACCATCTCGAACAGCCGCAGGATGTCTTCGCGCTCGCGGAAGCAATACAGAAACACGGTCATCGCGCCGATATCGAGCGCGTGCGTGCCCAGCCAGACCAGGTGCGAGTTGATGCGCGTCAGTTCGTTCAGCATCACCCGCATCCACTGCGCTTTGGGCGGAATCTCCAGGCCCAGCAGTTTCTCCACCGCCAGCACGTAACAGAGATTGTTGGTCAGCGGGCAGAGATAGTCGATGCGGTCGGTGAGCGGCACTACTTGCTGGTAGAACTTGGCTTCGCAGGTCTTTTCGATCCCGGTGTGCAGATACCCGATGTCGGGCATGATGCGCACAATATTTTCGCCGTCAATCTCGAGGATCAGCCGCAGCACCCCATGCGTCGAGGGATGATGCGGGCCCATGTTCAGGATCATGGTCCGGTCCTGACCGGGTTCGAGCGCGGGCGCGGGGGAAAGATGGGCCATGGCGAATTCTAGCGGTAGCCCTCCACCGGATAATCCTTGCGCAGCGGATAGCCTTCCCAATCCTCCGGCATCAGCAGCCGCCGCAGGTAGGGATGTCCGGCGAATCGCACTCCAAAAAGGTCGATACACTTCGCGCTCGAAATAATTTGCCGCGGGCCAGACCGGAGTGATCGAATCCAGCGCCGGGCTGCTGCCGTCGAGCCGAACCTTCAGTCGCACGCGCTCTTTTTTCGGAATGCGACAGCAGGTGGTAAACGACTTCAAAGCGCGGCTCGGAAGGAAACCAGTCCACACAGGTCACGTCGGCCAGGTAGTTGAAAGGACAATCCGGGTCGTCGCGCAGCAACATGCAGGCGTCGCGGATCAGCGACCGCTCCACGTAAATGCTGATCTCGTCGCGATCGAACTTCGCGCCTTCAACCGCAGCCGGATTCCAGGCCATCAGTTTGGCGATGGCCGGATGGTTCTTCAGTTGCTCCAGATCGGTGATGGCTGGTTCGAGCGGCATTAGACTTCGCCTCGCCGGGCCGAAGGCTTGCCCCAGTCGAGCGCGCCTTTTTTCCAGACATAGAAGAAGCCCACCAGCATGATGCCGATATAGACCAGCATCTCCCAGAAGCCAAACATCTTGAGGTCGCGCAGAATCACCGCCCAGGGATAAAGAAACACCGCTTCCACGTCGAACAGGATGAACAGCATTGCCACCAGGTAGAATTTGACCGAGAAACGTTCTCTGGCGTCTCCCACCGGCGTCATGCCACACTCGTAGGGCGACATCTTGGCCCGGGTAGGCCGACGATACCCGATGAGGTAGGAGAGCAGGACAATCGCGCCCGCCAGGACGCCTGCGACCAGGAAGTGAATCAGTAGTGGCAGGTAGCGGGCGAAGTAATTGTCGGGCATGGGAGAGCTATATATAATTCGCGCCAAGCATTACTTAAACATTCTAGATTAGATTTCGATACTTTGTGGTGTCAAGCGACCGCGCCGTCTTTGTTGAGCTTTGTTAAAACTCTTTAATCGATAGGGACGATCTCTTTCGTGATAGTGACATTGCGAGAATGAAGAAGACGCATGATCTTCGGCTTTAACACCGACATCAAGCAGGGCGACACCGTCTACCACGTGCAGAGCGAGGCTCGCGAAAGCGAGCTGCTGCTGCAAACCCAGGTGTTCGTGCGCGGCCGCTGCATCGGCAAACGCGCCAGCCCCGTACGGAGACAAGCTGGCCGGCGGCTTTACCGACCAGCAAAAAGAGCACGGCCTGCGCGACCAGCACCGCCTGGTGCTCGATGCCATCCGCGACGGCCACCTGGACGACGTCCTCGACAAGCGCGAAACGCCGGAGACCCTGGCCGCGATCAAGGAACTGGACCTGCATTGGCTCAATGCCAACTCCGTCCACTCCGACCGCAACCTGACCATGCGCCTGCGGGTCACGGAAAGCGGCTCCGGCGTGCCCGGAGCCCGCCTCACGGTCCGCTTCGCCCGTCCCGATGCCGCACCTTTCTATGCCCAGGTGGTCACCGATCACGCCGGTGACGCCGAGATGAAAATCGAAATGGATGAGTCCTCGCTTGCCGGATTCCTCCGTCCTGGTGCAGGCCAGCTATTCCGGCCGCACCGCCACCCGCAAGTTCCAGCTGAGAAAAGTGGAAGCCTAGACCCAAGACCACGTGGGGACAGCCGCCCTCAGCTGTCCGGCGGAGCAAAGCTCCGCAAGTCTTGTGGACGTCTCGTCGAGCTAGCTCACACTAGATCGAGCTGCAGCTCTGACCGCGACAGCCGAGGGCGGCTGTCCCCACATGGCCGGTGCTTGCCCCCGCCGTCATAACTTGCGAAAATCGATCTGAAATGAAACTCATCATCAACGGCCAGGAACAAGACCTCGCCTCCGACCACCCTGGCCCAGCTGATCGAACAGCTCGGCATGAAGCAGGACCGCGTCGCCGTCGAATTGAACCGCAACATCGTCCCGCGCGAGCCAATGGGCCGAAACCAACCTGGCCGAAGGCGACCAACTGGAAATCGTCCACTTCGTAGGCGGCGGAAGGTCTTCGTAGCGCCGGCGTCCCGCCGGCTGTCGCTGAGGGCGTCCCGCCCTCGCAGGCAACGCAGGAACTCCTCTAGTCACCTCATCACCCCAAATCTGCCATTGACACCAGCGCACTCACTGCCTAGAATGTGTCAAACATTTTTTATCTCTAAATGTTTGAAACATTTCTCTGTCCAGAATGCAGACGCGCTTCACATCTCGCGAAGTAGTGGCGCTGACCGGCATCACGTCTCCGCCAGTTGCAATGGTGGGACGAGCGCCGCATCGTCGTTCCCGCCCGCGAAGGACATCGCCGGCTGTACTCCGACGGAAGACCTCGCCGAGGTCGCGGTGATCTGCGAACTGCGCCGCCGCGGCTTCTCCCTGCAGCGGGTGCGCAAGGTGATGCGCTTTCTGCAGCGCGAGTTCAGCAAGCGCCTGGCGGAAACCGTCAGCGGTTCGTCTGACTACCATCTGCTCACCGACGGCCGCACTCTCTATCTGGAAACCTCGGCCCGGCAGATCGTGGACATTCTCAAAAATTCCCGTCAGCCCATGCTGACGATTTGTCTGAGCGATACGGTGCGCCAGGTGCGCGCCGTAATTCGCAACGTCGGAAAAAAAGCTAACGCAAGCGCAGCCGCGTCGCAGCCGGCGCGCTCCGGCAGAAAAGTTTCGTAAGCAGGAAAGTTTGGCTCCAAAAAGTTAGGCTCCAGGGGAGGAGAGATGGTTGGAGAACTGAACGTCCTGAACGAGTGGATTCCCGAGCAGATGCAGCCGGGCACAATCTTCGTGCTGGAGAATGCCGGCCACGTGGGCGAAAAGGAAGATCCCTACTGGGCGGTGCTCGCCTGTCCCGACTGCGGCACCCTGGGCCTGATCACGCGCAAACAGCTGGCCGGCCTGCTGCCGGTAATCTGCGGCTCCGACCAGTGTTCGGTGCAGTTCTTCATCAACGACAGCGACATCGTGATCCGCAAGCCCTGCTGAGCCGCGACTCAACCCACTTAGCCTTGGGTCATCTCCCACAGCTTGTTTACCGTCTTCCAGTTGCGCGTCGTCGTACCAACCTTGAGCATTTTTTCCAAAACGTTATTGGTTAGCTTGCTCCCGTGGTATCCGTTCGGACAATGGAGGTAAACCGCCTCCCCGAAGCATCTGAACTGGTCGGGAGCAGCCGCCACCCCATCGAGCATTTTCAGTGCGCTTTTATCGGGTGAGCACGACAAAAAAGTTACGTGCAGCTTGGAAAGATCGATGCCCTTTTCTTTCAGCAGCGGATTGTCGCGTATGACTTCGCCGATCTCACCTGCCGTCTTCACTACCACCGGCACCGGAAAGCCGAACTGACGAAGTACCTTTTGTTCAATTCGCTTCGCCAGATCCTGGGAAGTTCGTTGCGGCGCCCTGAAGACTACGTTTCCACTTTGAATGTAAGTCTTCACATCTTCAAACCCCAGATCCTCGAACGCTTTCCGAAGCTGGTCCATCTTGACGATTTTGTGCCCGCTCAGATTGATTCCGCGAAGCAAAGCTACAAAGGTAGAGATCGATCCTGACGTGGTACCAGGAGTGTTCTTCATTGCGCACAAAAATAGCGCCGCCGTCCTGGCGGGCTGTCTCGGCGGCCGTCGCGCTCCGAAGGCGGGACGCCCTCGGGCCAGCCGGCGAGACGCCGGCGCTACGCTCTTGATTCGAGTCCGCTCGAGCGCCACCGGGATCTGCTCCACGATCTCGATATCGAATCCTTCCAGCCCGGCAACCTTTCGGGGATGGTTGGTGAGCAGCCGGATGCGCCGCAGATTCAGGTCGGAAAGGATCTGCGCTCCAATGCCAATCTCACGCTGCGTCTTGCGCTCGCTCTCCGGCAGCGCCGGCAAACGCTTGTCGCGATGAAACGTAAGCGCAGTCCGCTCCGCCAGCTTCTCCACCGAAAAGCCTTTAGACGTCTGATGCAGATAGATGAGCGCGCCCCGTCCTTCCCGGGCAATCATCTGCATCGATCCTTCGATGGTGGCATGACAGTCGCAGCCGGTTGATCCGAACACATCGCCCATCAGGCAATGCGAGTGCATGCGGACCAGGACAGGTTCGTCGCCGCTCTCAATGTCACCGCGCACCAGCGCCATGTGAGACTCGCCGCCGTCCACTTCGCTTTCGTAGGCAATCAGGCGAAACTCGCCGTGACTGGGTGTCGATCAAAGCTTCGCCCACGCGATGCACATGACGTTCGTGCTGCATGCGATAGCGGATCAGTTCGGCCACGGTCAGCAGCTTCAGGTCGTGCGTGGCGCAGAACTCGATCAGATCGGGAACCCGCGCCATGGTCCCGTCGTCGCGCATGATTTCGCAGATCACTGCCCGCCGGCACAAGCCCAGCCAGCCGCGCCAGGTCGACCGAGGCTTCCGTCTGTCCGGCGCGCACCAGCACTCCGCCCTTGCGCGCCCGCAGCGGAAACACATGCCCGGGACGCGCCAGATCAGTCGGGCCGGGTGGCGGGATCGATGGCAACTTTGATGGTGCGAGCGCGATCGTAGGCCGAGATTCCGGTGGTCACGCCCTCGCGGGCGTCAATCGCCTCGCAAAACGCCGTACCGTAATTCGAAGTGTTTTCCACCGTCATCGGACCGAGCCGCAGGTGGTCGAGGCGTTCCTCGGTCATGGCCAGGCAAACCAGGCCGCGCCCGAACTTGGCCATGAAATTGATGGCTTCCGGCGTGACCTTCTCCGCGGCCAGAGTCAGGTCGCCTTCGTTCTCTCGGTCTTCATCGTCCACCACCACAACCATCCGCCCGGCGCGGATTTCCTCGATCGCGGTAGGGACATCAGTAAATGGCGATGGCGAAGTCATAATCCACAAATTGTAGCAAAACCAGTGCAGTCACTCCGGTTCCCTTTTCTCGGTCGCCGCACGGAGGAATATGGTCTGTCCGACCGCCAGTCGACCGATGCGAGTGACCGCGCCGTAGATTCCCGCGTTGTTCTGGTTCGCACGAACGACCGCCTTCAGCACTTCTGGCGCAGGACTTGCCGAGTCGGGATCAAGGTTCACCATCGAGCAGCGAACGTCGCGCATCGTGACGGTGATGGCGGGGGCGTCGTCCCCCTCGCCGAATGAGAGCACACCGCCCACCCACTCGTCCTCCTGGAAGGGAACCGATCGCAGTAAACGAACCACAACATTCGGGCGAAATCGTCGCACGTCCGGGCTCCGCCCTGCGAGTCGTCCGATCTCGCGCACCGTATCGGAGGCGATCACGGAGATGCTCGCTTCATCGAAGATGCCATGCTTCAACTGCATCATCTGCACGGGAGCCCCGTACCGACGTCCGACCTCCGCGGCCAGGTCCTCTCCGAAGACAGGCATCTCTTCGCCATCCGGCGTGCGAATATGCGTAGGAAGGTCTCCCTGAGCACCGTCTTCACGGCGCGCTGCGGAGCAAACAGGAGCAGGTCGGGAAGCTTGCTTGCTGTGAGCCACGGGAACCCGCTGCGGTCATCCATCCGCCGGAATGCCAGGCGTCTGTCACCATCGAGGCCGTGCCAGCCCAGATTGGCGACCTCGAGTCGTTCGCCGCCCATGGACTTCACGGGATACCGGAAGATCGCCTCCACATGTCCGATTTCTATGAGCATGCTCGATCCGAGTCCGCCCAACAGGTTGGGTTACTTTCGTAGGCGCGTCGCCCGCCAAAGCCTACGCCCCCCGATATACCAGCCGTATCACCCAAAAAATAACCCCCGCCGCTGCCGCCGACGCCGGAATGGTAATGAGCCATGCCCACACAATTCGCCGCGCCACTCCCCACCGCACCGCCGACAACCGATGCATCGCTCCCACTCCAATAATCGCTCCCGTAATCGTGTGCGTCGTGCTGACTGGGATTCCAGCCAGAGCGGTTCCGAACAGGGTCAAAGCCCCGGCGGTCTCAGCACAGAATCCGCCCAGCGGTTTGAGCTTGGTGATCTTCGAACCCATGGTGTGAACGATGCGCCAGCCGCCGAAATATGTGCCCAGCGCAATGGCCGTATGGGCAGCCAGAATGATGAACCACTTGTAGTGTCCCCAGTCGTGGGCCATCTCATCCGCGGTCATGTATCCCGCGGTAAACAACGCTCCGGCGATGATGCCCATCGTCTTCTGGGCGTCGTTGCCTCCGTGTCCCAGGCTGTAGGCTGCCGCCGACAGCAATTGCAGCTTGCGGAACCATTTATCGACTTGTCGCGGGAGTCTGGTTGCGCAAGATCCAGTAGCTGGCGCTGAGAAAACAAAAGCGCCAGCACCAGTCCCATGACGGGAGCGACCACGATAAAGATCAGGGTCTTGGTCCAGCCCTGCGGAAGAATCACGGAATAGGCGCTGACCCAATCCGTGGTTCAGGGCTGCGCGCGCCATGGCGGCGCCCGGCGTAGCCTCCAATCAGGGCGTGCGAGGAGGAAGTCGGCAGACCCCACCACCAGGTCAGCAGGTCCCACACAATCGCCCCGGCCAGCCCGGCGATCACCACATATTGGGTCACGTCATCCAGCCGGATCATGCCCTTGCCGATGGTCTTGGCGACCGCCGTTCCCAGCAGAAACGCCGCCACGAAGTTGAAGAACGCCGCCCAGATCACCGCCAGCTTGGGCGACAAGACCCGGGTGGACACCACGGTCGCGATGCTGTTGGCAGCGTCGTGGAAGCCGTTCAGGAAATCAAAAGTCAGGGCCACGGCTACCGTGATGGTGAGCAGCAGCAATCCGGTGTTCACCGGCGGGGGCTCCTGGCTGGGATTGTGGTGTCGAAATCGAAGGCCATCACGCGCTCTTCAAGGCAACCGCTTCCAGCACGTTGGCCGCGTCTTCTGCCTTGTCGGTCGCGGTTTCCAGTACTTCGTACAATTCCTTGATCTTGATCAGCCGGATGGGATCCTTCTCGTTGTCGAAAAGCTCCGCGATGGCGTTGCGGCTTACCCGATCGGCCTCGTTTTCCAGCCGATGGACCTCCACGCAATGCTCCAGCACCCGCTGGTTCTGCTCCAGCAGTGACACCCCCTTGGCCAGCTCCTCGGACTGCTCGCACGATCAATCCCGCCAGCTCTGCCGCAACCGGCGGCGGCGAGTTGATCCGGTACAGCCTCAGCCGCATCCCCGCGGAATTGACGTAGTCGAGCACGTCATCCAGAGATGACGTAAGCCGGTGGATGTCCTCCCGGTCGAACGGAGTGATGAAGGTCTGGTTCAGCGTGGTGATGATGGCGTGGGTCAGATCATCGCCGCGATGTTCGATCTCCTGCAGCTGGTCGAGGCGCGCTCCAAGTTCGGCTGGGTTCTTCAGAATGTCCTGCAGCAGACGAGCGCCCTCCGTAACGTTTTGCGACACTTCGGCGAACATGCGGAAGAATTTGGTCTCCCGCGGAATCAGGCGGATCATGAAACGAGGGGCTCCTCGAGAAACTTGGCGTGCCGGCTGGTCTCCGCCGACCCGAAAAACGCATAACTATCTCATGTGCACTTACAGCGTCAAACCCGGGCCGGACCGGCGTAGCAGCTCAGGTTGAAATGTCGTCACTCGTGACTACACTCTTCCGCGCCGCGAAACAAAGCCCGCAGCGATCGCAACACCCAGCGCGCCAGCAAAACTATGATCAACAGCAAGGACCGCCACAATCGCCGCCGCCGAGTAAGGGTGCCGGGTGGCAAACCAGGTCAGAAAGATGGCCAGGCCGTCCTCTCCCAGGCTCAAAGCGGTATTCGAGAACGGCTCCGGAGAGGCAGTCACCGCCGCCCGGGCAGCGGTTTTGCCGCCATGCGCCGCAAAAGCGATTGCGCCGCCCGCCGCAGCTGTCGCCAGAAGCTGCTCCCAGGGCGACAAGCGCCGCGGTCGCCCGGTATGCCAGCAGCGCCGCTACCGGAACCCGGATGAAAGTGTGCAGCGCATTCCAGACCAGGTCGAAGGCAGGAATCTTGTCGGCGAAAAACTCGATTGCGAACAGCGCTCCGCTGATCCCGATCACCCACCAACTGGCCAGCATTTCCAGCGCCGGCGGCAATGCCAGCACTCCCAGATGCGCCAGCAGTCCCAGCGTCGCCACCGTGGCGTAGAGGTTCAGTCCGGCGGCGAAGCTGGTCGCCACCACTGCCGCCACGAGTCTCGTTTGCCGGTATCTTCATCAGGTCCCGGACTATCAGGATGCAGGGCCAGGATAGACGCGCTGGGAAGAGTCGCCAGACCTGTGATCTTCGGATCTGGCCGAAAGATGCCAAACGAAGGACGTGCCAAAGAAAAAGGCCGCCAGGTCAGGCGGCCTTTCGATCTCTGCGAGTCCGTTTACAGCGTGGACTCGATCTCGAATCCCCAAGCTTCCAGCAGCGGCTCAGGGATGTACTTGGAATTCTTGTTGCGCCGCGCCCATTCGCGCAGGCGGGTGGATCGCAAGTACTGATCCGGCGAGAGCTTATACTCGCGCACAACCTGCTCGAATTCGGTGATGGTCGGGGTAATGGGCCCGATCGGTTCGGGCTTGCCCCAGTTGGGATTTCCACGTCGCTTCGCCATGAAGATTACGCCTCGTACCTGGGAATGAAACTGCAAATAATGAACTATAAAGCTTAGATTCACTTGGCGGCGCAGGAGATTCACACCAAATCGTCGATGTCGTAACCAGAGCTACGCAATGCCATCGAACGTCGCGCCGACCGGAAGCTAATGATTCTAGGACATTTGCTCTCATAAGTCAACGACAATGATCGCTCTCATGGCAGTCCAGAACAAGCTATATTACAGAAACATAATGACTTAACGGTCGATGGACAGATTCCGATCTCGGAACTTCGACCGAAACGGCTGCCACCGCATCGATTTGGTTACGCCATGTACAGCTGCTAAACTGCCGATACCAGAGCTTCTCAGCACGCTATCGGCTGACTTCTGATCCGGTCTGCCACCGGCCCATGCTCGAGTTACTGCCGTAATGCGATGTCAATGACCGGTCATTGACGCGCGGCGACCGACCTACCTAGAGTGCGATAAGGAGGCCAAACACTGTGAGGGATATCTACGAGGTACTTGCATAAGAAACAGGCGGAACAGGCGCAGCTGGGCAAGCAGATCGAAGCTCTGCAGACCGCCGCGGAACAGCTCCGCGGTGTAGCTCACTTGCTCGACGACGAGCAGCGAAGAACAAGGAGCTGCTGCCGGCCGGGGTTAAAGCAGCGCTACAAGCATTTCTCAGCTTGAAGGCGTCTTATGAGCCTACTAGCGCTCGTTTTCAGTGCCGACGACAAGGTCGTACGCGTACTGCGGAGGGTTTTGAGTGAATTGGAAATCGGCATGGAGCTGTGCGCCGACGCCGAATCCGCCATTCACAAACTCACCCGCAGAAGGTTTGAAGCAGTCATTGTGGACTGCGCAGACCAGCGCACCGCCTCGCGCGTGCTCCGCAGCGCACGCTCCGCGCCCGTCAACAAGCGCGCCGTGGCCGTAGCCATCCTCAGCGGCCAGACGGGGGTGGGTGGCGGTGTCGATCTGGGAGCCCATTTCGTTCTTCACCAGCCGCTTTCTCCGGAACGCGCCAAAACCAGCTTCCGCGCGGTGCGCGCTCTGATGAAACGCGAACGGCGCCGCAATGCCCGAATCCCGGTCGAGACTCCGGTCACGATCCAGATCAATGACGGCGCCGGACAGATGCGCGCCGTGACCACCGACCTGGGCGAAGGCGGCATGGCGGTCCAGCTGGCGCATCGTCCCAAAAATCTGGGCTCCGTGACCATCCAGTTTTCGTTGCCCGGCACCCAGGACAACATCGAATGCGTCGGCGCAGGTCGCCTGGGAGAATCCCGGCCGCCAGGTCGGTCTGCGCTTTGTGGACCTCGCTCCCGAGATGAGCGAGCGGCTCAAAGCCTGGCTGGAGCAGCCACGCTCCGGAGTTTGAGCAGGACGATCCGCCGGCTCCGTGCAAGCTCACCGACCTCAGCCTGGGCGGTTGTTATCTCGAGACCGGCTCACCTTTCCCGGCGCGCACCCGCGTCATTCTCTCCATGCAGGTTGCGCGGAGCTCGAGTTCAGCGCCGAAGGCGTGGTGCTGGTGATGCATCCCGACCTGGGCATGGGGGTTGAATTCAGCCAGACCACCGAGCAGCAGCGCGAGCAGCTGGAGAAATTCATTCACGCGATCACCAACAGCAACGGCGTTCTGCCGGAACTCATGATCGAGCCGGAAGGCCTGGAGACAACCGAACGGAGCAGGCGATCAATCGCCCCGCGACGGAGCAGACGATCCTCTGCTCGAGCTCTTCCGAAAAAGGGGAGACCTGACCCCCGAAATCTTCCAAATCGAACTGAAGAAACAGCGCAACGCCGCTCCCAAAGCCGCAGCGCACAAATCGTCTCTCTAGGGAGATTCTGTTCACCGATGGTAGCCCCATCCTGCGCTTTTGCAAGAGTGGGTCCTTTCAAGGCAGCCTCCCAAAGTAAGCTAGCCATCAGAAACCCTGAAATTTAGACGGAATTTCTTGCGATCTTCGCAGACTCCGTCGCGCTCTTTGCGGCTATCAGCTGTTGACCTCAACCCTCGCGAATTCGGCGCAAAGAGCGCAAACCATCCCCACTGTCGAATTGTCGATCTTCCCCGTTGTAAAATAACAGTTCCCTTAAGCTCGCGAATCTCCTTCTATGCCGCAGGAAGAAAAGACAACCGTCACTCCGCGACGGCCAAATCCGACGACCGCTACGATGCTCAGCGCATCGAGAGCAAGTGGTTCGAGCGCTGGCAGCAGGATCCGTCTCTCTACGCCGCCGAGCCGCATTCCACCAAGCCGAAATATTACGTGCTCGAAATGCTGCCCTATCCCTCGGGCGCGCTGCACATGGGACACGTGCGCAACTATGCCATCGGCGACGCGCTCGCCCGCTACATGTGGATGAACGGCTACAACGTGCTTCATCCCATGGGCTGGGATTCATTCGGCTTGCCGGCGGAGAACGCCGCCATCCAGAACAACACGCCGCCGCGCGAGTGGACGCTGCGCAACATCGCCGCCATGAAGGCGCAGATGAAGCGCCTGGGCTTCGCCTACGACTGGTCGCGCGAAGTCACCACCTGCCTGCCCGACTACTACAAATGGAACCAGTGGTTCTTCATCAAGCTCTTCGAGAAAGGCCTGGCCTATCGCAAGAAGAGCAGGGTCAACTGGTGTCCGAAGTGCGCCACCGTGCTGGCCAACGAGCAGGTGGTGAACGGCCGCTGCTGGCGCCATGAAGACACGCTGGTCGAGCAGCGCGAACTCGAACAATGGTTTCTGCGCATCACCAATTACGCCGACGAGTTGCTGCGCGACCTTGACCGCCTGCCCGGCTGGCCGGAAAAAGTCCGCACCATGCAGCGCAACTGGATTGGCCGCAGCGAAGGCACGCTGGTCGATTTCAAGCTCGACGGCGCGACCGATCCGGCGACTTCGACCATCACCGTCTTCACTACGCGCGTGGATACGATTTACGGCGCGACCTCGCTGCAACTCGCGCCCCAGCATCCGCTGGTCGCCCGCTTGACCAAGAATAACGACCTGCTGCGCGCCGAGGTCGATCAACTCATCGCCGAGCAGCGCAAGGCCAGGGAAGTAGGCGACATCGGCGAGATCGAGAAGCATGGCGTCAACACCGGCCGCTATGCCATCAATCCCTACAACGGCGAAAAGGTTCCGATCTGGGTGGCGAACTACATCCTGATGGACTACGGCACCGGCGCGATCATGAGCGTGCCCGCACATGACGAGCGCGATTACGAGTTCGCCAAAAAATACAAACTCGAGATTCGCCTGGTGATCCTGCCCCAGGTCGACGATCCCGAGGAAACGGCGGTCGAACCCAAGCTTCCATTCACGACCATGCAGGGCACGCTGGTGAACTCCGGCCCATTCAGCGGCATGGACTGCGAAGCGGCCATCAAGGCCATGTCCGAGCACGCCGAGAAGAACGGCTTCGGCAAGGCCACGGTCACCTATCGCCTGAAGGACTGGGGCATCTCGCGCCAGCGCTACTGGGGCACGCCCATCCCCATGCTCTACTGCGAGAAGGACGGCATCGTGGCGGTGCCGGAAAAAGATCTGCCGGTGATCCTGCCGGAAAATGTGGACATCACGTTGACCGGCGGCTCGCCACTGGGTCGGGTGCCGGAGTTCGTCAACGCGACCTGTCCAAAATGCGGCGGCCCGGCCCGCCGCGAGACCGACACCATGGACACGTTTGTCGATTCGTCCTGGTACTTCTACCGCTACACCGATGCCCGCAACGACCAGGCGCCGTTCGACCGCGAGAAAGTCGGCTACTGGTTTGGTGATCGCGGCATTGATCAGTACATCGGCGGCGTCGAGCACGCCATTCTGCACCTGATCTACTCGCGCTTCTGGACCAAGTTCATGCGCGACATGGGACTGATCAAGAACGACGAACCCGCCGAGCGCCTCTTCACCCAGGGCATGATCATCAAGGACGGAGCAAAGATGTCCAAGAGCCTGGGCAACGTGGTTTCGCCCGATGACATGGTCGAACGCTACGGCGCCGACAGCACGCGCATGTACACGCTGTTCGCCACTTCTCCCGATCGCGAACTGGACTGGCAGGACGAGGGCGTGGAAGGCATTCGAGCGCTTCCTGAGCCGCGTCTACAGGTTCGTCGCCCGCAATGCCACACGTTCCGCGAGACAGCGCCGTGGAGACGACACCGGCCGAGCCTCTCTGTCCCGTGAGGCTCGCCAGATTCAGCGCAAGCTGCACCAGACCATCAAGCGGGTCAGCGACGATTTTCAGGGCCGATGGCACTTCAACACCAGCATCGCTGCCATCATGGAACTGGTGAACGAACTTTACGCGGTGGAGGGTCGTGCGGTCGCGGGCGACTCGCCCGCGGAAGCTGACGGCGGTGTTGCTGCGTCCCGCGCGACATTGCTCCGCTAGCTGAGGTCCAGCGCACTCTGCGCTCTGCTGCTCGCTCCCTTCGCCCCCTACCTTGCTCACGAACTATGGGAGATGCTGGGCGAGAAGGGCAAGTCTGCTGCGCGCTCCGTGGCCGAAGTACGATCCGGCGCTGGCGAAAGAAGACGAAATCGAGATTCCAGTGCAGGTCAACGGCAAGCTGCGCAGCCGCATCGTGGTGCCGGCGGATGCGTCAGAAGCACTGATCCGCGAACACGCTTTATCCGAGCCAAGATAAAAGCCATGCTTGCCGGCAAGCAGATTGTGAAGGTGATCGTGGTCCCCGCCAAGCTGGTGAATATCGTTATACGCTGAGCGGATCAACCGTACTACTGGCGGCTCGGCTACGTGGCTCTCGCGGCAATCTTGAGCGGGCCTGCTTTCGCGCGATCGCGTGAGTGCTGTACCAACTTCTCGATCAACTGGATCAGTTCTTTCTCCCCTGCCGCCGGATGTTCCGCCAATCGCGACTTCGCGAAGTAGCCTGCGGCACCTTCGTCTGTTAGTTTCGCTTCATTGGCCTGAGACAGGCTGCTGAAGAAGAGGACTGGGATCCGGGCGGTAGGTGCATCAGCTCGCAAGGCGTGTAATGACTTCGCGGCCGCCTAACTTGGGCAGCAGCATGTCCAGCAGAATGATGTCGGGAATGGTTTCGCGGGCCAGGCGCAAGGCTTCTTCGCCATCGGAGGCGGTCAGCACCGTGTATCCGGCCTTGTGGAGCATTCTTTCATTCACCAGTTTTTGAAACTTGCTGTCTTCCACCAAGAGCACCGTCGTTTTCACCAGAAAGCCTCCGCGGTTGGGGCTAGCCAAACGGAGAAGTTCGGCCCCCCAAGTGCACATTCATATGACTCTATCGGCGTAATCGTCTTTTCTCTTCTTGCGGCCGAGCTGTGCCTCGAGGTACGAAAGTACTTATGGGGCGTCAGAGCGCCGCAAACGCTCTGCTTGAGTTATCCTAGCCACGAATGAAGAGGCGTTCCCCCACACTGGAAGGTTTTCGGATCTTGTTTCGCCTGCCCTCGCTGGCGCTGGCGGAAATCGCCTGGCGATGGAGCTTCGGCCTGGCAGTGACAGCTCTGCTGGCATTCTCTCTCCGCGAATATCTGTCCACTCTGCCGGTCACAGCGGCTGACATCTTCATGCTGCAAACCCGTCAGCCGGCCTTGATCTTGCAGGCGATCGCGCGCATTCTGCAGGGCAGCGCGCCTCGGGCAGTCACCGCCCTGATCGTCCTGGCGCTGGCGCTGACGTTGGCCTGGATTGTGTTGGCCTCGCTGGCACGAGCCGCAACCCTAAGGATGCTTTTCGAATACTTTCCACAGAATAGCGAATCCAAGGTACGAACCTGGCGGCTAACCTCGCTTATCGGCCTGAATTTTTTGCGGGCGGGAGCTTTGCTCGCCGCTGTCATAGGTTTGGTCGGCGCCGCACTTCTGGCCGGCGCGGCTTCCTCGGCAACTGACCCTTCGCCCGCCGGCGCGCTGTTGATCTTCTGGATGTTGACGCTATTCATTGGCCTGGCATGGTCGATGCTGAATTGGTATCTCTCCCTGGCGGCGGTCTTCGCAGTCGGCGAGGGGAAAACTTCCTTCGGAGCACTGGCTGCCGCAGTGGAGTTAATTCGAAACCATCCCGGTCCGATTGCAGCCGCAGCCACCTGGTTTGGACTCGCTCACGGGCTGGCATTCGTAGTGGCCACCTCCGTGGCAGCGTTTCCGCTGGGCTTGGCGGAGGTGCTGCCGGCGGCGTGGTAGTCGGCGGTCTGCTGCTGATCGCGCTGCTCTACTTCGCCGTAGTGGACTTTCTCTACGTCGGTCGCCTGGCCGCTCATGTGTTCATCATCGACAGGCCTGAGCCCCGGCCTCACTCGGACGATGACATCCTCAGCGACATTCCCGGCCTGGTTCCCCCGCTCAAAACCGCCGAAGGATAAGCTGAGAACCGAGAACCAACAACTATCAACTGATATTCATATCCTGGTGTTCATATCTGGTATCCCATCAACTGGTATTTACATAACTAGCTCTTTACACGCCTGCGGCAATCTGAGAAACTCGTCCGTGGAAACCCAATCCATCGTCGTCCTCGACTTTGGCGCGCAATATTCCCAACTCATCGCGCGCCGCATCCGCGAACAAAATGTTTTTTCGGTGGTGCTCCCGTGCACTGCCAGCCTGGAAGAGATTCGCAGCTATTCCCCGGTCGGCATCATTCTTTCCGGCGGCCCATCGTCGGTGTATGACGCCGACGCTCCGCCCGCGGACCCGCGCGTGCTCGAATTGGGCGTGCCCGTGCTCGGCATCTGTTACGGACTGCAGTTCATGGTGCACGCGCTCGGCGGAAAAGTGCGGGCCGCCGATAAGCGCGAGTACGGCCATGCCGACGTCGAAATCAAGAATGGCTCGCGCCTGTTTCAAGGCTTGCCCAAAAAACTTTCCGTCTGGATGTCGCATGGCGACGAAGCAGTAGAACTGCCCGCCGGCTTTCAGCTGGTCGCCAGTTCTCCCAGTGCGGTCGCCGCCATCGAGGCTCCGCGAGCGCAAAATGTGGGCGGTGCAGTTTCATCCCGAGGTGCACCACACCCAATCAGGCACGGATATCCTGCGCAACTTCGCTCTCGAAATCTGCGGCGCCAAACCTACCTGGACCGCGCAGCACTTCATTGACGCCACTATCGCCAGCGTGCGCCAGACCGTCGGCCAGGGACGCGCCATCTGCGCGCTCTCCGGCGGCGTCGATTCGGCCGTGGCCGCCACTCTGGTGGATCGCGCCATGCGCGACGGCCAAGGCCGGTCGCGCCTCACTTGCGTGTTCGTCAACAACGGCGTGCTGCGCAAGAATGAATTCGAAAAAGTGCAGCAGGGACTGCGCGACAATCTTGGCCTGCACCTGGTGGCGGTCGATGCCACCGAACGTTTCCTCGCCAAGCTCGCCGGCGTGACCGATCCCGGAGACCAAGCGCAAGATCATCGGCAACGAATTCATCGCGGTCTTCGACGAAGAAGCCAATCGCATCGCACAACAGGAAGGAAATGTGGATTGGCTGGTGCAGGGCACGCTCTATCCCGACGTGATCGAGTCGCGTTCGGTTCGCGGCCCGTCGCAGACCATCAAGACCCACCACAACGTCGGCGGCCTGCCCGACAAGATGAAGCTCAAGCTGATCGAGCCGCTGAAAGATTTGTTCAAAGACGAAGTCCGAAAAATTGGCCGCGACCTGGGCATGCCGGAGGAAGTTCTCCAGCGCCAGCCCTTCCCCGGGCCGGGTCTGGCGGTGCGAATTCTGGGCGAAGTCACGCCCGAACGCCTGAACATCCTGCGCGAGTGCGACGACATCGTGGTCAGCGAAATCAAGAAGGCCGGACTTTACACAAAAATCTGGCAGTCGTTCGCTGTGCTGCTGCCGGTGATGTCGGTCGGCGTGATGGGCGACCAGCGAACTTACGCCTACACCTGCGCGGTTCGCGCCGTCCATTCCGAAGACGGCATGACCGCCGACTGGGTGCCGCTGCCGCACGAAGTCCTGAAAACCATCTCCAGCCGCATCGTAAACGAAGTGAAAGGCGTGAACCGCGTGGTCTACGACATCACTTCGAAGCCCCCAGGAACGATCGAGTGGGAGTAAGGTTTTCACCCAGCCCGCGTAAGGGCGGATGCCCAGCCGAGCAGAGCTCGGCAGAAGAGCGCTTATGCATGCACGACTTGCAACCCCAACTGCCTTTCAAAGGGATCAAAGTCGTGATCGCGATGAAGCAATCGATGGCCTGCCCGGAGACAATGAGTTGCGATCAGGCAATCGATGGTCTTGCGCACCGTGTGACCACGTTGCCGTAAGTGGCGATAGTTTTTCGCGGCTTCGATGGCGAGCTCGGTTCCGCCGGTCTGAAAGACGTGAAACTTCAGGAGTTCGTCGCGAACTTGCGTGAAGAGAACACGGCCAGGAATACCCTGAAGCACTTCGCAAAGAATCAGATCAGTCAATCCCAGTCGCTGCTGTTGGAGTTCGCGTTCCAGCCAATGCGTCTCTGGATTGTCGGTGCCGCGCAGATAATCGATCCAGACCGTGGTGTCGATAATGACCATCAATCAAGCCTGCGAGCGAACTCGACCCAGACGTGACTGGTTAAGATCACCCTGCCATCGCACCTTGCCCCGGAGCCGGGTAATGGAACGCTGGGCATGAGTTTCTACCAGGAGCCGCAGACCCGCTTCCACGGTGGCTTTCTTCGTGCGGGCGCCGCTGTGCCGCATAGCCTGCCGCATCAACTGGTCGTCGATATCAATGTTGGTCCGCATGAAGCACCGCTTTTTCTTGATGTGTAAATATATCACATTTATGTGTATCGAGAAAGAGAGCTGCTATTAGCCAAGTTTTTTATCCCTGAAGCCAACCTATTCCACTTTGTCCATCAATCGGCGTGAGACTGCCGTCACCCACTTCCGCGGGCTGATCCGCAGCGCCTCGACCAGCAACCAGTTCCTTAATCCAGGGATGACCAGGGTCTTACCGGCCATCAGTCCGCGATAGCCCTGGAGCGCGACCGTTTTCGCGTCCATGGGATCAAGTTGCTTGAACAAACGCGATTTGTCATTTCCCGCACGGCTCGCGAAGTCGGTCTCCGTGGGTCCAGGGCACAGGCAAGTCACAGTAATCCCCTTGTCGGAGAACTCATTCGCAACCGCCTCGGAAAACGAAATCACATACGCCTTGCTAGCGTAGTACACCGCCATCCGCGGACCCGGCTGAAAACCCGCGGTTGAGGCCACATTCATAATCTTTCCCGAACCGCGCTCAAGCATCGGCCCGAGAAACAGTTTGGTGAGGCAGGTCAGGGCGGTTACGTTGAGCTCAATCTGTCCCAGGCTCTCTTCCAGTGGAATTCCCGCAAATTCTCCCAGCTTGCCATAGCCGGCGTTGTTAACCAGAATGTTCACCTTCAGGCCATCGCGCTGCAGTTGCTCGAAAAGCGACTGCGGCGCGGTAGGCGTGGCCAGATCCAGCGCGACCGCCTTGGCCGATATTCCGAACTGGCGCTGAAGTTCATCAGCAAATTGCATTAGTTTCGCTTCGTTGCGCGCAACCAGAACTAGGTTGTGATGATCTCTAGCGAAGAGTTTCGCCAGTTCATATCCGATGCCCCCGGAAGCTCCTGTAATCAGAGCAGTTGACTCGCCAGTCTTCATTTCATCCGCTTCCTCACTATTCCGACGCAAACGGCATCACGCACGATTCAACATCTTTACATTCTTATCGACCGTCGATGATCGGAGTTGGGTGAAACGCGGTAATGACTGAGCCTGAAAAGGCGAAAGAATGATCTTAGCAATTGGCACGGGCAAAGTAGAGCCGTCTCGGCGGCTGTCCGGTGGGCGTCTCGCCCACCGTTGGAGGTCAGGATGCGCGACAGCCGAACCGCCTAACCGAACTAAGTACCTGGGATCACGGCAAAAGAGGCACGAAGTAGAACGAAGGAAAAGATTTCCTTCGTGAACCTTCGTGCCCTTAGTGGTTTAACCGGTTGGTGTAAACAGTTGGCCCAACCCATGAACCTAAGCGCTGGCCAGCACCTGCTCAACCCCATAAATCGAGTACCACGACGTGGCAGCCTTCAACCGTTCGTTCACGTTGTTGATATTCTTCACGCCCTCAGACTGCAGCCACTCGCGGAAAGCGTTCGCGCCCTGCTTGGCATAGATCGGAATCCCTTCCTTCCAGGTCGCGCGCCCGCACAGTACGCCGTTAAACTTCACTCCTGATTCCGCGGCCAGCTCAAGGGCTTCGGTGAACTCCGCATTGCTTACTCCCGCCGAAAGATAAATGAACGGCTTGGTCGTGGCCGTCGCCGCTTTCAGAAACAGCCCCGCCGCTTCCGTCCGGCTGTAAGCTTTCTGTCCGGCATATGCTTTGGCGCCTTCAACAAACTTCATGTTCACCGGCACTTCGACTTTCAGCACATCCACGCCATAGCGATCTTTGCTGAATTCCTTCATGCTCTGGGCAACGATCTCCGGCTTTTTCTTGGCGTAGTCGAGACCCTTCTCGTCCGCGCCCTCTTCGTAGCCCACAAATTCGAGGAAGAAGGGAATGTCGTTGGCGCGGCATTCGTCGCCGATGCGCTCCACCCAGGCATGTTTCTTGTCGTTGACGTCTTTGGGATCGAACGGCGTGTAGTAGAGCAGAATCTTCAGACAGTCCGCGCCCGCTTCTTTCAGCCGCCGCACCGACCAGTGCTCCAGCAGGTCGCCCAAACGTCCGGGACCAGTCTTGTCGTATCCGGTTTTCTCGTAAGCCAGCAGCAATCCGGCGTTCTTGGCGCGGCGTTTGGAGGCGGGCAGGCCCCACTCCGGATCGAGCAGGATGGCGCTGGCATGGGGCGTAAGCACTTCCGTGACCAGCGACTTGAACTCTTCCATCATCGCATCGCCTACTTCGCCGCCCTTTTCTTTGGCGAGCGATTTCTGCAGCGAACCGCGCTGGTCCATGGCAGCGGCGGCGATGACCCCGCGCTCGTTCGAAACGTTCCTCAGCCCGGCCAGTTTTCCCGGTGTAAGTTTCATAGATTCCTCCGATGAGTGCGTGAAATCGCTCTCAATTGTAAACCACCATCAAGCAACAATACGCGAAACAATGGAGAAAACACGGGAGTCAGCGTCGCTTGCCCTAGAGGTTGCGCAGCAATGGCGAGCGTGGTTACGTCATTGTGGGTGGGTGGAACCCGCATGAATTGCTGGGCGGTTCGAAGGATGGTCAGACAAAGATCCTGGGCCGTAGTGACGGTGGCGCTCTGAAAACTTTGCTTCACGCCCTCCAGTCCGAATTCCTCGCCACCAAATTCGGCTTCAACAATTCCGCGAGAGACAATCAGGAGCACCGCGCCCGGCACCAGGGCGCACGTGGACGCGCTCTGCGTCGCATGCGAGAACAGCCCGAGCGGTAGGCCGGTGCCTCCAGTGGCGTGATGCCGGTATGGTCACGAAGTAATGCCGGGAGTGTGTCCGGCATTGGTATAGCACACCGTGCCCAGATCCTCGTTGTAGCAGCCCATGAATGCGGGACAGCTTCGCACTCCGCCGGCACATTGCAGGATGGTGCGATTCACCTCATGACACAGCTCGATGATGGCTTCGGCCTCATTGAAATCGTCCCCGGCAAAGAGCTGGGGAGCGCTGGTTCGGAATGCCTGCTGCGCCGCAATGAGGATCTCGCGAGTGTCCTCTCTCCGCCCGGCCAGGTCGAGCAAGCCGAACAAAACCCGGGACGGCCCCACTCGCAGGAATTCGTAAAAGTCGCCTGCCACCCGCAGGTTGTAGTACACGGCGGCCATCTCCGCGCCACGCAGGGTCGGAACGTCCGAATGTCGTGGGTCGGTGCAGGGAACCACCTCTTCACTTCGCTTGAAGATGGAGCGCAGCAGAACCCACGGGCGACGAGGCTAGCAGCGGCAGGATTGCGGTTTCTCTGTCATGGCGACCGCACATGGTGCGTACTCGGTATGGCGTTCAGGTATCGCAACTGACGAAATTGCGAGTCGACACTGCGCCTGAGGCTCTAATCGGCATTTGTTGGCGATTCCTTTAGTCATGATCGGCGGAGCCTTGATCGGATAATCCGACACCGCCATTCAACTCACGTGCTGCCGGACAGAAACCGGGTCTCGCTCAAATCCAGCTCCCGTTCCAGATCGCGCAGCAGTTCGTCATTGATCCGGCCTTCATTGCGAAGGCGGACCGCAGTTTGCCGCTCCACTCGCAGCAGGTCGCGAGACAGCTTCACCGACTGCCCGGTAGTGATTGGTATGGATGTCGTTCACGTCTCCCTTAAGAGTGGCCAGGCGATGCTCGTAATGTTGCTCCAGGTCGTCGTAAATCTCGTCCAGGCCGCTGCTGTCCTCCTCGCGGACTCGCTTCAGATAACTGAGTGCAGCTTCCAGAATGATGCACCGGGCTTGCTTCTTCCTCGGTGTTGCGGCCCTCAGTGCCTGCCAGGCCCAGCGCACGAACCAACGGTGGCAGAGTCAGACCCTGCAACACCAACGTCACCAGAATCACGCTGAAAGTGAGAAAGATGATCAGATCGCGTTGCGCGAACGGAGCGCCGTTGGCCAGAGTTGTCGGCAAGGCAATCGCTGCTGCGAGCGAGATCACTCCACGCATCCCGGTCCAGCCCACAATAAAGATCTGCCGCACCTGGCGGGCGCGGCTCTTTTTGATGGAGGATACGTCGGCGTATCAGGTTCGCCACAAATGCGCCGGGGAAAGTCCAAAACAGCCGTAACGCGATCAGAAGCGCGCTGAAGATCGATGCCGTAAAGCAGCAGTTGTCTCAGACTGTGATCGCGAATTCCTGCCAGCACCGTGGGCAATTGGAGCCCGATGAGCACAAAGACCAGCCCGTTCAGGATAAAGGTCAGCGCAGTCCCAAACCGCCCACACCTGCAGTCGCACGCTGGCCGAGAAAAAGGTTGAACTCTTGCGGCTGAGATAGAGTCCGCAGGCCACCACCGCCAGTACCCCGGAGGCATGGACCGAGTCGGCCGCGAGATAAGTCACGTAGGGCACCATAATGCTGAGCGCAATCTCGATGGGGCCGTGGTCAATGCGCTACTTCCACCCAGTTCACGATGGCTCCGATCAGCAAACCAATCGCGATTCCGGCCGTCGTCAGATAGAGGAGCCGCACCAGGCCGGCAGAAATCGTTGCAGTCTCTCCCCGTACCAGCATGGCGATACCGAACTCCAGTGCCAGCAATCCACTGGCATCATTAACCAGGCTCTCGCCCTCGAGCAGATCGACGATCCGTTTGGGCAGTCCCACCCGCTTCGCGATCGACGTAGCGGCAATCGCGTCCGTCGGCGCCACCACTGCGCCCAGCACAAAGCCCATGCGCCAGTCGAACCCGGAGAAAAACCAAGGTGCTACCCGCGCGACGCCTAATACTGTGAATAGGACCAGGCCGAAGGCCAGAAACAAGATGCTGACCAGGTTGTAGGAAAATTCACGCCACGAGGTCAGCCATGCGGCGCTGTACAAAAGCGGGGGCAGGACCACAAAGAAAATGACATCGGGTTGAGGGTGATTTTCGGAGTGCCCGGAACAAAACTCAGAAGCAGCCCAGCCAGCACCAGAACGATCGGATATGGAATCTGCAATCGCCGCGCCAGCGCCCCAAAAACCACGACAAAAAGCAGAAGCAAAAGAAACACTATTTCCAGCGCCTGAATGCTGCCCGCCTGCATGAAGCCTCCGAGGGTAACAAAATATCGCACTTTTGGTCCGTGACCTAGTTGTCCGGATTGCTCGGAGCAAATTCAGCCGTCCTTCCTTCCATGCGAGCGGACGCTACCAATATCCACGTCAAATTTACATTCCGCATTTGCGGTGATACCTTTCATTCCTTCACGCAGCCTGACATCCAAGAGCAGGGAAGCCCGCTCCGGAATCGTCACCGAGGTTGAATCGCCCATGCGTTTGCACATCGACTTGATCTTGATGCCGTTTCTTCTGGTGATGACGGCGGTATTACTGCTGCTGCTTATGCGTACTCGCGTTGGCGGCCTTCTCCGCGAGCACATCGTAGACCGTCCCCGGCGCAGGCTGTTCGTCGCGTCCGTCAGTTTCTTTCTGACCTTTGCCACGGTGCGAGGCATGGTGTTTTGCATCGTGCACCATATTCCGCCCTTCCACTACATCACCATGGAAGGCCGTCACATTCATCACTTGGTGTTCGGCATTCTCATCTTGCTGCTGGTGGGATATTGCTGGCTTTGCGAGATCGGCAACGGCAGCGATTCTTCGTCCGTCTTCGCCAGTCGCTTGTTGTCTCTGCTTTATGGGCTGGGTGCGGCTCTGACGCTCGATGAATTTGCGCTGTGGCTGAACCTGAAGGATGTTTACTTCGTTCGCGAAGGACGCTCCAGCATCGATGCCGTGATCCTGTTCGGCTCGCTGCTCGCCATCAGCACCTGGGGCGCCCCACTATTCACCGCCGTAGCAAAAGGGAAGAGGTGAGAGGGTGCCCCACCCTTGCGCTTTTGCAGGGTGGGTAAAGGGTGGGTGAAGGGTGCTTAAATAGTAAGGGACGCACTCATATCGTCCCAACTGAACACTACTGACGCAAGGTCAACGTCCCCAACACCGCCTGTTGCTTGGCGATCAGTCGCCTGCACACCCTGACCGGCCAGGCCGATCATTTTTCCCAGCTGCTCTTCGTCAAACACCTGATGCTCCGCCGTGGCCTGCACTTCCACCAGCTTGCGCCCAGCGGTCATCACAAAGTTCATGTCCACATCGGCGCGCGAGTCTTCTTCGTAGCACAGGTCGAGCAGGATTTCACCATCCACCATGCCCACGCTGACCGCAGCCACGTAATCGCGGAAGGGAACTGAAGTCAGGGTCCCCGCCTGGACCAGCTTCTCGAGCGCGAGCCCAAGCGCGACGAACGCGCCGGTAATGGACGCCGTGCGCGTGCCTCCATCCGCCTGGATCACGTCGCAGTCGATCCAGATGGTGCGCTCGCCCATGCGATCCATATCCGTGACCGCGCGCAACGACCGCCCGATCAGGCGCTGGATTTCATGAGTTCGTCCGCTGGGGCGTCCCTTGTTTACCTCGCGCGGCGTACGCGTCAGCGTAGCCCGCGGCAGCATGCTGTACTCGCTGGAAATCCAGCCTTTGCCGCGGTTGCGCATGAATGCGGGCACAGTCTCTTCGACCGAAGCGGTGCAGATCACGCGCGTGTTGCCGACTTCGATCAGCACCGAACCTTCCGCCGTACTGATGAAATTGGGAACGATATTGACCGGACGCATCTGGTCCGGCGAGCGATTATCAGAGCGATAAAACATTCTGCGATTCTAACAGTGTATTGAAACGCGCCGCTGCGCAAGGAGGAGAAAGGTTTGCCGATGTCCGCACTAATCCTTGCCGATTAGAACGGTTCCACGGATCGCCACCGCTTCGCCACCATTGCTCGAGCTTGAAAACATTTATTGGCTTCTTGGTTTACTATCTTGCTCTAAACTCCCGGATTGTGATTCTCACCAATGATCAAGTGCCGTTAGCGACAAGGCTGGTCGCAGGGGCGCAGAACCGCAATCTTCTAGGCTCACGACCCCGCAGTCATAGGTGCCACCGGGCTCATTGCTAGCTGCACCCCAACATTATCAATAAGTTCCCCATGATGATTGTATTCTCGTGCCAACTTTGGCTTTGCTTCCATACGATCGATCCACAAGCGAATGGTCGTGGTGTAGTCAGTATGCGTGGACGAAACGAGGGAGAGCGTTGGTTCGATCCATTGGCCGTGCCGCAGATGGTTCGGCAGTGGGCCTCCCCGGGCCAAGAGTAACCCTCTCAGCGGACGCCCTGGAGCCAAGATGCGGCGCTTGATGAGAATGTGATTAAGGACTAGCTCCCGGGAATACTCAAGTTCCGTGCCGCCGAAAAAACAATAAGAATCGGATGTGGCATGAACAATCTCGCTGCGACCGTTCCGGTTTCTACGCAAATACGAAAACTTCCGGGGATTCTCCCTTGGATCTGGCAGCCATGCAAATAATGGATCTTCCCATGGCATCCGCAGCCCGAGGGCCTCGGAACAGTAAATTGTTTTCGAGGTCTGATTGATGATTTCCAAATCTAAGAGGTAGCCCGTGCCACCGTAGGGTAGGTCGAACACCATCGATTCCCCGAGCTGATTGATTTCGAGGTCGCCGCGTTGATCCTCTGCGTCCGCAACCGAAGTATCGACTGGGCATCCTGCCCGGGCCAGCCTTTTGAGTGAGGCCGCGAGCTGGGCTCTGTCTGCAGCGTTTCGCATACTGATTTCCTTTCAAGGATTGATGTTTGTTCTCAAGTTTCTTCAAAGTACATACATACACAATGATCGGCCATATTCATCCAGTGAGCTTGTGCGTTGAACAATGGCGGCACCTTGCGACGGCGTCTTGCGTCGCAAAGACCTGGTAGTCACGTGCGACTTGGTGGATTCGCGTGCGAAGGGAATCCGTTAGCGAGAACTCTATAACCCCGAGTGACTCGCTCAGCGGGGATTCCTAGGCCACGAAGCAATGATCCGGCCGTCTTGTTCGTCATGCTGCGCTTTTCATGGCGACCCTCCCGCAAATTGTTTACTTCGCTCGCCAGCTCGCCAACAAAAAAATGCTTCCTATCCGTCTCGTGGCAAAAGAACAGCGCGGATTCCGCGACAAGGCACCGGTTGTCGGAAAAACGTTTTCCTTCAAGCTGTCGATTCTGTTGCAGCAATGAGTTCCTCACGGACTGCAGCAGATCCGGACAGTCGCAAATGGGAGCCAGCCAGGCGCGCGCTTCATCGCGCATCGCGGGAACGAAGTCGTGGGTATCGAGTTTGGCGTTGCGCACGCGCGCACGGTTGAGCGCGCGGTATCGAAGCAGCTTTGCTTGTAGATCGTCCGAATTGGTTTTCTCGTCTGCGTCAGTCAGTGCCGGCAACGGGTCCAGCGCCGGGGAAAGGCTTATCTGCACACCGGGCTCATTTGCGAATTCGGGATCGACACAAAAGGCTTTCGCTCCGTAGGCGTAAATTTGCCCAGTTCCACGTGCGATGCGAAAGTGCGGGTTATTCGAAGCCAACAGAATTTGCGTAACGCGTCGACCGAGATTGCGCTGACTGATCAGTAGGGTGGGGTTGAGACGGCTGGGCAAAGTTGCAAGAGACGCTATATCGACGTCGGCGAGCAGGGCGGGTCGGCGGCGGATACACGACATCAGTCGCAGGACCAACCTCACTTCGATATCGGGTCCGAGCAAGTACAGGATCGGTGCGAGGGGAAGGCAGTCCGTAAACCAGCTCGCCAGGGCAAATGCAACGAGAAGGGCGGCGCTATCGGGTAGCAGATGGGCATAATGGGTCAGAAACTGCAGCATTGATGAGGTTAGTTTTGTGCCGATCCGAAGGATTTGCTCCCGGTGGGAAAACGAATTGCCTGGGCAAGACCGGTTGCGATTGACGCTGGGGCGTACGTATCGCCTAGATGGCTGACCGTAGGCGCCGTGCGATATTGTGCCGTCCAATATATGCAACTGGAGTTGGTTCGGGTGAGCCGGATCGAGGACGGATTCGATTGTTAGATCTGGTAGGACCACGTCGAACGTCTGAATGCATGACGTTCGGTCAATTCCGACAGGGCGATTGGGCACCGCATCCTCCTAGAAAGGCGCGGTCGGACTCTGCGAAAGCCTGCCTCGGCTGAACAGACGACACACAACCGCGTCTTTATGTGGGTTGGACACCCACAAATTGGTACAGAGGATACCTACCGGGTCGTTTCAGAATACATCCCAATCGTCAGAGATACGTTCAAATCGAGGAAAACTTCCAAGAAACTACTGGCTAGGGTAGCATAGATGTCAAGAGCCTGACTTGATCTTCAGCGATGTCTAAGGTTTGCCGCCACTTACAACAGGCATAGGCCGATCGCGAACTCTGCCGACCATGGAAACACTGCCTCAGAGATCACCTCTGATCCGCTGGACATGAAGGTTTCAATTCGCCCTCTCGGTAGAGCACGACTAGGACCGAAAAGTCGCTGTCGAGGGTCGGGCGATAACGCATCTGCCTGGACGGGCCGCCGTCGAACAATGTTTCCGGATCGAAGACGTACATTTCTTGGGTCAGCCCAACGGCTTCGATCCTTGTGGCATATTGCCGAGAATCCAGCCAAACGTGGCGCCCAGATAGGGTGTAAGTGGGGTTCGATGGCGCGCGGAATGCACGCCAGAAAATCAGGCGAGGTTGTCTGTTTCGACCTGGTGCCATGCTCCTTTTCAGAAAAGATTGGCGCCTCAATGGATGCGCTCTGCTCTTTTTCGGTCGGTTTTTGCTAACATCCTTCAAGTGACCACAGGCCAACGCATTACGCGACGTCGTTTGCACAATACCGTGCGGAAAACCATCCTCTCGTACTACTCAGAAGAAGAGGCCGCGAAAGTCGTAAAAGCTGCCAAGAAGCAAAATGTGACAATCAGCAATTTTGTCGCGTCTGCCGCTCTGAAAGCGGCTGAAGTCGTATTCGCCAAACCCACTAAGCACTAATCCATCCCCTACTTATCAGTTCCCCGCAAGAACGAGGTTTCCGTCTTGACAATGTGATATCACAGTTATAATATTAATTATGATATCAGTTAAGTGATATCATACTAGAGAAGGGAGCAATGGATAAAGCTAACTGTGTGGTGCTGAGAGAAATTCGATTGGCAAGGCAGCTGTGGCCAGAGCAGATTTCCAAGATACATGCGCAGCAACTTGGCCGAATGATCGAGAGACACGGACTATCCGTCCTGTCTGGTGACATCCAATTGCTAAACGCAAAGTGGTATGTCACCCATTCTGGCCTGTTAGGCCTCGCGACTCGACGTCGCTGTTACGGGATTCGGATTCATCCCGTGCGCGAGTTCTGCAACAGAGCTCTGGGGCACTGGGCATTCAAGGCGACTGTCTTCAAATCCCGAACGTGCAAAGGCTTCGTCGGCTACGGCGATGCCGATCCCTCCAATGTCTCTCCCCTGGTCCACGGCGCCGAGATGCGGGTGGCCGAGACCCGGGCGGTCAACCGGGCCCTGCGCAAGGCCTACGGCATCGGCATCTGCTCGGTCGAGGAGATCGGCTCGTTTGCCGAACCGGCTCCGTCCTCCCGGGAGTCGAAGAAGCTCCCGCCCCAGCCGGTCAATGGGAAGAACGGAAACTACGGCGGCCCCAAAGTCCGCGACCGCCTCTGCCAGCTGATCCGCCAGCACCAGCTCGATGCCAACCTGGTCAAGTCCTACGCCGTCGATTTCTGCGGCACCAAAACCCTCCGCGAAGCCACCCGCGAGCAGGTCGAAGGCTTCGTCGCCCACCTGGCCGACTGGGCCGAGAAAGACCGCAATGCCCTGCTCTGCCAGCTCAACAGCTATCCCGGAAACAAGGAAGGTGCAGCATGAGGCGCTATTTCGAGTCTCTCCGCCCGGCGGATGTGTCGGCCATTCACTCGGTTCCGGACGGGATCTTCCTGGTCCGGGTGGATCGGGCCCAGTATCGCTGGCACAAGCAGAAGCCCTATTACGAGATCCGCTTCGCCGTCCTCAAGCCCAAGCATCTGACCGGGTGTTTCATGACCGGCCGCCTGTACTGCACAGCCAGAGGCAATGTGGAAGCTGAGCTGGTTCCTGCGCGACTTCGGCTACGACGCCGAACTGCTGGGAAAGAATGAGATCGACGACAAGGCCCTGATCGATCTGTGGGGCGTGGTCAAGGTCAGCGAAGTCACCGTACACGGCATCTCGGTCCTCAACTTCGACGGCTTTGCGCCGGCGGCCCGGTGGGAAGAACTCTCCGTCTTTACCGACAGCGATCACTCGTGGGTCTGAGGTGTCCTCATGACCTACAGCTATACCCAGATCAGCCAGTATCTGTCCTGCCCGCGCCGCTACAAGCATCGCTACCTCGATGGCTGGAAGGAGAAAGACACCCGGGCAGCCATGCTGTTTGGCCGGGCATTCGAGCAAGCCGTGGCTGCCTACTTCCAGCGGCAGGATGCCGCCGCGGTGCTCTACCGGGAATGGGTCTGCCCACCGGGACAGCGGTCTCCACTATTCCGAGCGGGACAGCTGGGACCGCATGCTGCAGTCGGGCGTGCAGCTGCTCGATCGCTTCGCCCAGGACGATCGGATTCGCATCCGCCAGCCTCGGCGCAACTTGCAGGTCAAGTTCACCAAGCCCTTGGCCGGGCAGAACGACTTCGTGGCCTACGTGGATGCCATCGGAGAGCTGGACGGCACTCGCTGCCTGCTGGAGTGGAAGACCACCGCCAGCCGCTATCCGGAAGAACCAGCCGGATTGCTGGCTCTCGATCCTCAGCTGGTTTGCTATTCCTGGGTCACCGGCATCGCCGACGTGGCTCAGGTGGTGTTTGTCCGCAAGCGGCTGGTCGAGATTCAGTACTTCCGGACCACCATCAGCGACGAACAGCGCGAAGAGTTCGGCCATCTGGTCCAGGACTCGATCCGACGGATCGAAGCGGCCGAGTTCCTGCCCCACAGTGGCATCCGCTTTCCCCAGAACCCCTGCACCAGCTGTCCCTATATCGGGCTCTGTCTGGGACGACCGGATCTGACCGAAGCGGCGCTGGTACGGCGCCCAGGAGCAGACGACCTTGGTTGGCTTGACGAGCTTACGTACTAGGATTCCGCCCATGCTGCCCAAGCTCAATCGCAAGCGGGCTCTGTTCGTTCTGACCAAGATCGACGAGATCCTGGCCTGGGAGCGAAGGTCTGAAGCCGAGCGGGACACCCGGTTCGTGGAACTGGGACGATATCTGTGTGAAGTGCGGGCGGGGCAGTACTGGCGGCTGGAGAAACTGAAGTCCTTTGACGAGTTTCTGGCGAGGCGGTTTCCGGAGTCGAGGCGGAAGGCGTACTACCTCATGTCGATCCATGAGCACCTGCCACCGCAGGCCAGAAAGGAACTGAAGGAAGTGGGATGGACGAAGGGACTGGAGTTGGCGAAAGTGGCCAGGAGGGATGGGCAGGAGTTCGATTGTGCAACCTGGCTGCACAAAGCGCGCTCACTGCCGAAGGATGAGTTCAAGCGGGAGGTGGAGAAGGAACTGACGGGGCGGGAATCGGAACCGTGGGAGATTATCTACTTCAAGCTGTACAAGACCCAGATTCCGGTGGTCGAGCAGGCGATTGAGACGGCAGCTTTGATGCTGGGAACGGACAAGTCGCGAGGCTACTGCCTGGAGATGATCTGCGCGGACTTCCTGGCGGGAGCGAACCTCGAAAATGAGGACCCAACCGTGCTCCTGCAGTCCATGTCACGGTTCTTCAAATTTCTGCCTGGCGAACAACGGCAGGCTTTTCTGCACGAAGTGACCGAGAAGGCTTCGTGAACCGGATTCGGCCCAAGCAGCCACGCCTGCGGCTTGATCCCGAGTCGTACGAACAACTCCGGAAGCAAGTGCTGCGGCGCGATGGCTGGAGATGCCAATCTTGCGGAGCCAGATCAAACCTGGAGGTTCACCACAAGGAATTTCGCAGCCAGGGCGGCGATGATTCCGAGGAGAACCTGATCACGCTGTGTGCCGGATGCCATTCGCTGGTGCATCGCCTGAAAGATCGTGCGAAGCTGAGCGGAAAATAGGATCACGGTCCCGGCCCGGACTAGTTTGTGCTTTGCGTTGCAGACGGGAATCCGCCCGATCGTTTAGTCTAGCGCTTTCTTCAATAGTGCAATTTGCCCGGCGTGGTACACCGCGTGCTGGGTCGTGCTTTGGAAGAGTCGGTAAAACTTGTACGGTCTGCCTGGCACCGTCGCTTCCAGGCGCGAATCGCCGAATCCCTTGATTGCTTCAACCAACTTCAGGTGGCTCGCAAACAACGACCGTAGCGCTTGTTGCCAAGCCCGATCATCCTTGTCGATAACAGGCGGGAAATCCTGTTCCTGGGGCATGTCCGGCCAGCCGGGTATTGCGATCCCTTGCACGGCCCCGTAAGCAAACTTACACCAGGCTTCCACATGATGAACCAGCTCCCAGATGGAATGGGCAGAAGGAATCGGATGCGAAAGAGCCTGCTCGGGCGTGATACCTTCAAGGATCTTTTGCACAGAGTCCCCGTACCATGCTTCTCCATTGAGAGTGGAGAACAGTTGATCAGCGATGTGTTTGCATTCCGTGTTCATAAGAAATAACAGTTGGGAAAAGCATGCTGCCCCGGCCGCTTTTGCAAAATTAGTTGGCGAGAACCAGAAAAGTATTGCACTGGGACAACCGTCTTCGTTGCCTTAACGGATTAGATTCCAGGGATAGATGCCGACATTGATTTTCATAATCATGTAGCTGAAGCCTCCAGTGTCAGGTTTGGGCTGATGCGGGGTGTCTGGCGGAATGAGTAACCAGTCGCCTGCCTTTACATTGAAGGTCTGCGCGCCGATCACTGGTTGCCCACGATATTCGCCCGGCACCGGCCCGTCCTTATCCATCAGGTTCTTCCGGTTCTCGATCTTCCCGCCAACGATCATCTGACCGGAGCCGCCGGTGAAAACATAGAAGTCGTAGGCGCCAGCGTGTTGCTCGGCATCATCCCACACGCTATTCACTTTGGTGAGACTGAGCACCGGCTGGTCGCGATGGACGCGGTAGAGCATGAACATGCTGAAATTGCGAGTGCTCACCGCCACGGGTCCGCCGCCAAAAGACTGGCTGCTTCCGCTGCCTGGCTGACTCAGCAGTTTGGACGCCTTCTCCGCCATCTCGGTGTGTGCTTTTTTGATGTCGTCAATACTCCAATGCGTGATCGGCGGCGCGTCGGGCGCAAGCGGAGGATCCCCCGGATTGTTGAACCCGAAGGGCATGACTTCAGGTTTGTTACTCTGCGCGAGAGCGTTTTGAACCACCGACAAATCGTCAAAGTGACCGGTGAGGACTGGCTGCGACGCCGGCCTTGTGGTATGGCCGACGATGTATCCGATCATCGCCGCACCGAGTACGATCAGGGGAAACGTTCTTTTCACGGGTCACACCTCGATTGATGGAAATCGCGAATCCGGGATCCTTCTACTGGTGACGATCAGATGTTCGTCGTCATTTCCCATCTGGTTTTGTCGCCTCGAACCGGATCTCTCTCAGAAACTCCGTCTGGTGCTTGAGTTCCGTCTTACCTGCGGGAAATTTGTTGACGCTCAACACATAAGCCAGGATATCTGCCTTGTACTGCCGGCTCAGTCGCCCGGGCTTGTCTTGCGGCATGGTTCTACGAATTCTTTCGAACAGATCGCCGAGCGTGAGGCCATTCCAATTGGCCATGAAAGGCCCACCGGAAAGCGGAGGTACTTCTCCGGCTCCCTTCAGCGTATCGCCGTGGCAAGACGCGCAGCTTGCACGATAGAGGGGCTCGCCACGCTGGGCTTGTTCTTCCGTATACGCTCCATCCCAAACCGAACGCGTATCCGAGGCGGACTCCGGTTGAGGAGCTTGTGCACGAAGCGTTGGGTAAGATGCCCCGAGTGCGAGTGCAACCAAGATCGCCATGGCCCCAACTCTCATCCTCATTCATCCTGGCTTCGGAGCTCTAGTTCTCTCGCTACGGTCATTGCTCCTCGGACGGAAGTGCGAACGCAATGTACTCGCCTGAGTAGTTGCCGCCGCTGACGGCCACGACGATGTACTGCTTGCCGTTCAGCATGTAGGTCATGGGCGAGCCACTCTCGGGCGCGGGCATGTAGATTGCGCCGACTTCTTTGCCGGTCCTCTTGTCGTACGCCCGCAGCATGGCGCCTCTGGGATGGTCCGGACCCGTGGTCACCATCCCGTCCCCGGCGATGACCAGTGTCTTGGTAACTAGCGTGCCGACGTTCCAGGTCTCTTGCCCGGTGCGTGGAATCTTGAGTCCCTTTAGCGCGGGATGATTGCGGATTAAGTCTGGCGTTTCACCATGCGCAATTTGCCATACTATCTCGCCGGTGTCCAGGTTGATCGCCGAGATCGTTCCATACGGCGGTTTGATCAACGGCAGGCCATCCACACTCAAAACGGTCCACTCGCTACTGCTCCCAGCCGGTTTCCTGACGGGCTTCACGGCGTCGGCGCTGGAGTCGGTGCCCGCGGCGTTGATCATGCGCACTTCCTTTCCCGCCGTGCCGTAAACATAGTTCATATCCGAGAGTTCTTTCGGAGGAGGCACAAGTCCGATGGGTTCAAGGCAGGCGTTGCAAGCAAAGGCATACAGGATGTGCGTCTCGGGATCGTAAGAGCCGCCCGGCCAGTTCGTCCCCCCGTCCGCCGTTCCCAGTGTGAGCGTGCCCAGCGGACCGTCGCTCTTGCTTACCACCGGAGGCGTAAACACCGGCCCGAGATGGTATCTCGAGGCCAAGGCTTCAGCCTGTTTGCGAAACTCAGGCGTGAAGTCGATCAGATCGTCGATCGATACACCGTTTCGGCTGTAAGCTGGTGGCTTGGTCGGTATTGGCTGAGTTGGTGAGTACCATTCGCCCGGTACCCTGCCAACTTCCACGGGCCGTTCCTCGATCGGCCAGACCGGTTTTCCAGTCACGCGATCGAATACATAAAGAAAACCCTGCTTGCTCGGCTGGGCGACCGCCTTCACGGCATGCCCGTTTACCGTAATATCGGCAAGAATTGGTGCAGAGGATATATCCATGTCCCAAAGCGGGTGGTGCACCAATTGAAAGTGCCACTTCCGCTCTCCGGTTTTCAGATCTACGCAGACCAGACTCTCGCCGAACAGATTGTTGCCCGGCCTGTGCCCACCGTAAAAGTCGCCCGTCGGGGACTCTACTGGCAAGTAAACCAGCCCGAGCTGCTCGTCTACGGTGATCTGGGTCCATACGCCCGTGTTGCCAGTGTATTCGTCGGACCCGTTCAACCAGCTGTCGTAGCCGAACTCGCCTTTCTTAGGGATGGTGTGGAAGATCCAGAGGCGCTTCCCGGTGCGCACGTCAAACCCTCGTACGTAGCCTTTGTTGTTACGCTTGCTGCTGGGAGTGAAGCCTTCCCGAAAGGCGGCACCTACTATGATCGTGTCTCCGGCCACGATCGGCGTCGAATGCAGCCCAATCTCCCCGGTCACCAGGTCCGGAAGAATGGTTTGATCATCGTCCAGCTTGAGATCGACTATTCCATTGTTTCCAAAGGAAGGTACAAGGGCTCCGGTCTTGGCGTCGAGGCAGACGAGCCGATACCCTGGAGTGAAATAGAAAATGCGTTCTACTTTGCCGTCAGACCAATAGGCCAATCCACGACCAGAGAGTTGACGGGGAGCAGCGGCGCCACGTTTTCCCTCGTGTTCGCCGTGCACCCAGAGCAATTCGCCCGTAGCGGCATCGACGGCGATGGCTGCCCGGCGCGACCCAGCCGTGGTGTACAGAACGCCATTGACCATCAGCGGCGTCCCCTCCAGTTTGTATTCCGGGCGGTTACCGAAATTGTCCGTCTTTAAGCGCCAAGCGACTTCCAGGTCGTTATAGTTGGAGGCGTTAATCTGGTCGAACGGCCGGTACCTTGTACCGGCGAGATCGGCCGCGTAGGTTGGCCACTCAGTTTCCTTGGGGCGATACTGGGCATACGCACACGTGGGAATCCCTACGAGGCCAAAGACGATGGACCAGACCATACGGTTCCACCGATTGCTTTTTCTCAAACCCACGCTCGCCTCGCTGCGAAGCAGCAATCTACTTTCAACCCAACTGCTTCATCTTCTCTAACGCCACCTTCATTCTCGCTTTTTGATCATCCGTGACGTCGGCATGAGGCGGCCGTTGGTAAGTCTGGCGAGTCCCCATTTGGAGGCTGAGAGCGTACTTCATTGCGCCAAACTGATAACCGCCCGCCGGTTCCAGCAGCTTTATCGCCGCATCCAGTGTGGCCAGCGGTCCATCGAGACTTTTGCCCGCCCGCTTGGCGGCAAAGACCGTCGCGATTTGCCGGGTAAACAAATTACCCTCCATGAGGATGGCGCCCATGCCGTTTTCTAGAGCAGCCTTGAGATTGGTTACAGTGCCGGTCCTCATGTTCAGTTTGGGAAATTCCCGTACAAATCGCTCGTAGTCTGGAACGCTGTCGTCAGAGTCCTTGATCCCGGCAAGATTGGGATATTTTTCCAGGCTGCGCAACAACTCGATCGATATGGGCACGCCGCTTGTATCCGGAATGTGGTACAGGTTGATGGGAATTGTCACCTGTTCGAAGATCAATGAGAAATACTTGGTCAGTCCTTCCAAGGGCGGATGCTTGTAGTAGAACGGCGGGATGATCAGCAGGCCATCCGCTCCGTTGGTGGCGGCATGCTGTGACAACTCGATAGTCTCGGGGAAATTCGACGTGCCGGGTGAAACTATTATGTTTAATCCGTTGCGGTGCCTGAAAGCAGTCTCGGCGACTTTCTTCCGCTCAGTCACAGAAAAAGAGGGGTATTCACCCGTCGTGCCCAGCACTACGACGCCATCGACCCCGGTGGCTTTGAAATAGGCCATCATGTCCGCGTAAACACCCTCGTCGAACTTTAAGTTCTTGTCGCAGGGAGTCAAAGCTGCCACCCAGAAGAGGCATCTGTTTGTAGAATCTTGCGTGGTGCTTGGCATCCCGCCCTTCGCTTCCACAACAGTTCCTTTCCCTACGATTCCGAGAGCCGCAGTTGCGCCCAGCCCGCCCATGAACGTTCTTCGCGATGTCGGCATGACGTTTCTCCAACCGGGAACGAAGTCTAAGACAGCCAGCTTGAAAACGCAAAGCCGAACCACCGCTCGCTCCGCTACAGACAGTCCTCCTGCGTAGGCAGGTGATATGATTTTGCTGCGAGTCCATCGCCCGAGCTCTCCCGTGGATCAAGACAGCAGTTCGCGACGGCAGTTTGTGATTCGTTCTCTTTCGGGAATTAGCGCCGCGTGGTTGACCCTTCATTGGCCGGCTATTCTTGCGGCCCACGATCATGCTCATATGGCAGCGCAGCCGGGGGCATCAATCTCATTTCAGTTCTTCTCTCCGGACCAGGCCGCCGAGATCGACGCTGTTGTCGCGCAGATCATTCCCACAGACGAGACGCCCGGCGCACGGGAAGCCAAAGTCATCTATTTCATAGATCGGGCCCTGGTCACGTTTGATCGTGACAAGCAGTCTTCCTACACGCAGGGGCTGAAGAATCTTCAGACCAAAACAAAGGAGGTTTTCCCATCAGTGGAGAAATTTTCAGCGCTGTCGCAGACCCAGCAAGTCCAGTTGCTCGAGACGATCGAGAAATCGGACTTTTTCGAATTGCTGCGGTTGCACACGATTATGGGATTTCTGGCGCGGCCAGAATATGGCGGTAACTACCAGGAAGTGGGATGGAAGCTGATCGGATTTGAAAACAAGGGATTTTTCTCGCCGCCCTTCGGCTACTACGACGCGGAAATCACAAAAGGAAATTAGGCGATCCTCGGAGCCATGGGATGAGCAGATTCGAAACCAGCAACCCCGGTCGACTTTGTTGTGATCGGGGCTGGAGCGGCAGGAGGCGTGGTTGCGAAAGAACTCTCAACGGCTGGCTTCCAGGTGGTGGTGCTGGAACAGGGGCCCTACCTGCGGGCTGAGGATTTCGATCACGACGAGCTCAAGAAGAAGCGGGTGTGGTCTGCCCCATACATTGGTCAAGATATTCTTGACCAACGATCATGCTCGTCCAGCCCAACACCTTCCGCAAGACTGAGAAGCATAAGGCGGTCTTAGTACCTACCGTGCAGTACGGAAGATGTGTCGGCGGCGGGACGGTTCACTTCACGGCTAATTATTGGCGCTTTCACGAGATTGATTTCATCGAACGCAGCCGCTGGGGTGCAATCGAAGGAACTGGGTTTGCGGATTGGCCCATCACCTACGCGGACCTGGAACCTTACTATACGAAAGCGGAATGGGACCTGGGCATTTCCGGCTTGGCGGGCGCGAGCCCGTTCGATCCTCCGCGTTCCAAGCCCTATCCTTTGCCGCCAATGCCAGTGAAGTCTTCTGGAGTGCTGCTGGAGCGTGGGGCGCGGAAACTGGGATGGCACCCTTTCCCGGCGCCGCTGGCAATCCTGTCTCAACCTTACAAAGGGCGGGCGGCATGCCACCACTGCGGCTTTTGTATTTCTTTCGGCTGTGAGTGGGGCGCGAAGTCCAGCACTCTGGCCAGCGTAATCCCGATGGCCGAGGAAACCGGACGATGCGAAATCCGCACCGGTTGCTACGTCCGGAAGATCTCAACTGACAAGCGTGGGCGCGTTGATGGCGTGATCTTCTTTGACTCCAAGCGTCAAGAGCAATTTCAAAAAGCAAAGGCAGTGGTGGTCTGCGCAAACGGGGCAGAAACCCCGCGGCTGCTTCTGCTCTCGAAGTCCAACCTGTTTCCGGATGGCTTGGCCAACTCGAACGGACTCGTAGGCAAGTATCTGATGTTTGATTGTGATGCAGCGGCAAACGGCATCTTTGAGCATCCTCTGAACGAATACAAGAGCGTGGTTGTAACTCGTGTCATCCACGATTTCTACGATTCTGATCCCAAACGCGGCTTTTACGGCGGCGGAGGAATTGATGCTCGCCTGGACGCCTACCCGATTGAATACGCGCTTGTTCGGCATGCCACCCGGCACCCCGCAATGGGGTGCCGGCTTCAAGCGGGCGCTGCAAGAGAATTACAACCGGTCGCTGATGGTCCTGACCCATCTCACCACGCTGCCGCTCGAGTCCAACAGCATCACGCTCGACCCCGATGTCAAAGACGCCTGGGGCCTGCCCTGCCATGCGCGTGACTTACAAGAATCATCCCGACGACCTCAAAAACATGGCGTTCTTTCGCGACCGAGCGCTGGAGCTGCTCGATGCTGCCGGCGCTGTCAAGAAATGGGGGAGCTCGATCGGAGACTCGACGGTTTCCGTCCACCTAATGGGTACCTGCCGCATGGGAAATGATCCAAAAACGTCGGTCGTAGACAAGTATCACCGTGCCCACGATGTCTCGAACCTCTTCATCGTGGATGGAAGTAGTTTCGTGACTAGCGGGCGTAACCAACCGACCTGTACAATCCAGGCCCTCGCCTACCGTGCTTCGGATTACATTACCCGGCAAGCCAAGAGCGGAAGCATTACGTAGTTGACTTGCGCTGAGATGTGGCATTGACGCACGATTTACATTACCTCTACTTTGCGCAGCGGGCGACTGTACCCATGCCGCAGGCGCCTACCGACGACTGAATGCACATGGACCGGGTTTGTCCCAGAGTCAGTGGCATTCGTGCGTCCCTTCTGGACGATGCTGCACGCCCCTGGGCAGACCTTGCCCAGTTCGGTCCGCTTTATATATCGTTATACGATATATAATAGTGACACCCGCGGTGGAGGTTGCGCCAGATGAACTATCCACTACAGTCATGGAATGAAGATCACGACAAGGCAGTACGCATAACGTGCTATCTGATCGGTGCGCTATCCATTGCGTTTTGCCTGGCCCTGTTCGTATACCTGATGTTAATGTGACGCAGGCGTTTGCGGCTTGCTCCCACAACGAAAGATTGTCTGATGTCCGTCCCTGTCGACAGCGTCAATCATGCGCTCTTCAAATAATCAACGTCATTCATGGATTGCACAGCGGTTGGGCGGTGCTTCAATGAGTTACGAAGGGCATGAAGAATGCACACGGCATGATCCAAACTTTCCGCCTCTTCAGCACCATCTGCGGCGGTGTAAAACAATTCTCGTGCACGCACCGTGAGCGCCATTTCCGCTGTGGCTATCCGTTCCGGCAGCTTGCTCAAATCTGGTTCGAGAATCGCAGCTTGGTAAAGATCTTTCCATGACTCAGGATCCCTGGCCTTGCAAACGGCTGTATTCATAACCCGTCTCCCAACAGAAGCCACTTCGAGGGTTGGCTTTTCTTCTGTTCATCAATCAAGACCATTACCGCCCGCGCGGTGCGGGCCGGTCCCGTTGATAAGTTAATTTATATGGGCTCGATACGTAGATTTTCAAGACATATTACAACACAAAATCAATCGGTTTTCCGTACGTTATCGTACAGGCACCGGCCCGACTCTGAACTGGTAATCCTTAAATGTCTCGTCAAGCAAACCTTCGCCGTAGCCACGCTGTGGGAGACGGTCTTGACAGTGAAACGTTAAAGACGCTCAGGCAACTACCACGGCGTCCAAAAGCGTCACAAACTTGGCATCGGGAAAGAGCCGACAAACAAAGACGCCTCAAACGCCCTACGACTTAAGCGAGTCTGGGGATTTTCGTGCGGTGTACACAGAAACCTATCTGGATAAGTTGCAGAGACCTCACTCTGGATTGAGCAAGGCTCCGCGGGTTGAGCCAGCCCACGAAGACCAGAACCCCAGCAATCTGCCCACTCTGATTGATCGGTTAGGCAGCGTTCATATCTATGCCAGTCTGATCCGACCCGGACTAGGGCAGCGAGGTAACGACAATATTAGGCCTCGCATTCCCACCTGCGACAGCAGAGGTCAATGGACGTTCGTGCCAGCATGCCACTGGATGTGTCAGAAACATCGCATCAAACCAGCCCTTGGATTGGCCAAATTGAATTGGAACCGCCGCTGAGCTATTGTTTGGGCGCAGCCAGAGCAGCGTTAAGAAGAGAGGTCACAATGGTGAGGAAGCGATTTACTCTGTTCTGCTCGTTGGTAATTTTACTCTCGCTTGCAGTGGCGGTGCAGGCTCTCGCTCAAGAGAAGATGCACCAGAGGGCGAACGAAGGCCGCTGGGAGGGAAATGTCATCAGGAGCAACCCGGATAGGTCCACCCTTACGGTTCGGAACCTGGGTTCAAACATTGAGATGACCATCCACTATGACGGAGCGACTCGGTGGGTCAGTCAGGAGCATGCGAGCAAGAAGGTGAACAACATTGACCCGACCCAAGTCAAGGACAATGATCGAGTGATCGCCATAGGCATTTGGGATAAAGGTGTTCTTTATGCCACTCTAATCTCCAAGCGACTCTCACACTCCTACTGAGTTCAACCGTGCAGGAATTGATCGGATTGCAGATCGATGACCATAGCGTAACAAGGTGACCGGCCAGTTCGAGGGAAGCGCACAAGTGTCCTACGTTTCCGCCGGGGCTGGCTCGGGCGGTTGTTAACCAGGGTACTTTCCCGAAATGTAGCCTTCGAGTTCCTCAATCGTCTGTGCTTGACCCGAGATGATCCACTTCACAAGATCACCAATCGACACCACCCCCACGACCGTGTCTCTGTCCAAGACGGGAAGATGGCGAAAATGATGTTTGGTCATGATAGCCATGCACTCGTCTACTGTATTTTGCCGCGATACGTAGACTACTGGGCTGGTCATGATCTCATGGACCTGAGTCCGTTTTGAGGAGCGGCCCCTAAGGATCACTTTGCGGGCATAGTCACGTTCGGAAAGGATTCCAACGAGTTGATTTTCGGACATAACGAGCAATGCGCCTACACCCTCTACCGCCATTTTCTCGATTGCTTCGTAAACGGAATGGTCGGGTGTTACAGAGAGGACTCTGTCACTGGCCTTGCCCGCTAGCACCACCTCTATCGTGTCGGTACGCTTCATGGGGCGCCTCGCCTGTGGAACTTATCGCGCGGCCCGCTCAGGTCTAACTGTTTTCCAAGACCTCAGACTGGCGCTGCGGTTTGAGTCAGTACGACTACCAGCAGCACAATCAGGATCATGAAGACGAACACGCCCGCGCCGAGGAGTATGCCTTCACTCATCACATCGGGTTTCAGTAAGTCGTCACTGCGCACAAACGTTACCTCCTGAAGTTCGGAGGAAAGCACGGTGGCCCAATATCCATTTCTGTAGGCACAGTCGGACCTTTGATGCCTTGAGGAGCAGATGGGATGGCTTGACACCGCTAGAGTTGGGCGGGACGAAAGCCGGAAGACGCCAGAATCCTGCATTTTCGAGCGAACCACTTCATACCGATCTGATTCTGGATTTCCGAGTCTTCCGTTGTTCGCGAACATAGGAAAGACCCTGCTTGAGATCCCCAAGCAAATCCTCGCCTTCACTGGCGATGTGAACAGGCTCCTTTTGACCACGTTCTGTGCCAACCCAAGCGGTCAACTCTTCGGGAGAGGCGTACACGGACCGACCCTCGTGAGTGACCGGCATCCCCTCCCTCTGCCAGCGTTGTGCGACGGAGACAGTCTGACCGAGGAACTCTGCGATCTTAGTCCAGCCCTTTAACGTCTTCGTTTTTGGATTCGCCTTTGGCATTGTTCTATGTGTGCGGTTTTAGCTGTTGCCAGTTCCCCATAGCTCGTCGAAGACCTCTGCGAAGGCTTCTATGGGAGAGCTTGCCCGCTGCCAGCGGTTTGAAGTTAACGAGCTATTGCCGCACGGTGTAAACTCCGCGTACGGCGTTCCAGCGAATTTTTAACATCTCCAGAAACATCTTGCTTCCGTCGCGAAGCGGATTAATGCGGGTACCTTCGCGATGAGCCCATACCACGGGGACCTCCACCACTCTGAGGTTGAATCTCTTCGCCAGATAAAGCAGTTCAGGATCAAAGCCCCATCGTTCAATTTTTTGAAGAGGAAAGATCTTCTCAGCCGCCGGGCGGGTGAAAGCCTTGAAGCCGCATTGCGTATCCTTGAACTTCAGGCCCAATGACGTTCTTAGAAGCAAGTTGAAGAGACGCCCAAACAACTGCCGGTACAGCGGTTGGCGTTGGGTCTGCAGATTGGTTTGCAGCCAGCGCGAGCCGATCGCCAGGTCAGCACCATTTTTGATGGCTGCGAACAACTTTTCCGCCTCCTCGATGGGCGATGAAAGGTCTGCGTCGGTGAAAAGTAGTATTTCGCCTCGCGCGTGCAACATCCCGTTGCGCACGCTGTAGCCCTTGCCGCGGTTGCCGGGGTTTTCCAGAACCCGCAGTCGAGGGTCGTTCTCGGCGTAACCGCGGACGATTTCAACGGTGTTGTCGTTCGACCCGTCATTCACCACGATGACTTCGGCGTCCCAGTTATGGATTGTCAGGTAGGCAAGCACCTTCTCAATCGTGGCGCCAATGCGGGCTCCCTCGTTATATGCAGGGATGACAATGCTGTAGCTCCGTCGTCGATCGTCAATTGGCAGGTCGATTGAAGTATCATCGGCGTGGGGCTGAGCCTGACCTTCTTTTTTCAGAACGTTTCTCCGTGGTCAGACTAATTTTCCGAACTCTAATTTCCCGCGCCCTGGCAATGCAGACTCGATGTGTCCCGGGTTCATCGCCGGCGTGACCCGGCACATTGGCCCGAGATCATATTGCGGCTTTCCAGAGAGATTATTGCAGATTTCACACGTAGCGCATAAGCGCCCTGCAACGTGTCGGGACGGCGGTTAGGCCCGCCCCTCCAATTTACGTGGCTTAGTTCAGCAGATTCGATCCTAATTTACTTTCACAATAACCGAAGCCGTATGTGTCACTCCGCCGGTTGCGGAAATGCTGACCGTATAACTTCCGGGCGGTGTTCCGGTATTACCGTTAGCACCGTTGCCGGGAGAGGAAGCACCTCCTCCGCAGGCCGTCATAAATGTCAAACTCGAAAACAGGAAACACCCGAGCACAACGGACAAGAATCTCTTCTTGTGCCGTGAGGTGAAACCTGCTCCCATAGCGACCACTCCGACCATCGGCAACCACATCGCGTAGAGGATGCCCCTCGATTGGGGCCTGAGCGATCCTTGTGCTGGGGCGGCAGTCCTGATGGTAAGGGTGGAGGTGCCTGAACCCGTCAATGAAGCAGGAGAGAATGCGCACGTCGGTGCCGCGGTCACGGCGGGAGCAACGCTGCAGGACAGATTCACGGCCCCGGTGAATCCGTCCATTGCTGAGACGGTGATTGTGGAAGTGGCCGATCCACCTGCCGGAATCGACGTCGGCGAGGCCACCGAGGCTGCGACGTTGAAATCGGGCCCCTGGCTGTAGGTATAGCCGTTGGCTAAAGAGCCGCTTTGCAAGTCACTGTTGGTCACTGCGACGGTTACCGAGGCGCCCGCCGTTCCGGCCGGAGTCGTGGCTGTAATCAAGGTGCTGCTGGTTACGGTCACTCCCGTTGCCGCAGTTCCGCCAAAGGTCACGGTAGCTCCCGACGAGAAATTGGTTCCGGTAATCGTCACTGTAGTTCCGCCCGCCGTCGGCCCCGAGTTCGGGGAGACCGCAGCCACGGTTGGGGATGTTGAGGATGCAGTGGCGTACGTGTAGCCGTTGACCAGGCTGCCGCCCTGGCCACCCGAATTCGTGACCATGACGGTTACCGCACCAGCCGCGTGGGCCGGTGTCGTCGCCGTGATTGAAGTGCCGCTGGAGACTGTTACGCCCGTCGCCGCCGTACCACCAAAACTCACGGTGGCCCCTGAAGCGAAGTTTGTACCTGTAATCATCACCGCAGTACCGCCGCCGGTCGAACCGGAGTTGGGAGATATGGAGCTAACCGTCGGCGGACCGGTGTAGGTGTAACCACTGGACAGACTGGCGCTCTGGCCGTCAGAGTTCATGACCGTCACGCTTACTGCCCCTGGCGCGTTCGCAGGAGTCGTCGCAGCGATCGAAGTACTGCTCGTCACGCTCACGCCTGTGGCTGCGGTTCCACCAAAACTTACTGTCGCCCCCGAGGCGAAGTTCGTGCCTGTAATAGTCACTGCGGTTCCACCACTGGCAGACCCTGAGGTCGGCGATACCCCACTCACCGTCGGCGCCGGATTGCCATAGGTGTAGCCACCGGACAAAGTGCCGTTCTGACCATCGGTGTTGGTCACAACTACGTTTACTGCCCCCATCGCGTGCGCCGGAGTCGTTGCGGTAATCGAGGTGCTGCTTACAACTGTGACGTTAGTCGCAGCCGTTCCACCAAAACTTGCCGTCGCCCCGGAAGCGAAATTTGTTCCTGTAATCGTCACAGCAGTTCCAGCTCCGCCCGCGCTTGGCGACACGGCACTCACCGTCGGCGCTGGAGCGGAGCCTGAGCCGGAGCTGTCCAGCAAAAGAAAGCTCGCCACCGAGGGCACGCCCTTATTGTTGATCAAAAACAGCATGTAGTATCCGGGCGGAGCGATGTTGCTGTTGGGTGGAGCTGTCACCGTCAGCGTCCCTGATCCAGCCGTGAATGACATGCCCACCAGGCGTTGGTCCATGTCGAACCCATGGGTGGAAGAACCCGGCCGGACCAGGACGACCTGCGAAACGCTGGCCGCGTCAGGACTCGAGACCGTAAACACCGAGCCCCAGCCGATGTGGCCGGTTAAATTGGTGATGGATGGCCGGGTCGCAGCCACCAGGTTATTGTTCCCGTCCCTGGTGAACAGGTAAGCCGGCTGGTAGATTTCCATGTGCGTTTCATAGGTCCCGCGCGACGGGTTGCTTCCTGCCAGCCACACAGTTGCGTCAGGCAGAAGCAGCGCCACCGTGTGATACAGGCGGGCGTAGACATTGGCTCCGGCTGACGAAAAACTATTGCTTGCGGGATCATACAAATCAGCATTCAGACTGGCGGTCGAGGCGTCTTCATCGTTGGAGGAGCCGCCAACCGCCAAAACCTTTCCTGTCGGCAACATGACCGCATCCATTTCGATCCGTGCCTGGGACATGTCCGGGCCCCATTGCCAGGAGGGCGAGGACGACCCCAGATCGATCAGTTCCGTGGTTGCGGTCGCGGGATTATCTCCCCCCAGGATCATTACTTGCGGGTCGTAATTGTTGTCTGGCGTCAGGGGAAGCAGGACCGAGCTGCCATACGTCCGTGTGCCGCCGAATTTTGTGCTTGCAATGTTGAGCGTCCATGTCTGAGTCGCGGGGTTGAAAAGATGTGAATTCGGTTGTGAAGCCGACGCGAAAACTTTGCCGTTCGGCAGTAGGTGCAATCGCGGATAAAGAGGCGGTACCCAGGGCGCAGTATATTGCTGACTCCAACCCCCGCCTACGGTATAGAACTCTACCGTGTTGTTGGTTGAGCCGGTCGTCTCATTCGACCCGGAGAAAGCCATCACCCGCCCGTCCCCCAACGTGATTACGGTCGGATACCAGCGGCCATGAGCCATGTTTTGCAAGGCCGTAAAACTGTTCGTGGCCGGATCGAACACGCTGTTCTTGGGGCTGCCCAGGAAAGGGTCGTACGCCACGGTGCCACCGTTGATGAACACTCGCCCATCGGGGAGCACGGTCATATCGTTGCAAAATATGTCATACCCAACAGATAACTGGGTGATCGACCTCGCCACCGGATCCAGGACAACTGCGCCAGAGTGATTCGAGCCCCCGTAAGGTGGCCCTGTCGGGCAACCCGATTGAGAAGGCGGACAGTTCCCGGAGCCTGTGGTGACCAGAATCTTTCCGTTGTGCATCAAGGCCACATGGATCGGATTGATGGTCATCGAATAGGGCAGGGTGCTCCATTGGCCCTGCACATCCGCCTGGGCCCACGCGCCTGGTACCGATGCTCCCGCTGCCAGTAATAGAACCAAGACCGTTTGAGTTATTCGCAAAGAAAGATGGGACGGGTCACCACGAACCTTACCTTTCCGTGCGATTCTTGAGTCGCTCCGGACACGAAACAGGGAAGCGTGCCGCGATTGATATCGTCGACTTCGAGGGAGATCTAAACTTCGGGGGAGGGTTCAAACATTCGAACCCAATTCTATATAGTTTTTATGATTCTGGAAAGTTTGTCAAATCAAATGTATCAGTCCACTGAGAACCGAGTGGAGCTCCGGACAGGCAAGCATTTGCACAGATGCAAACTTTTGCATGGTCTTTTCATTGATGGCAACCCTCGCCATGTCCGATGATTTGTCGCTGGTATACTGGCGCTGGCAACTTCCACGAGGCACCGACTCTTTCCCGGTCAGGTCATCAAGAAAAGGCTCACTCACGAATGACGCAGGATGCTCGCTTTGGTCGCCTCGCCGAAGTAGCGTTCTGGCTTCTGGCGATCGCATATATCCTGTTCTTGCTCAGTCTTACTGCTTTTCCGAGTGAGGATGGGCCCGTGCATCTTTACTATGCGGACGTCTTGAAAGAGTTGCTGACGGGAGGGAACTCATATAACCACTATTTTGTGGTCAGACATTGGTTGCCTCCCTATGCTCTCATCTATTACCTGTTCATCGCGCTGGAAGGGTTCGTCTCTCCCCTGCTTGCCGACCGATTGTTTGTCTGCTTCTACGTGGGCTTGCTGGTCTTCGGTTTCCGTTATCTGCTGCGAGTGCTGAATCCGCGCTCCACCGCGATGGCTATCCTGATCTTCCCTTTTGTATTTAACAAATTTGTGTATTTGGGTTTTTATAATTTTGTGTCAGCTGTGGCCCTTGCGCTGATTCTCTGCGCCTATTGGCTGCGCGATCCCATGAGGCTAACCGGGTGGCGGCGCTGTTGGTTTCTGGTACTCGTCGTCTTAATAGTCCTAACCCATCCTATTCCCCTCCTAATCTCATTTCTGGTAATGGGGACACATCTATTGACGCTCGTCTTTACGGCCGGATCGAAGCTGCCTGGTCAGGGCGGACAGCGTTTTTGGCTCGCGGTTCGTCAATCCAGAGCTGCAATCGTCTCGCTTCTGCTCGCGTCCCTGGCGTCGCTCTATATTCTGCTGTTCGTATCCGGGTCGGGACGCGCGGGATTTCCCACAATGGCGGAATCGTTGGTGAGAGTGCGTAAGCTTTTCTTGTTCGGGCCGATTTCTCCATTTCAGGTTTGGTATTACGCCCTTCCCCTCGGACTCATAGTCCTCTCCCTGGTGGTTCGCGTGACGGTATTGGCATTTCGTCGCCGAATGGCCTGGTCGCAGAGCCAGTTGATCCTGCTTGGCATGGGCCTTTTCTGCGCCATGCTGTATGTGGGGGCGCCGCAAACATTCAGTGGGGGTGCGTATTTCGACCAACGCTTCCCAATTTTCGCTGTCCTTTTCGTTCTGGCAGCGCTCGGCAGCAGCGTCGCGTTCGAGCAGGGCGCCTATCGCGCGGGCGTCGTAGTTTTTGCCTTTGCGATCAGCCTCGCCAGTCTCGCATATCAAGTGAAGTTTTGTCGCCAGTACCAGGTGGCTGGTGGTCTTTATCGCCTGCCTTCCCTAAAAGCCGGGTCCAGGGGAGCGATCGTCATGGACGACGCGCCCAATTTGCTCCCGACGGGGCTGGCGTTCGGGCCCTACAGATGGGTCGGCGCACATTACTTCCAGCATTCCAAAGCGGTACTCTTGAATGCGCCTTTTCTTTATACCGGGACCATGCCGATTAAGATCTCCCCTTCGAGCCTGACTGCCCTGAATTCTCTCGGTACGGAAATAAGTCCTCCCACCATGGAGCGCATTCTGGTCTCGTATGGGGCGACTGACGAAGTGGATTTTGTAGTCTACGTCGGCAATCCTAATGACCTGCCTGACAACAGTCTGTTTCGCTTATTGTGTGCGCGATACGGATTCGCAAAAGCGTGGACTGCGGATGGCGTTTCGATCTATATGCGGCCTGCTTCATTTGAAACGGCAGAACACTGAGGATACTGAAGAGACGCCGCGAGCAGTTTTGATCGTGGTGGCGAGTGGCCCATCTGCCCACGGCACTCGCCAAACGGCTATGACAGTCTGATTCAGTCCAGCGGATCGGTGTTCCCCGAGCTCGTTGTCCTCGGAGTTCCCGGTAGGCGGGGGCTCTGGTTGCTCTTTTCCAGTTCGCTACTTTTGCTTCCGGCTGCTACCACTTCTTCCGATTCGCTGGATTCGGCTCGCAGGTCGAGCCCGTCACTGTTGGCCGGCGAACCAGTAAACTTTGGAGCCGAGCCGAAGGTTCCCGGACGCCGATGCCCATGTCTCTTGGCTGCCGTTCCCAACGTCGCCTCAGAAAATGGCGCGCCGGTCTGCGTCAAGGTCATGAAGAGTAGCTCCAGGCGGCTGGAGACACCGAGCTTGTCATACACACGAAAAAGATAGTTCTTGATGGTGTGCTGACTCAGGTCGAGGCGTTCGGCAATTTCACGATTGGTGAGCCCTTCCGCGAGGCATCGAACTACATCCATTTCCCGCTTGGAAAGGAGGCTCAGACCATTCGCGTCGACGGCGCGTACGATCGGAGAGGATGCCAGCGCCTCCACGGCGAACGACATCTGCTGACTGTTGGCCCAGATTTGACCTTCATAAACACTGCGAATGCACTTGGAGAGAGTCTCCAAAGAATCGTGCCGGCTGAAAATCCCCCTCGCACCCGCGCGAAATGCCTGCAGGATAGCTTCCCTCTTGGAAGAGTCGAGCAACATAATGGCGGGAAATCCTGGATCGAAGGCGCGCAATTCACGTAGTACTTCGAATCCGCGCAGAGGCTCTTCGTCGAGACTGGAACTGAGGACCACCACCCGGACTTTGTGTACCTTTACAGTTTCAATCAGGTCTCGGGAGCGGATCGGAGGACTGACCACTTCCAGTTGATGGTCCCGACGCAGCGCGTCGGTCAATAGTTGTGTGTGAATTCGGGTGTCGTCGGCAACCAGCACTCGAATGGTCTTTTCGTCCGAATTGTGAGAGGACTGCATCGTGTCTCCAGCGGAATTCAATCCGCGATCCCACGAGCCATCAGAATTGAAAGAACCGGCGCGTTCTAACCGAGAAGCTCCCCGAGATAAACGGAGAGAACTTTGTTCGCGAGGGAGGACGGAACATGGAGCCGGAACAGCGCTCATCCGGGTCTACACTGGGACGAAGTTTAGCGTAAATTGACTAATCGAAGCAATGCAAGAGTTGAACAAGATTGCAACATTATGAAGACCGACCGTGGCCAACTATGTCTCATTATGAGACGAAGACAACCACAACTGCTGATGGCTTACTCGAAGGTTAAACGAAGCTTGATATATCTGATATAACACTGTTATTATCAATATAATAGAGGATCAATGGCCGATGTACTTGAGATGGCGCAGTTGTTTGAGTGACAGCAGCTAATAGAGATGATGCTCTCCGATCATAAGTACTCTACGCAAAAGTACTATATCCCTAGTGCTAGGAGACCAAGTTCTCCGGGTGGATGAACCTCTTGCAGGCATTTGCATCCGCCCGTACACTGGAAAAGTCAAGACGAGCAGCATCTTGGTTTAGTACCTCCCCCCTGTGGTACAACGCACCGGCAAATCAGCGCATCACTTTCGGGTCACATTCTTGCAATGTGACTCAGAGGGCGAAGCTATAAGTGCACCTCCCCAAATTTGGTCAGGGTGAAGATTCTAAGGAATGAAGCAGAAACTTGCCAACTGGTATGCCGTGCAGACGCGGGCGCGCAATGAGAAAGTAATTTCTGAACGGCTCCAGGAGCAAGGCTTAACCACTTTTCTGCCACTGGTAACGGAAGTCCGTCGCTGGAGTGATCGCAAGAAAAAAGTGGAACTGCCTTTATTCAGTTGTTACGTCTTCGTCAAGCTGGTCGCCAGCAACAATGACGAACGCATGCGGGTGTATCGCACCAACGGAGTGTTCAGGATCGTCAGCGTGCGCGGAGAAGCGGTCCCGATCCCGGATGAACAGATCGACGCGCTGCGCACCCTGGTCACACAGCAAGTTCCCTGGTCGGCACATCCGTTTTTGAAAGTCGGACAACGCGTACGTATACGCGGGGGCTCCCTCGAAGGCGTTCAGGGTGTACTGCTCTCCCACACCGGAGATCGCACGGTGATTATTTCCGTCGACGCGATTCAACGATCGTTGGCGGTTCGCGTCGAAGGCTATGACGTCGAACCACTTTAACGCTAGTCCCCCTTCTGCTGTCTCTAGTCCCCCTTCTCCTTTGTAAGGAGTAATGCTTTGGCCGAAACCTTCGGAAAAATCGCAGATTTTGCTCGTGACCAGGGATGCAAGTCGTTCTTGACCTGGCTCAGACCTGTGGTGAAGATCAGTTCTGGCAGCTGGACGTGGTCGGGCAGCGCATGGGAAGCCCTGGAGCGGGTCAATTCCGGACCTGGTCCAGACTTGGTTCTACTCGATCTGATGCAAAGCGACTCCGACAGTCTGCATAGTCTGCGGTGGCTGCGCCGGGTTCGGCCCGAACTGCCGGTGGTTGTGCTGTGCAACTACGACGAAAGTCAGAAACTTGAAGCAATGCGATTGGGCGCCCGGGAATGTCTCGTGAAGCCGCTCCAGTCGCGTCCACTCGAAGCCGCGATTCAACGCTCACTATTTCAGGCTACAGAGAACAGCGAAAGCGAAATCGTGGCCAGACGAGATTGAGCAAATCGGCGATGACATGTTCTTCGTGGCGGCCAGTCCCAGCATGCGCAATCTGCGCGCCCAAGCCGAGTTGCTGGCGCAGGTCAGCGCGCCGGTACTTATCTCAGGGGAGAATGGCAGCGGCAAGGACCTGGCGGCGCGCTTAATTCACAAACTCTCGGTACGTTCCGGTTTTCGCTTCATCAAGATCAATTGCGCGACCCTGCCTGGCGATGTGCTGGAAAGCTGAACTCTTCGGGCTGGAGAATGGACAGGTTAAGCCGGGCAAGCTGGACCTATGTCAGAAGGGCACGTTGTTGCTGGACGATGTCACCGAAATGCCGCTAAACGTGCAAGCCAAGCTGTTGGGGGTTTTGCGGGACGGATATTTTGTCAGGTCTGGTAGTGAAAGCCGCATTGAGATGGATGTTCGGATACTGGCCGCTACCCAGGCCAACCTGGAGCAAGCCATCGCCGAACGGAAAGATCCGCGAAGACCTGTACTACCGTCTGAGCGCATACAGCATGCACCTGCCTGCGTTACGAACAGCGCAAAGAGGAGATACCTCTTTTGTTGAGCTATTTCATGAACCAGCTGGCAAGACGCTACAACCTCCCGCCACGGGTTCTTCCCCGTACCGTGCTCGATGCCTGTCAGCGCCGCTCCTGGCCGGGAAACCTCAGGGAGCTGGAGAAATTTGCCAAGCGCTATCTCATCATGGGAGACGAGGAGTCGGGATTGGACACTCTTGATCCGGATGGCGATTCGGCATTTTGGAACTTGTACCTGCCACCAACCAGGGAACGGGCTGGAAGAGCGCCGGAAGCAGCCGAAATCCAAGCCAACAGTTCTGGCCTGAAATCGTTGGTGCAAAGTGTCAAGGGCGAAGCCGAACGGAACGCAATTGCCACCGCACTCGAACAGGCCCGGTGGAACCGTAAATCTGCAGCCCGGCTGCTGAAGATCAGCTACCGAACATTGTTGTACAAGATCGACCAGTACCACATGAGTCCGCCCATCAGCCAGTTGTCCTATGGAACCAAGCAAGGGCGATTTTCGGGACGTCACCTTGAATAAAACTACCTGAGGACAGGGGCTGCGAGTCTCGGGGAGAGACCTGAATAAAACGCGATCATTAAAGCTAAGGGACAGAGAGAGAAGTAAGAAAAGTAAGAGAATAAGAGAAGAAGAGACAGAATCAAGAGACCGAAGACAGAAAGAGAAAAAAGAAAAGAAAAGAAAAGAAACGAGATAAATGCGCACGCGGGCGACTCCTGGGGCATCCAAACAACTGTCGCAGCAGCGGGTTCAAATATCGAAATCTCTTTTGACGCACCAAAATCACAGACCAAAATCAACGACTGTCGGGGTGGAGATAATTATGCGGCGATGCATCACAATCCGCGCGTTCAGCTTTTCGCTGGTGCTATTGGGTTTCCTGCTGATGGTGGGCACCAGCCAGCCAGCCTGTTCGCAGACTGCGGTTTCTTCCGTGAAAGCGCCTCCCCCCGAAGTGGGAACGAGTGAGTCGGCAGATCCCATCAGGCCGGTGTTGATCGGCGGCGGCGATTTGCTGAAGGTCAGCATTTTGGGCGTGCCGGAATCGGATCAGGAAGTACGAGTTACCGAGGATGGCAATATTTCGCTAAATTTCATCGGTTCCGTGCATGTCGCCGGCCTCACCACCAGTGCCGCTCAAGAACTGATCGCCAAGAAATTGGTGGCAGGCGGTTTTTTCACTAAACCCCAAGTTTCGGTTTTTGCCAAAGAATATGCCACTCAAGGCGTATCGGTGCTGGGCGAGGTGCAAAAACCCGGTGTTTACCCCCTACTCGGTTCGCGGCGACTGTTTGACGTGCTCTCCCTTGCCGGCGGGACCAGCGCAAAAGCGGGTAAGGTCGTGAGCATCACCCATCGTGATCATCCCCAGTCTCCGGCCAGCGTGACACTATCGAATGATGCCAGCGAATCGGCGAAGAACAACGTGGAGATATTTGCCGGCGACACAGTTGTGGTCTCCAGGGCAGGGGTTGTTTACGTAACCGGCGATGTGCACCGGCCAAGCGGGGTCATCATGGACAACGGCTCCGACATGACCGTGCTGCAAGCGATCGCCATGGCCGAAGGCACCAACCCCACAGCTGCTTTGACCAAGGCCAAGCTGATCCGGAGGACAGGCGGGGCTCCATCCGAGACCCCTCTAAACCTGAAGGCCATATTGGCTTCCAAAGCGCCTGACGTTCATCTTCAGGCTGAAGACATCATCTTTGTTCCCAACAGCGCAGCCAAGAGCGCCACCAGTCGGACCATGGAAGCCGTTATCCAGACCGTGACCGGCCTGGCAATTTACGGCATGCGCTGAAATCGGTAATCAGCTGTGGCTTTGGGGAGCGGGTTGCTCCCCCGATTTGGCTATCAACGTGCAACAGTCGGTTTTGTCCGATCAACGAAATTAAAATCAACAAAAAGCCCGATATAGATCCAACCTGGATCGTGCATTGGGCTACGGAGGCAGGGCGTGAGCAAAAACTTTGAATTAATGCGGCGGGCAGGGACTAGCTTTGACCGCGATCAGTCGCTTCACCTCGACCTCCAGCCAGAGAACTCGGCTTCCCAATTTCCCCTGGCCGTGCCCTCCGGAGGGGGCGAGAAGACCTCAGACTGGCTGCGCGCCATCGCTGTCCTCGAAAAACACTGGCAATTGGCCACATTTTTCGCGCTGGCCGTCTTGCTGACCGTGATCTGTGTAACCTACTTCACGCAGCCGGTGTATGAAGCTACTGCACGTATTGAAGTTGATCCCGCCGGTGAAGTGTTTTCGCTGGAGGGCAACGCCGCTTCAAGCGATGCCGAATATCTCGAAACCCAAGCCCAAATTCTGCAGAGCGACGCTTTTGGAGTCGAAGTCATTCGAAAGTTACACCTCGACCAAAATCCGGAGATGGTGGGGAAGATCAAGCCCGGCGATAGTGCGGTTGCCAGCGTCCCGGAGCCCAATACCGGTGGACCACAACTTACCTTGCGAGAGAAGTTGGCGCTCGGTAAATTCACATCCCGTCTCAAAGTCAGAAGGGATACTCTCAGCCGCCTGATCGTGGTCAGCTTCGCCAGCCACGATCCCCAACTTGCCGCCCAGGTGGCCAACACCGTGGTTGAGATTTTTATTGAAGACACTTTCCAAAATCGGCACAACGCCATCATGAAGTCTTCCGAATGGCTTTCCCGGCAACTCGACGACATTCGCAACAAGATGGAGACCTCCAGTCGAGCTCTGGCGGAATTCCAGGGATCAATCGGCGTTGCCGATATCGAGGGCGACAAGAGCACCTATACCGAGCATATGGGCGAACTCAGCCGGCAGTTCACCCAGGCTGAATCCGAGAGAATCCAACTCGAGGCCCTCCTCAAGAACGTGCAGGGCAATCCCGACTCATTGCCTGAAGTTCGCAACAATCCGGTGGTCCAGCAGTTGACTCAGAAATTGGCCGAGCAACGTGCCGAACTTTCGCAGGCACTGGTTGTCTATGGGGCAAATCATCCGGTGGCGCAGAAGCTGCAAAGCCAGGTGGACGAATTGCAGAGCGAGTTGGGCAGTCAAAAGCACGCCATCGTGAATTCGATGCGGGCCAGCTACGCGGCAGCCGAGGCGCGCGAACGTCTGATGGCCGCGGAAATGAAGGGCACCACCAAAGAACTGGGCCAGATGGCGCGATACACCGCGCTCAAGAAGGAAGTTCAGACCGATGTGGACCTGTACAACTCGCTCTATGCCAAGATTAAAGAAGCCGGGATCGCGGCTGCCTCGAAGTCGGCCAACATTCACATCGTGGATCCGGCGCTGGTTCCGGACGAGCCCAGCCGACCCCGTTGGGTTGTAAATATTTGCGTGGGCCTGCTGGCTGGCATTTTCGGTGGCGTGGCGCTGGCTTTTGTGCGTGAGGAACTGGACAACAAGCTGCGCTCTCCTGAGGACATCAGACAATGGATCGGCAATGCCAACGTCTCGATTATTCCCGTCATCGGCGAAAGCGACGGTCAAGAGACACGCCTGGCGTGGTCGAAGCGAATTGTCGGACTCTTGCCGTCTTCTTCAACCACCGAGGATACTCGGACCAATACTTTCTTTTTGGAGAGACCGAATTCGCCAGAAGGCGAAGCCGTGCAGGCGTTGTATGCTTCGATCATGCTCTCCCGATACGGCCACCCTCCTCAAGCCTTGCTGATTGCTTCAGCTTTCCCCGGAGAAGGCAAGACCACGGTGGCTCTCAATCTGTCCTACGCTCTGGCTAAGCAGGGCAAGGTCTGCCTGGTGGATGCCGACCTGCGCAAAGGCAGACTGGCGCGCGCCTTCGGCGTAACTTCGGAATGCGGATTGGGCGACGTCCTGACCGAAACCGCAACCCTCGACGAGGCCTTGCTCGAAGTCCCCGGGCTGAGCAATCTGTCGATCTTGCCGGCTGGCACGTTAAAGGGAAATGCCGGCCAACTGATCTGTTCCGAGAACCATGCAGCAGGTCTTGCAAGAACTTCGCGAGCGCTTTCAGTTTGTGGTCATCGATTCGCGCCGATCCTTCCCTTTGTCGACGGGCGGGCGCTGTCGACTCTGGTCGATGCAGTGATCCTGGTCGGAAGGTCTGGCATTACCACCCGTCAAGCCATGCGGCGCAGCGTGGAATTAATCTATGAGATTCACGGAGCGCCGATCCTCCAGGTCGTGCTCAATGCGGCTGACCAGAATGCTACCGACTACAAGCATTACGGCTATGGATACACCTACGAGAATACGAATTCACGTTGATGTTGACCGGTCCCTGGATTTTCCCCGCTAAGCAACCCGGTTTTAAGTCTGCTTCGCTGGCAATCTCACTCACGGACGGCGTTTTCGCACAAGTAGGGAAAATGCAAGTCCGCATTCACTGACGAAAGAAGACAAAAACATTATGTCCGCCGGAGCTATGGAAAATCTAGGCAACACCTTGACGGCCGAGCCTGAGAGCCACGGTTTCATGAAATATCGGGCTGCGCTGATTTTTACCTCGCAGGCCGTGCTCATCGTGCTCACCTACTACGCCAGCTTCCTGCTGCGTCTGGACGCCGACCTGGATGCCGCCAACCGTGGCATGTTCTGGAAGACCCTCCCGTTCGTTCTGTTGATCAAGCTGGTTCTGTCCTACCAGTGCGGCCTGATGCACGGCTGGTGGCGTTATGTCGGAATCAGCGACCTGCTGGACATCAGCAAGGCTTCCTTTCTCAGTTCCTCCCTGATTTTCTGTCTGGTGGAAGGCGTTCTCCGTATGCCCGGATATCCCCGCTCGGTGGTCATCATTGATTTGTTTCTGACGATCATGGTGCTGGGTGGCGCCCGCTTCGCGGTACGTGCCTACACCGAACGCGCTCGCAGTTACGGCGCGCAACGCAATACTCTGATCGTCGGCGCCGGGGAAGCCGGCAGCGCCATCGTACGGGAATTGAAGCAGAACTCCAGTCTGAACTACAACCCGGTCGGATTTGTGGACGACGATCTCAGCAAGAAAGGGCGTCAAGATTCACGGAGTCAAGGTCTTGGGCAGCACCGACGCGCTGCATGAACTGATCCTCGAGTACAAAGTGGGTTGCGTCATGATTGCCATTCCCCGGGCCAAGGGCAGGCTGGTGGAGAGGATCATCGCCAAATGCCGCGAGTGCAAAGTGGATTTCAAGATTCTTCCGCCCATCGGCGAGTTGATCAACAAACCGCGTGTCGCTCAGCCAGGTGCGCCAGTTGCGAGTTGAGGATCTGCTGGAACGCGAGCCGGTCGCTCTCGACGTGGACCAGATTCGCGGCCGAATCGCGGACAAGGTGCTGCTGGTCACCGGAGCGGGCGGTTCGATCGGATCGGAGCTGGTAGCGGCAGGCGGCCAGCGCTCGGCGCCGCGGCAGCTGGTTCTTGCTGGATCGTTCAGAGAATGATCTGTTCAAGCTGGGACATGAACTTTCTCGCAAATTTCCCCATCTGGATTACGTTCCGGTGGTGGGCGATATCCAGGATGTGACTCTGCTGCGCGATGTGTTCGCGACCCATCGTCCGCATTCGGTTTTCCATGCCGCAGCCTACAAGCATGTTCCCATGATGGAAAGAAATTGCTTCCAGGCCATCACCAACAACATTTTCGGCACCTACAACGTCGCCCTGCTGGCCCGGCAGTACCGGGTGGATGATTTCGTTCTGATCTCCTCCGACAAGGCGGTGAATCCGACCAACATCATGGGCGTCACCAAGCGGGTTGCCGAACTGATCATGCAGGGGCTGCAGGACAACGGCACCCGCTTTATGGCGGTGCGGTTCGGCAACGTGCTCGGCAGCAACGGCAGCGCCTTGCCGTTGTTCGAGCAGCAGATTGCCGCGGGCGGTCCGGTGACGGTCACTCATCCCGATGCGCGACGCTACTTCATGACCATTCCCGAAGCGGTGCAATTGGTGTTGCAGGCCTCCAGCATGGGCCAGGGCGGAGAGATCTTCGTTCTGGATATGGGCGAGCCGGTCCGCATTCTGGATCTGGTGCGCAACCTGATCCGGCTATCCGGCCTGGAACCGGACCGCGACATCAAGATCGACTTCGTGGGCCTGCGTCCGGGAGAAAAGATGTTCGAAGAACTCAAACTCGAAGGCGAAGATATCGGGCCGACCGCGCATGAGAAGATCCGTCTCCTGACCGGAAGCAAGATGACGTTCGAGCAGATGTCGATCTGGCTGGATGAGCTCTCCGTGCTGGTCGCAGCGAAGAACGTGCACGGTCTGGTCACCAAGCTGGTGGCGATCGTGCCCGAGTATTGGCCGAGCCCCGAGATTATTTCGCTGGGCGCCATCGATCGCCACGATCAGGCGCTGATTACCGCCAGGCACGCGCCACTCTGGCGTCCACGCAAGAGTCTGCTGCCTGAGTTCCGCCGCACCGCGCAGTCTCGTACCGTCGACTCCCAATCTGCACTTCCCCACCCTTAGATTTGAACGCCGCCGCCTCGGAGTGCGTTGCCCAGGGACGGTCGTCGTCGTCGAAAACAGAAGCAACCAGGAAATGGTGGCATTGCCCTGACCGTAGACAGAAGTTCTGCCCGTGTGGCGTACTCCCAAGCCGACAAGACAAAACGGTCGGCTAACACCTTTCTTAGCAAGTTTCGTCGGATACGAGCTCTGGCATCGTATCTGTTGCCGGCAGTGGTGATTGGCGCTCTCTGGTTCCCGGTTTTTCGGCACTACCACGTTCCGGGAGTCAATGTTACTGACAGCATGATCGAGCAAGCTCGCGAATCCCCTTCGGACCCGGTGCTCGAGGAACTCAAGGATTTTCGCCTGCTGGAAGTCGGGCTGAAAAACAAGAAGAAGTGGTCGACGCTGCGTCGTGGTTGCTGCGCGGGGAATTACGAATCCCCGGCTTCGCGTCCGCGCGCGTCACTCTGCCCTTCTCGGCTCAAGATTTGGACGATTGCGGTCCAGATTTGGAGTTGCCTTTGGCAGGGTTTGTCGTTCCTGACATCCTGCTTCAGGCCTACGAAGCAACCGGTCGAACCGAGTTCTTTGACGCGGCTCAGGCCTTCATTCTGAAATTTCAAGCATATGAGCAGGCTGCCATCCTGCCCAAAGGGGAACTTTGGAATGACCACGCAATTGCGGCGCGGATTCCTGTCCTGGCAAATTTCTGGCGCTTGTACCGCCATTCTCCGAATTATCGGCCGGAGGTAGCGCGAGCGGTCCTGCAAATGGTGGCCCGCAGCGAACAGCTGCTGGCCAAGCCAGGCCACTTCACTTTCGCTACCAACCACGGAGTGATGCAGAACCTCGCCCTCTGGCACGCCTCGCTGGCGTTTCCGTCGCTGCCTGATACCCAGGCCTATCAACAGTTAGCGCGGGTGAGGATGGAAGACCAGATGCAGTTTTACGTAACCAGGGAAGGGGTGGTGCTGGAACATTCCCCGGGTTATCATCTTTATGGATTGAAGCTCCTGGGGTTGGCATTTCGCTATCTCGACTTGATGGACCAAAGACCGCCGCAGGAGTGGGTGGATAAATACGAAGCCGCCAAACACGTCTACGCCTCGCTGCGACGTCCCGATGGTTCCCTTCCCATGTTCGGCGATACCGACAGCGGCGTCGACCTGCTGGGCCCTCTGACTACAAGATTCACCTCCGATCACCGCGCCCAGCGCCTGGCTTACGAGTCGAGCTGGAAACCGGCTAAGGCGGTGGATCTCGATCCTGTTGCAGGTTACTCGGTTTGGTGGGACGGATTGGGATTCTGGCCAGACGCAGACGAAGTTGAGCCAGACGGTTGTAACTTGGGCCAATTTCGACGATCACGGACATAAACATGCCGACGAAATGAGCTTGCTGCTGTGGGCAGGCGGGCAGACCTGGTGGAGCAACGTCGGCTACTGGCCCTACGGTACAGAGGGCAGGGAAGCGGCGAGAATCGTGGGACGGTTCGAACGCACCCCACCTGGCGGGAGAAAGCTACGTTAGTCGCAGAACCACCAGGCTGGTTTCAAGCGGCTGGTCCGACAAGCTGGACGGTGCTCGAGCTGGAGAGGACCGGCCCCCAGGACTACGTAGCGCGCACGGCAGGTAATTCACCGGAGACCCGATCTATGGATAGTGCTCGACAGCACCTCCGGCCGGGAGAATAGTTATACCCGCACCAGTTGGACGACCGCCTCCGACGTGCAATGGGATCCGGGATACATCTGCAGGGCATGTTTCTACTCGGAACGCCGCAGTACCACCGACCGTTTGACTGTCTTCTTTTCTGCCTCGCAGGGTGCGACGCAGAAGCTCTTTCGTGGAAGTTCTCATCCATTCGCGGGTTGGGACGTGGAAGAGGGGATAGCCGTACCCAGCTACTTCCCTGGTCACGGAACAGCCTGCGAACGGGTCTTGGGCGGCGACGGTTTGGACATGGCAAAAGACGGACACCAAATCGTCAATCGCAGGACCAGTTCAAATGGCCCGCTGGAGTAGCCCGACTGATTGGGAAATGCATTTGCCAGCTGGCGCCGGGAACTTCAAGATGCGTCGGCAGGGCAACTTGATCCAGCTTCAAGAGAATGACGGGTCCGAGGAGACGCTGCAATTGAGTTCTCCTCCCGATGTCAGCGCGGAGCTTACACAATTGCATGATCAGTTTGTCAGTTCGGGCTTGCGATATCATCGCTTCCACGACGATTCTTCGAAACGACTAAAGATTACCTACCTACTCATCGGTCTGTTCCTGCTTCAGCAGCTCTTCTTCGAGGCCTGCAAGACGAATCCAGGCGCCAGGTCTCGACGCTTGCGAAATGGTTGAACCTGGTCGCCTGGATCGTCGGCGGATCTGGCTGGTAGGTCTCTACTTTGAGCTGGATCGGCTAAACCCACCTGGCGATGCAACTCATTGGACAGTTTTCAGTGGACCGTTGCGGTCAATCCTGTCGGCGCCGGGAGGCAGACGAGACGTGGGGGTTGCTGAAGCGCACCCACCCGATAACCCTTGAAGTCCTATAGCGACGCAGGGATCGGCGACATGCATGTGGGCAATAATGTCTCCACCGTTGACCGGAGATATCCCGGCCCAACCGTTGAGTTCCATTGATAAGGCTATTCGGCGCAGATCGAGTGACAATCGAGCAGATGCTCCACTACAATTCGCGTTCATGTAGTTGGTGAATGTGGTCGCGATTGCCTGCGATCCGGAATACCGTGCGAGAATCGTAAAATGCGTAGGCTTGTTCGCTCTCGATTCCCGGCAGAGAGATGCTGCTACCGTTGCCAGTGTCTTCAATCGTGATCCCGTACAAGGTTGCTGCCTCGATGAGCATGTATTGCCACGAAGCTAATTTATTGATCCCGGAACATGACGGCTTTCGTAGGATTGAAGCAGTCGAGTTGAGCTTGAGTGTAGTCGAGGAAGAACAAGGCACCGTTCGGCGGGCGATTTGCGGACGAGACTCCGGCATTGGCGCAGGTGTTGGCGGGTGCACCGCCCAGTTGGGTAGCTGGAAATACTATCTTTGAGGGATAGAGTCCGTTGTTTGTGTCAATACAAGTGGTCACGCCCCGCAGGCCGTGATTGATGTGCCCGGCCTCCACAATTTCTGTGAGCGTAATGATGTTGCCAAATGGGGAGATGCCAGCCGTGGAAACGGCATCACCGCCACCGACTCCACGCCCCGTAGCCCAATTGTCAGCACTACAATATCCCCCATTGGCCGGAACATTACAGGGGGAAGAAGTTGTGCCAGAACTGCACGCCGGCGAGTTGAGTAGGTGGTGCTCGACCTCCGAATAAGCCAATCGTTTGATTCGTTGTCTGGTCCCAAATGACGATTTCCTTATCGAAACTTCCTTGATTATATGGTGCAGCACTCGGAGCGTGGAACTTACTTCCGTTCAGCGCAGACATTAGGACTCGCACAGCCGGATAGTTGATAGACAGGGTCGGTGGACTTGTCCAAAATAAAGTGGTGCATGTTGACCGTCATCCAATCCCGGAGTGTTCCATGCATCCCGAGCCGGTGACCAAATTGCTGCCCCCATTCTTCATCACGGTATTCGACAATGTTGGAGGAATTAGGCATCAGGTGATTCAGCGGCCCACCAGCACCAGCATTGGGCAATTTTTGGTTGTAGTATGCGGAAGGATAAGGGCGGTTCGAGACTGGCGGCTGATTTAGAATGGTGAATTGACCATGGGCCCCGCAAGCAACGATGAGAAGGAATGCGAAATTGGCTAAAAGAACGGTTTTAATAGTCACAGGCCCGGTGGGGGAGAGATTTCCGGCATTTGAGTACCTCGAATTGGATGTGGTTTTACCTCTAGCTTCGATTGTCGCAGAACCGAAGGCAGTCGGTACGTCACGTTGGTTCTACAACCTCCAGGTTACACATTTTCAACAGCAGGAATCGGATAGACTCATCATGCTCTGAGGTTTCAACCTTTTGACTTCACCACAGCCATCCAAACTTTATCAGACGCGCCGATGGACTCCGTCTGCACCCCTCACGGTTCCCGCAAGCCGGCGATTCGCGTGCTGGCGCTGGTCGAAGCGGAAACGGTGAATGGTCCGGTCAAGAACCTCCTTAGCTTCTACCATTCCTGCCAGGAGATGGAGAGACCGTCCGGGGTGCAATTGTCCCTGGCCGTGTTTGAGCGTCTGCGCGGACAATCATTGCCGCCGGCGAGAGGCTCGAACGAGTTCCTGGAAGCAGCGTCGAAGGCGGGCATCCGGTCGATTGTATTCAGGAAAGTTTTGCTTTCGATCCTCGCGTGATCTGGCGATTGCGCAGGATCGTCAAGCAAGTAAATCCCGACATCATCCAGACCCACTTCTCCAAGTCGCATTTCCTGGTATGGCTTTCCGGGGTTTGGAGAAAACGTCCCTGGATCGCGTTTCATCACGGACATACCCGTTCCGCGTTCCGTTTGCGTATTTATCATGGCCTCGATCGCTGGTCGCTGCGCTTCCCCCGCCAGATCATCGGCGGTGAGCCAGGCTTTTGCCGAGCAACTGGCCGCCCAGGGATTGCGGCGAGAAAAAATCAGCCGTCCTGCATAATCCGTGGATCGGCCACGGCCGGACACGGAACTGACGCGAGCGGCGTCCAGGCCGTCAGAGCTCGGTCTGGGTATCCGGCCCGACGGATCGGGTGCTACTGCTATCGGACGTCTTTCGAAAGAGAAGGCCCATACTGATCTGGTGGCTGCGCTGGCGCGCCTTTTGAAGCTGAAACCTGGCCTTCGCATCGCAACTCGTGATCTTGGGAGAAGGGCCGGAACGGGCGGCGATTGAGGAAGCGGTGCGAGCGGGCCGGCCTGCAGGATGTGGTAAAGATGCCCGGCCATGTAAATGATGTGAGTGGATATTACGAAATCGCGGATCTGTGGTGATTTCGTCGGTCAGCGAAGGTTCGCCCAACGTGCTTCTGGAAGCAATGGCGGCGGGCGTGCCGGTGGTGGCTACCGCGGTCGGGGGCATTCCGGAGATCGTAAAGACACCAGGAGCAGGCGCTGCTGGTGCCGCCCGCGCGACCCAGCGCGATGGCGGAGGCGATCGATGTCTCTTCTTTCTAGTCCCGAGACCACGAGACAAACTGGCGAGCTGCGGCCCGCGCCCTTGCGGCAACAAGATATTCCCCCGAGCAACGCGCCCATGGCTGGTAGGACTGTACCGAAAGATTTTCGAAATGGCAGTTACAAGCTAGAAAGCATCAAAAGGGTTCTACTGAACTCTGTAAATACGATGATGGGGTGAGCGGAATGGCTGAGATCAAGAACAAATTTTCCGTGGTGGTCCCGGTGCTCAACTCAAAGGACCATCTCCGCGGCTGCCTGGACTCAATCCAGGCCGCGATGGAACGCTACGGAAACGCTGAGTTGATCGTGCTGGATAACGGCTCCGACGACGGTTCCTACGAGATCCTCTGCGAGGAGTATGCCGGTGGGCCCGGGTAGAGCAGATACGCGGAGTGACGGTGAGCGCACTGCGGAACCGCGGCGCGGAACTATCCAGTGGCGAGTTTATCGCTTTTATCGATTCCGATTGCCTGATCGGCCCGGATTACTTCGAACAGGCGTTGCCGGTATTGCGCGAAGTTGCCGATGCGACCGGCTCCGAATACGCGCTGGAAGACCCTTGTCACTGGATTCAGAAAGTCTGGTACACCCTGCACGTTCCGGCGAAGGACGGCATCGTCAACTACATCGTCTCCGGCAATCTGGTCATCAAACGCCGGGCTTTCTTTGCGGTCGGGGGCTTCGACGAGAGCGATGGTCAGCTGCGAGGACAATGATTTAGGCCTGCGGCTGAACCGGGCCGGATTCAAGGTCTATCAGGCGCACGCCATTCGCGCCCTGCATCCCGGCGGAGAGCAAAGCCTGGCGAGTATTTTTCCGAAAGACGGCTTGGCGCAGCATGGGCATGTTCCAGATGATGAAGCATTCCTGGATGAACAAGCCCCTCGTGATCACCTTTGCTCATTTTGTGTCTTGTGGTCGCGGCCATTGCGAATCTCTTCGGCTCCCCCGCATCCCTGCTTACTCGCGCCGTGGTTTCGCTGCTGCTGATCAACCTGGCTCCGGCCTTGACCGTTCTTTTCTATGCGCTGCGGGTGAAGCGTCTTTATGCGCCTCTTCGATCGATGTTGCTTTATCATCTTTGGTTCCTGGCGCGGTTTTATGCCATAGCGATGATGATCGGCTCTCTGGGTGCTTCGAGCGAACGCAAGATCGCGATCGGGGCGCGTCTGCACAGTCCGGCGCAGAGCTCCGGAATAGCGCAGCCGGCCGATTGGAACCGCTGCCGTCAGCCACTTCGATTTGTTGTTCCTCCTCCCCGATTGGATAATCTATGTCAGAAAACTCCTTTATTCCTTTTCACCGTCCGTCCATCGGGACGGAGGAAACCGATGCTGTGCTGCGTGTTCTCCAGTCCAAGTGGCTGACCACCGGGCCGGTCACACTGGAGTTCGAGCGTGAATTCGCCGCTTACCTGGGCGTGAAATACGCCCTCGCGGTGAATTCTGGCACCGCGGCGCTTGCAATTGGCCCTGGATGCGATCGGGCTCAAGCCGGGAGACGAGGTCATTGTCCCCACCTACACTTTCACCGCGACCGGCGAAGTGGTTACCTACTTCGGGGCGCGGCCGGTGCTGTGCGACAGCCTTGCCTGGCGGGTTCAACCTTGATCCCGCCGACGTTAGAAGAAAAATCACGGCAAAAACCCGGGCCGTGATCCCGGTGCACATCGCCGGTCAGGCTTGCGCCATGGACGAGTTGCAGACGATCGCGGTGGAGCACGGCCTGCACCTGGTCGAAGACGCAGCTCACGCTCTTCCGACCACTTATCGCGGCAAGAAAGTTGGGACGATTTCCGAATTGACCGCCTTCAGCTTCTACGCCACCAAAACCCTTACTACCGCAGAAGGCGGCATGCTGACCACCAACGATGAAGAACACATCAAAAGGGTCTCACTCATGCGCCTGCATGGCATCGGCGGGGATGCCTGGAAACGATATTCCGCGACCGGATCATGGTATTACGAGGTCCAGGACGCCGGATACAAGATGAACCTGTGCGACATTCTGTCCGCCCTGGGACGAGCGCAACTGAAGAAGTGCGATGGGTTCTGGAGAGGACCGCAGCCGTATCCGGGAGAAGTACGACGAGGCATTCCGATCGATGCCGGAGCTCCAACTTCCGCCCGCCCAGGAAGGCGACGTGCACGCCTGGCATCTCTACATTCTTCGCATCCGTCCCGATTTGCTGGAGGTGAACCGGAACCAGTTTATCGAAGAGTTGAAGAAGCTTGGCATCGGCACCAGCGTGCACTTCATACCTTTGCACATTCACCCCTACTATGCCCGAACCTACGGCTACCGCGAAGACCAATTTCCGAATGCCAACGACGCCTATTCACGCTGCATTTCGCTGCCCATTTACCCTGACATGAGCGAAGCGGAGGTAGAGAGGGTGATCACCAGCGTCCAAGCCGTGGTTCAGGGAAATCGCAAAAGCAAGTCGGTCGGGGCTACCCGTTGACTTGGGATGGCCAGGAATTATTACGCAATGACCGCAGCATTGTTGTTGCCGTCACCACTAAAATGTTGCGAAGCTGGTGCGCATCAAGAAGTCTCTGTAGCATACGAAAATGGCGGTCACTACACTCTTTGATGTGTTCCTATAAGGTGGGAGTCAGTTAGTCCCAGCAGCAATTGTCGGTTTCGGTGTGGTGATATCGGTGCAACGTACACCTTATCGGCGATATCTCGCAAACAGGCATAGACAACAATGAATTCTTCAGGACGATTCCTATTCCATGTGACACAAAGGCTTCGCCGGTCGCATACTCTCCAGATACTTGAGGAAATTCGGTCGGAACCTTATCGGCCCCGTCCACAAATACTCGAGCGTCAGTTCTTGCGGCTCTCGCGATTGCTGGCGACTGCCGAGGCCCACGTTCCCTATTACCGCGAAATGTTTCGCTCGCTCGGTATCCATAGTCGGGATATTCGTAACCTAGATGACTTTGCCTTTCTGCCCGTCCTCACCAAAGACATCATCCGGGAGCGAAAGGAAGAACTTATTCGGGAGGATGTGCCGAAAAACAGACTCATTGCTGGTCAAAGTGGTGGCTCAACCGGTGTGCCCTTAAAGTTCTACCGTTCTCGTGCCGACCTCGATGCGTGCGATGCGGGCACATTTCGCAACTGTCTTCAAACGGGGTGGAAACCGGGAGACATGGTCGCATTCATCTGGGGGTTCAATCAGCAGTTGTGGGAGATGCCCGCTTGGGAATTTGAAGTTCGCCAACGCTTGCGACGCATGTACCAATTTGATCCCTTTCACTCCAGCGCGGAGCAGATGGATCGCTGGCTGCTAAAGTGGAAGCAAATCCGGCCGAAAGTCGTGATTGGGTATGCTTCGGCCGTCGCAAGGTTTGCCGAACATCTCCAAATCAGGGGAAAGCTTGTAGAACCGTTGCTCGGAGTTTTTACGACGGCGGAGAAACTATATCCGCTGCAGCGAGATGTGATTTCCACGGTATTTGGCTGCCCAGTTTATGACATGTACGGCAGTTCAGAGGTCAACAATATCGCCTGCACATGCTCGCTTGGCAGAATGCATGTAAATTCAGACTGCGTTGTCTTGGAAGTGGACCGGAAGCAGGCTCTTCCTGGACTACCGCCGCCATTTCTAACGACTTCCCTCTGGAATGAGGTGATGCCTTTCATCCGTTATCGAAATGACGATTGCGGAGAACTGCTTGACGGCTCGTGCAATTGTGGAAATCAGTTTCCGTTGATGGAACTCAACATCACACGCGTGTACGACAATTTCATCATGCCGGATGGTCGCTATGTACACGGACATTTTTTCACTCGCGTGATGGAGCCGACAGAGGGAGTAGCCAACTATCAGTTTCGTCAAGTTTCGCCGAACTTTATTATCCTGTCGATTGTACCGAGCCAGGGAGATCAAGCCGCCCGCAGTGAGTCCCTCAAAACCGTTGTTGAGAAGATCAGAAAGCTCGATCCGGAAGACAGGATAAAAGTCGAAGTGCGCGAAACCAACGCAATCCCGCTTACCCCGGCTGGTAAGCATCACTTCACAATTTCGGACGTAAGGCCCGAAACCGCGCCTAAAGTTTCGGTATGAAGGGCTCGCGCCTACGCCATCGTTTACTCAATATGCTTGTGATGACAATTACAAAAGTTAGCCCCTGCTCTTCGCTTGTGCGTCTGTTTAATGGTCATTGGCTGGTCGCGATCCTTCGCCCCAGCTTGTGGGTAGCGTCCGCCCCTGAATGCGGCGATGTCCGGTCGGGATTTTGATGCCAAGAGTTCTTCTCATTACCTTTTGCTATCCGCCGACCGAGGTTATAGGCTCGGTCAGACCGGCTGCCCTCGCCAAGTACTTGCCACAGTTTGGTTGGGAGACAATCGTCCTAACACCGAAAGTCAAGCAGTTGCGTTCCGATCCTCAAGTCATCGAAACGGCCTACCATGATGTATTCGGTGGTTTCAAAACACGACTTGGGCTCGACAAGGGACGGAGCATGCATGAACAATTCCGACTCCCGGTATCATCGAAACCCGGTGCCGGTTTTTTGCACACTCGAGTACTCGAAATAGGAAGATATCTTGTTGGCTACCCGGACCCAACCAAGGGCTGGATCCCATTTGCCTCCCAGGCCATCGAGAACCTCGGTCAAAGACATGAGAGAATCGATGCGATTGTAACCACTTCTCCTCCAATTACCGTGCACCTAATAGGAGCGCAAGCGAGGAAACTTTTGGGCTGTCCATGGATTGCAGATCTTCGCGATCTGTGGACGCAAAATCTCGCCAATCCCAATCCAGTGCTGAACCGCCTGCAAACCGGACTCGAGAAGCGAACGTTGAAGCAGGCAGACGCTCTAGTGACGGTTTCGAATCCTTGGGCTGGGCGACTTCAGCGGACTCATGCTTCCAAGAATGTTTCGACCATCACAAATGGTTTCGATCCTGATGATTTCGCACAACTGCCAAAGAAGCTAACGGAAAAGTTTACGATTACCTATGCTGGACGGTTATACCAAGGTGGTCGAAATCCTGAAGTCCTGTTTGAAGTCCTTCGAAAACTGGTAGATCAGAACGTCATCGATCCCCGATTGGTCCAAGTCCGATTTTACGGACAAGCCGAGCCGTGGCTCAAGGAATTGGTGGAACAATATCGGCTTGAGGAACTCGTCGAAATATTTGGCCTGGTCACGCGCAGCGAATCTCTGCAGCGCCAGGCTGAATCCCAGGTGTTGCTGCTACTCGGTTGGGCAGATCCCCGTGAAACCGGTCAGCACAGTGGCAAATTTTTTGAGTATCTTGGCGCCGCCCGGCCTATCCTGGCAATCGGTGGCAGCCGCGGCGTTCTGACCGAGGCCCTCGAGGAGACGCAGGCGGGCGTTCATGCCCTTTCCAGAGAGCAAGTGCGGAACTTTCTGGTCACGGCATACGGGCGAATTCAAGGTCAAGGGCTATGTCCCCTACCGCGGCGACGCAAGCTGCCATTAATCAATATACTCATCTGCGAATGGCCCGGCAGTTCGCCGACCTGCTGAACTCGGTTTGCCATACATCGCAGCCCTCCGCGGCCGTGGTGGGAGCATCGCAATAATCCGGAGCGATTCAGCCTATGCTATCGACTGACGCGGAAATAAATAACGAACGAAACCAACGGGACAAGTCTGGTCTCTAAAGCTCCTCTTGTCAGCGTGCTAATCGTCGTGCGCAATGGTTGCGCCGATATCTGTGGGAGCTCTCGACTCCATCCGCCAGCAAGACTATCGGCCGCTGGAGATTTTGATTGTCGACGGAATGTCCGACGACGGAACCAGAGATCGGGTGCTGGAACAGGTCAGCCGCCATCCGGATTTTTCAATTCGCCTGTTGGATAATCCTGGCCGGATTCAGGCCACCGGCTGGAATGTTGGCATCCGCGCTGCCCGTGGCGACTATGTTCTTCGCATCGACGCGGTGCACTGCCGCCTGGAGCCTGATTACATTCAGCGCTGTTTGCAGAAACTTCTGGAGCTCCATCGAGCTGATCCCAGCGTAGCCGCGACTGGAGGTCGCCGTTTATCGGTGGCACGGACCAAGGGCGCCTGGTCCGAGGCGATTGCTTTGGCTCAATCGTGTCCTTTTGGCGTGGGTGGCGCCGCTTACCGTCTGGATACTGAACCGGGTTTCAAAGATACTCTGGGGGTTCCGCTATATGATCGCCGCATATTGCTTCAGGTTGGACTGTTCGACGAATCACTGGGACGAAGTGAAGACAACTATCTGCATGCGCAACTGCGCTGGCAGGGATTCAAACTGTATTTCATTCCGGATGTAGTGGCCATCTATCATCCCCGAACGACTTTGTCCGGGCTGGCCTCTCAGATGTTTCACAACGGTTGGTGGGTGTCGGCGACTATTCTGCGCAAGCGAAGCTTTCCCTTCGGAATTCGACACCTGATCCCATTTGCGTTCTATTCGGCGCTGACGGTTCTGGCGGGCTTCAGCCTGGGCGGTGTTTTCGCTGCCAAGATATTGCTGGCTGCACTGCTCGGCATCTATCTGGCTGGATCACTGGCAGCTGCTCTTCAGGCCTCTCCGTCGCATCCATTTTTGGCGCGTAACCGTCATATTCTGGTTGATGCATTTCTGCTATGCGGCGGGGACCGCGGCGGGATTGTTTGCGGGCAGAGGCAGCGGAGCCGAAACTGGAACTATCACGGCACCGGGCGCGCATTCGGGATCATAGGCGAGACGGTTCGAGTCCGGCGATTTTAGACATCCGATCCTCGATCCCGGTCTTCGAGTTCGAGCTCAAGTGTGAACCTGAGAAATCGGCTATGACGGCAGTGGTGAACGAAGAATCGGGCGGGTCTACGACCGTGGCCACGCCTGGAGCCGGCATCCCCCGCGTAAGTTCCTGGTGTCACTCCCAGGGCAAGCGCCTGTTTGACGTATTGGTTGTCAGTTTTTCCCTTCTGCTGTGTCTTCCGCTCATGGCGATTATCGCCATAATGGTCGCCGTGACTTCGCCGCGGGCCGGTGCTATTTCGTCAAAAGAGAGTTGGGGAGAACGGGAGCGAGTTCGAATTGTTGAAGTTCAGGACCATGTTTCACAACCTAGGCAACCGCCGGGCCGGGAGTAACCCGCAGCGGTGATCCCAGAATTACGCCAGTCGGGCGGCTGCTTCGCAAGTGCAAACTCGATGAGTTGCCGCAGTTGCTGAATGTGTTGCGCGGAGACATGAGCCTGGTGGGTCCGCGTCCGGACCTTGCGGAATTTTGCCAGACGCTTGCTCCCGAATACCAGTCAGTGCTTGGGCTGCGGCCTGGCCTGACGGGGTGGGCGACGCTGCAGTTCCGCCATGAGGAACAGTTGTTGGCTGCCGTTCCCAAAGAACAACTCGTACCTTACTATCGGGATACGATCCTGCCGCAGAAAGCGCAGCTGGATTTGGCCTACGCAAACAGAGCGACATTCTGGAGCGATGCCGGCATCCTTTGGAGTACTTTGTTCAGGCTGGCGCAACTTAGGTAACCTCCCGAACCTCGGCTGCCTACGATAAAATGCATGTATTCAATGTTTCTCAGGGAGTAGAACGGCTGCCTGGATGAACCTTGTGAATGAAAATATCCTAACTCGCAGAAGCCCTGTTTTCGGACAGTGGGTCATCCCGCTGGCCGTTGGAAGCGCTGCAGTCATGATCGGAGTCCTGTTGGGGCAGGGCGGCTGGTATTTTCTGCCGGTAGTGGTTCTTTTGCCTCTCCTGTGGTTTTGGCCGGTGGAAACGGCAATGGGTGCGGCCGTCCTGTTGCTGCCATTTGAGTATGTGACCTCGCTGGGCGCCAGCGCCAGTGGGGGCAGCGATCGAACCTTGATGTCCCTGGCGGTTGTGCTCGCCTTCTGCGTCCTGGTGGCGGCCGGGGTGGTAGGACGCCGTATCCAACAGCCGTCCATGACAGTGGTCTGGTGGATGTTATTCACTGCGTGGGCCGCCGCATCTACCGCATGGGCGGTCGAGCCCAAGATGGCGATGAGTTATCTGCCTTCGGCGGTGCGCTCTTTCTTTTCTATCTTGCCGCGAGCTCGTTCCGCATCACCGAAAAGGAATTTGACCGCATCGTATGGCTGACGATTTTGGGGGGAGCGGTTGCTGCGCTGTTGAGCGTGTACGGCTTCTACTTCGGAGCTGGTTTTAGCCAACATGCTGCGAGAGCGACGCTAGCGGCTGGAGGTGGACATGTAAACCCCAATCGGTTCGGCAGTTGTTTGTTGGTACCGCTGGCATTTGCGATGGCCCGTGTGTTGACGGTCCGGAATCGGTTGGGCAAAAATATTAGCGCTCAGCCTCTTGGGCATCACGAGCCTGGGTTTGCTTCTCACCATGTCGCGCGGCATCATTCTTGCCGCAGTAGTCACCGTCTTGGTCTTCTTCTATCGATTGAATTCCATCCGAAACTAAAATCTTTGAAACCGAAAGTCCGCCGTTTCGTGGTGCTGGTACTATGGTCGTGGGGGCTGGCTGCGCTCATACCGGCTACTTTGTTCGAGCGTTTTCAGCAATCGGTAGCCGATCGAGGTTCGGGCAGACTCGATATCTGGACAGCTGGGTTGGTCATGTTCACGCACTACCCGGTGGCAGGGGCAGGACTCAACAATTTTTCGATCGTCTATACGAAGTATGCCGGATATGTTCCCACTGTATTCCAGCGATGGCGCGGATGCTCACAATGTCTATCTCGCTATTGCTGTGGAAGAAGGTCTGGTCGGCCTCCTGCTGTTTCTGATGGCAATCAGGAAGCAATTCCAGATTGTCTCCAAGTGCCGGGCGCGCATCGTCGGAAGTCCGATCATGCTGGTGTGTTGTGAGGCGGCTTTCTGCGGCATGCTGGTGGTCTGCTTCTTCGGCAACTTGCTGTGGGACAAGTCATTTTGGTTCGCCTGGGTGTTGTTGGCCTTTGCAATCACGGTTCAGACCACCAAGACGTCCAGAACGGTTGCCCTCCCCCCAAGGCCAATGCGATTTTATGAGCAGTGACGCGGTCGAAAATTGTTTGCTCCACGGAAATGTTGGCGATCCCTTGGATAGCTCGAGTCACCGGCTCCCGGCCGGTCCTGAAGTCCAGCGAACCGGCTACGGACCGGGTGAAGGGTAGAGGATGAGCGAGATAATGGCGAAGGAGTTGCCGTAAATGAGGCCTGTGGTCGCGGAATCTCAGCACATGCGGGTTGCAGATATCAAAGTCCAGCTCGAAGCCGGAAAAGCTGGACGCGATATGCACCAGCTCATTGCCGAGCTATATCCCATCTGCCGAAGTATTACCGGCGATGGCCTGCGCGAGACCCTGCGACGGATCGGCGAGTATATCCCCTTGAATGTGCAGGAAGTTGCCAGTGGAACTCCGGTATTCGACTGGACGGTTCCCAAGGAATGGAACATCCGCGATGCCTACATCAAGGACTCCCGAGGCAAACGGGTCGTAGACTTCAAGCGCTCCAACCTGCACGTCGTCAACTACAGTGTTCCGGTACACAAAACCATGTCGCTGGAGGAGTTGAAGCCTTATCTGCATACCCTGCCGGAACATCCCGACTGGATTCCTTATCGATCGTCCTACTATAAGGAGACTTGGGGATTCTGCTTAAGCCATCGTCAATTTATGGCGCTTGCCGATGAGCATTACGAAGTATGTATCGATTCTTCTCTCGAGGATGGTCACCTCACCTACGGAGAGAGCTATCTCCCCGGGGAAAGCCGCGACGAAGTTCTGATCTCCAGCCACGTTTGCCACCCGTCTCTGTGCAACGACAATTTGTCAGGCATTTCGCTGGCTGTGTTCCTGGCGAAGCATTTGCAGTCGTGCTCACATCGATATTCCTATCGCTTCCTGTTTGCCCCGACGACGATAGGATCGATCGCCTGGCTGGCGAAAAATGAGGCCCAGACCAGCCGGATCAAGCATGGCCTGGTTCTGGCCTGCATCGGCGATGCGGGCAAGATGACTTACAAGGAAAGCCGTCGAGGTAAT
>CAVOLN010000005.1:0-238029 GCA_963696825.1 Terriglobia bacterium
CGGACTCGCGCGCGTTATGTCGGGCAAGTACGACTGGAAGCCCGGTCAGGGCATTCGCTCCGTCGGCGACGTTTTCAACTTGATCGTTACGGAGAACCGCATGCTCGTCGGCGTGCTTTCGGGCACACCGAATACGGGGGCAAAACCCGCGCCCATCACCGATCGGGAGAAATTGCAGGAAGCTCTGAAGGCTTCTTACGTCGATCTGCAAAAAGCGATTACGGGACTTTCCGACAACGACCTGCAGGCGCCGGTGAAACTGTTCGGAAGAGACATGACGAAGCAGGGCGCGCTGATGCTGATTCTGATGGATCAACACGAGCACCTGGGGCAGTCAATCGCGTAGCGCGCACCGACGGCGTGGTTGCGCCTGGTCTAAGTAAGGACGAAGCGATGAAAAACGAGGTGAAGAGAAAATGATCAAAGCCGCTATCTTTTCCATGTGTCTCGCAATTTCCGCACTTTCGCTTAATGCGCGTGCCAGGATGTGCGCGGGTATACCTACGGTCCGGTCACTGAGGTGGACTACGTACACGTTGAGTACGGGCACTTTGATGAATACATGGCATGGGTGACTTCGACATGGGTGCCGACTATGGAAGCCGCGAAGAAGAGCCGGGGCTAGGTCATCATGGGTTACAAGGTTTTCCAGGCCTCTCCGAAATCACCGGATCAGCCCAATGTGTATCTCGAGATTACTTATAAAAACATGTCGGCTTATGCCGGGGACATCGGCGATCAAGCGGACGCGTTTGAAGCAGTGACCGAAAAAGTAATCTGTAACAGCGCGTGTCAGAACCAGGCCAGAGTGCACCGGAATGAGATCAGAAAAGTTCTGGGCACTGAAGTGACTCGTGAAATTATTTTTAAGTGAAATTGTTATACATGGCGAAAGAGGTTTTGCCACCGCAGGTTGTCCGTTGAGCAAATACTTTGCTCGCACCGACTCGTGAAATGTAAGACCGGAACGCCATCGACATCTGCCTGCAAGGAGTGACTTCTCCATATGACAACTCAGGTTGTAACCAACTGGAAGAAGGAATGGTTCGAAATTGAAGACGCAACCTACCTGAACACGGCAGCACATACGGTGATGCCGCGCGTATCTATCCGCGCGGTCGAGCATGCGCTCGAAGCGAAGAAGTTTCCACATCGGGTGGACGAATCCGTGTGGTTTGAGGCACCAGTGCGAATCCGAAAGTCTCTTTCGAAAATGATTGGAGCTAAACCCGAGGAAATCGCGGTCACCACGGGAGCCAGCGCCGGCGCTGCGGTCGTGGCGTACGGCCTCGAGTGGAAGCGAGGAGACGAGATCATCACCGTGCAGCGAGAGTCCCGCTACAGTATGCCACCTGGAAGCCCATGGAAGAACGGGAGGGCGTCAGGCTCTGCGTCATTGCGCCGCGCGACCGGTTTATCACTGCGGATGACCTCATTGATGCGCTAGCGCCTAAAACCAGAATCGTCTCCGTGAGCCTGGTGCGCTATGACGACGGCTCCCTGCTGGACGCTGCCCGATTGGCTGCCGCGTGTCATGCGCAGGGGGCATTGCTTCTGCTGGATGTCAGTCAAGCCTGCGGCGCCGTGCCAATGAACGTTAACGATCTCGGCGCCGATTTTATGGTGTGTGCTGCCTACAAATGGCTACTGAGCTGTTACGGTACGGGGTTTTTCTGGGTCAAGAGCGAGCACCTCGACAGGCTCCGGCCTATGCCTTTCTACTGGACAGGCCAGAACACGGACAATTTTTCGGAGTTGAATTTTGTCGACCCCAAACCGTGCCGCGACGCCAAACGATGGGACGCCGCAGAATGGGCCACTTACTACAACTTCAATCTTTCCGCGATGGCTGAATCGGTAGATTTCGTGTTGCGCGCCGGCCCGGAAGTAGTCACCGAGCACAACCGGCACTTGATTGAATTTATGTTTTCTCGCCTTCCTGAAGACCGGTGCGTTCCCGCAAGTCCGCTGGATCCGGATAGGCGGGGGCCGTTTGGATGTTTTACGGCGCGCCAGCCGGAGAAGACCGTCGAGCTTTACCAGAAGCTGCGGCGGGAAAACATCATAGTGAGCCTGCGGGACGGCAAGATTCGGGTCTCACCTTATCTATTCAACTCGAAGCAGGACATAGATCGCCTTGTCAGTGTGGTGTGCGACTGGCGCAACTGATGCAGGAGAAAAGTTATGACAAGTATCTATGAGCGGCTACAGGCTCTGCAAATGAATTTGCCTGAAGTTCCCGCGCCGGTGGTCGATGGCTACGTCCCGTCGTTTGTGCCCTTTGTGCGGACCGGCAATCTTATTTATTTGTCGGGGCGACTGGCGAAGAAGGACGGCAAGCCGTTCTCCGGCAAAGTGGGGCCAAGAATCACAACGGCGGAGGGCAGGCAGGCAGCGCGTGATGTCGCCATCGAACTCCTCGCGACGTTGCACGGTGCCCTGCACGATCTGAATCAGGGTAAAACGTATCGTCGGGCTGCTGGTACTGGTGAACAGCGCTCCCGGCTTTTACCGAACCGCACGAGGTCGCCAATGGCGTCTCCGAACTCTTTCTGGAAGTCTTTGGCGAGCGCGGTGCGCATGCCCGCAGCGCGTTTGGCGCGGCGCAAATCCCATTCGGCTCCTGTGTGGAGATCGAGATAATTGTCGAGGTTTCTGATCTCCGACAGCGAATGCCAGGTATGAAGAGCACACAGGTCGGACTTTGTGCATAGACGCATGATAGAAAATAATGTGAACGACCGCAGCCGCCAGTGATTATTGCACTTTCCCCTACTTTGAGTTCATGGAACCGGTCGGCCTTAACGATCCAACCCCTAGGTCAAGATCTGAAAGGAAAATTGCATATGAAATAAGAAGGAGATTGGGCGCAGTATTCCTTGCACTCCTTATGTGTGGTCTGAACTTTGTCAAGCGTCGGCACAGGACGCGAGAACCCAAATTCAACTCCAACGGCGCTGACATCACGAGGATTCGCGGCCTATTGGACGAGTTCCGTACAGGATATTATTCGCACGGACGGCTACGCCCTAACGAAGCTCGTCCTGAACCCTGATGTGCTCTTTCATCACGCCAACACGCAGGAAGAGATTGATAGCGCCCGCAAATATAACGCTCAGTTGGATGGGATTCGCGCCCAGCCAGCTCGATGGATTTGCGAAACTTCTCGCTACGTCGAAGGACAAACTCGAAGAGAGATTTCGCAATATCGAGATTCGCCACGACGGTCCTCTAGGGCTGGTAACATTTAATTACGATTTTGTCATCAACGACAAGGTTCACCATTCAGGGCTCGAGGTCTGGCAGGTGTGCAAAATTGATGGGCAGTGGAAGATCTTGTCCGTTGCCTGGACGATCTATCCGTAGTCACTGCTGACTTTCTGTGAGCTTATTCCTTTTGGAGGATGCTTCCAACTGAGAAGCACCATTTCCCATTCAGTCTCCGGATGCTACGAACAACGCTAATCTTGATTTCATACGGGCTAGTCGGTTCGGAGCTTCAGCCAACCGTACTCCACCCACTTTTCCAAGCTCATCTTCGTCTCCCAGCAAGAACGCCTTTGGGTCCTTTAGGACGGCCCTGCAAAGAAATGATTCCCGTCTGCAATCTTGGCCTTGAATTCGGAAACTGAATATACGGTCGGGTTTATTGGTCTTCCAGTGTTCTTCTCGACGCTGGCAAGATGCGAAATAACGTCGTCGAATCGAGGCCTTTCCAACTACCATCAGGTCAATATCACTCTGCGCAGTCTCTGCCTGACGTGCTACGGATCCGTACACAAACGCCACGGCAACTTGGGTGGATAGCGGGTGCAGGGCAGACCGCAGCATGCTGAAAATACCGACCGTTTTGTTTACCAGGGAGTGCATCTCGGAGAATATTGGAGCATCCCGATTTGCCTGATAGAAGACCTGGCTGCCCAGCGCGGTTCGTATGACAAGGCCCACTTTCGTGAGGTTTTTGAGTTCGCGTTGAACTGCGCCCACACTTGCAGCAACTTCCCGTGCAATCTGCCGCGTGTAGAAAGTCTGATCGGCGCGGCCATAGAGAAGAGCCAATATGGCTCCCCGCGTCCGACCGAACATTAGGTCCGCGAGACTTGTCGCTGTACTCATTTAGAGAACAATTGTACTCATTATGAGAACACTGTTCAACCCATAAAGGGCTCTTTGGAGGCCGGAACCGAGGTTAGGCGAACATCGGCGCTGGTCACAAGAATGGTCACAATAAAACGGCCACTCTAATGAGTTAAGTTATTGATTGACAATGACGTTGGGCTCAAAGAGCGCAGCCCTGAAAAGGCTGGCGTCGGCGGTTCAACTCCCTCCCTGGCCACCATCAGTTCCAAAGGACTTGAAGCTAGACCGCCAAAATTTCCCAGCCCGCATTCAGCCCGCTTTTCAACCCGCTTCTTAATTCGCTGCGCCGTCAAGCATTTCGCCCCTGTGCAGCCATCCGATCCTCGCTCACGCTGTGAGCGTAGAGTTGCAGCGTGGCCCTCACATCCGACTGCCTGAGTTAAACGGCTTGCAGTTTGAGTTGTGGATCGGGGACGCAGCGGAGATTCGCACGAAACGGGTGCGGAAAGCAGAAGACCGATCGACAGGATGCGCAGCTCTTGCTGAGGCTGATGGTGGAGGACCGTTTCCCTCGGATGTGGGTAGGGGACGCAGCGAATCGGGATCTGCGGCAACTGCTGTGGCATCGACACCGGCTGGTACAGATGCGCACGCGCATCATGAATCAGTTGCATGTGGTGGCGCTCAATGAAGGAATGCGGCGGAAGAAGGCGTTGTGGCGGCCGGCAGGTCGCAAAGAACTGGGGTCGTTGAACCTGGCACCTTGGGCCAGCCGACGACGGCAAGACCTGCTCGACTTACTTGACCAGTTGACAGCGAAGATCCAGGAGTCAACGCGAGCGCTCGAAGAGGAAGCCGAGAAGCGACCTGCAGCGCGGCGACTGATGACCCACCCCGGAGTCGGCGTGCTGACGGCGTTAGCCTTCGAGTTGGTGATTGGAACTCCAGACCGGTTCATTGCGGCAAGCAAATCGCCAGCTATGTGGGTCTGGTTCCGTCGGAAGAGTCCAGCGGTGACCGGCGACGTCTCGGACACATCAGCAAACAAGGCAACTCGCTGCTTCGCTTCTTGCTGGTGGAAGCGGCGCAGGTGACGGTACGCAGCCAAGTGCAGTGGCGCAGTAAGTTCTTTCACCTGGCGATGCGGCGGGGAAGGAAGATCGCGAAGGTAGCCATGGCACGCAAACTGGCAGTGCATCTGTACTGGATGTGGCGCCAGGGCTGGGACTACGGTCAGTTCGAAAAGCTCGGTTCGCAGGCGGGAGAGCCCGGAAATCGCCGTGGTGTGCAGTAGATCACCGGCGTAATGATTGGGCATCCCGCTCCCCTTGTTGGGGAGTTCGAAGTAGTAATCATGATCGCGATTGTGATCGAAGAGATGGATGGGTCGGACTGAGTTCCTGACCCCAACGATTAGAAGCGAGCCAAGGTTGGAAAGCGCAAACAATCTACGAGAGCGAAATGGCGCTCTTCAACGAGTGCATGCAGTCGTGTGCGCACATCGGTGCTTGACACCGCCGACATTGTTAGAGATGGCGATTTGTCGCCAACTATTCCACGATCAAGCGCGCTAGCGCCGACAGCCATTTGTCCCATTTAGTCCGCGATTATGCTGCGTTTATTTAGCGGGCTTTGCCCGCTCCAGTTTCCACGGTTTAAACGCCGGGACGGACTCCTCCGGCGGGACCAGTAGTCGGATCTCTGCCTGATCGATTCCGGTGAGCTTCATCTCAGATTGAAGAGTCTCGTTCGAGCCCTCTTCCTTGAGTGGTGATCCGCAGGACTCCGCCGGTAAGCTTGGCTTCCACGATCGGGTCGCTCCCATCGCGCTCTTCCGCGCTGGTCATTTCTCCGGTCTTTTCATCGACACCGACTTGACCATGACTGACAGATCCGGTCAACTTCCCATTCTTTTTCTCCAACTCGACTGTCATGAATGTCTTGCCCTTGAATTTTGCGTGCCAGGTGCCGACAAATTGCTGCAGATCGGCCTCGGTACTGGGCTGGCTGACTTGAATGGAAAAACCGGATACGCCGAGACAGGTCACGAGCAAGAGAGCCAAGGTGCCAACGGCCGACGCCTGCGCTCGTGATTTGCGGATTCGATTGGTCTTTGCGAATACGTTCATGATGCGATCCTCCAGTGTATTTGCGTCGAATAGTCCCATCGCATACCCAACCGTTGCCGGACGCTGTTTTGCGGCCATGGACTGGGCGATGCTCAAAAGAGAGCGGGCGTATTGAGCGCGGGTGGGCATGCCTGCGGCGGCGGTCTCGTCACAGGCCAACTCTCTTGTCTGATCGATGCGCGCCTTGATCAGAGCAGCGGCCGGATGAAACGAGATCGGCAAAATCAAGAGCTCGTAAACGAGATTCCAGAAGAAATCGCGCCGCCGGATATGCGCCAGTTCGTGGCTAAGCGTAGAAGACGAGCTCATCCTGGGACGCTTGCGACAAGAACCATTCTGGCAATACCAGGACAGGATTGCGGATTCCCAGCGTGGCGGGCCCTTTGCCTTCCGACGACCACAAGATGGGCACAGGTTTCAGGCCCAGCAGCGACTGGCATTGCTCGACAAGAGTCGTGCATTGCTGGCGGCATCGGCCGCTTGCTCGACTGCTGAAGCACGGCTCGCAGCGACCACCATCCGCGATACAGGCGAAGCGCTCGATAGAAAATGAAACTCACGTAAAGCGCAGCGACGAGCCCAACAAAGATCGGGCCGAACTGAACTGGCTGACTGCTCATGCCGGAATTGCCGCCAGAGCGTCCAGGAAGAAGTGCCGCTGTGAGCCGTTTCTGCCGAACGCAGCGTGCTCACTTCTGCGACAGGCACGGATCTCGGTTCGTCATTGTTTCGAGATCCGCGCAAGCTCGCGAAGGGAACCAAGACAGCGAGCAGCAATGCCGCGACCCACAATGCATGCCGATACGACGAAGGGCAACGACGCAATGCTCGCGAAAGAAGCAGCAGTGACTGCGGCGATGACGCAGGTCATCCAGAGGGCGTTCGCCACATACGTGACAACGATCTCATTAATTGGATTCATTTTCCCTCCTTGCCGCGCTCGTGCTCCTCTACCAAACCGCTCAACTCCTGAAGTTTTGTGGGATCGAGTTGCTCGTTCTTGACGAGGCTCATCAGGAGACCGTCCACCGAACCGCCGAAAAGACGATCAATCATGTCCCCGATTGCGTTGCTCGCTGCCTTCTCTCTGGTCAGCACTGGTGCATAGTCATAGGCCCTGCCCCGCAGTCTCCGCCTTACCCTTCCTTTACGATGAAGAACATTGAGCATCGTCTGCACGGTGGTGTACGCCAGTTTCGGCGATCCGGTGAGTCTCTCTTGGACCGATTGGACGTTGGAAGGACCGCAGTCCCACAGCACATTCATGATCTGCAACTCCAGAGGCGTAAGTTGCTGTTGGGATTTTCGTTTACCGCCCATATCTATCTCCTAATGACGTTAGGACAATAGCTCTCTGAATTTGGCTTGTCAACTAAAAAGTTAGGAGATACGGTTTCGGCCATGGCTTGCCTGGCTTTTCCATTGGAATTGGGCGTCGCAATACGGTTTGTCCGAGCAACGTTTGAATGTCCCTCATCGCCGGGACGGGGGAGTTCCGCATTGCCGGGTGCTGTGCTGCGTGCAAACCCGCCGGAGCCGGAGAAGAAAAAGCCTAAGGCCAAACCCGAGGAAGGACCAAGATTATGAAGAACAAGATGTCAAACTCGGGCCAGACGGCCACATCTAAAGTGCCCATAAGGCTCCGAGAGTCTTCGCCATGTGGTACAGCTGAGCCACGATATGTACGACAGCGGAAAAGCAACCGGGCACCGGGATCATCATTGGAGTGGCGGGGGAGGACCGAGCATCATGCGATGGACAGGGGAATTTGATCAATACAGTTTTCGCTGTAGGCAGTTCTTGCTGAAATGCTGAATCCGCAAGTCCGGCTAAAAATAAAAACGGCCCGAGGCGGCCTGCCCCGAACCATTTTTCCCTGCTAACCGGGTAGAAGGAATCTCGAGAGTATGCTTGGCTTCAGGTAGGAACAATGGCCCGGTAGTGCCATACGGCCCGCGCAGCAGGTGGTGAAGAGACTCTGCAACCCCAGTCCAAGAACGGAACTCCAGATCGCAGATTCAGCAACAATCGTCAGATACCAGTTGTGCTTTACGCGCAACTCGGCTTGTCGTCCTCCACTGGTCTTAACATTGTTCTGGAATCATCCGACCTCCGCAAAGCTGCGACGTTCAAAGCTGGCATCGACAAGTATTCCACCAGCCGGAAAAAAGGAAGGAGATCGACTGTCAGCGGGAACCGTCGAGAGCCGCTCCTGGATTTGACTCCGCTAAACCTCAGCCAAGGGGCCGACGTTCCTGCGCAGCCGCAAACTCGAGTCTCAGCCCTTCCCCGCGAACCTGGCAGCGTAACGGCGTACGTTCCAGATGCCGAGCGCACCAAACACTTTCTGTGATCAACTCCCTCCTTCCGGCACCGATGATCTCCGTGTCGTTATAGCCATTCCGTTCTTGGTATATATCTAACAGAAGACGGAGGACAAGGCCGTCGCCTCCCCCTTCAAGCTCGGCTCCTGGGTAGATCAAGTCCTCGCATTCGCTGTTTTGCGATGGTGGATTGTCGGTGTATTAAGTACGCTCAGCACCTCGACGCGATAGCCAGCGGCGTACCGTGGTACGTCCCGCTCTGCTAAAGCGTATTAAGTACGCATTGGAATTCCAGAATGCCGCTTTGCGGGGTCCCCGAGCATGCCGAGCATCCGCAAAGCATGACAGGACCTGCATTTAGCGATGCCGAGCCGCGCCCACCGTGTGCTTGCGGAGTTGGCGTGGGGTTCTGCGCTAACCGTCTGATTAGGGAGGGGTTCGGCGTCGAGCCCGTGCCCCCGTATTGTTGCATCGTGAAGCTGGGCACGCGCTAAGCCGGCTTGGGTACACCTCGGGGCGCGTATGGCGTACGCCTCGGTACCGCCTGCCGAGCGCGTTTGCTCCGACTTCCCTGCCGGGCGCAAAACGATTTTTTGAGATCCGAATCAGAATGCTCCGATGTACTATCGAGACTCTTCTGACGTAAATGTCCAAGTGCGACAAAAGTGTATCGAATGACCTTCACGTACCGGGGTACCAAAATCCCTCGGGAACGTTCAGGGAATGCCGATCAGGCTGCGGTGTGCATGTGCGTCTCAGTCTCTGCCTTGGGGCTTGCAACGGTCCTGCTGGATGGTTCTCAGTGGCGATGATCAAAAGTTGCAGCGAGACCTCTTCCTTGATCCATTTTCGCCGGGCCTCTGCCCTGTGACGGCATTTTCAGGAAGTCTTGGGAATCAACGGTCAGCCCGACGAGGAACTATCTTCCGCATGTGGGTAGCCGAAAAAACATCACACATTATGGCACCCGGTCCAATACGACTCAAACGTGCTGTCCCCATGGCAAGGAACGAGTACTTGGGCTGGAAGCTGACTTGGTGAGCGTGCCAACGAGGATGATCACCCTCAGTTCCTTGCGAAGTAGAGATCTTACCTGTTCTGCTCATTCACGACGAGCCTTCGATCTTCAGGGTTTGAACATGCCCGAGCCACCGCCGCAATCTCCGCCACCGGAATTGGCCTTGCAACCTCGGTCGCTGCTTTTCACCAAGCCTCAATATCTGCGTCAGTACCTAGGCTTGGATAAGCTCCGGGTGACCAGTTCTTCCGCAAGGGTACAAATGTAGCAGTCATGATCGTCGATCGCCGCAAGCAGTTCTTTATATTCGACCAGGCTCTGTTTGGTGCACCACTCCACATGGCAAGCAAATAAGTACAATGCATCGCGGGTTTCTGTTTTCTCCGATATCTCAGCCAGACCGGTTCTGTTGTTGCGGACTGACTCCGCCGGGGGACTTTTCTGATTCGGCGTACTATTTGCCATTTTCCTCTCCTCTACCCAGACTATTATGTCTGCGAGCACGATGCTGGCTTTGTTAACTACGGCAGTCTGTAAACAAGGCCGGCTTAGCTGTGGCACAGAAAGAAGTGCACAGGAAAGCTAACGTGCAGAGGCCCTTGGCTTGAGCAACACGAGGCAGACACCGTCCCAGTTCTTCTTGTTCGTACTTGGCGGAGGTACTCCGCGGAGCGGAACGATTCCGACGTCGCGAGAACTGAGCCCAAATCGGTCTGTAGGTACTGACGAACAAGGGTCGCGCGCACGCGAGAAGTTGCGAACTGAGTTCTCGTATCGCCGGTTGTGGAATAACCCTCGACAACGATGGCACGTCCAGAAGCCCCATCACCAAACTCAGCCATGGCTTCGACAATCTTCGCTCTTCCCGCTGCGGATAATTCTTCGGTTCCATCTTGCTTGTTTTGGAAGAGTCCTGGCTTGTCGAGCCATGCACGAGGATTAGTCACAGCAGCAAAGGCCCTGTTGCTTCGGTACTCATCTGCTTTGAGATTTGCCAACGAGTAATATCCACGACGCTTAAAGAAGCCTCTAAACAGAAACCCATGCTTCAAGGCCTCGGTGTCTTCCACCATGTTGCTGCTGGCCAGATTCACATTTGAGAGCGACTGCCTGACATTATCTGCGGCGTCGACGCCGTGAGAATCGGGACCCAGAGCGCTAGTCAGACTTTCACGAAGTTGCAATGCGCTCGCGTCGACATTATGGACAGCACTCTGCGCGCTCGCTATTGTCTGATCGACTTTTTCTCCGAGACCTCGCGACTCAAAGTCGCTGACTAGACGATCTGCTCGCATGGAGGCGTCGGAAACTGAGGCTGTGGCTTGCTGCACATTCGCGAGCGTCTGCCGCACGCTTCGCGCGGTGTTCTCGTCTCGGAGTAATACTCCAATCGCCCCCTTTCCTTGCTTGATACCGACGACCAAATCGTTCGCGTTATTGACTGTCGTCGTGGCTGCATCGAGAGTTCCGGTCAACTTCGTGGAAACCTCTTTCATGGTTCCGCTGACATCGTTGAGGAGGCCGGCGCTTCTCTCCAGTAATTCGCTCATTTCCAGTGCTTCCTTACTGCGAAGAGTGGAGTTGGGAACTGCCGGAGGGAGGTTCGCGCTGCCCGGATGAATCTGGAGAAGTTTATCGCCTACAATGCCCTCGGATGCCACGCTGACTAGCGAGTCCGGCCTGATCAAACCGTGAACCCGCTCGACAACACTCAATGTGAGACGAAAGTGGCGCCGCCGGAGAATCGGGGAGCTTAATATCCGTAACTTCACCGGCGTCGAAGCCCCCAACTCGTACCTTGGAGCCCTTCATGATGCCATCGATATTTGCGAACTCGGTATAAAACTCGACGTGCTTGGCAAACGTCTTGCGTTGATTTCCAACCAAAAAGATGACGAGTGTAAAGAGGGCGATGCCCGCCAAGACGAATGCTCCGGTAATAATGTTGCGATTCCGCATTATTGTCCCCCTACTAGTGTGCGAACTGTTTTGCTCTCGTGGTTCTCCAGATATTGAAGGTTACCGAATGCAACTAGCCTTGCTTTGTCCAGGACTGCAAACCGATCGCCAACCCGTCTGGCGCCATGAACGTCATGCGTCACGATCACAATAGTTGTTCGTCGCTTTGCTTTCTGTTCGAGTAACAGGTCGTCGATTTCCGATGCGGTAATGCGGTCAAGGCCACTGCTCGGTTCATCGACGAGCAGAATCTCCGGCTCGAGGACGAGAGCACGCGCCAGCCCAGCGCGCTTCTTCATTCCCCCCGAGAGTTCTCCCGGCATCTTGTACCTGTCTGCTGCCAAGCCAACCTCGGCGAGAGCGCGATGCACGGCATATTCGATTTCTAATTTAGACTTGTCCGTAAGCCGACGAAGCGGCAAAGCGAGATTCTCTTCTAAGGTCGCTGAATCGAACAGGGCAGCGCTTTGAAAGAGAAAACCCATCTTCCGCCGTAACCGCGAAAGGTCATCACCTTCAAGCGACGAAATATTGTCCTGACCGATTAGCACTTTGCCAATATCCGGCCTCAGCAATCCGATGAGCAGTTTTAGGGTTACGCTTTTTCCGGTTCCGCTGCGGCCCAGAAGACAAACCGTTTCGCCTTGCCTCACCGAGAAAGAAACCTCCTGCAAAACTTGTTTGCTTCCAAAGGACTTCGAGACCCCGTCGAATACGATGGCCGCTGGCTGGGACTCGGTCATAGTGCGCTCCCAGGAAAAAAGAGGAAGATGATCTTGACGAGGACCACATCTGCCACGATGACCAACAGCGAGGACAGAACGACGCTGTTCGTTGCTGCTCGTCCCACCCCTTCAGCTCCTTCATCAGTCGTGTAGCCGTAGTAGCAGGAGACTGTTCCTATCAAGAAGCCAAAGACGGTCGTTTTCAGAGTAGGGGGGACGAAGTTAGACCACGCGATGCCATTGAATGCGCGCTCAATAAACAGTTGCGCCGACAAATGAGACAAAGCGTGCTCCGCCAGGAATCCACCCAGAAGTGCGGTCAGATCCATGAAAGTGGTTAGCAATGGCAGAACTAAAACGCACGCGACCACTCGCGGCACTACGAGAAACTTGAAAGAATCGACGGAGAGTACCTCAATGGCATCGATCTGTTCGGACGCGCGCAAGTTGGCGAGTACAGCACCAATGCCTGCACCAACTCGGCCGGCCACAAGAAGGGCAGCCACGAGAGGACCAATTTCAATAAAGAAAGAGAGTGATTGCACCTTTGGGATCATGGCTGCCGCGCCAAACGTAACCAGCGTGCTGTGCGTGTGCAGTGTCATGACCACTCCCAGGGCCAACCCCGATGCCGCAACAAGAGGTAAGGAACGAGCTCCGATTTCACCTACTTGCATCCAGGTCTGTTCGAACTCGTAGGGGGAACGCCAGGCGCTCGTAATCACTCGGGCCGCGAAGCTTGCTATCATGCCGATAAATTCGAGAAGTGTCTTCAAGCGACCTCCGTCCGCAGTAGTGCAGATCACATGCCAATCGCGGGCTTACAGATGGGCTGTTTGTATCTTGTCTCCTCATCCTTATGTAATGTCTGAAGGAAACCGAGACGAAATCGTTTGTCATCCCGATGTGAACTGCCATTTGCCTTCAGGTGAATAGCCCCAGGGCGGTCATGTCACCCAGACACTGCCCAGATACGGGCAGATAGAGCTTGGAGAGCGAATACTCCTCTTCTCCAAGTCGTACATCGAGAGCACATGCGTGTTGGTTAATGCAGAGACACCAATGCTATTAGTGTCTGAGCGGACGGCTATTGCCGTTAGGGCCAGCCGAAAGGGTGCCCGAGCTCTGCTTGGGCACCAGCGGCAAATGGAGGCGCTCGCACACATCCAGCGAGTATGCCGTTTCGGCTAGAAATTGCGCTCCAAACCGCTTCAGAAATGACAGCACTTCTTCCCCGAGGGCGTCGACAAACATCAACTCCGTGATATCAACTACCAAGTCTCATTTCGGCGTTGCTTCGGGTGACGAGCGTACGGACTTGTTCAGCTCGCTCGCCGGTTAGTCGGCCTTCGAGTTTGAAGGTCAGAATGTCGACTGTGTGGCTCGTTATGACGCGTAGCATTTGTGAGCTCCCGATGGATTTGGTCCCGTCCTCGAGAGGCGGGCCAATGGGAGTTGCAGTTACTGTGCCGGGAGTTCTCGTTTCTAACTGATTGAGAATAGAGGCCGTTCTAGAATGAGCAGAAAAAGATGTGGGGCAATAGCCCGCATGCGGTCAGGCCCGGTAATCGGCGCGAGTGATGCTTAGCCTGTTCATCTTGTTCTGAAGTGTAGTTCTCTTTAGACCGAGGCGCTCTGCTGCGCCTCCTTTGCCTGCAATCTTTCCGGATGCATTTTTCAACGCATCGAGAATGGCCTGCCGCTCGACTTGCTCGAATGTGGAAACAGCAGAAACCACTGAACGTTCAGCAGATCTCCTCAGCTCGGTCCGAGGCACGTTCAATTCGTCCCCCTGCGTGAGAATCACGCAGCGCTCAATGAAGTTCTCGAGCTCGCGAATATTACCCGGCCAGTCGGAAGCGATTAATGCCTCCATGGCTCGTTTCGGGATTGACCGAATACGTCTCTGCATTGTGCGGGACAACCGTGACACAAAGAAATGCACCAGGAGCGGAATGTCCTCGCGTCTCTCACGAAGCGGCGGGATTTCGATTGGAAACACATTCAGCCTGTAAAAAAGGTCTTCGCGAAACTGATTGTTGCGGATCATGCCTTCCAGATTGCGATGCGTGGCCGCGATTAAGCGAACATCCACCTGAAGCGTCTTTGTGCTTCCAAGGCGTTCGAACTCCCGCTCCTGCAAAGCGCGCAAGAGCTTGGGCTGCAAGTCCATCGTAATATCGCCGATTTCATCGAGGAACAGAGTGCCGTGATCGGCCAATTCGAAGCGGCCGCGCTTCTGGATCAGCGCTCCGGTGAAGGCACCCTTTTCATGACCGAACAATTCGCTCTCCACCAGTCCCGAAGGAATGGCCGCACAGTTCAGGCGGACGAATGTTCGCGCACGGCGCGGGCTGCGATTATGAATGGCCCGGGCGACCAGTTCCTTGCCCGTACCAGTTTCGCCGTGCAGCAGCACAGTGGAACTGGTGGGCGCCACGATGGCTACTTGATCCAGCACCTTGCGGATGGCGGCACTCTTGCCAACGATATCCTCAAAGTTGTACTCGGATTCTATTTCTGCTTCGAGATAGAGCCGCTCTTCTTCCAAGCGGGCTGCGGATGCGTTCAGGCGCCCATAGGCAAGCGCATTATCCAGCGCGAGCGATATCTGGATAGCAATCTGTGACAGGAGATCCAGGTCTTTTTGTCCGAACGCATCGGCCTTGCGGCTGCCCACCGCTAGTAAACCGATCGGACCGCCTCCTGTGGTGAGCGCAACCAGAGCCAACGATGAGATCGACTCTGCTCTCAACGAGCTTGCGAACGACGCCGGCAAGTTCCCGAAATCCACTGTCGTCAAGATGTCAGCACGCCGTGCACGGAGCTTTTCAAAATCCTCTGCGTTTAAGTCGGCCGATGCAGTTTCCGATATGGCGCCCTTGCTGATGGGAAAATCCAGACCGACTCCGCGGAGCTCGCTCGAGTCTTTATCGAGGATCCAGAAGGCGGTGAAGTCACTCACGAAATACGAACGGATCGATGCACTCGCGGAGCGAAGCACGTCATTAATGTCTAGCTTGGCAACATGGTTGTTGATTTCGAGCACCAGGCGAAGGCGGTCGCGCTCGCTCGCGAGTTCACGCTGGTACTGCTCTGCGCGATCTTTCGCAAAGGCACATTCGAGCGCAACTGCTACGTGCGACGCCAGAGAACCAAGAAGTTCGACATCCTCCTGAGCGAATTGCTGGCCCGGCAACTTTGGTGTCGACAGAATGCCGAACTGTTTCTGGAATGTAGAGACGGGAAAAAGATATGTGCTCCGCCCTACAACCTCGGGTGCAAACGAGGCCAGATCAGGATGCTTCAACATTTCTTGCGCCAGGTCGGGTATGAAGACCGGCTTCTGCTCATCAAGTACTTTCGCCACGGCACCAATGCGTAATAGCTTGGCCCCGACTTTGATCGCCGGCGCGTCGTCATCTCGATCAAACTCGAAGCTAGCCAGGGTTTGTCCATCATTGCTCAACAGGTACAGTTCCACCCCATGCAACTTGGACGTGCTCGCCAGAACGCCACGCAGGCTATGCAGAACAGCTTTGACGGTGGGCTGATCGGCCACTGCACTGAATGCACCAAGTAGAGTTCGATATCGATCATCGGTCATCGTCATGGCTCTGGTGCTCTCCTGCAATTCATTGGCCTGCCAAAAATTCACATCGTTGTCGTGAGCCTGGGCGATTCTAGCCGATGTCTTACCGAATACCACCGGCACAGGCAGCGCAGTTGAGCGTCAAGTATCCACTGATTCCAGCCTGCGTGCAATAAAGACAGCGACTTGCCATGCATCGATGTGTTATGGCAAACCTCCAAACATCGTCAACCTGAGGAGACTCCAACCGTCACTGGCGCACCGCCAGCACACTGCGATTTGACCTGCATGAGTGCATGCCGCGACGACACGCGCTGACCTAGTTGGCGGTCCGACTGCCCATCCCGCGGCACTACCGGTGCTCGTGCCCGCTGCCCAAAAAGCGACTGCCCATATAAGGGCAGTGGCATTGCGATCCCGCCGACAGGTTGCGTGGCCCGCAATGAAATCCACCACTTAGCCCTGGCATCACTTTGGCGCGCCGATTGCCTTTGTCATTCACGTCACAACTGGATGTGATCGCAATCACATCCGGTCGTGAGCGGGATCTTTGGGGTGAGGCAATTCCGTTCATCGCCACGTATCCCCTAAACATTCGGAATTGGGCGCATTTCACGCACGCCTCGATCGTAGGAGAAGACATGCAAAGACTCATAAAAATCACGGTGCATCTAGTGCCAACTTTTCTGATGTTGTTGTTCGTTTCGCTCGGCGCGTTGTGCGTTGCCCAAGAAGTAGACGTACCTACTGGACGCGGAAGCGGCGCGGTAGTTGCGCCCACGGGCTGGACAGAGTTCATCGCTCCTGTGCAACAGCGGATCGATCTTAAATTCTACGGCTTTTACATCGGCGAATTGAAAGCACCGTCAGCACAGTTTGACGCCACTTTTCGCGCGACAAAGTTTCTTTCGATCACTCCCAGCTATCTGTATTACTCGGTCCCTGCAGACGGGCTTAATGAACTCGCGAATCATTCGGGAGGATTTACTAACACTTACGAGGAGCACCAATTTCGGATCGACGGGACGGTTATGTTCTCGGTCCACAAGTTCGAAATCTCCGAGCGCAACATGTATGTCAGAAGGTTTCTTCCAACATACATGTATGGCGGAAAGTCTCTTCCAGAAAAAGAGATCAACCGCTATCGCAATAAGATCGCGGTCGCGTATCCCCTCGCGGTTAAGGGCCACATCTGGAAACCTTTCGCGTCCTACGAAGCCTTTTACGACCAGGGAAGCGGGTGGACGAAAAACCGAGCATGGACTGGCGTCACGGTGCCCATCGAGAAGCATGTGTCGTTTCAGCCCTCCTACATGTGGGAAAACACAAACGGAATCAAAGACGTCCGCTACTTAATGTTTGGCCTGATCTTCAGAATGCCATCGAGATAAGAACCTGATTTGTATTCAACACTCAATAAGGAGACTTGTATGTCAAAAGTGCTACAACGAGGAACTGCAATGCTTGCCCTGATCGCCAGCCTGGTTTTCTGCACCGCCGCGCTGGCTCAGATGCCAATAAACCCCTGGAAGAAGGCCGCACCATTCCCGTATCCGGATGAAGAACTTTATGGTGTTGCCCTCAACGGCAAAATGTACGTGATCGGCGGCTGGGATGACGGTAAGGCTGCTGGCCTCAACTACGAGTACGACCCGGCTACCGACAAATGGACTGAGAAAAAAGGGATGCCGCGGTTGGCCCACCATGCCGCCTTAGCCGCTGCCAACGGAAAGATTTACGTGATCGGCGGTTTCGTGCCTCCAAAGGACACTCAGATCCCGACCGGCGGCGCGTGGGAACCCATCGCCGACACGTGGGAGTACGATCCGGCGGCCGACTCATGGAAGTCGCTGGCTCCGGTACCGACGAAACGCGGCGCTGCCGTAGCGGTTGAAGTCGCCGGCAAGATTTACGTCATCGGCGGCGCAACCACGGTGGCAGGTTCCAAGGACCCATACTTCACGTTCTTCGGACCATCTCTGGTTCTCACCACCAACGAGGTTTTTGACCCTGCCACGAACAAGTGGGAGAGCCGCAAGCCGATGTCGGTGGCGCGCAATCACGCGTACGCCGCCGCGGTGAACGGCAAGATCTACGTCATCGGCGGCCGCACCGGCCACGCCTTCATCCTGTCCGCTACCAACACGGATGTGGTGGAGGAGTACAGCCCCGTAAGTGATATGTGGAGTGCTCCGAAAGAACGGATGCCGACGCCCCGCAGCGGCGGCGCGACGGGCACAGACGGCCGCAGGATCTACATAGCGGGTGGCGAGGTGACTACGAAAGAGCTCGTCGGCGCGTTCCGAGCCGTCGAGGCGTACGAACCGGCCACGAATTCATGGATCTCGCTGCCACCGATGTCGATGCCGCGGCATGGCATCGCGGGCGCGGTGATTGGAAACGAATTTCATCTCGTCAGCGGCATGATTCAGTCCGCAGGAGCGTTGTCGTTCCAGGACCCGCGGCTCGAAGTCCACACCGGACAGCATGATGTCCTGGAGCTGAATTTCTTCTTTCCGCCTCCTGCGACGGGTGCGAAGAAGGACGAAGCGCCGCCTTCCACGGGTGCAAAAAATGTGGGTGCGGCTCCTTCTTCCGCTGCTGTGAACAACGTAAGCGCGACTTCTTCTTCCGCTCGTCTGAAGAACGTAAGCGCGATTTCGACCGCGAACAGCGTAGGCACGGCTTCTTCCGGAGGGAAGAAGCCGTACATACGCTACAACGTGAACAGTCCCGAAGGCCAGGTGATGCTCGCGAAATACGCGCAGGCGGTCGAGATCATGAAGACCTTGCCGGACTCCGATGAGCATTCATGGACGTGGTGGTGGTACACCCATTGGGTCAAGGGCTACCCGGCGGCACTCTGGGATCTCTCCATGAAAAAGAAAGCCGAGGTCATCGCCACTCTCCCGAAGGAGGTTCAAGCCGATGCCGAGGCCGTATGGGACGGCTGCCAAGCGCACGCTACCAATCCTTCCGACCCAGAGCAGTTTCAACAGTGGTTCTTCCTGCCCTGGCATCGACTGATGCTTATTCAGTTCGAGGGGGTCATTCGCGAGGTTCTGCACGACGAGGATTTTACGCTTCCCTACTGGAACCCGGTCACCGGCAACGAAGCTGATTTGGTCGTGCCAGCCGTGTTCCGGGTCCCAGGCAGCCCGCTGTATGACGGTACGCGCTGGTTCTGGGTCAATGGCGGCGGACGCATCGATACACCGTTCAAGGACTGGATCAACCTGGACGCCCTCAACGAGAAGTTTTACATCGATGGGCCCAACGGCAACCTCGGGTTCAATCCCAGACTGGACATAAACCCTCACTTCTTCACTCATATTGGCCTCGGGGGCGACATGGCCGATTTCTCCACCGTCGGCGCTGACCCGATGTTCTATCTGCATCACTCCAACATCGACCGCCTCTGGGAAAGCTGGAACCGGCTCGGGAATAAGAATCCTACTGATCCCCGATACCTCAATCGCAAGTTCTCGTACGGAGACAGAAGCGGCAAGCGCGCGGATCTGCCGGTCAGCATGACCGACCGTACTGCGCCGCTCGGGTACGAATATGACAGCTATGAAAAGCCGCCCCAGCCGCTGCACCTGACCACCGAGGAGGCCGCCGCCAGAGAGCGCACATACCAGACTCTCCACGACAAGGCCATGGGCGGTCCACATGATGCTCACCATGCGCACAGCATGGAAGCCTCGACCAAGCAGGACACACACTGAAGCCAGGGCGGCGACCGAGCCGCATAACGCTTTGAGGAATGTCCACTTACGTTCGCAAATTGATCGATCTGCATAAATAAAAGGAGAAAACAATGAAGTACATCTTTGTCATCGCCAGGGTGTTGCTGGGCCTCGTTTTCACGGTCTTTGGCCTCAACGGGTTTCTACATTTCTTCCCGAATCCGCCAGTGCCTGGTCTCGCGGGACAGTTCATGGGAGCTTTATTAGGCTCGCATTACTACGTGATCGCGTTCGGAACGGAACTCATCGGCGGCGCGCTGCTGCTCAGCAACCGCTACGTGCCGCTCGCACTGACGCTGCTCGGACCGGTGATCGTGAACATCCTTAGCTTTCACATGTTTTTGGACTCAGAAAACATGGCGCCCGCCATTGTCGTCACGGTGCTATGGTTCGTCGTTTTCTCGCAGGTGCGCAGTTCCTTCGCGGGACTGTTCGTGGCGAAAAAAGCCGGATTGAAGTCCAGCAGCCGTGCCGAAGCGCTAGGCGCGGCATAGTTCGGGAAAACCGTTCGACCAACTGAACCAGGTCTGATCGAACGGCCAGAGGCAATGGATGTTCCTCGCGGTGCAGAAGCTCGGGTTGCAGCTGGAGCGGAGCGTTAGCCGGATGAAAAAACCGGCGGAGCTGAAAACGGTGCGATACCGCCGGCGAAAGGACTAAAGCAAATGATTATCACTTTTCTAATCGCAAAGATCATCTTAGGCGGCTATTGGCTGATGTTAGCTCCAGTTCTGTTCCTGCCATTGGGGATTGTTCTTCTCAGCTCGCAGGTGCGGCGCGGACTCTTTGGATATGTGGTGCTTCCGTTAGCAGTCGTATTTGCGGCGCTTAGGGGCGATTTTTCTATTCACTCTGACCTTGCCTGACGCAGTCACAGTAGTTGCTGGAGTTCAGGCAATTTGGTTGCTGGCGGCTGCGATTACGCTTCTTGCTCGGAACGGAAAACAACGTGGCAGCCAGTTTCAAGAACTTCGTACGGCAAAATCATCGATCACGCGATAAAGGAGGAACACATGTCGGTGTATGTCATTGCAAGTCTTACGATCAAAGATGCGGTTCGGTTCGAGGATTACAGACGGATGCTGCTGCCAACAATGGCGAAATATGGCGCCCGATTGGTTGCGCGCGGCGGCCCCATTGTTCTCGAGGGAGAGTGGCCGCGCGAACGGCTAATCATCGCCGAGTTTCCCAGCATGGAGCAGGCGCGAGAGTGGTGGGCTTCGCCAGAATACGCCGAGCCAAAGGCGCTGCGCCAAGCCACGGCTGACTCGGAACTAGTAATTGTCCAAGGCGTGTAGTCGAAGGCGAAAGCAAAAAGGCAAAGCGCAAGAGGGCCCATCGATCATCGGGTATATCACGGAAATGAGGGAAATCATGACGGTATGCGTTGTTCAACTCGCCCGGTTCATCATAAGGACCATTCTCGCCGTGGCACTCACCTTCGCCTGCCTGAACTCAGGTATCGCGCAAGCACAGGAATTGACCGCTCACGAGCCGTCGGCGGCTGAGAACGACTCCGCCGCCGAGGCCAGCAAGCAAGCGGCTAATCCATTAGCCAACGCCTGGCTGATGCAGGTTCAGCAGAATACCAACTGGATAGGGATGCCCGCGAACAATGGAAACCGAGTCCAGAGCAATCTTCAGTTTCAGCCCCTAATGTCAGTGAAACTGAGTGACGACTGGAACCTGATCACGCGCCCGATACTACAGATGTTCAGTACGACGCCATTCCTCGACCAAACCGGACAAGACAAACGTGTGACAGCGTTCGGCGATACAGTGCTCGCGCTTGCCCTATCGCCGGGCCCCAAGCTGGTAGGTAACTGGCTGCTTGCTGCCGGCCCGTCGTTTATCTTTCCGACTGCAACGAATTCGCTGATCGGCGCAGAACAAATGGCAAGTCGGACCCGCCGCTGCGGTTGGGTATCAAGGCAAGAACTTTATAACTTACGTGTTTCCGCAACAGTGGTTCTCGGTCGGCGGTGACGGTCGAAAGACCAGCCATATGTTGTTGTACTACGCCTTTGTCCACGTGTACTCAAACGGATGGAGCGTGGGAACAAATCCCAGTATGTCTGTGGACTGGGAAGCGTCCAGCGGTAACAAACTGTCATTTCCGGTGGGCTTGCAAGTCGGAAAGCTGCGCAAACTCGGGCCCTTGCCGGTGAAGTTCGACGTGCAGGCCCAATATTACGCCGTGCGTCCACAAGTCAATGGTCCGAAATGGAATCTTCAGCTCCAAATAACTCCGATTCTTCCGGCATTGATCGGACGCAAGTGATGCCGCGGAATACGGCCATGCTGAGCGCACGACATCAACTTCTAATTTCTGAGGATGTGAACAGAACGGAGACAAGTATGAAACGAGAAATATCGGGGAAACGTCCGTGGCGAGTGATCATAGTCGGTGGCGGGTTTGGCGGGCTTCGTGCCGCCCAGACGCTGAAGTCAGACTTGTTTGACGTGACCTTAATCGATCGTCGTAATTACCATCTTTATCAGCCCCTTCTTGGTCAAGTTGCGACCGGCTCACTGTCGCCCGGACAGATTTCAGCCCCACTGCGAAGCGTGCTAAGCAAGCAAAAGAATACCCGTGTCCTTCTGGGTTCGGTGGAGGACATTGACGCTGATTCGAAGCAGGTAGTCCTAGCTGATGGCGCAGTTCTCCCCTACGACTCGCTAATTGTCGCAACCGGCTCGCAAACTTCGTACTTCGGGAATGACGAGTGGCAGGTATGGGCCCCTGGTTTGAAGAACGTCGAAGAAGCCACACTTGTCCGCCACAAGATTCTCTACGCCTTCGAGGTCGCAGAGCGGATCATGGATCCAGTTGAGCGCCGTGAGTGGCTGACGTTTGTAATTGTTGGGGCTGGGCCCACTGGTGTCGAGCTCGCTGGAGCCATTGCCGAGATCGCGCGACAAACGCTCAAGGATGATTTTCGCTCCATCGATCACTTGGCTTGCTTTGGAATCAATGGCGATCAGCGCTCCGCCAGAATCCAGAGATTTCCTGAAAGAAACCTTTGAAGACATCTTCTTTACAGCGATCTTTGACTGGGTGCTGTTCCCAAATCAGGGGATCTGACGCCACGGCATAGAGGTCTCTGAAGTCGCTGGCTCGGAGAGGCCTGAGTTCCAGCAGCTTGCCCTTCAGGGTAGGTTGGAAATCAAAAGTCATGCTCTTTTAGTTTCCAGGTCCATTATTGCTTACATCGCAGTTGGCGTAACATCGCCATGACACTCATAACGTTCGATCCTTTTGTAGTATTCTCTGCAACATCCTGGAGGAGGGAATGAGATTCTTACGTACAGCCACTCTTCTCGCCCTGTGTGCCACTACGGTTCCAGCGCTCGGGAAATCTAGAACACCACAGAACTCAGCAACGAAGGAAGCCGCCCAGCCGGATGACATTCCAAAGTCCATCGCGGAAAGCGTCAGCGGCACGCTCCAGTTTGCGGAAGGGAATTTTATCGGCCTCGCTGAGGCCATGCCGGAAGACAAGTATTCCTACATCCCCACAGTCGGCAAGTTCGACGGCGTCCGCAGCTTCGGGGAACAAGTGAAGCACGTCGCCTGCGCCCAGTTCGCCTTCTTCAACGAATTTGAGGGCAAGAAACCGCCCGAAGACTGCGAAAAGGGTGGCCACGATCCGGCGAAAACAAAAGCCGAGCTGATTAAGTATCTTAAGGACTCCTTCGACTACTCGAACCGCGTCCTCGCCACGCTCACGGCAAACAATGCGCTCTACCGTGTCGAAGGCCGTTACGCCGGACCGAACACCAAACTCGGCATCTCTGTGGTTGCCGTCTGGCACATCACCGACCATTACGGACAGCTTGTCGAGTATCTGCGGTTGAATGGCATCGTCCCACCGATGACGCAGAAATACGGGGTGAAGGTTCGGTGACTCGTTGTTCGACGCCGACATCCCCATCCTGAAGGAAGCCAAAGCCGATTACGCGAAGCTGCAGTGAAGTTCAATGGGGCGGTTTTTCGTCACAAGACACTCAAGGTATGAACCTGAGTATCTTCGCACCATGTTCAGCATCTTCGTTGTTGAGTTTGAAAAAGAGGACAAGCAAGGAAAACACGACTGCCAATCCCGCGACGCAAATGATGGACAGCCAGCCCAAAACCTGCGACAGAATATCGGTCAAAGAATCGACCATAGACACCGTCCTGGCGAAGCCGACAAAACACTATGAGCCGTTTTTCCATTGGAGTCTGATCAATTCGGGACACAAACAAAAAATGGCGGTGAGGTAGAAGAGGCTGGCGAGGGGCACGGCGCGAACCGGACGAAACATAGAGGAGTTGCGAACGAACACCAAACTGGGCATCTCTGTGGTTGCCATCTGGCAGATCACCGACCATTACGGACAGCTTGTCGAGTATCTGCGCTTGAATGTTCCGTGTACTGCTGGGTGTCCTGCTCAAATGTCCTTTCAGGCTCTGCAGTCCCTCACGCCTCTAGTAATATCAATGACTTACTGATTCTAAAAGCTACAAAGCGGTTCAACTCCCTCCCTGGCCACCACATTATTACTATTCAATCATTTACCGCTAATTGTTAAATCATCACCTCCAGCCCATAAGGGCTTGGCGTCTATCATTATTATCCCGACGTGCGTTCCTGTATGGAGGAAAGTGTCGGACAAACGCACCCATGGAAGGTGGAGGAATGCAAGTAGTCGCAAGGAATCAGGTTTCAAAGCGTGGCGCAGTTCGCGTGGGTAGTGTGACGTAACGTATGGCACCTAGACCTGCCATGAAGGTTAGTTCGACCGAGCGCGTGGCGGCATAACTCGTGCTAGCATTTCCAGCTGGGCATATTGAGGAGAAGGCGGATATGAAATCTCAACTGGCAGTAGTTGGTCTGGGAGGATCACTGGCAGAGCACTCCAGCAGTTTGGCTGCTCTGAGAATTGCATTAGAAGGAGCGGCTGAAGCTGGTGCGAAAACGGATCTTCTTGACATTCGACAAATGTCACTGCCGATGTATGACCCTGGCGCTGAAAACAATCCACCGGAGTCGGTGCGTGGCATGTGTGACGCAATCCATAAGGCGGACGGCCTAATATGGAGCAGTCCGATGTACAACGGAACGATAAGTGGCTCTTTCAAGAACGCGCTGGACTGGCTAAAGCTGCTGGGCGACCGAAATCCTCCTTACCTGACGGACAAGGTAGTTGGGCTCATCAGCACTGCGGGAGGAATGCAGGGGTTGCAAGCCGTAAACACGATGGAGTTTGTAGTTCGAGCGCTCAGAGGCTGGGCGGTTCCTCTGGTGATGCCGATTGCGCAAGCCTGGAAGGCGTTCGATAAACAGGGTGTCGCTCAAGACGCGCAATTGGCCGAGCAACTGCGTGCATTGGGGAGAGAAGTAGCCAGAGGTTCCTGTCAGTTTGTGCTCCAACCGCCGACCAAAGCAGACGCGGCAAAAGCGGAAACTGAAATCACACCTCTTAGTGACGAGGAAGCAAAAATCGCCTAAGCCCTATTTTGATTTCGACTTGGCGACCAATACAGAAAGAGTTGGCGCTGCGAAACTCGGCAGACGTGGGAGGCCGCTTCGGGACCCGATACTTTCGCAATCTTCTCATCGCAGGAGACGGAAGGGAATAATAATGAGGTAATGCGGGGGCGTAGTTCAGCTGGTTGGAACGCCTGACCGTCACGCAGGAGGTTCGGGTTCGAGTCCCGTCTCGCCCGCCACAAATATTTAAGCTGTCGAACCCCTCGATCTCTGCGCACGCACTCTTGATTCAAGGTATTCCTCCAAGTGACGGCAGGCAGAGTCAAGAGAGTCTTCCTTTCGTTGCAGACGACTCACCATGAGGCTGCCTTCGAGCGTGCTGACAATCAATGTAGCCAATTTCGCGCAATCGACATCGGACCGCAACTCCCCTCGTCGTTGCCCTTCCTCGGCGATCGATTGCAAGCGATCAAGCCAGGAACTGAGAGCCTGCCGAGCTTTGGCTCGCAACTGAGGATTGCCATCGTCGGAATCGATGGCCGTGTTCAGCAGAGGGCAGCCTCCCGGCACCAGTCCGATACGCCGGTCGCGAAAGTTCCGCACGATCTGTTTGAGACGATCAACGGTATTCCGGATCTCCTCTGTTCCTTCGAAGCGCGCGTCCACTGAAACTTTCCAAGCGTGGTCAAAGGCGTCTCCCGCAAGCTCTTCTTTGCTCTCAAAGTGTCTGTAAATCCCGCCCTTCTCCAGACCAGTGGCTCGCATGAGATCGGAGAGTGCTGCGCCGTCGTATCCTTTTTGATTGAAGATTGGCGCCGCCTTACGAATGATGTCTTGCCGTGTCTGCTCGCCTTTGCGCACGTGCCACTCCTCGTGAAAGTTGATTCAGCGACCGTCTGGTCGCCGACTTCGAACTGTAATCAAGGTTGGATGCGACCGAGCGGTCTCTGGATGCGTAACTGGGATCGTCGGTTCTAGGAAGACAATTCCTGGGATCGATCGGTCTCATACCCCCGCAGAGCAAGATTCTACGACGCCAACGCGGTCTTTATTTTAGGAATTATATGCGACCGATCGGTCTCTTTAATAATCCAAGCATTTGACAGACAAGACTCGACGGACATGCGCTTGGATGAACTGAGAGCTGCCAATGACCGGCAGCATTCGATGTGTCTGTCTAAACCAAAATGAATGACTGGAGATAAGCGATGGCGAACACCTATGTTGATGCGGTTACCAAGACGGTCGACGTGAACGGGACTTCTTTCGTGTATCGAGAGACCGGCCAAAAGAACGGCATCCCGCTCGTACTGCTTCACCACCTAACAGCGGTCCTCGATGATTGGGACCCGAGAACGATTGACAGCCTGGCCCAGAAACACCGCGTCATCGCCTTCAACAACCGCGGCGTCGGAGGCTCCAAGGGCACAACGCCAGACACGATCGAGGCAATGGCAACGGACGCGGTGGCCTTCATTCGAGCTTTAGGGCTTGCGAAGACCGACCTGCTGGGCTTCTCACTCGGTGGTTTCATCGCTCAAGTCATCGCGCAAAAACATCCCGATCTCGTGCGCAGAATCATCCTGGCGGGTACTTCGGCCGCCGGCGGCGAAGGAATCAGCAACGTGGGCGCCGTGTTGCAGAACGCGGTGGCCCAGGCAACAGCCGAGAAGAAGCACCCGAAGCAGTCCCTCTTTTTCACCCAGTCTCAAGACGGCCAGAAGGCGGCAGCGGAATTTCTTCAGCGTCTAGCCGCTCGACAACAGGAGCGTGATCTTCCTGCCACACAAGGGACCATCGTTGCTCAGGTGACCGCGATCACCAAGTGGGGCATGGCGCCTAAGCCGACCTCGTTGGACAGTATCCAACACCCAGTGCTTGTGGCGAACGGCGACACCGACGTGATGGTGCCATCGATCAATTCGGTGGAGTTAGCGCGCAAGTTGCCACATTCGGAGTTGAGCATTTTTCCTGATGCTGGACACGGGGCTATCTTTCAATATCACAGCGCGTTTCTCGACCAGACACTGCGATTTCTGCAGAACTAACCTGGACGCAGCACCGTTGGTTCATCGGCAAACGGGTGCGGCCCACCAAATTGCCACGCGGGGGCACGATCTAGAGCATCGCAGCACGGAAGAGGTGCTCGTGGTCGAGTCCCCGCCTACGATGCCATCGGCGGCCTCTGGCGGGGCCGATCTTGTCGGAGTAGCGCAGTTCAATGCTCTGCCTTCCACGAACTTCACCAGCCGTTCGCGGTAGCCGCTAACATCGCCCTTCACTTCGGTTAATTGCGGAAGGTCTTTGCCTTCGGTCTGCGAGACATCGAAGACGTACACGGCGCGGAAGCCGTACAGCTGCGCTTGCGGGTTTTTCTCCTCTCCGTTCTCCCCTGTGATCTCTTCTACGGTCTTGCCTTTCTTCCCGACCATGGGAGCGAGAATGAGAATGCCCTTCTCGCCACGGCGGACGAAGCGGCCCAGCGAGTTCCAGGTACGGACTCCGGCCACGTTCGACGCCGACGGTTTCTGTCGAGCGATGAGCATGATGTTGCCGAAGCTTCATGTCATCGGCCGGATTATGTGAACTCGCCCTTGCGCGCCTGCTCCCCGTTCCCATGAACACTGCCTGATGGCGTTGTGGCGATTGACATAGTACGGGTGCCTCCAAGCAGGCTGAACACACTGGCGTCTCAGGCTGCGCAGACCCTGATCTCGCCAGCATCCCAGGTCAGCTGTTCGCAAAATCGGCGTTCAACTGAAGCGGATTATCTGGGGATTGCCGCGATCCGCCCAGAATCCGAACCCAGCCACTCCAGGTGGTGAGCGCTATCGCCTGCTTACAACAGTAATCTTGAAAACTCAGGGACAGCAGCCTCAAATGAGTGATATGAGGCGCCTTTCGATCCTGCTCAGCGTAACCGTCGCGGCTGGTATATCTGCGTTTGTTCTCTCCACCCATCGTCCCTCAGTCCACGCGTCGGTGTCTGAACTACCGGCTCAACCACCGGCGCCTCAACCTAAAGTTGAGCCCCCGATTGGTGATTGGGGCGACGCCCCGAACTTTGCAGTTGCTGCCGACCGAGCTATCTCGGAGCTTCATGAAGGAATCACCGTCAATGAGTGGACGGCGCATCATCCCGGCGCAAAAAAAATCGACCCGGCATCGATTGGCATCGGTGGTGAGTGCGTGATCCTGGCCGAAACGGCGACGCTTGCGGATGGCGCTCAGGTCGCGCGGCTGGTTTCGTTCAATCCACCGCACGCGCCTTCTCCGGCCGTTCTTCCTAGCCTGCTGGGACAAAGTCTGATCAAAGAAACCTGCACGATGAGTATGGTCCAGGTTGAAGTCAAGGTATCGGATGAAGCAGCGGGGCGCGCTGCGCAACGAACCGTCAACCGACAGTTTGGTTCGACATATGGCCCCAGCGAGAATCAGGTCGGGGTCTGGCATTCAGGCCCGATCGAGATCATCAATGCCTATGATTCGCAGCACCGTCTCGCATTCGATATTGGCAAACCAAAGTTTGGGCCCGCAGCCTACGTATGGGCTTACCTGCCATTCTGGAAGCAACTGATGTTCCCCGACTCGCAAAGTAGCGACGATCCTCGAAGCGGATTCTGTTCAATTTCGCCGGGCGTCGCGCTCGCGGGCAGTGGACTCTTCGATTTCTGGTCGCATGGAGAATCTGTACGACTTGGACGTCACCGTTTCCGACCTTCAGGAGAAGCGCTTTACCGAAGTCTGTGGACAGAACTGCACCGACGCTGACGTGGAGAAGTTTACAAATCGTATCGGGGACGAGTGGCGCAAACCTCTCGTGCCCGTGCTCCACGATTGGCTGGGCGCTTTGAAGTCGCTTGGTCCCGACAGGCAGGCTGCGGGTCTGTTGCGGCGGACCGCTTGCTAGGGTCTTCGGGAGTATTCTGCGAGGGTGGGCCTTAGCGTGGGCGACGGCCATTTTGGCGATAGATGGCTCAGTTAGCCCGGCGCAGGCCGAATTGCGATCGCAGCTAGAGGAGTCGGCGGCGCCGTTATTGGAGAAAAGAATACGGAGGATCAATCTCTATGACTATACCGGTAACTGGCTTGAGCAGGCGAGACATCTGTCTCCAGGTACCGAGGCTGGAAAATTAGCTTCATTCATCTGGATGACGACCGCTCAATGTCAGACTCCGGAGGCAATTATTTCCGCTGGAGAAGACCTCATCTCCAAAGACCCCGATGCGCATATCGCCGCACAAGTGCATTTTATGGTCGGCGACGCCTATTCTGACATCATCCTGAGAACTCGTGGAGCATCGGGCAATCGCGGCAAGGCGGAATCCGCTCGTTCAAAAGCCCTAAAGCACTATGCTGCCGGATTGGTGGACGACGGCACGTCCAGACAAGCGAGAGATGCATGGCTTCAGGCCTGGCACATCTCCGCTGGTCTTCTCCCGCATGCTCGATACGACGGCTGTGAGGAGGGTGACTAGCCCATTGAAGCCCTATTCACTCGGTTTCCATTCGTAAGCCATAGCTGACGTAACATCGCGATAGCACTCACAATGCCAGAACCGGCTAGTCACTGGGCGACGTGGGCAGCGTGCAAAATGGGGGGGCGCATCCGACTGCGCCCCCCTTCGTAGTCAGAGCGATTCCAAGAACGCCAGCAAGTTTCGCGAGCCGGAGGAAAATCTTTCGTGATGTGAATTTCGCCGGCCATTTATTCTCGGAAACCCAAAGCGTGCTCAATCAAGAAGTCCGCTTGTTCCTGGCCTCGGCTTCCGTGCAACGTGAAGTCAACATAAAGCTGTACCGGATTCACGCCTGTGAGTCCGTTGGTCAATTTCCTGGGCTGGTAGAACACTCCGCCCGCATCCGTGTTGTCGGCATCGGGAGGCGTCATGATGAGCACGTTGGCCCCTTTTCCGACAGCCTCCAATTGCAGGTCGTCCCTCAATTGTTGCGGCGAGACATTGATGTAGGCGGCGGTCAGCTGTTCGCGCACGTTGCGCTCGCTGGGACTCCAAACCACTCCCTAGGGTGAACGCATGCCGGATATCTCGTCGTTCACAAATGCCACGAAGCTGCTGAGCGTCAGAGGCAGGTTCTTTCTCCGAGAATCCGCTGAACACAGTCCGGTTCTGGGTATAGTCCCTTTTGAGTTGTTGGGCAAAGAGTCGAAGCAGTTTGCGAGGTTTGGTAAGCAGGCAGCCGTCCGAGTTTCGCTTTACCAAGTCATCCTCCTGGAGTCGCCGTAGCACTTGCGAGACCTGACCGATGCTGAGTTTCGTTTCCGCAGCCAGTCGTTCGAGCCGGAAGGGCTGGTATGGATTGACCAGAAGCACCCGGATAATTCGCCGCGATCTGCCGGAAAAGATATTTTTGACTCCCTGCGGATTCTTGAATGCGGTCGCGGGCCGGACAATATCCACGTAGACGTCATGGTGGATGAGAGCGAATGTTCCGTTCAGGTCGATGTATCCGACGCCCAGTTCCTTACATCGGGCCTGTACGGAATCAGAAATATAGGGAGCGGCGACCATGGGGTAGAGATCTTCGTATACACCGGATCGGTGAAGCTCATTACGGTGACGCAGTGGGAGCTGGTGAACGACTCCTTCAAGGGTCATGGGAGTCAATCGTGATTTGAGTTCGATCACCGCTTTGATGGTCTTATGGCCGGAGTTGGCGACCGTGAATTCGACGATGGCGTCGACCTGAATGCGTTTTCCTGCTACATCAAAGGAGGGTTGGCTGGAAACCGTTGTCGCCCGGACATTGGTGCGGAAGGAGGCCTCCCGAAGTAAGCCCAGCCAGCAACAATTCAAATGTCCTATATTCCTTCATATAAACTCCATTAGTAGTGAAAATATATGTATTAACACATTGGCGAAAACATTGACATCTATTGGCCTAAATACATATCTATCAATATTTTAATTAGTGTATATCAAAAAACGATATATACAGCACCATGGAATTAATCTCCTACCTGGGGCAATCAGAAAAAGCCGCGATTGTTCTGGTAGCTAGACGGCTTTGTTCGAAACCAACACCGTAAAATTGCTTGAACGGATCGCTGACGCTCGAAATGCCATTCTCGATCGCATCGAGGACGGCTATTCGAAGCTGCCGACCAGTGAACAAGCTGCGCTGCGGGAGGCATTGTCTACGCTAGATTGTTTGCGCAGGATTACGGAGCGACAAAATGGCTATCAGTCAAAGGCTAGTTGATCCTTCGGGAGAGTTTAAAGTGTCGGTCAGATATAGCTGGCAAGAGTCATATCACGCGGCCCTACTCGAAACCGATTGGACGAAGATGGTAGAGCTGGTTCAGAAGGCCGAATCTGACATACATAAGAGACGGCTGGAGCTTGCTCAAGACCACAACGGGACGCAGGAAGAACGTGAGGCTGTCGTCAATGCGCTGAACGGTCTCAGGGTTCTGCGAATGGATGCGGCTGTTTGGCGGGAGCGGCAGAATCTGAATAGGTTCTAGCATCAAAGCTATGCTAGTCATTGTCAGTGTGAGCCGTCTGGACAACAACCGGATTGAGGTTGGAGTAGCGAGGCCCAGCACGACTCGAATCCCACCCACAATTACCCTTCCGCGAATGCCAGTTTAATGAGGCAGTAACCAGATTATGCCCATGACTTGAGAGAGTCTATGGTTGGATCTTCGCGTCCTTCCGTCTGCGAGACTCCGCTTTCTAATTTCAACTAGGGAGTCCTTCCGAGGCGACATGCGCTATCTATTTCTTTGGCTGATCGTTGTTTTGCTTCTTTTTCTTGCCGAAAATGTCGAGGATCTGATCTACAGGGTTTGGCTGCTGTTGCGTGTTCGGCTGTTGGCCTTGATTGGGAGTCGCATTCTTTTGCCCCAGCAAGTTCCCAAGAATGCCAGAGGCCCCACCCAGCGGATTGTCCGCACTCGGCATCAGGCCCTTTAGTTTCATTTGGGCAATCTTCTGGACATTGGGACCGAATACCGGATGCTGGAAAGTACCGGTGACTGTTGCGGGTATTACGAGTTCGCCCTGATTGTTGGCCAGCGCCGTGTTCATGTATCCCGCGATACTGGTTCCGCCAACCTGCTGGCTGAAGCCTTTTGACAGCACCGCCGTCACGTCGAGATTGAGTGCCTGGCTCACCAGGTTCGCATTGCCGGTAATACCCACATTCGCCACGTCGAGCAATGCTTGCAGATTGTTGGTCTGCGCCATGCCATTTCGCACCACCACATTGCCCGGTCATTTTGAGAATGTTGGTGAAACCCTGGTCTTTTTGCAGCGATTGTGCGGAGTTCAGAAACTGCCCGACGCTGGCCAACTGGTGGCCGATATCGACGCCTGAGTAACGAACATTGTTGAAGTTCAGATTCACGTTGCCGTTCAGCGCGCGCATGATTTCGTCAGAGGTAATCGACTGCAGCGGCCCGGCAGCGTGCATATCAAGCGCCAGCGTCCCCGCTCCGCTGAGTTTGTCCAACCCGCTTACACCATAGGCTTTTGCCATCGCCAGAATTGCCGGTAACTCAGCCTGCGGGGCTTTCAGCGTGGCATCAACCAGGGGAGTCTTTGATGTGTAACTTCGTAGCGAGAATTGCGTGTTTACGGTGGTCCCACCCGAGACTACGGGAAAGTTGTCGGAACGAATTTCGTCCGGCGTAAGAGCCAGGTTTACCGCTTTGATCTGCACCGGCTGTGGAATGTCTTTCCCTGACGCCGGAATATCGCGGCCTGCGATTGTTCCATTTAGAGCGAGTTTATCCGACGGTCCCCGAGCCTGGATGTCGGCATTGACACTGCCAGTCACGGTGGTTCCCGGCGCCAGGGCTATCCCGGCAGCCGCCGCAAGGCGGCTAATTTCAGCGATAGAAACATTGTTAGCCTTCAGGTTCAGATCCAGCTGTGCCGGGATTGGGTTTCATATTTATCGTGCCGGTGGCATAAAGTGGCGTCTGGCCGAGTTTTACCGCTCCCTTATTGATCCTCAGCAGGTCGCTCGCAAGATCATCATTCACTTCGTAGTCTGCCGTGATGGGATAGCCAACCTCTGAACCACGAACTCGAAGCTTGTCCACAGTCATCTGTCCCACAGCCGAGAGTGTTCCCGATTGGCTGGCAATATTCGTATGCCCCGACAGTATTCCATCGGAGTTGGTAAGCGCCGGTGTTTGCAGGAACTTTTGGAGACCCGCAATGCTGACACCCTTCAAATCCAGACTTCCATGGAAGGGTGTCGCTGCCGGCTCAGATTGCTGCACAGGGCCCGCCTTTACCTTGCAGTCGAATCTCTTCGGCGCCTTGTCCGGGAAAGTGGACCGAAGCATCGACCGAGAATGGACTATCCGGAGCGAAATCCGTCAAGGTGAGATTGATGTGGTCGTACACCATGCGCGGTTTACCGGCCTGCTGATCGGTGACGGCAATCTGTCCATCTTGAACCGCCAACTCTCCAAGCGAGAATTGCTGCTTGTCTTCGGAAGGAGCGGCCTTCTGTGTCGCTGCCGATCGTGGAAAAGTTCCACGTCCCTTGCGCGTCCTTAATCAGCTCAACGCTCGGCCGCTGCAAACTCAGCGAGCTTATCTCGACGGACTTTCTGAGCAAGGGCAGCAGCTTGACCGAGACGTCCAATTCCTGCGCCTCCACGAACGGCTTCGCGTCGTTGAATTTCGGATCATCAGCAATCGACAGGTTCTGTACTTGCAAGCGTGGCGGAAATATACCCAGATGCATATCGCCCAACGCGACTCTCCGATCGAGGCGTTTTTCAAGTTCTGACTGGATTGTTCCCCGATACTGATTCACATTGAATGTTGCGGCGAACACCACCACGGCCAGGACGAGGATGAGGATGATAGTTCCGATTATGATCCCGACCTTGCGCATAAGACCCCCACAAAGCCCTGCGGGATTCGTCTCCCAACTAATTCCCGAATGCCCGCTCGCCTTTGACAGTCTTGCTCCAATTTCACATCGGCGGCAATACCCTGATGACCCGATTGTTATGTTGAATAACCACGAGATTCGCTAGTTCTTGCGCAACGGCCTCTCCGTACGCCACGGGATTCTGTGATTTCTAGGCGTGCGGGGCTACTGGATGGGACATTCATGCGACGGATTTGGCTACTCGCCTGATGAACACCATTAGCCGCGATTGACTCGGGTAGGCTACCCTCCTAAGATTGCACCCGCGAAGGACTGGAGTTCCCAGTTTGATCGGCCAAAACATCTCGCACTACCGTATCGTCGAGAGGCTGGGCGGCGGCGGCATGGGCGTGGTGTACAAGGCTGAGGGCACCCGCCTCGGCCGTTTCGTGGCCTTGAAGTTCCTGCCGGAAGAAGTGGCGCATGATTCCAGTCGTGGAGGTTTCCGTCGCCGTCGAATTTCCGGCCCTGATCATCGAACCCATGAGTCAACTCGTGCCCAATAATTGCCCCGATGGCAGCGAAATTTGCCCCATCATCGACTTGCCGGTCAAACAGCGGAGGTTGGAGGATGGCCGCAGGAAAGGTAATCGAATTAAGTTGGGGATCGTAGTATGCGTTAGGCACTGAAGCCGAAACGCTCCACTCCGCGCGGCGCCTGGTGTTTAACCGAGTCAAACCACAACAGGACGTTTACCTGGCGGAATTTTTCGCCAAGGGGCCGCGACTCAGTACTCCCCGCCGCCTTACGCTAGATGACGCCGACGACCTTCCTTACGATTGGACGCCCGATGACAAGGCCGTATTGTTCACCTCGAATAGAACCGGCGCGAAAAACATTTTCCGGCAAGAGATCGATGAAAGCTCGGCGGAAATGCTCGTCTTAAGTCCAGAGGACAAATTCATCTCGCGATTGAATCCCGACGGCTCCGGGATTCTCTATATGGCACCAACCAATCCGAGAGACTATTCGCAAGTGGTGCGCTTGATGCGCGCTCCCATCGGTGCCGGTCCGCCTCAGATCGTGTTGGAAAGCCCATACATCGTCAACTACCAGTGTTCGCGCGTGCGTGCCGACATTTGCGTTTTAAGCAAAGCAGAACCGAACCAGTTTGCTTTCTCGGTGTTTGATCCAGTGAAAGGCAATCCGCGCGAGGTGGCGAGGCTAAACCGTGGAGTAAACGGCTGGGGCTGGGGACTTTCTCCAGACGGCACTTCGATTGCGGTAGTCACAGTCAGCGCGACCGATCCACACTGGTGCTCGAACGCAACTCCCCAGTATCTGAGCATGATGGCGCAATCCAATCCCCATGCGACCGCAAAGGCGCGCGCCAACGGTGTGGTGTCCAACATGCCCGAATTCCAGAAAGCCTTCGGCTGCAAGAAGGGGCAACCCATGGTCCGGGAAAACGCTTGTCGCGTTTGGTAGAGGTCAGATCGGCGCGCGACGCCGGACGGGAGAATCTCAGGCGAGCTCAGTTGCTTCTGAGTCTGAATACCTTGGAAGGAAGAGGTTCATGGCAGCCGCCAACGCCAGCGCCGCCGCGAGGATCACCAGCAAAGAGGTATAGGAGCCGGTCGAATCAAACGCGCGGCCCAGGATCACCGGACCGATGGCTGCCGCAGCGGCATAGAACGTCCAGGTCACACCGTAAAGCGTGGAAAAAGCGCGCAGTCCGAAATAACGAGTCAGCAAGTAAGGTGTGATGGCCGCTTCGCCGCCGGCCCCGATGCCAATCAGCGCCGCCGCCAGGCAGCCCGCAGGAAAACTATTCGCCCGGGCGAGCAGAAAAATTCCCGACGCGGTCGACAGGCTTATTACAAAAGCGACGCGCGCCCCGAAAAACCGGTCCAGCAGCCAGCCCACTCCGACCCGGCCGAGCAGGCTCGAGCCACCCAGTATGGACGCGCATAGCGCCGCGCCGCTGGCCGTGATTCCTCGATCCGTCAGCAATGCAGACATCTGCGTGATCGCTCCGTTCATGCTGATCGAACTCACGCACAGGACGGCGACGATAATCCAGAAAGCATAGGAACGCAGGCCTTGCTGCCACGTCATTCCAGAATGCGCGACCGGCGCAGACTCGGCCTTTAACGAGCCACGTTCGCGGATGTAGCGCCAACTGAGCGGCAGGCCGAGCAGCAAGGCGATACAGCCGAGCGCCGCGTAGGCTGCTCTCCAGCCCGAGCGGCTGATAATGCTTTGCGCAACCACCGGCAGGATCATCGCTCCCAGGCCCGATCCCACCATTACGAAAGCCAGCGCCATCCCCAGACGTCGCTGAAACCAGGTGGAAATGGATCGCGAATAAGCCAGATGAGCGGCGCCGTTTCCGACCACGCCCAGCACGAAGCAGGTCACGTAGAACTGCCATATTCCGGAGCGCAACAGTGCCAGCGAAGCAATGCCGCAGCCAAACACCGTCATGCAGGGAAGAATGATGCGGCGAGGTCCAAAACGGTCAATCCACCGGCCCAGCAGCGGAGAGCACAGACCAACAGTGACGGCGCCGATTGCGAAGCCGCTCGAGACGGCTTCGCGGCTCCAGCCGAATTCCGCGCCCAGCGGTTTCACGAAAACCGTGAACGTATAAACGAACAGCGAGCCGAAGCCCGCCATCACGCCAAAACACGCCGCCAGCACCACGCGCCAGCCGTAATAGTTGAGATCGAATTCACTCAGGCCGGACGTTAATTCGTCGCTTTGTATTGTGTCGCTGCTTTGAGAATGACCGGCCAAGCTCACGTTTCCTTTCAGCGCCGCGCGAAACCTGCAACGCGCGTCGGACAAGAGGAGTCGCCGTACTATCCTACCTGTCCGCGCCCGCCAACAGACCGTCTGTGATTCTGATTCAAACTCCGAGTGCCCGAGAGGCCATCGAAGTCCCCTCGACCCGGCTTTTTATTTTTGCGAAGGCGATTTCGCGAGAAGTCGAAATGTCGTCCGCAAAGGGAGAAAATCCGCAGTCGTCGGTTGTTCCAAGCGATTCAAGTGGGATCAACTCAGCGGCTTCGAGCACGCGATCACGCACCTCCTCGGGACTCTCAATCCGAGGATTGATCGGGTCCGTGACCCCAATAAAGAGCACTTGACCGGGCTTAAGGTGCTCTCGGACCGCTTTCAGGACGCTCTGTGCGGTCGGGTTCGCTGGCCAACTGAATGTAGAAGCGGCCCGCGTTCAGACGAAATAGAGATGGCAATAAACCCGTGTAATCGACGTCCGCGCTGTGCGTCGAGTCGTGGTCGCCGCCGGGACAAGTATGAACACCGATGCGCTGACTTTCTGCGGCGGTGAAGCTGTCCAGCACTCGGTTGTTCAACGCGACAAAAGTATTCAGCAGTCCGCCACTTGGATCGAGTTTGAGCGCCAGCCGTCCCTCGGTGAAGTCTATCTGCACACACGCGGCGCCCGCGTCCAGACATTCACGAATGTCGCGGACCGCTTCCTTAACAAGATCTTCCAGAAACACCTCTTGCGGATACCCGGGCAGCCCACCTTGCGGATAGAGCAGACTCAGCGCCGACGCCGAGATTACTGCCTGCTTCAGTGGCCGGTGAGCATACTCCTGCGCAGCTTTGAGGTAGGTCGCGGCATGAACGCCATAGCGGAAAGGCCCTGCCGTAAGCCGCGGTAACTGCCGGGTGTGGCCGTCGGCAAACGGAATCGTAACGCCGTCCGCGGCAAGATTGCCGAGCCCGGAAAGCGGATAGGTAGCAAAGCTGGGTTTGGTCTGTTCGCCGTCCGTGATGATGGGTGAGCCGGTACGCTCAAAGAGCGCGATGGTGTCGCGCAGCGCGGCTTGCTCGGTGGCACGCAGCTGCTCGCGGGAAATCTTTCCGCCAGCGTACGCACTTCATTGCCGCCAGCAAGTCGGCTGGGCGGGGGATGCTTCCAATCGGCTCGGTAGGTAGCGGCATGTTTTGTCTCGCGGGTTCTCAGTGCGAACTAGAAATTAAACCGCATGGCGAACTGGATTTGCCGCGCCGGGGCAACGAAACTTGGAGTGCCAAATGTCGGATTGGCCGGGCTGCTCACACCGTCCCCAAATTTTTGTGGAATTGGCCCCAGGAAGGCAGGCGCGCCATAGACGGTGTCGATCGCGTTTACGTTTTGCCGGTTAAACAGGTTGAAGACCTCGGCGCTGGCTTCCGCTTTCACCCGCTCGGTCAAGCTGAACACTCTTTGCACGCGCACGTCAGTGGTATAGGACGGATCGCCCCGGTAAGTATTTCGCCCGATGTCGCCGACCCGGTCGGAAAATGGGTACTGGTCGCCGTTCACGTCGAACCCGGCAAGGACCGTGTAGTAACGCGGACTTTGCAGAGTGTTCAGCATCGAAACCTTGAAGTTGCGCAGCACCGGATTCCAGGTATTAGGTGATTCTCCCATTAGGGTCAGCACCAGGCGATGACGCACGTCGTTATCACCCAGGCTGCGGTCGAGGTTGGGATGCAGATAGTCCATGGGCGTGTCGGTGAGTTGAATATCGGTTGAGATATCGATGGACTTCGAATACGTGTAGTTTGCCAGCACGCTGTAGTGTTGCGCAAACGGCTTTCGCACACTCAGCGTCCCGGCGTGATAGATGGAGTAGGCCGTCGGCGTGGCCTCCAGCGTGAATCCAAAGTTGGGATCGGCGGGCGCAAAGGACTGGACGCCGGTCGGAAGCGTGCCATTCGGCACTCCGTTGACGCTGACGTACACCGGCAGCTTCAGTCCGTGCACGAACTGGTATCCCACCGACACGAACAGGTTCTTCGCGATCTCGTTTTCTACTTCCAGGCTGGCCTCTTCGGCATAGGGGTTGGGAAATTTGCGCTTCACGTATCCCAGGGGAAATTGAAGCAGGGTGCCTGGATCAGGGTACGCGCCGTTGTGCGCCAGAGTTGGCGAATGCCTGACTGGCAAGAAACGGACCGGAGACGCCCACAATTCCTGAGGGTCCAAGGCCCACCAGGTCGTTGGCCGGATTGGCGAATTCAGGCAGGATGGGCTGGTTCATGTTGGTGAAGGCAGACGCTCCCTGCCAGCTCACCATGATGTCGCTGTAATCGAACGGACCAGTGAACAAGCCGAAAGCCGCCCGCACCACACCCTTTCCTTGCCGGAACGAGTAGGCCAAGCCAACTCGCGGCTGCACGTTCCCGTAGTTGGTGGGATGCATCTTGCCGTTCAATCGAATATCGGTGGCCGAGGGAAAGAAATCAACGTCGTAGCGCAATCCCAGCGTAAGCGTCAGGTTCGGCCGCGCTTTCCACTGGTCCTGCGCGTAAAAGCCCGACAGCTTGTGCAGGAACTTCAAATTCGTGCTGTCCGTGAACTCTGCGGCTGCAGGACCAGCAAACAGGCCAGTCTCGAAAGGCAGGGTCCGCGGCGGAATCTGCTGGCCGAAGAACGAGCGCGGCTGCAGAAACAGAAATTCCACTGGAGTTCCCGGTCCGAAGGGCGGAGCGTTGAAGGGCGGCCCTGCTCCGAAGAAGCTCTGCGGCGTGAAAATGCCGGCGCCCGGAGTGAAGAACGTGGTCTGCAGCCGAGATCCACACCGGTTCGAATTCCCCGCCAAACTTGAACGAATGATTGCCCCGGACGTAAGTCAGATTTTCCGCGGCCTGGAAATGCTGCTCGCGGTAGTAGTGGACGCCGCCCTGAATGCCTCCTGAGCTAAAAAGGTCGGCAACCAGGATCGTGGGCTCAAATCCCGCTCCCACGGGATCAAGATGAAAAGTCCTTCGCCCGAAGTTCAGCACACTTTCCGAAGTCCAGTGGCTGCCGAACACGTGCAGCAGGTTGCCGTACACCGTCTGGTCGCGGATGGGATTATTGCGATAGAACGATGGCAAGCCCTGGCCCGGAGCAGCGCCGGGTATGTGCTGTTTACGATCGTCGTTGAACAGGTATCCGATGTTTAAGGTGCTCTTGTCGCTCAGGACATTGGTCAGCTTGCCGAAGAACTTGTCGTAGTCGCCAATCTGGAGAATGGAACCCAGATTCTCGGGCTGCAACCCCAGCGATTGCTTGACCTGATTGATGCTGGGCGTGCCCGGCCCCAGGCAGCCGGGATTCATCGGTGCAGTGCAGGATGAAAGATGAATATAAAGGCGACTCGGCGCGGCGCTGACCTTCGTATCCCAGAAAGTAAAAATTCTTGTCCCGCCGGATGGGGCCGCCAATGTTGCCGCCAAACTGGTTGAAGCGAAGCGTGTTGAAACCGGGCGCCGAAAGCAGATTGTTGGAGTCCAGTTTGTTATTGCGGAAGAATTCGTAGACCGATCCGTGAACGTCATTCCCACCGGACTTGGTAATCGTGTTCACGACGGCACCGAGATTGCGTCCGTTGTCCACCGTGGATGGACTGGTGGCGACGCGGAATTCCCGCACCCAATCCTGCGATGGGCTGGCGCGCTGCACGCCGGAAATGCTGATGGTGTAGTCAGTTCCGTCGAGGCCAAAGAACGCACTGTGAGTCTCGCGCAGCCCTGCAAAACTCAGTTGCAATACGGTCTCCTGGAAAGGCGACTGCGCGCCTACGGCCGTGCTCCGGCCTACGTTTACCGAGGGTGTCAGCAGCACGAAATCAATGAAGTCCCGGCCCGAGATTGGCAGGTCGGCAATTTTCTGCGTATCAATGACCTGGCTGACTTCCGATTTTTGCGAATCCACTCCCTGCGCGGTCTCCTGCACGTCGACGTCCTCTTGCACCGTCTTGAGGCCGAGCGTCACCGGAATCGAGGCATTCTGTCCCACCGTCAGGGTAAGCGAGCCCTGATAGGTGCTGAACTGGCTCGACTCCACCGTCAGTTGTATTTGCCCGCGGGCAGGCCTGGGATTACCGCGACTCCGGTCGCGGACGAGAAATCAGTTCGCTTTCCGTCGGTTTCCAGATTCCGGAGGGTGACTCGCGCCTGTGAGATCACGCTACCGGACGGGTCGGTAACCGTAACGCTCAGGGTGGCCAGCTGCTGTGCGGAAAGTTGCGTGGCAAGCAACAGGACAGATCCGAGAAAAACCGCGAACGCACGAAAAAGATTTTTCTTCACTTGTGCCCTCGCCGGTTCAGGGTTCGCTTGGGATGCCAGGAGACGGGTTTCTCCGGAATCCGGCCAGCATTTCTGAATGCGGGACACCTTACTTGCGGGTGACTGGTGGCGGCAATATTACAAAAGCACTAGAGATGACGGTGGGCAGTCCGTGTAAGATTTTGTCCACGCCGCGCAGCGCGCCAAGGAGACTCCAATGCCATCTGTAAAGCAGGAGCCGATCTATCTTCCAGAGGTCGAGAACAATCCCCAACCCAGTCACTACGCGGACATGATTCGAAAGATGCAGAACAGTGGCGGTGAATATTGGCAAATCTGGCATCTCTTCGCCTTCCGCCTCGAGACCACGATGCACCTGGCACGTTTCACCCAGCACCTGCAGCGCGGGAATCGCCCGATGCCGCTGGGCGCGATCTATGCCGCAAGCAAATGCGCCGTGGAAGGTTTCACTGAATCACTCTCGTACGAGATGGACCTGGTTGGAATCAGAATGCGGCTCTCGAGCCGGCTTTGGCGGCCTTCAACAAACTTCGGAGCTAATAACAGTCCCATCCCGAACGTGCCAGATATCGCTGCTTGCCACTGGACGGCCGCATTGTTCGACTGCTACTACGAACTGGATGATTTTCTGCCAGGTCTGCTGGCGAATGAGATGACACAACCGTCGAACCCGGCGCTCTCGAAACCTGTAAACTAGGAAAAGCCTTCCAAGGCTACATTACTAAATAGGACGAGCGCGCAGCACATTCCATCAAGGCCAGGAGCTTGCTCCAATAAAAGGCCGAATACATTTTGCGCAGGCTAACCTGTCCCTTTCATTTTTTGCTTGTGACAAAGGCGAACCATACATTCCAGTTTGCCCGCCATCCGGGAGTAATCCGATTGATGTGAGCAACCGGACGGCCTCATGGAATGAGGTTGGTAGAAAGCGCCTGCGTCGATTTCGCAGCTCGTAACCACGATTCTGCAATTAGTGGCGTGGTGCCAACGGTTTTACCGAAGCCAAGATATAGTGGCTCAGGATCTCTTCCGTTTGCGCATCCATGACTGGTTGAGAACCTGCGCGTGCCGCCTGGGCTGACTTCCCTAATGCGCGCTTGGTCTTGATCCCAATATAGACGGCATTGTAGGCGGTATCACCCAAGTTCTCGACCCGGTGCTTGAATGGAGGAAACCATCTGGACTCCCCGGCGTTTGCATATACTTCTTGCGTTTTTCCATTCTGATCGGTGAACCTGAGATGTCCGCTGGTGAGAATCACAACAACGCCCCCCGGATGGTCATGGATTGCCGACTTCTCGTGCGGGCCATAGTGCACATTTACTACCTGAACCCACTCATTTTCAAAGGCCAACTTATAATGTTGCGGCTCGACCTTCGTGGGGTCCTGTGCCAAAGAAACGTGGGCCGCAAGACAAATAAACATCGCGCCGATTAGCTTGCAATACATGCTCTCCTCCTGGCGGCGAGCCTGAGCGACTTGTAACTGAGTTAGACCGGCGCAACGCTACTCTCGGCCCGAAAACCTGTCAAGATTCTTGTTACCGTCCGTGGCGTCTCAATGCTCCAGGACTAGCGTTGCCATTCCGTTGTCGATCATCTTGATCAGGGCAGGAAAAGGTCATGCCTGACCGACGCCGTCCTTGCCACACGAATGATCGCGATCATCGAGAAGGTCGCACTGGTAAGCGAACCGCTCGGGACGCCAGTAACCCAGCGCCACGGCGGCGATCATGGCCAGCAACACCTGCACCCAGAGGACGCGGTAGAAAGGGAGCTTGGGTGATCCTTGCTTCGTACCGGCTCCGCCTAAGCGCGCTTCCTGAATTGCCGACATGGTTGGATCCTTGTTTGTCTGAGTTGTTCGGAACTCGGTTGAACAGTGGGTTGCCTTGCTTGAGGTATGGACAATCCGGGCGGAGAGTGTCCCGGACTGGCGGAGTCTGATCTTCCCCAACGCCGATCCTCCCGACGTCGCATCGGGCTGAGAGCCTAATGACCATCCTTTGCTGGCTCGGGCTCAAGCGTGCGTACCAGCCACGGAATAATCACTTGTTTGAAGATGACGGGATCAGGCCATACCTTCACCTGCCGCCCGAGGTGGCCACCCTGCGGATTGATCCAGGCTGTCTTCGGAACGTCCCCTTTATTGAGAAGCAGGTAGATGTCGGAGATCGGGACTTGCGTGTCGAGCACTCCGGCCAGGACGAGCATGGGCGCCATCGGCTTTCCCAGCAGTCCTTGTTTGACCAGCGACATCTTCGGCAGGACCTCCGCCATTTCGTCGACAGTTTTCACGTTGTCGAAAATCGCCATCAGCGCCGGGACCTGATCGAAGAGATATTCGCGATTGCCGATCAGGGAATTCATTAGAAAATCTTTTTGAAAGAACGAATCGGTGGGCGGTGACTGGGCGCTCGCTCCCCGCAAGCGCGCGCGCTCGACGATTGCCATCTTGGTCGCCCAATACGCACCCCAACTCACGCCGTGCATGGCAACTCGGTTCTTGTCGATCTCCGGCCTGGTGGCAATATAATCGAGCACGCGCGAGAGCATGCGCTCCGCATTTTCACTGACCTTAATTGGAGATCTGTCCAGTGCCCGGGCCATCCACGGCGAGAAATCCGATGCCGAAGGGCAGGATCGCGCTGAAGCTCTCCGACAAATCTTCCTTGCGGCTGTCCAGTCCATTTACAGCCAGAACCAGCGGCACTGGCCCATTCGCATTCTTCGGCAAGCGCAGGTAGCCGATGATTTCTTTTCCTTCGAACGGAATTTTCACGATCTCGAGTGGCGGATCCCAGAAGCGCGCGTGGGCCCGGAAAGCCTCAATTGCTTTTTCGTAGGAGCGCTGCTTGCCTGGAGATGCGGGGATGGGCCAGCGTCCGAAAGAATAAAGCCGCCACGCGCGAATGTAGTCGGCGTTCGCTTTCGCCGGGTCGGTTTTCTCCAGCGACTTCGCTTCATTCATGTAGCGATCGGCCACACCCATAAATGCCGCCGCCCACTCGTCTTTGTCGCGAGTATGAATGGAGTTGAAGGCTTCCTTCACATCGGCCGGATCGAGTCCGATGAGCGGATACATTCCGTTCTCGGCGCGATGAATGGCTTCAGACTTGATCTCGTCAAGAGTGCGCTCGGCGTGCTGTTGCGAGAAACAGGAGATGCTCAGCGGGAGGATCAGAGCCAGAGTCGTTGCCAGGGACACGGCAAATGACGTGGTCGATCCCGCGGATCGATGGCGAAGTCCTAACGATGTTGGCACAACCTGATTCCTTTCCAGCGCAAGAAGATGGGGCCGGAGGGAGACCCGACCCCGATTTGAGAAACCAGCGCGATCAGAAAATGAGTTTCAGGCCCAGTTGAACCGCGCGGCTGCCACCGGAGCCGATGACGGGGTTGGCAGCGGCGACGTCCGGAGTGGCACAACCGCAGCCGAAACTACCGGCGGAAGGATCATTCAGACCGAATCCATTCTGGCCGCCGTACGGATTGGCGAAGTTGGGATGGTTGAAAATGTTGAAGAACTCAGCCCGGAACTGGGCGCGGAAGCGCTCGCCGAAATGCCAGTTCTTCGCCAACGAGAAGTCCACATTGCGGAATCCGGAATCGGGAAAGGTGTTGCGGCCCATGTTGCCGAAACTTCCCAGTGCCGGAGGAATCATGACGGAGCTGCCTTTGGCATAACAGCCAAACAGGTTGAGAGCAGCAGTGGCCGCGCCAGGAGTTCCTCCGTCAAGGGATAGCGCTTTTGCGGCACATGCCGCGTTGCTTGCGCCCGCGAATTGCGGAATCCCATTCGGCCCCGACTTGAAGTCGTCTGGGTCTCCCAAAGAAATTCCATCGGATCGGGCTGTTCGCGGGAGGGCTGACGGGCAGCGGACCGATACCGGCGGCATCGGTTCCCTCATCCATCGGTCCCCAGTGTTGCGGACTCTGCAGCGTGATGATGGAGTTGATCTCCCAGCCCTCCAAAGACTGCCCGTAGCCCTTCTTGCCAGGGATGGCATAGGTGAGCGAAAGGGTGAAGCGATGACGAACATCGAAGTCGCTGTTCCCGTATTCGGCGCCCGGGTTATGAGCGTCCTGGGGAAGTCCTGATCCGTAACCGAAGTCCCAGTTTGCACCTACGTCATCGAGAGAATGCGACCAGGTGTAACCGGCTACCATGCTCAAGCCATGAAAATTTCTGGCGTTCAGCGTTGCTTGCAGGCCGTTGTAGTTCGACCGATAGATGTTGCCCATCTGGAAGATGTTCGCCAGGTACGGGAACTTCGCGGCGAAGGGCTGTGCTGCCTGTTCGGCTCCGCCATCGGAGGCGCAATTGTCGTAGCCAGTGCCAGCGCTGGCCAGGCAATTGGTGAGCGAACCGCCCGGCCCGGTTGTCCAACCCGAGCCCACTGGCGGCTGGTTGATGTCGCGAATGCCGGTTAAATTCACACCGTGATTGCCGACATACGCTAGCTCCATCGTCAGGTTCGGGGTCAGCGCGTGTTGCATGCTGAGGGTCCAGTTCCAGACGTATGGAGTGGTCAGGTTACGGTCCACGCTCATGATCGGGCAGGGACTATTGAAGCAGTTAATCGGTTGTGTGAGGTCGCCGTAAATCGGACCGTTGTCCCAGGGGAAGTTAGGGAAGACGGTCACGTTACCGGTCGTGATGGTCCCGCCGGCAGTCCCTCCAGAACCATCGATGATCGCTCCGGTAGGCACGCTTGGAAGGCCAAAGCTGTTATTGAAAGCAATGAAGGACTGCCAGTTTACTGTTTCATAAACCAGTCCGCCGCCGCCACGGATCACCGTTGACCCGGTGCCATTGGTGTCCCAGGCAAACCCGAAACGAGGCGCGAAATTCTTGTGGTCGGGATTGTAGACGGAGCCGATCTGCTTTCCTACCTGCACCATCCCGAGATTGGGATCGAAGTTCCCGATCTGGTCATGAGCCTCTTTGACAACCGAGTTGAATTCATAGCGCACGCCCAAAGTTGAGGGTCAGGTTTCTGCTAACGCGCCAGTCGTCCTGGACAAACAGGGCGTAGGCCCAATTGCTCAGTTGCCGGGTGGGATTTCCGACCAGCACGGAGACTTTGAAAGGCGCACCCGCGAAGAAGTCCTCCAACTGCGAAGTGTTGAGGAAATTTCCCGGGTTGCTAGGATCGGGCGTGTTCCCGCCCAGGAATGTGATGCTGCCCCGAGCATTTCCGAAGGCGCCGTTGGTTACAGCATTGCGATGAACCTCACCGCCGAACTTGATCGAATTCTTGCCGGCAGTGTAGGAAAGGTGGTCGATGAACTGGGTGATGGAATCAGGCCCCTGGAACTTCGGCCATTTGAAACCACCTAGGCCGGGAAAGAAATAGCCGCCAAACCCAATCCGGGGCAATCCGCCCGTGTTCGGCCCAGAAACGCCGGTGTCGAGACCGTAGGCTGAGGCTGGTGTGTTCAGATCCCCGGGCAGCGTCGGTTGGTACAGTCGGTTATATCCGAACCGCGCTTCATTGACCCAGCGAGGGCTGGGAGTCCATCCCCAGTTTCCGCCAACCACTTGGGCTCGCGTGTGAATGTTCGACCGCCACTTCGACTGCAACTCAGGAAAGTCTTCGACCGTCCCCGTGTTGTTTCCGAAGAAGTACATGCCGCTGACGCGGTTGTTTTGGTTGAGGTTGACGTCTACTTTGCCCACCGCATTGTGAACACCGACATCGTTGGGGAATCCGTTCGGGATATTGATGTCTGGATTATTGTTCGTGGGGAAGCCGGTCCCGTCGCAGGTAACCGAACCGCCTGAGAGCGCGCAGCCTGCGATCTTCAAGCTGGCTGGGCTGACCGCAATTCCTCCTGCCTGGAGATCCGCCACCACATTCGGAATACTGTTTGCGCAGTCACCGGTCGCTAGGAAAATGCAGTTGCCAGCGTCGGGCATGGGGACCATGGACGGGCTCGTGATGCCTCCAAAGGAATTTCCCACGTCATACATCTGTCCTTCATAGGCCCCGAAAAAAAAGACTTTGTCTTTGACAATCGGTCCACCGACACTACCGCCGTATTGTTCCAGCGTTCTCGGGAGCTTGGGATTGGGTGTCGTGTTGAAAAAGTTCCTAGCGTCCATCACGCCGTCGCGCCCGAACGCAAACGCAGTACCATGTATCTTGTTTGTGCCCGCCTTGAGACCTACGTTGACAACCGCCCCGGGCTTCCACCCGAATTCGGCCGGTGCGTTCTCTTCAATATTGAATTCCTGGATCGAGTCGATGGGCAGAATGGTCGCCGAATCTCCAGCAATACCGGCGCCGTTGATGATGGCTTGGCCGGAGTAGGGCTCGCTGTTGAACAGACCCTCGACGAAATACGCGTTGTCTTCGGCGCGCAGTCCGTTGGTGCTCGTGGTCGAGAATCCGCCTCCGGGATAACGAACGACGCCCGGGCGCAGTTGCAGGAGGTTCTCGTAGTTGCGGCCGTTCAGGGGGAGATCGTTAATTTCCTTGTTGCTGAGCGTGCCGCCCAGGGTTGAAGAGGTAGCATTGACCAGAGGGACCTCGGCGTTGACCACCACTGTTTCCTTCACATCGCCCGGTGGTAGCGCCAGGTCAACGGTCACATCCGTGGCGACTTCGACCTGAACGTTCGGTCGTTCAACCGTCTTGAAGCCGTTGGCTTCAGCACGCACAACATAGACACTAGGAGTGAGGCTGACAAACACGTAGGCACCCGATTCGTCGGTAGTGACCGTTCGCCGAATGGCCCTCTGGATGTCGGTGACCGTCACAGTGGCGCCCGCGAGCGCAGCGTCCGATTGGTCGTGCACCGTCCCCACAATGCGGCCCGTGGTGGTTTGGGCAAAGGCTGGTACGTTGGTCGCCAAAAGCAGGCAGACAAAGCCCAAGAGCGGAATGCTTTTCGTCGCAGAACGCATTCGCGAACCTCCAAAAGAGGATCGAACTGATTGGTCTGACAGCTGTACCACCGTATCGATAGCGGTGTCAATACCCAACCTTGGTGCATTTGACCAAGGCCACGAACTAAGTGGTATTGTGGTCCGACCAGTTTGGTCACATCGATCTATAAAGACGGCGGAAAGGAGAGCTTGGCCACTATGGCGATCGCAACTACGAATCCCGCTACCGGCGAATTGGTGAAGAGCTTCAAGGCGCTCTCGCCGGAGCAAATTGAACAGAAGCTACGGCTGGCAATTTCAGCGTTCCAGACGCATCGCTGGACACGGTTCGCCGAGCGTGCTCGCATGATGCTCAACGCCGCCGAAATCCTCGAAAAAGAAAAAGACGAATGTGCGCGCCTGATGACCTTGGAAATGGGAAAAACGCTACGGTCTGCTGCCGCAGAGGCGGCGAAATGTGCGACCGGCTGCCGCTACTATGCCGAAAATGCAGAGCGGTTTCTGGCGGACGAAGTGGTGCAGACTGGAGCAAAGCGCAGCTTCATTCGCTATCTGCCGCTGGGTCCCGTGCTGGCTGTGATGCCCTGGAACTTTCCGTTCTGGCAGGTCTTCCGCTTTGCAGCTCCAGCCTTGATGTCGGGGAACGTGGGCCTTCTTAAACACGCGTCGAACGTTCCCCAGTGCGCGCTGAAGATTGAAGAGATTCTTCGTCGCGCAGGATTTGCCGAAGGAGTGTTTCAGACCCTCCTCATCGGATCAGCGCAGGTTGATGCGATTCTGAACGACTCACGCATTGTAGCCGCAACACTGACCGGCAGTGAGCAGGCGGGCATCGACGTTGGGGTATCCGCTGCCAAGCGAATCAAGAAGGTGGTGCTGGAACTCGGCGGCAGCGATCCGTTTATCGTGATGCCCAGCGCGGATCTGGAGGCGGCGGTTGCAACCGCAGTGGAGGCGCAGAATTCAGAACAACGGGCAGTCCTGCATTGCCGCGAAACGCTTCATTGTGGCAGAGTCGATCGCCGATGAATTCGAAAGCAAGTTCGTGAAACGCATGCAGGATCTCAGGGTCGGCGATCCCTTCGACGAGAGCACGCAACTGGGACCACTGGCTAACGCAGATGCGGTGACTTCGCTTGATGCGGACGTAAAAAAGACCGTGGCCGCCGGGGCGCGAGTGCTGACCGGCGGGCATCCGCTTGAGGCGACCGGGCAATTTCTATGCCCCTACCGTGCTGACCAATATTCCCAAGGACTCACCGGCCTATCGGGAGGAGTTTTTTGGGCCGGTCGCGTCGATTTTCCGTGTAAAAGATGTGGACCAGGCCATAGAGATTGCTAATGACAGCCGCTTCGGATTGGGAGCCAGCGCCTGGACCAACGATCCCAGGGAAACCGAACGCTTCATCAACGAACTCGAGGCGGGAATGGTTTTTCTAAACAAGATGGTGGCCTCCGACCCGCGAATGCCGTTCGGCGGCGTAAAACATTCGGGCCATGGGCGAGAACTGGCCGCAAATGGAATCAGGGAATTCGCAAATATAAAGACTGTCTGGCTTGAATAGGGGTTGGTAACGTATGCAGGCTTTGTTAGCCTTGCGAGGTTCACCACAGCTTACTAGCGTTGATATGTAGAAGGTATTTGGTATAGTGGTCATACCACTAGTCATGTCGTCAGATCACATAGTGGGGGTTCGGGATCTCATGACCGATGGAACTGTAGATCCGTTGGGTGCAATGCCGATCTATCGCGCTGTAAGAGTTTCGCGCCTGTACGAGCAGATCGTCAAGCAGGTGGAAGAATCCATTCTAAAGGGCCAACTGAAACCCGGCGACCAATTGCCGGCGGAGCGCGATCTGGCCCAAAGTTTCGGGGTAAGCCGCACGGCAGTTCGGGAAGCCATGAAAACCCTGTGCGAAAAAGGTTTGGTCGAGGCCTATTCGGGGCGCGGGACATTCGTGACCAATGGAACTTCGCACACGATGCGGCAATCGCTCGAGTTAATGATCCGAGTCAGCCAGCAGGAGGGATCGACCCATCTGGCCGGATTGCGTCAGATCCTCGAACCGGAAATCGCGGCCTTCGCAGCTTTATCGATTGATGAACAACTGCTTGCCACCATGCGAGAAGCCGTCGCCGTGATGGACCGCAGCCTCCACGATCCTGACGCCTACATCGAGGCTGACCTTGACTTTCACCTGGCCCTGGCTGAAGCCGTCGAAAACCCTCTGATTCTCTCTTTGCTCGACTCGATCGTTGGTCTGCTGCGCGAGCAGCGCAGCCGGATCTTCGCGGTAGATGGCGGCCCGGAGCGGGGTCAGTTCCATCACAAACAAATCTTGCACGCGATCGAGAGCCATGATCGGGACGGCGCCCGCGAAGCCATGCGGGTTCATCTCGAGCAGGTCCGCGAGGATTCATCTTCTTCGGCGAGCAGCCGCCGCGCACGGTCCAAACGGACTCCTAGAGTCGGACGGAGCGATTGATGGCGAAGCTTGGATTCGTCGGTCTCGGTGTGATGGGTGGCAATATGGTTAGCCGCCTGCTTGAAAAAGGTTACACCGTCACCGGATACAACCGGACACGCTCGAAAGCTCAAGGCTTGATCGACCACGGCATGCGATTTGCGGAATCTCCCAGGGCGGTGGCAGCAGGCCTCCGATGTCACCTTCACGATGGTGACCAACGCTGCAGCGCTTGCAGCGGTCACCGATGGGCCCGACGGGTTGCTCGCAGGAATTTCCTCCGGCAAGTTCCACATCGACATGAGCACCGTGAGTCCGGAAGTGAGCCGCGCGCTGGCTGCGAAGGTTCGCGAAAAAGGCGCCGACATGATCGACGCGCCGGTTTCTGGCAGCGTCATCACTCTGCAGCAGGGCAAGCTCTCGGTGATGGTAGGCGGCCGCAAAGAGACGTTCGAGCGCCTGAAGCCCCTGCTTCTTGATATCGGACCCAAGGTGACGCACGTCGGCGACAACGGCGTGGCCCTGGCCATGAAGATCGCGGTGAACCTCAGCTTGGCGGTGCAGATGCTGGCTTTCTCGGAAGGCGTGTTGCTGGCGGAAAAGAGCGGCATTCCGCGCGAGGTCGCAGTGGACGTTCTGGTCCACAGCGCCGTGGCTTCGCCCATGATTCAGTACCGCGGTCCCTTCGTTCTGCAGCAGCCGGAAGAGGCCTGGTTTGACGTCAACATGATGCAGAAAGACATGCTGCTCGCCATGGAACTGGGACGCAAACTGAATGTGCCTGTTCCTACCACCGCGGTTACCAATGAATTCTTGACAGCGGCGCGAGGCATGGGCTGGGAGAAGCTGGATTTTGCTGTGGTGTTCGACGTTCTGGCGCGCATGTCAGGAGTGTCCAGAAATGACGACGGCAGCGCAGCCCAACGAGATTTCTGAAAAGGTTGACCTGTGGCTTCGCATGTACCGCCAGATGCTGGCCATCCGCCTGTTTGAAACGCAGGTCAACGAACTCTACACCCGCGCCCTGATGCCGGGTCTTGCGCATCTTTACATCGGGGAAGAAGCCGTCGCGGTCGGTGTCTGCGAGGCCTTACGTCGGACCGACTACATCACCAGCACGCATCGCGGTCATGGACATTGTTTGGCGAAAGGCGCCTCCCCCGATCGAATGTTCGCCGAACTGCTGGGAAAAGAAGCCGGGTACTGCAAGGGCAAGGGCGGTTCCATGCACATTGCAGATCCGGCGACCGGCAACCTGGGAGCGAACGCGATTGTCTGCGGCAGCGCTGGCATCGCTACCGGAGCAGCTTTTCCGCAAAGCGTCTGGGCAACGGCCAAGTAGCAGTCTGTTTCTTCGGAGAAGGCGCTCTGGGACAGGGTGTGTTGTACGAAGTCATGAACCTCGCCGCAACTTTTCAAGCTTCCGGTGATCTACGTTTGCGAGAACAATCTTTACACGGAATACACGCACTACACCGAAACGACGGCGGGAGACATCCTGATGCGGGCGACTGCCTTCGGCTTGGAAGCCGCCACCGTCGATGGACAGGATGTGCGCGCGGTCTACGGCATCGCACAGCGATTGATGGAGCGCGCCCGCCGCGGTGACGGTCCTGCGTTCCTTCTCTGCAACACATACCGCTACCACGGCCATCACGTCGGTGACATCAACCGCGAATACTACCGCTCGAAGCAGGAAGAGCAGACCTGGAAGACTCAGCGGGATCCGATCCTCAATCTGCGGAATTGGCTGATCGAGCAGAAGCTGGCTGATGCCGGTACGCTCGATCGCTGGCAAAGCGAGCTTGAGATCCGAAATGAAGAAGGCCGTCGAGTTCGCGATCGCCGCGCCATATCCGGGTATCGATCAAGTGGGACGAGGACGTCTATGCCTGAAACCGCAGAGCGTGAACTGACATTCGCGCAAGCGATCCGCGAAGCCCTGGCGGAGGAGATGCGCCGCGATCCGACCGTCTGCATCATGGGCGAGGACGTAGCCGAAGCCGGAACTCCCTTCAAAGTGCTCTCTGGACTGGTGGAAGAATTCGGCAAAGATCGCGTGCTCGATACGCCGATTTCCGAAGCAGGATTCACGGGACTCGCCGTAGGAGCGGCGATGACCGGGCATGCGGCCCATCGTCGACATCATGTTCGGCGACTTCATCACTCTGACCATGGACCAGATGGTGAACCAGGCAGCCAAGGTCCACTACATGTCAGGCGGAAAGTGGAAAGTGCCAATGGTGATGCGCACCACTCTGGGAGCGACGCGCCGTTCTGCAGCCCAGCATTCGCAATCGCTGCACGCCTGGTTCTGCCATGTCCCGGGATTGAAAGTCGTCCTGCCTTCGACGCCCTACGACGCCAAGGGGTTGCTGAAAGCTGCGATTCGCGACGAGAATCCCGTCGTCTTCTTCGAAGACAAGATGATGTACAAGCTCAAAGGCGCGGTGCCAGCGGAGGACTACACGATCCCGCTGGGCGTGGCTGATGTAAAGCGGGTGGGTGAAGACATCACACTGGTCGCCACCAGCAGCATGGTGCAGGTGGCGCTGGGTGCGGCGACGCATGCTGGAAGACGATCGGCATCAGCGCGGAAGTGGTCGATCCGCGAACCATGTGGCCGCTGGATGAAAAGACTCTGATCGATTCGGTGAAGAAAACATCGCGCGCCATCGTGCTCGACGAAGGCTATGAACGGTATGGCGTCACGGCAGAACTTGCCTCGGTGATTGCGACCGGCGCATTTTACGATCTGGACGCTCCGGTGAAGCGCATGGGTGCGATGCATGTTCCGATTCCTTTCTCGCCCCCGCTGGAAGACGTAACCGTGCCGACGGAGCAGACGGTGTTTGAAGCTGCCCGCGCACTCTGCGGCCGATCATAGTTCGGTCGATTATCGACGGCCATCAGATGGTCTAAGGAGAAAGTCTATGGCTCTGCCAACTTACGGAACGATGGCGGTGGATTGGGAAAATCGTGTGGACTTCGATCGCCTGCGCCGCGAACGCCTGGCACGCGCCAAAGATCTTCTGGCCAAGTCGGAGATGGGATCGCTGCTCTGCTTCGACATGAACAATGTGCGCTATCTCACGGCGACCCACATCGGCACTTGGGCGCAGGACAAGGCTAACCGCTTTACGCTCCTTCCACAAAACGACGAACCGATCTTGTGGGACTTCGGATCGGCGGCAAGGCATCATCAACTGCATTGTCCGTGGCTGGGAGAACGCTCGCGTCGCCGGGATCTCCATGCTGCGCGGCGCCATGACGCCGGAGATGGGTCGTGCCGAAGATGTCGCAAAGAAGATCCGCATCGAGCTCGAGATGCGCGGACTGCACAAAGAGCCGGTCGGCATTGACATTATCGAATTGCCTGTTCTGTTTGCTCTGCAAAAAGAAGGCATCAAGGTCGTCGATGGACAGGCGCTCATGTCGGAGGCGCGGCTCATCAAGACGCGGGACGAGATCACTCTTCTGAATACTTCGGCCATGATGGTGGACGCCGCCTACGACGAACTCTATCGCGCCATGAAGCCCGGAATGAGTGAGAACCAGGCCGTCGGACTGGTGAGCAAGGTGCTCTACGATCTCGGTTCGGAATATGTCGAAGCGGTGAATGCGATTTCCGGCGAGCGTTGCAATCCACATCCGCATGTCTTTTCTGATCGCGTCTTGCGTCCCGGCGATCCCGTGTACTACGACATTCTCCATTCCTACATGGGATATCGCACCTGCTACTACCGCTGCTTCACCATCGGCTACGCGTCGCACGCGATGAACGATGCATACAAGCGGTGCCGTGAATATCTCGATGCGGCCATCGAACTCGTGCGTCCGGGGCGAACCACGGCGGAGATTGCTGCGGTTTGGCCGAAAGCGCAGGAGTTCGGCTTCCCCAACGAAGAAGCGGCCTTCGCTCTGCAGTATGGACACGGCATCGGCCTGGCGATCTGGGAGAAGCCGGTGATCAGCCGCCTGGTATCGCTGGAGCACTCCTGACGAGATCAAGCCTGGCATGGTGTTCGCGCTCGAGACCTTCTGGCCCTCGACCGACGGCTGGAGCGCAGCTCGCATCGAAGAAGAAATCGTTGTCACCGAAACCGGCCACGAGGTCATCACGCGCTTTCCGGCCGAGGAATTGCTGGTTGCAGGAAGGCACTACTTCACGGTTGACGGGCCGTTGCCGGCTATGCGGGAGAGCGAATCGAAACCGAGCCGGCGCGTGCGCGAGATGATCGAGGCCAGTTCGAAGCAAGAACGAGTTGGAGTGGGCGACTGATGATCGCGCGGTCGGCTTCCCTCCGAATCAGACTATGGCGATCAGTGTTGTCATGCCCGCTCTCGAAATGGCCCAGGAGACTGGCAAGCTTGATTTCCTGGCTGAAACAAGAAGGCGAGACCGTCGCCAAAGGCGAGCCCCTTCTCGAGATCGAAACCGACAAAGCGGTGATGGAAATCGAATCGCCCGGTGACGGTATTCTCGCTGCGGTGAAAGTCAGGGCCGGTGCCGAAGTGCCGGTAGGCCAAACCATTGCCTGGATCGTGCAGCCAGGAGAGACCGCGCCGTCCGAAGAGGCCCGGTTTGCGTCGGGGAGAAAAACTTCTGCGCTGGCTTCCTCCTCTGCGTCAGTGTCTTCGGCACCGTCAACTCAGCCAGTAGCGGCGGACATCCGGACCTCCCCGAAAGCGCGACGTCTAGCCGCCGAGCGCGGCGTGGATCTTACCAAGGTGCGCGGATCGGGGCCCGGAGGAGAAATTCTCGCTTCCGACATTCTCGCCGCTGCGGAATCCAAAGCCGGCGCGGCACCGGTGGTTGACAGCAGCAGTCCGATTTCCCGGTTGATGGCGCGAGAGGACCACACAGAGTTGGACGACGGTTCCGCATTTCTTCATTGTTCGCGAAGTCGACGCCGGAGCTCTAAGCCAAGCGCGTCAGGAGCTCGCGCTCGCGATTGAAAAGTCACGAGCTGTGAAACTCACGCTCACCGATCTGCTGGTAGGGCTGGTTGCGCGAGTATTGTTGAAACACCCGCGAATGAATGCTAGTTGGACGGCCGAAGGGGTACGGAGGCACGCAGATGTAAACATGGGTGTAGCCATGGCGGTCAACGACGGTGTAGTAGCGCCGGTGATTCACAATGCCCACAAAGCTGATCTCGGGGAAATTGCAGTGCAACGTCGCGATCTCACGGAGCGGGCGCGCACCGGCAAACTTCGCCCACAAGATCTCGTGGGTGGAACGTTCACCATCAGCAACCTTGGCATGTTCGGCGTGGATGCATTCAGCGCGATCATTACACCGCCCCAGGCCGCGATTCTTGCCGTCGGACGGATCGCGGACCGTGTCGTGCCAGTGGACGGCAGCCCTGGAATTCGTCCAATGATGACCTTGACACTTTCGAGCGACCATCGCGTAGTGGATGGAGTCCGTGCCGCCGAATTTCTTCGAGACGTCACTGAGGCGATTGGCAACCCGCAGGAATGGCTTGGCTGATGCGGTGCACGTCGTGCGAACATTCGGGTACCGGCACCAGCACACCGGAGGCAAGTTTTGGTGGCGTCACGGTGGACACGAGCTGGTGTACGCGGTATCGCGTGGAACGGCTGAAGACCATGCCGACCATGACTGGGTAGCGGTGGAAGCCGAGCTTTTATATGGCCACTTTACGTCGGATTCCAACAATTGACGTTCACTCCAGGTTTCGTCTCTTTTAGGCGGCTTTCTTCCCGCGCCTAACCTTGGCCCATCTCGCTCTTTGAGCTGCCGCGATCTTGCGGCGGGCCGAGGCTGACATTGTTCGTTTGCCGGGCTTTCCAATTGGAACAACTTTCTGCCCGTTTACCTTCGCCCATCGTGCTCTTTGAGCAGCAGCGATACTAGCGCGGCCTTTAGCGGACATCTTGCGTCGAGCTTTGATTCCGTTGTTGCCTCGGTAGACCGCTGCAAACGCCTCCAAGGCTGCGTTCAAACCCGACAACTGCTGCTGTACCCTATCTCGTTCCTTGCTCAACTGCCTCATGATCACAGACAAGTTTGCCAATGTTGTTTCCCCCTCGGGTCAGGATTGTAACAGGCATCCCGCGTCAAGATAAGAACTACTAGTAAAATCGCGGGCAAACATATTTCACAGTGGCGCAGATCTACCATCGCCATGCTCCGAATGCAAACATCGCCACGCCCAGACCAACAACCCCAGGATGAAGCACGCTGCCGACGTCCGCGCGGGCTTCGAACAGCCCCTTGAAAGAGGTCGCGGTCTGCGATTGAACCACCTCGGACGCAGTACAAGACACAACCAGTGCGCAGATTAAAATCGGCGGCAGATTCTTTTCCTGTTAAAAACGCGGCCTCCCTGAAGTTCGCTGTGAAGGGTAGGATGACCTGCGCGAATTGTCAATGTGCCTGACCCTCGTCAATCTACAATAATCCGCGAGATAATCGTTTACTTTCAGTCTTGACAACCCAGTCCCTGTGATTCAGACTGCCGGAGTTTCTTCCATGCAACTCCGCGTTCCCGATCCATGACACGAACTCGTGCTTTGTTCATCCTGACTCTCATTGTGCTGTTCGCACACTTGCTTCTCAGTGCCAGCGATCAGATTCCATCAATTGCGTGGCGCATTCCTATCGGCCAGCCGCCGGCAAACCCTGGCGGCCGTAAACCGGAATTGACCAACATCGACGACGGCTTCTGGCAAGGCGCACCCGTGGGCGGCATTGGCGCTGGAACGTTCTCCCGCTCTTATCGCGGAAATTTCGAACGCTGGCATGTCAAGGCCGGAGTCCACAAATATCAGGACGTTCCAGCGAACCAGTTCGCGGTGTTCGTACAGCCGGAGGGTGAAGCGGCAGTGGCGCAGGTTCTTTCGACCGGCAAGCCTGAAGGTGGAGCACTGTCCGCCTGGAACTGGTCGTATCCCGCGGGCGGCGGAGATTACGCCGCGCTCTATCCCAAGTCATGGTTTGCTTATCGTTCTCCCCAGCTTCCGATCGCGTTGACGATGGAGCAGTTCTCTCCCATCTCTTCCCAACAATTACAAGGAAACCAGCTATCCAGTTGCCCTCTATAACTGGTATGCGGAAAATCCTTCCAGCAAGCCGGTTACGGTTTCACTGCTGTTCTCCTGGACGAACATGGTGGGATGGTTTCGTGACACTAGCAGCACATTCAATGCGGTGTTGAACGCTCAGAACAGGAACACATTTCGCTCGGAATCGATCTCAGGCGGAACCATGCAGGGCATCGTCTTCGATCGCATTCGCAGCGGCGCCGTGTCCGAGGAATGGGATGGGCAGTTTGCCATTGCAGCTTTGACCGGCCCAGGCGTTGAGATCAGCTACATCACCGACTTTGATCCACAAAGCTCGGGCGCGGAAGTCTGGCAGCCGTTCTCGAGCACCGGCCGGCTGCCGAACCATTCTCCCGACATCGCCAGCGCCGGAGAACAGATGGCTGGCGCCATTGCCGTCCGCTTTACTCTGGCTCCCAAGGAAAAGAAGCTCATTCCGATGTCGCTTTCGTGGGATCTCCCGGTGGTGCAGTTCGGCGGAGGCCGCAAGTGGATCCGGCACTATACCCGGTTCTTCGATGCGTCGGGCATGAATGCCTGGAAGATTGCACGCGCTGCCCTCGAAAACGACCAGCGATGGAGTGACCAGATTGACGCCTGGCAGAAACCTTACATCGATGATGATTCCAAGCCGGCCTGGTACCGCGGAGAATTGTTCAACGAGCTTTATATCGTCGCCGATGGCGGGACGCTCTGGGCGCACGAGCAGGGCGATCCGGCGAATCCGCTACATTTGTCCGCCAGGAACGCCGACAGCTTCGCCTACCTCGAATGCTTCGACTACACCTACTACGGCACGTCGGATGTACGTTTCTACGGCTCTTTTCCGCTGATCAAGTTCTGGCCCGAGCTTGAGAAGCAGGAAATGCGCGAGTATACCGACACGATTCCGGAAACCATTCCGCAGCATTATCTGTGGGCGTGGAAGCTACAGCACGATCACACATTCGAAACCATGCAGCGCAAGTCAGCCGGGTCGGCTCCGCACGATCTGGGCTCGCCCGCCGAAGATCCGTTTGTGAACGTGAACCAGTACAACTATCAGGACGTTTCTAATTGGCGCGATCTGAACAGCAAGTACGTTCTGATGATCTGGCGCGACTATGTGTGGAGCGGGCGGAATGACGACGGGCTTTCTCCGTTATACCTGGAGCGCGGTCAAGCAGGCGATGGAGCATCTTCGCCAGTACGATTCCGACGGCGACGGCCTGATCGAAAATGGCGGCTTTCCTGATCAGACTTACGACAACTGGGTGGCTCGTGGCGAAAGCGCTTATAGCGGCGGGCTCTATCTGGCCGCACTGCGCGCCACTGGCGAAATTGCCCGCAAGCTCGGCGAGAGTCAAACCGCTTCGGACTATGATGCGCTGTTCAAGAAGGCGCAAACCGCCTACATCAAGAATCTCTGGAACGGTACCTACTTCAACTACGACCAGGGAAGCACCTATCACACTGACATCATGGCGGAACAACTTGCGGGCCAGTGGTACTGCCAATCTCACCGGACTCGGAGATCTGGTTCCTGCAAATATGCGCAAGTCAGCGTTGCAGCGGGTATACGACTACAACGTGATGAAGTTTCAGAATGGAGAGATGGGCGCCATTAATGGCATGAGCGCCGATGGCCAGGCTTTGCATGAGAACGAACAGGTTGAAGAGGTCTGGACCGGGACGACTTTCGCCATCGCCTCTCACATGTTGTCGGAGGGAATGCGCGAGCAGGCGTTCCATACAGCAAGCGGCGTCTACAACGTGGTGTGGAAAGATCGCGGATACTTTTTCCGCACTCCGGAAGCCTACGATGCGCGAGGCATGTACCGCGCCAGCATGTATATGAGGCCCGGAGCAATCTGGTCGATGGAGCCGGCTCCGAGGTAGGACTTTCCGGTTCGCCCCGCAGTTTTGTGACGAGTAACATTCCGCGCTGGCGCGGTTTTAATCTGCAAGGCAGATTCGCTATGCCCGGAAGGCCCTACGAGGCCCCGGCCTTTGAAGAATTTGATTTTGCGACCATGGTGGAGTGGGGGTTCGACTTCGCTCGTTTGCCGCTCTCCTACTGGGTTTGGGGGAACCGTGACGACTGGTCGGTAATTCGCGAAGGGCCGCTGAAAGAAATTGACCACGCCGTGGATCGGGGCCGTCAGTACGGCATCCACATCAATCTGAATTTTCATCGCATTCCCGGGTACTGCATCAACGGCCGCGAACTCGAGACCGCGGATTTATTCAGCGGAACCAGACTCCAGCGCGATCAAGCGCTGGCCGACCGCTGTCTTCCACTGGAAGACTTTTGCCCGGCGCTACAAGGGGACTCCCAACCACCGTTTGAGTTTCGATCTGATTGAGGAGGGCCGCCGCAAAGAATTGGAAGAAATCGAGAAGAAGCCTGTAACCCTCGTCCCGGTAAACGTCGACGCTCTTAAGGGGCTGCGGAAAAACCCTACCGGCAATCTCGGTATCCGCGATCGTGGCCTTCTCTTTGTCGGTCTCCCTTGCACTTGCAACGAATAGCAGAAAACCATCGCCGCCACAGCTCGTAAAATCCGCTAGACTGCTTCGATCAGGATCACATGGGAATGCGTGCAGGCTGGTGAACCAGTCAGGATGGCATTCAGAGGGTGAGCCGGCGAGTCTTCTCAAAATGATAAGTGAGGTGACTGTGAACAAGATTGGCATCATGTTTGGCATGGAAAATACTTTTCCTCCCGCGCTGGTGGAAAAGATCAACAGCATGAAGGTCGAAGGCGTGACTGCAGAGTTCGTCAAACTCGGCGGAGTCAAAATGGCCGAATCCAGCGGATACAGGGTCATCATCGACCGCATTTCGCAGGACATCCCTTTTTATCGCGCTTACCTGAAAAACGCCGCGCTCTCGGGCACCATCGTCATCAACAATCCGTTCTGGTGGACTGCCGATGACAAGTTCTTTAACTACGCGCTGGCGTCCAAGCTGGGTGTGGCCATTCCGGCCACGGTGATCTTGCCTCACCAGAAGCATCCCGAAGGCACCACGGACAAGTCCATGCGCAACCTGATTTACCCCCTGAACTGGGAGGAGATTTTTGCCTACGTGGGCTTCCCGGCCTTCCTCAAGCCGTACTCGGGAGGAGGTTGGAAGCATGTGTACAAGGTGCATTCGCCGGAAGAATTTTTCCATCATTACAATCAGACCGGGGATTTGTGCATGACTCTGCAGCATGGCGTCGAGTTCAAGGAGTACTTTCGCTGCTACGTCGTGGGACAGGAGAAGGTCCATGTTATGCACTACGATCCCAGAGCGCCCCATCACGAACGCTATGTGAAAAATCCTCCGCCCGCCGATCCCAAGCTGCTTACCCGGGTAGTAAAAGACGCCCAGACCCTTTGCCAGGCGTTGGGTTATGACCTGAATACGGTGGAGTTCGCCGTCGAAGACGGCGTCCCCTATGCCATTGATTTCCTTAACCCTGCCCCCGATGCCGATCTACATTCGGTGGGTCGCGAGAACTTCGATTGGATCGTGAATGCCGTGGCAGAAATGGCTGTAAAGAAAGCGCTTAGCGACGAGATCTCGACGCGGGAGTTCCACTGGGCTTCGTTCCTCGCTGGCGGGTCGCCAGCAAGGACGGTCAAGGCTCCTGCGCGAAAAAGAGCCAAGGCTTAAACCAGCAAGGACACTAGTCACACAAAGGAAACTGTCGCCAGACCGAAAGGAAGTGACCCCATGAGTAAGCAGCAAATCAACCGTGCAAGCGGCAAAGTCCTGATCGTCCTGTCACTTACAGCGTTGCTCGCGGTGCTCAGCGGTTATGCTCAGCCGCCCCAACCGGACGAAGGTGCGGCGGCACATATCTTTCAGCTATCAATCCTGGTGTTGGTCCCCGCGATCCTGCTCTTCCTCGCCACGGCGGATTGGAGTCGGCCCTCGCGAGGTGCGCGACCCCTGGCATTTCCAGCCGCCGCTCTGGTGGCCGCATTCGGCGCCCTGTATTACCTTGAGCACTACCGCTAGACTGCGACCCAACCGACGAATCGAAATGGCCCATTGCCAACGGAAACTCGACACTTCGGGTTTCCACGGTGGATTGCTATACTGGTCCGCGCTTTTAGTGAGGCTGCCGGAACCAGGCCGGCGCCGGTAATCCCCCGGAAGGAACTGCGGTCGCCATGCTTCCGACTTTCACCATCGGCATTGAAGAGGAATACCAGACCGTTGACCCGGTGACGCGCGATCTGCGCTCGCACATCCACGCTGAGATTATTGAGAAGGGCAAGCTACTTTTGCAGGAGCGGGTGAAGGCCGAGATGCACCAGTCGGTGGTCGAGGTCGGAACCTCGGTTTGCAGCAACATTAAAGATGCCAAGGAAGAGGTCAAAAAGCTCCGCCGCGACATGGTGGCTTTGGCCAAGGAGAACGGGCTGAGGCTGGCTTCTGCCGCCACCCACCCGTTTGCCGACTGGCGGGTGCAGGAGATCACGGAAGACATCCGCTACAAGAACATTGTTGAGGACCTGCAACTGGTGGCGCGGGCCAACCTGATCTTCGGCCTGCATGTTCACATTGGTGTGGAGGACCGGGAAACCGCCATCCAGTTGATGAACCACGCGCGCTATTTTCTGCCCCACATCCTGGCGCTCTCGACCAATTCGCCCTTCTGGCTGGGAATGGATACCGGGTTGAAATCATATCGTTGCAAGGTCTTCGACAAATTTCCCCGCACCAATATTCCAGATTATTTCCCCAGCTGGGGCGAATACGAGAATTTCATCAAGCTGCTGATCAAGACTAACTGCATCGATAACGCCAAGAAAATCTGGTGGGATATCCGCCCGCATCCATTCTTCAACACTCTTGAATTCCGGGTGTGCGACATTCCCATGCGGGTGGACGAAACCATTGCCCTGGCGGCGTTGATCCAGGCGACGATCGCAAAGCTCTACAAGCTCTACACCGCCAACCAGGGATTCCGCCTCTATCGCCGCGCTCTGATCATGGAAAATAAATGGCGCGCCTCGCGCTACGGGCTCGAAGGCAAGCTGATTGATTTTGGCAAGCAGACGGAAGTGCCCGCCCGCGAGCTGGTTCTGGAGTATCTGGATTTCATCGACGATGTGGTCGACGAACTGGGATCGCGCGAGGAGTTAAACTACATTCATGAGATCCTGAATAACGGCACTGGCGCGGACCGCCAGCTGCGTGTATTTCGCGAAACCGGGGATCTGAAAAAAGTCGTAGACTACATCATCCAGGAAACGGAAGTGGGACTGGCCGAGACGGAAGCCCAGGTTCCGGTTAGAAAAGTAGGGTAATGAACCTTCCCGCCAGTCAAGCCAAGCGCGAGCTCAGCACGCTCCCTTTTGATCCTGAATTAACTCCCGGCGCACACAATGCGGTCAACGTGTGCCTGCGCATCCAGCCCGGAGAGAAAGTCACGGTCATCACCGACGAGGCCACACGGGAAATCGCCGCCAGCCTGGTTCACGAACTGGAGCTTCTGGGCGCTCCCTACTGCGCCTGGATCCTGGAGGAAATGGCTTCCCGCCCGCTCAACGATCTCCCGCGTGAAATCGTGGATGATCTTGAGACCTGCCAGGTGAGCATCTTTGCGGTGCAAGCACAGGCGAATGAACTGAAGTCGCGGATGCAGATGACCGATGTGGTCAACCGCCGCAAAATCCGTCATGCCCACATGGTCAATATCAATCATCAGATCATGCTGGAAGGCATGCGGGCGGACTTCCTGAAAGTGGATCGCATCAGCACTAAAGTCGTGGACATCGTGCGGCGGGCGAAACAAGTCCGGGCGAGGACTTCCGCCGGGACCGATCTTGCCGCCGACCTGAATCCGGATTACCGCTGGCTCAAAACCAGCGGCATCATCAGTCCTGACAAGTGGGGCAACTTGCCCGGCGGCGAAGTGTTTACCACTCCGGGCGAGGTCAATGGAACGTTTGTGATCGATGGAGTTGTCGGCGACTGGCTATGCGCTAAATTTGGCAGCCTGAAGGAGAATCCGTTGACCATCCAGGTCAAAGGCAACCGGCTGACCGAGGCCCATTCCAGCAACCGCGAACTGGAAGACGACTTCTGGCGTTACACCCACACCGATGAAAACAGCGATCGCGTCGGAGAGTTTGCCATCGGGACCAACATTCAGCTCAAGGACCTGATCGGGCAGATTCTGCAGGACGAGAAATATCCGGGAGTGCATATCGCTTTCGGCAATCCCTACGGCGCGCACACCGGGGCGCAGTGGTACTCTTCCACGCATATTGATGTCGTGGGAAGGAATTTCGACATCTGGGTGGACGGAGCGCAGATCATGCGCAACGGGCAGTTCTTGCTGGAAGCGTAGGGCGACAAGCAGCACGTGGGGACAGCCGCCCTCGGCTGTCCGGCGGAGCAATGCTCCGCTTATTTCAGGACAGCAAAATCTGTCGAGCGCTGCTCGACTGGACAGCCGAGGGCGGCTGTCCCGCGTGGTTCGTGGCAATTGTCAGCGCAAACATGATTCCCGCCCTTCGACAGCAGTTCAACGCGAATTTCACTCCGGAAAAATATCAGCGTTTGCTGAAAGCGATGGAAGAGCGCTGTGGGACTCCGGTCAAGTTCCGCATCTGTGAAACGCCTCTGTTCATTCCCAAGCCGTTACTAGAACAGATGTGTGAGTACGGGAAGGAATTAATCCACCAGCTCAACAGTATCGAATACCGCAAAGCCTCTGCGGAGGCGATTCCGGAGCAGTTTAAAGTGCCGCATGAGACCCCCCACCCCAGTTTTGTCCAGGTAGATTTTGGACTCGTAAAGGATAAGTCGGGCAGGCTGCAGCCCAAGCTTGTTGAACTGCAGGGCTTCCCTTCTCTTTACGCTTACCAGGCGATGCTCTCGCAGGTTTGCCTGGAAATTTTTCAGCTGGATCCCAAACTTAAATATTTGCTCGGCGGACTGGATTGGGAGGGCTACAAGAAGCTGCTTCGACGCGCCATCGTGGGTGACCACGACCCGGAGCACGTTATTCTGATGGAGATCGATCCCCTCCACCAGAAGACGCTGCCGGATTTCCTGCTGACCAGAAAACTGCTGGGTGTAAAGACGGTCTCAATTACCGACATCAAGAAGGTGGGGAAGTTCCTGTTCTACGAGAACGAGGGCAAGAACGTCCCGATCCTGCGCATCTACAATCGCGCCATCGTGGACGAATTGGTGCGCAGGAACCTGAAAACTGCTTTCCAATTCAACGAAGAAATCGAGGTGGAGTGGGCAGGTCATCCCAACTGGTTTTTCCGGATGAGCAAATTTTCGCTGCCCTATCTGCGTCACGAATGCATGCCCAAAACCTGGTTCCTGAATCGCGTGGAGCAGATGCCGAAGGACCTCGAAAACTATGTGGTCAAACCACTATTCTCCTTCGCCGGTCTGGGCGTAATCATCAATCTGAAGCCCGAGGATCTGGCGGCCATTCCCAGGGAAAAGCGCTCCCAGTACATTCTGCAGGAGCGCATGAACTTCGAACCGATCGTGGAAACTCCTTTTGGCGGGAACAAAGCGGAAGTACGGATCATGTATATCTGGCTGGAAGAGTTGCAACCGGTGATGACGATCATCCGCATGGGACGCGGCCTGATGATGGGCGTGGACCACAATCGCAATATGGAATGGGTGGGCTCGTCGGCAGGCTTCTATCAGTAGGATTTTTTTCTCCGCGTGGGCTCAGCCCGCTGAGAACTCAAGGGTGCCCCGCTCAAGCTTCGCTTGGGCGGGGATTTTGTGTCGTTGGACGCCGCTTCACAGTGGGAAAGATCCCATGTTGCTCCCGCTTCCGCGCTGTCCACTGCGACTCGATCTCGACTGTTCCAGCTTCACCAGTCACATAATGACGAAAACTGCTCCAAGCCCACACCTCAGGTCGTGCAACCAATCCACGCTCCACGGGATTCCGATGAATGTAGCGAAGTTTTTCCACGAACTTGCCCTCGCTCCAGACATTGAAGTCGTAGTAGCGGGCCTGCCAGAACGGATCCACGGATCGTAGCGCCAGCCTCCGCGCAACTCCCTGTTTCAGGGATTGCATTGCATGTACCAGGGTTCCACGCTCGGGCTCGCTTACAAGCAAATGCACATGCTCCGGCATCACAGCGTAGCCGTATACCCAAACTCCGTACCGCTTTCGAACACGCTCTAACGCGGCTTCGAATGTGCCGCGTGAATCTGGGCTCCCCAAGTTTGGTCGACGTTTATAACAACTGAAAGTAAGGAAGTGAAGCTGGCCGGTCTGGTGGAAACGTTTCAGCCCCCAAGGCATGGGAACAGATTATCTCCGTAATCAGGGTCACGTCTGTGACGAGTGAACATCAAAATCCCCGCCCAAGCGGAGCTTGAGTGGGGCACCCACGGTCGGCAGGATGAACAAGTACTCTGGGCAATCCGCGCTATTATCGGAAATGGAGGCCTCCCCCCATGTTCACCTCGCAGCCGATCGGATTTGTGAGCAGTCCGTACAAGAACACGAACGAGATTCCCAAGGGTCTGGGCGTCAAGCACGAGGCCGAGGGCGTGCTCAAGATCCTGCCTGAGTACGAGCCGGGGCTTACCGATGTCGAGGGTTTTTCACATCTCTTTGTCATCTGGGAGTTTGACCGCTCCCCCAGGGTTGAACTGCGGGGAGCCGATTTGCTGGCTTCACCGCCCTCCGATAACCGGCAGCATGGCGTGTTTGCGACCCGATCTCCGCGGCGTCCAAACCCGATTGGGCTGACTACCGTTGAACTGCTTCGCCGGGATGGGGTGGAGCTGCATGTTCGCGGCGTCGATATGCTGGATGGGACGCCCGTTCTCGATATCAAGCCTTACTTGTCCAGCATCCCGTCTGAAAGGCTGCGCCGGGGCTGGCTGGCCGAAGCCGAAGCACGGAAGAAGTGACGCTCAGCCGGGCCCTGTAACCGGCTCCAGGCTCCAAAAATCAGATTCCAGGCGGGGGATCGAAACCCTGCCTTCCCGCCCTCAACCACTATTCCCTTCAAACAGTTGACCAGATACCGCTGCGGGCCTAACATTAACCGCCTACAGGGGCTGAGCTTCGCCATGAACCGCGAAACGTCTGGCCAAACTTCGAGTAGCGCGACCATGATCGGCCAGACCATTTCCCATTATCGGATTTTGGGAAAGCTGGGCGGCGGCGGTATGGGCGTGGTCTACGAGGCGGAAGACACCCGGCTGGGCCGGCACGTGGCCATAAAGTTTCTCCCCGACAATCTCACCGGCGACAGCAAGGCCATGGAGCGCTTCGAGCGGGAGGCCCGAGCCGCGTCGCTGCTCAATCATCCTTCCATATGCACCATCCACGAAGTCGAGGATCATAACGGCCATCCCTTCATCGTCATGGAAAAGCTGGAGGGAGAGAGCTTGAAGCAGCACATCCGGGGTAAGGCCATGGACGTCGACGAACTCCTCGAGGTCGGCGTCCAGGTTGCGGACGCGCTGTCTGCCTCCCACGCCAAGGGAATCATTCATCGCGATATTAAGCCGGCCAATATTTTCCTGACTTCCGGCGGGCAGACCAAGGTGCTCGACTTCGGCCTGGCCAAGCTGCTGCGCGACGAGCGGCTGGCGACCAGTGAAGAGACTCCGGTCGAAGACTCGCTTACCGCGGTGGGCGTGATCCCCGGAACCGCGGTTTATATGTCGCCGGAGCAGGCGCGCAGCGAAGAGCTCGATCCGAGAACCGACCTGTTTTCTTTTGGCGTGGTGCTCTATGAGATGGCTACCGGGAAGAAGCCCTTTAGCGGCAACAATGTAATCACCACGCTGGACGCCGTTCTGCACACCAAACCTCCCTCGCCGCTCTCTCTAAATCCCAACCTGCCCAAGGAACTGGAAGGAATTATTGGGAAGGCGATGGAGAAAGACCGGGGCAAGCGCTACCTGAGCGCAGCGGAGATGAGGGCCGACCTGCAGCGCTTAAAGAAAGAAACGGAATCGGGGCTGACTCGGGCCGGCGCTCGAGAAGCCTCCCGGTTGCACGTTGTATCCAAGACGTTCCAGGCGGCCAGCCGGTCTCAGAGCTATATTCTGATCGCGGTGACTGCATTGCTGATCACGGTTCTAGCCGCGGTGGGAACGTGGTGGATCAAACATCGTGCCGGGATGACTAGTACCGGAGCCAAGAATACGGTCGCCGTGCTGCCGCTGCAGAATCTGAACGGCGACTTCAACGCGGATTATCTTCGCTTCGCGCTCTCCGACGAAATCGCCAATGTGCTCACCTACTCGCGCACCCTGGATGTGCGTCCCTCGGCGGTGACCAGAAAATACGTCGGCGCGGACATGGATCCGCAGAAAGTCGGACAGGAGTTGCACGTTGCCAACGTTTTGACCGGACACTTCCTGAAGCAGGGAAACCATCTCCTGGTCACGCTGGAGGCGATCGAGACGGGCACCGACCGGCTGGTATGGCAGGCCAATCTCAGCGGTTCCATGCAGGACCTGATTGCCCTGCAGCAGCAGATGGCCAAGGAAATTCGCCAAGGATTGCTGCCGCTGCTGGGGGCGGCTGGAGGATTTCTGGAAACCAGTACCCGCCCCAGCAACCAGGAAGCCTACGAGCTCTATTTGCGCAGCGTGGCCCTGTCTCACGATTCCGCTCCCAATCGGGAAGGCATCAAGAACCTGGAACACGTGGTGGAACTGGATCCGAATTACGCTCCGGCATGGTATGAGATCGGCCTGCGTTATTACTACGACTCTACCTACGCGAATGGCGGAGAGCAGATGTTCCAGCATTCCAACGCCGCCCTGGAGCGGGCATTGGTTCTTGATCCAAATCTGATCGCGGCGTCTTCGCAACTCATCGTGAACCGGGTAGACCGGGGTGAGTTAGGGAAAGCCTACGAATCCGCCCTAGCGCTGGTGAAACGCCGTCCGGAGAGTGCCACGGCGCACTGGACTCTGGGATATGTCCAACGCTACGCGGGCATGCTTGAAGAGTCGGCCCGTCAGTGCGACACTGCCCTGACCTTAGCTCCAGGGAACTATTCGTTCCGGTCCTGCGCCTGGGCCTTTATGGAACTGGGCCAGTTTGAGCGGGCTCGCGAGTACATCCAACTCGACGCGGGCACCGAATGGGCCAACTACATCACTCCCTCTCTGTTGCTGCGCGAAGGCAGGACTGCGGAAGCACGCCAGGCTGTGACCCGTATGGCTGATTCCTCCCACTACCGGCGTGATCTGATGGAAGCAGTGGTTGGGATCCGGCCTCCCGCTGAGCTGGACCGTTTGGCGCACGAGGCCGAGACCAGCGGACCTTCCGACCCGGACCCGGAGAATTCCTACTATCAGGGAACCCTTTTCGCCTACGCCGGCAAGAAGGACGCGGCTTTCCACATGCTCAAGACCGCGATCGAACAAAACTACTGCTCTTATTCCAACCTGCTTTCCGATCCTCTGCTGCGAGCGCTGCACAGCGATCGTCAGTTTGACGAGTTGCTGACCGCGGCCCACAACTGCCAGCAGGCTGTCCTGGCGGCAAGCGCGCCGCCGGGCAAATGACGTAGGATTGAGCGCAGCGGTGGCGGCTAACTCTTCGTTTCCCGCACAGTCCATATAAAAAGGAACATCAGGAAAAATCTTGCCTCTCATCTCCGAGCGCTGCCATGCCAACTCTATGAAAAATGTTGATCGTGGAGTTTTGAGTCCACCCACCCGCAACATCTCTATCCCCCAGCGATTGCGTTGGAAGTTTTTTACATTCGGTCTCATTCTGTTGCTGTCTTTAGTCGCTTTGCCGGCGCCGACCCCGGACCAGACCCCGGCGAGTCACTATAGTCCGGTCGATCCTCTGCCTCCCGACACCGGCGCAACCGGACTCAAGCAAATGCTGGTTCGGCTGCAAACCACGGCGCGCCTGATGCAGACCACAGCGCATCCTGATGACGAAGATGGAGGCATGTTGACTCTGGAGTCCCGGGGCGACGGAGTTTCGACGGTTTTGATGACTCTCACCCGCGGCGAAGGCGGCCAAAACAAAGTCGGCAGCAATTTGTTCGACGTGCTGGGTGTGCTGCGCACGCTCGAGTTGACCGCGTCCGATCGCTATTACGGAGTGGAGCAGCGTTTCAGCCGGGTCGCGGATTTCGGCTACTCAAAGAATCCCGAAGAAACCTTTCAGAAATGGGGCGGGCACGATATCCCCCTGAGCGACATGGTCCGCGTAATCCGGACCTTTCGCCCGGATGTCCTGATCGCACGCTTCTCAGGGACCGATCGCGATGGACATGGACATCACCAGGCCTCCGCCATTCTTACTAAAGAAGCATTCCGGGCAGCGTCCGATCCCAACCGGTTTTCGGAGCAGATCAGGGAAGGCTTGCAGCCCTGGCAGGCTAAAAAACTTTACATCGGCAATGTATGTGGATTTGGCGCCAGCAGCTGCGCCGCGGAAAACTATACGGTCAAGCTGAATACCGGGCACGTGAATCCCTTGCTGGGCATGTCTTACATCCAGTTTGCTATGGAAGGATTGCGCCATCAGCTTTCGCAGGGGGCGGGCGGCTGGTCGGTCGAGCCCGGTGATCGCTATACCTACTACAAGCTAGTGGACTCGGTTTTGCCGCCGGCCACCGATAAAGACGGCCACGAGAAAGATTTCTTTGACGGGATCGATACCAGTTGGCAGGGCTTAAGTTCCGCTTTCGGCGCGGCCGGAGCGAAAGACCTGACCAAGATTCAGAACAGCGTGGCCGAAGCATCGAAAGCTGCGGAAAGAGATCCGGGTAGCGCGGCTGCTCCGCTGTTGTCCGTGATCGACTCGCTTAGCCGCCTTGAAAGCCAGATCGCGAATGACAAGCAGAAACCGGGCCTGCTGGCACGTCTGCAGGAGAAATCGTCGCAGGCCCGGGTTGCACTGAATCTTGCGCTGAACCTTTCGCTCCAGGCCGCGCTGGTTTCGCCGGCGGGCTCGAATGCTCCACCCGCGACCGGACAGGATCCGCTGGCCGCGATTTCAGCCGGACAAAAGTTTACCGTCAAGGTGAAGTTGCACAACGGATCGACGTATCCGGTCCAACTCCGCTCCCTGTTTCTGGAGGGCCAGGTAAGTAACAGCCAGGCTAAAGAACGTATCCCTCCGCTGAAGCCGGGGCAGGACTATCAGACCGACTTCCAGGTTGACTTGCCGCCGAACACGCCCCCGACGAAGCCTGCGCTGCATCGCAACGACCCCGAGCGAGACGCCGTTTATGTCGTGGACGAGCCTAAATATCAGACATTGCCCTTCCCTCTTTCGCCGTTTCAAGTCAGTGCCCATTACGATGTTCCCGAGCTTGCCGCGCGGACTGCTGTCCCGTTGAAGAGTCTTGAGGCACTGCCCGAAATTTCCGCGCCGGTGCTGGTGACGTTTGATGACGAAAAAGGTGTGCAGCAGAAGCGGCCTTTGGCAGTTGTGCCGGCGTTCTCCGTCGAGCTGGAGCCGGGCGAGCAGATCATTCCGATCGCCAACGGTTCTGAACGCACGGTAAGAGTGGGAGTGAGCTCGAACCTGACCGGGAATTCCAATGGCGTCCTGCGCCTCGAGGCGCCCGCCGGTTGGCGGATCGAGCCCCGAGAGACTCGGGTGGACCTGGGACAGCGCGGCGACAAGAAGCATTTTGAATTCAAAGTCGTTCCGGGCAGTTTGAAAGAAGGACACACGCAGGTTCGCGCGGTGCTGACCGCGGGCGGGAAGAATTACAGTGAAGGCTATACCTTCGTCACTCGCGAGGATCTGGCCAGCGCTTACTACTATCAACCCGCGCTGCAGCGCGTCAGCATCGTGGATGTAAAAGTTCCCAAGGACCTCAAGGTTGCTTACCTACCGGGTGCAGGCGACGAAATTCCCACGGTGCTGCAACAGATCGGAATCGACGTAACTGTCATTCCGGCGGAGAGGCTTACCAGCGAAGATCTGTCTCGCTATGGAACTATCGTTCTCGGCATTCGCGCCTACGACACCCAAAAAGATGTCGCGGCCAATAACAAGAAGTTGCTGGCCTACGTCTCGGCAGGCGGCACCTTGATTGTGCAATACAACGCCAGCGCCGGCGACTTCAACAGCGGGCACTTCACGCCGTTCCCCGCACAGTTGAGTCGAGGCCGGGTCTCAGTGGAAGAGGCTCCGGTAGAAATTCTCGCGCCGGAAGACAGCGTGTTCCAAAAACCCAACCAGATTACGCAGCGCGATTTCGATGGCTGGGTGCAGGAACGAGGTTTGTACTTCATGGATCAGTGGGACAGTAAGTTCAAGCCGCTGCTGTCATCTCATGATCCAGGGGAGCAACCCCTGAAAGGCGGCCTGCTGCGGGCGCAATATGGCAAGGGCACGTACATTTACACCGGATACGCATTCTTCCGCCAGTTGCCGGCTGGAGTGCCAGGAGCAATTCGGCTGTATGTGAACTTGCTGAACGCCGGACACTGAAGAGCGGTCGTTGGCCCTTGCTCGTTGGCCTTTGGCCACGCAGGTAGCGTCGGCGATCAGGGTAGTCGCCGGCCTTTTGTAGCGCCGGCATCCCTTCGGCCTCGCTCAGGGCAGGCTTGCCGGCTCTCCAGAGGGCGTCTCTCTCGGCGCACTGGGCGGGGATACGGGAAACAATCGTTGGCTGGCAGTCGTATGAAGTATTCCGCGTAACGCAGATTTCCGTGAAGCTTATGCCCCGCGCCAACGACCAACGGCCAACGACCAACGACCGCACCACGCCTGATCCGCGGAGTCGGCCTCAGCAGCGCCACCGCCCTGAACATGATCGACATGATCGGAGTGGGGCCATTCATCACCATTCCCCTGATCGTGAGCGCAATGGGAGGCCCCCAGGCAATGTTGGGATGGATCCTGGGCGCAGTCTTTGCTATGTGTGATGGCCTGGTCTGGGCCGAGTTGGGGGCTGCTATGCCTGGCTCGGGCGGATCGTACAACTACCTCCGCGAAATTTATGGCCCCCGCAGTCTCGGGCGGCTGATTTCTTTTCTCTTCATATGGCAGCTTTCGTTCAGCGCCCCGCTCTCGATTGCATCAGGCGCGATTGGCCTCGCAGGATACGCGTCCTACTTCTGGCCTGCGCTGGAACATCAATATGCGGACCGCGCCTGGGAAGTGCATCTTCCAGTGCTGGGCACATTGCAACTGCATTGGCTGATGTCCGGCGCAACGTTTGTCGCTATCGGAATTGTCCTGCTGGCGGTGCTGCTGCTCTATCGCAAAATCACCAGCATCGGCTGGATGTCGAAGCTGCTTCTGACCGGCGTGCTGATCACCATGGCCTGGATTATCATCGCGGGATTCAGCCACTTCGACGCCTCTCGCGCCTTCAGCTTTCCCTCCGGGCGCGTTTAACTCTGTCGCACAATTTTTTTCTCGGGCTGGGCGCGGCCATGCTGGTCGCCACCTACGACTACTGGGGCTACTACAACGTTTGCTTTCTGGGCGATGAGGTAAAGGATCCCGGGAAGACCATCCCGCGGGCCTTGCTGCTATCCATTCTTTTGGTGGGATGTCTATACGTGTTGATGAATGTCAGCATCTTGGGCGTGGTGCCTTGGCAGGAAATCACCCGGACCGGACAATCCAATCGCGGTTTGTATGTGGTTTCTGTTTTCATGCAAAGGATTTACGGTCCCTGGGCCGCGAACCTGGTCACTGCCCTGGTGATGTGGACCGCCTTTGCATCGGTCTTTTCCCTGCTGCTCGGCTACTCGCGCGTTCCCTACGCGGCGGCGCGCGATGGAAACTACTTTCAAGGCATTCGCGCGAGTCCATCCGCAGCTCCGGTTCCCCTACGTTTCTCTGCTCGCCCTGGCGGCGGTCGCCATACTGTTTTGTTTCCTCGCGCTGGCGGATGTGATCGCCGCGCTGGTGGTGATCCGGATCACCCTGCAGTTTCTGCTGCAGGCAATTGGCGTGATCGTGTTGCGCATCCGGCGCCCGGACCTGCCGCGCCCGTTTCGCATGTGGCTGTTTCCGCTGCCGGCTTTGCTGGCATCGATCGGATTCATCTTTGTGCTGATCTCTCGCACCAACTCGTTGAAACAGGTGCGCTACGCCGCGGTCATCCTGATTACCGGCATCATCATTTATATGGTGCGCGCCTGGCGGAATGGAGAATGGCCCTTCGGCAGTGGCCGGACACGCCGCGCAGGAGATTTCAACCAGTTGATTATGGCGGACGCGGTCAAAAACATCGATGACGGCGAGCCCGCCACCCAAGCTGGCGGTCTCGGCCTGGGCGCCGCTGCGTGAACCGCTGTTTCGTTCGCTGTGGATCGCTGCCGTAATTTCCTACACCGGAACCTGGATGCAGAACGTCGGCGCAGGCTGGCTGATGACCCAGCTCACCATGTCTCCATTGATGGTAAGCCTGGTGACCGCAGCCACCACGCTTCCCGTATTTCTAGTGATCCTGCCCGCCGGCGCGCTCGCCGACCTGGTCGACCGCCGCCGCTTTCTTCTGATCACTCAAACCTGGATGGTGGTAGCGGCTGCCCTGCTTGGCTTTCTCACCCTCGAACACTACGTGACGCCGTGGATGCTGCTGCTGTTCACCTTCATCCTGGGACTGGGCGCGGTCATGAACGATCCCGCCTGGCAGGCGATCACTCCGGAAGTTGTGTGCCCGGAAAATCATGCTCCGGCGGTGGCGTTGAATTCAGTCGGCTTTAACGTGGCTCGCGCTTTCGGCCCAGCTCTCGGCGGACTGGTGATTGCCGCCGCCGGTTCCGGAGTTGCATTTCTGCTCAACGCCGCTTCTTTCTTCGGCGTGATTTTCTTCCTTTACCGCTGGAAGCGTCCCCACGTGGAGCACGTTGCCACCGGCCGCGTCCGCGATGCTTTGATGGCCGGGTTGCGCTACGTTCGCGGCGCGCCGCTGGTGCGCTCGATCCTCATCAGGACTGGAGCTTTCAGCCTGGGTGCAAGTTCCCTGCCCGCACTTCTGCCTATCCTGGCCCGTCCTCACGGCGCGACCGGGTACGGTCTGCTGCTGGGATTCTTCGGTCTTGGAGCGCTGGCCGGAGCGGCCGTTCTGTCTCGCGTCCGCGCTCGCTTCTCGGTGGATGCGCTTGTCGCCTGCGACATCCTGCTGTTTGCCGCCATGACCTTCGCCGCCGGACGTGTGCAGACATTTTCCTGGCTGTGTCTGGTATTGTTTGCCAGCGGGACAGCATGGATCGGAATCCTGGCCTGCCTCAACGTCGCAGCCCAGACCATGTGTCCGTCATTTTTGCGGGCCCGCGCGCTGTCGATGTATCTGCTGGTGCTGCAGGGAGGCATGGCGCTGGGCAGCACGGCCTGGGGAGCGCTGGCCACGCGAGTGGGTGTTCCTTCGGCCCTGTTGTGTTCAGCACTGGCAATGGTCGGAGGGCTATTCATCGTTCGCCGGCATCGGCTCACGTCAGATCAGTTAGAGTTAACGCCGTCAGTCGTACGGGACTAATCCCATCTCACATCAAACAAGGAGAAGCGCAAATGATGAAGTTTCAAACTCTGTGTGCGTGCATTCTTTTATTGAGCACCATGGCAATTGCCCAAGCAGCCAAACCAGCCGAAACCCACTCCATCAGCCAGACACTGCATCAGCGACGTTACCAACATGGAGAACGAATTTGTTCCCGCCGCCGACGCCATGCCAGAGGACAAGTACACTTTCGCGCCCACGAACGGCGAGTTCAAGGGCGTGCGGACGTTTGCGCAGCAGGTGAAGCACGTGGCCGCAGTCAACTACCTGATTGGCTCAAGCTATTCTCGAAGAGAAACCCCCGGTCGACACCGGCGGAGAGAGCGGTCCCGACGCGATGACCAGCAAAGCCGACATCATGAAATTCCTGAAAGATTCTTTCGCTTACGTACATAAGGCGGCCGCAACCATCAACGATAAGAACGTGGTCAGCAACATTAAAAACCCGTTTGGCGAACGAACCACCACTCGGCTCGCAATGGCCACGGCAATAGCGTGGCATGGCTTCGATCACTACGGGCAGATGGTCGAATACCTGCGAATGAACGGCATCATCCCGCCGGCCAGCAGACATTAAAACCTTGTCCGGGAAAGTGTGGCTGCCGATTCGACCCTCCAACTGTCATGCTGAGCGGAGTCAGGACGGTCACTTGTGACCGTCCTGACGTAGTCGAAGCACCTCTACTCCCTCCCGTGGGCCGATCAACACCGCTAGATTCCCGTCAAGTGCGCCGCCGCGGCAGGGGTCCTTCGACTCCGCGCAGGATGACCCCCAATGTTAATTCCAAACTGACTGACCTGCGGCGATCCAAAGTCGTGCACCCTCTTCCCCAAGTCTCAAAATGGACACCTTCCCTGCTATAGCACGGTTGTGCCATTTACTCCTTCTCGCCGTCCGCGTATTTATTTGTCTCCCCTAATTAACAGATGGATGACGTGTCTGTGAGGGCCATCTTATGGCGGGGAAAAGGTCTGGGAGAAGAATGAAGAACAGCAAACGTCGCCCGAGCGCCTCGGGCCTGGGTCGCGCCGCCCGGGAACGCGATGCGCAGGACGAAATCAAGAGTTTTCTGAGCGCCCTGGTCTCTTATCCGGACCGCTTTGCGCAAGAGCCTGATCTCAGTTTCGAAAAGCATTTGTTCCAGCTGGTGGCCGCCAACCGGATCGCCAGCAGCGAGCAGCGCCGTCGCGGCTAGGAGCGGCGTCTGGTCCAGGCTTTGCCCTGACCCGCTCCTTGTTTGGTGATTGCGGTTGCGATGAGTTCCGCTTTGAGTCCGCGAGCCTGAAGGTGGGCTCGGACCTGCTCCTGGACGCGATCCGCGCCAACTCTTCCCATCCAGAAAAATCAGCACGGAGGGACCCGCTCCGCTCAGCACTGCGCCCAGAACGCCCGGGGAGCCTGCCAGCAAGCTTCTGCAATGCCGGCAACAGCGGACACAGCGCGGCCCGGTAAGGCTGGTGCATACGATCTTCCAGCGCCGACGCCAGCAGATCGCGCCGGCCTTGCACAAACGCCGCCAGCAGCAGCATGGAGTTCTGCACATTGGTGACTGCGTCCGCCCGCGAATATTGTGGGGGCAGGACGCGTCGCGCCTCTTCCGTAGGAAGCGCTTCCTCAGGGACGGCCAGCAGCAGCGGCCACTTCCCTTTTGGAGTGATGCTGGCAACTTGCGCTTCGCCTTCGCTCGACATCCGGCCACTGCCAATCCGCCCATCCAGCAGGCGGCCGCGTTATCGGGATGATGCTCGCGGCGCGACGCTTCGCCGACAATCCGGCTGTCCGTCCAGCGCAATTTGCCGAAGTGCACCGCCAGGGCGATTCCCGCCAGGCGCGCCGCCGCTGATGAACCGCAGCCTTTGCCAATCGGGATTTGATTCTCTAGCTTGAGGGCCAGCGGCTGCACCGGCTTACCTTCCGCCTCCAAAACTTCACGATAGGTCGTCAGGATGAGATGGTTCTCGATGTTGCCGCAGATTTCCTGATCTCGCCCGTGTGCAGCGATGGAAAATTCACTGTGCGGTTCGGGCGTGCAGTTTGAGAAATAAATCGAAGGCAAGCGCGGCGGCATCGAATGCAGGACCAAGATTCGCGGAAGTCGCGGGCAGCACGAGTTCCAGAGGTGGAGAGCCCGTGGGCGCGCGTTTTTTCGTTTTAGCCATCGCCATTCAAGCACTAGCGCTTTTCCGCTCGGCAGCACTGAGCAGCCATTCCTACTCTTTCCGATCGAACCTCTCCGCATACTCCAACGCCTTTACCACCGCGCTCGCGTTGGCATCGAGCACTATGGGAGCGCGCTGCCGCGGAGTGAGAACGGCTTCAGCTTCCTCTTCCTGCGCCGTGCCTGCAAACAAATCTCCACGATGAAACTTCAGGGTGAAGTCCGGGTCTTTGAGCAGGTTTCCAGTCAGGATCAGCACTACGGATTCATTCTTCTTCACGAACCCCTGTTGGACCAGCTTCTTCAATCCGGCCAGAGTCACGGCCGATGCAGGTTCGCAGCCGATGCCGTCCGCGCCGATCTCAGCTTTCGCCAGCGCTATCTCAACCTCGCTTACCTGCTCGACCGCGCCGCCGGTCGCTTCCAGCACGCGCACCGCTTTTTTCCACGAAGCCGGACTGCCGATGCGGATGGCGGTGGCCATGGTTTCAGCCTGCACTGAAATCAGTTTCTTTCCGCCCGTCTCACGCATGGTTCGCACCAGTGCATTCGCGCCTTCAGCCTGGATCACGGAAAGCTTCGGCAGGCGGGAGATGAGACCGAGCTCTTTCATTTCAAGAAACGCCTTCCCCAGCGCGGAAGAATTTCCCAGGTTGCCGCCGGGCACGATTACGTGATCCGGAGTCTGCCAGTCGAAACGCTCCAGCAATTCGATTGCAGCAGTTTTCTGGCCTTCGAGCCGGTAAGGATTCACCGAATTCAGAAGATAAACCGGCATGCGCTGCACCACTTCGTCCAGCACGCGCATGCAGCCGTCGAAGTCGGTCTTCAACTGGCAGGTCACGGCGCCATAGTCGAGCGCCTGCGAAAGTTTGCCCCAGGTGATCTGGCCTTGCGGAATCAGCACCAGGCTGCGCATTCCGGCGCGCGCCGCGTAGGCCGCCATCGAGGCTGAGGTGTTGCCGGTAGAGGCGCATGCCACCCAGCGAAAGCCGCCCTGCCGGGCAAAGGACGCGGCCGCAGTCATGCCTGTGTCCTTGAAAGATCCGGTGGGATTCATTCCCTGATGCTTGGCGTAAAGCTGTTCCACTCCCGCGGCGCGGCCGCAGGACGGAAGTTCGTAGACCGGCGTGTTGCCTTCCCGCAGCGTGATGACGTGGTTCCAGTCCTGCAACGCGGGAAGCATTTCACGAAAGCGCCATACACCGCTCTCGTCGAGCGGATCAAACGATGTGCGGCGTTGCCGCCAGAGTTCTCTTGAGCGCCGACGGCGTCCAAGCCGCCGGCTCGCGCATCGCGTTTTCCAGCCGGGATACACCACTTCCAGCAGGTCGCCGCACTGCGGCGCAGCGGACGCTCTTGGCGCCGTTTTCGCCCACAGCTCCGCACCCAATGCAGCGCAATTGGGATACGCCTGTTTCCAGTTGTGACGTGGACGCGGCCTGGTCAGTCATTCAGGTATCCAGCATACGGGATGGATGAATTATTTGCCGCCACGCAGGTATTGATCAGTCTTGTTAATCCAGTCGGCGCGCGGCGGATTGAACACATCCAGATCGACCGTGTCGACCAGGGCCTCGGCCTTGTGCGGCATGTGCGGAGGGATGGTCAACACCTCTCCGGCGTTCACCACGATCTCTTTGCCGTCCACCCAGAACTTCAACGCGCCTTCCAGAATGTAGGTGAATTGCTCGTTGTGATGACTGTGCAACGGGATGATGCAGCCCTTTCTTCATCAGGACGCGCGCCACCATGATGTCGCGACCAACCACGAACTGGCGCTGCAGCAGCGGGTTCAGATCTTCCAGGTCGACCGTAGACCAGGGAACATACTTCAGCTCCATTTTGCTGGCGCGGCTCTGCTTCGCAACTGCACGCCTGGAGAGGTTTGCGCTCTAGCTTTTTTGGTCGTGCTGCGCTTCTTCGCCGCCGCGCTTCACTTTTGCCTTTGCCATTTCAGTGCACCTTTCCCTGGTAAATTCCAACTGCATTGTCGTGCAGGTAGCCGTGCGCCAATTGCAGGGCCTGCGCCTCGCTGACTTCGCCTTCGGAAATCATCTCCGCCAACGCCGCAGCCAGAGCGCTGCGCGCCGACTGCACTCCCAGCCAGTAGCTTTCTTCCGCTCCCAAAGTCTCGTTGTAGGGAAACGAGTCCGTGCCAAAGGTAATTTTATCGGGAAAAGTTTCCAGCCACTGTCTTGAGCACATGCTTGAATTCGGAAGGATACATATCGAGTTCCATCAAGGACGAATCCAGGAACACGTTCTGCATGGCCGCCAGCCAGATCGCCTGGTGCTCGTAAGGATAGCCTCCGTGGATCATCACGAAGACTGTGCTGGAATAGCGCGGATCACGAAGAATATTCTCCAGGTTCATGATGTTGCTCTCGGACAGATTGAAGTAATCGCCGATGCCCACGGCCGAGTGCACGTGGACCGGCAAGTGCAGTCTTCCACCCTCCCGGACCAGAAAGCGGAAAATGTAATCCTGAAACGTCCGGTACTCCTGTTCGCTGGGAATTCCGCCGCTCACGAAGCGCTGGTAAACATCTTCGGCCTGTTCGCGCGTGGGGTCGCCGAATTTCGTCGAACGGAAATACGCCACTTCGAACTTCATGGCGATCCCGCCTTTTTTCTGATTGTCTTCGAGAGTGCGAGTGACGAACGCCAGATAGCCGGGAAGATCCGGCGGCAACTTGTCGACATTCTCCTGCTGCATCCAGCGGTGCAGCATCTTCTCCTGCAGCGGCAGGTAGACTTCCTGATCACGATTGCGGGCGCGCTCGCGCTGGTTGTCGAACGGCCACATGAAACGAATCGGCGAAGAAGACCCAGGGAAATCGCTTGGGATCGAGATAGTCGGCCATCATGGCCCGGTTGGCGACGCCTTGCTCGATATTCAGCTTGTCGAGCAGATTGGAAAAGTACGCGTTGCCTTGCGCTTTCTTCAGTTCAGCCTTTTTCTGCACCAGCCATTTGGCGTGTTCCGGCGAAAGGTCGTTATAGGGATAGCCAAACAGCGCCTTGGACGCGGCGATCAGCTCAGGATTCGTATCTCGTGTGCGAAGCGCGGCGCTGCCCGGCGGCGAAGCCATGGCGTCCACGTCGGGGTCGTCCGCAAATCCCGGATGCGCGTGATGATCGAAGATCGGAATCTTTTCGATCTGCGGCAGAAGTCGCTGATAGATCTGCTGCACGTCCGGTCCCGGCAAGCGGCCGAGCCTGACCAAAGCAGCCATGGACAGCCGCGCAAACCGCAAGCACACAGAGCCAGATCCGCTGATGCCATGCAATTCTCATGCAGTCTCCTGGGCCTGGAATCGTAGCGCCAGCGTCTCGACGGTAGCGCCGGCGTCTCGCCGGCTGTCCCGAGGGCATTTCGCCCTCCGAAGCCGGAAACTCTGACGGTTCGGCAATGCCGACGATACTGTCCGCAGCGACATACCATGCGCTACTGATCTCGAAGATCCGCCGGCGTTCCTTGCCAGGCCGACGAAACCTGCAGAATCCGCTCGCACGGCTTCCTTCAAGACCGCGGTCGACGACGCAAACGAAAAACGCACATAGTCAGCGCCAGCCGGCCCGAATGCCGCGCCCGGAATCGCCGCCACGCCGGCTTCTTCCAGCATGATGCGGCAAATCTCCTCGGCGCTCAGCTCCCGCGTCCGAAATGTTCACCCAGGCGTAGAACGCTCCCTCCGGCGGAGCGCAGCGGAATCCCGGAACCCGGTTCAGGTCGCGCACGAACTGTTCGCGGCGTTTGGCAAATTCACCGACCATGCGCGGCGTGGCGCCTTCGCGATCGCGCAATGCTTCAATCGCGCCATACTGGCGTGAATTCCGCCGTGCAGGTGTAGGTGTTGACCGCAAGCAGATCGAGCGCGGGGACAATTCGCGCGGGCGCAATCGCGTATCCCAGCCGCCACCCGGTCATGGCAAAGCTCTTGGAAAAGCCATCGATGATCAGCGTCCGCTCTTCCATGCCGGGATAGCTCATCATCGAAACATACGTTCCGCCATAAATAATGCGGGCGTAAATTTCGTCCGAGAGCACCAGCAGGTCGTGCTTAACCGCCAGTTCCGCCAGCTGCCGCTGCACCGTCGTCGGTGTAAACCGTTCCTGTCGGATTGCCCGGCGAGTTGGTGATCAGGATTTTCGTACGAGGCGTGATCTTACGCGGCAATCTCCTTGCGGATCCGGCTGCAGGTGGTTCTTGCCGGAGAGCATGAACGGCACCGGAACTCCGCCCAGGCCCAGCGTGATCGACTGCATAGCCTGGAAATCCCGGATCGGGATACAACACTTCGTCTCCCGGATCAATCAGCGCCATCATCGCCATGAAGAGCGCGATCTTGCAGCCCGGAGCGATGACGATGTTCTGCGCGCGAGATCTTCACATTCCGCGTCGTCTCGCAGATAATCCGCCAGCGCTTCGCGCAAAGCCGGAACACCTATCACCGGACAGTAACGGTCTCGTCCTTCGTCAATCGCCCGCTTCAGACGCGTCGTTAACGGACTTCGTGGGATGAAAATCCGGCTCGCCGAGTTCCAGATGAATGATGGACCGGCCCGTACCGCTCCAGTTCCTTGGCGCGGGCAAAGATCGTGAGCGCGCCTTCGCCGCTCATCACCGACATGCGTGAAGCCAGTGGTCGCATTTTTCAGTCCTGTCCTGCGGAACTGTTTTTTGCGGCGGGAGTGACCGGGATACGCAGCGCATCCACGAATCGCGGAAAGAACTCAAAGACCGAGGCGGTGGCCACCAGTTCCACAATCTGCTGATCGTTGTATACGGTCTTCAACCTGGCAAAAAACGCATCATCAATCTGCGCGCGCGGAGTGATGCAGCCGGTCCGCGCAGCGCAAGCCCAGTTTCTCCGCGTCGGTAAACGGTCCGCTTTCGAAATCGGCCTTGATGGCGACGATTTGCTCTTCCGTCGCTCCCTTTTGCCGGGCGGAGAGCGAATGCGCCGCCACGGCGTAAATCGAACCCTGCAAGACCGACATTCGGGTAGCCACCAGCTCTTTATACCAGCCCGGCAAAGCCCCGTCACTCAGCAGCGCCTTAAGCAGCGCGGCAAACCCCAGCGCCAAAGCCGGAGTGTTGGCCACCGTCTTGAACATGTTGGGAACAACGCCCCGCTGCTGCAGCAGGGCGTCATACAAAACCCCAAGCTCGGGCGGGACCTGGTCCCGCTCGAGCATCGGAATGCGGCCTTCGTCCTGCGCTGATCCTCTGATCAGGTTGCTCCATCAGAAGGAGAACCTTCCTGAAAGCTGGATCAGCCGCGGCGTGCCCTTGGTGCTGGTGATGGTGCCAAAGCCCAAGCCATTAAAGATGTTGTTCGGGCTGGCAAAAATCGGATGGTTCCAGATGTTGAAGAAATCCGCAGCGAACTTGAAGTTCTTGTTCTCCGTGATGCGGAAATTCTTGCCCAGAGAAACGTCCCAGTTCTGCTGAAACGGCCCGCGGAAGGTGTTGCGCCCAAGATTTCCGAAGCCGGTCGTTCCGTCAACCCCGATCAGTCGGCGCACCGCTGATCGCATTGGGATCGAAGAATTGATTGATCCGGCTGTGAATATCTCCGTGGGTCTGCGCGGAAGCGATCGTGAAGCCCGGATTCAGAGTGGCCGTGCTGGTGTTCGGACTGCTCAGGGCAAAATCCGAGCCGCCGGCCGCGTCGATCACGGTGAACGGTGTTCCGGACTGAAAGGTCGTGATTCCGCTAAGCGTCCATCGCGCCAAAAGTGCGCCGACAACGCCCTCACTCTTCGACAGGAATGGCAAGCTCCCAGTCATAGTTGACGACCAGTCGGTGGGTGCGATCAAAATCCGAGGGTCCATAAGAGTCTCGCAGATCGGTCTGGTCGTTGATGGCCGTGTTGAACGCGGTGTTGCCGCTGGAAGTGGCGTCCAGAGCCTTCGACCAGGTGTACGCCGCCTGAAAGTGGAGCGATCTCGGGAAAAGCGGTGTCCCAGCGTGACTTGCAATGAATCGTAGTGCGACCAGGCATCGCTCGCGAACAACTGGTAGTTGCCTGTCGCCAGCCCGAAAGCGCGGGAACGCGCATTCGCATTGCTGAAAGTATTCTGTGTGATGGTGTACTGCGTGCCATCCAAAGCAGTGACCGTCACCGGATGGATCCTGGCATCGTAGGGTTGAATGGCATCGCGGGTCTCGCGCAGGTGCGTGCCCTTCGTGCCCACGTAGCCCACTTCGAGGATCCAGTTGTGGGGCAATTCCCGTTGGACGCTCAGGTTCCACTGTTGTGTGCTGGGCGAAACGAAATGCCGTGGCACCTCCAGCCCGAACAGGTTGATCAGGTTTCCGCCGAAAATTCCGTTGGGATGTTGAGCATCGCCGAATGGATTCGGGAAACCATTGTCGAATACCGCCTGGGCAGTAGTGTCAGTGGTCGGGTTGCCGTTTCCGTCCACAAAACCCAGGAAGTGCGAATACACCGGTACATATGCCGGATCAATCTGGCCGCCGACCGGCAAGTCTCCCCACTCCGGAGGCAAAAATGTCCGCCATGTCACCCGGCGTGCCCAAGGGCGTGGTAATCGGAAGAATCGGAGCGCTGAACGAAAGCTGGTCCACCGTTCCAACATCTTCACGCACATAGAAGATTCCGTAACCGCCACGGATCGATGTGGTGTGGTGCCCAAACAGATCGTAGGCAAAACCAAAGCGTGGTCCCCAGTTGGAAGCGTAGTTGTTGTTCATGGTGGTGTCGCTGGCGGTGCCGGTCAAACCGGTTACGCCCAGCTTGTCCACGCATTTGGGATAGATGAACGCGCTTACCTGCTGCTGCACCAGCGCCGAAACTGTGTTGCCGATGTGGCACAGATTGTCCTTGGCGGCGCCGAACAACTCCCAGCGCAGCCCGGCATTGATCGTCAGGTTCGGAGTGGCCTTGTAATCATCCTGGAAGAACACTCCGTAGTCGTTGATGCGATATTCGTGATTGGAAACGCCGCTGCCACCAAATGAGAAATCCCGGCTGTCCCAGCAGGAAATTCTGGAAGTCCGTGCAGCCGGCGACACAGGGGCTGGCCGGATCGAAGACTGGATGAGGGAAAGAAGAACAGCTCTCCGTTAAAAGTCTGCGGAAAGTTTTTGTCCAGTGCCACGCGGTCATACTGCCCGCCAAACCGGAGCAGGTGTTTGCCGGCAGTGTAGCTGGCCGTGTCCAGGAACGTAAGGTTGTTCTGCAACTGGCTCTGGTCGGCTCCGGGCGTGGGGCCAAGATTAAAAGTGGAAAAGGTAAATTTATAAATCGTCTTGTAAAGATTGCTGTTGGGCCGGTTGATCCCCAGGTCATTGACAGTCACAATCGGCTGGTTAATGGCATTGTTGTCGATGCGGACGTAGCCGACTCGAGCCTCATTCACCAGCCGCGGACTGAAAATGTGGGTCTCCGCCACACTCAGAAAACGGTCGTGTACCGGCAGATCAAGGGGAAAGTTCATGTCGCCGACATTAAGAGTTCCGCCCAGCGTGGCGGTCAAGCCACCCGCGCCGAACGGCAAGCACGGACTCGAAGTTAGAAAAGAAGAAACGTCCGGAGATATGATCCTGCCCGCCGCGGAAGTCGCGGTCATAGTTCACGGTGAACTGGTCGTCGGTGTACTTGCCAGCCTTGCTGAGCACGAACTGGCCGCCGGAAGCGGCATCGGCGGTAGGAAAAAGGAAGCCGCCGGGATCATTGAACTGGTTGCTGTGGAAGTTCAAAAGCTTTAGCGCGACTGGATCGATAGAAGCCGCCGTCACATTGGGATTTCCCGGGAAAAAAGCGTCCACCAGCGATTGCGCATAGCCGGCGGTTCCCCGATTCGCGCTGGGAAGTACCGGCAGGGTGGTGCTGACGATCGCGCCCGGCGAAAGCCCACTGCGCTGGCGCGTGCCCTGGTAATTGACGAAAAAATAGCCGCCCTTGCCTTCCCTTCCGACCGGGCCTCCCAGACTGCCGCCGAAAATGTTTTGCTTAATGTCAGGACGTTGCTGCGGAAGGCCAAGATTGATCTGGCTTCGATTCAGAAACCATTCGTTGGCGTTCAAATCGGTGTTGCGGAAAAACTCGAACAGGCTGCCGTGAAAGTTCTTGGTGCCGGTCTTGAGGATGGCATTGATGTTGCCGCCGCCGTTGCGTCCCTGGGTGGCGTCGTAGAGGCTGGTTTGAACCTTGAATTCCTGCACCACGTCGGGACTGGGCAGCGGAGTGTTGGTCAGTTCGGCCACGTTGTAGTCGGTGGCGCTGATGCCTTCGATCAAGTAGTTGTTGTTGTCCTCGCGCTGCCCGTTCACCTGGATGCGAACATCGCCGCGGCCCAGCGAAGCGGAAGCGTTCAGGTCCGAATTGGTTCCAGCCGAGAGCGTAAGCAACTGCTGAAAGTTCTGCGTGGCCAGCGGCAGGTCGCGAATGGTGCGCGCGTCAATGGCCTGACCCGTGGTCGCAGTCGAAGTATCGACCGTCTGCACCTGCGCCTGCACTTCAACCTTTTCCTGTACCGCCAGCGGACGCAGCTTGGCTTCCATGCGAGTGGTTTCAGTAACGCGCACCGCCACGTTGATGAATTTGGCTTCCTGAAAGCCGGAACTGACCACGTTCACCGTGTAGTTGCCAACCGGAAGCAAGGTCGCAGTGAACGAACCGTTGGCGTCAGTCTTGGTCGTGCGGGTCAGCGCTCCGGTATCCTGGTTGACGATGCGAACCTCGGCGCCCGCGACTACCGCGCCACTCGGATCCAACACGGTTCCGGTGATCGCGCCGGTGGCGCCGCCCTGCGCCAGCACCTGCGCCGTCCAGATTAGCCCCAATAGGCTGATCCAAAATATTCTGATCCGGATTAAGTTGCCCAATGATCTCGGCATACACCCCTCCCCAATGTCTGTGTTGATGTTTTGAATGCCACGAAGGCGGTCGGTCAGAACTTGAAAGGACAAGCGGCGCAGCCGCCGTGGCTGGTTCCAGAGCCGGCGCTTGCAGCCGGCGCCGGCGAACCCTACACAAGATCGTTTGAGTACTGCCCTGATGAGGTACACGCTGCCCCCTCGCATGAAACCTGGACTGGAAATCTTTAAGGTGCCCGACAGGTTACTAGAAATTAGTAGAGCTTTGCAATAACCAAGTCAGCGTCTGCAAGCCGGGAGAAACATTTGTTACAACCCTTTGTAAATACCCCCATCCACCAGCACTGTCTGTCCGGTAACGTACGATGCGCGCTCGGACGCCAGCCACACAATCGTCGTCGGCAACTTCCTTGGGCTCTCCCAGCCGCCTCAATGCAGCGTCTGCGGCCCACCCCTCGAACAAATCTTTCTCCGCGACTCCCGACGCCTTGGAACGACTCTTGGCCAGCTCCTTGAGCCGGTCGGTTGCGGTAAACCCCGGGCCGACGTTGTTCACCAGAATCCCATCCTTGCCGAATTCATTCGCCAGGCTCTTGACCAACCCGACTACGGCGGCCCGCACTGCGTTTGAAAGCACCAGATCCGCCACCGGCTGCTTGGTGGTGATCGAAGTAATGGTGACAATCCGGCCCCAACGCTTACGTTGCATATGCGGAATGACTTCGCGAGCGAAATAGACCGTGCTCATGAAGTTCGCATCCACGGCTTTGCGCCAGTCGTCCGCGGTCGTGGCCAGGAATCCCTTCGCCGGCGGTCCTCCGGCGTTGGTGACGCAAATGTCAGCCGCGCCGAATTTCGCTACCACAGCCTCTACGAATTCGTGCACCGCCTGAGCGTCGGTCACATCCAGGGCGTGATGAAACACCTCAACGTTGTGTTGTTTGCTGATCCTTTCCGCCGCCGTCGCGAGCGCCTGCGCGTTGCGGGCGCACATTGCGACTTTGCATCCCTCGGCCGCAAAAGCCTCGGCTGTCGCCCGGCCGATTCCCTGGCTCGACGCAGCCACAATTGCAACTTTACCCTTCAGACCCATATCCATAGGAACCGAATTATAGATGGATCAAATCGCGCGCGCGGATAATCATAGAAATGCAGCTGGGCTATACATTGCGCCCTTTGCGGCAACTTCGCGCCCTTTGCGTTCAAAGTCTTTAACCGCAAAGATCGCAGAGAACTCCGCAAGTGCGCGAAGACTCCCCTTGCCCAGTTTGCCTGTGAACGATACTCTTGAGAGTCGTTTTTATGTTCCAGAAAGCACGAGAACGGGTCGACATCGTGTTTCATCTTTAACCGAGGCCTCCATGGCAAATCCCGCAAAGTATGTATGGCTCGATGATAAGATTGAAAGACGCCGCCCAAAGCGGTGTTCCAATCGTCAACGCCGGCCTGCACTACGGCTTTAGCGTCTTCGAAGGCATTCGCTGCTACGCCACTGCCGGTGGTCCCGCCGTGTTCCGGCTGGAAGAGCATGTCGACCGCTTGCTGGACTCAGCGCTGATTGTCGGCTTCCGCAATCTTCCCTGGACCCGCGACAGCCTGATTGACGCCATTCACAAGACCATCTCCGCCAACAAATTCTCGGCGTGCTACATCCGCCCGCTGATTTATCTGGACGGCGCCATGGACCTGGTCGTGGACAGCGGCAAGCCGCGCCTGATCATCGCAGTATGGGAGTGGACTGCTTTTCTGGGCGCGGAGGCGAAAGAGCGCGGCATTCGCGCCAACATTGCATCTTTCACTCGCCTGCATCCCAACATCATGATGACCAAGGCCAAGGTCTCGGGAAATTACGTGAGTTCGATTCTGGCCAAGACCGAATCGCAACGCGCCGGCTTTGATGAAGCCATCATGCTCGATCCGCAAGGTTACGTGGCCGAGTGTACGGGCGAAAATATTTTTCTGGTGCGCGACAACGTAATTTACACGCCGGCTCGAGGAGCCATTCTCGAAGGCATCACGCGCGACAGCCTGCTGGCCGTGGCCCGAGACCTGGGTCACATCGTGATCGAAGAGCCGATTTCCCGCGACCAGCTTTACATTGCCGATGAAGTTTTCGTCTGCGGTACCGCCGCCGAAGTCGTCGGCCTGCGCGAGATCGACTTCCGCACCATCGGCAACGGAAAGACGGGCCCGCTCACGCGCGCCCTGCAGGCGGAATTTGAGAAGCTCACCAGCGGGCGACATCCGCGCTCCGCGGGTTGGCTGTCTCCGGTGCCGGCGTTCGACGCAGCCTTGGCCGGGGTCTAGCGGGTTGCGTCCCTAAAGTTGAGGCGTCGTGCTGACCTTGTGAAGCATCTGGCGTGGATCAAATACGCGCCTCGGTAGCGACCTGCGGCAGACCCTTGGAGGACTGAAGTTCGTCAGGACTATGCCCCGGGAGTTGGCAGTAAAGGAGCAGTTATGAAAAAGCACAAGCATCACTCGGAAACCGAAGCGGTTCGTGGCGGCACCGATCTTCACAAAAAGAATGGACCGCTCTCCACTCCGATCTACCAGACAGCCACATTCGAAGTCACGTGATAGCGAGCAGCAGGTGCGCGCCACTTCGACTGATATGTTCTACACCCGTTATGGCAACCCTACGCACACCGTAGCCGAGAAGGCCATTGCGGAACTGGAAGGCGCGGATGCCGCGCTGCTGTTCTCTTCCGGCATGAACGCCATCACCACTTCGATTCTCGCCCTGCTGAAAAGCGGCGACCACGTGGTGGCCCAGCGTGACATTTATGGCGGCGCCACAAAGTTTTTCAGCCAATGGCTGCCCAAGCTCGGCATCGAAACTACGTTTGTGGATACTACGGAATACGATCAGCATGCGCGCGCCATCCGGCCCAACACCAAGCTGCTGTATCTGGAATCGCCGACGAATCCGACTTTGCGGGTGGTCGACCTGCGCAAGGTGACTGCCCTGGCCCGGCAGCACAATCTCATCACTTTTATCGACAGCACTTTCGCCACGCCCATCAACCAGCGCCCGGCGGATTTCGGTATCGACCTGGTCATGCATTCCGGCACCAAATATTTCGCCGGACATGCCGACCTGATCTGCGGCATCGTGGCCGGACGCCACGATCTGATCGAAATCATCCACTGCAACCCGCACCACTCTGGGCGGGAACATGGATCCCCACGCCGCCTGGCTGTTGCTGCGCGGCATCAAGACTCTGGCGGTGCGGGTGCAGCGGCAGAATGACAATGCCCTTGCGCATCGCCCAGTTTCTTGCCCGGCATTCCAAGGTGCGGCGGGTGCACTATCCGTTCCTCGAAGGCCATCCGCAACGTGCCATGGCGATGGAGCAGATGCACGGCGGCGGCGGCGTTCTGAGCTTCGAAGTGGACGGCACCGGAGAAGACGCCAGGCGTTTGTCGGAAGCGCTGCACCTGTTTACCCTGGCGCCGAGCCTGGGCGGAGTGGATTCGCTGGTCACAATTCCGGTGCTCACGTCACACGGCATGATCTCCGCCGAACATCGCGCCAGATGGGCGTGACCGATCAGTTGGTCCGGCTTTCGGTGGGAATCGAAAATGCCGACGACCTGATCGCCGACCTGGAGCAAGCCTTGACCGTGGTGACGGCAACGCGTGAACACGCCCAGGTGGGATAGAAGTAAACCGCGCCGTGTCATCCTGAGCGAAGCACGATCACTCGCTTGCGAATGATCATGCGAAGTCGAAGGACCCCTACATTACCTTGTCATCCTGAACGGAGTGAAGGATCGCCTGCGCGCACATCTATGGGCGTGGTAATGCGAGGAATGCACCCGGAATAAGCAATGTGACAGAAATGCACAGATCCTTCGCTTCGCGTGGGCTTCGCTAACGCGAAGCCCACACTCCGCTCAGGATTACAGCGCCGATTAGAAGATAAACTTCGCTCCCAACTGCAGGATGCGGCCGTTGTGCGCGGCAGCAGGCCTCAGATAGGCATTGGCCGCCGTGCAACCCGGATCGCCGGCCGTGTTGCCCGGTCCTCCGTAGCAGGTCAGCGTGCTGTTGGAGCTGCCGAACGGGCTGTTCTGAGCCGCGGATCCGCCGTCCCCGCCCAGCCACGCGTACTCAATGTGGTTGAACACGTTGAAAGCCTCGGCGCGGAATTCGAATCCAATGTTCTCGGTGATGGCGAAATGCTTGAACACTGCCATATCGAAGTTGGTGCGCTTGGGGTTGGTCAGGAAATTTCTGGGCATGTCGCCGAAGGTCAGGCCACGCGGCGCAGCAAAAGCCGAAGGATTGTAGAGCAGCGGTCCGAAACCGCCTCCGGGGAAGGCGAAGTTGGTTATGCCTGCTCTAGGATCGCCGACTACGTCGGGATATGATTGAGACGAGTTCACGCTGATCCCGTTGGCCACTCCGGCGTTGTCGCCGAAGACTCCATTGCCGGGGCTGAACGGAGTGCCGCTCTGCAGCGTCACCAGTCCCGACCATTGCCATCCGCCCAGAACCTTGTTAGTCAAACCAGGATTCTTGAAGAAGGGCAGGTCGTAGACGTATCCCAAATTAAATTGGTGCCGCTGGTCGAAGTTGGAACTCGCTCGGGCCCGAGCCAGGTCATAAGAATCCAGAATGATCGCGTCCCTGGCGGACGACGAATCATCGATGGAATGGCTGTAGGTATAGGCCAGGCTGAGCTGCAGCCCGCCGATGGTGTGCCGGACGGCCGTTTGCAGTGCGTTATAGGTGGAGGAGGCCTGCTCTCGCAAGGCGGTCACCGATCCCATACCCGGGAACTGGGTGCGGAAAATATCGGCGTTGGCGCCGCAGGCAATTTGCAGGTTGACCAGGGCTTGTCCGGTCACAGGCACGCCGCTCGGAGTGGTCAGGGTGCCGCAGTCGTCGTGCAGATTGTCTCCGGTTGCGGGATCAATGCCGCCGCCGATGGGCTCTCCCGGCTTGTAGGGATTCTGACTCAATGGTGTCGGCAATACCTGGTTGGAATCAAAAACTCGGGTGAGATGCGTACCCTTGCTGCCTACGTAGGAAACCGTCGCCACCGTGCCCCGCAGAATTTCATGCTGAATATCGAGGTGCCACTGCTGCACGTACGGCCACACCGCCTTGTTGGGAATCGAGATCATCGAGAGCGGCGTGGTCGAACCAGCCGGCGTGGGAACGATCTGGTCGTAGGCAGTCAGGTTGAATATGGTGGTGGTTTGCACTGCCGGACTGGCAGCAGGCTCGAGCGATTCCGCGTTGGCTTCGTTGCCGTTGGTGTGCTCGAAGAACACTCCGTAACCACCGCGAATGGCCGTCTTGCCGTTGCCGCGCGGATCCCAGGCAAAACCGATGCGGGGTGCGGGATTGAACAGATGGCCCTTCATACAACTGTCGGGCACGCCCGAAGTCACGCCGCACTGCACCACTCCGTTGAATGGATTCCCAATCACCAGCCCGGTCACAGGATCGGTACTGCTGGCGCCGGCAACATAGCGGGAGACGTCGAAGTTGTATTCGGAGTGATAACGGTCGCGATAGGTTCCGAATAGGCTGATCCGAACCCCGAGATTCAGGGTCAGGTGGCTGGTGACGTGCCAGTCATCCTGGAAGTAGGGCTCGAAAATCTTGTAGCGATTGTAGAACTTGGGCTGCGCGCTGGTTTGAGCAAATGACGCCACCCGGCCCACCAGCATGTCTGCGAAGGCATTGCCGGTGCTGATCGAGTTGCTGGTGTCAAATGTCAACACGCCATTGGTGGCGGTTCCGGGCGCGGCCAGTTCATTTTTCTGAGCGGCGACGAAATAACCGCCGAATACCAGGTTGTGCTTGCCAATGATTTTGGTGACGTTGTCACGATACGTGTAAGTCGGGTTCGAGTTGTAGGGGCCGTTGGGCAGGTAACCCACGTCCTCCTGGAAATTGAAGACGCCACCGCCGCCCAGGCTGATTCCCGGAATCTTGCCCTGATCTGCGCCGGGGAATATGCCGAAGGTCATGCTGGCCGGCCGCTGCCACGCACCGATTGGAATCAGGGTGATGTGATCGGTGGTGTAGCTGGCGACGAATTCGTTCAGCAGCGTGGGCGAAATGGTCGCAGTCAAGCGAGCCACCATGCTGACGCCGGGTCCGCCAAAATTGGTCTGGATGGTGGGAAAGCTGGTTCCGTTGGTCCACAGCGGTGTGGGATAGACCTGGTCCCAGGAGTCGTGGATGTAGCGGAAAGTGCCGCGGAGTCTGTCAGTAAAATTGTGGTCCACGCGAATCAATTCTTCGCGCCAGTTGGTGGGCAGTGTCGGGGCTGCGTTCCAGGTGTTGACTCCCTGGGTGGGCTCGGGAATCTCCAGCATGAGCGCTGTGGCATTGCGGATCAACCGGAACTATGTTTCCGGGAAACGGCAGGCCGGTGGAAGGATCGGTCGGACAATCCGTTCCAGGACAGATGTCGCTGAAATCGCCGCCGCGTTCAGCCAGCGAGGGAACGGTCACGCTGCCCAGATTTGCCGGAACCCGGTCGCGCCGCCACTCCTGCGACCAGAAGAAGAACGTCTTGCTTCGGTCCTTGTTGTAAACCCCGGGAATATAGACAGGACCGCCGATGGTGTATCCGAAGTCGTTCTTCTTGTACGGAGGCACGCTGCTCTGGGGGAAGGTGTTGGCGTTGAAAATATCATTGCGGACAAATTCGTAGGCATTGCCGTGAAAGCTTCGGGTGCCGGACTTGGTTTCCACTTCCACCGTGCCCGAGCCGTTGCGGCCATACTGCGCGCCATAGTTCGAAGTGAGCACCTTGAACTCGGCGATCGCTTCCAGGCTGGGATAGACGTTCAGCGTGGTGTTGCTGCCGTTATCCATGTTGTCGCCGCTGTCCAGTTCCCAGTTGTTGTACTCGGTGCGGCCGCCGTTCATGCTGAAGGAAACGTTGCCGCCGACGCCTACGCTGGCGTCATCCTGGCCCGATCTGATTGCTGACTCCGGGAACCAGGGTTGCCAGCTGGGTGAAGTTGCGTCCGTTCAATTCGAGCTGGGTGATTTCCTTGCCGGTGACGGTGCCGGAAAGATCGGACGACTGGGTTTCAACCTGCGCGACCGTCACGCCCTCGACTTCGACCGTGGTGTTGGCCGCTCCTACCTGCAGAGCTACGTCGGCGCGCGCCTTTTGTCCTACTGCCAGCTTCACGCCTTTGGCCTGATACTTCTTGAATCCGGCCCCGACGACAACCAGGTCGTAGGAGCCGCCGGGCACCGAACCAAACAGGATAGTCTCCGCTTTCATTGGTTGGACTGGTGCGGTTAATGCCGCGGTCCGGACTGGTCAGCGTGACCTGGGCGCCGGACACGGCCGCCCCGCTGGGATCGGTCACCGTGCCGGTGATCGAAGCCGTGTCCTGCGCCAAAGCAGCCAACGAAACTGAAAGGACAATGCCTAACCACAACACGCGGGACTTCATAGCCAACCCCCTAGACAATGGTGCAACCGCCGATGGCGATTGCTGAGATTTCTCCGAACCTGCATCCTAATCTGTTTTTCAATCCGCTATGCGGCCCATTCCATGCACGCACCCGGTGGGTAAACCCGCTTCGTATCCCTATGAACTGCCAAAGGCCGAAACATCTTCGATTTTTCGTCGAAAGGGCCTGGGGTCCGATTCGACATTTTAACGAGAAAGGGTTTATTAAAACGTATCAATAGCCTGAATATTGCGGTAGTTCGACTGCAAGTGTCAAGAAAAAAAGCGGGAGAAATAATTGCTATCAGCTTTTTGATGACGGGGCAAAGCCGGGCTTTTCGGTCGAAGTTCAGGCTACAGCAAGCTGCGGGTGGACTCTCGCACCGCCAATTCCGGCGCCATTTTGCGATGGACTGCCGACACTTCCCGCTTCTCCAGCACCGCATTGATGCCTTCCACCACCAGATTCGCGGCCATCGCGCCCATAGCTTCCATCGGTTGGCGAACCGTGGTGAGCGGGGGAGTGTAGAGACTGCAGGCGGCGACGTCGTCGAAGCCGATGACCGAGCAGTGCTCCGGGACGCGCATTCCTGCTTTCGCCAGGGCACGTATCGCACCAAACGCGGTCATGTCGTCAAAGGCCATCAATGCAGTAAAGGGGCGCTTACTCTTGATCAATTCCTCCGTTAATTTGTAGCCGGCTTCAAAACTTGAAATCGGATCGCGCGATTCCGGCAGGTCCAGGATCAGGCGAGGATCGAGTTCGAGCCCGCTGCTTTTTGCGAACGAGCGAATGCCGCGCCAGCGGGGCGCGCTGTCGGCCAGGGTCTTGGGCCCGCGGATGAACGCGATCTTGCGATGCCCCAGCAGGTACAGGTGCTCGACCGCGGCATATGCTCCGACCTCGTTATCCACAATCACGGAACTGACCGTGTCGGTCTGAAGCTCCCGTCCGATCATGATTGTCGGAATGCTGCTTTTCTCCAGATCGGCGAGCACGTCGATGTCGACGAAAAGCCAGTTCGCCAGCACGATCAGCGCTTCCACGCGGCGGTCGAGCAGCATCTCGAGATAACGCTCAAAGCGGGCGCGCTCGTTGTGCACGTCGGTGAGAATGGGCAGATAGGAGGACTGGTAAAGCGAGTTCTCAATGCCGCGCAGAACCAGGGTGCAATACGGGTCGGTCATGTCGAAAACCATGACGCCGACGGTGTGGCTGCGCTTGCTGCGCAGGGAGCGGGCAAACAGGTTGGGGCGGTAGCCGAGTTTCTTGGCCGCCTTTTCGATTCGCTTCTTGGTGGCTGCCGGAATGTAGCGCGCCAGGGGAGCGTTGTTGAGGACGATAGAAACTGTGGTCGAGGAAAAACCGCTCTCTTTGGCTACGTCGCGGATGGTGATCACTGAAGTCTTGACCATAGGGCATTTCATGCACATTGGCATGCATTAGCCAAAAACACGTATCGTCAAGTGCGTAAAGCGTTGCAATGCTATGCCAATTGCTGTCTTGAATTTCAGGCACTCGTTGGCGGACACTACAGCAGAGTGAAATCACTGTCAAGGCTCCTGGGCGTGTTTGCGCTTGCGTTGGCGTGCAGCGCCGCAGCCCAAAGTGCGCGTCCGACAGGCCAACCGGCTCAAGCTGCGAATCCACAGCAATTGTTTCATGACGGGGAAATCCGCTCTAAAGACCAATAACCTTGATGGGGCGGAGCGGTGTTTTCGCGGCGTGCTGGCCCTGGACCCGCAAGCCGCCGGCGCCTACGCCAACCTGGGCGTCATCGCCATGCGGCGCAAGCAGTGGCCGCAGGCGCTCGAAATGTTGCAGAAGGCTGAACAGTCTGATGCCGCAAGTGCCGGGCATCCGGCTGAACATCGGCCTGGTCTACTACCGGCAAAACAATTTCCGCGCGGCCATCGCTCCGTTTGAATCTGTGGTGCGGGATGCGCCCGATTCCTACCAGGCGCGATACCTGCTGGGACTCTGCTATTTTTTTACCGAGCGCTATGCAGATGCGACCACGATGCTCGAACCGTTATGGCCGCAGGCTTCGAATCAGCTGAACTATCTTTACGTTCTGGGCATTGCGGCCGGCAAGTCTTCGCATCCAGACCTGGAACAGCGCGCGCTCGGCCGCCTGATCGAAACCGGGCAAGACTCTCCCGAGATGCATCTGCTGCTGGGCAAGGCTCACATCAACCGCGAAGAGTATGACGAAGCCATCAAGGAACTCGAGATGGCCGCCCGGAGCGATCCCAAACTTCCTTTCGTTCATTTCAACCTGGGGGTGGCTTACTTCAAGAAACAGGATCTGCAGCGCGCCCGGGAGGAATTTCTCAAAGACGCCGCGCTGGAGCCGGATGTTGCTTACAACTACGATCAAGTGGGGCTGGTGAACTCGCTCCTGGGAAATAATCTGGAAGCGGAAAGAAATCTGCGCCGGGCATTGCGCCTCGATCCCGGGCCTGGGCAGCGCTCATTACCAGTTGGCTCGGGTCTACCAGAGTGAAGGCAAGTTCGCGCAGGCGCTGACCGAGGTCGAGGCCGCGGCAAAAATTGATCCAGAGAACTCCAACGTGCACTACCTGCGCGGACAGCTGCTGCAGCGACTGGGGCGGACGCAGGAAGCGCGCGCTGAGATGGAAGCCACTACGCGGGTGATGAACGAGCAACGCGATAAGCGTCAGAAAGAGCTTTACGGTGGGCCTGCTCCCAATCCAGAGCTGACGCAGGAACCGCAGTAGGGATGGTGGCTCTGTGCGATTTCGGCAGTGATTTGTTTTAGCAAGCGAAACAGCAGATTCCTCGCGCTTAGCGCTTCGGAATGACAGTCTTCAATCGGTATTGGCCTGTCAGGTATTCATCCGCCTGCACGAGCGGGAAGCTCGCGCCTACATTTTCCCGTTTTGGTAAACTGAAGACGTCCCACGGCTTACTCCGCAGCTGCCGGCCCTTTCAGGAATCATCGCCTCACGAAGGAGTTCCGCTATGAAACGCGCATTGAAAATTTTCGGGATCGTGATTGTCGTCATTCTGCTCATCGTTATTGCTCTGCCCTTTTTGATCAACGTGAACAGCTTCCGGCCCAAGCTCGAATCGGAGCTTACGACCGCACTCGGCCGCCAGGTCAAGGTCGGCAATCTCAGTCTTTCCATCCTGTCGGGCAGCGTTTCGGCGGAAGACCTGTCAATCGCGGACGATCCCGCCTTTAGCAAAGACCCCTTCATCCGCGCCAAGTCGCTGAAGGTTGGCGTGGAAGTGATGCCGCTGATCCTTTCCAAGACTTTGCACGTCACCGATATCACGCTGGACAAGCCGGAGATTTCGCTGCTGCGCGACGCTTCGGGAAAGTGGAATTTCTCCAGCCTGGGCGGCAAGTCCGAAGCTGCGTCCAAGCCGGCGGAATCGACGCCGTCGTCGCCTTCCACGGCGAATCTTTCGGTCAGCAAGCTGGACGTAAAGGATGGCAAAGTGTCGGTAAGCCGGGCAAACTCGTCCATCAAGCCGCATGTCTATGACAATGTGAACATCAGCGTACGGGATTTTTCCATGACGTCGCAGTTCCCTTTCACCATCACCGCTGATCTTCCTGCGGGCGGTAGCGCGAAACTTGAAGGTAAGGCTGGACCGATCAACACCGCGGACGTTTCAGCGTCTCCATTGCAGACGCAGGTTCACATCAAAGGTCTGGATCTGACGGCGTCGGGATTCGTCGACCCGTCCACCGGAATCGCCGGGGTCGCCGATTTTGACGGCACCCTCGCCTCTGACGGCAAGCTGGCGCGAACCAGCGGCACGCTGACGGCCTCCAAGCTGAAGCTGGCGGTCAAGGGTTCGCCCGCAACCCGACCGGTGGAGGTGAAATACGCAACCGACTACGACATGGCGAAGCAATCCGGAGCCCTGACCCAAGGCGATGTGACCCTGGGCAAGGCTCTGGCGAAGCTCACTGGAACATATGCGTCGCAGGGAGATTCGACCATCCTGAATATGAAACTTAATGCCGACGGCATGCCGGTCGACGATCTTCAGACCATGCTGCCGGCACTTGGCATCGTTCTGCCGTCGGGGTCGTCGCTGAAGGGCGGAACGCTTTCGGTCAACGTGGGCATCGTCGGCCCGGTGGACAAGCTGGTAATTACCGGCCCAATTCGTCTGGCGCAGACCAAGCTCGCGGGCTTTAATCTGGCCTCCAAGATGTCGGCCATCTCGGCGCTGTCCGGAGCGCAGACCGGGTCGGACACTGCCATCCAGAACCTGAGTACGGATGCGCGGGTGGCGCCTGAGGGTGTACACACGCAGAACATTAACCTGACCATTCCGGCGCTAGGCACGGTGACCGGGGACGGAACCATCAGCCCTGGCGGTGCGTTGAACTACAAGATGAACGCCAGCATTTCCGGCAGCGTGGTGACTGGACTCACGCAGCTCGCGGGCATCGGGGGCAAGGGTGGCAGCATTCCTTTCTTCATTCAGGGCACGACCTCTGATCCAAAATTTGTGCCGGATGTGAAAGGCATGGTCGGCAGCCAGATGAAAGGCGGGCTTGGCGGCGCGCTAGGGGGACTGACGGGAGGAAAGAATCCCTCGGGAAACTCTCCGGCGGACGCGCTGAGCGGGCTGTTTGGGGGGAAGAAGAAGAAAAAGCAGTAGGGGAGAAACGGCTGCTGGTTTCGGATTTCTGGTTTTGTCTGCGGCGAGACTGGTGTGCTTACATTTTTGTGGCGGCAGCTTTCTGCCTGATTGGCTTCTGATCGGATCGGTTCTCCTCTTCGGCGGTGGGGGTGGGGCGCCCCCACGACAGCCACCGGGACGGCGGCGCTTACGAAACCGTCAGGAGCGAACTTCAGGGCTGCGGATCAGAGAATTCTCGGAGTCGCATAACGAAACTATTTCAACGAGCGGAGATTTGCGTCAGCAGACAGAGAGTCAAACCGTACACAATGGCCAGCAGGGTCACCATCAGATAGGCTAAATTTCTCTTGCGCCTTCGGCGCGACGAGTATGAATGCAAATACATTTATCAATCCCCTGTCATCATCTTAAAAATTGACAGGGCATCGCCCAATACCCTCGACTCTGTATTTCCGGCTAGGGGCAAATTTTTGTTTTATTTGGCGGTGAGGATTTTCGACCTGTCCGGTTATTCTTTATCTTTTTCTTCGTGCAACTGCTGGGCCAGATAGTTTTGCAAACCCATTTCGCCGATGGCGTGTAGTTGTCCTTCCAGCCAGTCGATATGTTCCTCTTCGTCGGTGAGGATTCCGTTCAGGAGCACGCGTGAACCGTTGTCTCCGGCCTTGAGGCATACTTCAATTCCTTCATTCAGCCGCTTCACCGCGTCGTACTCGACCTGGAGATCGAACTCCAGTTGAGCCTTCACATTTTGTCCGATATTGATCTTGAAGTAGTCACTCATGTTGGGAGTGCCATCCAGATACAGAATGTGCTCGATGAGTTTTTCCGCGTGCTGCATCTCCTCGATGGATTCGAGTCGAGTATGTTTGGCCAGCTTTTCATAGCCCCAGTTTTCGCACATTTCGGCGTGCAGAAAGTACTGGTTGATGGCCGTCAATTCCGCCTTGAGCACTTCGCTCAAGACCGCGATGACTTTGGAATTACCTTTCACGGGTCGCCTCGCTGGACGAAATTTTAAGGGAAAACTATAGCATCGGAGACGGAGGACCTAAAACGGGGATTTTGCGGGACGTGTGGGGCGGACACTCCTGTCCGCCGCTTTTGACTTTTCGGGTTGGGTCGTTTGACCGCGGATTTGAACAAGGCAAAGCTAAGAAGCAAAGTCAAAGGCGGCGGACAGGAGTGTCCGCCCCACACTTCACTTCAGTCGGCGGCCACGTCCTGGGTGGGGAGCGGGTCTACCCGGCGGCGGGAAGAGCGGTTGGGCGGCAGGCCAGCGTCGCGAATCTTGTACAGCAGCGCACGATAGCTGATGCTCAGAGCGCGGGCCGCCTGCTTGCGATTCCAGTGATGGGCCTGCAGCACCTTCAGGATCACTTTGCGTTCCAGTTCGCGCGTGGCCTGCCGAGTGATCGTCTTCAGCGCGATCGGACCGTCGTAGTTGATATCGGGAATGGAATATTCCTGCTGGTGCGAAACCAGGTCGCTGCTGATGACCTCTTCGTTGCCCAGAATCACGTAGCGCTTGATCAGGTTTTCCAGTTCGCGGATGTTGCCCGGCCAGTGATACTTCTGCAGCGCGATCATCAAATCTCCGGAAAGAGCGCGGGCGCGGCAGTTGTACTTGCGGTTGTAGTATTCCAGAAAATATGTGACCAGGTCGGGAATATCGCCACGACGTTCGCGCAATGGCGGCATCTGCAGATTGACCACGTTGATGCGGTAGAACAAATCCTGGCGGAAGGTGCCGCTCTCGATTTCCACTTCCAGCACGCGGTTGGTGGCGCAGACCACGCGCACTTCGACTTTCTTGTCTTCCTGGGCGCCGATGCGGCAGAACTGTCCGTCCTGGAGCAAGTTGCAGCAGCTTGGACTGCAGACCGAGGTCGAGTTCGGAGATTTCATCGAGGAAGAGGGTGCCGCGATGAGCCAGTTCCACGCGGCCCGGTTTCGATCCGTAGGCTCCGGTGAAGGCGCCCTTTTCGTATCCGAAGAGCTCGCTTTCGAGCAGCGTCCCCGGAATGGCGGGACAGTTGACTTTGACAAAGGGACCATTCCGCCACGGCGAAAGCCCGTGAATCATGCGAGCGATGATGTCCTTACCGGTACCGCTCTCGCCCTGAATCAGGACGGGAACGTTGGCGCTGGCGACTTTGTCCATGCGGTTGCGCAGCGACTGCATGACCTCAGAGTGGCCGAAAATTACGGCCTCGGGAGGAAACTCTCCCAGTGAAGTTGCCAGCGAAGTGACGGAGTTTGTATTTGTCATGAGTATCTAGTGGCCCATAGCCCAGTGTTACGAGCCCTTGTAATGCACCCGGAGAGCCAAACCCCGGAAGACCCCGATTCAGGCATCAGAATCATGGCTAAACTGTTTGGATTGAATTTGTTACAGGAATATCGACGAGCACGAAACCGATCGGGCACAGGAGACGGCCTGGGCCTAGCATTAAGCCTGTTCGTGGGAAAAACTTTTCACAAAGCAGAAGCAACTTTCCTCGAGCGGGAGGGCGGCCGAGCGGTTTGGGCGACCAGGGGATGGGAGAATTTGAGCCCAATCAAATGGTAGCCGTCCGCGTGCGTGACCCAGAGAGCGCGCGCCCGCAGGTTGCGGGCCGCCTTGGGCAGCGAGCTGGCCGCAGCCAGGGGCGCACTGGGGATTTCGAGCAAAACCTGCGCGGAGAGCGGCAAAGAGCGGCGAACGGCGACCAAGGCGCCACCCGCGGAGATGTTCAGCGCGGTGGCGAACTCGAGCAAATCCTTGCCTTTTTCGTCGCGGCTGCGGACAAAGACGGGTATCGCGATGGGAAGGCGCGGCCATTTGCGGCGTATCTGCTTCACGATCTACAAGACGCTTCAAACCCACCCCTCTATACGCGAGATAACCCCTGTCCCGCACCTAGGGGGCCAAACCACGCAGCGGGGACGTAACGTTTGAGGTAAGAAACCCGGAAGAGTGCCGGCAATTCGCGGCAAATCCGGGTTGTAGCGCGGCCCAGAATCGATTTCTTCTCCTTATATTCGCCCGCCAAAATGGCATTAACCCCGAACTTTGAAGCTGTTAGAACCGCAAGGATTTTCCCTTTCGTGACCAGTTGTTTGCATTTTCCGTTGACACTGGAAAAGGCGTGTCATACGATTTCAGAGCAGCCAAATTCATGCGCTCGGCTACTTTTCCCCTCCCCGGTAAGCCAAACCTGTGAGTTTCCCGACTATGGGAGTGGTGCCAGAAAATACGTGTCTTTCCGGGGAAACAGAACCGGCAACGACTAAGGCGGAGCGGGCTGGGGACAAGCGGCCGGTCCGAGAACACCTGAGCTACGACCAGTTGCTGCAGGAATACAACCAGCTGCGGGAACGTTCCCTGCGAACCACCAATGCCCTGGGATCGGCCGCCCACGACCTCAAGACCCCCTTGGCGATTCTGAACGGCTACATCGAACTACTGCAGAATGAAAAGCTGGGTTCGCTCAACGAGCGCCAGCGGGAAATTCTCGGAGACATGCACTCCAGCGGGCAGCGCCTGCAGCACTTCATCCAGGATTTCCTGAGCTACACCGTTCTCGAAACCGGCGAGATGAAGATGCGGTACGAGACGGGCAACATGAATCCCTGCCTGTCGGAAGTCTGCCGTCTCTGGTCCAACCGCTTTCAGGAAAGAGGCCTGGCGCTGTACTTTCTGGCCAATGACAAGCTGCCGGAGCTGGCATTCGACTCGCCGAAGCTGCAGCGGGTGATTTCGAATCTTCTGGAGAATGCCTCCAAGTTCACGCCCGTCCGGGGGCACGGTCTGGCTGCACGCCGAGCCCTACATGTGGGAACGCCGCAGCCTTACCAGCTCGACGGTGGCGGGAGAGCGGCGGCGGCAGAGTGATCCGCTGCCAAACTCGGTGAAGGTCAGCGTTTCCGACACCGGACCGGGAATTCCGGCGGAGTATCACATCGAAGTGTTCGACGATTTTTTCCGGCTGCCGCAAAATGAAGCGCAAATCGAAGGCATGGGCTTGGGACTGGCCATCGCCCGCCGTCTGGTGAATGCCATGGGTGGCAAGATCTGGGTGGAAAGCGAACTCGGGGCGGGCGCAAATTTTCTTTCATCGTTCCGCTCAAACCGGTCGCCAGCGCCCCGAGCAAAGGGAAAACCAAATGACCGAGGCGGTCAACATCCTGCTGGTCGATGACGAACCCGGAATGCTGCGCTACATCCGCACCCTGCTCGAAGTGGATGACTACAAAGTCGAAACCGCCTCCACCGGCGAAGAAGCGCTTGCAGCGGGTGCGAGAAGGGCTTGCGGCCCGACCTGGTGCTGCTGGACCTGCTGATGCCCGGCATCGACGGCTTGCAGACTCTGGAGCAATTGCGCCAGATGGTGCCGGGACTGAAGGTCGTCATGCTGTCCTGCGTCAGCGATACCCGCAAGGTGGTGCAGGCGATCCGCCTGGGCGCGCATGATTACCTGACCAAGCCCTTTCAGAAGGCGGAACTCGACGCCGTCATCGATCAGTGCCTGGGGAAGAATCAGCAGAATTATCGCCGGCGAAGTCGAAGAACTCTGCGACGATGTATTCTTCGTGGCCGCCAGCCCGGCCATGCGCAAGATTCGCTCGCAGGCGGCGCTGGTTGCGAACGTCGATATTCCGGTCCTGATGCTGGGAGAGAGCGGCACCGGCAAGGAAGTGGTGGCGCGCCTGATCCACAAGCTGTCGCCGCGCGCTCATCGCACTTTCCTGAAGGTGAATTGCGCGGCTGTGCCCGCCGACTTGCTGGAGAGCGAATTGTTCGGTTACGAAGCCGGCGCGTTCACCGGCGCCACCCATCCCAAGCCGGGCAAATTCGAGCTGTGCAACAAAGGCACGATCCTGCTCGACGAAATCGGCGAGATGCCGCCGCTGTTGCAGGCCAAGCTGCTGCACGTTTTGCAGGACCAGCAGTTCTCGCGCCTGGGCAGCCGCTCGGTGATCAAGGTGGACGTGCGCATTCTGGCCGCCACCAACATCAATATTCCGGAAGCGCTGGCCAGCAAGCGTCTGCGCGAAGATCTCTACTACCGACTGAACGCTTTCACCCTGCAACTGCCGCCGCTGCGCGAACGCAAAGAAGAAATTCCGATTCTGCTGAAGCATTTCATGTCGCGCATGTCGGAACAGTACGCGCGGCCGCCGCTGCCGCTCTCTCCCAACATGCTGCAGGCCTGCCAGGACTATTCATGGCCCGGCAATCTGCGCGAGCTGAGCAACTTCATCAAGCGCTATCTGATGCTGGGCGATGAGAAGCTGGCGATGCAGGAACTGCAGCCCGAGACGACGGCCACGGGCGCGAAGGTGGAAACGCCCGGCACTGCGCCGGCGAAGCCGAGCGGCGGCCTGAAGTCGCTGGCACGCAGCGCCAAGGACGAAGCCGAAGCCGAAGCCATCCGCCAAGCTCTCGATCAAACCAACTGGAACCGCAAGCAGGCGGCGGCCCTGCTGCAGATCAGCTACAAGGCTCTGCTTTACAAGATCCGCCAGTACGGAATCGCGCAGACCAAGAGCCACAAGCTGACGGCTGGGGCTTGATTCCCGGCTTCTTCCTTCGAGATCAACTGCAGCGCTTTTCTTTCCATAAAACGGAACCGGACTGCCCGGAGCATCGCTGGTTGGTTTGATTCTTTCAGTTCTTGGTTTTCAGTTCTCTGTTCTCAGTATTACTGCACTACCAACACAATCTGCTGGGTTCGCGTGGCTGTGCCCGAGGTCGCGGTCACGGTGAGATTGTAGGTGCCGGCCGGAGTTCCTGTCGTGGTGGTAGTGCGTGCTGCTGGAACCGCAGCCTGCCTGAAACAGGACCAGGGCGAAGAAAACGCCCAGCATCGCGGCCATCATACAGGCGACGCCGGCGATGACTTCTTTCCACCAATTCCCACGCCCAGCAGAGCCAATCCCGAGACCGGGAACAGTGCGGCATAAAAAGGTCGCCGCTGGGGAAAAGACTGGCTGGAGTGGTTACGCGCGCCGTGGTGTTGACCACCAGCTGCCGGCTTTGTGCTCCGCTGCTCAGGTTGGTAAAGGTTGCGCCGTTGGGAAACGTCGTGGTCGCGCACGTGGGCGCACCGGAAGCGGAAAGCGTGACGGTATCCGGAATGTTGCCGGTCGGAGTGACGGTGACGGTGTAGCTTGCGGGGATGCCCGCGGCCACAGTCACTGTCGGCGGAGAAACGGTGACGCCGAAATCATTCACGGCTGCTACGGCGGGTGGGGCCGGGGTGAACGACCGCGCCGGTGCCGAAGACCGTGACTCTGCCGCCGTCGCTGAGGGAACCGCCCTGGGTCGGAGCCAGAATCACGTCGACGGTGGCAACCGCTCCGCCGTTCAACGTTCCGACCGTGCAGGTCACGGTGCCGCCGGTGGCTGGGCAATTGGTCTGCCCGGGAGAGCTATTGGCGGAAACAAAGGTTGCGCCGGCGGACGAGTATGACATCGGTAAAGATAATGCCGGTGGTCAGGTCGCCGTTGTTGGTGATGGTGTAGGTGAAGGTGACGTTGTTGCCTACGCCCACCGGATTGGGCGTCACGGTCTCGGTGACGGCCAGGTTGAGCGTCGGACCCAGCTTGCTGACGAATGCGTCGCTGGTCGCCTTGAGAGCGTGCCTGAATCGGATTCGCAGTGGGAAAGTCGGTCGACGCGGTCTCACCCGCAACATAGCTGTTGCCCTGCGCGTCGGTGGCGATGCTGGTGCCGAAATCGGCGGCCGCTGCCGCCCAGGTATGTGCCGTAGTGACCGAGCGCGATCGTGGAGCTCGCGGTGGTGTCGATGCGGGATACAAAAGCGTCAACCGGCCCGCTTCAAAGTTGCCTGGACGGGATTGTTGGGTACCGGGAAATTCGGCGAATTGGTCCAGCCGGCGATGCGCGCACCCTGCAAGGTATCGACGGCGATGCCCAGACCGACATCGGTGCCGGAACCCCCCAGATAGGAGAAATAGGTGAATGGCACGGCAGTGGTGGTGCAGGTGGATCCCGGTGCACGGATTCCCGAACTTGCCCACGAAAGCGTCGCTGCGGTGCCGCCGCCATTGAGGACCCTGGAATGGCAGTACGTGCCCGTGGGCAGGGTGAAATCGGTCGAAGTGGTCGAACCGGTGACGTAGGCGCTGAGGCCGGAATCCACGGCGACGCCGTATCCCACATCATCGCCGGTGCCGCCCAGGTAGGTGGAGTACAGCAACTGTGAGCCCGGACGCGGCAGCCGGATTGATCTTGGCCACAAAGGCGTCAGTCGCGGTGACGGGTGGTCGAGCAATTGGGAGTCGGTGGCGTCGTAGGCGGGGTCGCTGGCGGCGGCGTGTCCAGGCAGCCCTGGTAGGCGTTGATGATGGGAAAATCCGTGGCCGTGCTGCCGGTGTGCAGGAAGTTGGTGCCGCCGGTGATGTACACATTCGCGTTGGCATCGACCGCGATTCCGCCACCCAACGTGAGTCCGTCGATCGGATTGCCTCCGCCAAAGTAGGTGGAATAAACCAGGCTGGGAAATCCAATCAGCGTGGGATCAATCTTGCTGACGAAGAACTGGATGTCCCCAGCGAAGTGGTCTGAATCGCGCCCAGCGTGGCGGGAAACGAAGGGTCGCGTGGGTTGAAGCGTTGGACGTGGTCGTGCCGATCACGTAAATCTTGTTGCGGAAGTCGAGCGCCAGCCCGCGGGCAGATTCCGCGCCGTTTCCGGAAAGATAGGTCGAGTACAGGAGAGTCTGTCCCGGTCGGCATTCAGTTCGCTCACGAACGCGTGCGCGCCGGTACTCGCCGGAGTGGCCTGAAAAGCCGTGCCGGCTGGTGGGAAAGTTGGTGGAAGTGGTGGTACCCGCCACTACCACGTTGAAAGCGGAATCTACCGCGACTCCGGCGGTGATATCGACTCCGTTCCCGCCCAGGTAGGTGGAGAACACGATGGCGGAGCCGGCTGAGTTCAACTTGGTGACGAAAACATCGGGAGCGCCGGCCAGCGTACTCTGAAAGGCGCGGCGGAGGAGTCGTCCCAGTCAGCGGAGTAAGCGGAAAATCCGCAGACATGGTCGAGCCCGCGATGTAAATGTTGGACGGAGGCGTCAACCGCAATCGCGGGACATCCGGAAGGCGGCGCCGTGACGCCGTTGATTACGACTTCCGGCAATAGCCGGAGCAGGATTCGGTGTCGCTGCCGCCGAAATAGGTCGAATAGGCCAGTATCCGGATCGATTACCAGCGCCCGGCTGCGATCATAAGCCGCCGAGTTCAAAACCAACCTTGCCATCGCGGCGGACGACGAAGCGTCCGGCAACCAGTCTGTTGCCCGGACGCAGACAGCTGGTAAATACGCGGCGCTTTCAGCCGGACCTCGCCGCTTCCGGCGGCCAGAATCAGATCGCCCGGCGTCGAGTTCGGGCCTTTGCGATCCCTGGAATCTGAAAGGCAATTTCTGCCGGGTTCGCACCGGGAGCCACTTCGAAGTCGTATTCCAGTTGTCCCTGGTTGCCGTAGTACACCAGGTCAATGCCGGGATAGACGCTGCTGATAGCGCACGCGAGCAAACTGCGGAATATCGCGATGCCACTTCGCCGGATCGTTGCCGATGAAGTAGTTGCTCTTGCCGGGAAGGGCGTCAGTGCCGGTTACGGCTGCGGCCGGGTTCGCGCCCGCGAGCTGCATGGTCACGACCGAATTTTGCTTCTTCGTGACGCTGGACTTTGCGGCGCTGGACTCGACAAGGCCGGGCCTCAGCGCCAGGACTGCCTGGTCGGAGGTTAGGAATACTCCGTAGCCTGCTCCGCGGGCTAAAAACTTGACCTGGGAATCGGTCTGACCCTGATTGGGCTCAAAGCTGAGGGGAAGCTGATCCAATGCCAGGCGACTGACCGGGCGGTTGGAAGCGCGCTCGGAAGCGGAAAAACGACGCCGAAGACCGAGCCGATTTCCGCTCGAATCCGGCAATTGCGCGAACTGGCTTCAATGCCAGAGCGCCTATCAGTAGTAATGTTGCGAAGGACAGCAGGACAGGGCAATAGCCTGTTCCCAGCCGACGGAAATTCAATGTCACCAGCTCCTCCGGGTTGTCCCGATTCATGGAGAGGAAGAAAGACGGCGCACAAACAGCAGCCCGCCTCGCATCTGCGAAGCGGCACGCGTACTTGTCACCAGAATATGGGCGAAAAATAAGTAACTACTTAAACATCTGACGGATAGACTGTCAAGCTGCGGCACACTTCGGCCACATGATGGAATCAGATGCGGGGAATGCGGGCCGGAGATGCCGCCCGGCAACGCAAATCCCGTCCTCCGGTGGGCTTGGGCCTGCGAGTCGCACGCTCCGATGAGACTGCCCCGTATTACTGAATCGCTATGGCAGAAGCGCGAAGCTTGCGCTCTAGTCGACCCCGATTGAACTCGTTATCTGCAAATTATTTCACCTGCGGCTTTGGCACTTGACGAGATTTGCCGCTCTAACTGGTCTGTTTGCATGGGAAATCACCCTGGCACGATTCTCCATCGATGGTTATTCGCGTGCACCTGTTCAGTCTTAGCGTTAGTGTGCGCTTTTGAGATTCTCCCCCTACCCTGGCTGCTAAAGCGTTTACCGAGTCAGTTCCCTGCAATATTTGCACTTGCAAAGTATTGGTAGATAAGTAAATCTGGCACCATTCCTTGCATTGGTCAGCGGATGGTGCCCGTAATTTGGGGTGACATTTGGCTGGGTTTGGATTCATGCACCTGAGAAGAGAAATTCCCCCGTTACAACCCGGGCACGAACGGCGCACCATGCGGCGCTTTGACATGCGTTTGCCGGCCACGGTGCGATTGGCCGGCCAGGGACTTCGTGATCTGTCGACCGAAACCCAAAACGTAAGCGCGCGGGGCGTCTTTTTCTACCTTGATCGTCCTCTGGCCGAGGGCATGGGCATCGAAGTGACCATGACGTTCCCGCCGCATGTCACTCTGACCGAACCGGTGCGGGTTCGCTTCACCGCCCGCGTGGTTCGAGTCGAGACTTCCCACGCCGGGCCCGGAGTCGGGGTGGCGGCGATGATTGAAGAGTATGAATTCTTGCGCTCGAATCCCGCCGCGGAGTTTAACGGCGACGGGAGATTTGGGACATAGAGCTAGCTGCTGGCTACTAGCTTCTGGCTACTTCAGCTTTCAGCGGTGGACTGTCCACTTTTCGTACCGCCCAGAGTCCTGGTTCTGCTCGTTGTGTTTCGCGGTTCTATCCTTCGTAATTTTCAATAATCTCAAATCTGCTGGTGAGATCGACATGCTGTGTGTGGCGCTTGGCGATCGGAGTCTCGGCCGAATCGAAGAGTTGGTTTAGCTGATGGCTGACAGCTGAGAGCTGAAAGCAAGAGCCGATAGCTACTTACGAACTATCTGTTTTTTTCAACTCTTCAATCTCGCGCTGCAGGCGTTTGTAGCGTCGCACCAGGATAGCTCAGGTAGGTGATGTGGATGAGCCAGGTGGCGGTGTAGGCGGCGTAAAGGAAATTCATCGTGAGCTCCGTGGTTCGAGCATCGCTTCCAGGGCCTGGGTTTCTTCCACTTCCCTTTGCAAAATCTTCCAGGCGATAGCGTGACCAGCAAATCAGCCCGGCAAAGCAAAGGAAGGCCAGCCAGTTGATCAGCAGGACGTGCAACATGCGGGGATCAATCGAGCCTCCGCCACCGATGACGGGCTGCGGATGCTGGGTGCGAAAAATCCAGATCGAGAAGTAGACCAGCGGGACGTCGAGCGCGCCGAAGATCGCCAAAGCTGCCGCCAGCAGAGGAGTCTGGCTGCTGGTGGAAAAGCGGCGCAGCATCAGGTAGCTGACGTAAATGAGCCAGAGCACCAGGGTTGAGGTGAGGCGGACATCCCAGGTCCACCAGATGCCCCACACCGGACGCGCCCACAGCGGCCCGGTTACCAGGACGACGGTGCAGAAAACGACGCCTACTTCGGCGCTGACCACGGCCAGCACGTCAGTCGCGCTCGCGCGAGAAATACTTCTTGATCAGGAAATACAGGCCGACGATGGCCAGCCCGGTGGTGGCGACCGACGAGGGTTCCATGCCCTGCGGCAGGGGACGAATGACGAACGCAGCGATGCAGGTGGCAATCCCGATCGCGATGACGGTCCAGTTGGCCAGCTTGTCGGCGACCGGGCTAGAACGCACCAGGTACTGGATCGAGCAGACGAAGTTGATGAAGAAGAGCAGGAATGCGGTCCAGGCTGAGGGCACGTGATAGTAGAAGATGCGCTGCACGTTGCCCATGGTCTGCTCGGTGGGAGCAGCCACCAGCGCCTCATAGAGCGCATAGCTCAACAGGGCGGCGGTCAGCAGGGCGAGGATGGGGAAGGCCCGTTTCATTCTCGTTCATGCTTCATTCGGCGTGCAATACCAGTTCGAATAAGAACAGACAAGCGATAGTAAACACCACGTCGTAAGTGGTAAGCAATACAATCCAGAACTCGGCGACATTTCTCCGGTCAAAATCGCAGTGGTGGCGTTCACCATGGCCAGCAGCGCGGGGATAGAGATGGGAAAAAGAAGCAGCGGCAACATGATCTCGCGGCTGCGGGTACGCAGCGACATGGCGGCGAAAAAACGTTCCGTTCACCACGATGGCCCAGGTGCCCAGCAGCGGCGACGGGAATCAGTTGCCAGGCGGGGCCGAGCGGGCGCAGCTTGTAGAACATGATGAACAGCGGCGTCATCAGCATTTCCAGAACGCCGACGAAAATGAAATTGCCGAGCGCCTTGGCCATGAAAAGCGAATTGGCGGGAGCGGGGGAGACGCGATATGCGTCCAGAACCTGGTTGCGCAGTTCGCGCGCCCAGGTTTGGTTGAGGGCTACGACCGCGGCAAACAGAAACGCCACCCAGATCAGCCCGCCGGCGATCTGTCGCGATTCTTCGGCGTTGGGATCAAAAGAAAAACTGAAGACGACGACGACCAGCAGGGCGAAAAACAGCATGGAGTTGATCGCGTCTTTCGATCGCCACTCCAGGCGCAGATCTTTGGCCAGGGTGGCCTGGGTCACGCCGGTGGCTGCTGGACCGGCGACTGCTGGGGAAAATTGGCTCATTTTTCCTGTTCACTCATGTGCTTCACTCATTTCGATTCGCGCGGCTGCAGATGAGGAGTTCGGCGGGCGATCTGCCCGGCTTCCATCCAGACGAATTCGTCGGCCGCGCCTTCAAGCAAAGACGCCTGGTGGGTGACCACGAAGATGGTTTTGCCGGCGCTGCGCATGCTGCGCCAGCAGGGCGACCATGGCGCGCGCCGAACGCACGTCCACGTTGGAAAAAGGCTCGTCCAGCAAAAGAATTTTGGGATCGTTGAGCAGCGCGCGGGCCAGCGACAATCTTTGCCGCATGCCCTGGGAATATTGCGCAACCGGGCGGGCGAGAGTCGGGATCGAGATCTACGGTGGTCATGCCGGCGGCGCAAGTCTGATCGTTGTCGATCCCGTACAGACGGGCGAAGTAACGCAGGTTCTCCATGCCGCTCATTTCGTCATAGAGCAGCGACGGATGGGCCATGTAGCCGAGCTGATGGCATACCGCGCGGAAGGTTGTGGTGCCGAGAATCTGGATGCTGCCACGAGTCGGCTGCACCAGTCCGGCGAGGACGCGCAGGAGTGTGGTCTTTCCGGCGCCGTTGTCGCCGAGGATGGCGTAGAGCCTTCCCGCAGCGAATTCGGCGTTGACGCCGCGCAGCGCGGCAAAGCGGCCGAACTGCTTGACCACGGCGGTGACGGTGATTATGGGGGAGACGTCCACGTGATTGTGAAGATAGTCGAAGGGGAAGGTGAAGTCGAGGGCGGGAGAGAAAGTAGCTTTGTGTAGCGCCGGCATCCCTTCAGGGCAGGGCTTCTTGTAGCGCCGGCATCTTGCCGGCGCTACAAAATTCAAAACCTCTGGCGAGCTTCCCTCGCCTGCCCAGACGAGCCGTCTGGGCCTACGTCTTTGTTGGTGAGATTAGTTCGACATAGTGCCGGCGGGTTTAGCTGGTTGACCTGCCTGTTGCGGGGCGTATTTCGAGGCGCACTTGGCTTGCAGTTGTTTGGCGTGGAAGACGCCATCGCGTCCGAAATTGCCGTCGGCCAGCGCCTGGGAGTCGTCTTTGAAGGTGTCGGGCGGCGCTTCGGTTCCGCTGTAGATCACGGGAAGAAGGCTGATCGTTTTCTACCAGAACAAATTGAACCTGGGTGCCGGTCCGTTTGATCGAACCGGGTTGCACATTGCCGGCGACGCGCAAATGCTTGGTATAAGCGCCGTCGCCCATGTCGCGCAATTCCTTGATGGTGACGTAGTAGCTCTTGCTTTCCTGCACGCCGGTGTAGGCGAGGTATCCGAGGGAGAGCAGGATTACCGCCACAGCCCCGCCGAATTTCACGTACTTGCCGGTATCGCTCGACATAAGCAGATTCCTCACCGCCCAAGCGGTTCGGAATTACAAGCATGATACATAAAACACGACTCTATTCCGGCTCCCCTCGCAGGTCAAGATGTCCGGAAGGCCGATCTATAATGCGGGCAGCATACGAATGCGGTCAGGGTCCGAATGCGATTGGGACCTGCACCCAAGCGAGGCTGAATGATTCATCCCTGGCATGACGTGACGCCCGGCGACAAATTGCCGCAGGAATTTTCCAGCATTATCGAGATCCCGTTTGGATCGAGCGTGAAGTATGAGCTCGACAAAGCCAGCGGACTGATCAAGTTGGACCGCGTGCTTTACTCCGCCGTTTACTACCCTGCCAACTACGGCTTTATTCCGCAGACGCTCGCGGAAGATGACGATCCTCTCGACGTATTGGTGTTGTGCCAGGAAACTGTCGTCCCGTTGACCCTGATTCAGGCCCGGACGATCGGGTTGATGACCATGATCGACACCGGGAAAAAAGATCACAAGATCATCGCAGTCGCGACCAAGGATCCGGAGTTCAACGCCTACCACGAGGCCAGCGAAATGCCGCCCCACCGGCTGCTCATGTTGCGACGTTTCTTCCAGGACTACAAACAACTGGAAGGCAAAGCGGTGGAAGTGGATGAGATTCAGCCTGCGGCGGAAGCCTATCCCGTCATCAACGACGCGTTACAACGCTACAGCGACCAGCGACGAAAAGGCTTCAAGGACTTCGGCGGGCTGCACTGAATATCCGCCGCCGGTTGAAAGCTCCAGGGGAAAGCGGAGGACCGACAGCAGTTGGTGTCATCGCCTTGATTACGTCAATTATTTTTCCTATACGGCCAACGAACAGCTTGACATATATCTGTTGGTGATATATCACTTTATGATATATGCGGAAAACGGCAATCCCCGATCCTGTTCGCGAGCTGCTGCCTCGTAGTCCGGCCGTGTTCTACATCCTGTTTGCCCTTGCTGAAGGCGAAAAGCACGGCTACGCAATCATGAAGGAAGCAGAAACTGTCTCTGGCGGACAATTCACGATGGGACCGGGGACGCTCTACACCACTCTCCAGCGCTTGTTGGAACGCGGGCTGATTGAAGAGACCTCGACCCCCTCCGACTCCGAACGCCGCCGCCGCTGTTATCGCCTGTCACGCAGCGGTCGCCACTTATTCGAAGCCGAGTTGAATCGTATGGAATCGCTGGTGCGCTCCGCCCAGCGCAGAAAGTTGGCGCCCCATGACGCACGTTAACGGCAACTCCGTCTCCGCCGTCCTCGAAGTCAGCCGCAAGGTTTACGCGACGTCTCTTGTCCTCTATCCCAACGAGCTTCGCCGCGAATTTGGCGCCGAGATGGTCGAAGTCTTCGATGAACAGGTCTCAGAAGCATACTCCCGAAGCGGTTTTCTTGGCCTGCTTCGTGTCTGGCTCAGCGCGACCAGGGAGTTTGTCACTATCGCTTTGCCCGGTCGGCTTGCCGAGCGCATGGTTCCGATCGTTGCCGTGACGGCGGCACTGGCATTGTTGGTGTGGTTTGCGGGCTACATAGGCTACGTGATGGAAACAGCCTGCGCAGGTTGCGGTCATTAATCTATTTCGGCGTTGTAAATCCATGGAGGTACCTATGAAAGGTCACGTTTGTCTATTTCTCCTATTGGTCGGCACGGCACTCTTCGCGCAGTCGAACGCGATACCGGAAGAGGCCGCGGTACTCCAGGTACAGCAGCAATGGTTGGAAGCATCGCAGAAGGGCAACGGCGAGGCTTTAGGTCAGATGATTGACAACAGCTTCGCTGGCAGCACGCCTGACAATCACATCATCGACAAGCAAAGCCTCTTGCCGCCGAGCGGCAGCGAGCCAACGTTCACCAATACCCACTTCGTGGGCCTCAACGCAAGAGTTATCGGTAATACGGCGGTCGTATTCGGAAGCATGATCACCACCGGTGACCCGACAATTTTGCGTTGTGCCATGGTCTACACGAAGCGAGCAGGGGCGTGGAAGATGATCGCCGCTCATCTGGTACCAGTGTCAGAGACAAAGGATGCACGAGGACAGTAGCCCTGGTGCGTCCACGTCACTTTTCAGGAGATCTCTTCCGAGGCTCCGATCACTGGCGAGAAATCGCGATTACACCAGTCACTCATCCTCGGGCACCAATGTGGTCGAGTTCTTTAAATTATGGTTAGTTGCGGGGGAAAGATGCGATGGTCCAGGCATTCGCGGTATAGATGACAGGACCAAAAGCCAGGTAGCGGCCATCGGGCGAAGGCATCAGCGAGAAGATATCCCAACTCGGTTGTTTGAATAGCAGCTTTGGTGCGCCACTCAGGGGCATGTGAACCATGGATGTGCCTCGCGAAGACATGCTGGCCAGAAACAGGCTCTTGCCATCGGCGGCCCACGCCACCGCAGCCAGTTGCGCCCATGGCATGGCAGACAATTTCTGCGGTGTTCCTCCTCCGAAAGTAGCGATTTGAATATCTGCCGCCTTGTAGTCAAAGACGGAGACCGCGACGCGAGTCGCGTCGGGAGAAAGGTCCCAGTTTGAAGAGTCGGGATCATCCGAAACCCTGGTGAGCTCGGCTTTTCTTCCCTGCAGAGGATCAAAGGCGGTGAAGATGATTTGATTGTCGCCTTTTTCCGCAAGCACGCAACCGCTGGGAGCGTGCGGCCGGCAGCGGAAGCTGGGAAAACCTCCAACCGAAAAAGTCGGGTCGCCGAAAAGAATTTCAGGATGTCCCTTGATGTCCATGATTGCTTCCGCGGGACCACCCGCCAGCGGAGTGCGCATGATCTTTCCAGAATTAAAGGCAGCGCCATCAGCGGACTTGGGCCATTGCATGTAAAGCACCCACTTGCCGTCCGGGCTGAGCTGGGGCGCCCATTTTTCATCGGGCCCGGTAGCAACCGATTCGGCATTGCGTTCATTCAAGCCCTGTTTGTAGATATCGAAATTTCCGTTGCGGTCGGAATAAAGAAACAAGGTTTTGCTGTCGGCTGACCATCCGCCGGGCCAATCCACACGCTCATCGAGGGTGACTCGCTGGGGTGTCCTTAACTCGCTTCCACCGTTGGCGAGTTCGCCGAAATAAACATCGCTTTGCGCTCTTCCATTCAGAAAGACGAAACGGTTTCCATCGGCGGTCAAATCCAGATTGTTGAAGAAAAATCCGGTCCAGTCGGTGAGGCGCCGGGGATTTCCCCTGGGCTTACCTGTTTCCTCGTCGACGCGAACTTCCCAGAGATTGGAGTCGTACTGGTTCGGCGGTTGCTCGCGCACGGAGTAGATGAGCCGTCCGCTTTGGCCCCAGCAGAGATCGGTAAGTTGCGGGTTGGAAAGCAGGGGAACCGGGTCGCCGGCTTTGAGATCCCGGCTTTCCAACCCGATGCTGACCACGCCATTATCTTCGTGGTATTTCACGTAAAGAATGCGTTTGCCGTTGGGAAACCACGTCGGGGAATAGAGATGGTAGCCTGGTTCCGGCTTAAGGAAGAACCTGGCCTGCCCGCCGTCGGCGTTCATCAGCCAGGTTTCGCGGGTGATGGAATCACGAAAGACGATCTGCGATCCATCGGGAGAAAGGGATGCGTCGAAAGCGTCATCGCGGATTTTCTTCAGGGTGGCGCCAATGACGGAGATAAGCCAGATGCCTTGCTTCTCTTGCGCCACTGGTCCGCTCACTAGCAATTTGGTCCCATCCTGGGACCATTGAATGCGCGCTCAACGGAAGCAGAAGGAATCAGGAATGGGAAGCGACTGGGTTTCTCCGGTGGTAATCAGCCTGAGGTGAAGTCCCTCGAGATCGGCGTAAAGCAGATATTTTCCATCCGGCGAAATCGAAGTGACCGCGACCGGGTCTTCGGAGGCGTTGGTGGTCAATTGCTGCGGTTTGAGCTGGGCCTGGGAATAAGGCTGGGTGGAAGCGAACCAGCCCGCAAAGTAGGCGGCGACCAGCACGGCAACGATCGCGACGGCAGCGACCGAAGCCGCCCATACCGGCCAGCGAGGTGATTTTTGAGCCTGAGCTGCTGACCGAACCGTTCCCGAAACTGCGGCAATCTTGGCCGACTGGGTGTCGCGCTTGAAGCGCTGTAAATCGGCGCGAAGATCGGAAGCGGTCTGGTAACGCAGGCTGCGATCCTTTTCCAGACACTTATTAATCACGCCCTCGAGCTGCGCAGGCAAGTCCGGGTTGATGCGGACGGGTGCGGTCGGCGGCTTGTTCAGGATGGCATCGAAGATAATCGCGGAAGTGTTGCCGCTGAAAGGCTGCCGCCCGGTGGCCATTTCATAGAGAACGGCGCCGAAGGAAAACAGGTCGGTGCGCGCGTCCAACTCTTCGCCACGAGCCTGTTCCGGCGACATGTAGGCCACGGTCCCCAGGGTGCTTCCCGGGCTGGTGAGATGATCCTGATCTACAGCCATGGTGGGCGACGACCCGGCCGCGGTTTGCAACGGCGGCAACGGTCCAGCCGAGACTTTCGCCAAGCCAAAATCCAGGATCTTCGCCTGACCTCGTTTGGTCAGAAACAGATTCGCGGGTTTCAGGTCGCGATGGACAATGCCCGCCGCGTGGGCAACATCGAGCGCATCCGCAACCTGCACGGCGAAGTCCAGAAGCTTTTCGAGAGAGAGAGGCTTGCCCTCGATAAGGTGGTTCAGTGTCGTCCCTTCCAGGCATTCCATGACGATGAAGAGACGGTCCTGGTGCTCGCCGATGTCGTAGATGGTGCAGATGTTTGGGTGATTGAGGGCTGATGCCGCCCGCGCTTCCCGCTGAAATCGCTCGCGCGCCTGGGGATCCTGCGCCAGTTCTTCGGGAAGGAATTTCAGGGCAACACGCCGGCCGAGGCGCTGGTCTTCCGCCTCATACACCACACCCATTCCGCCACCACCGAGCTTGCCGACAATGCGGTAATGAGAGACTGTCTGGTCCAGCATGTGGCGCCAATGTTAGGCCGTGGACTGAGGCAAGTCAATTTAGTCGATGAGGACTGACCCGATAGTTTCTTGTCCTTCGCGGCGTTTCCTGGCGACTTTGCGGTTGAAATCTTTTTGTTTTTATTTCGAGAAAAGTCAAAGGACTTTACCGCGAAGAACGCAAAGAAATTCCGCAAAGAACGCAGAGAGAACCTGAATTAGGACAGTGGCAACGAAGGGGCGGACGCCCGGTCCGCCCCGGCTTTCAACCACTAGCTTTTAGCTTCCCAGATACATTACGTGCACATAGGTTCCCAAACGCGTGTTGTAGGCGAGGTACCAGCCAACGTGATCGGGATCGTCATAGATCACGATGTCGTCGCTATCCCACAGCCACTCAGCACAAGCGTCGTAGTCGTAGGGCGCAGCCTGGAAGTAGAAGCCGCCCACGTCGAAGCGCTCGCGATTGCCTCCATGCAGACGCCAGATGTGCTGCGGCCCGATCGCCCCGGTGAAACGTCCGTGCTCCCAGGGATGATCGAGGTGATAGTGAGCATCGTTTCTGCCGGTATCGTGGCCCACCCAACGATCATTCTCAGCGTGAACGTGTGGTGCCGGCGGATGCCCGGGCTGATCCTGGTAGGTCCGCCGCTGCTCCGCCTGCTGGGGAGGATGTTGCGGCGGCTTGGCGGCTGGAGTTCGGGTAGGAGGCGGACCGTGCTGCGGAATGTGCCCGCCGCCAACTCCCTGTTCGTGTCCGCCATGTTGCTGAGGTTGGGCAGGGTGTGCTGGTTGCGCCTGATGCTGTTCCGGTTGGGCTCTCTCTTGGCCGCCCCGCTCTTGTGCCAATAATCTTTGCGTGAGACTCGCTACGCATATCACCAATAACACTCCTAGTAATCTCTTCACCTTTTTCATTACACCTCTTTTCTCGCCCCGGTGCAGATTACTACCTTTTGCGTGCGGTGTTTAGTGATTAGGTTGGCGGGTTGTTCGGGTTAGCGGAGGGTTCGTGGTCATTCGTCAGTGGTCATTCGTCAGATGTCAGTTCTCGGATGTCAGTTGTGATGGTCAGCTCCCGGGATTCAGTTCTGTGAGCCGCTTCCGATCCCTACCAGACGCGGCAGGCGTTTTCCGGCACCATGGGTTGTCCGGCCTTGCAGTTGAATGCTTTCTGGAATTCCGGCATGTTCCGCACCACGCCATTCACGCGGTACTTGCCCGGCGAGTGGGGATCGACACTGACCAGCATGCGGGAGTATTCCGGACGCCGCTTTTCGCACCAGGCGCGACCGAAGCCAAGGAAGAAGCGCTGTTGCGGCGTGTAGCCGTCGATGGTTTGCGCTGCAGTGCTGCCCGGGTTGCGCGGCAATCATCTGCTCCAGCGCCATCAGCGCGATGCGCGCGCCGCCGTTGTCGGCGGTGTTTTCGCCCAGAGTCAGCTTGCCGTTGAGCTTTAAGATCGTCCACCGCGACGAAGTTGCTGTATTCGTCGGCGACGCAGCTGGCGCGCTTTTCAAATTCCGTGCCATCCTGCGCCGTCCACCAGTCGCGAAGATTGCCTTGCGGGATCGAACTTGCGGCCCTGATCGTCAAAGCCATGGGTCAGTTCGTGGCCGATGACGATTCCGATGCCGCCGAAGTTCACGGCGTCGTCGGCCTGCTTGTCGAAGAAAGGCGGCTGCAGAATTCCCGCGGGAAAGACAATTTCATTCCGCGGCGGGCTGTAATAGGCGTTGACCGTGGGCGGCGTCATCTGCCATTCGTTGCGGTCCAGCGGCTTGCCGATCTTGGCAATCTGGCGGCGGGCTTCAAATTCGTTGGCGCGCAGGAAGTTGCCCAGCAGATCGCCGCGCACGATCTTGAGCGAACTGTAATCGCGCCAGACGTCGGGATAGCCGATCTTGTTGCGGATCGCGTCCAGCTTTACTTTGGCCTGCTTTTTCGTCTCTTCGGTCATCCAGGGCAGGTTGCGGATGTCCTGATCGAGACTCTTCTCCAGCGCGTCCACCATCTTCAGCATGCGCTGTTTGCCGTCGGCGCCGAAAGTTTGCTCCACGTAGCGCTGGCCCAGGGCCTCGCCCAGCGCGTCATCGGTTGAGCTCACGCAGCGCTTCCAGCGCGGCTTGATTTCCGATTGTCCGGTCAAAGCCTTCTGCATCTTGAAGTTGGCATCGACGAACGGCTGAGAAAGCCAGGGAGCGGCGCCGTCCAGCAGATGCCAGCTCACATAGGTTCGCAGGGCATCCAGCGATTCGGAATCCAGAACGCCATTCACCTGCTTGAAGAAATCCGGGTTGGTGACGTTCAGGCTGGAAAAGCTGGGGGCATCCGATGGCGGCAAAATAACGATTCAGATAGAAATTGGGCGCCAGGGCGACGGCTTCTTCGCGCGTCATTTTGTGATCGCGATTCTTGGGATCGCGGCGCGCGGTGCGGTCCATGGAAGCCTTGGCCAGAGCGGTCTCGATGCGCAACACCGTCTGCGCCGAATCTGCGGCCTGCTGCGGAGATTGGCCCGCCAGGGTGAACATCTGCGTGGCGTACTCGACCAGGCTCTTGCGCGCATCCGCCATCTTGGGATCGTCTTTGAGGTAGTAGTCGCGGTCGGGCAGCGACAAGCCGCCCTGGTCGATGTAGGCGATCACGTCGTTGGCGTTGTGCAGGTCAGGCGATGAATAAAAATTGAACAGCGGATTGGGCCCGATCAGGTGAACCCGCGCAATGGCTTCGATCAGCGCGGCCTTGTCTTTCGCGGCGGCGATGCGATCAAGTTCCGGCTTCAGCGGCTTCAATCCCCTGGGCATCGACTGCTTTTTCGTCCATGCAGGAGCCGTAGTAGTCGCCGATTTTCTGGGCGATGGCATCGCGTCCGGGAGTCTCCAGCCGCGGCTTTCTCCAGAATCTCGCGCATGACCGCCGCATTTCTTTCACGAATTTCGACAAAGCTTACCCAGGAGGTCTGGTCGGCGGGAATTTCCGCGGTCTTCAGCCAGTTGCCGCAGGCGTACTGGTAGAAATCCACGCAGGGATCGACGGTTTTGTCGATCGCGTCGGGATTGAACGCTGGGCTGAGATTGGGCGAAAGCTACTGGCGGCCAGCAACAAAAGAAATGCCGGCAAAAAACGAATTAAGCGCATGGAAGACCTCATCGGAATGGACCGTCGATTTTAGGGCCTCGGGCTTAGACGGACAAGCCGGGAAAATGTTATGTGGTGTCTTAGGCAAAGGATTACCGCATGCGCAGAGATATCCGCAAGAGATTGCAGAAAGCTCCACGGTAATGCAGTGCGGATCCTTGCGTCTGTGCAGACGATGCTTTCGCCTTCAGGATCGATCAGCTCTATGCGGCGTATAATCTTTGACAGATACTTCAAAGGACAAACTGGTAATGACTCCCACGAACGGCAGCGCCGGCAATGGCAGCAACGGACAGCAGCGTTCCCAAACCCCGGGCAGAGTGGATCGCAAGCCGCAAGGCCAACGAATACGGACGGCAATTTCTCCCAGATGCACTATGCCCGCAAGGGAGTGATCACCGAGGAAATGGGATACGTCGCCCACCGGGAGAAGCTTTCGCCCGAACTGGTTCGCGACGAAGTCGCCCGCGGGCGGATGATTATTCCCGCCAACATCAATCATCCCGAACTCGAGCCCATGTGCATCGGCGTGGCCTCGCTGTGCAAGATCAATTCCAACATCGGCAACTCGGCGGTGACCTCGAAGATCAACGAAGAACTCAAGAAGCTGCACACGTCGGTGCACTACGGCGCCGACACGGTGATGGATCTCTCCACCGGCGGCAACATCCACGAAATTCGCGAAGCGATTCTGCGCCACTCGCCGGTGCCGATCGGCACCGTGCCGATTTACGAAGCCATCTCGCGGGTCAAGCGGATTGAAGATCTCAACAAGAACGTCATGCTGGAAGTGATCGAAGAGCAGGCGGAGCAGGGCGTGGACTACATGACCATCCATGCCGGCGTGCTGATTCAATATTTGCCGATGGTTTCAAAGCGCATCACCGGCATCGTCAGCCGCGGCGGCGCGATTCTGGCGCAGTGGATGGCGCATCATCACAAGCAGAATTTTCTTTACGAGTGCTTTGACGACATCTGCAAGATTTTCATCAAGCACGACGTTTCGTTTTCTCTGGGCGACGGCTTGCGTCCCGGCTGCATCGCCGATGCCAGCGACGAAGCCCAGTTCGCCGAACTTAAAGACTCTGGGCGAGCTGACCAAGAAAGCCTGGGAGTACGACGTGCAGGTCATGATCGAAGGTCCGGGCCACGTGCCGCTGGACAAGATCAAAGAGCAGGTGGATAAGGAAAAAGAGCTCTGCTACGAAGCGCCGTTCTACACCCTGGGTCCGCTGGTCACCGACATCGCTCCCGGCTACGACCACATCACCTCGGCGATCGGCGCGGCCATGATCGGCTGGCACGGCGCCGCCATGCTCTGCTACGTCACGCCCAAAGAGCATCTCGGGTCTGCCCAACGAGAAAGACGTGAAAGACGGCATCATCGCCTACAAGATCGCCGCGCACGCGGCCGACCTGGCGCGGCATCGTCCGGGCGCGCAGGATCGCGACGACGCGCTCAGCTACGCCCGCTACACCTTCGATTGGGAAAAGCAGTTCGCGCTGTCGCTCGATCCCGAGACGGCGCGTTCGATGCACGACGAGACTCTGCCCGATGACTACTACAAAGAAGCGGCTTTCTGCTCCATGTGCGGCCCGAAATTCTGCTCGATGAATTATTCCAGCAAAGTGGATGAGTACAACAAGCAGGTTCACGGGCTGGAGAAGAAAGATTATTCGGAGCTGGTGGAGAAGCTGGTCAGCCTGAAGTAGTGCACGTGGGGACAGCCGCCGTCGGCTGTCCGGCTCAGCGAGCTGAGCAGTTGTTCTGCAGGCGTCGATCCTTCGCAGCTGCTACAGACTGCCGAGCTTCAGCTCAGCTGGACAGCCGAGGGCGGCTGTCCCCACATGATCTGTGCTACTTGCCGAATTCGGCTACGCCGTCCCAGACCAACTGCACCGCTACCGCAAAGATCAGAAAGCCGAAGATTCTGGTGATGCCGGCGACCGCTCCCGGCCCCAGCCTCGCCACCAGCGGACCTCCCAGGCGCAGGAACAAGATAGACGCTGAGCGCCAGAGCCGCGATCCCGATCACCATGCCCAGGTAAGTCGTCATACTGTCGGCGTTGGCCGCCAGGCCCATCACCACGCCGATCGAGCCGGGACCGGAAAGCATGGGCATCGCCATCGGGGTCAGGGAAATGTCGCTCTTCTCGGCGGCCTCGTCGCTCTCCGCCGGAGTGATTCGGGTTGAAGCCGTCACCATGCCCCAGGCGGTGTGGGCCACAATCAGTCCTCCGGCAATCTTGCAGCACCGGCAGCGAAATTCCGAAGAAGTTGAGCACGAAGCGTCCGAAAAACATGAAGACCACCAGGATGCCGAACACGTACATCGCGGTCTTCAGCGCGGTGCGGTTGCGCTCCTCCGCCGGGAAATCCGCGGTCAGCGCAAAAAACAGCGGAACTCCGCCGAACGGATTCACGATCGGAAACAGCGCCAGAAAAGTGGCGGCCGCCGCCGAGGGCAGGGTCTTCAGAATCTGTGCGACCGCATTGCCGGGCGTCATCAGCGAGTAGTCCTCCAGCACCTTCGCCGCGCGATTCAGCGCCGCAGCCAGGACTGCGATCTGCTGCCGGGTTCGCTCCAGATCGTGTTTGTCGATGGCCTCATTCACGCCCGGAATCACCACCGCGGCATAGCCGGTGTACTGTCCCGGAGCATAGATGGCGTGACGGAACCAGGGACGGTTGGGCAGTCCCTCAGGAATCAGCAGGGCGCGTTCCGCCTGACGCAGAGCTCTGATTGAGCCGCGCCGAGTCATTACCGGGATTCTGCTGCTTGCGCAGAATCTTCGCTCCCGCCTGCTCGAACTGATGGGCAGCGCGAGCCGCCTCGGCGAAATTGGGAGACTGGCTGCCGAACACAGCGTCCGCCTTTCTCCGCGCAGCATCGACATAGGCGGCGATTTCCTTGCCGTATTCCTCGTAGTCGTAGGGCAGCACGTCGGCGTCCGCCATGCGGATGGCTTCCACTCCAAACACGCGCGCCATCTCCTGCTCGTAGATGAAATCAGGATCGCCAAATTTCTTGAACCAGTTGAAGTTGTCGAAGACGGAGTGATAGACGCCGTACGATCCGGAGGAACTGATGTCGGACGAGGGCACGCCCAGATGCTGCAGGAAGACGGTGTAGTCGGATCCGCTGCCCAGGTCTCCGACGGAGACATCGGACTTGCCCTGCGCGGCGGGAAGCGCGTTCCGTGCCGCCGATGTCCTGCGTGGGCCTTCGCTCGGCATCGCCACCGGCTTGGCTGGTCTTTCGCCAATCGTCATACAGCATGCCACCCTTGGGACCGGGCACGACCTTGGTGACATCGCGGAGAAACTGTTTGAGCGTCGGCACCGACGACGCGCCGAACTTCGGACCTGAGACCGCCACGTCCATGTTGAAGTAGGCGACCGCATTGGCCAGTTCGGCTTCGTGCTGCTCGCCCCATTCGGTGGAACCGATCAGTCCTTCTTCTTCGGCGTCCCAGCTGCCGAATACGATGGTCCGCTTCGGCTTCCATCCTGACTTCAGCAGCTCGCCGATGCCGTGCACCGATTCCAGCATCGCGGCGGTGCCGCTGTTGGGATCGACTGCGCCATAGACCCAGGCATCGCGATGATTGCCGGCCACCACCCACTCGTCAGGCAATTCGCTGCCGCGTACGCGGCCGATCACGTCCCAGATGGTGCGGAACTGATAGTCCTGCTTGAGATGCATCTTCACTTTCACCGGCCCCGGTCCGACGTGATAGGTGAAGGGCAGCGAGCCTTGCCAGTCGCGCGGCGAGTCTGGTCCGCCCAGGTGTTCGAGGATCGGCCAGGCGTCGGCGTAGGAAATCGGCGTCGTGGGAATTTTCGGCAACTGCGCCGACTGCTCGGGCGGCGTGCGTTTGGAATCGGGCAAGTGACGGCACGGACGCGATTCCCGGCGTGGTCGGATCGCCGGGAAACTGGAACATGTAGCCGATGGAACCGCGCTGCACGCCGGTGTCGGGACGCCACGGGCCCTGCGGATATTTGTCTCCGTGGCGCCAGCCGTCGTCGGCGGGATCGGAGTAGATGAGCACGCCCGCGGCGCCATGCTCCTGCGCGACGAATGCTTTTACGCCGCGAAAATTTTGCCCGTAGCGCACCAGGACGATCTTGCCGCGCACATCGATTTTCATCTGCTCGAGCTTCTGAAAATCGTCGGGCGATCCGTAGTTCGCGTACACCACTTCGGCTTCGACGTCTCCGGACGGCGACATGCTGTTGAACGGCATCACCACGCGGGGATCGTCCTGATAGGGATCGCCGTTCACCCGCTCGCGCGTCGGGCCGTGCATGGTGACGCCGGCGGGCGCGGTCACGTCCACGCTGATTTCGGCGGGATAGTTCATCCAGACGCGGTATTCGACAATCTCGGTTTCGAGGCCGGCGTCGCGAAATTTCTGGGCGACGTAGTCGGCGGTGGCCTTGTCTTCGGGCGTGCCGGCCATGTGCGGCGCCTGGGTCAGGATGCGCAGATGCTCTTCGGCGAGTTTCGGATCGGGCACGACCATGAAGCGGATTTCCCGCGCCATCTCGTCGGCCGAGTTGCGAAATCCGAAAAGCGGAGCCTGAGTTGCCGGCCGACGGCGCGGATTGCGATGTTCCACTCAGGTTGGAGAAAAGAAGAAAGAACGAAGAGAACCGCCGCGGAGATAAATTTCATCGGGCTCCTGTTGCCTGCGCTGCTCACGACTCACGTCTCAGGTTCATGCCAACTCCGCGCAACGCTTCGAGCGTCTCATCAAGATCGGGAAGCTGGTCCACGGGATAGATCCTGCTGAACGCGATCTTGCCCGCCTTGTCGACCACAAAGATGGCACGCTCGCTGGCTCCCGCGAAGGGATCGGCTTCGCCGCAACACGCCGTACTGGCGGCTGACTTCTCCGTGCGGCCAGAAATCGCTGCACATGCAGGAAATCGAAGGGGCCAATTTCGCGCTCCCAGGAAGTGGTGTTCATGATGTGATCCACGCTGATGCCGACCACTTCGGCCTGGCGCGCCAGGAATTTTTCCCGCTCCACCTGGTAAGCGATCATCTGCTGGGCGCTGACCGGCTCCCAGTTCACGGGATAAAAAGCCAGCACCAGGTTGCTGCTTGCCCCGGTGCTCGGACAGGCGGAACTGCTTTCTTCACGCCGCCAATCAGGACAGGAAGATCGAAATCAGGAGCCATGTCGCCGGGCTGCAACAACGTCGTTCACCTCGTCTCAGTTTATTCATCGCAGAGCTCGCAAGTCGATCGCGATAACTGCTCTATCGCACCTGCCCGCTACCGATCACTTCGTACTTCGCCGAGGTCAATTCCGCCAGGGCGAACGGTCCGCGGCAGTGCAACTTTTGGGTGCTGATGCCCATTTCCGCGCCAAAGCCGAATTCTCCTCCGTCGGAAAATCGGGTCGAGGCGTTCCAGTACACCACGGCGGAATCGACCAGGCGCAGAAACAGACGCGCGCTGGGCTTCGTCGCGGGTCACGATGGCTTCGGAATTCTTCGTGGAATAGCGATTGATGTGCTCAATCGCTTCTTCGACGCTCGGCCACCACCCGAATCGCGATGCACAGCCGCAGATATTCTTCGCCCCAATCCTGCGCTTCGGCGGGGCGGACGGCCATTCCCGCAGCCAGACGGCAGAGTTTCATCGTCGCCGCGCACTTCGACGCCGCTTTCCAGCAAGCTTCTTCACGATTCGCGGAACATATTCCGCGGCGATGCGCTCGTGCACCAGCAGCTTCTCCGCCGCATTGCACACCGACGGACGCTGCGTCTTGGCATTGATCACGATGCGGTCGGCCATTTCGAAATCGGCGGACTCGTCCACGAAGATGTGGCAGTTCCCTGCTCCGGTCTCGATCACCGGCACGGTGGCATTCTCGGTCACGAAGGAAATCAGGCCCGGACCGCCGCGAGGAATCAGCACATCCACCAGGCCGCGCGCCTTGATCAGTTCGTGCACCGAATCGCGAGTGCTCGAATCGAGCAGCTCGATCGCGCCCTCGGGAACTCCGGCCACCTGCGTTCATGATCTCGACCAGCTTCTGATTGCTGTGGACCGCTTCCTTGCCGCCGCGCAGGACAATGGCGTTGCCGGTCTTGAGCGCCAGCGAGACCGTATCCACGGTCACGTTGGGCCGCGATTCGTAGATCACGCCGACAACGCCCAGCGGCACGCGCACTTTGCGAATGCGCAGACCGTTGGGCCGCGTCCACTCCGCCAAGGTTTCACCGACCGGATCGGGCAGGCCGGCCACTTCGCGCACGCCGCTAGCCATCGCCGCGATGCGCTCCGGAGTTGAGCAGAAGGCGGTCGCGCATCGCGCCGGCGAGTCCGGAGATTCCAGATCCGCCTGGTTCGCCTCAATGATGCTGGCGGCGTTGGCCGCAATCGCATCGGCCATCGCCAGCAAGAGGGCATTCTTCTGCGCCGTCGTGAGCTGCGCCAGACGCGCCGCGCGCTTTGCGCGCGCGCAGCAGCTTGTCGCGGGTCGAGGCTGGCGTCTGGACGCTAGTTGCCATCGGAGGACTTTCTGCGCTGCGGCGGAAAATAAGTTCCGATCTTGCGCTCGAGCGCCCAGGGAATGGCGTGCGCGTGGCGTCCATTGGCGATGGCAACGTTCGCGCCGGCTTCGCTGGCCAGCTTGGCGGCGCGCAGCTTGGAGCGCATGCCTCCCGTGCCCAGCTTGCCTTTGCCGTTGCAGAGCGCTTCCATCTGCGGGGTAAGCTTGCGAACCGTGCGCAGCAGGCGCGGCCGCTTGCCATTGGGAACGTAGAAGCCATCGACGTCGGTGAGCAGCAGCAACCAGTCGGCCTTGACGGCGGTGGCCAGCAGCGCGCTCAGTTCGTCGTTGTCGCCGAACGCGCCCACCAGTTCGCGCACCGAGACGCTGTCATTTTCATTCACCACCGGAACCACGCCGAGCTTCAGCAATTCATGCAGCGCATTCTGCAGGTTGCGGTAGCGGACGGGCGAGGTGAAGTCGTCGCTCGAAAGCAGCAGTTGGGCCACGACTTTCTTGCCGAAAAAAAGCTGCTCGTAGGTGTGCATCAGCAGACTCTGGCCGACCGCGGCGCAGGCCTGCATGAGAGGCACGGTGGCCGGCCGTTCGCTGAAGGCCCAGATGCGCCATGCCGGAAGCAATGGCTCCGGAGCTGACGATCAGATACTCGTGGCGGGAAAGATCGAGCTGATCGACCAGCGCCCGCATGCGCGTGGTGTCGATGCGGCCGCCGGGCGCGATCAGACTGGTGCCGACTTTGACGACGAGGCGCATGTGAAGTCTTCTAATTTAACAATTAAGACGGATTTGGGCGAATGTACGCGCTGAGCGTCTCGCTCGCGCTGGATGAAGCGTGCGCAGGCTGTCGAGCCCGCACGAGCTGAGGCGTCGCTCGCTTGCATCCATCGGTTCTCGCGTTAAACTATTTTCATGGCTGTCAAAGATCCGACCCAGCGCTTTTCTTCCCGCGTGGAAAACTACGTTCGCTACCGGCCCGGCTATCCGCCTGCGGTTCTTGATCTGCTGAAGAACGAATGCGGGCTCAACCCCAGCTGCCGTCATCGCCGATATTGCCTCCGGCACCGGCATCTTCACCCGCATGTTGCTGGAGAATGGCAATCGCGTGTTCGGCGTCGAACCGAATGCCGACATGCGCAAGGCCGGCGAGGAATTTCTGCGCGCCTATCCACATTTCACCAGCGTGGAGGGAACCGCAGAAGCGACCACTCTCGCCGATCACAGCGTCGACTTCGTCACCGCCGCCCAGGCGGCCCACTGGTTTGATCGCGAGAAGGCGCGGCGCGAGTTCATCCGCATTCGTCAAGCCCGGCGGCTGGACCGTGCTGCTGTGGAACGAGCGGCGCACCGACTCAACGCCGTTTCTTCGCGAGTACGAGCAGTTGCTGCTCGAGTACGGCACCGACTATCAGGATGTCCGCCATGAGCGCACGACCGCAGCAAATCGAAACGTTTTTCGCGCCCTCGCCATTTCAGTTGCGCACTTTCGACTATCAGCAGGAATTCGACTATCCCGCGCTCGAAGGACGATTGCTGTCTTCTTCCTACACGCCGCAAGCCGGACGATGCAGCCTACGAGCCCATGCTGCACGAACTGCGGCGGATATTCGATGCGCACCAGGTGAACGGATCGAGTGACGTTCGAGTACGACACGCGGGTGTACTACGGGCAGCTGGGTTGAGGTTTCGGCTCAGAACCTTCAACCACGAGGACGCGAAGGTACACGAAGGAAATCCTCGAAGTCACGAAGTCTCACGGGAGAATGCATGGCCACCGAAAAGATCGTTTCACATGACTCCCGACGAGTTCCGGCGCCACGGACATGCCGTGGTGGACTGGATCGCCGACTACTACGCGCGCATCGAGTCGTTTCCCGTGCTCTCGCGGGTCGAGCCGGGACAGATTCGGGCGTCGCTGCCGGCCGATCCTCCGGCGCAAGGGCGAGCCTTTCGCGGCCATCCTGGCGGATATCGAAAAGCTGATTCTTCCCGGCATCACGCACTGGCAGTCGCCGAATTTCTATCGCCTACTTTCCTTCCAATGCTTCCGGCCCGGCGATTCTCGGCGACTTGCTTTCTTCCGGCCTGGGCGTGCAGGGGATGCTGTGGGCCACCAGTCCGGCCTGCACCGAACTGGAAACGCATGTGCTGGACTGGCTGGTCCAGATGCTGGATCTGCCGCAGAAATTTCTTTCGACCAGCAGCGGCGGAGGCGTGATCCAGGACACGGCTTCGAGCGCTTCGCTGTGCGCGCTGCTGGCGGCGCGGGAACGGGCCACGAACTTCGCCAGCAATCGCCCACGGCTGCGATGGAAAGCTGGTGGCCTACACCTCGTCGCAGGCACATTCTTCGCTGGAGAAAGGCGCGCAGATCGCCGGCATCGGGCGGGAACAATCTGCGCGCTGATCGAAGTGGACGAGAATTTCGCCATGCGCCCGGAGGCACTGGCGCGGCAGATCGAGCAGGACCGCCGCGCCGGCCTGATTCCATTTTTCGTCTGCGCCACCGTGGGCACGACGTCGTCGAATGCGATCGATCCGGTGCCTGAAATTGGCCGCATCTGCCGCGAGCACAAGCTCTGGCTGCACGTGGACGCCGCCATGTCGGGCACGGCGGCGCTCTGTCCCGAATTTCGCCACATTCATGCCGGCCTGGAGCTCGCCGACAGCTACTGCTTCAATCCGCACAAATGGATGTTCACCAACTTCGATTGCGACTGCTTCTACGTCGCCGATCGCAAGGCGCTGATTCAGACGCTGAGCGTGCTGCCGGAATATTTGCGCAACAAGGCGACCGAAACCGGCGCGGTGATCGATTATCGCGACTGGCAGATTCCGCTCGGCCGGCGTTTTCGGGCGCTCAAGTTGTGGTTCGTGATCCGCCACTATGGAGTGGAAGGGTTGCAGCATCACATTCGGCAGCATGTTGCACTGGCGCAGAATTTTGCCGAGTGGGTTAAGAGAGACGAGCGCTTCGAGCTGGCCGCGCCTGTGCCCTTGAACCTGGTGTGCTTCCGCCACAAAGGTGGAGACGAAAGCAATCAGACTTTGATGGATCGCCTCAACCGCAGCGGCGATCTTTATCTGACGCATACGCGGCTGAACGACCGCATGACGTTGCGGTTTTGCGTAGGACAGACCAACACGACAGCTCGACACGTGGAGACGGGCGTGGAAGCGGATTCAGGAAGAGGCGGCGAAGTTGGCGGGTTGAGATGACGCGGGTTCGAAGGATTCAGCGACCCGGCGCTCGAGCGGCATTCCGCAAAACAATGACCTCGAGCGAGATGCCCTTATCGTGACCCTTCTTTCGCCCTTTCAGGGCTCGCGTCGTTTTCGCTTGCCTACCCCGGGCTTGCGCCCGGGGCTGCATTTTTGCGCCGCTTCGCGGCTCGGCCTATCGCACGTTTTGAGGCGGCGTTGATTAATTTCCGGGAGTGCCTGGCGACGCTGGGTCAAGCTTTCGCGGCTCGCGGGCGCGGGCGGAATGCTCGCGGTGTCCCTGATGTTCCTCGCCATTCCTGGTGTCCTGTATTCGTCGCACCTAAATTCTTTGACCTTGTATTGCTCGAGCCTTGCGGCCAAGGTATTTTCCCCGGCTGGACAGGAAGCGGGCCAGCGGATCGGCCACGCCTTCCAGCAGGACGCGGTCTTCGACGCCGAAAGCGTTTTCACGATCGCTTTCGACGCTGAGTACTCCCAACTCGCGTGACGCCAACTTTATCGAGATAAGTATTTTGGAGCGGGTTTCCGGAAGGGCCAGCCGGTCCGGCGCATCGCCGCCAGCGCCCAACGACGGCTGCGATCCGTTTTCTCCGACCGCCAGATAGATGCCCACCCAGGCGTAGTGACGTCCGCGGCACAGCAGATCAATCACATCCTCCAGGGGAGAATGATCGAAAGCAGGCTGCGTGGCCGCGAGCACATGCTGGACGTCAGCCAGCAGCTGGCGCGTGGAACGATAAATTTTCAAGGGCGAGTCCCGAGGCAAGGAAAATCGCTGCCAGTTTAATTGCGGGGGAGATGAGGGTCAATGTTTTTGGAGCTGGGTTCGAAACATGGATGCGAGATTTCAGTACGGAAGACCTTGGCGTAAGCGAAGTCTGAAGCATCTCGCGCTTATAACCTGATATCCGACGTTTCTTTCATTGCCTGGAATACCTTGGCGTGTTCTTCGTCACTCTGCGGGCGGGAGGCCCGCAGGACAGCCGGCGGGACGCCGGCGCTACGAAACCCATCGACTGCAGGGCGGAAGCACATGTGCTGCACGCTATATGTTTCATGACGCCTTCCTGGGCAGGCCAGACCCTATTACCTCTTCTCCAATTCCTTTGGCTTGTCCGGGAGTGGGTTGGTGGCTGAGGCGTCGGGTTTCCACGCGGTCGCGTTGGGGCCGGCGGAGGGGTTTACACCGAAATCCCAGACGTAAAGGTTCATGCCCTCTTTTCCCAATAGCTCGACTACTGCGTACTCGCCCGGTTCGAGATCGCTGGAGGGAGTTACCTTGACCCAGCCGCCGGTCAGCTTGCTCGCAGTCGTGGGCACGAACTTTTGTTCCTGGCTGACTTTGCCGTAAACCGCGATCTTGATGTCGCCCACGATGCGCTTGTCCTTGTTGGCGCTGCAGTCGCACGATGCGAAAGCGGTCCCAGGGAAGGGTTCCTGCTGCTTCTTTTCGGCGATCTGAGTGGCATTGTCGAGCTGATCCTGCTGCTCGACGTTGACGTAGATCGCGGGCACGGCGGCGTGCGCCTGAATTTTGGCGTGCAATCCGGGAAGCTCGATGGTTTGCTTGGCGCTGGCAATGGGATTGATGGCTGGCGCGCAGGATGTTGCCCTTCATGTTCTTGTTGAGCTCGCCGCTGCTCTGCTGCAATTCGACCAACTGGGGCTGCGACTGGAAAGTATCGAGCAGGATGATGCCGCCGTCGTCGGGCAGACGCAGGCCGGGTGCGACGTGCGGAGACCTGGCTTCGTCGGCCTGGCGTTCGGCTTCGAGTTCTTTGTCGAGCGCCACCGCTTCCGGAGCCGGTTTGCCGGCGGCCCGATCCTTTTCGTATTTGTCAGTGGCGGCCCAGTCCACCATGGAGTTAGGCACTTCCTCCCACTCGTTGCGCTCGGCGCTCAGGTAGCGGACGCGCTCGCCCTTGACTTCCCACTTGGTGGCAAGCTGGTAGGAGCCGTCTTTCAGGATGAGGCGCTTGGCGAGGTGCTGCGCAGGAGCAGGCCTGGCGGTCAGCAGGAGCAGCGCCGCTCCGGCCAGCAGGGCGATCAGGAGACGATGAAGGTGCCACATGACCGAAAATCTATACCAAATGGATTGGATGCAACCTGTCGTTGCCCAGTGTACTCCGCCAAGACCTTTCAATCCGGCAGCTTCCAGAAATCTGAGACGAGGCCGAGGGTGGCAAACGCGGCGCGGCCTTCGGCAGCGGTTTTGGGGCGCCACTGAGGGCTCAGGCGGTCGCCGTACCATTCCGTCGCCAGGCCCCAGACCTGGGTCGAGAGTCAGTACACCGCCGCGAGGACGATTCCACTGGCGGCACCAGCGGTCGACGTGCTGTTCCGACCGGAACAGCAGCATTGTCTTTCAGGTGAACACGATATCCTGGTACCACTGGCTGGCCGGCACAGCAAAGTGACCGAGACCCTTCATGCGGCAAGCAGTTGGCCGTCTTTCACATTCAACACCATTTCGAAGTTGCAGCAGGCGCAAGAGGCATCGATGCGGGCGTCCTGATGCAGCATGGCGGGGATACCCAGGGCGTCCCAGATGCAGTTGCTGTACTACGATCGGCGCCCGACCTTCACCGGGAACGCTGTTGGCACGGCGGAAAATGGCGCGGCTCGCCATAACTCGCCATTCTCCTGCAGGACGAAAGCGTGGGTCTGGCTGAGGCGCTCAAGAGCGGCCTTCAGATCGTTTAACGGATGAGCGATCCCTGTCGAATCATCTCCGCAACCGACGGAGCTCCGCCCGTGGCTGATGAAGAAACGATAGATGTAGAGGCGCAGTCTGGCATCCAAACCTGACTTGCCCGAAGCTGGATCGATTTTGCGTTGCATTCTTAGCTCTCCGTCCGGCTTTCTCGTTGGATGAGACGGCGTGATGAATGTCATCCAAAAACTTCGCCTAGTCACCCGAATATTTTTCTGGCATAATTAGTCGTGCACCCATCCTGCACAAAATCTCAAAGACAATTTAAGGTGAGGAATCGATGTCGGCAAAGTACATCTTTGTGACCGGCGGCGTGGTGTCTTCATTGGGCAAGGGACTGGCGGCGGCCTCGATCGGCTGCCTGCTGGAGAGCCGCGGGCTGAAAGTCAACCTGATGAAGTTCGATCCTTACCTCAACGTCGATCCGGGCACCATGTCGCCCTTCCAGCATGGCGAGGTCTTTGTCACCGACGACGGCGCCGAAACCGATCTCGACCTCGGCCACTACGAGCGCTTCACCCACGCCAAGCTTTCCCGCGACAACAACTGGACCACCGGGCGAATCTACGAGCAGATCATCGCCAAGGAGCGGCGCGGCGACTATCTGGGCAAGACCGTGCAGGTGATTCCTCACGTCACCAATGAAATCAAGGCTGCCATGAAGAAGGTGGCGCAGGATGTGGATGTCGCCATCGTCGAAATCGGCGGCACGGTCGGCGACATCGAGTCGCTGCCGTTCATGGAAGCGATCCGGCAGATGCGGCAGGAACTGGGCCGCGACCACACCTTGTTCATGCACGTGACGCTGGTGCCGTTCATCGCCGCGGCGCAGGAACTGAAGACCAAGCCGACGCAGCACTCGGTGAAAGAACTGCTGAGCATCGGAATTCAGCCCGACATTCTGCTTTGCCGCACCGACCGGTTTCTGTCCAAAGACATCAAGTCGAAGATCGCGCTCTTCTGCAACGTGGAAGAAGAGGCGGTCATCACCGCCAAGGATGTGGCTTCGATTTACGAAGTGCCGCTGGTGTTCTCGCGTGAAGGCGTGGACTCGCTGGTGCTTCGCTACCTGCGCCTCGAGGCCAAAGATCGCGATCTGAAGGACTGGGAAGACATCGTACACCGCGTCTACAACCCGAAGGCCGAAGTCACGATCGGCATTGTGGGCAAGTATGTCGAGTACGAAGATTCCTACAAGTCGCTGAAAGAGGCGCTGGTCCACGGCGCGCTGGCGCACAACCTGAAACTGAATCTGAACTGGATTGAAGCCGAGGGGCTCGAAACCGGAGATCGCACCTACGAAGAACAACTCGCCGACTACGACGGGATGCTGGTGCCGGGCGGATTTGGCAAGCGCGGCATCGAAGGCATGCTGATCGCGATCCGCTATGCCCGCGAAAAGAAAGTTCCGTATTTTGGCATTTGCCTGGGCATGCAGACGGCCTGCATCGAGTTTGCCCGCAACGTGTGCGGGCTGGCCGACGCCAACTCCAGCGAATTCGATCCGGCAACGCCGCATCGCGTGATCTACAAATTGCGCGAACTGCGCGGCGTGGAGGAACTGGGCGGCACCATGCGGCTGGGCGCATGGACCTGCAAGATCGAGCCCGGAACGCTGGCGCACAAGATTTACGGCAAGCTCGAAATCAGCGAGCGCCATCGCCATCGCTACGAATTCAACCGCGAGTACGAAGAGACATTGACCGCGGGCGGACTGCGGATTTCCGGGTCGACTCCCGACGGCACTTACGTGGAGATGGTGGAGTTGCCCGATCATCCGCACTTTATCGGCTGCCAGTTCCATCCCGAGTTCAAGTCGAAGCCGCTGGAGCCGCATCCGCTGTTCAAGACATTCGTCGGCGCGGCGTACGAGCATGGGCTGAAGCGGCGGGCGGAAAAGACGGCCTCCGAAGTGGAGATGTTTCACCGGCCGGAGAAAGTTGGGAAAAGATAGGTAACCACAGAGGACACAGAGGACACGAGGAATTCAAGAATTCTCGTGTCCTCGTGTCCTCCGTGGTTCAAACATGACCACTTCCTTTCAAATCGACAACGTCCGGATCGGCGCCGGGAATCTCTTCCTGATCGCCGGGCCCTGCGTGATCGAGAGCGAAGAGCATGCGCTCTTCATGGCGGAAGTGATCAAGGGCGTGACCCGCTCGCTGAACTTCCCTTTCATCTTCAAGGCCTCCTACGACAAGGCCAATCGCACTTCGATTCGCAGCTATCGCGGCCCGGGCTGGCGGAAGGCCTGCGCATCCTGAAAAAAGTGAAAGATGAAGTGCACGTGCCGATCCTGACCGACGTGCACGAAACCGCTGACGTCGCCAAGGTGGCCGAAGTCGCCGACATCTTGCAGATTCCGGCATTTCTCTGCCGCCAGACCGATCTGGTCGTGGCCGCGGCCATGACCGAGCGCGTGGTGAACATCAAGAAGGGCCAGTTCGTCTCGCCCGCGGACATGCGGCACGTCGTCGAGAAATGCCGCAGCGCGGGAAACGACAAAGTGTTCGTGACCGAGCGCGGATCGAGTTTCGGCTACAACAATCTCGTGGTGGACATGCGCTCGCTGGCCATCATGCGCAAGTTTGTTCCCGTGGTTTTCGACGCCACGCATTCGGTGCAACTGCCTCCTCGGCCGCCGATGGAGATCACGCCGTGAGCGGAGGACAGCCCGAGTTCATTCCCGTGCTGGCGCGCGCCGCAGTGGCAGCGGGCGTGGATGGAGTCTTCATGGAAGTGCACGAGAATCCCGAAGGACGCCAAGTCCGACGGGGCGAACGCGCTGGAGTCCACCAAGCTGCGCGGCGTGTTGAAAGAATTGCAGGCGATACAGAATGCGCTCACCGCTGCGCATGCAAAACCGTGAACCGGTTTCGTCGCCGAATCTGCTACCATTCCCGCCGTATTCGACAGAGGTGCGCACATGAAATATCTCTTCGCCGCAAGCTTCTGGCTGGTCTTCCTTTTCATGACGCTCACGATGCTTCTCACGCGCAAACGTCCGCGACGGATCGCAACCGCTTCGGGTCGCGATCGCCGGCCTGGTTCACGGACACGTCGAAGGCTTTTTCCAACGTTCACTGCATCGGCCCGACATCCAGATCGTTGGAATCGCCGAGCCAGACCAGCAACTCGCGGCGCGCTACGCCGCGCAATTCAACCTCGACCGAAGTTTGATGTTTACCGACCTGGAAGACATGCTGCAGAAGACGCACCCGCAGGCGGTTCTGGCGTACACCAACACTTACGATCACCGCCGAGTGGTGGAGATCATGCGCGCGGCACGGCATTCCGGTCATGATGGAAAAGCCGCTGGCGGTCAGCGCCGAGGATGCCCACGCCATCGCCGATGCGGCGCGCAAGGGCAAGATTCAGGTGCTGGTGAATTACGAGACCTCCTGGTATCGCAGCAACCATGCGGCCTACGACCTGGTCCACGAGAAAGCGATCGGCGACATTCGCAAGGTGGTCGTCCACGACGGCCATCAGGGTCCGAAGGAAATCAATGTAGCAGCCCGAGTTCTTCGCCTGGCTCACCGATCCCAAGCTGAATGGCGCCGGCGCGCTTTACGATTTCGGCTGCTATGGCGCCGATTTGATGACCTGGCTGATGGATGGGCAGCGGCCCACTTCGGTGACCGCGGTCACCCAGCAGATCAAGCCGGAAATTTATCCGCGAGTGGATGATGAGGCGACCATCATTCTGACCTATCCCAAGGCACAGGCGATCCTGCAGGCGTCGTGGAACTGGCCGTTCGATCGCAAGGATATGGAAGTGTACGGCCAGACCGGCTATGTGATCACGGTCCGCCATGACGATGTGCGAGTGCGGCTCAAAGGAGAAGAACAGGAGAAACTGATGCCGGCCAAGCCGGTTCCTGCTCCTTCCGACGATTCGTATCAATCTGCTGAGGGCGGTTGTTTTGGACGGAGCGCAGCCCGACGCGCCTTCTTCTCTCGAAACGAATGTTATCGTGGCCGAGATTCTCGATGCCGCCCGGCGCTCTGCGGCTTCCGGAAAAACTATTCGGTTGGCCAGCGACGGGAGCTCGCACTGAATCTGCTACCATTTCCTGCGCCAGCCGAGCGGGAGTCGCGCCTACATTGAGGTTTTCGCCGTCAATGCCTGATGCATATCGTCGCTACCATCGCCGGAATTCTTTCCATCCTCGCCATCCTGCTGGATGCGTTCGAGACGGTGGTGCTGCCACGGCGGGTGCGCCGCAGCTTCCGCATCACCAGCTGGTTTTACCGGCGCACCTGGATTCCGTGGCGAAGCAATGGCCAGCCGCATTCCGAATCAGGCGCGCCGGGAGAATTTTCTCGGCTACTTCGGACCTCTCTCGCTGATCTTCCTGCTGACTTTGTGGGCCGCCGGGCTGATCTTTGGCTTCGCCCTGCTGCAATACGGAGTGGGAGAACACTTCCGTTTGAGCGGCGAGCCGCTCACCTTCGGCCTGCTGGTCTACCACAGCGGCGAGACTTTCTTCACTCTCGGCTACGGGGACATCATTCCCGAGTTCCGGCAGTGGCTCGCGCCCTGGCAGTGATTGAAGCCGGCCTGGGCTTCGGCTTTCTGGGCGTGGTGATTGGTTATTTGCCGACGATTTATTCGTCATTTTCGCGCCGCGAGATCGAAATCTCTTTGCTCGACGCCCGCGCCGGTTCGCCGCCGTCCGCGACCGAATTGCTGGCCCGGTTCGGAAACTGCCCGCAACAGGCGGTGCTCGACCAGATTTTTCAGCGATTGGGAACGCTGGGCGGCCGAGGTGCTGGAGAGTCATCTTTCTTATCCGGCGCTCAGTTTCTTTCGATCGCAGCACAACAATCAATCGTGGCTGGGCGCGCTGATCACGATTCTGGACGGCAGCGCGCTGGTCATGGCCGGCGTGGACGGATTGCGTAACGAGCAGGCCAAAATCACCTTCGCCATGGCGCGGCACGCGGTGGTCGATCTGGCCCAGGTGGTGAATGCGCGCTACAACCCGAACGCACCCGACCGGCTGCCGGCCGAGGAACTGAATCGCGCTGCGGCAGAGCCTGGCCGAACGCGGCGTGAAACTGCGCGAGGGCGCCGAGTTCGAGGAAAAGCTGACTCATCTGCGATCGCTGTACGAACCGTACGCCGTGGCGATTGCACTCAATCTCTCTATCACCTTGCCGCCCTGGATCCATCCCGAGAAGCAGAAAGACAACTGGCAGGCCGGTCCCTGGGACCGCGCCATACAAGCCCGGAGCCTGGCGGGACGGGTGCAGCAGCATGGACGATCATTTTTAGAAGAGCTTTCAGCTGTCAGCTCTCAGCTTTCAGTCACTGCCACCGAGAGGCAGACTGTCTTCACCATCCGAGTGCTGAGAGCTGAAGACTGACGGCTGAGAGCTGACTTTCGCGTGCTAACATCTCTTTTCTTCCATGAAACATATCGGCGAAAACGTGGTTCGCATCGAGGCTGAGGCCTTGCGCGCGCTGGCTGATCGCATCGCCGGTCCCATGGCGGCGGCCTTCGACGAGGCGGTCGAATTAATCTATGCCTGCGGCGGCCGGGTAGTGGTCACCGGCATGGGCAAGAGTGGAATCATTGCGCGCAAGATCGCAGCCACGCTGAGTTCGACCGGAACCCCGGCTCTGTTCATGCATCCGGTCGACGCGGTGCATGGCGACCTGGGCATGGTGGTGCGCGGCGATGTGGTGCTGGCGCTCTCGCCAGCGGGGAGACGGAAGAGATTCTGCGCTTGCTGGCGACTCTCAAGCGGCTGCAGGTACCGCTGATCAGCATGACCGGGGATGCGGTGTTTGAGAAAGGCGCGGGCGAGTCGCCCGCGACCACACGAGCTCGCGGAAAAAATCTCGACCCTGGCGGCGGCGGCGGACGTCGCACTGGATTGCTCGGTGGCCAAGGAAGCCTGCGGGCTGGGACTGGCGCCGACTGCTTCGACTACGACCATGCTCGCCCTGGGCGATGCGCTGGCGATGGCGCTGGCTGAGAAGCGCGGATTCAAGGAAGAAGACTTCGCCAATCTGCATCCCGGCGGAAAGCTGGGCAAGCGACTGGCGCGGGTCGAGTCGCTGATGCATACCGGAGAGGCCGTGCCGCGAGTCACGCCGAAAACCAGAATGCCGGATGTGATTTACGAAATGTCGCGCAAGAAGCTGGGCGTGACCGCCGTGGTCGACGGCGAGAAGCTGGTGGGAGTGATCAGCGACGGCGATCTGCGGCGCTTGCTGGAAAAGCGCGGCAAGGACGTGCTGGATCTGACCGCCGGCGATTGCATGACGGCGAAGCCCAGAACGATTGGCGCGAACGAATTCGCCGCCACCGCGCTGGCTTTGATGGAAGAAAAGAAGATTACGTCGCTGGTCGTGGTCGATGGCGACCGCAAGCTATTGGGAATCGTCCACCTGCACGATTTGTGGGGAACGGAGATGATGTAGCGTCGGCCGTCCCGGCCGGCTCGATGGGCGGGCCAGACGCCCGCCAGACAGCCGGCGGGACGCCGGCGCTACAATTAAGACCATGTATCACTACGATCCGAATACCGCGCTGGAAGAACTCACCGAAGACGCCACCCTGCCGAACCCTGTCCACGTGCGCGACATGATTCTGCGGAAGCGGCTCAACGCCGGACAAGTCGCTGGAGTTGAATCGTCTGTTCGTCGAATATCAGAAGTTTTTCGGCGAGGCGCAGAAGCTGGGGAAAGAGATTTTGAAGCAGCTGGCAGGTTAGGGGAGCGACTATCTCGGTTTTTGCGCGGATCACCTGGGACAGCTGCCCTCAGGTGTCCAATTGGGTTGAGCCCGCTAGGGATCTTGTCGATAACCACGCCAGAGGAACTCATGAGCACCCGATCATCTATTTGGCTCAGCGAAAGCAACGGTAAGTGCATCCACATCTACCCGGGAACTCGCTGAGCGTGAGACGAACAACGGCGGAATGGCCGCGCCGATTTACATCGCGGTGGACGCCGGGAATGCTGATGAAGAAATTGCGATCCGATTGCCGAAGGAGATTGCCTTGCGACTCCTGATAATCCTCAGTCCAAATTGGGCCGCCGAGATCGGGCGCGTGCTCTAGTCGGCATGGAATCTTGCAGCAACGGGCAAGGCATGGGCATGGTCTGAATCCCGCGAGCTTTGCTCGGCCGGACAGCCGAGGGCGGCTGTCCCCACGTGGATGTTGCTTGTTCCTGCAGCCAGAGTCGAGTTCAGTTTCCGCCAATCATTTACAATAATGAATTCCCTGCTACCCAGGACTCCTAACTATGCATCGTTGGTCTCAACTCTTTATTCCTACTCTGCGCGAGGCGCCTGCGGACGCTGAAGTCGCCAGCCACAAATTTCTGGTGCGGGCGGGATACATCCGCCAGCTGGCCGCCGGGATTTACTCCTATCTTTTCCTGGGGCAACCGCTCGTTCAACAAGATCATGGCCATCGTGCGCGAGGAGATGGACAAGATCGGACAGGAATTCTTTCTGCCGGCCATTCATCCGCGGGAATTGTGGGAGGCCAGCGGGCGCTGGGCGGTCATGGGCGACAACATGTTCCGGCTGAAAGACCGCAAGGGCGCCGATCTGTGTCTGAGCATGACCCATGAAGAAGTCATGACCGACATTGCGCGCAAGGAACTGCGCAGCTACAAGCAGCTGCCGCAGATCTGGTACCAGATTCAGACCAAGTTTCGCGACGAAGCCCGGCCCAAAGTCCGGCCTGCTGCGGGTGCGGCAGTTCATCATGAAGGACTCGTACTCGTTCGACATCGATGCCGCCGGCCTGGATGTTTCCTATCAGAAGCATTACGACGCCTACTGCCGCATCTTCGATCGCTGCGGATTGAAATACATGGTGGTGGAAGCGGATTCAGGCGCGATGGGCGGATCGCAATCGCACGAGTTCATGGTGCGGACGCCGGCCGGCGAAGACCAGATCGTCAGTTGCGAAAAATGCAATTACGCCGCCAACCTGGAGAAGGCGACATCGAAACTGGCTGCCGGTCGAAGATCTCGCGGCCGAGGGCGACGGCAAGCCGCTCGAAGTTCACACACCGGGAATGAAGACGATCGAAGATGTGGCGAAATTCCTGGGCGTCTCGCCGAAGAACAAGATCAAGACGCTGGCGCTGATGATCGAAGACACGGACGCCAAGACCGGCAAGGTGAAAACGCGCGCCGTGGTGTTGCTGATGCGCGGCGATCATCAGATGAACGAGACCAAGCTGTCGTCCGCGCTGGGCGGCAAAGCCACTCGTCCGATGACGGAAGAAGAAATCAAGCAGCTGTTTAATTCTCCGGCGGGATTTCTGGGACCGATCGGCATCGCCTGGGCAAAGGATATGAAGGACGTCGAACGTCCGGTGCTGCTGGTGGACAAAGCGCTCGAAGGCCGCACCAATCTGATCGGCGGCGCAAACAAAGAGGACTATCACCTGAAGAACATCACGCCGGGCCGCGACTTCCAGCCGACGGCTTACGCCGATCTGCGCAGCGTGACGGCGGGCGAAGCCTGTCCCAACTGCGGCGGACCGCTGCGCATCGACACCGCGGTTGAGATCGGCCACATCTTCAAGCTGGGCTACAAGTACTCGGAGTCCATGGGCGCGCGCGTGCTGGACAAGAATGGCAAGGAAGTCACGCCGATCATGGGCAGCTATGGCATCGGAATCGAGCGCATTCTGACCGCCGTCGATCGAGCAGGGCAACGACGAAAACGGCTTCTGGCTGCCGCCGCAGATTGCGCCGTTCGAGATTGTGGTCACGCCGACCAACGTGAGTGACGAGAAGATCAAGGCCGCCGCCGAGGACATCGCCGCGCGCCTGGAGTCGGCTGGTTACCAGGTGTTACTTGACGACCGGGACGAAAGGCCCGGAGTCAAGTTCAAGGATGCCGATCTGGTGGGCATTCCCTTTCGCGTCACGGTCGGAAAGAAGGTTACCGAAGGTACTGTGGAAGTGGTTCGGCGCTCGACACGTCAAATGGAGGATGCTAGCATCGCCGCAATAACCGAATATTTCGACAAAGAATCTACGGTCTGCGGGCTGAGCGACTGTACCTGGCGCGCGACCGGAAGCGGAGCGCGCAATGAAGACTGGTTTTTGGCATTTTCATCATGGTTGCCGCGGTCATATCTGATCGCCGCACTGGCGCCTCCCTTCTTCAGCAACTACCAGTTTGAAGACGCCATCAAAACTGAGTCGCAGATGAGTACCTACACCACCAAGACCGAGGATGTGATCCGCGATGAAGTTTTCAAGAAGGCGCAGGAGTTGGATGTTCCGATTACCAAGGAGCAGATCAAGGTTGTGCGCAACGGAGTAGTCGGCACCGGGCTCAGTCGAGCATCGAAGCCGCATACACCGTGCATGTGAATCTTCCCGGCTATCCTCTGGATCTGAACTTCAACGCCTCCGCCAGAAACAAGGGCGTGTTTAGCCCGTAGTAGGACTGACTGCCATCATGTCTAGCATCCAGCCGCAAGCGCGTGAGGCGTGGAGGAATCTGCTTCGGCGTGACTCAGCAGATTCTCCGGCTGAAGCGGTTCGCAAGACTCGTGACGCTTCGCCGAACTCGCGTCGCGGCGCAAGGAACCTGGAACGCCACTCCTCTTACTTCCGTACTCTTGTTTCCCATTCAGGTAACTACCTACCATTCGAGGAATTCGCGAGATAGGAACGCCACAATAGAGCGTTCCAAAGCGGGAATTGATCGCGTGGCCGGCAGTCCGCGGGCAAGCGCAAACGCGAATCCGCGCGATAAGACACTCGGGAGTGGAGGAAGTGAATGAGGCTGGCAAATAGAATTCTCTGTCTCGCTGCTGGCGGTGGTCGCGATGTTGGGCTGGGCCGGCTGCGGAGGCGGCTGTCCGACCACTTCCTTAGCAGCTTCGAGCAGTTCTTCGGCGGTCCGAGTGGGGGGAAATCTCGTCGGGGGCTCGGTCTGCGGTCCGGGAACAACCCCACCGCCGCGGAGGCGGGAATACCGCTGCCTTCCTGTACTACGACGGCACCAACAATATTCTGGGCGCCAGCCTGAGCACCACTGGGACTTTCGCCGCTCTCACGTCCCTTCACTCCGCCGACGCTGCCCAGCAGTGCGGGCAGCGACATGCTGATCGTGAACAAGAAATTCCTGTATCTGCCGCAGAACGATTCGTTGACCATTCAGGCTTTCACGATCGATCACACCACGGGCGCGCTGACCGCGATCAGCGGCAGTCCGTTCGCCACGGTCGGGCGCGGATTCGATCGCGAGCGATCCGACGGGCCGTTTCCTTTTTGTCGGGCAACGACACTACCGGCCAGATCTCAGTGTTTCAGATCAATGCCACTACCGGAGCCCTGACAGCGACGCCGGGTTCACCGTTCTCCGCTTTCAATCTTGATTTCGCCCATGTTCTGGCGGTGGATGGAACTGGAAAGTTTCTGTACGCGGGCCAGGGATCGGCTTTCCTGCCGGTTTACGGCTTTTCCATCGATCAGAATACCGGCGCACTGTCGCAGATGGTGGGCAGCCCGTTCGGCTTGAACGTGGCCGGAGTGCGCACCGATTTCACCGGCAAATACGCGATCGGGCTCACCGGCATCAGCGGGGACAACCATCTGTACGTTTTCGCCATTGATGCGACGACGGGCGCGCTGGCGTCCGGTCACCGGTTCTCCTTTCGCGACCGTAGCGAACCACGCTGTTCGACTTGAAGGTACATCCCAGCAGCCAGTTTGTTTACAGCTTTGGCGCAGGACACTAACGGCAACATCACGGCCATCGAGGGCTTCAGTCTCGACCCAACTACCGGGAGCACTTACCGCCGTTGACCGGGTCGCCATTCACCAGCACTGCCAATCGTGGCGGACTGCAAGTGGGACCAGGGAGGCGGAGAAGCGTTCTGCGCCAACGCGGCAACCAGCATGCGTTCTCGGTGCTTGACACCAAGTCATCCACCGGCGCCCTGACCCACACCGTGACCGATTTGAGCGTCACCGAACGATGCGGTTGCGTTCGCGCCGACTGACTAGTCTTGTCCCGGGCCACGTATCAGAGTGCCGAACCTGCAGGTACCGTAAAGAGCACGCGGACGCAAGCAGGCGTAAAATGACCAGTACTATCCGAAGTCATCCGGGCTTGAGAAGGCGTCCAGTCTCGACCGGCGTGCCAGCAGAACCTCGGCTCGATCTCGGCCGACAGGAAATGATCTGTCTCGTCCGTCAGCAAGGTTGATCCGGGGCTAAGCGCTCGGCTCGGAGAGATTTCTGGTTCGGGATAACGGTAAGTATGCGCTTTGTCGTCTAAGCGATAGAGAGCACATCCAACCATCGAATTGTGGCCATAAAACTCAAGATCCCGACCGGCAAGAAAACTGGCAAGACCGGAAAGGTGGCTCTCCCGCGATCCGCTGCTGCAAGCGCCCTGGTGGTCTTTCTCGTCCTCGCCACCGCCACGCGGCGCATTCTTCACCTACTACTACGTCAAGTTTGGCCGGATGATCGACCAGCGTTTCAAGGGTCCGGTCTTCGGCAATTCCGCCCGAATTTACGCCATCCCCCATGCCGTCCAGGTAGGCGAGAAGATCGAAGCCAAAGAGATTGCGGCCGAACTGCGCCACGCCGGCTATTCCGACCAGGGCGACGGCAAATCGCCGATGGGCAGCTTACCGCCTGTTCGAAGGCGGAATCGAGATCAAGCCTGGCCCCGATTCCTATCACAGCCCGGAGTCGGCCGTCATTCGTGTTCGCGGCGGCAAGGTCGACAGCATCACGCAGCCAAGGCGGGCGATCTGGCGGCCTACGAACTCGAACCGCAGATGATCACTTCCCTGTTCGACGCCGAGCAGCGCTCCAAGCGGCAACTGGTGACGTACGACGAAATTCCCAAGCTGATGGTGGATGCGGTGCTGGCCATCGAAGACCGGCGCTTCTTTCAGCACGGCGGGGTGAACTTCATCCGCCTGGCGGAGGCCACCTGGGTCGACGTGACCCACCAACGCCACGAGCAGGGCGGCTCGACCATCACCATGCAGCTTTCGCGCGCCTTCTTCCTGACTCCGGAGAAGACGGTCAAGCGCAAGCTGTCGGAGATGATGATTGCTCTGGAGATGGAGCAGAAGTTCAGCAAGCAGCAGATTTTCGAGTTCTACGCCAACCGCGTGGATCTGGGCCAGCGCGGTTCATTCACCATCAGCGGCTTTGCCCAGGCGTCGCAAGCCTATTTCAACAAAGATCTGAAAGACCTGACTCCGGCGGAAGCGGCGCTGATCGCCGGAATCATTCAGGCGCCCAGCTATCTGTCGCCCTATCGCCATCCCGAGCGCGCGCTGGAACGCCGCAACCTGGTGCTGGACAGCATGGTGGACACTCACGCCATCACCCAGGCGGATGCCGACAAGGCCAAGGCCACGCCTCTGAAGCTGGCGCCGCCCAACGTCGAAGCCAGCGACGCGCCTTACTTCGTCGACCTGCTGCGCGAAACGCTGATCAGCAAACTCGACGAACGCCAGATGAACGATCAGGGCTACCGCATTTACACGACGCTCGATCCTGACTTGCAGAAAGCCGCGGCGGCCGCCGTGCAAACCGGAATCAAGCTGGTCGACGATCAGGTCACCAAGCTGCGCACGAAACGGACAAAGATCGGCAAGAACAAGTACGAAACCAAAGTCCTGCCCGGACCGCAGGCCCAGGTCGCGCTGGTGGCGATGGATCCGCACACCGGCGAAGTTCTGGCGCTGGTGGGCGGGCGAAACTACGGCATCAGCCAGCTGAATCACGCGGTGGCGAAGCGTCCGACGGGATCGATCTTCAAGCCGTTTGTTTATGCCGCCGCCATGAACACCGCGCTGGACGGCGCGAACCCGGTGTTCACCCCGGCTTCGATGGTGCCAGGATGCGCCCGAGCACATTCGCCTACGGCGACCAGATTTACGAGCCGCGCAATTACAAAGAGGAGTATCACGGCGACGTGACCGCGCGTTACGCGCTGGCGATGTCGCTGAACAACGCGACCGTGAAACTGGCGGAGGAAGTGGGCTACGACAAAGTGGCGGACCTGGCCAAAGCGGCCGGCATCGCCTCCGTGAAAGCGACGCCCGCCATGGCATTGGGCGCCTACGATGCCACCCCCATCGACATGGCGGCGGCCTACACCGTCTTCGCCAACTCCGGCGATACGGATTTCGCCGACCGTGGTCAACTCGGTGCGCAACGCCAACGGCGATGTCGTGCTGGATTTCAAACCGGAACGCGGCCAGGTGCTCGATCCGCGCGTCGCCTTCTCATGACCAACATGATGGAAGGCGTCATGAACTTCGGCACGGCCTACGCGGTCCGCGCAGCGTGGCTTCACCACTCCCGCTGCCGGCAAGACCGGCAGCTCGCACGATGGATGGTTCGCCGGCTACACCAGCAACCTGTTGTGCATCGTTTGGGTGGGCTACGACGATTACAGCGATCTTGCGTCTGAGCGGAGCCCAGACCGCTGCGCCGATCTGGGCGGAGTTCATGAAGAAGGCAGTCGACCTTGCCCGCAGTATTCCGACATGCAAAGCCGTTCTCCCAGCCCTCCGGCGTGGTGGATGTGCAGCTCGACAAGACCACCAATCTGCTGGCAACTCCTTCCTGTCCGGAGACTTACAGCGCGGCGTTCATCGCCGGAACCGAGCCCAGCGAGACTTGCGACCAGGGCACCGGGATGCGTGGCTTCTTCTCGCGGGTTTTTGGACTAGGAGGAGAGAAAGCCCTTCCGCCTCCGCCTCCCGGCGCCCAGCCCGGACGCCTGCGGCCGGCCAACGGCCGACACGCGCCGAAGACCCCAACAAGAAGAAAAAAGGGTTTTTTGGCAAAATTGCGGGTATCTTTAAGGATGACAAACCGTCTAATCCTCCGCCGCCCAAACCGGCGGACAACGGCGGTAACGGTCCTCAGTAGACGAGCGCGCAGCCGAGTTGGCTCTGTCTTCAGGAGTGGACTTATGGGTCGTCAATCTCTGCTTTACGTCCTTCTGGCAGCGATCTGCCTTACCTTCCCTGCTGGCCCAGATTCATCACTTCGCGCAGGCTCACTCCTCCGAGCAGGTTCAGGTTAGCTCCTCCACCCGTCCGGCGCGCCGAGCCGCCTCCGCCGGATGCCACGCGTCGCAGAACTGGAGCAGCGCGGCGACACCTTGCGCGCGGAAAAAGCCTATCTCGATGCGCTCGACTACTACCGCGCGCCGCTGGCCAAAGAACCCAACAACGCCCGGCTCTACAACAAAATCGGCATCAACGAACTGCAGATGGGACGCTTCGCCGAGGCGCGCAAGGATTTCGAACGCGCGATCAAGAACGATCGCCAGTTCGCCGACGCCTACAACAATCTGGGCGTGATTTACTACCTGCAAAAGAAATACGGAAAGGCCATCAAGCAATACGAAAAGGCCATCAAGCTGCGCGCAGGATTCCGGCTCGTTCTACAGCAATCTCGGAGCGGCGTATTTCTCCAAAAAGGATTTCGAGAAGGCCAGCCTGGCTTACAACCAGGCGCTGCAACATCGATCCGGATATTTTCGAGCGCACCTCCCACAACGGAGTGCAGGCGCAGATGTCGTCTCCGGCGGACCGGGCGCACTTCTACTACGTGCTGGCCAGGCTTTACGCCAAGAGCGGGCGTCACCGACCGCTCGCTGCAATATCTGCGCCGGGCGATGGAAGAAGGTTACAAGGGGATCGATGACGTCTACAAAGACTCGGAGTTCGCCGGATTGCGCAAAGATCCGCGATTCACCGAGCTAATGGCGGCTCGGCCGGTGGCGATTCCGGAGTAAAGATTGAATTACAAATATTTACAAAATACTACGCAACTTTCTACCGGCGTATGGGTTTAGACTCATTCAATATACTCCTGAAAACAACAGGGTGAGTAAGGAGAAACGGTAGCCCATCGGTCGTCGACCCGAGCACGCCCCAAGCAGACGACCGGTGGGTTTTCTTTTGGAGTGGGACGAAGCAATTGGCACTTAGCATTTGGCCAAGTCCAGCTCGAGATTCACCTCTTCGCAGTCTTAGCTGATTTCCGATTCGTAATCCTTGCGATCTACGGTAAGGCAATTCGAATCAGCATTGCTAAGTGCCAAGTGCTCTATGCGCGAGCGAGCCACATAATCGGAAACTGCCGTCCGAGCTTTTCGAAGTCGCGGTCGGAAGTCACTAAGGTGGCCTGTCCGCAGGATAGCCAAGCGCTGCCACAATGAATCTACATATGGAATCTTGTGAACGGCCTTGAGCTCGCCCGCCTGAGAGCTTGCGAGAGATCGACGGGAATCAATTCGATCGGAAGGCGCGCATAGATCTGCCAGCGTTCTCCGTGCAGACTCTTCACCTCGTTGCTGCCATGACTGATAGAAGACTTCGCCCCAGTTCATCACCGACACAAGCACCGGAGTGCGCTCGAGCGGCGTCTTCGAGTAATTGCTGGACGCGTTCGGCTCCGGGGCCGTCTTCCACGAAGTCCAGCACTGCGCTGGCGTCGAGCACATAGTCTTGCTCACCTCGCCGTCCGGTCCTTCTCAATCCTGTGTTCACGCTCCCAGGCTTCGACCAGCGAGTCCTCGCCCTTGAGGCAACCGCGAAGGCTGCGGATAAAGTCTCTGCTGATCGGCTGCAGAACCTGGTCGTCGGATTCGCGAAGAACTATCTTGCCGTGGTAACGAACGCCAATCCTCGATCTGCAAGACGCGACAGCCTGATGCGAGTTTGTGGCGTTGGCGGCACTCCGGCCGCCTCGAGGATCATCGGCCTCGCAGGAATTCTAGCATTCCGTCCACGATTACGTCCACTTGGCATCTGACGGTTCCACTGAAAACCCCTAGCTACGGAGCAATCATCTGCCTTGGTGAACTGAGACCTTGGCGCTTGCGACATCGTGCTCCGAAACTGTTGCATATTACTCATCATACTAGCTCATGGTCAAGCTTGCGTTGAGCCGTCTGTGACCAGCTCTGAGCGTAGGCGAACGTTTTACGAAAGTCGCATGTTAGAATATCTTGCGATGTCTTCCTTCCCTTCCTCTCTCGCCTGGGCTCACCCGCTTGTCGCGGAGTGGTTTGTCCGAAAGTTCGGCACGCCGACCGAGCCCCAGGAGCAGGGCTGGCCTCACATTCTCGCCGGGACGCACGACGCTGATTTCCGCGCCCACCGGTTCGGGCAAGACGCTGGCCGCATTTCTCGCCTGCATTGATCGGCTGGTGCGCAAGGCGCTGGCCGGCGATCTGCACGACCGCACCGAAGTTCTGTACGTCTCGCCGCTGAAGGCGCTGGGCAACGACATCCAGAAGAATCTCGAAGGCCCGCTGGGCGAGATTCTTGCAGATGGCGGGCGAGCGCGGCCTGCTGATGCCGGAGATTCGCACCGCGGTCCGCACCGGCGACACGCTGATGCACGAGCGCCGCGCCATGCTGAAGCGGCCGCCGCACATTCTGGTCACCACGCCGGAGTCGCTCTACATTCTGCTGACCGCGGAAAAGAGCCGCGCCATTCTGCGCGATGTCGAGACCGTCATCGTGGACGAAATCCACGCCGTCGCCGACGACAAGCGCGGCGCGCACCTGACGCTTTCGCTGGAGCGGCTGGAAGCGCTGACTCATCGTCCGCCGGTGCGCATCGGACTTTCCGCGACGCAGAAGCCGATCGAAGAAGTCGCTCACTTCCTGACCGGCAATGGCCGGCCTGCGCCGGTGATCGTCGACGTCGGACACAAGCGCAAGCTCGATCTCGCGGTGGAAGTGCCCGGCTAGCCCGCTGGGTCCGATCACCACCAATGAAATGTGGGACGAGATTTACAACCGCCTGGTGGAACTGGTCGAGCAGCATCGTTCCACGCTGGTGTTCGTCAACACGCGGCGGCTGGCGGAGCGGATCGCGCACCACCTGGGCGAGCGATTGGGCGAGGACAATGTCGCGGCGCATCACGGCAGCCTGTCGCGCAAGCTGCGCCTCACCGCGGAACGAAATTGAAAGAAGGCGAAGTCAAGGTGCTGGTGGCCACGGCGTCGCTGGAACTTGGAATCGATATCGGCACCGTCGATCTGGTGGTGCAGATCAGTTCGCCGCGGGCGATTGCGGTCGCGCTGCAGCGGGTAGGACGTTCCGGCCACTGGCGCGGCGCGATTCCCAAAGGACGCTTCTTCGCCAGCACTCGCGATGATCTGCTGGAATGCGCAGCGCTGGTGCGCGCCATTCGGCAGGGCGATCTGGATCGGCTGATCATTCCCGACTCGCCGCTGGACATTCTGGCGCAGCAGATCGTGGCAACCTGTGCGGCGGAAAGCAGCACGCTCATGTGGCGCGGGCGCCGCGCCCGCGAATGCCGGAGGATCATACCCGAGCTCAGCGATTCAAGCGGGCTTTGGGAGAGCGATACTGCCCGGCCGGTGCAAGCACACTGACCAGCCGCTCTCGACATCGCGGGCGGAGCGCCACGCGACCACACTGGCCGCTGAACGACGATGGTATCGGCGGCTGGGACGAAGATGAGCTGTTCGCGCTGGTGAAGCGGGCCTATCCCTATCGCAATCTTTCGCGCGAAACTTACGACTCCATTCTCGAAATGCTTTCCGAAGGGATTGCCGCGCGACGCGGACGCTACGGCGCCTACATCCATCGCGATCGGGTGAACCGCAAGCTGCGCGCCGCGGCGCGGCAGCCGGCTGGCGGCCATCACCAGCGGCGGCGCCATTCCGGAGACCGCGCTGTTCACCGTGGTCGCCGAGCCGGAAGGGATCGTCGTCGGCACGCTGGACGAAGACTTCGCGGTCGAGAGCAACGCCGGCGACATCATGCTGCTGGGCAACACCTCGTGGCGCATCCGCCGCGTGGAAGGCAAATCCGGACGCGTGCTGGTCGAAGATGCGCACGGCGCTCCGCCCAGTGTTCCCTTCTGGCGCGGCGAGGCTCCGGCGCGCACCCAGGAACTTTCCGCGCATGTCGCTGATCTGCGACAAGGAAATCAGCGACCGTCTGCGCAACACTTCTCCGGTCGGCATCTCGCAAAGCCAGCCCGCGGTCGCCGAGACCGTCGCCTGGCTGAAAGAAGAATGCGGACTGGACGATTCCGGCGCCGAGCAGGCGATCGAATACATTCTGCAGGGACGCGCGGTGCTGGGCGCTGTACCCACGCAGGACACCATCATCGCCGAGCGCTTCTTCGACGAAGGCGGCGGGATGCAGTTGATCATCCACGCTCCCTTCGGCGGCCGCATCAACAAAGCCTGGGGACTGGCGCTGCGCAAGCGCTTCTGCCGCAGCTTCAATTTCGAATTGCAGGCCGCGGCCACCGACAACGGTCTGAACATCGCGCTGGCCGAGCAGCACAGCTTTCCGCTGGCTGACGTTTTTCATTTCCTGAACGCCGAAACGGTGCAACCGGTCCTGGAGCAGGCGGCGCTGGATTCGCCGATCTTCGGCACGCGCTGGCGCTGGGATGCCAATCGCGCGCTGGCCCTGCTGCGCTTTCAGGGCGGCAAGAAAGTTCCACCGCAGATTCAGCGCATGCGCTCCGACGATCTGCTGGCATCGGTCTTTCCCGACGTGGCCGCCTGCCAGGAAAATATCGAAGGCGACATCCAGATTCCCGATCATCCGCTGGTGAAGGAAGTGATGAAAGATGTCCTCACCGAGGCGATGGATATCGACGGCCTCAGATCGCTGCTGCGCGGGATTCAGGAAGGACGAATTCGCTGCCTCGCGGTCGATACGCCGGTGCCGTCGCAGTTCTCGCACGAGATTCTGAATGCGAATCCCTACGCTTATCTCGACGATGCGCCGCTGGAAGAACGGCGGGCGCGCGCGGTGGAGATGCGCCGCATTCTGCCGGAGTCGGTGCTGGAGGAAGTCGGCAAGCTCGATCCGGCAGCGATCGCACAGGTGCGCGAAGAAGCCTGGCCCGATGTGCGCGATGCGGATGAACTGCACGATGTGCTGCACACGTTGATTGCGTTGCCGGAGATCACGTGGGGAGCAGCCGCCCGCCGGCTGTCCAGCTCGGCGAAGCTGAGCAGGTTCTTCTGCGCGGGACTGAGCTTGCGTTCCTCACGTCAGATAGTTCGACGATCAGTCGAGCTTCGCTCGACCGGACAGCCGAGGGCGGCTGTCCTCACGTGGAGAGCGCAGCCGAATGGCAGCGCTATTTCGAGAGACTGCTCGAACAAGGACGCGCCGCCCGGGCCGAACATGCCGGCACGAATCTACTGGGTGGCGGCGGAACGGGCCAAAACATTTTCGCTGCTTTTCCCTGACGCGGAGTTTGATCGTGCGGTCGCCGAGATTCAGGCGACTCTGCCCTCCTCCGACGATGCGCTGCTCGCGCTGGTCACCGGCTGGATGTCGCATCTGGGTCCGGCTACGGCTTCGCAGCTTGGGAATCTGCTTGGGCTTCCGGCTACCGAGATCGAAAAGGCTCTGCTTCGCATGGAAGCCAGCGGCGCGGTATTGCGAGGACAGTTCACCGACAAAGCCTCGCGGGCGGCGGCGCCCGCGTCGCACAGACCAGACCTGAACTCGAGTGGTGCGACCGGCGGTTGCTGGCGCGCATTCACCGTCTGACCGTGGCCACGCTGCGCAAGCAGATCGAGCCGGTGACCGCCGCGCAGTTCATGCGCTGGCTGTTGCGCTGGCAGCATGTTGCGCCGGGAGCGCAGGTCCAGGGAGAACGCGCCACGCTCGATGTGCTGCGCCAGTTGCAGGGATTTGAAATTCCGGCCAATGCCTGGGAGCGGCAGATTCTGGGCCGGCGCATTTCGAACTACGATCCCAAGTGGCTCGACCAACTTTGTCTCACCGGCGCGGTCGGCTGGGGACGGTTGTCTCCGCATCCCGCCACGCTCGATGACACGGCGGCCGGAAAACGGCGGGTGATTCCGACCAGCGTGGCTCCGATCACATTCTTCGTGCGCGAAGAAGCCGACTGGATGACTCCGCATCGCCCTGCCTCCGATCTGCCGGCAGTCAGCCTCGAGCCAGCCGAAGCGCGGGGTCTGAGCGAAGGTGCGCGGCAGGTGCTGGACTTTCTGCGCCAGCGCGGAGCGTCGTTCTTCGCCGACATCGTGCGCGGCACCGGACCGGCTGAAGGCCGAGGTCGAAACTGCGCTTGTGGGAACTGGTCGCGGGCGGGCTGATCACGGCGGATGGCTTCGACAATCTGCGCTCGCTGATCGATCCCAAACGTCGCGCCGGGCAAGGCAGCGGACGGACCGCGCGTCCGCGGCACAGTACCGGCCGCTGGGCGTTGCTTGTACACGGACCAGGCGGCGGATCGCAATCGCGCCGTCGAAGCGACCTGCTGGATGCTGCTCAAACGCTACGGCATCGTCTTTCGCGACCTGCTGGCCCGCGAGACCAATCTTCCCAAGTGGCGCGAATTGCAAATGGCCTTCCGCCGCCTGGAAGATCGTGGCGAGATTCGCGGCGGACGCTTTGTGGACGGCTTTCTCGGCGAACAGTTCGCCTTGCCGGTAGCGGTGGAGTCGTTGCGCGCGACGCGCAAAATGCCGCAGACCGGAGAGACGATTGTTTTGTCGGCCGCCGATCCTCTGAATCTGGTGGGAATTCTGGTGCCAGGGGAGCGCGTTCCGGCCATCTCGGGACAAGACCGTGACCTTCAGTGATGGAGTGGCGGTGCAGGATACGATCTCGCAGCGGATTCGCAACCGCATTGGCGGCGGCTGGGCGATTAGAAAATTTCGGCGCTGAAGAGATTCGAGCAATGAGATTCTCTGAAGTCAGTTGCCGGTTTTCAGTTCTGGTCGGCAAAAAATGACCGGGAACCCGATGAGGGGGTCCCTCGGATTCCCGATCGGCGCATCCCGGCAGAACTTCTGAAAGCGCTTCCCCCGTCGCTTTTGCCAGGCCGTACGCATCACGCGTACGAAGCACGTATCCAGCCATCGCTCGAGTTAGCCTGAAGTCGCGAAATAGTTTCATATATAAGTCATTGATTCTATGTAGTTTATTACAGCATTGCACGGATGCTATTCTCCGGCGAACGCATCAGCGATTCTATCCAATCGGATAGAGCTCTATCTGTTCGGATAGTGGAACAAGATGCATGGCTCGTGTTCCCGAAAGCCGGAAATTGTGATAAACGGATAGCCGCGAGCGAGGTGTAAAACCGGTGAAACCCAGACTCCAGGCAGCCGCGGGACCTTGGCAGATTCCACCTATTTCCTGACCGAAGCCGAAGTTCGGATCGGACGGGATCCTTCCAACTCGCTCGCCATCAGCGATCTTTCCTTGTCGCGACGCCATTGCGTGCTCAGCCGCGACGAGGATAGTTACAAGCTTTGCGATCTCGACAGCCGCAATGGAACATTCGTAAACGGAAGCGTCGTTTCGGAAAAGCGTCTGAACCACGGAGATCAAATTTCGGTGGGAGAATCGGTTTTCGTATTCCTGGATAAAGACGAAGAGCCGGATGAAGCGACGATCGCGACAGAAGTGGAGTTCGACGACACCATCACCCAGGCCACCACTCAGATTCGTCCGCAGGATGTTCTCTATCTTCAGCCCGAACGCATTCTGAAGGAATTGCCGGTCAACTTCGCGGCTGGGACGAAACCTGAATGCCCTGCTGAAAATCAGCCGCGTGGTGCACTCGATTTCCGACCTGAACCAGCTGCAGGCGCAAATTCTGGAACTGATTTTTGAAGTGGTGCCTGCCGAGCGCGGCGCGATCCTGCTGGATGGCACCGGCAACGAAAAGTTCTCTTCGCTGTTCGTCCATCCCGCCCCGGTCAAGCGAGGAGAGCCGGTGCGCGTCAGCCGCACCATTACCCGCCAGGTTATGGAGCAGGGAGTCGCGATTCTGGGCGCGGATGTGCCCGGTAGCGGAGGCTTGAGCGGACGTCGAGAGCCTGGTGACGCTTCCAGGTGCGCTCACTGCTCTGCGTGCCGCTGACCGTTTTTCAAAAAGTGATCGGCTGCATTTACCTGGACACCACCAATCCCGGCGCCCGCTTTGACCGAGATCATCTCGAACTGGTGGCCAGCATCGCCGGCATTTCTGCGGTGGCGCTGGAAAATGCGCGGCGGCTGCTGTGGCTGGAACAGGAAAATCTGCGGCTGGCGGCGGAAATCAATCTGCAGCACAACATGGTCGGCGAAAGCGCCGCGATGAAGGAGGTTTACCGCTTCCTGTCGCGGGTGGCACCGACCGAATGCCACGGTGCTGATCGGCGGCGAGAGCGGGACCGGAAAAGAACTGGTAGCGCGAGCCATTCATCGCAATAGTCCGCGCGCCAACCGGCCCTTCGTCGCGATCAACTGTGCCGCCATTCCGGAAGGTCTTGCTGGAAAGCGAACTCTTCGGCTATGAACGAGGCGCATTCACCGGCGCCGTCGGACAGAAGAAAGGCCGGCTGGAGATGGCCGAGGGCGGCGTGGTGTTTCTGGATGAGATCGGCGAGCTGGCTCCGTCGCTGCAGGTCAAGCTGCTTCGCGTCCTGCAGGAGCGCGAGTTCGAGCGTCTGGGCGGTTCCCGCCCGATCTCGGTGGACATTCGCCTGATCGCGGCCACCAACAAGGATCTGGCTGCACGCAGTAAAGGCCGGAACATTTCGCGAGGATCTTTATTACCGGCTGAATGTGGTCTCGGTGGTCGTGCCTCCGCTGCGCGAGCGTCTCGAAGACATTCCCATTCTGGCTGAATATTTCGTCTCCAAGTTTGCCGCCAAGTGCAAAGTGAAAGCCAAGAAGATTTCTCCTGAAGCCATGGCCCGCCTGATGAACTACGACTGGCCGGGCAACGTGCGCGAACTGGAAAATGCCATCGAGCGCGCCCTGGTGCTGGGAGTGTCGGATGCCATCCAGCCGGAGGATCTTGCCGGAGTCGGTTCTGGAGAAAGATCCAGCGCCCGGGGCGCAGGAGGCGAAGTATCACGCTGGCGGTCAAGCAATTGAAGAAGCAGCTGATCCTCACCGCGCTGGAGGAAGCCAAAGGCAATTACACGGAAGCGGCCCGAATCCTTGGAGTGCACGCCAACTATCTGCACCGGCTGGTCAGAAATCTGAACTTGCGAACTTCGATGCGCTCGTTCGTAATTCCCCACGCGGACGCCGGAAAATCTCTGGATGGCCGACTGTGACGCGCCAGAGCGTCCATCTGTGCGAGGAGACGCTGGTCTTAGATTTCAGGCAGCTTGAGGGTCAGCAGGGTTGCGGGATTCAGGTAGACGCCTTGCCAGCGCACCGCCAGGTGCAGATGCGGTCCGGTAGCGCGACCGGTGCCTCCGCTCAGCCCGATTTCCTGACCGCCCTCGACCCGCTCCCCTGCTTTACTTTGATCTCTGACAGGTGGAGGTAAAGAGTCAGAAGTCCCTGTCCGTGATCGAGCACCACGCAATTTCCTTCGAAATACAACGGACTGGCCAGCAGAACCGTGCCCGCAGTTCGCGGCGGAAACCGGTGTGCCCTTGGGAACGGCAAAGTCGAGCCCCTGATGCATGCTCTGGACTTTACCGTTGAAGGTGCGCCGGGTACCGAAGACATCGGAGACGCGCGCATCGACCGGCGCGCGAAACTTTCCCGACCACTCCCGCTCCGGATCGGTGTGGCTGAAACACATCCTGCTTGACGGTCTTGTCCTGATGAATCTGCTCCAGTTGCTCATGGCTGGGTTCGGTAAACCGCTTGGCAACGGTCACAGCGATGCTGGGATACTTCGCCGGCCGGATCGCAATCTTTCGGGAAAATGAGATTTCAGCTTCCTCGTGATGTAGTTCCCTTCAGCTCGAGAGGGTAGATGCCGGGATGAGTCTCCAGACTGACTCCTGCAATCCCGTACCAGGTTTTGCTGGTGGCGTCATAGGCGAAAAACACGTCGTGTTCGAGCCATTTTGCTGAGAGTCCGGTCAGGCGCGCAGGAGGCGCGATCTGAAAGACGACGGGGGCTCCATTCACCAGCTGCGCCGGCTGCCATTGGACGGACCACGCGTTCGAAACTTTCTTCTTCGGGACGGCGGGTTTGTTTACGGCCGCTGCCGTTTGAAACGCAGCCAGCGTCAGGACAGCCATGAGCAACCTGGCAGATGTGTAGCGCCGGCGTCCCGCTGGCTGTCGTGGGGGCGACCCGCCCCCACAGCCGGTTGCGTGCCTGGCGTGAGGGCAGTCGGAGGGTATCCTCCCGCACAGCTGCCGGGGCAGCCGCGGCACGTGAATCGAAGCTCTTCCGCAAAAGTGCATCGCGCTTGCAGCCTCCGCCTTCTGATCGATGATCGGAAATTCGATAGAAACAGCCTAGCACTGCGTCGACTGCTCAGGAGTGACAATTCGCGGCACAAGAACCTGAGGCGGAACGATTACTTGCTGGGAATAAAATCCAATTGAACTTCAGTAGTGGTCGAATGATCCGCCGGAACATACTTCCATTGCCTGACCGCTAATGTAGCTGCATCGACGAGAATCGGATTGCCCCCAATGGGCGAGATTCTCGACACTGAGCCGTTGGGGCCGATCAAAATACTCAGACGGACGACTCCACCGATAGCATTCTGTTTCAATTCCGGGGATATTTCGGAGCCACCTTGTAGACCAGTTTGCGCAGGACCGGAGTGTTTTGCGATGTGAGCAGCGGCGTCGATGCAGCAAGGGCAACAAACACAATCCCGCACAGCGCCGTCGAGAGTTGGCGCGTGCGGCGGGCTATCCGTGACATTTTCGGATGGAGCACGAGCTAGAAATCCTGCGGACAGATTCTCCCCGATGTAATTCGAGACTAAGAAATTAGTCATATGCTGGCAAATTACGGACGTAATGGTCTCGGGGGGAGACACCTGCGGGCGGGTCACGAGGCTGAATGCACTAGCGGCGTACTAGCCTGCGGCTGCAGATCTGGCTCTGACGGTCGTGACTCTGGCACTGTCAATTTCGATGAACCGTGGTTTTTGCAGCGCATCTTTTCTTTGGAGATCTCTTGGAAAACCTCTCTGAACGGAGGGCTGACGCTGAGACACCGCAGCGGATGTGCTGCGAAGGCGCTGGATGCGAGTCACGGCACGGTCGATCACGCGAGCCAGTTCTGCCCCGTATTCGGGGGCGCGATCTTCGCGCAAACGGCGCTTTGCCTTGTCGGGAGAAAACCAGGTAGGATTGCGATTGAGTTCCTCGGGCGGGCCCAGACGCAAGCACTTCACAGAGATGAGCGGAGACGGCAAGCTCGGTGGCGGCAGCGCGCCGCATGTTGCGGCGCTTACGCTGAATGTACCGGGTAAAGGAAATTTCCTCCATCCGGCCGTGCACTCCGGCTTCTTCGAAAGCCTCGAGGGCAGCAGCCTGAGCGTGAGTCAGGCCCGGCTCGGCGCTTCCCTTGGGAAAAATCCAACGCTCCTTGCGGGTCTGAACCAGCAGGAATTCGATGCCTGCGCCGCGGATCGCGGAAGCACACCGCGGCCACCTGCTCGCATCGCCGTAGTTTGCGCAGTTGCGCCAGCCGCAGGAATTTCGCGGACGGTTGAGATCCTCTTGACCAGCGCGCGGGCCGGGACGAGTTTCCGTGATCCATTGGGTCAGCACTCATAACAGCAGAGTGCACGATGACCCGCGCTTCTGGCTAGAGCACAGCTTGGTTCAAGGTGGCGGCCCACTTCTCCCGCTAACGCAAGAAATGGGGGCACCCAATAAAATTACGGAGGCAGTCCGTTATTTTTTTGGCTTCTATTGTTTGTCTTTTACTTTTTGTCTTTTACTTTTTGTCATCGGGCTTGTTCTGGCTCTTGTCCTGAATCGAGAGCAGTTCCACCTCGAAGATCAGAGTGGAGCCGGGACCGATTTCAGGGCCGGGAGCGCGGTCGCCATAGGCCAGGTCGGAGGGAACGAAGAGTTGCCACTTCGATCCCACCGGCATTAGTTGAAGGGCCTCGGTCCATCCCTTGATGACTCCGCTTACCGGAAAGGTCGCGGGCTCGCCACGCTTGTAGGAGCTGTCAAATTCCGTGCCGTCGATGAGGGTGCCGCGGTAGTTGCAAACTACGGAATCGCTGGCGGTGGGCTTCGGTCCTGTGCCCTGGGTCAAAATTTTGTACTGCAGACCGCTGGGCAGAGCTACGACGCCGTCCTTGCTCTTGTTCGCAGCCAGAAAGGCTTCTCCGTCTTTCTTGTTTGCCTCGCCGGCCTGCTGCATCTGCTCCTGCTGCTTTTTGCGCATTTCGGTCTGCACCTCCATGAGCGTGGCCTTGGCTTGCTCTTCGGTGAGCTGGGTCTTGCCGCCCGCCAGGGCGTCTTTTAGACCGCGAGCCAGGATATTCGGGTCCACCGGAACCGACTGCCGGTGCAGGGTTGTGCCCAGGTTCATTCCCAGAGCGTAGCTGAACTTGTCTTTCTGGGTGAGCAGCGGCGGCGCGGCGACGCTTTTGGCGGTGGCGAGCTCTCCGGGCCTTCGCGGTTGCAGTTGGAGACGCTGGCGTTTTTGCGGGCGGAGTCGTCTGGGCTGTAGGCATTGCCCAGCATCAGTATTCCAGCCGCCAATAGATTTAGCGCTGTGGTGAAATTCTTTGGCATGACTTCATTGTCACATTGGTTGAAACGGTTCGGCAAACCTGGAGAACATGCTTCGACAGGATCAGGAACAGATGCTGCACTGTTGCGCATCGTACCTCGCAGAAGGCAGAGCTCGCACTCTCGATTCCGTTCCCTGCGGGAATCTCCTTGCGTACTTGCGTCAAGCGGCGCGATGGGGAGACAGTATTTCTTTTGGCCGCAACTGTCCGCCAGGAAGGGTACTTTGGAAAATTTGTATTGTCTTCGCTGCAATCGAGAGCTCGAACTCGGGCACAAATCCGTGGCGGTATACATGTTCGCCCAGACCGTTGGGATCAAGCCGCGGCAAAAATCGGCGGCACAGCGGATATGTTTTTGTCCGCAGTGTTCGGTTTCGCTGGCGATGGGACCGCCGCCGGAGGGCGCGCTCAACATTGCCGCCTGGAACATGATTCGCGACCTGGTGGGCTCGGATCCGGCATTGAACCAGGCGGCGTGGGAAAGTTTGCGCGGAATTGTCGGCTTGCTGCCGGCTACCGGAACCGAGGGCGGGCCACGTCGAGGCACCTCGGGCGGGTACTTTGAGTTCTGATGAGAAACGAACCTCGGTTACTGGCCGGACGCCCAATTCAGAAAAACTCGTAAAGGTCTCCGAACCACCTCCGCGTCTCCGCGTTGAGGGGCGATCCGCCATAGCCCTCGAAGAAGGCTTCCAGTTCAGTCTCTCCCAACTTGATCTCAGGCTCCGTCTGAAGCGCGAGGGCAAGGTCGTAGCGTGGATCCCCTTGGGCACTGCCCGACCAATCGATGAGACTGATGTTGTCTCCAGCCGCGACCAGAACATTGTCGAGCGCGAGATCGCCGTGGATAAGGACCTCAGGAACGGGTTCTGGCCGGCGATGATGAAGATCCGCGAGCAGTTCGACCGTTCCGTCGCACCATGCGAGATTCCGCCGGGCCTCCGCAAGCATCCGATCGGCCCAGGGCAATTCCGACCGCAGGCTGATCGGCACCGGGGTTGTGTGCAACTGCTTCAACAGCGCTCCCAGCCGCTGTAGCAAGTGTGCTCGTCGCTGCGAATTGGCGTGGAGGACTTCAGTCAGCAGCGGGCGCCCTTCGAGTCGGGACATTACGAGCCACGCCTCACGTCCATCATGGTTGTCCAGTTCCGCGTAGCCCAGTAAACGTGGCACGGGAAGGAACGCGTCTGAGAGCGCCCGCAAGACCAGGTGCTCACGAGACAGCCAGTCGAGGTAGATCGGATCACGACACCGTTTGATGACGCACGGTTTATCGCCGCCGACAAGAGCAACCTCGGAGGTCATGCCCTGAGGCGGACGGGTCAAGCTCGCACCTGGCGGAACGTATCTTCGCAGGGCAGGCGGGATATCGTCTCGAGTGAACAGGGACACTGCGGGAGTAACTCTATACAAAAGCGCCTGGCAGAGCTATTTTGGAGTTCGAAATTGGTGGACCTGGTCGGGATCGAACCGACGACCTCTTCCATGCCATGGAAGCGCGCTCCCAGCTGCGCCACAGGCCCACGTGATACGGCAGCAACGTCTGTGCGAGGGAATTAAGCCAGCCCAATTCTCGCTTACTGGCTATTGATAGTCAAACCCGGAAGCCGCGCGTGGCATCTCTACTATGCCGGCCATTTTGCGAAAGCCAGGAAACTTAGTATTCTGATTCACGCTTGGCGGCGACTCTTAATGAAACTGAAACCTATCTTCCGTCTTGCGATGTCTGTCCGTGTTGCCGCTTTGTCTGGCGGGCAGCGCCCAGATTGCTTCTTCCAACCAGCCGGCACCCCAGGGACCGGTTTCGTATTCTTCGGTCAACCAGCTGAACGGCTTGCTCTCGCAGTTGGAGCAGGCATCGCAGGCGGCGCAAGTGGATTTGGCCAAGCTGCGAGTCGACAAGTGGAAGATCGACTCGGGCAGCAAGCGGCAGACCCAGGGCAACGTCGAATCGGTGCAGCGCAATCTGCAGAGCGCGCTGCCGGAAATGATCGCCGAGCTGAAAGCGTCTCCTGAGAGTCTGACGTCCACCTTCAAGCTCTATCGCAATCTGGACGCGCTGTACGACGTGTTCGGTTCGGTCGCCGAGTCGACGGGAGCATTCGGTTCCAAGGATGAGTTCCAGTCCCTGGAAAACGATTTGAGCGCGATTCGAGAAGTCGCGGCGCGCCTTTGCCGAACGCATGGAGACTCTGGCGGGCGCCAAGGAAAACGAAGTGACCCGATTGCGCGCGGCACTGCAGAGCGCGCAGGCCAGCGTGGCTGCGCAGCCGCCGAAGAAAATCGTAGTGGATGACGATGCGCCCCCGAAGAAACCTGCCAAGAAGAAGGCTGCGAACAAAGCCGAACCCGAACCCGACTCAGCCTCCGGCCATGACGCCCCCGCCCAAGTAAGCGGCAGTAGCTCTTAGAACCTGACACTCACAGACACACTTATTTTGCGGCACTGGCATGGTCTGTCCGGGTATTCTGCGTCTCGGCGCCGACCTTTGCGGGCCAAGCCTGTGCAAGAACCTTCACATGCTGTGCCTTAATGCTATTGAAACCAGAACACTTATCGACGTGGAACTCTCCCTGCCGCGGCGGGGTCTATACATATAGACCAGATTTATGGGGTTGGGCATGGGCGGGATTTTTACTTTTGGCTGGTTGGGACCGAAAGAACCTATAATGGGGGTGACGCCGTGACCTTCATGGCGGGAGCAACCACCTTGGGTGATCTTGCAGGGGCAATCGGAATTCGGGCCCAGGAATCGGCGATTGTGGCCGAACTGAAGGCTGGCTCGGAAGATGCCTACGCCTGGTTAATTGGCGAATTCCACCAACCCATCTACAGTCTGGTATATCGCATCGTGACCGATCCCGCGGACGCGGCCGATACGACCCAGGAAGTTTTTCTGAAGGTGTTCCGCGGGATGAAGCATTTTCACGGGGAATCCAGTCTGAAGACCTGGATTTACCGCATCGCGGTGCATGAGGCCTCCAACCGGCGGCGCTGGTGGTTCCGGCACAAGGCGCAAGGAAACTTCGATTGAGCCAGCCTCCGATGACAGCGGGCTGACCGCATCCGGGATGCGGGATACGCTGGTCGACGAAGGCGAATCGCCGTTCGACAGCGTGGTGCACGAGGAAGTGCGGGCGCGGGTTGAAGAAGAATTAAGGCAGATCTCGGAGCCTTACCGCACCTCGGTAATCTTGCGCGATCTGGAAGACATGTCGTACGAAGAGATTGCGGAGATTACGCAGGTTTCGCTGGGAACGGTGAAGTCGCGACTGACGCGCGGCCGGGAAGCACTGCGGCGGCGTTTGACTGCATACGTAATGGAAAATGGGCAACAACTCGGGCTGCGAGTTCCAGAGGAAAGCAACGCGCAAGAAGAGATAGAAGGCGGATGCGCCGTTCCCGTCGATCGAGGTGACGCGATGACTTGCGCTCAAGCCAAACCGTTGTTCTCACCCTATCTCGACGGGGCTGTGACCGGCACGCCAGATGCGCGATCTGAGCGGCCATCTGGAGTCCTGCGACCGCTGCCGCCAGCATTATGTTTCGCTGCGGCACACTCAGCAACTGCTGACCCGGGTGGGTCCGCGGAAGGCGCCGCCTGACCTGGCGTTGAACCTGCGGGTGGCAATTTCACAGGAAGCCGCGCAGTCCAGACGACGCTACCTGGACGGCGTCCGGGACGCGCTTCCAGAATGCGCTCAATGTATTCATGGTGCCGGCTACGGCAGGCCTGACTGCGGCGGTAGTGATCTTTGTTGTGCTGATGGGCTTTCTGGCGCCCTTGCAGGCGGACAATTCCGACGTTCCCTTGATGCTTCACACCGCTCCGCAACTGCAACAGTCAGCCTTCGGGACGGCTCTGGATTCGATCAACGACGACTCGCTGGTCATTGAGGCCTATGTGGATTCGAAGGGGCGAGTGCAGGATTACCGTATTCTTTCCGATTCCAAGGAAGACGACCCGTTGCTGCCGCAGGTGAAGAAGAACATGCTCATTTTCACCACCTTCACGACGTTCCGTCCGGCGCTCTCGATGGGCAGGCCGACCACGGGACGGGCGGTGCTGTCCTTCTCGCGCGTCAGCGTGAAGGGGTAACTACTTTCAGCTCTGTTGCCCGGTTCTGAATAAGAAACTGCAACAGCCTGGATTGATTCTCCGGCGGACACCCCTTACACTTGTACAAGATCGTCGCCCGCAACCGGCCATCCTTGCAGGAGGTTTTCCCTGAGTAAGTTGTTCAAACACTCGCTTTGTGCGGTTTTGATTGCCCTGCTGGCGGAGCTTGTCGCCGGCCCAGAATCAAAGCAGCGTGGCGCTGGATACCAGCGAGACTCTATTCACGGTGCTGACCGCTATCAACACCTGCGGATACGATCAGGAGTTGGGTGTCTCCGACCCGCTGCGGTCCCAGGTGCGCTCCGAGGTGGCCGCGCCCGCTCGAAGCTCCGCAGGAAGCCAAGGACGCGACCCAGGCGATGTGCCAGTTCTACGAAGAACACCAGCAGCCGGATACCTCGAGGACGCTGGCGCAGTATCGTCTCGCTGGCGCTCTACCTGAACCCCGCGCCCAATCTGACCGCCAAGGTGAAGGAAGCGGATATGCCTCCGGATGCGGTGGCCGTGATGGGCATCTTGCCCCTGCTGCAGAAATTCTACGAGACGGCGGGCATTGCATGCCATCTGGGAAGGAAATCATCAAGCCCTCTCCACCTTGACCGATCGCTATCACGAAGCCCTTGGCCAAGATGTTGTTCGACACCGAGATTTACCTGAAGCTGCCTTCGGCCACCCGGCTGGGCCGGGAATTCACGGTTTATGTCGATCCGATGGGCGCGCCCGGGCAGACCAATGCCCGAAATTACGGATCGGATTATTATGTCGTGATTTCTCCAGGCCCCGGTTCATCGACTCAAGATGGACCAGATCCGGCACACCTATCTGCACTACCTGCTGGATCCGATGGCGATGAAGTATCCCGACCGCGATGAAGCGTCTGGAGCCGCTGCTGCCCATCGGTCAAGACTGCGCCCATGGACGAGAGCTTCAAGAGCGACGTCTCGCTGCTGGTGACCGAATGCTTTATCCGGGCGATCGAAGCGCGCACGACGGCATCGAGCAAAGCGCCGGAGAGCAGAACGGGAGCAGCCAGTCGAGAATTCGACGCAGCAGGGATTCATCCTGACCGACTATTTTTACGAAGCACTGGCGCGTTTGAGAAAGACCCGGCCGGACTGAGCAATGCCTACGGCGATCTGGTGAGCAACATCGATGTGGGAAAAGAACGGAAGCGGGCGGCGCAGGTAACGTTTGCTTCCAGCTCCGATCCGGAACTGTTGCATCTTTCGCGTCCGCTCGAGGGCAAGCTGCTGGTCACTGCCGAGCAGCGGCTGACGGCGGGCGATGCGGAGAGCGCGCAGAAACTGGCGCAGCAGGCACTGGATGAAAAGAACGAAGATCCCGGGCCGGGCGCTGTTTATCCTGGCGGAAGTAGCCACCCACAATTCGGACATGCAGGGCGCGCGCAGTTATTTCGAGCGAGCGCTGGAAGTGGCGCACGAACCGAAGGTGGTGGCCTGGTCCCATATCTATCTGGGAAGAATTTTCGACTTGCAGGAAGACCGGGCGGCGGCGCTGGACCACTACCGGGCGGCGGTAGAGCGCCGGCTCGGCATTGCCCGAGGCCAAGGCCGCGGCCGAGCAGGGATTGCAGCAACCGTATGAGCCCGCCGCCATCCACAGTAGGAAGCGGCAACGACATCAGGCAACAGAACAGAGATTGGAAGGTTGGACTTCGCCTCCAAGGAGAAAGCATGAAGCGAGCAGCGATGCTAGTCGTGATACTGGCGCTGGCCACATTGGTATCGGCACAGACCCAGACGCCCCCGGCGCAGTCGGCTCCGGGCGCCGCGCCGGCGCACGCCGCCGGCAGGGCAAACGTCCGCCCCAGGCCAAGACCCAGGCCGAGTTCGACGCCTACAAAGTAGCGGCGGCCAACACCGACGCCGGCTGCCCTGGAAAAAGCGGCGGACGATTTCGCCGCCAAGTTTCCCGACAGCGAATTGCGGATCCTGCTGTACCAGCACGGCGATGCACACCTATCAGACCGCCAACAATGCCGACAAGATGATGGAAATGGGCCGCAAGGTGCTGAAGATCGATCCCGATGATCCCGAGGCGCTGGTGGGTGTGGCCCAGGTTCTGGCGGAGCGCACTCGAGATACCGATCTGGATAAAGATCAACGCCTGGATGAAGGCACGAAACTGGCCCAGCACGCGATTGAGACTACCGACACCGACATCGCGGTGCCGCCGGGAACTCCGCAGGACAAGATCGACGCCTACAAAGGATTCCTGCGTTCCAGCGCCTATTACGTGCTGGGCACAATCCAGTACACACGCGAGAAGTATGCGGATGCGGAAGGCTATTTCCGCAAATCGATGGATGCCTTCCCGTCCCAGCCCGATCCTCTCGCCGTGTTGCGGCTGGCGCTTTCGCTGGACAAGCAGGAAAAATATCCGGAAGCGCTGAAGTATGCCAACCAGGCGGTGCAACTGACAGAAAGCAACCAGGGCTCGACGCTGGCCACGCTGTCCCGCAACGAACGCGACCGGCTGGTGCAACTGACCGGCGGCACACCGGCCGAAGCCGCCCGCCAGCGCGCAGAATCCTGCGCCGCCCAAGAATTAGTTCCAGTTTCGGGTCCGGCGCTGCTGAGAAGCGGCGCCGGATTCCAGACTTCTGCGATGGTGGACTCTGTCGGACAGTCGGCTCGGCCTAGCGTGGTAGTGTCCGGCAGGCTCTGTCAGGTAAATCTGGGACTCCGAATTCGTGTCTGTAACCGCTCGCCAAACCATGAAGTCACGCGACATCGCGATCCTGCAGACCACACTGGGATACCGCTTCCAGCGCGTCGGAGCTGCTGGAACAGGCTTTGACCCATAGCTCCCAGGCGCGCGAACTGGAAGCGCTGCAGGCGGCCGGCGGCCCGCGCGTCGGCGACAACGAGCAGATGGAGTTTCTGGGGGATGCCGTCCTGGGATTTGTGACCACCGAGGAGCTGTTTAACCGCTTTCCCAGCTTTCGCGAGGGAGAACTCTCCAAGCTGCGAGCCCACCTGGTAAGCGAAAAGCATCTGATCCGGGTGGCCCAGGAATTGGAGCTAGGGCACTACCTGAGCCTGGGGCGAGGCGAGGAGAAAAGCGGCGGCCGGAACAAGACCGCTCTGCTGGTGGATGCTCTGGAGGCGGTTCTGGCCGCCATTTATCTGGATGGCGGACTGGAGGCGGCGCGGCGGTTTGTGCTGCAGTACATCGTCAGCGCCGGAGCTGGAACGGATTGCGTCGAATGGCAGCAGCCTGCCAGTCACGGATTACAAGTCGGCGTTGCAGGAAAAATTGCAGGCGATCGGAAGACCGCAGCCCTCTTACGTGCTGGTGAAAGAGCGCGGCCCGGAACATAGCAAGACTTTTACCGTCGAGGCACGATTGCAGCCGCTGGAGCATGGCGGCAAAGCTGAGTTCGTGGGCCGGGCCGAGGGTTCCACCAAGAAAAATGCGGAGCAGGATGCCGCTCGCCAGGTGCTCGAATATCTCGGCACCGTGCCTGTGGAGGCGAATGGCCGCGCCAAGCGCAACGAACGCGCGCAGTGACGCCGTGGGAAGGCAGTGATGGAAAAGCACCGGCAGGCGGACACGCTGAGTTCGCTGCAGTCCTTGCTGGTCGACCGTGGTGATCGCGGTTTTTGTCATCACCTTCATCGTGCAGGCCTTCCAGATTCCTTCCGAATCCATGGAGAACACGCTGCTGATCGGGGACTATCTCCTGGTCGACAAATTGCGTTACGGCGGAGGCGGCTTCTGGGATTTGTTCATGCCCTACCGGCGAGTGCAGCGGGGAGACATCATCGTCTTTCGCTATCCGGTTCATCCCGACCCAGCATTTTGTGAAGCGGGTGGTAGGAGTGCCCGGCGACCGGGTACGGCTGATCAACCGCCAGGTGTATGTGAATGGCAATCCTCTGCAGGAACCCTACGTCCGCTACAGTTCGAGCTCTGCACGACACCTTTCGCGACGAGTTTCCGCGGCTGAATCTTCCGGTTCCCGGCCTCGAAGGCGGCTGGTGGCTGGAGATGAAGAAACTGGTCGAGGACGGCGAACTGATCATTCCGCAGGGAAATTACTTTGTGCTGGGCGATAACCGGGATGAAAGCCTGGACAGCCGTTACTGGGGCTTCGTGCCGCAGGAGAACGTCATCGGACGTCCGCTGCTGATCTACTGGTCGGTGCGGAACGCGGATCCAGGATATGCCGATTTCCCCTACAGCCGGGTGATAAACTTTATCACTTCGCCTATGCTGCTACCCATTTGTTCCAAATGACCCGCTGGGACCGCACATTTCGAGTGGTTCGATAAGCGGAAGTAGCGTCTGAACGAGAAAGAGCCATGTGGCCAAGAAAGAAAACACAGCAGGAAGAAAAACCGCGCGAGACTACCGTCGAGTTTCTGGCCTCGCTGGCGGCGGTGCTGGTGACCGGCCTGTTCATCATCACGTTCGTCCTGCAGGCCTTTGAGATTCCCTCCAGTTCCATGGAGAACACGCTGCTGATCGGCGACCACGTCTTCGTGAACCGGGTGCAATTCGCTCCGGCCACGCATTGGACGGGACCGCTGCTGCCCTACCGCGATATACGGCGGCAGGATATCGTGGTCTTTCTTTCGCCGGCGGAACCGGGCCTTTACGTGGTGAAGCGGATCATCGGCATTCCCGGAGACCGCATCCATTTGCGCAATGGCGTGGTGTTTCGCAACGGCGAGAAACTGGATGAGCCTTACGTCATCCACAACAGCGATGAAGGCCCCAACGATTATCGCGACAATTTCCCGGCCGTGCCGCCTCCGGATTACAACCGCCTGTTTCCGGACTGGCAACAGAACCTGCCGCAATACATCCAAGGCGACGACATCGTGGTGCCTCCCGACAGCTATTTCGCTATGGGCGACAATCGCGACGTGAGTTACGACAGCCGCTACTGGGGATTTATCCCGAAGGAAAATGTGATCGGGCGACCCATGTTCATCTACTGGTCGTTCGAGACTCCGCCCAACCAGTATCTGCACACGGCGATCAGCGAGCGGGTTGGATTTCTGGCGCACGTGGTCATTCATTTCTTCGACGAGACGCGCTGGCGGCGGACGTTGAAGGTGGTGCGTTGAAATTTCTGCGCTCCAGACGCGGCAAGGTGATCGCGGCATTGTCCTGGTGCTGGCGCTGTTTCTGGTGCGTCCGGGAGCGCAGCGGCTGCGCACCCGCATTGTGCGATCCATCAGCCTGGCCTTGGGACGCCAGGTGGACGTCGGCTCGGTGACTCTGCGCCTGCTGCCGCAGCCCGGCTTCGATCTGGAAAATTTCGTGGTCCACGACGACCCGGCGTTCGGCGCCGAGCCGGTGCTGCAGTCATCCGATGTGGTCGCCGCTGGTGCGAGTGAGTTCCCTGTTGCGAGGACGGCTGGAGATCGCCCGCCTCAGCCTGACCGAACCCAGCCTCAACCTGGTGCGCGACAGCGAAGGCCGCTGGAATCTCGAGAATCTGCTGGAGCGCGCCGCCCAGCACTCCGGTTGCTCCCACCGCCAAAGCGAGAAGCGAAGCACGGCCGGGCTTCCCCTACATCGAAGCCGACCACGGCCGGATCAACTTCAAGTTCGGACCGGAAAAGAAACCTTACACCCTGACCGATGCCAATTTCGCTCTGTGGCAGGACTCGGAAAATGCCTGGGGCATGCGCCTGAAAGCCCAACCGATGCGGACCGATTTCAACCTCAGCGACACCGGCGTTGTTCGAGGTTGACGGATCGTGGCAGCGCTCGGCAAATCTGCACGAAACTCCGGTGCAGTTCACCTGCAGTGGGATGGAGCGCAGCTCGGCCAGGTGACCAAGCTGACCTGGGGCCAGGACAAAGGATGGAGAGGCGGCGTCAGGCTTTCGGCAGCGCTGACGGGCACACCCAAGAATCTTACGGTTGATACGGAGGCTTCCATCGAAGACTTCCGCCGCTACGACATCGCCGGCGATCAAGGCATTGCGACTGGCGGCGCAATGCAGCGGCCACTACAGTTCTTCGGATCATGTTCTCTCCGCGGCTGGCCTGCCGCGCCCCGGTCGGCGACGGTGGAATCGCGCTCAACGGCAGCGTTGCCCTCATGCTCGGCGGTTCGCGGCTACGATCTGACCATGCTGGCCCAGAATTTGCCCGTCCAGCCGCTGGTGGAATTTGCGCGCCGGGTGAAAAAGAATGTGCCGGCTGACATGATTGCCGCCGGCAAGCTGGATGCGAAGGTTACATTGCGGCGCGAACCCGCGGCGACCGGCAGCGGACCGGTCTGGCAGGGCGGCGGCGCAGGTGACTGGCTTTGAATCGTGCGGTCGCCGCTCACCAACACCAGACTCGCGCTCGACAAGATTCCTTTCACTGTATCTTCGGGCGGCAAGCTGGAGTCGAACCAGCGCCGAGTCGAAGTCGCATCCGGCCGTCACCGAGCTGATGAGCCTCGCCTGGATATCGGCCCGTTCAATCTGGCTTTGGGCAGACCTGCTCAGCTGCTACCGTGCGCGGCCAGGTTTCGCGCTCAGGCTACAACTTCCTGGTCCAGGGAGATGCCGAGGTACAGCGGCTGCTGGACGTGGCGCGCACGATTGGATTGCCGGCACCTCAGCCGGCGGCCAGCGGAGAGGCACGGATCAATCTTCGCATCGGCGGCGCCTGGGCTGGATTTGCAGCTCCGTCAGTGACCGGGACGGCGCACCTGAATTCGGTCCACGCCCGGGTGCGAGGCCTGAATGAACCTGTGGAGATCTCCTCCGCAAATATTTCGCTGACGCCGACGCGACTGAAGTGCAGAAGCTGACCGCTGTCGGCTGCGGGCAACACGTGGCGCGGCTCGCTGACCATTCCCAGACAGTGCGATACGCCGCAAGCTTGTCCGATTCGCTTCGATCTTCACGCCGACGAGTTTGTGACCGATCAACTGGGCGGCTGGCCGAGTGCGGCTCCGGGAAAGCAGCCGTGGTATCGCTTTCTGTCGTCGCCGGCGCAACCTTCGTCCGCGCAGCCGCCTATCTGGCTTCTGTACACGCCATCGGAAAACTCACGGCAGGTCGCGTTCTGATTCACAACCTGGTCGCGAACCGGGTCTCGGCCGATGTCGAACTCGATCAAGGCCGACTGCAGCTTTCGAACTTGCGCGGCGACGTTTTGGGCGGACAGCACAGCGGCGATTGGACAGGCGGACTTCACGGTCAATCCTCCAGCCTACAGCGGCACCGGCACGCTGGAGAAAGTTGCGCTGGGACAATTGGCCGAGGCCATGCATGACAACTGGATCACGGGCAGCGGCAACGTGCGCATATCGTCGCCGACCACGCAGGGCTGGAGCAAAGCAGAATTGCTCGCCAACGCCGACGCCAGCCTCCAGGTGGAAGCTCGCGATGGCTCTCTGCCGCATCTCACGCTGGCCGGCGAGAGCGAGTCCGCTGCGCGTTAAGCCGCTTTGCGGGACGATTGCTCTTGCGCGATGGAAAGTTCGAGATCGAGCAAGGCAAACTGCAGACTCCCGGCCAGCATCTATCAATTGAGCGGCACTGCATCTCTGAGCCGAGTTCTGGACATCAAACTGACGCGCGATGGGGCTCATGGCTTCAACATCACCGGCACGTTGACCCAGCCTCGCGTGGTGTCAGCACCGACTCCGGAGACCCAGGCCGCCCTCAAACCATGAAGGCGCGCTTCGTGCTCTTGCTGTCTCTCGTGTCACTCTGGCCTTTGCTGCTTCATCATTTCCTGGTCACAGTCGCAAGCGCCCGCCGACGTCCGGCCTCGTGGCAAGCGTCGAGCGCAAGCTGCAACATCTGGAGAGCAATGGAGCACCAGCCGCATCCGGATCCCGCGCCCACGGAATTTACCGAACAGGAAATCAATGCTTACTTTGCTTCCGGGAACGTCAAATTGCCCGCGGGAGTGCAGTCAGTAGGCTTTCAGGAACAACCAGGGATGTGGTCGGGACTTCGCGCGTCGATTTCGATCAGCTCAAGGCAGGCAAGAATTCCTACAACCCGCTGCTGTCGGTCTTCAGCGGACTGCACGATGTGGTGGTCACCGCTCATGCCTATGGCGCGCGTGGAGAGGGCATGGTCCATGTGGATTCGGTTTCCCTCGATGGGGTTGAGGTTCCACAGCTTCGTGCTGCAACTGTTCGTGGAGAAGTATCTCAAGCCCAAATATCCGAACATCGGCATCGATTCACGGTTTGCCTTGCCGGCCCGAGTCGATGCGGCGACGGTCGGACTGCACAAAGTCAGCGTGACCCAAAAGTAAACTCATCGCTGGACGTTGAGGTCAGGTGCCCCATTTTTCGCGTATGAGGATTCCAGAGACACTAACCGTGGATAAGTACATACGCTCCGAAGTCGAGCGCACCAAGGGCGGAGGCTCCGCCAGCGAGCGGGTAAACGAATTGCTTAAACGAGCGCTGGATCTGGAACCGCAGGAAAGGCTGTAGCGCGAAGCGGCGGTTCTTTATTCCGACGTCGAGGACAGGCAGGAAGAGCTTGCGTTTCAGAAGGCCTCAAGGCGTGTCCTCGCGAAGGATTAATCGTCCTCACGGCTTGTAGCCTGCTCCGCGCAGAACTTTTCCCGGCAGTGCTCCTGTCATCTTGCCTTGATCGATGACGGCGACGCCGTTCACCAGCACGTACTCCATGCCCTGCGAGAGCTGGTTGGGATTTTCGAAGGTGGCCAGGTCGCGGATCGTGGCGGGATCGAAGACCACGACATCGGCCCACATGCCTGCTTTCAGCACTCCGCGATCGGTCAGGCGCATGCGCTGCGCCGGCAGCGCGGAGAATTTCCGGATCGCATCTTCCAGGCTGAGCTTCTTTTCTTCGCGAACATATTTGCGCAGGATGCGCGGGAAGGTGCCGTAGGCGCGCGGGTGAGGATGTTCCTGGCCCAAGAATTCCTTCCGGCGACGCGCCGGACGAATCGTTGTCGATCGACACCCAGGGCTGCTGCAGGGCCAGCGCGACATCGGGCTCGGACATGCCGAAGACTGCGACCTCGGTGAAGCGTTGTCTTCGATCAGCAGATCGAAGAGCGCGTCCATCGGATCTTTGTTCTGGATCTTCGCCACTTCGGCGAGCGTCTTGCCCTGCAGCGGAAGCAGCTTGGGATTTTGCACCACGCCGATCAGGATCGACTCCGGACCGGGAATCTCCTGCCACTCGTTGTCCCAGTCGTTCGACGGAGTCAGTCATGTCTTTGCGCATGCGGGCGCGCATCGCTGGATCTTTCAAACGCTCGACCAGCTTGGCATCGCCGCCGTCGTGCGCCCAGGGCGGAATGAAGGCGGAGAAACTGTTGAACCATGCCGTGTAGGCATAGGTGTCGGCGGTGACGTCCATCCCTGCGGCGCGGGCGGCATTGATTTTTGCCACCACTTCCGGCATGCGTCCCCAGTTGGCCTTGCCCGCGACCTTGATGTGCCAGATTTCGACCGGGATGTGGCCCTCGCGTCCGATGCGCAAAGCTTCATCGATCGCAGACAGACACCGCTGCACTCTCGTTGCGCATGTGGGTGGCATAGATGCCGCCGAATTTCGACGCCTCGGAGGCCAGCGCGATCAACTCTTCGGTCTTGGCGTAGGGAGCGGGCGCGTACTCCAGCGAAGTCGAGACTCCGACCGCGCCCTCGCGCATGGCCTGCCCGACCAGTTCTTTCATCTGCTCGCAGTTGCGCGGGCGTGGGTTGCTTGTCGTCATCTCCCAGCACCATGCGGCGGACCTGGGTGGCGCCGACGTAGCTGGCCAGATTGATGCCCATGCCCTGCTTTTCCAGGCGGGCGAAGTACTGCTGAAAGGTTCGCCAGTCGGGCGTGATGTGATAGTGCTCGTAGCTCGCGCCGGTCGGCGCGGATGATGGCATCGTTCAGCGGCGCGGCCGAGCCGCCTTCGCCGGTGATCTCGGTCGTGATGCCCTGGTAGATCTTCGACGGCAGTCGCGGATCGACCAGGATGGTCAGTTCCGACTGGCCCAGCATGTCGATAAAGCCGGGCGCCACGACCATGCCGTGGGCATCGATGGTGCGGGCGCGCTGCGCGTCGCTCAGATTGCCGATGGCGGCGATCTTGCCGTCGCGAATGCCGACGTCGCCGGAATACCAGGGCGAGCCGGTGCCGTCGATGATGTGGCCGTTGGTGATGACGAGGTCGAAGGATGGCTGGAGCTTGTGCCCAGAGCAGAGGTGAATCGCTGCCAGCAACAGAGATGGCTATGAGTAGCTGTTTCTTTCCTGCTCCGCGAAAGTTCATTTCGCATGGTTTCTCCGTCTTCTTTTTACTTCTGTTTACTTCACACATTTGGGTGGGCGAGACGCCCACCCGACAGCCGGCAGGACGCCGGCGCTACGAAACCCTTGCGCGGCGGCCTAGCGATCGCACCCAGCGCCATCCAGATTCCCAGCGCCAGCCATTCGTAGCTGCTGAAGTGTCCGGGCACGAACGGAACAATCTTCATCAGGATCATCAGCAGCCCAACCAAGAGCTCCAACGACCGCAACCAGACGCTGGCGCGGCGCTGGACCCATTCGATAATACGCCGCGCAGGCGGCCAGCCATCCCGCCGCAGCGGCCACCGAGCCGACCTCGGAGATCGGCACCAGGATGGCGTCGCCCAGAAACATGCACGCCGCGGTGCCAACTCCGACGCAGATCACGGCGACTGACGGCGTCTGATTGCGGGGATGGATCACGGCGACGCGGGCGTCCACCAGGCCGCGACGTCCCATGGCAAACAGCAAACGGCTGGCGGCGACCAGGTTTCCATTGAAGACTTTGAACAGCGAAAGCAAGGCCGCCGCCAGAATCACGCTGACGATCCAGCGCGAGCCGACCGCGTGCTCGAACGCGACCGCGGTCATGAATCTTCTCGCCCGGTAAGTTCTCGCCACGGAGCGACGTAGCCCACGGCCGCGATCACGATGGTGTAGAAGAGAATGCCCACGACGATCGCCATCCAGATCGCCTTGAGAAATCCGCCGGCGCGGAATTCCGGGCTGGCTTCTTCCGCTCCCTTGACCACCGACTCATAGCCGGTCATGAAATAGGGCACAATCTGAATGACCAGCAGCACGGAGACAAATCCGCCGTGGGTGAATAAAGGCGGAAAGTTCTGCGGAGAACCCTTGCTCGACTCCGCACGCGACGAAGACGACAAACAGGCCGAGGGTTCCGAAGGTTGTCCAGTTCTGGAAAGTCGCGCTCAGGCGGATGCCGCGATAGTTCAGCAGCGTGAGAAGCGCCGGTGAGCCCCAGCCCGATGACCAGGTGGGGCAGATAAACTGGCCGGCCGGCGATGCGGTAGAGCTCCATGCGAATCGAGCGCGGGAAAAATGTAGCCGGCAATCTTCCCCACGGCGACCGCTTCCCACGGGCAGACGATGAAGTAGGCCAGCATCATCATCCATCCGGTGGCAAAGCTGACCGATCGGGGAAAGACTTTCGCGGTGTAGGCGACTTCGCCGGCGGCGTCGGGCATGGCCGTCACCAGCTGGCCGTAGACGTAGCCGATGGGCAGCAGCAGCGCGCCGCCAATGGCGAATCCAAGGACTGCGCCCAGCGTGCCTCCGCGCAGCAGCCAGTCGTCCATCACGACCAGCCAGCCGACGCCGACCATGGTGCCCCATCCCAGGGTGAAGTAGTCGACCACGCGGAGTTTGCGGGCGAGGGTAGTCATGGCATTAGCAATCAGCATTTGGCAATCTGGCAATTGGCGATTAGAATTTGCCTACTAACTAACCGGTATCGATGTTTGGCCAATTGCCAATTGCTGATTGCTGTTTCTCGGGTCACCCTCTAGAACAGGCACAGCAATTCGAAAAGCAAATTCGCCGCCAGCAGCGAAGTGATCTCTCCGTTGTCGTACGGCGGCGAGACCTCGACCAGATCGCATCCCACCAGCTTCAGACCTTTCAGGCTGCGCACCAGTTCAAGAATCTGCGCGCTGGAAAGGCCGCCCACCTGCGGCGTGCCGGTGCCGGGAGCATAGGCAGGATCCACGACATCGATATCCAAGCGTGACGTACACCGGCCGGTTCCGCAATTTCTTCAGGTGACGCTTGACCAGTTCGACTCCGCCGCGATGAAATTCTTCCGAAGTCACGATCTTGATGCCGTGCTTGTGAGCGAAATCAAAATCGCCTTCGGAATAAACCTGGCCGCGCAATCCAACTTGCAGCGCGTACCCTTCTTCAATCAGTCCTTCTTCGATGGCGTACTTTACCGGTGTGCCATGTGAATGCGGACTGCCGAAGTATCCGCTCCAGGTGTCGCCGTGAGCATCGAGTTGGACAAATGCAACCGGACCAAAGTGTTTGTGGATGGCCCGCAGGATGGGCAAAAGGATGGAATGATCTCCGCCGACGCAGACCGAGCGCGCGCCGGCGCGAAGACACGTCACCCAGTTGCTCGGTGATGCGCCGGTAGGTGTCTTCAATCGAGAGCGGGTTGATCGAGAGATCGCCGAAATCGCCAATCCGCCATTTTTCGAAGGGATTGACCTTCAGCACCGGATTCCAGGGGCGGATCATGGCCGATTGCACGCGAATGTTGCGCGGGCCGAAGCGCGGGCCCGGACGGTAGGTTGTGCCTCCGTCGAACGGAATGCCGATCAAGCGCGAGGTCGAGGTCCTCCGCGCGCGGAATGTGGGGCAGCCGCATGAACGTGGGCACGCCGGAGAAGCGCGGATAGACCAGCGCGTCCACCGGCATGGGATGCGGCTTTGCGGTTTTCTTGGATTTCATAGGCGCGCGAATTATAGAACATCGTGGTTGGAGTGCTGGGCCGAAACTGGTTTTGTTCGGAACTTTGCAGCCTTTGCGGACGTTGCGTCCTTTGCGGTCAAAAGCTTTTGAACGCAAAGTACGCTAAGGTTTCGCAGAGGTCGCAAAGAGATTCTCTTCGATCACGTCCACCCTCGCTGGCAGCAGTCAGTTCCTGGCTGGTGTGTTATGTTTTTAGCGGTCGTCAAATCAGAGCGAGGCAGCTATGCCCCGATACGAATATCGAGTTCTCAAGCCCGTCCCGGCCGCGGAGAAAGCCTTTCTCGAATGGATTGACCGGCTCGATCGCGAGTTCGCGAATCGCGATCCCGAACATCGCAGCAACGTGGTGCGCGAGGAACGTTGCACCAACTTTATCTTGGGACGTCCGTACGCGGCTCCCGATCCCGCCGGCGCCGCTGGCGATGCAAACTCTGGTCCACTCGCTTCGATCCGCGCAACGCCACGCTCGAGCCCGAGACTTACGGCGATGCCGATGCCGCGAAGTATGGCGAGCGCAAGCCGCTGATCTGGTTCTGGATGATGTACGACCGCTCTCCCGTCGGCCTGAATCACTGGCTGGGACACAAAGTGCGCGCCATGCTGGCGCGCCACGTCTTCAAGCATTGCGGCAATAACGTCAAGATTTTTCACGGCGTGGAATTTTCCTTCGGCTACAACCTGACGGTCGAAGACAATTGCACCATTCACAAATACGTGCTGCTCGACGATCGCGGCGAGATCATCATTCACGAAGGCTCTTCGGTTTCCGATTACGCCAACATCTACTCGCACGCCCACGATCTCAACGACGGCATGATCGTGAGCAATCACAAGACGGAGATCGGCCCCAAGGCGCGCATCACCTATCACGCGACGGTGTTGAGCGGAGTGAAGGTGGGCGAGCATGGAATGGTGGGTTCGATGGGAGTCGCTTCGAAAGATGTTGATCCGTTCACCGTCGTCGGCGGCATTCCCGCCAAGCCGATCAAGGTAAAATCGATCGCGCCGGAGGAATTGCGGAAAGCAATCGAAAAGAAATAGCCCAGCGGAATTGCCACCGCGAGCTGGCTTCTTCATCGCCCGAGACCGCCCGAGAATCGCGGGCTCCGCGTGTTAGTATCGAAGCCAATCGCGCATGACCCTGCAGCACATCGATATCCTGGACATCGTGTTTCAGTTGATCGCGTTTCTGTTCGCGATCAGCGTTCACGAGTCGGCGCACGCCTGGATGGCCAATCTGCGCGGCGATCCGACCGCTCGCATGCTGGGACGGATTTCGCTCAATCCCATCAAGCACATTGATCCTGTTCGGAACGCTGCTGTTGCCCGCGGTTGCGATGCTCACTCATCTCCCGTCCTCGGCTGGGCCAAACCGACTCCGGTGGATCCGCGAAACTTCAAGAATCCAGTGCTGGATGACATTCTGACTTCGGTGGTCGGGACCGATCAGCAACTTTGTGGTCGCAACTGTGGCGGTCGTAATTCTGCTTCTTGTAAAGCTCGTTATCAGCCGCTGGGACAGCAGATCGTTCTTCGGCATGCTCACAGGTTCCGATTTCGCAGATAGCAGATTCGTTTCTTGTGCCCTTGTGCAAGCTTGTATTTGACGTGATGCTGATCAACATCGTGCTCGGCGTCTTCAATCTCATTCCGGTTCCGCCGCTGGATGGCAGCCATGTGCTGCGCCATCTTCTGCCCGCCGGAACGCTTCGCGATCTACGACACGGTGGGCATGTTTGGCCTGCTGGTTCTGGTGTTTCTGGGGTGGCGGATTTCTGAGCCATGCTGATCACGCCCGCTCTCGGATTTTTTAACTATATCCTCCTGAGAATCTGATGACCTCTCGCTCAAACCAACGCAAACGCGTGCTCAGCGGTATGCGCTCCACCGGCAAGCTGCACCTGGGGAACTTCGTCGGCGCACTGGACAACTGGGTGCGCATGCAGGACCAGTACGACTGCTTCTTCTTCGTCGCCGACTGGCATGCACTCACCACCGATTACGCCGACACTTCGCAAGATCAAGGAGAACTCGCTGGAAGTGCTGCTCGACTGGCTGGCCGCCGGACTCGATCCCGAGCGCTGCACCATGTTCATCCAGTCGCACGTTCCGCAGCATGCCGAATTGCATCTGCTGTTTTCCATGATCACGCCGCTGGGCTGGCTGGAGCGCGTTCCCACCTACAAAGAGCAGCGCGAGAACATCGCGGAAAAAGATCTGAGCACTTACGGATTTCTCGGCTATCCGGTGCTGCAGGCGGCGGACATCCTGATTTACAAAGGCGATTTCGTTCCCGTGGGCGAAGACCAGGTGCCGCACGTCGAACTGACGCGCGAAATCGCGCGCCGCTTCAACATGTTCTATACCCGCAAAGGCTCGTACGTTTTTCCCGAGCCGCAGCCGCTGCTGACTCCGGCCGCCAAGCTGCCCGGCACCGACGGCCGCAAGATGTCGAAGTCGTACGGCAACACCATTCTGCTGACCGATCCCGAGCCGGTGGTGCGGCAGAAGCTGAAGACCATGGTGACCGATCCGGCGCGCGTGCGCCGCAGCGATCCCGGCAATCCCGATGTTTGCCCGGTCGGCGATCTGCACAAGATTTTCAGCGACCGCGCCGACCATCGTGAAAGTGGACGAAGGCTGCCGCTCGGCCGGCATCGGCTGCATCGAGTGCAAGGGCTGGGCTGCGGATGCCCTGGTCAGCATCCTCAATCCCATGCAGGAGCGGCGAAAGAAATATGAGGACAATCCACGCCTCGCCTGGGATATTCTGGAGGCAGGCTCGGCCCGTGCCGGCAAGGTGGCGGGCGCAACCATGGACGAAGTCCGCGAGGCGATGGGCATGTCGCTCGACTACGACGCGTCGGTGAGCACGGGAAATCGTAAATCAGGGAGCCATGGCTGAAAACTTGAAGATCGCGTCCGAGAACCAACCTGCGCCGGAGGCCGGGCCCACGCTGGCGCCGGTGGTGCAGATGCCGGCGGCGCAGAAGCCGAAACCGGAAAGCGACTTCCCTTTCTCGGTCACGGTCGGCGACGTCTACGAAGGCCCGCTCGATCTGCTGCTCGACCTGATCCGCAAGCAGGACATCGACATCTACGACATTCCGATCGCGCGGATCACCGCGCAGTACCTGGCCTACGTGGAAAAGCTGCGGGAACTGGATGTGAACGTTGCCGCCGAATTCATCTACATGGCGGCGGTGCTGATTCACATCAAGTCGAAGATGCTGCTGCCGCGCGATCCCGACGCGCTGGCTCGGACGCGCAGGACGATCCGCGCGCGGAACTGGTCAACCGGCTGATCGAGCACGAGAAGTTCAAGTCTGCGGCGCAGATGCTGCTGCAGAAGCAGCAGATCGAAGATGCGGTGCGGTCGAATCCGGCGATCAAGGAATTCATGGACGCCGAAGGCACCGAGCCGGAGATCGCAGCCGACGTGATCGACCTGGTGAAAACCTTCCAGCAGATTCTGGAGCGCGCCCGCTCCCGTCCCATGCTTCAGGTGGACGAAGAGACAGTCACCGTCGGCCAGATGATCGATTATCTGCAGCGGCGGCTGGCGCTCGAAGACCGGCCTCTTCGTCTGAAGCAAATGCTGCGCAACGTGAATTCGCGCCAGGCGCTGGTCTGCATGTTTCTGGCGCTGCTGGAAATGGTCCGGCTGCAGGCGATTCAGTTGCGGCAGGACCGGCTGTTCGGCGAAATCCTGCTGCGCAAGCATACCGGATTTGAAGCGATCATGGCGGAGCAGGCGGCGGTGCGGGATGACTGGAGATAGAAGCAGTCGTTGGTCGTTCGAGTCGTTCAGTCGTCAGCGAGTAGACCTGACGATCAGCTGATCTAGTTATCAGGGCACTTAATCATGAGTCTTAAAGCCAAACTCGAAGCCATTATCTACGCGGCGGAGACGCCGATCACGCTCGATCACATTGTCGAGTTGCTGAATGAGTCTGCGATCGCCGAAGGCGCAACCGACGATGAGGTCAAGTCACACGTCCGCGTCGCGCTGGAAGAACTGATCGCCGACTACGCCGCTGCCCACCGCGGCATCGAGATCCGCCAGATCGCCGGCGGATATCGCATGTCCACCAAGCCCGAGCACCACGACGTGGTGCGCGACTTTGCCAAGAGTCTGAAGCCGCCGATCCGCCTCTCTCTGCCCGCGCTGGAGACGCTGGCGGTGATCGCTTACAAGCAGCCGGTCACCGTGCCCGAGATCAGCGAGATTCGCGGCGTGGATTCGAGCGGCGTCATCGCCACGCTGCTGGATCGCAAGCTGATCACCACCGCCGGCCGCAAGGCTGTGATCGGCCGGCCGATTCTCTACAAGTCCACCAAAGAATTCCTGCTGCGCTTTGGTCTGAAGGATGTAAACGAACTGCCCAGCATGGAAGAGTTCGAAAAGCTGGTGGCGGAATCGTTCCAGAGCGAAATGCTGCCCGTGTCGGAAGGCGGTCAGAGGCAGGAAACAACGTCCCGCCGATTCCAGCGCTTCGCAAACCGAGCCGGATCCGGCGATGGCCGAGCCGGAGGGTGAGCTGGCCTCTGCGGAGTCACGCGTTGCCGGCGAGAATGATCCGGCGGCCTGACGTGGTATTGCCGAGCGCGCGAAGATTCCGAGCAGAGTTCACCTGCCGGCTGATCGAAGACTTACGCATCGCAGCTCGCTGCTGGAGAGTGCGGATCTGGCTCGCGCCAGATCCTTCGAAGCTCAGGACGACGTCATATATCCCTTCTAATTTTCGCGATGCCTAGTTGAACAATCCCATGCCTGCTGAACGTCTGCAAAAGATTATCGCCGCTGCCGGAATCGCTTCGCGCCGCAAGGCGGAGCAGCTTATTGCCGGCGGGCTGGTTTCGGTGAACGGGCAGGTGGTTACCGAACTCGGCAGCAAGGCCGACCCCGAGCACGATCACATCCGGGTAAACGGCAAGCTGCTGCATGGCGCGCAGAAAAATGTTTATCTGCTGATGAACAAGCCCAAGGGATACATCACCGCGGTGAGCGATCCTGAACGCCGGCCGACGGTGATGGATCTGCTTCGCGGCGTAGGAGTGCGCGTGTATCCGGTCGGACGGCTCGATTACGCCAGCGAAGGCCTGCTGCTGCTGAGCAACGATGGCGAGCTCGCGGCGGCGCTCATGAAGGCCTCCTCCCACGTTCCCAAAACTTACCTGGTGAAAGTCGCCGGCACGCCTTCGCGCCGACGGCCTGGCGAAGCTGCGTTCCGGTGTTTTCATCCAATCAAAAGGGGGGCGGCGATCCAAGACAGCGCCCGCCAAGATCGAAGCCGATTCGTGAGGCGGACAATCCCTGGTATGAAGTCACGCTGATCGAAGGCAAGAACCGGCAGATCCGGCGAATGTTCGAAGCGGTCGGCCATCACGTGGAGAAAATAAAGCGGGTGCGCTACGGACCGCTGCAGCTTGATGTTCCTCCGGGAAAATTTCGCCATTTGACGCTTAAGGAAGTTACTCGCCTGAAATCCGCGGTCAAGTAGCCGCAGCCCCGGGGGACGCACGGGCGGGACGCCCGCGCCTACATCGATCATGATCAAACTGGATTCGAACGAGAATCCGTTTGGACCTTCGCCATCCGCGGTCAAGGCCATGCAGGCTGCGCTCGCGGACTGCAGCAACTATCCGGATGACGATGCTGCCAGCCTCCGCCTCAAGCTTGCCGAACATCACGGCGTAGACATCCAACAGATTCTCGTCGACCGGCGGGCTGACCGAATTTCTGGGAATGCTGGCGCGTACGTTTTTGGGCAACGGTCAGAACGCGGTTACGAGCGAACGATCTTTCATCGTCTATCGCTTGGCTACTCAAGCCGCGAACGCCCAGTTGATCGAAGTGCCGATGCGCCAGGACGGCTTCGATCTTGACGCGATTGCCGCCGCGGTGAATCGAAATACCCGGATCATATTTCTGGCAAATCCCAACAATCCAACCGGGCACATTGGTCAGCGCCGGACGAAGTGGATCACTTCCTGGACCGAATACCGGAACAGATCGTGGTCGTGCTGGACGAGGCCTACTACGAATTTGCCACCGATTTCGCCGCAAGGCGCGGCGTGAAGTACTCGCGTTCTCTGGATTACGTGCGCGCAGGGCGCAAGGTAGTCGTCCTGCGAACGTTTTCCAAGGTGCACGGGCTGGCCGGAGCGCGGGTCGGCTATGGCATCGCGCCAGCTCAGCTTATAGAGCAAATCTCTCGGCAGCGCGCCATGTACTGCGTGTCGACTCTTGCCCAGGCTGGAGCATTGGCGGCGCTCGACGATGAAGCTCACATCCGCAAGACTGTCGAGAACAACACCGAGCAGTCGAAGGAGATGGTCCAGGAAATTCGTGCTCTTGGTTATTCGGTGACGGAGACCTGGGCGAATTTTCTGTATTGCGAGGTGGGCCGGAGCGTCGCAGAACTCGCGGAACGGCTGAGAGTTGAGGACATAGCGGTGCGTCCGCTGGAGCAATGGGGAGCGCCGCAGGCGATTCGCATCACGATTGGAACACCGGAACAGAATCGCGTGCTTTTGCGCGCGCTGAGGAAAGTGAGGAATTCGTAGTGGCTTGCGTCGGAGCTTGAACAGCTTTCAGTGCTGGCGGCAAAAAGCAGGTCCCTCCACTGCGTTCGCTTCGCTCTCTCCGGTCGGGATGACAGACTTTTGGGTGGGAGCTACAGCTTCTGCGCCATTGGCAGCTCGGCGGCGCCGTACAATCCGGCGTCGCTGCCCAGCAACGCCCGAGTGATGATTGTCCTGGTCGAGCCTTCGGAGTCAACCTGACCGGAAGCGCCTGGTCCATCCGACGATTGCGAGGGCGGAGCGGTGGCGGCGTAGATCAGAGAACGCTGCCGCAGTTCTTCAAAGATGAATGGGGAAAATGCCTCCCACGCGCTGGACACTCCTCCGCCGACCACGTACATGGAAGATTGAACGCGTTCACCAGGTTCGCAATGACAGATCCCCAGGGCGCGACCCACCCGGCCGAAGATTTTCCTGGCCTCCTCGTCTCCCTGAATCGCCAGGTTGTAGATCGCTTTGGCATTGAATTCCGGATCTGAGTTTGCGGCGGTCGCCAGGCCAGGCGCGCGGCCCGAGGCGATCGCCTCCTTCGCCATTCGGACCACGGCGGTGGCCGAGGCATACTGTTCCACACAACCGCGGTTGCCGCAACCGCATGGAGGTCCCTCGGGTTCCACCGTCATGTGGCCGAACTCGCCAGCCATTCCGGTCATGCCGTGCCAGATGCGTCCTTCCAGCACGATTCCGCCGCCCACACCGGTTCCCAGCGTCAACATGATCATGTCGTCTACGTCTCGCGCCGCACCCAGCCATTTTTCACCCAGCGCGGCGACGTTGGCATCGTTCTCCAGAATCACTCGCGTGCCCAGGAGTTGCTCGATCTGAGCCTGCACCGGAGATTCAGACCAGCCCGGCAAGATTGGGCGACTCGCGCAGCATGCCGGTCTTCATGTCGATAATGCCGGGCACTCCGATGCCGATTCCCTGCAGCGATCCGGCATCCCGATACTTGATGGCGAGGCCGCGAATGGCATCGCACATCTCCTGGATGACGTGGTCTTTGCCCAGCGCTACCCGCGTGCCGAGCGTGACTTTCTCCATCAAATCGCCTTGCTGATTGACGGCCGCGATGCGGAGGTTGGTGCCACCGAGATCGACACCGATCGAGAAGTTGGACATAGGTGAGTAGCGTACCAAATTTCAGATGGCAGATTGCAGATTGTGGATGATTGAGGTTGGCAATTCAGTAGCACCCAAATTCACTGGATCTGAGGGCATTCCTGCTGTGGGGGCGGGACGCCCCCACGACAGCCGCCGGGACGGCGGCGCTACTCTAGCCCTGGATGGCGGCGCTACTTTTGACACTTGCGGACAATAGTGGCTGCTGCGGCCCGCGATCACGACGCGCTTGATCGGAGTCTTGCACACCAGGCACGGTTCGCCTTCCCGGCCGTAGACTCGGTGCTGCAGTTGGAAGAATCCTTCTTCGCCGTCGGCGTCCACGTAGTCGGAAACCGACGAGCCGCCCAGGGAAATCGCCTCTTGCAACACTTCCTGCAGAGCCGGGTAGAGCCGTCGCAGATCCTCGCGGGTAAGCGATGCGGCCCGCCGCCGCGGCCGAACTCCGGCGCGAAACAGCGACTCATCGGCGTAGATGTTGCCCACGCCGCGCAGGAGTTTCTGGTTCAGCAGGGCGCTCTTGATCGGCGTTTTGCGGCCGCGGAACAGGCTGACGAAATGATCCAGCTGAACCTCAAGCGGCTCGGAGCCGGCAGCCTCGAAGCCGTGCGCCACACTCAGACGTCCAAAGCGCCGCGGATCGACGAAGCGCAATTCCCTGCCCGATGCCAGTTTCACAACCGCGTGGGTGTGTTTTGCGATTTCGCGTCGGGCTGGCAAACCAGCATGCGCCCAGTCATCCCCAGGTGAACAATCCACTGGGCGGTCGCTTGCGTCTCGGTTGTGTGGGACGGGCGCCCTCGCCCGCCGGCTTTTGCTGCCTTCTTGGCGAACCTGCGAGTCCTGTTCCGCCCTTGGCGGGCGAGGGCGCCCGCCCCACACGGTCGGAGATCCAGATCAAACACGATGTGCTTTCCGACCCGGCGCACGCCTGCAATGCGCCGCGCCTTCGAGGGTCGCGGCAATTTCGGCCGCCGGAGATTTCAGCGGCTCAGGCTTCGATCCCAGCCAGACTGACTCGATGACGTCCCCGGTGACCCGGCTGGCCAGGCCCCGAGCGATGGTTTCAACTTCAGGAAGTTCAGGCATGGAAACCAGTCTACAGTCGTCAGTCTTCAGTCGTCAGCCGAGTCTTCAGTCGTCGCTGAACGACTGACGACTGACGACTGACGACTGCCTTCCGAATTGCTCATCCACGGCCCGGCAGGTTATCATTGTCAGTACACATCAGCCCCTGTCTTTCCCTGCAATTCAATGTAAGGCAGTTCCTCGCGGGCATCGAGTGTGTGCGACCCTGCAATGCGGCCGGGGCGGCCGCCATCCTGTTCCACGGAGCTGGCTTTGAAGAAGGGTAAGACTGCGGTCATCGTCGGTGCGCAGTGGGGCGACGAGGGCAAGGGCAAGATCGTCGACGTTCTCTCGGAGAATTTCTCCGTTGTGGCCCGCTATGCCGGCGGACACAACGCCGGGCACACCGTCATCATCAACGGGAAGAAATTCATTCTGCAACTGGTGCCTTGCGGCATCCTGCGTCCCGGCTGCCGCAGCGTGATCGGCAACGGCGTGGTGCTCGATCCCATCGCCTTTCTCAAGGAAGTCGCCGCGCTGCGCGAAACCGGCGTGAAAGTGGATGGCAGCCTGTTCGTCAGCAACCGCGCTCACGTGATTCTGCCTTACCATCGCATGATCGAACTGGCTTCGGAAAATGCTCCGGGGCGGGTGAAGATCGGCACCACTTCGCGCGGCATCGGCCCGACCTACGAAGACAAGATGGGACGCCGCGGCCTGCGCGTCGCCGATCTGCTCGATCTGAAGCTGCTGCGGACGCACATCGAGAACGCCTGCCGCGAGAAGAACATGATCGCGCACGCGCTGTTCAACTCCGAGCCGCTCGATCCCGACAAGATGTACCAGGAATATGCCGAGGCCTCGGCCAAGGTCGCGCCGTTCGTCTGCGACACGGCCGCGCTGCTGAACCAGGCTCTCGCCGACGGCGAGTCGGTCATGTTCGAAGGCGCGCAGGGCACGATGCTCGACATCGATCACGGCACCTATCCGTTCGTGACCTCTTCCAGCGCCACTTCCGGCGGAGCGGTCATCGGAACCGGCGTTGCTCCGACCGCGATCGACACCGTGATCGGCGTCACCAAGGCTTACTGCACGCGCGTCGGCGGCGGACCGTTCCCCACCGAAGCTCTCGATGCACGCGGCGACCTGCTGCGCGCGCGGGGCAACGAGTATGGCGCGGTGACGGGACGTCCGCGGCGCTGCGGCTGGCTCGATTTGCCACTGTTGCGCTACGCTGGCATGATTAACGGCATCTCCTGGCTGGTGGTGACCAAGCTGGACGTGCTGGATGAACTGGCCGAGATTCCGGTTTGCGTCGGTTACAAGATCAACGGCAAAGAGACCGACGGAAATTCCGGCGCACGCCAGCGGCTATGACGCGCATCGAGTGCATCTACCAGACCATGCCGGGCTGGCGCACTTCCACTCAGGGCATCACGCGAGTTGGAAAAGCTGCCGCAAGGCGGCGCGCGAGTATCTGACTTTTCTGGAGAAGGAAAGCGGCGCCCGCATCGGAATGGTCTCTACCGGGCCGGGGCGCGAGCAGACCATGTTCGTGGATGAGCTTTGCCGGCTGAACTGAGGGAGTTGACCGGACAGAAAACTGGGGCTTCAGCAAAAATCTGACGAACGGAGCGAGCGATGGTTGTCCTGGCGGTGACGTGGATGGCGAAAGTAGGCCGGGAAGCGGAAGTGGCCGGAATTTTTTCCAAGCTGACCGAAGAGTCCCGCAAGGAACCCGGCTGCGTCATGTATCCTGGTACACCGCCACAAGACCGAACCGCGCCGCTTCTTCATCTACGAGCAATACAAGGACGACGCCGCGCTCGAAGCCCACCGCGCCGCGCCCCACTTCCTGCAGTACGCCAAGAAAGAACTACCGAAATTGCCGACCGCGTGGAAGGCCATCTCTACGAGCCGCTAGGCTGATGAGCTCGTGTGGCGCGGGCGACTCGCCCGCGCTATTCGCGTCACTTTCCCTTGTCCGCCATCAGCACTCCGCCCGAAGCGTAGCTCTCCTTCGACACTTCATTGAAACGTCACCACGACGGCCTCGCGGCGAGCTCCCGCTTCTTCCACCATGGCATCGGTAATGCGCTGCGCCAGCTTGCGTTTTTGATCGGCGGTGCGGCCGGTCAGCATTGTGACTTGAACCAATGGCATGGAAATCGCTCCTGGCTTCTAGCTTCTGGCTTAAATCCTACTGCGCCAGTTCGTATCCGGCAAAGAAGAAGCTCAACTCGAACCGGGCGGTGTCGTCGGCATCCGAGCCGTGAATGGCGTTGTACTCGATGCTGGTCGCCCACTTCTTGCGAATCGTGCCCTCTTCGGCATTGGCCGGGATTGGTGGCGCCCATCAGCTTGCGCAGATCGGCGATGGCATTTTCTTTTTCCAGCGCCAGCACCACGATCGGACCGCTGGACATGAAGTCAGTCAGCGAATTGAAGAAAGGCTTGCTGGCGTGGACGGCGTAGAACTGCTCCGCCTGATGCTTGGAGATTTCCAGCATCTTCATGCAGAGAATGTGGAAGCCATTCTTCTCGAACTGCTCGATGATGTCGCCGATTGCATTCTTGCGGACGGCGTCAGGCTTGACGATGGTCAGAGTGCGTTGCAGTGTTTTCATTGTTGTGGTTGAATCGCCATTTCTCAGTTGTTAGTTCTGAGAACCGGGAACTGAATCTGACAACTGGTCTTAGACTTTCACTCCCATCACCGCGGCCACAGTCTCGCCAATCTCAGCGGGCGACTTCGCCACGCGAATTCCCGCCGCTTCCATCGCTTTGATCTTCTCCGCGGCAGTTCCCTTGCCGCCGGAGATGATCGCGCCGGCATGGCCCATGCGGCGTCCCGGAGGCGCGGTCTGTCCCGCGATGAATCCGACCACCGGCTTCTTCATGTGCGCTTCACGTACTCCGCCGCGGTTTCCTCGGCGTTGCCGCCGATCTCGCCGATCATCACGACGGCTTCGGTCTGCGGATCGCGATTGAACAGCTCGAGCGCATCCAGGAAATTGGTGCCGATGATCGGATCGCCGCCGATGCCGATCGCGGTGGATTGCCCAATGCCGCGCGTGGTGAGCTGATACACGGCTTCGTAGGTCAGCGTGCCGGAGCGCGAGACGATTCCCACCGGGCCTTCTTTGTGAATGCGGGCCGGCATGATGCCGATCTTGCACTTTCCCGGCGAAATGATGCCCGGACAATTCGGGCCGATCAGCCGCGAGCGCCGGTTCTGCAGGAACTCCCAGGCGCGCACCATGTCCAGCGTCGGAATGCCTTCGGTGATGCAGACGATCAATTCGAGCTCGGCGTCGGCCGCTTCCATGATGGCGTCCGCGGCAAACGGCGGCGGCACAAAGATGACCGACGTATCGGCGCCGGTCTTGTCCACCGCTTCCTGCACCGTATTGAAGATCGGCCAGCCTTCGTGCGTGGTGCCGCCCTTGCCCGGAGTCACTCCGCCGACGATCTGCGTTCCGTATTCCGCGCAAGCCTTGGCGTGGAAGGTGCCTTCCCGCCCGGTCAGCCCCTGCACGATCACCCGCGTCGATTTATTTACCAGAATGCTCATGGATTGTCTCTTGCTTCGCTACTGCGCTGTCAGAGCAGCCAGCCCGCATCGCTACGGCTGCTCAGCCGCTCGCCGCCACTACTTTCTCCGCCGCGTCTTTCATGGTTTCAGCCACAATAAAATTCAATCCCGACTGCTTCAGAATCTCGCGCCCGCCTCGACGTTCGTGCCTTCCAGCCGCAGCACGATCGGAAGCTGAATATGCGTCTTCCGGGCCGCTTCGACCACGCCCGTCGCCAGCGTGTCCACGCGCAGGATGCCGCCAAAAATATTGATCAGCACGGCTTTCACGTTCTTGTCGCTGAGCAGGATTTCGAAGGCGTGCGTCACCTGTTCGGCGTTCGCGCCGCCGCCCACATCGAGAAAGTTCGCCGGCATGCCGCCGGCGTACTTGATGATGTCCATGGTCGCCATGGCCAGACCGGCGCCGTTCACCATGCAGCCCACGTTTCCGTCGAGCTTGATGTAGTTCAAGCTGTACTTCGAAGCCTCAACTTCCAGCGGATCTTCTTCGGTGACGTCGCGCAGTTCGCGCAGATCAGGATGACGGAACATCGCGTTGTCGTCGAAATTCATCTTCGCATCGAGCGCGAACAGGCGGCCATCGGTGCAAGTGATAAACGGATTGATCTCCATCAGCGAGGAATCGGTTTCCTCAAATGCCCTGTACAAGCCGGTCATGAACTGCACCGCCTGATTGATCTGCTGCGCCTTCAGTCCCAGCGCGAAGGCCAGCTTGCGCGCCTGAAATGCTTCCAGGCCCATGCCCGGATCGATGTATTCCTTGAGGATGGCCGCGGGATTCTCCGCCGCTACCTGCTCGATTTCCATTCCGCCCGCCGCCGACGCCATGAACACCGGCCGCGCCTGCGGCGCGATCAATCACAATTCCCAGATAGAGTTCTTTCTCGATGGGCAGAGTTTCTTCGATCAGCAAGCCGGCGTACCACGCGGCCCTCGGGCCCGGTCTGATGCGTGACCAGCGTCATGCCCAGGATCTTGCCCGCCAGTTCGCCGGCTTCTTCGACCGACTTGGCAATCTTCACTCCGCCGCCTTTGCCGCGCCCGCCGGCATGAATCTGCGCCTTGACCACCACGCCGGTGGCGCCGGCGTCGAACAAGCTTCTTGGCGGCGGCTTCCGCCGCTTCGCGGGTCTCCACCATTTCGCCGCGCGGCACCGCGACCCCATACTTCTTCAGGATTCCCTTGGCCTGGTACTCATGAATTTTCATAATGATTCCTGACTGGACCTATCGGCAACGCTCGGCTTGCAGCTTTGGGCAGCGGGTAGCAACGTTGATTCTATCGAAGGGTTGAGCGATAGGGCAAACGCATATGGATTCCGGCGTGTCTGTTGAAATTCCAGAACCACGATAGACACCAAGTTCCACGAAGGGGCGCTGATCGGGTTGCTTGCGCCTGCGACTTCGTCAAATGCTGATGCAATGCTAGTCTTGTATCAGACTCGCGATTCTGACCATCCGAACATGATCACCGACGCCCTACAACGCATTGCCAACCACCGCGAATCGCTCACGCGCGAAGAGGCGCGCGCGGTCATGACGGAAGTTTTCTCGGGCAGCGCACCGACGCCCAGATTGCGGCCTTGCTGGTCGCCCTGCACATGAAGGGCGAGACGGTGGAAGAGATTGTGGGTTTCGCCGAGGCCATCCGCGCCGCCGCCGACCCTCTGCCAATTCACGACGAATTCCACGGTCGACGTCAGCGGCACCGGGCGCGACGCTCTGGTCGACACCTGCGGCACCGGCGGCGACGCCAGCGGCACCTTCAACATTTCCACCGCCACCGCCTTCGTGGTCGCCGGCGCCGGCGTGCGCGTGGCCAAGCATGGCAATCGCAGTCTGACTTCCAAGTGCGGCTCGGCCGACGTGATGGAAGCTCTGGGCGTGAAGATCAGCCTGCCGTCCGCTGTACTGGCCGCCTGTCTCGAAGAAGTTGGCATCGTGTTTCTGTTCGCGCCGGCCATGCATTCGGCGATGAAGTACGTGCAGCCCGCCCGCCGCGAGCTTCGGCTGCGGACCGTATTCAATCTGCTCGGTCCGCTCACCAATCCGGCGCACGCTTCGGCGCAGGTCGTCGGCGTCTATTCCCTCGATCTGGTGGAAAAACTGGCTGAGGCGCTCAGCATGTTGGGCCTGCATCGCGCGCTGGTGGTCCACGGGCTGGACGGACTGGACGAGATCACCATCACCGGACCAACCCGCATCGCCGAAGTGCGCGACGGAAAAGTTCGCACCTACGAAGTCACGCCTGAGGAGTTCGGAATGAAGCGCGCCCGGCTTGAGGATATTTCCGGCGGCGACGCCGCAGGCCAACGCGGCCATCATTCGCGAAATTCTTGACGGGAAAGAAGTCACCCCGGCGGGATGTGGTCCTGCTGAACGCGGCCGCCGCCCTGGTCGCCGCAGGAAGAGCCGACCATTTGGGAGACGCGTTGCCGCTGGCGGCGCAGTCGATCGACTCGGGCGCTGCGGCCGCAAAACTGAAAGCGCTGGTGGAGTTTACCAGCACTTATATGTAGGCCCGGATCCGGACCTCAGACCCTGGACCTCAGACCTCTTTGTTCTTTGTTCTTTGCGATTGAGATTTGCTCCGCCTCAATCCTGGCGCTATACTCAGCCCCGACCCAAGGTTCCCAGCTCAAATTCCCAGGTTAGATTCGCACTCACAAGTCTTAGGAGGATGTATGAAACTCTCAGCGATTTTGCTGGTTTTGATATTTGCAGGAGTGGCCTTCGCCGGTCAGGCGACGCCGGTCGACGACAAGAAGGCTGGTGATGCCAAAGAGGCTCGATGGCAGGGCCACATTGTCCGGATGAATAAAGATCAGTCCAGCCTGAGCATTCGCGGCGGGCAAGGCAATATGGAGAGTGTCGAGAGAACAGTCTTTTTTGACGGGGCGACCCAGTGGACCAAGCAAGGCAAGCCGGCCCAGATGGAAGAATTCAAAGACGGCTCGTTTGTAATTGTGCTCGGTCACGCTGATGATAAAGGCGTTCTGCACGCGACCCGCATAGACCTGCGACTGCCCAGATAGCAACGTGGGCCGGGGCCGCTCTCATTGCCGATGCAGTGAGTGGCGGCCCGTGGTGTCCCCGCTGTGATTTGTTTTTGTAAGGTTGGTCAGGTTTTCGCGATGGGCGCATCCAAACGCAGCTTGGCTGCCCGCGCTGTCTCTCGCAGCAGCGGGTCGGAATCGTTGAGGCACCGGTTCAGTTCGCCTTCCAGAGATCTCAGCCCGAAAGCCCCAACGGCATAGGCGCCGCAAGACCTCAGCCAGGGATCGTCGCTGTTGACCAGAGCCGATACCGCCTGCTCCTGATTCTCGACCTTGGCGTGTATGAGTTTTTCCGCCACGTGCGCGCGCTCGCGCACCGTAATCTTGCCGTCGAGCAGCGGCACCAGCATTTCCCGAAGTTGCGACTTCAAAACGTTATCGAGGAATTCCAGCGCATTGTCGTGAACCGACACATTCTTCGACTGCAGACCCAGATACGCGCTGTGAACATCCAGATGCGGATAGAGCAAGCCCAGCAAGCGGAAGATGCGCTCCAACTCCTGCTGCATGGACTCAGTCAAGGCGCGCGCTACGGGGTCCTGACTGCCTTCCGGAGTGCCCAGCTTGTCGAGAATCTGGTACGACCGGTAGTGTCCGAGAATTTCCGCCGCCAACACGGTTTCCAAAGTCTGCGAGTCCATCTCGATTTCAGGATGGAGGCGGCGAAGCTTGTTCAAAGAGCTGATGATGCGGAAGCGCAGGGCGGTATCGCTTTCCAGGAGGTTCGCCATCAGCACCTCGGCTGCTGTCGGCGTCCCGATCTTCACCAGGATCGAAGGGATTTCGCGCCGCGCCTCGATTGCTACCGACAGGTCGCCCAGATGATCGCGTAACGCTCCCACGATCGTGTCTCCGAACTCCCCTAGCGCCTTGGCACACTCGGGACGCAGGTTGTGATTCGCCAGCCGGTCCAGCAGTTCGGGAACCAGTCGCCGTTTGCGCAGCTTGCCTACAGACTGGATGGCTTGCTGGGCAACCACCGGGATCCGGATCACAAAGCAGGGTCGAAAGCAGAGGATCAAAGCTAGTCCGGCAATTCGCCCAGCAGGCGGGCGGCCTCCACGCGGTGCCGCTGCCGCCCTTCTCCGGGCTCTCCGACCATAGTGGTGAGAATCTGCTGCGCAGCCTCGAGAATCTGAGTCTCGCCGGGTCGCGCCAGAAATGCCACCACCGCCGAACTGACCGAGAAGTCGGCGAAGTCGCCTTCGTCCTGCATCAGCTCCAGTGGATCAACATGCGCATGATGAGTAAGGTAAAGCAGAGCTTCGGTGCGCACGTTGAGATCAGGATCCCGCAACAGCGGCTCGATGTCTGCCCGGACCGTGGTGTCGCCCGATTCCGACAGGATGCTGATGGCCTTCTGCCGCACCTGCGCCGAGGGATGGCTCAGAAGGCTGCGGATAACGGGATGGGCGGCCCTTTGCCGCTCCACTTCAAACAGACTGAGGGCATAAAGGATCTCGTTGGGATCTGAGGCCGTAAGCTTGGTCGCCAGTACCTCGGCGGTCGAACGGTCCAGCACCGAGGTGGAGGTCTGCTCCACGTCGACGCGATGTTGGCTGATGCTTTCCTTCAGGGTGGCTACGTATTCCTTGCGTACGACCGCAACTGCCACCAGCCAGACGCTCACCAGCACCAGCGCAACCCAGCTGACCTGGCGCGCCGGCCAATGGAGCGTGGTGGCGAAGAGAAGAACGGTCAATCCCGAGAGGCCGTCACCCAGGCGCCAGACGACGGTGTCGATGAACCACTTGACCTGAATCTTGACCCGCGCGGGTAGGGGCAGATAGAGCAACTCCGCGGTGGACTTGTCCAGGGAGTAGCGCAACACCTGGTCGCAGCTTTTCAGGGTGAGGGCGGCGCTCAGATTGCCGAAGGCCAGCAGGCCGGCCGAACCGAGAAACACGGTACCGGGAAGCACGAATAATGCCGTACCTATACCGAACCGACGCAGGAACCTGGTAGTCAGCAGCAACTGGAACAGCAAGGAAAATATGCCGGCATAAAAATTGAAGTTGCCGAGAAAGATTGCTACCGCATCTTTTTTAACCAGGGCTTGCTGAGCAATGGCCAGGAATTGCCAGCCAGTGAGTGTAGTCACGAGAGAGGAAATGCAGATCACGGCGGCGATCGCCCTCAGATAAGGCGAGGCGAGCACGGTTCGCATGCTCTGGTGCAGATTCCTGGGGCCAGCTTCGCCGGTCCCCTCCGCGATCTCATGCCCACCGCCGACGGCTTCCTTGCCGCTGCGCCAGATCAGGACTACCAGCCCGGCGCAAATCAAAATGAAAAGCCCCATGCCGACGAGCAAGCTCTCCGTGCCCAGGAGCTTGGTCATGGTCTTGGAGAAGTAGCCGGAAAAGATCCAGCCTGCCACCCCGCCCCCGCCGACCATCCCGAACACGCGCTTGGCCTCGCGCGTGGTCAAGACATAATTTGCCAGGGTCCAGATCTGGGTTGGAGCCAGCACACCAAAGATCTTTACCCAGATGTAGAAAGCGGGAAACAGCCAGATCAGCCCGGAAAAGCGATGGGCCAGCACCCAGAACACGGCGCAGTTGGCGGCGAAAAACAGCATGCTACCGACCAGCAGATTGCGCAAATGCACCCGGCGAGCAACGATGACGTATCCGGCCACGATCAGCGTCACCAGCACCGCACTGGAAATATCGGCGTAGGCGAGCTGTTTTGCCTGGAAGCGCGACAGGAAGAGGGCCGCGGAGGCGACTCCACCGATTTTGTAAGCGCTGATGACCAGAAACAAAGAGGAGCACAGCAGCGTGCCGCGCCCCAGATCTCCGGGGTGAACGTTTAGCGCGCGCTCGATCCACCGTTTCATTCGCCGAACCGTCTATCGCAGGCTCTCGGTCTCCGTACTACTCTCTTACTGCGGGGCCGTTGTTGCGGAGCATATTTGGCCGGCAGGAGGGATGCCAGGCTTTTCTGAAGTCGCTGTTGCATTTCCCGTGACCCCGGCTGGCGCTGCGCCCTGGGACGAAGCCGCGGCGGGGTCTACCAGTACTACCTGTTGGTCCAGGTACTCAGCGGTAAATTTGACGCCGCCGCAAATTTCCAGGGCGGACGCGCGGCCTCCGGGATAATAGCTGCTGAGCATGCCGGTATCGATCAGGAACACCCTGTTGTCGAAGCGGGGCCTCATGCGACCGCCTCTCTGCACAGTGTGTCCGACCACGATGTGTGTCGCCTTGTAAGCATCCAGGATCTTGCCTACCTGGGCCGCACCCTCCTCGTCGCTCCACTGATCATAGCCGCGAAACCATAGCGGTCCGTCGGGCTTGACACTCACCCACTCTCCGTATTTCAGGAGCTCCAAAATCCTGGCCTGGCGTTCGTCGCTGGCCGGAACTCGTGACTTGCGCTCGGCGATGATTTCCGCCTGGGCCACATTGGTGATTTCCTGCAAGTTAAAAAACGGCAGAATCACTTTTTCATCCTGCAGATATTGCTTCACGGCGTCGAATGCCTTGATTTCGTCGCGGACCCGGTTATTGACCGCGTCCAGCTTCATCTTGACGAGGTCAGGATGAATACCGCCGTGCAGAAAGACGGTTCCTCCAACATCAGCCAGGGCAGAGTGTCCGCGCAGCCACTTTCCGTATTGTCCCTTTGGCGAAAATGCCTCGCGCTGCTCGACGTAACCAAGAGGATGCCGTGCCTTCCACTCAGCCTCGGTCAGTTCCATGGGCTGGGGAAGCTCGGCGAGCAGCGCGCTGTGGCTGCTGGTCCATTTCACGTACTCTTCATACGCAGATTGCTGCCGCTTCGGAGAATCGCCGTCAGCAAAACTGGCGAAGTTCATGGGCGTGACGTAACGCAGGTCGCCCATGATATTCATCACCTCGTGATTGCCGAACAGGCTGACAACCCGGCCGCCAGCGGCGTCTGCTTCTTTCTCGAGTGCCATCATCAAGTCCAGGACCTCGCGTGGCTTGGGACCGCGATCGAGTAGGTCTCCAACCTGGACGAAAGTTGTCTTACCGCCGATCCAGTGGTTTTGTTTGTCGGTAAGACCGGTGCGCTGGAGAATGGCGACAAAGTCGTCATAGTCACCGTGAACATCGCCGATGGCGATTACGGCTTCGCTTGGTTCCGTGGGTTTGGCTCGTCCCGCCCATGCCGTCCCCAATGACAGCAGTATCAGGAACAGAGCAAGAAAGGCACGTTGGGCAGGAATGCCGAGCGGGCGCCTGACCATCCTCTTGCCTCCTATAAGCCAAGCCCTGCCGGATTGAAAGTTACACATTGAGTTGTGCAGGACATCCTCTGTAGCGGTGCATCTTAGGCTTCCCGTGTTGGCCAAGTCAACCAGTTGAAAGTGCGCCCACAGGGTGCCCCAGACGCGGCAAAGGCCGCCCGGCAGGCGGCCTTTGTGCCCGGCATTGTCGCAAAAAGCTGAAACCGAGCGGGCCCTCCTGCCGGCACTGGAAGCGGCGCTCACCATTTCGATTCAAATGGTATTGTTTCCATAAGAATCAATAAATTAACCACGATTTATCATGCCCTCCCTACATACCGGTGAGACGCTTCGAGATGAGCGTGGCGTGCAAAACGCCGTCCTTATCCCAAGTCCCCTTGACGATGATGCGGTCTCCGTCTTTCACCTGGGTAACATCAATGTCGTTGACCTTTTTGCTGCCATGTTCCTGACTGACCCAGCGCGTGGAGCTGTCATACTTAACCGTCTTCTCGTCCTGGGAACCCACCTTGCGGACGGTCAGAGTAGATTGATCTTTGCTGCTACGAATGACATGACCTTCCCAGCGCCCTTCCTTGCCCGCAGCAGGAGTATCCTCTGCGAACGCCGCACTTGCCAGTGGTAACGCGAGCACCGAGACGAGCAACACAACCAGTAGCTTCTTCAACATGAACTTCCTCCTTGTAGTGGTAGATCAAGATGTGATGTGGCACAAACAATAGGCCTGGAGAACAAAAAGAGCAAGCAGCATTCAAAGCCTGGCATGTATTCAGCGGCTGCATCTTCTCGAACTGTTCCCCGAAAACGTAAACTCTGCTCGCCCCCAGGAAGGGCAACGCAGTTGCGCGAACGCCCTAGTACAAAACCTCGCTCTCACCTTTTTCAGCGATCATTTTTTGGAATTGCGCCACGATCTTATCCCGTCGCGCCATCACCGCTTTTACCTCGCTCTTGGTGAGATAGCCTTTGGTTTTCGTTGTCAGTTCGTTGCCATCGAGAGCTTTCAGTTTCTCCAGCAATTGCTTGTCGCAGCGGACCAGGTCGCCGGGGTTTCGCAGGTTTTCCTGAAGACGAAAAGCCCGCGTGAAATCGACTCTCCAGATCTTCCAATCCGCACCGATCAGAACATTGGTAAGGTTGGGATCGTTGTCATAGACCAATTGATCAAAGACGCGAATCTTGTACATCTGATTGTTCCAGGCATCCGGATCCGGCGCCGTCAGGCCCTGCTTGTGGCGCTCGACCTCATCCATCTTCACCGGCAACCACCAGCTTAACGAACCGGAATTGCCCCGCCACTTGCGCTCGACATAAACCGGCAGCATGTCGTCCATACCGATCAGCTCAGCCAGCACATAAGCGGCAATGTTGTATTTGTAGGAATCGACGAAGTTCAGTTCCGGGCCGGTGGCAAGCTGCATGGTGGCTTTGTGTTCATCCACCGCCTGGAAAGAAGCGTCGTGGGTCACGGTGCCGTCGGTGAGCGTGAGGCGCCAGGGATTGGTGATTCCTTTCTTGGATTGCTCGCTTTTCACGACCTTGGCAGTAAGCAGAAATTGTTTGATCTGGTCCTTGGTGAGATTTGGCTGGTCGGTTGGCTGATCTGCGGCAACCGTCAGGAGTTCACAAGTCAGACACAGAAGCGCGGTGAGAATCAACCTGCGCCACGGTAGACGAAGTACGGTCATCGAAGGTACCCCCGCTAAACGGCTGGAAGTGTACTCTTTTGCGCTTCGTCGGACAACTTAAATAAGCGGGGTGCCCCGCAGTCAGCTGCGGCGGTGGCCCTACTGACCGGGGGGAAGGTAGGGATTGTCCTTTTTAGTCCCTAGGTATATCGTTCCCCCACACACCAGAAGTCGTTCCGGTGAAATAGTTCAAGGAGGAGATTACATGGGCAAGAAGTTACTTACACTATTGTTCGCATCAGTCCTTGCCATCCCGCTGTTGACGGTGCTATCGGCACAGAACGCGCAGGCCGAGGAGAAGATGGCAAAAGAGGCCCGCTGGGAGGGAACTGTGGTCCGAAGCAATCCGGATAAATCAACCCTGACTGTACGTAAGGTAGGATCGCCCAACGACGAAAGGACCATCATGTATGACAGCTCCACGCGATGGGTCAGTCAGGAACACGGCAGCAAGACGGTCAACGATATTGACGTTACCCAGATTAAGGACGGAGACCGCGTCATCGCCAAGGGCACTTGGGATAAAGGTGGTGTGTTCCACGCCACTCTAGTCTCCAAACGGCTCTCCCACTAGACGAGTTCAGTCCAGTGGAGCAAATTGAAACTCCTCTATCTTTTGTAAGCGCTAACCAGATCGCGGGGCTATTATTCTGACGGCTCCGCGATCTTTCTTTATCTATGGGCTTTGCTTGTTTGAATAGAGCCTACGTCGACTAACTTCCACGCTTTAATCCCCAGATCTTAGTGAACTCGGGAGAGCTCTCTCCGGTTGTCGTCAGCGGTGGTGCGGTAGCAGGGCAACATGTCATTGCGATCTTTGCGGCTCAACGCCGGAGAGTCGGTTGAAGGCCTGGAGTCCGGGCGGGGATCGGTTTCAGGCCAGGTCATTTCGATCAGCGATTCGTCGCAGGTGGAATCTCTTCTGACCCGCAGTTTGTACACTCGTGAAGTTCCCAGGGCATATTCAGACAGCCGGCGTTGATAAGGCAGTGAGACATAAACCAGTTTTATAAGCTGCGACTTGACTGTGCTGATCGCCCTTTCGGCGATGAAAACTTCATAGTTGGAGAAGTAAGAAGAATTCGGCAAAGCCAAGGCCAACCCGATCAAGCGCAGTGGCAGCTCTTGAGTCACTGTTCCGCGTTGAGCGTCATCACCTTCCGCTAATGACTGGGAACCATCCTGATCGGCCTTCGCCATCGTTGATGAGTCACCTCCGCCGGATTCACCCGTGGGGGAGTTGCCCGAGCCCTGACCCTGACTTCCAGAAGGAGCAAGACCTTCCAATCCGCCACTCGACAGGGAGCCAGCCCGCTCGCTTCCGCCCGAGTCGCCGGTGCCCTGCATTGATGGAGGCGGCGGTACCGCCTGCAAATTTGTCCCGGACAACGAATTCGTCCGTCCGCCTCCGGCAGAATTGCCTTCCCCCTGAACCGACGGGGGTGGAGGCACAGCCTGGATGCCGTTGCTCGACAACCAGCCCGCGGCTTGCCCTCCTCCCGAACTGCCTGCACTTTGAACCGAAGGAGGCGGAGGGACGACCTGCACACCTGTACCGGATAACGAGTTCCCGCGTCCATTCCCGAACGGGCGCTGGATGGACGGCGGCGGAGGCACCACCGAACCGCCAGATTGGCCGAACAACCCCGGGGTCATTCCTGCGGCTGAGCGCTGCTCCTCAACCGGCAGCACCGGCGCGGGCGCAACAACCTCTGAGTGGCCAATGTTCATGTCCCCCATAGCGGAAAGTGAGCCTCGCATCGAGCCCTGAACAGTAGGCGGCGGCGCAATCGCAGCCCCTCGCAGCGCTGACACTGCGGGCCGTGATGAGACGGCTGCGACGTCCGCCGGAGGTGCAATCACGGTAGCCTGGGGCAACCCGAGCAGCGGGGATCTGGATGTCCCCTGGCTTACCACCGGCGCCGGGGCCACTACCGAAGTCAGGCCCGCCGGCACGGGTAATTGCGGACGGCCAATGGCGGAAAGCGGCATTGCCGGAAGGGCTGGATTCGAGGCTATGATGGGCCGGCCAGGCGCAGTCAGCTTTATATCGGGTGGCCTGAGAGCCCCCTCGCGATGCTCGCCCGGAACGCGGATCGAAGCCGGGTGGCCGGGCCCTCCGCCTTTTTTAGAAGACACGCGAGGGCGTGCGGGACCGCTACGCAGGGCGGGAAAAGTCTGAGAGGGCCGGTAGTAGCTGATATACGACTGATCGAAAATTTTTTTCTGCAAGGACGGGTCTGGCGGTGTCCACACCTGGCATAGGATCACTACAACGGTAATCGCAATGACGTGGCCCAGCATTGACTCGAGAAACCACCACCAGGACACTTTGGATTCGATAAAGATGTCGCGCCAGAAAGTGGCGGACCTCGAGGCTGTATCCACGGGTGGCGCCGACCGGCGCGAGAGCAGGTCGGCCAGATTGCGGAAAAAAACGCGGTGGGCGGGTTCCGATTCGAGCAGCAGCGTGAGGCGAGGTGCGGTCCTCAGGTCAACAGCTTGGCTCGATCGGAGAGGCGGTGGCGCAGAGGCCGGCCCTGTGTCGCCTCCCGAGTGCTCCGTGCGCCGCATGTTGATCCAGTCGTACGTGTACTCGGCGCCACACAGAGCACAACTCTGGTAGTATCCGCCGTCAGCGGCCCGCTCGGGCCACTTAAACTCGTGGGAGCACAGTTCGGGCATCGGGCTTGTCCACTAATTTCGGTACTGCAGTCCTGGTTTCCGGGGCTTCCGGGCAGACCACTGGAACCATCATCTAACGGCTCTCCGGGCTTGGGTAGCTTACTTTGGTGCAGCGGGCTTTTGTCTTCGACCCAAGTTTCTGTGTTACCCAATGCACAGTTCGACCGCGTGTCGGGTACGGCCAGCCTCCGACTCGAGGAGACTACGGAAAAGGCCAGAGCAGTCGAAGCGACGTGGATGGGCGGGCCTTTCGGGCCTTTGAGCGGGGCCAAGCAGCAGGGTTTGAGCCCTGCGGCTTGACCTTCTTTCCTAAGCCTATTTTACCGCAGCACGTCGAAGGGGGTACGCCATTAGTGCATGGAGAATGGATAGAGAAAGGCTGCTGGGCTCGGACGCCGGGCAGGAATCAGAAGTTCACATCCAGACAGGGTTGCCCTTTGCATCGCGCAGGACAAAAGTGTTGTTTCCCTTGACCACTTCACGCGCCAGGACAAGGTCGGCATCGCCTTGTTTGACTTTCGAACCGGTGATTGAGAGTTCGTCCCCCTTGCCGAAGTCCATCCCCATGTCATCCAGGAAGGATTTGGGGCAGAGGTAGACGTCAATGGTGTCCGTCCCGCTTTTCAACACCAGGTGGACCGCCTCTTTCTTACTTGCAGCGGGCGGCATCTTCATGTCCTCTACCGTTCCTTTGATTTTTGTTTCAGTCTGAACGTCGTACTTGGGTGTACTGGTGGTCGAGGCCTGATTTTTCTGGCCGCTTACCAATGCAGCCGGCAGAAAAAGGGCGAGAACGAAACAAATACCTCGGTGGCTCCAACCACGTGGACTGGAATTGCTTGAATTGCGCACGGCTCCTCCCTTTTCCCCGGAGCCACCGGGCCTACCGAATGGCGCCACTTCCGGTCTACCTCGCCTAGGCAGATGAAGCCAAAACAGGATGAAGCCAAATAAGACGGGCTTATACTACACCCGCCTACAAGCTGGAGAGGATGTCAGCCGTGGTGCGGAGGCGATTCTTCGCGGGAGGCGAGCCCCGGGTTTTGGGAGAGGAGAGCAACAGCGTTCCGTGACGTCTCACATTTTGGGCGAGATCTTGTTGCGTCCTTTGAGCTTTAGGCTCTGACGCTTGAGGCAGAAGAAGTGGAAGTGGCACGCCGATCCACACCTTCGACCGCGGCTGGAGAGTCGAGACGGACATCGCAGAGCTCGGCGATCAGGGTTGCCGCCCAGCGATAAATATTCTGCTCCTTGACCACTTTGCGCAGACGTTGCATGCGGGCAGTTCGTTCTTCGGGTTCCATTTCCAGAGCGTAGCGGATGGCCTCGGCAGTGCGTTCGATGTCGTAAGGATTCACCAGCACAGCGTCGCGGAGTTCGCGAGAGGCCCCGGTAAAACGGCTCAGGATCAGCACGCCTTGATCGTCATCGCGAGCCGCGACAAACTCCTTGGCAACCAGGTTCATTCCATCGTGCAGGGACGTGACCAGACAAACGTCCGCGCTGCGATAATAACGTTCAATCTCGGCATGGCTATGCTGCCGGTTCAGGAAGACAATCGGCTTCCACTTGCCGGTTTGAAAGCGCCAATTGATGCGCTCGGATTCGACTTCGACATCGGCCAGGAAGTCATGGTAGCGCTTGATGTGGGTGCGGCTGGGAGCACCGATTTGGACAAAGGTGAACTTTTCCCGATAGACCGGGTACTTCTCGAGCAGCCGCTCAATCGCCAGAAAGCGCTCCAAAATGCCCTTCGTGTAATCGACGCGATCCACTCCCACCCCGAGGAACAGCGCCTCCACCCCGGATTCCTGCAGCAACTTTACCCGTTCCAGGTAAGCATTCTGATCCGGCTGAACACGAGGACCGGGTACTTCCACGCTGATTGGAAATGGTTTCACCGCGGTGCGATGGTTTTCGCGGTTGATGGCAAAGTGATCCCAGTCGATGCGTGATTCGAGCGTCCGATCCACGGTCTGCAGGAAGTTTGTGCAATGCGACTGAATATGGAACCCGATCAGATCGGCGCCCAGCAGGCCTTCCAGCAACTCACGCTGCCACGGGCAGATGCCAAATGTTTCCGGATTGGGCCACGGGATGTGCCAGAAAATGGCCACCCGAGCGTCCGGCCGCGCTTTTTTTACCAGACGCGGCAAGAGCGCGAAGTGGTAATCCTGGACCAGGAGAACGGGCTCTTCCGTGTCAGCCATCTCTTCCAACACAGCTTTGGCAAACTTCACGTTTGCCTGAGAATAGTGTTCCCAATCGGAGACGCGGAACATCGGCCGAGTGTGAGCGATGTGGCAAAGCGGCCAGAGGCCTTCGTTGGCGAAGCCGTAGTAGTAGCCTTCTTCCTCTTCCTTGGTTAGCCAGACCCGGCGCAGCGTGTATTTTGGCTCCTGCGGAGGCACGCGCAAGCGGTCGCGCGCGTCCACTGTCTCCAGGTCTGCGTCGCCGCTGCCGTGCGCCACCCAGGTTCCGTCGCAAGCGCACAGCACGGGCTCTAAGGCGGTGACCAGGCCGCTCGCGGGAACAATGGCTTGCACAATATTGCCTCGGCGAACGTGGCTGAAAGGTTCACGATTGGACACGACGAACAGCCGGCTGTTGGCAAGTTTGCCGCGCACATGCACTGACAGCCGCTCGGGAGTCCAGATCGATTCCCCGGCTTCGCGGAGTTGAGCTTCTTTCTCCGCGGCGGATCGGGCGGCGGTCAGGCTTTCCGCCAAAGTTTCCATCTCTCTCGCCAGTGGCCGCAGCAGATCCAGGTCAGGCATGGCGGCACGAATGCCAGTCACCCGCCCGATGCGAAGAGCCTTCATCCACTGCGCCGCGCGCGCGATGGGACCGGCAATGCTCCAGCGGACAATCAGCAGAGTAATCAACGCGATCAGAACCACCTGCACTAGAGCGCGCAAGAACGTTTCCCGCCAGACCAGCGCGCTTTGCGCGTTTATGTAACTGGCGTCGTGAACGATGACCAGCTCCCCCACGACCTGGTCCTGCTGGTGAAGAGGCAACGCGAAGATGTGCAATGACCCGCTTGCCCGGTGGACAAACTGACTCTGCCTGGCGTTCTGGGTGATGGCCTGCGGAACCGCGAAAGACTGAGGCTGCGGGTCGTGGGTCAGTCCCGGGGAAGCTGCGATCGGTTCGAGCTTGGCGTTGAAGACAGCGAGTCCCGCGAGGTGCTCGCGGTTACTAAACTTTTCGACCACTCGCTTGAGGTCCTTGAGCGATCCTTTTTCAAGTCGAGGTTCGATGTTCCCGACCAGGCTCTCCCCCAGAACTTCAGCCCTGCGCTCCAGTTCACTACGCAGGCCCTGCTTCTCTCTGCGGACCTCGTAGTAGGCAGAGAGCATCGAAACCAGAGGTGACGCCTACGATGAGCGAGATGATCAGGCGAACACTGAGTAGCCGCACCTAAACTCCTGTCTTGAAATCGCTTTCACGACCGCTCGGAGCCCATATTGTAAGCCAATTTCGGAGAGGGCGAACGCGCCGGAACTCGGGTCCCGCCCCAAAACCGCTGATTCGAGGCGAGATAGCTGTTTCGGCGGACTTGAGATGAAGGTTAGCTGGTTCGAGTTGCCGCTGTTCAGAGTGTTTGAAGAGTGCGATTTAAGGTACTGGGTCTTGTCCGAACACGCCGTGAACCGCGTCAACCACCAGATGGCGGGAGGAATCTGCTGTGATCTCGGGACAAAGCAGATTCCTCACCGCTAAAGCGGGTTTGAGATGACGAGAGTTCAGCTCAGTCGGCCGCCGACTCCTGCTTTTCCCGGTTGTCGGACGCGCCTTCGAGCTGGAATTGCTGGCCCAAAGTCTTGGCCACTGCAGTCAGGTCGTGAGCGAGAGCGCTGCGCCACCTTCCCACGGAATCCTGCGCCAGCACTTCCATGGTCTGCCCGAAGGACAGCAGAGCGGCTGCGACCTCGGTCTTTACCAGCTCGGAAACCGAGGCTTCGATTCCCTTCTGGACAACCTTCAGCTTTCCGCAGGCTTCATCAAGCTGGATTCCGAGTTCCTTGGCGTTGCGTGATCCCAATTCCTTGAGAACCACATCGACAGCATGCTCAAGTTGAACTCGCGCACCAGAGATCTGATCATTCGCCATTTGCGTCAAGCGGGTATCCATATCGGACTCTAGCCGGATTGCGCATTCATCCAGCTGCGCGATGCGGCTGCTCAGGCCGGTGACCTGGGTCTGGAGCTGAGCCGATTCTGCCGCGACCTGGGATTGAACTTTCTGAACCTCCCGCCGGTAATTATTGTGATCGTCTCCCAATCGTTCCCGCAGAGCCTGCAAGCTCTCATGGCCTTGCCGCTCCAGCCTGGTTCCCGCCTCCAGCGCCTGCGCCTGGAATCTCTCCGCTCCGGCGTTCACATGCTGCGCGACGGACTCGGCGATCTCCTCAGCAAGACTCTGCGCCCGTTGCTCCACGGTTTGCAACTGCTCTCCGACCTGCGCGCGAAAACCCTTCAGAGCTTCGGCTATCTTTTGCTCAATCACCGTCCTGGCTTCGCCAAACACCTGCTTCGATTGCTCCTGGGTTTGTTGCAGCACCTGCGTGCCCAAGTCCTGGCGTAACCGCACCCACAACTTTTCTTCGACCTCGGGCGGAATATGGGAGAGCGAAATCTCGAACTGGCTGCGCTTGGGCGCACCCTTTGCCAGTTTTTCTTTGAGGTCGGCCACTTCCTCTGTCAACGGCTGAACAATCTCGGCCACCATTGCTCTCAGATCCTGATCCATAAGTTGACCCTTGTCGGAAACGATTTTGAGCGAGGGTCCAGCCTGATGCTGCCCCGCGCCCCTGTCGTCCCGGTTTCTGGCGGGCACCATACGCGAGAGTTGGTCGGAGGAGGGCATATCGAGGAGCCGTAACCAATCTTCAGGGCAACTTTTTAATCCCCAGAAATTTTCCGGATGGTCAAGCCTTGCGCCCAGCTGCCAGCCCTGCCGGCCCGGCATCGGCTGACAATCGACGACATGGGCCATGGCAGCGCGGCCTCCCTTGCTTTGGAATTGCACGGGGACTCCGGGGTCCAGCTTGGCGGGGGAAGACAAGACGCAACCATGCGCGCTGACCACTAATGTCTCGCAAAGCTCGGAGAAGGGAGCCGCTGGCTCCAGGCTAGTGACCACGATTGGAAGGGTGACAGGTACTCTCGAACTACGCCGAACAGAATTTGCTGCATTCGCACTCTGCATAGTTTCCCTCTTTCAAAGACCCGCCGCGGGGCGCTTACAGGCTCGAATCCGCTTTCATAAGGTAACCCAAGCCTCGACTTCAAAGCGGTTCCAGTAGTTCCTGCCCTGACGTTCCACCGGTCAGTTACGTTACACCTCCCTAGGTAACCAGGTAATGAGACCAGGCACTGGCCATAATCCCGCCGCCGATGAACCAGAAACAAGATTGGATCGGGAGCATCTTGAAGTAGGGTGGGAACTATCATGGCTACGTCAGACAACTCCAAAACAGAGATGACAGGTACTTTCCTACAGCGGCTTTTCGAAAGGTGCTGCCGGCACCGGTTCTCCTGGCCGCATAACGGAGTTCATGGCCAGGCTTACCAGGTATGTTTGATGTGCGGCGCCGTCTATGCCTATGACTGCGCGGAAATGCGCCGGACCGGGAGACTACCCTCGCCACTGGCCGCGGGATACCAGGAAAAAAGCGCTTAGCCCCAGTCGTCAGTCTTCGGTTTTCGGTCCTTAGCCAAGACCCGGGCCGATGTGCTGCTGATGGCCGACTACCCTCCTGCATTTCAAGGCAATTTTGAGCTCTCGAACGCAGCGGGATGACGTGCCCCGGTAGCCATCAGCCTCTCGATATTCTCGACCGGCTGAATGCCGCCTCGGGCTCCGGACGCAGTGCAGTTTAGAGCCGCAGCCGCGCAGGCGAAGTCAAGCTGCCGCGCCAAAGTCCAACCCTGCAGCAATCCGTAGATAAATCCGGCATGAAAAATGTCGCCGGCGCCGGTTGTGTCCAAGGGCTGAATCCGAAAAGCGGGCGCGTAATGAAAGTCGGAGCCGTCCCATGCCAGAACGCCTTCCTGGCCCAGAGTGGCGGCGGTAAGTCGACAGCCGAAGCGGTCCCGGACCGCGGGCAGCGACTTGCGCAAGGTCCTGATTCCCTGTCAGGCGGCCCGGGATATCCCGGCTGGTGATGAGGTAATCGATGTTTTTCAGAAGTGCTTCCACGCCAGGGTAGAGATCATCCAGGTCCGCAATGACGGGAATTCCGGCGGCCCTGGCCCAGCCCGCCGCCAGGACCGCCGCAGCGGTGTCGTGGCCATCCACGTGGAGAGCACGGGCCTCGGTGACCCATTCGCGGCGGATTTCTTCCGGCCGAAGAGTTAATCTGTTGTCTCGCTTCCAAAGTACGGTGCGCTCGCCGGCATCGTCGACCAGAATGACCGCCTGCTGGCTGGCGCATCCCGTGGCGGTAAGCAGATGGGCTTCGATCCCAAGCTTGTCAAATTCCGCACGGTGGATTCTGGCGGCATCGTCGTCACCGACCTTGCCGACGTAGCGCGTCCGCAGACCCCACTGCTGACATGCAGCCACCGCGCTAGCCACCTGGCCTCCAGGCAAAACATCGGCGGAACGAAATTCGACTTTGGATCCGAGCGCAGGATAGTGCGGCAGGCGGATCAGCGTGTCGGTCGCGTTAAGTCCGACCCCGACCAGGTCAACCTTGGATGATTGATTCACAATTGATCAGTTGAAGCGGGTGGTTCGCCAGAGTGTAAGGCCACAGAATAGAAACAGGACCAGCGTCGCCGTGACCAAAAGGACGGCTGGCGCCCAATGCAATGACATCATGGGAGCTCGCGCCATAGCCGCAAGTACCAGGAAGATAGTTGTGGCGACGGCAACCAGAGCCCAGTCCAGCAGACGTGCGAGGCGGCCTGGTTTCTCCAGCTACATCTGCTTTCCCTGCATGCGGGCGTCGACATAATCTTCTGCGATGCCGTAGCGCTGGGATTCGCGGCGTGCGGCTTGCTTCCATTGCGCCTGCTCTTTGCCGCCGGCGGAAGAAAAGGCAATGGCTGCCGACGCCCAACATCATAAGAAGTGAACCTCCGATGACTTGCATGTAGGTCGAAGCGCCGCTGCCGCGCAGTTCGCCGAAGACAAAAATTCCCCACAACATTCCCCACAGCTGATTTGTATTGGAGAGCGGAATGCCCCGGCTGATGCCTACGTACTTGGCCGCGTATTGCTGGAAGACATCGCCAATCACCCAGATAAAACCGCCCAGCATCAGCCAGAAAAGAACATCCCTGCGCTCGCGTCAATTCATGCCAGAGCGGGGACAGACCAAGATATCCGACTGGCGAGAGCAGCCATCATGCCCAGCTCTCCGAAGGTGAAGAAGGTGACGAAGGAAAGCGGATTCATTCCGGACAAATAAGCCTTGCGATAAGGAATGTACATCGTTCCCCAGAGGATTCCCGCTCCCAGCGCGGCCCAGACTCCGCGCATGGAATGCGCCGCTGGCGCCTGGGTTGAGGATGCGACCGCCAGCAATGCGGCACCGACGCACATGACCAAAGCGCCGCCCAGCACACCCGTCCAGCGGCGCCAGCCTGCATGGCGTAACTCATTGAAGAAAATGAAGCCCCACAAGATGCCCAGAAGACTGTTTGAATTCCACAGAGGAAAAGCGATGCTCAGGCCGATATCGCGAATGGCGAAAATGGTCATGGTGTTGGCCACTGCCCAAATACATCCCGCGAGAATCGCCCAGATAATGAGGTGAGGCGCGCGGCGCAGATCGGCGCGGATCGACGAGGTGCCCAGAATCAAGGCGGGCAAGCTCCAGCGCGCCAGAAAAACGCCGATGACCATGATGAGCGAAATAACGATGGGCGAGACGCCGATAGCGACCAGTTTGGTCGGCGCCTCGGCGGCCCCGAGCCAGGCTCCCGCGGTCAATCCGCAAAGAATCCCCAACCCCTGCAGTTTTCGTGGACGCGAACTTTCCTGGATCGCGGATTCAGTACCTGGCAACGCAGATTGCATATGCAGCTCGTTCCTTCAACTTAGTGAAGGGATTTTAGAAGAATGAGTCCACCAATCAAGACTGCGACTGGAACCCAGAAATGCACATCGGTCAGGACGCTTGTCCACCGGCCGCGCGGCTGATCGCGATTATCGCTTGGTTGCATGTCGTCAATCCTTACAGACGGACCATTTGAAAGTGGGCGGCGGTGGGGCCATTACATTTATCTTGCCGTCCATCCACCATCGATGAGCATTGTATCGCCCGTGATCAGGGACGCTGCCCGAGAGGCCAGGAATACGACCGCGCCGGCGACATCCATGGGCTCTCCAATACGGTGCAGCGCCGCAATGCGCTCGATTACATCCGAGCGGAACTCCGGATTGGCAAGAGCACTCTCCGTCCCTGGGGTATGGATAAACGTCGGGGCAACCGCATTCACCGTGATGTTGTACTTTCCCCATTCAATTGCCAGGCACCTGGTGAGATGTGCTATAGCCGCCTTGGTCATGCAGTACACCGACTCAGTCGGCAGTGCGACGAAGCCTGCCTGGGAACTCAGGTTGATAATTCGGCCGCTGTTCTGCCGGATCATGACACGTCCAGCGGCCTGGCTGGCGAAAAATGTTCCTTTCAAATTCACCGCCAGCGTCAGATCAAAATCCTCCTCGCGCACATTCTCGGCGAGATTGTCGGGCGCGAGTCCTGCATTATTCACCAGGATGTCCAGCCTCCCAAAATGCTTAACGGTGTCATCCACTGACCGGAATATTTGATCAAGGTGCCGGACATCCATTTGCAGGGGAAGGGCTCTTCGACCCATTGCTTCGATCTGCCGCGCCACATCCTCAGCTGCGGACAGGTCGCGCAGCCCTAATGCCACATCCGCGCCGGCATGGGCCAGCGCCAGCGAAATAGCAGCGCCCAGACCGCGGGCTGCCCCGGTTACGAGTGCGACCTGGCCGGTCAGATCAAAGTTGGGAAAGTCCATCGAATGCACCCTTCGGTTGATAGGCTGAGATGTCGTGCCCACACTGACTACACTCGCTCGGTCAAACTGGTGAGGTGATTTGTCCTGGCGCGCGATCACCGCTGATTGCGAGCAGGTAGAGCAGCCAGCACGCGAGAAACAGCAGCAGCCATATCTCGTGAGGCATGGCAATCGACCGCCACCACCATGATCCCACCCAGCCGGCTGGAACGTAATTTTTTTCAGCCAGCCCCTGCAATAGAGCGCCTCCCGGCACCGCGAACGGAAGCATCAGGAGTAAGGCGCCGCTTGCGCTACGGTCCAGCCAGCCGGCTCGCTGCATCCGGCTGAAGCTCCAGCAGAGAGGAAAGATCAAAAGCGCTGCGTCGTAGGAGCGATGATAGACGGGCAGCAGGCTGGCAACGCAAATGGCGCTAAGCTCGAGCAGGACAGGATGAGAAGCATTCCGCCAGACCGACCACGACCATACGCCCACCATTGTCGCTCCGAGCGCCAGCGCAAGCCAGTTCGCGAAGTAAAGCCTCCCAGGGTCACGCCTTTGGTCTCCTTAGGAATGTCGTGGAAATCTGAGGTCCGAGTAATTTCTGCGTTGAGGTGATGGACGTCCGATTTTACAACAGGGCGTGGGTTAGCCGCTCGGGGAGGGGCTCCTTCGCACGTTGTCATCCTGAACGTAGTGGCTGCTTCGCGGAGCGATGCGGCTGCGGAGCGAAGGATCTCGTGTCCGGTACCGCGTCGTCTTGCCGGGAATGCACAAGGTCGCGAACGAAGACAGGAGGACAAATAGACGGCGGTGGTTTCGGACCTAGAAGAGACGTCTGTTGATGTCGCTGGTTTTGCAGGTACCGGGGCAGATTTTTCCGGTCCAGGTTACCCCCAGTGAGTGCAGTCGAAGGGCATCGTCGGTGGTCATTTTATCGGCGTCGAGTACGACTTCGTAGGCGTAGTATACGAAGCCGTTCATTCGGATACACCAGGGTTCGTGCCGGATGATGCCTTCGCAGTGCTCGCATGCTGACGCCGCGTCATACCGGTTGCTGTGATAGCACGTCCCTGAGTCGTTGGTGGACATCTGCGACTACCTATGGTCGCTTGATTATCGGATGAACCCCGCTCAGGAAAAGCGCTAATCTTTACTTCTGGTATTACTTTAGTTTGGAATTCGGGGAGAGCGAAGGCCGATGTCCCAAGAAAAAGCGCCGGTAACAACTACGCTGGCACGAGTTCCACAGTTCGTTTCAGTTGTCCGCAGGCGGCGTAAATATCGCGGCCGCGGGGACGGCGCACGAACGCGGGCACTCCGCGACGCGATCAGAATCTTCTGGAACTGGAGCACCCGCTGCTGGGCTGGCGTTTGGAATTCAATGCCCGGCCCGGGATTCAGCGCGATCAGATTCACCTTCGCCCGCACGCCTCGAATCAGCTCCACCAGTTCGCGGGCATTCTCCGGCGAATCATTGACTTCGTCGAGCAGAACGTATTCGAAGGTCAGCTTTTCCCGGTTGCGCAGCGGGAAATCGCGAGCCGCGGCAATCAGCTTCTCCAGATTCCACTTGCGATTGATCGGCATCAGGCGGGTGCGCAATGTCGTCGTTCGATGCATTGAGCGAGATCGCAAGTTTAGGACGCACTGGCTCCTCTCCAAGATCGTAGATGCGAGGCACAATCCCCGCCGTGGACACGGTCATGCGCGACTCCGGGATGCCAACTCCTTCCACCAGAAGACGTACCGCCTTCATGAAATTTTCGTAGTTCAGGAAGGGCTCGCCCATGCCCATAAAGACCAGGTTGACGCGCTCATGGGGAGGCGAAACCTGCTGATCGTTGAGCACAGCGCATACCTGTCCCACGATTTCGCCGGCGGTGAGGTTGCGCTTGATTCCAAGCAGCGCGGTCAGGCAGAACTGGCAATCGACCGCGCAGCCCACCTGGCTGGAAACACAAATGGTCGCTCGATCCCAGGTGCGCGCCTGCGCTTTCCATCTGGTCGCCGGCATCGCTGCCGTCGCCCGCTTCTCCCCCGTCGCCTTCAGGCATCCAGACGGTCTCCACGCTTTGTCCGTCGGCGTAGGCCACCAGGTAGCGGACAGTGCCGTCGCTCGAAACGAATTTCTTTTCAATGCAGGGAAGTCCGACCGAGAATCCCTTCTCCGCCAGGTCGCGCCGAAAATCCTGGGGCAGAGTCGAAATCTGCTCGGCAGTTTCAACTCTCTGGCGGTAAAGCGCTTCAAAGAGCTGGCGAGCCCGATACGAGGGCTGGCCGAACTCCTCCACCAGAGCAGCCAGCTCCGGAAGCTGAAGCCCTAACAAGCGAAGTTGTGCGCGCTGACTCTGATCTCATGAGATCGTAGCTCTCAGAACTGCTTTACCTTTGCGTACTCTGCGGCTCCTTCGCGACCTTTGCGATAACGATTTTAGCCGATCAAGACCTAATTGTAGAGGACAACCGGGTCCGAGCCTATCAGGCATCCCGGCGTCCATAAACGCCTGCTAACCTATTGATTATAAGAGGATAAGTCTATGTTCGCCGGACGTCGGTCCGGGTGTGCAACAATACTTGTAGGACTTATGCTGGCGAGGGTTCACCAGCGGCCCTGTTGAAAACATGGTTCAGGAAGTACGCAATATTCATCGCGAGGTCCTGCCCAACGGGCTGACCCTCATCACCGAGGAGATGGAGCACATTCGCTCCGCCTCGATTGGAATCTGGATCAAGACCGGCTCACGCGACGAAGACCTGCAGTGGAACGGCATCTCGCATTTCATCGAGCACATGGTGTTCAAGGGCACCAAGCACCGCACCGCGGAGGACATTGCGCGCCAGGTCGACTCCATCGGCGGCAACATGGACGCCTTCACCGCCAAGGAATGCATTTGCTTCAACATGAAAGTGCTGGACGAGCATCTGCCCATCGCCATGGATGTGCTCAGCGACCTGGTGCTGAACCCGGTCTTTGACGCCCAGGACATCGGCCGCGAACGCGGCGTGATTCTGGAAGAAATAAAGATGGACGAGGACAATCCCGACTACCTGGTCCACGAAATCTTTACCCAGAATTTCTGGAAGGATCATCCGCTGGGCAAGCCGATCCTGGGCACCAAAGACACGGTCAAAAAATTCGAGCGCGATCCGGTGCTGGATTTTTACAAGCAGCGGTTTGCGCCCGGCAACCTGATCATTTGCGCCGCCGGCCATCTGAAGCACGAGCAATTCGTGGATCTGGTGAACAAGCATTTCGAGCACATGAAGCCGGTGAAGAACGGCTTCCACAGCTCCAAGCCGAAGATTGTGCCTCGCATCATCATGCGCAACAAGAAGGCGCTGGAACAGGTGCAGATCTGCGTGGGCGTGCCTTCGCATCCCATCGCCCACGAAAACCGGCATGCTTCCTACATCTTGAATACGCTGCTGGGCGGAGGCATGAGCTCGCGGCTGTTTCCAGAACATTCGCGAACGCCAGGGACTGGCCTACGCCATCTACAGCGATTTATCGCCCTACCGCGATACCGGATGTCTTTCGGTCTATGCCGGAACTTCGCGCGAGTCGGCGGGCAAAGTGGTGCAGTCGGTGGTTTCGGAGTTCCGCAAACTCAAGGCGGAGCCGGTTCCCGAGGAAGAGTTGCGCCGCTCGAAGGACCAGTTGAAGGGCAGCCTGATGCTGTCGCTGGAATCCTCGACGCGCGCATGTCGAACCTGGCCCGCCAGGAAATGTACTTCGATCACTTCTACAGCCTGGACGAACTGATCGAACGAATCGAAAAGGTCACCGTCGAAGCAGTTAACCGAACTGGCCAATGAATTTTTCCAGACCGAATCGATCGCGGTGACGGTGCTGGGCAATCTGAACGGCCTGAAGCTGACCCGCGATCAACTCGCCTGCTGAATTCTTCTCCTCACAACAACCCCATTCCGGCTGCGAAAGTTGCGCCTCGATCACAGGCACAGTACCTGACACCTTGCGACCCACAGCTCGCATCTAATTAGGTAACTGAGCAGAACACCCGTCACGGTGATGTTGCAATATGAGGCGGTGGACTGCGGTGGATCGGAGGATGGTTATGGCACAGGTGATTGAGTTTTACATTCCCGCAAGGTTCAAGCAAAAGGTGAAGTGGATACCTCCTGAGCAGCGTGGGAAGATTATCGCGTTTCCTACCGACTTGAAAAAGTCAGCGTAAGACTGTCATTCAGCGCCCGGCCGCTTCGCAGCGAGCCGGGCGTTTTCTTTTGGGCGACGTACCATCCTGCAGTTCTTTGCGCTCTATTCTGCACATTGCCGGTAAATATCTGCTCGCCGCGCAGGCGCCATTAGGCTGGCAAAGCGCGCCAAGCGCCTGATCCGCGGTCGGCACCCATTTTCCGACCCCACTACGAACTGCACCGCTATCAAGGCGCTGGTTTCGCTGGCTTAGGGCGAAATTTCAAGGCATACTAGCGGCAGGCCCGTCTCCCCACGGGCGGGAGGCTCCGTCGTCATGCCGTTGCTGGAGGAGAATGAATTACCGGAACTGAACCCCGCCTTCGGGGATGATTCGGAACAGAAGCAGCGCCGCCAGATGCTGATTGCTCTGGCGCTTCTGCTCCTCGCCTTGATTCTGGTTTTGGTGAAAGACCGCGAATTCTGGTTTCCCCCGAGCCTGCTGCGCAATCAGAATCGGAGCCCGTCGAACAGACTCCGCCGGATACGCAGGCACAACCTGCAAACGGCCACGACGGCCACGCCATCCGCGCCGGCGCATTCACCGCGCCAAAGCACAGCCCGCACGCCGCCGCCCGCGGTCGCGACCAAGTCCCGCTCCGGCCTTGGCGCCGGTCGTTACGAGCCGGGCCGTGCTTCCTCCACTCGAAGTCGAAGTAGTGGCCGGCGATGAGCACCGCACGATCCGGCCCGGAACAAATTCGGTCAGAGTGGATCTGCAGCCCAGAACTCCCGGTCGACTCGCCAGGCCTAGCCAGCACCTCCCGATTCACGGGCCGGCAGTGGCCGATGCTACCGCGCGAGTTCACCTTTCTCCCGGCGCGGCTGAGATCCTTTCACGCCCGGTCGAACCGAACTATCCTCTGCTGGCCAAACAGATGAAGGTTCAGGGCGCGGTCGTGCTGGAAGCTCTGATCGGACGGGACGGCAATATTCAGGATCTCCACGTACTGAGCGGACCCACAATTCTTTCCGACCGCAGCCCGGGAAGCGGTGAAGCAATGGCGCTTCAGGCCCTACCTGCAATCCGGTGAGGCGGTCGAAACCGAGGCCCGCATCACGGTAAACTTCACCATCTCAACCCAGTAAACTGGTTCTGACGACTTTGATCCGATGACGACGCAAGGGCCCACTTTTCACAAAAGGACGCGAAAAATGGGGTACCTTCGGAAAAATCGAACGATCTCCAAGAAGAATGTGCGGGGCGGGGATTTCACTTGTGCTTTTAGGTTTGCTGCTGAGCCTCGCCTCCGCGCCGGGAGCAGGCAAAATGGCATTTGCGATCTCCAGTACAAGCTTTCCGAACGGCGGTGACATTCCAAGGAAATTTACTTGCGACGGTGCGGACGTTTCGCCAGAACTCTCCTGGACCGATCCGCCGCCCGGCACAAAAGCTTCGCACTCATCGCCGACGATCCTGACGCGCCCTCCGGAACCTGGACCCACTGGGTGTTATTCAATTTGCCGCCGACTGTCAGCCAGTCTGCCGGTAGGCGTGAGCAAGATTGACGAACTACCGGGCGGCGAGCGGCAGGGTCGAAACGACTTTCGCAAGATCGGATACAACGGTCCCTGCCCGCCGCCGGACAAGCCTCACCGGTACTTCTTCAAGCTATATGCGCTCGACGGCAAGCTTGATCTCAAAGCCGGGCGCGAGCAAACATGAAGTAGAATAGGCGATGCAGAGTCGAATCCTGGACCAGGCAGAGTGGATGGGAAAGTACCGGCACTAGCATCGAGAGCCGGCGCGCAACAAGATGTCCCTCTAAAAATTTAACGGGCGTCCCGACTCTCGCGAGTCGCCGGACGCCCGGGCAGCCCTCCCCCAGAACTGCTCGTCAATTAAAATAGAGCCTCGGACCACTTTCTGGAATGGCACTTGCGTGCCAGCACCAGCCCACTAAGGTGCCTCCCGATTATTGATCCGCTCTCGCATCTTTCAAGTCGCGTTGCAGACGGGACAATTCCCGCTCCAGCACGGTGAACAGGTCAGCGGCGCGAGACAAATTCTTGTCGTGCCCCATGTCCTCCATAAGGCATTTATCCCCGCAGCAAACGCACCTGTTCATATCTTCGGCGCGGAGCCGCCTTTCTTTACCGCCGGATTGCAAACTCGTCGAGATGGAAACCTGTCGGCGCCAATCTGGTGCCTCGAAAGGACGTGCCCCAAAGGTGGATCGCCGCTCAGCCCTATCGGAAGATTGTGCGGCATTTGGCTGGATTCCCACAGCCCCTCCACGTAAAGCCGATCGCAAATCCGCCGATGAGTCCAACAGATGAGCATGCCGGGCAAACTTGTCTTCCGGGTCGGGACTTTCTCGCCAGTTTTCAGAAAAAGCATCGCACTGTATGAGGAAGCAGCCTAGCCCGTGCCCTGCAATTGCGGTCGCCGAAAGCGTTAGCCGGTTCGCAACCGGCATTTGGTTGCGATGCAGAGCTCCTCATCGGAGCCGAGCCTTAGTCAGTGGAATTGCAGGAGACGGAATTCTTGGAATTCTCTAATTACTTGGCTGTCTCAGGCTTCATGCCCCACGGCTACTGCTATCTGTGGGATCCCTGGCTCGTCTGGCTGAATGTATTTTCGGATGGCTCGATCACGCTGTCTTACTATTGCATTCCCGTCGTTCTCGTCTACTTCATTCAAAAACGCCGCGACCTCCCCTTCAACTGGATCTTCTGGATGTTCGGCGCTTTTACTCTGGCCTGGGCGCTACTCACCTGATGGAAATCTGGAACGTCTGGCACGCCAGCGATCTGCTGGCCGGAGTGGTGAAGGGGGTCACGGCGGGAGTTTCCGTGGTGACCGCCTCCCGCATTCTGCTGTTCAATGCCGCCGCCGAGAAGGCGAGCATCATGGGGGCGCGTGGAAGGTCGCTTATGCCGACTTTGTCACCGCCATGATGGCGCTTTTCATCGTGCTTTGGCTGCTCAATTCCAGCAAGCAGGCGCAAGAGGCTGTGGGCGGATATTTCAAGGACCCTTCCGGTACTTCCAAGAAAGTGGGCACTAACCTGGTTGGGTCGGGAGAAGATTTCTCCCTGACCAAAGACAACATGACCAAGCTGAAAGAGGAATTGCAGAAGTCCATCCGGCAGATGAGCGACTTCGATAAATTGAAGAATCAAATCGAGATGACCATTACCTCCGAAGGATTGCGCATCGAACTCCTGGACCGCATCGGGGACTTTCTTCGACAGCGGGAGTTCCAAACCCAGCCCGAAGGGAATTGAATTATTGGCCATGCTGGCGGGAGAGTTGGGGAAACTTCCCAACAAGGTTTCCATCGAGGGCCACACCGATTCCAAAGCTTATGTCGGAGTGCGCGATTACGGCAATTGGGAGCTGTCCGCGGATCGCGCCAACGCTGCGCGACGCTTGATGCAACAAAATGGACTGGCACAAGACCAGGTTTCCCAGGTTCGCGGGTTTGCCGATCAGAATTTGCGCAAAAAAGATAACCCGCTCGATGTTTCCAACCGTCGCATTACCTTGATCGTGCAATATATCGTGAAAGACGCCGGCGAAGAATCACCCACGAACGAGGCTGCTCCCGAGAATGCAAAACCTGAACCTGCGCCCGCCAAGCACTCATGATTTCAACCGGTGGCGAGCCATGGAGATGCGTGAAACCCTTACGCAACTATTTGCTCTACAGCCGCGCTCCCTCAGCCTTACAGTGTTGCCCCGATTGTTCACGAATCGCTGCGGTTATAGTTTTGGCCTGCGGAAACGAACGACTGCAGTCAATGAAAAGGAGAAACCTAATGGGAACTATTCTGGTTGTCATTCTCGTTCTGTTATTGCTCGGCGCTCTCCCGACCTGGCCGTACAGCGGCGGTTGGGGATACTACCCGAGCGGCGGGCTGGGATTGGTTCTGCTGATCGTGGTAATCCTGGCGTTGACTGGCAGGATCTGACGGACGAGCCGATTATTTTTGGCTCTCTTTGGAATGAAACTCGATCAGGCGCTTGGTCATGATTACCAGGCCCAGAATCTGAGTCCATTCCGAGAGAATGTTACCGACCACCTGGCCCCACTTCGATTCTGGGTCGGCGTGCTTGTAGGCGACGACCCAGCCCAGGCCGGTAATTAACAAGAAGATGGTGAGCGAATGATCGCTTATCTTTTGCCAGACGGAAGGGTTCAAGTTGAGCGGTGGTTTTCTACTCTCTGCGGAGCCTCGTTCATATAGATATTTGGTCGCCAACACTGTCACCACCACTCCCGACCAATCTGCAATCGCGTTTCCGAAAAAAGAGCCCCAGTGAGTCCTGGGATCAGAAACTGAATAAAGCACTGTCCAAAGAAGCAGGATGGCACACGACGCTATGCTCAGCGAGTGCCGCGCAAGGATTCCCCGCTTTTTGGCGGTTTTCTTTGTTGTCTTAGTTGTTGTATCCGCCATTGGGCCGACTTCCAATTTTTTAGGCGCAAGAAAACACGAGTCTAACAGTTCTGATGCGGCGGTTTGGTACTCTGTTGGCGGCAAGAGCTGAGAACGCCAGTGTCTATTTCCTCACGCACGCAAGTCGGAATCGTCGGCGCCGGGCCAGCGGGCCTAGTGCTTTCCCAACTTCTCCACCTGCAAGGAATCGAATCCGTCGTAGTCGAGAACCGCAGCCGGCAATATGTGGAAGAGCGTGTGCGCGCCGGCGTGCTGGAACAAGGCACGGTCGACTTGCTCACCGAGATGGGTGTGGGTGAGCGGGTGAAGCGCGAAGGCCTTGTTCACCACGGAATTGAGTTGCGCTTCAACGGGCGCGGCCATCGCATTGACTTCAAGGAGCTGACCGGCGGGAAAGGCATCACCATCTATTCCCAGCATGAAGTGGTCAAGGATCTGACCAACGCCCGCATTGCGGCCGGCGGCCAGGTTCTGTTCGAGGTGGAAGATGTCAGCGTGAGCGACTTCGACAGCATCACCCCGAAGATCCGATATGAAAAGGATGGCCACGCCTACGAGTTGACCTGCGATTTCATTGCCGGGTGCGATGGGTTTCACGGAATTTGCCGGCCCAGCATTCCGGCAGGCGTTCTCACCGAGTATGAGCGGATCTATCCCTTCGGATGGCTTGGCATCCTTGCCGAAGCGCCTCCCTCCTCGACAGAACTGATCTACACGCTACCACGATCGCGGATTCGCGCTGCTCAGCATGCGTAGCGAGCGAATCAGCCGCCTCTATCTGCAGTGCAAGCCTGACGAGGATTTGAGTTTGTGGCCCGACGAAGAGATCTGGAAGGAACTGCACACCCGGTTCGCCTCCGAGGGGTGGAAACTGACCGAAGGTCCGGTCCTGCAAAAAGGAGTAACCGGGATGCGCAGCTTCGTGGTTGAACCTATGCAGTACGGCCGGCTGTTTCTCGCCGGAGACTCGGCCCATATCGTGCCCCCGACCGGCGCCAAGGGGTTGAATCTTGCGATTGCCGATGTGCGAGTGCTGGCGCGGGCTCTTGCGGATTTCTACGCTACCAAACGCCAGGATTTGCTGCATCAGTATTCGCAAACTTGCTTGCGGCGGGTCTGGAAAGTGCAGCGTTTTTCCTGGTGGATGACCTCGATGCTGCACCGCTTTCCCGACGAGAACCCGTTCGACCGTCGCCGTCAGCTTGCCGAACTGGATTACGTCACCGGCTCTCGCGCGGCATCTCAGAGTCTGGCGGAGAATTATGTGGGTTTGCCGATGGAGTGGTGAAGACGGTCGCAGCCGTGTTCTGAAAGCTTCAATAAAAAAGCCCGCCGGACAGTTCGCCCGGCAGGCTTTCTTTTGTGACCACCGACTGCTAGGCCGCTTTCTTCATCTGCCGTACCTTCGCCCAACGTGCTCGCTGGGCAGCCGCAATTTTCTTTCGGGCAGCTGCAGAAAGCGTTCTACGGCGCGGTTTGGTGTAGGAACGTCCGTTATCCAACTTGCCCAGAACTGAGAGCGCGGCGTCTACGTGCCTGAGTTGGTTAACCAAAGTTGTCCGTTCCACTCTTAGTTGTGAGACTACTGACTCGAGTCCCTTCAGATTTGCCATGTATCCCCCTCAGCTTCTGATCTTAACAAAATAGTGCGGCCCTGGCAGAAAGTCTAAGAAGCAACTAAGTCACAGCCTTCCCGGCCGGGGAATCTACTACTTTGAATCGATGCCGGGAAGGTACTGTCTTAGTGCTCGTAGCCGCCATCTCCCAACGCGACTTTGCCCCGGAACATGCGATAGACAACAAAGAAGTAGATGAAGGCAAGAAGCATTCCAATCGCCCACCATGCCAGGCCTACGCGCAGAGCGTATGGTCCGGAAAGAGCTTTTTGGACGGTCATATCGAGCGCAGGATCGACACTGGAAGGCAACAGGCGTGGATATAAGCCCAATGCGGCTCCTACCAGCATGACCGCGAGATAGATACACGAACAAGCGAAGGCCCTGTGGTCCGAGCCCTGGCGGCTGAAGTAAAGGATGCCGACAACTGCCAGAAGAACCAGGACCGGAATCACAAAAGCGACTGGGTACGCGCGGTAATTCGCAAGCGAATCGGGACGCGCGATCATCGTGGCGGCTAGACTTAGGACAGTAACTGCAATCAAAACGGTCCAGAGATTCCGGACCAGAGCTCTGGCTCGAGCCTGCAACTCACCTTCTGTCTTCACCGCGATGTAGAGCGCTCCGTGAATCATCAGGGCGATCAGGGCGACGACTCCGCCAGTCACTGTGTACCAGTCCAGTATCCCCGGAGAGTCGCTGACACGCCAGTTAGTCCACAGGGGAAGAAAGAAGTAGCCGTTGGCGCCCAGTGGAACCCCGCGGATTACGTTGGCTAAAGCGGCTCCAAAGAAGATCGCCAGAATCGTGCTTGAGAAACAGAACAGACCATCGAAGAAAGATCGCCAGACGCTGCTCTCGATCAGCATTCGGAGTTCAATGCTGCAGCCGCGCATGATCAGCAGCCAGAGCACGATCATCAGCGCCAGGTAAAAACCGCTGAAGGCGGAGGCGTAGAGGAGAGGAAATGCAAAATACAGAGTGCCGCCCGCCGCGAGCAACCATACTTCGTTGCCGTCCCATACCGGGCCGATGGTGCGCAGCACGAGCTGTCTCTCGGTTTCACTGTGGGCGAGAAATGGATGCAGAATGCCTACGCCGATATCAAATCCGTCAAACACAACATAGGCGACCAGCATAACCGCGACCAGCCAGAACCAAACGAATCCCATTTGTACCCCTCACGCAATAGTCATGGGAGCGCCGTGCGCCCCGCTGGTTTGTCCAACCGTGGACGGTCCCTTACCGATGGCGCGATAGACCAGAACAACGAACAGAATCGACAGCACGGTGTACATGCCCATGAAACCCAGCAATGTGAATAAGGTGTTGGATGCCGTCACGTTCTTGGAATATCCATCCGAAGTTCGTACCAGGCCATAAACGATCCAGGGTTGACGGCCAATTTCAGCGGTCATCCACCCTGCGGTATTGGCGATGTACGGAAAGGGAAAGCTCAAAAGCAGCGGCCACAGGACCCAGCGAGTGCTGAAAAGTTTTCCGCGCCAGAGCAGCAGGGCCGCGATGGTCATCAACAGCACGAAATAAGTGCCCAGTCCCGCCATGATGTGATACGCGTAAAACAGCAGCGGAATGGGCGCAGGCCACTGGTCGCGAGGAAACTGATCTAGCCCCTTGACCTCTGCCTGGGTAGTACCATAGATCAGGAAACTCAATACATCGTTCACGACCAGCGGGTTGTCAATGCGCTGCCGTTCCTCATCGGGCTGTCCCATAAGAACGATGCCGGCGCCTTTTTCGGAGACAAACAATCCTTCCATGGCCGCCATCGCCGCCGGCTGATACTTGGCCAAATAGCGGCCGTGAAGATCTCCCGTGGGAAAAATCTGAGTAATGCAGGCGATCAATCCAGCGATCACGCCGACCCGCAGGAAAATCTTGCCATGTTCGGAAAAGCGATCTTCGAGGACATAAAAGGCCCCGACGGAACACATGGCGAAGGCAGCAGTGATCACGGCGCCGGACATGTTGTGCGCATACTGCAGCAGGGCCCAGGGATTACTCAGCAGTCCCCAGAAACTGGTGAGTTCGAAGGAACCGTCGGGCAGGACACGATAGGCGACCGGATGCTGCATCCAGGCGTTGGTGACAATGATGAAGAATCCTGAAATCCAGGAACCGACAAAGACCAGAAATGCAGATGCCCAATGAGCCCAGACGGAAAGTCGTTTCTCGCCGAAAAGAAACAATCCTAGAAATGCCGATTCCAGAAAAAAGGAAAAGACGCCTTCCATGGCAAGAGGCTGACCGATCACTCCTCCCGTAGCGCGGGCGAACTGCGACCAGTTGGTCCCGAACTGAAATTCCATGGGAATGCCGGTCACCACGCCGATCAGAAAATTGACGGCAAAGATTCGGGCCCAGAAGCGCGCCGCTTCGTTATAGCGTTCGTCCTTTCTCCGGATGGCGATCGTCTTGAGCACGACGATCAATAGGGCCAGGCCCATGGTCAATTGCGGAAACAAATAATGATAGGTAATGGTAAACGCGAAATGCAGCCGATGCAGCAGCAGAGCGTCCATGGAGCAACCTTATAACAGATCGGTGCAGTAGCGTCCTGTGATCCGGATCACTGATTCCCCTGAGGGCGGAACACTGAGCGCGAGTTTACGCTCACAAAATCGCAGGCTGTAGAAATCGTTTCCTGGTCTCATGGGCTACGGATTCGTCCCGAGAACGGCCGGTCCGGCGACCGCACCAGACGAATTATGAAAACGTATTCTATATGTTAGAGTGTGGGGATTGTGCCCGCCCGTCCCAATTCTTCCATGGACATCCGCGAAATCGCGCGGAGGGCGAAAGTTTCCACTGCGACGGTGTCACGAGCCATCAACCGTAACCCGACGGTCGATCCGCAACTGGCCAAGCGGGTATGGAAGGTCGTCGATGAACTCGGCTACTACCCTAATACTCAGGCCCGTGCACTGGTTTCGGGAAGAAGCCGTATCTTCGGCCTGATCGTGTCAGAAATCACCAATCCGTTTTTCCCAGAAATCGTTCAGACTTTTGAGAATCTCGCGGTGGAAAACAACTACGAGATACTGCTCACATCGACGGTTCACGACCCAAAGCGAATGGAGTCGTCGGTACGCCGCATGATAGAGCGCCGGGTGGATGGCGTCGCCATTCTGACTTTCGGCATGGAAGAATCGTTACTCGGACATCTTCGCTTCCGCAAAGTACCGCTGGTTTTTGTCGATGTCGGCCCGGATGCCCCTGGTGTGGCGAACATCCGCATCAACTACCTGAATGGCATTCGCCAGGCAGTACAGCACCTGGCCGCACTACGACACAAGCACATCGCATTTGTCACCGGACCATTGCACTTGAAATCGGCGCTAGCTCGCAGAGACGCGTTCAAGGAGTCGATGAAGGAAATCGGATTGTCATCTGAACTAATCGTAGTCGGAGATCACACGCTGGAAAGCGGGATGCAGGCCCTGGGTGAGCTTCTCAAATTGCGTCCCCGCCCGACTGCGGTCCTGTGCTCCAACGACATGACGGCAATCGGGGTGATGCGGCAAGCTTACGATCTCGAAACGAAGATACCCGGCGACCTTTCGGTGATAGGTTTTGACGATATCAGGCTTGCTCAATTTACGATACCGCCGCTAACCACGGTGCAGATGTCGCAAAAAGAACTGGCCAAAATCGCGTTTGAAGCTCTTATGAACAGCGTAACCGCGGAAATAGCCGAACAGGGAAAGGTGGAATATCGCCTGGACACCAACCTGGTGCTGCGGCGTTCAACGGCACTGGCGAAGCCGCAGTAAGTACGCCAACCAGTTGATGCCAGCGCATGGCGCCGTTCTTCTCGGGATAACGAAGAGTCGTCCCACCGAGGAGCCTATGGGTTAGGCAAAGGGAATCTCTCGCAGGCAGTTTGTCGCCTCGACACTTTCTGCGGCAGCCATCACATTCTTACCTGGACATCGCCAGGAGACTTCGATACAGGTGTGGACTCCGATACTGAAGACCTGATGCAGAACCAAGCGGAGCAACGCAATGCGGTTGAAGCTTCTGAAACAAAATAAAGATTGAAACAGGATCACTGAATCGAGGGTGACAGCATTGCTGCGCTGGCGAATCGCCATCCTGGTTAGCGTTGCTATCGCAATCAGCTATCTCGACCGCCAGACGCTTCCGGTCGCGGTCAGCGCCATCGCAAGAGATATTCCACTTTCCAATCAGCGGTTTTCCGCTCTGCAATCGGCATTCCTGCTTTCCTATGCTTTGATGTATGCCGGCGGAGGAAAACTGGTCGGACGCTCTTGGCACGCGCCGTGGATTCGCCGTCATCATGACTTTCTGGTCGCTGGCCAATGCGAGCCATGCGCTGGCCACAAGTTTTGCCATGCTGATGGGCAGCAGATTTCTGCTCGGCATGGGAGAAGGCGGAGGCTTTCCCGCGGCGACCCGGGCGGTGGCGGAATGGTTTCCGACTAAAGAACGCGCTACCGCAATGGGCATCATCAACGCCGGCACGGCAGTGGGAGCGGTGATCGCGCCTCCGCTGATCGCACTGATTCTTGGCTACTCGAACTGGCGCTGGATTTTTGTCGTCACCGGCGGGCTTGGGTTGCTCTGGACGTGGTGGTGGATCTCATCTTATTTTTCGCCGCAGAATCCTCCCGAACGTCTGGATGAACGCTGCAACAGATCATCTCGATCTGACGTCCTCGACAATCTGTCGCAGCTCTTCGATCACCACAGAAACTTCGCTGGATCGATTTGCTTCGGATTCGCGAGTCCTGGGGACTGGTGAGCGCCAAGTTTCTGAGCGATGCGGCCTGGTACTTCTATCTTTTCTGGCTTCCGAAATATCTTTACGACGCGCGCGGATTCGACGTGAAGGCAGTCGGCACGTTTGCCTGGATTCCTTACGCCGCCGCCGGCGTCGGCTGTCTTCTTGGCGGCTGGTTTTCCAGCTATCTGGTGACGCCGGCAATTCTCGCTGGACGTGGCCAGAAAACTGGCGCTGGGACTTGAGCGCGGCGGTGATGCCGTCCATCCTGCTGGTGCCGCGGCTTCCGGTCGCATGGGCGCTGGCGATTTTCAGCCTGGCGTATTTCGGACAGCAGTCGTGGTCAACACTGGTGATGGTTCTTCCCACCGACCTCTTCCCTGCCAATGTCGTCGGTTCGGTTGCTGGGCTGGTAGGCTTTGGAGGAGCGATGGGCGGAATCGCGTTCGGAGCAACTGGTCGGATATCTGCTGGATCATGGCTTCGGCTATGGTGTCGTATTCTCATTGGCCGGCACTTTTCATGTCGCTGCTTTCGTTATCATTCTTGCTACGGTTCCGGTGGTCCCGTCTTTGAAGCTGGAACGGAAACTGAGTTATTCGGGGAGCTCTGATGAAAATCAAAGAAATTCGCACTCGGGTGGTGCGCTGGCGCGGAAAGACGGTTCCCTTGCCGCCGCATTTCTGCACCAATCCCATGGACCTGCTGAAGCTGCCCGAAGCTTCCATGCAGACCTTCACTTTCCACGGCTGGCTGGTGGTCGAAGTCTTCACCGACGACGGTCTGGTCGGGATCGGCAATGCCGCGCTCGCGCCGCAGGTCACGAAACAGGTGATCGATCTCTATCTCAAGCCGCTTTTGATCGGGCAGCGATCCGTGGGACATCGAGTTTCTCTGGCAGCACATGTATCGCAAGACCATGGCGTTCGGCCGCAAGGGCATCGGCATGGTCGCGATCAGCGCGGTGGATATTGCGCTGTGGGACATTCTGGGCAAGTCGGCGAAACAGCCTGTCTATCGGCTGCTTGGCGGCAGGACCAAGCCGCGCATTCCGGTCTATGCCAGCCGGCTCTACAGCGTCGAGTTGAGCGAACTGGCCGCGGAAGCGAAGCGCTACAAGGAGGAAGGCTACAAGGCGATGAAACTTCGCTTCGGCTGGGGACCGACGGATGGCGCGGCCGGCATGCAGCGCAATCTCGAATCTGGTTCGCACCGTGCGCGAAACCGTCGGCGATGGCATCGACGTGATGGCCGACGCTTACATGGGATGGACGCTCGACTATGCCAAGCGCATGCTGCCGCTGCTCGAACCTTTCAATCTGCGATGGCTGGAAGAGCCGGTCATTCCCGATGATATCCACGGCTACGCGGAGTTGAAGTCCTACGGGCGAATTCCGATCGCCGGCGGCGAGCACGAATTCACCGCGTACGGCTTTCGCGACCTGCTCGAGGCGCGCGCGCTCGACTACATCCAGTTCGATACCAATCGCGTGGGCGGCCTCACCCAGGCCCGCAAGATTGCGGCGCTGGCGGAAGCGTATTCCGTCCCGGTGATTCCTCATGCCGGACAGATGCACAACTATCACGTCGTGATGGCCAGCCTGAATTCGCCCATGGCTGAATATTTCCCCGTGGTCGACGTGGAAGTTGGCAACGAATTGTTCTGGTACATCTTCAATGGCGAGCCCAAAGCCAAAGACGGATTCATCGATCTCGACGAGAATGTTCCAGGCCTGGGCTTGACCATCAACGAGGCCGCGCTGGAGAAGTTCGAAGTCATCGAATGAATGAAAAGACCCTATGACAAAATCGCGAGTAGCAATTCTCGGACTGGGGATTATGGGCGGCGGCATGGCGAGGCGACTGCTCTCGAGCGGTTACACGGTGGCCGTGTACAACCGCAATCCAGAGAAGGCTGTGGCCCTCTCCAGCGCCGGCGCGCTGGTCGCTGGTTCCCCAGGTGAAGCCGCATCGCATGCAGACATTGTCATGAGCATGGTTGCAGACGACATCGCTTCCCGCAATGTGTGGCTCGGCGAAAATGGGGCGCTGGCTGGGGCAGCTCGCGGATCGGTCCTGATAGAGTCCAGCACACTCACGGTGGGATGGATTAAAGAGCTCGCCAATGCCGCCGCACAACGGGGATGCGAATTTCTAGATGCTCCGGTCACGGGCACGAAGCCGCATGCAGCATCGGGGGAGTTGCTATTTATGGTTGGAGGATCCGATTCGGCGCTGGCCGCTGCTCAGTCCGTCCTGTCGGTGCTCGGCCGTGAAGTCATTCACCTGGGTCCGACTGGAAGTGGCACGCTACTGAAGTTGATCAATAACTTTATGTGCGGCGTACAAGCCGCGTCTTTCGCCGAAGCGGTGACGATGATCAATGCCGGCCGCCTGGATCAGGAAAAAGCTGTGTCGATTCTTACCAACGGGGCGCCTGGAAGCGGGATCGTGAAGCGAGCTGCCACCCGTGCCGCGGCAAACGACTATACCCCGCATTTTCTGCTGCGGTTGATGGCAAAGGATTTGGGTTACGCGATCGACCAAGCCTCGCAGACGGGGCTTAACTTGCAGACTGCGAGCTCCGCGCTCGCCGTGTTTAAACAGGCAATTGCCAAAGGCTATGGCGATGAGGATTTTTCCGCTGTGGTCAAGGCGTTCCGACATGACTGAAATCAGATCTATTCCCACGTAATCCGAAGCAGAGAAATACCTTGACGGGGCAAAGCCAAGTGCAGGTGCGCGCCCGTCTGTGAAATCGGCACCCAACCGGGCGATTCAAGAAGCTGCAGTTGTCCTGCGCGTTGCAGTTCCTGGTATTGCTCACTCGTTGGCGATTGCGGAGATCCCATCTTCTTCCATACCGTGAAGGCATTGCTGTGGCCGGAATCGACGCGAAAGTGCTCCAGCAGAGCACGGCCTGTTTTCGTGGGCAAGCCGCTGACCGAGAGGTCAATGGCGGCTTCAGGAACGGGCAGGTCGTCATCGTGATAATTCCATATCAGAATTTCGACTTCATTCTGCTTGCGCGTAGCGATCACGTTGATGTCCGGCTGTCCGCGAACTCCATCGCGCACGATCTCCTCGGGAGATAGCGATCCCGAACTGGTGGCATCAACTCGTTCGTTCCCGAGCAAACCAAAGATTCGGAAAGCATTCAGCACCGGCTTGTCCACACCGTTGGTGGCCAAAGTGCGATAGCCCTCAAAATATGGTTGATCCTCAAATTCAAACGCCCAGGTCACCGCACCCATAACGTTAATGTGCTCGCGACCGGCGAGAAAGAGAATGTCATTCAGAGTCTCCGCGGTATAGGCAGCGTACAAAGGGCCGTTGCGATAGGAATTCTGCGGATTGTTTCTTGCCGAGCAGGCTGCGCATCCTTCCGGGTCTGACTCGCCCAGAATGATCGGCGTGCGCCGCCATTCCGGAAAAGATGCCACGATTCGAAACCCTTGCTCAATCGCAGCCAACTGATGGGCAATACCCATCTGAACATGATCGCCCTGCCACTTCGGTGAACCCTTGGGATGAAAACTGACAAAGTCCAGCCGCGAACCCGTCTTTCCGGTCACGTAATTTCTCTGATGCGCGCAATGATCAAGAAACAATCGCAGGAATTCTGTTGCCTTCGGACTGGCTGGCCCGGTGTTGTCTGGGCCACCAACGCGGGCTTCGGGAAGCGCGCGTAAGACCGCGTCCACACTGAAATCATAGAGCTTGAAATATTCCTCCGGCGTTCCCCGCCAGTAATCGATGTCGGGTTCGTTCCAAACTTCCCACAGCCAGGTTTTTACCTCGGCATCGCCGTAGCGCTCGCGAAGGTGATGGACCAATTGAAATACAACTTCCGACCACTTCTCGTAACTCTTTGGGAGGGTATGCCCAGCCGGTGAAAATCGTCCCCTGAGGAAAGTTATGGCGATAGGGTTCAGGATGAGTCGATAGAGCCTGCGGCATGAAACCGATTTCCACCAGCGGCTTGATTCCAGCCGCCCGAAATGTGTCGAAAATCCGATCCAAGATTGTCCAATTGTAGACCGGGTTTCCCGCGGCATCTTCGGTGTAGACGTTAGTCGATCCCCACTTTAAGGAGGCGGTGCCGTCACCGGTAGTCAGAAGATTATGCACACGAACATAGGCCGGAGCGGAACCAAGCGCGGCGAGTTCACCCAGCAATTCCTGGCCATGGGGAGCGTAGGTGTAGTTGGGCTCGTCATATCCGAAATAATTCCAGATCGGCGAGAGCTTCCCTTGAGATCGGTCAGCATGCACCTGAATACTGACGCTCTGCAGAGCGTTCTGCGCGCGAGACAAAGGAACGGCCAGCATGAGAAAAGTGAATGTGGCCAGGAAGAAAATGGCAGCCAGGCCTCGTATGGAGAATTTGAGACTATTTCGTAGCGGCATCTTCTTCCGGGATCAACTGGTAGCTCACGAACGCAACCTGCTTGCTGTCCGGCGACCAGGAGGGCACGTTGATGGTGCCCTGGCCGCCGAAGAGCTTGGCGAGCACGCTGATTTTCTTGTCGCTCGAGGGACATCAGGCGAAGGGTTACGTCCTTGTTCTCGGGATGTCCGGTGACGTCCTTGTCGTAGGAGAGAAAGACCATCCACTTGCCGTCGGGCGAGATGTGCGGAAACCAGTTGTTGAACTCGTCTGAAGTGACCTGTTCCTGCTGCGCTTCCGTCGGCCAGCATCCGCCAGATCTGCATCGTGCCGGTGCGTTCGGAATTGAAGTAGATGTAGTGTCCGTCCGGCGAGTACTCCGGGCCGTCGTCCAGTCCTTTGGCTGTGGTCAGGCGCGTCTCTTCCGTTCCGGCAGCCGCGCTCTCGCGGCGGGGATGGTGTAGATGTCGAACTCGCCATTGCGCTGGCCGACGAATGCCAGGGTCTTTCCGTCCGGCGACCAGCCGTGCCAGTACGACGGTGAATTTCTGGTGATGCGGCGCGGCGTGCCGCCCGCGAGCGGCACGATGTAGATCAGGGAACTGATGCTCCTCCTGCGACTGGTCGCTGATGGCGAGTTGCGTGCCGTCGGGCGAGATGCCGTGATCGTTGTTGCAGCGGGTGGCGAAGCCGGTGTCGATAGACTTCGGGTTTGCCGCCGGTCACCGGCAGGCGCAGGATGCGGCCATCCCGGTTGAAGATGAACGCGGCGCCATCGCGAGTCCAGTTCGGAGCTTCGAAATGTTCGGGGGCGATATAAATCACGCGCCGGTCGGCGGACTCGACGGGAACCGCTTCCAGCGCGCTGTACAGCGTGGCCTTGGCGGCCGAGGCCGATGCAGGCGTGGTCATCGTCACGTTTGAAAATACAGCTTTCTCTACGGCATCCGGGTCATGCGAACACACTCCGATCCCGACATAGAAACTTCCCTGCAGGGGCACACGCAGCCATCCTCCGGCTACTTGGGGCTCGCCACCCGCATCCGCTGCCAGTGAGATGTAAATATAATCGCCACGTTTAGAGATGCGCAGGCGCGGTCCAGAGACATTGGATTGAATCTCTCGCGTGTTCGTTCCCTTTTCGTCGCGATATTGCAATGACGTCAGGCCATTGCCATGCAAGGCCACGTCGGCGTAAGTGGAATCCGGATCCAGACTCTGACGAACGATCAGAACTGCTTTCTTGTGCGGGTTACCGCCCGAGTTGGCGAATGATATGTTGGCGGTCAGGGTCACATCGCCAGAGACTTTCTTCCAGACAAACTGAAAGGCATCCGCCGCAAACCACATATTCGAACCGCTGCCGCTGACAGTGTAGTCCTGCTTCGACGCGTCATACGCCACAGAACCGGGATGCAGAACGCTGCCGACATCGGTGTGATCCTCGAATAGTCCAAGCGGCGCAGGCGCGGGATTCGCCCATAGCCGAATCGGCCCACTGCAGGCCAGCATAACCATAAGACCCACAACCGGCAGCACCACCATTCTTTGTCGACCCATGAAACCTCCCGAGCCTTCTCCTATACACCGCTTCTGCTGAGTCAGTACCCGTACAAAACAAGGCAGGGTTGGGAAGCCGTAAATAACTGCCGGCTTCCAACCCTGTTCAATCGTGCTAAATTCTGTCGCGGCGACTTCTAAAGTTACGCCGCCACTTGACCACTGCGTTTGAAAAACGCCAGCAGGTCCGCGTTGATCTGGTCCTTTTGGGTCGAGCACATGCCGTGCGGGAAACCCGGATAGACCTTCAGTGTGGCTCCCTTAATCAGCTTGGATGAAAGGAGGCCTGCGGCAACGATCGGCACAATCTGGTCATCGTCGCCGTGAAGGATCAGCGTGGGCACATCGAACTTCTTGAGATCCTCGGTGAAATCGGTCTCGGAGAACGCCTTGATGCAGTCATATGCCGCAATGAATCCGCAGAGCATTCCCTGAAGCCAGAATGAATCCCGAAGACCTTGCGAGACCTTGGCGCCCGGCCGGTTGGCGCCGTAGAACGGAGCGCTGAGATCTCTGAAGAACTGTGCTCGGTCGGCGACGACGCTGGCGCGAAGACCGTCGAACACTTCGATCGGCAGGCCGGCTGGGATTGGCTGGCGTCTTCATCATCAGTGGCGGCACCGCGCTGATGAGCACGGCCTTGGAGACCCGCTTGGTGCCATGGCGGCCGATATAGCGTGCGACTTCGCCGCCGCCGGTGGAATGCCCGACGTGAATCGCGTCCTTAAGATCGAGCGCGCTCGATCAGTTCCGCGAGGTCGTCGGCGTAGGTATCCATTTCGTTGCCGTTCCAGGGCTGGCTTGAGCGGCCATGGCCGCGGCGGTCATGAGCTATGCAGCGATATCCGCGCGAAGCCAGAAAAAACATCTGGTCTTCGAAAGCATCGGCGCTGAGAGGCCAGCCATGGCTGAAGACTACTGGCTGTCCCGTGCCCCAGTCCTTGTAGTAAATCTGCGTGCCATCTTTTGTCGTGATCGTAGGCATAACAATTCTCCTTGGTTGTGATTCGTGGAGGTCGAAGCCGCACCCCGAAAGGTAGTCGCGATCGCCACGGCCGGATTCACTCCGGGGCGCGACAAGCAGAAACAAGATCGATCAAGCCACGCTGACGTGTTCCGGTTGGAATTTTCTCACCGCAAAAATACCCAGCACGATAAACAGAGCAAGCACAATGAGCTGCGTCACCAAAAACGGCGGCTCGGACTGGGTAGGCGCCAAAGTCTTCAGCGCCGGCACTTTCTCGAAAGACTGCACCACCAGAACGAAGATGTTGAGATAGAGCGCCATCACGGCGCAAACCGTGTAGATCCAGCGCCACGCCCCCGCCATGTGCAGCGCGTAACGCGCCACAATCGCCAGCGCCAAGAGCACCAGCGATATGATCCCGACTTTATGGGATGGTAACAGGTGATCGAAGGGAAATCCGAAACCGGTCACACTGGTCAGCACCGTCGTGAGGAGAAAGAGCACAGTCCAGCGATCGAGTCGTTTCCCCGTCAGCAATCCGTACAACACGACCAATCCTGAGGCAATCCCCACCAGGCTTATCACTACGTGGATTAAGGTGAATGTGGATAGACTCATGCCGAGCATCATGTTGCCCGTCCTTTCAGAAGCAGTGGCGCGTCACGATGTCTGGCGGGGAAAAGTGCCTGCGACTCGCAACGCGGCCCTTGTGTAATGTCCCGCGTGCCCGGCGCAGGATGAAGGTGGATGTTGACCAATGTGGGTGTGATAATAGGCTGAGAGAAACGAGGACATTATATATGAAGCCCACGAATCAAGATGGCCCCAGCCAGGGGCTCACCCGCCGGGAGTTTCTGGGCACCGCAGTGGGCACAACCGTGGTCGAGCGGACTGCTGCCCCGCGTATGGGCGGCCGAAATCAGAGAATGGAATTCCCTATCGCACCCTGGGCAATACCGGCGAAAACGTGTCCTGCATCGGCCTGGGCGGATATCACCTCGGCCAGCCAGAGCGACGAGCAGGAGAGCATTCGCATTATTCGCACCGGCCTCGACGAAGGCATCAATTTCCTCGATAACTGCTGGGACTATAACGACGGCGCAAGCGAAGTCCGCATGGGCAAGGCCCTGCGCGACGGATACCGGAAGAAGGCTTTCCTCATGACCAAGATCGACGCTCGCACCAAGAAAGGAGCGACGCCAGCAGATCGACGAGTCACTGCGCCGGCTGCAGACCGACACCATCGATCTCCTGCAGTTTCACGAGGTGATTCGCGACACCGATCCGGAACTCATCTTTGCGCCGAAGGGCGGAATGGAAGCGGTTGTCGAGGCCAAACAAAAGGGCAAAGTGCGCTACATCGGCTTCACCGGACACAAGAGCCCGGACATCCACCTCAAAATGCTGAACACAGCGTTTGCGCACAATTTCACCTTGAACTCGGTGCAGATGCCGCTGAACCTGATGGATGCCCACTACGACAGCTTCGAAAAGAAAGTTCTGCCCGTACTGGTGAAGCACAACATCGGAGTGCTGGGCATGAAGCCGATGGGCGACGGCCTGATTCTCAAGAGCAAAACGGCGGAGCCGGTCGAGTGCCTGCAGTACGCGCTGACGCTCCCGACCAGCGTGGTCATCACGGGCTGCGATTCGATCCCCATTCTGCAACAGGCGCTGAATGTAGCACGCACCTTCAGGCCGCTTAACCAGGAGCAGATCGCTGCTCTTCTCGCGAAGACCGTCGCAAGCGGCACAGAAGGGTGAATGGGAGCTTTACAAGACGTCTCACAACTTCGACGGGACGTATCAGAATCCGCAGTGGCTGGATTGACCGGGGATTGTTGCGTGAACCAAGGCGTGGCCCACGATAAACCCTGTTTCGTCAGAATCGCGCGGGCTCAGAATCCAGCCCGTTCGAACTTAGACTGACTCATTTCCTTGATGTCGCCGCGGGTGGAACGTTTGTTCGTGCTCACCCAATATGCGATTAAGCTCATTGACAAGTTCCATCAGCCTGTCTGCGTTCATTTCTTCACTTGCTTGTTCGGCAATGTGTTTCCAATCACCAGGTGAATGCGGGGACATGGAGTACCCCTTTCTTCGTTCACCTAGGCTAGTCCAGCTTCAAAATCGAGCCTGAGCAATTTCGCACATTCCCCATATTCGCTGGACAGGATCGGGGGCTATCTGGCCAACGCGGTTTTAGTGGGCAAAGTCGTCTGAGACGGCCCAGAGCCTGTCCCGAACGAAATCGAAGGCCTGTTGTCCCGCCTGGTTCCAGCCAGCCGTAAAATCGATTGTGCCTGAAATCTTCGATAACCCGCGCCGGACCATCGACAAAAGAGAGGGGTCTTGCAGGCCAATAAATGGTGGCGCAAAACCCGGTAAACGTTTACTATTCTCCGCGAACTTTGGATATCCCAGGAGATCACCCATGTTCTCGGCCAATCGACGACGTTTCTTGCGTCAAGCTTCCACCGCCGGATTAGCTTGTTCCGCGAATTTCGTCTTCGGACGCTTCCTCTCCGCCCAGACACAGACGTCGAATCCCAGCGAAGTAGTTCGAGTTTACGTGGACTCGCGGCGAACCATCGCTCCGCTTGACCGCAATCTGTTTGGCTCATTTCTCGAGCATCTGGGCCGCGCCATCTACGAAGGAATTTACGATCCCGGCTCGAAGCTTTCGGACTCCAATGGCTTGCGCAAAGACGTGATGGACGAAATACGCCAGCTGGGCGTGCCCATCATCCGCTATCCCGGCGGAAATTTTGTTTCCGGCTACAACTGGCTCGACGGCGTTGGCCCGAAGCAGGACCGTCCCCGGGTGCTCGACAAAGCGTGGAATTCGATCAACACCAACCAGTTTGGCACCAACGAATTCATGACCTGGTGCAAAGCCGTCGGCACCGAGCCGCTGATGGGCCTGAATCTCGGCACCGGGACCGCCGGAGCAGGCCGCCGCGCTGGTGGAATATTGCAACGTGGACAAGGGCACGAAGTGGAGCGATCTGCGCCGCAAGCATGGATTTGCCGAGCCCTACAAGGTGAAGCACTGGTGCCTGGGCAACGAGATGGATGGTCCCTGGCAGATCGGCCACATGACGGCCACCGAGTACGGACTGAAAGCCCAGGACGCCGCGCGGCAGATGCGCTACGTCGATCCTTCACTCCAGCTGATTGCCTGTGGATCGAGCGGACCCTTGCATGCCTACCTATCTGGAGTGGGACCGCGAAGTTCTGGAGCAATGCTACGACTACGTGGATGGCTCTCTCGCTGCATCGCTACTTCGGAAACACGCCAGAAGAAACCGGCGGCGACAGTTCGAAGTATCTGGCCATGAACCTGAGCATGGAAAAGCAGATCGCGGAAACGGTTGCGGTCTGCGATCTGGTGCGCGGCCACAAGCGTTCGCCCAAGAAACTTTGGCTCTCTTTCGACGAATGGAACGTCTGGTATCGGGCTCGCAGCGGCGACGCGGTGAACGGCCACGGGCAGGAAGCGCCGCATTTGCTGGAAGAGGTCTACAACCTGGAAGATGCGCTGCTGGTGGGCGGACTTCTCAACTCGCTGATCCGCAACGCCGACCGGGTGAAGCTGGCGTGTCTGGCTCAATTGATCAACGTGATCGCTCCCATCATGACCAACCCGAATGGCCTGTTCCGGCAGACGATTTACTATCCCTACAGTTGGGCGCTGCAATTTGCGCGCGGCTCGGTGCTCAATCTTCTGGTCGAGTCTCCGACGTACGAAGTTTCCGGAATGGGCCAGGTTCCGTACCTGGATGTGGCCGGAACCGTCAGCCCAGAAGACGGCAAAGTTTCTCTCTTCGTTCTCAATCGTGATTTGTCGAAGGCCCACACCATCGAAGTGAATTGGCAGGACAAAGCGCCGGCGCGAACGCTGTCTTCCGTCCTTCTGACCGGCGACGATCTGAAAGCGTTCAACAGCTTCGACGCGCCGCAACGAGTCGCTCCGCGAACTCTCGACAAACCTTCGATCGCGGGAGGACGGGCGAAGTTCGAAGTGCCGGCCCGTTCGTACGCGGTAATTCAATGGGGAGCATGACGTTGATCGGACGCAGGGAATTCCTCCGTAATAGCGCGGCTGGCGCAGGATACTTTCTGGCTCAGCCGGAGCTGCGCCGTTCGCGTCCGCGAGCCCAAGCAGCGACGACTCACGGATCGAAGTTCTTCTCGGCGAGCCGCTGGGAACGATCTCGCCCAACATCTACGGACACTTCACCGAAAATCTGAGCGGCGTGATCTACGACGGCATTTGGGTGGGCGAGAAGTCGAAAATTCCAAACCTGAATGGCATTCGCAAAGAGCTGGTCGAGGAGATGCGGAAGATCAAAGCGCCGGTGGTTCGCTATCCAGGCGGATGCTTTGCCGACAGCTATGACTGGCGCGACGGCATCGGCCCGGCCGACAAGCGTCCGCGGCGAACCAACTTCTGGGCTGCAGGAAGAGAGCGCTGCGGCTCCGGCCAGCCACAAGTACGATCCCAATCAGTTCGGGACGAATGAATTCGTCCAGTTCTGCAAATTGATTGGAAGCCAGCCTTATCTCGCGGCCAATGTGCGCAGCCTTCCCGCGGCAGAGTTTTACCGCTGGGTGGAGTATTGCAATTCGCCCGCCGGCAGCACGACGCTGGCGGACACGCGCGCGGCGGCCGGATACTCCGAGCCGTTCGGCGTTCGCTATTGGGGCGTGGGCAACGAGTCGTGGGGCTGCGGCGGAAATTTTACGGCGCAGGAATATGCTGTGGAATTTCGCCGGTACACCACCTGGGTGCCGCGTATGGACAGGAATTGTCGTTCATCGCCTCCGGACCGAATGATGACAAGCTGGGATTGGACGCGCGGGTTTCTGGAAGAGATCGTGCGGCAAAGGTCCGGCGAGAACTCCGTTCCATCTACGGCCTGGCGCTCCATTACTATGCCTGGAACCTGAGCCGGGGCCGCACCAGAGACTGGGATCGAGGGCAAAGGCGATGCGCTCAAGTTTGACGCGGTGGACTGGTACGAACTCCTGCGCCAGGGCGATGTGATGGAGTCGCTGATCAACGGGCACTGGCAGGTGATGGGAGAATTCGATCGCGAACATTCCATCAAGCTCGTGGTGGATGAGTGGGGACCGTGGTACCGGCCCGGCAGCGAAGCCACACCCGGCGACATCACTGGAGCAGACGCCGACACTGCGCGACGCAGTTTTCAGCGGCATGACGCTCGATACCTTTAACCGTCATCCGGAGAAAGTCGCGATGGCCAACTGCGCTCAGCTGATCAATTGCCTGAACAGTCTGTACCTGGCGCACGAAGACAAGTTCTGCGTGACTCCGGTCGGTCATGTGTTTGCAATGTATGCCGCACACCAGGGTGGACAAGCTTTGCGGACGATCTTCTCATCGCCCGTCGGTAAATTACGACCGCGATGGTAAGCCGGCGTCATTCTGGGGACTGAAAGGGTCGGCGTCACTTCACGACAAGGAACTGGTGCTGACGGTGGTGAATCCGCATGTGAGTGAAGCGCGCGAAACGCAGATTGGGATTCGCGGGGCGAGCTTTGAAATCGGGCACAGCCACTACTCTCACCCATTCCGACATTCACGCGCACAATACATTCGACCAGCGCGAGGTTGTCACTCCGCAGACCAAACCGCTGGAATTTCGCGGATCGGATCTTACTTACAGCTTCGCGCCGGCTTCCGTCACCCGGCTGTCGCTGTCGCTGGGATAGATCGTGGGCGTAGATAGTGACTCGGTTCGAAAATAATCCTTTTATAGCAGTGTCATCCTGAGGGACTTCAGTCCCGAGGGATCTGACTGCATCGGCACCGCGGCAGGGTAGGTGCGCATCTGCTTCACGCCAGATCCTTCACGGCCTGAAGGCCGTTCAGGATGACGCCTCTTTAGGTAAAGGGAAGAAATTTCAAACTCACAGCCACTACCCGGGCGCAACTGCTCAAGACCGTGAATCCAAAAAATGATATTGTGGTGCGGTTTCACCTGATCGCTTCCTGAACGCATGCACAAGACACTAGTCGTAACCCTCATTCTTCTTGGAGTCTCTTCCTCTGCAACCGCTGCCGCTGCGCCGCGCTGGCCCGCCCAACAGGCGAATGACTGGTACGCCCGCCAAGCGTTTCTGGTAGGAAGCAATTTCATCCCCAGCACCGCCATCAACGAATTAGAGATGTGGCAGGCCGACACATTTGATCTGCCCACCATCGATCGCGAGCTAGGGTGGGCCGAAGGGCTGGGAATGAACACCATGCGAGTCTTTCTGCACAATCTTTTATGGCAACAGGACTCCGCCGGCTTTCTCCGCCGGATGGACCAATTTCTACAAGTCGCGGATAAACACCATATTCGTATCTTGTTCGTTCTTCTGGACTCGGTATGGGATCCGCATCCGAAGCTCGGCCGCCAGCGCGACCCTAAACCTCACGTTCACAACTCTGGCTGGGTGCAGGCTCCGGGAGCGGAGATTTTGAAAGATGAGCCTCACTGGAACCAGGAGTTGAAGCCTTACATCGTGGGTGTGATCGGTCGTTTTCGCGATGACCCGCGAGTTCTGATGTGGGACCTGATGAATGAGCCGGATAATGAAAATCCTCCGTACAAGGCGCAGGAGCTGCCCAACAAGGCCGAGGTGGCGTTGCGACTTCTCCGGGAAGAATGGAAGTGGGCTCGTTCAACCAATCCTTCACAGCCTTTGACCAGCGGCGTCTGGAAAGATGATTGGTCGAGTGACGACAAACTGAGTGAGATGGCCAGCTTTCAACTGCAAAACTCCGACGTCATTACCTTTCACAGTTATGAACCGCCGGATGAAATGAAGCGTCGCATTGACTCACTGCGCCGCTTTGGCCGCCCGATCGTTTGCACCGAATACATGGCGCGCCCGCGGGGGAGTACATTCGCCTCAATTCTGCCGCTGCTGAAAAAAGAAAAGGTCGGTGCCTACAACTGGGGCTTTGTAAACGGAAAGTCGCAAACCATCTATCCCTGGGATTCGTGGGATAAAACTTACACCGCCGAACCCACAGTCTGGTTTCATGACATCTTCCGCAAGGACGGAACTCCGTACGATCCCGAGGAGGTAAAACTGATCAGGCAGCTGACCCATTAAGGAATGATTCCGCACTAATTGAGCCGGAGCCCTGTGCTATGCGACGTCTTTTTGTTTTAGCCATCTTTGCCACTATCTCCACCAGCCTTTTCGCGCAAAAGCCGGCCTGGCCTCCTGCGTCCGATCACATCACTCTGCAGCTCTGGCCGCATGGCGCTCCCGGTGCCCCACCGAATCCCGCGCCGGAAACCGATACCACCACTTCCAAGGACCACATGGTAGCCGGCAATCCGGTCATCCGTATTGGCAACGTCTCCTCGCCGACACTCACTCTTTACCAGCCTAAGGGCAAGAGCAATGGCGCGACCATAGTCGTGTTTCCCGGCGGCGGATACAAGATTCTGGCGATCGACCTCGAAGGCACCGAAGTGTGCGATTGGCTCAACTCCGCCGGCATCACTTGCATTCTCCTTAAATACCGTGTGCCCGACACCGGACCCTATCCCAAGTCATCCGCTGCGCTTCAGGACGCTCAACGCGCTCTGGGAATCGTGCGCTCTCACGCCAAGGAGTGGCACATTGACGCAAATCGTGTCGGAGTCCTCGGCTTCTCCGCTGGGGCTCATCTGGCCGCTGCCCTCAGCACTCATTCCGATCAACGCCTTTACGATTCCATTGACGCCGCCGACCAGCTCAGCTGCCGGCCCG
>CAVOLN010000006.1:0-674591 GCA_963696825.1 Terriglobia bacterium
TGCCCGAGCCAATCATCGAGCCCATTACCAGCATGGTCGCGCTGGTCAGGCCAAGGCCCTTCACCAGTTCTTTGTCCTGGTGACTGTGGATTTCCCAGTCGCTCGCGATTGGTGGTGCGTTGGTGTCGGTGCTCATGTGTGCTTATGTGGGAACATCGGTCCCTGGCCATCCCCCCGAGCGAAGCCCAGGAGCGCTCTGACTCTATCCTAAGATGCGGAAAAAATCCTCTGCTGATTTTCGCGGGTCCGGCATCAGATCGGATATTACCGCAACCGAGTCTGCCCCCGCCTCAATGACCGAGCGGCAATTGTCACGGTTAATGCCTCCAATGGCCACCAGCGGCTTTCGCGTCAGGGCCCTCGCATTGCGGACACCTTCGAGGCCGATGACCGGATCCGGATTGGCTTTGCTGGTGGTGGAGAACACCGGCCCAATCGCAATATAGTCTGCGGAAGCCTTGTTCGCTTCCTTGACCTGCTCGGGGTTATGAGTGGAGACCCCCAACCACAGTTTATCGCCGATCACTTTTCTGGCCCCGGCTGGCGATAAATCCTCCTGACCGACATGAACGCCATCAAACCCTGCTGCCAGAGCCAGATCTGCCCGATCATTCATGATCAGCTTGACGGAACTTCCCAGCCGACGCCTCAACTCCCTCGCCTGCTCCAGCATCTGACAGGCGTTGCCGCTCTTGTTGCGGTATTGCACCAGGGTGACGCCACCGGCCAAAAGCTCCTCGGCGGTCGAAAACAAGGCTTTGACATCCTGGAAGGAAGAAGTGTCGATGATGGCGTAAAGCCGGGGAAACAAGTTCATGAGTAAATCGGCGTTTTGGTTTTGGAAGGATGAGGTTTTCGAGTTGCGCCGCCATCTCCCTTTTTTAGCCTTACGGCACGACTGAAGCGCGTGACCTTTCAAAACTGTAACCCTTCCGAAGTCAGCTCCGAGCCTATGCGGACGCCTAATGCGCCGGTTTTCCATTCTTCGCCAGGAAGCGCTCAATGAATGTTGTGTCGAAGTTCCCGGCGCGGAAATCCGGATCGGCCAGAATCCGGCGATGCAACGGAATGGTTGTGAATATCCCTTCCACGATAAACATTTCCAAGGCCCGCGACATGCGAGAAACCGCTTCCGCCCGGTCTTTCCCGCGCACGATCAATTTGGCGATCAGTGAATCGTAATATGGCGGAATCACGCCTTCCGCATAGGCCGCAGTGTCGATTCGCACTCCCGTTCCGCCCGGCGGGTTGAACGCCGTAATCTTGCCCGCTGACGGCGTGAACTTCTCCGGATGCTCGGCATTGATGCGGCATTCAATGGCATGCCCGCGATGCATGATCGGACCTTGCAACACGTTTTCCAGCCGCTCGCCCGCTGCCAGCAGAATCTGGCTCTTCACCAGGTCGACGTCGGTGACCATTTCGGTGACCGGATGTTCCACCTGGATGCGGGTGTTCATCTCGATGAAGTAGCAGCTCGCCGGTCTTCGTCCATCAGAAACTCTATGGTGCCGGCGTTCACATAGCCGATTTCGGAAAGCGTCTTCGACAGCACCTGTCCGATCTGATCGCGCAGTTCCGGCGACACCTGCGTCGACGGAGACTCCTCCAGCAACTTCTGATGGCGGCGCTGGATGGAGCACTCGCGTTCGCCCAGGCTGACCACGTTGCCGTACTGATCGGCCAGAATCTGGAACTCGATGTGGCGCGGCCGCTCGATGAATTTCTCCATGTAGAGATCGCCGTTGCCGAAGGCTGCGGCCGCTTCCGATTGCGCCGCCTTGAACAGGGCGGGAAGTTCTTCCTCGCTGCGCACGATGCGCATGCCGCGCCCGCCGCCGCCCGCCGAGGCCTTGATGATCACCGGAAAACCGACTTGCCGCGCCCATTCCATGGCCTCGCCGTCGCTGGCGAGAATCCCGTCCGAGCCTGGCAGAATGGGCACGCCCGCTTTCTTCATCGCCGCACGGGCTTTTTCCTTTTCACCCATCAGCCGCGTGATTTCAGGCGGCGGACCGATGAACTTGATGTTGCAGGTCTCGGCAACTTCGGCGAAATTCGCGTTCTCCGCCAGCAGTCCATAGCCGGGATGAATGGCGTCAACGTTGGCGATTTCAGCCGCGCTGATCACGGCGGGAATGTTGAGATAGCTTTGCGCCAGTTGCGGAGGACCAATGCAGATGGCTTCGTCGGCAAACCGGACGTGCAGCGAGTTGCGGTCGGCCTCGCTGTAAATGGCCACCGTGCGGATGCCCAGTTCCTTGCAGGCGCAAATCACCCGCAGGGCAATCTCGCCGCGATTCGCAATCAGAATCTTCTTGAACATGGCAGTTGATCAAGAACATTGATCTCAGAGGCACAGACTCGGAAGCGACTCGGCAAAATGCGAAATCTGTCGCAGACTGTCAGTCAAAGGCGGCGGTCCGAGTGTCTCGGCCTCGTACATCTGCTGCAAGGTTCGACTACTTCGCGGCCGGATGGCAAACAATTCCTGCCCGTACTCGATGGGCTGCACCGTTGGCCACCAACTTCTTCACAATCTCGCCAGCCACGTCGGACTCAATTTCATTCATCAGCTTCATGGCTTCCACGATGCACAGAATCTGGCCCAACTTCGACGCTATCGCCCGGCTTCACAAAAGGCGGCGATCCCGGGGAAGGACGATTCGTAAAATGTCCCGACAATGGGCGAACGCACGATGTGCAATCCCTCTTCAGCGGCGCGGGCGGCTTCAGGAGCGGCGCTGGCAGGTGCAGTCGGAGGCTGAGCGGCACGGCACGGCAGCGATTTCGGGCGCTGAAGCTGGCGGGGCCGAATGCACGGCAAAAAAGCGGGGTCCGGGCGCCGGACGCGCGACCACAGGCTCCGCGCCACGCTTGATCCGCACCTTGACGTCGCCGCGTTCCAGTTCGAACTCGGCAATATCTTTCTCAATTAAGAACTCGATGAGTTCTTTCAGTTCTTTCTGATTCATCGTTTGCGGTGGGACCGCTTCTGCCTTCTCTGCGCGCCCGCCGGAAAGGCGGCAACGATCGCCGGACGACGTCCGATGCTCCGGCGATAGACCGCCACTTCAAATCGCGATGAGTTCCTTACTGGTGGGCACCAGCACTTCGCACCCTTGTTCAGTGACTACAACCATATCTTCGATCCGTACGCCCCACCTGCCCGGGACGTAGACGCCGGGCTCGACCGTGATCACCATCCCCGGCTGCAGGATTTCGCTCTGCCCCGCCGCGACGCGTGGCGCTTCGTGAATTTCCAAGCCTACACCGTGCCCGGTCGAATGCGTGAAATATTTCGCTAAACCTTCTTTTTTGCAAGACTTACGGGCGGCTCGGTCGACCTCGCTCACGCTGATGCCGGCCTTACCGCGTCGACCGCGCCTGTTGCGCCTGCCTGCACCGCCTCATAGATCGCGGACGCCTCGCCCGACGGACGACCCACGTATACAGTGCGGGTCATGTCCGAACAATAGCCCGCGAGTATAACACCGAAGTCGCAGACCACGAATCCCCGCGCTGGAATCAGCCGCCCGCGAAGCCCGCCCATGCGGCAGTGCCGATCGCTCCCCGGCGGCAATGATGGTCGGAAACGACATTGCTTCGGCCCCGGCTCTGCGCGCGGCATATTCCATTTCCGCCGCAACCTCAGTCTCCGTCACGCCCGGACGAATCATTTCCAGCGCGCGGTCGAACAGGCTGGCCCCCAACGCCGCTGCGGCTCGCAGGCGTGCAATCTCATCCGCGTCCTTCACCATGCGGGCCCGCTCCACCAGCGCTGGCGCCTCTCGCAGACGGAAACTCGAAGGCAGCAGTGCCGGCGAGCCGGGTACCGGGCGGCCACGGTCAGGTGCTCGCCCTCAATCCCAACGGCAGGCGCGGCCTCGGCGGCCTAGCTTCTTGCTGTGTTCGCAGCAACCATTCAGCGGCGCCGCCAGCGGGCCTTGCGGGCAATCACGATCCGTGCCGCCTGCACCTCCGCCCGCGCCTGCTCGGTGTAGCGCCCGTCGGTAAAGAACACGCTTCCTGCCTCGGTGACCAGCAGGGCGCCAGCGCTGCCGGTGAATCCGCAGAGATAGCGAATATTGGGAAGATGAGTGACCAGCAGCGCGTCCAGGCGATGTGCGGTCAAGAGAATCTTCGCAGACGCTGTTGACGGCCTTGTGGTCCATCTCGGAGTTTAGCAAGGCCTGGAGGTCATTGCTGAATGCGACAACTGTCTGTGAGCGTCAGCATGCGTCGCGGAGTGGCCCGCGCTCCAGATGCAGGATCCGCAGGCATGTCGCCTGCGCCAACTCGCTCCATATGCGGTAATTCCCTTCGTCGGACCGGAAGCTCCGCAAAAACAAAACCGCCGGCCCTGAGTGTTTCAGGAAGCCGGCGGCTGTTTTACTTCTACCTCGTGGTATGTCTGCCGCTGACTATGTCTGAATGATGCGCGGCGTGATGAAGAAGATCAGCTCCTGGTTGGAGGTGCTGACGCGTCGTGTGTTTGAACAGGTTGCCCAGGCACGGGATGTTGCCCAGCAACGGCACCTGCGCGACGTTGATCGAGTTCTGGGTCTGAATCACGCCGCCGATCACCACCGTGCCACCGTCGGTGACCAGGACCTGGGTGGTTGCCTGCTGGGTGATCAGCGTCGGGTTGCCCTGAACCGTACGGCCGAAGTCAGGCGTCGTGTTTTCCACGTCGACGTTCAGGAAGATGGTGCCTTCCGACGTGATCTGCGGAACCACGGTCAAGCCGCAGGAACGCATCCACGTAGGTCACGGTGGGCGGTCCACCCAACTGCGCCTGGGTCACGATCGGCACGCGCACGCCCTGGCGAACCAGAGCCTGAATGTTGTTCTGCGTGACCACTCGCGGACGGGACAGAATTTTCAGCAAGCCGCGCGATTCAGCCATGGTCAGGATGGCATCGATGCGCACATTGTTGCTGGCGTTGACGAAGGTAAGACCGCTGGTCGGGCTGGTGACCGGCAGGTTCGAGAACAGCGGAATCTGCTTCCGGTGGTGGCCGCCGCCCAGCTCGTGATGTAGCCGGGCGTCAGGCCGCTCACCGTGGTCGGCGAAGTGCCCACGGCGGAAGCGCCGCCGACCGCGGTGGTGCCATTGCCCCAGCCGAAACCAAGCTGGGTACCGATGTCGCGCGCGAAGCTGCGGGTTGCAGCCACCACGCGGGCTTCGATTTCCACTTCCTGCGTCTTGCGGTCAAGCTGCGTGAGCAGGCGGTCAATGCCCGGCATCACCGACGGAATGTCCTGGATGATCAGAGCGTTGGTGCGGTCATCAGAGATCACATCGCCGCGCTGGGTGAGGAAACTTCTTGACCGTGGGGACGACATCCTTGGAGTGCGCGTAGCTCAGGAAGCGGGTGACGGTAACCTTGTCGACCGCCAGCGCTTCGGCTTCCACCTGGGCGCGGCGTGACTTCGGCTTCCTTGCGCATGGTGTCGACGGTGGCGATGCGCAGCACGTTGCCTTCGAGCTGCCGCGCCAGATCGTTGTTCTTCAGAACGATGTCCAGCGCCTGGTCCCACGGCACGTCGTCGAGCACGATGGTCAGCGTGCCTTTGACGTTGGGATCGAGCACCACGTTCAGTCCGCTGATCTCGTGGATCAGGCGGAAGAAATCTTTCAGGTCGACATCCTTCAGGTTGACCGAGATCGGCTCGCCGGTGTACTTCGGACCGGTGATGGCGGGCGGCTGCTGGGCTTGCACCTTCTGTTCGGCAGCCATGTTGACCGCCGGTTGCGACGCCGCTGCGACTGCATGGCGGCGCTGGCCGGGGGCAACAGGTTGCCTTCGGGCCGGTCGGCAAACTTTCCGGCGGCCGCGATGGCGCGCGCGGAAGGCTCGATCGCTGCCGGCGTGGCATCGTCTCCGGCGACCGAATCCTTGGGCCGAGTAAGAAGGCTCGACGAACGCGAAAGTCGGTGGCGGGAGCCGAAGCCTGAATCAGCTTCGGCTTCCTTGGCCGGAGCCGAGCAGCTTGGCGGCCACCGGGCTGCGACGGCGCGGCGGCAACTTCAGTCTTGGCTGCCGCGACGGGCTGCACGGCCGGACCTTGACGGCCGCTGCGAGCCTTGGCAGCCGCTGACTTGGTGTAGCAGCTTCAGGACCAGCCGTGTTGTCGCTGCCCGGAACCAGTTCGTAGCGGCACGCCTTCGTCAGATCGACCACGACGCGGGTGGTCGGCGTCGTCTGGCCGTCCATGCCGAGGCGCACGTCCTTGACTCCGTCGCTGTCCACGCCGATCAGGCCGCGCGAGGTAGCGACCACCGTGTTGGGCAGGTCGACCACGACGCGCGCTGGATGGTCCAGCGTGCTCAGCTGCGGCTTCACGGCTCCGCGGGCCGTGATCTCCACGCTGACGCCGTCGTCGGTGCGCACCACGTTCACCTTCTGCAGCGCGGCGTGCCTGGAAGCGTCCGTGCCCGCGCTCTGCGTCTGAGCCGCTGCGGTAATGAGCACCACTACCAGCAGCGGCAGCAAAACAGCCAGAAATTGCTTTCGCATTTCGCTCTCCCCACGGGCCTTGCGCTTGGCTCGCCCCGTGATCTTTCTCGCAAGATTCGCTTCTGCCGGATTTCCCGGCCAATTCTGTCGCCGCCTAGACTGCCGACGTCGTAATCTTCTTGGTCACTTCCCGGGTGAACGGCTTGCCCAGCCGGTCCTGCACCGTCTCTTTGAAAACGATCGAATCGCCGGTGATCTTCACCACATAGCCGTTGAACACCGGATCGTTCTCGCGCAGGAAATACGCCTTGTTCAGGGTGTTGACCACCACCGCGATCATGCCCGCGTCCGACTTCACCACGCCCTTGAGGTTGATCTGGTCGATCGCCAGGCAGCGCTTGCCGGTGCTGCATCCCGAACCCATCATGCTGCGATTGACCACCGGGCTGATAAAGGGATCGCGCCGGCCGGCCAGGTTGATCTGCTTGGGCGCGTCGGCTTTCGCTTCCTGCGGGCTTCTTCTGGTTCTCGACCGCGATCTGCTGTTTGGGCTCCGCCTTCTTGTGCGCGGCTGCCGTCTTGGCCTTGGGCTGCGCTTCGGCCGCCGACTTCTTTACCACCGGCTTGCTGGCTGCCGGCCTTGGCTGCGACGGGCTGGCTGCTGACCGGCGCGGCTGGCTTGGCCGCGCTACCCTGCGAGTTCGCCAGGGCTGCGTTCGCGTCGATCGGCTGTGCTTCTGCTGGACCGCCTTCAGCGTGCTCCGCGTGTTGTCGATGACGTCGGGGTTCTGCCCCCAGGCAGTTCCCGCCACCATCCCCAGGAAAAGAATTCCAGTCGTCAGCTTCATAGGCTCCCCTGCTTTTTGACCGGCGCGGCCTGGCCGGGTTTTCCGGGCGCACTCGCCGGTGGTTCCATGTCATGACTGAAGAATGTGGTCGCCGTGCAGGTCGCCACAACGCTCTCGTTGGGCGCGTACTGATAGGTGTGCTTCGCCTTGGCGTCGGTGGGCTTCTTGGTGGTTGCCACCAGCAGCCCCGAGACGTTGACGATGCGCTCCAGCTTGCCCACGCTGGTCAAAGAAATTCAGCATCGAGTAGTACGGACCATCGAGTTCCATCTCGAAGGGCACTTCGGTGTAGAACTCTTTCGCCGCCGCCGGCTTGGCCGTGTAGCGCCGCAGTTCGATCCCGGCCTTCACGGCTTCGGCGTCCATCATCTTCATGAAGCCCGGCACTTCTTTCTCGTCGGGCACGATCTTGCGCTCGATCTCCAGCTGCTGTTTCAGGCTGGCCAGCTGGCGCTCGATCTCCGCCAGCTTGGGCCGGTAGGATTCCAGTTCCGCGTTTTCGCGGAGCTTGGCATCCAGGTTGGCCTGCGCCGCCGCGTTGGCTTCCCGCTGGCTCTTGAACACGGTGAAGTACAGGGCCACCGGTAAAGAACCAGCGCCACGCCCACCAGCGGCTGCCCACTGCTTAATGCCCGACATTTCGTCAAAGTTCGCCATATTTTCTCCGCCTCCTAGGACTTCGCCTTTTCGCAGGTCAGGGTGAATTGAAATGCCTGCATTTCTTTGTAGGTGTCGTCCTGGTAGGTTTCTTTGATTTCGATGTTCTTGAAGTATCCGGTCTTCTGCAGATTGGAGATCAGACTGGCCACCGCATCGGTGCTCAGCGCCATGCCTTCGATGTCGACGCTGGCGCCCTGGTCCTTCATGCTGTTCAGCCAGACCGCTTCGGTGTTGTTGACCGTCTCGCCGATCGTGTTCAGCAGATTGACCGGGCCGGCCTGGGCCGCGCGCAGCTGATCGATCACGTCCACCCGCCGCTTGTAGTTTTCCGCCTCGCGCTGCCGCTCCAGGTAGCGCGCCTTCACGTCCGCCAGTTCGCGGTTCTTCTGCTCCGCCACTTCCATCTTGGCGGCGATGTCCCGATGCTGCTTGTCCAGCTGGTACCAGTAGCCCAGGTTGACCAGGCCAGCCAGCAGCCAGCACCACCAGCACCTTCATCTTCGGTGAGCCTACATCACCCACTTCCATGACGGCGGCCGCCGAAGCTGCGGATCGCTTGTTCTTTCCCTTTTGTGCTCCCAGCAGGTTGATTCGGATCATAAGTCTTCAAAACTCCTTAAGGCCAAACCCACCGCAACTGCCATCTGGCCGGCGTTCTGCTCGATCAGCTGCACTCCCGGTCCTTCGGTCGGCAGGCGCGATCTTCTGGAACGGATTGAAGATCTCCACCGGCAACGAAAACTCCTGGCGCAGCGCCTCGACCAGACCGGGAACCTTCGAGGAACCGCCCGCCAGATAAATCTTCTCGATGTGCTCTCCCGCCGAGCTGGCGCGGAAGAAGTCGAACGTCTTCTGAATTTCGAGCACGATGATCTCGGTCACCTGCTGCAGGATCGGCGTCTTGGCGTCTTCGCTCACCGTGCCCACCTTGTTGCCCAGCTTCAGCGACTCGGCGTCGTCGAAGCTCAGGTCCAGTTCCTTCTGCAGCGAATCGGTGTACTGGTGGCCGCCCACGCTGACGTCGCGCGGGAACAGCGGCGTGGTGCCCTTCACGATGTTGATGTTCATCACGCTCGCGCCCAGGTTCAACAGAGCCACCACTTGTCCCGGCGCGGGCTCGTAGTTGTACTCGTAGCAGTTCTGCAGCGCCAGCGCATCGATGTCCACAATAGCCGGAGTCTTGCCCGCCATCGAGAGTACGTTGGTGTAGTTGAGAATCTTGTCTTTCTTGACAGCCACCAGCAGAACGTCCATCTGCGGGCTGCCGGCGTCTTCGGAAAGGATCTGGTAGTCGAGATTCACGTCGGCCAGATCGAAGGGAATATGCTGCGCCGCTTCCTTCTGGATGGTTTCGGCCAGTTCCTGGTCGCTCATCGAAGGCAGCGAGATCTTCTTCACGATCACCGAGTGTCCGCTTACCGCTGTGGCCACGGCTTTGGCCTTGATCTGGTTGTCGGTGAACAGCTTCGAGATCGCGCTCGACACCGTGCCGGAGTCCACGATCATGGAGTCCACGACGATATCCGGCGCCAGCGGTTCCAGGCCCAGGTGCGCCACTTCGATACCGTTGCGCCCCTTCCTCAGCTCCACCGCCTTGATGCTGGAGGAGCCCACATCCAGACCAACAATCGTTTTCGATCCCAATCCAAACATGTGCCCGCCTTTTACGGTTGCCCGGCAGCCTTACCAGCCGCCTTCGGTTTCTTCTTGCTCTTCGCTTCCATCTGGTTCGACTTCTCTTCCATCCACTGGTCCAGCTTCGATTTCTTGAAGCGCCAGCGGTTGCCCAGCTTGAAAGCCGGAATCTTCTGCTCGCCTACGTACTTGTAAAGCGTGTCCGGACTCACTCCCAGGTACTGCGACGCCTGGCGAATGTTCATCACTTCTCGCGAGTCGGCCATAGTTCCAAACCCTTTCCACAGATCAGGCCCTGTCGCAGCCGCTTTTCCGGCTGCCGGGCAAACTTGGGAGAAAATTCCTCGCACAAAATTGCGTTCGAGTGAATTTAGGTGTGCTGAGCATATATCAACCCCGAAACTGCCAAGGTCAAGGCGTATCTTCGGGTTTTACCGGGTTTTATACCTGTTTTCTGGAAAGTGGCTTGGCGGGAGTTGCAGTACGACGCTATATGTAGTGGTCGATACTGATCTTGACTACAACTAAATGCGGTGTTTATACAGTCGGTTCAAACGTTACCCCAATTGCGTAACTAAAGTACTACAGACGTTACTCAGGTATCTGGACAGGCGGGAAGGGCTTAGAAAGCAGCAATTGCCGCAAATACTGGCCCTTATGGGGCTGATCTTGGCGCGGCGGACGTCCTGCGGCGCTGCCGAGACGTCGGCGCTTGAAGCCTTGGCACAGCACTGGCGAGGGCAAGATGCCCTCGCGACAGCCGCCGGGACGCGGCGCTACGAAATTCTAATACTCCGACAGCTCTTTCATGGCCTGGAACAGGTCGGCGGTCTGGGGCAGGATGGCGTTTTCCAGGTCGGGGTGGTAGGCCACGTACACATCCATGGCGGCCACGCGGCGTACCGGCGCGTCCAGGTGCTCGAACATCTGGTCGGCGATGCGGGCGGCGATCTCGGCGCCGTAGCCCCAGCTCAGGGTGTCTTCGTAGGCGACCAGCGCCCGGTTGGTCTTTTGCACCGAGGCAGCGATGGTCTCCCAGTCGAACGGGATTCAGGCTGCGCAGATCGATCAACTCCGCTTTGACGCCATGTTCGCGCTCCAGCTTCTGCACCGCCTGCAAGGCTCTGGGCACGACCGCTCCGTAAGTAATGACGCGTGAGATCGGTTCCCGGCTGCACGACTTTGGCCTTGCCGAACGGCACCATGTAGTCCGGTCCGGGATAGGGTGCGCGGCCGTAGGTCTCGCGATAGAGACGCTTGTGCTCGAGGAAAAGCACGGGATCGTCGCAGCGGATCGCGGTGCGCAGCAAGCCCGCGGCATCCAGCGCGTTCGATGGAAACACCACGCGCAGGCCGGGAATGTGAGTGAAGATGCTCTCGCCGCACTGGGAGTGATAAATGGCGCCGCCGGTGAGGTAGCCGCCGATGGCCACGCGAATCACGCAGGGCGCGGAAAATGCGTTGTACGAGCGCCAGCGGATCAGCGGCAGTTCGTTGCGCAGCTGCATCATGGCGGGCCAGATGTAGTCGAAGAACTGAATTTCGACGACCGGCTTCAGTCCGCGCGTCGCCATGCCGGTGGCGCGGCCCACGATGTTGGCTTCCGCGATGGGCGAGTTGAAGACGCGGTCGGAGCCGAAGTCGCATTGCAGGCCGGCGGTCAGCTTGAAGACGCCGCCTTTGCCTTTGACCAGCTTCTGCTTCAGGTATTGTTCGCGGCTGCAGTCGGCCACGTCTTCGCCGAAGATCACGATGCGCTCGTCGCGGCGCATCTCGTCGCGCAAGGTGGCGGTGATCAGATCGGCCATGGTCTTGGGCGCCGGCTTCTTGCCATCGGCACCTGCGCCTCGGACTTGGCTGCCGCCGGCTGGGTTTCGAAGGCCGCCGACGTCGGATCAAGGTTCGGCGAATAGATATACTTGCGTCACCGTGTCCGGCGTCGGCGCAGGCGCCTGCAGGGCGCGATCGGTCGCGGCCTGCAGGTCGTCGTCGACCTGCTTCTCCAGTTGGTTGATCCCCTTTTCGTCGAGAATGCCCTCGCGGATCAGGAACATCTGCATGCGCGTGATGGGATCGCGCTGGGCATCGCGCTGGCGCTCGACATCCGGACGGTAAAGGCGTTCATCGTCGGAAAGCGAGTGCGAGTACGGCCGGATCACGTGGGCGTGGACAAAAGCAGGCCCATGTCCGGCGCGGCAATGCGCCACCGAACGCACAAATGCCGCATAGCTGGCCACCGGGTCGGTTCCGTCGACTTCTTCAAAGTGGAAGTTGGGGAAGCCGCAGACCAGGCGGGAGATGTTTCCGCCCGCGGTCTGCACTTCGACCGGCACCGAAATCGCGTACCCGTTGTCTTCGACCACAAAAATCATGGGAAGCCGGGCAGTTGGAAGCGGTGTTCGAGCGCCTCCCAGAACTCGCCCTCGCTGGTGGTGCCGTCGCCCAGCGAAACGTAGGTGATCTCGTCGCCGTGGAATTTGACGTCTTTGAACTGCCGGTAGTCGCCGGTGGCTTTCTTGGCGGCATCAGGATGAGCGGCGCAGATAGCGGCCGACTTCGGCGCAGCCTACAGCCTGCAGAATCTGGGTCCCGGTGGGCGACGAGCCGGTGACGATATTGAGGTCGGGGATGGCTCCAGTGGGACGGCATCTGCCGGCCGCCGGAACTGGGATCGTCGGCCGAGCCCACCGCCTGCAGCAGCATGTCGTAGGCGGTGGCGCCCAGGGCCAGGCAGAGCGCCCGGTCGCGATAATAAGGATAAGAACCAGTCGTAGCCCGGCTTCAGGGCAAAGGCCGCAGCCACGCCGACCGCTTCGTGCCCGGCGCCGGAGATCTGGAAGAAGATCTTCTGCTGGCGCTTGAGCAGGATCTCGCGATCGTCCACCCGCCGCGAGGTATACATGTGGCGGTAGGCTTCGATCAGTTGTTCGCGGGAAAGACCTTCGTAGGTCTTGCCGGCTTTCTTGACATCGCGTTCGGATACTGCGGCCGCTTTAGGGTCAGTCTTTGTGGTCGCCATCCGGTTCCCTTAGATGCGAGTGTACGAAGATGCGAGCTTAAGAGCCGTAGAGCATTGTAAATCTTCACCAGGACCGGGGGCCAGCAATTAGCAATTAGCAATTAGCAATTGGCACTTAGCAATTAGCACCTGGCAGTTGGCAGCTACGATCTAGCAGCGGACGATGACCACCGAGCGGCATCGCAAGCGGCGCATGCCCAACGAGCTAATTGCCAATTGCTGCTCCTCATCATTTATCCTGAAAGCACCGCATGATCAAGTTCAACCGCCAATTCGACCCCCACACCATCAAGCTTGCTGATCTTCGATCTGGACGGCACGCTGATTGACTCGCGGCTCGACCTGGTGCACTCGGTCAATGCCATGCTGCGGCATTTTGGGCGTCCCGAACTGCCGGACGAAGTGATTGCTTCTTACGTCGGAGATGGAGCTCCGGTGCTGGTACGGCGGGCCCTGGGCGATCCCAAGGACGAGAAGTTCCTCAAGGAAGCTCTGGACTATTTTCTGGCGTATTACCGCGTACACAAGCTCGACCACACCCATGTGTACGACGGCATCAAGGAGAGCCTGGCCGCGATTCACGGCTCAAACGGCCTGCCCCGCAAGATGGCCGTGCTCTCCAACAAGCCGGTTCACCCGTCGCGGGCCATCGTCGAGGCCCTTGGGCTGGGCAAGTTTTTTCTTCATGTTTACGGCGGCAACAGCTTTCCCACCAAGAAGCCCGATCCCGAGGGCGCGCGCTCCTGCTCAAGGAAACCAGGACTCAGCCTCAGGAGGCCGTAATCATCGGCGATTCCTCGGTGGACGTCCTTACCGGACGCAACGCCGGCATGTGGACCTGCGGCGTGACCTACGGCTTCGCTCCGCACACGCTGTGCGAAGCTCCGCCGGACGTGGTGCTCGACCATCCGCATGAGCTGGCGGAATTGTTTGCTGAGTCGCTCCACTCCTGACTCCGTGTCCTCAGTGTCCTCCGTGGTTAACGGTGTTCGTCGCGTTGATCAGCTAAACTGCACATCGAGGATGAACAAAGCCGACAGCGCCAGACAGCTTCACGCCCGCCGAACTGCGCAAGCTGCGCAGCCTCAAAGATCCATACGGAATCCAGCGCTACCTCGACGACATGCCGTACCATCTCGCCGACACCGCGTGGTCGCCGCGCCGCGTGCTGCGCGAAAATACTTCGCATTGTCTCGAAGGAGCGATTTTCGCCGCAGCGGCCCTGCGCGCCAACGGCTTTCCGCCGCTGCTTCTGGATTTCGAAGCCGAACACGACACCGACCACGTTCTCGCCCTTTACCGGGTGAAAGGCCACTGGGGAGTGGTGGCCAAGTCGAACTACACCGGCTGCCGCTATCGCGAGCCGGTCTATCGCTCCCTGCGCGAGCTGGCCATGAGTTATTTCAATCTCTATTTCAACCTGCGGCGGGAGCGCACCCTGCGGACATTTTCCCGTCCGGTAAACCTGGCCCGCTTCGACCATCTGCACTGGATGACCACGGAAAAACCGATCTGGTTTGTCGTCGATCATCTGCTCGAAATTCATCACTACAAGCTGCTGCGGCCCGGGATGGCGCAGCGCTTGCATCGCATCGACGACAGATTATTTCGGGCAGAGACGCTGGGGAAGGCGGAGAAATCAGGTGACGCTTAGATCATCCAGAAACCTGAGGCTGCCCCACCCTTGCGTTTTTTGCAAGGGTGGGAGTAAAGGTATGCACCAAAAGTAAGTGTAGAAAGTCATACACCGTGTTTCTATCGGCAGTGGACTTTGGCACAAGATGGAACGGTGAGTTGAACTTCCCCCAATCCCACCCTTGCAAAATGCGCAAGGGTGGGGCAGCCTCGGTTGTCGATGGTTGATACCGGACCTGGGAAGGACGGGCCAGCCTGCCCGTATTAAAGCATTGATTATCAATAGTATGGATAAATCAAGATTTATATTGATTTATCTTGTTCGAGAGGTAACATTGGAATCGAGTAATGAGCCAGGCTATGCCAGCGACTAAGAAGTTCACTCCTGAGATCGACGCTCAGCTGTACGACGAGTTCGTTGCGGTTGCAGAGCGGAATGGCCAAACGAAGCGGCATGTTCTCGAGCAGGCGCTCGCGTTCTACCTGCACAATGTCGTTCCGTCCCAGCACCTGGTTCGCAACGAGGTGATGGATGCCTTCGAACAGTCGGTTGCCCGCAACCGCGACCTGTTGCAGCGTCTCGCCAAATAAATGGCGGAGTACCTCACGGTGGCAGAAGTCTACCGGATGCAGCATCGCTTGATCGAGCTGTTTGGCGGTGCCTACGGTGTGCGCGATAAGGGCGCTGTTGAGGCCGCCGTCTTTCGTCCGCAAACCGGCTATTACAACTCCATCGAAGAGGAAGCGGCCGCGCCTGATGGAGTCGCTCGGAAATAACCACGGCTTCGTCGACGGCAATAAGCGCATCGCCTTCACCGCGGCCGATGTCTTCCTGCGGCGCAACGGCTCTTACATCGAGGTCGAAGGCTGGGATGGATACGCGTTCATCTACGGCTCGATGGACCGGCACGAATTCCGCTTTGCCCAAATACTCGCCTGGATACGTCAGCACATCAGACCCGCCGTTTAACTCCGAGGCCTTCACCGCCTCGATCAGGCGCTGCGCTACGAGGCCGGGAGTTAGGCTTGTGTGGGTCCTGGTTTTTACCCGGACGGGCCGCGCTTGCGCGGCAGACAGGTTCCATCTGCCGAGCTTCGCTCGACCTGGACGGGTCGGAGACCCGTCCCTACATGGGCAGTCTATGCGGTTCGTGATATTTGCCGATCCTGCTTTCCGGAATACAATTCGGTCATGAAGTCCGGCTCTCTGATGCTGCTGTTGGCGCTCGCGCCCTGGTCCTGGGCGCAAAGCGCGCCGGACATGGCCTCGGCGCCGCATTACCGGCAGTTGCTGTCGAACGATCAGGTGCGCGTGTTTGCGGCTCACGCTGCGGCCTCTGGAACGGACCATGGCACGGCACGATCACAACTTTCTGGTGATCGCGCTTCTCGATTGCGACGTGGTGATGTGGCCGGAAGGCGATTCGGACATTCTGAATTTTCACTTCAGCCAGGGCGACGTCGCGTTTCTAACGCTGGCGGACGCGCGCGTCGGCATGCGCAACGATCGCACCACCGACTATCGCAATGTCACCGTCGAATTTCTCGATCCTAAAGTGACCAACTACGGTTACCAGGCCTATCTCGGCACGTGGGACTACGGTCCCAGCGAAATTAGCTCCGCCGGTCGATCCCCACGACAGGTTCATGAACTCGCTCCTGCTGGGAGCGGCCACAGTGAGCGACGTACAACTGCTTTCGCGCGATCCGTTTCCACCGCCCGAGAAACCCGGCCCGGAATTGCTGAGTCCCGGTGACTGACATCGACCTGAAAGCCGGAGAGTACGAGCGAATACGCAAGATCGTCGGGCGACGCAGTCTGGATCCCGGCGGGACGGAAAGCCACATTTCTCAATGCGTCGGCTGATCCGGCGCGGTTTATCGTCGTCCGGTTCATTCCGGAGGCCAAGAATCAGGGTGGCACTCCAGGCATCTCCGGCAAGCTGACCCGGTTCTAAACACATATTCATACTGAGGAAGCAGTTTCTATGAAGTGGCCCGCAGCCTCGCTCCTTCTTCTCGCCTCGCTGTCCTGGCCCGCGCTGGCGCAGAACCAGCCGGCGGGCTCGCCCGAGCCAGCGGCACCGCAGCTCTCCCAGGACCAGATTCGCGACCTCATTCGTGAAGCGGCCGAAAAAGATATCGAGAATGACAAGAAACAGCGCGACTACACCTACATTCAGCGCGAGGAGGAACACAAGCTCGACGGGAAAGACCAGGTCAAGTCCAGCGAGTCGAGGACCTACGAAATCATGGTGCTTTACGAAGAACCGGTGCGGAAGCTGATTGCCAAGGACGACAAGCCGCTCAGCGAGAACGATGCCCGGAAGGAAGATGAAAAAATCCAAAAGATCATCGAGAAGCGAAAGAACGAGAGCGAGGGCGATCGCAGGAAGCGCCTGGAGAAGCAGGACAAAGACCGCGAAGAAGGCCGCCAGTTCGTGAAGGAAATCGCCGACGCCTACAACTTCCGTTTGGTAGGCAGAGGAAAACCTGGATGGACGCGAAACCCTGGTGATCGACGCCGAGCCGCGTCCCGGTTATGAGCCCCACATGAAAGATGCGAAGTTCCTGCCCAAGTTCCGATTCCGCGTCTGGATGGATCGAGGCCGAGAAGCAGTGGGTCAAGCTGGACATGCAGTGTATCGACACAGTTTCGGTGGGCTTGTTTCTGGTTGCGGCTCCACAAAGGCTCGAACATTCAGATCGAACAGACGCGGGTCAATGACGAAGTCTGGCTGCCCCGGCACGTCGCGCTGAAGCTGGACGCGCGCCTGGCATTGCTCAAGGGCCTGAACATGGCGGAAGACGTGACTTACCGCGACTACAAGAAATTTCGTACCGATACAAAGATTCTGCCGGCGGGAGAAGTAGAAACAAAGTAGTTGCGCGGTCAGAGAAGTCAGGTTGCGTCAGTGGTTGTCCTTGTCATCCGAGTCCTTGCCGTCCGAATCACCATCCCTGGAATTGCTGGAGCCTGACACTTCGAGCTTCTCCAGCTCAGCCCTGTGGTCGCGCACGAACTGGATGTTCACGGGATTTACAAAGGCAGGTGGCTTTCCCTTCGCGTCCAGAGCCGCTACAGCGATGCCGGCAGTGACTACGGTCATCGGGATCAGGATAAATTCGCGCGCGGTGACGCCATTGGCCTTCAGAAATGCGGCAGTGTGAGGAGATTTTTCGATCAAAGCCGCTTTCTCAACGTTGGGGACGTCGGTCTCTTCCACCTTTTTCATCTCAGCCGCCATGACTGGATCACCAGCTGCCGAGGCTTGCAGTTTCTTCGACACTGCGGCGTACTGGTTCACCTTGTCCATGGTTAGAATGAAATCGTGGATGGCCGACTCGTCAGGATCGGCGCCTTTCGCCGCATGCTTCGCACTCTGCGCCGGGCAAAAAGAAGCGATTAAGAGGAGCACGGGAAGGACCGCAACGCGTGTGACTATACGATTGCACGGAGTCTCCTTCAGGAAGTCCGGGATTAGGAAATCCACGATTGGGATTCTTGTTGCGGATGGCTAGCCCTTCTTCTCGGCAACTTCGAGCCGCGTTTCCGCTCGCTTGAGCGAGTCTTCGGCGTGGGTGAAATCGGCTTCGGTCTTGCCGTTCTTGAGCGCTTCCTCGGCGCGCTGCTTGGACTCCTGGGCGCGCTTCACATCAATTTCCTGCGGACGCTCGGCGGTTTCCGCCAGGATCGTCACTTTGTCCGGAAGCACTTCGGCGAATCCCCAGGCCACCGCCAGATAGTAGGTCTGACCGCCCTTGCGATAGCTGATTTCGCCAACCGCCAGTTCGGTGATGAGCGGAGCATGGCCCGGCAGGATGCCCAGATATCCGTTCTTGCCGGGAATCTGCATCTCTTCCGCCACGTCCTTCACCACCATCTTTTCCGGGAGTGACGATCTCGAGTTGGAAAGTGTCGGGCATCAGTCGTTGGTCGTCGGTCGTCAGTCGTCAGTCCCAGTCGCGCCTGACGACCGACGACCGACGACCGACGACTGCTCTTACGCTGCTTTCATCTTCTCCGCCGCTTCGAGCACTTCGTCAATCGTGCCCTTCATGTAGAAGGCCTGCTCGGGGATGTCGTCGTACTTGCCTTCGTCGATTTCCTTGAAGCCCTTCACCGTGTCGGCGACTTTCACGTAGCGGCCCGGCGAGCCGGTGAACTGCTCGGCCACGTGGAACGGCTGCGACAGGAAGCGCTGAATTTTTCGCGCCCGCGCCACGCTGACCTTCTGGTCTTCGCTCAGTTCGTCAATACCGAGAATCGCGATGATGTCCTGCAGATCTTTGTAGGTCTGCAGCGTCTTCTTCACGCCTTGCGCCACGTCGTAGTGCTCCTGGCCCACGATGCGCGGATCGAGAATGCGCGAAGTCGAAGCCAGCGGATCGACTGCGGGATAAATTCCAATCTCGGTCAAGGCGCGCGAAAGCACCGTGGTCGCGTCCAGGTGAGCAAACGTCGTTGCCGGCGCCGGATCGGTAAGATCGTCGGCGGGCACGTAAATGGCCTGCACCGACGTGACCGATCCTTTCTTGGTGGAGGTGATGCGCTCCTGCAATTCGCCCATTTCGGTCGCCAGGTTCGGCTGGTATCCCACGGCGCTGGGCATGCGGCCGAGCAGCGCGGAAACTTCCGATCCGGCCTGGGTGAAGCGGAAAATGTTGTCGATGAAGAGCAGCGTGTCCGCGCCTTCTTCGTCGCGGAAGATATTCGGCGACCGTCAGCCCGGTCAGCGCGACGCGCAGACGCGCTCCGGGCGGCTCGGTCATCTGGCCGTAAATCAGCGCGGCTTTGGATTTCTCCGGATCGCCCGGCTTGATGACGCCGGACTCGGTCATTTCCAGCCACAGATCGTTGCCTTCGCGCGTACGCTCGCCGACTCCGGCGAACACGGAAAATCCGCCGTGCTGCTTGGCGACGTTGTTGATCAGTTCCTGAATGAAGACGGTCTTGCCGACGCCGGCGCCGCCGAACAATCCGATCTTGCCGCCCTTCAGGAAGGGCTGAATGAGGTCGACGACCTTGACGCCGGTTTCGAACATCTCGGCGGTGGTCGCCTGATCTTCAAACAGCGGCGCCGGGCGATGGATCGGCATGGTCTTGGTGTGCTGGATCGGGCCCAACTGATCCACCGGCTCGCCGATCACGTTCATCACGCGCCCCAGCGTGCCGCGGCCCACGGGCACGGAGATCGGCCCGCCCTGGTCGATGGCTTTCATGCCGCGCACCATGCCCTCGGTGGCTTCCATGGCGACGCAGCGCACGCGGCCTTCGCCCAGGTGCTGCTGCACTTCGAGAATCACGTTGATCGGGTTGGGCACGGTGAAGCCGTCGCTGACGACTTTCAGCGCCTCGTAAATCGGAGGCATGGCGCCTTCGGCGAACTGCACGTCCACCGCGGGACCGGAAATCTGAATTACGTGTCCAATTCTTTCTGGCATAGATTGTAGCTCTCAGTCTTTCAGCTGTCAGCTTTCAGCATTTGGCATTAGCAATTGGCACTTGGCCAGATCACTTCGATACGTTGAACCGGTCTCAGCTAAGTGCCAAATGCTAATTGCCAAGTGCTGCCTTACTGCGCTGCTGCTCCGCTCACAATCTCAATAATCTCTTTCGTGATCTTCGCCTGGCGCGCCCGGTTCATGGCCAGGGTCAGCGAATCGATCATGTCGGTGGCATTGTTGGTGGCCGCGTCCATGGCGGTCATGCGGGCCGCGTGCTCTGCCGCCACCGATTCCAGCAGACTGCGAAAGATCTGAATCGCAACATACTTCGGCAACAGCGACCGGAACAGCTCTTCCGGCGACTGTTCGTAAATGTAATCCACCGGCGCGGTGGCAAACTTGGCAGCGGCCGCGTCAATGTCGCGCGTGTCGGCGGGACGGAGACGCACACCAGCGCCCTTCGCGGCTTCGAGCGCGCGCTCTCGTTCTTCCGTGGTCATGCCTTCAGCCATTCGCACTTCGGGCGCGCCAATCTGCTCGATGGGCAGAACCTGTTCCACCACCAGACGCTGCGCGATCACCGACTTGAATTCGTTGTACAGCAGATAGACGGAATCAATCTCTTCTCTGGCGTAGCGCTCGATCACGCGTTCCGCCAACTCCGACGCCAGGGCGTAGTCAATCTTGTTGAAGACACCGATCTGCTCGCCCACGATCGTGGTTTGCGCCGCGACTCCTGTCGATTCGGCAGATTCCGTCGGCTCGGCGGTTCGGATACCGCCGCCGCAGGAAATCGCGGCCCTTGCGTCCGATGGCTTCAATCTCGACATTCTTGCCCGCCTTCGTCGCGATGAAGCGCATCGCCGCTTTCAGAATGTTGGTGTTGAACGCGCCAGCCAGACCTTTGTCGCCGGTGACCACGATCAGCAAAACATTCTTCTCCGGACGCCGCGCCAACAGAGGATGCCGCGGCTCTCCCGTCTCCGGATCGTAAATTTCCGCCCGCGACACCAGCGACTTCAGCACATTGGTCAACATCTGCGCATAGGGACGCGCCGCCAGGGCGCGCTCCTGCGCCCGGCGCAACTTCGCCGCCGAGACCATCTTCATGGCCTTGGTGATCTGCCGCGTGTTGGTCACGCTGCGAATGCGCCGCCGGATGTCGAGAATGTTGGGCATGAATCAGTCGTCAGTCAGTCGGTCGTTCGTCGTTGGTCAAGCTGCGTTCCCCAACCTGCGGGATTTCACAATTGACGTTCGATTGCAAGAACCGTTTTCAGTTCAGAGTTCCCGGTTCTCAGTTCTGTGCTACTTCGCCACTGCCTGCCTCTCCGCCACGAACGCTTCTTTACTCTGCTTGATCACTTTGCTCATCTCAGCTTTCAGAGCGTCATCCAGAACTTTTTTCTCCATGATGGTGCGCAGCAGGCCGGGATTGGTCGCGTCCACGTAGCTTGTACAGCTCCGCTTCGAAGTCGCGCACCTGATCGACCGGCAGATCGTCGAAGAATCCGTTGGTGCCGGCGAAGATGATCAGAATCTGCTTGGAGAACGGCAAGCGGCGAAAACTGTTTTTGCTTCAGCACTTCGACCAGGCGCTGGCCGCGATTGAGCTGCGCCTGCGTGGCCTTGTCGAGGTCGCTGCCGAACTGCGCGAAGGCCGCCAGTTCGCGGTACTGCGCCAGTTCCAGCTTCATGCTTCCGGCCACCTGCCGCATGGCTTTGATCTGCGCGCTGCCGCCGACGCGGCTCACCGAAATTCCAACGTTCACCGCCGGACGCACGCCGCTGTTGAACAGATCGGTCTCCAGAAAGATCTGGCCGTCGGTGATCGAAATCACGTTGGTCGGAATGTACGCGGAAACGTCGCCCGCCTGAGTTTCGATGATCGGCAGCGCGGTCAGCGAACCGCCGCCCATCTTGTCGCTCAGCTTGGCGGCGCGCTCCAGCAGACGCGAGTGAAGATAGAAAACGTCTCCGGGATACGCCTCGCGTCCCGGCGGACGCCGCAGCAGCAGCGAAATCTCGCGATACGACGCCGCGTGCTTGGAAAGATCGTCGTAGATCACCAGCGCATGCCGCTTGGTGTCGCGGAAATACTCGCCCATGGCGCAGGCCGCGTAAGGCGAGATGTACTGCATCGGCGCGGGCTCAGACGCCGACGCCGCCACCACGATGGTGTAGTCCATGGCGCCGGCGTCGCTGAGAATCTTCACCACCTGCGCAATCGAAGACCGCTTCTGCCCGATCGCGTTGTAGATGCAAATCAGGTCGTTGCCCTTGTTGTTGATGATGGTGTCGAGCGCGACCGCGGTCTTGCCGGTCTGGCGGTCGCCGATGATCAGCTCGCGCTGTCCGCGGCCGATCGGAATCATGCTGTCGATGGCCTTCAGTCCGGTCGCCATCGGCTCGCGCACCGGCTGGCGGTCGATCACGCCCGGCGCCAGGCGCTCCAGCGCGATGAACTGGTCGGTCGCGATCGGACCCTTGTCGTCGATCGGCTGTCCCAGCGAGTTCACCACGCGGCCGATCAGGGCCTCGCCCACCGGCACGCTCATGATGCGGCCGGTGCGCTTGACCTCGTCGCCTTCGCTGATTTCCGTGTACTCGCCCAGCAGCACCACGCCCACCTGGTCTTCTTCCAGGTTCATGGCGATGCCGGCCACGTTGTGCGGAAACTCGAGCAGTTCTCCGGCCATGACCTTGTCGAGGCCGTGGACGCGGGCAATGCCGTCGCCCAGGGTGATGACCGTGCCGACTTCGTCCACGGCAATCTTGGATTCGTAGTTCTCGATCTGCTGCCGGATCAGCTGCGTGATCTCGTCTGCTTTGATTTGTGCCATAAGGTTCAGCTCTTAGCTTCTAGCCTCTAGCTCTTCAGCTCTTCTTTGCGTCCTTTGCGGAATCTCTTTGCGATCTTTGCGGTTAAAGATCTTGTGAACTCTCGACGACCTCAAACTCGCTCAGTAGCTAAGAGCTAAAGGCTAAGAGCTGATAGCTTCCCTGATCCTCTCCAACTGCCCTTTCACCGATCCGTCGTAAATTGTGCTGCCAACTCTTACGATGGCGCCGCCCAGAATCGAACCGTCCTGCGCGTAGCGGGCGCGCACCTTTTGTGCCCGTCAACTTTTCCACTTGCGCTTCGAGCGCGCTTCGCTCCGTCTGGCCCAACTCTCGCGCGCTGGTGATCTCCGCTTCGGTGAAGCCCAGCCGCCGGTTCAGTTCCTGCTCAAACTCTTTCACGATCGGCTCGAGAAACTTAATGCGCCGGTGGTCGATCAGCACGGCCATAAAGTTTCGCACCGGGCGGGAAAAACCTTCACGCGCCACAATCGCATCCAGCAAGGCGCGCTTCTGTTCCGCCGGAATCGAAGGCGCTTCCCAGACTTCCCGCAGTTGCTGGCTGCTGGCCACCAACTGAGCAAGTGACTGCACCTCCTGCAGCGTCTTGCCGGGATCCAGATGCTGGTCAAAGACCACGTCGGCCAAGGCGCGCGCGTAGGTGTTGGTCACGGAAGCCATGCGCTAGTTGCCGTCCTTGCCGGCTTTGGTCCGCCGCCGTTGGGGCTGGTCGGCGAAAGTTCCCTGGCAAATCTCGCACCAGCGCCTGATCGGTGGCCGCATCCACTTTGATCTGCTTGGCCGCCAGCGATACCGCCAGATTCGCCGCGAAGGCGGTCAGCTCGCGCCGGGCCGACTTTGCGGCCGCGGCAATTTCCTGCTCTGCCGACTCCACGATCTTGCGCGCGTCTTCTTCCGCCGCGGCCTTGATCCGGGCTTCTTCGGCGACCGCTTCTTTTTCGGCCGCCGCGCGCATGCTTGCCGATTTCCGCATCCAGCCGGGAAAGCCGCGTTTCGATTTCGGCCAGACGCCGGTTCGCCTCTTCGCTCGCCTGACGCGCCTCTTCCATCGCCTTCTGGATGGAAGCCGTGCGATTGCGGAATACGCCCGGCAGATTCTTCTTTGAGAAATAAAGGATGGTGCCCGCCATCACCGCAAAGTTGAGCAGCACGCACAGCCAGTAGGCGTGCTCCAGACTCAGACCGGTGAGCCTCGCCACCAACTGGACCGACGCCGAATGCTTGAACTGTGCTTGCTCGTCCTCACCCGCGGCTTCGCGCGATTCCTTGGCCAACTCGGCGCCGGTATTGCCGGCAGAGTGTTCTGCGCTGGTGGAAGAACTGTGCCGCCTGCGCCCGAGCACTCGTGAGCGAAAGCGCAGACAGACGCAAAACAAAAGCGGCCAGCGTCAGTCCGGTGTGGCGCGCAATCCGGGAAGATCGTCGTATCACTGGCCACCTGCCGGAGCTTGGGTTGCAGGTTGCAGTACGATGCGAATGATTTCAGCCGCCAGTCTTCCGCTCTCGGCCTGCAGACCTGCCTTGCGCCGCCGCTTTGTCCTGCTCGATGGCTGCTCGCGCCTGCTCTACTTGAGCCTGCGCTCTGCGCCGCGCTTCTGCAACCGCTGCGGCTCGCGCCTGCAAAGCCTGCTGGCGGCGCGCTTCCTGGCTCTTGAATATCGCCATGCGCGCTTCCCGCAGACGCTGCTCGTAATCCGCGGTGCGCGCTTCGGCCTGGGCAATATCGGCTCGCGCTTTTTCGATCGCGCCTTCGGTCCGGCTGCGCCGCTCTGCCAGCACCTTCGACCAGCGGCTTGTGCACCACCGACGGTATAAATGCCATACAACAGCACAATGAAGATGATGGTGGGTACGGACCCGAGCAGTAATCCGCCTAGTTGTCCTAATATCTCGTCCATTGTGTGTTGATCAGGTCCAGAGCGTAAGGAGGCTTAAGACCATTGAAAGTAACATGTTACGGAAGCGAGTGTCAACGCGATCACGGGCCGCAGAGTGGGTTTCCCGATTGAAACCGGGGGTGGCCAACTATTTCGCAAAATAATGGAAAGAAGCTTGACATCCGGCCTGACGGGTCTAGCATGGAAGTATCACCTCCGATCCAATTCAGGATCGAATGGGCCGATAGCCAAGGAATGTCACCGCTTCTTGGTTGCCGGCCCATTTAATATTTGGCGGTAGGACAATCGCCCGTCACTGCGAACAGGGATCCCAGGCCCGGCAACCTTCGTTTCGCGCCGCTTTAAGTAAAGCCTGATCAGCACAGACGAAGATAGGCTCCTCGGCTCCAGAAATCGAACGTAGCATCAGATAACCAGCCAGCTGCATTGAGTCGTACCCTCTAAGCGCGTAACCATCGATCAGTTCCAACGCCACGTCCAGCAAGGAGTCTGAGAATGGCTGTATCAGAAACCTACCTTCCGAATGCTGGCGGAAGGATTCAATCAGATCGTCGGCCGCAGAGGCAGCAAGTTCGCCACCACGCTGTCGTCGCCGGATCGCGGCGTGGAACTCGACCTGCGCCAGAGACAGGATGGCAAATCGATGGCCAGCGTCGCTGGCGGTCAGGCTTAGCAGTCGCTCGGTACCATCCTCATACACGTACAGTTTGACCAGGGCGCTCGTTTCCAAGTAGTAGAGCGCCAATTTTTCAGCGCCTCTCCCGCAAAATGGTGGCGGACAACGGCTCACCTTTGATGTGGATCGGGTGGAAATCCAAGTCCTTCTTCGCATGCCCCAGCACTTCTTGCACTTCGGGCATCAAGCGGTTTAAACGAATGCTCGTTACCGGAAACTGAGGCGACTTCGGGTTTGGAACCGGTTTTTTCAAGATCAGCCTCTTGTCAATCGCTGAACGAAGCACGTTCTGACGTTCGACATCGGAACGAATGGACGGGACATTCTCGGACGGAAGAATCTCATCACGAAATTTCTTCAGCGAAACGAAACTCCATCCCGGCGTCGATTCCGCGCGATCCAAGGCTCTCAGTAACTCCGCCTCGGCCGGGTGTACAACGACGCTCGGGCTGGTAGTATTCTCAAAAACTTTTGCCCGAACCTCGGGGGCAGGTGAGATTCCGGCCGGTCGCGAAGTTCCTGCAGGGGACGCCGTCTTCTGGGGGGGGGATGGCTCAAGCCAAAACTGCATGCGCCCCGTTCCGGGCGCCCATGTATTAGCACCCGCGTTGCTCGGTTGCTTCCGACCATTCGCCCTTAAGAGCGAAACTCGTAATTTGAAGTTTTCGGGAACAGAGTAGCCAAGTTGTTCGAGGGCTGTTTTTAAGGGCGTTTCCAGTTCTTGGGCAAACTGCGGCTCAACCTGCTTGATACTAACCTTTGCCATAACCATCTACTACCTCATAGATTTAAAATAAGAAAAACTGATATATATAATATAGGTGAATAAATGTGTCTGTCAAGGAAAATCTTCGCCCTGCTTGGCTACTCCACCACCCATTCCCTCACCTTCCTGACCACAGACTCCGGCGCTTCCACTTCCAGTTCCACCAGCCCATCCTTGTAGTGACGTGAATAAATCCGCGAGCGCGCCTCCAGCAATGCCAGCAGCTTCCCTTCTTTTTGGGGCACGCGCAGATGTACCCGGCTCAACGGATCCTCGGACAGCATTTCATCAATTCGGTCCAGCAGCGTGCTCATGCCGATGCCCTTGGCGGCGGAGACATGAACCCTGGCTTGCATCGTCCCGCAACGACTCGCGCTGCTTGGGGGGCAGCAGGTCAATCTTGTTCATCACTCGCAGGCGGGGCTTGCCGTCCGCTTCCAGTTCCTTGAGCACCTTGTCCACCTGCGCGTCCTGCTCCTCCGACAACGGACTGCTGGCGTCAGAAACTTGCAGGACGAGCGACGCGCGCTGCACTTCCTCGAGCGTGGCTCGAAACGCCGAGACCAGCGTGTGTGGCAGGTTGCGAATGAATCCGACGGTGTCCGAGAGCAGCGCTTGCCTGCGCGACGGCAGCGTCGACCGAACGAATCGTGGGATCGAGCGTGGCGAACATTCTGGGAGATTCCAGCACCGCGGCCCGGGTCAGCGCGTTGAACAGCGTGGACTTCCCCGCATTGGTGTAGCCGACCAGCGCGATGGTCGCTACCGGCACCGATTCCCGCCTCGCCCGTTGTTGCGCCCGCACCCGCCGGACATTTTCAATCTGCTCTTTCACGTGCCGGATGCGGCGGTGAATCTTGCGGCGATCGGTTTCGAGTTGGGTTTCGCCAGGGCCTCGAGTGCCGATTCCGCCGCCCAGTTGCGACATTTCGATTCCGCGTCCGCCCAGCCGCGGCAGCATGTACTCCAGTTGCGCCAGTTCCACTTGCAGCTGCCCTTCCCGCGTCCGGGCATGTTTCGCGAAGATGTCGAGGATGAGCTGCGTACGGTCAATCACGCGGGTGTTGACCAGCTTTTCGATGTTGCGTTGTTGCGAAGCCGTGAGGTCGTGATCGAACAGCAGCAGATCGGCCGAGACGGAAGCGGTGGCGCCGGCAATCTCTTCCAGCTTTCCGCTTCCGATCAGAGTGGCCGGGTCCGGCCGGTCGCGGTGCTGAAGAAATTCTCCGACAATCTCCGCGCCCGCGCTGGTGGCCAGGGAACGCAATTCGGCAAGCGACTCCTCGCGCGCTGAAGTCAGGAATAAGAGGCGCTTTCGCCAGCAGCGGAATTGTGGAAGTGTCGCGGGCAGCCTGGGCAGCTGCGGTCAGCGGGCCATTCTTGCTCCCGGCGCTAGCCGGGCCGCGGGAACGGTTGCGCGTCTCAATTCCAATCAGGAACGCTCGCTCCCGGGATGGACCGCCGCCTGCGGGAACGGGGGAACCGCCACGACTGATTTGGTTGCCACGGGTCTTGCCTGGAAGAGCTGGATTGTCGTCTGCTCAATTCGGTGGATTCTCGCTGCAGAATGTCACTCGGTTTCGCGCGTTAAAAGGTGGAGGGCAAAAGATTTCGCCGTTCTGTTCGCACTGGAACGAGCCCGTGGGAGTTCACCTACGCCCGGACTCGATCCCTTATCCTTCACTAGTCTTAGTCCCTATCCCTCGGTGCCGGATGCCCGTGGCATCGGAGCGTCTACTGGAGCGGACGCTGAAGCTGCGGTGGCGGCAGCCGCCATGACCGTCGGCCTGTCGCCGTGAGCGTGCAGGCTTCGTCCCGTAGCCACGGTCGAAATGGCGTGCTTGAAAATCAGTTGCTCCTGGTTGTTGGTCTCCAGCACGACCGAATACTTGTCAAAGGAGCGGATGCGTCCCGTGAGCTTGACTCCGCTCAACAGGTAAATTGTGATATTGGTTCGCTCTTTGCGTGCCGTGTTCAGGAAGGTTTCCTGGATATTTTGCGCCGGCTTATTTTCCATTGCCGATCTCCTTGGTCGCCTGCGTCTCACCCGCTTCAGTTCCAACCGCAAGCGTCCCTCTCGACCTTCTGTACGCTAACGCGCACCGAGGTCACCACATCACCACAATGGTTGTACGATACGGCGTTGCCCCCCACATTTCAAGCCCACCACTCCGGGTATTGCGCCCTGGCCGCGATTGTTCGGGCTGGAGTGTACGTGCACATCACGCCTATGTGTGGCAGGCTCAGCATGACATCCGCTCGCTGGGACGGAGGAAATGTCAAACTAGCCTTCTGACCTGCGCCAGGCTGATTGACACGCCGCGGGCAAAATGCCACCATTCTTCGCTTCCGAACCAGTCGGGATTGAGCAGCGGGTTCTGGCGTGCACTTCCCGCCTGCGATCGGGTGCCGGAAAGCAGTAACGTAAGAGGGGAAAAATGTCTATACATCATCAGGTGATTAATTTTGCTGCCGCATGGATCATGCCCACCCACACCGGCACGGAAGCTCTCGCCTTCATCCTGCGCTGGGTTCATCTGCTGGCGGGTATCACCTGGGTGGGACTGCTCTATTTCTTCAACCTGGTGAACGTCCCCTTCATGAAGCAGGTGGATGCGGCAATGAAGCCCAAAATTTTCCAGTACATGACCATGCCCGCGCTGCAATTGTTTCGCTGGAGCGCCATGCTCACCGTGTTTGTCGGCTTCTGGTACTGGTCGCAGGTTTACGTCGCCGCCGACGCCCACCGCATGGGAGTAGGCGCAGGAAGCACTATCGGATTGTTTCTCCTGATCTGGATTGGCGGCGTCGATGATTCTCTATTTCGTGATCTCGAAGACGCCGAGCGGATATGTCGTGGGCCTGGTTACGGCAGTGCTGGTAATTGTGGCAGGCTGGCTGTTTGTGAACTACACGCCGGTGGGCCAGGACGATAATCATGTACTTTCGATCGGGATCGGTGGCGGGATGGGCTTCATCATGCTGTTCAATGTTTGGGGAATTATCTGGCGCAATAACAAGAAGATCATCCGCGGAACTCTGGCCGGCACTCCTCCGGCAAATGCGGCGGTTCTGGCCCGGCAGGCATTTCTGGCGTCGCGAACCAATTTCTTCCTGTCCGTGCCCATGATATTTTTCATGGCCGCCAGCTCGCACTACGCCATCCTGGGACGATAGCGCTTGTTCTATGTGGGCGCCTAGCGTCCTCATGAACAACGAGCAAACCGAATCGGCAAACTAGAAATTTAGCTTCATGGCGACCTGTAACTGGCGCGCGGATGTGGTTCCGTCCGGCTGGGTATAGGTGTTCGTTATTATCCCGAACAAGCTGCTTTCGATCAGGTTCCCATTGTCGTCAGGGTTGCCGGGATTGACGAAATGAGGATGGTTGAAAATGTTGTACCCCTCGAACCGGGTCTCCAGTTCGAAGCGCTCGCTGAGTTTCATCCGCTTCGAAAATGACAAGTCGAAGTTCCAGAAACCGGGGCCGTAGAATTCGTTCCGCCCGCTACCGGCAGAACCGAAAGGCGGCGCAGCGAAGGCGCAGCTGTTGGTGACGTAAACCTTCCCCAGGCTGGGATTCGGGGCGCACGCTGGAGTGGCTGGCGGAGCAAAGGGATCTCCAACCTGCGCACCCCAGGCCGGGATTCCGGTACGCTGGCTATCCAGCGAACTGCGAACCTGGAAAGGGTGCCCGGTTTGCAGCGTGGTGACGCCGGCAAGCTGTATGCCCTCGAAAATCTTCCCTAACACTCCCGTATTCAGGTAAGACTTGCCTTTACCGAAGGGCATCTCCCAAAGGTAGCTCACAACCCCGACATGACGGATATCGTAGTCCGAATTGCCCCGGCCCTCTGCCAGGTTGAGAGAGTTTCGAGGAAAGGTATGGGCTCCGATAGCACCGCCGAAAGGATCCATGCTGTTGTCGATGGAATGCGAGTACGTGTACGCGCCCTGGAGCTGCAACCCACGGCTGAAGCGATGGGTAAACTTCGACTGCAGCCCATGGTAAATGGAGTTGAACACAGTTTGCTGGTAGGCGGGCTGGAGCAGTGCATTGTGCGGTACCGCATTGAACGGCAGAGTTCCGAATTCCAACCCCTGGTACAAGTTGTCGCTCGAGACATCCGCCGGTGTGCAAGTATTGGGGCCGCCGAAATTCGCGGTGGTGAATTCGTTACTAAAGCTGTTATTGGGATTACTGCAAAATTGCACCAACTGCTGCACCAGAGCGGGAACCGGCGGGTTGCCGTCGCGGTGGCTCCAGACGTGAGTCCCCATGGAACCTACATAAGTCACATCCAACGTGTTGTTGCCCGGCAAGTCGCGCTGCACCCCGAAGTTCCAGTTGTTAGCGATGGGGTTGCGAAGACGAGGATCCAAGATCGTGGTGTTGGGCAGGGCTGTGCCGTCTGGAACCGACGCCGATGGGGTTTGCGGCGGTGGAACCGCGGGAAAGCCACCGGAGTCGAAGGGATCTCCGAGTGCATTGCCAATTGTGTCTACCGGAAAGTTCAAATAGTCCTGCTCAAAAGGCGGAAGGGCTCCGACTCGGGTAAATATGTCGCCGAATATTCGATCGTGAAATATTCCGAAAGCGGCGCGGATCGAAGTCTTCCCGTTGCTCCAGGGATCCCATGAGAATCCGACTCGAGGCTCGATATTGGAATAATCGGTATGAAACAGGGACTTTCCGGTTCCGGGGCCTACGGTCGAAAACACCACCGGGAATGACGCCGGGTCGGTCAGCAGGTTCGAGACGTTGCCATTCTCTTCGTAAGGCACTCCGTTCAGCTGGTAACGCAAACCCAGCGTCAAGGTTAGATTGCGGCGGACTTTCCACGTATCCTGAGCGAACCAGTCATACTCGTGTTGACGGAAAAACTTGTCGTTGGTCGCCTCGCGATCCTGATTCTTGTTAAAGAACTCGGCCGCCTGATCCTGAATCACGAATCCCCACAGCGCGAGCGCAGCGTCCTGGATGGGCTCCGCACCGCCTGGGATGTTATCGGTGAGGCCCACAAAGTCGGAGCCAAACAGAAATATCGCGTCGGTTGTCACCTGGCGACGGGCATTGAAATTGTTGGCTCCACTCTCCCCAATATCGCGGAAATCAAAGCCGAACTTGAAGGTGTGGCTTCCGTGAACCCAGCTCAAGGTGTCGGCGTAACTGGTTGTCCCGGTTTTACGGAATTGATCGTCTGCGCCCAGTTGGGTGCATGCGAAGCTGGCGAATGGACTCATCAGGTAGTCGCGACCGTTTCCAAACTGATCGAGACCTCCGGGGCTGTCCAGCACGTTCAGACCGCCGCAGGTGAAGTCGGCGTTGATATGGTTCCAGCCGAATTGAAAGTTGTTGAGCAGGTTGGTGCTCAGAGTCGAAGTCAACTGCGCGCTCAAGCCTTGCGTAATGGCCTTCTGGCCCACCGCACCGACACCACCCGGCAGAATCGCGGCGTGGCTTGGGTCGGGATCGGTGAAGTAATCATAGCCATAGCGCAGGCTCAGAATCTGACGGTCGGTGAAGTGGTGATCGATTTTTGCGGTTGAGGAATACACATCGGTCGACGAGGAACTTGGAAAGAACAAAGTCCCGGAGAATCCGTCACCGTTCGGAACAGTCGGATTGGGATAAAGCGAAAACACCTTCTGCATGGTCGGATCCAGCGGCACCTCAAAAGGGTTGTCGCCCTGCGTGTCGGCGTCGGTCAGATCCATGGGATGCTGAACTCCGCTAGCGTCGGTGTAGGTGAAGACGCCGGTTTTAAAAGCCGGGGTAGGCACCGTAGCCGTGTTGGTCAATGTAGTGCGGAAACGCTGGATCTCCTGATTGAAGAAAAAGAAAGTCTTGTCTTTGCGGATCGGCCCGCCGATGGAGCCGCCAAACTGATTTCGGACGTAAGGGTTCATCGGACCCTGGCTGGAGCGATTGAACCAGTCACGCGCGCCGCCAAAGCTGTTCCAGCGGCCAAATTCGTAAACCCCGCCGTGAAATTTGTTGGTGCCGCTCTTGGTGACCACGTCGATGATGGCGCCATTGTTGCGGCCGAACTCAGCATTGAAGTTGTCGGTAATAACGCGGAATTCCTGAGTGGAGTCGGGATTCGCATTGAGCACACCGCCGGCGATTCCGGGCTCACCAGTGTCGTTGTTGTCCACGCCGTCAAGCAGGAAGTTATTGTTCCGGTCCCTGGCCCCGTTAACCGAGAAGCCGCCACCTAAGCTGTCAGTTTGTGAAGTTCCCGGAGACAGCAGAACCAGTTGGTACGGATTACGCGTAATGAGCGGCAGCTCTTTGATCTTCTGTTCGTCCACCAGATTGCTGACCTGTGATGTCTCCAGATCAACATCCGGAATCTGGTCGCCTCGGACCTCGACCTCTTCCGAGACCGCTCCAGGCTCTAACTGCGGATTGAGGGAGAGCGTTTGCGCGACGGAGATCTCAACCGGGGACGCGCGGAAGGTCTTGAAGGTTGCCATCTTGACCGTGACTTCGTAAGTGCCAACGGCAAGGTTGGGAATGCTATATGCGCCGGCACTGCTGCTGTTGGAAATACGAGTAGCGTTGGAGGCCAAACTTCGGACTGTGATTTCAGCGCCTGGCACGACCGCACCTGCGGTATCGGTCACCGTGCCCTGGATCGATCCGGCCTGGGCCATCGCGAACGTCGCGGCCAGCAACAGAACAGCGCTCCCCAAAAAGAATCTCAGTCTTTGCATTTTCGGCCTCCTGTTTTCGATCCTTGACCCGTGGACTCGACACCGGACTTGTTCAGTCCAATCGCGACAGCAAATCATTTATGGCGGGAAACTGCACGACGCTGAGCCAACTGTACAACAGCGTGATTAGGAAATCGCAAGGCAGTTTTCTGGCCAGTCAGAGTGTTTATGTGAAGTAACTTATTCTAAAAGTCTTAGGCTGAGGCGCGAATCTGCGGAGGCAACGGTACTTTGGTCACCCTACGAAGATATGGAGATGCATGTTTCGATTTTCATAGCGAAGAAGAGAAATAGAGTCGGTGCACACGCGTAATACGCGCGCCGGTTTCAGCACACAAACAAAATTCCAATGTTCTGTCCGATCAAATCAGATTGGCACAAATAAAAAAGGGGCCCGGCGTCGGGCCCCTGTTTGCGCCGGTCGTCTAGAAAACCAGCTTTATGGCGAGGACCATCTGGCGCGCATTGCTCGGGAAGCTGACTCTGGCATTCTCAAAGTTCGGCGAACTTGGAATCAGATAATTCCTCTCCGAACCGGTAACTGAGAATGACAGCGCCTGGTTGGGGCTGCCCGTAACAAATTGCGGATGGTTGAAAGCGTTCAGCAGGCCGGCCATGATATCGAACCGCACACGCTCGGTGATCGCGATGTGCTTGGCCAGGTTGATGTCCCAGTTGTTGATGGGGGGCGTGGTGATGGTGCTGCGGGGTGTATTCGACAGCGCACCCTGCCCGCCAACAATGTACTGGGCGTTGCCGTTTACCGCCTGATACGCAACTACGTAAGGGCTCGGATCGAAGGTGGTATCGGGATCATTGTTGCAAAAGTGGCCTGCCGGCAGACTGCTGTTGCAGAGATTAAGGATATCGCTGCCTACGCCGGGCGTGCCCGCAGGATTAAAGATCGGCCGATCTGGAGCCGCATCGGCGTTCAGGTTGGTGTCGACTCCACTCTGTGCGGTGCCCCACTGACCGCTCTCCCAGGTGTAAACAGCGATCTCGTAGTTCCCGAGAAGGTTGCGCTGCAGCCAGTTGGTGCTCTTGCTGAAGAACGGCATGTCATACACCGTGGAGACGGTGAAGCGATGCCGGTGATCAAGCACTGAATTGCTCCGCTCGGCCGCGAGATCCTGGAAGTTCTGGGGACGGCGTGGTGCAATGACGGTTGAGAAGAAATCAGCCGTACCATTGTCGATCATGTGGCTGAAGGTATAAGCCACCTGGAACTGCAGGCCATTGGTGAACCGTCGGTTCAATTGGGTCTGCAGTCCGTGATAGGTAGAGGCGCCCAGCGGCAGGAAGGCCGTGATCGGACTCCCGAATCCGGCGTTCAGGTACGCGGGCACGAAGAATGCGCCGGCATTTTGCTCATCCAGCAAAGTGCCCAGCGTCAACGGCAGTCCGTCCAAAGTCGCTTGGCCCGGGTTCTGTAGGTAGGTGGGCAGGTGATGGCTCGGGGTCGCAACATCCTGGAAGTCGATGATGTTCTGGGCATCGAGATCCACTCCGCGGGTGCCGACGTAGCGAACTTCAGCAGTGTAGTTCGGTTTGAATACGTGCTGCACGCCCAGGTTCCACTGGATCGAGTAAGGATACTTCACGTTGTCAGGCAGGAAGCTCGAAGTATTGGCGCGGGCGTCGCCTGATCCAGAATGGTGATTCCGCTGCTGGACTCGAGTGGAATTCCGCCGTTGGCCAGGAAGGGCGTCTGGCACACTGGTCCGGGCAGTTCGTCGGTGGATCCGATCTGCGGCGGACGCGACAGAGTTCCGATGTTGTCATACAGAACGTCGTAGCCCATGCCGAAACCACCACGAATCGAAGTGTTGCCGCTCTGTCCCGGCGAGTATACAAATCCAACGCGAGGCATGAAGTCTTTCGTAGGCGCTTGCGGCGACCCAAAGGTGATCAGACCCGGGACATCTGCAACGCTGTTCAGGCTCTGCTGAGTCCAGCCCACAGGGGTGCTGGTGTACTCGTAACGCAGCCCCAGGTTCAAGCTCAGGTTCGGCCGGACTTTCCAGATGTCGTTTACGTACCCGAAGATTCCGTACTGGTCGCCGGAATAGCCGACCGTAGCCGAAGCTGCGCTCGTTGGCCGCACCATCGGGTATCTGATCAAACGCAAAAGCCTTCCAGCGTGGCCCAGTCGTAGTCGCCGCGCGAACGCTGAATGAATTTCTGCGGCGAAATCGACTTGCGGTATTCGATGCCAAACTTCAGAGTGTGGGTTCCTTTGACCAAGTCAGGTTGTCCACTGCCTGGTAGGTGTTCTGATCGCGTATTGCGGAGCCTTGGGTCTGGACCAACGTTAAGTTCGTCCCAGGTCATCGATCGTGAGGTTCGGGAATGCATCGAACGTCGGCAGGAACTGCAAATTGGGAACGAGAAAGTTGTTGCCAGTACGGTTGAATCCCACCCGCAATTCGTTAGTAATCGATGGCGAGAACGTGTGATATTCGCTCAGGGATACCAGGTGGTACGGCTGCACGAATGGGGTGTAGAAACGCTGGCAGCTGGGCCGGTATCGATGTGACCAGCTTGTTGTAAATGTAGCGGCCACGAATCTGGTCGCGGTCGCTGATGTTGTAATCCATCGAAGTGGTCAGCGCTCGGTAGTTGGTGAAGTTCGGCGCCACGATCGGCAAGATGCCGACCTCAACCGGGACGCCGCCGACGGTGACTGTGCCGCCCGCCGGGCAGGCAGCCGCGCTTGCGGTGCAGGCGCTCGGAGCCACAGCAAATTGTTGCAACGTTGAAATTGCTGGCGGAAACGCCAGGAATGCCATTCAGCGTGGTGTAGCCGGCCGCGGTCGGCGCCAGCACCGGCGCACCAGGTACGCGGCCAGACCTACCGGGTTGTATTCGAAGTTGGCGAAGAAGAACAGCTTGTTCTTGAAGATCGGCCCGCCCAGCTGTCCGCCGAAGCGGTTGTTGTCATAGCGCGGGTTGCTGAAGATACCCTGGTTGGCCAGGATTGTGTCCACCGCGTTCAGATTTCGGTTCTGGAAATATTCATAAACGCGGCCGTGAAAGCTGTTGGTGCCGCTCTCAACGGTGATGTTGAACTGACCGCCCGTGGAGTGCCCGAATTCGGGGCTGAACTGGTTCTGCAGGACGGAAAAATTCGATACGGCGTCTGGTGGAACGTAGATGAGCGGACCGGTGACGCCCTTGTCATTGTTGTCCACGCCCTCGACCGTGAAGTTGTTATTGCGCGGCCGCTGACCGCCGATGGAGGGACCGGTTCCGGCACCCAAACCACCGGTGCTGCCCACGCCGGCGTCCAGAAGTGAGAGGTTAAGCACTCCCAGATTCTGGCCATTGGTGGAAACTCCCAGGTTGGCGATCGGCAAGTCCTGCAGAGTCTTGCCTTCATAAGTGGTTTGCAGCTGAGTCGTCGTGGTGTCGATGATCGGCGCTTCCCCGGAAACTTCGACCGTCTCGGTGCTAGCGCCAGGCTCCAGCTTCACATTCGCTGTGCTGGTTGGTTCAGCCGTACCTCGACCGAAACCGCAGTGCTACGGAATCCGATGACCTTCACCGTAACCTTGTAGGAACCGGCGAGCAGGTTGTCGAAGCGATATTCGCCGGTGCCGTTGGTTTTGTTGCTTGCCCCCACGCCGGTCGCGACATTGACAATGCTGATGTCCGCATTCACCACCGCAGCGCCTGAGGAATCCACCACCGTACCAACAACGTTACCGGTGATGGCCTGACCGTATGCCGCTCCGGCGCCCAAGGCGACCAGCGCGACCAATGCAAGTGCGAATGCGAAAATTCTAAAAGGGAAGGCATTTCGATACATACGTTTTTCTCCTGAAAACTGAAAATCCTGAGCCTCGACTGAATCGAAGAAACCACCGAAACATAACACTAAACTGTTGATTAACAATGTGAAGGCTGTGGATACTCACACGAGCAAAGACAGGTTAATAGCAACTCATATTCCAAAACATCGCACAGTAACAAGCAATGTTTTCAAGCGTTTGTATAGAGGATTTGTTATTTGATACCGGAAAACGGAGGTTAGACCAGTCTCGTTATATGAGATTTGGTATTGTCCCCCGGGCTAGCTTCGCATTTTTCATGTGCCACAATGCATGCAAATGGTGGACGTCGCTCACTACCGTAGAGGGATTGAACTATTCAATCGAGCCGCCTTCTTTGACGCCCACGAAGCGCTCGAGGACGTCTGGCGTGCCGCGCCGCTGGCGGAAAAGAAGTTCCTGCAGGGACTGATCCAGGTCGCGGTCGCGCTCTACCATCACGGCAATGGAAACTCTGTCGGGGCGCGGTCGGTGCTGAGGCGCGGCTTCCGAAATCTCTCGCGTTATCCGGAGGGTTTTGGCGGGATCCATCTGGCGGGCTTGCTGCATTCGATTTCCGAGTGGCAGCGGGCTCTGGACGAGGGCGCCGCGCCCCCGCCGCTGCCCAGGATATCTTCGCTAGTGTTTCAGTAGTCGGATTTCAGTGGTTTGTCAGTTGTCGGTTTTCAGTTGTTAGTTTTCAGTTGTCGGGTCTTCAGCGTTTCTTTCTTGTTCGTTTCGACGACCGATGACTGGCTGATAACTGACGGCCTACCGCTTCCTTCTGTTCTCCTGGCGCCAGCACGCGGCGCACGATCGGAGTGTTCAGCTTGTACTTGCGTTCGATCACGTTTCCCGCATCGTCTTTTACTCTGATCACGAATACCGGCAGGTCGCCTTCCTTCTCGAAGTTCTCGTGCGAGACCGTTACCGGCAGCACGCCATTGAGATTGCGCTCGCGGTAGGCGGTTTCGTAGCGATGCCGCTTCACGTTCCAGGTGAAGACCCGGATCTGGTTGTAGTCGAATGGCATGCCATCTTTGTTCTCGGTAAGCAGCACCAGGTACTGCGGAACTTTTTTGTCGCCGTCGGTGACCTGGTCCAGCACAAATGAAGCCACAGTGCGCTGGCCTTCGGCGTATTGCGCGATTTCGAGCGGAACGTCCACATCCAGCATGCGGCCCAGCACCCAGCCCACGTGTCCGGCTTCATCGCGGATGAGCCACCAGTCTTCCATGACGGGCGCGGCAGCTCGCGAAGACTGCCCTTCTTTTCCGGGACTCACTGGCTTGGCTTGTGCGCCGCCGGGCAGCGGCTTCTCGCTGCTGGCGCGCTTCATCAGGGACAGCTTGGCGCCCTGGTCCACCTGGTAGAGGTGTTCGGCGTCGCGTTGCGGCTGAAGGTGAATGTTGGTCTGGTTATGCGCGATCGCAGTGGCCTGAACGGGAGCGTCGTGAACCTGTTGCGCCAGCTTCTGGAAAGCGTCGTAGGTTTCCTGGCTCACCAGGTAACGCTGTTCCAGCCATCCTTCGACTCCGGCCGAAGTGCGCACCCGGGCGAAGCGGCGGTCGCGTCCGAGGATCTGGACCGCTTCGCCGTTCTTTACGGTTCCGGTCTTGTTGTAGACCGCCGCCACCTGGTCGCGCAGGAAGGCCTGCGGAGCGGAGACGTAGGCGATCTCCTGTTGAGGCCGGCCGCGGTTGCAGCCCGCGAACAAGCCCGCCGCCAACAGCGTCAGCACGAGCAACCGGCAAACGAGATTTGACGGCTCAGTCTCACGGGGACAAATATAGCAATAATCGAGTTGGCCGAGTTATCGGTTGTCGGATGAAGTGAACGGGTACGCGCGCGAAGCTCAGTCTCCGAAGGAAATCCCGATGGCTTTGGCGGTCTGCACCAGTTGACCGTTGGGATCGACTGTCTTCAGCCGGCCAATGGCCTGGCGATGTCGACCGCCTCGATACGCTCGCTGCGCAAACACACCATCTTGCCGAATCCGCCCTCCGCGATCAGATCGACGGCGGCCACGCCAAAGCGGGTGGCCAGGATGCGGTCGAAGGGCGTGGGCGAGCCGCCGCGCTGGATGTGACCCAGCACGCTGACTCGCACTTCCTTGTTGGCGCTGGCGGCAATGGCATTGCCGATCAGGTTGCCAACCGAGCCGCCGCGGCGGTTCTCCTTGAAGCTCACCGGAAGTTTGACGCCTTCGGCCACCACCACGATGGTGAAGCGCTTGCCGTAGCTCTCGCGCTGCTCGAACAAACTCGCAAACGTTTTCGATGGTGAATGGAATTTCCGGAATGAGGATGACGTGAGCGCCTCCGGCAATGCCGGCTTCGAGCGCGATCCAGCCGGCGTCGCGCCCCATGACTTCGACCACCATGATGCGGTGGTGCGATTCGGCGGTGGTGTGGATCTTGTCCACCGCGTCGGTGGCGGTGTTGACCGCGGTATCGAAGCCGAAGGTGACTTCGGTGGCGGAGAGATCGTTGTCGATGGTCTTGGGCACGCCGACGATCTTCATGCCCTTATCGAAAAAGTTCGAGCGCAATGGTCTGCGAGCCGTCGCCGCCGATGCTGATCACGGCGTCGATTCCCAGCTTGCGGGCGTTGGCGATGACGTCGTCGGAAATGTCGCGAATGACTTCTTTGCCATTTTCGATGGTGCAGTATTGGAAAGGATTGCCGCGATTGGTGGTGCCGAGAATGGTGCCGCCGCGAGGCAGAATGCCGCTCACGTCCTTGAGGGTGAGTTCGTAGGATTTTTCCGGCCAGATCAGGCCGTCGAAGCCGTCCGGGATGCCGATGACCTTCCATTTGTATTTCAGGAATGGCGCATTTCACCGCGGCGCGAATGACGGCATTGAGGCCGGGTGCGTCGCCGCCGCCGGTGCAGATCCCGATGCAGCGGATAGCGGTCATTGCACGGTGATGGTTACAGTGTTGCTGTTGATGCCGTTTAGAGTAGCGAAGATGTGAGCAATCTGGCCCGAGGTGCCGGTGATTGCACGGTCGCACTTCCACTGCCCTGGCTCAAACTCACTGCGGTCGTATTGTCGTTAGTCCACGAGACCTGTGTGGTGATGTCCTGAACCTGGCTGCTTCCCGAATAGGTTCCCATGCGCGGTCAACGTAAAGGTTGAGCCGGCGGCCGGGGTAAGCGGTCGAAGCCGTAACAGCAATCGACAGCAACGGACCGGTGTTTACCGTGATCGTCGACGTAGCCGTGAGCGTGCCGGAAGCGGCGGTGATGGTCGCGGTCCCAGGTGGGTTGGCGATGCTTGCGGCTGCGGTCACCAAACCACCCTTGCTGACCGTCGCTACCGCCGGATCGGAAGTGCTCCAGGTCGCGCTCCCGGTCAAATCCTTGGTGCTGCCATCGTCGTAGGTTCCGGTCGCGGATATCTGTTGGGTCTTTCCCACGATGAGCGAGGCCGATGGTCGGCGCGACTGCCAGCGATGTGAGCGTGGGATTCACAAAGAAGCCGCGACAACCCGCCGCCAGGGCAAGCGTCAGAAGCGCCGCAAACGCAGCCAAGAGTCGAAGCTTATGAGTGAGTGGTTTTTGATTGACCAATCTCTGATTAAAACCAGGCATTAAGAGAGTCCCGGCAGACGCGCCTCTTTTGCATGTCGTCCGCAAGTGGCGTAAGAGAATTGTAGCAGAGAAGGTTTTAGGCCAGAATCCAGCTGTGTACTTCTGTGCGCACCAAAAGTCCCATGTAAGACCGAGTCGGAGGACTTTGGCTGAGTCTGTTACGCTCCTTTTAGAGACCGCATCCAAGTATTTTCCGAGAAGCAAATTTTCGGAGACAGTATCGATGAAAGCCCCGCGCGCTCATGTTGTTGTCTTGGGTCTGTCTGTCATCGATTTTGTCCCCAGCTAGTCGGTCTGTATCAGCCTAGCGACGCTCAAATCGACAAATCACAATCCGAAATCCGGCGTGGAGCCGCGACGTCTGCGCCATTACACTGTGCACCGTCTGCATCCGGGCGCACGTTGAATTTCTGGCTTCCGACTCTTTGCGGGGACGGGGCAGCGGCACCGGGGATGAACTCATCGCCGCGACCTATGCCGCCTCCGAACTGCGCGCTTACGGCATTGAGCCCGCCGGCGCCGATGGCGGTTATCTCCAGCGGGCTAACTTGCTTCGCTACAAATTCACGGCTGCTCCGCAACTGAAGATTGCGGGCTCGGCGTCTACGCCGGCGATCTCCTTTACCTACGGGCCGGATTTTCAGGTGATCCAGCTTACCCAGCCCTCGTTTTCCGGGCCGTTATTGAAAGTGAACGCAGACGAGGAACCTTTTGAAATTAAATCTGGCGCGGTCGTGCTAGTCACGGGCCGGGACAAGCGGCAGATGAGACAAAAGGCTTTGTCTTTGGCCGCGCAGGGAGCTGCAGGAGCCATGGCGGCCTTTCCGGAAGAGCCCGAGCACTTTGAAGGTGTGGGGAAAGAATTGCCTAACCTGCCGCCTCAATTGGAACACACGACCGGAGGAGATTTGGATGGAAGCGTCAATGTCCTCGAACTGAGCGCGGAAGCTGCGCGACTGCTGCAGCAAATGCCCGATGGAACGATGCTGCACTTTCAAGGAGCCGCGGCGGCGGAAGCCGGCCACACATGGAACGCGGTCGGCATCCTGCGCGGCAGCTGATCCCAAATTGCGTGAATCGGCCGTGTTGCTCTCTGCCCACATCGATCACCTCGGAGTCGGGGCGCCGGTGCATGGCGACAACATTTATAACGGCGCCGACGACGACGCTTCGGGGACATCGGCTGTACTTGAACTGGCACGCGTGCTGGGCGCCGGAGCACGGCCCCGGCGTACGGTGATGTTCGCGTTCTTCGGCAGCGAGGAGACGGGAGGGCAGGGATCAACCTACTTCAGCCAGCATCCGCCGCTGCCGCTGCGCCAGATCGCCGCTGACCTGGAATTCGAGATGATCGGACGGCCTGATCCCGCTTTGCCCGACGACGACTTATGGCTCTCGGGATGGGAGCGATCAACTCTGGGCCCGGCGCTGGCGGCTCACGGCGCACACCTGGTGAGAGATCCGCATTCCGGGCAGAATTTCTTTGCCCGCTCTGACAACTTATGTTCTCGCCAAGAAAGGCGTCGTGGCGCAGACGCTTTCAAGCTACGGACTGCACAGCGACTATCACCAGCCCAGCGACGATGTTGCGCACATCGACTTCAAACACATGAACGCAGCCATTGGATCGATTCTGCAGCCAATAAACTGGCTGGTGAACTCGTCCTTTACGCCGGAGTGGAATGAGGGCGGAAGACCGTAGGACAGTCGTTGGTCGTCAGTCTTCAGTCGTCAGGAAAGTCAAAAACGCGTGCGGACGTCGAATCGGGCGATCATCTTGGGCATCACGTAACGAGGGTGCAATCGGATGTGCCGACGACTGAAGACCGACGACTGACGACTAGTTCGCTCTTTTCGCCTTGGCGATTTTCTCATCGATCGGCTTGCGGCCGGCGAAGCCTTCGCTGGGGCTGTGCCAGTGAGTAATTCCCTTTTCGCCCAGTTTCCAGCAGAGCAGGACAGTTCGGCCTTCCACCTGGCAGGGGAAGTCGAGCAGTCCGATGTCGACATCTTTCACCTGAACTCCGGTGGCATCGATTTCAGCCAGGGCGTCTTTCACCTGTTGGATGGTCTTCTCGCGCTCCGCCTTGCGGCGTGCCATCTGAACGATGTTCACCCGCAGACCACCGCTGAGAAAGACGCGATGAGCAAGTTCCTGAAGTTCGGCGTCGACCGCTTCAATCAGCTTTTTGCCGTCGATGGCGGTGCGCAGCAGCGATTCCAGAACAGGCAAAAGGCTTTCTGCTTCGTCAAGAGTAAAACTTCGGTCAGCCATAGAAGTATACCGCTATTCTAATGCATCTCGAGGGCGGTGTCCCTTCCTTGCTCTCTTTGCGTTCTTTGGGGAGTCCTTGGCGACCTTTGCGGTCAAAAGCCCTGAATCTCTATAACCGCGCGCAAAGGCTTCCGCAAAAGGAGGCAAAGAAAGGCTCGTTCCTCGCCGCAGCTAGCCCGCTCGAGGCCAGAGTGCTGGCGCGGTTGCAGCCGCCTCTTCTACAAGGCATCATCCTGAGGGACTTCAGTCCCGAAGGATCTGGCGTGCAGCCGACATGCCCGTTTACCCGCTCATATGCACGCATGAGGCCCCTCGGGACCGGACTCCTTCAGGGTGACGCACGGTCCGGGTTTTCGTCAAAAACTACCCCTACCCGTCCGTCGGCATTCGTTGACTTGCGGTCGGCAGGGCTCTACGATGGCCCCAGTAAAAAGGGGTATTTTCCCCATGGTGGATCGGGCGGTCGGCCACGTTTACCTGGTTGGACAATCGCTGGGTCACTATCGCGTCCTCGAGAAGGTTGGCGAGGGCGGCATGGGGCAGGTCTATCGCGGACGGGACGAACACCTCGCCCGGGATGTTGCCATCAAAGTGTTTCCTCCCGGCACCCTGGTCGAGGAGAACGAGCGTAAGCGCTTTCGCAAGGAAGCTCAGACGCTATCGCAGCTCAACCATCCCAATATCGCGACGATCTACGACTTCGACACCTTCGAAGGCATCGATTTTCTTGCCATGGAGTACATCGCCGGAGAAACCCTCAGCGATAGAGTTGCGTCTGGACCGCTATCCGGAAAAGACATTTCGCGGCTGGGTACGCAATTAGCTGAGGGCTTGGTCGCCGCGCACGCGGCCGGGGTTATTCACTGCGATATCAAGCCGGGAAATCTGCGGGTCACGCAGGATGGCCGGCTGAAGATATTCGACTTCGGACTTGCCAAAATCATCCGTACTGCAAAAACGGATGTGACCACTGTCAGCCTCAGTGACTCGCCGTCCGTCGCCGGAACTCTGCCCTACATGGCCCCGGAGCAGATTCGGGGACAGTCTCTCGATGCGCGTACCGACATCTACGGGGCCGGAGCAGCGCTTTATGAGATGGCGACGGGAAAACGGCCTTTTCACGGCTCGGGCCGCTTGGAAGTCATAAGTGCTGTCATGCACGAACTGCCGGATCCACCTTCCACCGTCAATCCGCAGGTGTCGCCTCAGCTGGAGATGGTGATCCTGAAGTGCCTGGAGAAAGACTCGGAAAACCGCTACGCCACTGCCGCCGACCTGTTGGTCGATCTGCGCGCTCTGCAACGCCCGAAGAGCGAGTCGTCGCGCTTTCGCCCGCCCGTGCGCCGTTCGAGATTCAAAGGAAAGATCATGGCTGCCGCGGCCGCGGTCGTGCTCGTCCTGGCGTTGGCGGCGGTGCCGGCCGTCCGGCAACGATTTAAAGGATGGATGGGAATTGATTCCCTCCCTTCTGAAAGGCGGGTCGCGGTGTTGCCATTCAGCGTGCTGGGCGGAGACCAGCAGGCCACTCCGTTCAGCGATGGCTTGACCGAAACTCTGACGGCGAAGCTTACGCAACTGACAATCGATCCCACATTTCAGGTGATTTCCGCGCCGGAGATCCGGGCCAACCGGATAACCGCCTTAGAGGAGGCGCGAAACGAATTCGGCGTCACCATTGTGCTCGAAGGCAACCTGCGCAGGTCCGGCGACAACCTGCGGATTAATATTGCACTCGTGGACACGCGCACGCGCCGCCAGCTCCGGGCGGCGAGCCTGACCGTCCCCGCCTCCGACCCTTTTGCTGTGCAGGACCAGGTGGTCCAGGCCGTGGTGGGGATGCTGGACCTCGACGTCCCTTCCGACGAGTTCCAGAAGCTGGAGACGCACGGCACGCAGTTGGCCAGCGCCTATGACCTATATCTGCAAGGCCGTGGCTATCTGCAGAACTACGACAAGCCGGAAAATATCGACAATGCCATCCGCGCTTTCGGCGGCGCGCTGGAAATTGATCCGAAATACGCATTGGCTTACGCTGGCCGGGGAGACGCCTATTGGCAGAAGTACGAGGATCAGCACGAAACCAGATGGATGGAGGCCAGCCAGCAGGACTGCGAACGCGCCGTCAGCCTGAGTAATGGGCAGCCGGCTGCGCGGGTGTGCCTGGGCAGGGTGTACCGCGGCACCGGGCGATACCGCGAGGCTGCCGCTCAATTTGAGCAGGCCATCGACCAGGACCCGACCAATGATCGGGCCTATGTGGAGCTGGCCACCGCCTACAGCCGTCTGGGCAACCCGGCACAGGCCGAAGCCACCTATCGGCGCGCCATTAAACTGCGGCCGCGTTACTGGGCCGGCTACAACTGGCTTGGCGTCTTTTATTACCAGCGCGCCCAATATCGCGAGGCGGCGGAGATGTTTGAGCAGGTCGTCGCCCTCGCCCCGGACAATGCGCGGGGCCTGTACAACCTGGCTGCAGCGTATACCAGCGAGGGCCGTTATAACGACGCCATCACTGTTTTGCAGCACTCGATCGCAGTCCGCCCCGAGGCCACCGCATTTACCGACCTTGGCAATGCCTATTTCTACCTGCGGCGATTCGACGAAGCCACCTCAGCCTATGAACAGGCGGTCAAACTCGACCCTGGAGACGTGCTTCTGTGGTGGAATCTGGGCGACGGCTACTATTGGGTGTCTGGCAAACGAGTCCAGTCTGCAGGCGCTTATCAACGCGCCATCTCTCTGGCCGAAAGCAATCTCAAGGTCAACCCGAAGGATGCCTACACGCTGGGCGTCCTTGCCATCTGTCATGCCATGCGGGATGAAAAAAAAGCAGCGCTGGATTCACTGCAAGCCGCGCTGCGGCTGACGCCGGACGATCCAGAGACGCGGTTCAAAGCAGCGCTGATCTACAACCACTTCGGCGATCTCCCGGAAACTCTCAGTTGGCTGGAGAAGGCGTCGGCCGTCGGATTTTCACGCACCATGATTCGGGATACGCCCGACTTCGATGGGTTACGAAACAACGACCGGTTTCAGAAGTTGCTCGGGACAAAATAACTCGATGGGGAGGATGAAATGCCTACGGTTCCTATACGACGATCTGACGAAGAGAAGCCAATACGTGACGTGCCGAGAGAAGTGACGGTGACAATCAGTATCGATGCCAACAAAAACATCTCCGTTGATCCAGATCCATTTTGGGTGATAAAGAGCGCGAATCAGGAAGTGAGGTGGATCTTGGCAGACGGGGACGGGGACTTCCTGATCGACTTCAACCATGACTCGCCGTTCTACGAGTCGCAGTTCGGTCCAGATTTTCCAGTATCGGGACTGGTTCGACGCGGTATCCTCCCGAACGAAGGCCGCCGCTACAAATACACGGTGTGGGTCGGCAAGGAGAAGTCTGATCCGGGCGGTGGCGTAAAGCCGTAAGAACTTTCGGCGGGCGACAGCGAAAAATAATCTCTAAAAAACGGCGGCGGCAGACTCAGCTGCCGCGCGGCGCTGTTTTTGTGTCGAGGCCCAGCCGCTAGCCGCCGATGTGCACCATCGTTCGCGACGCGGGCACGAAATCCGGCTCGCCGATGTGGTGGCGCTCTTCCTTTTTCTGGATCACGCCGCGAATGAATTCCGCTAGCTCTTCGTCCGAGGCGCCGCGGCGCATCTGGGCGTGCAGATCGTGATCCCAGACGGAAAACAGGCAGGTGCGAATCTTGCCGTCGGAGGTGATGCGGATGCGGCTGCAGTGTCCGCAGAAGGGATGCGACACCGGCGCGATGATGCCGATTTCGCCGATGCCGTCGTCGAAGCGATAGCGGCGGGCGGTTTCGCTGCGCGCGTGCGGAATTTCAACCAGCGGCCGGTATTCCGCCATGCGCCGCACAATTTCGTCGAGCGTGACCACGGTGTTCGGCGACCAGACGCGGTCTTCTTCGAGCGGCATGAATTCGATGAAGCGGACGACCACGCCTTCTTCGCGCGCGAACATGCCGAAGGGAATGATCTGATCTTCGTTGAAGCCGCGCATCAGCACGCAGTTGACTTTCACCGGCCACAGTCCCACGCGGCGGGAAGCGCGGATGCCGGCCAGCACGTTGTCGTATCCGTCCGGCACGCGGGTGATGCGGGCAAAGCGGTCGGGATCGACTGCGTCCATGCTGACGGTGACGCGGCGCAGGCCGGCATCTTTGAGCGGCTGCGCCATCTCGGCCAGGAGATGGCCGTTGGTGGTCAGCGCGATGTCGAGCTCTTCGCCGTTGGTGGTGCGCAGCTTGGCCAGTTCGCGGACGAATTCGATCACGCCCTTGCGCAGCAGCGGCTCGCCGCCGGTGATGCGGACCTTCTGGATTCCGAGTCCGACACGAGCACGCGCGCCATGCGCAGGTAGTCGGCGAAGGGCAGATCGCCGTAGAGCGCGCCTTCGTTCCCGGTGCGGCAGTAAACACACTTGTAGTTGCAGCGGTCGGTGACCGAGATCCGCAGATCGGTGATGGCGCGGCCGAATTTGTCGGTAAGAGGCATGTCCTTCGTCGACTGGTCAGTCGTCACTGGCCTTAGCGTCGTATGAATTCTTGGCTAACGACTGACGTCCATCCGTCAATGACTCGACTAGGAAAGGAGACCAGACAGGCGGGAAAATCCCGGCAGCTGTTTCCTTTCCAATGGCTTCTCGCGAAGCCGGGAGGCGCGGGCGTTTCCACCAGCACCCTCGGGGCGGGCATCTCTTTGCGACTCGGGTCTTTGCGATCTTTGCGGTTGAAAGGCTCTTAACCGCAAGAGCGCAAGGACGCAAAGAAAACCATCCCTCGCCGCCGCAGCCCGGGTATGCCCAAAGGCTGAGGCGGTCGGAAACTCAACTTTCATTATAGATGCGCTCAGGCGAACCGAGGAGTCGAATTTAAGGATTGGCTCGCCAGCGCCTTGCCGATCGCCGCCTCCGCCAGCGGGGCCATGATTTTGTAGCCGGCAGCGTTGGGATGCAGGCCGTCTTCGGCCAGGTCTCGCTTCAGCAGGCCCTTGTCATCCACCAGGGCGGTGAAGTAGTCGAGATAGACCAGGCCGTTGGCGGCGCAGTAGTCCTTGCAGCCAGCGGTTCAGGGCCAGGATTTTCTCCGGCGAGCGCTGCGCGAAAAAGTCCTGCGACTTCGGGGTGTAGTTGTGCACCGGCAGGACCGACGAAAAGACCACCGCAATGTGATTCGCCCGCGCCAGCTCCGCCAGGGAGGCGTAGTCGGCCTCGATGTCTTCGAGGCGCATGGGCCCGGTGTTTCCCGCGATGTCATTGGTGCCGGCCAGAATGACGACCACTTTGGGATGCAGATCGATCACATCCTGGCGGAAGCGGACCAGCATCTGCGGCGTAGTCTGTCCGCCGATGCCGCGATTGAGGTAAGGCTTGCCGGGAAAATATTCTTCGAGCTTCCAGATGTCGGTGATGGAATCGCCGAAGAAGACGACGCGGTTCTCGCCCGGCGCGGGCGGCTTGAGCGCGGCGTTGGCGTCGCGGTAGCGGGCAAGTTGGCCGAAGTCGTCGGTGAAGACCGCGATGCGCGAGGCCCGGTATTGATCGAGGCCGGCAAAGCCGGTGGTGGGGATGGAGGGTTGCTGGGCGGATGCAGAGCGAGCAAGGAACAAAATTGATACGAAGAGCACAATCACGCGATCTGATCTCAGGCGCATATTTTCCTCGGAGACAAGGATAACGCAGTGACCTGAATTTCGCGTTGGTCCGCCAGCCTGCAAACCTATGACCGCGTAACTGCTGCCATCCCTGGCCCTCGCCAGGCGGACGCCGGCAGTACAGCCGGCGAGAGCCGGCGCTACGAAGTTTGCCCGCGCCGAGCTCATGAGTTGAAAGATATCGAGCTGCGCTCGACCGGGCGGGTAGGAGACCCGTCCCCACACAGCCATCACCGGACACTCTACATGCCGTCGTAATTCGGTCCGCCGCCGCCTTCGGGCGGCACCCAGGTGATGATCTGGTACGGGTCGGCGATGTCGCAGGTCTTGCAGTGCACGCAGTTCGACGGGTTCAGGCTGATGCGTTTTGCCGTTCGGCTGCGTGGCGTCGTCCACCATCTCGTAGACATTTGCGGGACAGAAATTCTGGCACGGGCTGCCGAATTCTTTTATGCAGCGCGTGTTGCAGACATCGGTGTCGTGAATGACCAGGTGCGCGGGCTGGTCTTCTTCGTGCTTGGTGCCGGAGTGATAGAGGTCGGTGAGCTTGTCGAAGGTCAGCTTGCCGTCGCCTTTGGCCGGGCCGATCAGATGAGCTTCGTCGCCGCCGTCCGCCGGCAGTTCGGCAAGCTTCTTCAGGTGCTGGTAGCCCGGCAGTCGAGGGATAGCGATTGCGCAGGCCGCGTCCGCCGGTGAACTGCTGCAGGCCGGCGTTGATCATGCCGCGCCAGAATCCATGCTCGAAGCCCTGATGAAAGTTGCGGACCTTCCAGAGCTCGTCCTTGATCCAGCTCGATTCCACTCGCTTCTGAAAATCGCCGAGCGTCGCGGCCGAGAAATCATTTTTCTTCAGCGCTTCGAACGCAGTCTCGGCGGCCAGCATGCCGCTCTTGATGGCGAGATGAATTCCCTTCAGCCGCTGCGAATTCAGGAAGCCGGCGGAGTCGCCGAGGATCATCCAGCCGTCGCCGGCAACCGGCGGAATCGACCACCAGCCGCCGTAGGGCAGCGACTTCGCGCCGTAGCGAATCATCTTGCCGCCTTCGAGCAGCTCGCGCAACCAACGGATGCTGCTTGAATTCCTGCAGCACGCGCTGCGGATCGAGACGCGGGTCGGGATAGTCGAGCCCGGTGACAAAGCCGAGCGAGACGACATTGTCCTTGCCGCCGTAAATCCAGGCGCCGCCATATTCTTTCGTGGTCAGCGGCCAGCCCATGGTGTAGATCACTTCGCCGGGCGCGATGCGTCCCGCAGGAACTTCCCAGAGTTCTTTTATGCCCTGACCGTAGGTTTGCGGGTTGCGATCCGATCAAGAGCAAAGCGTGCGATGAGTTGCTTGGTCAGCGAGCCGCGAGTGCCTTCGGCGAGGATGACGACCTTGGCCTGCAGGTCGTAGCCGGGCTCGAAATTCGATTTCGGCTGGTTCTGTTTGTCCACACCTTTGTCGTCAGTGCGGACGCCGGTGACGCGATCGCCGTCGAAAAGCAGTTCCGATCCGGCGAACCCGGTGAAGATCGTGATGCCGGTTTCTTCCACCTTGCCGCCCAGCCACTTCACAAACCGGTTCAGCGAGATGACGTAGTTGCCGTGATCGCGCAGCGGCGGCGGCGTGATGGGAAACTTGAATTTGCCTTTCTCGGTGAGAAAGTAAACCGCTTCTTTCGTGACTTCGGCATCGAGCGGCGCTTCCTTCTCGAATCCGGGAAGCAGTTCGCGCATGGAGCGCGGATCGAGCAGCGCGCCGGAAAGGCAGTGCTGGCCGATTTCGCGGGCCTTCTCGAGGACGTAAATGTTTTCCTTGCTGAGTTGCGAATCAGGATTCTTGGCGTTGTGCTGATCGATAAGCTGCGAGAGCCGCAGAGCACAGGCCATGCCCGCCGGGCCGCCGCCGACGATGACGACATCGGCGGGCATCTGGGGACGTTCGATGCCGGTGAGGGGTTTGCGGAAAATTAGCATTCAAGTGTCAATTTCAAGAGCGACATGCCGGTTTCAACGTTTCAAGCTTTCACGCTACGGAATCCAGCTCATCGAGCCTGGTTTCTCAGGATGCTCGCATGGCATTTCTCCATAAGTCAGAAAGACGCTTTCTGCCACGTGACTAAGTCTGAACGAAATTCAACCTTGGAGCTCTCAGTTGCTGGAATCGTGAGCCACACGATTGCCTCGCCACGGATCGAAGCTCGATAGATGGCCTACGATAATTCCTCGATCCGCTCCGGCCAGAAACCTGTGACATGAATCCGTGGCTGATTTTACGCTCCTGCCTTCGCCTTCTTCACTTCTTCAATCAGCGGCGGCACGATGTCGAACAGATTTCCCACCACGGCGTAGTCGGCGATTTCGAAAATCGGCGCTTCGGAATCTTTGTTGATGGCGATGATGGTGCGCGCGCCCTTCATGCCGACGATGTGCTGAATCGCGCCGCTGATGCCCAGCGCGAGATAGAGCTTGGGCGCGACGGTCTGTCCGGAGGATCCGATCTGGCGGTCCATGGGCAGCCAGCCCGAATCGCAGATGGGACGCGACGCGGCCAGTTCGCCGCCCAGCGCTTCGGCCAAGCTGCTTGGCCAGTTCGATATTCTTCTGCTCTTTGATCCCGCGGCCGACGGACACAATGATTTCGGCCTGCGTCAGGTCCACCGCCTGCTTGGCTTCTTTGAAGACTTCCTGCGGCTTGTTGCGGACGACGCCATCGGCGATTTCAACTTTGACGGTTTCGACTGGAGCGCGCTGGCGCCGGCTTCAACTTTGTCTCCGCGAAACGCTCCGTTCTGGAAGGTCACGAACCACGGCGCGTCGCAGGTGAAGCTGACGTCGGCGGCCAGTTTGCCCTGGAACATCTGGCGGGTGAAAAGCAGCTTGTCGCCCTCTTTCTTGTAGCCGATGCAGTCGCTGATCGCGGTGCGCTCCATCGCGGTGGCCAGCTTGGGCACGAAATCGCGCACCTGGTAGGTGTGCGGCATCAGCACCAGCTTGGGCTGTTTGGATGCGATGAATTGCTTCAGGCCGGCGGCGAAGGCGTCGGAGTGTAGGGCTCGAGTTTCGGCGACTCGAGGGCATAGACTTTCGCGACTTTCTTGCCCGCAATTTCATTGGCGAAGTTGGTGACGCTGCTGCCGACAACCGCAGCTTCGAGCGTCCAGCCGGTTTCCGCGGCCAGGGCCTGCCCGGCAGTGAGCGTCTCCCAGGAGACGCGGTTCAGCTTTCCTTCGCGTTGTTCGACGATTACCAGGATGGAATCGGGCATGATTTGTCGTCTCGGGTCTTCAGGTCGTTGCGACAGTTGGATTTAAGAAATCCAGTTTCCAGATTTCAGTTCTCGGTTCCCAGTGGCTCTACAGCACGCGTACTTCGTTGCGTAGTTTTTCTACCAGCTTCTTTGCGACTTCGCCGGGAGCGCCTTCCAGAAATTCTGTGTTCTTGGTTTTCTGCGGAACGTAGAGGCGTTCGATCTTCTGCATGTTGCCGCCGATCGCCGACTGCACTTCGGCCAGCGCGACTTTGCGCAGCGGCTTGTTCTTCGCCTGCTTGATGCCGATCAGCGTGGCATAGCGCAGTTTGTTGATGCCGGACTGGATGGTGAGCACGGCGGGCAGCGGCATATCCACGAACTGGAAATAGCCCGGCTTCGAGTTCGCGCTTGACCTTGATTCCGGCATCCGTCTTTTCGATCTGCATGATGATGGTGGCGTGCGGCCAGCCCAGCAGTTCCGCCAGCACCACGCCGGTTTGGGCGTAGCCGTAGTCGTCGGATTGCAGGCCGGTAAAGATGAGATCGAATTTTTCGTCTTTGATCGCGGCGGCAAAGGCGCGGGCGGTGTTGGAGGCGTCGAGGCCGACGAAGGCATTGTCTTCAAGATGGATGGCGCGATCCGCGCCCTTGGCCAGGGCTTCGCGCAAAACCTGCTGGGCGCGCGCCGGACCGGCTGTAATGACCACCACTTCGCCGCTGTGCTTCTCTTTTTGGCGCAGCGCTTCTTCGAGCGCGAAGGCGTCCGGCTCGTTGACTTCGTAGGAAACGTCTTCGCGGATCCAGGTGCCGGCCTCGTTCAGCTTGAGCGGCGCATCTTTCTGCGGCACCTGTTTCATGCAGACCAGAATCTTCATGCATGACTCCCGTCGCCGGCAAACAGCTGAGTATAACTGAGCACTCAGCATAAATCGAGCACTCGGCTGAAGGCTGAGAGCTGATACTGCTGAAGTCTATTCGGTGAACACCACGGACTGCACTCCGGAGATTTCGAAGCGTTTGCGGCAGCGCATATTCTTGCAGGCCATCAGGTCGTCCTTGCGCAGCATGTAGGAGCGGGCCTTGGCGAAGCGGGCGCGATCGCGTTCGTCGGCGCGTCCGGCCAATTGTCTTTTCTTGGTGCGAACAATCCAGGTGACTTCGTACTCCGCGGGCTGATGGCAGTGCGGGACAGTTCAGCGTGGCCATCTTCTTTTCCGGCCGCTCGTCGAAAAATTCGCGTTCTTCCATGGTCAGTTCCGTCTTCTGTATCTAATTATTGCAGTTTTAACGCGTCACAAGCTATGGCAAGATGTGTCCGATGGCGAAGAAGAAGCGCAAGCCGAAGAAGTTCAGCGCGGTCAAAGCGGTGAAGGCCATGGCGCGAGCGCAGATCGGGCTGACTCCGCGGGACGCGTGGTGCCGGATCGCACGGGAAAAGAAAATCGGACAAGCACAAGCCCACGCTGGGAAAGATGCTGAAAGAAGAACGTAAGAATCTCAGGAATGAGCGCTGTGACGGCGGCGGCAGCGGAATCTTGCCGGTAATTCCCTGACCTTCGACGATCGTATAGATAAAATCTGCCGGAACATCGCGCAGCGACTTCCACCTTTCCGCTCGGCCAACTGATCTCGACTTCGCTCATTCTGGATTCCGCTCCCAGGCCAAAGTGCAGCCGGGGATCATTCTGCGAAATGTAGCTGCCTCCGGCGCGAACTTCGCTGAACTGCACCAGCTTCCCTGCTTTCACCGTTACCCGCGCGCCGATCGCCGACTTGTTGCTCTTCCCTGTCCCGACCAGTTTGAACAAGACGCGATGGTTGCTGTTTCCACCCTGGTTCAGCAGCAGCGTGGGCGGCGCTCCCACGTTCACCATCACGACGTCGATATTTCCGTCATTGTTGACGTCGCCGAAAGCCGCTCCCCGCCGGCTTTCGGCGGGCATCCCGGCCAGCGCACTGGAAACATCCTCGAACGTGCCGTCGCGATGGTTGCGGAATAACTGGATGGGTTCGCGGTAGGTCATGCCGCCGGGAATCGAATCCACTTGCGGGTACACGTGGCCGTTGGCGACGAAAATATCCAGCCAGCCGTCGTTGTCCATATCGAAAAAGGCGGTGCCCCAGCCCACCATCAGAAACGTGGGTTGCGCAATCTTCGCCGGCCAGCTTACGTCCGAAAAACCATCTTTCCCCAGGTTGCGATACAAGGTGTCGGGCTGCTCGTGGAAGTTGGTCACGAACATGGACAGGCGGCCTTCGTGCAGATAGTCGCCCCAGTCCACGCCCATGGAGCCTTGCGCCTGGCCGTCGCCGCCCAGCGCGACACCGGAAAGCATTCCGACTTCTTCAAAGGTTCCGTCGTGTTTGTTGTGATACAGATAATTTGGGCCGGCGTCGTTGGCCACGTACAGGTCGGGCCAGCCGTCGTTGTCGTAGTCGCCCCAGATCACGCCCAGCCCGTAATAGCGGTTCGACATCTTCCATGCCGGCTTTTTTGGAAACTTCTTCGAAGGTGCCGTCGCCGCGATTGTGGAAGAGCAGGTCCGATTCGCCGATCATGCCCCAGGGACCGCACTGCACCAGGATTCCCTTGAAGCGGCAATTCTTCTCGTCGCTGCCGAAGGTAGGCAGATGGTCCATGTCGAAGTGGACGTAGCGCGAAACGTACAGATCGACGAATCCGTCGCGATCGTAGTCGGCCCAGGCTGCGCCGGTGCTGAAGCCGCCCGCGGCCACTCCGGCTTTGTCGGTGACGTCTTCAAATTTGCAGTTGCCCAGGTTGCGATAGAGCGCGTTTCCGCCGAAGCCGGTGACGTAGATGTCCGGCAGGCCGTCGTTGTCGAAGTCGGCGACGGCGACGCCCATGCCCCAGCCTTTGACGAGTCAGACCGGCAGTGCTGGTGATGTCGGTGAATTTGAAATTCGCGTCCTGATGGTAGAGCGTGATCATGGGATCGCCGCCCTGGCGATAGCGATCGATGGTCGATCCGTTCACCGTGATGATGTCGAGCTTGCCGTCGTTGTCGCAGTCGATCAGGCCGGCGCCGCCGCTCATGGATTCGACGATGTATTTCTTTTCCGGAGTGGAGATATGGGAGACGGTCAGGCCCGCTTCCTTGGCCACATCCTTGAATGCTGGCACCGGAGATTGAAGCGCGGGCGTTTTTCTGGGAGCACCTGTCTGGGCCGACGCAAGCAGCGGAAGAAAAAGGCCCAGAAAGAGGGATGAACGCATGATGGCGAGAATTCCGTGATTATAGACCAGCGCGTATGAAGGATGAATGGACTCCTGACCTGGTTTCATGTGCCAGCGCGAGGCCACTTGTGTCTGAGCCATCGCCATCCCACCTGCGTCAGCCTGAGCGGTCTTCAAGCCGCGAAGGATCTGGCGTGGAGCAGCCGTGCACCTTACCCGGCACGGCGTCCGAGCAGAAAATTGTAACTTTTTGGATTGCTAACACATCAATTCAGTCAGCGTACGATACTTCGCGGATTCTTGGATTGGTGTGACATGGCAAAATTCTCGGCCTTCGTGATGCTGGCTTTCTTCGCGGCCTGGATGTTTCCGACGGCGTCAGACGTACCCAGCCGCGATCTTCCTTCGCCGGTCCTGGTCGAGCTTTTCACCTCTGAAGGCTGTTCGGATTGTCCACCTGCGGACGCGTTGCTGCAGCAGTTGGATCGTTCACAGCCCGTCGCCGGCGCACAACTGATCGTGCTCAGCGAGCATGTGGATTACTGGAACCACATTGGCTGGACTGATCCTTATTCCTCGCGCTTTTTCAGCGATCGCCAGACCGCCTATTCGGAACGCTTCGGCCTGAAGAGTGTCTACACTCCGCAGATGGTGGTGGATGGAACTACCGAGTTCGTGGGCAACGATTCGCAGCCTGGCCACTCAGGCCTTTCAAAAAGCTCGCACGCTGGAGAAGATTCCAGTCCACATTTCAGGAATCTCGTTGGACACTCCACATAGTCTTCAGGCTCATATCGAGGCTGATGCTTTGCCGGAGGCGTCCAAGATTCGCAAGGCCGATGTTTATCTGGTGGTCGCCCTGAATCATGCGGAGTCGCAGGTGTTGCGCGGCGAAAACGGCGGGCGCCGACTGGCTCACGTGAGCGTGGTGCAAAGCCTCACGAAAGTTGGCGGCCTCGAGATTGGCAAGAGCTTCGCACAGGATGTCAAGGTCAAGCTCGATTCGAAAACCGACCCGGCCAATCTGAGAGTGATTGCCTTTATCCAGCAGCCAGGACAGCGCCAGGTGCTAGGCGCGGCGCTGCAGCAAGTGAAGTAAAGCATTGACGAATTTACGGATTTACGGATTGCCGCATTGCCAAATCTTAAATTCGACAATCCGACAATTCGTAAATTCCATTAATCTGTTTTTCCCCGTTCGCGCCAGCCTTCAATAATCAGGTACAGCACCGGAATAAAGAACAGATTCAGGATCGGTGGACACGATCATTCCGCCGAACACCGTGGTTCCCACCGAGTGCCGGCCATGTTCGCCCGCGCCCGACGCCACCACCAGCGGCACCACGCCCAGGATGAAGGCCAACGAAGTCATCAGAGATCGGACGCAGCCGGATTCTTGCCGCTTCTACCGCGGCTTCCAGCAGCGGCATGCCGCCGTGCCGCAATTGCTCGGCGAATTCCACGATCAGAATGGCGTTCTTGCTGGACAGTCCCACCAGCATCACCAGTCCGATCTGGCAGTAGACGTCATTCTCCAGTCCGCGCAACGACTGCGCCGACAATGCGCTCCCAGCAGCGCCATCGGAACCGCCAGCAGCACGATGAAGGGCAGAACAAAACTTTCATACTGGGCGGAAAGCGTCAGGTACACCACCAGCGTGCCCAGGCCGAACAGAATCAGCGTGGTGCTTCCCGAACTCAGTTCTTCGAGCGACAGCCCGGTCCACTGGAAGCTGTAGCCTTGCGGCAGGACTTTCTTGCTCAGCTCCTCCATGGCGTCCAGGCGCCTGTCCGGAACTGAAGCCGGGAGCGGCCGAGCCATCGATTTCCGCCGAGCGGAACAGGTTGTAGTGGCTGATCACCTGCGGAGTCGTGGTCTGCGTGATGGTGACCAGATTGTCCAGCGGAATCATCGCGCCGCTGTCGGAGCGCACATAGAACTGTTTGATGTCTTTGGACTGCGCGCGGAACTGCTGGTCGGCCTGCACGTATACCCGGTACGAACGATTGTTGAAGTCAAAATCGTTGACGTACGCCGAGCCCATGTAGATGCTCAAAGTGTCCGTGATCTGCTGCAGCGGAACGTGCAGGCTCTTGGCTTTTTCGCGGTCAATGGTGACCAGGAATTGGGGATCGTTGGCGGTGTAGGTGGTGAACAGTCCGGTCAAATCTTTGCGGGCGCTGCCCTGGCGAATCAGGTCCTGGGTTACGTTCGCCAGTTCCTGCAGGGTGTGGCCGCCCTGGTCCTGCAATTCATAAGCAAAGCCGCCGAACTGGCCCAGGCCCTGCACCGCCGGAGGCAGGAACGGAAGAACGAGCGCGCCCGAAATACCGAACAAACGGCCGCGAATGCGATTCACGATGGCTTCCGCCGCATGTTGCGTCTCCCTTGCGCTGCGAATACGGTTTCAGCGGAACGAAGACAAGTGCCTGGTTCGGAGCGCTGCCGGTGAAGCTGAATCCGGAGATGGCGAAAATGCCCTCCACTTCCGGAATGTCCTGCAGGATGCGCTGAATCTGCTGGCCGATGCCCTTCGTGTATTCGAGCGACGCGCCCGACGGCGCCTGCACCGCGATGATGAAATATCCCTGATCTTCATTGGGCACGAAGCCTTTGGGCACGCGCTGGAAAACCAGATAGGTGAGGCCCAGGGCGGCAAAGAACAGCATCGCCGCGACCAGCCGGAAACGCAGGAAGCACACGCAACGTCCGCCGGTAGCCTTCGGTAACGCCGTTAATGACTCTGTCCACGCGCTTGAAGAACCAGTTCTTTCTCTCCATGCTCGCGGCCCAGCAGGATGGCGGAAAGCGCCGGGCGTGAGGGTCAGCGCGTTGAACGCGGAGATCGAAATCGAGAATGCGATGGTCAGCGCGAACTGGCGAAACAGAATGCCGGTGGTGCCGGGGAAGAACGCCACCGGCACAAACACCGCGACCAGCACCAGCGAGGTGGCGATGACCGCGCCCGCCACTTCCGACATGGCGACCGACGCCGCCTTGTGCGTGTCTGCTCTCGCCTTCCTGGACGTGACGTTCGATGTTTTCGATGACCACGATGGCGTCGTCCACCACCAGTCCCGTCGCCAGGGTGATGCCGAACAAGGTCAGCGTGTTGACGGAAAATCCCAGCAGCTTGACGAAGGCGAAGGTTCCGATCAGCGAAACCGGAATGGTCACCGCCGGAATGATCGTGCTGCGCCAGTCCTGCAGAAAGATAAAGATGACCAGGATGACCAGAACGATGGCTTCGATCAGCGTGGTAAGCACGTCCCGGATCGATTCGCCGACCGCTTCGGTGGTATCAAAGGCGTTCTGATACTTCATGCCGGGCGGGAAAGTGCTTGGACAGCCGGTCCAGTTCGGCAATCACCAGGCGGTCCACTTCCAGCGCATTCGCGGTCGAGAGCTGGGTGACGCCGAGGCCGACCGCGTCGTACCCGTTGAACATCAGGTCCGAACTGTAATCTTCGGCGCCCAGTTCGGCGCGGCCCACATCTTTCAGGCGAACCAGGGTTCCGTCGGAGTTCGTCTTCAGAATGATGTTTTCGAACTGCGACGGCTTCGGTGAGCCGCCCGATGGCGCGCACGCTGATCTGAAATTCCTGTCCGGCTTTGATCGGAGGCTGCCCGACCTGGCCGGCGGCGACGTCCACGTTCTGCTCCTGCAGGGCGCTGACCGCGTCCGAGGCGGTCAACCCGCGGCTGGCCATGCGCACCGGATCGAGCCACAGGCGCATGGAATACTTGCGTTCGCCGAAGATGATGACGTCGGCCACTCCGGGCACGCGCTTCAGCGAGTCTTTTACATAGACGTCGAGGTAGTTGCTCATGAAGAGCGGCGTGTAGCGGCCCTCGGGCGAGAACACGGCCGCGCCCAGCACGAAATTGTTGGAGGCCTTGGTGATGGTGATGCCGGTGGCCTTGACCGCGTTCGGCAGCCGTCCCTGGGCGGTGTTGACGCGGTTCTGAATGTCGACCGCGGCCAGATCGGGATCGCGATTCGAGGTCAAAGGTCGCGGTGATCGTGCTCACCCCGTTGCTGCTGCTGGTCGAGGTGACGTACTTCATGCCCTCCGCGCCGTTGATCTGCTGCTCCAGCGGAACGGTCACCGCGGTTTCCACGGTCTGGGCGCTGGCGCCGACGTAAACGCTGGTCACGGAAACCTGCGGCGGCGCCAGAGTGGGAAATTGCGCAATCGGCAGGGTGGGAATCACCGCCGCGCCCGCCAGAATGATCAGCAGCGCGCAGACGGTGGCAAAGACCGGACGTTTTATGAAGAAATCAACGAACACTTAGAAGCGGACCTCGGGCGTCGGACTTCAGACCTCAGACTTCGGACTCAAGGCCGGACATTGCAGAATCTATTGTGTCTGACTACAGATTCCACGAACCTTGCGGTATCAACTGGACGCTGACCGCCGATGTCTCACGACGTCCGACGCCCGACGCCTCTCACCCTTGCGGCAGCACCGGCGCGCCGTCGATCAGGAATTGGGTTCCCGAAACGATGATCTTGTCGCCGGGCTTGATCCCTTCCAGCACGACGTAGTTGTTGCCCGTCATCTCTCCGACTCGCAGGGGCTTCTGGTGCGCCACCGTCTTTCCGTCCTGCTGTTCGGCAACGAAGGCGAAGTATTGTCCGCCGAGGCGCGAAACCGCGAGCACCGGCACCACGGTGCGGTCCTGCGTTCCCCAGACGATGCGGGCGTGAATGAATTGCGCGTTGCGCAGCTTGTCGTTGTTGTTCGCGATCGGAGCCTTGGCCAGCACGGTCTGGGTGGTCGGAATCGACCTGGGGCGAGATGAAGTTGATGCGGCTCTCCGCGATCACGCTGCCGGACTGGTCGACGATCTGTACCGGAAGGTTCGGCCTGAGCTGGGCGGAGCGCTCGATGGGCACGTAGACGTAGGCTTCGAGGCTTCCGGGCTTGTCGACGGTGGTCAGGACGGTGGTGGTGGTGACCCGGTCGCCGACTCGCACCGGAATGTCTCCCACGATTCCGCTGCTCGGGGCGGTCACGCGATAGTAGTGCAGCTGCACGGTTTCCTGGCGCACCTGCGCGTGCAGCGCCTGCAACTGGGCCTTTGGCCTGATCCAGCGCCGTTTTCGACTGGTCCAGCGCCTGCTTGCTGATGACTTTCGCCTCGTACAGGCCGCTGTTGCGGGCGTACTCCTGCTTGTCCCACTCGACCTCGGCCTGCTTGGCGGCCAGCGGTGTCTTCCTGCGTCTTCAAGGTGGCCTGCTGCTTGGCGGGATCAATCTGCATCAGCGGCGTTCCCGGCGGAGACGCGGCTGCCGGAATGCACAAAGATCTCGGTAATCTGACCTTCGACCTGCGGCATGATCACGGCCGAATCGCGGGACTTCAGAGTGGCAACGTATTCCGTCGTGTCGTTTACCGAAACCAGTTGCGCGGTTTCGACCTTCACCGGTATTCCGGCGGGCCCCTGGGGCGCCGCGCCCCCAGCGGAGCCTCCACCGCAAGCCACGCCGAAAGCCGCCAGCGTCAAAACCGCTGCCAGACTTCGCCCGCAGCCCTGACCGAGCCGACCGGCCGCTTATGCCCTCTGAGAGTCAGCAAATCCATCTTTAGAGTACCTTCATGAACAGCGTAGTGCAGTCAGGCGAGGCTTCTGAGCGCCTCCGGCAAACATAACGCCTGGGGGACAAAACTGTATAGTGCCGGTCAGGGAGTTTAGACTCGAAAACTGCGGGAAGAGATTAAGACGAAGTACGGGAAGAAATCGGTTCAGAAGAGTTCAGCGCCAGAGTCGGCGGTCTCAATGAAGACGCGCCGGCTTGCAAGAATCTCTAGCGCTTGCGAGGTTTGGTGGCTTCCTGCATCTGCCGCTCTTCGGCTACGACCGCCACGTAGAGCAGACCGAACGCCAGAACCACCATCATGAGGACGAGTGCCATGGGTTGAATCTAGTTGCAACCGTCCGACCCGCCAAGATCACTGTCGTACCCGCCAGGTAACACCACCGAAGTGCCATTGCCCGTCCGGCGTCGGACCTCGACGCCGCTTTCGGACTTGGACTTTGGCTTCGTCGATCCCAGTGTGCGCGAACGGCAGACCAGTCTCGCGCCCGAACGCTCAACTTCAACGTCTGCGGTCCGAGTGCCCGAGCCCACACGTTCTGCTACATTGTTCGGAACATGAAACCTGCACGCAGTTTTGCCAGCGACAACAATGCCGGAGTTCATCCCGAGGTCCTGCAAGCGATCGCCGCCGCCAACCACGGCCACACCGTCGGTTACGGAGACGATCCCTACACCGCAGTCTGCGGTCCAGAAATTCAAGCAGCACTTCGGCCCGGATATTGAAGTCTTCATCGTCTTCAACGGCACTGCCGCCAATTGCCTCAGCCTGAAGGCGCTGACCAACTCTTATCACGCTGTGATTTGCGGCGAGGCTGCTCACATCTACACCGACGAATGCGGCGCGCCGGAAAAATTCACCGGCTGCAAGCTGATTCCCGTTCCCACCCGGGACGGCAAACTCACGGTCGAAGCTGTCAGTCACGCCTACCATGGCATCGGCGACCAGCACCACGTGCAGCCTCGCGTGATCTCGATCACCCAGGCCACGGAAGTGGGAACGGTCTACAAGCCTGACGAGATCAAGGCCCTGGCCCGCTTTGCCCACGAACGCGGCATGTTCCTGCACGTGGACGGCGCCCGCATCGCCAACGCCGCCGCCAGCCTGGGACAGACCCTGCGGCAAGCCACGCGCGATCTCGGAGTCGACGTGCTCTCCTTCGGTGGAACCAAGAACGGCGCCATCGGCGCCGAAGCCGTGGTCTTCTTCGACAAGAAGCTGGCCAGGACTTTCTCTATCTGCGCAAGCAGGGCATGCAGCTGGCGTCCAAGATGCGCTTCATCTCCGCCCAGTTCGACGCCTTGTTTACCGGCGATCTCTGGCTGAAGAGCGCGCAACATGCCAACCGCATGGCGCGCCTGCTGCAGAAGCAACTCCGGGAGATTCCCCAGGTGAAGATCGTCTACAAAGTGGAAGCCAACGGAGTCTTCGCCAAGATTCCGCGGCCGGCGATTGCCAAGCTGCAGAAACGCTACTTCTTTTATGTGTGGAACGAACAGCAATCCGTGGTGCGCTGGATGTGCTCGTTCGACACCACCGAGCAGGATGTAAAGCAGTTTGCGAAGTTTGTGGCGGAAACGTTGTGACCCGTGTTTCGTAGCGCCGCCGTCCAGGCGGCTGTCGCGAGGGCATCCTGCCCTCGCCGGAATGTCTCCCCGCCACAATTCGCCATCGTGCTCGGTCTCACTTGCACAGAACAGCCGGCGAGACGCCGGCGCTACGAAATCCGACTCTGTGCGTAACTTTTCCCTGCTCCGGGAATCTCACTTGCGAGATACACTATCCGCTTCCGACGCCAATGGAATCACGAATCGACAATCGCAAGTTCAAGCGGATCAAGCGCCGCGAATTGCTGAAGCTCGCGCCCGTGCTCGCCATCGGAGCCTTCGCGATTCCCAAATTTCAGGAACCGCTGCTGAGAACTGGCCTGGGCTTCAGCGACTGGGTTTCGGCACGACTGTTTCGCTCCGGGCATCTGGCCACCACCTTTCCGGACTCCGAAGTCGCTCCCTTCGAAAAATTTCCCATCAACGGCTACGACGTGGAAGATCCCGGCGTTGATCTCGACAAGTGGACTCTGACCGTGAGCGGAGCGGTGCAGAAGCCGGGAGACTACACGCTGGCGCAATTCCAGTCGCTGCCCAGGGTGCGCCAGAACACCCGCCATGTATGCGTCGAAGGCTGGGATGTCATCGGCCGCTTCGGAGGCGCGCGGCTTTCGGATTTCCTGCACATGATCGGCGCCGATACCACCGCCCGTTTCATCTCCGTCGAATGCGCCGATGATTATTACGAGTCGCTGGACATGGCGACCGCCCTGCATCCCGCAAACCCTGCTTTGTTACGAGATGTACGACCGGCCGCTGACGCGCGAGCACGGCGCTCCGCTGCGCCTGCAGATTCCCACGAAAGTCGGATACAAGCAGGCCAAGTATTTGACCGATTTGAAAGTCACGAATGTATTGGACAGGGTCGGCTACTGGGAAGATCAGGGCTATTCTTCGTTCTATGGACTGTAGCGCCATAGACTCCAAGGCCGCGAAAGAATGTATGCATGAAGCGGTAGTCGAAATCGAGTCGCCGAAGACCGGAGAAGTGGAGCAGGCCGTCTACGAGCATCCCTGGGCGGTGCGGTTCTCCCATTGGCTGAACGCAGTTTCGCTGCTGGTGATGGTGGCCAGCGGCTTTCAGATATTTCGCGCCTTTCCCAGCTTCGGCGCCAAGATTCCTCAGAAAGATTTGCTGCACTGGCCCCAGGCTTTCGCCCTCGGCGGATGGCTGGGCGGCGGCTTGCAGTGGCATCTGACTTTCGTGTGGATTTATATCGGCACCGGCCTGTTCTACCTGGGCTATCAGATCTTCAGCGGAAATTATCGCCAGGTGCTGTTCACTCCCCGCGATATTCGCGGCGTCTGGCCCATGGTGCACTATTACTTTTTCTTTGGACCGAAGCCGGTCGCCCGCGAGGTTTACAACCCGCTGCAGAAACTGGCGTACACTTCAGCGCTCGGTCTGGGGTTTTGTCGGTGCTGACCGGAATTGCGGTTTGGAAGCCGGTGCAGTTTTCCTGGCTGGCCTGGATGATGGGCGGCTTCCACTGGGCCCGCATCTGGCACTTTGCCGTGATGTGGGCGATTCTGTTCTTCCTTCTGGGACACCTCGTCATGGTGGTTCTGCACGGCTGGAATAATTTCGCGTCCATGCTCACGGGATGGAAGAAGAATCCGGAATACCTGCACGCTCGCTGGTCAGCCTGCTGCGATTGAAGACGATGCTGCAACGAATGACTGCGGTCGAGAAACCGGCCGACCCCGGTGAGCGGAGCAAGCGCTCATTGCCCGCATCCGCAACGGGGAGACTTCCCTGTTTGCCGCGCTGGTCAAGCCTTACGAGCGCCGCGTCTACGTGACCGCTCTGGCCCTCTTGCGCAACGAGGCCGACGCGCAGGATGTGGCGCAGGAAGCCATCCTGAAGGCCTTTACCCACCTGCAGCAGTTTCGCGGCGAGTCGCGCTTCAGCACCTGGCTGATTCAGATCACGGTGAACGAAGCGCGCATGCGGCAGAGAAAGCAGCATGCCGAACTGTTCGAGCCTATTGCCGACTCGCCGGGACAAGAGGACGAAGGCGCACTACACTCCGCGCGACTTCGCCGACTGGCGCGAAATTCCGTCCGAAGCGCTGGAACGAAGCGAATTCCGGACCTTGCTGACCAAGGCGCTGGCCAGCCTGGCGCAAAAATATCGCGAGGTATTTCTCCTGCGCGACGTGGAGCACATGAGCATCGAAGAAACCGCGAGGATGTTGAGTATCTCGATCGCCAGCGTCAAGACCCGCCTGCTGAGAGCCCGGCTGATGCTGCGCGACATTCTGGCGCCCAGCCTCGCCGATGGCTGGTTCAGCCGCGCGCCGTTCGGGAAAGGAAGCAAGCCATGGTAGTCAATTGCGAACAGGTTTGGCGGGAGATCTCGAACTATCTCGACGGCGAAGTCACCCCCGAACTTCGGGCCGCGATGGAAGCGCATTTTCGCGAATGCCAGCATTGCACGGCGGTGCTGGATGGAACCAGGAATGTGGTGAGCCTGTACGGCGACGATCGTTTGCTGGAATTGCCCGCCGGTTTCACTGCCCGTTGGCAAAGCAGGTTGGCAGGATATATGCCCGGTCCTCGAGGAACGATGTACGGATGGTTGCTGGCCGCAGCCGCGATGGCGCTGATCTCCGGCAGCTTCGCCCTGGCCAGATCAGACGCCAGGTCGGGGTCCGCCCTGCGTTCCTACCACGCCGAACCGGGAACCGGCGTTCCCGCCGGAATGATGGTGGAAGTTTCGGATGACGGCAAGACATTCCACGTCCCCGGATGTCGATTTCTCCATAAGCATGAGAACGGGAATGTCCGTCTGATAGCGGCCGCCGAGGCGATCCGTGAAGGATATGTGCCCTGCGTCCGCTGCCTGCGCCAATATCTGAACCGCTGAGAGTGCAGTCGTCGGTCGTCGGTCTTCAGTCGTCAGCGCATCCTAAGTCGCGGGTTTTCCTTTGCGATCTTTGCGGTGCCTTCGCGACCTCTGCGGTCGAATGACTCTTTGGGACGTAATCCGGCCCGAGCGGGAGTTACCATGTTGACCCGAATGCTCGAGCACCTCGTACCAAGGGAATCCTCCTGGCTACTAGCCATCCCAGGCGAATAGAATCATCCTTAATACTGGTTCATAGTCTGTTTTGGAGGTGGAAATGCTTAGTCGTAGAATTTCGTCCACGCTTTTGGTAATCATCGCCCTGGTCGGCACGGTGAACGCCGAGGACCGGGTTCAGTCCGAGTTGCGCTTCGCTGGTCATAACAAGGCGGAAAAGACCGCCGGCGTATGGGTGGATGGACAGTATGTCGGCTCCGTAAAGGAATTGTCCGGCGACAAGAAAATCATGTTGCTCCCGGGCAAACACGACATCCTCGTGCGCCAGGCCTGGTACCAGGATTACGCCGAACAGGTCATCCTCGAGCCCGGAAAAGTCACGCTGGTCAACGTTTCGCTGGTCAAGAGCCGCGCACCCGACGCCCAAGGAAGCGACCGGGGAGCTGAAAATCGCGGCTACGCCCACTCGCGCGGCGGTGTTTGTGGACAATCAATTCGCCGGCCATGTCGACGAATTTGACGGCGTCGGAAAAGCCATGCTGCTCACGCCCGGACGGCATAGCGTTCGCGTCGCTCTACCCGGCTATTTGCCGTTTGAGACGGTGGTCGACCTGCGTCCCCATCAGAAGCTCAAGCTTAAGACCGACCTGGTGAAGGGCAGCATTACCGAAGCCGGCTCGCTGGTGAGTCAGCCGAATTAGCTGGGCAGGCGTTCTTCAGAAGCTCGAGCCGTAATTCCGTTCCGCGACCAGTGTCGTGGGAACTCGCCCGGCTTTGTGTGGCCGTCTCATTCTTGGAAAGACATTCCCAGTATCGAAATTCCGGCGTCCAGGTTCAGGTAACCGGGTTCAGGTAACCAAATTCGGGTATGGGATTGAAAAGAGCCGTACTGTTTCCGGTCGCAGTTGTGGCGATTGTCTGTTCCGGCATTGTCGCCGCCGTGCTTTTCCGGAGCGCTGAGGCCCCCAAACCATCTACCGTTCTGTTGAAATGGGACCCGCCGGCGCCTAAGGCAGGTGTCACCGTGGCCAGTTACCAAATCTATCGCAGTCAGGGAAACGGCGAGTTCGGAATCCTGGCATCCGATGTGCCCACCCCGAGCTATGTCGACACCAGAGTGACCAGCGGCAACACCTATAACTATTACGTCCTGGCGGTTGATACGACGGGTAACGTGAGCCTGCCGTCGAACCACGCCACAGTCACCATCCCCTAGTAAACCTCTCCTTCCAGCATCCTGCTCCAATTCCGCTCTGGATTTTCTAACGCTCTCGGCAATTTGAACTATGGCAGTCTGGCTGATACTATTCCGCGCGAATGGTCGAGTAGTTTTCTTGAGCAAGGGCAAAGACTCTTCCGCTCCACGTCTACCGCTTTGGATTGGCAGGAGTGTACCCGGGCAGACATCGCTGAAAGTTCTCACCTTGGCTTTTCTGCTCACTGCCTCCTGCGTGAACCCCAACCAGGCTTCCGGACAAGACATACCCTCTGCTGGCAGCGGCAGCATTCATGGCACAGTCCTGAACAGCCTGACCCGCGAACCCATCGCCCGCGCCCTGGTTTATTCCTCCGACAATCGCTTTGCAGCCATGACCGACGATCAAGGCCGTTTTGAATTTACCTTCCCGCAGGCGGCTTCGAGCAAGGCGACCGGCGCCGCGTACGAAGGCATGGTGTTTTCAGGCGGACCCGGACCTGGGAGAATGCTGGTGAATGGACCTATTTCCCCATCCATGTTGATGGCTCGCAAGCCCGGCTTCCTTCCCGACGACAATTACCAGGCGCAATATCAGCCGGGAGCGCCTTCAACACAGAACGTAACCATCACACTTATCCCCGAAGCGCTTATCGTAGGCCGCGTTGTTCTTCCGACATCCGAACCGCCGGACAGAATTGCGGTGGAGATATATCGCCGCCAGATCCAGAACGGCTACGGGCGCTGGGTATCCGCGGGAGAGACTCAAACCAAATCAACCGGAGAGTTTCGCTTTAGCGAGCTTCCCGCCGGTGAATACAAGCTGTTTACTCACGAGCTGATGGACAGTGATTCGCAGAGTTTTCCAGGAAGGCAGCCATTCGGATACGCCCCGGTATATTTTCCCAACGTGAGTGGCTTTGGCTCCGCCAGCACAATACAGCTAACCGCCGGCAAAGTTTTCCAGGCCGAGCTTTCGCTTGTAAGGCAGCCGTACTATCCGGTCAAAGTGGCAGTGGCGGATGTGCCGCCCGGCTTCTATCTCGATGTCCAGGTCTGGGCTCAAGGACGCCGTGGGCCCGGCTACTCGTTGGGCTATAACCAGCAAAACCAGACGGTTGAAGGCTTGTTGCCGAATGGAACTTATACCCTGGAGGTAGCCGGAGTTGTTCAAAACGTGGTCAGCGGGTCGGCGAGCATCACAGTTCATGGCGCTGCTTTTATAGGTGCAGGCATCACCGTCGTGCCCAGCCGGCCGATCGCCGTGAACGTCAAGGAAGAATTCACGTCTCCCGACAACACCTCGCCGATGCAAATGATGGTTGGCAACCATCCCTTCAGCGTTCGAGGCCCAAGAAGCTACCTCACGGTGATTCTCGAGCCTGCGGAGGACTTCGGACAGAATCGTGGCGGCGGGTCAATGCGTCCCCCGTCCTGGCCACAGGATGAAGTCCTGGCAATCGACAATGTTGTACCCGGTCGCTACTGGGTTCGAGTCAATTCGTCTCGAGGCTACGCCTCGTCGGTGACTTCTGGAGGTACAGACCTCTTGCATCAGCCGTTGGTAGTGGGACCGGGCGGCGCAAGTTCTCCCATCGAAATCACGATGCGGGATGACACTGCCGAACTGGAGGGCGTCGTCGAGGGAGCGCCCTCGAACTCGCTGGCCTCCAACAACCCGTTTGCCTACGTTTATTGCGTTCCCTTGTCGGATAGCCCTGGGCAATTCGCCGAAACCGGCGTTTCTCCGGATGGAAATTTCAATCTGCAGCCTCTCGCGCCGGGCGTTTATCGGGTGCTGGCGTTTAGACGACAGCGGGCCGATTTCGAATACCTGGGTTCCGAAGGGATGCAAGCTTACGATACGAAGGGTCAGGTTGTCCGCTTAGTCGCGGGCCAGAAAGAGCATTTGCGTCTGCAAGTGGTTTCAACGAGCGAGTAAATGCGCGTGCCATCCCAGTTGCGTTGGATCGCGGTTCTGGCGACCGCTTGGTTGATGCTACAGTCGCCCGCCCGGCTGCACGCTCAAAATTCCAACCCGAGTCTGATCCCGAACGGCGGCTTCCGGATTGCTGGAACAGTCGTAAACGCCAACACCGGACATCCATTGGAACGAACTCGCGTCGTTATCTCCGACGTCAGGAACCGCCAAAACGTGCAAGCCGGCATCACTTCCGAAGACGGCCGTTTCGAGTTCCAGGTCCCCGCAGGCAAATACGCGCTGCAAGGCGCAAGCCGGGGATTCATCACGGCTTCGTACGACCAGCACGAACAATTTTCGACCGCGATTGTAACCGGAGCTGGCGTCGATACCGAGAACCTGGTTCTCCGCATTGCTCCAGCGGCCGTGATTGCCGGCAAGGTCCTCGACGAAAACGGCGAGCCGGCTCGCCACGCCCAGGTCTCACTTTACCGAGAGGACCATCTATCGGGCATCAGCCATATTCGTCGCTTCCGAGCCGATGCCACCGACGATCAGGGAGCTTACGAGTTCAGCCCGCTCGATGGCGGCACTTACTTCGTATCAGCCAGTGCAAAACCCTGGTATGCGCTGCATGCGCCTCCCTCTCAGCCGGGTGCGGACACTCCACCGTCGGCGGCGGACCGCTCTCTTGATGTCGCCTATCCCATCACCTATTACTCGGACGTAACCGAGGCCGACGAGGCCTCCCCGATTCCGGTGCGAGGTGGCGATCGCATCCAGGTCGATATTCATCTCAACCCGGTGGCTGCCGTTCGCCTCATCTTTCATGTGCCCGGAAGCAATCAAACGGGATTCACGATGCCGGTATTCCAGCAACCCGCCTTCGATGGAGTGAATACTCTGCAGCTGGATTCCATGCAGATGATCTCTCCCGGTGTGCTGGTAATCAGCGGTATTGCGGCGGGCAGATATTCGGTCGGCATGCCCTCATCTGCCAATGGCCAAACCCAGGAGCAGGGCGAGATTGATCTGACCAGCGACGGTCAGGAAGTGGATCTCTCCGCGGTGGAGCCGTCAGGGAATGTGAAAGCCACGGTTAGCTTGCTGGGAGGGGCTTCGCTCCCGTCACAACTCAGTGTCGCTCTGCTCAACCGCAAGCGGAGAACTTCGCAGGGCGCACAAGTAGACGCCAAGGGAGAAGTTAATTTTCAGGATGTGGCTCCGGGCAAGTATGAAATTGTAGCCGGCTCTCCTGAAAAGGCATATTCAGTCGCCCGCATCGGTTATCAGGGCAAGGAAATACCCGGCCATACCCTGGATGTCGCCGCCGGCGCGTCGCTCAACATATCGCTTTTTCTCGCCGAGGGGTCGGCCACAGTGGAGGGGTTCGCCAAACGATCCGGCAAAGCGGCTCCTGGAGTGATGGTGGTTCTGGTCCCTAAAGATCCGGACTCGAATCGCGAGCTTTTTCGCCGGGACCAGACCGATCTCGACGGAAGTTTCAGTTTGCAAAGCGTGATTCCCGGCTCCTACACCCTGATCGCAATTGAGAATGCCTGGGACATGGACTGGGCCAAGCCCGCGATCATCGCCCACTATTGCGAACACGGACAGACGCTCGTGGTGAGAAGTCAGACAAACGGAATCATGTCCCTGCCCCAGCCGGTGGAAGTTCAATCCAAGTAAAAGTTGTGGGATATCAGTGGTACCCGGGCACCCGTGCTTTGTCATCCTGAGGAAGCGGAGTCCTCCGCGAAGCGGAGGGCTCCCAACGAAGGACCTCTGCACTGGCCGCCACTTGCGCTTCGCCCGAAAAAACGCGGGACTCAGGATGACAACCAATATGGAACGCGAGGGGGAAAAGTTCCTTGCGAGGTAGCGCCCGTCAGGCGCCGGCGGAGGCACTCTGCACTTGAGGCGGCGCCGAACTCGTGCCCGAAGTGTTCACCTGCAGCAACAGGTCAGAGATGGTGACGTGATCGGCTGGCTTGGAAAAGAAGTATCCCTGCGCGAATCCGCAATCCAGGGCCTTCAGCTGGTTGACCTGCTCTTCAGTCTCGGTGCCCTCGGCAACGGTCACCAGCCCCAGGTTCTGGGCCAGCATGATAATGATCTGAACGATCTTGTGGCTTTCGGCATCGCTGTCCATGTGGGAGATGAAGGCGCGATCGATCTTCAGCGAGTCTACCGGAAACTGTTGCAGGCGGCTGAGCGATGAATATCCGGTGCCGAAGTCGTCGACGCTCAGCCGAACTCCCAGCGCTTTGAGTTCGGAAAGCACCGATGCAGCCCGTTCCGGATCGCCCATGGCAATGGTTTCCGTGATCTCCAGCTGTAAACAATTGGGATCGAGCCCGGTCTGCTTCAGGGTCTCTCCGATTCCTTTCGCCAGGTTGGGGAAACGCAAATTCCTTGGAGGTGATGTTCACACTCATGGTCAGCGGCGGGTCAGCGGGAAACAAAGCGTGCCAGCATCTCAGCTGTTCGCATGCTTCACGCAGCAACAACCGGTTCATGGGAATGATCAGGCCGGTTTCGTCGGCCACTGCAATGAACTCGGCGGGCGCGAGCAGGCGCTGCCCGTGTTGCCACCGGGTCAGGGCCTCGAAGCCCGTGATCCTGCCGCTCTTCATGGAAATAATCGGCTGGTAGTGGGTTCTGAATTCCCCTATTTCCAGAGCCTTGCGAAGCTCTGTTTCCAGTTCCAGACGCCTGACAGCGCCGGCAGTGCATGGCGGTATCAAAAACTTCGCAACGAGCCTTGCCGGTCCGTTTGGCCCGATACATGGCGATGTTGGCGTCGCGTAGCAGGTCTTCCGCGTGGGCGCAAACTGCCGTGCTCAAAGCGATGCCGACGCTGGCCGTAACCACAATTTCGTAGCCGTGTACCGTGAAGGGAACGGACGAGTCTGGTTTGCAATCGCTCCGCCACCCGGATGGCATCGCTGGGATTGCGAATATCTTCCAGCAGGACGGTGTATTCGTCGCCACCCACGCGAGCCAGAGTGTCATCTTTTGCGGAATCGCCTAGCTGCGGGCGCGAAATCGTGTCGACTTCCCGAAGCGAGGCGGTTAACCTCTGGCCGATCTGGACCAGAACTTCGTCGCCCACGGTGTGCCCCAGGCTGTCGTTGAAGACTTTGAATTCGTCGATATCGATGAACAGGACGGCGAATTTGTAATCCGTATGCCGTTTGGAGAGCGCAAACGCGCGTTGCAAACGGTCCAGAAAGAGCGCCCGGTTGGGAAGATTGGTGAGCCCGTCGTGGAAGGCATTGTGGGCCAGCATTTCCTCCGCGCGCTTGCGCTCGCTGATGTCGCGATTCACGATCACCAGCTTTTCTGTCTTTCCTTTCGGATCGCGGACAGCGCTGGCAGTTGATTCCAGGATGCGCCAGGAGCCGTCCTTGTGGCGTATCCGGTATTCCAGCCGCTGTCCCTGGCCGGTGGCCCGGGCTTTGTGCGCCGCTTCCAATACTCGCGCGCGATCATCGGGATGAACTTGTTCGATGGACGACGTTGTTCGCAACTCTTCGGCAGAGTATCCCAGCACGTGCTCGTACGCCGGACTGTTGTAGATTCGCTGTCCGGCGCCGTCCACCACTGCGATCATGTCAGCCGCGTTTTCGGTGATGAGTTGGAAAAGCTGGTCCCGCTCCGCCAGCTGGCGCCGGATCCGTTGCAGCTGCAGATGCTGGTACAGGGTGTAGATATCGAAGAGCAACACCACACAGGCCAGCCCGCGAACCCATTCCTTCAGATCAGTCCAGTAAGTGCCTTCGGTTTGGGGATGCAGCTGGAAGAAAGTTAAAGAGACAATTCCAAAGGTCAGAACCAGGGTGACGACGACCGCCAGCCCCCATAGCCACCACTCGCGGCCCTCGATCTGCCAACTCTGGATCGGAGTCGCCGCCGGCTTTTCCGGTTTAACTGTTGGAATCTCTTCCTGATTCATGCAATCGGTCGCTCTCTCGCCACAAGTAAAGATTCTAGACCGGGAAATTTTGCGCGAAAGTTACCGAAGTTTTGACTGGAAGTTCTCTACCGGAACCCTGAGCCCTCGAGAGCGTAACCAAAGCTCGACTACCAAAGTATTGATGGAAAAGCCGATCCAGAACGCCCAGCCGAAGAACTGACTTGGCTCAAGATGGGTGAGGCGGCTGGTGGCGAAGAATACGCCCATCACCGGGCGCGTAGTAGCAATGCCAAGAAGAATCACGATGGCTCGCAACATCCAGCGCCGCTCCTGCAGTTCGTCACCGTGACGCATGTAGCTGTAGGCGCGAAACAGCGAGAACAGAAACACGGTGTTGAACAGCAGAACAGCCGAGCGCTCTACCCATCCACCGACCGAGTAAGCGCTCATCGCGTAGGCAGTAAGTCCAACCACCCCGCCGAGCGGGAACAGCAAGCGCTCCGCCCAAAGCCTTCGCGCCGAAGAGCGAAACACCACAAAAGGAGCCACCACGACAAATGCCAATGCCGGAAGGATGTGTGCGAGCGTCAGCGCCACGTGTGAGGCAAAGACTGTATCGAGCGCTGCCAGTTGGGGTGGGGCATTTCGCGGCGGAGATAACAGGGCATATAGGCGGCGGATCACCACCGCGACCGCAATAACGATACACCCCCAGAAACCAATCCCTCCCCAGCCCGAGGGCACGTAGCTCTCGAGCGAAGCCGCCTTTTCCCGTACCTGCGCCTGAGCCGACATTCTCCGCTCTTCCCTGCTGAGTACATTCTAGACCTCAGAATTCCTCGGTTTGCAGGCGGAAGCGGGAGTTTGCGCGCAAGCTGATGGTTGGACTGAGCCTGGCGATCTGATCCCCGTGCAGATTTCGGTTTCGTTTCAGGGCTTAGCCGGATCATTATCAGGAACGTTGGGCGTCAACTTCCTGATGAGAAATTCCTGAATGAGATTGGCAGCGGCGGTTGCGCCAATCCCGATTGCGCCGCCCTCGAAGGTTAGGCCCACACCATCGCGGTCTTGCGCTGGATAATAAAGATTCGAAATCCCACCGGCGGCGAGGTTTCCCAGGATACTCGAGTAATTCGGCTGCCATTTTCCGTTGTCGCCCTTGCATACGATCGACCCGGCAATGGCATACAGGATCCGCGAGCGCTTGCTGCCGGTTCCCTTGTAGAAATAGCGTGGATCCTGTTTCAGGACTGATGGCAGGATGGCGCTTCCTATGAACGTGCCCGAAACAAAATTCGCATAGGATGCGCCGTAGCGCTTGGCATAACCGGACGCGCCTTGACCGTACCCGCTGAAATCATTTTGGGCCTGCTGAATGCCCGCGATGACTCCGATCAGTCCAAAGCTGACCGGATCGATTGTCGTCTTCCAGGCCAGCGCGAACTTCTGCTTAGGGCTAAGAGGAGCTGGGTGCGGGGCGTAGCTGACGTAGAAATTCGGGATGAAGCCGAGCACGCGCTGCTTCTCTTCATCCTGGACCTGTTCCTCCGCCACTTCGACCGGGGAGAGTCCGACTTGCACCTCGGTCAGCGCGGTCGCAACCGCCAGGGCAATGGGCGGAACAACGTAAAACTCCGCTGGATGCAGGGCGCCGGAGAATGCTTGCGGCGCGAAGCCCGCCGACGTCACTGTGATCTGGAAGGGACCGGGAGCAACGTTGGCAAAAGAAAATTGCCCGTCGTTGCCTGACCGTGACTCCTGGCTTGGGGATTGATTACCGTGCGTCAGCTTCAACTGGGCGCCGGAGACAACCGCTCCGCTTCGATCGAGAACGGTCCCGCTGATCGTTCCCGGCCGCTGATCGGGCCCGCTGGCGGATGATGTTGCAGGCGGGTCGACAGGGATCGCCTGAGACTGAGCCAGCGCTGGATGGACGAACGGCAGGACGATCAGGCCTAGCCAGATCAAGACGCTGAGGCCAGGAACCGAATTCTTGAGGTTTCGGCTCAAGGATTTCTTGCAGGGGCCTTTGTTCGACGAAATCACGACTATCCTGGAATTCCTTTACATCGCGTACATCGCAACATCACTGTAAATCAGATTACTCTAGCCCGCCTGCCGATGCACATGTCTTTGGGAGCTGTCCGGGAGTTGCGCGGAGCCGGAGTGGCGAGCTTCGCCCGCAATTCGTTCTTCGATGAAAGCGTTATCCCGAGCTGGCGAGGGATGATTTGTGTAGCGCCGGCATCTTGCCGGCTGTCCCGAGGGCATCCTGCCCTCGGCGCGGCGGGCGGGACGCCGGACAGCCGCCGGGACGGCGGGGCTACGTGACGCCACCGCATTCGTTGACTTGTTCCTCGGTTCCCGCCTAACATACCCCGATTCCATGATCGGCCGTACCATCTCGCACTACCGGATTATCGAACAGGTGGGTGGCGGTGGCATGGGCGTCGTGTACAAAGCCGAAGACACCCGTCTGCATCGTTTTGTAGCACTGAAATTTCTGCCTGATGATGTTGCTAGAGATCCTCAATCGTTGGCTCGCTTCCAACGCGAAGCCCAGGCGGCTTCGGCCCTGAACCATCCCAATATCTGCACTATCTACGACATCGGAGAGCAGGAGGGCCAGGCCTTCATCGCCATGGAGTATCTGGACGGTGCGACTCTCAAACATAAGATCGAGGGCCGCCCGCTCAAGATTGAACAGCTACTGGAGCTGGGGATCCAGATCGCAGACGCACTCGATGCCGCCCACTCCAGCGGAATCGTGCATCGTGACATCAAGCCGGCGAATGTCTTTGTCACGCAACGCGGGCAAATCAAAATCCTCGACTTCGGCCTGGCTAAACTCACTCCGCACGGAAGCCGGGCCGTCGATGCGACGGAAGGGACGCGTTCGGCCATCAGTGTGGACCAGCTCACCACGCCGGGGACGGCGATGGGAACAATCGCGTATATGTCTCCCGAGCAGGCGCGCGGGGAAGCGCTCGATCATCGCACCGATCTGTTTTCGTTCGGCGTGATGCTGTACGAGATGGCAACCGGCCGGCAGCCGTTCTCGGGAACAACGTCGGCGGTCATCTTTGAAGCGATTCTGAATCGAGTGCCGACTTCTCCAGTCCAGTTAAACCCGGGATTGCCTCCGCAGCTGGAAATTATCCTGAACAAAGCTCTGGAAAAAGATCGTGAGTTGCGTTGCCAGAGCGCGGCTGAGCTTCGCGCCGATCTCAAGCGCCTGAAGCGTGACACCGATTCCTCGCGCGCCGGCGTCATACGAGCTGGGACCAGCGGAGCTACCGCGCCAGCTTTAACGAGCGAAGAAAAAGCTCGCGGCGAAAAAGAAATCTCAGCGCCGCCAGATCGCCGGAGTGGTCTTCTGCCCGCTGTCGTGGGCCTCGGACTCCTGGTTGCTCTTGCCGCCGGCCTGCTGCTGGGCAAGCGGCTTTGGGGGTCCTCGGAGACCAGCGCGCCGCTCTATCACGAGATCACGTTCCGCCGCGGCGAAATTCGCTCGGCCCGGTTCGCCCCCGACGGGCAGACAATTTTGTACAGCGCTTCTTGGCAAGGCAACCCGGTAGAAATATTCGCCGCGCGCCAGGGCACGGTCGAATCGCGTTCTCTGGGAGTCGGTCACGCCGAGCTTCTTGGAGTTTCATCCACCGGTGAGATGGCGCTCTCCTTGGGCAGCCATCCGGTTGGAACCTGGGTGAACGTGGGCACGCTCGCCCGGGCGCCGTTGGCGGGAGGCGCCCCGCGCCCGATTCTTGAGGATGTCGAATCGGCTGACTGGTCGCCGGACGGAAATAGCCTGGCCGTGGTCCGCAATGTGAATGGCCGTGAGCGGCTCGAATATCCGATCGGCAAAGTGCTGTACGAAACCAGCGGCGGCTGGATCAGCTATCCGCGGGTTTCGCCGAAAGGCAACTATGTAGCATTCATTGACCACACCAACCAGGGAGATGACGGCGGGTCCGTGGCCGTGGTTGATCTAAGCGGAAATAAGAAAAAGCTGACCCGCGACTGGTACGGCACCGGTGGACTCGCCTGGGCGCCGAGCGGCGAAGAGGTCTGGTTCACGGCAAGCGAATTGGGCGTCGATCATTATCTCTCTGCGGTAAGCGTCGCAGGTAAAGAGCGGCTGGTCGCGCGGATACCGGGCACCCTGGTGATCTTCGACATCTGGCACGATGGGCGGGTCCTGTTGGCTCGCGTCGGCCGGCGGCGCGAAGTGATGGCCGTGCAGGAAGGCGAGGCCAAAGAGCGAGACCTTTCCTGGCTCGACTACTCCTATCCCGCCGACCTTTCCTCCGACGGCAAAACGGTCCTCTTTGATGAAGAGGGAGTCGGCGGCGGGGTGCAGTACGGGAATTCGAAAGAGCTGACGTATGCAGTTTACATTCGCAACACCGATGGCTCTCCAGCCGTTCGGTTGGGCGAAGGCGTCGCCGACGCGCTTTCTCCGGATCAAAAGTGGGTCATCGTCCAGTCTCCAGGCTCGCCCGAGCAACTCCGGCTGCTGCCAACCGGAGCCGGTGAAACCCAGTCACTGACCAATGACTCGATCAACCACCAGTGGGCGCGCTGGTTCCCGGACGGCAAGCGCTTTGTCTTCTCGGGCAACGAACCAGGCCACGGAGTGCGGCTCTACACCCAGGATCTTTCGGGAGGAACTCCCAAGCCGATTTCTCCCGAAGGAGTCGACGCAACCGCATTCGCTATTTCTCCGGATGGCCAGTTGGTCGTCGGCACTGGCCCCGATGAGAAAGGCTACTTCTATCCCGTAGCGGGCGGCGATCCTCGCGTAGTGAAAGGCATGGAGCCGGGAGATATTCCCATCATCTGGACCGCAGGATGGCCGTTCCATCTATCTCTATCGCACCGGCGAAGTGCCCGCCAAGGTTTACCAGCTGGAGTTAGCCACGGGAAAGAAAACTGTCCGGCAAGCAGATTGTTCCAGTCGATACCACCGGCGTCTCCACCATCGGGCCAATTCAAGTCACGCCGGATGGGAAAACCTACGTCTACGGTTTCCATCGAACCCTCGGAGATCTTTATCTGGTTGAGGGGCTCCGGTAGATTCTCGCGTGCTGGTCGCAGCAGACTCCTCTCTAAACATACTCTTTGCTTTCGACCAGTTGGGCAAACCCAGTTGTCAGGTTCATTTCTTCCATGAGCGCCAATTTTGCTCTCTGCAACAGACGAAGCGATTTGACATCCACGGAATGGAAGGACCCCTATAGCAATTCGAAAGCTCTGAGAGAGCCAAGGAACGCTCGGCAGCAAGCGACACTGGCGAATTAGCGCCGCCGTCTCGGCGGCTGTCCGGTGGGCGTCTCGCCCACCGCGGGGAGGGCAAGATGCCCTCCGGACAGCCGGCAAGATGCCGGCGCTACTTTAGAGTTCGACATGCGTCAACGTTGGCTGCAAATCAGTGACGGTGCATGAGGGTTATAATTTTGCCCAGCATGACTCTGGTCGCGGGCACCAAACTCGGGTCTTATGAAATCGTCGCTCCCCTGGGCGCAGGCGGGATGGGCGAGGTTTACCGGGCGAGGGATACGCGGCTGGATCGCGGGGTAGCGATCAAGATTCTCCCCGCTACGCTCGCCACTGACAGCAACCGCTTGAGCCGCTTCGAGCAGGAGGCGCGCTCGGCATCCGCTCTCAACCATCCCAACATCGTCACTATCTACGAGCTCGGACAGGACGCTTCCACTCATTACATCGCGATGGAACTTGTCGAGGGAAGCACTGTGCGCGACCTGCTGGTTACCGGCTTGCTCCCGATCCGAAAGGCGATCGAAATCGCGGCGCAGGTTGCGGAAGGGCTGGCCAAGGCGCATGAAGCCGGCATCGCGCATCGCGATTTAAAGCCCGAGAACCTGATGGTCTCCAACGATGGATTCGTCAAAATCCTCGACTTTGGCCTGGCCAAGCTCACTTTTCCCAGCGGGGCGGGCACAGATAAATTCCCGACGCTCGAATTGCAGACCCAGCCAGGCACGTTTCTGGGAACGTTGGAATACATGTCGCCCGAGCAGGCCGTCGGCGGTCAGACGGATTTTCGGTCGGACCAGTTTTCATTCGGCTTGGTGCTGTATGAGATGGTCACCGGCAAGCGCGCCTTTCAGAGAAACTCAGCCGCGGAGACGATTGTTGCCATCCTTCGCGAACAGGCCGATCCCGTCCGGGAGCGAAGCCCCAACACTCCCGCTCCACTGTGTTGGGCGATCGAGAGGTGCCTGGCTAAGGAACCCGATAAACGTTACGTCTCGACCCGGGACCTCGCGCGGGAACTTGCAACCATACGCGACCGCTTCTCCGACAAGCCGCCGAAGCAGGTGGAGACCCGGCCAACCAATCTTCCCGTGCAGCGGACCGGCTTTGTGGGGCGGCAGAAAGATGTAGCCGCCGCGCAGGAACTTTTGCTGCGTCCCGAGGTACGGCTGGTCACGGTCACGGGCCCGGGAGGGATTGGCAAAACCCGTCTCGCGGTGGAAGTGGGGAGCAGCCTGGTCGAGCATTTTCCAGGCGGCATCTATTTTGTCCCGCTCTCCCCGGTCAGCGATCCCGACCTGATCGTTCCGGTGATTGTTCAAACGCTGGGCATCCGGGAAGCTGGAGGGAAACCTCCACTCGAGACGCTCAAAGACAATTTCCAGGATTCATCGCACGCGCCCATGCTGATCCTGCTGGATAACTTTGAGCAGCTGGTGGCGGCGGCGCCGACTGTCGCGGAACTTCTGGCCATGGCTCCCAATCTCAAGATTCTGGTGACCAGTCGCGCCGCGCTTCATGTATACGGGGAACACGAGTTCCCGGTACCGCCGCTTGCTCTGCCGGATTCGCGTTCCCTGCCTTCGATTGACGCCCTGTCACAGTATTCCGCGATCGCGCTATTCTTGGAACGCGCGATCGCTGCCAAACCAGATTTTGAACTCACTCAAGAAAACGCCTCCGCCGTCATCGAAATTTGCGCCAGGTTGGACGGCCTGCCCCTGGCGATCGAACTCGCCGCCGCCCGGATTAAAGTTCTTTCCCCTGCTTCCATGTGCACACGCCTGGCGAGCCGGTTGCAACTGTTGACCGGCGGAGCTCGAGACCTGCCGCTGCGTCAGCAGACTCTTCGCGCCGCCATCGATTGGAGTTATGACCTGCTGAATCCGGCCGAACAGAAGCTTTTCCAACGGCTGTCGGTGTTCGTGGGGGGATGCACTCTGGAAGGCGTGGAGGCGGTGTGTGATACCAAAGCCGATCTGGGCCTGGACTTGCTCGATGGCATGGCCTCCATGGTGGATAAAAGCCTGGCGCAGCAGATTGAGCCGGCGCAGGGTGAAGCGCGATTCGCAATGCTGCAAACCATTCGCGAGTACGCTCTGGAAAAACTGGAGGCCAGCGGCGAAAAGCCCCTGACCAAGCGCGCCCACGCTGCTTACTGCCTGGTGCTGGCGGAGGAGGCCGCTAACCAGGGAGGCGCGGAAGGTAGCGGATGGCAGGAACGCTTCGCCATCGAACATGACAACTTTCGCGCCTCCCTCGACTGGCTGACAGAAACCGGGAGCGTGGAGTGGGGCCTGCGTCTCGGCGCCGCCTTGTTTCGCTTTTGGGAGAATGCCGAGTATCTCACCGAAGGCCGCGACAGGCTGGGGAAACTGCTGAAACTCGCAGGGCCGGCAGCTCGCACCAAGTCGGGTGCGCGCGCGTACCATGCCGCAGGGGTGCTTGCAGGCGCCCAGGGGGATCACGCTGCGGCGGATCCGCTCTTCAGAGAAAGTCTCGACATTGCCCGCCAGTTGTGTGATCAACAGAGTGTCGCAGTCTCGCTGAACGCCCTGGCGTTGATTACTCGGGAACGGGGAGACACTGCGGCTGCGCGCTCGCTTTTCGAAGAAAACCTGGCGCAGTGGAGGCAATTGGGCGACCGGCAAGCAGAAGCACGTTCTCTTAGTAACCTGGCGAGCGTGGTTAAATTGCAAGGCGACTACGCCCAGGCACTTTCCATATATGCAGAGTGCCTCTCAATTTTCCAGGCGCTCGGAGATCGCACCGGGGTGGCCTGGACGATCAACTACCAGGGAGATGTGGCCCGAGACCAGGGTGACACAGCCGCCGCGCGGACGCTGTACGAACAAGGCCTGGCAATCTTCCGTGAACTCGGTGATCGCTGGGGCACTGCGGGCACGCTGGCTGATCTGGGAAACCTGGCACGGGAGGAGAAAAACTATCCCGCCGCGAACCTGTTGTATCGGGAAAGTATCAAACTCTTCCAGGAGCTGGAACACAAACGAGGTATCGCCCGCCTGCTGGAGTGTTTTGCATGTTCGGCGGCGGCTCAACTCGAAGCCGAGCGCTCGTTGCGCCTGGCGGGAGCAGCGGCGGCATTGCGCCAGAATATTGGTGTTCCGCTCAAGCCGCCTGAGCAAGCCAAACTGGAAACCAGCCTGGACCTGGCGCGGCTGGCGTTAAGCAACACAGCTGGCACAACGGCCTGGTTGGAAGGATGGGCCACGCCGGTTGAGAAAGCAGTCGAAGAGGTGCTGACGCCGGAGGCGGCTTCCTCCTCGTATTAGCGGATTCCCTCGTGGTCGGATCAGCCGGAATAGACCACCAAGGACACGAAGGAAAATAATCAGAGTTGTAATCCGGCCTCCTTCGTGAAACTAGTGTCCTTAGTGGTTAATGCTCTTGGCCAATTGTCGCCCGTGATTTGTCGCCTATTCTGCAGTTGACGGGTCGATGAGTCGTCGCACGGCGGACACCCGGTTGGCGGGAATGCCGACACGGCTGGCATGTTCCTTGATGGTCGACTCGTCGGGAGCGAGATAGACGCAGTACACCTTGTCTCCGGTGATGTAGCTATGCAGCCACTGAATCCCCGGACCCATCTCCTTCAGAACGAGCGTCGATTTTTGAGAGAGTTCACGCAATTGAGCATCGGATAAACTCCCGGCTCCCGGAACTTCGCGCTCGATAACGAACTTTGGCATGGATGCCCCTTCTCACTACTTATACTAGCAACCGCAGGAGTCTGCTTCAAGGCAGACGCCCCGATTAGTATGAACCCGAGAACAGTAGCCAAAACAAAGAATAAAGAATGAGGACTTCAATGGATCTTCGATCGCTTCAGAAACCTCTGAAAGACCAATACCGCAATGACCCGAATGCGTCGCGAATTACACTTCGGGCAAAAGGAGGGCAAACCGATGTTCCCGTCACCTGCTCGGTCGATATTGGACGCGCCGTCTATCAGGCCGAGGCTCACAAGGGAGTCGGGGGGGCTGGAACCGGCGCCTGTTCCGGTGACCTCTTGCTGGGTGCCCTCGCAGCCTGCGCGCAAATCACCTGTCAGATGGTGGCAGCCGCCATGAACGTACCCACCGAACGCATCGAAGTCACGGTCGAGGGAGACTTGGACCTTCGCGGCACGCTCGGCATATCGAAGGATTTGGCGGTCGGCTTCGAGAGCATTCGTCTTCTTTTTGATATTGTCGCGCCTAAAGCAACTCCCGAACAACTCAGGGCGTTGCGGGAGAAAACCGAACAATATTGTGTGGTGATGCAGACCCTGACGAACCCGCCGAAACTGCAGACCAAGTGGGCTGGTCGCGCGTAAACCGAATGCCTGACCGGAGAACTGTCCGGCAGAACTCGGCAACGCGCGGATAGCGGTAAAATAGGGTTTATGGCTTTGCTGAAAACTTCCAATCCAGCTTTGAGCGCGGACACCTTCCGGCTTGCCCCTGCGGCTGTGGGCGAAAGCATGACGATTTCCGGCGCCGTGAACAAGACCGGCATCCTTCTGATTCTCGCCGTGCTCACCGCCGCATGGAGCTGGAACCGGTTTACGGTCGCTCCTGAGATGGCGACGTTGCCGCTGATAATCGGACTGATCGGCGGACTCATCGTTGCCCTGGTCACTATTTTCAAGAAAGAGTGGGCGCCACTGACGGCGCCTCTGTATGCGCTGCTCGAGGGCCTGGTGCTGGGCAGTGTATCGGCGATGTACGAAGCGCGCTTTCACGGGATCGCGATACAGGCAGTGGGACTGACCTTTGGCACTTTACTGGTGCTGCTACTCGCCTATCGCGCCGGCGTAATTCGCGCCACGGAAAAATTCAAGCTGGGGGTGATCGCGGCGACGGGCGGCATCGCGCTCTTTTATCTGGTGGAGTTTGTGCTGGGCTTTTTCGGAGTACGCTTCGCCGCCATCAACGGTGGCGGCGCGATCGGAATCTGCTTCAGCGTCGTGGTCGTCATCGTCGCCGCTCTGAACCTGGTGCTCGACTTCGATTTCATCGAAAACGGCGCCCGGCTTGGAGCGCCCAAGTACATGGAGTGGTACGCAGCCTTCGGCTTGATGGTTACGCTGATCTGGCTCTATCTCGAGATCCTGCGCCTCTTGTCAAAAATCAATCGCCGCGACTAAAGCAAATGAGGCTGCCCCACACTTCGTTTTTTGAAGGGTGGGATTCGAAGGGCCTATCATGCCAAGGATTTTTGCTGTCCCCGCGGCAAGTCGTCGTCCCGTCGTCGAGATCAAGACCTGCGCGGAAAGGTCCGTTAAATCGATCCGAAGGCAATGAGCATGAGGAATAGTATTCGAAAGGAACTTCAAAGCCTGAGAGATCAAATCACCAACACCATAGCGACATTTCATAGGAGGACTTATGGCAACGATGAGAGTAGCGCCAGCACCACGGGTGGCGCCGATGAAGGCGGCTCAGATTTTTAAGCCAGGAGCAGATTTCGAGATCGTCGAGCGCGAGATTCCGAAGCCGGGTCCAGGACAGGTGCGCATCAAGGTGCAGGCCTGTGGGGTTTGCCACAGTGACGTGCTCACTAAAGAGGGCGCCTGGCCCGGAATTCAATATCCCCGCGTCCCGGGACACGAAGTGGCGGGCGTCGTCGACGAAGTGGGCGCCGGTGTATCGGCGTGGAAGAAGGGACAGCGCGTCGGTGTCGGCTGGCATGGCGGCCAGGACAACACCTGTCGCGAGTGCCGCCGCGGAGATTTTCGCAACTGCCGGAACCTGAAAATTCCCGGCATCAGCTATGACGGCGGGTACCAGCAATACATGATCGCTCCGGTGGAGGCGCTGGTGGCCATCCCGGAGACTCTGAGCGACGCCGAAGCGGCGCCGCTGCTCTGCGCCGGAATTACCACTTATAACGCGCTGCGGCACAGTGGCGCGTTGCCCGGCGATCTGGTCGCGGTGCAGGGTATCGGCGGCCTGGGTCATCTCGGAATTCAATTCGCGAACAAATTTGGGTATCAAGGTCGCGGCCATCGGACGCGGGTCCGAAACCGCGTCACTCGCAAAGAAACTCGGAGCGAGCGTGTACATCGACAGCGCAATCGACGAACGCAGCCGAGGCCTTGCAAAAATTGGGCGGTGCACGGGTGATTCTGGCGACGGCCCCCAGCTCGAAAGCGATGTCTGAACTGATCGACGGTCTGGGGCCGAACGGCAAGCTCATGGTGATCGGTGCGACAGTCGATCCCATTGAGGTCACGCCGGTGCAGCTCATTAATGGAAGCCGAACGATTCAGGGCTGGGCCGCGGGAACGCGCAGCCGATTCCGAAGACACACTGCACTTCGCCGAACTGACCGGCGTGCGTCCGATGATCGAGACCTATCCGCTCGAAAAAGCGGGCGAGGCGTTACGCGCGCATGATGAGCGGCAAGGCACAGTTCCGCGTCGTTCTGACGATGTGAGGCTCGCCGGCAACATAATCGAGAAGCGGAGCAAGCACCGGCGCAACCAGCTCGCTTAATCGAGTTCGGTAATGCGCCTTTGCAGCGGCGTAGGGAGAAGAAAGCATGGCAACTGCAACTACGGCAACACGCCCGCCTTTGCCTCCTTTCACGCGCGAGAGTGCGATTCAAAAGGTTCGTCTGGCCGAGGATGGCTGGAACACTCGCGATCCGGGGAAGGTAGCTCTGGCATACGCGATCGATTCACGATGGAGGAATCGCGCGGAGTTCATCAACGGACGAAACGAAATCATCGCTTTTCTCTCTCGCAAGTGGGCCAGGGAGTTGGACTACAGGCTCATCAAGGAACTTTGGACGTTCACCGGGAACCGCATCGCGGTGCGCTTCGCTTACGAGTGGCATGACGACTCGGGTCACTGGTATCGCTCCTACGGCAACGAGAATTGGGAGTTCAACGACGACGGACTGATGGCCTTACGCTTCGCGTCGATCAACGATCTCCCCATTTTGGAGTCAGATCGCAAATATCACTGGCCGCTCGGCCGCCGTCCCGATGACCACCCGGGCTTGAGCGACCTGGGCTTCTAGTTTTATCGGGCGCGAGCCTGTGCTTTTGCAGACTGCGGAGTGTGCATGTCAGATAAGAAAACAGCAATCATCACAGGAGCATCAGGGGGTATCGGTTCGGGTCTGATCGAGGCCTTCCTGAAGGAAGGTTATAACGTGGTCGCCACGTCTCTTAATGCCACTCAATCCTCGGTTGTCCAATTGATGACTGCCTCCCCTAACCTGGTTCTCGTGGATGGCGACATTGGTAAGCAGGACACAGCCGCCAAAGCGGTCGAAGCGGCGATCAAGCATTTCGGAACGATCGATGTGCTGGTGAATAATGCCGGAATCATGCGCACCAAGCCTTTCACCGACTTTACTACCGACGAGTTCAACGCCCTGATCTCGACCAACCTCTGGGGGTTCTTTTACATCACTCAACTCGCTGTAAAACAAATGCTGAAACAGAAATCGGGGAACGTTGTGAGCATCACCGCGGCGCTTGCCGATCAACCGATCGCCGGCGTCAATGCCTCGGTTTCAATGATTACAAAGGGGGGCCTCAATACGGTGACCCGGAGCCTCGCCATCGAGTATGCAAAAGAGGGTATCCGCTTCAATGCCGTGGCTCCTGGCGTCGTGGATACACCAATGCATAAAAACGATACCAAGGACTCTATTAAGACGAGACAGCCTAACGGAAGAATCGTCGAGGTAAAAGATGTTGTTGACGCTGTTCTCTACCTGGCGCAGGCAGATCAAGTGACTGGAGAGATCCTTCACGTGGATGGAGGCGCTCATGCCGGCAGTTGGTAGTGACTTGGCTTGACATGGGCATCCAGCAAGCATGAGCGAACTAAACGAGACGGCTTCTCAAATCTTCCGGTGGGAGCGGACATTTGCAGTCTCCCGCACCACGCTGGTGGTTTTCGTGGTGCTCGCGTCACTTCAATCGCTGGCCTCAGCTCAAAGAAAGGAACGCCCCGTGGAACATCCGACTTTTTATCGCACGATACAGATTGATGGACTCTCCATCTTTTACCGAGAAGCCGGCCCGAAAGATGCGCCAACGCTTCTCCTGCTGCACGGACTTCCCTCTTCATCGCGGATGTTCGAGCCTCTCTTCGCCCGGCTTTCCGATCGCTATCACCTAGTTGCGCCCGATTACCCGGGCTTCGGACACAGCGACTGGCCCGACCCAAAAAAATTCGCGTATACCTTTGACCACTACGCCGAGATCATGAATCACTTCACGGAAGCGCTCAGGCTCTCGCACTACACGCTTTACATGCAGGATTACGGCGGCCCTGTGGGTTTTCGCATGGCCCTGGCCCATCCCGACCGGGTCGAGGCTCTCATCGTCCAGGATGCGGTGGCGCACAATGAAGGCCTGGGAGCGAATTGGAAGGCGCGGCGAGCCTTTTGGGCCGATCGCACTGCCAACGAAAGCCTCCTTCGCACTAATCTCCTGTCACTGCCGACAACGCGAACCCGCCATGTCGGAAACGATCCCAGCGTGGAACGCTATGATCCGGATCTATGGAACGACGAATTTGCCTTTCTCAGCCAACCCGGCCAGGCCGACATTCAAAGCGACCTTTTCTACGACTATCGCACCAACGTCGACGCCTATCCGAAATGGCAGGCTTGGATGCGCGAGAAGCAACCTCGCCTGCTGGTGATGTGGGGTAAGTACGATCTGTCGTTCGATCCCGGCGAGCCGGAACGCTACCGCCAGGACGTTCCCAACGCTGAAGTTTACGTTCTCGACGCCGGTCATTTCGCATTGGACACGGCTGCCGATGAGATCGCCGCGCTGGTGCAACGTTTCATGGAGTCTGCACGCGTAGGGCTGCGCCAGACCGGCTGAGGACGGGACGGGTGGCCCACTCAAGCCCGCCGTTGGCTTGAGTGGGGCAGTTCGACTGCCGGGTGCCCCATCCTTCGCGCTTTTTGCGAAGCGTGGGACTGAGAGTCCGCCTTCACGGCAATTTGATCTCGCATGTATCGATAAGTCCCCCACCCTTTCGCAAAGTGCGCGAAAAGGGTGGGGCACCCGGCTTGATATCCTCGGAAAATCGCGAGAATTTGGTCGGGGAGAGAGGATTTGAACCTCCGACCCCCTGGTCCCGAACCAGGTGCTCTACCAGGCTGAGCCACTCCCCGACAAGATCGAACAGGCGCGATCAACGGAACTGCGGCGGCCGAAGGAAACACCGGGCCGAGGGCACGATTCCGATCAAAGTATAGCATCCGACGATGGTTCGCGAAGGGTCTGGGCGACCGCTCGGAACGCCGTTTCCGGGCCTGTGCTCGCGTCCCACACTTTACAACCTCGACCTTGGAGCCCAATCCCGAATTTCCTATAGAATGATGCTTTGCTATATAGCATTGCCTTGCCATGATCGCGATCACTGCGGCAACTTTGTTCACGCCCCTGGAGCGCATCGAGCAGCCGCTGCTGCTGGTGGAGGACGGCACCATCGTGGAAGTCACGTCGCGGACGCGCGCGGGAACTTCCCGCGGGCAGCCGCGCGGTGGATTTCCCGGACGGCATTCTGGCGCCCGGATTCATCGATATCCACATTCACGGCGGCGCCGGGCACGATGTGATGGAAGCCGGAGCCGACGCGCTGCCGCCGGTGGAGCGGCTGCTGGCATCGCACGGCGTCAGCAGCTATTTCCCCACCACCGTCACGGCTCCGCTGGATGCGACGCTTTCCGCTCTGGAGCGGTTGGCGGATGCGATCGAAGCCGCCGAGAACCGGAAACAGTCCAGCGCGAGCCCGACGAACTGCGGGCGCGGCCGCTGGGAATTCATCTTGAAGGTCCGTTCATCAGCCACTGCCGGCGCGGGGTGCATCCTCCGGAGGATCTGCTGGCTCCCTCGTTGGCGGCGTTCGATCGCTTCTGGCAGGCGGCGCGCGGACATATTCGCGTGCATGACCATTGCGCCGGAATTGCCAGGCGCTATCGAAGTCATCACCGAGGCGGCCAGGCGCGGAGTTTGTGTGAGCCTGGGCCACTCGGACGCCGATCTGGACGCTGCTCGCGCCGGAGTGGCCGCGGGCGCCCGTCACGCCACACACACTTTTAACGCCATGCGGCCGCTGGGTCATCGCGATCCTGGAATTCTGGGCGAAGTGCTGACCGATTCGCGCCTTTCCGCCGACATCATCGCCGACGGAATTCATCTCGATCCGGCGATCGTTCAATTATTTCTCAAGGCGAAAGGACCGGAGGCGGCCGTGCTGATCACCGACGCCACCGCCGCCACCGGCATGCCCGACGGACGCTATCGTCTGGGATCGCTCGAAGTGGAAGTGAAAGATGGCAGGTGCACGGCGGGGGAAACCTGGCGGGCAGCGTCCTGACCATGGACCGGGCGGTTCGCAACGTGATGAAGTTTGCGCAATGGGATTTGCAGCAGGCGGTGCGGCTGGCGACCGTGAATCCGGCGCGGGTGTCAGCATGAACTGCGGCAGTATGAACGGCGGCAACACCGGTCATGGCGGCCGCAATCAAGGTGGCTGCTGAAGCCCGGCGCTCCGGCTGATCTGGTGGTCTTGAGTCCGACGGGCGAAGTAAGAAGCACAGTCATTCGGCGGAGCTGGAGTCTGATCGCGCCGGCAAGATTCTTAGGAGAAGCGAATGGCTGACAAAGGCGGATTTCCCCACTACATGCTGAAGGAAATCTTCGAGCAGCCGCAGGGCTTGCGGGATACGATCGCGCCCCGCGTGTCGCTCGAAGAAGCTGTGGTGCGGCTCGACGACGTCCGCATCAGCACGGATGAACTTCGCTCCCTGCGCCGCATCAACATCGTGGCCTCGGGCACCAGCCGGCACGCCGGCATGGCCGGCCAGTACATGATTCAGGATCTGGTCAACATCCCGGTGGATGTGGATTACGCCAGCGAGTTCGAATATCGCAATCCGCTGATCGGCCCCGGCGAACTGACCATCGTGATCACGCAGTCCGGCGAAACCGCCGACACGACCGCCGCCCAGCGCGAAGCCAAAGCCAAAGGCTCGCGCACCATCGCCATTTCGAACGTCGTCGATTCGACTATCGCCCGCGAGGCCGATGGCGTGCTCTACACCCACGCCGGACCGGAGATCAGCATCGCTTCCACCAAGGCTTTCACCGCGCAGATGGCGGTGCTCTACCTGTTCGCGCTTTATCTGGGACAGGTGCGCGGCAAGTTTTCCAAAGAACAGCGGCGGCAATACATTCGCGAATTGCTCGATCTGCCGGGAAAACTGGAAACCCTGCTGCAAGTCCGCGCCGGCAGCCTGCGAGCGGCTGGCGGACAAGTTTTACAAAGTGCGAAGACTTTCTTTTCATGGGCCGCGCCATTCACTATCCCGTCGCCATGGACGGCGCGCTCAAGCTGAAGGAAGTTTCTTACATCCACGCCGAAGGCTATCCCACGGGCGAAACCAAGCACGGCCCCAACGCGATGATCGACGAGAACCTGCCGGTGGTGATCATCGCGACTTGCGATCGCAACGATTCCGGATCGGTGCTGCGCTACGAAAAGAATCTGGCCAACATCCGAGGATTCAAGCAGCAGTCGGCGCGCGTGATCGCGATTGCGTCCGAAGGCGATGAGGAACTTGCGCGCCTCGCCGACCACACCATCTTTGTTCCGCAGGCGCCCGAACTGCTGCTGCCGCTGCTGGAAATTGTGCCGCTGCAGTTGTTCGCGTACTACATGACGGTGAAAAAAGGTCTGGATGTGGACCGGCCGCGGAATCTGGTGAAGTCGGTGACGCTGGAGTAGGATTTGGCGCTCCGCCGGAGGGTCTAAGCGCTCAGATTTCGGTCACCAGGGTCGGTGCCCGCCACATGCGGGAACCGGCGCACCGCCGGTTGCCGGCCGCGCCGGGCCCGCCAGAGATCGTACTGGGCTTGCATGTTGATCCAGAGATCAGGCGACGTGCCCAGGGCCGCCCCCAGGCGGAGGGCCATGTTGGCGGAGATTCCCGCTTTGCCATTCAGCACGCGCGACAGCGTCACGCGCGTGACCCGCAGATGTGCCGCAGCCGCCGATACGGCTATGTCTCCGAGATACTCGCGGAGGACCAAGCCGGGATGTGGTGGGTTGTGCATTCGCATTAGTCGCCTCCTAGTAATAGTCCTAATAGTCCACTAGCATCACATCCTCGCCTTCAAACCTGAAGGTCAGACGCCAGTTCCCGCTGACCCAGACTGCCCAATGGTCTTTAAGCTGCCCGGCCAGCGAATGCAACCTCCATCCCGGAGCGTTCAAGTCGCCCGGCCGTTTGGCGTTGTCGAGCGCAAACAGTTGCAAACGCAGTTTGGCGGCGTGCTTCGGTTGAATCCCCGCCTTCGACCCGGTACGGAAAAACTTCTCGACGCCCCGATGCCGGAAGCTCTTGATCACTGTGTGTAGTGTAACGATATGCGTTACACACAGTCAATGCTGAAATGTCGAAAATGGTTGGCCTGCCGAACACGGGCAAGGCCGGCGGTTCGGTGCTTGTCGGGATCCGGCCAAGATGCCAATTGGAATTCATGGCATCTAATGTTCTGTTGCTATGGTCCGTAGGTCTGGCGCGACGGCTGAGTGCTAGACTTGTTCACATCAGCCATTGGGAACTTTTATGCGAGAAGTTGTCATTGCTTCATCCGTTCGTACGCCTGTGGGACGCGCTTTTAAAGGCACGCTGCGCGCCACCCGTCCCGACGAACTGGCTGCCATCGCCATCAAAGGCGCGCTGGAGCGCGTGCCGCAGGTCGATCCCAAAGAGATCGAAGATGTGATTCTCGGCTGCGCCACGCCTGAAGCCGAGCAAGGGATGAACGTCGCCCGCATCGCGTCGCTGCGCGCCGGGCTGCCGGTCGAGGTCTCGGCGATGACCATCAATCGCTTCTGCTCTTCGGGACTGCAGGCGATTGCCATGGCGGCCGAGCGCATCATGAGCGGCGGCGCGGAGATCATCGTCGCCGGCGGAACGGAATCGATGTCGATGATTCCGATGGGCGGGCACAAGATTTCGCCCAATCCCTGGCTGATCGACCACTATCCCGACGCCTATCTCACTATGGGACTGACCGCCGAACGAGTGGCCCAGCGCTTCGGCATCACGCGCGAGGCGGCGGACGAATTCTCGCTGCGCAGCCACCAGAAGGCGCTGGCGGCGATCCAGGCCGGCAAGTTCGACGACGAGACTGTGCCGGTGCCGGTGAGCTTCACCACTCCGAACGGCTCCAAGCCGAAGCGCCAGGAAATCAGTTTTCAAAGTGGACGAAGGCCCGCGCGCCGACACTTCGCTCGAGGCTCTGCTCGCGCTGAAGCCGGCCTTTCATGCCAAGGGAACGGTGACCGCGGGCAATTCGTCGCAGACGTCCGATGGCGCGGCAGCGGCGGTGGTGATGTCCGCCGAGCGCGCCAAAGCGCTGGGCATTAAGCCTCTGGCACGTTACGTTTCTTTTGCCACCGCCGGCTACAAGCCGGAAGAAATGGGACTCGGCCCGGTGTTCGCGATTCCCAAGGCGCTGAAGCTGGCCGGACTGAAACTCTCCGACATCGACGTGATCGAATTGAACGAAGCCTTCGCCGCGCAGTCGCTGGCCGTGATCAAGGAAGCCGGGCTCGATCCCGAACGGGTGAATCCGAACGGCGGAGCGATCGCGCTGGGACATCCGCTGGGATGCACCGGAGCCAAGCTGACGGCCACCATCATCCGCGAACTGAAGCGGCGCAAGGCGCGTTACGGGATGGTGACCATGTGCGTCGGCGGAGGCATGGGCGCGGCGGGGATCTTCGAAAGGCTTTAACCACAGGGCACACTGATCACTGAGGAATTGTCGATTTGGAGCTTCCGAGACATTGGGGAGAACGAACTTGATTCGCTTTTACGTAACCTACCTTCGTAACGGCACCAAACGAATGGTTGATGGCAAGAATTGGGAAAAGTGAAACAATTAAAATGTCGCAGAAAGTTCCCTCTTTGATCCCCGGTGTCCTCTGTGGTTAAGAAAGGTTCTCGACATGGCCACAACCGCAATCCCCAGCACCAAAATCTCGGCGGCAGCTTTCTGCTCGAAGAGCGCAAGCCTGACGAAGTCTTCACTCCCGAAGATTTCACCGAGCAGCATCAGCTCATCGGGCAGACGGCGGAAGAGTTCGCGGTCAACGAAATCCTTCCCAACGCCGAGAAGATGGAGCACAAGGATTTCTCCGTCACTCGCGATCTGCTGAAGAAGGCCGGCGACCTGGGCCTGAGCGGCGTCGAAATCCCGGAAGCCTATGGCGGCCTGGAGATGGACAAGGTCACCGCCGCCGTCATCGCCGACCACATCGCGAAGTATGCCGGCTTCGCCACCACCTGGGGCGGACACACCGGCATCGGCACGCTGCCCATCGTTTATTTCGGCACGGAAGAGCAGAAGAAGAAGTATCTGCCGCAGGCTGGCGGCGGGAGAAATTGTCGGCGCCTATGCGCTGTCGGAAGCGTCCTCCGGCTCGGACGCGCTGAACTGCCGCGCCCGCGCCGAGCTCTCGCCCGACGGCAAGCACTACATCCTGAACGGCGAGAAGATGTGGATCACCAACGCCGGCTTCGCCGACCTGTTCACCGTCTTCGCCAAAGTGGACGGCGAGAAGTTCACCGCGTTTCTGGTGGAAAGAACTTTTCCCGGATTCTCCGTCGGCGCGGAAGAGCACAAGATGGGCATCCGCGGATCTTCCACCTGCCCGCTGATTCTGAACGACTGCAAGGTGCCGGTCGAAAACGTGCTCGGCGAAATCGGCAAGGGGCACATCATCGCCTTCAACATTCTGAACATCGGACGCTTCAAGCTGGGCGCGATGTGCGTCGGCGGCGCGCGCGTGTCGCTGGAGAACGCCATCGGCTACGCCAAGCAGCGCAAGGCGTTCAGCAAAGTGATCGCCGACTTCGGCCTGATCCGCGAAAAGCTGGCCAACATGGCGACGCTGATCTACGTCGGCGAGGCGCTGGTCTATCGCACCGTCGGCATGATGGACGTCGCGCTCGCCGAAGTCGACAAATCGAGCGCCGATGCCGCCAAGGAAACTCGCAAGGCGATCGAGGAGTACGCGGTCGAGTGCTCGATCATCAAGGTCTGGGGCTCGGAGATGATCGACTACGTGGTCGACGAGACGGTGCAGATCTACGGCGGCTACGGCTTCGTCGAGGAGTATCCGGCCGAGCGCGCTTATCGCGATGCGCGCATCAACCGCATCTTCGAAGGCACCAACGAAATCAACCGGCTGATCATCACCGGCTTCCTGCTGAAGCGCGCCATGTCGGGACAGCTGCCGCTGATGCCCGCGATCAAGAAGCTGATGGACGAAGTGCTGGCCGGGCCGAGCGCCGGCGAAGAACTGGAAGGCCCGCTGGCGGAAGAACGCAAACTGGTGGCGCAGGCCAAGAAGCTGGGACTGTTTGTCGCCGGAGCGGCCACGCAGAAATACATGCAGGCAATTCAGGACCAGCAGGAAGTCATGGGCGCGATCGCCGACATGGTGATCGAGACTTACGCCATGGAGTCGGCGGTGCTGCGCGCGCAAAAGATGGTGGAGAGCAAGGGCGAGAGCTGCGGCCGCCGTGCCGATCGCCATGACCCGGGTCTACCTCTCGCAGGCCATGGACAAGATCGAAGCCGCGGCGAAGAAAATCATCGCAGCCGTGGCCGAGGGCGACATGCTGCGCACGCAGCTGGCGATTCTGCGCCGCCTGGCGAAGCACGAGCCGTTCAACACGATCGAACTGCGACAGCAGATCGCGCAGAAGGTGATTGAGCGGGGCAAGTACACGCTGGCATAAGACTACCGGACAAAACCGTTTCGCGCGAATACGTGTGGGACCGTCTAGATTGCTTACCAGGATTGCTTAGAGGTGAAATATCAGTTATACGAGAACTGCCCTGCGATGGTTTTCGGTAGTGTTAATTTCCCTGGCTGCGAACACAAGCTCTGCCCAGACCTGCCTGACCACCGGCGACATGGACGAGGCCACGCGCTCGGCGCTGGTGGCGACTGCCAGGCGCTTCTACGATATGGTTGCGCGCGGCGACGTCGGCATCGCTGCGGCAGAATGCGATCACCAGCCTGGCAACGAATTTTTCCGGCATTGAAAACGCGATCAAGGAGAACCAGGCCAACCTGGCAGGTACCCAGCCGGTGCCGCGTCCCCCATTTCTGCTCAAGGCCGAGGGCACGAGCCCCGCTGCAGCGGGCTGAGTTCCTGTGCGGTATTTTTGGAGCCCAGGGACAGACTCGTGACAGCGCCGTGTTTGTGATTCCCAATCTGCCGCCGGGAAATTACGGCGATCGTCACTCTGGACGCGGCGTCCGCCTCAAGGGCGCCTACACCGTGTCGTTTGTCTTGCAGCAGCAAGGCGCGGACTGGAAGCTGGGCGGCTTCTATGCCAAGCTGACCCAGATCGCAGGCCATGACGGCAACTGGTTTGCCGACCGCGCGCGCGAGTTCAAAGCCAAAGGGCAAAACCACAACGCCTGGTTCTACTACGGCGAAGCCCGCGAACTGCTGGTTCCCGTGCCTTTCATGGCCACCGCCACGACCGACAGGCTGTATGACGAGATGCAGACCGTGAAGCCGGCGGATTTGCCTCCTGCAGATCTGACGGCAGGCGGCAAAGACCTTCAAACTCACCGATCTGTTTCCCGTTCCGGTGGGCCACGACTTCGACCTGGTGGTGAAGTACCAATGCCGCGGATGTCTCCGACAGCGGGCGCACTTTTCAGGACAACCTGGCAGTGATGAAAGCGCTGGCTGGCCAAATACCCCGAGTTCCGCGACGCCTTCGCCGGAATCGTTGTCCGCGCGGTGGAACCGTCGGGTCGGGATTACGGGTCGATGCTGGCGATGAAAGACATAAAGTAAAGTCGAGCGTTCTAGTCTGCCGCAGCAACTGACTCGTCCTGAGAACGACAGAGCTGAACCAGATGAAGAATCAAGATGAGCGGGACGCCTGCTCACACCTGCACGACCGAGGACGCTCGCGCCTACATCTGCTCCAAGACACATTCCTTCGGATCTTTGTCTTCCCGCAAACCAAGAAACACCGGGGCACGCAACTTCGCGCCGCCTTCCGCGGTGACATGGGTCCATTCCGAGAACTTGATTTCCGCCACCAGTTCGGGCTTCACCCAATGCACTTTTCGCAACGCTTCCACGCCGTGGGGAAAGGGCTGCTGGTTCGTCTCCCGTTTGTGCAGTTCCTTCCAGATCTCCTTCAGCATGGCCTGATCGAACCCGGTGCCCGCCTGGCCCACATGAATGAGTTCTCCATTCTTGTCGTACAGCCCAAGCACGATTGATCCGAAATACAAGCGGCTGCCTTCGGGATCGGTGTAGCCGCCGATGACGCAATCCAGGGTTTGGGTAATTTTGATCTTGAGCCACTCCTGGGTGCGGCGCTCTTCGTAAACGCTATCCCGGCGCTTGGCCAGAATTCCTTCCAGCCCTTTTGCTTTGGCGACATCGAACAGCGCCTTGCCCTGGGAAAAGTGATCGGAGTAACGGACAGGGCCGCTCGCGTCGACGTAATTTGCGCCAGCACGTTCTTTGCGCTGCTCGAGCGACACCCGGCGCAGGTCGTAGCCGTCCAGATAGAGCAGATCGAAGACGTAATAGAGCACGGGAATATCCCGGCGGGATGCGGTGCGCCGGCCACGCTCGCCGAATTCCGGTGCGCTGCTGCATCAGGCTGAACGACGAGCGCCCGTGCTCGTCGAGGGCGGCGATTTCGCCGTCGAGAATCGCAGTCTCCGCTTTGATGGAGGCGGCCAGATTGTGCAGTTCGGGATATTGGGCGGTCAGGTCGTTCTGATTGCGCGACACCAGGCGAACTTTGCCCTTGGTGATGAATGCAATCGCGCGGTAGCCGTCCCACTTGATTTCGAACAGCCACTCGGGATCGTCGAAAGGCTTCGTCGACGGACGTGGCCAGCATGGGATGAATCGCGGTGGGCATCGGCCGCTTGACCGCGCCCTCTAAATCTTTAACCACAGAGGACGCAGAGGACACGGAGGAATTCTTTGATTCTGTTGCTGTTGCGGTTCGGGATTGTTCTCGGGCTGGCTATCCTTTCGGCTTTTTCGTTTTTTTTTACTGACTTCTCCGTGCTCCTCTGTGTCCTCTGTGGTTAAACTTTTGCTCTTCTTCTTATCGAACTTGGCGATCGCATCCGCCAGCCAGGGCGCTTTCACCGCGCCCACGCGACGCCGGACGGCTGCTGGTCCACTTCGCCGAACCCTGGTCGCCTGCGATCTCAGCCATGGTGCGGCCGGTCAGCGCCGACTCGTCGTACTGGTCGATGTCGTAGCCCTTCACCACCGCATCGTCCTGCTTCTTGATCAGCAGCCACTCCGTGCCCTTGGTGCCGGGACGGCGCGAACGCATGTGAATCAGCGCGAAATCGCCATTGAGCTTTTTGCCATGCAGCCGGATCTTGAAATCGCCCTTCTTCAGCATGGCCGACGCTTCCGCATCGGTGCCGGGAACGAATTTCCCTTCACCGGTTCGGGCGAGAGCGGCTCCCACGTGCCCACATCCCACACCATCACGGTGCCCGCGCCGTAGTTGCCTTCGGGAATCGTGCCTTCAAAATCGAAGTAAGAAACCGGATGATCTTCCACCTGCATGGCCAGCCGTTTGTCGGCGGGATCGAGCGACGGGCCCTTGGGCACCGCCCAGGACTTGAGCACGCCTTCCATCTCCAGACGGAAGTCGTAGTGCAGGCGGGTGGCGCGGTGCTTTTGCACCACAAAGCGGTGCTGCGATTTTTTCTCCAGCTTGGGAGGAGGCTCGGGAGTTTCCTCAAAGCGGCGTTTGCGTTTGTATTCGTCGAGGGACACAGGCCACATTCTAGCGTGCGGACGAAATTCGCGAGACCGGGGAATGGAAGCTAGTGGGGAATCCTAATGGTGTCTGAAATTGTCATTCCGAAGCGCAGCAGCACTGCGCGAGGAATCTGCTGTTCCGTCGACGCAGAACGCAGATTCCTCGCCAACAAAGTTGGCTTCGGAATGACACGTAAGTTAGTTGGGAAGCTGCCCCGGCGCGCCAATTCGACTCGCCGGGGCAGCAGGATCAGGCGGCCTTACCGGCCGCGATGCGGCGGGTGGTCCAGGTATCCACGTTGAAGGTGTCAACCACAGGGTCGCGTTTCAGGACTGGTTTGAGCATTTCGGCGATGCGGTTGAATTGTTCGCGATGATAGCGCTCCGCATCCTGCTTGCTGTTCCAGAAGCTGACGGAAACGATCCGCTCGGGATCGTTCTCAGATACCAGGCCGATCAAGTCTACAAAGCCCGGTTGCTTCTGTAAGATGGGCAGCACGTCATTGCGCAGCTTGTTGGTGAAGTCATCCTTCTTGTCTGGTTTCACGTGGCATTCCACAAAGCGGGTAAACATGAGGGTTATCTCCTTTCGCATTCGATTTGGAAATTCAGAGGGCCTGCCCGCCGCCAAAACAGCTCAACCCACCAGCCAGAACGGCGGGGAAGGATTGGTTTCCGCTATTTGTTTACTAAAAGAGCGATGAGAGCAAAATTATAGTCCCATCAACCAGGCCGCAGTTTTGCACAGGCCAACCATTCATGAAACGTGAGTATCCCGATTCGCCACTCGTCGGCGTGGGCGCCATCATCATCGACGACGGCCGCGTGCTGCTGGTCAAGCGCGGACACCCTCCCCTGGCCGGCGAGTGGTCCATCCCCGGCGGCGTTCTGGAACTGGGAGAGACCCTGCGCGAAGCCGCGATTCGCGAGGCCCAGGAGGAAACCTGCCTCACGGTCGAGCCCGCCGACTTGCTGGGCGTCTATGATCGCGTGCTCCGCGACGACGAAGGCCGCACCCTCTATCACTTTGTGCTCATCGATTTTCTGTGCCGCCGAGTCTCTGGCGAAGCAAAGGCCGCCGACGATGCCGATGAAGTACGCTGGTTCACGCCGACCGAAGCCGAGAACTGACGTTAGCCGAGGACACCGCGGAAGTAGTCCGGCTGGGATTCGAAAAATCCACGGAGTGAAGTGAGATCACTGGCGGCCGTCAGTATCCCGTCCCATTTTCGTGCATGCAGACGCCTTGCTCTGGCGCTGCGCCATGAGACACTTCTTCTTCATGGTCTGGTTCTTCCTGTTTTTTCTGGTCTCCGGCTTCTGCAGCATCCTGTACGAGGTCGTCTGGCTCCGGCTGGCCATGGCGCAGTTCGGGGTTACCACCGCATTGACCTCGATTGTGCTCTCCATGTTCATGGCCGGCCTGGGCCTGGGCTCCTGGGGAAGCGGCCGCCTGATCCGCAAGTACGAAAATAGAATAAGAATTCCAGCGATTCGCCTCTACGCGCTGGCGGAATTGCTGATCGGCATATCGGCGCTGCTGGTTCCGTACCAGTTGCTGTGGGGACGAAAACTGCTGGAGCGGATGGCAGTATCTTCCTCCGCGGCCTACTATCTCGGCTCCGGTATTTGGCTCGCCCTGACGCTGATTCCATGGTGCGCGTGCATGGGCGCCACCATACCGCTGGCCATGCTGGCGATTCGCAAATGGCGCGGCCGGGCGATCGAGCGGGAATCCGAACGCTCATTCAGTTATCTGTACCTGGCGAACGTCCTGGGCGCGGTGGTAGGGGCCACAATTCCTCTGCTGCTGGTTGAGCTCTACGGGTTCCGGAACACTCTGAAAATCGGCGCGGCGTGCAATGGCCTGCTCGCTCTCTCCGCGGTCGCGCTTAGCATGGCCAGTCCTGAGTCACAACCGTCGATTACGGCGCGTTCCGACATTCGTGATTCCAACATTCGTAAAGAGGGCGCCGATCAAATGGCTGCGCAACTCATCCACCCATCCTCTGCTGCTACTCTTCCTCACCGGGCTGACCAGCCTGGCGATGGAGGTGGTCTGGATCCGCCAGTTCACGCCGTACCTCGGCACCGTGGTCTATGCTTTCGCCTCCATCCTCGCCACCTACCTGGTCTCAACGTTCCTGGGATTGCAGGTCTACCGCATCTGGAGCCAGAAAAATCGCCAGGTAGGCAGGCTGATCTGGGCCTTGCTCGGGTTGTTTCCGCTACTCTCTCTGGTTGCTGCCAATCCCGACATCGATCTCCCCAAATTGTTGCGTCTGGCCGTCGGAATTGCTCCCTTCTCCGCGGTCGTGGGCTTTATCACTCCGCTGCTGGTCGATCGCTGGTCGGGCGGCGATCCTGGCAGAGCCGGTAAAGCTTATGCATTGAATATCCTGGGCTGCATTCTGGGACCGCTTCTGTCCGGCTTCCTGCTACTGCCGTTGATGAGCGAGCGCTGGGTGTTGTTCACGTTCTCACTGCCCTGGCTCTTGATTGGCCTGCGCCCGCAATTGTTTTCGGAGGGAACAAGGCTTCGTTTCGACGCTGGCAAGCCGGCCGCTTCTTACGCGGCCGTGCTGCTGGCTTTGGTGCTCGTCTTTACCCAAACCAGCTTTGAGGACCAGTTCGGGCGCAGCCAGCTTCAACGAGCGGAGGTTTTGCGCGATAACACCGCAACCGTTGTGGCCACCGGGGAAGGCCGAAACAAACTCCTGCTGATCAACGGAGTCGGAATCACCGGACTCACTCCCATCACCAAGTTCATGGCTCACCTGCCGCTGGCCTTTCTTGACCATCCGCCGAAGAACGCTCTGGTGTCTGCTTCGGCATGGGCACAACCTACCGTTCGCTGCTTTCCTGGGACATTCCGGTGACCGCCGTGGAGTTGGTCCCCAGCGTTCCGCGAGTGTTCGGCTTCTTTCACTCCGATGGCCCGGAACTGCTGCGTTCGCCACTCTCGCACCTGGTGATTGACGACGGGCGACGCTACCTGGAACGCACCACCGAACAATATGACGTCATCACCATCGACCCGCCGCCTCCGGTGGAAGCGGCGGGTTCGAGTTTGCTCTATTCGAAGGAGTTCTACGCCATCATCAAGCGAAGATTGCGTTCGGACGGAATTTTGCAGCAGTGGCTGCCGGGCGGAGACGCCGTAGTCCGCGCCTCGGTCGCCCGCGCTCTGAAAGAATCTTTCCATTACGTCCGCGTATTCCGTTCCGTAGAAGGCGGCGGATATCACTTCCTCGCCAGCAATCGTCCGTTGCCCGATCGGACCGCCGCAGAACTGGCCGAGCATCTGCACTCCGAAGGCGGCGCACGATTTCATGGAATGGGGTCCGGAATCCACGCCGGAGCTGCAGTTCGCCGACGTGCTCAAAAAAGAAATCTCCCTGGAGCAGATGATCGCGGAAGCTCCGCATAGCGCCCGCCCTGCAGGACGACCGCCCGGAAAACGAGTACTACCTCCTTCGGCGTCACCGCACCACCGGGAAGAACACACCGCGATAGTCTCGCCATAGGGCGAAATGCTGCTGGGAAGGGCACGACTTCAGTCGTGCCATAAGACGCCGGAATCTGACGCCGCTGAGGTTCGCTGTTTCTGTCACTGCCGAAAAAGAGAACGGCCCGCGCACTTTGCAGTACGCGGGCCGCCCGGTGGACTGTTTGGGATTGACCAAGGGGTGGTCACTCTACGTGGCCCCTTCGGTAAACTCCGGGTCCCGGCGCAAACTTCCATCGCCGGGTGGATGCAACCCTAAATCACCGGTAGTCGTGCGATGGTTCTTAGAGCAACCGCCCTAAGTCTCAGCCACCTCACCTGGTCTTTGATTCCCACTACTATTACCTTCAGAACTTGTCATCAGACCACCTCCTTTCCGGTGTAATTGCACATTAGTACGAAACGCTCGGCCACGTCAACCGGCACGAAAGTGGGGAGTTGAAACAGTAAATAAAATCTGTGGTGGGATCGCGTCTCGGTTCTCCCCGCAGGTCATGGCCGACAGGAATCTACCTGCTTCTCTCCCGCCTTCCTACACTGGAAGTAACCACCGAGTAACCGGACTGCTGTAAGCGGCGGATGTGTCAGCCCTTCCAGCGGTAGGCGTCGGGTTGGGGCAGGCCGATGTGGGCCAGCACGCGGTAGGCGAATTCGCGCGCCATGGCATCCAAGCTGGCGGGACGGAAGTAGAAGGCGGGAATCAGCGGGAAAACGGTCGCGCCGGCGTCGGCGGCACGGTACATGTTGCGGATGTGGATTTTGTTGAGCGGCGTCTCGCGGACGCAGAGCACCAGCGGACGCTTCTCCTTGAGGCAGACGTCGGCGGCGCGCTCGATCAGTTGGGAGGCGATGCCGTTGGCGATGCGGGCCAGCGTCCCCATGCTGCACGGGATGACGACCATCGCGTCGGCGGGATAAGAGCCGCTGGCGATGTTGGCGCCGATATCGGCATTGGCCTGCTGCTGGATTTTGCGCGAGGCCTTGCTGATCCGGCCCAGGATTTGTCCGACCAGGTTGCTGCGGCCGCGCAGTCCGAGTTCCTCGGCCATGACGCGCAGGGCGCTGTCGGAGGCGATGAAGTTGACGGTCTGGACGCGCTGATCGCGCTCCACCGCGAGCAGCAGGTGCTTGCAGAAAGATGCGATCCGCTGGCACCGGTGGTGGCGACGGTCAGGTTCTGCGGCGGATGATTGGGCAAATGGGCTCCCGAAGCTCGAATCTTGGAGCATAGGGAGGCTCAGGAGAAGAGTCAAGAAAAGCAGTCGTGGGCCGTTGGTGCGCTGGCCGGCAGCGCTGTGAGCCGGATCAAGGACCAACGGCTAACGACCAACGACGAGCTTATGGCATCCACCTCCAGCTTACGGCTCCGGCGCAGTGAGGCGCAGTTGCACGCCCTGGCGGGAGTCGAGCGCGAGATCCGGATCAACGATCCCAACGGCCGCCGCAAATATCTGCACGATTTCAGCCAGGCCTTTCGGTCCTACGAATCGGTCATCGATCGACGAACAATTGAAGGCCAGCGGTGCGCGACGCCGACATCGTGCTGATCGGCGACTACCATGCGCTGCCCGCGGCCCAGCGCTTTGCCGCGAACTCTGCTCGAAGAGCGCGCCCAGCCCGGAGATCGTCCCGTGGTGCTGGGCGTGGAAACAATTTTTTCCCGCGACCAGCACATTCTCGACGAATGGTGGCGGCGCGAGATTGACGCCGAAGAATTGCAGCAGCGCATTCGCTTCGATCTCGACTGGGGATACGACTGGGCGCCGTTCTACGAATTGCTGGTGACCGCGCGCGAGCATGCCGAGGCGATCTACGGACTGGACTGCATGCCGCGCGAAGATCTGCGCAAGATCGGGGCGCGCGATCGTCATGCCGCCCACAAGATGGCCGAGATTCGGCAACGTCATCCCAACGCGGTCATCATGGTGCTGTTTGGCGAGTCGCACCTGGCGCCCGGGCATCTTCCCCGGGTGCTGCGCGAGCGCTTGCCGGAAGAGCAAGTGCTCACCGTCCTGCAGAATGTGGACGCGCTTTACTGGCGCGCCGCCGGCGAACGGCACGAGCAGGTCGAAGCGGTGCGCGTGAACGATGACGTGGTCTGCGTTTTCAATTCCACTCCGCTGGAAAAATACGAGAACTACCGTCTGCACCTGAGCCGCTGGGGACGCACCGAGGAAGAAGGTCCCGATCTCGCGCCCACCATCTACAACCTGATCGACAGCCTGCTGCGCTTTCTCGACATCGATCGCTATTCTTCGCACAACGGCACGCAGCCGAAGTTTCTGGTGGACCTGATGCCGGAAGTTTATTGCCGCGCCTCCGACGCGCGTTTGCGCCAGCTGCTCTCCCGCCACCACGCCACCGAGGAAGAAACCGAAGCCATGGTGCGCCACGTGGAAGATCGCGGCAGCGTGTATCTGCCGCAGGTGAATGCCTTTTACGTGCGCGAGTTCAAGATGATGTATGCGGCGGAAGAAGCGGCGCGCTTTCTGCATCATGCCTGCCGCGGTTTGCCCTCGCGCAGTGGAAATGCCGCGAGCCGTGACCAACGCAAACCGTTTCTACACCCAGACTCTGGAGTACGCTTTGGGATATTTCGGATCGCGGGTGCTGTACCCGGCGCGCCCGGCGGCCGAAGACGGCGCGGGCCGCGAACTGCTGCGCGAAACCCCCGAATCGGAGCGCAGGAAGATCGAATCCAGCGCGCAGTTGCTCGGCTACATGCTGGGCAATGCTTTGTATGACGCCTATCTCAAGGGGCGGGTTCCACGAAGCATGCTGCGCCGCTTGTTTCTGGTTCATCTGGAAGAGCCGGGCCGGGCGAAAGAAACCTTTCGGGAAATCGCCGCCAAAGTTCGCGGCAACGGCAAGAAGCTGCCCGCCTCGGTCAGAGCATAGCCACAAGCCCTTAACCACAGAGGACATAGGAGATCACAGAGGGAACCTTTTTCTGGCAAGCCTCTCGTGATTCGCTGTGTCCTCTGTGGTTAACGCTTCTAAATGCTAATCTAGACTCGCGTTAGCTGAAAGCTGAGAGCTGACGGCTGAAAGCTCCCTTGAACGCCGATTCCATCCGCAAACTTTTCGAGCAGGTCCGCCGGGGCAAGCTTTCTCCCGATGAAGCGGTCGAACGCCTGCGGCATCTGCCATTCGAAGATCTGGGATTCGCCAAGGTGGATCACCATCGCGCATTGCGCAACGGCATGCCGGAGGTGATCTTCGGGCAGGGCAAGACTCCGGCGCAGATGGCGTCCATCTTTTCCCGCCTGGCCAAGCATGGCGGAAACATTCTGGCGACGCGGGCCAGTGAAGAACAGTTCGCCGCAGTCAAGAAGAAAGTTCCCAAGGCCGAGTATCGCGACGCTGGCTCGGGCCATCGTTCTGCAGCGCGACCAGAAGAAATATGGCAAGGGAATCATCGCGGTGGTTTCGGCCGGCACCAGCGACATTCCGGTGGCGGAGGAAGCCGTGGTCACCGCGGAAATGATGGGCAATGACGTCGAGCATCTTTACGACGTCGGCGTGGCCGGAATTCACCGGCTGCTGGCCAATCGCGCGTCGCTGACGCGGGCGCGGGTGGTGATCGTGTGCGCCGGGATGGAAGGCGCGCTGCCCAGCGTGGTGGGCGGGTTGGTCGGCGTGCCGGTGATCGCCGTGCCTACCAGCGTCGGCTACGGCGCGGCGTTCAAAGGCCTGGCGGCGCTTTTGGGAATGATGAATTCCTGCGCGTCCAATGTAAGCGTGGTGAATATTGATAACGGGTTTGGGGCTGGATATGTGGCGGCGCTGATCAACCGGCTGTAGGGTGAAGAAATAGTGCTGAGGTTAAGGCTTACCTCCAGCCGGCGGCTTATTTTTGACACGCTTCACCCACCTCCGGGTCAAACTGATCCACTCTTATGATGCAAAACCAGCGCCTGCGTGGCGCTGCAAGAAGTCTAAGGTCTTCTGATTGAACTCCTCGACCTTCTCGTAGATCGGCGTGTGTGCACACCCTTCAAAGATCAGCAGCTCGGAATTGTGAATACCACCTTTCATAGGATCGGCAAAACGAGTGGAGGTCGCCAGGTCTTGACGTCCGAATGTTATCAGGGTCGGCGCGGTGATTCTGTCAAGTTGCGCTTCCACGTCGTGGGCTATCACGGCATTTGACTGCCGAAGGAAAGCCCCGAGAGGCTGCGCTGGTCGGCTCATGACAAAGTCAGCCAGGGACTGGATGTAGTCCGGCTTGGCGGCATAGAGCTCGGGCGTAAGGCACCAGGGGAAGATTGCGCGAATAACCATTTGAGGAACACTGTCCAACGCTTTGGCCACTATCTGCCAGCTTTCGACCAGAGTCTTTATGAAGGGGTCCGTCTTCGGCCAAGCGCTATGCAGCGATAAAGACTGAACTTTGTCGGAATGCTTCGCCGCGAGCCACATACCTATGACCGCGCCCAGAGAAAGGCCGGAGATATGTGCCTTCCGGATACCCGCGGCTTGCATGAAAGCGGCGACATCGTCCGCGAGAAGCTCGGTGGAATAGACGCCTTCGGGCTTGTCCGTTTCACCTGTGCCTCGGAGGTCGAGCGAGACGCAGGTAAAGTGCTTGGCGTACTCCGCGACCTGGAAGGCATAACAGGCGTGATCGGCGGTCAAAAAAGGAATGAGAATGAGGGGCTCACCAGTTCCTTGTTGCTCATAGTTGATGGTGATGTTGTTGGCTTTGACCTTAGGCATGGGAGTCTCTCCTTGCGGTCCGGATTTTTTGCCGACTATTAGACACTATTTCCGAGCGGGGGTGGAATGCTCCAATCAAAAGTCGCGGGCTTGAGCCTGCTTTGAGCGAAGTCGAAGGGATGCCCGCGCCGCACTAAAAAAGGCACGGCCGAAGCCGTGCCTTTTCCATTTACTTTTGTCACCGCCGCACGGGCGGGACGCCCGCGCCCACACGTTCTTACGAGCCTTTGACTACTTCCAGGTTGTTCTGCACGCTGAACACGCCGAACACCTGGTTTGCCTTCATCCCGGCGATTTGCTTGTCCATCGTGCTGGCAACCGTGCCGTAAAGGGTTAGTTTGCCGTTGTCCACGACGATGCGGATTGGCTTTGCCGGATCGCTGGCGTAGCGGCTCAACACCGAATCGTGATAGATCGCGCGCATAGCGCTGATCCTGATCCGGTCGTCAAAGCCTGAAACCGGCGAGACCTTGATGTTGTCGATCACATCCTTCACGCCGGGCATGATGTATGCCAGCGACAGTGCCGAGTCGCGGCCCACGTCGGTTCGAGTCTCCCCGTTCAAAGTGGCGACGCCGTTGTTCACCGATGCGTCGACAAAGTTGAACAGATTGTCGTAGCCAATGCGGTCATAGTGCAGCTTGCGCTCCAGCTTCGCCGCCAGCTCCGAGTCGGGGGCGCTGCTGCTGACAGCAACCTCATTGCGCACACCCTGCACCTTGTCCAGCTTGCGGATTTTCTTGGCCGCGTCCAGCTTCTGCTGGTACAGATCCACATTGCCGGAAAGGGTCACGATGCCGTCTTCGGTCGTGGCCTGCAGGTTGCGAAAATCCTTGTTCCTTTCCAACTGCTCCGTCACCCGGGTTTGAATATCGTTGTCATAGCGGGCGTTGGCGGTCTGAGCCGCCAGGCCGGCGCTGAGAATGCCCACAGCGAGAAACGAGCCCACAGTCCTGAATATGCCTGTCATAACCATTTTTCTCCTCTCCACATTGATTAACCGGTTAGTTAATTATTGGATGCGACCATCGGTCGGAAAGGATGTAAGCATGGGTCGACTTGCTGTATGACAGTAGTCGTTATAACGAGTATATTGGTCGCGTGCTTAAACGAATCCAGGCTTGAGGTCCTGCAAGCCAGGCCTTTCAATAACCTGGAAGACGAAAGCGAACAGACATGACCCATCCCACTGCAACAACCGAAACATCGGTAAAAACCGTTTCAACCCAGGAAGTTCGTCACCTGCTGGACAGCAAGCGGCCCATCCAGTTCTGGAATGTCCTGACCGACGAGTGGTTCAAGGGGGAGAACATTTCCGGCTCGCGCCGCGTGCCTCTGGACAAGGTCGGACATGAAGTGCGTAGCACGAATTTACCCAAGAACGCCGAGATCGTCGTATACTGCGGCGGCCCGAAGTGTCCGCAAAGCCGGATGGCGGCGGAAAAGCTGGCCAAGCTGGGTTACGAAAACGTTCGCGCTTACGAAGGTGGGTTGGAAGAGTGGAAGGGCGCAGGTCTGGCTGTCGAAAAGGCATAACTGCCGCAGTTAATCGGCGCAGTCAGTCACGAGGAGGGCCAGGCCGGCCGTCTGAGTATTTTTCGGGAATCGGTATGGGCAGCGACGAGACATGACAGTCGGTTCTGGAGGAATCGCATGAGCAACGGTTCGAATCAGTCCTGGGGAATCACGGTTCTGCGGGTTGTGCTCGGCATCGTTTACCTGGCGCATGGCTGGCAGAAGCTGTTTGGCATGGGCTTCCACGGCGTGGCTGGCTTTTTCGGCGGAGCGGGCATACCGCTGCCGTTCGTATCGGCCGTGATCGTGACTCTGGTGGAGTTCCTCGGAGGCATCGCGCTAATCATCGGACTATTTACTCGCTGGGCTGCCGCGCTCAACGGTTTTGACATGATCGTCGCCATCCTGGTGGTCCATCTCAAAAACGGTTTCCTTAAGCCCGGAGGCTTTGAGCACCCGTTGACCCTGCTGGCGGCGTGTCTTGCGCTGGTGTGGCTGGGGCCGGGAGCGGCTTCGGTGGATGGGGCCCTGGCGAAACGGGAGTAGGGCTGGATTCACGCCTAGGGCCGGCAGACGCCGAGGTTCTTGGCTACATGTTTTGTTTCCCAGCCAAGCGCCTTCCCGGCGTTCGGCTTAATCTTCTTGCCCTGCAAAGTCATTCGATCGCCCGGCTCGAGGCCTGAAGTGTTGCCGGAGAGCGCGTATAACCGTTTGTCTTTGTCGTCGGTCATACTTAGCCCATTTTCTCCTGAGTTCACGCACCCGGTAATGGTTGGCTTTTCGGACGATTTGTGAATCACTACAACGGCCACGATAACTACGGTCGCAACCACTCCCACTATTGCAGCCACGATCGCCCCACCCGAGGGATATCCCTTTGCCTCAGCAGGCTCGGCGAGGACGATACTGAGAATGGCTATCAGAACTCCACGCAAGAGGTATTTTGAAGTCACATAGTCCTCCGCAAATCGTAACCCGAATTCCCAATATCACCTTCGCGTCCGACACAACCTATACCCCATGCCGGCGAATGCAATTTGTCCGACAGGGGCCATTCGACAGGGTGTTGAACCGCCATGCTCGTATCGGACGTTTCTGTGGACTTTACTTCTTTAGATTTTGCGCCGTTTCCTTGGGACTGCGTTCTTCGCATTGTGCTTCTTCCCAAATACCCGCGCAAAAATCTTGTCGATATTTCTTAGCTGCCGTTTCAGATCGAAGGCGCGCTCGATCTGCTGGCGCGGGACACGGCTGGTGATGCTCTTGTCCTTCAGCACCAGTTCGCGGAAGTTACGGCCTTCCTTCCAGGCGCGCATGGCGTGGGTCTGCACCGCGCGGTAGGCTTCCTCACGCGAGACTCCGTGTTCCACCAGATCGAGCAGCAGCTGCCCGCTGAAGACCAGGCCGCCGGTGCTTTCCAGATTGGACTTCATGCGTTCCGGATACACGAACATGGTCTCGAGCACGTTTGTGGTCTTCTGCAGCATGTAATCCACGAGCGTGGTGGAATCAGGAATGATGATGCGCTCCACCGACGAGTGCGAGATGTCGCGCTCGTGCCAGAGCGCAACGTTTTCAAAAGCCGCCTGCGCGTTCGAGCGCACCACCCGGGCCAGGCCGCTGATCTGCTCCAGCGTGATCGGGTTGCGCTTGTGCGGCATCGCGGACGAGCCCTTCTGCTTTTCGCTGAAGAACTCCTCGACCTCGCGAACTTCGGTGCGCTGCAGGTGCCGGAGTTCGGTGGCGATCTTGTCCAGGGTGCAGGCGATGACCGCGAGCGTGGCCAGATAGGCGGCGTGGCGATCGCGCTGGATCACCTGCGATGAGATCGCCGCAGCCTTCAGTCCCAGCCGCTTGCACATGCTCTCTTCCAGTTCGGGACTGAGGTGTGCAAACGTGCCCACCGCTCCGGAAAATTTCCCTACGCGCATGTCTTCCGCGGCGCTACGAAAGCGCGCGATGTTGCGCTGGGTTTCGGAATACCAGTTGGCCAGCTTGAAACCAAAGGTGATCGGCTCGGCATGGATGCCATGGGTGCGCCCGATCATCGGCGTGTCTTTGAACTCCCAGGCACGCCGTTCCAGCACCTCGGAAAGTTTCTCCAGGTCGGCGGCGATGATCGCAGAGGCCTGCTGGATGAGCAGCGCCTGGGAAGTATCGACCACATCGTTCGAAGTCAGTCCGTAGTGAAACCAGCGCGCGTGCGGACCGACGATCTCGGCAACAGCGGTGGTAAAGGCGATCACGTCGTGTCGAACTTCAGCTTCGATCTCGGCAATCCGGTCAAGATTGAAGTCAGCCCGCTCACGGATGGCGCGGGCGGCTTCCTTGGGAACCATGCCGGCTTCGGCCAGGGTTTCGGTGGCTGCGACTTCGACCGCCAGCCAGGTGCGGAAGCGATTCTCGTCGCTCCAGATGCGGGCCATGTCGGGACGGGTGTAGCGTGGGATCAACTCGTTCTCCCTGTTGTTCTCGAGAAATGCGGGACTAGGGATTGTAAATGGCGTCGGGATCGGTTGCCAGCAGCGGACTCAACGGGGCGCTGCCCAGGGGGGCAATGCGGCCCGGGGTTCAGGCCAGCGCGATCACGTCGATCTCGACCAGAACATCCTTGGGGAGACGAGCGACTTCCACCGTGGATCGGGCCGGCGGCGCGACATTGAAATATCGTCCGTAGACTTCATTCATGGCGGTGAAGTCGCCCATGTTCTTCAGGAAAACAGTGGAGCGCACCACTTTCTTCAGGCCGCTTCCGGCCGCAGTCAGGATCGCCGAAAGATTCTTGAGAACGCGATCGGTCTGCGCGGCCACGTCTCCGCTGATCACCTGCTGGTTCGCCGGATCAATGGCCACCTGCCCGGAAACGAAGACGAATCCGTTTGCGCGGATGGCCTGGGAATAGGGACCAATCGCCTGCGGTCCTTCTTTGGTCGCAATCACGTCGCGCATGGAGCCTCCTAGGTTGGTGGATAGTGTTCAGAATTAACGCAGATCGACACCGCTGGAGTCAACTTCGTTGAACGCGGAAGTTACGAAAAGGGAAATAGAGCTACCAAGGTAAAGATCAGAAACAACCGAAAGACAAGAGAGACAAAACCAGTATTCAGTTTCTAGTTGCCGGTTCTCAGTTGATGTTTTGCTGAGGACTGACGACTGACGACTGACGACTAGATCTTCTGCAGTCTTTGCACGTCGTGCACGCCGGGAATCTTGCGCACGCCGTTGACGATGTTTTCCAGATGCTTCAAGTCGGCGATGTCGAGCACGATGTCGACATTGGCCTGGCCGTTGTTGGTGCGGGCTTCGATGTTGCGGATGTTGGTTTTGGTGTCGCTGATCACGGCGGTGATTTGTTTCAGCATGCCGAAACGGTCGTCGCAGAATACGGTGAGCTTCACCGGATAGGCGCTGGGAGTTCCATCGTCCTGCGCCCACTCCACATCAATTCGCCGTTCCGGTTCATACATCAGGTTCATCACGTTGGGACAATTGAGCGCGTGGACGGCGACGCCTTTGCCGCGGGTGACGTAGCCGACAATGGCTTCGCCGCGAATCGGGTTACAACAGCGCGCCCGGTAGACCAGCAGGTCGCCGTGTCCCTTGACCCGGATGGCGTTGTTGTTCTGGTCGCCGCCGAAGACCCGCCGCACCACGCTGGCCAGGCCGCTGGGCTTCTCCGGTTCCTCGTCGGCCAGGGGCTCGCCGGCCGCCGGCGCCAGGCGTCCCAGTATCTGCCGCGCCGAAAATTTGCCGTAGCCAATGCCCGCCATCAGATCGTCGGGACGGCCTACGCCGTAGTCGGCCGCGATCTTCTGCAATTCTTCGTCTTTGATGTCTTTCAGCGAGACGCGGTACTTGCGCGCTTCTTTCTCGATCAGCTTGCGGCCGATCTCGATGGCACGCTCGCGCTGATGGACATTGAGCCAGTGCTTGATCTTGTTGCGGGCGCGCGATGACTTGGCAATCGCCAGCCAGTCGCGGCTGGGCTTGTGTCCGGCCTGAGTGAGGATCTCGACGATGTCGCCGCTGTGCAGTTTGAAGCGCAGCGGAACCATGCGTCCGTTCACCTTCGCGCCCACGCAACTGTGGCCCACTTCGGTGTGGACGGAATAGGCGAAGTCGATCGGCGAGGAATCGCGCGGCAGGACCACGACTTTGCCCTTGGGCGTGAAGGTGTAAACCTCTTCGGGATAGAGATCGATCTTCAGAGTGGAAAGAAACTCGCTGGGATCGGAGACGTCGCGCTGCCACTCCACCACCTGGCGCAGCCAGGCCAGGCGCTGCTCGTCCTGCGCCGAGACTGGGCCGTCTTTGTACTTCCAGTGCGCGGCGATGCCTTCTTCGGCCATCTTGTGCATTTCTTCGGTGCGGATCTGCACTTCGAACGGCGTGCCCTCTTCCGAAATCACGGAGGTGTGCAGCGACTGGTAAAAATTCGGCCGGGGCATGGCGATGAAGTCCTTGATCCGGCCCGGCACCGGCCGCCACAGGTTGTGAATGATGCCCAGCACGGCGTAGCAGTCCTGCACCGATTGCGTGATCACGCGCATGGCGTAGAGGTCGTAGACCTGCTCGACCGTGATGTGCTGCCGCTGCAGTTTCTTGTGGATGCTGTACAGGCGCTTGATGCGGCTCTCCACGGTCGCGGTGATTCCCGCCTCTTTCAGCTTGTCGCGGAATACCGCCTCCACCCGCGCCAGGAAGGCTTCGCCTGCCTTGCGTCGCGCCTCGACCGCGTCGTGGACCTGCTGGTATCCGATGGGATCGACGTAGCGGAATCCGAGGTCTTCCAGTTCGCCGCGGATTTTGCCCATGCCCAGGCGGTGGGCGATGGGGGCGTAGATCTCGAGCGTCTCGCGGGCGATTTTCTGCTGGCGATCCGGAGGCAGATGCTCGAGGGTGCGCATGTTGTGCAGGCGGTCGGCCAGCTTGATGAGCACCACGCGGATGTCGTCCACCATGGCCAGCATCATCTTGCGCAGGTTCTCGGCCTGCTGCTCTTCGCGGGTGGCGAAATCGATGGCGCTGATCTTGGTGACGCCCTCGACGATGTGCGCCACCTGCTCGCCGAACTCCTTGCGGATATCGACGACGGTCACCGAGGTGTCTTCCACGGAGTCGTGCAGCAGCCCGGCGGCGATGGCGACCGGGTCCATCTTCATTTCGGCCAGAACCAGCGCCACTTCCAGGGGATGGACCAGGTAGGGCTGGCCGGAGGCGCGGCTTTGCCCGGCATGGTGTTTCTGGGAAAACTCGTAGGCCTTGCGGATGAGTTCGAGATCGTCGTTGGGCCGGTTGGCCCGCATCCTGCGCATCAGCTCACGGAACTTGGTCACCGTGAGCACATTGGTCGCGAACTGTTGGCGCAGGGTCGCCATGCATGATTATAGCGTGGGTGGCGTGTGGCGCGGGCGCGCTCGCGCGCGGTCGCGGGCGACTCGCCCGCGAAGGCAACGGTCAAAGGCTCGCGGCCGAGGCGCCCGCGCCACACATGGCACGGTGTCACAATCTGCTAGAGTTGAGTCTGAAAATGAATTCAGCGCGCATTCTCGTCAGCGGATCTTCCGGCCCGATCGGGGCGGCTCTTCTGCCATCTCTGAAAGCGGCCGGGATTCGCAGTCACGCGCCTGGTTCGCGCTTCGAGGCAGCTGCCGGGAACGACCAGATCGTGTGGGACCCATCCCGCCCTCTGTCACCTGATGTGGTCTCCGGCTTCGACGCGCGTGATTCACCTGGCCGGAGAAACCATCGTCGGCCGCTGGACGGAGGCCAAGAAGCGGCGCATCCTCGACAGCCGCACCCAGGGCACGGGACATCTGGCGGAAGCAGCGGCCAAAGCGCGCGCAGCGCCCGCGAGTTTTCATTTCGGCTTCCGCGGTCGGTTACTACGGCAATCGCGGCGACGAGATCCTGCGCGAGGATAGCCCGTCGGGCGAGGGATTCACCGCCGAAGTCTGCCGCCAGTGGGAGGCAGCCACCCAGCCCGCAGCCGAGGCGGGAATTCGGACCGCGCAAATGCGCTTTGGAGTGGTGATGAGCGCGGATGGCGGCGCCTTGCCGAAAATGCTTCCTCCATTCCGCATGGGTCTGGGCGGCAGGCTGGGCAGCGGCCGACAGTGGTGGACCTGGGTCTCGGTCCGCGATGTCGTCGGCGCAATTCAGCACGTGCTGAACAATGAGTCGATCTCCAGGGCCGGTCAACACCGTCGCTCCGAATCCAGTAACGAATGCTGGAGTTCACCAAGATTCTGGCTTCTGTCCTCAAACGTCCGGCGATTTTCCCCATGCCCGCCTTCGCCGTCGGCCTGATTTTCGGAGAGATGGGCGAAGAGCTGTTTCTCGCCAGCCAGCGGGTAGAACCTGCGAAGCTGGTAGCGAGTGGATATCAGTTTCAACATCCCGACTTGAGGAAAGCCCTGGAAGAGATTCTAGAGTAGCGCCGGCGTCTCGCCGGCTGTCCGGCGGGCGTCCTGCCCGCCGCAGGTTGTCGGTGATTTGTCGAGGGCCAGGTAACATTGGGCGGGACGCGGGCAGGACGCGGGCGCTACCCAGGCATGGCTCGCTGCATGTTTGCAACCTTCGAAATCGTCCGCTCCTGCACGCTGGCGTCGTCTCCGAAACCCTTCAGCCACGTTACATCGGGCTCACGCCGAAACCACGTCATCTGCCGCTTGGCGTAATTTCGATGGGCCTGTTGCGCGGCTTGCAGAGCGGTGTTCCGATCGATCTCACCTCGTATCAGGGCCACGGCCTGTTTGTAGCCGAGAGCGGCAAGTGGCCGAGCGGTCTCGCCATATTTCTCCAGCAGTGCCCTGGTCTCTTCCACCAGGCCGTCATCGAACATGCGCCGGGCGCGCTGGTTGATTCTTTCGTACAGAGCGTCGCGGTCAGGATCGAGCCCCAATCGCACAATGCGAAAACCCTGCAACGGATCGCGGCCCTGCTTCCACATTTCGGTCATCTTCGTCCGCGAGGCCAGGCAGACTTCGATGGCACGCACCAGCTTGGGCATGTCATTGGCATGAATCTTCACTCCGGCGGCGGGGTCGAGACGGCTCAATATTCGATGCAGATGGGCCGAGCCCTTTTCTGCGGCGCGCTCCCGCAAACGCTCGCGCAGGTCCTCCGAACGCTGCGGTCCGGCAAACAAGCCCTCCAGCAGAGCACGCAGATAGAGCCCGGTGCCGCCGACCACAATCGGCAGAGCTCCGCGTGACTTGATCTGTTGCAGCACTTCGCGAGCCTGGCGCGCGTAGTCGCCGGCGGTGATGTAGCCGGCGGGATCGACAAAATCGAACAGATGATGCGGGGCGCGAGCGCGCTCAGTCGCCGTCGGTTTGGCCGTGCCAATCTCGAACTCACGGTACATGGCCACCGAATCGCAGTTCACGATCTCGCCATGGAAACGCTCAGCCAACGCCAGCGAGAGGGCGGTCTTGCCGCTTCCGGTCGGACCCAGCACCACCACCAGCAGGGGCTCAGATGCCACGGTCAGCGAGCACCCCAGGGGATGTAATGCCAGTAGCGCGCGAGGGTAAAAATCAGAACCAGCGCACCGATGATCAAAATCCCGGCGGCTTCTAGTGAATAGATGTGCGACTTGTGTGGCCGTTCCTGAGGCAGGCGTTCCGAGCGTGGACCGGCGGGGCGCACTCCGACATTGTAGTCCGGTATCGAAGCCGTCGCGCCATGCAAACGCCGCGAAGGATTCCGCATTCCGCTCAAATCATCTTAAGCATCCATAGCGTACCGTCCTTCTGCCGGTAGTCCATGCGGATGATGTAAGGAGGTTTCTGGCCGACCCAATATTTCAGTTTGCCGATATCAGTGTCACTCTCGACAACCCAGGCCTTTACCCGACCCTTTGATCCAGCATCCACGCTTTCCAATCCGGTCACGGTAGCGATCACCCAGGAAACTTTTTCGGGGTGTTCCTGTTCAGCATAGGAAGGATAGGTAACTGAAAATCCCTCCTTAAGGGGCATCGACGCCCATAGAAGCGCATAGATGCCACCGTAGAAGTCGAACGCAGTCGTGGCAGGAAGATCGCTTATTTCTGCCTTGCCATCTTCCACCCTTTCCAGCCTTATTGACCCCGCGCCGAACTTGATCGAGACGCTTGAATCGCCACCGCCGCTGAGATGCCTCTCAAATGCGCGCAGAAGCGGCGCGAGGGTCTTGCACTCAAAGACATTAACCGTCCTGGTGGTTGCTGCAACCTCTCCTGTGCGTTTCTTGAACGTTGCTAGCTGGGTGCGCTGTAGAGCGAACTTGCCATCAATCTGGACCACCTTGAGTTCGTCTGTCCAATTCCCGGCATCCTGAATAACACTTCCATCAGCTTTGACCACGCTCATCCTCCACTGGTTCTGGTACGGACGGAGGCGTGCTCCGTTGACAATCGGGTCGCCCACGGTAACTTTCAGTGGGCCTGATTGTTGAGCGAAGGCATGGGAGGAGATCAGAATTGCAGCAATCAACATTCGATTGAGGCTCTTATTGAACAAGTGCGCCCTCCTCGGGAAACAGTGCCGAAGACACGACGGCGGCTATTCCATATAGTCTGACGTTCGGGCAAGCGTTCTGTAACCCGACACCAGGAGAAAGCCCGAATGTGCAGGTCAACCAGCCTGCCGGCTCTGCATCCTTTGGCTTGTGCCACCAATGCTAAACTTCGTGCTGCCGTGTCCATACCAGAGAGTTCCGCGAAAAATCGCGTGCGCTTTGGAGTGTTCACGGCTGACCTTGCGGCCGGAGAACTGCGCAAGAATGGCGTCCGGATTCGCCTGCAGGAGCAGCCGTTTCAGGTGTTGGCATACTTGCTGGAGCGTCCCGGAGAAGTGGTCACGCGGGAGGAGCTTCGCCAGAAGTTATGGCCCGCCGACACTTTTGTCGATTTCGATCACAGCCTGAACACCGCTGTGAACAAGTTGCGGGAGGCGCTGGGGGATTCGGCAACAAGCCCACGTTACGTGGAAACTCTGGCGCGGCGCGGGTACCGGTTTTTGGTCCCGGTAGAACCAACGGGAAGCAGCCTCCGTTGCCTTAGCCCCGGAAAAGGCCGAACACAGCCCTCCCGTTGAGACGTTTCATCGAGATCTCGAAGTTCCCTTGCCCAACCGTGGTTTGACTCGCGGCCTCTTCGGACTGATTCAGGTCATGTATCTGATCTTCTACGTGATCGCCCTGTTTCGCCTGGCCGGAATCGATCGGGTCACCAACGCGTTTTTGCCGGGGTGGGGATCGGCGGTCATTTTCACAGCCGTGCTTGTGACAGCGGGTGTCGGTATCCCCTTGCGCTTTTACCTGATCTCAGCAGTGGCTTTTGATCACCGGCGTCTGGCCGAGAAGTTTCAGCGGCTGTTCCTGGTTATCCTGATACTCGATCAGTTGTGGGCGGTGGCCCCGTTGCTTCTGGCACAGAAGATCGGATTCGGGGCGGCGTTTGCAGCGACGGCAGCGCTCGTGTATGTGCCGTTTTCTGAAAGAACGCTGTTGCGCATGGCGTATGCCTTGCCGGGATCGTGAGCGCGGGGTTGGTCGATGCCTCTTTCGCCCCTTCGCGCCTCGAATCGCCTCTCGTTCGAGATCCCGCGGCTTGCGCCGTGGGCTACAATCTGGCGCCCCTGCGCGGCTGGGGACCAGCTCGAGCTGCCGTCGCACGTCAGGTACCGGGTTCCAGCTTTACATTTCCCACCTAAAAGGCTCGGGTGCTCAGGGAGTGGCAATCGATTGCTCACTATTCCGGAACCTTGCTCACGAAAGTCGCGTAACACCGTCTGAGACCGAGGCAGGAGTGTATCTGCCCGGGTTGGAGGCAGGGTATGCAGAGAATCGCATCGGTGATTTTAGGGTTGTGCCTGGCCGCCGCGCCATTGGCCCGGGCGGAACAGTGGTCGAAGACGTTCACCATCACGGCAAAGCCGGAGTTGCGAGTACAGACATCCGACGCCAACATCCGCGTCGATACCTGGGACAAGAACACCATCGAAGCGCAGGTTTTAGCGGAAGACTGGAAGATCGGCCCGGGCGGGGTCAAAGTGGTGGATCGTCAGGTTGGAGACTCGGTCGAGCTGGAAGTTCGCTTGCCGCATGAGACCTGCATCGTGTGCATTCACTCCAGGGATCATCGGGTGGATGTGATAATCCACATGCCGCGCGAGGGACGGGTGAATTTGCGGACCAGCGATGGCTCCATCCGGCTGGCTGACCTGAGGGGCGAGATAGATCTGCAATCGAGCGATGGCGCAATCGATGTTGAGGGTGTCGACGGCGCGCTTAAAGTGCAAGCCAGCGATGGCCATATCAAAGCAGCTGGTCGTTTCGACTCGCTGCAGTTGAGCAGCAGTGATGGCCACATCGAAGCGCATGCGGCGTCCGGATCAACCATCAATTCGAGCTGGGATATCCATTCCGGCGACGGGAGCGTTGCCTTGCAGCTGCCCGAATCGTTTGCCGCCGATGTGGAGCTGCACACTGGCGACGGTCACATCAGCCTAGACATGCCGGTTAGCGTGGAAGGGCAGCTGGGACACAATAACATTCACGGAAAGCTCAACGGCGGTGGGAAACTGCTGACCATCCATACCGGCGATGGCTCGATCCGGCTGGAGAAATCTTAGTCACCGGAGCTGTTGGATTTGAGATTTGAGATTAGAGATTTCAGATTTGAGATTTCAGATTTGTTGCGCCTTGTAGTTCGAAGCTGTCGACGCTGCTGTGATTTGAAATCTAAAAATCTGAAATCAACAATCTGAAATTTATAAACGCTGCTCAAGGGAGATTCATGCTTCGAAGCGCATTTGCTCTCGTCATTACTATTCTGGCGACGATAGTCGCCGCCCCGATCGCACATTCACAAAATTCCCCGAGCGCCAACCAATCCGTTCTCGACGTCGATTTCATGGACACCAGCGTGGATCCCTGCACCGACTTCTTCACTTACTCGTGCGGAGGCTGGCTTAAAAAGAATCCCATTCCGCCGGATAAGACCAGCTGGGGGCTCGGCTCCAAACTAGCCGACGACAACCGGGTGCTGCTGCGCGAGATTCTCGAAGAAGCTGCGGCGTCCAGCACCGGACAACGATCCGGTCAAACAGAAGATCGGCGACTACTACACCGCCTGCATGGATGAGAAGGCCATCGAAGCTGCGGGCGCGACCCCACTGAAGGCGGAGCTGGCGCAAATTGACCGAATGCACTCCAAGCGAGACATTGCGCGGGTTGCTGCCGCCATGGCGAATACCGGCGCGCTCTTTGACTTCAACTCCGACCAGGACTTCAAGAACTCCACCCAGGTCATTGCCGAAGTCGACCAGGACGGGCTCGGCCTTCCCGACCGCGACTACTACGTCAAGACCGATCCCAAGTCAGTCGAACTTCGGCAGGCCTACGTGGCGCATGTGCAGAAAATGTTCGAGTTGCTGGGTGATTCGCCAGACGTTGCCGCGACCGAGGCGCAGACCGTCATGCGCATTGAGACTGCGCTGGCCAATGGATCGCTCACCCAGGTGCAGCGTCGCGATCCCAAACTTGCTCTATCACAAGATGACGCGCAAGCAGCTGGAGGCGCTCAGCCCATCCTTCCGTTGGAAGAAATATTTCTCCGAAGCTGGCCAGCCCGGGTTGCGTGCGTTGAATGTGACTGCGCCGGATTTCTTCAAAGCCATGGACGCGGCTCTTCAAAAGGAGGATCTCGACAGCTGGAAGGCTTACCTGCGCTGGCATCTGGTCCATGCCAATGCGCCTTATCTCTCTTCGGCTTTTGTGAACGCCGATTTCGATTTCTTTGGCAAGACATTGTCGGGAGCGCAGGAGCTGGAGCCGCGCTGGAAGCGCTGTGTGAGTTACGCCGACAACGATCTGGGCGAGGCCTTGGGGCAGGCCTACGTGCAGCGCGCCTTCCCTCCCGAGGCCAAACAGCGCGCCCAGGAAATGGTGAAGCAAATCGAAGAGGCCATGGAGCAGCGACATCGATGGATCTGTCCTGGATGTCTGCCGGAGACGAAACAGCAAGCGCTGGAAAAATTGCATGCCCTGGCCAACAAGATCGGATATCCCGACAAGTGGCGCGACTACAGCGCGCTGACGATTGCGCGCGACGACGACATGGGCAACGTGCTGCGTGCCCGCAGATTCGAGTTTCAACCGGCAGATTGGCGAAGATCGGCAAGCCGGTGGACCGCGGCGAGTGGGGCATGACACCGCCCACGGTGAATGCCTACTACAATCCGCAGATCAATGACATCAATTTTCCTGCCGGCATTCTGCAGCCGCCGTTTTTCGATCCCAGCGCCGACGATGCTCCCAACTATGGCGACACCGGGCGCCACCATCGGACACGAACTGACTCACGGCTTCGACGATGAAGGCCGCCAGTTCGACGCGCAGGGCAATCTGCGCGACTGGTGGACACCGGAGGACGGCAAAGCAGTTCGAGCAGCGCGCCAGTTGCATCTCCGACCAGTATTCGCAATACGTCGCCGTGGATGACATCAAGATCAACGGCCAGCTCACCATGGGCGAGAATGTCGCCGACCTGGGCGGACTGATGCTGGCTTACATGGCCTGGCAGAATGAAACTCGCGGCAAGAAACTGGAACTCGATCGACGGCTTCACTCCGGAACAGCGCTTCTTCATCGGCTATGGACAGAGCTGGTGCGCTCAGACCCGCGACGAAACCAAACGCATGTACGCCACCATCGACCCGCACTCACCGGACAAATATCGAACCAATGGGGTAGTTTCCAACACGCCGGAATTTCAGCAGGCATTCCAGTGCAAGGCAGGTTCGCCGATGGTGCGGGAGAATCGATGCAGAGTCTGGTGAGCAGTCGTCAGTCGTCGGTCGTCAGTCTTCAGCAAATCCTTGGGTGCCGAGCTGTTGCTGATGACTGATGACTGACGACTGAATGACTGACGACCGACCTACTGCAGATCCGACTTGTCCGGGTTGTAGTAGAAGTGGAAGCGCAGGGCCAGATATTGGCCGCCGAATTCCGCTGGGGAGCGGCGGGAAGGGCTTGGACGCGGTGATCCCGCCGTAGGCGGCGCGATCCAGCGCGACGTCTCCTGAAGTGCCGACGATCTGCAGGCCTGCCACCTGGCCATTTTTCAGAATGGCAAACTCAATCGAAACTTTCCCCTTTTTCATGAGCGGCGCGCGCGCCGACTCGGGGATGATGCGATACCAGTTTTCGCGCACGTCGTGCAGCACGCGAGCCAGGTACGGACCGAAATCCACGCCCATTGTGTCGCTGAGGACGTCCATCGGGCCGATCGCTTCGCCGCCTTGCTTGCCTTGGCCCAGACCGTAGTCGCCGCTATCGCCGCCATATCCGCCGCGATTGCTGATGGCGGCCCGGGCTGCCTGTTCGATCGCCGATCCGCCGACATCGCGCCGGTGCTGAAAGTCGGCTTGGGCGCGCCGCGGGCGGAGTCTGCAGCCGGGCCACCTGGTTCTGCGGTGGCGGCGGCGGCGACGGCTGTTCCTGCGGCGCTGGCGGGCCCTGCTCTGCTGCCGGCGCAGGTGGCGGCGGTTGCTGCGACTGCGCTGGCGGCCGCTGGGCTCGGGCCGCCCGGGCGGGCGCTGTCCAGAATCTTCTTCAGTTCCTTGCGATCCAGTTGCGGCGCCTTCGATGTGCGCAATCCGGTCTTTGTCCGAGATGATGTTGGTCTTCGGCCGCTGCGTGAGCTTCTGCTCGTCCGGCGGAAGCTCCAGGTAAGTGAGATCTTTCTGGCTTCATCAGGTCTTCCGGACTGACCAGGATCACGGCCCGCTGGTGCAGCAGGTTTTCGAACCGGGTGGAGTTGACCACCAGAATGATGATGGCCAGGTGGACCACTACCGAGATCCAGAAAGCTTCCCGTTGCCGCGAGCGCGAGAGATCGTCCTGCAACTGAATCAGCAGGGCGGGAACGTCGTGCATCTCGGTGTAGGCGGTTTCCCAACTGCCCGCGTCGTAAAGATCGCTGCCCGGGGGCGTGGCCGATGGCGTTGCAGGGACGGGGCTTCGCGGCGGGATTTCAGTGGTTGACATCGACCTGCTGGCTTACTGCGTTAGACACTACGAAACCGACCCTGAGTTGCTGCAAGCTCAGGGCTGATTCTTCCGGAATACAATTTCACGAACATTCCAGAGTGCTTTTCTATTCTCGCATCTTTCCGGAATATCTGCGAAAAACCAGCGTGCATCGGACACTTAAGTTTGTACCTGACTGGTCAATAAAGATTACCGCGAACCGCTGCGATTGATTGTCAAGAAGTGTAAAAGCGAGAAGTCTCGCCGAACCGTTGCATGCAGCAATCACTTACGACGGTCTTGCGCCGAGGATTCAGCGGTGCAGTTGGTCCAGTTGAACTTTCTGGCCGTGTTCGCGGATCGCGGCCACGATGTCGAGAGCCACGGCCAGGGCGCGCCGTCCGTCTTCGAATGAGACCAGCGGCTTGGAACGCGTCCGCACCGCGTCGCAGAAACGACCTGAGCTCAGCCTGAAGAGGTTCTTCCGCCACGATCGGCGGCTTGGCAACCTTGATTTGCGGATTGACCGAAGGAGTTCCCGCGGCCTCACCTTCGCCCACGCTGAACACCAGGACATCCTGGCGGCTGTAGTCCAGCGAAACATACTGCCGCGGCTGAAAGAATCGAATCTTGCGGACGCGTTCAGTGGAAACCCGGCTGGCGGTGAAATTGGCCACGCAGCCGGATTCGAATTCCAGACGCACGTTGGCGATGTCGGCCTTGCCGGAAAGAATGGGGAGGCCAACGGCGCGAATTTCCTTGACCGGCGATTTCACGAACGAGAGCACGACGTCGAGATCGTGAATCATGAGGTCGAGGATGACGTCCACATCGAGCGAGCGCGGAGTGAATATGCTGAGCCGGTGAACTTCAAAAAACATGGGCTGAGTGATGAGCGGCGCGGTGGCGCGAACCGCCGGATTGAATCGTTCCAGGTGTCCGACCTGGCCGATCCGGCCCAGGCTTTGCGCCAGACCGAATCAGTTCGTCGGCTTCCGCCAGCGACGAGGCCAGCGGCTTTTCCACCAGGACGTCGACCCCGGCCTCCATGAGGGCGCGAGCCAGTCTCAAGGTGGTGGACTGTGGGAACAGCCACGGAGGCGGCCTGGACTTCGCTGTGCGTAGTTGACGAGCTGCTCGATTGAGCCGAAAGCCGCGGCAGCCGAATTCGCGGGCGACGGCGTCGGCCGCGGCGACGTCGGGATCGACCACTCCCACCAGCCGGACCGATTCGCCCTGCTGCGCCAGTTGGTGATAGATGCGGGCATGGTTGCGTCCGAAGGCGCCCACGCCGATCACGGCTACGTTGATGAAGTTGTCGGTTCCCAGATCGGTCTCAGCCGAACTGTGCCGATTTAATCCAAACGGGTTCAGGCCGCTTGGAGCCTTTTTCAGCAAGGCGATCTGGCCGGCGTGATACAGCTCGTGCTGCACGATGCCGCTGAACATGTAATAAAAGTTGTAGTAGTTCTGCGGTCTTGCCCGGAACCTGTTCCTGCAGGCGTGAGTCGGGGAAGGCGGCGACCGCCTTGATCAGTTCATTGTGAGTTTGCTTGGTGGACTCGATAGCCTGACGCCAGGCGGCTTCGCTGACGTCTTTCACCGGCGGAAAGTTCTGCTTCATCCGTCAGGTGCACCGCAGTGCCGCCGGTGCGGCGGCGAACTGCATCATCCCAGGCGGCAATATGCAGCAAGAAGTTCCCAGATGCTGTGAGCGTCCTTGATCGGCTTCGCGGCTGCGGTCTTGGCGTTCACGCCGGCGAGCAGTTCGAGAACGGAATCGCCGTGCCAGGCATTGCCTTCGAAAGCGCGGCGAATTTGATCAGCGAGGCGAAAAGTTTCAGTCATGGAAGAGCTCCGAAAGCGGACTAGTCAGCCACGATCGTGATATTAGCCGAATCGGCCGCCGTGATGATCGCTTTTCCATCCAGCAGCAGGCATTTTCCCGCATCGAGGGCCAGGCAAGTGGCTCCGGCCCGGCGCATCACTTCAATCGTTTTCACTCCGATCACGGGCACGTCGAAACGCATGTCCTGATTCGGTTTGGCAATCTTTACCACGGTGAGTTCACGGCTCAGCGTAGAGGCGTCTCCCGCCAGCGAGCGCATGATCTCCCCGGCGCGCTCGATCGCGGCGTCGGTGCCCTCCATGGCTTCTACGGCCACGCAGGCCGATTCGGCGACCACGACGGTTTGCCCGATATCGTACTGCGCCAGCTGACGGGCGACGGCGCGTCCGTAGTCGATGTTCTTTTTCTCTTGCGGCGTCGGCTGACGGCTGGTGAGCACGCCCGCCTTGGCCAGCAGGGGCTCAAGAAACGCGGTTGAATTTTCCAGCGTGATGCCTTCATCGGCCAGAGTTTTGGCGACTGCTCCCAGCAGGGAGTCGGTGTTGCGCGTGCCCAGCGACAGCAGCAGCTTGGCCAGCCGCCAGTCAGGACGGATGCTGGAGAAAATCTGCTTATGCTTCACCTGTCCGGCCATGATGGCGCGGCGCACGCCTTCGCGCTGAAAAGTTTCGATCAGCTTGGACAATTCGCCCAAGGAAAGCCAGTGCACCGCCGTGGCGCCGTGGGTCTCGATTTCCGGAGAGGCTTCTTCCTTGATGGCGGCGACGATCACGTCGAATCCCTGGGCGCGTGCGGCGTCCAGCACCAGCAGGGGAAAGCTTCCGTTCCCCGCGATAAGACCGATGCGCTCCGCCATGATCGCTACTTCTCCCGAAACCGGTACCTGTCATCCGGTACCTGTCATCCTGAGCGAAGTAACGTCTTCGCTTTGCGAAGACGTTCGCGGTCGAAGGACCCTACCCTTTTCTAGTCGCTCCACAAGAAGGAGAATACTCTGCATGCCTCACAGCAACATCGCTCGTTGCACAAATAGAGATCCTTCGACTTCACCAGGGCATTCGCAAGCGAACGCCCTGGCTCCGCTCAGGATGACATTCGGTAAAACAGATCACATCGGGTAAAGACGCACCTCATCTCATCCACGCACTTGATTATGGTCCTGGTCACGGGGCACAATCCTTGTACCGGGAATCTCTCGCTCCGACGCCTTCATGACTGACGAACCCTCCATCATCCAGCACCCGTCGGGATTTATGTGGGGCGCGGCGGTGCGGGCGGCGGCCCGGCAGCGCTTCAAATTCTCGCATGCAGTGCGAAAGCGTGTTTCAAAGAGCGGCTCAAGTCAGGTCTCGAAGCTCAACAAAGTCGGACTATACGAGTTCACCGAACGCAAAACCGAAGCCCAGAGCAATGTCGAGAAACTGGTTCGGCGCCATGATCAATGCGCAACTGGCGAAAGATCCCGCCGTTGACATTCTCGACGAATGGACGATTTTTCATGTGCTCAATGACGAGAAGTTGTGTCCCGGACTTTGGCCCATCTGCTGAACACCCGATCTCTGACGACCAAGCGTTACTTGATCACTCCGCGCTCCGACGCTTCGATGAATTTTATCAGCATGTCCACATCTTCCCCGCGGTCGGGTTCTGACTTCATCCGCTCCAGCGCCTGCGAGGTATTGAGCTTCGAGGCGAGCAGAAGTTTGTAAGCGTGGTGAATTTTGCGGATGCGTTCCTTGCTGAAACCGCGCCGCTCCAGGCCGACGCGCGTTCAGTCCATAGGCGTGAGTGTCCCGCGCGGCGGCCGTCTTGGAGAACGGAAGCACGTCCCGGGTGATGGTCGTGCCGCCGCCGATGAAAGAGTGCGCTCCAATGCGGACGAAGTGATGAACCGGACACAGCGCGCCCACCACCGCCCACTCGCCCACGGTGATGTGGCCGCCCAGGGTTGCGGCGTTGGCCAGAATCACGTGGTCGCCGATGTCGCAATCGTGCGCGATGTGGGTATACGCCATGACCAGCGTGTGGCTGCCAACGCGGGTGAGTCCGCCGCCCTTGACCGTGCCGCGGTTGATGGTGACGAACTCGCGAATCTCGTTGTGGTCGCCGATTTCGAGCCGGGTGGGCTCGCCGGCATAGGTAAGGTCCTGCGGCGCCATGCCGATCGAGCAGAAGGGAAAGAAGCCGTTGTCGGCGCCGATCTTGGTTGGTCCTTCGATGGTCACGTGCGAAACCAGGTGGCAGCCTTCGCCCAGTTCGACCTCCGGACCGATCACGCAATAAGGACCGATCTTGCAGGAGGGATGAACTTCGAGCTCGGGATCGATAATGGCGGTGGGATGGATGCCTTTGGAAGACTGCATTACGGCATCACTGGACGCTTGACCTGTGGAATGGGCGTGTTTCGGCATACTTGAGCCTATGATTCCGGCTCGTCCGTCTCCGCGGTTGCGGTGTCGCCATCGGACGTGCCCGCCCTCGTGCGCTGTCCACCAGTTGGCAGCTCACGATGGCTTCGGCCACACGCCTGGCGCCGACGTAGACAATGCCTTCCATGCGGACGGCGATCATGCTGGGGCCGCGCCCGCCAGCTCTTCAGCTCGACCTCGATGCGCAACTGATCGCCCGGCACCACCGGACGGCGGAACTTGGCCCGCTCGATCCCGGTGAACATGATGAGCTTGCCGTCGCGGTCTTCTACTTCGGTCAGCAACAATGCACCGCCCGCCTGCGCGATGGCTTCCACAATCAGCACTCCCGGCATGATCGGCAGATTGGGAAAGTGTCCGGCAAAAAACGGCTCATTGATGGTGACATTCTTGATGGCCACGATCCGCTGCTTGCGCTGGATTTCAATGACGCGGTCGATCAGCAGAAAAGGAAAACGGTGCGGCAGGATGTGGAAGATGTCGATAATGTCCAGCGTGGTCTTTACCGGCGCCGGGGCCGCGGTCGCAGGGTGAGCGGTGTCGGTCATTTTCTCTCGCCAGGCTTTTCTCGCCAGGAGCGAAGATTATACTGTACCGCGTCTCCGCCAAATCCACGAACCAGCGACGCCACTGGAGTCTCAATGCCGGCAAGATGCCGGCGCAACACCGAAGTTAGAATCGCTAAGAGTTTCCTTCGTGTACCATAGTGTCCTGGTGGTTGAATAATCAGAACTCCTCCCTATGAACAAGGTCCTCAAAAAGCCGCAGTTGTCCGTGCCCCACGATCTCGCGAACCGGTTGCGTTTCTTCGCTGACCGAAAAGACGCGATCACCGAAACCATTCGCCAGTTGGTGGAAATCGAATCTCCCAGCGACAACAAGCAGGCCGTGGACCGGCTGGGCGCGCTTCTGGCCGGGCGCTTCGAAGGACTCGGCGGCCACGCAAAGTTTCATCGCACTCAGAATTTCGGCGACCACCTGCAAGTGGATTTCGCCGGCGAGCGCAGCGGCAAGCCCGTCCTGCTTCTGGGCCACATCGACACCGTCTATCCTTTGGGCACTCTGGCCGCGCATGCCTTGCCGCGTGAGCGACGGGACGGCTTTCAGGGCCGGGCGTGCTCGACATGAAGTCGGGCATTGCGCTGATGCTGCATGCCATCGACGGACTGCGCACATGGCATAGCGACAGCTTGCCGCGCCCGGTCACCGTGCTGCTGGTTTCCGACGAGGAAGTGGGCAGCGAGTCCTCCCGCCGCATTACGGAAAGCCTGGCCAGGAAATCCGCGGCGGTACTGGTGCTCGAACCTTCCTACGGAATCGAAGGGTGCGGTGAAGACCGCGCGCAAGGGTGTCGGCGAATACACCATCAAGGTTACCGGGAAAGCCGCGCACTCCGGCCTCGATTTCGACAAAGGCGAGAGCGCAATTGTCGAACTGGCAAAGCAAATTACGGCCATCTCCAAACTGGTCGATCTGAAGCGCGGGCTCACTCTCGAACGTGGGACTGGTCTCAGGGGGAACCCGGACGAATGTCGATTCCCGCGCGAGGCGACAGCTTCCCTCGATGTGCGAGTAGCGCGAATGAAGGACGCGGCTGGAATCGATCGCCAGTTGCGCGCGCTGAAGCCGTTCAATCGCAAATGCAAGCTGGAGATCACGGGAGGCGTGAACCGTCCGCCGATGGAGCGCACCTCCGGTGTAGCGGCGCTCTACAAGCAAGCCGCCGAGATCGCAAAGCAACTGGGCTGGAAACTGGAAGAAGCCTCGGTCGGCGGCGGCTCGGACGGGAATTTCACCGCCAGCCTGGGAATTCCCACGCTGGACGGCCTGGGCGGCGTAGGAGAGGGTGCCCATGCCACGCACGAGTCCATCACGATTTCCGAACTACCCCGCCGGGCGGCTCTGCTGGCCGAGCTGATCGAGACAGTCTAGGCGGTATGTACAGGATGACTCCAGCATTCAGAGAGTGTGCGCAATCGGCACTGTGCTTTGACTCCAGTCGTTGGGAAGCCTAGAATTTCCACAGGGGTGTTTTGGCAGCCTGGTATGCGCTCAGCGGCGCGCTCGGCGAACCCACAGGGAGGTTTACTCCATGCCTGGAAAATTGGGCTTGCCTGAAATTCTGATCATCCTGGCCATTGCGCTCCTGATCTTTGGGCCGAGCAAGCTGGCCGATCTGGGCAAAGGTTTGGGCGAGGGCATCAAGAACTTCAAAGCCGGCCTGAAAGATGGCGATCAGGAATCGGACAAAAAGACCTAGCAGCTTGCACCACCATCGCTCAGGAGTCTCAGCTTATCTTCCTTCCGTCCACCCGTGCTCCAGCAGCATCTGGTAAACCAGCGACACCGGGAAGTCCCACTACGTTGAAATAGTCTCCTTCAATGTGCGGAATCCAGCGCGAGGCGATGCCTTGAATGGCGTATGCGCCGGCTTTGTCCATGGGCTCGCCGGTGGCAACGTAGGAAGCGTATTTCTTCTTCGGTGATCGCGGTCATGGTCACCAGGGTGGTTTCGGAACGAGTATCTTCAAACCCAGTTAGTGAGTTTACTGTTCTCTGTTCTCAGTTCAGGTCCAATCAGGCAAACGCCGGTTGTGACCTGGTGAGTTCGTCCAGAAAGCAGTTGGAGCATGCGGATGGCATCGGCTTCATCGCGGGGCTTGCCGAGAATCTCGCTTCCGACGACGACCACGGTGTCCGCCCCCAGCACCAGATCGTTTGGTCGCCGTTGGGACACGGCCAGTGCCTTCGCGCGCGCCAGGCGTTCAGCGCAGGCGCGCTCCGCTTTCTCCCGCCAGCGGGGCTTCGCGAACGTTGGCCGAATGCACTGTGAATGCAATACCGGCATTGCACAGCAATTCCTGTCGGCGCGGAGAGGCGGATGCGAGCACGAGCACTGGGGTCTGACTCAACTATCGGCTCCCTGCAATTCCCCGGACCGATTCAAGCAGCTTGGCGGGGTCGTATCCGATTCCGTCCTTGAACACGATTTCCATGTTTTCGATGTCTTCGATTTTCTGCGACGGATCGCCTTTGATCACCACCAGGTCGGCAGCCTTGCCTGCGGCGATTGAGCCAATGCGATCGGCCTCGCCCAGGAATTCCGCGCCGTTGACGGTGGCGATGTGAATGGCCTCAAGAGGAGTGAAACCGGCTTCGACCAGCAACTCCACTTCACGCTGGTCACCGAATCCGGCGAGCACGCCTCCGATGCCGGTCGGGTCTTCTCCCGCGAGAAGCAGTGCCGCCCGCTTTCGCGAAGGCGAATTCGAACTCCATTTCTTTTTTGAACGCGTCCACCATCGGAGAAACCTCGGAACCGTAAATTCTTTTCAGGCGAGCCTGATCGCCCATGCGCACTTTGTTGGCCAGCAAGGCGCTGCGCGCGTCGGGCGAAAGCGCATCCAGCACGCGTTGCTGGATACTGGGGCGACCGGGCACTTCGACTTCAAACACCGGCAGGGTAGAAGTGATGGCAACGTGGCGCCGGACCAGATCGAGGATCATTTCATGCACCGGACCGTACTTTACATCGAGTTTGGAAATGAAATCCATGTCTTTCGGGGTGTAGGGGCATGCCCCGGGTTTCTTCCAGGGGAAAAATTCAGTGTCGACCAGCAGGCCGTGTTCAAGATTGTCGATGCCGAGGGCAGCGGCCTCGCGAAAGCCGATCGAACACAAATGTCCGGTCACCTTGGCGCCGCGTTTGTGGGCGGCGGTGATGGCAGCTGAAAGCTCATCGGCGGTAATAAAGTTGTAGGCTTTGAAATTGTCGACGCCTTCATCCAGCCAGTAGTTCACCATTCGGGTTGTGTCTTCCGGCCCGCTCAGTTGGTGTAACTGCACAGCGAAAGTTCCTTTACCTTCAAGATATGGCCCAGTCACGTGCATTTTGGGACCGGGCGCCTCGCCGCGATTAATCTGATTGCGGATTTCGAGGTCGGTATAAGGCTCCAGCGAGCCGCCGGTGCGGATGGTGGTCACTCCGGCCGCGAGGTAAAGACGCGGGAAGCTGAACCCCATTTCCCCGAAAATGGCATTGCCCATGGGATAGAACAGGTGATCGTGCATGCCAACCAGGCCGGGGATGACAGTGGAGTCGTGCAGATCCATGACGAGAGCATCTTTGGGGACTGGCGCGGTCGCCGCATCGCTTACCGATGCAATCTTTCCATTTGAGACAATGACCGTTTGGTTCTCGCGCGGCGCCGCGCCGCTTCCGTCAATGACGCGTACGTGGGTCAGCGCGACGACCGGGGCGTCCACTTTTACGAACGGCCGTACCTCCGGCGAGAGGTTCTGGCCCGAAGCCAACGCAACGGCGGCAACACTGAAGATCGCTGCGGCAAAGAACTGGCGCATGTTTCACCCTTCAAGATTGCAATCGAACGCTGAGATTGTAATGGAGAGAGAAACCAAACGGCTATGTGCCGACGAGTTCAATGCGGTTTCCAAACGGATCGTAAGTATGACAGCGCCGCACTCCCGGAATGTCATTCACTTCGAGTATGTCCACGCCAGCTTCGTGCAGACGCTTAACCAGAGTGGCGTAGTCATGGCATCGCAGGGCAAGATGAGCCTTCTTCGCCGGATGAAACTTCTGCTCTACGCCGAGATGAATCTGCACTTCGCCGCTTTTGAACCAGCACCCGCCCCGCTTGACTAGTTCAGCAGGTTTGGCGACCTCGTCCATCCCCAGCAAGTCGCGGTAGAACCGGCGCGCCGGCCCCTCTCCGCCCGGAGGCATGGCCAGTTGGACATGATCAATCGTTGTAAAGAAATCAGGGGCCATGCGTTCAGGCTGGCTTGCGTGTCGACGGCAACGGTCTTGGCTGTGGTTGGATCTCGACTAATTTTCCACGAAGGATCTCGAGAAATGGCGCGCCGTTGCTTTCGAGATTACGTTCCAGGCGGAGGGTACAGTCGCAGTCGCCGCATGCCCAGGGTTCGGTGCCATTCTGGTCGCGACATCGGCGGCGATTGTGGGCATCCTGAATTCGCGTCAGCTCAAAATACTGGCTCCAGTATGGCTGTTCTTCCTCGAGCGGCGTGGGGCAATAGCAAACCTCAACCCAGCGCGCCGTATGATCAGGGTAGAGTCTTGCATCCTTCATATTCCGCAGGTACTCGCCCTCGGCCACTGAACCCTGGCCGAGAGTTCCATTTTCGATGGCTTGCAGCAGGCCACGTTCGCATCCCGGCTTGACGCGCGCTCTAACCAGATAACGCATTCTTTCATTTTATATCTTTGATATCTTACTCGCATTTCGGGGCTCGGCGGTGGCGCCCTAATTTAGGTTTTCTTCGCAGACTTTGCGTTCTTTGCGTTCTAAATGTTTTGATTTTTCTCCGCGATAAAAGCAAGAGATTTTAAGCGCAGAGATCGCTAAAAAATGTCGCAAAGGACGCGAGGCTATCAGGACCCGACCCGCGGGCTCATCCGTTTGCGAGAGGCGCCCGAGCGTCCGCGGAGTGAAACCGACGCCCAACGCCTGCCCTGTTAGAATCAAACATTGACCTCCGCAGCCATGGACCGCGCTTTTATCCGCAATTTTGCGATCATTGCCCACATCGATCACGGCAAATCCACGCTGGCAGACCGCCTGCTGGAGCTGACCGGATCGCTGACCGCGCGCGAGATGCAGGCCCAGGTGCTCGATTCCATGGACCTGGAGCGCGAGCGCGGCATCACCATCAAGGCCCACGCGGTGCGCATGATGTACACCGCGAAGGATGGCCAGCTCTACCAGCTCAACCTGATCGACACGCCGGGCCACGTGGATTTTTCCTACGAAGTCTCGCGCTCGCTGGCGTCGTGCGAAGGCGCGCTGCTGGTGGTCGACGCCTCGCAGGGCGTGGAAGCGCAGACGCTGGCCAATGCCTATCTCGCCATCAACAACCGCCTGGAAATTATTCCGGTCATCAACAAGATCGATCTGCCCAGCGCCGATGTGGAGCGCACCAAGGAGATGATCGAAGGCGCGGTCGGTCTTGATGCCTCCGACGCCGTGCTGATCAGCGCCAAGACTGGCCTGGGCGTGCCCGACGTTCTGGAAGCGATCGTCAAGCACGTGCCGCCGCCCAAGGGCAATCCGGAGAACCGGCTGCAGGCGCTGATTTTCGACTCCTGGTTCGATCCCTACCGCGGCGTGATCGTGCTGACTCGCGTTTTCGAAGGCACCATCCGCAAGGGACAAAAAATCCGCCTGATGTGGAATGGGCGCGTGCTGGAGGTGGAAACGCTCGGCGTTCTGACTCCCAAGCCGGTCGAGGTGGACGAACTGCGGGCCGGCGAAGTCGGATTTCTGATGGCCAACAGCAAGACCGTGGCCGACACGAAAATCGGCGACACCATTACCGACGAGGCCAATCCCGCGATCGAGCCGCTGCCCGGCTTCGAAGAAATCAAGCCCATGGTTTTTGCCGGCCTCTATACCGTGGATGCGCACGAACACACCCAGCTGCGCGAGGCGCTGGAAAAATTGCGGCTGAATGATTCGTCATTCTTCTTCGAGCCGGAAAGTTCGGTCGCGCTGGGTTTCGGCTTCCGCTGCGGCTTTCTGGGCCTGCTGCACATGGAGATCATCCAGGAGCGGCTGGAGCGCGAATTCAACCTGGAGCTGATCACCACGGCGCCCGGCGTGCGCTACAAGATCACCAAGACCGATGGCACGCTTGATCGAAGTGGACAATCCCTCGCGCTGGCCCGACCCGAGCGAGATTGCCAAAGTCGAGGAACCGGTGATCCTGGCCACCATTCTCACCAACGAAGAGTACGTAGGCGGAATCCTGAAGCTGGTGGAAGACAAGCGCGGCAAGCAGAAGACGTTTGAATATGTCAGTTCATCGCGCGTGATGCTGCACTACGAGCTGCCGCTGAATGAGATCGTGCTCGATTTTTATGACCGGCTGAAGTCGGTCTCACGCGGCTACGCTTCGCTCGACTATCACCTGGCGGACTATTGGGAGTCTCCGATGGTGAAACTGGACATTCTGGTGGCGGGCGAGCCGGTGGATGCGCTCTCCATCATCGTGCATCGCGACTTCGCCTACGAACGCGGCAAGCTGCTGGTTTCCAAAATGCGCGAACTGATTCCCCGGCAGATGTTCGAGGTCGCGATCCAGGCGTCGATCGGGGCAAAGATTATCGCCCGCGAAACCGTGTCGGCCATACGCAAGAACGTGATCGCCAAGTGCTACGGCGGCGACATCTCGCGAAAACGCAAGCTGCTGGAGAAAGCAAAAAGAAGGCAAGCGGCGCATGAAGCGCATCGGGCGCGTGGATATTCCGCAGGAAGCGTTCCTGGCGGTGCTGAAGGTGGGGGAAGAGAGTTGAAACGGGCTTAAAACCAGCTCACTTGACACCTCACCGCGTGGCTCTACACTGAACGAAGAGAAAATCAAATGCGCATTACCTACGGACCAAAAACTCACGTTCTGTGTCGCGGCTGCGGACGAAAGATTTTCTTCACCGAAGGAGAAGTGATTGAGAGAGGCGCGCAGCGCCTGCTAACTTTGGAATGTCCGCACGAAACGTGCTCGGTCCATGGCCAGCGAATTTGGTACGAGGAAGCCGAGCTTGCGATTTATGGCTTTCTTGAGGGCATGGGTTCGATCACAGGCGACGTAGTTTCGCCGGCATTGTCACTCAAAGAGTGGGGCAACCTTAAGTGATTTAGGGACTCCTACTCGGTCCAATCAAACGATCGCGTCACCGCTTTCTTCCACATGCGGTACATTTCGGCGCGCTTCGGCTCTTCCAGACTCGGATTCCAGGTTTGGCCCACGGACCACCGCGCACGCAGGTCGTCCGTGTTCTTGTAGAAGCCGACCGCCAGGCCGGCGGCGTAGGCTGCGCCCAGCGACGTCGTTTCTTTGATCAGAGGCTTTACCACCGGGCGGTTCAGGATGTCGGCCTGGAACTGCATCAGCAGCGCGTTGTCCACCATGCCACCATCCACGCGCAGGACGTCCAGGGCGATGCCGGAATCTTTCTCCATGGCTTCGACCACTTCGCGAGTCTGGAATGCGGTGGCTTCCAGCACCGCGCGCGCCAGGTGTCCCTTGTTGACGTAACGGGTCAGGCCGGCGATCACGCCGCGGGCGTCGTGCTTCCAGTACGGCGCGTAGAGACCGGAGAATGCCGGGCACGAAATAGACACCGCCGTTGTCCTCGACTGTCCGCGCCAGGGTTTCAATCTCGGGACTGGTCGCGATCAGACCCAGGTTGTCGCGCATCCATTGCACCAGCGCGCCGGTGATGGCGATGCTGCCCTCAAGCGCGTAGTGCGCCGGCTGTTTTCCGAACTTGTAGGCGACGGTGGTGAGCAGTCCGCACTTGGAACGGACGGCGCGCTCCCCGGTATTCATCAGCAGGAAGCAGCCCGTGCCGTAAGTGTTCTTGGCTTCGCCGGATTTGAAGCAGGTCTGGCCCACCAGCGCGGCCTGCTGATCGCCCAGAATTCCGGCGATCGCAACTCCCTTCGCGGCGCCGACTTTCACCGTCCCGTAGACTTCGCCGCTGGAGCAGATGCGCGGCAGCATGGCTTGCGGGAATGCCGAACACGTCCAGCAAGTCCTTGTCCCAGGAGAGCGTATCGAGATCCATGAGCTGGGTGCGGCTGGCATTGGTGACGTCGGTGATGTGAAGTCCGCCGTCGGGGCCGCCGGTGAGGTGCCAGGTCAGAAAGGAATCGATGTTGCCGAAAACTACTTCGCCGGCTTCGGCCAGCTTCCGGACGCCGGGCACATGATCGAGCAGCCAGCGGATTTTCAAGCTGCTGAAATAAGTGCTGAGCGGAAGTCCGGTCTTGGCGCGAAAGCGGTCAGGCCCGCCGTCGCGGGAAAGCTCGGCGACGTAGTCATCGACCCGCGTGTCCTGCCAGACCAGCGCGTTGGCCACGGGCTTGCCGGTTTTCCGGTTCCAGAGCACCGTGGTCTCGCGCTGGTTGGTGATGCCGATGGCGGCCAGGTCGGCGGCGCGAAGTTTCCTCTGCTGCAGAGCCTGCGCGATGACGTCCTGCGTGGCCTGCCAGATCTCGTCGGGATCGTGCTCCACCCATCCCGGCTGCGGATAGATTTGTTCGTGCTCTTTTTGCGCTGAGGCCACGATCTTGCCGGCCGCGTCAAACACGCAGAAGCGGGTGCTGGTTGTGCCCTGATCGATGGCGCCGATGTAGTTGGCCACGGCGAGCTATGGTAGCCGAGGCGGCGGGATGGGGCAAAGAATCGGCGTCCTGGAGCCGGATCCTGACGATCCTCACGAGGTGAGTCACGATCCTGCACGAGCGGGACGCTCGCGCCCACATCTGTTGCTAGTGTTTGGCGGAAAACTGGAAGGCGATGTAGAACAGCTGCACGATGGTCAATCCCACGATCACGTAGGTGGCAATTTCCATCCGCCGGCCGGATTCGCGGACGACTCTTCACCACTTCGGCCATGTCGGTGGTGGCTTGCAGCAGCTTGTCGGTGAGTTCGTCGAGATGGTCGGTGGCGCTGCGAAGTTTGTCCAGCACGCGCGAGGTGTCGACCAGCGCGGTCGCCGACCGTTCGCTGTTGCGCAGATCGAGTTCGGTCTTGCAGGCAGCCCACCACGGGCTTCCGGGCGGATTGTCGTACATGCGCTGCCGAATCTCCTCCGAAGAGCGGGAACGGAGAAGTTGCACCAGCGCCTGGACCGTGTCGCTGGTCTTGGGATCGAGAGTCGGAGTCGCCATAGTTCGTAAGACACCTGATGATAGGACCCGGGGGTAACCTTGGACAGGTAACGGAAGACCATGCGAGATTGCTCAAGGACGAAGTGGCCTTGAACGACGCGTAATGGGTCTTGCGCTTAAGCCCTTGGACAGGAAAGGGGTTCTGAGACCCGGTGCCGTCTCATTTCGAGAACGACTCTCTGCTGACCGCGGCTAGGTTGCCCTTTCCAACTCGGCGCGATCCCACTTGGCCAGGTTGGCTCCGGCTTCGTAGGTGCTTTGCAGAAATTCCAGCAGCGCCTGTCGGGGCGAAGGATCCAGACGAACGTCGTCGTACATCAGGAAGAATTCTTTCATCTGCGGATGATAAAACGCCTTGCCGGGCCGGACCGTGGCTCTGCCCATAGCCCGTCGGGCTCCGGCGCGGCGTAGGCGTAAAATGCCGCGCCCTTCATCTCGCCGCCGCCCGGCCAGAATCCGGCGCTGATCACCTCATGCGAATAGGCTTCCCGCGTGATCGGAGTCGGCTCCTTCGCGCGGCGGAGCGCGCCGTCCGGAAAAGCGCGTGACCGCCAGGTCGAAACTTCCCCAGAAGAAATGCACCGGGCTGTTCTTGCCGATGAAGCCGTGAGCGGAATTCCTCGAAGATCGTGTCGACCAGCAGCAGGATGCGCCAGAAGCGGGTCACGTATTCGCGGTCATAGGATGCATGCTGGGTATCGCGATCAAACGCAATCGGGTTGGGAATTTCGACCGGCATGTGCCAGATCTTCACCTCGATGCCGAGCGATCCCAGAGCCGCCATGAACTCTTTGTAGAAATCGGCCACCGACCGGGGCGCCAGCGGAATGGTCTTGCTCGATCCTTCGCTGGTCTGGATGACCAGATTGTGATCGAGAAAATCGAACTCCACTTCGAAGATCCCGCGCTGGTACGGAATCGCGGAAGTAGTGAGGCCGCGCGCGCTGATGTAGAGCGGCACCTCCCACCAGTGATTGATGAGCGGGCTCAGCGCCAGGCGAACCTTGCCCACGATCTGGGTCCACATGTGAAGCGTGTCGCAGGTATCCTGCCAGGCTTCGAGCGGCAGGGCCGGCCACGATTCCGGCTTCGCGGTGAAATCAGGATGGTCACAGAAGACCTTCACTTCCGTAGAGCATCTGTCATCCTGACGAACGTCTTCGCTTGCGAGCGTTCGCAGTCGAAGGACCTATTGACTACGAGACTCTGCTGCGTCATTGCTATCGCCACATCGCGTCGAACAATCGCCGCCAGAATGGCAAGGCAGTGGTCCTCGACTCGCTCAGATGACGGTTCATGACCATCAGGTTACTCTGCGGCTATTTCGCGGGCAATGTGGGCGGAGAGGATGTCGAGATCTGACCGGCGCTCGCCTGGATCAACTTCTCGACCGACGGGTGCGACCACGACCAGAAGCTGAGCTTGCGGCTTTTTTGCCTGTTCGACCAACGCAAGTTGTTGCGTGACCCAGGCGGCCGGCGGCGTGTTCGCCGCGATCGAGATAGTCCAGCGCGGCCAGGCCCGCGGCTCCGAGCGCCGAAAGATTCTGCGAGATTGGCGCAACTTCCTTGAGCAAGAAGATTTCTCAAACAGTGGCTGAAGTTCAACCTGATTGTCGCGCCAGTGGCTCAGCAGACTTCTGACCCGAGCCTCCGTACCCGGGCCTGGAGTTTCCAGCGACCAGCGCATTCACGGAATCCGCAAACTGCCTTGCCGTCGCACTTTCCGGCCGCACCGCATCCACGACCCGATTCAGCGGCTTCGCACTGGTGGCGGGCTCGGTCGCAGTTTCCTCGCGAGTGTAGTCCTTGACCGGCTCGAGCACATCGGCCAGAACGTTAAGAGCGGAAATGTCATCGTTCCCGCGATCCGGCGGAGCATGGGCTCGTAACTCGAATTGTGCGTCAAGCCCGAGCCAGTCCAGGCGCTGGCTTGCTTCGTCCAAGACGCTGGTACATCGAATTCACGTCGCGCACATCTCTGCGGCGACCACAATCGTTCGGCGATGGCGGCGGTGCGCGGCCAGATGCGGGAGTCAATGTTTTCCGGCGAAACATACTCCGACCACATGCAGGCCTCGCCGCCGAGGATGCGCTTCTGCTCCTCCGGAGTCAGATTCGCGGCCGCGCCGCTGAGCGGCTCGGTCGAGTAATGCCGCTCGGCGGACCACATCAGGTCGACGTAATAGCCGGACGACAGCAGCCCGCGATAGCCCTGCTTGGCGGCCTGCGCCAGCGAGTCCGGCCCGCGCCACGATTGAATCACGATGCTGTTGGGCAGATCGGGACGGAGAATTTCGTCCCATCCCAGCATGGTTTTTCCGTGCTTGCTCACGATCTTCTGCACACGCTGGTTGAAGTAGGCCTGCAGATCGTTGTTGTCCTTCAGCCCGTGGGCGTGCATGAAGTCCTGAATCTTCGGATTCGCATCCCACTGCTTGCCGTTTACCTCGTCGCCTCCAATGTGAAAGAACTGGTCGGGGAAAAGCTCGGCCATCTCACCGATGAATGCGTCGAGAAACTTGTAAGTCTCCTCCCGGGTGGGATCCATTGCCGGATCGAAGACGCCCCACTTGCGCTCAATCTCATACGGGCCCGGGCCCGCTGGCCAGTTCGGGATAGCCGACAAACCACGCCGTGCTGTGGCCCGGCATATCGAATTCCGGAACGACGCGAATGCCACGCTCGCGCGCGTACGCGATCAGGTCGCGAACTTCGTCCTGCGTGTAGAACAGGCCGTCCGAGCCCATTTCCTGCAGCTTGGGAAATTTCTTGCTTTCGACGCGGAAGCCCTGGTTGTCCGAGAGATGCCAGTGAAATACGTTGAGCTTCACCGCCGCCATGCCGTCCAGGTTGCGCTTCAGCACGTCGAGCGGGATGAAGTGGCGGCCCACGTCGATCATCAATCCACGCCAGGGAAAGCGCGGGCTGTCTTCGATGGAAACTGCGGGCACGGCGAAACCCTCGCTCGTGGTTTGCGACCAGTTGCAGAAAAGTCTGCAGCCCGCGCATGACGCCGAGCGTCGTTCGGCGCGCTCAGCCGAGCGCCGGCGTGGCTGATCTCGAGCCGGTAGGATTCGTCTTCGCCCAGTTCCTGCACCTCTTTGGTTCCACCCGCGGCCTGAATGACCAGAGTGGCGTTGGCGGAATCCGTCACCTGCATGTCGATGGGAGGCATTCCGATTTGCCGGCCAAGTTGAGCGAGAAAAATCTCGACGGCCCGATCCAGTCGAGCCTCGTGCGGACCGGCGATCGAAACCGAAAAGGTTGGGCCGATCAGAAGCTGGCCGCTTCCCATCTGCATCCTGGCTGGAACCGGCATGAGATTCAGGGACTGTTGCACCTGTGCCTCACCGAACGAACTGAAAATTACACACAGCGCAACCGCAACCAGAATAGTCCGCACCATTCGCTCTCCAGATATTTTTCAGTTTGATGATGTCACGAAGTTGGCAGGATAGTAACAGACCGGTGACTGATCGCTGGAGTCAAAAATCCCCAGCTACGCCGGAATATTCAGCCGCCAAGCCACGTAGCTGGCCGCTTCCCGCAACACCGCCCAGGCCCGCTGCCACGGCGAACGCGGGCGCGAGTCGGGACGCGGCGCCACGTACACCTGCACTCCTTCATGCTCCAGCAGTTTGCGGATGCGGAACACGTGGTACGCATCGCTGACCGCCACGCAACTGTGCATCCGGTTGGTGCGCATGATGACCGCGACCCGTTCGGCCGAGGACGCCGTATCGGAACCCTGGGTTTCGGCAATCAGATTTGGCTTCGGGAATGCCGCGGTGCATCAGGTAGTCGTGGCCGACTCCGCCTTCGCTGAACGTGGGATCCGCCGCCGATCCTCCGGTGGTGATGACTACCGGCGCAGCGCCGCGCTGAAACAGATCGTAGGCGTGATCGAGCCGGGCGCGAAAGACGGGAGATGGACGTCCCGCATACTCAGCCGCACCGAAGACGACGATCGCGTCCGCGGGATGAACTTCCTGCAAACCGGCTTCATGCACGATCTGAATGCTGCTGATCCCGAGAAAGACTGCGACGCCGACCGCAGCCAGCGCCACCACCCACAAGGGCCAGGGGCTTTGCCGGCCGCCGGTTTGCTGTCTGGTCTTTCATCCTTGCGCGAAAAACTCGGAAATCTCCTGAGCCGGAATCGCGCCTTCCCGCATGATGCGCCAGCGCGCTTCTTCGTCGGTGAGGTCGACGATGGTCGAAGCCACTTCGCGCGGCGAGGTGCCGCCATCCACGATGATCGAGATGCGGTCCTGCAGTTGGTCGCGAACCGCCAGCGCGGTCGTGCACTCGGTTTCGCCGCTCAGGTTGGCGGAGGTCGCGGTGATCGGAATCTGCGCCGCCTGCACCACCGCCAGCGGAATCGGCGCCTTGGGAACTCGCAGCGCGACGTTGCCGGTGTTGGCCGTCACTTTCAGCGGAAGGCGCGAAGAGGCTTTCACGATGATGGTCAGCGGCCCGGGCCAGAAGCGCCGCGCCAGGGCATAGAACTCTTCCGGTCAGCGGCTGCGCCAGTTGTTCGGCCTGGTCCACGTCGGCGATCAGCAGCGACAGCGGCTTGTGCCGCGAGCGCGACTTGATGTCATACACGCGGTCCACCGCGCGCAAGTTGAAAGGATCGGCCGCCAGCCCGTAGAACGTGTCGGTCGGCATGCCCAGCACTTCGCCGGCGCGAATCTGGTCCGCCGCATATCGGATGAGTGACGCTTCCGGGTTATCGCTATTAATCTTGACGATTTCTACGCGCACTCGCAGGTCCCTTCCAGGCCCCAAGGTCTTAAAATCGCGAAAGCTAACATAACATGGGAAAGCGCCGAAAGCCGAGAGGAACAGGTATGCATTCTCGAGCCGGACCTCGCGCCATCATGAAGCCGAAGCACGACAGACCACTGCCGGACGGAAGCGTCAGAACTCCCGCCTGCGCCGCATCGAAGGACGCCACAACGCCCTGGTCAAAGAGCTGCGCCGGGCCTTCGCCCGCGGCGAGCTCACCTCCGACGGCTACTGCGCCATTGAAGGCCTGCGCATTCTGGAAGAAGCCATTCGCAGCGGCTTGCGCTTTCGGGCCGTCTTCTTCAGCGAGTCGGCGGCGGCCCGGGCCGAACGGCTGCTGTCCCAACTCGGCGCCCAGGTCGAGACCCTCCTGCTGCCCGACAAGCTATTTGCCAGCGCCGTCCCCAGCGAAGCGCCTCAGGGCGTGGCTGCGCTGGTGCGCTGGAAGGAATTCTCCCTCGAAGATGTTCTGGCCAAGTCTCAGGCCGGACCGCTGCTGGCCATTGCCGGAGTGCAGGACCCCGGAAATCTGGGGACAATCCTGCGCTCGGCCGAGGCTTTCGGCGCCGGCGGCGTGTTGCTGGGCGAAGGCACGGTCAGCCCATTCAATCCCAAAGTCGTGCGTGCTTCGGCAGGTTCGGTTTTCCGGCTGCCCGTGGCGCGGGCGAAACTGTCCGACGCTCTCGGCCGCATGAAAGCAGCTCGGCCTGCGGCTGGTGGCCACCGCATCGCACAAAGGCACGCCGCTCGATCAGGCCAACCTTTCCGGGCCGCTGGCAATTTTTATTGGCAGCGAAGGCGCAGGAGTGTCCCGCGATCTCATCAAAGCTATGGATGAAGTCGTGGCCATCCCGCAAGCGCCGCAGGTGGATTCGCTGAATGTGGGCGTGGCGGCGAGTATCGTGTTGTATGAGGTGGCGAGGCAAAAGGCATTAACCACCAAGGACACGAAGGTACACGAAGGAAGACAACTGAGAGCTTCCTTCGTGAGATTTCGCTTCGTGAACCTTCGTGTCCTTAGTGGTCAAGTGATTGGCAGTTCGATCATGAGCCTGTTCCAAACCATCCCGAGCGGCGACAACCCAGGCGACCGCACCCGCCCGCTCGCCGACCGCATGCGTCCGCGCACGCTCGATGAATTCGTCGGCCAGGAGCATCTGGTCGGACCCGGCAAGCCCCTGCGCACCCAGATCGAGCGCGACGACATCGGCTCGCTCATTTTCTGGGGACCGCCCGGCACCGGCAAGACTACGCTGGCGCAAATCATCGCCCGCATGACCAAGGCCGAGTTCATCGAGTTCTCCGCCGTGCTGACCGGCATCAAGGAAATCAAGCAAGTGATGGCCGACGCCGAGCGCGCCAAGCAATACGGCACGCGGACCATCGTCTTCATCGACGAAATCCATCGCTTCAACAAAGCCCAGCAGGATGCCTTCCTGCCTCACGTGGAAAAGGGCAACATCCGCCTGATCGGCGCCACCACCGAGAATCCTTCGTTCGAAATCATTTCCGCGCTGCTTTCCCGCAGCCGGGTGTACGTGCTCAAGCCGCTGACGGAAGAACAGATTGTCGAGCTGCTGAAGCGCGCGCTGACCGACGAAGAACGCGGTCTGGGAACGCATGAAGTTGCGGGCTTCTGACGATGTCCTGAAAAAGATCGCGGCCTATTCCAGCGGCGACGCCCGCAGCGCCTACAACGTGCTGGAAGTCGCCGCCTCGCTGGCCCGCGGACGCGACGGCAAAGAAGTCGGCGCGGAAATTTCCGACGAAATCGTCACAGGACGCCCTGCAGAAGCGCGTCCTGCTCTACGACAAAGCCGGCGAAGAACACTACAACCTGATTTCCGCGCTGCACAAATCGGTGCGCAACAGCGATCCCGACGCGGCGCTCTACTGGCTGGGACGCATGCTCGAAGCCGGCGAAGATCCGCTCTACATCGCGCGCCGCGTGGTGCGAATGGCGGTGGAAGACATCGGCCTGGCCGATCCCAACGCGCTCGCGCAATGCATGGCCGCCCGCGATGCCGTGGATTTTCTCGGCATGCCGGAAGGCAATCTGGCGCTGGCGCAGGCCGTGGTCTATCTGTCGGTCGCTCCCAAATCGAATGCGCTCTACACCGCCTACGGCGAAATTCAGGGCGACGTGGAACGCACCGCCGCCGAACCGGTCCCGCTGCACCTGCGCAATGCGCCCACCGGACTGATGAAGGGCCTGGGATACGGCCAGGGCTACCAGTACGCCCACGATCTGGAAGACAAAGTGGCTGACATGCAGTGTCTGCCCGACAATCTGAACGATCGTGTCTACTACCACCCCACCAGCGAAGGGGTGGAAAAGCGCATTCGGGAGCGTCTGGAAGAGATCAAACGGCGGCGATCCCAGGCTGCGAAAGGCGCTTCCCCAGCGCTCGAAAACAGAATCCGGCGCCTAGACCCGCGCATCTCATACAGGGTAATCCGGCAGTTTTCCTGCTGACATCGTCCAAGGAGTTGGTTCCATGGCTACATTCCCGCAAGCGTGTCATCACGGACCCGGTCACCGTCCGCCCGGTGCAACTCGATCAGGTCGAACATCTGCTCAAGCTGCAGAAATGGTCGCGGAAGATTACCTCCATCCTCGATCTCGATGAACTGATCGATCAAGTTGTGAACGACGTTTCCTGCGCATTCGGCTGCGTGGAAACCAATCTTTACCTGCACGACGAAGAGCGCGGCGAGCTGGAGATGGCCGGCGTTCATGGCTGCACCACTGCACGGCAAGGGATCGCGGCTGAAGGTCGGCAAGGAAGGCATGGTCGGCTACGTCGCCTCCACTCTGGCAGATGCGCTACGCCCCCGACGTTCGCCAGGACCCGTATTACATCGCATGCGAGGAATCCACGCTCTCCGAAGTAGCCATTCCTCTGCTGGTGGATGGCAAGCTGGTGGGCGTGTTCTCGGCTTCGCATCACGAACTGGATGCCTTCCCTCGCGAGCAGCTGCGATGGCTGCAGGGGCTGTGCGATCACGTGGCAGTCGCGGTGCACAATGCGCGCCGCTTTCAGCACGAACGGCACGAGCGCGAGCGGATGAGCCAGGAAGAGCGCGAGGCGCGCGTCATCCAGCAGGCTCTGCTGCCGAAGAGTTCGCCCTACATTCCCGGCTTCGCGATTTCCGGGCTATCGATTCCCGCCGGCGCAGTGGGCGGAGACTGGTACGATTTCATTTCCTTCGACGATGGTTGCTGGGGCCTGGTGCTGGCCGACGTTTCGGGAAAAGGCACGGCGGCCGCCCTGCTGATGTCCGCAACCCGCGGCATGTTGCGCTCTCTGGCGCAGACCTGCAGCGGCCCGGGAGAAGTGCTGACTCGCCTGAATCGCTTGCTGGTGGAGGATTTTCCTTCCGGCAAGTTTCGTCACCATGCTGTTGGCGGTGCTCAATCCATCGACCCGCGACGCTTGACCTTCTCCAGCGCCGGCCATCTGCGGCCGCTGCTGGTGGATGAACAGGGCGCGCGCTTTCTGGACAGCGAACGTGGAATGCCGCTGGGGCTGGGCACGGGAGAATTCTCCGAGAGCCAGGTGCAGCTTTCCAAAGGCTCGCGGCTGGTCTTCTACAGCGATGGCATTACGGAAGCCACGGACGGTCCGACGAAGAGTATGGCGCGGAGCGCATGCGCGACCATGTCCTGCAGCCCGATTCCTGCGCCGAGAGCATTCTGGCCGATGTGCGCACCTTCGCGAACGGCGAGGGCCTGCACGACGACGCCACGGTAATTTTCGTTAAGGCGTAAAAGCGATTAACCACGAAGGACACGAAGCGATCACGACGGAATCCAGCAGACAGGGTTTCCTTCGTGGTACCTCGTGTCCTTCGTGGTTAATTGCCGATTTTCTGGGAATCACCCGAACCGCGCCCGGTGTTCTTTCAGAATGCACCGGTCCATGACCACGAAGATGCCGGCCTGGCGCGCCTTCTGCGCCGCCGCTTTCGTGAACCACTGCCTTCCTGCATCCAGATCACAGGGACCTTCAGCTGGATTGCCTGATCGACAATTTCTTCCACAAACTCCGACCGGCGGAAGATGTTTACGATGTCGATTTTCTCCGGGACGTCGAGCAGCGACGGATACGACTTCTCTCCCAAGGAGCCGTGAATTTTCGGATTCACCGGAATGATGCGGTAGCCCTGCGTCTGCATGTAGGCAGACACTCCGTGGCTGGGACGCAGCGGACTGTTGGAGAGCCCAACCACCGCGATGGTTCGGGATCGCTTGAGCAAGTCCGCAATGGGATCCGACTCAGGCAAGGAAGCCATGCACGAATTGTAGTTCCTGGGGACGTTCGGAGGCCAGTTGAGCCGGCTTTTCCATAGCGAGGCGACCGGGATGGAGACCACTCACCTCTCGATCCGGCTCAGCGCTTGGCGTTGGCGTCCATCTTTTGCTTGAACATCTTGGTGGCCAGCTTGCGAACCGTGTCGGAAACTTCCTTGTTGTTCGACAAGTTGCGAAGATCGCCGACCAGCATGTTCTTCATCAGCCCGAGCGAAAGATCCAGCGGCGTGCGCGGATTGAAGACCAGATTGCGGATGATCGAATAATTTTTGGCGAACCGCCGCTTCATCGGGATGCCGCGAAGCACGGCTTCGAGCACATTCTTCTGGCTGGCAAATCTTTCCACTTCGCCGTCGCTGACCTTGGGCGATTCCAGCACCGCCAGGGCCACGATCTTGGTGCCATCGCGGATCAGCAGCGAGCGTTCTTCCTTGTGCCCTTCATGGCCAGCTGAATGCGGCCTTTGATATCCAGCTTGGAGATTTTCTGCAAGCGCGCTGCCCCGTTCTTCACTCGGCGGTCAAGCTGGGTTTTCTTGGCCGGCGCTTTCTGGGTAGCAGCCCCTGCGCTCGCGCCCGTGGACGCGCTGTTCGAAGCGGCGGCAGGCTCAGCCACCGGCTCTTCCGCGCTGGGCACGAATTCGTCGTAGAAGCCGCCAATCGGCTGAAACAGCTGATCGCCGCTCGGCGGCGATTTCGTTGGCATGCTCGGACAGGTAGGCGAGCACTCCCTCGTCCAGAGCACTGTTCACTTTCCTCAGATGATCCGCGCGGGTGCAAGGTGGAAGACTTCGTCCAGTGCGCTGTCGGCTTTTGTTCTCGACGGCTTGCCGGCGCCGGCACTGGATCCGCGACTCAGGAACTGCTCGGCGCCGCGACCGGAGGCTCGATGCAGGTTCCTTATGCTTTCGCCCTGAATTCCCGTCAGATTGGGATTCGAGAGCAGCGCATTCAGAATCACGGGCGACCCGGTGATCCGCTCGCTCTTCAACATTATTTCGACCACTTCGCGCCCGGCATCCGGCGCCAGCTCAAGCAAGGACTCATCCGACACCGACGGATTTGCCAGCAGCGCCGGCAGCAGCACCGGACGCAGATTTTTCGGCGAAATCAGGTAGTCCAGTACTTCTTTCGGAGTGGCTGGATCGCTGGCCGCGGCTCGCGATGCCGCCTCGTCCCATCCCGCCAGCGTGAGTTGCGCCTGCTGGCCAAAAATCTTGTTGTGGACGGCCAGATGGACCAGGATTTCGATCATCTCCCGGGCGAGGCACCGACAGCGACCCCTTGGAGGCGGACTGCATCAGGTTCGAAGGCACCGCCGACGCGCGAATGAGATCGATCATGCGGGACATAATGTCGAACTCCTGATAGTGCCTCGTCATACTCTCATCAGCTCAACTGATCTTGCCAGCCCTAGTTTTGCTTCTCTCCCCGCCGCATCCGCAGGTAGGCGCGGATGAAGGGATCGATGTCGCCATCGAGCACCCGATCCACGTCGCCGACTTCCATCTTGGTGCGGTGGTCTTTGATCATGCGATAAGGCTGCAACACGTACGAACGAATCTGCGAGCCGAAGTCGATGTCGAGCTTGGAGTCTTCAATCTTCTTGGTGGCTGCCCGCTGCTTCTCCAGTTCGTATTCGTAGAGCTTGGAGCGCAGCATGCTCATGGCCCGCTCCCGGTTCTTGTGCTGCGAGCGCTCGTTCTGGCAACTGGCCACCAGGCCGGTGGGAATGTGGGTGATGCGCACGGCGGAGTCGGTGGTGTTCACGTGCTGTCCGCCCTTGCCGCCGGAGCGGTAGGTGTCCACGCGCAGGTCTTCCGGCTTGATCACGATTTCAATGCTGTCATCGATTTCCGGCGAGACGTAAACGCTGGCAAACGAAGTATGGCGGCGCTTGGCCTGATCGAAGGGAGAAATGCGCACCAGGCGGTGGACGCCGATTTCGCTGGTCAGCAGTCCGAAGGCGTACTCTCCATTCACCGCGAAGGTCGCCGACTTCAGCCCCGCTTCTTCACCCGGCTGGTAGTCGTAAAGAACGGTCTGGAAGCCGCGCCGCTCGGCCCAGCGAAGATACATGCGCAGCAGCATGTCGGCCCAGTCCTGCGACTCCGTGCCGCCCGCCCCGGGATGGATGGTCACGATCGCGTTGCGCGCATCGTTTTCGCCGGAGAGCAGGCTTTCGGTTTCCAGGCGATCGACCAGACTCCGCAGCCCGTCAATCTCGCGCCGCAGGTCGGCTTCGACGTTCTCGCCTTCGCGGCCCAGATCGAAGTAGGCGGAGATGTCGTCGCCCCGGCGCACCAGATCGGCCTCGGTGGCCAGCACATTTTCCAGGCGCTTTTTCTGCCGCATGACCTGCTGAGACTTTTGCGGATTCGACCAGAGAGTGGGGTCAGCAGCCTGCTTTTCGATTTCGGCTAGCTGTTCACGCAGCTTGCCTGCGTCAAAGGTACTCCCGAAGATCACGAACTTTGTCCTTCAGCCCCGAGTATTCTTGTTCGAGCTCTTCAATCATGATTATGGTTCTGTCCTGGCGCGGAACAGGAAATGCAGCAAGCAGTCCCGCTACAGAAATTATCGCACACAGGTAAGCGAACCAGTCCCCGTGACGGGTGTAGAACGTGGTTACGTTGGTGAGGGCATAGCTGGGCATCGAGGGCGGCCCGGATCTTGCGCGGGATGGTGGACACGACTCGCCCGTAGGGATCGATCGCCGCGGTCACGCCGGTGTTGGTGTCGCGCAGCAGCCAGCGATTATTTTCGACGGCGCGCATGCGCGCCTGTTTCAGGTGCTGCGCGTAGGCGCCGCTGTCGCCGTACCAGCCGTCGTTGGAAATGTTTACGAAAACCTCGGCGCCATTCGCGGCCAGCTGCCGGATTTCATCCGGGAAAGATGGATTCATAGCAGATGAAAACTCCGAGCTTGCTGCTGCCGGCCTGCAGCGGCGCTCGCGAAGTCCCGGACGAGAAATCGCCGACTTCCTTGGTCAGTCCTCCGGCAAAACCGAACACACGCTTGAACGGAACGTACTCGCCGAACGGAACCAGGTGCATCTTGTCGTAACGCTCCCACCCACTCGCCGCCCGGACTGACCAGGCTTCCGGAGTTGTAAAGCTGGGTGGCATGTGTCGGCGTCTCGCCCGCGTTGCGAATGCCCAGGCTTCCCACCAGCATCCAGGTTTGGGCCTCGCGCGCAATATTGCTGACAGCTTCGCGGAACGCGGGATCGGTGGTGTAGAACGGCGCCGGCGACTCCGGCCACACAATCAGATCAGGATGCGCAGACGGAGAGCCGCGCTGGATGGATCCTGGCACAGGAAGATTCGGACTGCGGATCAGTTCAGGCTGACCAGGCTCAAGTCGCGCAGCGTGCCTTCGAAATATTCCTTGGTCCAGTCGCTGCCCTGCAGGATCGGAATGTTCTGCCTGCACCAGGCGAGCGGTGTGGTCGGTGGGCAACGCTGGCGGACTGATCAATCTTCCGGCTTGCAGCACAACCATCGCCGCGACCGTCGCCAGCAGAAGCGGCTTGCGCTTGCTGCGCTGTCCTCTCTCCGCGCGAATCACAAACGCGGCGGCCAGCGCCGTATTCACCACCATGATTTCGAAGGACAGCCCGTAGACGCCGGTCACGGTGGCAATGCGGGCCAGCGGAATGTTGTCCACCTGCGCGATGCCCAGCAGGTCCCAGGGAAATCCGGTGATGCGGGTGCGGGCCAGTTCCACCGCGACCCACACAAACGGAGCCAGAAGAAGAACCCGGCGGGTCCGGAATCGGATCTCGCGGCCTCGCTCGGCCGATGTCCGATCCAGCAGGATTCGCCAGCAGGCTGATCAGCAAGCCGAAGACGCCGTGATAGAGAGCAAGATACAGACAGAAAAGAAACAGCAGCCCCAGCGCGGCCAGCGTACCCACGCCGCCGTACTGGCGCATGGTGTTGTAGATCCAGTAGCAGGTTCCGGCATACCAGAGAATGCCGCAGCAGTAAGCCAGCAGAAAGGCCTGACCCGGCCGTGCCGGCAGCAGCTTGACTCCGGCGCGAAGCTGCAACGTGTCCGGTTCCCGCGCCCGCAACAAGCGCAACCAGCAGCGGAGCGACCGCCACCCAGCCCAGAAAATACAGATTGGGCAGAGGGAAAGATCACAATCTGCAAGCCGGCCGAAAGCAGACATCAGCAGCCAGGCACTCTTATGCATTCGCAACACATGGCAAGCATAACAAACGTGCGGGTCGGACCTCGTACTCAGCCGCCTTGAGCTGATTCGAGTGGCAGTCTGCGCAGACCTTCGACTTGAGTCTTCGTGTCTGAATGGCCGAAGTCCGAGGCCGAGGCCAGAAGTCCGCCGCCACTCCCCGATTAGCCAAATCTGATTTTTCGATCCTGTACCGTTCCCCGCCGATGGGCTAACATGACTGGCGTCGCATGGGGTCTCTCCTCAGGGATAGAATTCTTCTGCTACAGTTATTCACCACAGGAGCATTTGGCTCGTGTCGTATGGCCACGGCGCCCAGAACCGAAGACGCCGCTGGCCTTTGACGATTCCGGTCCACTGATCAGTTAGCCCGCCTCGCATGGCATCTCCTCTCCAACCCGCCGGCTCAACCGCGTAACCGCGTTCGCATCGTGGTCGCGACGTCGGTGATGCTGACGTTCATCTCCTACTGGCGGGCCGCCGCCATCGTGCTGAACGACCTGGGCTCGTCCGCCTTTTATGCCGCCGGCATCGCCGAGCAGGCCGTCGGGAAATCGGCTCCCTGGTTCATCCTGGCGGTGATGCTGTTCTCCTTCGCGGTGCGCGCGGTTTACGTGGAGAGCTGCTCCATGTTCGTCCGCGGCGGCGTCTACCGCGTCGTCAAGGAAGCGCTGGGCGGCACTCTGGCCAAGATCAGCGTCTCCGCCCTGATGTTCGACTACATCCTGACCGGCCCGATCTCGGGCGTTTCCGCCGGGCAATACATCGCCGGACTGATCAACGACACCTTCGCCACCGCCGACGCCCACGGCTGGGTCCCGCGCGCCATGCACAACATGTTTCACGGGACGCCGCACGTCGACGTCAACTGGACTTCGGTCGTCTTCGCCGTGATCGTCACCGTGTACTTCTGGTGGCAGAACACCAAGGGGATTCAGGAATCCAGCGAAAAAGCGTTGCGGGTGATGCAGATCACCACGGTGATGGTCGTCATCCTGCTGGGCTGGTCCGCGCTTGACCCTGTTGAAGCAGGGATACCAGTCGGTCCCGCTGCCCACCGCCGACAACCTGAAGTTCAGCGCGGAAGCGCTGGGCTTCCTGAAGCACACCGACCTGGCCCAGGATCTGGCCACGAAGTTCGGCATCCTCGGCATCCTGATCGCCTTCGGCCACTCCGTGCTGGCCATGAGCGGCGAGGAATCGCTGGCCCAGGTCAATCGCGAACTGGCTCATCCCAAGCTGAAGAACCTGAAGCGCGCCGCCATCATCATCGCGGTTTACAGCTTCGTCTTCACCGGACTCACCGCGCTGCTGTTCGTGATGATCATTCCGGACTCGGTGCGCATCCCGGTTTACAAGGACAACCTGATCGCCGGGCTGGCCATGTATCAGTACGGGCCCGCTGCTGCTGCGGCTGTTTTTCCGCGCTTTCGTCGTGGTGGTGGGTTTCCTGATTCTCTCCGGCGCGGTCAATACCGCGATCATCGGTTCCAACGGCGTCCTCAACCGCATTTCGGAAGACGGCGTTCTCACCGACTGGTTCCGCCAGCCGCATCCGCGCTTCGGCACCACTTACCGCATCGTCAACCTGGTCGTCTTCCTGCAGATTTTCACCATTCTGGTGAGCCACGGCAATGTCTACCTGCTGGGCGAGGCCTACGCCTTCGGAGTGATCTGGAGCTTCACCTTCAACAGCCTGGCCATGCTGGTGCTGCGCGTCAAGTACAAAGGCGAACGCGGCTGGAAGGTTCCGCCCAACATCACCATCGCCGGCCACGAGATTCCGCTCGGCCTGGCTTCGGTCTTTCTGGTGCTGCTTTGCACCGCCATCGTGAATCTGTTCACCAAGTCGATCGCCACGGTGGCCGGCGTTTCCTTTGCCGCCGCGTTCTTCCTGATCTTCACCGTTTCCGAGCGCGTGAACCGCAGCAAGCACGCCCTGGCCGAGCAGCACATGAAGGAACACTTCCAGTTGCTGCAAAGCGACACGGTGGAGCGCACCGGACTGGGGATCCGTCCCGGCAACGTGATGGTGACGGTCCGCGACTACAACACCCTGAACCACCTGAAGTGGGCGCTGGAGCGCATCGACACCAAGGAGCAGGACATCGTCGTCATGTCGGCGCGGGTGAGCCAGTTCGGCACCGCCGCCTACGATCTTTCCACCGAACAGATCTTCAGCGACTACGAGCAGCAACTCTTTACCCGCGCGGTGTCGGTCGCCGAAAGTTTCGGCAAACACGTTTCGCTGCTGGTGGTGCCGGCCCGCGATCCCTGGTCGGCCATCGTGCAGACCGCCAACAATCTGGAAGCTTCCGCGGTGGTCTCCGGACTCTCCAGCAAGATGACTTCGCAGGAGCAGGCCTTCTATCTCGGACATGCCTGGGAAGCCATGCCCGAGCCCAAGCGGCAATTCATTTTCCAGGTCGTTCATCCCGACCGCAAAGTCGACACCTTCCACATCGGTCCGCACACGCCTTCGCTGAAGACCGAGGACGTTCACCTGGTCCACCGCCTGTGGCTGAACATCACCCGCGAGCCGGGCCTGGAGACGCTGCATCATCACGACATCCTGACCGAGGCCCTGACCCGCTTCGCCCGCGAGTATGCCGGCCACGACCGTCAGGACATTCTGCGGGAGCTGCGAAAAGCAGTCGGCGCGACGGTGACGACCCGGGCCCTGGGCGAAGGACGGCGCCGAGGACCCTCAGCAACCAAGCCAACGGAATCCTGTCACTCCCGCTGCGCACCCGCAGCCCGACGCCGAACAAGACCGACGACGGATGCCGCTCCAGCCCGCCAGTAGTCGGACCCATAAGATGAAGTGTCGGGCAGCCTACTCGCTCAGTCGAGGCCGGACTGAAGCGACGTACTGTGCCACGGCTCTTGACTCAGACTTGGCTGTCAGATTTCGAACAGGCCGGCAACCGTGTCCCACCAGTCAAGTCGAAGCCGGCTGACAGGCCAGTGTCCTCACCGTTGCAAACGCGTGGACGGTGCACCCCAGTACGTCGTGCCTTGCCCCCGCACCCGCCCTCTTCTATGATCGAAGCAGAGCAGGGTCCACATGCCCGAGAAGAAGCCTCCCAAGCCGCCAGTCGCGGAAAACCCGATCGCCGACGTGTTTGAAGGACGCCATCCCTCCCAAGCCGAAAAAGACTGGGCGGAAAAAACTCTTCTCCCGACTCTGGAGAAAGCTCCGGAAAAGCCGATCGGCGCGCCCACCGGAACCAATCTGCGACGAGCACGGCCACGCCCGCTTCACCACGATTTCCGGCACTCCGGTTCGCCGCCTCTACACCCAGGCCGATCTTCCCGAAGACTGGAGCGCGGAAAAATATCTGGGCTATCCCGGCCAGCCGCCGTTCACCCGCGGCATTCACGCCAGCGGATATCGCGGCAAACTTTTCACCATGCGGCAGTTCTCCGGCTTCGCCTCGCCGGAAGAAACCAACCAGCGCTACAAATATTTGCTGGAACACGGCGGCAGCGGCCTCTCGGTGGCCTTCGATCTGCCCACGCTCATGGGCTACGACTCCGATCATCCGGCGAGCGAAGGTGAAGTCGGCAAGTGCGGCGTCGCCATCGATTCGCTCGAAGACATGGAGATTCTCTTCGGCGGCATCGATCTGGAAAAGACTACGGTCTCGATGACCATCAACTCGCCCGCGTCGGTGCTGTGGGCGATGTATCTGGTGGTCGCCGAAAAGCAGGGCGCGGACTGGAAGAAAATTTCCGGCACGCTGCAGAACGACATCCTGAAGGAATACATCGCGCAGAAGGAATACATCTATCCGCCGGCGCCGTCGATGCGCCTGGTGGTGGACACCTTCGAGTTCGGCTCGAAGTTCACGCCGAAGTTCAACACCATTTCGATCAGCGGATACCACATCCGCGAAGCCGGCTCGACCGCCCTGCAGGAACTGGCGTTCACTCTGTATGACGGCGTCGAGTACGTGGAGTGGGCGCAACGGCGCGGCCTCGATGTGGACGACTTCGGCCCGCGCCTCAGCTTTTTCTTCAACGCCCACAACGATTTCTTCGAAGAGATCGCCAAGTATCGCGCCGCCCGCAAGATCTGGTACCAGGTGATGAAAGACCGGTTCAAGGCCAAGAACCAGCGCAGCTGGCTGCTGCGCTTTCATACCCAGACCGCAGGCGTCTCGCTGCCGGCGCAGCAACCCATGAACAACATCGCCCGCGTGGCGCTGCAGGCCATGGCGGCGGTGCTGGGCGGAACCCAGTCGCTGCACACCGATTCCTACGACGAAGCCCTGGCCCTGCCCACGGAAGAAGCCGCCCGCATCGCGCTGCGCACCCAGCAGATCATCGCCTACGAATCCGGAGTGACGCAGACGGTCGATCCTCTCGGCGGATCATATTTTCTTGAAAACCTTGACGCTCGAAATGGAAAAAGGCGCCTTCGACTATTTCGGCAAGCTCGACGCCATGGGCGGCATGGTCAAAGCCATCGAGCGCGGCTATCCGCAGAAAGAAGTCGCCGAGGCCTCCTACCAATACCAGCGCGCCGCCGAAGCCAAAGAAAAAATCATCGTCGGCGCCAACGAATTCGTGATCGAAGAAGAGCCGCCGCACACCCTGTACATCGACGAAAGCGTGGCCCGCCAGCAAATCGGCAAAGCTGAAAGCCCTGCGCGCCCGCCGCTCGAACGAAGAAGTGCAACGACGTCTCGATGCTTTGAAGAAAGCCGCGGCCCAGGAACCACGATCGTCCGCCAACGGAGACATCTCTCCAGCCAACACCATGCCCTACATCGTGGACGCGGTCCGCGCCTACGCCACGGTAGGCGAAATCTGCGAAGCCCTCCGCGAAGTGTTCGGCACCTACACCGAAGTAAGCATCACCTAGTGCCGATGCGATGTGGGCGCGGGCGCCTCGCCCGCGCTGCGGCAGTGGCTCAGCCTCAACTGCCTCGGCAAGTGATTATGTTTGAGATCACAAATTGTGACCTCAAACGAAGACACCTATAATCTTGAGGTCGCAAATTGCAACCTCAAACCAGCGCTATATCTTGAGGTCGCAAATTGCGACCTCAAGCAGGCGATACTTAGCTGATGCCCAAAAGCCCGTCGCAACTCGCCATACCGGTCGAATCGCGAATCCTGATCCTCCGCCACCAGAGGGTCATCCTCGATAGCGACCTCGCCGAACTCTATGGCGTCTCCGTCAAGCAGCTTGAACCAGCAGGTAAAGCGCAACCGCGAACGGTTTCCCGCGGATTTCATGTTCCAGCTCACCGCCAAAGAAGATCAAATCTTGAGGTCGCAAATTGTGACCTCAAGTAGAAAGGCATGGCGGCCGCCGCTACCCGCCCTACGCCTTCACCGAGCACGGCGCCATCATGGCCGCAACCGTGCTCAACTCCAAGCAGGCCATCGAGATGAGCGTTTTCGTGGTTCGCGCCTTCGTGCGCATGCGCGAAATGCTGGCCAAGAATCGCCAGCTCGCCGCCAAAATAAACGAGTTGGACCGCCGCCTGGAAACCCACGACACCGCGATTCAGGACCTCATCGACGCCATCAAGGAACTCATGGTTCCGGAGGAAGCCGCTCGAAGCGCAAGATCGGCTTTCAGCTTCCACCCGGCAAGAGCCTGAGATCACTCTCGCGGGCGAGTCGCCCGCGGCCACACAATGTACGCACGAACACATCTACTTGCGCGCTGCTGCCGGTACAGCGTCCCGTCCACCTGCTTCGTCATGGCCTCGACGTCCAGCGGAAGCTCCAGGAACTTCGCCACCGCTCTCCGCCGCCTCTTTGGGCTCGCGCAGGACGGCGTGATACTGCACCCGGCTCACTTTCACGTAGGGTTTGCCGTTGAGCCAGGCGTACACGTCGGACAGGTGGTCCTGAAACGCCCGCGCCACCACGGAGTTGTCCTCACCCGGATCGAAAGTTCCCTCGCCGGCGCAGCATCTCGTCCTGCGACGCCATCACCTCGGGCAGCGGACGTTGCATGAAAATGACGCGGTACTCGTGCCCCGGCGGAAGCGAAAGCAAGAGCTGTGAGATCACCTTCACCGCCTTGCCTTCCGCTTCGGCAATGCAGCGCCGGGTCTTTGGGAAGTTGCTTGATGCGCTCCCACTCCAGATAGCCGCGCGGGTTGTCGACGTCAGCCCGGCGTTCGCCGTCGGAGAGGATGGGCATGCCGCCCGCCGCCAGCATCTGCATCATCAGAGAAGTGCCCGAACGCGGCAGCCCGGAAACAATTGTGATCATGAATACCTTTCGTAAACGCTGAGACGTTCAATGTGTGGCGCGGGCGCCCTCGCCCGCGTGCCGGCAGCGACGAAAGCTCGCACGGACAACCGTGCTAGACTGACCAGCTTGTCGCCGACTACTCGAAGACGATTCCTGGAGCAGTGCGCCGCCGCCGCGGCCGGAGTGTGGCTCGGTCCGGCTCTGGCCCAAGCCAGTTCCGCGCCCAGCCTGCAGTTCCCTTCGCGACCCGCGGCAGCGAATCGCCGTCGCTTCGTATCCCTTCCGCGAGTTCATCGCCGGAGTCCGAGCACAAACCTGGCAACCCGACCATCGAACTCAAAGACTTCGCGGCTCACGTCGTCGAAAAATTCAATGTCAACAAGATCGAGCCCTGGACCGGACACTTTCCTTCGACGCGATGCGAAATATCTGGAGCAGTTTCGCGCGTCGGTGGAAAAGGCAAAGGCCGCCATCGCGAACATCGCGGTGGATGGCGAACACAGCCCATATTCGCGCGGACCGTTCCGAGCGCGAGCAGGCCGTTGCTTTCAGCAAGCAGTGGGTGGATGCCGCCGTCATTCTCGGCTCGCCCAGCATTCGCACCAATATTCCGCGCGGCGAAAGGCGTCGAAGCCGGACCTCGATCGCACCGCCGACAGCCTGCAGCGCGTGGTCGAGTATGCGTCGGCGAAGAATGTCGTCGTCAATCTGGAAAATGACAACCCGGTCAGCGAAGATCCGTTCTTTCTGGTGAAGCTGATCGAAAAGGTGAACAGCCCGTGGCTGCGCACCCTGCCGGATTTCGGCAATACGCTGGCCGCCAAGGATCCCGACTACGCATATCGCGGCATCGATGCCATGTTCGGCCATGCTTACTGCATCTCGCACGTGAAGTCTTCTGAAACCAACAGCCAGGGCATAACCGTGCATGTGGATATGGCAAAGACATTCGGCTATCATGAAGCAGCACGGTACAAGGGTTACTGTTCCATGGAGTGGGACGATGCGGGCGATCCTTACACGGGAACGACCGCGCTGATCAAGACGACGTTGCAGTATCTTTCGTAGCGATTGAGCCAGCGACTCAACTCAGGTCTCGTAACGACTCAACCGGGATTCCCTCGAGCGGCTGGGCAGACGTCCCTGCATGATGCTGCTCGCTTTGCTATCCTGTTACGCGTTAGCATCGTCAAATATTTGCATGCGCAAAGCAATCAACCATCTGAAGAAATCTGATCCCATCCTCTCCGCCATCATCGAAAGCGTCGGGGCGTGCCGCATGGAGTATGGCCCACCGGAATTTCACAGCCTGGCGGAGGCCATCGTCTACCAGCAGTTGAATGGGAAGGCGGCAGTCACCATCTTCAAACGCTTTGCTGCCTTGGCCGGCGATCCGGTCACGCCGGAAGGCATTCTCAAGCTGACGGATGCGCAGTTGCGCTCGGTGGGATTGTCGAAGCAGAAATCGTCTTACCTGAAAGACATGGCCCAGCGCGCCTCCCGCGGTGAGCTCGACTTCTCGCGCCTGCCCGAGATGAGCGATGACGAGGTGATCAAGCACCTGACCCAGGTCAAGGGCGTGGGCGTGTGGACGGCGCACATGTTTCTGATGTTCACGCTGCGGCGTCCGAACGTTTTGCCGACGGGCGATTACGGCATCCAGGCGGCGATCAAGAAGCACTACAAAAAGCGCAAGATGCCCAAGCCGGAGCAGATGGAAAAGATTGCGAAGGCCTGGGAGCCGTACCGGTCGGTCGCGTGCTGGTATCTGTGGCGAAGTCTGGATATCAAGACGATGTAGGTCCGCTTCCCCCTTCGGTGGCGTCATCCGTTTTCGATGGCGTCATCCTTCACGGGCTGAAGCCGGGTTCAGGATGACGCCTGTTTGATGAAGGTCGAGGTACCCTTCAATACGTCGCTTACTTTCCATATTCGTTCTTCACTACTTCTCCGCCCTTCATCACAAACTTCACCCGCTCGAGCGTGGTCACGTCCTGCAAGCGGATCGCCGTCGACGGCGATGATGTCCGCCCACTTGCCGGGTTCGACCGCGCCGATCTTGTCTGACCAGCCCAGCAGGTCGGCGGCGTTGATCGTGGCTGCCTGAATGGATTGCAGCGGACTCAGACCCAGCTTCACCATGACGGCAAACTCGTGGGCGTTCAGCCCGTGCGGATAGACGGCCGCATCGGTGCCAAACGCCACTTTCACTCCGCTGGCTGAAGGCGTGGGCGATGTTCTTGCGGGCCGCGGGCATCACTTCTTTGCCCTTTGCGATCAGCTCCGGGGGAACGTGCAGGCGCTCAGCGTTGGCCAGAAACCAGTCAGCCAGATACAGCGTCGGCACCAGGTAGGTGCCGTTCTTCTTCATCTCGGCGATGCCGGCATCGTCGATGTAAGAGCCGTGCTCGATGGAATCCACGCCGGCCTGCGAGGCCCAGAGAATGCCCTGCGCGCCGTGCGCATGCGCGGCGACCTTGCGTCCCAGGCGATGGGCGTCGGCTACGATCGCCTTCAGTTCTTCCAGCGTGTAGGCCGAAGCCTGGGGATTGTCGCCGTGCGAAAGCACGCCGCCGGTGGCGCAAATCTTGATCAGGTCGGCGCCGTACTTGATGATCTCGCGGACTTTGTGCTGCACGCCTTCCACGCCGTCGGCCACGCCTCCCGCCGAGTAAGTGGAATTCAAAGGGCAGCAGGTTCTCGTCGCAGTGCCCGCCGGTGATGCCGAGGGCAGGACCGCTCACCAGCATGCGCGGCCCGGGAACGTCGCCGGCATTGATGGCATCGCGCAGAGCCACGTCGCTATAGCCGTCTGCTCCCACGTTGCGCACGGTGGTGAACCCGGCCTCCAGCGTGAGGCGCGCATTGCGCGCGCCAGTCAGAGTCGACGCGCGGAATGGAAATGCGAGAGCGCCTGTGGTCCGACATCTTGCGGATTGCCGGTCAGGTGAGTGTGCGCATCGGTCAGACCCGGCAGGACGGTAGCGTTCGGGAGATCGATCACGCGATCACGCGGACGAGCGATTAGCCTGTGCGAATGGGCCGACGCTGGCAATCTTGCCGGCTTCGATCACGATGGCCTGATCGGTGTAGAGTTTTGCCGCTGCGCACGTCCAGCAACTTTCCCGCGTGAACGATGACTCGTTGCGCCGCTTGACTGTTAGGTTCCTGGCGTTAGCCCCAAAGCGCTGAGTGACAAATGACAGTGAGAATGATCGTAGAAAAACTCTGCTTGCCTGTTTTCTTCATTTGCTCCTCGTTGAAATTTGGTTCGATAAAAGTCAGATTGGTCGCTGAATTAGATCGGCACGCTGCCCAGCGAACCTGATACTTTCAAATCTCTTGGCCTGTCTCTTCACTTGCGCTGTGCGTCCGTCCAGCCCCCACTCCTGTCCGGCGTCCGCCACGAAAAAGATGATGAACAGAAACAGCAGTGGCAGATGGTCGAGTTCGGCGCCAAAGTATCGCCACACCGGAATGCCGGGTCCGGGCTCCCACCAGGTGGCGAGCGTGAGACTCACCATGTGCAAGCGCTCCCAGCACCGACGCCGGCCGTACCCAGATTCCCAGCAGCAGACACACTCCGATGAACAGTCTCGAGCGACTCCAACCAGGTATCCGAAAAACACCGCATGCGGCAGAACCAGATCGGCCAGAATCGGCTGGTAGAAGCTGACCGCGCCGTTCTGGATGAAGCTCTGGAGATATTGCTGAAACCCACCATGAGTAAACTCCGGGCCAAAAATCTTGTATTGGCCGAAAAGCAGAAAGAAAATCGACGTGGCAATGCGAACCACGGCGATGGTCTTGGGAAGGGCGCCGGAAATTTTGCGCATCAGAGTTCTGTATTTTAAAGTCAGAGTCGCAGAAGAGCAACTGAAATCGGCCTTTCCGATGCTAGCCGCCAGGACCGTCATTGGTGACGTATTGCTCGAGCGAGTCCAGTTCGTGGCTGAGATCGTCGATGCGTTGCTCCAGCAGGTTGCGAATGGAAAGCATGCCCAGCAGTTTGCCGGAATTGTCTACCACCGGAAGATGGCGAAAATGGCGTTCCAGCATGATGGCCAGGGCCTCGCCCGGTCGTGGTGGACATGGTCGCCAGCTCTACCGGCGTGGTCATCAGTTCCCGCACCGGCGTCGCCTCGGGATCGCGCCCGGTGAGGGACAGCTTGCGCAAGACGTCGCGTTCGGTAAAGATGCCGGCCACCCGGCCTTCACTGTCGACCACGCCGACCGCTCCGACATGCCGGTCGAGCATCAGGCGGATAGCGTCGGCCGCGCTGACTTCGACTCGCACCGCCGCCACATCAGCATCACACAGTTCCAGAATGCCCATAATACTCCGCTCCGTCCAAGCCGGAACCTTATGGCCCGGATTGGGCCTCCAATGGCCATGGAGATTTCCGCATTATGCCTCGTGCGCAGCCGGTGTCAAGCAGATTAGTCGGGATTTCTTCCTTGCCGCGCCCATGACGCAAACAGGCGTCATCTGAGCCGGCCTTCAGGCCGCGAAGGATTTGGCGGTTAGCCGCGCTGCGCGCAAGACATGCTCTCACTTGACTTCGTTCTTGAACACTCCGCCGTCTTTCATCACGAAGTGTCACGTCCCCCAGCACTTTGATGTCGCGCAGCGGATCGCCATTGACCGCGATGACGTCGGCGTAGGCGCCGGGCGCGACCACGCCGATCTGGCCGGTCATGTCGAGCATGTCGGCGGCGCGCGAGGTGGCGCTCTTGATGATGTCCATCGGCGACATGCCGAATTCGGCCATGCGGGGAAATTCCTGCGCGATCGGTTCGGTCCAGGGAATGCCGCCCATGTCGGTGCCGAAAACAATCTTCACTCCGGCCTTCAGCGCCTTCTTGAAAGAGACTCCATGCTCCGAGACGCGTTTGCGGTCGCGCTGTCCCATCGGGCGTATCGGCCGGCGCCCAGTCGTGATAGTAAGCAGCCAGCGTCGGGCAGTACCAGGTTCCCTGCTTCACCATCTGCGCGATTTGCGCGTCGGTGATTTCCAGGCCGTGCTCGATCGAGTCGCAACCGCCGTCCAGGGCGCGCTGCAGGCCGATGCCGTTGTAAGCGTGGCAAGCGACTTTCTTGCCCCAGCCGTGGGCTTCGTCCACGATCGCCTTCAGTTCTTCGACGGTCGAGCGTTGGCTGCGAAACCAGTTCGCCATTCTTTCCCACCCAGGAACGATGGGTCATGTACACCTTGATCCAGTCGGCGCCGTGGTCAAGCTGTTCGCGCGCCGCCTTGCGCGCCTCGACCGGGCCGTCAATGATCTGCGCGCCCTTCGGCATGTCGAGTTCGGGCGCGTAGCCTTCGAGGTTGTAGCCGCCGGTGGTGGAGATGGCGCGGGTGACCACAAGCAGCCGCGGACCGGGAATGTAGCCGCCTTCGATCGCCTCCTTGATGCCGACGTCGCCGTAGCCCGCGCCTTCGGTTTCGACGATCGCGCAGCGTGGTAAAACCCTGCTCCAGGGCGCGCCGAGCCGCAACCGTGGCCCGCGCCGCGCGCAAGGCCAGCGGATATTTCAGGATGTTGGCGTCGTAGCCGCCCTGCGCCGGATCTTCTCCCTGCAGAAAGATGTGGGTGTGAGAATCGATCAGGCCGGGCAGCACGGTGGCGTGAGACAGGTCGATGGTGGTGGCGCCCGCCGGAATTTTCGCGCCGGCAGCGTCGGAGACGCTTTCGATGCGGTTGCCGCGAATCACGATGACCTGATCGCGGCGAGGCTGGTCGGACTTGCCGTCGATGAGCACGCCCGGCGCGAATGACGGTGACCGCGGGGGCTGGCGTGGTTTGGGAAAAAGCGGACGAGACCAGAGTCAACGCAACGATCAGGCTGAGTAGAGAGCGCATGTCCACCTCTGGGTTCGGGTGGGCATGATACATCATGAGCGGCGGACTGTGTGAGCGAACGCTGTAGCGCCGGCATCGCTCTTTGACTGCGCTCAGGGCAGACTTCGCCGGCTGTCGAGGAGTGCATTCTGCCGATCCGATGGCATGAGGTCGAGACGCCCACCGACAGGCGCCGGGACGGCGGCGCTACTTTGACCACATACAAATTGCTAAACAGTCGATCACTGCGTCGGCTTCAATCTCTACCAGCATCTCCGGCGAGATCAGGGCGCTGACCTGCACCATCGACGTTGCCGGCCGGATGTCGCGGAAAAACTCTCCGTGCGCTTTGCCGATTTTTTCCCAGTCGGCGATGTTGATGACGAACATTCGCGTGCGCACCACATCCTTCAAGTCGGCGCCCGCCTTCGCGCAAGGCGGATTCGATGTTCTTCAAAGTCTGAATGGTTTGCGCATAGGGATCGCCCACTCCGACGATCTTTGCCGTCCGGGCCGGTGGCCGTGGTCCCGGCCACATGCACGTGAGAGCCAACTTTGACCGCACGAGAGTAACCTACGATCGGTTCCCACTGCGCGCCGCTGGAAATGTTCTGTCGTTCCATGTATGCCTCCGTAACTCATTGTATTCGTCGGCTGAGCGCAGCTGAAATTAGCAGCCAACCGCCGAAGTCTGCCAACAAGTTCTCAGCGGGAAACCTTTGCGTTCTTCGTGGTCTTCTAAGTAAATAGGAAATATCGATTTGGGTGACTTACAAAAGTCACTTGCCTTGGCCTGCCGAGCTGAGGTTAAGTAGACGGAATGAAGTGGCGAGCGATGAATCCCGTGCCACTCGGGGTTTCTGGAGGAGGTGAGCTCCACAATGATTCCGGAATCGCATCCCTTGCAGCAGTTGTTCGTCGAACTTGTGGGCCGGCATTACGCCGAGGAGATCGGACTCCGCGATCCTCAGATCGTGAACTACGTCGCCCACCTGATGGCCGAGTTTTGCGATGTCGAGCAACTGTTCCGGATTCGCAACGCCGCCGGACAGCCGCTGACCGATGTCGGCGAGATGCTGGTGGAATCGAATCCGGTGTTCGGGCCTGCTCCTTCTTTCGACCGCGAGCGCCAGGTGCGCAAACACATCGGCGACTACACGCTGTTTTTCACCGGAATGTTTCCCGAGAGCATCAATCACTTTCGCCTGCGCCGCCATCGTCTGGAAAATTTTGTGGACTGGATCAAGGCGGGCAAGGAAAGCTACTACGTCGTTTCCAAGTTCGAACACTTCGAATACGCCAAAGTGGCGCCGCTGTTCGCCAGCCTCTCACAGAACTTCGAACAGTGCGTTTACGGGCTCAACCTGGTGAAGAACGAACTGCAGGAGATGCAGCATCCGCTGGCGCAGCGCGCCAATGAACTGCTGATGTAGTGCTCGGGGTCATCTCGAGCGCAGCTGAGCCGCGCTGCGCTCGTTGCAGGGACTCCTACCTGTCGCCGACTCATCAGCTACAGGGTCCTTCGACTGCGCACGTTTCGCAGCGAAACGCTGCTCGCTCAGGCATGACGCTGGAATATTCAGGGATCATTGCGACTCTCTAAACTCCGGCGGCTTGACCCTTGCTCAACTTCCGCTCAGCCTTCACCGCGTACATCTCGTGGTCGGCGTTGTCGAGCAGAGCGTCCAGAGTCTTGCCTTCCGTCCACTCCGCGACTCCGATGCTGAGACTCAATTCGAAGTTCTCGAGATGTCCCGCCCGGTTCCAGTCCGCCAGGCCGGCTCGTATTCTGTCGACCACGTGCCGGGCATCGACGCTTGAGGTGTCCGCCAGAATGATCAGGAACTCATCGCCGCCGTAGCGAAATACCGCATCCGATCCACGCACCGAATGTTTCAGCAGTGCCGCCGTATTGGCCAGTACCACGTCGCCGGTCAGGTGGCCGAAGCGGGTGTTCACCTGCTTTGAACTGGTCCACATCGATCAGCATGAGCGTCAGCGGCTTCTTCGAACGCCGGGCCTGGCTCATGAACCGGCCTGCCATATCTTCGAGCGACTGGCGGTTGTAGATCTCGGTCAGCGGATCGGTAAAGGATTGCTGCTGCACCAATTCCTGCTGGATGGTTCGCGAGATCAACTCTTCGCGAAGGCGGCGAATTTCCAGACGCCGGGTTAACAGGTAGGTGTTGAGCAGGGCCAGCAACACGACCAGGCCGAGCACCAGCGGCCGCGATACGGTGATTTCAAAGTGAATGTTGCCTTGCTTGAGAAAGGCCGCGGGAAAAAGGACGGCGCAGAAGTCCGGCGCCGACCAGCAGGCCGGCCAGGGACACGATCAGCCACAGCTCTCCATCCCGCTTTTCGAGTTGCGAGAGTTGTTGGCTAACCCGCGCCAGAACTCCTTCAGTTTGCTGATGCATTGCACGCCCAACGTTCAGACAAGTTCCGATCTGCGCCTCAGTTTAGTCGTTTCTAACGTTGCGACGCTCCGGTACGAAAGTAACGGAGCGAAAGGCGGCCGTCGGACATCAGCCCTCGGGCGTCGGAGGTCAGGCCTGACGCTGGCCTTGCGTTTTTTCGGACATCTGGTTCTGGGGTCTAGCGCCCGACGGCCCGGGATCCGAGATCCGACAGTCCGCTAGGGACGCTCTTTCCTGCGCAGCAGGACAGCGCCCAAAGCGCCTCCCAGCCCGGAAAAGATGACGAATCCGACCAGGGTAGCTACCAGCGCGGAGGTTACGAGCAGAGCTATGCCTTGCGGGGTTTTGAAGAACTCCATGGCCTGTTGGGCCTGGGGATCGGGATTCCGGGCGGCGGCTTGTTCGACCAGTTCGATGACCTTCTGTCGAATTTGGTCCCAGGCATGGAGCACGACCGTCCCGGCGGAGAGCAGGAGGGTGAATATGCAGCCTCCCAGTACCCCGCTCGCCATCCCGAGGCGGGAACCCATCCCCGGGGTGATGTTGGCCAGCGGATTGCGGCGCCGGTAGAAGACTACGGACAGGCTCCCGCCGATCAGCATCCCCAGGCCGAAGGCCCGCAAAGGGGTCATCATGAGGACCGCCGCGATCAAGCCCGCTAAAGCGGTGGCCGGCCAAGCCCGCGACCAGTCAATCCGTGTCGTCAACGAAGTACTGAAGTAGGGCCCCGGCAGTGTGGCCGCCAGTTCGGGGTTTATCGCGGGCGGCTCCAGGCTCTCCGGCACCGTAACCCGAATCTGCGGCGCATTACACTGGGGGCAGAAAGCCGTGCCTTCCTGCAGCGTGGCATGGCATTGATGACAGGGATACTCCACTTGTTTTCAAGTTACAGCAGGGCGGCGAGAAGAGGCAAGAAGCGCGGGAGTGCAGATTCGCGATTTCAGATTGGATGTACTCGGCCTCCTGCGTACCATCTCATCCTGAGCGCAGTTAGCCGGCTCGCGTGCGAGCGCGGTAACGGAGTCGAAGGGCCCCTGTAATCACGCAGTCGGCCTGCGATAGGGGTCCTTCGACTGCGAGGAAACTTCGCCCCGCGAAGTTTCCTCTCCGCTCAGGATGACAACTATTTTTTCGGGCTGCAATCAAATCGTGTCTTTGCCGCCCCTCATCTGGATATACACCAGTCCGAAATCTGAACCTTTGCCGGCGTCGGCAGGTTGGATGGAGACGATGTGCTGGTTCTGCTCGGTTCCAACCTTCAGTTCAATCATCTTTCCGTTCTTGTCACCCTCACATTTCAGCTTTTCGAGTCCTCGGAGTCATCGCCCGGATTCATGCTCGCGCCCGAGTGTCTCTTGTTGGTGTGACACTCCAGCACGCTGCCGTATCTTTTTAGTTGGTCGGTGTAGTAAGCGACGAGCTTTGTCCGGCGGATCATCGGACAGGTATTCGATAGCCACTACTTTGAGGCCGAACAGGCTGCTGGAGATATTGACGTTGGCGCTGTTTTCCTGGCCGTCATCGTCGCCTTCTTTGCGGCGCGCGCCCGGATAGACCGGAAGGCCGATGTCGCGGACATCGGCATCTTTGCTGACGTGAAGGCCGCCGATGGGAGTCTCGATGTCCACTTTCTTGTCTTGCCCTTCGCCGTTTTTCTTTACGTTGACGTTGCAGGCGGGCAGGACCAGCATGGCGCTGCACGCAAAGACAAAAGCGACACCAGGATTCGCGTGAACTACCGCCACGCAATTTGAGTATGTGCATGTTGCGATCCTTCCTCTGCGACTTGTGCCGGCCGCTCGATGCCGGCGCCGCGCTGAGCAATGTTGGGAATGCTGACCGGCAGATGGCCGCGAATGGCGATTTCGCCAAAAAGCGCTTTACCGCACTGATCTCCGAGACGCTGGCGTTGGAAAAAGTGCAAAGATAATTCTGGATGGCGGGGAAATCCTGCGCCACGTAGGGATTTCCCATGGCGAGGACAGCGGTTTTCTCCGCGGCATGATCCAGAATCGACTGCAGCAGGGCGCCGCTGGCGTCGTTCAGAGCAACCGAGTTGGTCAATCCGTTTGCGCTCTTTGTCTTTCATTGCCTTACCCGCAGTTGGCACTACATAGACGGCGGCGATCACAGTCTGCGCCTGGTCCACGGCCTTCAATACTTCGCTCGGACATGGCGGTCGCGATGCGTGGATCCACATAGATCACGTTGGCATCGGGCACGCGAGCCTTGATCGCGCGCTCCAGGGCGCGGCCCGATTCGGTGCGCACGTCTTCAGAAAGCACAATCGCCACCGTACCGTTGCGCACTTCTTCCACTTGTTGATACGGAAGTCCCGCCTTGACAGTTCCCGATTGTTTCAGCGGCAGCAGCTTGCCGTTGTCGCGGACCAGGGTGACGGCGTCGTCGGCAGATCTGCTGGCCCAGGGCCAGGTTCTCGGGCTTGCCTACGATTTCGGGCAGGGCGTCCACATCCACCAGGCGGGCCTTGTGCAAGCCCAGCGAAGCTTTTGCCTTCAACAGCTTAAGGACGGACGCATCGAGCTGGGCCGAGGGAATTTCGCCGCTGCGGGCGGCCTCGAGAACGGCGTTGTACGAAGCATCCAGGTCGGCCGGAATGAGCAGCAGGTCGCTGCCCGCCTTGAAGGCATCCACCGCCGCGCGTCCGATGTTGGCGGAATAAAGACGGGTCAGGCCGGCCATGTCGAGGGCGTCGGTCACGACGATTCCCTGAAATCCAAGCTGGCGCTTGAGCAGATCGGTGACGATCGCCGGAGAAGTCGTGGCCACGCGATTGGGGTCCGGCTCCAGCGCGGGAACCGTGACGTGCGCCACCATCACGGAATCGACTCCGGCCGCGATGGCCTTGCGGAAGGGCGCGAGTTCGACGGAATCCAGCCGCGCGCGATCTCCGGTGACCTGGGCCACGCTGAGATGGGAATCGGTTGCGGTGTCGCCGTGGCCGGGAAAGTGTTTGGCGGTGGTCATCATTCCGTTGGCGCGCGCTCCGCGAATGTAGGCGGCTACAAGGTCTCCCACCTGCTGCGGATCTTCTCCGAATGAACGCGTGTTGATGATGGGATTCGCGGGATTGGAGTTGACGTCGGCATCGGGAAAGAAATTCCAGTGCACGCCGACGGCGCGAGACTCCTGGGCGGTGATGCGGCCGAAGGCTTCCGCGTAGTCCGTCTTTCCGGCCGCGCCGAACGCCATGGCGTGGGGAAAGGTGGTTGCGCCATGCAGCCGCATGGTGACTCCGCGCTCGAAATCGGCGGCGACCAGCAGCGGCAGTTTGGACTCTTGCTGCAAGCGGTTGAGCAGTTCGGCGGCCTCGTAAGGCTCGCTGCGATAGAGGAACGGCGGCTCCCAGCGCACCGTCATGGCGAACGAGCCGACGTGATACTTGTGCATGCTGTCGCGCAGCTGGAGATACTCGGGGCTGTTGACGTTCAGGAACTCCGCCCGCACCCAGATCATGAAAAGCTGTCCGACTTTTTCTTCCAGCGAGAGCTTGCGCAGCGTCTTCTCCGCCCATTTTTCGCCGTCGCGGTCGAGATGAATGGGACCGGCGTGTTGATATTTTTCTTTGGCGAGGCCGGGCACACTGAGAGGACAAAAGCAGGAGGAAAACAGACAAGAGATCGGATCATGGAAGGACGATAGCATGACGGGAAACGGGTGTCAGCTGGTGTCGCGGCCCAGTGAAGTGTCATCCTGAGCGAGTGCTTCGCTGCTCGAAGCAGGTACTCCGCTCAGCATGACATTAATTCCCGGCAGCTCGCGCTCTGCCGAACTCTTCCACCCGCTCGCGCACGCTGAGCACGTGCTTGGGCAGCTTGAGCCGGCTGCCTTCTTCGAGGATGGGAATCAGTTTGTCGAACTCCGGCCCGGAGTGCGATCCGGTGATGACGATGCGAATGGGATGAAACAGTTCCTTACCCTTGGCTCCGGTCTCCGCTTTCACTTCGTTGACCAGCAGCTTGAAGCATTCGGGAGTGAGTTTCCCGGCTTTCGCCGATTCGTCTTCCAGTATCTTGACCGTGAATCTGGCGCAGCACGGCGTCGGTGTTCGGCCAGGCCAGCACTTCGGCGTTGTCGGGCGCGGCCAGAGCGGCCTTGGCGTCGTAGTTGAAGATCAGCGCCGCACGTTCGGGCAGTTGGTCGAGGCGATCGACGGAGGGCGCCAACAGTTCCGTGACCCGGGCGAGCCAGACTTGCATATCTCTGGCTCAAGCTCGAATCTCGGGAGAGCTTTCCGCGCTCAGCCACTTCGCATCTTTCAGCTCGATGTAGCCCGCCTTGCGAGAGGAACCACGCGCCCAGCGCGGTAAGATTTCCCACCGGCCAGCTCTTTATGTAGTGCCGGTTCAGCCAGTACAGCTTCTCCATGTCGAAGACGGCCGCCGAGGGCGTCACCCGCTCCAGCGAAAATTCCTTTTCCAACTCCTCGGGACTGAAAATTTCCCGCGTGCCGCCCGGTCGGCGCCCAGCCCAGCAGAACCAGATAGTTCACCAGCGCCTCGGGCAGCACACCCATGTCGCGAAAGTTGGCAATCGAGGTCGCTCCGTGCCGCTTGGAGAGGCGTTCCCGGTCGCTGCCCAGAATCGTCGAAAGATGCGCGAACTCCGGCACCGGCCAGCCCAGCGCCTCGTACAGCGCGACCTGCTTGGGCGTATTCGAAAGATGATCGTCGCCGCGGATCACGTGCGTGATCTTCATCAGCGCGTCGTCAATCACCACCACGTAGTTGTAGACCGGCATCCCGTTCGAACGCAGGATGATGGGATCGCTCACCACTTCGTTCGAGAACTCTACATCGCCGTGCACGATGTCGTGAAAGCGGATGGGATGCTCGGGAATCCGCAGCCGGATCGCGCAGGACTCTCCGCCTGTCCGCCGCCGCTCGGCTTCCGCCGGATCGATGGCCCGGCACTTGCCGGAATAGATCGGCTGGCGATGCTCGGCCTGCGCCCGTTCGCGTTCCTTCTGCAACTCTTCTTCGGTGCAGAAACACAGGTAGGCTTTGCCCTCGGTCGACCAGGCGCTCGGCATGTTCGCGGTAGATTTCCAGACGGTCGGACTGGCGATAGGGAGCGTACGGTCCGCCGACGTCCGGTCCTTCGTCCCAGTCCAGGCCGAGCCACTTGAGATCGGCGATGAGCTGATCTTCAAAGCGGGCTTCGCTGCGTTCGACGTCAGTGTCTTCGATGCGCAGCACCATGGTGCCGCCCTTTTGCCGGGCAAAAAGCCAGTTGAACAGCGCGGTGCGCGCATTGCCCACGTGGAGTTGCCCGGTCGGAGAAGGAGCAAAGCGAACCCGGACAGGAGAATTTGAAGTCACGAAAAGATGTTAGCAGAGCCCACGTAGGGGCAGGTGTCCCACCTGCCCAGCGGAGCGAAGCGGGTCTTTGTAGCGCCGCCGTCCCGGCGGCTGCCGTGGAGGCGTCCTGCCACCGCCGAGGGCAAGATGCCCTCGGACAGCCGGCGAGACGCCGGCGCTACACTGCCGCTTCTCGTGGCTGAAGGCTGACAGCTGAAGCTGAGAGCTGACAGGCTCATTTCCTCGGCGCCATGTAGGTTCTGGTGATGCGGTCGTGCCAGCAGAGTTCGTCTTCGTCGAGCAGGCACCAGGCGTATCCCAGACCCAACGACACCCCGGATAGCACGGACGCCAGCACGCGCCAGCGGCGGATCCGGCGCGGCACCGGACTGCCGTCAAACCGCTGCAACTCGAGTCTGGCCAGCTTCAAGCCCGGCGTGGTGCCGCTGTAAACCAGCAAGAGGTATTGGTAGGCGGACCACAATGCGCCGACGAGAAGGACGCCGGTTCCGGCTATCTTGGCGAGCGGCGGAACTCACGTCGGTGATCCTGAAAAAAATGTAGGCAAACGCGGCAATTGCCGACATTACCAGCACGGCGTCGATTGCGGCGGCAGCCATGCGCCGGCTCATGGGCGCGGCTTGCAGCGGAATCTCGAATCCCGGCCTTCTTTCGTTTTCCGGTTCCTCCACCGGCTCGATCGAGATGCCTCCCAGGGCCGGTGGAGGAGGCACCAGTTCGGGCGCTTCGATGATTCGTGGACGGTCGCAGCACCGGTTCGGCCAGTTCATCGACCGGTCGCGGCGGAGGGCTGTAGCTGGCGAACTCAATGACTTTGGCTGTGGCCTCGGTGCTGGGGGCAAAAATCAACCGAGGACGGTCCGCCGGCTCGGCCAATCTTATGCGGGGAGCGAGAAGCAGAGGGCGCGCTCTCGGGGTCGTCATGTATGACCGTCTGACCTTGTAGAGCAGAGGCGTCCGAAAGCGGCTCGGCCGGGCCGGCCAAGATATTCCGAACCGGCTCACTCTCGAACTTCAGTTGCAACGAAGGGTAGCGCGGCTCGCGCGGACGCCGGCGGGCGCGATAATGACTAAGCCGGGCCGCCACCTCGCGCCGCCATGACTCGGGATCATGATTCGGGCTCGACCGGTTCCGCCGGTCTCGACAGCGGCTCCGGCTCCTGCTACCTCCGCAGCGCGCGCCTCTGCTGTCCCCGTCAGTCTGTTGCCGGCGGCAGTTTCTTCCGCTACAATCAGGTTGGGTTTCTTCAACCACAAATCTCATCGAACTGCCTGACGTAGTTTGTTCGAGACTGGCAGCAAATGTCTGTTCGCTGGCATCGTACGCTTCAGGATCAATCAGGGTTGGTGAAAATCCCTGGCTGGATGTGGTCTGTAGGTCGGTCTGAGGATCGGGTTCGAATCTTGGTTTCATGAAGGAACAAATCGGGCACTGGACGAGTCTCCAGCGCAGCGACGGCGGCAGAACGTGAACTGGTCCCGAAAGAAAAAGCCCTGAGCCCAAAAACTAATCTGCGTAAGTGCTCGGCGTTTTGCCACTCGGGCTGGCGCCGTGCTAACGTCACCTTACCCCAGCGTGGATCTTCTCACCAGGGGTTTCGTCCGCTTGCGATGACATCCCGCACTCGATTCCTTATCACGGCGGCGTTTGTTTGTCATCTGCTACTCGCGCCATCCATAGTTACCAGCCAGTTGCTTTCTCGCCGGCGCAGCAGCGGCGTCATCTCAGCTTCATCGTCATCCTGCCCACCGCGCCTTCCGCGACGAGAGAGCAGGATGTCACCATCCGCGCCCTGCAGCAGGAAAAAGACGGCGCCATATTCAAGCTGCGCGGCCAGGCGGAGATTCACTACGGCACCTACATTCTGTATGCCGATTCTGTGGACTACAACTCCGACACCGGAGATGCCATTGCGGACGGCCACGTGGTGCTCGACGGCGGCCCTAACGACGAGCACGTCGAAGCCACTCAGGCTACCTACAACATCCGCGCGGAAACCGGACGCTTCGAACACGTGGTTGGCACCACTGGCATGCGGCTTCGAGGCAAGCGGCTGATCCTGACTTCCCCAAATCCCTTTGCCTTTACCGGCAAGGTGGTGGAGAAGACCGGGCCCGATCACTACCTGGTTTACGACGGAACCATCACCACCTGCGAACTGCCGCGCCCCAAGTGGGAGTTCAACGCGCACAAGATCGTCGTGGAGGTGGGCGGGAATGCCACCATCTATCGCAGCACCTTCCGCATTGAGGGCGTTCCGGTTTTTTATTTTCCTTTCGCCACCCATCCCGTGGAGCGCGAGCCGCGCCAGACCGGGTTTCTCATTCCCAACGTCGGGCAGCTCTTCGATCAAGGGAACCATTCTCGGAGATTCCGTATTCTGGGCCATCAATCGCAGCATGGACCTCACCGCGGGAGCGGAATATTTCACCCGCCGCGGCTGGGCGCCGCAGATCGAATTTCGCGCCCAGCCCAGCGAAAAATCTTATGTGGATCTGAACTATTTCGGGGTTTTCGATCGCGGCATCGGAACTCCGCCGGTCGACCAGGGCGGTCACGAGGTAAAGCTCAATGCCGAAGACACTTTTGCCCACAACTTCCGCGGCGTCGCCAGCATCGACTATTTGAGTTCGTTCGTCTTTCGCCTCGCCTTCAACGACGTTTTCAGCCAGGCGGTGAACTCGGAAGTCAAGTCGGAGGCATTTCTCTCCAACGCCACTCGCGGCTTTTTCTACAACGCTTCCACGCAGCGTTATCAGAACTTTGAAAGCACGACTCCCGGCGATGTCATCACCATTCTGCACGCTCCCAGCTTCGAGTCGTCGAGCGTGGATCACGCAATCGGGCACTCGCCGTTTTACTGGTCCTACGATGCCGCTGCCGAAGGACTCTCCCGCAGCGAGCCTTCGTTTCGCACTGCGCCGCTGGTCGGACGCTTTGATTTGCAGCCCAACGCTGTCTCTTCCCCTGGTATTGCACGGCTGGTCGGTGCGTCCCGAGCTTTCCCTGCGCGAGACTTTCTACACCCAGCAACTGGTGCCCAGCGCGGCGGAGTGTGGTGTGGCGCGAGAGCGATGTCATCAACCGCAAGGCCGTGGAGGGATCGGTGGAAATTCGTCCGCCCGCGCTGGATCGCGTCTTCGACCGCGAATTTCTGGGACGCAAATGGAAGCACGTGATCGAGCCTCGCGCCACTTATCGCTACGTCACCGGCGTCGACAATTTCGCCCAGATTCTGCGCTTTGACGAGCGCGACATTCTGAGCAATACCAACGAAGTCGAATATGCGGTGGTGAACCGGCTCTACGCCAAGCGCACTTCGGCAAAGCCCGAGGATTGCGACGCCAGCGGCATGTCCTCCCTGATCGATCGGCCGCCCGGCGGCGGAGAGCCGCATCCCCTGGGAGCGGCAGCCGGAACGCGGTCAAGTCCCCTGTCAGACGGAACCGCAGGTGCGCGAAATCGTCACCTGGGAACTGGCCCAGAAATACTTTCTCGATCCAACTTTCGGAGGAGCGCTGGTGCCCGGGCAGCGCAATGTGTTCACCACGACCGCCGATTTCACCGGCATCGCCTTTCTGACCGAGGCCCGGCGACTGTCGCCGCTGATCTCCCGGCTTCGCTTCCAGGCCACCAGCCGGACCGAGGCCGAATGGGACATCGACTACGACTTCAAGCACGAGCCGGATCAACGCCAGCACGGCATTCGTGAACTATCGCTTCGGCCCGTACACCATCGGCGGCGGCGACGCCTATCCTGCAGGCTCCCAGCGACACGTCCCACTGCCCACCGCGCCCCAGGCTTTCAACCAGTTTCGGGTGCTGTTCGGCTACGGACAGCCCAACAAGCGCGGCTTCAGCGGAGCCACCAACCTCGGATTCGACGCCAATCTCGGCTTCCTGCAGTACTGCGGCCGTGCAGACTCGCCTACAACTGGGATTGCTGCGGCCTGAGCGTCGAATACCGCCGCTTTGCCCTGGGGTCGGTCCGCAACGAAAACCAGTTCCGCTTCAACTTTGCCCTGGCCAATATCGGCTCCTTCGGAAATCTGCGGCGGCAGGAGAAGCTGTTTTAAGCGGCCCTTAGTCGTCGGCTCTGTCGGAATCATCGATCTCCGATTCGCAATCAACCCTCGAAATCATCGTAAGATAGCCTCGTGCAGTTGGCGCCCAATCTCGTCGCCAAGCGCGCCTTGCTTGACCAGCATCTCCGCGCCCTGGGACGCACCCTGGTCGCCTATTCCGGCGGCGTGGACTCGGCTTTTCTCGCCTGGGCCGCGCATCAGGTCTTGGGCGACAACATGCTGGCCGTCATCGCCGATTCTCCCAGCCTGGCTCGCACCCAACTGGCGGACGCCATCGCCTTCGCCGGCGAACAGGGAATCCCGCTCGAAGTCATCGTCACCGACGAACTCGACCGGCCCGAATACGCCCGCAATGACGCTTCCCGCTGCTTTCATTGCAAGGACGAACTGTTCACCGTGATGGAGGAATTCCGCAGCCGGCCGCGGCTTCGACTCCATCGCCTACGGCGTAAATCTCGACGACCAGGGCGACTTCCGTCCCGGCCAGACGGCCGCCGAGCAGCATCACGTCGCCGCTCCGCTGCTCGACGCCGGACTGACCAAGCAGGACATCCGCGACTCTGGCCCGCGCCGCTGGCCTGCGCATCTGGGACAAGCCTGCTTCCGCCTGCCTGTCTTCGCGCATCGAGTACGGACGCGAGGTCACGCGCGAAGCCCTCAGCGTCGTCGAGCAGGGCGAAGATGCCCTTCGCGCCCTCGGCTTCCGCCAGTTCCGCGTGCGCCATCACGGCGACATCGTGCGCATCGAGATCGCGCGCGACGAACTGCCCCGCGCGCTCACCCCGGAGATGGCCGCCGAGTTCACTCGCATCTTCAAAGCCTCTGGGATTCAAGTTCGTGACTCTCGACCTCGAAGGCTTCCGCTCCGGCTCGATGAACGCCCTGCTGCCGGCCGAAGTCCTGACTCGCGGCGCTGATTTCGCGCTCTGCAGAACTCGCCTTTCAAGTCCGCTCTCGCCTCGTCGCGGTCGGCCCTCGCCGCAACCGTGTGAGATAATCAGTGCTTAATCCTCAATGTACAGGCGGTTTCTAGTGACGTTTGCTGCGACGTGCCATTCTTGTGCTTCTGCTGATTTGCCTGGGCTGCTCGGCCCAGTCGGCGCCTCCCGAGGTGGCCAGGCGGATCGAGCGCCAGGTGCGCACTTTCTACACCATTCCAGCCGAGGTGAAGAGTGATTCTGGGCCCGACTCAAGCCCAGCGAGTTCCCCAACTACGACGCCTTGACCATCACCTTCGACGGCGGCGAGAAGAAGACAGACGTACGATTTCCTGCTCTCCAAGGACGGCAAGACCCTGCTCCGCATGACCAAGCTCGACCTCACCAAGGATCCCTACGCCGAGGTCATGAAGAAGATCGACGTCAGCGGACCGTCCGACCCGCGGCAACAGGGATGCCAAGGTGGTGGCGGTCAACTACGACGACTTCGAATGCCCGTTCTGCTCGCGCATGCACCAGACGCTGTTTCCCGAACTGCTGAAGGAATACGGCGACCGCGTGGTGTTCATCTACAAGGATTTTCCGCTGGCGGAGATTCATCCCTGGGCCACGCACGCGGCGGTGAATGCCAATTGCCTGGCGGCGCAGAACAAGGATGCCTATTGGGATTTCGCCGACTACATCCACGCCAACCAGAAGGAAGTGAATGCGGAAAAGAATCACGACGGCCAGTTTGCCGCGCTCGATCGCATGGCCACTGACGCAGGGGCAGAAGCACAATCTGGATGTCGACCAAGCTGCAGGCCTGCATCAAGGCGCAGCAGGACGACAGCGGTGAAGGCTTCGGTTCACGAAGGCGAGGCGCTGGGCGTGGAAGCGACTCCGACCATGTTCGTCAACGGCGAGAAGGTGGATGGAGCGCTGCCGATCAGCGAGATTCGCGCCGTCCTGGACCGGGCCCTGGTCGCAGGCCGGCGAGCCTGCGCCGGCGCATCCCGCGGCCGCTCGCCAGCGCGCGCCATCGCCGCCGGCGCAGCAAGTGACTCCGTGCCGACATGCACTTCAAGAAGCTGCCAGCCCGCGGACATACGCGTGTCATGGATTCGAAAGTATAAGTCCCGTGGCCAGTGCGGAGGACTTGACTTGAAAATACACCTGATCTGCTTGCGTCGCAGTCTGGTTGCGCTGTTCGCGGTCTGCGCTCCTGATCTTGTCTGCCGGCTGCACCTCCAAGCGCGCCGGCGACGACGTGGCCGCCACCGTCGATGGCCGCAAGATCTACCGCGCCGACGTCGAGAAGTACTACCAGAACCAGACCTCCGGCTCCGACCAGCAGCCGGTCGGCGAGCAGGCCACCAGCCTGCGCCTCAGCATTCTGCGCGAGCTGATCGACAACGAAATCCTGATGCGCCGCGCCGAGAAGCTCGGCCTGCTGGCCACCGACGAAGAAGTCGACCGCAAGCTGAACGAGATCAAGTCGCCCTACACCAAGGAACAGTTCGAGGCCCGGCTGAAGGAAAAGAAGATCACGCTCGATGACTTCAAGCGCGATCTGCGCCGCTCGCTCACCGTCGACAAGGTGCTGAACAAGGAAATCACGTCCAAGATCAACGTCTCCGATCAGGACGTCACCAACTACTACAACGCTCACAAAGCGGAATTCAACCTGATCGAGCCGCAGTATCACCTGGCCCGGATCTTGGTGACGACCACGCCCAATCCCCAGGTCCACAATCTGAAGAACGACAAGGCGCAGAACGAAGCCGATGCGCGCAAGAAAATCCAGATGATCATGAATCGTCTGGACAGCGGCGACGACTTCGGCACGCTCGCCATGAACTACTCGGAAGATGCCGAGACCTCCGGCAACGGCGGCGATCTGGGATTCGCTCCCGAATCGTCCCTGCACAACACCGACCCCGGCACCCGCGACGCCGTCACCAAGCTGAAGCCCGGCCAGTACAGCGCCATGATCCCGCTCTCCAATCCCGATGAACAAACAGGTCGCGGGATTCCAGATCGTGAAGCTGATTTCCAAGGAACCGGCAGGACAGCGCGAACTAGCCGATCCGCGAGTGCAGCAGGCCATCCGCACCCAGCTCCGCGACCGCCGCGAGCAACTGCTCAAAGCCGCGTACTACGAAGTCCTGCGCGATCAGGCCAAGGTGGAAAACTACTACGCCCAGAAAGTGCTGGACGGCAACGGCAACGCCCAGTAGCACAGGAAACACGTAGGCCCGGACGCCCTCGTCCGGGCGGGCGAGCGCAGCTCGCCGGTTTTCGAGCAGGTTGGATTGTGCGGCGGCGGGTCTCGCCCATCAGCTCGAGCGAGGACTCGACAGATGCGTTCAAGATGATCCGCCGGGCTTTGCCCGGCTGGGCGGGTGTGGGCACCCGCCCCTACGTGGAGTCGTGGCCACTACTCCACGATCGCCAGCACGTCGCCGGCATTCACCGCCGCGCCTTCGGCCACCGCCAGCTTCACCACGATCCCTTTCTTCGGCGACTTGATTTCATTCTGCATCTTCATCGCTTCGACCACCACCACGCCCTGCCCGGCTTCCACCGGCGCATTCTCGCTCGACCAGAAACCGGACCACCTTCCCCGGCATGGGCGCCACCAGCTGCCTCGGCCCCTTGCCATCGTCGGCGCGAGGCCTGCGGCTGCGCAGCGATCGCGGATCACGCACCTCAGCGGAATAGGGCTGATCGCCCACCCAGATTCGCAAGTCAGCTTCGGAGCGCTCGCGCCTGATCTCGTATGCCTTGCCTTCGATCAGGATCGACAGCACATCGGCTGCGACCAGCACCGCGTCGATCTGGACTTCGCGCCCATCCAGCAGGCAACGCCAGCCGCCGGCGACGCGTCCAGTTCGAGGCGGAAGCTCGTTCCATCGATGGTGACGTTGTAAATCATGCTTCTTGAAATCCTGATGAAGCGACGAGAGCTTGTACTTCGCGTCCTAGCTCAATCCCTCAGACCTCGCGGCTCCTCTCCAGGTGGTTAAACGAACGCCGTGCTCTAGGTCAATCCCTCAGACCTCGCAGTTCTGTTCCAGACCGATGCCGCCATGTTCGACATCGCCGCGTCACTCCATCGTTGTCACGTGACCTCGACGTCGAGTCCAGCATCGCGAACACAGCCGCGGCAATGGCCGCGATGTCCGCAGTTCTCTTGCTTGCTCTTCGCCACCAGTCTCGAGCCGTCAGCAATCGCTCCAGATATCCAGTATCGATCTTGCCCGGCCTGGAAGTCCTCATCAGCCAGAATTCGCCGGAACAGCCCAATGTTCGTCTTGATGCCGCCCACGAAGTATTCCTGCAAGCGCGCGCGCCAGCCGGGAAATCGCCTGCTGCCCGGTTCTCTCCGTAGCCAATCAGCTTGGCCAGCAGCGGATCGTAATCGATCGGCACGGTCCAGCCTTCGTACACGCCGCTGTCCCGCCGGATTCCCGGCCCCGCGGGCGTCAGCAGCATCGTGATCTTCCCCGGGCTGGGAAAGATAATTGTTGTCCGGATCTTCCGCGTAGATGCGGCACTCGATCGCATGCCCGCGGATCAGCAACGTCTTCCTGCCGGAACGGAAGTTTCTCTCCCGCGGCGATGCGAATCTGCAGATGCACCAGATCGAGCCCGGTGATCAGTTCCGTCACCGGATGCTCCACCTGCAGGCGCGTGTTCATTTCCAGGAAATAGAAATTCTTCTCGCTGATCGACCAGAAATTCGACGGTGCCCGGCATTGCAGTAACCCGCAGCCTTGGCCACCCGCACCGCGACTTCGCCCATGCGCCGCCGCATCTCGGCATCGACCACGGGCGACGGCGCTTCCTCCAGCACCTTCTGATGCCGCCGCTGAATCGAACACTCGCGCTCGCCCAGATAGACGGTGTTGCCGTGCTCATCCGCCAGCACCTGCATCTCGATGTGCCGCGGGTTGAGGATGGCCTTCTCGAGGTAGACTTCGCTGTCTCCGAAGGCCCGCTGCGCCTCGCTCTGCGCCGCTTCCAGCGCGGCTTGCAGCTGCTCTGGCGGCGTGCACCAGGCGCATGCCTTTGCCGCCGCCGCCCGCCGCCGCTTTCAGCATGACCGGATAGCCGATCTTCGCCGCCACCTCCTTCGCCTGCTGCGACCGACTCCAGCCCGCGCGAAGTTCCCGGCACGAACGGCACGCCGGCCTTCTCCATCTCCTGGCGGGCCCGCGTCTTCGATCCCATCATTTCCATCGAAGCCGCGCTCGGCCCGATGAACTTCACTCCCGCGTCGGCACAGGCCTGGGCAAACTTCGCATTCTCCGAAAGAAATCCGTAGCCGGGATGAATCGCGTCGGCGCCGCAGCGCTTCGCGACGTCCAGAATTTTTTCGATGTTGAGGTAAGACTCTGCCGCAGCCGCAGCCCCGATCGGGATAGGCCTCGTCGGCCTTCCGGACGTGCAGCGCCGCGCGATCCACGTCGGAATAGACCGCCACCGAGGGAATTCCCATCTCGCGGCAGGCACGAATGACCCGCACCGCGATCTCTCCCCGATTGGCGATCAGAATCTTCTTGAACATGATCTGGCAGCGCGACTTGGCGACGCAGCGCTCAGCTGTCGGGCGCGCAGCGTCTCACGCCGCAGTGGCTCTGGCCAATGCGCCGAGCTGCCACGATGAGCTGACGAGCCATGACCTCAAAATCAAAAGCCCCTTCCCGCAGGAAGAGGCTTTCGTTCGCTAAAGAGTTGTGCGCATCCTACTTGGCTTGGCATGGTGATGCCCTGAGCGCCGGGCTGCTTCTCGGCCTTGGCTTTCTTGGTGGCCATGGTCTTGTCCACCCACTCGTCGGCCGTCTTCAGATCCGCCGCCCGGGCCGCCGGATCGTCGCACTCCAGGTCGCCCTTTTCGCGGTACATCAGGTTCAGGTACGCCATGGCGTCGTCGTAGTCCGGACGCAACTGCAGCGCCTTCTTCAGCATCGCGATGCCGTCCTGAATGACGGCCGAGTTCTTCTCGCTGCAGCATCTCGCAGACTTTCTTGTTCCTTGTCCTTCATGATCCACTCGTCCGGCTTCAGGCCCAGCTTGGCGCGTTCTTCCATGCGCGGCTGGTAGCTCTGCGTCCAGTCGATGACCGCCGACCGAGTAGTACGGCTCGGGATCGTTGGGATCGAGTTCAGTCGCCTTGCGGTAGATACGTCTTGGCGTCTTCAAACTTCTTCATCTGCAGGTACAGGTAGGCGATTCCCTTTACGCTGTTGATGTTCTTGGGATCGCGCTCCAGCACCGCCTTGTACTGGTCAATCGCGTTCTCGCCCATGCGATTGTTGTCTTCGGCGTCGACGCCGGGAATGTATTGCTGGGCGAACGCGGTCGCCAGGTAGAGGCGCGCATTCAGCAGGCTGGGATCGAGCGAGACCGCCTGCTGGAAGTGGTTGATGGCCTCTTCATACTTGGCGTTCTTGTAGGACTGCACGCCCTTGTTGAGCTGGTCGCGCGCCCTGCAGCTTGCTGCAGCCCGTGGTGGCACAGCAGCACCAGCCCGAGCGCCGCCATTGCCAGCATTCGTACGCTTGTTTTCATTGCGCTGTAAGTCTCCCTTGCCAGAAATCGTCAGGCCTGTGCTGTGCCAACGGACGAACCGCACGCACGCGGTGCGACGCGCGTGCGCGGATGAGAATGGGCGGACCGCGACGTCCGCCCCACAACGGTGTATCACAGAAACTCTGACCAGGACTAGCCGCCGGCTTCAATCTTGGCGGTGATCAGACCCACTTTGTCGACGCCCGAGGCGTGCGCGATGTCGATCACGTTGGCCACGTCGGCAAACGGAACGGCGTCGTCGCCCTTGACGAACATGACCTTTTCCGCGCGCGTCTTGAAGATGTCGGTCAAGCGGCCCTGCAGATTGTCCCAGGTCGTGTCTTCCTGGTTGATCTTCAGCGCCGGCGCCTGGCCCGCGCCCCGGTCGATCAACTGCACCACGATGGTGCGGTCCGGCGTGTTGTTCTTGGGCGCATTCGGCGGTGGCGGTTGCGGCACCAGCGCGTCCAGTCCCTTGGGGGTTAACGGCGTGATCACCATGAAGATGATGAGCAGCACCAGCAGCACGTCAATGAGCGGCGTGACGTTCATGTCTGCGCTCTGACCGCCGCCCGCTCCCATTGCCATTCCCATAACGATTCTCCTCGAAATCTCTGCCTAGACTACTGCACGAATGCCGAGCTATTGTCCGCCGGCAGGCGCGGTTGGTGCCGCCGGTGGCGGTGTCGGTGCGTTTTCGCTGCTCGGTCAGCAAGCCCAGCTGGTCCACTCCCGCGGCGCGCACGTTGTCCACGACTTCGACCACCGATCCAAACTGGGCGCGCGCGTCGGCCTTGACGAAGACCCGCTTGTCCACCCGGTTCGCCAGACGATCTTTGACTTTGCCGGTCAACTGGTCGGCCGGAAGCTTGTCGGTGCCGAAGTAAACCGTCCCGTCGCGCATGACCGAGACCAGCAACGCGTCTTCCTTGTCGGCGTCCGGCATCGACTCCGGATTGTTGACCTTCGCCATGTCCACGCTGACGCCGTGCTGCAACATGGGCGTGATCACCATGAAGATGATCAGCAGCACCAGCATCACGTCCACCATGGGGGTGACGTTGATGTTGGAGTTGACCTTGACTCCTTCGTTCCGCTTATTCAGCGCCATAGACTCACTTCTCCTCGGCGGTCGCTTGCGCATTCCGCCCGCGCTGAGCACGATCCTCAGCGCCTCCTGCTCTGAATCCGGCGCCGGACGTTTCGCTCCGGCGCCAGACCAGCAACTCGGAGGTTGTAGCCTGCTGCCTGCGTCACGAAACTAGGAGCGGCGCATTCCCCGGCGCTTCAGGAAGTAGTCGATCAGTTCGCTCGACGAGTTATCCATCTCCACGTCGAACGCTTCCACGCGACCGGTCAGATAGTTGAACATCATGACGGCCGGGATGGCGACGAACAGACCGATGGCGGTGGTCACCAGCGCTTCCGAAATACCGCCGGCGACGGCCGCCAGACCGGTAGCCTTTTCGGTCTGAAATACCTTTAAACGCGTTGAGATGCCGACCACCGTGCCGAACAGTCCGACGAACGGGGCTGTCGATCCGATGGTTGCCAGGCCGCCCAGGCCGCGCTTCAGTTCGGCGTGGACGATGGCTTCGGTGCGCTCCAGAGCGCGCTTGGAGGCTTCGATGGTCTCGCCCGGAATCTCACCGCTTTCCTGGTGAGCGCGGAATTCCATCAGGCCAGCGGTGACGACCTTGGCCAGGTGGCTCTTCTTGTTGCGCTCCGCAACCTTGATGGCTTCTTCGATCTTGCCATCGCGCAGGGCGCCGGCCACGGCCGGAGCAAATGCACGCGATTGCTTGCGGGCGGCGCTGAAGGCCATCGCGCGGTCAATCATGACGCCGATCGACCAGCCCGACATGATGAACAGAATGATGACCACGGCTTTCGCCAGAATACCCATCTGGTGCCACAGCGAAATCGGGTCCCAACCCACCGCGCCTGTTCCTGGAAAACCCAGGCGGCCATGGTGGACATGTGTGCTGAAAGTAAGTGTTGCTAGATTGGCTACGAACATGAGTTGCTTTCCTCCTCAGAACTTGTCAGATTGCAAAATCGTTTACGTTCTACGAACTGCCGTTCCTGCTACATCCACGTCGGCACACCGGAGTTCTAACCTCCGGCCAGGGTGAAGTTCACCGTAATCTGGGTTTCCACTTCCACCGGCTCGCCGTTCAGAATGTACGGCTTGTACTTCCACTGCTTCACCGCTTCGATGGCGGCCGGAGCCAGCATGGGGTGTCCGCTGATCAGGCGCAGGTTCTGAATCGAACCATCCTTGCTGATTTCAGCCTGCAGCAGCACCGAACCTTGGATGCGCGCTTGCCGCGCCAGGGGTGGATAGTTCGGCTGAATTTTGCGAATCAGCAAGCCCTGGGTCACGCCTTGCGATACCCGAACGCGCTGCGGAGTGGCTACCTTGGGCACTGCGACCGGAGTCGAATTGATGATGCCGCCGATCACGCCACCCATCTGTCCACCGGCCGCGCCCGGAACACCGCCGACCACGCCCGCCATCGACGAAACCGGCGGCGGCGCTTCTTCTTCCTTGATCATCTGGACTTTCTCAGGAATCTTGGTCGGGGTGCGCAGTTGACCGTTGACGATGTCGGTCTGAATCTGCTTTGACGACCTTGACCGGAGCCGCGGCCGGCGGTGGTGGCGGTGGCGGCGGCGGTGGCGGCGCCACCAGGAAGGTCATCAACTGCGTTTTGGGCAGAGCTTCGGTGAACAGCAGCGGGATCAGTACCAGCACTCCGATCAGCACCACCTGGAAAACAAACGAAGATAACGGTCGTCATGCCCCGCTTTGTTTTTAGCCTGCCACCCGATTCAATGAGGCTGTCTTCAAACATAAGGATTCTCCTGCACAGACCCTACGTATTCTTAGACACCGCCTGCGCCTCTTTGCTCCCGAAATCCAGCCTTGCATCCGTACACAATCGTCGACCGGATTCAAACTATTGAAATCACGATCGAATCGCAACGACCGGCTCTACTGAGCTGCGCTAAGCCACTGGCCGCTGGCTAGACCTCGGCCTTTGCCTGCCGCCGCCTTGCCCTTGCCGGCGGGACCATGACCGCCGCCGGCTTTCCCCGGCTCGACCGCCAATCCTGATAGGCCACCAGAATCGGCGCCGCAATCGCGATCGAGGAATACGTCCCGATCAGAATTCCGATCACCAGGGCGAAGGAGAAGCCATGCAGCACCTCGCCGCCGAACAGGTACAGCGCCAGAACCGTCAGGAACGTTAACCCCGCCGTCAGGATCGTCCGGCTCAGGGTCTGATTAATACTCCGGTTTACGATTTCTGACAACTTTTCCCGCCGCATCAGCTTCAGGTTTTCCCGGATGCGGTCAAAAATCACGATGGTGTCGTTGTTCGAATAGCCGATCAGGGTCAGGATGGCGGCGATCACGGTCAGCGAAATTTCCTTGTTGGCCAGCGAGAACGCGCCCACCGTGATCAGCGTGTCGTGGAACACCGTAATGACCGCCGCCACACCGTAAATCCATTCGAAGCGGAAGCCCAGATAAACCAGCATGCCGGCCAGCGAATAAAGCCACCGCCAGCATGGCCTGGCTCTGCAGCTGCTTGCCCACCTGCGGTCCGACGATCTCTACCTGATAGACACCAAAATCGGAGAGAAAGAACCCGTCCTGCAAGCGCCGCGACCACCGCGGGATCGGCCACGCCTTCAGCTCATCGAACGAACTCAGCACTCCGCCCTTGGTCTTGTCGCGATAGTCGACGATGGCCTTGGCCAGCGCCGTGTAGCGCTGGTTGGCATCGGTGCCGGCGCGCAGCGGATCTTTTTCCAGCAGGTAATTGGCTAATGTCAAAGAACTGGTGTTGTTCAGATCCAGCTTGCCCGCCGGAGCATTGGTCTCCAGCGCATTGATGATCTGAACCTTGCCCTGATCGAGCGCCTTTTCGCTGGTCTCCGCACGTCGAGATCGATCAGCACTTCGTTGTTCGCGGCCGCGCCCAGGCGCTGAATCTTCGCGCTGTGTCAAGCCCACTCTTTCCAGCGCCGCGCGGATGGCGTTGTCATCCGGCGGGTGCGAGAACTTCACGTAGACCAGCGTGCCGCCCCGGAAGTCTACGCCCAGCGGGATGCCATGCCAGAACAGCATGGAAAGTACTCCCGCCACGCTGAACACCAGCGAAAAGGCGAGAAAATACCACTTCTTGCCGAGAAAGTCTATGTTCGGATTCTCGAAAAAATTCCACGCTGTAGTCAAACCCCTTCCAAGCTCCGTGTCGCGCGGCCGGGCTAAAGCCCGGCAGTTCTTGCCTGCAATTAGATGCTCAATGCTTCGCCGCGCTGCTTGCGGCTCAAAATCCAGTCAAAAATCATGCGCGAGACGAACACCGCGGTAAACAGGTTGGCCAGCAGACCGAAGGTCAGCGTGACCGCGAAACCCTTGCACCGGACCAGTTCCGAACAGGAACAGAATGACCGCCGAAACGATGGTGGTCACGTGCGTATCGACGATCGTGATCCAGGCATGCGCGAAGCCCTGCTCCACCGCCGACGGCGGCGTCTTCCCGTTGCGCAGTTCTTCGCGAATGCGCTCAAAAATCAGCACATTCGAGTCCACGCCCATACCGACCGTCAGAATCACTCCGGCGATTCCCGGCAGGGTCAGAGTCGCCCCGCTAATATCCCAGGAAACCCAGCAGAATGATCAGGTTCAGAATCAGCGCCAGATCGGCATTGATGCCCGCGCCGCGGTAGTAGACCAGCATGAAGATCAGCACCGCGAGCATGCCGATAATCGCCGCCCGCACGCCGGCGCGGATCGAATCCGATCCCAGCGACGGTCCGACCGTGCGCTCTTCCAGATACTTGATGCCGGCCGGCAGCGCGCCCGAGTTCAGGACCAGCGCCAGATCTTTGGCTGCCTGCTCGCTCATGCCGCCGCCGCTGATCCGCCCTGATCGTGAATCTGCTCGTTGATGATCGCAACTTCCCGCACCCGGTTGTCCAGCACGACCGCCAGCTTGTCGCCCACGTGCGACGCCGGTGAATGCGGCAAACTTTCGTCCGCCTTCGTTGGTCAGAACGAAGCCAACGTCGGGAGAATTGGTGTTCGAATCACGTCCCACGGTGGCGCCGCCCGACCGCAGATCGCGCCCGCCACCGCCGAGCTGCGCGTCACCAGGTAGATACTGCTCGCCCGCTATCGTCGCCGGTCTGGCTGCCGACGCTGCGTCCCCGCAGCAGCATGGAATCCGGAGGCAGCACGCCGCTGTGCTGCTGCAACGCATCCTGCTCGCTGGAATACGGCCCGCCCAGCACCTGCTTGATTTCCAGCATGGCGGTGGACTGCATGATTTCTTTCACCCGCGCCGGATCGTCCACGCCGGGCAGCTGCACCAGGATCTGATACTGGCCCAGGCCATGCTCCTGAATGACCGGCTCGCTCACGCCCAACTGGTCAATGCGGTTGCGGATGGTCTCAATGGCCAGCGCCACCGCGCGGTTCTTCAGTTCGGCCAGGGCCTGCGGCTTCATGGTGAACGTCCAGGAATTGTCCGCGCCCGAGTTCAGGTCGTATTCGGGCAGCCGTTCGCTGACGATGGAGCGCAGATCCGAAGTCGACTCCGGCGGCACGCCCTTGAGCACAATCTGGTCGGGATGATTGACCGGGTCCGGCTTGGTGATTTCGGTGTAATTGATCTTGTGGGTGCGCAGGTCTTCCTTCAGCCGCTCCACGGCGCGGTCGGAATCTCCATTCACCGCGTCATTGACCTGCACCTGCAGAATCAGGTGGGTGCCGCCCTTGAGGTCGAGCCCCAGGTGAATGTGCTCCTGCAGCGACGCCAGCAGCCCGCTGCCCGAAAATTCCTTCGGAATGCCGAAGATGCCAAACAGGAACACCACCAGGGTGGCGACGATGAGTCCGAGCTTCCAACCTAAAGTCTTGTTCATGGCCTGAGGATCAAATTCTCTCTATTTTCGCAGCGCCGGCATCCGTTGCGCCCGCTCTGAGGGCGGCACGCCCTCACGGACAGCCGCCGGGACGGCGGCGCTACTCGAATCTTCATGCTGCTTTGTTGTTCTTGTCCTCCGGCGCGACCACCGACGCCACCGAGGCCCGGGTCACTTCGATGCGCAAATTGTCCGGCGGAACACGCAGCTGGATGTAATCGTCCCGCAGCGCGATGATGGTTCCGCGCAGTCCGCCGCTGGTCACGACCTTGTCCCCGTTCTTCAGGTCGTTCAGCATCTGCTGCCACTTCTTCTGGCGCCGCTGCTGCGGCATGATCAGGAGAAAATAAAAGATGGCGAAGATGAAGATGAGCGGAGCAAAGCCCAGCCAGCCCCCGGCCCCGACTCGTTTGCAGCGCCAATAAGTTTGCCATGCTCATAAAACCAGAATCCGCTTCCATCCAAATAGATCAGGACTACGCCTGCCGGCGCGTCCTGGCCCTGTGCAATTTACCGCAGGATTTCTCGCTTCCTCAGGCCGGAGATGTCTTTCAGCTTCAGGCATGAACCGGGGATGCCAGGCTATGGTTTCGCTCGAGACTGCTCCCCAGAAAGAAATTGGGCCCTGTTCCCAAGCGCAATAGAATGACGCACCGCCCGCATGGTGTCAAGGTAGAAGCTGAGGTTGTGGACGGTATTCAGGACCTGGGCCAGAACCTCGTTGGCCGCATAAAGATGCCGCAAATAGGCCCGCGAATAGCGCCGGCAGACCCGGCAGCCGCAGTTGGGGTCGAGCGGCCCCTGATCGGCGGCGTATCTGGCCTGCTTGATCGAAATCTTGCCCTCGGACGTAAACAGCAAGCCATGCCGCGCCGCCCGCGTGGGCAGGACGCAATCCATCATGTCGACGCCCAGGTTGGCATATTCGACAATCTCCTCCGGCGTGCCCACTCCCATCAGGTAGCGCGGCTTGTCGGCGGGAAGATGCTCGCAGCGTGGCTTCGACAATCTCGCGGGTCAGGGCTCGCGGCTCGCCCACGCTCAGGCCGCCGATGGCATAACCGGGAAAACCGATTTCGATCGGTGCGTTCGGCGGATTCTTTTCGCAGCGCGGGATCCATGCCACCCTGCACGATGCCGAAAAGCGCCTGGAGGCAGTGTCGTCGCCAGTTTCCGGTTTCTGGTTTCCGAGTTTCTGGTCAGCTGGCGATCGTGCGCTGGAAACTGGAAACTGGGAAACCAGAAACTGCGCGTTCCACGGCACTTCGTGCTTGTGCTCCTCAAAATATTTCTTGCTGCGCTCGGCCCAGCGCAGCGTCAGTTCCATCGACTGCCGCGCGCGCGCTCCCGGTCCGCCGGATACTCGGTGCATTCGTCGAACGCCATGATGATGTCCGCGCCCAGCCCGATCTGCGCCTCCATGGCGCTTTCCGGAGCTGAAGAAATGCGACGACCCGTCCAGATGCGAGCGAAACGTCACGCCTTCTTCCGTCACCTTGCGCAGTTCGTTCAGACTGAAAACCTGGAAGCCGCCGGAGTCGGTGAGAATCGCGCGCGGCCACGCCATGAAGCGATGCAGCCCGCCCAGCTGGCGGACCTGCTCGACTCCCGGCCGCAGATAAAGATGGTAGGTATTTCCCAGAAGAATCTGGACGCCGAGTTCTTCCAGAATGTCCTGCGAGACGCCTTTGACCGACGCCAGGGTTCCCACCGGCATGAAGACTGGCGTTTCGACGACGCCGTGCGGCGTGGTCAGCCGGCCGGCGCGGGCAGCGCCGGAGGTGGCTTCGATTTGAAAGGAAATAGACAACGTTGGAGATTGTAGCAATCGACGGCGAATCAGCTTCGGACGGCACACGAAGGCATCAACCACGAAGACACGAAGGTTCACGAAGGAGACTCTGGGTTCCTTCGTGGTCCTTCGTGTCCTTCGTGGTTTATGCTTTTGCGCTAGCTCGCGGTCAGCAGAATCGGCTCGCCCTTGGTGATCACCAGGGTGTGCTCGTAGTGCGCCGACGGCCGGCGATCGGCGGTGCGCACCGTCCAGCCATCTTGGCTACGAACGCGCGTCCCGATCCGGCGGCGATGATCGGCTCCACCGTAATGACCAGGCCTTCAGTCAGAATCTGGTTGGCTTCGGGATCGGCATAGTTGGGGACGCGAGGCTCTTCGTGGATGGTGCGTCCAATGCCGTGTCCGCCGAGATCGCGAATCACCGAGAAGCCGCTGCGCCGCACTTCGCGCTCGACCACGCGGCCAATCTCGAACACGCGGAAGCCGGCGCGCGCCACCAGCATGGCTTTGGTAAAGGCGCGCTCGGCGCAGGCGATCAGGCGCCGGTTTTCTTCGGAGACTTCGCCCACCGCAACGGTTTCGGCGGCGTCGGCCATGAATCCATCTTTCTCGATGGTGACATCGAGTTTGAGCAGGTCGCCTTCCTGCGACCGTTCTCTCTCCGGGAATGCCGTGCACCGCTTCATCGTTCAGGCTGATGCAATTCACGCCGGGAAATTTGTAGACCAGTTGCGGCGCGATTGCGCTCCGTGCTCGCGCATGACAGCGGCGCCGACTGCATCGAGTTCGCGCGTGGTGATGCCGGGACGCACGCCTCGCTTCATGGCTTCGAGCATGCGGCGCACAATCGCGCCCGCAGCGCGCATGCCGGCAAGCTCTTCGGGACCGTTGATGGACATTCCGCCTCCAGTGGCCGATTCAGCTTCTAGCCTATCGCATTGGATGGGCGGCGCGCCGAAAACCGCACCGCAAACAACACTGTCGAGCTTCGTTCGGCCCGGACGGGTCCCTTCGACTACGCTCGAGCAGCCTCCGACAGAGGCTTAGCTGGCACGAGCGGGATGCTCGCCGCCTCACATTACGATCCGGTGATTTTCAGGCGGAATTCTTCCGGCAGGCGCTCGCGAATTTCCGCGGGCAGGCGATCGTGCACGCGGCGTGCGCCCAGTTTGGCGGCATCCACCACCGTCATTGGCGCCGGCGTGGCCACAGCCACCGCCAGCCAGATCAAGGCGGAGAGCGCGAAACCAAGCAGCGCGGCCAGTTCCAGCCAGAAAGCATGCCGCGGACCGAGGTGGCGGATCACTCCAAAGGCCAGCAGAAAGACTGCGGCGGAAAGCGACGCCAGGGCGATCAGGGAAAGATCGATGGTGCGGTGCAGACGCTGCCGGGAGCGGCAGTGCTCGCAGGCGTCAAAGTGTTCTTCGTAGTCGGCGCGCATCTCGGGCGCGAGGCCGGAGATGTCGTACCGCCAGCCGGCCAGAATCTTGCCAACGATGGGATCAACGCACTCGCTCATAGACGACGGCTACAAGCATGGGAACTACAACTGGATCGCTTCCATCGGCTCCGACTGCCTGCGCCAGCATCACCCGGTTATGCAGCAATGTCTGGCGTGGCCCCAGGGCCTTTTCCGCTGTTCCCCGCGCGAGTTCGGGATGGTTGTTGAGCTCGGAGAGATGCGCCAGCACTATGTAGGATGCGTTGCCATCATATTCGGTGCATAAGAATTTCGCGAGCTTCTCGTTCGACAGGTGCCCGGTCGGACTTCCGACGCGCTGCTTGACCGACCAGGGATAAGGCCCGCCTCGCAGCATTTCGAGATCGTGATTGGATTCAATCACCAGCACATCGCAGCCGCGCAACTCATCGCAAACGTTGGGTGGCATGTATCCCAGGTCGGTGGCGATGCCGACCTTGATTCCGTCGGCGCGAAAGGTCAGTCCCACCGGATCGGCGGCATCGTGCGGGATGGTGAATGGAGTGATCTCGATGTCGCCGACCTGAAACTTGCGCCCGGCGGAGAAAATCTCGAGCCGCGCCAGTTGCGGCAGTTCGCCGGCATCGTCGCGCAGCGATCGCGCCCAGGCCTGATGAGTCGGCGCCGGTCATGAACACCGGCACCTGGAATTTTCTGGCCAGCACGGCCAAGCCCGTAAACGTGATCGGAATGTTCGTGGGTAATCAGAATCGCGGAAAGCGTGCGCGGATCGTCGCCCGCGGCACGCATGCGCTTGACGGTCTCGCGGCAGGAAATTCCCGCATCCACGAGAATCTTCGTGCGCGAACTGGAAACGATGGTGCTGTTTCCCCGGCTGCCGCTGGCCAGCACCGAGACCGAAACTCCCATGTTCGAAGAATACTCGCTGCAGGCTGTGGAAACGCGAGTAACTATTGGGATGGCAGACTCGGCAACTGCTGGCTGCTAGCTTCCAGCTTTCAGAGCTGTGTTTCGGATGACAGGGCCAGGAAAGCGTTGAATCAGAAAAAACTGACAACTGACAACTGATGACTGACAGCTGCCTTTCTCACTTCCTCCACAACTCTGCCAATCCTCTTCGCGCTGTCGCTCCGCCGTACGCGCCGGCGATTCCGGTGAGGAATCCGAGAAACGATTCGTAGATCTGCGCGCGATAGGGTTTCTCGGTCAGCACGGCAGTAGGCAATGAGTTGCACCAGCGGGCACGAAGACTGCCACCAGCAGCGTCCATCGCCAGGGCCGCTGCGGACGAAGCGCGCCCAGCAGCATGGTGGCCGCCAGCACGAAGAGCGCGGTCAGCAGCAAGTCGCCAAATTTTACGTCGAGAAATCCGGCGCACAATCCGAGCACCCGCGCCGAGAATGTAGATGCCGCGATCGCTCGTGTCCGCCACTATTTTCAATGTGTCAGTGGTCAGTTGTCGGTCGTCGGTCGTCAGTCGTGAGCGTCGGCAAGCGGCGGGCGAGAGCGCCCGTCGCTACACGAGACTCAACTCAATACTTGTAGAAACCTCTCCCGCTCTTCTTTCCCAGCCAGCCCGCGTCCACCATCTTGATCAGCAGCGGACACGGCCGGTACTTGGGATCGCCCAAACCATCCTGCAGCACGCGCATGATGTCGAGGCAGACATCGAGTCCGATGAAATCCGCCAAGCGTCAGCGGGCCCATGGGATGCGCCATGCCCAGCTTGAACACTTCGTCCACTGCTTCGGCGGTGGCGACGCCTTCCATCACGGCGTACATGGCTTCGTTCAGCAGCGGCATCAGCACGCGGTTGGAAACAAATCCGGGCGCGTCGTTCACTTCGACCGGCGTCTTGTCGAGTTGCAGCGCCAGGTCGCGCACCGTCGCGAAAGTTTCCTGCGACGTGGCCAGCCCGCGAATCACTTCCACCAGCTTCATCACCGGCACGGGATTGAAGAAATGCATTCCAATAATTTTCGCCGGACGCCGGGTCACCGCCGCCAGCCGGGTAATCGAAATCGAAGAAGTATTCGAAGCCAGAATCACTTCAGGACGGCAAATCTGGTCGAGGTCGCGAAAGATTTCCGCCTTGATTTCAAATTTCTCGGTGGCGGCTTCAATCACGAAATCGCAGGCCGCAAGATCGGCGCGCTTGAGCACGGGCGCGATCCGCTTGCAGCGCGGCAGCTTTGTCTCCGCGCAGTGATTTTGCCTTTGGCCAGCTTCGCGGTCGAGATTCTTGCCAATGGTTTCGAGCGCCGCGATCGAGAAATCGCTGCTCCACATCGCACAGCGTCACCCGATATCCGCTGCGCGCGAAAACGTGGGCGATGCCGTTGCCCATGGTCCCCGCTCCGATCACTCCCACTCGTTCAATTGGCATAAATATCGCTTCTCTTTCGCCTCGGGCTCCTAAAGCCTGATCAGTCTATCACTCCCAAGTGATTGCACGGCTTAGATTTAAGGTTCACTTAAGGTTCAAAAAAATATGCTCCGCAGTAGCAGCCAATTTAATTTGCGCTGGCATCCGACGATCTAGCAAACCGGTCCCAGGTAGCGACTGAGGGCAGGCGTGATCGCAATCAAGCCCTTCAGACGATGGCACCGGGTGGGAGGAACTATGCGAAGCATGAGGCTGGCAGCCCTGGCAGTGGCGATGACGCTGACGTTCAGCGGTCTCGCTCTGGCCCGCGACCATGACGATCACTGAAAGACAACATGACAAACATGATCACTGGGACAAGCATGCCGATCACGACCGTCATCATGACCGGGATCATGACTGCGAATGGAATCAAGACCGCTGGACAAGACCGCGAGCAGCGACCGCGAACGCGAACGGCATGAGAACGATGAGCATCACTGGTGGGAACGCGAGCATCGCAACGACGGCTACTATGGCGGAACGGCCAGATTTACAACCGCTATCCCAGCAGCTACCCCGGCGGCTACGGCTATCCGAGCGGCGGCTATGGCTATCCCGGCGGCGGCTACGGCTACCCGCGGTTCGGTATACGGCGCGGTATGGCGGTGGCGCGGGCAGCGGCGCGGGCTACGGCTTCGGCTTTCAGGACGGTAGCTACATGGCCCGCAAGGACATCTCGCAGAACAAGCCGTTCAATCCGAATCCGCGCAACGAGTCCGGCAACCGGATCACGGCTACAACAGTTCATTCGGCGACAAGAACTCCTACCAGGCCGCATACAATCAGGGCTACGCCGCCGGCTACCAGTCGAACTATCGCGGCGGCGAGGCGGCAATCGGGGTTGGGGATTCTAGAAGCCGCAGTTGGCAATTAGCACTTGGCAATTAGCACTGGAAACGAGAAAGGCCGCCAGCAAATTGGCGGCCTTTTCTTATTTCATGCCGAGACTATCGAGGATTCACTCAGGCTACCGAGCTTCAAGCCAATTGCCAATTGCTAAATGCTCTTACTCCCGCTCCAGATTCTCATCGACCGCGATCTTGCCGCCCTTCTGCACTTCGATGACGCGATGAACCGGCTTGTATCCCGACAGCGGTGATGTCGATCACGTAGGTACCGGGATTGAGATAAGAAATCGACCGGAGAAAACTTGTCGAGGATGCGGTTGTTGATCGCGACCTGCGCGCCCTTGGGCTGGGTCTTGACGCTGACCGCACCCATGCCTGCCGTGTCTCCGCCGCCGAACAGCTTCTTGAATTTTCCACCGAGCTTGATGTCATCGGTCGAGCCCAGCGCTTTGAGCGTGGGCGCGAAATGGAAGATCTGACCGGCTTGCAGGCTGGCGGTGGAGGTTTCCTCCAGGTAGCCCTGCTTCTTGACCAGGAAGGTGTGCGAACCCGGCTTGTCCACCGAGATCTGTGCCGGAGTAACTTGTCCGGTATCTTTGCCGTCGATGAAAAATCTGCGCGCCCGCAGGTTCGCTGGTAATCGCGGCCGCGGCGGTAAGCTGCGCCAGTTGGACCACCAGAAATGATTTGCTGCCGGAAGCTACATCGATGGTGCGGGTCTCGGACGCGTATCCGGCGCGAGCGACGGTCACGCTGTGCTGCCCCGGCGCCAGGCCGGGCAGGTTGAAAGGAGTAACCCAGCTGGGATCGGTGCGGCCATCGATATGGACTTCCGCGCCTTCCGGAGTGGAGTTGATGGTCAACTGTCCGGGAATCACGGCCGGCGCGGAAGCCGGCTGTGGCCTTGGTCTTTCTTCCTGTTGTACTTCGGAGTCACGGAAACCGACGGCCGCTTCGCGGCCGGCCGCGATCTGTTCGGGCGGCGCCTGCGCCGGAGTCGGACACTGGAGGCTGGGCCGGCGTTCCAGGCTGGCTTGGCGCTGGCTTCGGACTGGCGCTGCCGCCGCCGGCTGCTCCGCCGAACCTTCGTCCGCGGAGTTTTCCGAATGGATGCGCTAGGCGATCGATGCCCACAACCAGCAGAATGATCGCCACCGCGCCCGCGATCGAATACAGGAAACAGCTTGGGCGGCGTCTTCTTGATTTCCGTGACCGCCTTGCGCGCCACTTCCCGCGGCTGCACCTTGGGCTTTTCCGGTTGCGCCCGGCTCTGCCACGAAGCTGCCGGCTCGGCGTCGAGCTTCAGGCTCGCTCGGCGGCGGCGGCGGTGGCGGCGGTGTGTAGATTTCTTTCAGCGGCGGCAGTTCGCTCATTTCGGAAAAGCTTGGACCCTCGCGTCGCGCCTTTCGCGCCTTCCACCATCGCAGGATCAACGCCGGAACGGCGGCGCTTGCAGTCGCTGGCTTCTACGTCTCGGCCACGGCGCTGGCGCGTTCCTGGAAAGTGCTTTGCGCCGATACTTGCGGCGGCCTGTCTGCAGTCGCTTTCGGCGCCTTCGGCTGATCGACGGTCGAAACTGCGCTCGCACTCTCCCATCCCGCCGCCGCAGCCGCGGCTTTGCCCGGAGCAGCGTTTCCGAGCACTCGGAGCTGTCGACCGGCGGTCGCGTGGCGGCGCAACGCTCTTGCGCGGTCGACGCGGGCGATGCCACGGAACGAGTGCTGCCGTCCTGGCCGGCAGCCGCGGCGGCTGATTGCCTTGGGCGGCCGTGCGGCGCATTCAATCCCTGGGCCGGCTGCGCCGATTTCTTGGCTGCCGCTCTTGGTCGCGCTTTCCTTGCAGCGCTCCAGATCGTTGACCAGATCCTGTCCGCTCTGATAGCGATCTTCCGGCGCTTTGGACAGCGCCTTCATGATGACTTCACTCAGCACCGGATGAATCTTGCGGATTGATCTCGATCGGAGCCACCGGCGTGGCTTCGACAATGGCTGCCGCACCTCGTCCGCATCGTCCCCGGCGAAGGCTTTGCTCTCGGTCGACCATCTCGTACAGGATCGCGCCCAGGCTGAAAATGTTGGAACGGCCATCCACCGGATCTCCGCGCAACTGTTCCGGAGAAACATAGTGCAGAACTTCCGGCGCCTTGCCCGAAGCCTGGCAGGTGAACGCACCCATGCTGGAAACTCCGAAGCTCAGGACTTTCACCGTGCCGTCCCAGGTGACCATGATCTTGGCCGGCTCCAGACTGTAGTGCACGACGTTGTGCGAGTGCGCGTGATCCAGACCCTGACAGGTCTGGCGCGCGATGTCCTGCAGGTCCCAGATGGAAAATCCTTCTTTGCGGGCCAGCATGGTGGCGATGCTGTTGCCCTGCACGTATTCCATGGCGGCGCAGAACTGGCCGTCGATTTCTTCCAGGCCGATAGAGCAGTGCGATGTTGTGGCTGCTGAGCGGCTTGGTGCCGTCCGCTTCCTGCAGAATGTGATCGACCAGCACGCGAGCCTGATCTCCAGCATTTGCAGCTGGATGGTCTTCAGGGCAATGGTCTGCCCGCTCTCCGGATCGGCGGCTTTGTAGACAGCGCCGATCTCCGAATGCGTGATCTCGCTGAGAATTTCGAAACGTCCGATCTTGTTGGCCATTGCTCCCTAAGCCCCGACAAACTCAAGGACCAGGCAGTCTGCATCGCAAAGACGCCAGACGTCGTCTGTTGTGGGGAAAAGTACGACTAGGATATCCCGGCTGAATCAGGGATGGGAGTTACGAAGGTACCCGAAAACGACTCAGACTTTTGTTTGCGGGATGAATGTGGGAGCCGGGTCTCCGACCCGACTGGCGGCCCGAAGGGCCACTGTATGAAACCTCACCGCGCTGTTACCGCATACCCAAGGGGCCGCCTCCGAACAAAACTTGCAGCGCTGCTGCGCACCGCCTGACCGGGTCGGAGACCCGGTCCCACACAATCAAAAACCCAGTGACATACGAGCATTACCGGATCGACGTCAGCCAGGCCTGCAGCAAATGCCGCACCTTGGCCCCTTCCATCTTGCGGCGCACCGCGTCCATCACGACAAACCGCGCGCGGAGGCCGCGGCCGCGAAATCCCACCCAGTACGGGATATAGATTTCACCAGCAACCGGTTCGGCGGAGATCTGCAAATTGCGCACCCGAAAAAACCCGGTGCTGAAAAGCAGCCGCTGCACTTTCGGTGATCACAATTTTATTGGCTTCGGCTTCGTCCAGCAGCGGCTCGGAGCAGTTGCGGGTTTCCAGATAGACCACTTCGCGCTCGTCCGGGCAGTTGTTCGAAGTGGTAAAGATCGAGCGATCCGTTGACCGCGTCCAGACCGAATATCCGCTGATCGCGTTTGCCGCCGTTGAGGATTTCGACCTGAAAGAGCCGGAAGGGAATGTAGAAGTCGGCCACCGAATGCAGCGGACCGAACGTCGTTTCGCGCAGAAAATCGAACAGCCCGGAAGAAAAATGTTCCGTCGCTTCTTCGCGGGTGACGTTGGGTCTCAGGCTGCGGATGCGGGCCATTTCTGGAATCCCAGGGACGACAGAAAGCCAGCCTCTACCGGAAATGGAACCAGAGTCCGATCGACGGTGGCGATCAGCAGACCAGGCTGAATATGACGTTCAGCCGGTGCTCGGCCGCGGTCTCCGCCGCAGGTTTGTGGTCCAGCGCCCGCACCGGCAGTGACGTCCATCTTGTCGTCGACGGTGGCGAAGGTCAGGCCGGCCAGCTTCTTGCGCTCCGGCGCCGGCGTCACCAGGCTCACGCCGATCAGCACCACGCAGCAGATCACGAACATCAGAATGGAGTAGTGCAGAAAGTTCATGTCCACCAAGCCGCGCAGAAACGCGTTGTCGAAAGCATGACCACCGGCCGCGCGGTCCATCAGCTCGAGGATGAAGCGCGCCGCGCCCATCACGAATCCGGTCAGCAGCGAAGTGATCGCGCCCTGCGCAGTTCAGCCGCGGCCACAGAATTCCCAGGATGAAGCAGGCCGCGATCGGCGGGCTGATGTATCCCTGCACGCTTTGCAGATAGATGTAGAGCTGGCTGCTGATCAGATGAATGAACGGCACCCAGGCGAGTCCGAGCACCACCATCACTCCGGTCATCACGCGGCCGAAGCTGACCAGTTGCTTCTCGGTCGCGTCCGGCTTGATCTTCTTGTAGAAGTCGAGCGTGACCAGCGTCGACGCCGAGTTGAACACCGAACTCATCGCGCCCATCAGCGCCGCCAGCAGCGCCGCGATCATCACTCCCACCAGTCCGGTCGGAAGAAGATTGATGATGAGCGTGGGATAGGCGATGTCGCCGTTCAGCACTTCGCCGTGCGGCCCGAACTTGAACAGGTCGCGATAGAGAGCGACGGCAATCAGGCCGGGCAGCACCAGCATGAAGACCGGCAGAATCTTCAGAAAGCCGGCAAAGATGGTGGCGGCCTTGGCGTGTCCTTCATCCTTGGCGGAGAGCACGCGCTGCACGATCACCTGGTCGGTACACCAATACCAGATGCCGAGAATGGGCGCGCCGAAGAAAATGCCCGTCCAGGGAAAGTCGGGATCGCTCATCGGCTTGACCATGTGGAAGTAGCTGGCGGGCAGGGCCGCGCGCAGGCCTTCGAATCCGCCCACCTGGTGCATTCCGATCACGGTCAGAATGACGGCGCCGAAAATCAGGATCAGGGTCTGCACCAGGTCGGTATAGATGACCGCCGCCAGTCCTCCGGCGATGGTGTAAATGCCGGTGGCGATGACCAGGATGACGGCCGCCGTCAGCGGACTCCAGCCGACGACGCGCTCCAGCACGATCGCCGCCGCATAAAGATGAACGGAAATCTTGGTGAACACATAGGCCAGAATCGAAATTCCCGCCAGATACACGGCGCAAGACCGGCTGAAGCGCCGCTCCAGAAATTCCGGCATGGTGAATACGTTGGAGCGGAGATAGAACGGAACGAACACCCATCCCAGCAGCAGCAGGATCAGGCAGGCCAGCCATTCAAACGAGCCGACCGCCAGGCCCGAACTGGCGCCGGAACCGGCCAGCCCGATGAAGTGTTCGGTGGAAATATTGGAAACGAACAGCGACGCCCCGATGGCGAACCAGCCCACATTGCGGCTGGCCAGGAAGTAGTCGGCCGAGGTGCGTTCCTTGCGCGCAAAGTAAAAGCCGATGGCGAAGATGACGACGAAGTACACGGCGATGATGGCGATGTCGATGCCGGTCAGGGCCTTGTGCGTGAGATGCGCTACCGTTTCGCCCATACTCCTCCATTCACCGCGTGCTGCGGGAACCGTGCGCCATGCTAGTGCATTCAGCCCACCCAGGCAACCGGGAAAGTCAGAGCGAGATGCCGGGGAGTAACTATCTATTGACAGGTCCATTGGCGCTTTTGCGTCTCGCTGTGTCGTCTGTGACGAACGACAGAAGTCTTTCCGAACCAGCCCGAACTAAAAAATAAAGATTAGACAGTCTGTCGATTTTGCCCGGTCCCGTTCGTCATGTCGACGATTCAACAGGTAAGGAGGAGACACAACCATGCGATTCATGATTGTGGTGAAAGCCACGAAGGACACCGAGGCGGGCAACGTGGCGGAGGAAAAGACTGTTTGCCGCGATGACGACCTACCACGAGGAACTGGCAAAGGCGGGAGTGCTGCTCGATGCGTCCGGATTGCAACCGACGTTCGAAGGGCTGGCGCATCAGGTACTCAGGGAAGAAAGCGCACCGTGATCGATGGGCCGTTCACCGAGACCAAGGAACTCATCGCCGGCTACACCATCATCCAGGTGAAGTCGAGGGAAGAGGCGCTGGAGTGGACCAAGCGTTTCCCTAATCCCGTGGGCGAGGAGCGCAAGCTGAGATCGAAGTGCGCCAGCTGTACGAACTTGAGGACCTGGGACCCAGCCCATCCGTGGAACGCTTTCGCGACATGTAGAGGCGCGGAAGAGCTAGGCTTTGGCCGGCGTCAACCGGCACCGGCTGAGCGTCCATGAACGCTAGACAGCATCGCCATGTTATGGAACTTTTCGACCGGTAGCGCGCGTAACTTTCTCAGCCGCCAAACCGTTGCTATTTATGCTGCGGACATTGTATCTAAGGGGAATGAGCTTGTGATTTTTGGACGTGGTTGGTTGCCGAGGCCCGACTTTTTCGTCTATCCTTATGGGGCTTGGCTGACGGTTCCATCCGTACCTGTCCTTTGCTCCTGGAGTTCACGAGTATGACCCTGACCCGTTTTGTCACCAAGAACGCCTTCCGCAACAAGCGCCGCAGCATCCTGACCGTGCTCAGCATTGGCGGCTCGCTGTTGCTGCTCACCTTCCTGATCACCATCTGGCGCAGTTTTTATGACAGCAAGCCGAGCGAACAATCGGCGCAGCGCCTGATCGTTCGCCACAAGGTGTCGCTGGTCTTCAATCTGCCCAGCTACTACCGGCAGAAGATCCAGGCCATCCCCGGCGTGAAGGAAGTGGTGAACCAGCAATGGTTTGGCGGGCAGTATAAGGACGACAAGCCGAACAACTTCTTCGCCCAGTTCGGCACCGATCCGCAAGAGATCATGAAGGTGTACCCGGAATTCAAGATTCCCGCCGACCAACTCGAAGCCTGGCAGCATGATCGGGCCGGCGCCATCGTGGATGTGGGCCTGGCCAACAAGTTTGGCTGGAAGATCGGCGACCGCCTGAACATTACGGGCAAGATTTTTCCGGTAAATCTGGAATTGACGATCCGGGGAATCTTCACGCCGCCCGACCCGACTCAGTCCATCTACTTCAACAAAGACTACATCGACGAAGGCTTTCCCAAACTCAAGGGCAGCGAAGGCTTCTTCGCGGTCCTGGCCGATTCGCCCGAGTCCGTCACCCGGGTGGCGCAAGCCATTGACGAGACGTTTCGCAACGCCGATCGTCCCACCAAGACCGAGACCGAGCACGCCTTCCAGTTGGGCTTCATCGGAATGCTGGGCAACATCAAGGCCTTCATCATGAGCATTTGCCTGGCGGTGGTCTTTACCATTCTGCTGGTGTCGGCCAACACCATGGCGATGTCGATTCGCGAGCGCACGCGGGAAGTCGCAGTGTTGAAGACGCTGGGCTTCACCCGCAACAGCATTCTGGGATTGTTCGTGGGCGAGGCGGTTTCGCTGTCCGCTGATCGGAGGGCTGGTGGGATCGCTGCTCTGCTACTTCATCGTGACCGGGATGGCGAGCCAGGGTGGAATGTTCACCGGCATGAAGGTCACTCCGATCACCATCCTGGTGGCGCTGCTGATCGCGGCGGTGGTGGGATTCGCCAGTTCCTTCATACCTTCCTATCATGCCGCCAAGGTCAACATCGTGGATGGCTTGCGTCACATCGGATGACGGATGCAGTCAAAGGCATTGACCACCAAGGACACGAAGGTACACGAAGGAAACATCTAAGCTCGCGGTTTAGAAGGAAAAGTAAATGGCAATTCCTCTTAGCTATAACGTGCGCAATCTGCGGCTGCGCAAGAGCCTCACCATCATGACCGCGCTGGGCATCGCGCTCACGGTGGCGACCGCGGTCTTCATCATGGCGCTGCTGGCGGGCCTGGGCCGCGCCTTTGCCACCACCGGCGATCCCCTGAATGTGCTGATGCTGCGCAAAGGTTCGGACTCGGAGCTGGCCGCCGGCGGAGTGTCGCGCGATGCCATGCAGGTTTTGAAAGATCTGCCCGGCGTCGCCAAGAACGCCAAGGGCGAGCCGCTGGTTTCCGGCGAAGACATTCTGGTGGTCGTGCTGCCGCGCAAGGGCGGGACGGGAGAAACCAATGTCACCACCCGCTTCCTGTCTCCGCTCGGAATCGAGATGCGGCCGCAGATCCACATCATCCAGGGACGCTGGTTCACGCCCGGACAGCGGGAAGTGGTGGTCAGCAGTTCGATCAACAAGCGATTTGAGCATGCCAACATCGGCGACACGGTGCATATCGGCAAAGGCGATTGGCCGATCGTCGGCATCTTTGACGCCAGCGGCACGGCGCACGATTCCGAAATCTGGGGCGACATCAATCAACTGGTCACCGACTTCGAACGCTCGGTGTACTCCTCGGTCCTGGTGCGGGCGACCGATCCGGTCTCGGCCCAGGCGCTGAAGAATCGCGCCAATGACGATCAGCGGCTGGAACTCAATGGCCTGCTCGAACCTGACTACTACGCCTCGCAAACCAAGTCGGGCGGCCCGATCAAGGTTGTGGGCTGGATTGTCGCCTTCATCATGGCTGTCGGCTCCTGTTTCGCCGCCGCCAACACCATGTACGCCGCGGTGGCATATCGCGGGCGCGAGATTGCCACCTTGCGCGTGATCGGATTTTCGCGTCCCAGCATTCTGACTTCGTTCATGCTGGAATCGCTGCTGTTGTCGCTGCTGGGCGCGACGCTGGGCATCATCCTGATGCTGCCGTTCAACGGCATGACCACCGGAACGCAAAATCAGGTGACGTTCAGCGAAGTCGTGTTCAGCCTGCAGATGACGCCGGCCGTGGTGATGAGCGCGGTTATTTTCGCTCTCATCATGGGCGTGGTAGGCGGGTTTGCGCCGGCGTGGCACGCCTCGCGGCGAGATATTCTGAGCGCGCTGACGGGATTAGGGTAGCGCCGGCCTCCGGCCGGCCCAATGGGGCGGGCAGGACGCCCACCCGACAGCCGGCGGGACGCCGGCGCTACATAAATACGGCGCTAAACATATGCCGATTGACGCAAAACACGAAGACCTGCAGCAGCCTGCGAATCGATCGCACGGCGCGCACCGGTGGCGAAGGCGAACCTCCAGTCTGGGCCCGCCGCTACATCCTCGTCGGGATCGCGGTGCTGGTGCTGCTGGGCATCGTCGCGATGGCCTACCGGCTGTTCTCGCACGACGCTCCGGAAGTGGAAGTGGTTCGCGCTTCGGCGCAGAGCAGCGACGTCGGCGGCGTCGTTCTCTCCGCCAGCGGCTACATCGTCGCCCACCACAAGATCAACCTGAATTCCAAGGTCACAGGCCGGGTGAAGTGGATCGGCGTGGAAAAAGGCGACAAGGTCAAAGAAGGCCAGATCCTGGTGCGCCTCGAAGACGACGAATTCCGCGCCCAGTACGAACAGGCCAAAGGCGCGGCCGAGAATGCCCGGGCTTATCTTGCAAGAACTGCAGAACGGATCTCGTCCCGAGGAAATTCAGCAGGCCCAGCACAATCTGGATGAAGCCCGAGCCACGCTGGTCAATGACAAGATCACGCTCGATCGCACTCGCGGCCTGGTGACCGAAGGCGTGCTGTCAAAACAGGCTCTCGACGATGCCACCGCGAAGTTCGAGTCCGACCAGCAGCGGGTGAATTCTCTGGACAAGGGTTTCCAGCTGGCCAAGATTGGTCCGCGGCAAGAGGAGATCGCGCGCGCCCGCGGCGCCATGCAGCAGGCTCAGGGTCAGGCGGACTATGCCAAGTCTCTGCTCGACGCCACCGTGATCCGCGCCCCGGTGACTGGAACCATTCTTGAGCGCGCCGCCGAAAAAGGCGAGCTCGTGACCTCGGGATTTGCCAGCACGGCCGAAGGCGGTCCGCAGGGCCTGGTCGTCTCCCTGGCCGATCTGAACGATCTCCAGGTCGAACTCGATATCGCGCAGGACGATTTTGCCAGGCTCGGTCCCAAGCAAAAAGGCATGGTCACTACGGATGCCTATCCCGGACCGCAAGTACGACGGCGTGATCGCCGAAATCTCGCCCCAGGCCAACCGGGCCAAGGCCACGGTCCAGGTGAAGGTGCAGATTCTGAATCCGGACGCCTATCTGCGGCCGGACATGAATGCCACCGTCAAATTTCTGGCGGACGAAAACAAGCACACGAGTTCACAGCCGCAGGGGGTTTTCGTACCCACGCCTGCGATTCGCGATCGCGATGGCAAGAAGATTCGTCTTCCTGTCATTTGACGGCAAGGCGATGGCGCGGGAAGTGAAAATCCTGTCGCAACGCAGCGGCGGCGTGCTGGTGCAGGGACTCAACGGCGGCGAGGACGTGATCACCTCCGCGCCCGCAGGATTTGAAAGACGGCGAAAAAATCAAGATCAAAGGACAGTCATGAGCGCAGCTACCGTTCCCCATACCGCAACTCAAACCAAGGTGGTCCAGGCCCGCAACGTCAGCAAGGTCTTCAAGCGCGATGCTTTCGAGGTCAAGGCGCTGGACGACGTCTCCATCGAGATCGGCGGCGGCGAATTCCTGGCCCTGATGGGGCCGTCGGGTTCGGGCAAGACCACGCTGCTGAACATGATCGCCGCCATCGACCGGCCAACCGGCGGCGAACTGCTGGTGCTGGGCGAGAACATCTTTCGCTTCAGCGATGCCCAGTCGGCGCACTGGCGCAACGAGCACATCGGTTACGTCTTTCAGACTTTCAATCTGATCCCGGTGCTGACCGCGTTCGAGAACGTCGAACTGCCGCTGCTGCTGACCAAGCTCTCCGCGCAACAGCGGCGCGATCACGTGATGACCGCGTTGAAACTGGTCGGCCTGGAAGAACGCGTCGGCCACCTACCCAAGCAGCTCTCCGGCGGACAGGAACAACGCGTGGCCATCGCCCGCGCCATCGTCAGCGATCCCACACTGCTGCTGGCGGACGAACCCACCGGCGATCTCGACAGCCACTCGGCGACCGAGGTGCTCGAAATCCTGAAGCGTCTGAATGAAGACTTTCACAAGACCATCGTGATGGTGACGCACGATCCTCACGCGGCGTCCTACGCGCACGTGACCCGTCATCTGGAAAAAGGCATGCTGCTGCCTGCATAAGTGTAGGGACACTGGACTGTGTGGGAGCAGTTGCCTGTGTGGGGGCGGGTCTCCGACCCGCCCGGGCCGAGTGCAGCTCGGCAGGTTTGTTTCTAGAAACTGGCAGGAATTGATTCTGGGAAGGGCACGACTTACGTAGTGCCGTCTCATTCGCTGGAAATACCTCGGCGTCATTCGCCGTGCAACACCCGCGAGCGAGGGCGCCCGCGACCACACTATCCTACAGCCCCGAAAGCGGCACGCTGCCGCGGGCTGGAGCAAAACCGCTGTCTGCGGGATCCGCGACCCACTGCCATGCTCTGCGTCCGTTTTCCCGCACCACGGTTCGGGCTTCGCCGTATTCCACCAGGCGGTTAAGCACCGTGGTGACCGACGCCAGCGGATCCTTGTGCCGCAACAGCACCGGAGGAATTCGCTGCTGAATCTGCTCGCAGACCTCGCGTGCCCCCAGCGGACGAGCCGCTTCCATCAACACCATGCGGCAGGCCTTGGTGAAGCCGGGCTGACGGCCGCCGCTCTTGCGGTCCACCAGTTCCAGCAGTTCTTCGCTCAGCACTTCATCGCCGAACAGGTTGGCCAGTCCAACAATGGTTTGCTTCACCGTGCCGATACGCTTCATCACGTCGGCACGCTGGCGCATCAGCTGGCGCAACTCTTCGTGCGCAGCCCTCACCACTTCCTGTACATGCGGATCTGAACTACCGGGAAGGTTCCTGTTTCCAGCGCCGTTACTGCCACTTCGCCCGATATCCATGACCTGACCCCTCCACATCCAACCGCCAGCCGGCTTGATCCTCACGCGGGAGGCGCCCGATGGCACACGTTCCCGTACCTTCTAGTACGTAAGTCTCTCGCCAGTCGTTCCCTCAAAATGACTCGAATTCGAAAGTCACCCGCGGGGATCGATTGCAAGTCCAGCTTGCGGCTCCGCCCGTCTCTGCTGGCTTAGACGTGGAGGTATGTGAAAGGTTAAGGCGAAGATTTGTAAAATCTAACGTAAAGCTGATTCCCGGTTGAGCACTCGAACACCTCTGATCCCAACACTTGCACTGTGTGAGAGGAGTGATGCGGATTTCCATATTTTTTCTTCCGAATCCCCTTCCAAAGTTAGAATTTGACTGCGATCGTCCCTCTTACTCCTTGACAAAACCACGCTAACTGGTAAAGTTCGATTTAATCGGTTTCAACTTCTAAAGAATTCCCGGGTGCTGACGCATGAAGAACGTTTACGAAGTTTTGAGACAGAAAGAGCTTGAGCTCTCGAGGCTGGAAAAAGAAGTTGAGGCATTGCGCGTAGCAGCCCCTCTTCTGTCGGAAGACAAGGAAGCCGGCAATGACAACAAGCCGACTTTGGCGGCGTCGGCTACGACGCAGCAGCCCATCCGCATTCCGCAGCCGGCTAATGCTGCGCCCCAGGCCGCCCGCGCCGCGGGGTGGGAAGACACCGCCAAGCGCTGGCCGTAGCCTTTCGACAGCTCAGTCGGCCGCCCTTGTGTCCAGGGTAGGGATGGATCGGGCCCGGAGCCAAGCTCCGGGCCATAGTTTTGTGGGAGCGAAACGGATCTGGTTCAGGATAAGCGCGAGCACTGCGTTTGAAGCTCACAAACGCATCGCCTTCGTCCTGAGAACTTCGTCGACTCAGATCCAGCTACCCGGCTCGGATAACTCGATTCAATAAAGCATGGGCGCTTCGGGACATTCTCCTTCACCGGCTCCTTCGCCGGACCTCAGCGGAGCTCGCCGCCGTATTCCGCGGTATCCGGTCGCCGTGCCGGTGGATGTCACAGTCTTGCGATCGGGCTTGCCCAGCAGCATTCCCGGGCGATCTCTTGATATCGGTGAGGGCGGAGTGGCGGCGATGCTCGCGGCCGAGCTTCAAACCGGAGAGTGGGTGGCGGTTGAGTTTCAGCTGCCCAACGTCGGCTATCCGCTGCAAACCAAAGCCGTGGTACGGCATCACAGCCAGCTGCGTTGCGGTTTTGAATTTCTGGGCCTCTCCCGCGACCAGCGTTACATGATCCGGCACTGGGCGGGAACGGCGCAATGGGACCAGTCACCCGTCGAGTCTCCCGTAATCGGCGGCCCTCCCACAAAAGCGCCGGCCACGGCGCCGCAGCAGCAGACTTCATTCCCTCCCGCCCATGTGCCGTCGGCGGTTCGTTCGCGCCGCATGAGTGTGAATCCGCAAGTGCGCCGGCTTCTGTCGATGACGCTAGTTTTATTCGTTGTCGTAGGAATTATCGCCGCCTGGGAATGGCATCGCGGCTGGAAAAAATTGGAAGCCCGAACCGCAAGAAATGATGTTCATGCTCGAGCGCCGTCCGCCAAGGTTCCCCCGGAAGTTATGGAAAGGCTGCTGCTCCGGAAAGTGGAGCCGGTTTATCCCGAAGCCGCGCGACGGACGAATCTACAGGGTGTTGTTGTTCTGGGCGCAGTGATCGCAGCCGATGGCACCGTGGTCAACCTTCAGCCCATCAGCGGAGCCGAGGGGCTGACCTCCGCCGCCATGGATGCTGCACGATGGTGGCGTTTCCGCCCCTATCGCGTACAGGGCGAGCCCGCGGCGGTAGAGACTTCTTTGACCGTCGAGCTCCACCCGTAGAAAACCCTGACCTGGCGCGAAGTCACTGGGAATGTCGGAGCCGCTCGATCAGCTTCCCCAACTTGATGCCCGCTCAGTCTTGAGTTCGCGCAGCAGAATGCGAACCAGCATGCCGTCGTAGCGGGTGCCGCTCATTTTTTCAAGCTCCGCCAGTGCCTGTTCGCTGGTCTTGGCGGTGGCGAACGACCGCTCGCTCGTCATATTCACATACGCGTCCGTGATGGACAGGATGCGTGCCCACAGCGGAATCTTGTCTCCGCGCAGGCCGTCGGGATAGCCGCCGCCGTCGAACGATTCGTGGTGATGCAGCACCGCCTCCTGCAATTTCTTGCTTTCGGGCAACGTCTCTACGATTTCGCACCCACCTGGGCATGCATTTTCAAGCACGTAAAATTCGGACTCGGTCAACGGGCCGGGTTTGTTCAGGATTCGCTTCGGGAACGAAAATCTTGCCCACATCGTGGACTCGAGCCGCGAAGGCCAGGTCGCCGACTTCCTCCGGCGGAAGGCCCAGCGAGCGCGCGATGATTTCGCTGTAGCGAGCCACCATCTCACCGTGCCCGGCGCTGTTCAGTTCGCGCGATTCCGCGGCGCTGGTCAGGGTTTCGATGGCTTCGCGCAGCACCAGCGCATTGCGATCTCCCTCGCCCACCATTTTCTTCAACGTGGAGATAAGTTCGGTCCACATGCTCCGGGCCGGTGTGTTCGCGTTGCAGGAAGCCCTCGATGTATCCCGAGATCATGCTGGCGGCGCACCGCGGCGGTTTCGCCGCCGGAGAGTTCTTCGGCGGTAGACACGCGGTCGCCGCCCGCGTGTTTGGAAACGTACATGCCCGCATCGGCGACGCGAACAATGTCTTCCATGGAGAATCCGTGCACCGGGAAACTTCCAACGCCGAAGCTGCCGGTAATGTGGTGCTCCCTGAGCGCCGGATCCTGCGAGATCCACAAGCGCAGGCGTTCGGCCAGGATTTGCGCCTGTTCCACGCCGGTCTCCGGCATGAGGATGATGAATTCGTCGCCGCCATAGCGCGCCACGACGTTCGACTGGCGGCACTTCTGCTCCAGCAATCGCGCCACCCGGGCCAGCACCAGGTCTCCCTCGAGATGCCCCTTGGTGTCATTCACCGCCTTGAATTTGTCGAGATCCATCAGCACCACCGAGATGGGACGGCCGGAACGAGACGCACGCTTCAACTCCGAACTCAGCGCCTCGAAGAAAAATCGTCGGGTCTTGATGCCGGTAAGCCCGTCAGTGATGGACTGCTGCTGCAGCTTCTGGAACACGAACGCATTGTGCAGGGCAGTGGCCAGCAGGTCGGCCAGAGTATTCATGATCAGCCGGTCCTGCGGCGTGAAGGCGTCCTCTTTCTGGCTCTCCACGTTCAGCACGCCCAGCAGGCTTTCGCCATAGGCGATCGGGATACAAAGAACCGAGCGCGATCCCGGCAGCACGCCCTGCAGTTGTCCGTCGCCGCTGGTCTGAACCAGCGCGCTCTCCCCGGTGCGAGCCACCCGGCCGAGAATGCCCACTCCCAGCGGGATGCGCTTGCCCAGAGCCTGCGCGGTGATGCCGGCTTCGGCTTTGATTTCGATGTCCTTGGTCACATAGTCGAGAATGCCGATGCCGATGTGATCGAAGCTGAAATTCTTCTGGATGTGGCCGACGATGTCCGCCAGCATCTGCTCGGAGTCTTCGCTGGAAATCGCGGTCTTCGAAATATTGTTGAGGAACGCAAACTGGCGCGAGCGCCGCTGCTCTTCGGCGAACAGCCGGGCATTCTCCACCGCAACCGAAACCTGCCCGGCCGCGGTCTGCATCACTTCCAGGTCGCGCTGTTCGAAGACGTACTCGCGCTCCGTGTTCATCGCCGCCATCACCCCGGCCGGCCGCCCCCCAAGCAGGATGGGTGCGCCGCAGAAACACTTGGCGGGACGTGGCGGCACGAAGGTGACTCCCAGCCGCTCCCGCGTCTTTTCCAGTTCAGCGCGGATCAACAAGCGGCTGGCCGCTGCGGATCATGTACTCGGTCAGGCCGTTGGCCACTTTGCGCGAGCGCTTGGGCAGAATCTCGCCCTTTTCCACTTCCAGTTCGAAACGGATCTCGTCGCCTTCCTGAAAAGCAATGTAGAAGTCGCTGGTGTCGAAGATCTGACCCAGTTCTTTCTGCACCGTGCGCAGAATCTCGTCCTGGTCCAGCCGCGAGCTGATGGCCTGTCCGATCTCTGTCAGCAGCGCGAACTCTTTGGTGCGGCGCTGCGCGTCATGCATGACCACGTAATTTTCCAGCGTCAGGCCAATCTGCAGCGCCAGTCCGATCAGCAGCCGCAGGTTCGAAGAGCCGAACATCCGGCGCGCGGCGTGCGGAAACAGGATCACGCCAAAATTGTGCTCCCGGGTCTGCAGGCTCACCGCGGTCACGTTGTAGATGCGTTCTTCGGTCAGCACCTGGCGGAATTGCGTGAACCGGCCGCCGGGAAAGGCGGGCAAGCGGTTCGGGCATTTCCGGCACGTTGCGGAAGGTCACGAATCCGCCGCGCCGGTAGGCCAGTTCGCAGACGTATTCTCCCGCGCCGCTCTTTTCCAGCTTGCCCAGGAAGTCCGCTGAAAAACCACGCTGCACCGACGGCAGCACCGCGCGCCAGCGCTCCGAGATGCAGATGACGGCTCCGCCCGCCGGCAGCGGCGCGACCAGGCGGTCCAGAATGCTTTGCATGCTGGGAACCAGGTCATCGGCCGAAAGCAGTCGCGTCGGATCCACGCCCAGGGTGGAGAATGCCAGCGCGTTCTCCTGCACCGCATTGCGCTCGTTTTCCGCCAGCACCATCACCATCGCGATGCCCAGCGACAGTTGCGGGATCGGGCCCAGCAGATCGAACAGCTGCACATAGGAATTGCTGAACTGTCCGAACAGCATCAGCACCGACCACAGCGCCAGTGACATGGCCAGCAGGGTGAAGGCCAGCGAATTTTTGCGATGCGCGTAGCGGTAAAAGTAGAAGGAACAGTAGAGCAGCACCAGGGCCACGCCTACTTCCAGGCGAAAGTGCGGATCGGAGAGAGCATTTCCGGATGAAACACCCCGCCCACCATGTGCTGCTTCAGATTCCAGAAGCTCAGCGCCGCTCCCGCCGCGCCCACCAGCGACGTCGTACCAGCGCAGGCGGAATCTTTCCCGCATCAGGCGGGTCGAGATGAAGATGCAGAGCGCCATCGCCGCCAGCAGCAGCGAGGCCAGCAGCGAAATTACCGCGGAGGGATTGCGGAACGACACTCCAGGCATCCAGGACGTAGTGGAGCGTGTAAGCTCCCCAGCCCAATTGCCAGGCGCGAAAGTAGTCCTGCCGGGTCTGCTCGTAGAGGTAAGTGAAGACCAGAAAGAGCAGCAGAGCAACCACGGCGGGCACAACGACCATACTGATCGTGACGCTGTTCATGGCGCGAAACAGCAACCTCAGCCAGAGTAATAAGCAGTTTCTAACTATCAATGGTTTCACACCGGTTCGGCCAAGACAATAGTCTTCTGTACGGTACCAAAGGCGCTACCAGCGCGGCGTTTCCTCTTCCAGATCGAACTGAGTTGCGATCGAATTTGCGGCGCGTCGACTGCTTGACGCTACATTTCCTCAGCCCGTACCATCAGGACACGTCCTTTCGTAATGTCCTTCCATCCGTCCCAGTTCGCCTGCCCCCGCGTCCGCTTCGCGCCCTCGCCGACCGGTTATCTGCACGTGGGCGGAGCCCGCACCGCGCTGTTCAACTGGCTGTTCGCCCGCCACTACGGCGGCACCCTCGTCCTGCGCATTGAAGACACCGACCTCGAGCGCTCCACCGCGGAAATGGTCGAGGGCATTCTGCAGGGCATGCGCTGGCTCGGCCTCGACTGGGACGAAGGCCCCTACCATCAGACGCAGCGCATGGAAATGTATCGCGCAGAACGCGGCGAAACTGCGTCGCCTCCGGACACGCCTACTATTGCTTTTGCACCAAAGAAGAACTGGAGCAGCGCCGCGCGGCCGCAACCGCCGAAGGACGTCCGCCGCGCTATGAAGGCACCTGCCGCAAGATTTCTCGCGAGGAAGGCGCCCGGCGGCGCGCCGCGGGAGAGGCCGCAGCCGTTCGCTTTGCCGTGCCCGAGTCGGGCAGCACGTTCTTCGACGACGCCGTCTTCGGCCGGGTGGAATTCGCCAACACAGAACTGGAAGACTTCGTGCTGCTGCGCTCCGACGGCGGTCCCACTTATCACCTGAGCGTGGTCACCGACGACGTGGACATGCGCATCACGCCACATCATCCGCGGCGCCGATCACATTTCCAACACGCCCAAGCAGGTTCTGCTCTACCAGGCGCTGGGCGCGCGTTTGCCGGTGTTCGCCCACGTGCCGCTGATTCTCGGTCCCGACAAGACGCGCCTCAGCAAGCGCCACGGCGCCACCAGCGTGATCGCTTATCGCGACGAAGGCATCGTGCCCGAAGCCTTCCGCAATTTTCTGGCGCTGCTGGGATGGACTCCGCCCGAATCCGGCATCGGAGGCGACTGCCACGGAAATTCTGGGCGACCAGGAACTGATCCGCCTGCTTCGATCTCGACGGCATTTCGCACTCCAACGCCGTCTTCGATCGCGCCAAGCTGGACTGGTTCAACACCGAATACATCCGCGCCTACCCGGCGGAAAAACTGCTGCCGCTGATTCAGGAGGAATGGAACAAGGCCGGCCTCGAGCCGGCGCATACCGACCGCGACTGGCTGCTCGCCACCATCAACCTGCTCAAGCCGCGGGCCCGCAGCCTCAAGGATTTCGCCACGTCGTTCCGCGCCTTCTTCACCGACACCTTCCAGCCCGATCCCGCGGCGGTGGAAAAATTTCTGCACGACGAACAAGTGCGCCAGCTGCTGGTGGAACTGGGCGAGCGCTACGCCGCTTCGGAAGACAGCTTCACCGAAGCCGAAACCGAAAAACTGCTGCGCGACTTCGCCGCCGAAAAAGAAATGAAAGCCGGTGCGCTGATCAACGGCGCCCGCGTCGTGCTGACCGGCCAGGGAGTCGCGCCCAGCCTGTTCGCGGTGATGACGACCCTGGGAAAAGAACGCACCGTCGCCCGCCTGAAAGCCACGCAGGAGCTGGCCGCCCGAGCCATGACCCCGGAAGTGTAGGGATTACCGTCACACGTGGGGACCCTCGAGAGCATACTTAGTAAAAAGCCACCCAGCCTGCCCTTTCGTTCCTTTGTCGTCACTCTGCACTGAAGCTAGCGCTGTCATAATCTGGTGTATATGTGGTCTGCCATTCCCCTAAAGCTGGACGACCGCTGGCTGCCCAAGTCCGTTCTGTGTCTGCGGGAATATAACCTCAGCAAATTTCTGCGCGATGTAGTCGCCGGAGTGACCGTCGGGCTGGTGGCGCTTCCATTGGCTATGGCTTTCGCCATCGCTTCCGGATTGACGCCGCAGGCGGGAATCTACTGCGCGATCGTGACCGGCTTTCTCATCTCCGCGCTGGGCGGATCGAAGACTCAGATCGGCGGCCCGACCGGCGCTTTCGTGGTCGTAGTTGCCGGGATCGTCGCGGTTCACGGCATCGACGGCTTGTATCATGTGCACGCGTGATGGCGGGCGCAATCCTCATCATCCTGGGCGCAACCGGCATGGGCACTGCGGTGAAGTTTATTCCGCGGCCGGTGGTGATCGGGTTCACCAACGGCATCGCCGTCCTGATCGCCAGCACTCAGATCAAGGACTTCTTCGGCCTGCACCTGGCCAAAGTTCCCAGTGAATTCTGGCTCCGAATGAAGGCACTGGCCGCGGTCGCTCCCACCTGGTCTCTGCCAGCCACGCTGCTCGCGGCGGCCACGGTGGCGGTAATCCTGCTGTGCCGCGCCATCTCCAACCGGATTCCCGGAGCGATTGTCGCCATGCTGGGCGCGACGGTAGCCGCGGTCGTTCTCAAGCTGCCGGTCGAAACCATCGGCACTCGTTTTGGCGGGATACCCAGCCGGGCTGCCACATTTCGCATTGCCGCAATGGCACGCCCGCCTGGTGCACGGGCTTCTCGGACCGGCTTTCACGGTGGCGATGCTCGGGGCCATCGAGTCGCTGATGTCGGCGGTCGTGTCAGACCGCATGAGCAACGACCGGCACAATCCCAATGTCGAGCTCATCGGACAAGGAATCGCCAATATTTTCTCGCCTATGTTTGGCGGCTTACCGGCGACCGGCGCCATCGCTCGCACCGCAACCAATATCCGTTCCGGCGCACAGTCGCCGGTGGCGGGCATGATCCATGCCCTCACCTTGTTGTGCGTACTGCTGTTTGCCGCGCCCCTGGCCAGTTATATCCCGATGGCCGCCCTGGCCGGAATCCTCATGGTGGTGTCCTACAACATGGGTGAGTGGCGCGAGATTCCGCAACTACTGCGGCTGACCAAGACGGACATCAGCGTGTGGCTGGTCACGTTCGCGCTGACGGTTTTCGCCGACCTTACGGTAGCCGTCGAAGCCGGCATGATCCTGGCAGCGCTGCTCTTTATCGCCCGCGTGGCCGAAACCACGACCGTGTCGCAGGTGACCGGAGACTATGTCGAAGACGGCCGGCTGCACATCCTGCAGGACAAGGAAATTCCGTACTACGCCACCATCTTCCGCATTCATGGCCCATTTCTATTCGGCGCCACCGACAAGATTTCCGCGGTCACGGAGAAACTGCATGAACTCCCCCCGATCGTCATTATCCGCCTGCGCAACATGACTGCCATCGACGCCACCGGAATATTCGCACTGGAAGAAATCGCCAAACAACTCCACGCCACGAAACGCACCTTGATACTCTGCGGCGCGCGCGAGCAGCCGGCTCAGATGATTCACCAGGCAGAATTCGAAGAAGTTGTAGGGCGAGAAAATATTTGCGCCAACGTTCAGGAAGCCCTGCGGCGCGCCGAAGCGGTATTCGAAAAGATCGAAGCCAATGTAGGCACGAGCGTCCCGCTCGCGCAGGATCGTGGATGAAGCGGTCACTATATGGGGCGGACAGGAATGTCCGCCCCGCACAATAACGACAGTTACGCCGCCTCGCTGGCGGTTTCTACATCGTCCTCGAGCATGGAACGAATCTGCTGCCGGAGTTCAGGCGAATCCGCATGTCCATGAACGGTGGTGGCATGCAGCACGGCCAGTTCCAGCACGTCATCTTCGGTACCCGAAATGGCGATCGAGCAGGGCTTCTCCGCAGGGAATCGCCGGCAATCAATTACTTTCCGTGTTTCCGCCATACGCCTCCTTACTTGGCAAAAGCAGCGGAATTATAAGCCTGGGTCACCCCGACATTCAATCCCGGTGAGTCGTGACTCTAATGTAGGCGCGAGCGCCCCGCTCGTGCATGGTCGTGCTCGTTGACGAATCAAGATGAAGCCGCACGGGCGGGACGCCCGCGCCTACATCGAGTCCGATTGCTTGTGCTAGATTCTTTGGGTGGGGCCCTTAGCTCAGCGGTTAGAGCAGTGGACTCATAATCCATTGGTCCCAGGTTCAAATCCTGGAGGGCCCACCAAGCAAAATACGAACCCGGTTTGCCAAATCTTGGTCTCCGGCTGCGATTCAGAAGTTTCTTGAGAAGCCTATCTGGAAACCGTAGTGCGGGCTGCCGACAGCCTGTCCGGCGATCCCACCGAAGTCAATGGTCAGCCCCTTGCGGACCTCGTAATTGCCACCGATCTGCTCCTGCAACTCGCCCCGGCCCAGGGTAAGATTCGCCGTGTAGCCGCCATAAACTTCGACCCCGAGGTTGAATTTCTTCGTGAACTGATGGGTGAGCGACGAACCGCCGGTGAAAATCGTGCCCCGCGTCTTAATGCCGACGGCTCCGGTCAGAGTGTTGCCGGCGAAGGTAGCCCCGGCATTGACCCGCAACGTGTCCTTGCGGGAGAGGGTCTGCTGAAGAATGCCATTCAAGTAGTAGTCGATGAGGCCTGAACCAAGCTGAAGTTTTGAATTCCCCGTGGGCGGCTCTATGTTCAGGCTGGCAGTGAGAGCAGGCCACCTCGAACCCTCTCTTTCTTTGCGGAAGTTATACTTGATCGAGTAGTCGGTGTCGCCCAGTCCGAAGGGATTCCCGAGCCGGAAATGCTCTGCGTTGAAAATCAGTAGCAGCGGGAAGTCCATGCCGATCTCGCAATTGCGGAACACGCCGTAGCTGAACTTGACGGTGTGGGTCTGCTGGCGAAGATTGGGGAAGGACTGGTCAGGCAGGACGTCATATTCGAGGTTGGCCTCCAAGTGGAAGTGATGACGTTCGACCACATCTGCGTCGTCGGTAAAGAAGGGTTGTTGGGCAACTGCGCGCGGAATCGCGGACAGTGCGACCAAGAGGGCAACCGCGAGAGCTCGATGCACTTGACGTTTCCTTCGAACTTGGCGGGCGGGGTTGCCCTTTCCGGTTTTCGCTGGTTCATGAGGCTGCCCCAGCCTCGCATTTTTTGCAAGTCTTGGCCAGGCGGGGAAAGTCCCTTTTAGTTAGCCGGGGACTCCGCCGAGCCCGCCCCTAAGGCGTGCGGATAGTGCTCCCCATTTTCAGACGTTCAGAGGTAAACTCTGCGGTCTATGGACAAATTGTCGCGGCGCACCATGCTGAAGGGCGCACTTACGGGAGCGGCCGTAGCCTCGGTCGCGTCCAGAGGCGTGTTCAGAGCAGACCACGCCAGTACAGCGCAAAGGACGGATCAAGCAGTCGGTCTCGCGCTGGTGTTACAAGGAGACTCCGCTTGACCAGCTTTGCGTTTACGCCGCCCAGATTGGTTTGAAGGCGATCGATCTGCTCAACCCGGAAGATTACGAAGTGCCGCGGCGCTACGGCCTGGTGTGCAGCATGGGTTATGCCGGCGGCGGCGAGATTGTCAGCGCCCTGAACCGGGTGGAGAACCACGCCAGGATCGAGGAAGGATTTCGCAAATACATCCCGCTGGCGGCCAAGGCCGGCGTGCCGAACGTGATTACTTTTTCCGGAAATCGCGACGGCATGTCGGACGAGGAGGGCGCCAAGAACACGATCGCCGGGCTCAATCGCGTGAAGAAGATTGCCGAGGACAACGGCGTCGTCATCTGCATGGAACTGCTCAACAGCAAGGTGAATCACAAAGACTACATGTGCGACCACACCGCCTGGGGCGTGCAGGTCGTGCAGGCCGTGAATTCACCGCACGTCAAGCTGCTCTACGACATTTACCACATGCAGATCATGGAAGGCGACCTGATCGCGACCATTCAGCAGAACATCCAGTGGCTCGGCTCACTTCCATACCGGCGGCGTTCCCGGCCGCCACGAACTCGACGGCACCCAGGAAGTGCAGTGGGACGGCGTGATGCGCGGCATCGCAGCCACCAATTTCCAGGGCTACGTGGCGCATGAGTTCGTGCCCACGCGCGATCCGCTGACCTCACTGCGCCAGGCGGTGGATTTGTGCGATGTGTGAAGCTAGTCTTCAGTCCTCGGTCTTCAGTCGTCAGCAAGGCTTTTAGCGTTAGCTGTCACTTCTCGGAGACAACTCGTTGCAGACGTCCGCTGTTGGCTGACGACCGACGACTGACGCCTCTGTGAGATAATTTTCTTTCCCGGATTGCGAGGAACTTCATGGCAGAGCACAACGTCTTCTGCGTCAAGCTGAAAAAAGAACTTCCCGGGCTGGATGAGCCGCCCTTCGACAGCCCGCTGGGCCAGAAGGTTTACGACAATGTCTCCCAGGAAGCATGGCAGGGATGGACGGAATTCTGCAAGATGCTGCTGAACGAATATCGCCTTAACCCCGCCCGCCGCGAGGATCAGGAAGTAATCGTCAAGCAGATGGAGCAATACTTCTTCGGCGAAGGCGCAGCCCCGCCAAAAGAATACGTGCCGCCGCGAAATAAGGACTCAAGGCAACTGAGAACCGAGAACCAACAACTGGCCACTGACAATTGACCACGAATCACTGGCAGCCACGTCGAGGATCACCAGTTACTGCCGTTATCCGTGCACTATTTTCTGTGCAATTTTCATCACCCCGTAACATTCATTTGTTACAACCAAAGTGATGAGTTCCGCCATTTACGACACGCTCATCCTCTCTGACCTGCACCTGGGGTCGGAGATCAGCCGCGCCGAACAGGCCACGCGGATGCTGCGCAAGAACCGCTTCCGGCGCCTGATCCTGCTGGGCGACATTTTTTCCGACCTCAATTTTGGCCGCCTCACCAAACCGCACTGGAAGTTTCTCGGCTACATTCGCAAGCTCTCGAACCCCAAGCGCGGCATTGAGGTGGTGTGGGTGGAGGGTAATCACGACCGCGGACTAAGCCAGGTCATGTCGCATCTGGTAGGCGTGAAAGTCTATGAAGAATACGAATGGGAATTCGCAGGCCGCCGCCACCTCGCCATTCACGGTCACCAGTTTGACCGCTTTGTTGTGAACAACCTGCTGCTGAGTTCGCTGGGAACTTGGTTCCATCTGCAACTGCAGAAACTCGACTTCAAGGGCAAGACAGTTCTCGCGATTTCTGGATCGGTTGAATGCACGCTGGTTGCGACTGTCGTCAAAAGTGGCGTCGGGCGCTGTCGCCCACGCGAGGCTGCGCCAAGTAGATCGCGTATTCTGCGGGCACACTCATAAAGCAGATTCTCGCGAGCAGGACGGTGTCGCCTATTACAACTCCGGAGGCTGGACAGATTTTCCACCCACTTATTTGACCATCGACGGCGAAGGAGTTCGTATCCATCAATATGACGAGTCGGCCGGTCTTCATGATCATGAGTCCGCTGAAGACCGCATAGCGCGGGCGTCTTCGCCGACGGTCCTTGATACTGATCCTGACGATACTGATACTGACATTTTGCAGCCCGCAGAAGTCTCATCCAGCTAAGAGTGGGGCGATCCGCGAGTTCCGTTTGGCCGCCTGGACGAGGCCGTACTCGGCCTACGACAAGGTAACCATCCTCGCAATCGAGAGTAACCATGATCGGCTAGACATGACCTATTTTCAGTACCTCCGTGTCCTTCTCATACATCCTTTGCTGGGATAACCTGAATCCCATATGGCTAATGGCGAGACTGGCCGCGTCCATCCGCAACAATGCTGCAAATTGATCAGGAGAATTGGTAATGCCAAGGCCCCCGGGGTTCCCGTTTTTTAAGTGTGTGCTTATAGCGTTCCTTCTGGTCATAACTGCTTGGGCACAAATCCGAAACCGTATCGCGCAAAAAATTGAAGATACTGAGCCCGCAGTAGTGGCAGGGCCGCACCCCGTGAGCCGGATGGCGTTTGATCAGGGCCGGGTCGAGGGCAGCATGAAGATCAGCCGAGCTGCCATGGTGTTCAAACTTTCGCCTTCTCAGCAGGCTGCGCTGGACAAGTTGCTGGCCGAGCAGCAGGACCCGCAGTCCTCGAACTATCACAAGTGGTTGACTCCGGAGCAATACGCGGAGCGCTTTGGCATGAGCGATAGTGATCTGGCCAAAGTGTCTGCGTGGTTGAAGTCGCAAGGCTTGACCGTCGACGGGTATTCCCGCGGCCGTACCCGGGTATTCTTCAGCGGGAATGCAGCCCAGGTGGAAAGCGTCTTCCGCACCGAGTTCCACCGCTATCTGGTAAACGGGGAGTCGCGTTTCGCCAATGCCACTGAACTTTCGGTACCGGCGGCCTTTGCAGGCATGGTCCTGGGCTTCCGCGGTTTCGATGACTTCCGTCCGCAGCCCCGCACGCACGTCGTGGCCAAGCCGAACTTTACCTCGCACCAGTCGGGAAATCATTTCGTAGCTCCCGGCGACTTTGCCACCATCTACAACCTCAAGCCCTTGTACGATGCCGGACTTGATGGCACGGGAGAGACAATCGCGGTGGTGGGACAGACCCAGATTCTCCCAGCGGACATCGCTGCTTTTCGGTCGGCGGCCGGACTGCCGGCGAAGACGGTCCAAACGATAACGGTCGACGGAACTGGTTTCTCTACTGGAGATGAAGTCGAGGCGGACCTCGACCTGGAATGGGCCGGGGCAGTGGCCAAGAATGCCAGCATCATCTACGTCTACACCGGAAGCACCTCCAGCCAGAACGTCTTTAACGCGTTGGAGTATGCAATCGATAACCAGGTAGCGCCCGTGATCAGCACCAGTTACGGGAATTGTGAAGCAAATTTAGGTACGTTCACCGCAACCCTCCAGGCAGATGTGAAGCAGGCGAATTCACAAGGCCAGACAGTTACAGCCGCCTCCGGTGATGCCGGGGCGGCAGATTGCGAAACTGCGTCGGCAACAACCGCCACTCACGGGCTGGCGGTGGACGGGCCCGGCAGCGTTCCTGAAGTCACCGCGATCGGTGGCACCGAGTTCACCGGGGACGCCGCGGGAACCGTAAGCGGAACCGCTCCCAACACGACCGCCAGTGCGACTACGTTCTGGAGCGGTACTACTAACACCACCGACACTCTCAGTTCGGCCCTGTCCTACATTCCGGAAATGGCGTGGAACGACACCACTGCGTCGATCGCAGCGGGCAACGGACTCTCCGCCTCCGGCGGTGGAGTGAGCACGGTTTTCGCCAAGCCAAGCTGGCAGGCCGCACTCACGCCCGTCGATGGTCATCGCGATGTTCCTGACGTCTCGTTGAACGGTTCTCCCAACCACGATGGCTCACTGATCTGTTCGCAAGCGTTTTTTGCCCCTGCGACGACTCCGACCAGTTGCACTACCGGCTTCCGCGCGAGCGATGGGAGCAGCCTGGCAGTGGTTGGAGGAACCTCAGTTGGCGCACCCACTTTTGCTGGCATTGTTGCGATTCTTAATCAGGCGACCCAATCCAGCACCAAGACCCCTCCGGGCTTGGGCAACATCAACCCAACGCTCTACACTCTGGCGGTAACGACGCCATCCGCGTTCCATGACATCACCACCGGCAACAACATCGTACCCTGCACCTCGGGCACGCCGACTTCGGGCTCGGCGGCAACACGTTGCCCCACCACAGCCCCGTTTCAGATCGGATATAACGCCGGAACCGGGTACGACCTGGTCACCGGACTGGGAACGGTAGACGCCAATGTGTTGGTGACCTCGTGGCCCGGCTTTGTGGTGACGCCGGGATTTTCCGTGGGCGGCAGTCCAGTCACCGTTACTTCTCCGGGACAGCCGGGCACCTCGACCGTGACGGTGAACGGCCACGAACGGATTCAGCGGCACCGTAGACCTCACCTGCACGCCTCCGGCATCCTCGGCGTTGATTACGTGCTCATTCGGTTCCACCAGTTCGGTCGTCCTCGATAGTACGACCACCAGCGGCACGGCGACGTTGACCATCTCGACCACCGCGCCGCATGTTGTGTCCGGAACATCGTCTTCGCTGCAGTCGCCGCGCGGGTTCGGTTGGGTCGCGGCCAGCGGCGGGGCGCTGTTTGCCGGTATTTTCTTTCTGGGTGTTCCCACGCCGACGACGACGCATCGCCGGTCTGGGACTGATGCTGCTGGTATTTTTTGCGCTGGCGCAGGTTGCGGCGGTGGAGGCAGCAATAGCAGCGGCAGTTCCACGCAGACCGGAGGAACGCCGGCGGGCAGCTACAATGTCACCGTCACGGCCACCAGTACGTCGCCGGCGGTGACGCACACCACCACCGTCAGCGTTACCGTCCAATAGATAATAGATGACGAGCGCTCCATGTAACGCCGGGGCTCACGCAATACTTACTGTCATCCTGAGGCCCGCGCCGGGCCGAAGGACCTGTGTATTCGGAAGCGGCAGCGCAGACGCCGGCCCGTACAGAGGTCCTTCGTTGGGAGTCTCCGCGAGTCGCGGAGACCCCACCGCCAGGATGACAAAGGTGAGAGTGCGTGTGGGCGCGAGCGCCTACACTGCCAGTTACCATTGTGCAAAACTCCCTGACTTAGGACTTGCGCTTTCTCGACTCGTGGGCGGTACCATCATAGATGTTTCCAGTGGCCATGCTCTCTAGCTGGCCCTCCGCGCCCCCTGGCTCCAGACGCCATACGGAAAAAGATCATTCACGCGTGAGTTTCAGCCGCACTGGGTTTCCGGCACACGCTCCATGCATGTGCGCGAAGCGAGGTTTACCAGAAAGCGATATTTAATCCAGCTGGAAAATCGAGTCCCCCTTCGGGCGGACTGAATACAGCGATACAAACGAGAACAATATGAATGCAGGACCCGGACACCCCTCCGGCGGTGGTGGAGGGAGAAGCAAGCGGCGACGCGGGCGTCGTCCGCCTAATCGTGGTGGCGCGCCGAACGGCCGCGACCGTCAGCAACATAGCGGCATCTACAGCGCACCCATGGACCACAGCTATCGCGCCACGCTGGGCGGCAACAACGGATCGAGGCCCGGACGGATGCGTCCCGGATTCGCGCCGGCTTACGCCCCGCTCGAGCCCGAGCCGCTGCCCCAGGGCGACAACGGCAACTCCCGCATCTTTGCCTTCGTCGACGATCTGTTCTTTCAGGCCAAGATCCAGGAGACGGCGCGCAAGCTGAATGTGAAGGTCGAATTCGTCAAGACGGAAAAAGACCTGCTCGATCACATGAAGCAGAATGGCGAAGAGAAGCCGTCGCTGATCATCTTCGACATGAACAACGCCAACGCCAAGCCCCTGACCCTGATTCCCAAACTCAAGACCAAATTGAAGAAGGGGACGTCGATCATCGGCTTCCTGTCGCATGTGCAGGGCGACCTGAAGATGAAGGCGCACGAAGTGGGATGCGACATGGTGCTGCCGCGCTCGGCCTTCTCGCAGAACCTGCCCCAACTGTTGCGCCGTCACGGCGCGCCGGAAGCCGGAAGAAACCAGACCCGATGTAGGCGCGTTTTATGTAGGCGGGCGCGTCCCACTCGTGCGATCGTTGTCTACGCATTCTTTCAGCTGAACTGCGCACGAGCCGGACGCTCGCGCCCACATTAAGCATTCCTATCCCGGCGGCCAATTCAAGTCTCCGACCTCCCAGCAAATGCACGTGCAGGTGGAAAACTGATTGGCCAGCGCCCGGGCCTACGTTCAGCACGGTGCGATAGCCGTTTTCGATGCCGCGCTCGCGCGCCAGAGTGCGCTGCCGTCAGATGGCAGCGCCCGATGATGTCCGCATCTTCCGCTGACGCCTCCTTCGAGTCCGCGAATGTGTTTCTTGGGAACGACGAGCACGTGGGTCGGCGCTTGCGGATTGATGTCTTCGAACGCAAATGTGTGTTCATCTTCATAAACTTTCTTGGCAGGGATTTCACCGGCAACAATGCGGCAAAACAAGCAGTCTTTCATGATAGTCCTCGGGGACAACTGGATTTCCAATTGAAGATTCTAGATCGAGATTTCCTTTGCGGTCTTTGCGGATTTCGTCGCGACCTTTGCGGTTCAAAAGCTCCTGACCGCAAAGCCGAAGACTTTGATTGCCGAAATGCCGGCAGTCGCGCACTTGCGAAAGGGCAAACGGAAAACTTCTGCCGGACATTTGGCAAAAAGAGAAAAACTTTTCCTCACCCGTGGCCCTCGCAGGGCAAATCGTTTTCCCATTACGAAAGGGCGGTAATCAATCGCCGAAATCGAAATAAGCCACGTTTTTTCATCAGGTTACACATTTGATTCGTGGATGGTAACAAACTGATTTTTTAATGTACGCCGAGCCTTAAGTCCCTTAGTATCGAAGGATTACAAGCGCTGGCCAAGGCCTGTCCGAGCTTGGCAAGCCTCGTGCATCAAATCAGGTATCCGAACCGGGGATGGGGAAAGAATCAGTGACTTTCTAGGAAACGTTCCGCGGTATTGGGCTTGTTGGTCGCTTTCGTTCTGACGGCGTCTTTCCCGAGTACGGAATGGGAGCCACCGTCAGTACCCGTTCCTTGACCGGCACCAAATCCAAGTCACAGAAAAGTCAGCGAAGCCCCGCGCGCCCGAAAGCGCCTGACCCGGCTCTCGCGCAGCCGCGCCCGCACCGTTCGGGTAGCGGCGAACCGACTCGCCGTCATCGCCGCCGCTACTACGAGCGCTTCACCGCCAGTTCGTTCATGGACGATAGCTTCGACAGCGATGTCACCACCGGCGAAGATCCCATCGTTCGCCAGGCCGCCATCGATGCTCTGGGCAACATGAACGGCACCGTGCTCGCGATCGAGCCCACCAGCGGCCGCGTGCTGGCCATGGTGAACCAGAAATTGGCGCTTTCGAGCGGTGCGCAACCCTGCTCGACCATCAAGCTGTCGGTCGCCCTGGCCGCGTTGAGCGAAGACCTGATCACAAAAGACACGGAAATCGCCCTGGGCCGCCGCAGCCGCATGAATCTCACCACCGCCCTGGCTCATTCCAACAACGCCTACTTCGAGGCCCTGGGACGCCAGCTGGGATTTGAAAAAGTCAGCTTCTACGCCCACCAGTTCGGATTGGGTGAACTGGCCGGATACAACATTTCCGGCGAACAGCTCGGCACCTATCCCGAGCAGGAGATTTCTTCCAAGCTCGGCGGCGTCGGCAAGATGTGCTCCTTCGGAGAAGGCATTTCCATGACGCCGCTGCAACTGGGCGCCATGGTCTCCGCCATCGCCAACGGCGGCACTCTTTACTACCTGCAGCATCCCACCACGCCGGATGAAGTGGCCAACTTCGAGCCGCGCGTGAAGCGGCATCTCGATATCGCTCCTCTGATTCCTGAGATCTCCGACGGCATGGCAGGAGCGGTAAGCTACGGCACCGCGCGCAGCCTGCGCGTCAATTTCAACGAAGAAGAGATTCTGGGAAAGACCGGCACCTGCTCCAAGGCCGGCACCCGCTACGGATGGTTTGCCTCCTACGCCAAGACCGACGTCGGACGCATCGTGGTCGTCGTCTTCCTGCAAGGCGGACGCCCCACCTTCGGGCCCAAAGCCGCAGAAATTTCCGGACGCATGTATCGCAATCTCTACGACCACGACTTCTTCATCGCCCGTCCCACTCCGCCAGCCGACACGGCGAACGTGAAGCCGGTAAGCAGCAATCAGCAATAAGCTTTCAGCTATCAGCTATCAGAAAGGCCTCTCGCGAGAGAGGCCTTTTTGTCATCCCGACCGAGCAGGATCATTCGCGAAAGCGGATGATCTTGCGCAGTGGAGGGACCTGCTTTGAGTTCCTTATGTCACCATAACTCTACAAAATCCCCGCCCAAGCGGAGCTTGGACGGAGTACCCCCGTTGGCCGAACCTGCCCGAGATCAGAGATAGCTGAGCCAGGCATCGCTCCGGCGCTGTTTCAGGCCCGCAAACCAGCGGCAAAGCGGATAGAGCGCGATTACGACAGAAACCCAGATCAGATAGATAACCGGCAAAGAGAATCCCCATCCGGGTGGCGGGGTGACGGGGAACTGGGCGATGGTCGGCGACTCGAACATCCAGTGCGCCTGTCCGTAGCGCGCGTAACACACCGCGACCGCGAGCAGATGGATGAGCGGAAAGTGCAGCAGGTAATAAAACATCGGCACCTTGCCGAGAACGAGAGCGGGCCGCAGGAATCGCGGCGTCCCGCCATCGACCGCCCAGAGAAAAAGCAGCGCCGGACCGAGCGTCATCAGAAGAAACAACAGCGATGGCGGATATTTGTTGGTGTTCAGAAATGAGAGCACGGTAAAGGCTGCGGATTTCTGCGTGGTCCAGCGAACCGGATCGCCATAGATATTGATGCCGCGGAGAATCACGAAGGCGGCCGTAAGTCCCAGTCCGGCGCGCAACAGGAAAGTTCTCCGGCGATCGGAGGTCCAGGCATAGATTTGCCCCAGGCCGTAGCCCACAGCCGTGACTCCAACCCAGGGAATCAGCGGATACGCGACGAAGACGGAGTGCCGCGGATTGGCCACGATGAAATTGGGAGAGTGCAGGATGGACCACAGCGGGTTGGAGGACTGGATCGGGTCGAGCAGATTGTGCCGGCGATCATCACCACGCCGAAGGCGGTGACCACCGACGTGGGCAGGTGAACCAGCGCCGAAAGCACGATCATCGCCCATCCCAGCGCCCATAGCACATCGAGCAGCGTCAGGTGATAGTCGAAATTAAACTGCAACCCGAGACAGCGGAACAGGGTTATCTCCAGAAAGATCAGCCAGAGCCCGCGGGTGAACAGAAATTTTGACAACTCGCCTTTGGACTTCTTGCGCAGCGAAAGATAGGCGCCGGTGCCGGTGAGCAGAAAGAAAACCGGCGCGCAGAAATGCGTGATCCAGCGCGTAAAAAATAACGGAATCGTGGTCTGGGTGGGATCGGTGGGACTGAAAGCCGGTTTGGCCAAAGAAGTCGCGGGTATGATCGAGCGCCATCAGAATCATGATGACGCCGCGAACCACGTCAACCGATTCGATGCGGACGCGCCTCGGGGCAACGGCTTCGGCCACGGCTGCCGGCGGATGGGCTGACCCTTCAGATCGCAGGCTAGGCGCCATTTCCTGCCTCACGCTCATCTTAGACGATTGCGGCCACAACAAGTTAGAGGGTGCCCCGTCCAAGCTCCGCTTGGGCGGGGATGTTCAACCGTCACAGACTTCGCCTCGGCGCAGACATAGTCTTTCCCCGTGCCTTGGGGACTAAAGCGCTTCCACGAATCTCGCCAGCTCCACTTCCTCACTTTCAGCTGTTATCGACGGCCAAATTTCGAAAGCAACGAGTCCCGCACTGTCTTCCAGTCCGCATTGGAGCGAGTTCGACAGCAGCACGCTCTCTGCGTGTACGGATACGTAGTCATGCCTGAGCACGTGCACCTGCTGGTAAACGAGCCTGAGCGCGGCACGCTCGCTCAAGCTATGCAATCGCTGAAGCAAGGCATAGCACGCAGGCTGGCCCTAAGGGCAGCAGATTCTTTCTGGCAGGCCCGCTACTACGATTTCAATCTTTGGAGCGAGTGCAAGTTTACGGAGAAACTTCGCTACATCCATAGGAATCCAGTGAAGCGTGGCTTAGTTAAGCGGCCCGAGGATTGGGCCTGGAGCAGTTTCCGCCACTACCTTAACGGTGAAGTGGGACCGGTGGAGATCGAATCGCATTGGACGGCGCGGCGAAGAGAGCAGCTTGGGATTTTTCCTGCGGTGACGTGCGGCTGTCCGCAGAAACTCCCCGCCCAAGCGGAGCTTGGACGGGGCACCCTCAAGAGTAGGAACGGGCCCAAAAGGCTGGGCCACACGCCGTTCTTAATGTTGGAACAGAGCGTCCAAACAAAAAACGCCCAGCCTCCCGGCCGGGCGTTGCTGACGACTGAAGACTGACGACCGACGACTACCTATCCCGCTTTCCTCTCGTCCTTCTCCACCACGCCGTCCTTGATGTAGATCACGCGGTGCGCGTACTCGGCGATGTCGTGTTCGTGGGTGACCAGGACGATGGTGTTGCCGTCGGCTTGCAGACGATCGAACAGCGCCATGATTTCGTTGCCGGTCTGGGAGTCGAGGTTGCCGGTGGGTTCGTCGGCCAGGATGATCGACGGGCGATTCACCAGGGCGCGGGCGATGGCGACTCTCTGCCGCTGTCCGCCGGAGAGTTCGTTGGGCTTGTGCATCATGCGGGCTTCCATGCCGACCGATGCCAGCGCGTCTTTGGCGCGCTGCACGCGCTCTTCGCCGGGGACGCCGGCGTAGATCAGCGGCAGTTCGACGTTGTGCAGCGCGGTGGCGCGGGCCAGCAGGTTGAAGGTCTGGAAGACGAATCCAATTTCTTTGTTGCGGATGCGCGCCAGTTCGTCGTCATCCAGTTCGCTGACCAGTTGGCTGTTCAGCCAGTAGTGGCCTTTGCTGGGCGTGTCGAGGCAGCCGATCAGGTTCATCAGCGTGGATTTGCCGGAGCCGGACGGTCCCATGATGGCGACGTATTCGTTGCGCTGGATGCGAATATTGACGCCGCGCAGCGCGTGCACCTGCTGCTCCGAGCCCATGTCGTAGGTCTTCCACAGATCTTCGGTGCAGATCATGCAGGACTCGGGAGGCGCCGACACGACGGGTTGCGCGATGTTGATGACTTCTGCGGTTGCCATTTTTCTCTCCTGGTCCTCTCGGGACACCTGCCCGCTCCGATCTTCTAGGCTGCCTGTTGGACGCTTAACTGGGGCAGTTGTTAGTCGTCGGTCGTCAGTCTTCAGTCTTCAGCCAAGCATACTCGTCCGACTGTCAGCGCTTGCTGACGACCGACGACTGACGACTGACGACTAGCTCTCGTCTTCCTTCTTCGGCGCCGTGTTATCTACTTTTACGCTAGCGCCCGGCCGCAACGTGCGCAGCACTTTGTAGCTGCCGGTGACGATCTCGTCACCCGGCTTCAGCCCGCTCAGGACTTCGATGTCGGTGGTGCCGGTGATGCCGGTCTGCACCGGCAGGAACTCGGCCTTGCGATCGCGAATCACGAACACACCCTGGACTTCTTCTTTGTCTCGCGCTGGTCGGGTTGGATGCCTCGGTCTGACGGCGCAGCGGCCTGGACTGAGTCTTTTTCGGCGCTGCTGGCTTTCAAATCCGCCCGCGAGCGGACCGTCAGAGCCTGAATCGGAATGGTCAGGACGCCGCTGCGCGTGGCGGTCGTGATCTTCGGCGGTGGCGGAGAGCCCGGGCCGCAGGTTCTCCGGCGGGTCCTGCAGCGTGACCACCACCTTGAAGTCTTTCGCTTCCTGGCTGGCCGAGGTCTGCTGCGACGTGGAGACACCGGTCGAGCGAACGATCGCGTTGTTGCCGATTTCGGTGACTACCGCCTTGAAAATCTTCTTCGGAATCGCGTCAATGGTGACTTCAGCGGGCTGTCCCAGCCTCACGTTGACGATGTCGGTTTCGTCCACCTTGCACTTCGGCGGTGATGACCGACATGTCGGCCAGCGTCATGAGCGTGCTGCCGGGCGAATTCTGGATGCCGATGACGACGGTCTCGCCTTCGCGCACCGGCAGGTTGGTGATCATGCCGTCGTAGGGCGCGGCGTACGTCGTCTTTTGCAGTACGTCGGCGGCGTGAGTCAGGTTCGCGGCGTTCTGCGCGATGTGGCGATCGGCGGAATCTTTCTGCGCCTTGGCCTGGGCGACACGCGCCTCGGCCTGTGCCAGCCCGGCTTGCGCCGTCTGCCACGCGGCTTTCTGGCTGTCGTATTCTGACTTGGCAATCAGGGCTTCTTTGTAGAGACCTTGGGCGCGAGTCCAATCGAGTTGCGCGCGTTCGTAGTCGGATTGGGCGCGGTTCAGATCGGCCATGGACGTGTTCAGCGCGGCGTCGGCAGCGACCGCATCGGTCGCGCGCAGCTTCGAGCCCGGCCTGGGTGGCGTTCACGTCGGCCGAGGACTGCACGTTTTCCAGTTGCGCCAGCAATTGTCCCTTCTTGACCCGGTCGCCTTCCTTCACGTAAAGGCGGGTGATCTTGCCGAAAGCATTGGCGCCGATGTTGACGTAGGTCTTCGGCTTGATCTCGCCGGATGCGCTGACGATCGACGCCAGATCCTGCCGCGCCGCCTTTCCCGGTCTGGACCGTGACCACGCCCTTGCGGCTTTGGTGAACGGCAATACCGGCAATCGCCAGAACCAGCGATGGCGACACCGCTGCCGATCGCTATTTTCTTTCCAGTGCTCATTGTTTCCCAGTTACGCTCTGCAATGTCGGCTGCGCAACTCACGCCCCGCAAGCGGCAGTGCCGTATTCCGCTGACCCAGGAACGTGACAGGCTTCGCTTTCGGACGGCTCTGCCACAAGACCCGGATTTCATATGACGTTCAGCGTAATCAGGGAGCACGCCATCAGATACGGTGTTGCGGGCACAAAAGTTCCAGCGGGACCAACAACTGCCGTGCGGACGCTTGGCCGCCGAGCTGGCCAAGCTTTGCGTTGATAACAAGTCGATTATAGCTTGAGCCGTACCGGGAATCGAAGAAACTGTTGGGACGGAACCGAGAGCGAAAACCGGAGTGCCGGGAAGGCAGATTTTACAATCTTTACAATCGGTTAGAGCGCTTTACTTAGCCTTGCCTTAGGCCGCCCAAAGTCATAGAATGGCTAGCCAAGAGTGTATGTCGTAAGGAGTGCCTCCTTATGTCCCGGGTAGGTTTTCTGAATCGCTTCTTCGTGGTCTTCGGTTCTGCCGTTGCTGATCTCAGGGTTAGTGTCATTTGCCGCCGCTCAGGAAGATAAAGACGGAAAGCGGACGCTGCGGATCCCGCCGCCGACTCAATCGTCGACCCCGGACAAGGCAGGTCCGGAAGTCCGATCCGCTGAAGCGTCCGCTCACCGACAAGCAGAAGAAGCAGAATTCCAAGTCGCTGAAGATCGAGTTAAGCAAGACCTACAAGAAGTGGCTTGACGAAGACGTGCGCTGGATCATCACCGACGAAGAGCAGAAAGCATTCAAGCTGCTCTCGAACGACGAAGAGCGCGACCAGTTCATCGAAGCCTTCTGGCAACGCCGCGATCCCACGCCGGACACCATCGAAAACGAATTCAAGGAAGAGCACTACCGGCGCATGGCCTACGCCAACGAACATTTCGCCGCCGGCATCCCCGGCTGGAAGAGCGATCGCGGCCGAATTTATATCATGTACGGTCCGGCGGATGAGATTGAGTCGCATCCTTCGGGCGGTACCTATGAGCGTCCGATGGAAGAAGGCGGCGGCGAGACTTCCACGTTTCCGTTTGAAGACTGGCGCTATCGCTACCTGGAAGGCATCGGACAGGAAGTCATCATCGAGTTCGTGGACACCTGCATGTGCGGCGACTACCACATGACCATGGACCGGTCGGAAAAAGACGCGCTGCTCTACACGCCCAATGCCGGGCTGACCCTGTACGAGCAGATGGGCATGGCGAGCAAGGCGGACCGCTTCAGCGGCGGCGGCCTGGAGCGACTGGGAACCGGTCCCTTCAGCAATGACCATGCAGACCAAGCAGTTTGACCGCCTGGAGCAGTTCTACAAGCTGCAGAAACCACCGGCGGTGAAGTTCAAGGATCTGGAAGAAGTGGTCAGCCACAAGATCAGCGTCAACCTGATGCCGTTCGATGTGCGCACGGACTTTGTGCGAGTGACCGGCGACACGGTGCTGGTTCCGATCACGATCCAGGTAAAGAATCGCGACGTCACCTTCGTGAACAAGGACGGCGTGCAGCGCGGAACGGTGAATATTTTCGGTCGCGTGACCACGCTGACCGGCAAGATCGTGCAGACCTTCGAAGACACGGTGCAGGTCGATGTTCCGGCGGAATTGCTGCCCAAGGTGACGGAGAATTCATCGGTGTACTGGAAGGCCCTGCCGCTGCGGCCGAACCTGTACCGCATCGACGTCGCAGTGAAAGACGTGAACGGCGATCGCTCGGGATTGTGGAGCAGCCGTTTGCCGGTGCCCAGCTACGACGATGACCGCCTGTGCGTCCTCTTCGCTGATCGTGGCGGACACCATGCAGCCGGTTTCGACCAAGGAGATTGGCACCGGCATGTTTGTGATCGGCAATACCAAGGTTCGGCCGCGGGTGGCTTCCGCGAACGGCAAGCCGGTGGTCATTCAAGCGCAACCAGAAGGTGTATTTCTGGATGCAGGTTTACAATCTGGGATGGACGACAAGACGCACAAGCCTTCGGCCACGGTCGAGTACAATGTCATCAACGCGGCCACCAACAAGGCCGTGATTCATACCGTGGAATCTACGGACCAGATGGGCAATATTGGCGACCAGGTGACCCTGGAAAAACCTCTCTCGGCCTCCAGTCTTGATCCCGGGGTCTATCGCATTCAGATCAAGGTGAACGACAACATCTCCAAGCAGACGGTCGATCCGTCGGCGACCTTTGCCGTCGAGTAAGCCGGAGAGCTTGGTCTCCTGAGGTGGTTGGATTGATGCTGGGCAGACTCGGGTTCAAGCTCGGGTTATTGGGGATCGCGCTGGCGCTTCCGGCGCTGGCTGCAGATCGCCCAGGCTCCGTCATCTCGGCTACGTGCGCAGTGCCGCCGGCGTGCCGCAGATGGGCGCGATGGTGGAAGTGCTGGGTTCGGCCGCCCACACCCTGAAAGTCTTCACCGACGAAAATGGTTTCTACTCGGCCGGCGGCTTCTGCCGGGCGTTTACAACATAAAAGCATATTCGCCGTCATTTCTGCCACGCTTCCGCGATCGCGTAGGCTTGCGTCCCGGCAGCAGCGTGATGGTGAACCTCAAGCTAAGCGGACTGTTTGACGCCATCCAATTGCCCGCATTGCGTGGTCCTGCCGCCGATGACGATGACTGGAAATGGGTGCTGCGCTCGGCCTCCAACCGTCCCATCCTGCGGATGCTGGAAGATGGTTCTGTAGCGCCGGCGGTGCAACGTGGAGCAGAATCCGCGAATGCCAGCCACGATCTGAAGGGCACGCTCTCGTTCGTTGCGGGTTCGGCTTCCGGAGGATTTCGGCAGCTCCTCCGACATGAGCACCGGGTTCTCGGTGGAGAGGTCGCTGTTCTCTTCCGGAACCATGGCGTTTCAAGGCAACGTCGGCTACGGTAACGGCTCACCCAATGCAGTGCTGCGCGCTTCCTACAGCCACACCATGGCGAACGGGTCGAAGCCGGAGATGGCCTTCACCATGCGCCGCCTGGCTGCGCCTGGAATCGATCCTCATATCGATGCCCTGCAGGCGCTGGCGCTTTCTGCTTCCGACGAGTTTACGTTCGGCGATATTCTGGAACTGCGTTTCGGCAGCGAATTGCAGACCATTCAGTTCATGGGACGGGTAACCGCGTTCCGTCCTTTCGGATCGGCCGACCTTCATCTCTCGCCTAACACCGTGCTGGAGTATCGCTACGCCACATCGGAGCCGGACAGCCGCGCGGAAAAGGGATTTGAATCGGCTCCCGCGGATCTGAGCGAGTCCGGTCCGCGCGTGAGCCTGGCCGGGTTTTCGTCCTCACTGGAGCGGGCGCATCATCACGAAGTTTCGCTTTCGCATCGCATGGGCGAAACCAATATGCAGGTTGCGGTGTATTCCGATCGCGTGGCCGATCCAGCGCTGACCGGGGTTGGCGATCGCCTCCTCCGATGGCGGCGAAGTGCTGCCTGATCTCTACTCCGAGACCTTTACCTACCGGGGAAAACAACTTGACGCCCACGGCATGCGAGTGGTGCTGCAGCGCAAGCTGGCCTCAGACCTTACCGCGACCCTGGATTACGGGTACGGCGGCGTGCTCGATCTGAAGCATGCAGACGTGGCGCTGCAAGATGCACGCAGTGACAGCCTGGTGCGGAATCGTCATACGGCTTCGGCGAAATTCAGTGGCAAGTTGCCGGGCACCAAGACCCAGTGGATTACCTCCTACCGCTGGATCAGTGGACAGGCGCTCACACCGGTGGACATGTTTAACGCCTCCGCAGGCCAGTCGGATCCATATCTGAACATTTATCTTCGCCAACCCATTCCCGGAACCGGTTTCCTGCCGGGCCACATGGATGCGGTCATCGATGTACGTAATCTTCTCGCTCAGGGATATGTCCCCTTGCTTGGACAGGATGGGCGGACAGTTTACCTGGTGCAGTCAGCGCGCTCGATTCGCGGCGGCGTGGCCTTTTCGTTTTAACTTCAGTCGTCAGTCTTCAGCTTTCAGCCCACCAGAATAGCGTTCCGCGAAACTACTTAGAAGCGGTACATCATCGCGAAGTCCAGCGCTGGCGTTACCGATCTCTGCCCCTTTTGTATCGAGGTTAGGTACGGGTCTGTGGATGTCACAGTAGTGTGGAAGGTGTAGATCCCAAGCGTAGTGCGCCAGAACACGTGGCGGGCGAGCGCTGGCGAGGGCAGATACAGGCTGACCATCGGACCCTGCAGATCGTTCGTGCATTGTCCATCAGGGACCGTGCAGCCCCTTGGGTCGACGTGTTCGGCGCCCTTCAGAGTGTAGTCGACCTGCCAACGCATCGACCATTCATTCACGCAATCTTCGGCCGCACACTGGTTGTGAAAGTAGTCCTTGCCACCACCGACCGACGTTTTGTGGGGTCGGAATTCCGACGCCTTTTCAGGCACTTTCGATTTCGGCATCTGACTTTGATACCCTGGCTGACAAATCGCTACTTCGTTCCCCATGGCCGAACACGATATTCCTAAACTCCTGGCGATCGACAATGAAACCCCGTCTCTTGAACTAATCAAGAATGCCCTCTTCGACAGTGGGCTGGAAATTCTTACCTCAAGCGACGCCGCAGACGGCATTGAGCTATTGAAGCAACTCCGGCCACGGATCGTAATCCTCGATCTGACGATGCCTGGGGTCGAGGGATTAGAAATGCTGGGGCAAATTCTCGGAATCGACCCTGGTATAGAAGTGATTCTGATGACCGCTCACTACTCCACTGAAGCCGCCGTCGAGGCGATTCAGAAGGGAGCCTGTGACTACCTCAGCAAGCCCCTCAATCCGGAAAAGCTCCGGCGGCGAATCTTTCAGCTGCGGTCGGAGGCGGAAGAGCGACACAAGACCTATTGCCTTGATCACGAACTGCTCAACGCGTGCCAATTTGAGGGTATTGTTGCCCGCAGTCCGATGATGCTGGAGGTGTTTGCCAAAATTCGGAGAGTGGCACCGCACTTCCGCACCGTCCTGGTTACCGGCGCCACCGGGACGGGAAAAGAATTGGTAGCCCGCGCCCTGCACCGGCTCAGCCCTGCCGGCTCCAATCCCTTCGTCGTCTGCAACTGTTCGGCGATTGTCGAATCGCTGCTGGAAAGCGAGTTGTTCGGATACGTAAAGGGGGCTTTCACCGGCGCCGCTCAAGACAAGCTGGGCGTGTTCGAGTATGCCAATCACGGAACTGTGTTCCTGGATGAGATCGGCGAGTTGCCGTTGACCGCGCAGGGCAAGTTGCTGCGGGTTCTGCAAAACCATGAGATTCAACGCGTCGGTTCGCCGATTCCGAGAACGGTTGACGTGCGCGTGATCGCTGCTACCAATCGAAACCTGCGGTCCATGGTAAGCGAGGGCACCTTTCGCGCAGATTTGTACTACCGGTTAGCCATGGTCGAAATCAAGCTGCCGGGGTTGGCCGAAAGGCGGGAAGACCTGCCTCTGTTGGAAAGATATTTCCTGAAGAAGTTCGCGGCGGAATACAAGAAGCCGGTGAACGGCATGACTCGCCGGGCACAAACCCGCATGGCAAATTACTCCTGGCCCGGAAACATTCGTGAACTTGAGAATGTGATCGGCAATGCCTGCATGATGGTGGACGGAGCCGTTATTGATGTTGACGATTTGCCCGAACCGATACGCGGTCAGATCAAGAGAGCTCCCGGCGCAGGATGACATGTTGATCTCGCTCGAGGAACTGCAGAAGCGGCACACCATGCGCGTGCTGGAGCGGGTTGGCGGCAACAAGTCTCATGCAGCGGAGATTCTGGGAATATCCCGCGCCACCATTTACCAGATGCTCGCACAGACAAGGACCGCGAGCGGCAGCTAACCTCACTGGCTGGGCCTGGCGACAATTAGACCGTCGCAGCGCTTTTCTGGTCACAAAGTTCAGTAAGAGCCTGCCGAAGTTCCGCGGAATCCGGAAAGAGCGCAATTCCTCGATTGAGGATATCTCTCGCCTTGCTGATGCTGTTTGGCATGCACTCGAATGCTGGCGGCGCGAAGATAGGCTTTGGCGGTGCCTTCGAGACTCGCCAGTTTCTCTGCCTGTTCGGCCGCGTCCGGGAGAGTGTTGACGGCTACAAAGGCCTTCATCAGCCGTTCGCGAATTTCCGCCACTTCAGGGGCTCTTCTCGGCGGCCTCCTTGAGCCGCGTGATTCCTTCCCTGGTTCGGCCCAAGCCTCACTTCGGTGTAGCCCAATTTGCTGCTCAGTACGGGATCGTTGCCGGTGAGCCTGACGGCATCGCTGTAGGCGGTGCGAGCTTCCAGCAAGACGGCCAAGGTTGTGGAGCGCGTCTCCACGAAGATGTTCGCGCAGCGCGCGGCTGCGCTTGTCGGCGTGCGCGGCGTCCAGCGCGTCCAGCGCCTGGCTCGTACTTGCCAAGATCGAGATAAACCATTCCCTTGAAAAGGGCCGCCGCAGTGGCTTTGGGCTCCAGAACCAGGGCACGCTCGAAACAGCGCAATGGCTCCGCGGGCTCCCGCGAACACTCGTATTCCTGGAGACCGAGCTGGATCCAGGCCATGGCGTCGTTGGGCAAGTCCTGAACCTTCAGGCGCAACAGGTCGCGATAGGCTGCGGCCTTCCGGTTTCTCGCTTCTTCCTGCGCCAACTGGCCGAAGTGATGAATGCAGAACGGTGCCATGGGCAATCGCCGGCCCAGACGCATGGATTCGAGGTTCAACCAGTTCATGCACGCGTCCGACGAAGTAGATCTCCGGGATCGCGGCGAAACAGGCGGCAGTTCTCGTGAACGAAATATGCGGGAGCCTGCCGGGCGCGGGGATGTGAATTGCTGGTTCGGCTCGGCAATACGGTCCCAGCCTCGGCCGGTAACGGTCGGGATGTAGTTGCGAATGGGAACGAGATATCCGCCCGCGTTCGATGATCGCAGCAGGTTCGGAATTTGATTCCTGGCCTCGCCGTCCAATTCCTCGTCCGCGTCCAGAACCAGAACCCAATCGGTCTGCATGAGTTGCAGGGCGGCGTTGCGCGCGTTGGCGAAATGATTCTCCCAGGGAACGGAAATCACGGTCGCGCCGAATTCGCGGGCGATGTCGGCGGTGTTGTCGGTTGAGCCGGTGTCCGCAATGACGATCTGGCTGACGATCCCGGACACGCTCTGCAGGCACTGACCGAGCGTCTGGGCCTCGTTCTTCACGATCATCGAGAGGCCAACAGTGGGCATGCTCTCCTCATCAGACACTAATCCACAGACTTGTCCGATGAAGCTGACGAGCAAGTTCTTCGCCAATGAGCTGGTGCAGCTCACTCTCAGAACACCAGTCTGCGGTCGATTCGCTCGTAAAAATCAGCATGCAAAGCACTTCGCTGCGAAAATATTGGTCTGATCATTGGCGCTGCGAATGGCGGTCTTGATTAAAGACGAATGAGGAGAGGAAATTGCTGAGTACTTTCGGGACTCCATGAGCAAGCACAACGAGGCAATCCTTGCTTTCCAGCAAGGCCGCGTAGCGGAGGCCTTACGTTTGCTGGAAGAACTGTTGGCCGCGAAGGAAACATCCGAACTCTGGAACGATTGGGCGGCGTGCAGCTTGGGCGCAGGGATTTGTCGGCAAAGCGGAAGACGGGATTTACCCGAGCTCTGGAGCTGGATCCGCAGAAATACGGATGCAACCGCCAACCTGGGCTTGTTGCTGCTCGGCCGAGGGCGATTCGGTTCGAGCCATCCCGCTACTGACACGAGTGTTGCCAGCGCTGCCGGCTGAACAGCAGAACACTTGTGAGAGCCTTGTTGGCGGCCAAGCCGCGGACAAGCCTTCCCGTCGACGATCACACTTCCGAACAACGCAACACCTCCGAATTCTGGTGATCAATGACAGCTTTCCCTGATCCAAAGAGTGATGGTCTCGATCTGCGCGTGGTGCAAATGCTTCACGACCTTGCGCGAGCAGGGTGATGAAGTCACCTTTGTCGCGCGCGAAGCGGAAAATGGCAAGCAGAGCGAACCTCTGCTTCTTCAGGCTGGAATTCAGGTCTATGGAGACGATTCGGAACGACTGCTCTACCTGGGGCGCGAAGCCGAGTCTGCCCGGTGGTCTTTCCGCGAAGTGGTGGAGCAGACATCACTTCGATGTAGCCATTCTCGTCCAGAGCTTTCAAACGCAGCCTTTCGGTTCCGGAGCAATACCTTGACGATTTGCGGCAGTTATTCCCCGGAACGCGGATCGTAGTGTTTCGCCGATGAATTGCACGTCGCGACCCGCCGGGAACGACGAAACTGATCTGCTGCGTCGAATTCGAAAGGCAGAAGACCTGGCGATCCGGCAATGGGAGACGTTTGAGCGGGCCGATCTGGTGGCGTTTCCCAACGAAGATGACGCGGCAAGACTGCGCAAGCGACGGCCGGATCTGCCGATCTGAAGTTGTTGCGAACGACCTTCAGAGTACGACAGCCTGGCCAGGCGTGCGGCAATCCATTCTCTCGCTGACCCCCAAGGCTCGCGTCGGAAGAGCGCTGTTCGGTGATGCAGGTGGAAACGCTGTTTCAGGAGCGTCTGTCGCCGAAAACTGGAGAATGACCGGCTGTTTGGGCAACTCGAGTGCTATGTGCGCCTCGCCGAACAGTTGCTTGCCGAAGGCAAACCGGAAAAGGCCCACGAACAGCTGCGGCATATTTTCGGACGGGCGCCAGAATTCATGCGGCACGGATACTTCGCTTCGCAGGTCTTCATTGTTCTGAAGCGTTGCTACCGCAAGTTGGGCGATATGGAGATGGCGGAGCGCTGCGCGGCGGAAGCCCGGCGTCGCGTAACCGATGCGAGACACCGCTGGCGGTCGACAGCAGAGGCAGGCAGCCGGACGGCGCCGCTGTTCTCGGTCATCGTGCCGACTTACAACCGGCTGCCAATCCTCAGAAAAGTGTCTGAGCGCGCTGGAAGCTCAGACTCTTGCCGTCCACCGATTTCGAAGTGATCGTGATTGACGACGGATCCTCCGATGGAACCGAGCAGTTGCTGACTCAATATCGCCCCCATTTCCGCTTCCAGTATTTACGCCAGAACGAATTCCGGCACGGGCGCGGCCCGGCGCAATGGCGTTGCCCACGCCAGCGGCGAGTACCTGCTGCTGATGAACGATGACACCATCTGCGATCGCGATCTGCTGAAGCAGCATCTGCAGGTGCAGCGGGCGTATCGCAGGCGAGCGCTGGGCGGTGCTGGGCAACTTTGAATATCCTGCGGCAGCACGACAGCGGGCGCTCACCCGATATTTCTGCGTCGAGCCTTTCATGTTTCCCCAGGTGAGCATGGAGGAAGGCTGTCCTTACGGCTATTCGCACTTCATCACTTGCAATCTGAGCGTCCGCAGGAGACGCGGTGGTCGAGGCTGGGTCTTTCGATTCAACCTACAAGCTCAGCGAAGACACCGAGCTCGGCATTCGGCTGTACGAGCGGGGATACCGGGTGCTCTACCATCCCGACGCTCATGCCTTCCACGATCATCTTCCTTACCCGGCACGCAATCTGATCCGGCGGGCGCGGGTGTACGGCGCGGATTATTTCTACATGTTTGGCAGGCATCCGCGGGTGATGAGGGAATGGGCCATGCCGGTGAAGCTGACCGGCGATGGACGAAGAAAATGCGATTCGCATTCATGGCTATGTGGAGGAACACCGTCAGGAAGTCGAGCAGGCAGTCGCGGCAGTGGAGCGCTGGGACTCGATCGACTTTGAACCGTTCCTGACCGATCGGCCGGAAACCGCCGCATGGTGCTCAGCCTCTTTCAGCAAGCCGTGCCGGCGATTCACTGGTTCTACCTGTTTGAGACCATGCTGCACACCATGATTCGGGAGTTAGGCCTGAGCCACCTGGCTGCGGAGCCGCCGCGGTCATGCACGCGGCGCAGGGGGCGGGAGCATTGAATGCACGAGATGAACAGAGACGAAATAAATCGGCCAGATGTCGCTGAGGCCACGCTTCAGGGACCGCACGGGACGATTGCCGTTCCAGCTGTTCAAAACCGACGTGTGTTTCCAGATCGCAAACGATATTTTCGCCGGAACTACTTACCCGAACATTCCATTCGTGTCCGGCGTCAAAACCATTCTCGATATTGGAGCCAATGTGGGCGCTGCGTCAGTTTATCTTGCGATGAGCTATCCCGAGGCACGGGTATATGCCTTCGAGCCCGGAAGCGATGCCTTGTCGCTGTTGCGAAGAATGTAGAGCAGCTGCGGCAACGTCAGCGTGTTTCCTTTCGGTCTTTACTCGCAGGACAAGACGCTGTCGCTTGTTTCACGGCAAGAATGACAGCGTGGAGTCGTCGGTCTGCGCCAGCACGCGTACCGGACCACGAGAGCGAGCAGATTCGACTGAAGTGTGCATCGCAGTTTCTGTCCGAACATGGTATCGAAAACGTCGACATTCTGAAGATCGATACCGAAGGTTGCGAAGTGCCGATCCTGCAATCTTTAGAGCAAGTATTTGCCCGAGGTGAAGGTGTTGTACGTGGAATATCACAGCGAGCGCGACCGCCGGATGATTGATGAGATGCTGGCGGAGACCCATGTCTTGTGGAGAGGCCAGGTCACGTTCGCGTACCGCGGAGAGTTCTGCTATCTGAAACGCGATTTGGTGCCTGACGAAAGCGAGATTCACACGTGTGAGATTCTGCCTGAACCTGGATTATGAACCAGAGAACCGACTAAAAGAGAGAGCTGATGTTTGCAATCATTGGAATTCTGGTCGTATTCGGCGCCGTCGCTGCCGGATACCTGATGGAGCACGGCAACCTGAAGGTGCTGATGCAGCCGGCCGAACTCGTCATCATCGGCGGGGCGGCGATTGGAACCGTTCTGGTGGCCAATCCGCTGCACATTCTGAAAAAGATCGCGGCCGGATTCGCGAGCGTTTTCGGCGGAAGCAAGTTCACCAAGCAAACGATATCTGGAAACGCTGAAGATGATGTATGACCTGCTGAACAAGGCGCGCAAGGATGGACTGGTGGCGCTCGAAGCCGATATCGAAGATCCGGCCAAGAGTCCGATCCTGTCGAAGTACCCGGCGTTTCACGAAAGATCATCACATTCGCGATTTTGTCTGCGACACCATGCGCATGGCGGTCAGCGGCGGAGTCGAACCCTTCGATCTCGACCAGATGATGGAACTCGATATGGATGTGCATCATCACGACGCCACCCAGCCGGTACAGGCGCTGAGCACCATGGCGGATTCGCTTCCCGGACTTGGGGATTGTCGCGGCGGTGCTGGGCGTCGTGATCACGATGGGCGCTCTGGGCGGGCCTCCGGAGGAGATCGGTCACAAAGTCGCGGCCGCACTGGTCGGAACATTTCTCGGAATTCTTCTCTGCTACGGACTGGTCGGACCGCTTGCCGGCAACATGGCGAAACTGGCCGAAGATGAACACGCCTACTATCACGTGCTGCGGGTGCTGATGTCGTCTTTCATGAAGGGCGCGCCTCCGATCATGGCGGTCGAGGTTGCGCGGCGCGCGATTCCCGGCCACGTGCGGCCAAGCTTCAAGGAAGTGGAAAAGACTTGCCGCACCAGCGACGCGGCCGCCGCAGCCGCCGCGAAAGCCGGAGCATAAGCACATGGCCACCCTGAACGAAGCCAAACGACCCATCATCATCATCAAGAAAAAGGGCGGCACACGGCGGCCATCACGGCGGCGCATGGAAAGTCGCCTATGCCGACTTCGTGACCGCCATGATGGCGTTGTTCATCGTGCTTTGGCTGATGAACAGCAGCAAGCAGATTCAGGTGGCGGTCGGCGGCTACTTCAAAGATCCAACCGGAACTTCCAAAAAAGTGGGCAGCAACCAGATCGGGTCGGGCGAAAACTTCACCCTGACCAAGGACAACATGCCCAAGCTCAAGGAAGAGCTGCAGAAAGCCGTGCGGCAGATCACCAATTTCGACAAGCTCAAGAACCAGATCGAGATGACGGTGACCTCGGAAGGATTGCGCATTGAGCTTCTGGAGTCGTCTTCGGGCACATTTTTCGAGAGCGGCAAGCCTGGATTAAACGGCGATGGCCGAGGAGTTGCTGGTAGCCCTGGCGCAGCAACTGGGAAAGCTTCCCAACCACATCTCGATCGAGGGCCACACCGACGCGAAGCCTTACGCCGCGAACCGCGACTATGGAAACTGGGAACTCTCTACCGACCGCGCGAATTCCGCGCGACAGACTCATGCAGACTTCCGGCCTGCGCGCCGACCAGATTTCGCAGGTAAGGGGATATGCCGACCAAAAGCTGCGCGTGCCCGACAATCCGCTGGAGCCTTCGAACCGTCGCATTTCGCTGATCGTGCAGTACGTCGTCAAGGATGACGACGAAGCACCGGTGCCGGCTCCGATGCTAATCCGAGGCCAAACCGAAGCGCCGAAGCGAAACCGATGCCGAAGTCAAGGCTGAGTAGCCCGAGCAAGTCAGCCCTGCCGGATTAGACTGCAGGGTAAGCCTGCCAGCCGCTGACGCTACGAGAATCGGACTTCGGATGAACGCCTGGACCTGCTTCTGCTCGTCCGCCGACGAGTAGAGGAAGGTCACTCCGCAGCGCCGGTCCTGGCTATATTCAACCTGCCCTCAATGCTGCAGGGGCCGGGTGCTACCCGGGAAGCAGCAAGCCTCATCGCTACCTGCGTCTTGGCGGGCCAGCGGCTCGGGCAGTTCGGCGGCCAGCCCGTCTTCGCTGATGTCGGTGCACACGGCGTCGTAGCGCTCTCCTGTAGCGGTCACTTCCAGAAGAAAACTGAAGTTGGCTGGAGACTCGTGGGGCGCGAAAGCCAAACGAGCGTACGGAGCCGAAGTTTTCGTCGTCTTTCATCGAAGCAGATTAGAACTCTCCTCGTCAGATTCCACGCCGTATCCAAAACTTGTATTTGAATCAGACACGCTGTCTGGAAAATCATACACCGCCACAGCAGCCAAGACTCCCGAATTAGCACGAAATTAAGCCAAAACCTTTTGGCATGGCAATTGCATTAGTGAGAAGTGCTTCTCTTCCAGGAAGCAGTTGTCTTGGGGCGGCACAGCGAACGTAATAGTTCTCGCGTGCTGAAGTCTTTCGGGAATCATATCGGTACATCAGTTGGAATTCTTCAGGAGCCTGGCTGCTGCCTTCTGGCAACTAGCTCCTGCAGAACCAGTTTCTCCAGCGTTGCAAGCCGGAGGACCGGAACGGCGTAGCTAGGAAAGGACCCTGTGAACACGCGAAGTGCAGCGTCAGAACAACCCAAGCCCTCATGTGCTGGTAGCGGAAGATGATGTGCCTCTTGGCAATTTTCTCCGGCGTCAGCTGGAGTCGGAATCCTACAACGTCAACCTGGTGCAGGATGGTGAGGCGGCGTCGGAAGTCGTGAGCCGCGACAAGTATCACCTGCTCATTCTGGATTTGAATCTGCCGAAGATGGACGGAGTCGCGGTGCTGAATCACGTCCGTCCCAAACAGCCGCAATTGCCGATCCTGGTCTTGACTGCCCGGACTCGAGGTGGAGGACCGGGTTCTCTCGCTCGACAGCGGTGCTGACGATTGCCTGCTCAAGCCATTCTCATTTTCCGAGCTTACGGCCAGAGTAAGGGCGCTGCTGCGCCGGAATCCATACCTGCCCGGCAGTACTCTGCAGATCGGGGACTTGACTCTGGACAGCCGCGAGTTTCGCGTAGAACGCGCCGGCAAACGAATCAATCTTTCAGGCAAGGAATTCGCCCTGCTCGAGTACCTGATGCGAAATGCACGGCAGACCGTGACCCGAGCCATGATCATGGAGCACGTCTGGAACATGCCGTTCGATAACTCCACCAATCTGGTTGATGTGTACGTCAAGTACGTGCGCGACAAGGTGGACAACGCCGAGTTTTCCACGCAGTTGATCCGTACCGTGCGGGGCGTGGGATACGTGTTTTCGGACAACTAAGGACAGCCATGCGCAACGATCCACAAAATTCTCGCCGCAAGAAAGTTTCTGCGCACGCTCTCGGCCAGCATGCACGAGATGGCACAGCCGCTCTCGACCATCCAGGCTTCATTGGAACTGGCGCTGTTGAGCCCGACCACGGCGGAACAGTATCAAGACGATTGCGGAAGATGCCTGCTGCATTTAAGTCCGACGTGCGGTGGAGTCCATGCAGTTTACCGCGCTGCCTGGCGCGGTTTCAGCAGCCGGCGGCGGATGTGCAGAGACGTCCTGCTGAGCGCCGCTCTGGAGAAGCGTCATTTCAGATCTGCAACGCACGTTGGACGCAGCGCGAATTGCAGCTACTGTTCTGTGCGCTCCGAGCAGGAGCCGTTGATACGGATTTCGCCGACTCGATTGCGGCAGATGCTTTTCTACGTGCTGCAGGCGGTGCAGGGTTGCTCCCAGCCGGGAGATCTCGTGCAGATCGAGATTCAGGAGCACGGCGGGTCATCTGGTGTTGCGGATTCAGCACTGCTCGCGGCAACAGCGACCTGAGCCGATCGTACCGAGCCCGTCACAAGCTGACGTAGTGGAAAGAGCGCTCGCTCTGGCCGACGCCATCGTGAGCAGTGCGGGAGGACAGTTCAGCGTCACGCATCGATCCCTTGCTGATTGTTGCTGACTTTCCCGTGCAGTTGCGAGACGCAGCGATCGGCGGTGGACGAAGAATCAGAGTTGTCCGATGTTGCCAGTACGCAGCTGGCAGTCGAGTTCGCATTGATTGTTCAGACGATTGACTCGGGGACGAGCAGAAGCGCCCGTCGCCCTCATCGAAAAGAGGATGTTTCCAGAACCCTATGAGCATCGCACCCATGCCCGTGTGTGACCCGGTCTCCGGAGTTTTGATTGTCAGTCCCAATCGGTGAGTTGCGCCGCGAGTTGATGTCGCGGGTGAAGTCCGAGCGCTGGCGCTTGACGGAAGCAGTCAGCGGCGCCCACGCACTGGGCCAACTCGAGGCCGAGGATTTTCAATTGCTCTTGCTCGACTCCTCTCTTGCCGGATCTCAATTCGAATGAGTTTCAGAAACTGGTGCGCAGCCAATTTCCTAATCTGCAGATCCTGCCGCTCGACCGGCAGACTGGATTGCCGGTGCCATCTTCGACTCGGGCGCCGCTGGGCGACGAACTTGCGGCGCTATTGGGAAATGATGCCGTGGTCACCGGCACGCCGGAGATCATCAGCCACGAACAGTTGAATCAGAGCGGTCAGCCCGCTGCCGGGAATGATTGGCAGTTCCGCGGCCATGCAGCGCGTTTATCACATGGCGCAACTGGTAGCGCGCCGCGATACGACGGTATTGATCCTGGGAGAAAGCGGAACCGGCAAAGATTTGGTGGCCCAGGCCATTCACAACCTCAGTCCGCGACGGTCGAATCCATTTGTCGTGATCAATTGCGCCGCCATTCCAGAAGCCTCTGCTCGAGGCTGAATTGTTCGGATACACCAAGGGAGCATTCACCGGGGCGGTGCAGTCCCGCATCGGACGGATTCATGCAGCGCAGGGCGGAACTCTTTTCCTCGACGAAATCGGAGAGTTGCCGCTGGGCCTGCAGTCCAAGTTGCTGCGATTCCTGGAGCAGGGCGAAGTGCAGCGGTTGGGCAGCTCGGACAGTTTCAAGGTGGACGTACGAGTGGTGGCGGCAACGAATTCAAATCTGCGCAAATTGGTACAGGAAAAACAATTTCGCGAGGACCTTTACTATCGGCTGGCCATCTTTCCGATCGAATTGCCGCTGCTCAAGGATCGCATGGAAGATTTGCCCGCCCTGGCGACCAGTTTTCTCAATCGCTTCAGTTCCCACCGGCAGTCGCTGAGCTCGGAAGCCACTTTCCAGTTGCTGCAACACACTTGGCCCGGCAATGTGCGTGAGTTGCGTAACGTGATCGAACGGGCCACGATCCTGGCGCAGGATGAGCGGCAGTTGTTGGCCAAGCATATTGTGATCTAGGTTCTGCACTTGCCGTACCGGTGCCCGGAGTTCACGGCGTCACCTTCCGTTCCTGAAACGAGCAGAGCTACTCGTGCCGGCATTCTCTCAAGGCCTGACAACTGCTCCAGCGTCCGCGGTCGTCAATCTACCGTTTTAACAAGACAGTTCCGGATCTCAGTTCTTGGTTCTCCAGTTACCTCCGCATTCTCTTGCGAATTAGAACGGTTTGGCATCCGCGTTGCACTGCAAGTAGGCATATGTTGCCTACTTCTCATCACGCTCCAATGATTCCGCCGCCGGGCGCCGCCAAAGGCGCGCTGGCGGAGGCCTTCAATGCGTTCATGGCCACGGCCGGCCGGATGGAGGCTTCGTACAGCCAGCTTCAGGGCGAAGTCGCGCGGTTGCGACGCGAACTCGAAGAGCGGAATGCAGCTCTCACCTCGAGCCTGGCGGAAAACAAGAACATTCGGGCAGCGCTGCAGCGCATTCTGGATGCCTTGCCGTGCGGCGTGATTGTGATCGACGCAAATGACGGCGTCGTTCTTATGAATCCCGAGGCCGGACGGCTGCTTGGCATCGCGACCGATTCCGGTCTCGTTGCTGGAGCAGTTTCCGGCCCAATCCAGCACTGTCCTCAAAGCGGCGATGGCACGCGACGACGAGCACGAAGTCACGCTCGACGCGGAAAAGAGTACCCGCTGGCTTTCTATCCGCAGGACCGCCTTGCACATCGAACCGTCGCAGGACGGCGACTTCGGGCCGGACCAATTCATTCTGATTCTGCGCGATGTGACCGCGCGCAAAGAAGCCGAACAGCAGCGCGAGACATCGCGCAACATGCTTGCCCTGGGCGAGATGGCCGCGGTGCTGGCACACGAAATCCGCAATCCCCTGGGCAGCATGGAACTGTGGACAAGCGTATTGGACAAGCAAGGCCGCGATTGGAGAAGAAGGAAAGTATTGTGTCGAGCATCTGCAGGCGGGAATTCGCTCTCTGTCAGCGACAGTCAACAATGTTTTGCAATTCCATGGTCACGGATCGGCCAATCACGTCCGACTGAAGTTGAAGACAGTCTTGCAGAACGGAATCGCGTTCATTCGCCCACTGGCCGAGCAGGCTGGGATCAAGCTCACGGTCAACAGCGAAATCGACAACGTGGAAATCGATGGCGATCCCAACGGCCTGCAGCAGGTCATTCTGAATCTCGCCATCAATGCCTTCCGGCATACTCCGATGGGCGGTTCGCTAACTATTTCCGCCCGGCAGCAGGACGACATCGCGATTGTCGACTTTGCGGATACGGGCGAGGGAATTGCGGAGCAAGACCTCACCAAAATCTTTAATCCCGGCTTCAGCGGAAGCAACCAAAGACCGGGCCTCGGACTCACCATCTGCCAGCGAATCATGGAGCAACACAACGGCACGATCCGGGTGCAAAGCCGCGCGTGCAACGGCACGAGATTTTCCCTGGAGTTTCCGGTTCTATGATCCCGCAGCTCGATCCGCCAGCGATCAGTATTGGTGGTCGATGACGAACCCGGGATGCGCATGGCTTTGAAAGCCAACTTCGAGCGCGATGGCTGGCAGGTGGAAACCGCGGCCGGCGCATCGGAAGCGGTGCGCAAGTGCGGACAGACTTCACTTTCCCCTGGTCGTGACCGACGTTTGCATGCCCGATGGCGATGGACTGGAACTGATGCGCCGGCTGCGAGCCACGGACGCTTCCACGGCCGTGATTGTGCTGACCGCGTTCGGCACGGTCGCGCAGGCGGTCCAGGCCATGCAGAACGGCGCTTGCGACTACCTGACCAAGCCATTCTCCTTCGAGCAATTGCAGTCGACCGTGGAACGGGTGATGCGGAACTCGGGCGGCGGACACGTTCCAAGACACGACGCGGACGGAAATCGTAGGTCATTCGCCGGCTCTGATGCGCGTACTGGATCGCGCCCGGCTTGCGGCACAGACCGATGCCGACATCCTGGTGGAAGCCGAGAGCGGCACAGGAAAGGAATTGTTGGCGCGCTTTATTCACGAAGCCGAGCCATCGCCGGGACAAAGCCGTTTGTCGCGGTCAATTGTGCGGCGGTGCCGGAACAGCTTCTGGAGAGCGAATTGTTTGGTCATGTGCGAGGAGCATTCACCGGAGCGACGCTGGCCAAGTCCGGCAAATTTGAGTTGGCAAATGACGGAACGCTGTTGCTGGATGAGATCGGCGAAATGCCTCTGGAGTTGCAGCCCAAACTCTTGCGAGTCTTGCAGGAGCGCGAAGTTGAACGATTGGGCGACACTCGCACCATCCCGGTAAATATCAGAATCATCGCCACCACCAACGTGTCGCTTCAAGAAATGGTGGAGCAGGGACGTTTTCGCGCTGATTTGTACTACCGGCTCAACGTGATTCCGTTGACTCTTCCTCCACTGCGCGAGCGGGCTGGATGACATTCCGGTTCTGGCCGAGTACTTCGCGGCGAAGTTTGCGAAACAGGCCGGACGTCCTGTGCCCGAGTTGCATCCCGACTTTCTGGATGGGCTGAAGAAGCACGCCTGGCCTGGAAATGCCCGCGAGCTGTCCAATTTCATGCGCCGGGTGGTCGCCATGAGCAGCGACAGCAACATTGGACCTGAACATCTTGCCGGCAGAATTTTCGAGACCGCCGGCGGTAAGATCGTTTCCCGGTCACAAGCCCGGTTGCAGGCAGGAACTCCGATGCGTGAACTCGAGCGCCAACTGCTGGAGACGACTTTGCAGCTTACCGGCGGCAACCGCACGCGCGCGGCCGAGATGCTGGGAATCAGCCTGCGAACGATTCGCAACAAGATTCGCGAATTCGGATTGCCGCCACGGAGGTTTGCCTGATGGGCTCGACACCAATCATTCAGTTTCTGGAACGCTTTCTGAACGTCACGTCAGATCGCCAGTCGCTGGTGGTCAACAACATGGCGAACATCGACACGCCCGGCTACCGGACACGAGACGTCAATTTTCGCGCCGAACTGGACCGGGCCGTGGGATCTCCAGCAGGAAGCAAGCATGGCTCCGGTAGCGCACAAAGTATCGGGATTGCTGCAGCGTCCTGACGGAAACGACGTGAGCATGGACCGCGAAGGCCTGCTGCTGGCCGAAACTCAGATGCAGTTTCGTATCGGCGTCCAGTTCATTCGCAGCGAATTTCACCGCTTGGTAACGGCGATTAACGAAGGGAAAGACTCATGAGCATGTTTTCAGCACTTGAAATCAGCGGCTCGGCAATGGGAGCGGAACGTCAGCGGGCCGAAGTCGTCGCCACCAACATGGCCAATGCGGAAACCACGCGCACGCCTTCGGGCGGGCCCTTTCGCCGCAAGCAAGTGGTCTTTTCCGGCGCAAGCAATTCACCGTTTCAGCTCATGCTCGCCGGGCTTCCGCCGCCTGACCGGGACGATCGGCGGTGCATGTGTCGAAGGTGGTGAACGATCCTGCGCCTCCGGTGATGCGTTACGAGCCGGGTCATCCCGACGCCGACAAGTCCGGTTACGTGGCCTATCCGGCGATCAATCCGATCGAGGAAATGGTCGATCTCATGGGCGCGGCGCGCGCGTATCAACTGAACGCTGCAGCGGTGAGCGCCACCAAACAGATGATCCAGGGAGCGATGGACATCCTTAAATAGGAAACATCATGAATAACTTGATCTCGAATCTCCCGGCATTTCCGAATCTTGATCAGCTGAGCTCCTCGCCCGCTTCGCGGCGCGAACGACGGCGACGGCAATTTTGGCTCGGTGCTGAAGACCGCCATCAACCAGGTGGAAGCAGCTTCACGGAAGCGCGGAGCAGCAGGTCACGGATTTGTTGAAGGGCGATCGCAGCGATGTTCACAACGTCATGATCGCCGTCGAGAAAGCGGACATCGCGTTTCAACTGATGATGCAGGTGCGGAACAAGATCGTAAGCGCGTATCAGGAAGTCTCGCGCATGCAGTTCTAGCAGAGCCGAGCAGTCCAATAAACCATGGCATCGTTTACTCAGCTTGCGAATCAGGGAAAGAACGCCATCGCGGCGTTCGATACCAAGCAGCTCATCGTGCTGATGGGCGGAGCTGCGCTGGTCGTCGGGGTGATCTTTTTCTTCGGACACCTGCTCATCACTCCCGACTACAAGCCGCTCATGACCGGGATGGAACCCGCCGACGCACAGGCCCTGGCCAGCCGGCTGGCGGCCAAAAGCATTCCATACCAGATCAGCTCCGGACGGAAAAACGGTCAGCGTTCCGGCCGACAAGCTGGACTCCAGCCGCTTGGAAGTTGCCAGCGAGGGCATGCCGCACAGCGGACGCCTGGGCTTCGAACTCTTCGACAAGCTGAATTGGGGACAGACGGAATTTGACGAGAAGGTGAATTACCAGCGCGCTCTGGAAGGCGAACTCGAACGTACCATTCAGACGCTGCGCGATGTCGAGAGCGCTCGCGTCCACCTGGTCATGCCGACCGACTCGGTCTTTCTCGATCGCGAGCGCGAGGCCAAGGCGTCCGTGATTCTTCGGCTGCGTTCACGGCAGCTCTCAGAAGAGACTGCAGCGCTCGATCGCCAGTCTGGTTTCGGGCGCGGTGGACAAACTGAGTCCGCAGAATGTGACCATCACGGATGCGGACACCAACCAGCCGTTTCGATCGCACCGGCCCGGATCGCCATCCGATGCCGAACTGGAAGACCAACTTTCCAAGCGGCTGGTGAGCACGCTGGAACCGGTGGTCGGAGCGCAACGCATACGCGCCAGCGTGAATGTGGACTACGACACCAGCAGCAGCGAAGAAAATCAGGAAACCTACGATCCCAAGAGCGCGGTTGCGGTCACCATGCAGACCTCGGAGGAGAAAACGTCTGGCGGAGGAACCGACTAGCGGAGTTCCGGGAACAGCGAGCAACGTCCCCAGCGCAACTCCTCCGGCGAAGACCGATGAAGAGGACGTTGACGACACGGTTCAATCTTCGAAGACCCAGAATGCTACCTATGCGGTCGACAAAGTGGTCCGGCACATCTTGCAGCCGATGGGCAGAATCCGACGGATTTCGGCCGCGCTGCTGGTCGATGACGCGGTTGAGACTCAGCAGGCAAATGGAAAGACCTCAGAGACCCGGCGAAAACGTACTCCGGAAGAACTGAAGCAAATTGAAGTCTCTGGCTGCGGCGGCGATCGGGCTTGATGAGAAGCGCGGCGACACGCTGGCGGTGCAGAATCTTTCGTTCCAGCAATTGCCGCAGCAGGCGCCCGCTCCGCCGAGCAAGGTGGACCGGATTCGCGTCATCGTGAATGACTGGTCGTCGCTGATTCGATATGCAGTCATCTTCGTGTTGTTCATGCTGACCTATGTGCTTCTGTTGCGTCCGATCAAGAAACAGGCACTTTCTGCTTTCAGCCAGTTGCCCGACCGCTCGGCCGCACAGCTGAAAGCGGAGATGGCCGCAAGTCAGGTCTCCGGCTCCGCGAGAAGTGGTGGCATTGTCCGATGCCGAACGGCAGTCGCTGGGATTGCAGAAACAGCTTGCCGAGAGAGCAAAGAACGAGCCCGCGGTGACTGGACGCCTGGTTCAGGCCTGGCTGCGTGAGGGATCGCAGTGAGCGGAGCGCGCGCCAAGTCCGCCTTGACCGGCGCCCGCAAGGCCGCGATTCTGCTGACCGTGCTGGGTGAGGAAGCGGCGGCCCTTATCTGTCGCCAACTTTCTTCATCCGATGTGCAGCAACTGGCGGCCGAACTCGCGTCGCTCGATGCCATTCCGCCTGAATTGGCGCAACAGGTCCTGGAGGAATATCAGCAGCAGGCCACCGCCCATCGCGTTCGTGATTCAGGGCGGCGCCGACTACGCGACCCGGCTGCTGAAAAAAGCGTTCGGCGAGGAGAACGGAAAAGACCTTGCGCAGAAAGTTACCCAGATGCAGCAAAGCGGCGCCGGCAAGCTCGACTGGTTGCGAAATACCGATCCGAAGCAAGCTGGCAGCGCTGCTGGAAAAAGAACATCCGCAGACCATCGCGTTGATCATGGCGCACCTGGAACCGCAGCATGCGTCACCAATTCTTTCGAAGCTGCCGAGTGAACTTCAGATTGACGTGGTGAAGCGCATCGCCCAGTTACAGCACTTTTCGCCCGAGGCGGCGGAGACCATCAGCAATGTTCTCAATCAGAAGCTCAAGCAGAGCGGCGGTGGAGAAGAAGCAGGCGCCGGCGCGAGTGGACAGCGTGCCCGGGACTGATGAACCAACTGCGAACCGGCGACGGCGCGAGGCGATCCTGGAAGCGATCGAGAAAGAAAATGCCGAGCTTGGCCAATAACATTCGAAATCTGATGTTCACCTTCGAAGATCTGATCGGTGTTCCGGAGACTGCCATTGCGCGATCTGCTGGCGGCGGTCGACAAGAAGACTCTGGCCCTGGCGCTCAAAGGTGCGAGCGAGCCGGTGAAGGAACATATTTTCAAGGCGATGTCATCGCGCGCAGTCGAGATGCTGAAGGAAGACATGGACGTGCTCGGCCGGGTGCGCGGCAAGGACGTCGCCAAGGCGCAGCAGGAAGCGATTGCCAGCTGCGCGTCAACTGGAAGCGGAAGGAAAAATCGTACTGAGAGCGGAGGCGGATGATGAGTTCGTCGCCTAAGCTGGCGCGAGTGCAGGCCTTCGAGTATCAGGAGCCGGGATCGGTCGAAGCCGCCACCGCGAAGCGATCGGCTGCCGAGAGTCGACGCGACCGCTCGCAACGGATCCGGAATGCGAGACACGTCGGAAGACATTGGAACTGAAACTGGCCGCCGCTCGCGCCGAAGGGATTCGTGAGGGACTGCTGCAAGCCCAACAATCGCTCGAGAAAGCAATTGGCCGACGAACGCGCGAAGGTCGCGGAGGCGATTCGCGCTTTCGCGCAAAAGACCAGCGAATATTATTCGCGCGCAGAAATCGAAATGGTGCATCTGTCGCTGGCGATTGCAGCCAAGATTTTGCACCGCGAAGCCCAGGTGGACCGCATGCTGGTGGCCGCCCTGGTAAAGGTTGCGCTGGAAAAGCTTCAGCATGGCACTACGGCCACGCGTCCGGGTGCGGCCGGAAGAAGTTGCCGACTGGAACCGCTATTTCGAAGGCAATGGCAGCGGAGAGATTCGGGTGGAGGTCAAGCCCGATCCTTCGGTCGAAGCGCACAACTGCATTCTCGAAACAGAACTTGGAACCACCGAGCTCGGCCTGGATGCCCAGTTGAAGGAAATCGAACAGGGCTTCTTCGATTTGCTGGCACAGAGGCCTGACAACAAATGAACGAAGCAATCCTCGGCGCGTACTCCCAGTGGCTGCATCACTCTTCCACCCTGCGATGGAAGGGGCGGGTCACACACGTCGTCGGCAACCTGGTTGAATCGGTGGGTCCATTCTGTTCGGTGGGTGAATCCTGCGAGATGGAAGACTCGAACGGGAATCTGTTTCCCGGAGAAGTAGTCGGCTTTCGCGGCTCGACCGTGCTCTCCATGCCGCTGGACAAGCCGCAGGGCATTCGCTTCGGCGATCACATCGTGACCTGGGGCGCGCGCCCTTCGTTGCGCGTTGGGCCGGAGCTTTTGGGACGCGTGATTGACGCGCGCGGCAATCCGCTGGATTCTCTGGGCGAATATCGCGCCACCCGAACCGTTCCCATCGACGGCACGGTGCCGCTTCCTCATGAGCCGCGTTCCCATCAGCGATCCGCTGACCTGTGGCATCCGCGCCATCGACGGCTTTGTCGCCTGCGGCCGCGGACAGCGCGTCGGAATATTTGGCGGCAGCGGCGTGGGCAAGACAACTCTGGTCGGCATGATGACTCGCGCGACCGCTGCCGATCTCACCGTACTCGCGCTGGTCGGAGAACGTGGACGTGAAGTTGGAGACTTTCTCAAAGCGCTGGGCGAAGAAGGCCGGCGGCGGTCGGTGGTGGTGGTTTCGACCTCCGATCAGTCGCCGCTGCTGCGCATACGCGCGGCGCTGGCTGCGACCGCCGTTGCCGAATATTTCTCCGCCCGCGGAAAACACGTTCTGCTGGTGCTCGATTCGCTCACTCGATTCGCCATGGCGCAGCGCGAAATCGGACTGGCAGCCGGCGAACCGCCCACCGCAAAGGGTTACACTCCGTCCGTTCTGGCCATGATGGCGCGGCTGATCGAGCGCGCCGGGCGCTTTTCTACGGGAAGCATCACCGGTTTTTACACCGTCTTGATGGAAGGCGACGACCAGCAGGATCCGCTGGTCGATACGGCGCGCTCGCTGCTCGACGGACACGTCGTTCTCAGCCGGAATCTGGCGTTGCACAATCACTATCCGGCGATTTCGGTGCTCGACAGTCTGAGCCGGTTGATGCCGGCGATTTGCAGTCCACAGCAGACTGGAAAAAGCCGGCACGGTGCGCATGTTGCTGGCCGCCTATGCCAGGGCCGAAGACCTGATTCGTATTGGCGCTTACAAACCCGGCACTGACGCCCTGCTCGACAAAGCCATCGCTGCCCTGCCCGCGATCAACGCTTTCCTGCAACAAAATCCGACTGAAATTCCGTTGCCGGCTGAGACTGCCCGACGTCTGCTCGCGTTGCCCGCCTAGACATGGCATTCCGCTTCAAGCTCGATGCGGTTCTGCGCTTTCGGGAAAGCGTGGAGCACTACCGAAGAGGCCGCCTTGCATCGCATTGTGCGGGAGATTGCGGAGGTCGAACTGGAGCTGCAACAGGTTGACGACAAACAGAGTCAGCTTCGAGAGCAGCGGGAACAGGATCTGACGCAAAAATTGCCCGCCGTTCATCTTCTGGAAATTGCCGAACGCGAGATGGAACTTGAAAGAGATGGCTGACGGGCTGCGCGTCTCGGCTGCAGCAACTTGAAACTCAGCGAGTCAAGCAGCTGGCCATCTATCAAACCGCGCATCAGGACCGCCAGGTTCTCAGCGAACTTCGCGAACAGCAGCGGCGCGCTTATCGAGTTGGATCAGAGGCGGCAGGAACAAAAGACGCTGGATGACTTGTTTCTGGCGCGGGGCAAACCCGGCAACTAGGCACACCTTGCCTAGTAATAATGGGCAAGGCTTGCCCAGTACGACACTTCCGCGACCGTCGTCCGCGCAGCTGTTATCGGCACATTCCTTCCCAAGTCTTTAGTCCACAACACATGTTCCCGTCCTGAAACGGTTCCCGAAAAGAACTGTATTTGGCCTCCGGCGTGCTTATTTGTCTTGTGATCGAGACTGTCTTGTGAATGCCACGCCACCAATCTCGGGAGCAGCAACCGCGCACGGCCCTTCGCCGACGCTGGCGGCGGAGTCGCCCTTAGCCGGTTTTCTGCTCGCAGAGCTCTGCAGCGAGTGCCGATCAGGATTTCAGATCGATTGCCGCGGCAATGTTTGGCACGGCAGGTCCTTCGGCGAATCAGGCCCCGACTACAGCGAAGGATCCGGTCGGGGCAAAAAAATTCCTGCTCGGACCTGCGGTGAACGAATTCGAAACACGCAAGGGCAAGGCCGCAGCGGATCCGGCATCTCCCTCAGTGGCGCATCCCGAGTTGCCCGTCCCCCTGCTTAATATTTCCGCATCACCGCTCCCGATTGTCCCGAAGCAGACTGAGTCGGAGCAAGTTGCACCCACCCCAGAGGCAAAGACGGGCCCGCTTGACCTGCAGCAAATCAGCGCTCGACTGGAAAGCGCAGCGCTATCGGTTGACCCGGCGGCGCGCAACGCACCTGCTGCTGGTGCGGCAAGTGATGCCGCGTTGAACGAGCAGTTCGCCTTGTCAGAAACACCATCGACAACCACGCCGATATCGCCAGCCAAGAAACAGGACATGAACGCAGCGGCCATCGTCGAGGGCGATGGCGTAAGGAAAGCCCTTTCCAGCGGCGACAACCCTCTAACTCAACCGGCGACGGTCGGCGATGGCGTGAAGCAAGGTCAAGAGGCAGCCGTACAAATCGCTTCCATTCCGATTATCAGTGCAACCGCAAAAAATTCCACCGGCGATCGGCCCCAAGACTCAAGCACCGGTACAGCAGTGAAGCATGTGTCCGCCCAGGCAACGAACATTGCCAAGGCAGCAATACCCGCAAGCGCGAGTGTGCCCGCACCCTCGAGTGACAAGTTACCGGCTGTCGCGCCTGATTCAGCATTTTTGACATCGGCGCCAGGGCAGGCTTCGGCTTCGCCGGCGAACACGATCGTCGACGCCTCGGCGGCAAATTCACTGCAGCAATCCGGAGGAGTCATACTGGACTCGAAAGGCGGACGCGGCGCGACGAACGGTCAAGCCAAAATCAAAGACCGCAATCCTGAACGCGCTGGCAACGACCGCAGCGACAAAGACGTGCGCCTGGGAGCCGGCCAGGACGGCAAGTCCGTCCTGGATCAAGCCGGGCGAAACGCGGCGGGGTCATTAAATCTGAGTACAGGCATCGGCAAAGACGCCGGGGATCTGGCTCAGCAAAATCATTCTGGCGCACACGCCAAGCCCTCACTCCTGAAGGACTCTGCCGGCATGCCGTCTTCCTCAACCGTTCAAACCGATGCCGATGGCCCGGACGAAGTTCCCACATCCGCATCTTCACCTGTAGCCACGGCGAAGCTCGTACAGGGCATGAGCCAGTCCGAATTTCGCGTAGGCATGCAGAGCCAGGAGTTCGGCAACATCGATATCCGCACTTCGGTCGCGCGGCACATGTTCAGCGCCCAGATTTCGGTGGAGCACAGCGACATGGCCAAGTCGCTGACGGCGGACCTGCCGGCGCTTTACCACAAGCTCGCCGACCAGCAGGTTCCGGTGGCCAACATCGTGATTCACGGGCAGAGCCTGGCAACGTCATCAGGTCTGGCGCAGGATGCGCAGCCCCGTAGCTGGCGCCCGCAGAGTCAGAGCAGCCGCGAAGATTGAACGCAGAGCCGGTTCTTCCCGTGATGGCGGAAGCACTCGACTCCGCAGGCAGGTTAGACATTCGTATTTAGCAGTCACAAATCGCAGTCGGTAAGAGTTAAGGAGAACAGAACTATGACGATCAATCCTATCGCAGCAGTCCGCGATGGCCGCTCAGCAGGCGACCACGCAGAGCAGCTCTACCAGTTCCACCGATCCCTCGAGTTCAGCTCCAGACGCTCTGGCCAACAGTTCCAGCGATTTATTTCTACAGCTGCTGATCGCCCAACTGAAAACCCAGGATCCGACTTCGCCCATGGATCCCACGCAGATGGTGGGACAGATGTTGTCCATGAACCAGCTCAATGAGCTGATCCAGATCCGCCAATTGCTGCAGGGCACCACATCCACATCAACCACGCCGTCACAACCGACGACGACACCAACAGGAGCCTAAGACCATGCCGAATTTTTCGATTCCACTTTCCGGATTGACCGCCGCATCGCAGGCCCTGGCGGTCATTTCCAACAATCTGGCCAACATCAACACCGTCGGATTCAAGGAGAGCAGGGCCTCGTTTACTGATCTCTTCTATCAGGCCTTCGGAACCAACGGCGCCAACGACCCGATCCAGGTAGGCGAAGGCGTGGCCCTGGGTTCGGTGACGCCTATCTTCACCGGAGGCAATCTGGAAGGCACTGGCGTGCCCTCCGACGTGGCCATCACCGGCAACGGCCTTTTTGTGACCCAGAAAGATGGCGTGCAACAATACACTCGCGCCGGTAACTTCACCATCGATTCGCAAGGACAGCTCACCACGCAGGATGGTCAACTGGTGATGGGATATCCCGCGGTGAATGGCGTGATCAGCCCGTCGCAGACCCTGGCGCCTCTCATGATCAGCCAGGGACAGCTCATCCCGGGGAACCCGACCACTTCGATCCAGACCCAGACCAACCTGGATGCGAGCTCAGCCGTGGGTGACATCTTTTTCCACGCCCATCACTGTGTTCGATTCGCTGGGCACATCCCACGTGTTGACCTATCAGTTCACCAAGACCGCGTCCAACGCCTGGAGCTACCAGATCACCCTGCCTGCAGCCGATACCGGCGGCACGGGAGCGCCCACCGTAATCTCGACCGGCAATCTGACCTTCAATCCGGACGGCACGCCTGGCCACACCCGCCGCCCCGGTGACTGGCATCGCGATCACCGGGTTGGCGGACGGCGCCGCCAACATCACCATGACCTGGAATCTGCAGGACACGGCGTGGAAATTCTCTGCTCACCCAATCGGCAGCGCCCAGCGCGACGGCCAATACTTTCCAGAACGGTTACGGCAGTGGAACTCTGTCAGACTACAGCATCAACTCGGACGGAACCATTGAAGGGTCATTCACCAACAATCAGACTCTGGCTCTGGGTCAGATTGTACTGGCGAACTTTGCCAATCCGCAGGGCCTGGAGCGGGTGGGGCAGAACAGCTTCCAGACCACACTGTCTTCCGGAGCGCCGGCGGTCGGAACGGCCGGAAGCGGCGGCCGGGGGACGCATCACCGGCGGTTCACTGGAACAATCGAACGTGGACATTGCGACCGAGTTTTCGAACATGATCGTGACTCAGCGCGGCTACCAGGCGAATGCACGAGTGGTAACGACATTCGATCAGCTCACGCAGGACACGATCAACATGAAGCAGTTGTAAACGCTGAAAAGTTAGCTGAGGATTAGAGCGACTCCGGCGCGGTCGCCCCGCCGCGCCGGAAAGCTGTCCGCCTCTACTCTCGCTCTAATTGAAAACTGTTCTTCCGCAAGTACCTGTACTGCGGTAATCACGCGGCGCTAAGCCATGCGTTCTCTGTCGCTTTCGCCTGACAGGCGGAAGCACTTTCTCGTCCCTCCTGGTTTCGTCCATCCGGCAGAGCGATTGCACTTCCGTTGCTTCGCGGAGTTCTAACTTCGCGTTCCTCTAATCAACAGGGACAGAGACAACCAGAATGGCCACAGCTCAAGTTGCGCCGGTGCAGCCGCGAGCCGCAAGCACAGGCGCAGACGCAAAAACGCGACGAGCAATCCGATCGAGGCTTACCACTGGCTTCGCTGCAAGACGACTGCGGAAATTCCGGTGCCAAAGTTCACCGTGGGCGATCTGCTCAATCTTCGCAAAGGGATCCGTAGTGCAGACTGCGACCCGCGTTGCCAATGACGTTCCGGTACGAGTCAACAAGACTCTGCTGGGCTGGGGACGGTTCGAAGTGGTAGATGACCGGCTGGCCGTACGAATCACGGAGCTGGCATGAGCACTGCTCTCTCAAGTCGAACCATTGCAGCCGCTCGCAGGCGAGTCGCGACCTCTCACGGGCGCTGGAGATTGGAGCCAGACCCTGCTGTCCAGAAGCGTGGAGCGCGCTTCAAATGGATTATGCAGCGCGCCACAGGCACAGCACGCTCGCAAGAATCTTGCGAGTTTGCGAAAACGTCTCGCTGGGCGAGAAGCGATTTGTCGCGGTCGTCCAGGTGGATGACGAACGATTTCTGATCGGCGGATCTTCAAGTTCAGTGTCGCTGCTGACCCGCTTGCAGGAAGCAAAAACATTTGCCGCGGATCTTGAGCGGGAGGCGGAGAAGATTTCATGACCGCCCGGTCCCGGTTCATTCGAATCGTTGCTGGCCGTCCTGATCCTGGGCGCGGTGTCTGCGTCGGCCGCGACCAAAGCCACGCCGGCGCAACGCGCCGACTGCGGCCGCCCAACGAGATTCGTATCACCATGCCCGGCGCGCCGGGATCGGGCTCGCTTTCGTGGAGCATCGTAGCCCTGCTGACGTTTCTGACGCTGATCCCTTCCCTGCTGCTGTGCATGACGCCATTCGCGCGCCTGCTGATTGTCTTTCACTTTCTGCGGCAGGCACTCGGGCTGCAGACCACGCCGACCAATCAGACCCTGATCGGTTTGGCGCTGGTTCTGACTTTTTTCCTGATGCAGCCGGTGGGAGCTTCGATCTACACCCAGGCCGTCGAACCGCTGCAGGCAGGACAGATCAGCGCGATGGACGCATTGCAGCGCGGGTACAGCTCCCATACACCAGTTCATGGTGCATTACGTCCGCGAAAAAGACGTGGCGCTCTTTGTGGACCTTGCCAAAGAAGCGCGGCCGCACGATCCCAACGATCTTTCGATGCGGGTGCTGGTGCCTGCTTACATTCTTTCCGAACTGAAGGCGGGATTTCAGATTGGCGCGATTCTCTTTCTTCCTTTCATGGTGATTGACATGGTGGTGGCTTCGATCACCACTTCGGTCGGCATGTTGCAGTTGCCGCCGGTGGTGATTTCGACGCCGCTCAAGCTGCTGCTGTTCGTGATGGTGAACGGATGGGACTTGCTGATTGGTTCGCTGATGAGGAGTTTCAGCTGATGCCGACTGCGCAGGTTGTCGACATTTGCCGTCACACGTTGCTCGAGGTGCTGCTGCTGGCGGCGCCGATTCTGGCGATCGCGGTCGTGGTGAGCCTGCTGGTGAACATCGTTCAGGTGCTGACATCGCTGCAGGAAGCCACGATTTCGTCGGTACCGCGGCTGCTGGCGGTGGCGGCAGCGTGCGTTCTTCCTGATGCCGTGGATGTGGCGGCAGATCGGTCAATACACGGTGAAATTGCTTTCAGATTTTCATCCGTACGTGAAATAAGCCATGGAACTTTCGCTCACTGAATTGTTGACCGGACCGCTGGTGATCGGCGCCCGAGTTTCGGGGCTGATGATATTCGCCCCGTTCTTCGGAAACGGCGCGATTCCTGTCCGGATCAAGGCGATTCTGGTCATTGTCATCACGGCGGTGCTGTATCCGGTGTATTCCGCGCAGGTCGGCGTGATCACGCTGATGCAGTGGCCGGGAGTGGTGGCGCGCGAGTTGGTGCTCGGGATTGCCATCGGACTGGCTGCGAACTTTGTGTTTGAAGCGGCGCAGATGGCGGGACAGGTGCTGGGTGTGCAGATGGGATATTCGCTGGTCAACATTCTCGATCCGCAAACCCAGGTGGACACGACGGTGGTCGCGATGTTTCACCAGACGGTTGCATTTCTGCTTGTTTCTGCAGCTGGACGTGCATCACTGGATCCTGCGCGGCATTGCCCACAGCTTTGAATACCTTTCGCCCGGCGCGGTGCATCTGAACCGTAGCCTGACCGCCGAATTGCTGCACGGAGTGGCCGGCGTGCTTGGGAACCGGACTGCAGATCGCGGCACCAGTGCTGGCCGCAACCCTGGTAGCCGACGTGATTTTGGGATTTCTGGGCAAAGCCTCACCGCAAATGCCTTTGATGTTGCTGGGCCCGGCGCTCAAGAGCATGTTGGGAGTGGGACTGCTGATCACGGTCATCCGCTACTGGCCGGCGCTGTTTGAGCGTTACTTCACGGAATCTGTGGGATTCACTGAGCGTCTTCTGCATCTGGCGGCGCGGTCATGAGCGAGAACAAGTCAGAAAAACCGACACCGCGGCGACGGCAAAAGGCGCGAGAGCAAGGCCAGGTCGCGCGCTCGCGCGATCTCTCCAGCACTTTGGCTGTTATCTGGCGCGTTCGGCCTGATCGCGTGGCAGGGCTATTCGGGAATCGAGGCCTGGCGGAATCTGTTGCGGCATACGCTTCGAGTTCTCCGGCGCGGAAGCGCTCTCGCCGACTGCTCCCTTATTTCTGTGGACGGGATGGACGCTCGTGCGCTGCGCCGTGCCGGTGATGGCAACCGCGTGGATGCTGTCGGTACTCGGAGGCGTGGCGCAGGGCGGAATGGTGTTCGCGCCCGAAGCTCTGATTCCAAAGATCGAACGGCTCAGCCCGGCACAGAAACTGGGACAGATATTTTCTCTCACCGGGTTGAGCGGGCTTTTGAAGTCGCTGCTGCCGTTCGCGGCGATTGGCTATCGTCGGCTTCGCCATCATCCGGGAACACTGGACGCCATCGTGGTCGCCTCCAACACCAGCCTTTGGACATTCAGCCGCTTTCTGCTCACCGTCATCTTCGAGGTCGCGTGGAAGTCCGCGCTGGTGCTGCTGGTCTGGGCGATGGTGGATTACTTCCTGACCTGGCGGAAGTCAGAAGGCGATTTGCGGATGTCGAAGGAAGAAATGCGGCAGGAAAGCAAGGACACCGACGGAAATCCGCAGATCAAGATGCGCATCCGGCGCCTGCAGCGACAGATGCGGAAGCAGTTGATGTTGCGTGAAACCGAAAAGGCGACCGTGGTGGTCACCAATCCGACCCACTTTGCGGTGGCGATTCTTTATTCGATGGATATGGGCGCGCCGGTCGTGGTCGCCAAGGGCCGAAATCTGCTGGCGCAAAAGATGAAGCAGATCGCGCGCTGGAAAGAGATTCCGGTGCTGGAGAATCCGCCGCTGGCGCAGGCGCTTTACAAGACGGTCGACGTCGGACAAAGCATTCCGGCCAAGCTATACACGGCAGTCGCGGAAGTTCTGGCATTCGTGTACCGGGCACAGGCGCAAGTGAAACGACAGGGAGAGGCGGAAAGGCGCTAATGGCCACAATCACCAAACCGAAATCGTGGGATACGATCCACCGTTGACTGGATCGTGCCGGCCGCGGCCGTCAGCATGGTGTTCGTGATGCTGGTGCCGATGCCGAGCTTCCTGCTCGACATCATGCTGGCATTCAGCATGACCGCGTCGGTGCTGGTGCTGCTCACCGCGGTCCAGATTCTTCGTCCGGCACAATTCTCCGTCTTTCCCAGCTTGCTCTTGCTGATGACGCTGTTCCGGCTGTCGCTCAACCTGGCGAGCAGCCGGCGAATTCTTCTGCATGGAGCCGAAGGCGCTTCGGCGGCGGGACGCGTGATTGAGGCCTTCGGCCAGTTCGTTGTCGGCGGCAACTACGTTGTCGGCTTCGTGTTGTTCCTCGCGTTGATCGCCATCCAGTACATCGTGGTCAGCCACGGCGCGGTGCGAACCGCCGAGGTCACGGCCCGCTTCACCCTCGACGCCATGCCCGGCAAGCAGATGGCGATCGACGCCGACCTGAATGCCGGCTTGATTGACGAAGTGCAGGCCCGCGCGCGCCGCGAGCAGATCGCGCACGAAGCGGAATTCTACGGCGCCATGGACGGCGCGGCCCGCTTCAATCAGCGCGACGCGCTGGCCACGATCCTGATCACCGCCATCAACATCATCGCCGGCTTTCTGATCGGCGTGCTCCAGCAGGGCGTTCCCTTCCAGGAAGCGCTGAAGACTTACACGGTGCTCACCGTCGGCGACGGGCTGGTCACGATGATTCCGTCGCTGCTGGTCTCGGTGGCCGGCGGCATGGTGGTCACGCGCGCTTCCTCGGACAGCACGCTCTCGGAAGATTTGGGACAGCAGTTGTTCAGCAGCAGCCGTCCGCTGTGGATTGCCGCGGCGGTGATGACCGGCCTGGCCCTGATTCCCGGCCTGCCCAAGCTTTCCTTCATTCTGATGGCCGTCATCATGGCGGCGCTGGCACGGCGCGCGCAAGTCGCAGCCAGTTGAAGACAAGACAAGCTGTCATCCAGCACCGCGGCGGGCAAGGCCGAAGGCGCTTCAACCCCGGCACTCGATCCGCTGGACGCGGCATTGAAGCTGGACGAACTGATGCTCGAAGTCGGCGTCGGCCTGGTGCCGCTGGTGGATGCCAACAAGGGCGGCCAGTTGTTGACCAAGGTACGCGCCCTGCGCAAGCATCTGGCGACGCAACTCGGCTTCCTGGTTCCGTCGATTCACATCACCGACAACCTGACGATCAAAGATCTGGAATACGTCGTCTATCTCCGCGGCGTGGAAATCACGCGCTGGGAGATGCGGCGTGATTGCCTGCTAGCCATCAGTTCGCAGCCGACGCCGCCGCCTTTGCCGGGAGTCGACACTCGCGATCCGCCTTTGGCGCGCCCGCAAAGTGGATCACGAAAGATCAGCAGGCTCAGGCACTCGCAGCCGGTTACGCGGTCGTCGATCAGACTGCGGCGCTGGCCACTCACCTGGGAGAAATCATTCGCCAGAATGCGCACGAGTTGCTCACTCGCCAGGAAACCAAGCGCCTGATCGACCGGCTGAGCGAGTCGCATCCCAAGCTGGTGGAAGAACTCGTGCCCAAGCTCATGACCCTGGGCGAAGTTCAGAAAGTCTTGCAGCAACTGCTGCGCGAGCAGGTTTCGATTCGCGATCTGGGCACGATTCTGGAAACCCTGATCGAAACCGCGGGCGTCAGCAAGAACCCGGTTCTGCTGAACGAAGCCGTGCGGCACGCGCTGGGACGGGCGCTGGTTCGGCCGCTGCTGGACGAACACGGAGAGCTCAAGGTAGTCACGCTCGATCGCGCGATCGAAGAAGAGTGCAGACCGTGCCGTGGCTGCGCAGTCCGTCAACGCCGCCAGCCTGGCTCTTCAGCCTTCGACCGCGCGCCGCGTACTGGAAGGATTGCGCACCCTGTTTGGAGAACAGGTGCTGAGCGCACCTCCCGTGTTGTTGTGCTCATCGCCGGGCCGCTTCTACTTGCGCAGGTTGCTGGAACCATTTTTACCCAAGATCGTCGTGCTGGCGCCGACGGAGATTCCGCCGCTGGTGCCGGTGCAGTCGGTGGGTTCGTTGCGGTAAAGAATTGAACTGAGGATGCGATGACATTCACTCAAGCCGGTTATACGGACCTGTTGTCGGAAAACGAAGCGCGCAACGAGCTCATCTTGTCCGAGCTGTCGCAGGTGTACTACCTGGCGCGCCGGATTCACGAGCGCTTGCCGCAACACGTTCCACTGGAGGACCTGGTACACGCGGGCGTGCTGGGGCTGATCGAAGCGGTGCGGAAATACAACCCGAGCAAGAATGCTTCTCTGAAGTCGTTCGCATCGTTTCGTATTCGCGGTGCGATTCTCGACAGCTTGCGCGCTCTCGACTGGGGATCGCGGCCCTTGCGGAAAAAAGGCCGCAATGTAGCCGAGAGCATCACCAAGCTGGCCAACAAGCTGGGTCGCCAACCCACGGAAGACGAAATGGCCGCGGATCTTGATCTTGGAAGTTTCGGAACTCCACACCCTGTTGCGAAGGTTGGACGGCCTGCACATCGTCGGTCAGATGGTGGGATCGCGATTCGATGATTCCGAAACTCAGGATCTCATCGAAAGCGCGCCCGCCGACGAGAATGAGAGTCCTTTCGAAATCTGTCTTGCGCTCCGAAAGAAGCGATTACCTGATTCAGGCCATCAAGACGCTTTCAGAAAAAGAGCAGATGGTCATTTCGCTCTACTACCGCGAAGAACTGACCATGCGGGAGGTCGCGGAAGTAATGGACCTGGCGGAATCGCGGGTGTCACAGATTCACTCGCTGGCCATCACCAAGCTTCGTGCAGCCATCCAGCAGATGCAACTCAAAGAGGACACCTTCAGGTAACCCTATGGCGACTCCCACTCAAGCACCATCCCGGCAGACGCAAGCTGCGGCCCCGCCAGCCGGCGGTAATGCGGCCGGAGAAGTCCAACCCTGCGATTTCCGCACAGTCGGCGGAGTCGATCAGGCGCGATTGGCCCCCCTGGTCATTGCCACGGAGTCCTTTGCGCCTAGCGTTCAGCCAAGCCCTTCACAGCCGGCTGGGTCTCACCTGCGAAACCACTCTGCAATCTTCTGAGCAAATGGCCTGTCGAATCGTTTCTTGAGCAAGGTGGACAGTTCGTATTTGATCTCCTTGCAAATCGGATCGCAACTGGGGACGCAGGCCGAAATGGCGCTGTTGCAGATTGACTCCATGCTTGCTGTTTCCAGTGGTAGATCGGTTGCTCGGAGGCAGCGGTGGTCCGAGTGACCTTGTCGCGCGAAGTCACTGAGATCGAAGATCAGATTGCCAAAGACTTCGTGCGCTCGATTTGTCAGAACCTGCAACACGCATGGCGGAGCTTTCAACGTTGCGGTGTCGACGGGAACGCGACAACAGCCAGGCTCATGCAGAAAATATGTTCTGCCAAAGATAACGCGCTGGTATTCAGCTTCTCAGTCAGTATGCAGTCGACGGGCGGCGGATTCCAGTTGATGTTGCCCCTGGCCAGCCTGGGAGCTTTCCTGGGTGCAAATACCGCCTCCGCCCGGGAGCTTTCGAGAAAAGGCGACGATGAGCCCCAAGCTTGTCGAGAAGGCGCTGGACTGGACTTTCGGGCTTGAGCTCGCGCTATCAGGCGGCAAGGTACGCGCCACCGACTTGCTGAACCTGAGTGTCGGCAAATACTCCAGCTGGGAGTTTCGGTACGGACTCCAGCCATACTCAAAATCGGCGGTCTCGATTCCTTCGAAGCTGTGCCGGTCCGCAGTGGACATCATCGCGGAGCGCAATTGCTCGATCGCCTCCCACAAAGTCAGCCAGAAACGGGGAACACACCATGACTCGCAGTCCAATTGATCTGTTTGTCGAAGCTTTGCCCGCCGCTGCCGGGCAGGCGTTTCCGGAAAAAACTTACGTCCACATGGACAGTTACGGTGGATGACAAGCCGAAGCCGGTTCCCGCCGGCACACAGCTGTTGACCGTTCTATTGGTGGCAGAACCTTCGAAGGCGGAAGCGGCAATTCAAATCAGCATGGAGAGCGCGCTCTCACTTGCCGCCGTGTTGAGCGGAACGGCGACAGTCCCCGCGCAGCTTCAGCCGGAGCACGCGCAAGCGGTACGAGCTGTGCTGGCAAAGGCATGCGATAAGGCAGTGGAGGTCCTGCCGGGAACAAAGGTCAAGGTACAATTTGCCAAGACGGTAAGTTGGACTCCAGCCCGCCAGTTCTTGATGACGGGAACCGATGGCGCCTCGGGAAACATTCAGTTTCAATTGCTCTTCCCCGCCGAGCTGGCCGCAGGTTGCCGCCAGCGCTAATGCCGCCCCTACGCAGTCGCAGACCTCAAAGGGTGTAAATACCTCGGTGCTCGAGAATGTGGAGATCGATGTCACGCTCCAGTTCGGCGAACGTCAGCTTCCGTTGCGCGAAATTGGCGAACTCAGGTCCGGATCGGTAATTGAGTTAGACAAATACATTCAGGACCCGGCCGAACTCCTGCTGGGGGACCGGGTCGTCGCCCGGGGAGAAGTGGTCATCGTGGATGGTAACTACGGGCTGCGAGTCACCGAAGTGCTTTAACCGAAGTAGAAATCCCGAAGTAAAGTTCGCGCCCGCTTTGGCCGATGTATGCGTGTGGCCAAAGCAATGTATCCAATTCCAATCAGCGGACTCGCCGCGGTCAGCGCGGAAGCCCTGCTCCGCCTGGAACTGCTGCTCGGCGAACGAGTGGTAAGCCTCAGCGCCGTGTCCGACATTGTCACCCAGGACGGGGGCTTGAAAACCCACGTTCTTCAGCTTGCGCACGATAGCGCGTATCCAGAGGAATCTGACTCTCACCGTGCACGAATGCATCGTGGAAATCGGCATCGAGCGGCTGCGCGAGTCACTCAGGCAAACCCGCTTTCGCCTGAAAGCCAACTGAGGTCCAGAAAAATAGTGAGCAGGTTAGAAGCAATCGTTTCCGGCAAGTCGCTCTTTCGAAATACGCGTTCCGGATACTCATCCAGCTCTCATTTACCCCGCAGCTCCCAACCATTTTTCAACGAGTTACCAGCTCAACTCCTGCGCCATCCAATGGCAGTTGCCGTGCTTCATAGGTATCGGGAACCTCCTATGGACAGCGGATTCTATGCGGCGTGTGCGGCTCTGATGGCGCGAAGCCAGGCGCTTGATCTTGTCGCCAACAATCTCGCGAATACCAGCACGCCCGGATATCGCGGGCAGCACAACATCTTTCGATCGTTCCTGGCAACGGCATCAGGACATCATGGTTCGGGGCTGAATCAGGCGGTCAACGACTTCGGCATCTCGGGCGGCAGCCAGATGGACCTGACCCAGGGCAATCTGGAGCACACCGGCAACGACCTCGACTTCGCCAGTTCAAGGACCAGGATTCTTTCAAAGTGGAGACCGCCAACGGCCCGGTCTACACGCGCAACGGAAATTTTCAAGTGTCGGCCCAGGGACAGTTGATCACGGCGCAGGGCGATCCGGTCATGGGCGAACACGGTGTCATTCGTATCGTCGGAGGCCCGGTGACGGTAAGCCCCGATGGCACGATCTCGGTCAACGGGGCAGTCGCGGGCAAGATCAAGCTGGTGGAATTTCCTCCCGGCACCGCGCTCGAAAGCGTCGGCAAGACTTATTACAGCGCGCCCCCAAGAGCGAGGTACGCCGGCGAAACAGTCCACCATGGTGCAGGGTTCGCTCGAAAGCTTCGAACGTGAATCCGGTGGCGGGCGCCGTCGAACTGGTCGCCGTACAGCGCTATGCGGAAATGATGCAGCGGGCGCTTTCTATGTTTCACACGGAATTCAATCGCATTGCAACCGAAGACTACCGAAGGTCAACCCGTAAAGGAGCTCTATGTTTCGCGCCCTGTACACCGCCGCAAGCGGCATGAACGCGCAGCAACTGAATCTCGATAACGTGGCCAACAACCTGGCCAACACCAGCACCGCGGGTTTCCGCCGGCGGCGTCGTGCAGTTCACCGACCTGCTGTATCAGAACATGGTCATGCCGGGCTCGGCGTCCACACAGCAGACCACAAACGCTGCTGGTTTGCAGGTCGGTTTGGGCACCAAACCGGGTGCTTCCGAGGTTCTTCAGCTTCAGGGAGACTTCAGCCAGACCGGCAACCCGCTCGATCTCGCGATTCAAGGCCAGGGATTTTTTCAGGTGCGAATGCCGGATGGCGAAATTGCCTACACCCGCTCCGGCACTTTCCACCTGGATCGCAGGGAAACATTGTGACCGCGGACGGAAATCCTCTGGAACCTGCGATCACTCTGCCGCCCGACGCGCTCTCGGTCACCATCGGCTCTGACGGCACGGTTTCGGTTACGCAGCCCAGTCAGACCCAGGCAACCCAGGTGGGAAATATTCAGCTGGCCTTGTTTCCTAACCCCGGCGGGTTGAACAGCGTAGGCAACAACCTGATGCTTGCAACCACCGCTTCGGGAGATCCCATCGTCGGCACGCCGGGCGGAACTGAGGGACTCGGTTCCCTGCAGCAAGGCTTTCGTGGAACAGTCGAACGTCGACGTGGTGCAGGAATTCGTGGAAATGATTCTCTCGCAGCGTTCTTACGAGTCGAACTCGCGAGTGGTTAAAGCCGCGGACGAAATGTTCCAGGATCTGAACAGCCTCACGCGGTAACTAACGAGAGAAATGACTTCACGACTTGACTAAAGTATTCGCGATTTTCAGCGCGCTGCTCCTGGCGGGGACGGAAGCGCCGGTTCGCGCCGACGACAACCCGCGGACGCCGATCAGCCGCGAAGCCATTCTGGGCGCTCTTCACTCTTCAGGAATGCGGATCGCACCGGACCAGATGGAGCAACTGTCCGAGCATGACCGCGACCGAGCCCAATCCCGTTCCTGAGAGTACTCAGCGTCGACATGCTGGATGGCGAAGTCCGACAAGGTTCTTTTGCGGTGCGAACATCCCAACACCTGTCTTCCGTTCTATGTTTTGGTGCATTGGGGACAGCCGGGAGACGACGTCGGGGGCCCGGCCCATCCAGCCAGACGGAAGGACGACACAGCCCGGTCTCGCGGCCGGAAAACATGCTGGTCCGTAGCGGGCGGACCGCGACCCTCATGTTGGAGGGCGAGTACATTCACATGACCTTGCCGGTGCTGTGTCTGCAAAATGGCGGGCGCGGACAACGGGTCAGAGTAATCAGCAAAGATACGAAAAGACGATATGTGGCGTGGGTAGTCGGGCCGGGGTAGTGACTTCCATGCTGTCCGGATTGACGCAAGCTTATGAGAACGACTCTTACATTTCGGGTAGTGCGGCTGGCGTCCGCCATGTTGGTGTTGTCGAACTTTGTTTCCAGCGCCAGCGTGTTGTCCAAGGTCAAGCTCGGCCATGATCCGCAGAAGACTCGCGCCGACTACGTGGCCCGCATGCAGCAACAGACTACGCCTCCGCCGTGCCGATGTCGCCGTTGGGAAGCCTTTGGAGCTCCGAATGGCGCAATGACCAATTTGCAGTCTGACTACAAGGCCAGCCGGTTGAATGACCTGGTGACTATCGTCGTGGTGCAGCGCACGACTGCGCAGGCTACGGGTAATGTCGGCACCCAGCGCGATTTCAATACGACGTCGGGAATTTCGGGATTGGCGGGTCACATCAGCACCAGTGGAATAACTAACCTGCTTACCGCGCAGTCATCCACCAAGCTCAAGGGCACAGGTTCGACCGACGCCAGCACGACCATGAATACGAACCTCGCCGGACAGGTGATTGCGGTTCTGCCCAACGGCAACCTGGTGGTTGAAGCCGAGCGCATGGTCGCGATTAACAATCAGAAGGAAACCATGCTGGTACGCGGCGTGTTGCGTCCGGGAGACGTCGGCGCCGGACAACACCGCGCTTTCGACTGCGCTTTCAAATCTGGAAGTGGAACTGAAAGGTAAGGGAGTCGTGTCCGACGCGACCCGGCCACCCAATCCTCTGGTTCGAGCACTCTTATGGGTCATCGGTTTCTAAAATTCGGGTTGCCTGATTTGCGTTATCTGGCCGCGGCACGCTGTCTTCTGCGTGCCGTGACGGGAGCGCAGACTGTTCTGGTGCGCGACATCACGACCATCGCCGGCGTGCGTGACAATCCGCTGGTGGGCTACAGCATCGTGGTCGGACTGAACGGAACCGGCGACCGGCAGCAGACCCTGTTCACTACCCAGACCCTGGCCAACATCATGCAGCGCATGGGCGTGCAGATTCCTGCCAGTTCGGTCATCGTCAAAAATATTGCAGCGGTGTTCGTTACCGCTTCTCTTCCTCCATTTGCCCGGCCGGGCATGTCGCTCGACGTGACCGTTTCTTCCATCGGCGACGCCAAGAGTCTTGAAGGCGGAGTGTTGCTGCTGGCTCCGTTGCACGGGCCGGATGGCCAGGTTTATGCGGAAGCCCAGGGGCCACTCACGCTGGGCGGATATTCGGCCGGCGGCGCGGCCAACAGCAAACAGCTGAACCATCCGACCGTGGGACGCATACCCAACGGCGGAACCGTGGAGCGGGATACGGCGGTTGACCTGAATCGTCTGAGTACGGTTTCGCTCGTGCTGCGGGATGCCGACTTCACCTCGGCGCGCGAAATCTCGAACGTGATCAACCGCCAGTTCGGCAAGACGATTTCGACCGTCGTCGACAGCCGCCAGATCAATGTAAACATCAGCAGTTCGGGAACTGCGTCGGTCCCGGACTTGATTTCGCAGATTCAGAATCTTTCGATCAGCGTTCATCCTCCGGCCAAAGTCGTGGTCAACGAGCGCACCGGAACGATCGTGATGGGCGGAGACGTAAAGCTTTCCGCGGTTTCGGTTCTGCACGGTGGCTCTGACCGTGGAAGTGACCACCACCTTCACGGTTTCACAACCCGCACCGCTTTCCAAAGAGTGGGCAGACCGTGGTCGTGCCCGAACAGGATGTGCAGGCGAAAGAGACCTCGGCCAAGACCATCCGCTGGAGGAGGGCGCGAGCGTCGAAGATCTTATCAACGGACTGCAAACCATGGGCGCAACCGCGCGCGACATTGTAGCCATCCTGCAGGCCATCAAAGCGGCAGGCGGACTACAGGCCGAATTGGAGATCTTGTGAGCTCAATCGGCATCATTACGCCGGCAGTCAGCCTCTCCGATGTTCGCGGCACGCAGGCGGCGGACAAGCTGAAGAACACGGACTCCGGCAAACTCGGCCAAGATTCAGAAGTCGGCGCGCGAGTTTGAAGCTGTCCTGCTTTCGCACTGGCTGGAACAGGCCGAACAGTCTTTCGCCTCGGTTCCGGGATCCGATCAGGACCCCGATGCCGACCCTGGCCGCGACCAGTTTCATGCCATCGCCATGCAGGCGGTCGGCAGCGCTTTGACCGGAGGTCACGGCGGGTTGGGGATCGCGGCCATGGTGGCCAAGCATCTGGAGGCTCAGGCGGCCCACAAGAATGCCGCCAGCGTACTGCCGATAGAACATAAAGGACTTACAGGCGGCTACCCATTTCGATAAAACCCTTGGTTACCCCAAAGGTGACAAAGTGATTATTGGACTAAAGTTTTTTCTGAGAATTGCCGATAAAGCAGTTGCGCGGAATTGCAGGAGACCACATATGAGGATCGACCTTAACAACATTTCGCTTAACGGCGTGGAGCGCGAGGATAAGACCCGAAAGGCCGGCAGCAAGGCTCCGAGCGCGCCTAGCGTGGAGGACAAGACCAGCCTTTCGGTCGGATACGCTGAGCGTCTCCTCGCTCGAAGCCCAGGCCATGGCCGCGCCCAGCCGTCCGGCAGGACAAGGTCGATGCGTTGCGCCAGTCGATCCAGAACGGTGATTACAAGGTAGAAGCCGGACAAGATCGCCCACGCGATTCTGGAGCACAACCAGCGCTAGCGCGAATGTTGACGCAGTACTTGGACCACATCAAGTAAGGTGAGTTTTCTTGGCAACCGAAAGCAGCGAGCGAACGCGAACTCAACCCGTCTGCCTGCGTGGCGGAGATTCGAGAGTTGTGTGTCCAGTTCCAGCGCGCGATTGCAGCGCTGGCTTCTAACGATCTGGCCGCGCTTGAAACTTCCACTGCAGTCCAGGACAGCCTCGTCGACAAATTGCAAGTCTGGTTTCGCGGACAACCAACCGGACCAGCAACCCGCAATAAAAGTCTTCCGCTTCAGATTTCAGCGAACTGGTCAATCTGACCCGGGTTTATTCCTCGTTGCTGCAACGCGCCTTGCGTACTGCCCGGCTTGCGCGCGGCCCTGTGCCAAACCTACAAACAGAATTTTCCTTCAGCGTCGGAGCCCGCTCGCTGCCACCGGCTGGTCGTGCGAGGTCTGACCTATGCCCGGACTCAATACTTCGCTCTCCATCGCGGTCCAGGCCCTGCAGGCCGAGCAGGGAGCGCTGAGCGTTACCACCAACAACATTTCCAACGTAAACACGCCGGGATACAGCCGCCAGGTCGCCGTACTGAACGAGGCTCCCACCTTCCAGGAAAACGGCATAACCTTCGGCGGCGGAGTGACTCTGGAGCAATTTCAGAGCGTTCGCGATCAACTGCTGCAACTGAGAATCTATGAAGAAACCCAGCAGCAGGGCAACTCTCAGACGCAGCTCAACTCGCTGACCCAGATCGAAGGAATTTTTTCCGACCCGACCCAGGGGGTGGGCGGCGCGCTGTCAGCGTTCTTCAACAGCATGAGCCAGCTCTCCACCAATCCGACCGACGCAAATGCCCGCCAGGCAGTGCTGACCTCCGCCAACAATCTTGCCAATTCATTTCATCAGGCAGTGTCAAGCCTGAAGACGATCGGAACGGGACTGGACCAGTCGGTGCCGCAAACCGTCGACCAGATTAACCGGCTGACCACGCAGATCGCGACCCTCAACGGGCAGGTGGCGCAGATGCAGGGTCTGGGTCAGGATCCCGGCACAACCCAGGATCAGCGCGACGAATTGATTCGCCAGCTTTCGAGCCTGGTGAACGTTTCTGTGACCCAGACTGAACACGGGCTGACCTTAACCACCGCCAACGGGGTTCCGCTGGTCGTCGCCAGTCAGAGTTTCGCGCTGCAGACCGAACGCGAACAACAGCGCCCTGGAAGCACGTCTACAGCGCTCAAGGCCAGGACATCACCAGTCAGATTCAGGGCGGACAACTCGGAGGCACGCTGCAGATTCGCGATCAGGTGATTCCGCAACTGTCTCACGCAACTGAATACCCTGGCCAGCCAGTTCACTACCAGCTTCAACACCCAGCACCAGGCCGGATTTGACGCGTCGGGAAATGCCGGCCAGAATTTTTTTACTCCGCTGGCGTCGACGACGGACGCAGCCGCAAATTTCGGTGTGGCCATAACCGATCCCAGCCTGATCGCCGCCAGTTCGGACGGATCCGCCGGCAGCAATGGAAATCTCTCGCAACTCATCGCGATCCGCGATCAGCAACTTCCTTCGGGCGCGAGCCCGATGGATATGTATTCGAACCTGGTGCTGCAGGTCGGCAACTTCGGCGCCAACGCGCAGGCCGACGTCAACGCCAGCAATCTCGAGCGTGCAACAAATCACCGACCAGCGTTCCGCGGTCTCCGGTGTATCGCTCGACGAAGAAACCACCAACATGATCCGCTACCAACGGGCCTACGAGGCCGGAGCCCGCGTGGTCACCACCGTGGATTCGATGTTTGACACATTAATGGCGATGGGAGTGACGACCTAATATGCGCGTAAATCCCGACATGTCCGCTGACGTTCTGGCCGCAATCTGGGAGACTCAGAGCCAGGAAAACACGGCGCTGCAGCAGATCTCCACCGGCAAGCGCGTCAACGTTCCATCGGACGATCCTCTGGCTGCGGCTCAAATGGTCGGCAACCAGGACCAATCGAATCGCACCGACCAGTATCTTCAGAACATCGACACCTTGACCAGCCAGTTGCAGACCGCCGATGGCGCGCTAAGCTCAGTGGTCCAGCAGTTGACTCAGGCCATCACGCTGGGCGTGCAGGGCACCACCGGAACTTTGTCGGCCGGCAAACCGCCAGCAGATCGTGCAGAATCTGCAAGGCATTCAGAGCCAGCTGGTGCAATTGGCCAACACTTCAGTCGGTGGCAGCTATTTGTTCGGAGGCACCGCGACCACCGCGCCGCCTTACGCGCTGGACTCCGACCAGCCCGTCGGGTGTCACCTACACCGGCAACACCGGCACCAACACCGTGCAGGTTGCGGACGGCCTGAACTCTGCAAACCAATCTGCCGGGCAGCCAGCTCTTCCAGAATCCCGGAGGAGATGTCTTCGGCGCCCTGCAGCAATTGATCACCACGCTGCAAACCGGAACCGCTACTGATGCCGGGAATGCAACCAACCAGCTGCGTAGCGCTTTCGACTTCATCACCGGACAACGCATCTTCTACGGCAACGCCGTCAACCAGCTCAGTTCCACGCAAACGTTTCTGCAACAGGAACAGGTAACTCTGAAATCGCAGGCCAACAACCTGGTCGGCGCAGATATCACCAAAGCCGCAACGGATTTGACCCAGGCAACCACCGCGCACGACGCCGCGCTGGCCGCTGCGGCCAAGATTCTGCCCACGAGTCTGTTGGACTACCTGAAGTAGCTCTGGAAAGTGTGGGGCGGGCGAGGGCGCCCGCCCCACATGATCGGAGATCACGCCTTCCAACTCGCCGTCTGTGAGGCAGTCTGTGTCGCAGACACCGCCAGCCGCCCATTCAACTCCACCCAGGCTTCTCGCACACTGAACAGTAACTGAACCAGCTCCTCGAGAACTGCGGCATCCTGCTGAACCTGCGCCTTCATCATCTGGCCGCGCAGCATGGAATAGAAGCGCGACATGTTCGTCGCCAGTTCGCCGCCTTCATCCAGGTTGAGACGTTCCTTCGAGTTGCTGCAGTGCCAGAAAGCCGTGCTTCAGTTTGGCCGATCGCAGTTCGATGTTGCCGGCATCCATGGCTTCAATGGCGGCGTGCAGGTCGCGCGCCAGAATGTCGTAGAGCATGATGACCAGTTCGATAGCGCTGGCGTTGCGCACTGCTGCTTCTTGATACGCGAGTTGGTTCCGCTTGGCGTTCATTGCTGTGAGTTAACCCTGAATCTGAACTCCGTTTAGCCGTTGTTGCGAGTTGTTGTTCGAGTTCCCCGTAAAGTTCAGTTCAGAGTTGATCTGCTGCTGCAGCAGTGGCAACTGGCGCAGCGCCAGATCGACCTGCGTGTATTGCTGGGTCAGCAGGGTCTGCTCATTGGCGATGTAGACTTCGTAATTGTCGATCTGGTCCTGGAAGCTCTTCTGCCCGTCGCTCATTCCCTTGAGTTCGATCGAGAATGCGCCTTCCGTCGGATCCGTCAGCGGGTCCAGCTGCGCTTGCAGGGACGCCGCAAAACCGGTCCCGGTTGCCGGATGGAAAAAGTTCTGCACGCCGGCAAAATCGGAGTTGACGGCATTAGCTCAGCTTGGCGTTGTCCACGGTCAGCGTGCCGTCGTTGTTCATCGACACGCCGAGCTGGGCTAAGGTATTGATCGAGTTCCCGGTCCCGGTAAAGGTGGCTGCGGTCAGCAATTCGTTCTGGACTAGACGAGCTCCCGCATCGCCCGACAGTGGTCCGGCGGTGTTGGTTGAAGTGTTAAATGTGAACTGGCTGGTCAGATCCTGAATGATGGTGTTGTAGGCGGTCACAAAATCCGTGACGGCCTGCGTCACCTTTGTGGTGTCCGGACTGACTGCGATCTGCACCTGCGTATTCGGGTCCGCGCCCACCAGGTTCAAAGTCAGGCCCGCGACGGTGTTTGTCACGGTGTTGCTGGCGCTGCTGATGGGAACGCCATCCACGGTCAGCGATGCGTCCGTGCCGGTGGCTCCCTTGGTAAAGGTCAGGCCGCTGCTCCCTGCGTTAACGGTCAAATCGCTGGCCGCGCCCGAAGTGTTGCTCACGATCGCCAGGCGGGCGCCATTGGAGTCGTTCACCACGCTGGCGGTCACACCAATGTTGGCGTTGGTGATCGCTGCTGCCAATCCGTCAAGAGTATTGTTCGTCGCATCAATCGTGATGGTGTTTGCCGGCTGGCTTCCCACTTGAATCGTAAACGTGCCGGCAGCCAGTGGGGTTGTGCTGTTCGCCACTGCGCCCGAGTAGTACGAAGCACTGCTCGCCAGATTATTTACCACGATCGGTGTGACTTCCCACCGGGGTAGAGTTCGAGGCGGTAGCCGTCGCAATCGCCGGCTGCGATGATGAAACCGCCCGCGCGCTCAGGGCGCCCGCAGGATCGTTGAGGGTATCGACCGCGTTGGACAGTGCGGTTACTTCCGTATTCAGCTGGGTCAGCGCGGAGCTCTGTCCCGCGAGTATCTGCTGCTGAGTCTGCCAGACCTGCTCCGGCCCGCGCAGGTTGGCGATCAACTGGTTGACCGTCGAGGTTACGTCGATTCCCTGCCCTGTGCCCAGGGAGGAACTCAACGCATTCAAAATTGACGAAGAAGAGGAAGCCGCCATGTTTGTAGGTCCTTCTTTACTTCTGCTTTGCAGGTTTGTCGTTTGACTGGGCAACCTCGGACAGGCTCAGCATCTGCTCTGAAGGAATCTGCTGGATCAGTCGTGCCGCTGGCTTCATCCACGAACTTGTAAACCACAATATTTCCCGGCTGCATCTCGACCAGAACGTTGGTCGGATTGACCTCAGGCTTCGGCTGCATTTCCACGTGATCCCTGACCAGCGGCGCCGTTGCTTCTGGCGCGGGGACCGGTCTGACGTCACGAACCGCCGGCTGCGGAGCCTGCAGGCAGGAATCGGACTGGGACCATCAATGCGCATGGAGGATACCGTTACCTCGCTCCGGCGGGGCTTTTTGCGCCCCGCCGGAGGTTAGGCGCGAGGTTATTGCAACAGCTTCAGAACCGACTGCTGCATCTGGTTGGATTGCTGCAGTGCGGCCATACCGGTCTGCTGCAGAATGGTCAAGCCGGGACATGTTCGCGACAGCCGACGGAATGTCAGCGGCGCGGATGCCATCTTCGGCGTTGGTCAGGTTCTGCACCTGGTTGGTGATAACGCTGGAAGCGCTCTGCAAGCGGTTGGTTTCCGCTCCGAGTGCGCCACGATCCGCAGCTACACCTGCGATAGCGGTCGTCAGGTGACCCAGTGCCGTCTGCGCAGTGGTAGCGCTGGTCAGACGTCTGCGCTGATGTCGGTCGGAGTTCCACTGAAACCGATCGCCGCGCTGGACAGCGCACCGGTCGTGACAGTGATGGAGCTCGATCCACCGGCCGTGCCGTCGCTGAGGTAGATGGCGGTTGCAGTGGCGGTGAAGACCTGTCCACCGTTGTAGTTGGTGCTGGCTCCGATGCGGTCGATTTCAGCCTTGATCGCGGTGAACTCGGCATTGATCGTGGTGCGCTGAGGATCGCTCACCGTGCCGGTGGAAGCTTCAGTCGCCAGTGTTACAGCGCGGTTCAGAAGAGCGGTGACCTGGGCCAACGCGCCGTCCGCCACCTGCAGCGAACCCACGCCATCGCTGGCGTTGCGCGCTGACTGAGTGAGGGCCGTGATGTTGGCATGCAACCCGTCTGCAATGGCCAGACCGGCGGCATCATCCGCTCCCGTGTTCAGACGGGAACCGGACGACAGCTGTAAGAGGGTTTTCTGCAGCGACGCTTGCGTCATGGACAATTGGTTCTGCGCCGCAAGGGATGAAACGTTATTCAAAATACTCAGTGACATTTCAAAGCTCCTTTGCTGGGTTTCCGCCTGCTACCCCTGCGGCCTTACCGACTGCCAAATCACCGCTTCGGTCGATCAGGTGGTGCTGCTTGCTGCGGGCCTGTGTATCGGCATTTCCTCTTCGGCCATTCATCCCCGCTCGGTGACGTTGGTATTTGACCCAGTATCGAGTCTCTCCATGACATTGGTAACGGTTACCGGGGCCGAGCCTTAGCCACTCTTAATGGTCTCGGCGTCCGAGTGCCGATACATGTAGCGCCGGAACTCAATCCGAGCCCGGAAAGGCAACCTTGTGATTCAACTTACACGCCTGAACGGCAACCCGATCGCGCTGAATTCCGACCTGATCAAGTTCGTCGAGAATGCGCCGGATACCGTCATCACCTTGATCAATGGAGAGAAAGATCATCGTCCGCGAGACTTCAGAGGATGTGATTCACCGGATTGTTGACTTCCGACGCTCAGTGATGGCCGGACTGCCTTCTTGGGGAACGGACATTAACTCGGCCGTGGTCCAGCCCCAGGACGCCCAATTCGCGCTCCACGGAGGACTTCCGCCGTGGATAAGAGCACGATTGGTGGAATCATTCTCGCGCTGGCCGGGATTCTCTCAGGATTGATTCTCGAAGGCGGAAAGATCGCTCAGATCCTCCAGCCCACGGCCGCGATGATTGTGTTGGGCGGCACGATTGGGGCCGTCATGATCCAATTTCCCCTTCCGATCGTGATCGGCGCAGCGAAAGGCTTGGTACACGTCTTCTTTGATCGTGGACAGAAACCTCAACTCGTCTGATTAAAGAACTTGTCGGTTACGCGAATCGCGCCCGCAAGGAAGGCATGGTTTCTCTCGACGCCCAGTTGGCCACCATCAAAGACCCATTCCTTAAGAAGGCCTTGATGCTGGCGATTGACGGCGCCGAGCCCGAGGAATTGCGCAAGATGATGGAACTGGAACTGGACAATCAGGAGGAATACGGAGAACGGTTGTCGCAGGTATTTGAAGCGGCCGGGGGATTTGCACCGACGGTTGGCATTATCGGCGCGGTGCTGGGCCTGATTCAGGTCATGCAGCATCTGGAGGACATCACTGAGGTCGGCAAAGGCATCGCGGTTGCATTCGTCGCAACCATTTACGGCGTCGGCTGCTGCCAACATTCTTTTTCTTCCCTGGGCCGGAAAGCTGAAGATCAAGTTTCGCGAAGAACAGGTGCTGCGCGAAATGAAGCTGGAAGGTGTGATCTCCATCCTTGAAGGCATGAATCCGCGCATGCTTGAGACTATGCTGCTGGGCTACTTGCAGGAGCACGAGCAGCAGCCGGAGCAGAAAGCGGCGGCCAGCGCGTGAGCCGGCAGCAGCAGACATAAGGCTCACGCCAACCATGAGCGCTGGCTCGTTTCCTACGCCGACTTCATCACTCTGCTCTTTGCTTTCTTTGTCGTGCTCTATGCTTCCTCGCAGGCTGACAAGAAAAAGGCAGCGCAGGTTTCGGCATCCATCAAGGGAGCGTTTCAACAATTGGGTGTGTTCACCGGCTCGGCGACCAAGGACATCGGCATCCCCGGAAGTCCGGGCATACCAAGTCCCGATCTCACCGACGCCCCGCTCAAACTCGTAAAAGTTGCCGGCTCCTCCGACAAAGATCATGGTGGGTCGGCCTTGGGATTGACGTCGATGAACTGCGGCGCCAGCTCGAAACCGCTCTGGGAGATGAGATCCGCCAGCACGAAGTGCAAATGCGCGTCACTCCCGAAGGGTCTGGTTGTCAGCTTGCGCGAGGTTGGCTTCTTCAACAGCGGCGAAGCCGAACTGCTGTAGAACGGCCACGCCACCCTGACTCGAATCGCGGGCATCCTCGGAAAACGTGGCTTCGAGATCAGAGTGGAAGGTCATACCGACAACGTACCAGTCCACAACTCGCGCTTCAAATCGAACTGGGACCTGTCTACTGCGCGCGCCACTACGGTGGCAGCGTTGCTGATTGAGCGTCACGGGTTCGATCCCGCGCTGATCTCCGCCGCCGGATACTCCGAGTATCGCCCCGTGGCGGGTAACGATTCTGTTGAAGGACGAGCGGCAAATCGGAGAGTTGACCTGGTAGTAGTCGGATACCGGCCGGAAAAAGACAAGCTGGCCCGGGCCGGGTCGGCGTCGGCGGGATCAGAGTGAGCTTTGCCTGGTTAGGCTTCGAGAACTAATCTCGAGGTCTGCAGGACTGAAAAAAAACGCAGTTTCTTCTTATTTCCCCGAGCAAGCGTCTTCGCACACGCAACCATCTACTGCCAGCCGCTACCTTTCGCAGCGAATACTAACCTGGTGGGTTTCGCCGGCGGAGGTCTGATGTTCGAATACCACGAGGTGTACCGGACCCGAATTGTCGTCGCCTACTTTATGCATCTCGGCGTGGTCGGCTGGGCATGACACCGAGGTTGGGCAGGCGAATAGAAGCGTCGCCAGGCTCATTACAATGACTGCTACCTTAAATAATTTCATGTCTAGCTGTTTCATACCACGGAGCCGGCTGAGCAAGCGACTTACAAAGGTCCCGAACCCGAAAGTTACGTACTTCCGTGTGCCGAGGCCCTTGGGTTCTCGGGTCTCAGGACAACTATTTCTTGAGATTCAGACCGCTGCTTTTCGTGAAGGAAGTCTGTCTGGCCGCCGAATTCTTTAACCCAGAATTTCGTCGCACTCCTTGCCGATAATCGAGTAATGTGTGGACTGAACGAGGAGCACATCGTGACGGATCTGCGACGAAGAGCACTTCTGAAAACTGGCTCGTGCTTCGCTCTTCTCCACGGCGCCCGCCAATTTGGTTCCGCATATAGTTCACATCTGCCCGGTCTAGCGTTCCCTATCATCGACGCGCACATTCACCTCTTCGATCCCACCCGGCCGGGCGGCGTTCCCTGGCCAGAGCCGACCGACACCGTCCTGTACCGGCCTGCGCTGCCGCCGAGGTACAAAAGTCTGGCCATGCCGTTTGGCGTTGTCGGCGCAATCGCAGTGGAATGCAGTCCTCTGGTTGAAGACAACGACTGGCTGCTTCGGGCGGCGGCGTCAGACACAATCATTGTGGGAGTAATTGGAAATCTCGATCCCGCAACTCCCGGCTTTTTGCACCAACTCGAGCGCTTCGGGGCGAACCCGCTGTTCCGCGGCATTCGCTATGGCAATCTCTGGGAGCGAAGTTTGGGTGCGCAGTTGAACAATCCTGACTTCATGGCGAATCTGAAACGGCTATCTTCTTCCGGCCTGCTGTTGGAGAGCGCCAATCCGGACCCTGTCCTCATCGCCGAGATTCTGAAGCTCACGGATCGCGTTCCCGACTTACGAATCGTGATCGACCACCTGCCGCAGGCCTTGCCGCCAGCGGAGCCCGCTGCCCGAAAAGCGTACGAGCAGGATCTGCGAGCACTCAGCCAGCGCAGTAACGTTTTTGTGAAAGGATCAGAGGTGCTTCGCCGGGTCGATGGCACGGTGCCAACCGACGCCGAAACCTACCGGCCCTGGCTTGACGAGATTTGGGAAACCTTCGGAGAGGATCGGTTGCTGTTTGGCAGCGACTGGCCCAACAGCGATCACCTGTCAACTTACCAAGGCACCTTCGACATCATCAGGCAGTATGTGAGCCGCAAGGGGCCGCGCGCTTCAGAGAAATTCTTCTGGAAAAACTCGGAGGTGGTTTACCGCTGGCGCCAGCGCTCTGCCACTCAGTCGCACCTGGTCGTTTAAGCGGCGACACGATTTAACAGTTTCCAGCAATCGCGGGCGATCTCCCAATCTTCCCCGGCGCGAAGCAGCATGACGCGAACCCGCGAACTGGTGTCGGAGATGTCCTGGTCCGTGGGCGACTCTTCATTCTTCTTCGGATCAAGTTTCAGGCCGATATAGCCAAGATTCTGACAAACCGCCGAGCGAACCTCGCTTGAATGCTCTCCAACTCCAGCCGTGAAGACCAGCGCATCGACACCGTCCAGCACCGCTATCATGGCGCCGATGCCTGCACGCAAACGGTGTATATAGATTTCGAAGGCCAGCTTGGCCCTCTCGTTTCCATTTTTGATGGCAGTCAGAATTTCGCGCATATCCCCCGATACGCCGGAGATTCCCAGCAGGCCGGAGTGTTTATTGAGAAGTTCATCGAGCTTTTCTCCAGTGAACTGCTTTGTTCCGCATCAGGTAGGTGAGAATGCCAGGATCGACCGATCCGGAACGTGTGCCCATCATCAAGCCTTCCAGCGGCGTGAACCCCATGGTGGTGTCGACGCTCTGCCCATCGCGAATCGCCGCCAGCGAACAGCCATTCCCCAGGTGGCAAGTCACCAGCTTGAACGATTTTGGATCCCTGCGCAGTAGATGTGCCGCGCGCCGCGCGCAATACTTGTGATTGATTCCGTGAAAACCATAGCGGCGGATTCCATCCTCAAACCATTCGTACGGCCCCGGATACACCGCCGCCGAGGGCGGCATGCTCTTGTGAAAGCCTGTGTCGAAGACCGCTACCTGGGGCACTCTGCCCAGCAGCTTCTCGATGATTTCTATGCCCTCGAGTTCCGCACGATTGTGCAGAGGCGCGATAGCAGAAACTCCAGCGATTGCCGATTTCACTTCGTCCGTAATGAGGACCGGCTCTTCGAATGTCGGGCCACCATGTACAATCCGGTGCCCGACCACGTCAATTTCCGAGGGTGATGAGACCGCGCTGGCCTCGCCCTTCCACAACGTATCCAGCAGGCGCGCCGTGGCTTCGGCGCGAGAGGAAATCTCTGATGGTTTCCTTTTGGCTGAGGCCTCGCCCATTCTTGATTTCGGCGTCGACCGGATTCTCCCTCCCATTCGATCGTCGCCTGCCAGAGGCAAGCCGGCGGGTCCTCAGGAAGAGCGTCACCGATTTCGTACAGGCAACTCTTCTGGCTGCTGGAGCCCGAATTCAGCACCAGGATTTTCATCGGCTAGTAGGGCCATGTCCAGTCGCGGACGGCCGGCATGTCGTCGCCATGTTCGCGAACGTAGCGTTTGTGCTCCACCAACTGGTTGCGCAGGAACTGCTTGAAGTGCGCGCCTACGCGCTGCAGCCGTGGCACTCGGTCGACGACATCGCCGGCCAGATGGAAGCGATCAAGCTCGTTGAGCACGGTCATATCGAAAGGCGTGGTCGTTGTGCCTTCTTCCTTGTAGCCGCGCACGTGAAAATTGTCGTGATTGTGCCGGCGATAGGTAAGGCGATGAATCAGCCAGGGATAGCCGTGATACGCAAAAATGACGGGCTTGTCGGTGGTGAACATGGAATCGAAATCGCATCGGAGAAACCGTGCGGATGCTCCGAAGGAGGTTGCAACGTCATCAGATCGACCACATTCACGACGCGGATCTTTGATGTCGGAGAAATTCTGGCGCAGCAGATCAACCGCCGCCAGGGTTTCCAGCGTGGGAACGTCTCCGGCGCAGGCCATCACCACGTCGGGCTCGCTGTTCTGATCGGTGCTGGCCCAATCCCAGATTCCGATTCCAGTTGGTGCAGTGCTCGATGGCGGACTCCATGTCGAGCCACTGCAGGGCCGGCTGCTTTCCCGCCACGATCACATTCACGTAGTTCCGGCTGCGCAGGCAGTGATCGGCCACGGAAAGCAGCGTGTTGGCATCGGGCGGCAGATAGACGCGCACCACATCCGCTTTCTTGTTCACCACATAATCGATGAAACCCGGGATCCTGATGGCTGAAGCCGTTGTGATCCTGGCGCCAGACGTGCGACGTCAGCAGATAATTCAGCGATGCGATCGGCCGCCGCCAGGGAATGTGGCGCGTCACTTTCAGCCACTTCGCGTGCTGATTGAACATCGAGTCCACGATGTGAATGAACGCCTCGTAGCACGAGAAGAATCCGTGCCGCCCGGTCAGCAGATAGCCTTCGAGCCATCCCTGGCACATGTGCTCGCTCAGCATTTCCATCACTCGCCCGTGCCGGACTCATGCTCGTCGGTGGGCAAAATCGGCTCCATCAAAACTTTGTCGGTCACTTCGTAAAGTGCGTCCAAGACGGTTCGAGGCTGTTTCATCAGGTCCGAATACGCGAAAGTTCTTCGCGTCCAGATTCAGCTTCATCACGTCGCGCAGGAACGTGCCCAAGCACCCGGGTGGCTTCCGCCAATCTCCGTGCCCGGTTTCGGCTACCTTCACCGCATAGTCACAAAAATCCGGCATGAGCAGATTCTTGAGCAGCAAGCCGCCGTTGGCGTGCGGATTTGCACCCATCCGCCGCGTCGCCCTTGGGGGCGAGTTCGGCCAGTTCTGGCACGAATTTCCCGTTCTCATCGAAAAGCTCTTCGGGCATGTAACTCTTCATCCATTCTTCCAGAATCTTGAGATGTTCGGGCTTCGTGGCCAATTCCGCGACCGGCACCTGGTGGGCGCGCCACGTGCCTTCGACCGGTTTGCCATCAACCACCTTCGGTCCGGTCCAGCCTTTGGGCGTGCGCAGGACGATCATTGGCCAGACGGGACGCGCTTCGACCCATTGCGAGCGCGCATTCTCCTGAATTGCCCGGATTTCGGCGATTATCGTGTCCAGCGTCGCGGCCATGAGCTGGTGCATGGCGTTCGGGATCGTGGCCTTCGACGAAATAGGGCTTGTAGCCGTATCCGTTGAAGAGCTGCGTAAGCTCCTCGTCGCTCAAACGCCCCAGCACGGTGGGATTCGCGATCTTGTAGCCGTTCAAATGCAGAATCGGAAGCACGGCGCCATCGCGCGCCGGATTGAGAAATTTGTTGGAGTGCCAGCTGGTGGCCAAGCGCACCGGTTTCGGCCTCGCCGTCGCCGACCACGCAACACACCAGCAGAGTCGGGATTATCGAACACTGCTCCGTAGGCATGAGCGAGGGAGTAACCCAGTTCGCCGCCCTCGTTTATCGATCCCGGCGTTTCCGGCGCAACGTGGCTGGGGATTCCTCCGGGAAACGAGAACTGTTTGAACAGCTTTCGTATGCCCTCCTCATTCTGCTGGATGTCTGGATAAAGTTCGGTGTAGGTGCCTTCGAGATAGGTGTTGGCCACAATGCCCGGTCCGCCGTGACCGGGCCCGGTGATGTAGATCACGTTCAAATCGTATTTCTTGATCAGGCGGTTGAAGTGCACATAGATGAAATTCAAGCCCGGGCGTGGTGCCCCAGTGGCCGAGCAGCCGAGGCTTGACGTGCTCGATCTTCAGCGGCTCGCGCAAGAGCGGATTCGCATACAGATAGATTTGGCCGACGGAAAGATAGTTGGCCGCACGCCAATAGGCGTCGATCTTGCGGAGTTCTTCTGCGCCAAGAATCTGGTGGGGAATTCTGGTAGTCACGCGATCGGGGGAAGCAACATCGGTGGTCACAAAATAATCTCCTGATTGGACTCCTAAAGATGCTACACCTCTGAAGTTGTGGAAACTTGCGCTCGCCGGACGAAAATATTTTGGCCTCTAACCCCCGAAATTCGAAAGAGATGCAAGTTTCGGAGGTCTGGAAAACAAGAAATCTCTACATCGCATCTCCTATCCGGATACAGTTTCTTGCCGATATCGCGCCCCGCCTCGACGAACTATGGTTTATCTTGTGTTCAATCCTGGATGGTGGAGGAATCATAATGGATAAGGACAGAGTGGAGGGAAAAGTGAAGGACGTCGCGGGCCGGGTGCAGCGCCAAGTCGGAGAATGGACCGGCAGTACCAAGGATCAGGCCGAAGGCGCAGCCAAGCAAGTCGAAGGAAAGGTTCAGAACGCCTGGGGCAAGGCGAAGGACGCAGTGAAGAAACCCGGTAGCAGCGAGCAGGTGGAAAAAGAAGAGGAGAACGAGGCTCTGCGGCGCGATCGCGCGGCGAACGAGTAGTCTCCACGAGTGCGGGGAACCGCTCACGGTTCCCTGCAACATTTCTTTCGGTTACTTACTCGCCTTTGAAGTTCCCACGGTGCGCTCCAACGCCGCGCTTAGTTGATCAGGCTCAAAACCAAACGGTCCCGGCTTGCTCTTGTAGGCAATGCGACCGTTGGCGTCAATCAGATAAATGACGATCGGGCCAGCCGGTATAGGCCTTCTCGGTTCGAGTTGCCAAACTCATCGAGCACGCTGGGAAACTTTATGCCCAGCTTGCGCACACAGGCTCCGGCGATGTAGGCGCGCTCCTCTTCATTTTTTGGACTGGCGAAAACCACCTGGTCTTTTATATTGCTCTGCATCTGCCAGACGTCGCTGGGATGCGCTTCAGTGATGTAGACCACCAGAAAGGCTACGCGATTCTGATACTGCTCGTAGAGTTTGTTGAGGGCAGGAACCTCCCGCCGGAATGGAGGTCATGTGTAGCTGCCAAAAACCAGCACCACCGGCTGCTGCTTGTTCAGTGCCGACAGCTGAACGCGATCGCTCTTGTCGACCTTGAGCAGAGTAGAAATCTGGCGCTGCATCTCCCACTTGGAGATTTCCGGCTCGGGCTCGGAGCCAGAGCGTCTCGAACGGAAAGAGGAGAAAGGGGACCGGCCCCGGCAGCCTCTTCATCACCCGTCCGAAAGTTTCCGGCGGTTGATTCATGGCCCACCAGATCATGCTTCCGAAAGCAATATAGGCGATCGTCAACACGATCGCTATCCCCCCCAGACGCCGGCGGGCGACGGGAGTCAATGTTAGCCGACGCTTGATTTCATTCCAGCCCATAGCGGCGAACAAACCGTAACCGCGCGAAGCGGCTAAGGCAATAATAGCAACATACTAGCCAGGTTAACGCTCGAGAATTCCCCAGCCTCACCCGAAGTGTCTGAATTTCGTCCAGAACTCGGGCCAGGTTTTGCGCGGTTGCTGGCAGACAAAGATGTCGGGATGCTCGAGCGTCTCTTCGTTCTTGACCCTATAGCCGTTGGACACGTGGCCGGACAACACGCAGGACTCAAATAGATATTCCGCGTCCTCGCCTGACAGTCCCAGGACGATCAGAGTCTGCGGTGGGGGATCGCCATATCCTCGCTGCCAGTAAGAATTCACTCCGCTTATTGCTTGAGGAAGACCGAGAGCTGGGCCGTACAGATCGATCGCGCCAGCCTCGCCGTAATTAGCGGCGAGAATCGCGGTGCTGGTTTTCTCTTCAGCCGGCAGCGAGTTCCATATTCCGGCAACCTCATGGGTTAATTCGGGCCAGCCTATTTCTTCTTTAAAGTCGTCATCGTCAATCCGATTCCACCAGGCAGACTTTACCGGTGCCAGAGGCAGAGCCACCGCCGCTACCAGCACACCACCGAAAGTGATTGCGGTGAACGTGAGGACTCGCACCCTGCGTGCACGCGCAGACGTCAACGACGCGATCCAGCGTTCTTCCGCAACGGCTCCGGCCGCCAACAACATCGGATACGCCGGCGCCAGATAATACCCCCTTCCCTTTGCAATCACGAACAGGACGAATGGCACGACGAACATCCAGGCGATTGGACGAAAGGCTTTAAACTGCCGATCCCCTAGCAGCGCCACCAGCCCGGCGATCCAAAGGGGGATGGTCACGAAATTCGCGGCAACCTTGAACTGATCGGATAAGAAGTTGTCAGCGCGGCCGATGCGAACGTCGCGTGCGTGGATGTGACGCAGGAAGTCGAGCGAGATGAACTGGTGCTGTACCTGCCAGATCAGGTTAGGTAGCAAGATGAGCAAGGATAGGGCGACGCCCATCCACAACCATCGGCTCTTTAAATACTTTCTCGCGTCGGTTACGAGCAGACCGACGAGCATTCCTGCAACCAGGAAGAGCATGGAATATTTCGTCAACATGCCCAGACCAACGGCGGCGCCGATTCCCAACCACCATCTGGGATCATCGGACCGAAGCAACCGGACCACAAAATAGGCGGTCACAACCCACCACAGGTAATCGAACGCCACATACTGCAGCAACGCACCTGCACGAAGTGCGACCGGCCCAATCGCCACCGCGAGCGCTGCCAGCACCTGGGCGAACCGCTTACCTCCCATTTCGCGCGCCATCAGGCCGGCCAAAATGACGCACGCGGCTTGGGCCAGCGCGGGGAAGAAGCGTGCCCCGCGGACCGATGCTCCGAAAAGCGCCAGCGAAACCCGTCCCAGAAACGGGGTCACCGGCGGATAAGCCACGTACCCCCAGGCCAGGTGCCGAGCATCGTCAAGTGTGGCCAGTTCATCGCGATGAAACCCATACTGGTCATTCGTGAAGATGTGCAGCAGCGCCAGGCAAAACGCGAGCGCGACCAAGATGGCAGTGTCGCTCAGAAATGGGCCTCGCTGTGCTGCCGTGGATGGAGAGGAATCTTTCATGAATAACAAAGCCAGACATTCTCACACAGAAATTCCCTACTGCGCACCCTTGGCGTCTTTTGCGGCTTCTTTGCGTCCTTTGCGGTCAAGCTTTTCGCCTGATAACCGCAAAGGACGCCAAGGTCGCAAAGAAAACGCGCCTGTAATCGGCCCCCAACAGAGCCCCCAACCGTTGTATCCTATCTATGCAGGTGTTTATGTGGATGTCTAATTTGTTCAGAGCCATCAAGCCGCCCGAGCATCGTTTGGCTTTGTTGATAGCCATGGCGGGAGACGCCGTTCAAATCTTCGCATTACCGCTCTTCGCCGCCGGGGGCTTGTCGCCGGCGGACACTCTGCTGGATGTATTCATGGCGGTGACGCTTATCCGTTTGCTGGGATGGCATTGGGCTTTCCTGCCCACGCTCCTGGCGGAGATGACGCCCGGTCTCGACCTGTTTCCGACCTGGACAGCGTCTGTTTTGTACGTGACGCTTCAGAGTGTTCCGGCTGGAGAGCCCGAGATTCTTCCTCCGGGTCCCGCTCCCGCACGCCGAAATTAGTCCGCGCGGTGCACCTGATCATCAATAAATAAATTTTAGGGAAAACTGTATTTGACGGGAAGGGCCAGCGGTTTTGCTGATAATTCCAAATCCGCTGCCCCGCAAAATGTTGGAGGGCAGTCCGAAGTTCACCAGGTTGAACACGTTAAAAAACTCGGCGCGAAATTCCACGGTGCCCAGTTCCGAATTGCCGCGATGGCCAAATGGCGTGTCTTTGATCAGCGCGATGTCATAGTCGTGGAAGCCGGGGCCGCGGAACGTGTCGCGGCCCAGGGTCCCAAAGCGGCCATGGTTGGGCCCGGTCCCTCCCGGAACGTTAATCGGAATGTTGAAGAATGAAGCATTGTTCGCGCCCAGACCGAAATAATCCTCGCGCACCGGACCACTGGTTGAGAAATGCGGTTGCTTCACCAGGTCAGGCCGATCCGTTCCCCCTGCGCCGGCACCGGTCTGCTGCACTCCGGAATAAACGGTGAACGGCGCTCCGCTGGTCAGCGTGGTGATATTCAGGAACTGCCATCCCCGGGTGAGCGTTCTTCCCAGCGGCCTGAGAAAACCTAGTCGATCGAGCGGCAGCACCTGGATGAGACTCAATGTGAAAGAGTGCGTGGCGTCGAAGGTCGATGGGCCCTTTTCCGCGCCCGGATCCCAAGGATTCTGGGGAAGAGTCTGCAGGACGACGCCCGCGCCCGCGATGAGACCACCGAGCACCGCGCTGGTGTCGTCCAGAGATTTGGAATACGTATAGCTGGCTTGCAGGCCCAACCCAGCGCGCGCGGAATTTTTGCTGACGCTGGTTTGAAGCGAGTGATACGTGGAGTGCGACCGGCCGCTCATCACCACCTCCGGCCCAAAACCTCCAATAGCTTTTCCGCTGGAGTCGAACTGCGTAAACGGCGCGAAAGCCGGATCCGCGCCGCCATAACTATTCGGAGAATAGACGCTGGCCAGATGAACGCCCGCCGTCGCCACGTAGGCAGCGCTGAACTTTACGTCACGAAAGTCATGATCGAAGCTGGCGGTGTAGCTCTCGATGTAGCCGTTGCGGAAGTTCCTGGCGAAACCAATCATCGAAAGCAGTTGGACCTGGTTTCCCGGAGTGAGCGCTCTCAGATCGTCCTGATAGCGCTGCAGATCCACTGGTGTATTCGGGGCCACGTGGCTGGCATCGCCGTTCGGAAACAGAAGTTCGCCCGACGTGGTATATGGCTGCGGAAGATGTACTGGTACGGCCGTGTTCTGAAATGGCAAGGGAACATTAGCCAACGCGCTGGCGAAAAGGCTGGTGGCAAGCGGAATGCCGCCCGTGACGAAATTGTCCTGCCACAAATTAGGGACGATGGTTGTAATCGCGCCACCGGCGTGCAGCACGGTATGGCTGGTCACAGCGTAATCCATCGAAAGTCTTGGCCCCCATCCGTTCCAGTCCTGGTCGTAAGGAGGCTGCGGGTTGTACAGAAAAATCTGCCTGGCGCTGTGGTCGTGATAAGGAACATCTCTCCCGTCCGCACCGACGAATCTTGGCAGCGAAGTCCGGTTCTCAGCTTCGTGAATACGGCTGTTCACTTCGTAGCGCAAGCCGTAGCTGAGTGTCAGGCGCGAGCTGGCTTTCCATGTGTCATGGAAGTAAAAGTTATAAGCTTCGCGGCGTACTGCCGCTGCATCGAACTTGTCGCCCGTAGGGGTGACGTCCGCGGCCGCGATCACACCATACGAATAAGGAGTGGCGGTGAGCAGGCCCGTGAGTGAATCAGGCAGCGGATCACCGGGGTGAATATCATGCGCGCCGCTGGCCGAAGTGATCAGCACGGGCGAGTAGGCTGTGCCTCCTCCGAAGCTGTAAATTCCGTTGGGGTTAGTCCCAAAGATCGTGGTGTCGCGATTGAAGCGGATTTCCACTCCCCACTTGAAAACATGGTTGGAATGCACATAACTCATGTCCTGCTTGAGCTGGTAGAGATTTCCGTACGACCCGAAGATCGAGCCGCCCGCGGAATTGTAACCCTGAAAAAGCCCGTCGCCGAAGGTGATTGCCGGCTGCGTGTGATTGGTGGTGGGGAAAAACGGCGTACTGCGGATGTAACCAAATGACGTGTCGGAAACAAGATGGGGAGAAATGGTGCGCGAATATTTCACGCCGGCGCTGCGCTGGTGATCGAAGAACTGGACTCCGAAACTGGGATCAATTGCAGTCTGATCGGGATTCGTGAGCGGGCCGGTGACTTGATTCAGGCTGAAACGCGTCAGCAACGTGGCTTTGTCGGAGATGCGGTGGTCGATGCGCACCGAGAATTGGTCGGTGCGGGTGTAGATCTTGGAGGACGCCGCATAGGTGCGCTCGCCGTAAGCTCCGCCCGGGTCGTTGGGCAACGGATAGTGATCCAGTACCGGAACAATGGCCGGGTTCACCGGAACGGTCAGCGTGTCACCGGGGAAAGTCTCCGTGTCGATGCCTTGGCGTTCGGCGGCAGTGGGCACGGGGAAAACCTGGGTAGTTCCCAACACCTGGCGGAAGCCTTGGTACTGGCCGAAATAGAACGTGCGCGCCCGGCCGTCATAGATTTTCGGGATCACCACCGGGCCGCCATTAGTGAACCCAAATTCATTGCGCACGAACGGCGGAATGCGGCGCTCATCGGCAACGCTTTTGTGGTCAAAATAGTTGCGCGCGTCGAAGGCGGCGTTGCGGGCGAATTCAAAGAAGCTTCCGTGAACCTGGTTGGTGCCGGATTTGGTGATGACATTGGTGAAGCTGGCTGCGCCGTGGCCGAAATCTGCCGGCATCACTCCTGAACTGGCCTGGACTTCCTGGATCGCATCCACGTTGAAATTGGAAAAGGTGGCGCCTCCCATTTCCGGATCGGTGGTGTCGAATCCATCGAGAGCAAATACGGTCGCTGACCCTCGTTGTCCATTGACGGCGAATTGTTGGGTAAAGTTGGCTGCGCCGTTCGCGTCGGTCATGGTGCCGGCTGCCAGCAACAACAATTTGCTGAAATCGCGCGCATTCAAAGGCAGGCTGGAGACTTCTCCGCCGGAAAGCCGCTCGCCTCCGCTGGCCTGGGACGTAACCTCCTCGGTGGTAGGCAACAGGCGCAACTCCGGTGGTTGAGACAAGACTTGCAGGCTGATGGTGAGCTTGTCTCCGTCCTTGATGCTAAGTGGGTTCGCCGCACGCCAGGTATTCCCCGCAGCTTCTATTGAAAGTTGGTAATCGGTTGCGGCTATTCCTGCGAAGGTAAAAGTTCCGTTGGCTGAAGTTGTGGCTTCGTAGCCACGATCGCCCGACTTCGAGCGCAGTCTTACAGTGGCTTGGCTGATCGGCTTGCCCGAGCCGTCGCGCAGCAGGCCGCTCCAGGACGAGGACGCAAAGGCGCCCGCAGTCCCAGACACCAGCAAGGCGGCTACCAGGAACAGCGGGCGAACAATATTTCCGGGGTAAGCGGGCATTGCACGGCATTATAAATGCCGCGCATTTCATAACTGGATGTCATCCTGAGCGAGCGGGCTCGCTCAGGATGACTCGGCTATTGATAACCGATATACGTCGCCAACCGGCTTCAGAAGTGGAATCCCAACTGCGCTGTCAGCGCGCGCGGCGTAACGTAGTGGGTGCCGCTGAACGTGGACAGGAAGTTGTACAGCGCGACTTTGTTGGTCAGGTTGATCGCGGTGAGCTGAAGACTCCACTTGTATTTCTCCCCGTGAAAGAGGTTGTCATCTCCCACCGAAAGATCGAAGAGGTTGCGGGGAGCGATGCGTGGCGGATTTTGTCGTCATTCTCGGTACCGGGCGCCGGAATCGTCACCAGGGTCGATCCATATTGCGCCGCCGGACAGAGCCCGGTTGGCGATATCGGAACGCCCAGGGGATTTGCCGCGCTTGGGGGCGTGGCATGCACCGAGCCGCAGAAGAGTCCCGCCTGGAACTGCTGATCCGGAGTCAGGCCGGAAACGTCCACATGTCGTCAGATCGGTGCTTCCGCAAGTGTCGGTTACGGCAACGCACGGGACCGCTCCCGCCACCAGTCCGCTGTCATAGCGCCAGTTGAAGCCGACCCAGGGCCGCGCTTCCAGGGCTGGTATTGCAGGTGCGTGGTCTGGTTGAATTTCTCGTCGTGGTCAATGCGGAATGGGGCGAACCCGGCTGCCGTGCCCGGAGGTACCGCGCCGGCTCCGCCGATTTGCGGAGTGAAGAACCGTGCCGCCACGCTGGAGAAGACCACCAGCGCCGAGAAGCCGTGGAAGTTCGGCACGCTGACGCGCCCCGCGAATCCGGGAATCTTGGAGTTGTGCCACTCGATCGGGAAGGTGATCGGAGTGCTGCCCAGCACGCTGAAGTCGTAGGCATTGTGCGTGTACTTCCAGATGTACTCGCCGGAGAAGACCAGATACTTCCCGAAGGCCTGCTGCAGTCCGGCGTGGAATTCATTGCGCCAGCCGGGGCTGAACGGGGTTGCGCCCGGCGCGGAACAGGCAAGCAGCGGATTCAACACAGGATCGGCGCATCCAGTGCTGGAGAGCACCAGGTTTTCGTTGAACGGAGTTTCCAGAACTCGCGCATAGGAAACGCGAAGAACGGTGTTGGTCTGCTTGATGTTGTAGGCGATGCCGACGCGCGGCTCGGCTTCCCGGTGGGTGGTCAGTCCGTTGTAGAAATCGCCGCGCAAGCCGAGGTTGAAGGACCAGTTCCCTTTGGTGATCGTGTCCTGGACGTAGAGAGCGAGCTCCTTGACGTCGGTGTGGCCGTGAAACGGAAATAGCCCTCCGCCGCGCGTCAGGTCAAATGGAAGGAGCAAGGCTGTTGAAGTCCGGATTAGGAGTGCCGCCCGGATTCTGCGCTCCGCCGCATTGCCACGGGTTGGTTACAGACCGACTGGCATTGGGACTGCCGTCGGCGTTAAGACATGCGAAGTTGAACGTCGGATCGACGATGCCGAACTGGTCGTTCTCGTCGAGGAAAGTCTGCTGATAGGTGACTCCCGCCTTCACGTTGTGGATTCCCTTCACGTACGAGATATTCGACCGGACGCCGGCATTGGTCAGCGTGCGATCCTGCGCCACGGTCTCGCTGCTTGAAGATCAGGCGCGAGATCGGCGAACGGATTGCCGCTGGGATAGTAGTTGTACTGATCGCGGCGGACGAAAGCGCCGAGCGTGAAGACGGTATTGGGATTGATCAGCCGCGTCCACGACGGCGCGATGTTGAAGGTCTTGATTTGCGAGCGCTGGTCGGCTGGACCAACCAGATTGCCATTGGGATCGAGGCCGCCGTTGTCCACGGTCAGTCCGTTCCACGCCGTCGCGAATTCGGTGTCGTAGGAATTGGGGGTCTGGAACCACGACCGGGTGAATCCGAGATTCAGGTGAATGGAGTCCGCCGTGGAGACTTGAAAGTCGACGCGATCGAACAAGTTCTCTTCATTGCCTTTGTCATGGAAGACGGTGAACTCCGGCGGATCGAGAAAGCGGCCGCTATTCAATCCGTTCGCGGAGATGAAGTTGCCCCACTTCTGGCCTCCGTAGCCGAAGTTAATCGCCCGACGTTCGAAGTGCCGAAACTACCGTAGGAGGCCGTCACCGATGCCGTGCGGCGTGGTCACTCCCTGTCCCGAGCGCGTGGTCACATTGATGACCACGCTGGTCTTGTCGCCGAATTCGGCGGGCGGCGCTCCGGCGATGACTTCCATCGACTGGATCGAATCGAGGGGAATCTGGTTGGAGAAGACTTTGCTCTGCTGGTCGGTGATGGGCTGGCCGTCGACGGAAAACGAGTTTTCCGCGTGATCGCCAAGTCCGTGGAACAGGCCGTTGGAATCGGCGGCGATTCCCGGCGAAGCCAGCGTGACCAGCGAACTGACCGAAGACGACTGGCTTTCCAGCGGCAGCTTGTCGAACAGTTCCCGTCGACACGTCGGTGTGAAACGTGGGATCGTTCTCCAGCAGATCTTCTCCGGCTGCCTCGACGGTGACAGATTCGCTGGAACCCTTTATCTGCAGGGTTATGTTGAGGGCCACGGGAACAACCGATCGAACATCAGACATCCTGCGCATAAGATGCAAAACCCTGGCCAGTGACGGTAAGGTGATAAGGATTGAATGGAACGTTGGGGATGCTGAATTTTCCCGAACTGTCTGTAGTAGCGGTCCTGGTAAAGCCGCTGACCGGGTTGCGAATTTCCACGGTGGCATTGGGCACCACCGCGCCCGTCGGATCGACTACAGTGCCTGTAACTGAGGTCGAACTTCCGCCCGACTGCGCGCTCGCGCTGAGGCCGAAAGCTATGTAGAAAACCATTAAGAAAGCCGCAAATAGCGACTTTTTATAAAAAGCCAGCATGATTCCTCCAGAAGTCTAAGAAATAGGGTCGGAAATGCACGCAAGATGCATTCCGATTCGATATTCAGATTTCGAATTTCTAGACTGCGGGAGGCGGGCGAACGCTGAGGGCAAAGGCAACAAAACGCTGTTTGGCAGAAACCGGCTGCAACTGGACAGCGGAAACCCTGACGAACGCCTGGTTTGAAAGATTGGAAACAGCTTTAGGAGAAGCCGAGTGGGCAGTGACACAAACCGTGCATTTCAGCGCGTCGGTCGGGCTCGAGTGATGGTGCGCAACCAGAGCTCCTGCTGAAAACAAGGTCAGCAGCAAACACAGCAGCGCTATTTTTTTCGAGATCGACTGCATCACGGTACCCGCAAAAGAGCTTCTTCAAATCTACACCGCCAGGGGGCTGAACACAACTGGAGCGCCTTGCCAGTTACGGAACTGACCTGAACGGAAGTTCGAGCACTCTGGTTCCGCAAATCCAGGAAAAGCTGCAGAGGTTTGCTTCGCTTGGTGTCAGGGGCGCTTGAGGTGGATCTTGCCGCTAAAGGAGCGTAGTTCAAAGCGGGATCCGACCACCATCCCGGGTTTGAGCAGCAGATTCTTGTCGCCGGTTGTGAAAGAGCTGTTCGAGTTCGAAAACTCTGGATCAGATTGGCCTTTGATGGAACGCGCCTTGATATTTACCCAGGCACTCGCGGGAATTGAAACCTCCAGATCGCCGGAGTGACTGGAGAGAAAGTATTCGCCAAGCCTGCCCGGATCACCGTCGTAACTGATTCGCCCGCTTCCCGAATTCACCTCTACGGATGGTCCGGTCACATTTCGCAGATTCACGTTCCCGTCTACTGTATGGACGTCCAGATGGCTATTGCGAATGTCGGTCAACGTAATCGGCCCACTCAGAGTTCTGACGTGCAGATGAGCGTCGCTGATTTCAGTAACCTCTACGGAACCGGACGAGGCTTCGAGAACCACATCGCCGCGCAGCCCCTGTGCCCGCAATGTTCCGTCAGATGATCGCAGGCTGACAAAAGCGGAGGTGGGTACCAGTACCGTGTAATCCACCAGGTTGGACCCAGGGCGGCTGGCAACCGACCGCAGCTCGATGCGATTGCCATGTTGCTCGTTCACCAGCTTGACGGCATCGGAATTCGCGATCGTCTCAACCACTACCTGGCGGCTTCCGGAAGGCTTGACCGTGATGGGGCCGTAGTTGTTAGTGATAGAGATCACCGCTCCCGGTCCCACTGTGTAGCTTAGTTCCTTTTTTTCCTGAGCGTTGGCGGTCGCAGTGAAAAGCCAGATCGCAACCGCAAGTCCGAGCGAAATTTCCCCGAGATTTCTGCCACAATTCATACGCACCCTACGCCCCAGACACGCCAATCGCGAACCGCGGATGACCAGCCCCGCAGCCCGGCCTGACAGACGAGCCTCAGTCTAATAAGCCGCATGTTCGTTGAAGTCAAAATACTCTAGCGGCCCGCCTCAACAGCCCGCCCCAACAATATAAAGACAAGTCCACTGACACCGAGAGCAGCGGCGGTCGGAGCTGCCCAGATCGACCTCTCAGATTGTGCCTTATGTCAGGTAGATGCAAAGCGGCCCTCTCCTAGTGGCCCAGTCTAGCGCAATATTCATGACTCGTTCCGAGCATTCAGAACGTCGGGGCAACAACTTGGCGGAGGATTCGCGGCACGGCCTCAAGTTAAAGTCGCGCCGGCATCCCTTCGACTTCGCTCAGGGCAGGCTTGCTGCCTGTCGGAAGTGCATCCCGCCCTCCCACGCTGTACAGAGGCCCACCGGATTGCCGCGCCGGGACGGGCGGCGCAACTTTGCCCCGGTGACATTGGTTAATAAAGGCGGGAAGAGGGCTCGAGCCCGGCCGGCTGAACGTCTAGCTCTTCACGACCGGGGAGCAACCAATCAATTCAATCAGGCAACTAAATAATTAGTTGACCCTTAGACCGCAGCTGCGTCTAAATAATGCAAGGAGATATGGTTCGTGCCCCCGAGGAAGTCCGAGACACTCACCGAAGCTGAGCTCAGGCTAATGGACGTGCTTTGGCTGAAGGGCTCAGCCACCGTTCAGCAGGTGCTCGATGCCCTCCCGCAAAAGCCGGCGCTGGCCTATAACTCCGTTCTGACTACCATTCGCGTCCTGGAAAACAAGGGCTACGTGAAGCATGTCAAGGACGGCCGGGCCCACATTTATATTCCGACGGTCGAGCGTCAGGAAGCCACCCGCTCGGAGATCCGGCATCTGGTCACGCGCTTTTTCAAGGATTCTCACGAACTGCTGGTCCTGAATATTCTCGAGGATCGGGGTATCGAGGCCAAAGAATTAAGGCGGTTGCGCCAACTCCTGCAAATCGGTGGAAGGACGGGAGAAGAGAGATGACGGCCACCGGGCTCAATCCGTTTCTCGACTTCCAGTCTTTCAGTCTGCAGTCTTTGGCCCGGACTTTCCTCCGAGCGAATCTTGAATTGCACCCTGGAAGGAATGGCCATCGCGCTGCTGGCGTGGATTTTGCTCCGTGCACTCGGACGGCAGAACTCGGGCACGCGCTTTGCAGTCTGGTTCTCGGCCTTGTTGGGGATCGCGGCGCTTCCCCTGTTCGGCACTGGTTTCAAGCTCTGAGCGTATCTGACCAGACGGTCCGAGATCACGCTGCCGGCACGTGGGCGCTCTACATCTTTGCCGGCTGGGCAATGATCGCGACTGCAGGATTAGTCAGGCTTGGCTTCGGCTTCTGGCGTTTGCGGCAACTACGGAAAAGCTGCGTGCCAGTCGACATCACGACACTCGATCCGCCAGCTGCGAAAGACCTTGGAAGAGTTCGATTCGCCGAGGAAACCGACGCTCTGCGTATCCGATCAGCTGCGCGTACCCACGGCGATCGGGTTCATCAAGCCGCAGGTCGTTATCCCGGCGTGGGCAATGAAAGAACTTTCAATGCCGGAATTAAACACGATTCTGTTGCATGAACTGGCCCACCTTCGGCGCTGGGACGACTGGACCAATCTGGTGCAGAAGATGGTCGGGGCGCTTTTATTCTTCCATCCGGCGGTTTGGTGGATTGACAGGAAACTGGCGCTGGAACGCGAGATGGCGTGCGATGACCTGGTGCTGGCGAAGACTGCGAGCCCGCGAGTGTACGCGGAATGCCTGGTATCGCTGGCTGAAAAAAGCTTTCTGCGGCGGGGAGTCGCGCTGGCCCAGGCCGCGGTGAACCGGGTCCGCCACGTGTCGCTTCGAGTGTCACAAATCCTGGATGAAAAGCGTCCGGGTGCCACTCGGATCTGGAGGCCGGCCCCGGTCCTGCTGTCTGGGATATTTGTCGCATCCCTGATTGGTTTCTCAGGAGCGCCCAAACTGGTTTCATTCGAGAACCCGTCAACCGGCGCTGCCGGGCCAGCGACCAGCGATCCTGTCTTCATCGCTAAGCGAGAACTGGCAGGCTTCGCGTATGGGTTCGGAGGTCGTGCCCGCAAAATATATGGTGGAACCAGCATCGGAGAGTGCGGCGCCTTCAACCGCGAGGCTCGCGCCGCGAACTCTGGTGGCCCGAACGAAAGTAAAGGAGAGCAAGCCCGTCGTCATCCCGGCGAAAGTGACACAACGGCGAGTGCAGCCCCCGCGGTTGGTCCGCAGCAGCCTGACCGAGGATGGCATCGCTCCTCGTACTCTGATTCTTGTCTGGCAGACCGAGATGCTACCTGTTCAGGTTGTGCCCACAGGCTTCGTACCGGCTGGACTGCATGAGACATCCGACGCGATGGTCTGGAGTCTGTACGTGTGGCAGGTGACGGTAATTAGCTCGGACCGGAATGTAATGCAATTGGAACAAGGAATCATCGTCAACTCCATTTGAGTTTTTTTTACCTCAATCAACTAAATAATTAGTTGCTAAACTAACAGGAGAGAAGAAGAAATGAAAAGCTGGATAGCAAGCTGTGAAAGGCAGGCTGGGCCGCCATCTGGTCGTTCCGATTATGGCGATCGCGATGGTGGGCTCGTTTGTCACTTACGATTTCGTAAAGGCCATTCCGGCCAAAGCCGCGATGGCTGCTCCGACGCAGTCACCGCTCGACGACAACAGTGTGGGAGCGCTGCTCTCACTCGATCGGGCCATGGAAACCCTGGCCGCGCGCGTCACCCCCGCCATCGTGAACGTGACGGTGACATCGCGCGCCAAAACCAACGTCGCCGGCGGCAGACGCTGACGACATGCAGCAATTCTTTGACCGGCAGTTCGGCAAGGAATTCGGACAGCAGTTTGGTCCTTTCGGCCACTCCTTCGGACAGCAGATGCAGCCGCGCGGTCGAGCACGGGCTGGGCAGCGGCGTTATCATCTCACCCGACGGCTACATCGTCACCAACAACCACGTGGTCGATGGCGCTACCGACGTTCGCGTGACCATGAGCGATCGCAGAATTCTGCCCGCCAAAGTGGTGGGCACGGATCCGCTGACTGATCTGGCGGTCATCAAGGTTGACGGCCACGATCTGCCCAACGCGCCCTGGGGCGACTCCACCAAGCTGCATCCGGGACAGACGGTTTTGGCCTTCGGCAATCCGTTCGGATTTCGCTTTACGGTCACTCGCGGGATCGTGAGCGCGCTGAACCGTCCCAATCATGTCAGGTGATGACGCTCGCAAGCCCGGCCAATTCATTCAGACCGACGCTGCCATCAATCCAGGTAACTCCGGTGGTCCGCTGGTGAATGCCCGCGGTGAAGTGGTCGGGATCAATACCTTCCTGATCTCGCCTTCGGGATCATTCTCCGGCATGGGGTTCGCCATCCCCACGCAGATTGTCCGGCCCACGGTGGAAACACTGATCCAGTCGGGCAAGGTGACGCACGGTTACATGGGAATCGGAATCTCCGATCTCACTCCTGAGAACTCGAAGTTCTTCCACATGACCAACGCTGTGGGCGCGGTCGTGACCCAGGTCGAACCCAATTCGCCGGGAGCCAAGGCAGGGTTGAAAGTCGGCGATGTCATCACCCAGCTGAACGGACACGAAGTCAGCGATGCCGGTGGTCTGCAGGTGGAAGTTGGACAGAAGTCCCCGGGGACTACGGTTCATCTTCAGGTGATGCGAGATGGCAAGAGCGTCGACATTCCGGTCACCCTGGAAGCAATGGGCAGCCGCGATAAGGCGGACAACGAAAGCGCCAGCGCCGAACATGGCAAACCGCGCTGGGGAGTTGGCTTGTCTGACATCACTCCGGAAGTCCGCGAGCAACTGCAGGCCCCGGGCGATCTTCGCGGAGCCGTGATTCAGCAGGTGCAGCCGGGCAGTCCGGCCGACAACGCGGGATTGCAATCAGGTGATGTGATCATGGAAGTGAACCGCAAGCCAGTGCAGAACGCAGCCGATGTTCAGAAGGCACTGAGCAGTGTGCCCAATGGCCAGGACGCGCTGGTGCTGGTATGGTCGAACGGTGGCAATACGTTCCGTGTGTTGCACGCCGCCGAAGCCGGCCAAACCGACAGCGGCTCCTAACCAGTTCGCTGTGTAATTCGTTTCTCCCCAATGGGAGGCGGGCATGGTCCCGTCTCCCATTTTTTTGCTGGTCACCGGTAGAGCTCTTCCGCGCCGCCAACCGTCTCGAAACTGTATCGCTACGCGTGCTGGCTGACCGAAAGCACGTTGCCGTCCGGGTCTTTGAACCAGGCTACCTTGTCGCCGTTGGGAGTGGTCCAGATTCCCAGTTCGCGATCCTGCACGAAGGGATACTTCTCGAAAGCCACGCCTCTCCCCGCAAGCCAGCGCGCGACGGCTCCGATGTCACCCACCTCCCAGCCCATCACGGTGTACGGAGCGGGAGTGAAGTCCGGAGTCTTTGCAATCCGGATCATTGTTTCGCCGGCACGCATTACCAGAGCAAACTGGTCATCGCTGACGAACTGGAAACCAAGTTTGTCCTGGTAAAAGGCCCGGGCTTTCTGCGAATCTTTGGTGGGGACGAAGCCGATAAGCTTGTTTTCGGAGAGCATTGTTTGAGATTGGGAGAGCGAAGGACCGCACACTTGCAAATTCGCGGCGGCTCCCGTAACTTGGGCGCGGGCAATCTAACAAATCGCCTTGCCGCTGTCAATGTTCCTGGCTGATCGGTGCCTGTCGCCCGGAACGGCTCTAGAGGAGCAACATGGAAATCAACGTCCGCAGACTTGAAGGGATTCAGATTGTGCAGATTCGCGGCGCTTTAAGATTGGGTGCCGGAGTCGACAGCTTTCGCAAGACTATCGACGACGCCATGTCCGCCGGGGACACGCGCCTGGTCATCAATTTTGCCGATGTGCCGATGATCGATTCCAGCGGCATCGGAATTCTGGTGAAGGCTATGGCGTCGGCCAAACAGCGCGGTGGCGGGGTGAAGCTGGTCAGTCCATCCAAGTTCGTGGTGCAGACGCTCAAACTGATTGGCGTGCTGAATTTGTTTGAGACCTTTGAAGATGAGAATGTCGCAGTGCAGTCCTTCAACTCGCATTAGCCCGGCTGATGGCGCAGCGGCGGCGCGACGCCCTACTTCAAATGAAGGAACAGGACATCGAAGATACCGAACAGGTAAATCGCGCTCCCTAAAGAAAGCATGGCCAGGGCAAAGGCCGCGAGGGGTGAGCTGAAAAGCCGCTTTCGCGGGACCGGGCGGCAATCCAGGGCGGCGCGGTACTTCTCGATCCATTCTTGCTGCTCGTCTTCCTTCTTGTTGCCAGCCTGACCAAATGAAGTTTGAATAGAAGCTTGCAGCCGGCGCTGGTCGTCGTGCTCTAGTGACACGAACCGGAAGGGTTGCTGGCTCCAGGACACCGGCTTCAGCATTTCCGCGGTGCCGAGCACCGGCCCAGTCGGAGTCAGGAACATCAGCTTCACTTGAGATTCCCGCTCCACCGGTTTTGGCAAGTTAAGCATGCCGCCGGTGAGAGAGATGACTTCCAGCTGGGCTTTCGTGCGGTGGCCGTCTTCAAATCGAAGCACGGCCGGAGTGAGGCCGCCCAAATTGAATCGCGGTGCGCGGCCGTCGGGTCTTGCATGGGGGAGGGCGTTCACAAACTGAGTATGCTACTTGTCGATTCCCAGTAGCAGATTACGGAAGGACCTACTTGGTACGGTTACCGGCTTTTGGCTGCTCTCCAACCCTGGCCGTCTCTCTTGCGACCAGCAGAAATCGAAGATAGCGTCCTTCTCTTTCTCTTTTTCGACTGCGCTCAGTCGCGCGCCCATCCCTGGTTCTCGTATTTTCAGCTCCACTTCACCCTGCGCGGGATGAGTTTCGAAGAGTTGACCCAGGCCGCGATCTTTTCTGTCTCCCGAATAGCAGAATCAAGCATAGCCCGAGACGCCCGCAGATCCGACGGCTTGCCTGGGGCTGCCTGTGGACCTGTAATCTCGAATTGCGGCCCGGTTCATGCCAAGTATCTCCCCGGACAAACCAGGCGGTGAATGCGATAGGAAGTGCGGTCAAATAAGTCACTTAGCTTAGAGCCCAGGCGGCAGGGCCCATTGACCAGCGACCATTCTTCCCGAATCTGGCGAGTTCTCGAATCGAACAAAGTAACAAGCCGGGGAGGAATTTGGATTGACAGCGGCGTCAGCCAGCCGATAAGCTGTCGAAACACTGATTAAGAGCATTTTGACTGATCAGGCCTTACCCACAATGAATGCTGAAGCAATCGTCGTGAGTGTAGCCCAGGAGGTGCGACTGCTTCTTCTCGCCCTTACCGTGGCCATTCCTGGCCTGGTGCTTGCACCTCAAGAAAGCGGCGGATGATTTAGAGATACCCGAAATTAGCAGAGGGCCATCATCCACCGCATCGGATGATGGCCTTTTTGCTTTCTGCATAAACACACACGCCTGCTGGACAGGCCGGGAGGACGACTTGGCAGACCGAGATCAAGCAGCATCCAACAAGGTGAAATCGGAGCATGTAACCATATTCGACACTACCCTGCGCGACGGAGAACAGTCTCCGGGATGCAGCATGAACGTCAAGGAAAAGGTGCGCATGGCGCACCAGCTCGACCGTCTGGGCGTCGACATCATCGAGGGCGGTTTTCCCATTGCCTCCGAAGGAGACTTTGAGGCGGTTCGCGCACTGGCGCGTGAGATTCGCCGCCCTATCATCGCTGCGCTGGCGCGAAGCTGTCCCGGCGACATTGAACGGGCCGGGCGCGCCCTTGAAGGAGCCGCCCGCGCGCGCATTCATACTTTTCTGGCCACCTCGGATATTCACCTGCAACACAAGCTCAAGATTTCACGCCGCCACTGCCTGGAGCAGGCTCGCGATGGGGTGAAGCTGGCCCGGACTTTCTGCAAGGACGTCCAGTTCTCCGCCGAAGACGCCAGCCGGACTGACATCACCTTTCTCTGTGAAGTTCTGGAGGCGGTAATCGAGGCGGGCGCCACCACGCTCAATATTCCGGACACCGTCGGCTACAGCGTGCCTCACGAATTCGCAGAGTTGATGCACACCCTGCGGCGCCGTGTGCGGGGAATCAACGGCGTGACCATCTCGGTTCACTGCCACGATGACCTGGGACTATCTGTGGCAAACTCTCTTGCAGCTATCGGGGCGGGTGCGCGCCAGGTGGAATGCACCGTGAACGGCATCGGCGAGCGCGCCGGCAATACGTCTCTGGAAGAACTGGTCATGGTGATGCGGGTTCGGGCGGAGCACTACCCGTATGAAACGGCGGTCATCGCGGAGCATCTGTTTCCGTCCAGCCAGCTCTTGTCCGAAATTACCGGGGTCTATGTGCAGCCTCACAAAGCCATCGTGGGCAGGAACGCATTCGCCCACGAAGCCGGGATTCACCAGGATGGAATGATCAAAGACCCGTCGACGTACGAGATCATAGCGCCGCATTCGGTGGGTGCTCCCCGGAACGAACTTGTGCTCGGTAAACACTCTGGACGCAATGCTTTACGGGTGCGGTTTGAAAAACTCGGCTTTACCTTTGACCGCGCCCAGCTGGACGACGTTTACCGTCGTTTTGTGGCTCTGGCTGACAAAATCAAAACGGTCGAGGACGGACACCTCCTGGAATTGGTTCGCGATGTGCCTAGCCGAACCTCGACCATTCCAGATACCGCCGTGAAAACTGCGGGCACCTGGATGGCTCCACTGAGCCACGGCGATACCCAGCCCATGGCGGCTGAGGCGGCAGGCGCGAAAGACAAGGCCCACGCCGCCCATCACCACGAACGTGAAGGAGAGCAGGAAGACTATTTGTGGGGAGTATGATAGAAATAATAATACCGACCGACCGGTCGGCAGGGAGGCAACGCTCACGTGGGGAATTGGCGGCAACCACATGGGGACAGCCGCCCTCGGCCGTCCGGCGGAGCACAGCTCCGCAGCGAAGGAGCTGTTCAGCGCCTGAAATGATTCAGTGCCGAGGACTGGTTTCATGACAAAAACAGGAGCGCAAATTCTCTGGGAATGCCTGGAACGCGAGGGCGTAACGCACGTCTTCGGCTATCCCGGCGGCGCAATTCTGCCGGCCTACGACGCCTTGAAGCACAGCGACATTCACCACATCCTGGTGCGCCACGAGCAAGGCGCCACGCACATGGCCGATGGCTATGCGCGCGCCAGCGGCGAGGTCGGCGTGGCGGTCGCGACTTCAGGCCCTGGCGCTACCAACATGGTCACCGGCATCGCCACGGCGATGCTGGATTCGTCGCCCATCGTTTGCATCACCGGCCAGGTCGGCAGCAAGCTGATCGGCTCGGATGCGTTTCAGGAAACCGACATCACCGGCGTCACTCTTCCGATCACCAAGCACAATTATCTGGTCACGCACGCCGACGAGATTGGCACGGACCCTGCGCGAGGCGTTTTACGTCGCGCGTTCCGGACGTCCCGGTCCGGTTCTCGTCGACATCACCAAGGACGCGCAACAGTCCTCCTGCGAATTCGATTGGGAAGCGGCCAAGCCGCAAGCTGCCCGGCTATCGTCCCGATCTCTCTCCTGCAGGAAGCCGAATACGCAGCAGGCGCTGGAGCTGATTCACAAAGCCAAGCGCCCGGTGATTCTCGCCGGACACGGCATCATCGTTTCCGGCGCGATGAAGGAAGTTCTGACTCTGGCGGAAAAGGCCGGCATTCCCGTGGCGCTGACGCTGCTGGGCTTGGGAGCCTTTCCCGCTTCCCATCCTCTTGAATCTGGGCATGATGGGTATGCACGGCGAGGCCTGGGTCAACCACACGATCCAGGAAGCCGACCTGCTGATCGCGCTGGGCATGCGCTTCGACGACCGCGTGACCGGCAATTTGAAAACCTACGCCCAGGATGCCAAGAAGATTCACATCGAGATCGATCCCGCCGAAATCAACAAGAACGTAAAAGTCGACGTCGCGCTGGTCGGCGATCTTGCGCGAAGTCCTGCAGGAACTGTTGCCGCGCGTCGAAGTCAGTAGACCACAGCGAGTGGCTGGATTCCATCGACCGTCTCAAGGGCGACTCCGCGGTGCGCGACATTCAGAAGCTTCCCGACAACGGACATCTCTACGCCGCGCACGTGATCAACGATCTGTGGCGCGAAACTCGCGGCGGAAACGCGGTGGTTGTGACCGACGTCGGCCAGCACCAGATGTGGGAAGCGCAATACTACAAGCACGAGCAGCCGCGCTCGCTGATTACCTCTGGCGGTCTGGGAACTATGGGTTTCGCCTTGCCGGCAGCCATTGGAGCCAAGGTGGCGCGTCCCGACGCCGAGGTTTGGGTGATCGTCGGCGACGGCGGCTTCCAGATGACCATGTCCGAGCTTGCCACCATCGTGCAGGAGAAGTTGAAGATCAATATCGCCATCATCAACAACGGGTTTCTGGGCATGGTTCGCCAGTGGCAGGAATTTTTCTACGAGCGCAACTATGAAGCCACGCCGTTGCTGAATCCCAATTTCGTGAAGCTGGCGGAGGCTTACGGAATTCGCAGCATGGCCGTAAGCGAGCGCTCGCAGGTGTTGCCAGCGGTGCGTGCGGCGCGCGATCATGACGGGCCGGTGCTGATCGACTTCAAAGTCGAGCAGGAAGACACTGTTTATCCGATGGTCGCAGCGGGCGCGTCGCTGCAACGACATGATCCGTCGGCCCAGTCCCATCGTCGAAACCGCAGCGGACGAATAAAGGCAAACATGTTGAACATATTTGTGGTGTACGTCGAAAACAAGCCGGGCGTGCTGACCCGGGTGGCATCGCTGTTCCGCCGCCGCGCCTTCAACATCGACTCGCTCACCGTCGGCCGCACGGAAAAGCCCGAAGTTTCGCGCATGACCATCACCGTGGACACGAACCCGGACCAGGCTCGCCGGATCGAGGCCAACCTTTACAACTTGGTGAACGTGCTTCTGGTCGAAAACATCACCAACGAGCCGGCGATCGCCCGCGACCTGGCTATGATCAAAGTGGCCGCCACCCACGAAGCCCGCTCGCATGTGCTGGAGCTGGCCAGCGTGTTCCGCGCCCGCGTGGTCGACGTCGCGCCGGAATCGCTCACCATTGAAATCACTGGCGGCGAAGACAAAATCGACGGCCTGCTGGAAGTTCTTCGTCCTTATGGCGTGGTGGAAATGGTTCGCACCGGGATTGTCGCTATGCGCCGGGGAACCGCTTCGTCTACCGTGAATCCGGCCAAGGCTGCGGGTGCGCCGGTTGCCGCCACCGACGAAGGCGTGTCGTATTCTGTATAACCAAGCTCGGTATACCCGATTCTCTGGTTCATCGAATTTCGTTAGTCAGATTTCTGTTTAATCCAGATCTGCGTCAACCGCGCCTCAATCGAAAGGGAAATATTATGCCGAAGATGTATCACGAGAACGCTGCCGATATCGCACTCATCCGGGGGAAGAAGGTAGGCATTGTTGGCTACGGCTCCCAGGGCCACGCTCACGCTCTCAATCTGAAGGACAGCGGAGTCGACGTGCGAGTCGGGTTGCCCGCCAGCAGCGAATCGCGCGCCAAAGCGAAGGCCAGCGGCCTCGACCGTGGGCACAGTCGCTGAAGTCGCCGCCTGGGCCGACGTGATCATGATCCTGGTGCCGGACACCGTGCAACCGGAAGTCTACAAAAAGGACGTTGCGCCGCACCTCTCCGCCGGCAAGACGCTGATGTTCGCCCATGGCTTCAACATCCGCTTTGGCACCATCAAGCCCCCCGCCAACGTAGACGTTACGATGATTGCGCCCAAGGCCCCGGGCCATCGCGTGCGCGAAGTGTTTGTCGAGGGCGGCGGCACTCCGGCGCTCCTGGCCATTCATCAGGACGCCACTGGAACTGCAAAACAACTGGCCCTTTCCTACGGCAAGGCCATCGGCGCCACCCGCGCCGGCGTAATCGAAACCACCTTCTCGGAGGAAACCGAGACCGACCTCTTCGGCGAACAAACCGTGTTGTGCGGCGGGGTGAGCGCCCTGGTAAAAGCGGGATTCGAAACTCTGGTCGAAGCCGGTTACCAGCCGGAGATTGCGTATTTCGAATGCCTGCACGAACTGAAGCTCATCGTGGATCTGATCTATCGCGGCGGCCTTAACTACATGCGCTACTCCGTCAGCGACACCGCGGAATACGGCGACTATACCGGCGGCCCGCGCATCGTCACTGAGCAAACCCGGGAAACCATGCGGCAGATGCTGCGCGAAATCAAGGACGGATCCTTCGCCAAAAAGTGGATCAAAGAAAACGAAACTGGCCGCGAATGGTTCGACGCCACCCGCGAGAAAGAACAGCAGCAGAAAATCGAGAAAGTGGGCGAGGAGTTGCGCGCTATGATGACCTTCCTCGATCCGGTCACGGTGAAACAAACCAGCAAGCGCACCAAAGTTCCGGCATAGAAATTTGCGGGCGAACTGAGAACTGACAACCGAAAACTAACAACTGGTGTTACCGTGCAACCGAAAAGTAGGCCACAACCAGAGAGCCGAGCCGTAGAACCAGTAGTCAGTTCCTGGTTGTCGGTTCTCAGTTAGAAGCCGTACGAGATGCCAAACGCAAATTGTCGCCGCGCCTGCAGGTCTACGCCAGGCATGATCTTCCCTGCGGCCTGGGCCAACCCAAAGTCCAGAGTAAGCTTCGGTGTTTCCACGCCCCAACCGTGAATCGGCAACGCACCGGAAGGCACGATTCGAACCGCATAAGTGATTGTCGTCGGTATGACTGCGCCCGCCAGGCCTTGAATGCTTCGCGGTTCTTGCAACACTTCGGAACCTAGCAGGATGGTGCTTCTGCCTGGTCCCTTAAATGCAAACCCGGCGGCGCCGAAGCCCCGGCCATAGTAGCCGGGAGCATTCCCGGCGATCCCAAGCAACGAAGCATTGGTGGCTTTGAAGCCTGCGTTAAACACCAGGGGGAGCTTTCTTATTCGAGTAATGGTCTTGGTGGCGACAACGTAGAAATCCTGATTGTGCGTGTCCTGGCCCTGAATGGCGCCACCCACATTTCGAACCTGGGTGCGAACGACAAAGCCCGCGGACAAGGCGGGAAGTCCTCCTCGCCGTTCCCTAAGGAGGTTTACCTTCCCATGAAAGGTGTTGAACTCCCTGCTCCAGAGATCGCTTAATCCAACTGTGTCGCCAGACTGATGAATACTCCCGGTATATCCAAACTCGATCCGGTTGAAAGCCCCCACAGTGATTGATACCTGATGGAACCCGCCCAGGACGGGCCCGGCATTAAGGTAGTGATAGGAAACAACCGGTATGCTGAGGGGCGCGCTGCCCGTGGGGACCGAGTAGGCTAGTGGCGTGACGAATACGCCCGTTTGCCCTTCCCAGTTCAAGCTTTGAGCGAAAGCGCTATTGCTGCTGGAACCGATCACTGCAACAATCGCTAACACAACGGCCAGGACACTTCCGAACTTTCTCGCGTCTGAGGCCACTTCACTATCGACTTCTCCTCGGTTGCGCATAACTTCTGCTCCTACGATGATTTCAAGGAAACTGGCCCCGTTCCCTGGAGCGACGCCCGCTCATTGGCGCGACGTGCTTTGGCCGGCGCTGTCGGCTAGTCGCCAGAGCTTGATAGTGCCGTCTTCGCTGCCCGAGGCCAGCCAGCGGCCGCGAGGACCGAACGCGACGGAATAGATCGGGTGATCGTGCCCGGAAAGAGTCTGCACTTCCCCGCCCGTCTCTACATCCCAGATCTTGATGGTCTTGTCCCAACTGCCGGAAGCCAGCCAGCGCCCATCCGGGGAGAATGCAAGGCTGGTCACCGAGTTCCCATGACCGGCAAGGGTGTGTACTTCCCGACCTGAGTTCATGTCCCAGAGCTTCACGGTTTTGTCCCCGCTGGCGGAGGCGAGCCAACGTCCGTTCGGACTGAAGGCCACAGCGTGGACCGGCTTCTTGTGACCGCGCAGTTTGTATATCTCTTCTCCACCATTTGAGACCTTGGACACGTCCCAGATGCTGATGTTTTTGTCGCCGTCACCGGTAGCAAGGAGCCGCCCATCTGGACTGAAGGCGATGTAGATCACCTGCCGGCGCAACCCGGCCAGGTCGCGCACTTTTTGCCCAGTCTTGATATCCCACAGCCGGACTGTTTTATCGTCGACGCCGGAAGCCAGCCACTGACCGTCGGGACTGAAAGCGATCGAATATACCCAGTTGCTGCCCAGAACTCCTAAAGGCTTGTCGCTCGGAAAAGCGCGAATCTCCTGTCCGGTCGTGGAGTCGCGGAGAGTCGCAGTGTTCGACGAATTCTCGGTCGCCAGCAACTGGCCGTCGCGGCTGAAGGCCAGCGCCTGCACCTCTTTCATTTTGCCAGAGACGGCCTTTACTTGTTCACCGGTCGAAACTTCCCAAAACTTGACCGTCCGGTCCCAACTTCCTGAGACAAGTTTCTGACCATCAGGGCTGAATGCGACGCCTGTAACCCAGCCGGTATGAGCTTTTAGAGTGCGATCCAACACGAAATCGGGTGGTGACGGGCGAGTGGCAATCACCGGCGAAGGAAGCGCCGCCGCGGACAGAACCGGGATTGTCGGCGATCCGTTCAAAACCGGCAGATTCAGGGGCTCGAGCTTCGCGGTTATTGTGGACGTCTTGTCGGTCTGGACGTCGACTTGCGAATCGTAATCCCGATAGCCATTCAACGTTAGACGCAGACGGTGTTGCCCGGCCCCAAGCGCAGATATGCTGGTCTGACCGTTCGAAATTGTAGAGGCAACCAACTTGTCATCGACAAAAACCTGTGTTCCCGGCGGCGCTCCCTGAATCACCAGGGCGGGAACAACCGGAAGAATGACCGAGGGAACAATGACCGATCTAACGATGACTGGCGCGACCTGTGTCTCAATTGCCGGAGGCTTTCCTGGCGCTGCAGAAGGCTCGGTACCGGATCTAAGAGAGGGAACAGGCAAAGCCGAAGTCGCCGTTCTTGGGGTTGCAGGAGACGGTGAGCGTTCAGAACCAACGGGCTGCGACTCGTGGGCAGAAGGCCGGGCGCCGGGTGATTGCGCCGCCGGTTTCTCCGGAGCCGATGCTGGAGCAACCGTCGTGGCGGAAGGTGCTGTCGACTCGTGAACGACTGCAAAGTACACGACCAGCAAAAGCAGCAAGAGAGCAGCTCCAGCCACCAGAAACGCATCCACTCCTGACTTTGGTTCCGCCGGCCCTGCGAGGGTTGAGACGGGAGCAAGGACGATCTCCTCAGAACCGTTCGCTGGCGCGGCGAAGGGCGGCGGCACAAAAGCCAAAACACTTGCCCTGGGTGACTCGGACTTGGGTGGTTCAGAGTCAGGCGATTCAGACTGCTCCGGTGCCGATGCTAGAACTTGGGCGAGCAGAGTGCCGATACGCTGCAAACCATCAACCTGGGTTGGGTTGAATGCGGAAGGCCGGGAAGATAGAACCTCGAGTACGCCCTGAACCGGACCCTCTGCCTTCAGAGGCACGACCACGGCAGAACGAAGCCCCAAACTTTTGGCAGTCGAACGATGCACTCGGTAGTCGGTGTCGGTGTCTTCACAAATCACGACCTGCCCGGTTTCAAAACACTCTCGGGTCAACGCAGAGTCGGGCTGCAGCCGTGAACCCTCCTGGGGAGCATCGCCCACGCTGGCTCGGCAGATGACGCCCGACGGATCGCGGACTGCGATGGCTGCGCCATCACCGCCCGTGATTGCGTTAACCCGTTCAACCACTTGCCTCAAGAGGGCAGAGGCGGGCTGATCGCGTTTGCTGGTGATCTCTTTTTCAAGCTCCCGCAGTTCGCCTTCGGCAGTGCCGGGGAGGGCGGGAGTCTTGCGGCGGAGGGTTACGAATTCGGCGCCTGGGGTCGCCATCGGATGTCATGTGCCTCTCGTAGGTGGGAAGCAACGGAAGGCGTGAGATGCCAAAGGGTAACACTATGTTGGTTCGCAAGGCTAGGTCAATTACCCAAAAATGTTGCAGTGCCCGGGAAAGGGCGCAACCGGGCAGGGTTTCGTGGGGCCTGTCCGTTCTTAAATAATCTGGCCAAGTATTCAGCCACAGAGGTTTCCCGCATTGCTAGTTGCGAACATTGGCCGGCTTGACAATCTCTTTCCGTCCCGCCAGACTATTGGGCGAACAAATAGCGAATACAAGCTCCTCCCTCCAGCCAGGGACGATGTTCATCGAACTCCATTCCCGCTCGGCTTTCAGCTTTCTCGAAGGCGCCTCCCTGCCCGAGGACCTGATCGCCACCTGCGCGCAACCTGCATATGCCGGCCATGGCGCTGCTCGACCGCGACGGCGTCTATGGCGCGCCCCGTTTCTATATGGCGGCAAAGAAGGCAGGGATCAAGGCGCATCTGGGAGCGGAGGTTACGTGCGAAATTTCAGATTTCAGATTTCAGATTGCAGATTTGAAACCCCGAAAAGTCTCGAATCACTCTGCAATCTGAAATCAGCAATCTGCAATCCCTTCCGCCTTCCCCTTCTCGTCTCTTCCCGCGCCGGCTACCAGAACCTCTGCCGCCTGATCACCAAAATGAAGCTGCGCTCGAAGAAAGGCGAAGGCGCTGTCCGCAAAGAGGAACTGCGAGGAACATGCTGCCGGACTGATCTGCCTCACCGGCGGCGATGACGGTCCGCTCGCCACTGCGCTGGCCCAGGGCGGCATGGAAGAAGCGCGGCGCTCGGTCGAATGCCTGACCGGCATCTTTGGCCGCGACAATGTCTATGTGGAACTGCAGCGCCATTTTCATCGCGAGCAGGAGGCGCGCAACCGCGCCGCCATCGAAATTGCCCGCTCGCTGCAACTGCCGTTGCTGGCCACCAATGGTGTCTGCTATGCGACGCCGCAGGAGCGTGAACTTTGCGACGTGTTCACCGCGATTCGCAATCATTGCACGCTGGCCACTGCCGGACGTCTGCTGGCGCGCAACTCCGAGCGTCATCGTGAAATCGCCGCAGCAGATGCAGCAGCTTTTCGCCGACCTGCCCGAGGCCCTGGCCAATACGGTGGAACTTTCGTCCCGTCTCGAATTCACGCTCGAAGCATCTGGGATACGAATTCCCCAAATATCCCGTGCCGGAAGGCGAGACCATGATGTCTTTCCTGCGGGAGCGCACCCGGGAAGGTTTTCAGCAGCGCTATGGCCGGTCAGATGCCGGCCTCAAAAGCCGTGCCCAGCGCCAGATTGAGCGTGAACTGGCGCTGATCGAAAAACTCAAGCTGGCCGGCTATTTTCTGATTGTGTGGGACCTGGTCCGCTTCTGCCGCGAGGAAAACATTCTGGTGCAGGGACGCGGCTCGGCCGCCAACAGCGCCGTCTGCTATTCGCTGGGCATCACTGCCGTCGATCCCATCGGCATGGAACTGCTTTTCGAGCGCTTTCTTTCCGAGGAACGCGGCGAGTGGCCCGACATCGATCTCGATCTGCCCAGCGGCGACCAGCGCGAGCGCGTCATTCAATATCTGTACAAACGCTACGGCGAACGCGGCGCGGCCATGACCGCCAACGTCATTACCTATCGCAATCGCATGGCGGGGCGGGAAATGGGCAAGGCTCTGGGCTTCGATCCGGAGACTCTGGATAAAGTTTCCACCGCAGTCTCCACCTGGGAATATCGCGACGCTCATGACAGCGCTCGACCATCGCTTCCACGATGCCGGGCTGGATCTGCAGCCATCCTCGCCTGCGCAAATATTTTGAGCTGTGCGAAGCGGTGCAGGATTTGCCGCGCCATCTGGGACAGCATTCCGGCGGCATGGTGATCTGCCAGGGGCAGCTCGATTCCGTGGTGCCGCTCGAACCGGCGTCCATGCCGGGCCGCGTGGTGGTGCAGTGGGACAAGGAAGACTGCGCCGACCTCGGCATCATCAAAGTGGACCTGCTCGGCCTGGGCATGATGGCGGTGCTGGAAGATTCCATCACGCTCATCCGCGATCACTATGGCGAAGAAGTGGACCTCGCCCACCTGCCGGCGGACGATCCCACGGTTTACTCCACGCTGCAAAAGGCCGACACCATCGGCATGTTTCAGGTGGAAAGCCGCGCCCAGATGTCGTGCCTGCCGCGCCTGCGTCCAAAACGTTTCTATGACATCGTGGTGCAGGTCGCCATCATTCGCCCCGGACCGATTGTGGGGCAGATGGTGAATCCTTTCTTGCAGCGCCGCCAGGGACGCGAGCAGGTTACTTATCCGCATCCTTCGCTCGAACCGGTGCTGAAGCGCACCTTGGGCGTCCCGCTTTTTCAGGAACAGTTGCTGCGCATGGCCATGGTGGTCGCGGGATTCAGCGGCGGCGAGGCGGAAGATCTGCGCCGGGCCATGGGCTTCAAGCGCTCGGAAAAGCGCATGAAGGAAATCGAGGCCAAGCTTCGTGCCGGCATGGAACGCAACGGCATTTCACGCGAAGCGCAGGAACAGATCGTGCTTTCGATCACTTCTTTCGCGCTGTACGGATTTCCCGAGTCCCACGCCGCCAGCTTCGCGCTGATCGCCTATGCCAGCGCCTATCTGAAATGTCACTACCTGGCCGCTTTCACCGCTGCCCTGCTCAATAACCAGCCCATGGGTTTTTATCGTCCCGCCACGATTGTGACCGATGCGCAACGCCACGGGCTGAAGATATTTCCGATCGATGTGATGAAGTCGGAGTGGGAGTGCACAGTCGTTGCAAGACAGTCGTCGGTCGTCAGTCGTCAGTCGTCAGGACGGTCGTTGGTCATTCGTCGCTGGTCGTTGGCCAGTCGTAGTCGATGGTCGTCATCGTCGGCCAAGATCGTTCGTCGTTCCGTAGGAATATACGGCGAACCAGCCGCGGAGCGGCGAAAGAATGTAGCCCACGGCGTAAGCCGTGGGGACAGGAGCAGAAGAGAACGAAGCCCCGGAGGGGCGAAAGAAACTGAAGCTATTGAATAATTTTATAAGCGGCGGGCGAGTCGCCCACCCGACAGACGGCGGGCCTGCCCTGAGCGCGATCGAAGGGACGCCGGCGCTACGCCTTGGCCTTCGTTACGTTCGCGGGTTGCGCGAAGAGGCTGCTCACGCAATTGATTCGCCAACGCAATCTCGCGCCGTTCACTTCGATTCACGATCTCATCCATCGCGTTCCTGAACTGCGCAAGGACGAACTGAATACGCTGGCGGAAATCGGGGCTCTGAATTCAGTGGGCCATCTTCGCGTAAAGACTGTAAAGAATTTCAGATTAAATTGCAGATCTCAGATTGAAGCTCCCAGCCAATCTGAAATCTGCAATTGGAAATCTGCAATCTCTTCATCGCCGCGACGCTCTCTGGCAAATCGAACGTTCGGTTCGTCACTCCGGGCCGTTGCTCGACGAACTTTCCGAGCCTGATTCCAGCTCTCCGCTGCGTCCCATGAATCCGGAAGAGCGACTGGTGGCCGACTTCCGCGGCACCGGCCTGACCGTGGGCCCGCACCCCATGGCCTATCATCGCGCGCACATGGATGCGATCGGAGTCCGCAAGGCCAGCGATCTTGCCGGCATTCCCAATGGTAAATATCTGCGCATTGGAGGATGCGTCATCGCGCGCCAGCGCCCCGGCACCGCCAAAGGTTTCGTCTTTCTCAGTCTGGAGGACGAGACGGGAGTCGCCAATGCCATCATCATGCCCGACCTGTTTCAGAAAAATCGTCTGCTGCTGACTTCAGAACAGTTCCTGATGGTGGAAGGGATTCTGCAAAATCAGGATAACGTTATTTCGGTGAAGGCACGGCGGGTAATGCCCTTGTCGATTACCCAGGCTGAGACCAGTTCGCATGATTTTTACTAGCGATCGATGTAAACGATTACCAAAATTGTTTCATGCAAATCAGATATTTTCTTGATTCTCCTCTCCCGCATCCACAGCCATTCGGTTTATGATTGATGTGCGAATTCGCCACAATCTATGTCGGGCCCCTACGTGACGTCCAACGTGTATGTGGCTCATTCATCAATTCGGTTCATTGCTGAACCTTGGCCTATTATGTAAGGAGTATTCGATTATGGCTCGTGTAAAAACCCCTGGGAATGGCACCACCAGTCGTAAGCAGGTTGCAACCATGCCTGTCGCCGAATCCGGCTGAAGCCAAGAACAACTACCGTCTACGGCAGATCTGGAAGAGCAAATCCGCCTTCGCGCGTACCAACTGTACGAGCAGCGGGGATACACGCCAGGTCACGAGAACGAAGATTGGCTGGTCGCGGAGCGGGAAATTCTGACTCGTCGACGACCAGCAGCAGAGCGCCTAGGTTCAGGAACGGAACGCGTGGGGACAGCCGCCCCCGGCTGTCCCGTCGAGCGCAGCTCGACAGACTACAGACTACTTGCGGCCAAAGACTCGCAGCTTCGCTCCGCCAGACAGCGGAGTGCGGCTGTCCCCACGTGGACGCTTCGAGCGCCGTACCTGTCCTTCTGATTAGCACTCCGTGATTCTCCGGTTGCCTCCGCCTGCTGTTTCTGAAAAAATACCTGCTTCGGGTCTTCCATGTCCCAAATTGGCAGTTTTGCGCTTCTGCTCGCGTTGGCCTTGAGCGCGTACTCGTTCCTCGCGGGAGCGTTGGCTTTGGCTCGTGCCGGGTCCGGGATCGGAACGGCTGGGCGAAACCGCGCGCCGCGCGGGCATTGCCACTTTTGCGCTGGTGTTTCTTGCGGCCGTCGTCCTGGTCACCTCCGCCTTCCAGGACGATTTCTCCATCGCCTACATCTACCATCACAGCAATCGCGATCTGCCCGCGCCCTACAAGTTCGCCACGCTGTGGTCGGGGCAGGAAGGTTCGCTGCTGTTCTGGTCGCTGTTGCTGGCGGCCTACGGATTGGTTCTGCGGCTGCGGCACAAAACTGACACGCGGCTTTTTGCCTACGCTTCCGTCATCATCGCCGCGGTACAGATTTTCTTTCTGCTGCTGCTGAATTTTGCCGCCCATCCTTTTGCCCTCATGACAGGGCACGTTGCCCGCGGACGGCACCGGGCTGAATCCGCTGCTGCAATATCCCGAGATGGTGATCCATCCGCCCATGCTCTATCTGGGATACGTGGGCTTCACCGTGCCCTTTGCCTTCGCGCTGGGCGCGCTGATCATGCGCTATCCCGGCGAGAAGTGGATTCACATCACCCGCCGCTGGACCATGGTGACCTGGGGCTTCCTGACCTGCGGCGTTTTCCTGGGCGCGCACTGGGCGTATTCGGTTCTGGGCTGGGGCGGCTACTGGGGATGGGATCCGGTGGAGAACGCCTCGCTGATGCCCTGGCTGACCGGCACCGCGTTTCTGCATTCGGTGATGATGCAGGAAAAGCGCGGCATGCTGAAGATGTGGAACATGTGGCTGATCTTCGCCACGTTCTGGCTGGCGATTCTGGGAACGTTCCTGACGCGCAGCGGAATCATCAGTTCGGTGCATGCCTTCGCGCAGTCTTCGATCGGCGACTGGTTCAAGTGGTTTCTGCTGATCACGCTGGTCACGTTTGCGTTTTTCTTTTTCAAAAACAAGTCGCACCTGCGCAGCGAGCACAAGCTGGAATCGCTGATTTCGCGCGAGTCGAGTTTCCTGTTCAACAACCTGCTGCTGCTGCTGGCCTGCTTCACCGTGCTGTGGGGCACGTGGTTCCCGCTGATTTCGGAATATGTGCAAGGCAACAAGGTCACGGTGGGTCCGCCGTTCTACAACAAGGTGGCGATTCCGGTTGCGCTGCTGCTGCTTGTTGCTGACCGCGGTCGGCCCGCTGCTGGCGTGGCGCAAGACTTCGTTCGAGAGCCTGAAGCGCAATTTCATGTGGCCGGCGCTGGGCGCGCTCGCGGTCGGCATTCTGATGATCGCCTTCGGCGTTCGGCCCTGGACGGACATCTCTTACTTCTACGCGCTCATGGCCGCCATGCTGGCCGCGCTGGTCGCGCTGACCGTGATCTCCGAGTTTATTCGCGGCGGCCGCGTGATCTCGCGCCACACCGGCCAGAATCTGCTGGCCTCGATGGTGCACCTGTTCCATCGCAACACCCGCCGCTACGGCGGCTACATCGTGCACTTCGGCGTGGCGGTCGTCATCATCGGAATCCTCGGCACGCCTTTCAATCAGGATAAAGAGAAAGAAATGGGCTTCGGCGACAAGATGACCATCGGCCCCTACACGCTGGTCTGCCAGTCCTACACCCAGGACGACAATCCGAACTACAGCAACGAGTGGGCGATCATCAACGTCTTCAAGGGCGACAAGCAGATCACGACCATGTATCCCGAGCGGCGCTTTTACAAGGCCAGCCAGCAGCCGCAGACCCTGCCTCGAATTCGCTCGACCGTCAAAGAAGATCTTTACCTGACTTATGAAGGGCTGAACGAGACGACCGGCCGGCCCATCATCAAGGCGCACCTGAATCCGCTGGTGATGTGGATCTGGGTGGGAGTTCTGATCATGATTGGCGGAACAGTGCTGGGCCTGATCCCGAACGCGGCGCCGGTACGCGTCACGGCGCCGGCGCGGAGTCGAAACCGCTCCGGCAGGGGCCGGAGACTGATGGGCGATTTCAGATTGAAGATCGCAGATTTCAGATCGGATCACCGACGATGCCAGTTGAACGAGCAAATCGCGATGGAATCGATAATCTGAAATCGAGAATCTGAAATCCGAAATTATGAAGTCGCTGCCCAGTTCCGTGTCGCGCGTTTGCAGGCGGCGCTGCTCTGCCTGGCGGTGTTCGCCTTCCTCGGCGCCGGGGACGAGGCGGCTCGCTTCAACAGTCTGGGCCACCGGTTGATGTGCGTCTGCGGCTGCAACCAGATTCTGCTGGAATGCAATCACGTGGGCTGCACCTATTCCGACCGCATGCGCGGCGAACTCGTGGCGGGACTCGATCGCGGCGACAATGACGACTTGACTCTGCAGGACTTCGTCCAGAAATACGGTCCCACGGTGCTGGCTGCGCCGACTGCCACCGGATTCAACCGGGTGGCATGGGTCATGCCGTTTCTGGCGCTGGTGCTCGGCCTGCTGACCACCATTTTCATCGTGCTGGCGTGGCGGAAAAGGCCCGCGCTGGCAGCTCCGGGCGGTGTCTTGCCCGTCAGCGGCGCGGAACTGGAACGCTTTCGCAATCAGGCCCGGAAGGACACCGAACTATGACCGTCGCAATTCTCGCCTGCGCCATGGTGACTCTGGGCACTCTGTTCTACGTCTTTTATCTTCCCGGAAGACTGCACATGGGTCCGGAGAAGACCCGGCTGGCCTACCTGCAGGAGCGCAAGGACGCGGTTTACGAGAACCTGCGCGATCTGAATTTCGAACACCAGGCGGGCAAGCTTCCCGATCAGGACTACCAGTCGCTGAAGTCCTCTCTGGAAGAAGAAGCGGCCGGCATTCTGGCGGAGATGGCGCGGCTCGAACAGGCTGCCGCTTCCGTCACTCCCCGGCAAAAAAGGAGCGAGAGTTTGAAGCTCTCTCCAAAAATTGCTGTGGCCTGCTTCGTGCTTCTGGCTGGGCGCGGTCGCCTCCGCGCAAACCCTGACCGGCACGCTCAAGAATGGAACCACCGGCAAGCCCGCCGCCGGCGATGACGTCGTCCTGATCAAACTGGCGCAGGGCATGGAAGAAGCCGCCCGCACCAAGGCCGACGCCAGCGGTCACTTCAGCTTTCAACCTGCCCGACGCCGGCCCACATCTGATTCGCGCCATTCACCAGGGCGTGACTTACCACCGCATGGCGCCTCCGGGAGTCGACCTCGGTCGAAGTGGAGGTTTACGACGTGTCCAAGAAAGTCGACGGCATCAGCGTCACCGCCGACGTGATGCGCTTTCAGGCGCAGGGCAACGAGTTGCAGGGCATCCGCCTGTTCGCGGTCAACAACAGCTCCAGCCCGCCGCGCACCCAGATGAACGACCAGAACTTCGAGTTCTATCTGCCCGACGGCGCGCAGATCGATCAGGCCATGGCGATGACCGCCGGCGGCCAGCCGCATCAACTCCGCGCCCGTTCCCGAAAAGGAGAAGAACCGCTACGCCTTCATCTTCCCGCTGCGGCCCGGCGAAACCCAGTTTCAGGTCGTGTTTCACTTGCCCTACACCGGCGAGCTCAGCATCGATCCCAAGCCGCTCTATGCGGCGCAGCACTTTGTCGTGATGCTGCCCAAGACCATGCAGTTTGCAGCCGCGCCCGGCACCGATTTCAAGGCGATGAAGGATCCGCGCCAGTCGGATGCGCTGGTTCAGGTTGCATCGAACACACAAGCAGGGCAGCCGCTGGCCTTCAAGATTTCGGGCACAGGCACGCTGGGCGAAGCCGGCGACGACAGCCAGGGCGCGCCAACTCCAGCCGAGGGCGGCGGCGCGGCCACAGCCGGACGCGATGCCCGTCCCGGCGGAGGCTTGGGCCCGCCGATTGACGCTCCCGATCCTCTGGAAAAATATCGCTGGTACATTCTCGGCGGCTTCGCCGTGGTGCTGGTCGCGGGTGCGCATCTACATCACCACTCGCTCCAGAACCGCCACGGTTCCCGATTTCGGACCCTCCGACCATCCAGTTGCCTGAGGCGCCGACCAGCCCGCCGGTCTCCGGCCCGCTCCGGCCTGCTTCTCGAAGCGCTGAAGGAAGAGCTGTTTCAGCTCGAAGTGGAGCACAAACAAGGCAGCATCTCGCAGCAGGAATACGAAAAGGCCCGCGCCGCGCTCGACCAGACCCTGGAACGAGCCCTCAAGCGCGCCGCTGTTAAGTAGCGCCGGCGTCCCGCCGGCTGTTGGGCGGGCGTCCTCGCCCTCCCAATTGATCATTGAGTATTCCAGAGCGTAGCCCTTCAACAAACCGCCCGTCCCGCCCGTTTTTGCAGCATGCATCCCTTTCCCCAGCGGACCATCTAATAGAGTGGATACTGTTATGGGAAATACATTCAAGACCGCATTTCTTCTGACCGCCCTGACGCTGCTGCTGATGGCAGTTGGCCGCGCCTTCGGCGGCCAGAACGGCATGCTGCTCGCGTTGGGCATCGCCGTGGTGACCAACTTCGTCGCCTACTTCTTTTCCGACAAGATCGCGCTGAGCACCTACCGCGCTCAAGCCGGTGACGCGCGAGCAGTTGCCGCGGGTCTACAACGTGGTCGAGCGGATGACCCAGAAGATCGGCCTGCCGATGCCGAAGATTTACGTGATTCCAACCGATTCACCGAACGCTTTTGCCACCGGACGCAATCCGAAGCATGCTTCGGTCGCCGTCACCGAGGGCATCCTGAATCTGCTGAACGACGAGGAACTGGAAGGCGTGCTGGCGCACGAACTCGGACACGTGAACAACCGCGACATCCTGATCAGTTCGGTCGCTGCCACCATCGCCGGCGCGATCACCTGGCTGCGCTACGGCGCTTACTTCGGTGGCATGGGCGATCGCGACGATCGTCGCGGCGGGGGCATGGGTGGTCTGCTGATGCTGATTCTGGCGCCGATTGCCGCCATGCTGATCCAGATGGCAGTTTCGCGCTCGCGCGAATACGCGGCCGACGAAACCGGCGCGCACTTTACCGGCAATCCTTATGCGCTGGCCAGCGCTCTGGCCAAACTCGATGCCTACTCACGCCGCGTGCCGATGATGGGCACACCATCGACGGCGCACCTGTTCATCATTCAGCCGCTGCTGGGCATGAACTTCGGCAACCTGTTCTCCACCCATCCGCCGATCGCGAAGCGCATCGAGCGACTGACCGGACGGCCGGCAGAGTTTACTGCAGTAAGCTGTCAGCTCAGCTCTCAGCTATCAGCCAAACGGCCAGTACTCGAGCTGAGATCTGAGCGTGCTGATGGCTGAGAGTCTGACGAGCTGATCATGTGACGTTCGTAACGCCTCGCGCCCGCCTCAACCGCTGCAATCGCATAGTAGAATTTCTTGATGTCGCCTGAAACCGCTATTGCCGCGTCCCATCGCGCGACGCAGCTGGAAAACGCACTGCGCAAGGTGATTCGCGGCAAGGATGATGTTATCCGCCTCGCACTGGTTTCGGTGCTGGCTCGCGGACACTTGCTGATCGAAGGCGTCCCTGGAGTGGGCAAGACGACACTCGGCCAGGCCCTGGCGCGGGCCATCGACTGCGGCTTTCAGCGGGTGCAGTTCACCAGCGACATGCTTCCGTCGGACGTTCTTGGCATCTCGATCTACTCCGCCATCGAGCAGCAGTTCGAATTCAAGCGTGGACCGATTTTCACCAACGTCCTGCTGGCCGACGAGATCAACCGCACCACTCCCAAGACCCAATCCGCGCTTGCTCGAGGCCATGAACGAAGGCCAGGTCACGGTGGATTCGCATTCTTACTCGCTGCCGCAACCCTTTCTGGTGATTGCCACGCAAAATCCGGTCGAGCATCATGGCACGTATCCTTTGCCCGAGTCGCAGCTCGATCGCTTTCTGATGCGGGTGCGGATGGGATATCCCGACGGCGATTCCGAACGCGAGATTCTGCGCTCGGAAGCCGGGACGGCGCAGTTGGAACTTCTGGAACCGGTGCTGACCGGCGCCGATGTGCTCGAAATGCAGCAGGCCGTCACCCAGGTGCGAGTGGATGAATCGCTGGTCAGCTATGTGCTCGCGATTGTCCGCGAGACCCGCGAGTCGGAGCAGTTTTCGCTGGGCGTTTCGCCTCGCGGTTCGCAGATGCTCTATCGCGCCGGGCAGGCCATGGCTTTTCTCGACGGCCGCAACTTTTGCGTTCCGGAAGATTTCAAGCCGCTGGTGGTGGCGGTGTTTGCCCACCGCGTCGCGGTGAATGGCCGCTACTCTTCTACTCTGAAGAAGTCCGAACAGGCGGAGCAGTTGATGCAGGAGATTGTGGAGAGCGTGCGGGTGCCGGTGTAGTCCTCATCATCATTCGTTTAATTAGATACGTTAACGAATAAAACCAGTTCTCAGTTCTCAGTTCTCGGTTCTCAGTTTGCGCTGGCTTTCATGTCCTTTCACCGGTCATAATGATCAGCCGTCATGTCATTTCTTCGCTTCCTCATGCTGCTCTCTCTGATCGTCTGGCTGGGCGGGATTGATATTTTTCCCGGTGGTGGCGCAAACAGCTTTCTTCGGTGCTGCCGACGCGACATCTGGCAGGGTTGGTGGTGGGCGCGTCGTTGGGAATTCTGCACTGGATGGGCATTGTCTCAGGCGTGGTCTTTCTGGCCAGTTCGCTGCTGTTACAGCCGGTTGAGCAGCGGCGAGCGCGCATGTTTTCGCGGCGCGCAATGTTCTGGTCTGCCTGATGCTGGCGCTGACGCTGATCTCGCAGTTCGGCATCATTCCGCGGATGGACGCGCTCCGGACTTCGATCGGCGAGATCGATTCGGCGCCAGCTGACAATCCGGCGCGCGTGCAATTCGATGCGTTGCATCACTGGTCCACGCGCCTCGAAAGCGGAGTCATGCTGCTGGGTCTGGTGGTGGCTTATCTGACCGCGCGGTCGCTCGCCTGAACTCGGCTGTTATCATCTTTCTGTCTCTATCTTTGTTCCTTATGAAAACTGGCATCATTGGCCTGCCCCAGGTAGGCAAGACATCTCTTTTCCGGATTCTCACCAAGGCGCATCTTTCCGACCAGGCGTACGCCAACCCGCGCGAGGCCCATATCGGTGTGGCCAAGGTGCCGGACGACCGTCTCGACCGCCTGGCCGCGCTCTACAACCCGAAGAAGCTGACCCACGCCTCCGTCGAATACGTGGACGTGGGCGCCATCGGACAGGAAGCGCTCAAAGAGAGCGCCTACGTCGGGCACCTGCGCAACGTGGACGCGCTGGCGCACGTGGTGCGCGCCTTTGAAGATCCTTCCATTCCGCACGTCGGGCCGGTCGATCCGCTGCGCGACATCAAGAACGTCGATTTCGATCTGATGGTCAGCGACCTGGGGCAGATCGAAAAGCGGCTGGAGCGCCTGGAAAAAGATCTGAAGAAGATGCGCACGCCCGAGCTCGAAAAAGAATTCGACCTGCTGAAGCGAGCCAACGCTCATCTGGGAACCGAGCGGCCGCTGCGCGAAATGGAGATGACGCCGGAAGACAAGAAGCGTCTGCGCGGCTTCATGTTTCTGAGCGAAAAGCCGATTCTCTACGTTCTCAACGTCGGCGAGAGCACGGAGCTCGGCAACGATCTCGAGAACGCGATCGGCAAATACAATCTGACCGAGGTCGCTTCGCGCCCCAATGCGGGCGCGTCCGCCATCTGCGGAAAGGTGGAAGCCGAACTTGCCGAGATGAGCGACGCCGATGCGGCCGAGTTTCTTTCCAGCTATGGTCTGACGAGAAAGCGGCCTGGTTCGCCTGATTCGCACCACCTACACTCTGCTGGGCCTGATTTCCTTTTTTACCGCCGGCGAAGACGAATGCCGCGCCTGGACGATTCCCGTCCGCACCCGCGCGGTGGAAGCTGCCGGCGCCATTCACTCCGATCTGGAGAAGCATTTCATTCGCGCCGAAACTATTCGCTGGGACCAGTTGCTGGAAGCCGGCTCCGAAGCCAATGCCCGCGCCAAGGGCACGCTGCGCCTCGAAGGCAAAGACTACATCGTGCAGGATGGCGACGTGATGCATATCCGGCACAGCGGGTGATGAGTTTCCCATTTTGGAACAGAACTGAGAACAGAGAACCTAGAACTAATAACTGACAACAAACCAGTTCTCTGTTCTCAGTTCTCAGTTCTCAGTGTTCATCCGTCACATCTTTCTTGTGCGCAGACCTGGCATGATTGTCCCCAGGAGGATTCTTTATGGGACAGTCATACCGGGAGCTGATCGCATGGCAAAAGGCCATGGACTTCGTGATGGATGTTTACCGCACCAGCAAGAGCATTTCCGCGTGACGAAATCTACGCGCTGGCCAGTCAGTTGCGAAGAGCGGCAGTGGCGATTCCGACCAACATTGCCGAAGGGCAGGCGCGCTTTACTCGGCGAACGAGTTCCATTTCTTCCTGGGACGGGCCCGAGGATCACTGGTCGAGGTTGAAACTCAACTGATGATCGCCCAGAACCTCGCCTACTTCACTCCGGAACACGGCAAGCAACTGCTCGACAAGGCCGCTGAGCTGGGGAAAATACTGAATGGCCTGATCGGCGCCATCCGGCCGGCAGCATAGCTGAGAACGGAGAACTGGGAACAGGGAACTGTTATCATCCTCCCGCGACATGCATCCTATTCTCCTCAGTATTCTGCTCGGCCTGACCGCGGCGGCGGCCAATGTTTTTGGCGGCGCCATCATCGTCCAGAAGACACTGGGACCGCTCTTACCTCAAATATTTCGTGGCGCTGGGCGCGGGATTCATGCTGGCGACGGCGATTGTGGAGATTTTCCCGGCGAGCCTGGAGCTTCGCGGCAAAAGCGCTCCCTTTCTGGTTCTGGCCGGATATCTCATCGTTCATTTGTTCGAGCACACGGTCACTCCCCACTTTCACTTCGGCGAGGAAACCCACAAGGATGCCTTCGTCCATGGCCACCGGGGATATTCGGTGCTCATGGGGTTGATCATCCATACTTTCTTTGACGGCATTGCCATCGCTTCCGGCTTTATTGTTTCCAACTGGCTGGGATGGATCATTTTTCTGGCCATCTTCCTGCACAAGATTCCGGAAGGATTCACCATTGCGTCGGTCATGCTGGCCAGCGGGCAGAGCCGAGGCATTGCCTGGGGCGCGTCGATGCTGCTGGGGGCATCAACTCTGGCCGGAGTACTCACCATGGCGGTGTTCCGCCACCAGGTGAGTTTCGGACTGCCGCTTTCCGCGGGAGTAACGATTTACGTGGCAGCCTCAGACCTGATGCCGGAGGTCAACCGCGAGCCGGGCGTGAAAATGGCTCTGGTGGTCTTTCTGGGAGTGGGACTGCTCTTCTCTGCTGGACACACTTGCCCACGTCCACTAGCTCACGTGACAACTGAGAACTGCGGCTGACAACTGGGCTCTATCTCACTAGCTATTCCACCGTGTGCTTCGCGGTGTAACCTTCCCGCGCCAGCAACTGTGTACTTCACGTCTTTGCCCTTCTGGTCTTTGACTTTCAGCGGACCTCCATCCGGAGCGACCACTTCGACTTTCAGTTTGCGGTAGGTGCCATCGAGTTTGGGATTGGTGGGGTGATAGGCGAGGTTGTACTGGTTGCGAATGTCGCCGATGATGTCGTGAAAGATCTCCGGCAGTTCCGCCTGAAATCGGGGGAAGTAGGCGCGTCCTCCGGTCAGGCGGGCAAAGGTGTTCATTTCATTGTCGCCCTGCAGGTAATCCATCTCGCCAACTGGAATGCCCATGCCGTGGGTGTAGCCGCAGCGATGGGTTTCGCAGTAGTTGCGCACCGCGAATCCGACGCTGATGGGAAAGATGGTCACGTCGTGCGTGGCCTTGATCTTCTTGGTGATCTGGTCGAGGTTGAGCTTGCTGAAGGTGTCGACGCCGGTGGTTACGAGGATGACGTACTTGCGTCCTTCGATCTGGTCCACGCGGTCCAAGCGTGTCATACAGGGCGTCAAACAGATTGGTTTCGGCGAATCCCGGAATTCGCAACTGGTTCAGGGCGCCGTAGACTGCCTGCTTGTCCTGGGTGAAGTCGGCCAGGATGTGCGGCTTCATGTCGTAGGAAATCACCGCAACCCAGTCATTTTTCTTGAGCGAGTTGGCGAAGGCGTAGCTGGCGTTCAGCGCGTCCACCATGAAGTAGTAGTTGGTGGAGGCAAATTCGACCAGCAGCACGGCCGTGATCGGGGCTTGCGAGATGTCGAAGTTGGTAACTGACTGCTGGACGCCATCCTCCGATCACGCGGAAGTTGTCTTTCTTCAGGCCGGGAATGAATTGTCCGTCTTTGGTGGTGACCAGAACATCCACGTTCACCAGCGGGACGTCCACCTTGATGGAATAGTCCGGCATGCCCTCGACTTTTTTCGGCTTTGCCGGGGGCGGCGGCGGAGGCGGCTCTTCCTTCTTCTTCGGGATGGCATAGGGCCCGACGTCGTTCTGGGGGCCGCCCGCTTCCGGCGGCGCTTCCTGCTTTTGCCCGCTGGTCGCCGGGTCGCGGACTGGTCCTGCGCCATGCAGCCTGGGCACTCCTGATCGTCAGAAACGTCAAAGCCAATATCATCAATGGGATAGTTGACAAATTGCGCGCGCTCAAGCCTCAAATTTCTGATCCAGTGCAATAGAAAACATGGAATTCCTCGGAAAACCCTTATGCTAGTATAGACGCAGGGCTTCGCGATTGGGATGTTTTGCACGGCCTTGGCTTTGGCGTTTTGCTCCTCTCCCGCCCGGCAAATCACATACAGGCAGGCGAAGTGTCAGTGTTGCTCTGGCGGAGCAGTTGTCGGCTCCAGGGTCAAATTCATGAGACGTGCGCTTTTCTCCAGTGTCACAGCTCTCTTCCTTTTTCGGCCTTGCTCTCGTTAACCCTGCTCCATCAATCGTTCAGGCCCAAACCTCCAAGCCGGTTGAAACCATTCCGGTGAGCGAGATCCACGCCGGAATGCATGGCGTTGCCTACACCGTGTTTCAGGGCACCAAGCCGGAGTCCATGGAAGTGGAAGTTCTTGGGATTCTGAAGAACGCCAACGGCCCCAAGGGCGACATCATCCTGGTGCGCCTGTCGGGCGAGAAGGCGGAATACACCGGCGTGGTCGCCGGCATGAGCGGCAGCCCGGTTTATCTCGAACGGCAAACTGGCGGGGGCGCTGGCTTTCCGCATCGGCGAATTCTCCAAGGAACCGATTGCCGGCGTAACTCCCATCGCCGAGATGCTCGAGATCAACGCCATGGATCGCAGTCCGGGAAGCAGCACGGCGAATGCCGAGCGGCGCGTTCGAATGCCCAGCAAGACCTCCGGCCCTGGCGTTGAGCGACGTTCCGATGCACCAGAAGACTATGCCAACTACCTGAAGCCGATCGAGACGCCGCTGGTGTTCAGCGGATTCTCGCAGGAAGCCATGCAGCGCTTCGCTCCGCAGTTCGCGCAAGGCCGGAATCGTGCCGGTGATGGGCGTGGGCTCGGTCAGCGAGCAGCAAGCAGCCCGAACCTCTGGAGCCGGGCTCGGCCATCAGCGCGATTCTGGTGCGCGGCGACATGGACATCGCCGCCACCTGCACCGTCACCTACATGGACGCGCAGCACCTGCTGGCCTGCGGCCATCCGCTGCTGCAGTTCGGCATGGTGGATCTGCCGATGACCAAGGCGGAAGTGCTGGCCACTCTGCCTTCGCCGCTGAACGCTTTCAAGATCGTGAACGCCACCGAGCCGGTGGGCGCCTTCGTGCAGGACCGTCACACCGGCATCATGGGAGAGTTCGGCAAGCAGCCGGAGATGATTCCGGTCACGCTTGAACATCCATGGCGGGGCGGCGAACAAGCAATTTCACTACGAAGTGCTGAACAACGCCAACCTGAGTCCGGTGGCCATGATGGCCACGGTGTTCAACGCGCTGCACGGAGTGAACGAGTACGGCGAAGACACGACCTACCGCATGAACGGCCGGATCAGCGTGAACGGATATCCCGACGTCACGGTGCAGAACATGTTTGCGCCGTCGGACGGCGGACAGCCGGCCGCGGTGATGGCGGCGCTGTCCCTTGGGGAACGCTTCAGCCGCATCTACGACAATCCGTACAACGTGCCCGGCATTCGCGGCGTGCAGCTTGATTTCGACCTGGTCCGCGAACGCCGCTGGGCCCGTCTGGAAGGCGCCCGCACCGATGTGACCGAAGCCCGCCCGGGCGACGAGATCACGATCGAAACTGTGCTGCGTCCTTATCGCGGCGAGGTGATCCTGCACCAGATTCCGATTCATATTCCGACCTCCACTTCCAAAGGGCCCACTGCGCATTCTGGTCAGCGATGGCGAAACGCTCGACCGGATCCGCCGCGGCAGCTCCGCTACTGGGCCGCAAACTGGATCTGGCTTCGACCATTGCGCTGCTGAACAAACAGCACGTCAACAATCGGGTCTACGTGTCGCTGCTCGAGGCCGATCCCGAAGCCATGGTCGCGGACAAGGTCATGCCCACTCTGCCGCTCTCCATCATGAACGTGATGGACGGCATGCGCGGCACCCAGGAGATGGTGGTGCAGGGCGAGTCGTCGGTGAACGAAGCCGCCACCGCGCCGCTGGACTATGTGGTCGCGGGCGCGCAGGTGCTGACCATTACGATCAAGTAAGTACGTGTGGGGCGGGTGTCGCTCGTGCGCCCTCGCTCCGCGCGTCTTTGGCCTTGACCTCTGTAAGACTGTCAGCGGGGCTTGCCATCTCGGTACTGTTCCAGAACCAACTTCGAAGCGGCATTCACCCAACTTCAAAACCGGCGGGCGAGGGCGCCCGATCCACACTTGCTCCGTGATACTCTGAATTCTCCCGCTCAAGATCAGCTATGAGGTAATGAAATTGGCAATCCGTCTGCGTAAGCAATTCTTTCTCGTTTCTGTATTTCTCTGCTAGCCGCTGGTTCATTTCGCATTCGGCGAAGGCACTCGCACCTGGGAACAATCCAAATTTGACGACCTGAGCAAGGGCACGGCGACGGGCGTGGCCATTCGCAGCATGGGCGGTCTCGAACTGGCTCCCGCGTTCAAGGCGATCTCCACCACGCCATCCACTTACATCTGGTCGATCGCGGCCGATCAGAGCGGAAATCTCTACGCCGCTACCGGCGCGCCCGCCCGCGTGTATCGCATCACGCCGCAGGGGCAATCCACCACCATCTTCGAGCCCCAGGAATTGCAGGTGCAGGCCCTGGTCGTGGACAAGAACGGCATTCTCTATGCCGCCACCAATCCCGACGGCAAGGTCTACCGCATCGAACACGCGCCATCGCTCCGGTCGGAAAGGGGAAAGCTGAGGCGGAGAAGACCAAATCGGCCGAGCGAATTTTCCTCGTCGGTGTTTTTCGATCCCGGCACGAAGTACATCTGGGACCTGGTTTTCGACAACTCCGGCAACCTGTACGTCGCTACCGGCGATCATGGCGAAATTTTCAGGGTGACTCCCAAGGGCGAGCACTCGGTTTTCTTCAAGAGCGACGAAGCCCACATTCGCGTGTTGGCGGTGGACGCCAAAGGCAACCTGATCGCCGGCTCGGACGGCAGCGGACTGGTTTACCAGATCAAGCCCGAGCGGCGAGGGCTTCGTGCTTTACAGCGCGCCCAAAAAAGAAATCACCGCGCTGGCCATCGACAAGGCGGGAAATATCTATGCCGCCGGCGTGCGGAGAAAAGCGTCCCGGGAGCACTCCCACGATCTTCCCGTCCGCCGATGATCTACTCCGGCACTCCGCACCCGCGGCCGGACCGGCGACAACCCGGCATGGTGGTCTTGAATGTCGACTCCCGGCGCCTCCGGCGTTGGTGAGCAGCATCCCGCTTCCCGGCGCCGGCGCAACCGGCGGTTCGGAAATTTATCGCATCGCGCCCGACGGATCTCCCAGCCGCATCTGGACTTCGCGCGAGGATCTGGTTTACGCGCTCGCCTTCGATCCGGCCGGGCGATTGCTGGCCGGAACGGGAAACCGCGGCCATATTTTCGCCATCACCGGCGAAGATCACTTCGTCGATCTGCTGAAGGCCAGCGCGACGCAGGTCACGGCTTTCGCCGAGGCTCCGGGTGGCGGACTCTACGTTTCAACCAGCAATCTCGGCAAAGTATTTCTGCTGGGCGGGTCGCCGGAGTCCGAGGGCAGCTTACGAGAGCGATGTGTTCGATGCCAAGGTCTTTTCCCGCTGGGGACGCGCCGAATTGCGCGGCGCCGGGCAAGGTCGAGCTCTTTGCCCGCAGCGGCAACGTGGACAATCCCGACCGCAACTGGAGTCCGTGGAAGCCGGTCGATCTGCAGAAAGACGCCGGTACTGAATGTTCCACCGGCGCGCTTCGTGCAGTGGAAGGCCGTGCTGCATGCCGGTACTCCCGCCCCCAGCGTGGACAGCGTGCTGCTGAACTATCTGCCCAAGAATGTCGCTCCCGACTTCGACGACGTCACGGTGCAGGTGGGCGTGCGTTACCAGCCGCTGCCCAAGCCGGCGGGCGTTCCCGACACCAGTGGAGCGGCCGGGGCACGCAGCCGTACGTTCGATGCTGCCGCCTCCCAGCACGCGCGACCGCGATTCCATCGGCGTGAAGTGGACGGTGCACGACGACAACGACGATCAGATGGTTTACTCGGTCTACTATCGCGGCGACGGCGAAACCCGCTGGCTGCTGCTGAAAGACAATCTGACCGACAAGTTTTATTCCTTCGACGCCTCGCTGCTTCCGGATGGCGGATACACCGTCGAAGTCGTGGCTTCGGATGCGCCCTCGCATTCTCCCGGCCAGGCGCTTACGTCGACGCGGGACAGCGCCCGCTTCGAGGTGGACACCACGCCGCCGCGAATCGACGACCTCAAGGCGGCTGTCGAAGGCGCGCAAATTCATGTGACCTTCCGCGCCACGCGATGGATTTTCCAACATCAAGCGCGCCGAATATTCCGTCGACGCGGCCGATTGGCAATACGTGGAGCCGGTGGGCCAGCTCGCGGATTCGAAAACCGCGAGTTATGACTTTCAGGTCTCGGTTCCGTTGGAATCCAGGCCCGCAGCACCTGCGGACCGGAAAGAAAATGTCCGCCGAGCACGTGGTCGTGGTGCGAGTCTACGACCGCTTCGACAACATGAGTTCGGCGAAGACGGTGATTCGGAGCAGATAACGTAGGGGACAGCCACCGGCTGTCCAGTCGATGAAGCTGACAGAGCTTGAGGAACTCGATCTGCGGAGCTCTGCTCCGCCGGGCGTGAGATCTGCCCAGGTGGTTCAGATCAGCTGATCTGGTCGGCGTTCCGCAGTTCGGGGAAGACCCACGCCCATATTCCAATTACGACCAGCGTTCCGACTCCGCCCAGCACGACCGCCGGCACCGTCCCGAACCAGTGCGCCGTCAGACCCGATTCAAACTGTCCCAGTTCGTTGGAGACTCCGATAAAGATCATGTCCACCGCATTGACCCGGCCGCGCATTTCGTCCGGCGTCGCCAGCTGAACCAGGATGGAGCGGATGATCACGCTGACCATGTCCGAAGCGCCCAGCAAGAGCAATGCCACCAGGGAGAGCGCCAGGCTGCGCGAGAGTCCGAAGATAATCGTGCAGACGCCGAAGCCGGCCACGCACCACAACATGGTGAGTCCGGCGCGGCGCCGCAGCGGACGATGCGCCACCAGAATCGCCATGGCAGCCGCTCCCACGCCCGGAGCGCTGCGCAGCAGGCCCAGTCCCCACGGCCCGGTCTTGAGAATTTCGCTGGCATAAACCGGCAGCAGCGCGACCGCGCCTCCCAGCAGAACCGCAAACATGTCCAGCGAGATCGAGCCCAGCACCAGCTTGTGTTCTCCAGATGTAGCGGAAGCCGGCCAGAACGGTGTCCAGGTGATCGGTTCGCGCGCGCGCACCTGGGTCTGCAGTGTGATTCGCAGCGTGGAGAATACGGCCGCGAGCGCGGTGACCGTGGCCGTCACGTACACCACGGAAGGTCCGCGCGCGAAGGCGTACAGAAATCCGCCGATCGACGGACCCAGGATGGTGGCCGCCTGAAAGATGCTGGCGTTCCACGCCACCGCGTTGGGAAAATGTTCTCCCGGAACCAGTTGCGGCAGAAGCGCCCGGCTCACCGGAGCATTGAAGGCGCGCACCACGCCGACCAGCACAACCACCGCATAAATCAGATGAACCGAATGGCTGCCCCGCCACGCGATGACCCAAAGCAGTGCCTGAAGCTCACGGCGAATCCGCAGTAGCACAGCGTGACCAGCTTTGCGCCGGTCGAAGCGGTCGGCGACGTGTCCGGAGACCAGAAACAGCAGCATGCCGGGCAGAAACTGGGCCAGGCCGATCAGGCCGAGATCGAGCGGCCGCCGGGTGATCTCGTAGACCTGCCATCCCACCGCGACTGACTGCATCTCCAGCGCGGCCACGATGAAAAATCGCGCCGCCTGGTAGATGGTGAAGTCGGGATAGGTGAAGGCAATGCGGCCCGGGAAGTCGTAGGTTCGAGCGGATTCGGCCATCCTGATCTAACTGTGCCACAAAACGCAGTGACGTCAGTCGCCGGTCACAGTCTGCATAATCCAATCTCTGACGACCGACGACTGACGAACTGACAACCGACATCGTCTAAAGCTCATAATCCGCAGAAGACATGCTGATGTTTCTGCACCAGCATCGGATGGCTGGCTTGCGTTATCTACGCGACCATCCCGTCGTTCTGGCTGGTCATTCATCCGCGCGCTGAATACTGGCGTTCGCAGCAGCGCTCACCGTATCGCCGTCCTGATACCACTCTGGGTCGGAATGTGGATCGCGTTGGGCGCGATCACCTCGCCGTGGCGAAACCTGTTGCTCTACCGGACGGCCTGGAGCCTGGCTTCCGGCGGCATTCCTTTTTGCCGCCGGATTATGGATCTACAAGCGTTCCGGCGCCGGCTTCAGCGCCGCTCAACTCGGAGGCCTTCCCGAAGTCATGCCCGGGCATCACGAACAGCGACTGGTCACCTCCGGCATCCGCGCCCGCGTCCGACACCCGGTCTACCTGGGACATTTGTGCGAGATGCTGGCCTGGAGCATCGGCACGGGCCTGGTGGTCTGTTACGGACTGACTGTATTCGCGCTGATCTCCGGCGCAATCATGATCCGCCTGGAAGACAAGGAACTGGAGCAGCGGTTCGGCGAAGAGTACCGGAAGTACAAGAGTGCGACACCCGCGATCTTGCCGCGACTGTTCTAGGACGTGGGCGTTGATAGACGTTTGGCACAGTACCGCCGCTATAATCGAATTTCGCCTGAGACTGACAGCTGAGAGCTGATAGCTTCCCATGCGCTTTGAACTCTTCATCGCCACTCGCTACCTGCGCGCCAAACGGCGGCAGGCTGTCATTGGCGTCATCACCGGCATTTCGATCGCCGGAGTTGCTGCCGGAGTCGCCTCGCTCGTCGTCGCGCTCGCCATCAACAATGGATTTCGCCAGGATCTGCAGAACCGGCTGCTGGGTTCGACTTCGCACATCAATCTCTTGCGCATTGAGAGCGACGGCATCAAGGACTGGCGTCCGCTGATGGATCGCTTGTCGAAGCAGCCTCACGTCGTGGCCGCCGCGCCTGCGATTTACGAGCAGGTGCTGATTTCGCGCGGACCGCGGGCCCGCGGAGCTGTGCTGAAAGGAATGATTCCGGCCTATGAGCGCAAGGTCAGCGATCTGCTGGAGCACGGTGAAGATTGGTTCGATGGATCCATTGGAGGAGAGCGCCGGCTGCGCTTCGAACGGCTGACCGGAGCTCCTGCGCGACAGCGGCGGGCTCGACAACCACAGTCCAATCCCGACGATTCACTGACATCGGTGCAGGAGCGCGTGGCCGCGATGCCGCCCATCGTTCTCGGCAAAGACATGGCCGAAGACCTGGGCGCGACCCTGGACTCGGTCGTGCTGGTCACCAGTCCGCAGGGCGAACTGACTCCGTTTGGGATGGTGCCGAAATACATTCGCTTCCGCGTGGTGGGAATTTTCAACTCCGGTTTTTTCGACTACGACAGCTCCTGGGCCTTCACCCGTCTCTCGGACACGCAACGACTGGACGGCCTGGGCGATCAGATCACGGTGCTCGAGTTCAAGGTCGATGACATCTACCAGGCCGGCCAGATCTCCCAGCAGCTCGAACAGGCCGCCGGCAAGGGCTTCATGGCCACCAACTGGATGGAGCAGAACAAAGCTCTGTTCCGCGCCCTGCGTCTGGAAAGGCTGGTGACTTTCATCACCATCGGCCTGATCGTCTTTGTCGCCGCGCTGAATATTCTGATTTCGCTCACCATGATGGTGATGGAGAAGACGCGCGACATCGCCGTGCTCATGTCGATGGGCACGCGCAAATCGCAGGTGCGCCGCGTGTTTATCGCGCAAGGATTGCTGATCGGCGTGATCGGCACCGCGATCGGGCTGGTCCTCGGCTACGCGCTTTCCTGGGCCGGCGGACACTACCACTTGCTGTCGCTCGCTCCCGAGGTCTACTCCATCGATTACGTGCCCTTCGCTCCGCGCGCCATGCGATGGCGTGCTGGTGGCGCTGGTGGCTATCGGGATTTCCCTGATCGCCACGTTGTATCCATCCTGGTCGGCGGCGCGCATTCTTCCCGCCGAAGCCTGCGCTACGAATGACCCTGGGCCATCGTTCTACTCGTCGTACGCATGACCGGCAGGATCAGCTCGATGTTCGCGACCATGGTCATATCGTTTTCCTGTAGATTGGGCATAAAGTTTCCTTCATGGATGCTCCTCGAATGAGGAGAAGCAAGGTTGTCCGGCGCCGACTTCATGTTTTAATGAGGGTTACGGCACTGCTGGCACAGCGCGATGGAGCTGCAAGCGAGCCAGCGGCCGCAAGGCTTGAGCCGAGGAGCCAGCCTTTTGCATCTAATAGAACGGGAAATGATTCTGCGCGTGGAAGGTCTGAAGAAGGTCTTTCGCTCCGGCGAGTCGGATCTGGTGCTCTTTGAAAATTTGTCGTTCCAGGTAGCCAGGGGAGAAATGCTGGCGATCGTCGGCGAGTCGGGATCGGGAAAGAGTACCTTGTTACACATCCTCGGCGCTCTTGATACGGCTTCTGCGGGTGACGTATACTGCGCCCACTTGCGATTGAGTTCGCTTTCAGAAGATGACGCCGCCGGGTTCCGAAACCATGAACTCGGTTTCGTCTGGCAGTTCCACTACCTGCTGCCGGAATTTACGGCACTGGAAAACGTGGCCATGCCGCTTCTGCTTCGGGGTCTTCCCCGGCAGAAAGCGGAGGGAGAAGCTTCGCGATGGCTGCACGAGGTGGGTCTGGAGCAGCGTTCGCATCACCGCTCCGGAGAACTTTCCGGCGGTGAACAGCAGCGTGTGGCTCTGGCCCGGGCGCTCATCACCCAGCCCAAGCTTTTGCTGGCGGATGAGCCCACCGGAGACCTCGACAGCCGCACAGCGGACTCGGTTTTTGAATTGATTGCCCGGTTACATCGCGACTACCAGCTGACCTCTCTTATTGCCACCCACAATTTTGCCTTTGCGCGGCGCTGTCATCGGGTGTTGCGGTTGCAGCGCGGGCGAATGGAAGAGGTTGCGCCGGAGACGCTTTCCGGCTAGGAGTGACGGGAATTGACAGCTGTTCGGCGAAGCGTGCCGAAATGGAAAGTGCGCAAAGCATTTGTAAGGCGTTGCAAATGTTCGCGGGACGAGGTGAGTCAGGTTTCTTTGGTAACGGGATCCAAGGTTTACAAACCGGCGCTTCCGGGCCATAGACGTGTTGGCAGCTTGATTGCATAATGATCTTGGGGCCAGTGGTTTCCCAGGGGTCGGGCCGCAAGCAGTCAATCTCGGTCCTGGGAGAGCCAAGGGGGTAGGGCTTTATGTTTGAACGTTATACGGAAAAAGCAAGGCGCGTCATCTTTTTTGCGCGCTATGAAGCCAGCCAGTTCGGGTCTCCTTATATTGAGACGGAACACCTGCTGCTGGGACTTCTGCGCGAAGACAAAGCCCTGACCAACCGATTCCTGCGTTCGCATGCTTCGGTCGAATCCATCCGCAAGCAGATCGAAGGACACACCACGATCCGGGAGAAGGTTTCGACTTCGGTTGATCTTCCGTTAAGCAATGAATGCAAGCGGGTTCTGGCCTATGCCGCGGAAGAAGCGGAGCGGCTTTCGCACAAGCACATTGGAACCGAGCATCTGCTTTTGGGTTTGCTGCGAGAAGAAAAGTGCTTTGCCGCCGAGATCCTGCACGAGCGCGGACTGCGGCTTTCGACCATCCGCGAAGAACTGGCGCGCAGCAGCCAGGAAAAATCGCAGCCGCAGCGTCAGCGTGAATCTTCCCTGCTCAGCGAGTTTTCCCGCGACCTGACCCAGGCCGCCATGGACAACCAGCTCGATCCGCTGGTGGGACGCGAAGGCGAACTGGAGCGCGTGATTCAGATTCTTTGCCGCCGCACCAAGAACAATCCGGTGCTGATCGGCGAGCCGGGCGTGGGCAAGACCGCCATCGTCGAAGGACTGGCGCAGCGCATCGCGGACGGCGAAGTTCCTTCGTTCCTGGCCGACAAGCGCATCCTGGGACTCGATCTTTCGCTGATCGTCGCCGGCACCAAGTATCGCGGCCAGTTTGAAGAGCGCCTGAAGACCATCATGAAGGAGCTGATGGAGTCGCAGAATTCCATCATCTTCATCGACGAGTTGCACACCCTGGTGGGCGCAGGCTCGGCGGAAGGCTCGCTCGACGCGGCCAACATTCTGAAGCCGGCGTTGTCGCGCGGCGAAATTCAGTGCATCGGCGCCACCACGCCGGGCGAGTATCGCAAGTCGATCGAAAAAGATCGCTCGCTGGAGCGCCGCTTCCAGGCAGTCAAGGTTCCGCCGCCGGATGAAGTCAACGCCACCAAGATTCTGTTCGGGATCAAGGACCGGTACGAGAAGTTCCACGCCGTCACTTACACCGACGAGTCCATCAACTTCGCGGTATCGCATTCGAATCGCTATATTCCGGACCGCTTCCTGCCGGACAAGGCAATCGATCTGATCGACGAAGCCGGAGCGCGCGTAAAGCTGCGCCAGACTTCGCTGCCCGAGGAGATTACCGAAGTCCAGAAGCGCATCAAGTTCATCGTCCACCGTATGGAGAACGCCATCGCGAACCACGAGTTCGAGAAGGCGCGCTTCTACTCGGACGAGGAACGCAAGGAGCGCGAGAACCTGCGCGCTCTTCGCGAAAAATACCACCTCGATGAATCCTCCACCGGCGTTGTCGGTCGGGAGGACATCGAGGACGTGGTATCGCGCTGGACCGGCGTTCCCATCACCTCGATCAAAGAAGAAGAGTCGCAGAAGCTGCTGCGCATCGAAGAAGAGCTGCACAAGCGGATCATCTCGCAGGACAAAGCGATCGTCGCTTTGGCCCGCGCCATCCGCCGCAGCCGCGCCGGCCTGAAGAGCCCGAACCGGCCCATCGGCTCGTTCCTGTTCCTCGGCCCCACGGGCGTCGGCAAAACCGAAGTCGCCCGCACCCTGGCGCAGTTCATGTTCGGCAGCGAGAAGTCGCTGGTCCGCTTCGATATGTCCGAGTTCATGGAAAAGCACTCGGTCTCGAAGCTGATCGGTTCGCCTCCGGGATACGTGGGCTACGAAGAAGGCGGACAGCTTACCGAACGCGTGAAGCGTGCACCGTACTCCGTCGTCCTGCTGGACGAAGTCGAGAAGGCGCATCCCGGATGTGTTCAACATCCTGTTGCAGGTGTTTGAAGACGGCCAGCTCACCGACGGCCTGGGCAACACGGTCGACTTCAAGAACACGATCATCATCATGACCTCGAACATCGGCGCCCGGCACCTGCAGAAGCGCGAAGGCCTGGGCTTCCAGTCGACCAACGAGGACATGATTTCGGGCAAGGTCGAAGACCTGGTGAAGGGCGAGGTCAAACGCACCTTCAATCCGGAGTTCCTGAACCGGCTGGACGAGATCATTCTGTTCACCGCGCTGAGCGAGCAGGACCTGATCCAGATTCTGGAACTGATGGTGAGCCTGCTGAACCAGAACCTGGCGCAGAAGTCGATCACGGTCACGGTGACCGACGAAGCCAAGAAGTGGATCCTGAACCAGACTCTGGGCGATCGCAGCTACGGCGCGCGTCCGCTGCGGCGGGCTTTGCAGAAGTACATCGAAGATCCGCTGTCGGAGGCGCTGATCCAGGGCACGATCACCACCCGGCCGGCGTTCATCGAAGTCTTCCTCGACGGCGAGAAGCTGTACTACCGTCCGGTGGATTCGGAGAAGACCGAGGGCGTGTTGCTGTACGAGAATTAGCTAGTCAGCTTTCAGCTATCAGCCGTCAGCTTATGCTGGCGGCTTTGCTTTCTCGGCTCTTGGCGGAATTCTTTGCGCCCTTTGCGGTCAAAAGCTTTGACCGCAAAGGACGCTAAGGAAATCGCGCAAAGGACGCAAAGAAGTATCTTTAAGATATGACGATACTGTCGTCTATTCCGCCTTCTGGTGCCCGGACTGCCGCGTCGCCAAGCGCTTTCTGCAGCAGCACAACGTCCCTTTCACCGAAGTCGATATCGAAACCACGCCCGGCGCCGCCGACGAGGTGGTCGCCCGCACCGGCAAGCGCGCCATCCCGCAGTTTGTCATTGACGGCGAATGGGTTCAGCCCTACCGCCCGGGCGAAGGCTTTCTGTACGACGAGATGTCCGAACGCCTGGGTATTAAAGAGCCATAGGACCACCCGTACATCACCTTCCGTACCCTAGGAGACCCCGCCCCCAGGCCCCAAGATAGTAGGTGAGGTCTGCCCGGCGGACACGGATTTCCCTCCCCCATCTACTCCTCCGGCAGACAGTTTCCTCATGGCCGAGAACCACAATCCATCGGAAGAAGAACCGGTCTGTAAGACCTGGGCACGGATGGTCGAGGTGGTGCTGGGCCTCTTCCTGCTGGTCGGGACCGGGTTCATGGCGCACTACTATGCGCCGCCCGCGCCTCTTCCGCCGCCGGCGCCTGCCAAAACGGCTCCCAGCAGCAGTCATGACAACGAACTTCGCCAGAGCGAACTCGGCAGAACGAACTGCAGCAGAATGAACTGAAGCAGCTTACCCGCGACGTGGATGAACTGAAGCAGGAACAGGCCATGCCGGCCCTGGTCCTGAATCGCTATCGCAATTCAATCTGTTACATCTTCGGCGTTTACCAGGTGTCCATGCCGGGACAAACGGCCCGCGCTGCGCGCCCGCATTTCCGGAACCGGGTTCGTGGTGGCGGAGGGGCTGCTGGCTACCAATCGTCATGTTGCCCAGCCCTGGTACGGAGACTCCGAGGCGGATGCCCTGATCCAGCAAGGGCGCCAAGCCGGAACTGGAAAAGCTGGTGGCGTTCTTCCCAGGATTTCCGTTGCCGGTGGACATCACGCCGCTGGTGCTTTCGGCGCACGGCGACCTGGCTGTGCTGCGAGTCGAGAATTCGGAAGCCATCAGCCGGCTTCGGCCCGTTGCCGCTGGCCGAGGAAGCCTCGAATCCGGGAGAATTGGTCGCTGTAGTCGGCTATCCGATGGGCGTGCTGGGGATGGTGGCAAAATCGCCTCCGGCGGTCTATGACCGCCTGGCGTTCCGCCGCGACGACATCGGCGCCGCCAACGAACTGGCAGCGCTCTCGCTGATCCGCCCGTCCGCCACCTGCGGACACCTGGGAGATGTGGTCGGCGACAAGCTGATTTACGACGCGCCCACCGCCCACGGCGGCAGCGGCGGCCCGGTATTCAACTCGCAGGGCGAGGTCATCGGCATCAACGAAGCCTACATCGACGGCTTCTCCGGCGGCACCCTGGGCGTTTCCGTGCAGGCCCTGCGACCGCTGATCACAGCCGCCCAGAAAAGGCAGTAGGCCGGATCGCTCCCTACAAACGACAACCCCACTCCAAAAACAGGCGTTATCCTGCACCCGGCTTTAGCCGGACGAGTGTGAGGCGGCACTCCTGTCCGCCGCTTTTGATCTTATGCAGCGGGACCCGAGTCTTACGCTTTGACGACTTTGCCGCTGCGCAGGCAGGACGTGCAGACGCGGATGCGTTTGGTTGCAGCGCCAACCTTGGCGTGGACCGGGCGCAGATTGACGTTCCAGCGCCGCTTGGTCACGTTGTGAGCGTGGCTGATATTGTTCCCGAATTGCGGCCCCTTGCCGCAGATATCACAAACATGTGCCATGAACTACTCCAGACGAGTTCAGAACTTGATGTGTAAAACCTAGATTTTACCGGATTCCGGCACGTTTCGACAACTCGCAGCCCCAGTTCTTCTTCGCGTCCTTTGCGTCCTTTGCGGTCAAAAGCTTTAACTGAAGCCCTGTGCGATACTGAAATCATGCCCTCGCCTCCTGATCCCAAATCGGTCAAAGTGAACCTGACCACCGGCGCGGGCATGGACATTGAGTGGAAAGACGGCCACCGCTCGCACTACCCTTTCCAGTTCCTGCGGGATGCCTGCCCTTGCGCTCTGTGTGACGATGAGCGCGGCAAATCGGGCCGCAAGCCAGGCGAGCCGCCAAAACTCGCTCCCGGCTCACTGCCCATGTTCAAAGAGGCGGCAAGGCCGTGTCGGCCGACGCGGTGGGCAAGTACGCCATCAAATTTCACTGGAACGATGGCCACGAGCTGGGCATTTATTCCTGGCAGTTTCTGCGGGATGTATGTCCGTGCGAGGAATGCAAAGCAGCGCGGCGCAACGGCAGTGACGACTCGCGTAGTCCGCTGATCCTGTCACGAATCTTCGATCCCCTGTAAAATTCAATACGAGCGCAACCTCGGAGCCGTTCCGCACGTTGTCTTTTCTCGATAAACTCAATCCGCAGCAGCGCGAAGCCGTCGAAACCACGGACGGGCCGGTGCTCATCCTCGCCGGGCGCGGGCAGCGGCAAGACGCGGGTCATCACCTACCGCATCGCCTATCTGATCGAGAATCGCGGCGTGATGCCGGACTCCATCCTGGCGATGACCTTCACCAACAAGGCCGCGCAGGAGATGGTCGAGCGCGTGGACAAGCTGGTGGGCGGCCTCTCCATCGCCAAGCCGGTGATCTCAACCTTTCACTCTTTCTGCGTGCGCGTGCTGCGGCGGGATATCGAGCAGCTGCGCATTCCTTCGGCTGTGCCCGGCGCAGCCGCCGATCGGGCTGACCAAGAGCTTTGTCATCTACGACGAGTCCGACCAGCAGCAACTGGTGAAGTCGGTCATGCGGCGGCTGGGCATCGACGACAAGCAGACTACGCCGCGCTCGGTGCTGTCGCATATTTCGTGGGCCAAGAATCACATGCTCGATCCGCAGGAGGTTTATCTGCAGTCGGGCGATCCCAAGACCGAGAAGGTCGCCCACATTTACGAGGAGTATCGCAAGGAGCTGCGCAAGGCCAATGCTCTCGATTTCGACGACCTGCTGCTCGAAACGGTGCGCCTGCTGAAGGCGGTGCCCGCGGTTCGCGATTATTACAACCGCCGCTTCCAGTACGTCATGATCGACGAGTATCAGGACACGAACCGTCCGCAGTACGAACTGATGCGGCTGCTGGCCGGCAGCCATCACAACATCTGCGCCGTGGGCGATGAAGACCAGTCCATCTATTCCTGGCGCGGCGCGGACATTCGCAACATTCTGGAATTCGAAAAAGACTTTCCCGAGGCCAAGATCATCCGCCTGGAGCAGAACTACCGCTCGACGCAGAACATTCTGCAGGCCGCGTCGGCGGTGGTCGCGAACAACCTCAAGCGCAAAGGCAAGAATCTTTGGACCTCGCGCCAGGGCGGCGCCAAGATCGGCTACTACGAAGCTCCGGACGGCGAGAACGAAGCGCTCTTCGCCGCCGACTACATCGCGAAATATCTGCGCGAAGCCGTCGAGCAGGGCGAGAACGCGCGCGCCGCCGTGCTCTACCGCACCAATTCGCAGTCGCGGCTGTTTGAAGAAGCCATGCGCCGCTACGGGTTGAAGTATCACGTGGTCGGCGGCTTCTCGTTCTACGAGCGCGCCGAGATCAAGGACATGATTTCGTATCTCAAAGTCATCCACAATCCGGATGACTCGATCTCGCTGCTGCGCGTGATCAACACGCCGGTGCGCGGAATCGGCAAGACCAGCATTGAGACCCTGGAGCGGGTCGCGCTCGAGACCGGGCTTTCCCTGTGGGGCGCGATCGCGGAAGTGATCAAGCGGCAGCTTCTGCCGCCGCGGGCGGTGGCCGCGCTCAAGAGCTTTCACGACCTGATCGAAGACGGGCGCGCCATTCTCGGCGGGAACTTATGCCGAGCGTCTGGAGGAGACGGCGAGGCGAGCAGGCGGAGGAGCACCGTGTGGCCGCGGGCGACTCGCCCGCGCAGTCCGGACGATGCCGGACTCGGAAGTCTCGGCCGATGCCGACGACACCGACTTCAGTCCGGACAATTTTTCGTTTGATTTCGGCGCCTGGCTGAGGAAGAATGTCGCCGAGAGTCTACCGTCGGCTGCCCGGAGACTGCGAACAGCCTGCACGCCGACGATGTGGAGGCGGGACGCCTCCACGACAGCCGGCAGGATGCCGGCGCTACCAGACCCCGCACTCCCGGCACGGCCGACATTCTGAAATTTCTGATCGACCGCACCGGCTACATCAAGCTGCTCGAAGCAGGAAGACACGCCCGAGGCCTTACTCCCGCATCGAGAACCTGCGCGAACTGGTCAACGCCGCCATGGATTCCCGCGACCGCGGCGAAACGCTCGACCAGTTTCTCGACCATGCCGCGCTGGTCAGCGACGCCGATGCCTACGACGAGCGCGCCCAGATCACGCTGATGACGCTGCACGCCGCCAAGGGCCTCGAGTTTCCGCTGGTCTTTCTCGGCGGCCTGGAAGAAGGTCTGTTTCCGCACTCGCGAACGTTTCTGCAGCCCGATGACATCGAAGAAGAGCGCCGGCTTTGCTACGTCGGCATGACGCGGGCCATGGACACGCTGATTCTGACTCGCGCCGTCTATCGCCGCCGCTACGGCACCGATCTGCCCGAGGCCAGCATCCCGTCGCGGTTTCTGGAAGAAGTTCCGGCAGAGCTGGTGGAAGAACTGGGAGGCTCGCGAAGAAGAGCTCGTGTGGCCGCGGGCGACTCGCCCGCGTCTGGGTATGCGCGGGCGAGTCGCGCACACATCCACAGGAACAGGAACATGGCTCGACCCACTACGCCTACGAAGACGAAGACCAGAGCGCAGCCTGGAGCGGGCCGCAGAAGCAACGCGCGCCGGCAACGTCCTACTCCGGCAAGTCCTACAACTCGATCGACAACATTGCCGAGTTCTTTGCCTCGCGCGGCAAGAAGTTCAGCCTCCCCAAGCTGCCGGTCGAAGAGCCCAAAGGCAAAAAGGGATTTCGCCCGGGACAGAAGGTTCGCCATCCCAAATATGGCGAAGGCACCGTCTACCAGCGCGAAGGAGAAGGTGAAGATGCCAAGATTACGGTACAATTCCCTCGCTTCGGTTTGAAGAAGCTGGTGGAGAAGTACGCGCAGCTGGAAGGGAGCTTAAGCGGCTCTTAGCTCACTAGCTTCTAGCTTCTAGCCAGATCCAGAGTCGACATGTTCTGGCTAGAGAGCTAGAAGCTAGAAGCTAGCAAGCTAATTTCTTAAGGAGAAACAAACAGCACTCATGGCAAACACAAGCACACTGAGCAAAGAAGAACGCAAGAAAACCAAACGCGCGTCGCGCAAGAAGCGCAAGACGGAAAATCCGCTGAAGCCGCGCGAATACGCTCGCGGCTCGGCCAAGCGCAAGGTGAAGAAGCTGGCACGCGGCACGGCGAAGCGCTAGACGAGCGACTGTGTGCGGCCCTGGTCATTTGGACTCGGCTGCATGGCGGCTCGAAGTCCCGCCTGTTGCAGGAGACCAATAACGCTTTGGCAGGAGACCAACCACCATCGGCCACAAACCACCGACGGCCCGCACCTCCGACCACCAGCTGCTCTGCTGCAAGTCCATCGACAAACTGATCGCGGAAGCCGACGAGCCCGGGCATCGTCTCAAGAAGACGCTGGCCCGTGGTCGCTGACCGCGCTGGGCATCGGCGCCATCATCGGTTCGGGGATATTCGTTCTCACCGGCACGGCGGCGGCGGGAGAGCACTTCGAGGCTCCTTCCATCCTGCACGCGCAGGTGCTGGACCTGATCTCGCAACTTCCTGCGCACCGGAAGCACGGCGGGCGCGCTGATGCACGGACGTCCCGCCGGCCGGGCCATCCATCGCCATTTCATTTCTGCTGGTCGCGGTGGCCTGCAGCTTTGCCGGCCTGTGCTATGCCGAACTGGCTTCGATGATTCCCGATCGCCGGCAGCGCTTACACCTATTCCTACGCGACGCTGGGCGAAATTTTTGCCTGGATCATCGGCTGGGACCTGATCCTGGAATACGTGGTCAGCAACGTCGCGGTCGCCGTCGGCTTCAGCGGATACACCAAGGCGCAACTGGCGGCCTTCGGGATCGAACTTGCCCGACGAGTGGGCGAGTCCCGGTGTGGGCTTCGGGACATTGGACCGGCGCGTATTTCAACGTGCCCGGTTTCCTGATCGTTTTCATCCTGACGTTGTTGCTGGTGCGCGGCGTGAAGGAATCGGCCGGCGCCAACAACGTGATGGTGCTGATCAAGATCGGCGCGATTCTCACCTTCCTGGTCGTCGGCGGCATGCTGGTCAACCCGGCCAACTGGACGCCCTTCGCTCCCTCGGGATTCGCCGGAATCGTGACCGGCGGCGCCATCGTCTTCTTCACCTACATCGGCTTCGATTCGGTCTCGACCGCGGCCGAGGAGTGTAAAACTCCGCAACGCGACCTGCCCTTCGGCATCATCGCTTCGCTGATCATCTGCACCATTCTCTATGTGGGCGTCGCGATCGTGCTGCTCGGCATGATGAAGTACACGACTTTCGTTTCCGGCGAAGCTGCCGAAGCGCCCGTGGCCTACGCGCTGAAATATCTGGGCGCGCATCCGTTCTTCCGCTCGGTGATCGTGGTGGGCGCGCTGACCGGAATGATTTCGTCGCTGCTGGTCTTTCAATATGGACAGGCGCGCATCTGGTACGCCATGTCGCGCGATGGCCTGCTGCCCAAGCTTTTTTCCGCCGTGCATCCCAAGTTCAAGACTCCGTACTGGTCCACCTGGATTGCCTGCTTTGCGGTGGGAATTCCTGCCGGCCTGGTGGATATCGGCGACGCGGCCGATCTTTCCAATATCGGCACGCTGTTTGCGTTCGTGCTGGTGTCGCTGGGCGTGATTTTTCTGCGCCGCCGGCAGCCCGATCGTCCGCGCGCCTTCCGCGTTCCCTTTGTGCCGTGGTTTCCGCTGATTTCGGTGGTGCTGTGCGGCGGGCTGATGACCGGACTGACCGTCATCACCTGGCTGCGCTTCTTCATCTGGCTCGCGCTTGGACTGCTGATCTATGTCTTTTACAGCCGTCATCACAGCGAGTTCGCGAGAGCCAAGGGGCAGTGAGATCTCCAGACGAACCACGTAGCGGCGGACGCCTCGTCCGCTCCAGCCGGAGCAAGGCCCCGGCAGTGTTGCTTAGGAGCACACGCCGAGCCCAGGCTGCGCGGTGCTCGCCCACTCGGACGAGCGTCCGGGCCTACGCGTCTTCAATCTGCAATCGACAGGATGCGTCGCAATCGAGTTTCGTTCCTCTGCAAATCTGCGCTCTTCAATCTACAATCTGAAGCTATGGCGTCGCAGCCTAGTTCGTTCCTCGTTACGCTTCCCAAGGCCGAGCTGCATCTCCATCTGGAAGGTTCGATCGATCCCACGACTCTGCTCGAACTGCAGGCAGGCGCCACGGCAAAACCAGCACGCTGGCTGAGATCGAACAGCTCTACCGCTACGACGACTTCAACGGTTTTCTGATGGCCTTCAAGGCCGTGACCGAAGACCTGCAGACCCCCGACGACTACGAACTCATCACTTACCGCTTGATGGAAAGGCTCAAAGCGGAAAACGTGCTGCACGCCGAGGTGTACGTTTCGGTGGGAGTTTGTCTGTGGCGCAAGCAGGATTTCGATGCCATCTTCGAAGGTCTGGATCGCGGCCGCCGAAAGGGGGAGCGCGATTTTGGCGTCTCGCTGTTGTGGATCTTCGACGCGGTGCGCCAGTTCGGGCCGGGCGCCGCTCGCGAGGTCTTCGGAACCGCGGTGCGCTATCGGGACCGCGAGGTCGTGGCTGTCGGCATCGGCGGCGACGAGCAGAAGGGGCCGCCTGAGTTGTTTCGCGAAGCCTACGCCTACGCCGCCGACAACGGACTGCATCTGACCGCTCACGCCGGCGAGAATGCCGGCCCGGAATCGATCTGGGGCGCGCTCAATCTCCGCGCGGAACGGATCGGGCATGGACTGACCGCGGCGCAGGATCCGGAACTGGTCGAAGAACTGGCCACCCGGCAGGTTCCAGTCGAGATTTGCCTCACCAGCAATCTGCGCACCGGCGCCTGCCCGTCGCTGAGCGCTCATCCGGTGCGTCAGTATTTCGATCAGGGAGTCATGATCACGCTCAACACTGACGATCCTGCAATGTTTCGTACGTCGCTGGCCCGGGAGTATCAGCTGGCCCAGCAGTCTGTTCGGCTTTACCGACGAACATTTGCGCGAACTGGCCCGCAATTCCTTCGAAGCCTCTTTCCTTCCCGCGGAAAAGAAACTGACGTTCCTGAATTTGTTTGACGCCGCGGCAGCCCACACTTAGCCTTTCCTGCATCGCACTTCTCACGGAGCTTGAGGCATGAAGGCATTCTGCCTCGTTTGGTTGTGTCTGTTCACCTTCCTTTGTGCCGAGGCCAAGTCGAAAACTCCGACCTGAGGCCCTCATCTTCACCAACGTCAACGTGGTGAATATGCGCGATGGCAGGATCGAACCGAGATGTGACAGTCGTGATCAAAGAAGGACGACATCAGCGGAGTGGCGAAGGTGGGCTTCGTCGACCGAGAGCCGGAACATTCAGATCATCAATGCCAACGGAAAATACATGATCCCCGGACTGTGGGACATGCACGTGCACAGCGCCTTCGTGTCTCCGGCATGGGATGAAAAAGTGATCTATCCGCTCTACATCGCCAATGGCGTGACCGGCGTGCGCGACATGGGCGGCGATCCCGACGTGCTCGAGCGCCGGCGGAGCCGGATCGAAAGCGGAGAACTGCTCGGCCCGCACCTGATTTTCGCCGGCCCGTTTCTGGCGGGAGGCAAGAGCGACCAGCAGACCATTGCCGTGAATACTCCGGAAGAAGCGCGCCGCGCGGTGGACACGGTGAAAAAGCAGGGCCTGGATTTCGTCAAGATACTTTCCAACGTTCCACGCGATTCGTATTTCGCGATTGCCGACGAATCCGCAAAACAGAAAATTCCGTTTGTCGGCCACGTTCCTTATTCGGTGAGCGTTCGCGAAGCCTCTGCGGCAGGACAGAAAAGCATCGAGCACCTGACTGGAATCCTGCTGGCCTGTTCTTCCCGCGAGGACGAGCTTCGCGCCCAGGGACTGACCGCATTGGCGAATCGTGACTACTGCGGCCTACCAGAAACTCGGCGCCCAGGTCATGACCACCTACGATCAGGCCAAGGCGCACGCGCTTGTTTCTGCAAATGGCGCAGAGCAATACCTGGCAGGTGCCGACGCTGGTCTGGACCCAGGCCAATAGCCGGATCGACGATCCCAATCTGGAAGACGATCCGCGTCTGAAGTATGTTCCGGCATCGGTGCGGCAAGCAATGGGATCCCGCGAAGCTGCGGAAAAATGTTTCCTCCGACGAGTTGACCAGCCTGAAAACCGAAGCTGCCCGCGACGTGGAGTTGGTCAAGGCCATGCATATCGACGGGCGTCCGGTTCATGGCCGGCAGCGACGGACCCGACCCTTACGTCTTTCCCGGGTTCAGTCTGCATGATGAACTGGAATGGCTGGTGAAGAGCGGATTCACTCCGTTGCAGGCGTTGCAGGCCGCGACCCTCAATCCGGCGCTGTTCCTGGCCAAAATGGACAAATACGGAGTCGCAGAGACCGGGCGAGTCGCTGATCTGGTGTTGCTGGACGCGAACCCGTTGGACGACATCCGCAACACGCGCAAGATTTTCGGAGTCGTCGTGGGCGGAAAATATTATTCTCGCGAGGCCCTGGACAAGATGCTGCAACAGGTCGAGAAGCTCGCCGCGCAGCAGTAACCCAGTAGATCAAGGGATATTTCATGACTCAACACATCGGCATCGTCGCTTGCAGCGCGGAGGGAGCTGCGCTCTGTTATCGCACCATCGCTCTCGAAGGGGCAAAGGTGCTCGGGCACGCACGATCATCCCGAGGTCTCGATGCATACCCATCCTCTGGCGCGATACATGAACTGCATTTACGCCAACGATTGGCCGGGCGTCGCGGAGCTGATGCTTTCGTCGGCCGAAAAGCTGGCAAAGGCCGGGGCCGACTTTCTCATCTGCCCCGACAACACCATTCATCAGGCGTTTGATCTGGTTCGAGCGGCGCTCCCCGCGCCCGTGGCTGCACATTGCGGAAGAGGTCGCGAACGAAGCTCGCCGAAGTCACTTCAAGCGGCTGGGCGTGCTGGGCACGCGCTACTTGATGGAAGGTCCGGTCTATCCGGAAAAGTTGCAGGCCGCAAGTCTCGAATATCGTACTCCGGGCCCGCAAGAACGCGAGCGGATCAACCAGATCATCATGGATGAATTGGTGAATGCGCAGTTCACCTCGGTTCTCTCGCTTATTTTCAGGATGTAATTCGCACCCTGGCGGACGAAGGGTTGCGACGCCGTCGTGCTGGGATGCACCGAGATTCCGCTGCTGGTCACGCCTGAGTCTTCTCCGCTGCCAACGCTGGATTCCACCCGCCTGCTGGCCAAGGCCGCAGTCAAAAAGCAATGACGGCGTAGGGACGGATGTTTGGACCGTGTAGGGACGGGTCGGAGCCTGCCCTGTGTGAAGTCGAAGGGATCCGTCCAGGCCGAGCAAAGCTCGGCAGGATTTTTACGAGAGGCTCGCATGCACCTGAAATTCCGACAACTCCCCGGCACCTTCGCCAGTCTGCCGCCTGCCCGCAGATGCTCCGATTCCGGAGTGCACCGACAACTGCATCCTTCGCCTCAATCACTCGAACCGCTGACGAACTCTCAATCGTCTGCCCAACGGACCACGCTCCTCAAAACGCGAAGATGCGAAGGTCCATGGACATGCTTCAAACTGGAAGGCCCGTTCCCCTTCGCGCAGACCGGAGTTCTGGCGTCCTTCATCGATCCTTTAGCCGCAAACAGGCGTCCCCATTTTTGCGATTTCAACCTTCGATACCGACTATGTTTTGGTGAAAGAGGAATTTGCCGCGGCCGCGCTAAAAACATTACAAGCCGCCGGCACGAATTGATCTCCTGAAACCAGCCGACGCGCTCCGCCATCGGCCATTCTCCATTCACTCCGCAAATCCTCCCAAACACTGTGCAATCGATGCACTTCAACCATGCCTATGCTTTAATAAATATAGTAGCTTATGGCTTCGCATCTCGAACCAGGGTGCGCCGCCGTGTGAAAGCGCTCCACCGCAATCTGCGGGGGGCGCGCATGATCGCGGGCGCGTTCGCCTCGACGGACCATCCCCTGCTGGCGCACATCATCCCGATCCGGCGCTGCAATCTGGCTTGCGCGTACTGCAACGAATACGACGATTTTTCCAAGCCCGTTCCCACTCGAGACCATGTTTCAGCGCGTCGACAAGTTGGCCGCGCTGGGGACATCGGTCATCACCATCAGCGGCGGCGAGCCTCTGCTGCATCCCGAACTCGATCGAGATCATCCGCCGCATTCGCAAGCGCGGCATGATCGCCGGGCTGATCACCAACGGCTATCTTCTGGTCGCGGAGCGCATCGAACGCCTGAACCGCGCCGGTCTCGAATGGCTGCAGATTTCAATCGACAACGTCATGCCGGATGACGTCTCGAAGAAGAGCCTGAAGGTGCTGGACAAGAAACTGGAGCTGCTGGCCGAGCACGCCGACTTCCACGTCAACATCAACTCGGTGGTCGGCGGCGGCATCCACAATCCGCAGGACGCGCTGACCATCGGCAAGCGCGCCCTGGAACTGGGTTTCAGCTCGACCATCGGCATCATTCACGATGGCGCCGGCCAGTTGCAGCCGCTGAACGAGGAAGAGCGCCGGATCTATCACGAGATGAAGTCGATGGAGAAGAGCAGCTTCACCCGCATCAATGGCTTCCAGGACAACATCGCGCAGGGCCGCCCGAACCAGTGGCGCTGCCGCGCCGGCGCCCGCTATCTCTACATCTGCGAAGACGGCCTGGTGCACTACTGCTCGCAGCAGCGCGGCTATCCCGGCGATCCCTCTGGAGAAGTACACAATCGAAGACATTCGCCGCGAATATCTGCTCGGAAAAAACCTGCGCCCCCAATTGCACGGTCTCCTGCGTCCACCAGGTATCCGTCTTCGACTCCTGGCGCGCTCCGCAGTTTCCCGCGCCCGCGGCAGCATCCGCAACCAGCGGCCTGATTCAGATTGAGTAATTGAGTTCGTATGGCAGAGATGTGTGGACGCGGGCGCCTCCCGCGCGGGTTTCAACATCAGGTTTTAGGCAGGCCGCGTCCTACTCCCCGTACTTGCTGATCAAATACTTGCCCACTTCGCCCTGCAGCTGCCCGTAGTCATCATGGATGGTGGCGCGCAGAGCCGCCTCGGTGGAATTCCCCTCGCCCAGCCGTTGCAGCATGCGCTGCAGATCGCTCACGCCGTAGGTGTCGATGATGAATTGCACGGCCGCCAGAGATTCGTCGTAGGCCAGAATTGCTTCCATCGGCGAGAAGCGCATGAAGCTGCCTTCCAGGGCGTTGAACGGAATTTCCTGTTGCGCCTTGAAGAGTTCTGCCAGGCGGCGTCCGCGCGATGACAATGATTTCGGCTCCAGCGCCTGCGCAATGCCCTCATTCAACCACTGCGGGCAGCGTCCGCCCGAAAGCTGATTGATGAACGAGTGCGCCAGTTCGTGCTTGAGCACGCGCGACAGCTCGGGCGTAACCGAATTCATCCCGTTCACCGGAATGCGCAGTTTGCCGTCATTCACTGCACCCGCCCATGAGGGTGACTGGGTGACGTCGAAGAAGGCCTGGTCGGTATAGAGGATCACCGCAATGCTGCCGCGCGGAGCCACGCCAAGATCGCGCACCAGATCGCCGTAGTGCGATTCCAGGGTCGAGATCAAGATCGCGGCGCAACGATTCCGGCGTCTGCTGGCCTTCGTATTTCAGGGTGAAGTGGCTGCTCTCGTTTTGCGTGAAGTCCGATTCCGCGCTCGCGTCCCGTTCCGCTTTTTCCAGGATATTTCTGCACCTGCGCATCGGGACGCAGCGCCAGCGATCGTTTCCAGCTGCGGATGGCATCTTTGTTCCGGTCGTTGGCATACTGCGCGTAGCCCAGAATGGCCAGCGTGTCGGGAGAATCCGGCGCGACCCGCACAGCGCGTTCGGCGTAGGGCAGCGCTTCAACCGCATTTCCCGTGCGCAGCAGCAGCGCAACGTAGTAGTTCAGAATGGTGGGATTCTGGCTGTCGAAGCGGAGCGCGGTCTCGAAAAAGTGTTCGAGCCTTGCTGAAATTCGTCTGCTCCATCTCGTGTTTTCCGGCGATGAAATATCCGGCGGCGGTGACGCGCGCGTTGCCTTGTTGTTCCAGCGCGGCCAGCGCATCGCGATCGACCTGGCCATCGTGGATAATCTTGTCGCTGACTTCCGGCTCGCCCTTCAGATTGTCGGCAGGGGTAAATGACGGAACGTCGTGGGAATCTCTGGCCGCCCGAGCGAAGCTCGTTCCGGACGAACTCCTCCGGCCTCGACCCGGTCGAACAACTGATTTCGGAATCGCGTACGAGTCCTCGCCTACTTCATACTCGAGGTGGGCGCCATTTTCGTGAACCTGGTCGGCATAGATGGTGCGTCCATTTTTCAGATGGATGACTTCGGCGGGAGCGCAGACTGCGCCCAGGAACAGACCCGACAATAATAGAAAGATGACAGGTGCCCGCACTAGGGCGCATTCTAGCAACAGGGGCGAAGCCAGCCTACGTGACCATGGTAATCAGAATTATTCCCGCTCAAGCCGCTGCACTCCCTGCTAGCTGTCGCTGGCGCTGGCACTGGCGTCAGCGCCGCTCGGCCGGGCGCAGATTCAAGCCGCACCTCGCCTCGGCCGCGCCCGTCAACTCGCAGATCACTCGGCTGCAGAGCTTTGTACTCGCAGTTGCGGAGCGTCGGGCTGGACAAGTCGCGGGTCTACAACATCCGCGACGTGACCCTGGATCGCGCTGCTTTCCATATCACCTTCGACGATGGCACCATCGCTTTCACCGAAGACGTCGCCGGACACGTCACCGGCGCTTTTTTTGAGGGCGAAGGTGAAGTGCTGCTGTCTCCGCCGGATCAAGCCGAACGGGCCTCGATGGCGCTTTTCACCGGAGCCGCAATTCTGGAGGAAAGATTTGCCACCGCATATTTTCGCTTTAACGACAACACCTTTGCCGAGTTGAAGCCTGCGCTCCGGCCTGCCGATCATTCCGAGGAATTTGTTACCCAGTGGAACTCGACCGCCCACAATCTGGCGGAAATCGATGCCTTGCGGCTGCTTCTCAGCTTCAGCAAATTTCTGCCCTCGTCGGAACCGGAAGAACACTACGACATCCGACACAGCTTCGCGACGACGATCGCATGCTGCACGCCCGCGTCCAGGGGCTGAGATCTCGGAACATTCGATCTCTACTTCGACTCGCTGGCCGCGGAGCAAATCTGGGCAGGCCAATTGAAAACAGTCGAAGGCGAGAGCTATTACGACGTGTGGACTTCATTCTCGGTGGGCCAGCTCGCGCGGCACGCACGGCGCTGCAACCGGCGTCCTGGGCGAAGAAGCCAAGCCGGACACGCATAAGAGTTTCACAGTACCGGATCCGGACGCAGGTCGAGCCACCCACCAGACTCGATGCCGACGCGTCCTTGCAGCTTGAAGTTCGGCAGGGCGGGCAGCGGGCTGTGCTCTTCGAATTGTCCCGGTTTCTCCAGATCAAAAAGGTGGAGGCAGATGGCCAGCCGGTGGAGTTCATTCACAATCCAGGCGCTCGAGGGCACTCAACTGGCGCGGCGCGGCAACGATCTCGGTCGCGGTCATTTTTCCTCAGCCGTTGCGCACCGGGCAAAAAATTGATCTGCACTTCGTCTACGGCGGCGAAGTGCTCTCCGAAGCCGGAGCCGGACTGCTGTACGTCGGCGCCCGCGGCACCTGGTATCCCAATCGCGGGCTGGAAATGGCCAGCTTCGATTTGCAATTCCGTTATCCCGTCGGTTGGACGCTGGTCGCGACCGGAAAGCGATTGCAAGGCGACCCGCCACCTTCCGATCTGCCGCCCGGAGAAGAAGTGAGCCATTGGGTATCGGATCGTCCCATGCCGATTGCTGGATTCAATCTCGGCAAGTACTCACGCGTGGTGGCGCACGCCGGCGATGTTCAAGTCGAAGCCTATGCCACTACCGGCGTGGAGCGCTCGTTTCCGCACGGTTCGACGGAAACCTTGGCTCCGCCGCCGGTCGTCCCGTTCCACGTGCCCCGGTCACCCGAAGCGGTGACCGTCACCCCGCCTCCGCCTTCTCCGGCGCGCAATGCGCAGGCGGTGGCGAATTCGTCGGCGCGCGCGGTCGAGTTCTTCGCCCACCGCTTCGGTCCCTACCCCTACACCAGCCTGTCTCTGACCCAAATGCCCGGCAGAAGTCAGCCAGGGTTGGCCGTCGCTCATCTTTCTCTCCAGCTTTTCTTTCCTCACTCCCGCAGGAAAAATCGCAATTGCACATGAGCCCGGTGACCCGGAGTCTCAGCGACAACGTGATTGCCCACGAGACCGCTCATCAATGGTGGGGCGATCTGGTGTCCTGGAAGAGTTATCGCGATCAATGGCTCTTCGAAGCCCTGGCGAACTACAGCGCCTTGCTGTTGCTCGAGTCCGACTCTCCGCCGCAATTTCGCGCAGTGCATGGAGAAATACCGCGAGGATCTGCTGGCCAAGAACAAGGAAGGATCGCCGCTGGCGGACGCCGGTCCGGTCACCTTCGGCACCCGCCTCAACTGTTCTCATTTTCCGGCCGGCTATGAGGCCATCAGCTATGGCCGCGGCACCTGGCTCTTCCACATGCTGCGCTACATGATGCGCGATGCGGAGCGGAAGCGCAGAGGCCTGTCGGCAAACGTTTCCGATGCGCAGGCGGATGCTCCCTTTTTCCGCGCGCTGAGCAAGGTGAGAGAGCGCTTTCAGGAAAAATCCATCAATACCCGCGAGATGCTGCAGGTGTTCGAAGAGGAATTGCCTCCGTCTCTTGGTTACGAAGGACAAGCAATCGCTGGACTGGTTTTATCAGGGATGGGTAAACGGCACCGCCGTTCCGCACCTCGAATTGCAGTCGGTGAAATACAGCGAGAAACCCGGCGGTTCGGTCGTGACTGGCACAATTGCGCAGGATGACGCCCCCAAGGACCTGGTAACTCCCGTTCCGCTCTACGCCGTGCTCCCGGGAAAAACCGTGCTGCTGGGACAGGTATTCGCCGACGGTCCCGAAACCAGCTTTCACTTGTCCGCGCCCGCTGGCACACGAAAGGTCGTACTCGATCCCTATCAGACGTTACTGACGCGCCCGAGATAGAACACAAGTCAGCAGCACCATGCTTCCCGAAACTGCTTCGCTGTCGTCCCGAAACGACACCCCATTTCACTCTTCCTTGGTTCAACATCGGCGGCGGCTCACATCAATCGCATAAATCCGCCGCAATCAAGCAGTTTTCGAAAGCAGTCCACAGTTGTACGAATGGAAATTAAAACGCACAAGCTCTAATGATATAGGGAGGTTCAAATTGACCGCAGGTTCTGTCGTCGTTGGGCCAGAATACGGATCACGAGGCCTTGCCCATACTGTTTTGCTGGTGGAGGATGAGGCCTTCGTCCGTGATGTGGCGTGCGAAATCCTATCTGGCGCAGGTTTTCGTGTGCTGAAGGCGGGAACTGCCGCTGAGGCTCTGCGCACGTTTCATAACCATGCCGGAGCGGTAAAGCTTCTGGTCACTGATGTTGTATTGCCTGACCGCAACGGTTGGGACTTAGCCAAGGAACTTTCAGACCTGTGTGGCGGGGTGAAAGCCATTCTGGTTTCCGGCTATCCGGAAAATTCGGTTACGAAACGCGGACTTCCACGCCAGGAGTGGTCTTATCTGCCCAAACCTTTTTCCGCAGCCTCTCTGATCCGAAAAGTCCGTGAAGCGACTGCCCGATCAGAACCTGCCGTTCGGCGGAACTGTCTGATCGGCGGGGACGTCCCAACCTGGTTTTTCAACTTTGGGGCCCAGGTTTTCCCAGAATCACCACATCGATGCGACGATTCTGCGCCCGCCCTTCCGCGGTGTCGTTGGAAGCCACAGGATGGTAGGCGGCGTAGCCCGCGGCTGACAGTCGCCCCGGCGCAAATTGGTATTTCAACATCAACAGGCGGACCAGTTGTGTGGCTCGCGCCGTGGACAGCTCCCAATTCGAATCAAAACGCGGATTGTGAATCGAAACAATATCGGTATGGCCCTCGATGCGAATACGCTCACTCCGTTGTGCCAGCAGAGTCACGATCCGGGTGAAGGCGGGTCGGGAGCTGGGCTTGATATCCGCGGATCCGCTTTCGAAAAACCCTATCTCGCGCAAGCGGACCACCAGTCCGTCCGGCACGGTGCGCAATGCAACCTCTTTCCGTGAAATCTCCGGCGCCAATGCATGCTGCAGCTGTGTCGCAAGCGGCTAGGTCCCCGTTCTCTTCCGTTCCGGAAAGCGAGCCTGTGGGCGGCGTGACAATCCGTCCGATGGCGGCTACGTGCGGCGCGGTTTCAATCGCTTGCACCGTGCTGAAAGGCATGGGATCTTTATCGTCGACCGGAATCTGAGTAGTGGAAGCGGGAAACACGCCCAGCTCCTGAAATGCAACCTGAATGGCCAACGCCAGGTGCCCGACCTTCTTCTTGTCCACTTGGGAGGTGGAATAGTTGACATACACGTCCACCACGTTGGTGCAGGTATCGAAGGAAAGATTCCAGACATGCTCGATGATCATGGCCCGGGTGATGCGCCGCCCCGCATTGCGCATGAGATATTCCAGCAGGCAGAATTCTTTCGAGGTCAGCTCGATCCGCCGCCCGGCCCGCTCCACCCGCCGCTCCACCCGGTCAAGTTTCAGATCGTCCACCGCCAGCACCGACTCCGCCGGCAGGTGGCTGCGCCGCATCAGGGCCCGGATGCGTGCCGACAGCTCGGTGAACGAAAACGGCTTGCCCAGATAGTCGTCCGCGCCCAGATCGAGGCACTGCACCCGGTCTTCCACCCGGTTGCGCCCGGTCAGCACCAGGATCGGCATGCTGGGTTTCCGGGTGCGCAGGAAGCGCAGGATGGCCACCCCGTCCAGCCGCGGCAGATTCAGGTCGAGCACCACCAGGTCGAAGTCCAGCTCCGCCGGCCATGGCGCGCGCCTGTTCACCGTCGGCCGAAACATCCACCGCGTAGTGCTCGGATTCCAGGCCCTTTTTTACGAAACTCGCCAGCGCAGCATCGTCTTCCGCAACTAGAATTCGCATAAGCTTACTCTAATTTGAACTATTCCGATTCTTAGCCAGGAAGCGGCGCAGGAGCAAGAGATTCGGCACTGATCGAAGGTCTCGTCTTCCGGAAAGGGAACCGGAGGCAAAAACAGGAACTGCCGCCGGTTCTCCCGGAACCTGTACGGTCACTCACGTGCATCTCCTGCTTTGGAGATAATGCAGATACATCGTCAAAATCGCGGTTTGGCTGAAAGGACACGTCGGGCGTGGATTTCTGGAGCCCAAAAACGCTCAAGTCCCTGGTGTTGCCCGGGGGCATACTCCTGCTGGCCGCCAGCGTGGTTTTTCAGGGCGCCTTCGGACCCATTCCCCACGCCGCCATCAGCTTTTATTACTATGCGGTTTTCGCCGCCGGAATTCTGCTGGCCTGGCGCTTTCACTCCAGCCGCATCCTGTTCGCGTTGCTTACGCTGTTTCTGGCCCATCGCGCTCTGGAATTCTTTTCCTCCGGCCGGATGACTTCGGCCGGACCCGGCCGGATCGCCCTCGAAGCCGTCGCCTTTCTCCTGCCGCTGAACTTTATTGCCTTCTCGGTGTCTCGCGAGCGCGGAGCGGCTCTTCCCGCCATCGTTCCCCGGCTGGCGCTTTTGTTCTTCGAATCGGTTTTTGTCGCCATCATCTGCCGTCCCGGAGAAATCACCGGCCCCGGCGTTTCTCCACCCCGGCTTTCTCGGCAGCCTTCCCTGGACGCGAATTCCCAACCTTGGCCCTGCTGGCTTTCGCCGCCGCCCTGGCAGTCTTGCTGGTGCGCTTCCTGATGTCACGGCAAACCCACAGAGAGCGGTCTGCTATGGGCGCTGGTCGTGACTTTTTTTTCGCTCCAGGCCGGAGGCGTCGGTCCCGCTGCCACCGCTTACTTGGCGACCGCTGGTTTGATCCTGGTCAGCTCCATCATCGAAACTTCCTACCTTCTTGCCTACCACGACGAACTCACCACGTTGCCGGCGCGTCGCGCTTTCAACGACGCGCTGTTCCGTCTCGAAGAACCCTATGCGGTCGCGGTCGTGGACATCGATCACTTCAAAAAGTTCAATGACACCTACGGCCACGAAACCGGCGACCAGGTTCTGCGCCTGGTGGCGGGCAAACTGGCCGGCGTGACCGGCGGCGGCCGCGCCTATCGCGTCGGCGGCGAGGAGTTCTCCATCCTGTTTCCCGGAAAATCGGCGAAAGAGGTTCTACCCCACCTGGAGTTGCTGCGGTCGGTGGTTGAAGTATCGAGTTTCCAGTTGCGAGGAGGCCAGGAACGGCGCGGCGCGGCCCCAAGCTCACGCTCTCGCGATCCCAACGGACGCGCCCAGGAAAACTCCAATCCAGAATCTCGAAGCGAGGAATTTCAAGGACGCGAGCGCCGAGCCGCCGATCGCCGCGCCGACACTCGCCGCACCTCTGGATCGCGCAGCCGTGCCCGTTCGCCCCGCCTCGGTCCCACCCCACCCGCTAGCCGCCTGCTCTCGGTAACCGTGAGCATCGGACTCGCCGAACCCGACGCTCGCGCCCGCGCTCCAGAGCAGGTCGTTCAGGCCGCCGACAAAGCCCTGTACCGCGCCAAGCAGTCGGGCCGCAATCGCGTCGAGTCCGGCGCAGCCCCCCGACCGGCAAAACCCAGACGCAACATCGCATGAATCCAAACGACAGTGCTCCTCGTCCATCGTTGGCAGCCGCCCACAATCGGCCGCCATGCGATTCCAACATTTCACTTCACCTTGCCGACCCAAATGACAGAGTCACCCCCTTTGGTTGCATGAACGCTTTCCTTCCCCCACTCTTTGGAAGCAGCCAAGCAATCTTCTGAGTCCCTCATCATGGGGCAGTCCTTCAGTCGCGCCAAAATGGCCGTCCGCTGGCCCGGTTACAAGAAAGGAACTTCCGACCGTCATGGCTCGTGATTCGCGGGCGTCGTTAACCCAGCCATCTGGAAGTGGCAATTCAGTTGTTTGGGAGTAGAATGTGCCGCAAGCCGCTCAAGGCACTGCAGCCAGTTGCCGCTGGTGAGGGGTTTGGTTCGGTGCTGTCTCCATCTGCTTGAGCGCGCTTAGAACACAAGATCCACCAACGGGAAGGAGAGGCCATGCCCAGCCAATGGCACGCTTCAAGCTCGGAGTCAGATCCTTCACACACCTCGGCGGCACCAGCAACAGCAACGGTTCCAGCAACTCCCGGAATTTCGCCACCACGCTGTGGGTTCTCGGTTGTGTTGTTTTCACTCTTCTATCGTCGGGTGGATGTGGAAACAAGAACGTGTCGGCAGCCGCCGCTCCCCCGCCAAACGTCCAGATTATCGAGGTCATCCAACGAGACGTTCCCGTCTATCACGAATATCTCGCGACTCTGGATGGTTTTGTGAACGCGCAAATCCAGCCGCAGGTTTCAGGCTACCTCATCAGACAGAACTATCGTGGAAGGCGCGGTGGTTAGGCAAGAACGAGGTGCTTTTCAAGATCGATCCCCGGCCTTTTCAGGCAATCGTGGATCAAGCCAAGGCGCAGGTCGCACAGGCTGAGGCGCAGCTTGGAAAGACGCAGTTGGATGTGCAGCGCGACACTCCGCTGGCCAAAGAAAAAGCAATTGCGCAGAGCCAACTCGACAACGATATTCAAGCCAATCTCGCTGCCAAAGCGACCGTCCAGGCCGATAAAGCTGCACTGGAACAGGCCGAACTGAATCTGGAGTTCACCAATGTTCGTTCGCTCGTCGACGGTGTTGCCGGAATCGCCGCCGGCCAGGTGGGAAATCTTGTAGGCCCGCAAATCGTGCTCACCACGGTTTCTCAGCTCGAGCCCATCAAAGCTTACTTTACCGTGAGCGAACAGGAATATCTCGCCTTCGTCAAACGCAATCCGACGGAAGCGGATCGAGCGGCGCGCGAGAAACAGTTTGAGCTGGACCTGATTCTTTCCGACGGATCTACCTATCCCCGAAAAGGAAAATTCTTCGCCGCCGATCGTCAAGTGGATATCCAGACGGGATCGATTCGGCTGGCCGGTCTGTTTCCGAATCCAGGCAATGTTCTTCGTCCCGGCCAGTTTGGCCGCGTCCGCTTCGTCAGCTATATCAGGAAAGGGGCGCTGCTCGTGCCGCAGAAATCGGTGGTGGAGCTTCAGGGAAGCTACCAGGTGGCAGTGGTCGGGAGCGACAACAAAGTCAGCTCTGCGGACGGTGACAGGTCGGAGAACGGACCGGCGCCATGTGGATTATTAACGACGGTCTCAAACCACGGGAGCGGGTTGTGGTTGAGGGCGTGCAAAAGGTCAGGGAAAGTATGCAGGTCAATCCCACTCTTCTGACCGCTCCAGGACAGGGCAACTGAGCCATGTCCAAGTTCTTCATCAATCGTCCAATCGTCGCCATGGTGATTGCGATCGTCACCGTCATCGTCGGCGCCGTGACCATCGCCGGCCTTCCCGTCGCTCAGTTTCCCAACATCGCGCCCCCGGAAATTCAGGTACTCGCCACCTACGTCGGCGCGGATGCGCAGACCCTCGAACAGGCGGTTGCCACTCCCATCGAGCAGCAGATGAGCGGAGTGGACAACATGAACTACATGTACTCGTTGAATGCGACGGGGAATTCGCAAACCACTCTGATCGTGAATTTCGACGTCAAAACGGATCCCAACACCGATCTGATTCTCGCCCAGTCAAGAGAGACGCAGGCCGCATCTCAGCTTCCCATTGACGTTACCAATTACGGAATCACGGTACAGAAAATCAGTGACCGCCCCGCTGATGCTGGTCGCGGTGTATTCCCCGCATGGCACCTATGACGCGAGGTTCCTGGCGAATTATGCGTTCATCAACCTGGTTGATCCCATCACGCGCTCGCCGGGGATCGGCCAGGTCCAGGTATTCGGCGCAGGCCAGTACGCCATGCGGTTGTGGGTCAAGCCCGACCAGTTGGCCAAGCTGGGCATCACCGTCACCGGAGATCGTCAGCGCCGTCCAGTCGCAAAACACGGTCAACCCTGCCGGACGAGTCGGCGGCGAACCGATTCCTCCGGGCCAGCAGTTCGCCTATGCGGTCCGGGCGCAGGGCCGCCTGGTCTCACCCGAAGAATTCGGAGAGATCGTGGTTCGCGAGTCGCCGCAGGGCGGCGTGGTGCGGGTCAAGGATGTCGCCCGGGTCGAGCTCGGAGCGCAGGACTACTCGTCGCCGGACGCCTGAACGGTAAACCGAGCGCCATTGTTGCCGTCTACCAACTGCCTGGATCGAACGCGGTTGACGCGGCCAACGGCGTCAAGAAGCTGATGGCGGAGATGAAAAACCGCTTCCCCTCGGACATGGACTATACCTTGTCGCTCGACTCGACTCGAGTCCGTCGTCGAGGGCATGAGGGAAATCATTATTACGCTGCTGATCGCGATTGTGCCTCGTGATCATGGTCGTGTATCTGTTCCTTCAAGGATGGCGCGCGACTCTGATTCCCCTGCTGGCGGTGCCGGTCTCTCTGGTCGGCACATTCGTGTTCTTTCCTTTGTTCGGCTTTTCCATCAACACGCTCTCTCTATTTGGTTTGGTGCTGGCGATTGGCCTGGTGGTGGACGACGCCATCGTGGTGGTGGAAGCCGTAGAACGTCACATCGAAGACGGGATGACTCCGAAAGATGCGGCCTTGAAAGCGATGGAGGAAATCTCCGGCCCGGTGGTCGGAATCGCGCTGGTGCTGTCGGCCGTATTTATCCCCACCGCTTTCATCCCGGGCATTACCGGAAGGCTCTATCAGCAATTCGCCGTGACCATTGCGATCTCCGTGCTGCTCTCGGCGTTCAACGCATTAAGCCTCAGCCCGGCGCTGGCTGCACTGCTGCTGCGCCCCAAGAAACCCAGCCGGGGCCTTCTGAGAAGGTTCTTCGACGGGTTTAATCGCGCTGTTCGAACGCGTCACCAACGGCTACGTTCGAGTTTGTGCGGCCCTCATTCGCAAGAGTGTCGTGGCCTTCATCATGCTCGTTGGGTTTGGCGTCGGAGCCTGGTTCTTCAGCGGTAAAGTTCCGTCGAGCTTTCTTCCTGACGAGGATCAGGGATACCTGTACGTCAACTTGCAATTGCCAAGCGCGGCTTCCACCGAGCGCACCGACCTGGTCGCAAGAAAGATTGAGGACATTCTCGCTCACACTCCGGGAGTGCAAACCACGACCACGGTCCTAGGCTTCAGTTTGCTCAGCTTCACCCGATCTACATACAACGCATTCTTTTGGGTCACCTTGAAACCGTGGGACGAACGAACCGACCGGGAAGACCCAGTTTCAGGTGATCAAGGCGCGCCTGAATCGAGCGCTCAGCCAGATTGCCGGAAGGAATTGCTTTTGATTTTTCGCCTCCCGCCATTCCCGGTGTGGGCACCTCGGGCGGATTCACTTTCGTCCTCGAAGATCGTGCCGGCAAGGATGTGCAATTCCTGGCCAACAACTTGAACACATTCCTGGCGGCTGCCCGCAAGCGTCCTGAGATCGCGGGAGTGAGCACCACGTTCCTGGGCAGCGTGCCCCAGCAGTTCATCAACGTGGACCGCGACAAGGTGATCAAGCAAGGCGTGCCTATCAGCGATGTCTACCGGACCATTCAGGCGTTTATGGGCGGATTGTTCATCAACTACTTCAACCGCTTCGGCCGCCAGTGGCAGGTTTACATCGAGGCCGAGGGCGACTACCGGACGAAAGCGGAAAATGTCGGGCAATTTTATGTCAGAAATCAAAATGGCGGGATGGTTCCGCTCTCCGCACTGACAAGCTTCCAACCGCTCTCCGGGCCTGAATTCACCATGCGCTACAACCTGTTTCGCTCGGCGCAGATCAACGGGAGCGCAGCTCCGGGCTACAGCTCAGATCAGGCGACGGCTGCCCTGGAAGAAGTCTTTGCGCAAACCATGCCGCGCCGAGATGGGCTTCGACTACATCGGCATGTCATATCAGGAAAAAAAGGCCCAGCAAGGCGTACCTCCGGCCGCGATCTTCGGATTGTCGCTGCTGTTTGTTTTTCTCATTCTCTCGGCCTTGTATGAGAGTTGGACGCTGCCCTTCACCGTACTGCTCAGCACGCCGGTAGCAGTGTTTGGCGCCTTCGCAATTCTGTGGCTGCGCCGCGTATTGCTGGGCGCCTTCTTGCCTCCGTTACATGGTCCAGATCGAGACCGATGTGTACTCGCAAATCGGGCTGGTCATGCTGATCGGCCTGGCCGCGAAGAATGCCATCCTGATTGTGGAATTCGCCAAGGACGAATACGAACAAGGCAAGCCTCTGGTGGATGCGGCCCTCACGGGCGCCAGGCTTCGCCTCCGGCCCATCCTGATGACCTCGCTGGCCTTCATTTTCGGATGCATCCCGCTGTGGACGGCCACCGGGGCCGGTGCGGTGGCCCGGCAGATCATGGGCACGACGGTCATCGGCGGCATGTTGGCGGCGAGCGCGATCGGCATTTTCTTTGTCCCGGCTGTGTTTTGTGTGGTGGAGAAATTCTCCGGTGCTGAGACCAAGAAACCATCTTCTGCGGGCGCGATGCCTCTTCCCGCGGAAAATCCGGGAGCAGGAGACGACTAGGATGAGGACGCTGCCTGCTCTTCCAGTCCTGCTCGTGATTCTGGGATTCGCCTGCGGTTGCGCCGTCGGGCCGAATTACAAGAGGCCGGCGGTCAATGTTCCTCCTGACTATCGCGGCCTCACGCCCGACGAAGCGGCGCAAGAGCGATGCCCGATCCCTGGCCGACGAGAAGTGGTGGGAGGTTTTCCAGGATGAACAACTAAAGGAACTGGTCAAGACCGCGCTGCAACAGAATTATGACGTGCGCATAGCGGCCACGCGGATTCTGCAAGCCCAGGCGCAGTTGGGCATCACGCGGGCCGATCAGTTTCCCACCATCGCAGGCGGTGTGGCAGCGCAGAATCTGCGCAACCCGCAAACAAAATTCTTACGTGCATACGAAACCAGCGCCACCCAGGTGAGTGGGAGCCTTGCCTGGGACCTGGACTTCTGGGGCAAGTACCGCCGCGCCACCGAAGCGGCCCGCGCCGACCTGGCGGCCAGCGAGTGGGCTCGGCGGGAGGTCATCACCGCCTTGATTGCGAATCTGGCCGGCGCTTACTTCCAGCTTCGCGCGCTCGACTTGCAGCTTGAGATCTCCCAGCGGACACTGGCATCGCGCCAGGATTCCCTGCGACTGACCCGCCTGCTGGCCGACGGCGGCTCAACCTCCATGCTCGACGTTCGGCAAGCGGAACAGCTCGTTTTTACCGCAGCTTCCGAAGTCCCCACGCCTGGAACAACAGATTGAGCAGGAAGAAAATTTCATCAGCACTCTTCTCGGGAACAATCCTGCGCCGGTTCCTCGAGGACGAAAATTGACCGAGCAGGAACATCCTCCTGTGGTGCCCGCCGGGCTTCCTTCTTCCTTGCTGGAGCGGCGCCCTGACGTCCGCCAGGCCGAAGAACAGTTGATCTCCGCCAACGCTCAAATCGGAGTGGCGCGGGCCGCGTACTTTCCCCAGATCTCACTCACCGCGACGGCCGGATATCAAAGTTCCGCGTTGACTAGTTTATTCACCGGACCGGCGGGATTGTGGAACTTTGGCGGAACCCTCACCCAGCCGATCTTCACGGCAGGAAAGCTGCGATCGAACGTCCGCCTGACCGAAGCCCGGCAGCAGGAGTTCCTGCTTGGCTACGAACAGACCATCCAGGGAGCATTCCGGGATGTTTCCGATTCTCTGGTCGCATACCGCAAGACCCAGGAGTTTCGTCAGCAGCAGGAACTCCTGGTTGCCTCCGCAGAGGACGCGGCGCGCCTCTCGCACATGCGATATAACGGCGGTGTTGCGAGTTATCTCGAAGTCCTTACCAACGAAACCAACTATTTCTCCGCCGAACTCGACCTGGTACAGGCTCAACTAAATGAGCGATTGACCCTGGTACAGCTCTACAGGAGCTTGGGCGGAGGATGGGAGCAATGAGTTTCACTTGTAGTTGCTGCCTCACTGCATATCTAACACAACCGAAGGTGAAGTAGACCGACTCGCGGACGCTCTGGGGCCTCAATGAAGAAGTTGGACATCTGCCCGCCGACTTCAAAGACTGGAAGGCACATGTGAGCATCACAGCGACCGCCGTAGTCAAGAAAGAAACCAAGGTTGACCCCAAAAAGCCACAAGACAAGGTTCACTATGCGTCTCTTTCCGTGCTCAATGAAGACGGCAAAGAATACGGCCTTCCACGTTATTTGGGTGAGTTCCGTGACGTTGCAGTTCTGCTCAAACGTGAAGCGGGAGTTACACACGAACAATTACATGAGCGTTTTGCCGCGTACGAAAGAGGCGAAGAAATCACTTTTCCTCTGACCCTAGAAAGCGACGAAGCTATCAGGAAGCTCGGGTTTGACCCCACAGGAGCAGCAAATTCGTAAAAACCGAGTGCTCCTTGGGATGCGACCCCTGGACGGTTACCAAGGTTGGAGCATAATGTGGAGTGCCCATGCCAAACCAAGTACGAGAACAATTGATGACGTTGAGTATGTTTGCGAGGGGGTCATGATGCAGCAACAGGATGTCGCCCGAGTACTGAGCGATCCATTGGCGCAAGAGCTAATGCAATCAAATATTCCCGCGCGGTTGGCGTATGTCGGACCCGATGGTTTTCCGCGCGCGATCCCGATTGGCTTCCACTGGAACGGTGCTGAATTTGTCCTTTGTACTGTGCCAGACGCACCTAAAGTATCGGCACTGAAAGCAAATCCGAAGGTAGCTTTTACCGTTGATACGAACGCTTTTCCACCCCATGTTTTGCTGGTGCGAGGTACTGCCGCCGTCGACATAGTTGACGGTATACCGCCTGAATATCTAGCGGCGTCAAGAAAAGGCGTTGGACCTGACCAGTGGGATGCCTTTGAGGCGCAGGTGCGCGCGCTGTACAAGCAGATGGCTCGCATCAAAATTACACCGCTTTGGGCCAAGTTGTTGGACTTTAAGACGCGATTTCCGACACCAATCGAGAAATTGATCCGTCGTGCGAGCTAATGATCTGATTCACCGATGACGTTGCGGGCGACAGCACGACGAATCTGAATCCAATGCAAGCCTTGCTCGTATCTGTCGGAGTCTATGTCCTCCCAGCGGAGACCTTGAATCTCTTCGGGCCAGAGTCCGAGAAAGAATGCGAGAGCGACAATCGACGTGCTCGACGAGAGCGGAGATGATGTCTTCAGCCTCTTGAGGCGTGTAGTGAGCCGTCTCGGCGGGTTCCTTGGTCTTCTAGAGCACTTTGACATCGTGCCACGGGTTGGACTCGATGACGGCGACGTTGACTGCGTGGGCGAAGATGCCTGACGCAAGAGATCGGATTTGCTGAATCGTCGCCCGACCGAGTTTCTTCGCAAGGGACGTGAGAAACAGACTCCCCATGTGCGTCTGTAATCCTTCAACGCTATAGTGCCGAAGTGCGTGCTCAAATGCTGGCCCCAAATTTGTTTGTAGCCGTGAACGGTCGCGGCTCGGAGATTCTCCTCCGCGAAGGGCAGGTACGTCTTTTCCCAGAAGGCTGCAATGGTCTGGTCGTTGACCGGAGCAGCGTCGCATTCGCGGTGTCCATTGCTCGGCGGCTTTCTGCTTCACCGCCTTGCACGTCCGGCTGTGATATTTGTCGTCCTTGCTGCAGACCCGATAAGAGCGTTGCACCCGAGTCGCCTTACCGTCTACAATCGCGGAGACGTAGTAGCGAACGAAAAATGCACCTGATGCTTCATAGATGTGATCCGACTGGTATCTGCCCATATGCCCTCCCAAGGACATCGTCAGAACACCAATCATGCAGCAACAATGCAGTAAATCTTCGGTAACAAAATTAAGTTGTTTGTTTTCAATCGGAGAGGTGGCAGAGTGGCCGAATGCGGCGGTTTGCTAAACCGTTGTACGGGCTAACACCTGTACCGAGGGTTCGAATCCCTCCCTCTCCGCCAGACCTTTAGTTTCTGCTATTTACAGTACGTGACTACCAACTGACTACCAAGTTCCGATCATTTGCCTCCGGCGCGGTATTAAGCACTGGAGGCAATATGGCAGTCACACTCTATCGCAAAGGCAAAGCACGGCGTTATCAGAAGGTCAATCTCGGACGTGGGCGCCGCCCCGCCGATCTCACCGGTCCCTATTTCGTGCGGTATTCGAACGCCGACGGCACCCGTCCTTGGGAAGCGGTTGGCAACGACCTCGATTCTGCAATTGACGCCCAGAAGCGCAAGCAGGCATATTTCGAAGCTCTCGATGCCAACGTCCCGGTCATTCAGAATCAAGACGAAACCGGTCGGACGAAAATCACGGACGCCACATATCAGTGGTTCGCTGAGCTTCAACTTTTTCAGGGCAAAGATCAACAAGGCAAGAGCGAGAAAACGCTGCGGGCGTACAACTACCGCCTCGGATTTTTTCTCGACTTCACGGCGCAGCAGAACCTGCGGTTCCTAGACCAAATTGACCGCAACCAACTTCTGTGGTACGTGAAGTTTCTGCGAGAGCATGACGGCGACCTGGATGACCGCACGGTTCACAACATCTTCGAAACCCTGAACACGTTCCTGCGGACACGGGACATTCTCATCGCCGGCAAGATTCTGGCGGAACTTGACTACGCTGAGAAGCCACCGAAGCCGTACACGAAGCAGGAACTCAAGGACATGTTTGCAGCCATGATCGACGAGGAGAAACTGCGCTACGGTGTGTTCTTGAATTCCGGTGTTCGGGATGCGGAGATGCAGAACACGGAATACGCAGACTTCAACTCGGAGAAATGCACACTGCATGTTCAGCCAAAGGCGTGGCGGAAGTTCCGGCTCAAAGGTAAGAGCAAGAAGAAATCCGCCAAGGACAGATTCATTCCGATTCCGGCAAAGCTCGTCTGGAAAATCAAAGACAGAATGAGAGAGCGGAACGCTCAGCCGCACGATTTGGTTTTCCCAAACGGCGAAGGCAAACCTGACGGGCACTTCCTGTGCAAGTTGAAGGCAATTGCGAAGAAAGCCGGCGTCGAAGGCGCCGAGCTTCACCGCTTCCGCAAGACCTACGCCGACACGCTGCATGAAGAAGGCGTGTCGGTAAACACAATCCGCATCCGCCTCGGGCACGAGTCGCTGGACGTGACCCTCGCCTACCTCAAAGGCAAGGATGCTGAGTCGGAAGAAGCGCAGGAATATGCAAACAGCAGCAGCCTGGCGCTTTATGCTTGAAACTGCTTAAATCAAAGCTCGCAGCGGGAGATCTCTTGCCGACAACCCCGGGATCTCCCGTTTTCATCTTTACCTCTCCCAGCCGGCGTGCTAGGTCACGTAGTTTTTCTGCGTATTCCGAGTTGGCCTCTTCGGGACCTGGTGGTGGAGCGCGGGGACCCTCACGAGAGACCTATGAATCAGAAACTCTCAGGGTGATTGCATTAGGAGCCTTCGCGCTGGTTGCTGCGCTGGCCGCCGCGTGGCAAGCGCAAACACAGGGAACTAAAACACCGTGTCCCAACATGGCCTGCTTTTCCGTGTGCAGCCGAATCGCAGAACTCGCGTTTACCTACGCCGCGGCAGTGACTTCATGTATTCGACAACATCGCTCTGTTCCTGGGCTGTAAGACCGAGGCTAAAGCAAGTGTCGTAGTGATTCACAACGTCGGCCAGTGTGGCGAAACGGCCATCGTGATAGAAGCCACCCTTGGTGTGGGTCCACAGCCCGTTCAGAGGTGTAGTCCTGTACGCATGATCGGGCGCACGATTCGCTTGGAAATCATCCACGCAGACCTCTGATGCTTTATGCATGTTCCAGCCGGGTTCCGTGAAAACAGGGTCGGCGTGACAGGTGCTGCACTTCGCCTTACCACTGAAGAGTTCCCGGCCACGATCTGCAGCAGCGTGGTCGAAACTGCTCGCGGGCGGCGCCGGAGCAGGAATTGAGAGCTGATAAACGTGAAGAGCGGGCAATTTGGCGGTGATCAAATCCGGATTGTTCTGGACGTGGCCGAAATGGTTAGCGGCTGCAATTGGAAACTGCGCAGCATTGTCCAGGCGCGAATCATAGAAGTCGCCCTTGCCGCGCATTTCGAGATTCGCGACCAGAGCGTTCCAGTGTGGTACCGATCCCCATCCCGTCCAGGTGTGCAAATTGATGCCTGCCAATCCGAAAGCGGGCGGAATCAGAGTTGCAGCCGGCTTGCCATCCGGACGGAATGCCTTCCCGTCCAACAGCAATTCGGCATCGAATTTCCCCGGTCCCCAGCTGTTTAGCACCGTCCGAACGGTGGTCTGATCCGTGCTGAGCAGATCGGCAATCGGCTGCAGGTTGGGAGCGGCGGCAATGATCGCGCCAACATTCAGGTCGCGGTTGGCCCAGCCGTCCAGCCGGTGACCGATTCCGGGAGCGAGCGCGTTATCGACTGTCGAATGACACAACGCACACTGGATTCCGACTGATTTCAAGCTGCCATCAGGATTGAAATGCCCGGTCACGCCCACCACCGCGTTGAGCTTCAGCAGAGCCAGCGTCACGACTGGATCGTTCAGGTTTACTTTACCCAATTTGATCTGTTGCACGAGCGATTGCAGGCAACGCGTCCAAATCCACTTTAAGACCCAATGACAGTGCTGTGGCTGGGCTGATCCCTGGACCAACCCCACCGAATTTGGCTCCCTCGATTGCTTCATGGAGATGCAATGTATCGCCCCACCATGCTTCATCTCCGAAAGTGTCGAAGCGGAATGTCTCTTGCTCCTTCCTTCAGCATCCGTTTCGAGCTGTCAGAAACCACGTCGGCGAATCCTGAGGGCGATACACCAGTTTCCTCAGTTTGGGCTGAGGCTCTTTGTGCTCCAATTAAGCGATATGAGCCGACAACCATCCCTGCGAAGAGAACGAGACCGACTGCGATGTTTAGGCTTTTCATGAAATTGCCTCAAATGGAATTGCCCAGCGTCGCTCACTCTCTCAGGGTAGGAAGGGGCACGAGGCGTTTGATGAATATCACGTGAGAGCATCGCTGTCAGTTACGCGGGTAGCGGGTAACAGTGTTCTATATTGAACACTATTAAACATTGAGAACGACGAGTGACGCTTTAATCGGTGTAATTCTGGAGAGCTTTCAAATCGAGAACCAGATAACCCCGATGGGAGTAGTCCACCATTCCGCGATTGCGGAGGAAGTTCATTGCTGTCGAAACTCTTTCCCTTCTTGCCACGACCATCTGTGAGATTTCTTCCTGAGTAAGATATGCCGACAGTTCGGTCTTTTGCCCTGAGGTGTGACCCAGCTGAGCCCCGAGTCTCAGAAGGACTCTAACCAGCCGGTGGACGGTGTCGCTAGAAGCCAATGTATTCAGTTGATCGTATGCGTCGGACAAGGACTCGCAAAACATCTGCACCAGTTCCTGCAAAAGATGTCTGTCGCTCTGCACGATCTCGAGAACCTCAGTAAAAGGCACAGCGATGATCTCGGTGTGCTCAAGCGCCACGGCGCGGTCCTGACGCTGCTGTCCGGAAGCACAAAGCTCCCCGACAATATCACCGGCTTTGCGGACATCGTAGATGAGCTCGTGGCCACCTTCGGTGATGCTTCCGATTTTCACGAACCCCTTCTGGAGGAAGAAAAACGTCTTGTTGTCTTCCCCCGCATCGTAAATTAGTTGACCTTTTTCGAAGGTTGTCACGCTGCGATTCCGCAAGATGACATCACAGAGCTTTCCTCGAAACGTCCTCGCTAACGCTGAGGAGAGAGGCCCGTTACTTGTTCCCAAGTTAGTGGCTAGATGCATTTGGTTCAGACTCCATAAAGTTCGGGAAAGCCAGTCTTACGAACGTCGAACGGCAGAGCGCAGATGATCCGTCCACACTCGCGCCCGCCCCGAGTGTTGCAATCGAAGTGCTCGTTTCCCCGCTAGAACACATTGGGCCTTGCTTGAATAAGCGCAAGAAACTCATCCCGGGTCTCTTTCTCACGGAAAGCACCCAGCATGGAAGACGTTATTGTGGAGGAGTGCTGCTTTTCGACTCCGCGCATCATCATGCACAGATGTCTCGCTTCAATGACTACCCCTACGCCTAGCGGGTTGATCGCACTCTCAATCGTTTCAGCAATCTGTGTTGTGAGACGCTCCTGCACCTGCAATCGACGCGCAAATACGTCCACCAGGCGAGGCACCTTACTGAGCCCAATCACTTTCCCACGCGGAATGTAAGCGACGTGGACCTTGCCGAAAAACGGCAGAAGATGGTGTTCGCAGAGACTAAACATCTCAATGTCCTTGACGATCACCATCTCGTCGTAAGCCACGTCGAACATCGCGCCCAGCAGAATTTCCTCTGGGTTCTCCTGGTAGCCTTTGGTCAGATACTGCATCGAGCGTTCCATGCGCTCGGGTGTATCCCGCAGGCCATCACGCTCGGGGTCCTCGCCGAGACGGACCAACATTTCCCGCATGAGTTCCTGCAGACCGGTACCGGCTAACGACTGGGATTCAAGTATCGCTCGCATGTCTTCTCACAATCCAAAACACAGTCCCTGGAAATCGGTTGACAGCGTTACAAACAGCGCCGGATATGACCCGCGCCGTTCGCATCAGGCAGCGACAGGTCCTCTTGCACTCCGTTCGTGAGGAATGTCACTCTGTAGCGCATCGCTGCGGACCTCAGTCATGCGCGCCAGCACAAAAGCCGCCAAGGCCATCTCTACATCTCGCACTGCGACATCAAAGAACATTCCCGTCGAGACGAGGTTGATGGCGATAAGTACCAGCCATGCTGAAGCCACATACGCTCCCAGGCGCGTCCACTTGGTCAGAATCGCCAAGCCCACGATCATCTCAATGACGCCGACGATGTGCATGAAGGTTTGTCCGCTGAACGGCAGTATTTTCAGGGCCAGCGGACTGATGTATCCGGGCCAGTTGGTTAAGAGGTTGAAGTATTTGTCGAGGCCTGCCAGGAACGGCCCGACCCCAAGCCCGATCCGCAGTACCCACCAAGCCCTGGTCCAATCGTGAATCAAATCCCTTGTGCATGTTTACTCCCTTCACGAGAATAGAGTTGGCAGGAGCAAATCGGTTACAGGCTCGACAGCATCCATTTCTCTTCCTGAGCTGCCGCGGTTTGATCTGTAACCTTTATTGCTGTCGTGACTCCATCATATGGAGGGTTTGTATGGTCAGCCCAACGGAAGTGGCCACTTCGCAAGAGCCCTTGAGTGACGAAGAAGTTGTGGCCCGAGTGTTGGCGGGCGAGACGGGGATGTTTGAAATCGTCATGCGCCGTCACAACCAGCGCCTCTACCGCGTGGCTCGGGCTATTCTGCGCAATGATGGCGAAGCTGAGGACGTAATGCAGGACGCCTACGTGCGCGCGTACGAACATCTGGACCAGTTTGCCGGGAGGGCAAAGTTTTCCACCTGGCTGACACGCATCGCGGTGCACGAAGCTTTAGCGCGACAGCGTCGCGGAAACCGATATCAGGAGTTGGAACCAATGTCAGAACGGGAGGGAGACCCCATGGATAGGTTTGCCTCTTTGGCGCCGGATCCAGAACAGCAAGCGTCAAACTCGGAGGTTCGCAGGTTGCTGGAAGAAGCGGTCGAAAAGCTGCCGGATGCTTACCGGACCATTTTCATGCTGCGCGACGTAGAGGACATGAGCACGACCGATGCCGCGGATGTCCTCGAAATCACCGAAGACAATGTCAAGGTCCGCCTCCATCGAGCGCGGGCGTTGTTACGCAAGAGTCTTTACGCGCGTGCTGGAATGGAAAGGAAAGAAGCATTCAATTTTCATGCCGTGCGGTGTGATCGAGTTGTGAAGAATGTGTTTGAAAGAATTCAGAAGCAAGTCTCGAAAACGGGGACCTCCGCGGCGAAGACTCAGTGACAGTCTGCTTTCGATAGAGATCTATCAAGGGACTGTGCAATGTTGACCAGTTTTGCCGCAACATATCGTCGATCATCGTCTTCTCGGGCCTCCCGAGGCTTGAGAGATGGGCTGCGCCTGCTGTAGTTGAAGCTCAGTGGTCCGCACGTAATCACGACGGAGATTCAGACTCACAGGCGAAAGGTATTCATCATGGCTACGGATCTCAGCACTTGCCATCCCGGCGATGGCATTGAGGCATTGAATCGATTGCCCGGGTTAGCGGAACCTCTGTTGCAAATCGACATGGAACGAGAGCTGCAGCAACTCCGGCAAGAAGACTCCTGGCAGCGGGAGACGGGGCGAAGTTCCAAAACGCTCGCGAAATATCCAGATTTGCGAATCGTTCTGATTCTGATGAAGGGCGGCACACGAATGCGCCAGCACAGAGCAGAGGGAAGGGTCTCCATTCAACTGTTGGAGGGGCAGGTCTGTATCCATTTGGCCGATCGAAAGGTGAATATGTCGGCCGGTCATTTGTTGGTTCTGGACTGCGGTGTACTCCACGACGTCGAAACGCTGGAAGAGAGCGCCTTGTTGCTGACTATCTCTTGGCGAAGGGAGAAGAGTGATGCGTCGGAGTCGCTTTCACCCACTCAGCGGCATTTAGACGAAGAGGCTTTGTCGCGAATGGATGATGAAGGTGGTGCCCCTGACGCTGTCGGTGAGCCCGTCCGGTGCGGCAAAAGAAGGCCGATCCTAGCATTCTAGTAAGAGGGTTGCTGTACGAATTGTTTGTTGTGGCCTTGTCTTTGGCGACGGCAACGATTGCGGCGCGGCCCCGGTCGTTGTAACCGGACAGGCTTCACACACTCTGTAAGGAGGTAGCCATGGCTACCGAAGCGGTTTTAATGGCAGATCAGAAGTCCAAGTTGATACGTCGGGAAGAAGTTGCGGAAGGGACGATGGCCTTTCACTTCGAGAAGCCGTCCGGGTTCGCCTTCAAAGCAGGGCAGTCCGCCGATGTGACACTCATCGACCCGCCGGAAACGGATGCCGAGGGAAACACACGCACCTTTTCCATCGCGAGTCCTCCGTTTGAAAATGAGTTGGTGTTCACCACTCGGATGCGTGACACCGCTTTCAAGCGCTCGCTGAAGAAAGTGCCGCTAGCCACGGAAGTGAAGATAGGCTCAGCCGCAGGCTCCTTCACCCTACACAAGAATCGGGCCAAGCCAGCCGTGTTCCTCGCAGGCGGAATCGGAATCACGCCTTTTCTCAGCATCGTGCGGCAAGCCGATCACGACCGCCTCCCGCACAAGTTGTATCTTTTCTATTCCAATCGGCGGCCCGAAGACGCAGCTTTCCTGGACACTCTGCAGAACTTGGAGAAGACGAATCCCAATTTCCGCTTGATCTGCACCATGACAGAAATGTCGAAATCCAAGAAAGAATGGAAGGGCGAGACGGTTCTGATAGACAAGGAGATGCTGTCCAGGCATTTGGCCGTCCTGCAGGGCCCCATCTACTACATCGCCGGACCGCCCGCCATGGTGGCGGCCATGCGGGAGACGCTTGTGAGCGCCGGGGTCGAAGAGGACGACATTCGGACGGAAGAGTTTGCCGGCTACTGAGATACCGGGACGCGAGCTGCTGTGGCTGACTCGGCCCGGAGGCGAGGTGGTTGATTGTCTCGTCAGCGGCCAGGAGAAAAACTATGAACTCACTAAAACAACTTCGGAGACTATGGTCAATCCATCTGGCTGGATTACATTCGTCGTGATCTGATCACGAGCGGTGAGTTCCAGCGACTGGTGGAAGACGATGGCGTGCATGGTGTCACCAGCAATCCCACCATCTTCGACAAAGCCATTGCAGCGGGGACCGACTACGACGATGCATTGCGCTCGCTGCTGGCGGCGGATCCTGATAGCGACGCTCTCACGCTTTTCGAAAAGCTCGAAATCGAGGATCTCCAGATGGCTGCGGACATCTTGCGGCCTGTTTACGATCACACTAAGGGCGCGGATGGCTTCGTCAGCATTGAGGTTTCTCCGCGGCTGGCTTATGACACCGCAGGGAAGCATCGCGGAAGCCCAGCGTTTGTGGAAGGCCGTAAACCGGCCCAACCTGATGGTGAAGATCCCCTCTACCGTGCCGGGGATTCAGGCGGTTGAGGTTTTGATCGCCGAGGGAATCAACGTCAATATCACGCTGATGTTTTCGCTCGCCCACTACGAAGCCGTAGCTCAGGCCTACCTGCGTGGCCTGAAGCGGAATGCGAAGCCCCACCAAGTCTCGTCGGTGGCTTCCTTCTTTGTCAGCCGCGTGGATACCGAAGTGGACCGCGCGCTGGAGGCGATCGGAACTCCAGAGGCATTGTCGCTACGGGGAAAGATAGCGATTGCAAATGCCAGGGTTGTCTATCGACGCTTCGGCGAAATCTTCCTGGGAACTCCCTTCGAGGAATTCAGGCGTCGAGGGGCACGACTCCAGCGTCCATTGTGGGCCAGCACCGGAACCAAGAACCCGGCTTACTCGGATGTTTTATACGTCGAGGAATTAATCGGACCACACACGATCAATACGATTCCACCCGCGACACTGAATGCATTCCGTGATCACGGCCAGGTGCAGCCAACCCTCGAAGCGGGAGAGCAAGATGCCGAACAGGCACTGGCTCGCTTGGCCAAGTTGGGTATTGACCTCGGAGCAATCACAGAAAAGCTTCTAGCCGATGGCATCACCGCCTTCACTCATTCTTTGGACGAACTGCTGGCGTCGTTGAAGGAGAAACGCAGCGCGCTGCTTGAGAGTCAGGCAGCCCGAAAGAGCGACAGTCGAGCTACTCGCGTTGCGTGACTTGCGCCGGGATTAAAAGGCTTTGATCCAGGTGCGCGACATTTCTGCGAGAGGCACTACGTGAAAACCTATCAGCCCGGATTCGGGAGCGTGTCCTAGTGAGGATTCTTGATTATCCGTTGTGGCTGCGGGCGGCGCACTTCTTCAATTTTCTTCTCCTGTCGCTTCTCGTTCGGAGCGGTCTCGAGATCTTGAGCGCACATCCGAGACTTTACTGGAACGATCACTGCACGCCGGGCAGCGAATGGCTCAAGTTCACGAAGAAGCAGCGACCTGAGGACCGACTCTGGACGGCGAGTGACGAGGAAACTTCATTCCCGTCCGCGATTGCCCTGCCAGGCCACGAAAATCTAGGTCTCGGACGGCACTGGCACTTTCTCGCGGATTTCGCGTGGCTGCTGACAGGTTTGACATACGTGGTGATGCTCTTCGTCACGCCGGAGTGGCGACGGCTGATTCCGACTTCCTGGCAGATTGTCCCGGACGCATGGCATGCAATGCTTAGCTATCTAAGCTTCCACGTCGTGGAAACGCCGGGAGCATATAACGCATTACAGCAGTTGAGCTATGCGGCAGTCATATTCTTGCTCGCGCCGTTCAGCATTGCGACGGGAGTAGCGATGTCCCCAGCCGTCGCCGCTCGTTTCCCGTGGTATATCAAAATCTTTCACGGACGGCAGAGCGCACGGAGCCTGCATTTCCTGGCTCTTTGCACGTTCATCGTATTCTTCATCGGACACGTCACGATCGTGGCTCTGCACGGTTTCCGGACCGAGCTGGCGCTGATTGTTCTGGGGCAGACGCACAATCCACACCTGACGCTGGCTCTTGTGGTCTGGCTTTCTGGGTTGACGGGCATCGTGGTCATCCATGTCGTGACAACCGTGTGTTCGCGTCGCCGCCCGCGCTTTGTCCAGAAAGCCACTCAGTCGATCACCGATCCGCTGCGCACACTGCTCTTCGGCCATGAACATCTCCGCGCAGCATTACTCACACTGCGGACATCTCGCCTTACTTCTGGGTGAACGGCCGCCCGCCAAAAGAGGAGAGTTATTTGGCGATGGCACGCGATCAATTCGCAAACTACAGCCTGAAGGTCAGCGGATTGGTCGAAAGGCCGCTGTGCCTGACGCTGGCTGACCTCCGCGCAATGCCGAAACAAACTCAAATTACCAAGCATTGCTGCATCCAGGGCTGGTCAGGCGTTGCGGAGTGGGGCGGCGTATCTCTGCATCACATCGTCGGACTTTGCCATCCGCTTCCCGCCGCCCGCTACATCGTTTTCTACGCGTTCGACAATAAATCCACATCGGAGCCACACGCCCAAGGACCGGGGTACTTCTACGGCACGATTCGCTTGGAGCTGGCGGAAGATCCGCAGACGATTCTTGCCTACGAAATGAACGGCCAGCCGCTGCCGATTTTGCACGGAGCGCCGCTCCGACTTCGCGTTGAAACGCAGCTTGGATTCACGATGGTGAAGTACATCCGCGCAATCGAGTTCATCGAGGACTACAAAACCATTGGCCAGGGCCAAGGCGGCTGGCGGGAGGATTACCAGTATTTCAGCCAGGAGGCGGGGATCTGATGCAAAACGTTGGTACCTCCACTGTCTTGACGATTGGGCATTCCACGCGCACGTGGAAAGTCTTTCTCGATCTTCTGCGAGCGTACCGAGTAGAGCGCGTCATAGACGTGCGCAGTATCCCGCGCTCACGGCACAATCCGCAGTTCGACCAGGAGACCCTCCGCACAAAGCTGCGGGCCGCGAGGATCGGCTACGTGCACTTGCGAAAGCTCGGTGGCTTGCGCCACGCGCGACGCGATTCTTCGAACATGGGGTGGCGTAATAGCTCGTTTCGTGGATTTGCCGACTACATGCAGACCTCGGAATTCGACGCGGGGTTGCAGAGGCTGATCAAGTTGGCTAGGCAAAAACGGAGCGCATTGATGTGCGCGGAAGCAGTGCCTTGGCGTTGCCACCGTTCCCTCATCGCGGATGCTCTAACTGTGCTCGGAATCCGGGTCGAGGACATCATGAGCAAAACCCGTTCCCAGTTGCACTCTCTGACTTCTTTTGCACGTGTGCGAAGCGGTCGCATCACATACCCCAGAGGCAAGGGTGGCCAGCTTCTATCGTCACGCGTTCGCGCATCTCGGAAGGAAAACGCACTTGCCGGAAAGGGTTGAATGTCGCGCCCTTTTTGCTCAGGAGACGCCAATGGATCTGCAGCTTTGTTACAACGCTAGCGAAGATACGTTTCCCTTGCCGCGACACATCAAACAGCTCTATGGCCCGTTTGGGTTTCCGACGCGTTGTGATACCCATCGTCCGTACATTAGCTCCAATTTTGTGATGGGACTCGACGGTAGGGCTTCGTTCACGGAGTTGAAAGGCAGCGCTGGTGGCAAAGAAGTTTCAAGGAGCAAAGAAGATCGTTGGCTGATGGATTTTCTGCGAGCGCATCACGATGCCCAGTTGATCGGTGCGAACACGCTCCACGAAGAGGCAGGCACTGACGCGCGTGGCGCGGACTACGGCATCGATGACGAGCAACTGCGGGAGTACCGAGAGCAGACCTTAGGCCTCGACAAGCAGAGGATCATCGTTCTCACAGGTTCTGGAAATATCGATACCATACCAGCCGCCTGCTAGAGTGCACGGATATCCAAACGCTTGTCACACCGCGACACTTTGCAGAATGTGTGGGTGACGGTGTAAGGATTGACAGCCTGCTATGCCGAGCCGAGCACGCGCGTTATTCAGCCAGTTGCGCAGATTCACTCAAAAAAGGGGTGGATTCTCCGACAAGATATTCTGTCCTGCCCGTTCCTTCCATGATGTTTTCCAAGGTGACAGTGGTCCGAAAAGGGAGGGTTCCCGAGTGAGTGTCGCGAGAAGAGCATTATTCTTTCTTGGGCTGGCATCCGTTCTGGTTTTGGTCGGTTTTCGAGGTAGGCAAGTACTGCCGCGCAGCGAGCCTGTCGTAACACGTGCGATCCAAATCGACCTTCCCTCAGGAGGTACTTGGCCTGTGGCGGTTGGTGCCGATCATGCGGTTTTCTATATTCCAGTCGTGGGAAAGGGAGAAATGCTGGGAGTCATTCCAGTTTCCACGGCGCGTTTTGTGGCAATTCGTATCATCCCCAGCATGCGCGAAGATAATGATTCCGTGAAAATTCAAGTATCTGCCCTAGTGACGGCCAAAAAGGCTCTATCGGACGCAAACAGCAGTGAAGTCCGATCCTGGCAGAGCGAAGACGCGGGTTCTTATGTGGCGAAGAAAGATGAATTCCTAGTGTTGTCAGGTCTGGGCCGGCTTGGTCTTCCTGTATTGAAAGCGAAAGTTATCGGGAGCTCTGGGCTTAGGCCTCCTGGCGGCGGTAATCACATATTCTGTGGATGCGAATCAACACGAGACGAGCTAAATGACTATTTAGGGTTTGTCGGAGCTCCGGAACCAGGAAAGTGCGAAGCCATTGGCAAGTGCTCTGGATGTTGCAGAGCTTCGTTGCCTTAAGACTGGATTCTGATGAGTGGGTCATGGATGAAGCCAAGGTGGTGACAATGTTTCAACTTAAAGTGCGAATTCTGATGTTTCTTGGGTTGGCAGTAATCTGGGTGGCTCCGCCGATCGTCTGCCAGGAATCAGGTGCCCACGAAGAGAGGATAATCAAGGTTCCAAGCGCGAGCGGAGAGTCTGCGCTCGTGCTCCAGATTTCGACGGAGCAGAACCGGGGCGTTGTGTCTGTGCGGGATGAAAGAGGTGCTGAAGTGCAGAGATTGAGCTGCCCCCTGTTACGGGACAATACTGCGGTCTCAGAGGACGAGTTGGCCGCGGTGCGGGAGCTCAATCCAGCAGCATCGAATAACGCCCGCCAAGCCGTCACCGCCCCGACAGGAACCGTGGCTGCGTGCACGTGGTCAATCGACTTTGGTTTGAGCGCCGTTTCTATCTCCTTCACCACCACGTATTCCGCGTAAGCGCCGAAACCGTGAGCCGCGACATCCGGGCGGGCGTAGACTTCATCGCCCTTTTCAAATTTCGTGGTACCCGAACCCACGGCCTCGACAACGCCGGAAACGTCCCATCCCGGAATAAACGGTAGCGGGAGGGGAATGTGATCCTTCATATAGCCTGCTCGGATTTTCCATTCGATGGGATTCACCGAAGCAGCATGGACTCTTATGAGTAGTTTACCGGAACCGGGCGTCGGGCGGGGTGAATCTTCGAACCGGAGCACTTCCGGCCCACCGTAATTGTGGACTCGCACTGCTTTCATGTTTTCCATTTCGCACATCTCCTTGGACAAGGCATTATGAACGCTTTCAAGGTACAGGTTGGAGTGGCCACGCCCCTCTATGCCGAGAGGGGCTCAGCGGGAGCGTGGTTTGCAGTCTTGGGCACAAACGGTTCGAGCAGGGATCGGAGTTTGCGCTCAGGTGTAGTTCCTCGCTTTCCTGCTCCAGCAGCCCGCGTGGATCATTCGCTGTCTTCAGCGCGTAACGCACATATGACAGCCGCATGAGCCAGACGGAGTGCTTGAGATCGTCCTCGCTGCGAACTCGGAAAGTGATCCAGCCTGAGTTGGGAACCCAGTGGTGTTCTTCGGTTAGACCTTCCGCCAAGAGCGCATCACGAATCGACCGGGGAAACGGGATGTCAACGACACCGCCAATATGCACATGCCCGACTCCGCCTTCCCGAAAAGGAATTCCCGTCCACCAAAGCGGTGCGGATGGACCGAGATATTTGGCCACGCTGAGACTTCTTCTTCGAGCTTCTTGAGGTTGTTCATCGCCCAAACTCCGTCATTCTCCTTTTCGATGACCGGAGATGATTGCTCGATTCAACCTGTAACGCGAGTTCGTTAGAATGGGGGATCGTATGCCAGCAATCCCGCGACTGACGCACGAACAGGTCACTCAAGTTTCCGGACTCGTGTCGCAATACATCACGGCACAGCGTCAGAAGTATGGTTCTCGTGCAATCCCCTTGTCCGCGCAGCAGAAGGCTGCGATGGCCGGATTCTTCTCGCCGCACCTTCTGGAGCGTACTCGACTCCTCGTGCTCCAAGGTGAGAGGGCTGCCAACCCAGACTTCTATCCCATGTTGACAAGTTTGGGCTTCAACGATCTGCCGGACCAATCCAAAATGGCGGCGATTACGTTCTCAGATGTTGTGGTCGCACATGAGGCGTTCTCAAATGGGCTGCTGTTTCACGAACTCGTCCACGTAGAACAGTATCGCCAACTAGGCATTCCGCGCTTTTCTGACCTCTATGTACGCGGATTCCTTAGCGGCGGGAGTTACGACGCGATACCGTTGGAAGTCAATGCGTACGCGCTGGGTGGTCGGTTTGAACAGAATCCCTCCAATCGGTTCTCCGTGGCGGACGAGGTGGAAAGATGGATCGCGGAGGGCAGATTCTAGAGTTTTTAGCGATGCACTTGATCGCGATTTCCGGAGCGGAACTGTACCGCGAGCGGCACTTTCTCCAGCCCGACGAAGCGACCCAATTATTCAATGCGCTGCTTACCAAGTGCGCTTGGGAACGGCGAAGCGGCTCCTTCGGGCACGCCGTGCCCCGCGACGAAGCCTACTACGGCGATCCCGGAACGCATTACACATATTCACGGCGCGAGTACAGTCCGCTCCCTTGGATGCCGGACTTGCTTTCGCTGAAAGCCCGCGTCGAAGGAGCCACTCCCGCCACGGCCTATGCCAATTTGTCTTGGCCGAGGACTGGCTACAACGCCGTGCTCTGCAATCTCTATCGGGACGGAAACGGCAGCGTTGGGCTCCATGCGGACAACGAGCCGGAAATGGGCCCGGTCATCGCCTCTCTCAGTCTGGGCGCGGAACGCCTGTTCAGGCTCCGGCGGAAAGACGGCTCCGTCGCGTTTTCGGAGCGGCTGCCGCACGGCAGCCTGCTGATCATGGCCGGGGACACGCAGAAGAACTTCAAGCACGAGGTCCCGAAGGAACCGGGCGTGACTCGGCCACGCATCAACCTGACGTTCCGGCGCATAGAGCACAAATAGGCTGGTTGGTTTCAAGCCCGGACCTCCGCACACGCCGCTGCGAATCCGAACTCCGTCATAATACGGTGGCATGTGCGTCCTCCCGGATGGCCGCCAAATCGTCTTGGACCGCGAGCCGGATCAGGAGAAAAGCCTCGATCCGTCGGGCCCTCGGATACGATGCCCGCTCTGCGGCTGGTCGCCCAGCAAGCACGACCGCTGGTCTTGTAGCTGCGGCCACGAGTGGAACACGTTCGACACGGGAGGAGTATGCCCGTCATGCCTCCGTCAGCGGACGTCAACCCAGTGCCTCTCTTGCAACCTCTGGTCGCCGCACTCCGATTGGTATTCGCAGCCATGAACTCCAGACTCGATGCGTCTTTGTCGTTTACCGCCCTTGATGCGAAGATTGGGCGTCACATTCCTCGGGTCACATCGAGAATGGCGCACCGAGCGGCGTGACCTTGACGATGTAGAACAACGAGGATGTCGAATTACGGGTCAGCGTCGAATCATTGCCGCTAGCCGTCATGGAGGATCAAATGCATATGCGCTCTGCAAATCGCCACGTCTTGGTGATAACTTGTTCCGTGTTCCTACTTGGGGGTCTGTGTTCCCCAAGGGAGGTTCCCATGAGATACGAGCAGAATGTGCAGTCAGGGGAGCAATCGACGCGCACAACCATCGACAGCTTCAACGAGGTGTTCAATCGGCATGACGCCGACGGATTGGCAGCGTTTCTGACCGAGGATACGGTGTTCGAGGACACGTCGCCCGCTCCGGACGGCCGACGCATCGAGGGAAAGGCCAACGTGGTCGAATTCTGGCGCGGATGGTTCGTCCGCAATCCCGACGCACGGTTCGAGGCCGAGGAAGTGATCGTCAGCGGAAGCCGAGCCACAGTGCTCTGGGTCTATCGCAAGATGCGCAACGGTCAGCCATGGCACTTACGCGGCGTTGACGTTTTTACCGTACGAGATGGAAAAGTGGCCGCAAAGCTCGCCTATGTGAAAGGGTGACCCGGCAGAAGTGGAAATGATGGTTGGCGCAAACAGGCCATAGCACTCGCGACTCCGCGCAAACTCGGTCAGGACTTGAAACGAACTGACATTGACTTTTCAAGCAGGCAGCCCCGTTCACCGCGTCGGTCCAGATGAAGAATGCTCGGTCTGAGCACGACATTTTTCTGGCTATAATGCGTTTCTGGAGAGGCCATGCCCAATATCACCGAAATCGCCCCGGATGTTTACCGCATTTGCGTCTTCTATCCGGAAATCAATTTGCAGTTCAATCATTTTCTGGTCAAAGATGACGAGCCCCTCCTGTTCCACACCGGATTGCGACGGATGTGGCCGCAGGTGCGCGAAGGTGTATCGAAGATTATCGATCCAGCCAAGCTGCGCTGGATCAGTTGGAGCCACTTCGAGGCCGACGAATGCGGCTCCTTGAATGAGTGGCTGGCTATTGCTCCGCACGCACAGCCCGCATGCGCGATGGTGGGCGCTTTAGTAAGCGTGAATGATTTCTGTGGCCGCGAGAGCCGTGTACTCGGCCCACAGGATGTCCTTACCACGGGCAAATACCGCTTTCGTTACTATCCCACGCCGCAGTTGCCGCACGGATGGGATGCGGGTGTGCTTTTCGAGGAAACCGAGCGCACTCTTTTCTGCTCCGATTTGTTTCACCAAGGCAATGATGTCGAGGCGCTCACTAGCTCGGACATTATCGAGCGTTGCCGGGCAACGCTGACGGAATTTCAGGCCAGCCCCCTCGCGAATTACGTTCCCTATACTCGCAACACGCAGATCATTCTCGAAGGCCTAGCCTCGCTCGCACCAGCCACTTTGGCGGTGATGCATGGCTCTAGTTTCTCCGGAAATTGCAACCAAGCTCTGCTTGACCTCGCAACCGTGATGAAAGAAGTGCTGGATCAACCCTCATATACGTTCCCAACTGAGAAGATACCAGTAGAAGATTTGAAAGGCAGGTCATCCTGAACTCGCCTGCTGCGAATGCCTCGCACTGTCCCCCCGCCACCCCTCGCTCCGCACCAAGGCTCTAGCAAAATTAGGTCTATTTAAAGATTCCCCGCCAGATTCGGTTCTGCTTAGAATACTCACATGTATGGGGAGCAATGGATCGTAGTCCTTTCTCTGGCCGGGGCAATCATATTCGGTCTGGCAGCCGCCTTGGCTCCGTCCCGGCGAATGCCCTTGGCAATCTCAGCGGTCATTCTGTTTCTACTATCAGGGTACGAGATTCGAATGGATCGATGGGAAAAGACTGTCACCGCGCCGATCAGACTGGACATGTTCGCGGAAATCCCCCTGATGATAGTTTGCCTGATTGTCGGTGCATGGCAGATATTTTTCTGCCGCAAGAGAAAGGAGTTTTAGCGGTTCACCTTCTGGGGGAGTCGGTCCCGCTGGATTCGTGCCGAGGCACCGGACCTAAACACACAGTCGCTTACTTCCGCATGACGTAATCCAACGCCAAAATCGCCATAATGATGCACAGCGAAGGAAAGACCATCTCATACCAGTGTCGCCAGACGGGATGCGTAAGCGCCATCGCGCAAACAACAAGCATCACCAGAAGAAAGACAGCTTGCCTGCCCGTCCAGAGGAACATTCTTTGCCTCTTTCGAATACCCCGCTCGACCTGCTTCGGGGAGTTGTGCATTAGTAGGGGTTTTTACACCCCAACTTACAGGATCGCCCGTACTCCACGGAGCAGCGTTCGTACCCACTCGCCCCATCTTATGCCGGGAGAAAAATCTCATGTGGCGGGTTTTAGTACCATTGCTCCGATTCGCCTTTGACTGCTGGCTTGGCTTAGGTGCGTTCGCCCTCGTTTCACTCCTAGCGTGCGGACTGTCGGGCATCGCTACGCTTCGCCACAACCAATGGCTCAGATCATTTCATCGCTACCACGCTCGTGCTATTGAGGAGTTGACGAAGCCGCTTAATCTAACGCTGAGCAGTTCTGGGGGGAGGGTTGTTCGACGGTCGTCCCAAGACTCAACGAGCATAACGCAAAAACCTGTAGCTTATCCCCACCATGCAAGGCTTCGACCTGCTAGGACCACCATTGGAGGCCGTTAATGAACACTGTCAGAAAGTCACTTTTCTCAGTGATCATTCTCGCAGCGGTTCTGCTTTGCGCCGCAGTGCCGCGCCTTCAGGCAGAAACCCTCAACCGATGTCAGCGCCGCGTCGCTCACGCAGAACATGAACTCCACGAGGCAATCCGAAGACACGGATCGCACAGCATGATGGCAAACCACGAGCGCCGGGAATTGCACAATGCGCGGGAGCGTTGCTGGCGGGAGCGGCATCAGTGGTGGAGTGAACATGAGCGCCGCTGGCACAAAGAACACGATTGGGACGAGCACGACCACGACTAGGTGGATGCTCAGGCTCCCGATTCGTCCCCGGCCAGTCGATCAGCCAGCGATCGCCCGGTGCTGCTGTTCTTTTGGTCACTCACATGGCAGCGGGTTTGCTTCGCCACCATTCCCGGGCTCCTACTTGGCGGCAGTCACCGACTTCACCGAAATGGTATCTCCGTTGGCTGTGCCCGTGACTTTGGCCTCCTCCCAAGCCAGCTTGCTGAGGTTGTCCAGCGCGGCTTGATCCGAGGTGTCAAGGGCATAGACTTTGTCGCCGACTACCAAAGCGTACTTAGCGCCCTTCTGCACGCAGGCACGAACGCAGGCTGCGGGGGCGATCCCTCCCTCCGTGTGCTTAGCGCCGCACATGGCATCGCTAACCTGTCCCGTAAAGGTCTGGGTGCTGCCCGCAGCCATGCCCGGCACGACTGCCAATCCGGTGCTCAGCACCACCGTCGCCATCCAAACTTGCAACATCTGCAAACGAGACATAAATCCTCCTCCTGTTCTGACCGCTATGCCACTCATCAAAGACAGCCCTTTGCGTCTTGTTTCCAACCTTGGTCAACGATCTGTTGACTCACGAAGCGGCCGCGTTCGCATACGGTACGAACAGCCTTCAGCAGGTCTGATCCAGCATCTATCTTTGCAACGAACCCGTGCCCGCCAACTTTCAATACTTCACTCGCCATGTGTAAAGAGTCGAATTGGCTCAGGAAGATAATTTTGGATTCTGGAGAGACTTTGCGTATTCGACGCGCTCCCTCGATTCCGGTTATTCCGGCTAGCCCGATATCTAGGAGAACTATGTCCGGTCGAAGCTCGTCGGCTTTCTCCTGCTCCTCGCTGTGAGCTTTCTTCGGCATCGTCCCTTCTCCTCTCCAGGACTGTCTTGCCTAAGATACCTCTAGTTTCCTTTGGTTCAGTTTTTGGGTTTTGGGTCAGTTGGGAAATAGGGCTTGCCAATGTTGTGCTGCGATTTGCCGGTGTTCGAGAAATTCGGGGTGCGGAATTCTTGGACTCTCGAGCGAAGGCCAAGAAAACGGAGTTGCCCCCAGTGATGTCATCAAAATAGAGATTGTCGAAGGAAACTGTGTTTTGCGTGTTAGAGCCAGATTATGTCAGGTTGACGATCAAACCCTCCGAGGGACGAAGCGAGACGTTCCGTTCAAACAGGTCATCCTCGCGATCCAAATAGGTCGAGACTACAATACGGCCGCGTTCAAGGCTTATTTCTTCTTGCTCGTGGCCGAGGTTCAGAAGGATCGCGAAATGCTGCACGTCGTCCCTTCGTTCGTAACGCAAAATGTTCCCGTTCGCAACGACACCTTTCAGCCTGCCTGAGATCAATGCCTCATTTGATCGACGCAAGCGTATAAGTGTCCGGTAAAGCGTCAGAATTGAGTCTCGCTGCCCAGAGAGGTTCACAACGTTCCTCGTTGCGTAGTCTTCCCCCAAGGGCAGCCAGGGTCTGGCTTCTGTAAATCCTGCTGATCGCGAACTGTCCCAAGGCATCGGCGTGCGCTCCGGATCGCGTCCTAGCCCGAGCCCTGGCTCGTTTTTCTCTGCCGGATCCTGAACCTCCTGAGGCGGAATTAGCACATTCCTCATACCAATTTCTTCGCCATAGTAAATGGTCGGTGTTCCGCGCAGCGTGAGCAATAACATTGCCGCCACTCGTGCCTGCTCTGCGCCTACGCGACTGGAGATTCGTGCTTGGTCGTGGTTACCTAGTACCCAGTTCGGCCAGGCGCCCGGTGGTAAGGCCGCCTCGTATTCCCGAATGACCTGCGCGATTGCGTCAGCTCTCCACGCGCACTGAATTAGCTGAAAATTGAAAGGAAGGCTTGCGCCCTTCAGGTCTTTGCCGTAATAAAGGACAAGTTGATTGATAGGAAGATAGATTTCTCCCAGAAGCAGACGTTCGCCGTAAGAATCGAGCACCGATCGCATGTTCGCGACCAGACCGTGAACCTCGGGGCGGTCCGAATTGAAGATCGGCAGCAGGCGTTGTGATGCGGGAGAACTCTCGTGACTAGCCGGATTGATCGGATTATTGCGAAATTGCTCATCTTTGAAGAGAAGCCACATGACGTCGACGCGGAATCCATCCACACCGCGATCTAGCCAGAACCGGAGCACATCAAACATCGCTTCACGCAATGACGGATTCCGCCAGTTCACATCCGGTTGCTGCTTTAGAAAAGAGTGGTAGTAATACTGTCTGGTGGTCGCATCCCACTCCCATCCCGAACCGCCAAAGTTGCTGAGCCAGTTGTTGGGGGGGCCACCATCCTCGGCGGCGTCGCGCCACAAATACCAGTCGCGCTTAGAGTTTTCGCGTGAAGAGCGGCTTTCGAGAAACCATGGATGCTGGTTCGAGGTGTGATTCGGAACAAAATCAAGAATCAGCTTCAGACCGCGTTCATGCACGGCCTTGAGCAATTGATCGAAGTCCGCAAGAGTGCCGAATATACCGTCGATGCCACAATAATCGGAGATGTCGTAGCCGAAATCCTCCATAGGAGAAGGGTAGATCGGAGCGACCCACAATACGTCCACCCCCAGCTCAACCAGATAATCGAGTCTGGTAAGAATTCCCGCGAGATCTCCAATTCCGTCGTTGTTGGTATCTTGAAATGACCGCGGGTACACCTCGTAGATAATCCCGCGTTGCCACCAAGCCGTTGCTTGCATCTTAGGGAGTTGCTCCGTTTATGATCCTTTGCTTCAGCTCTCTAATGCGGACAGTGGACCAAGCATATGATCAATGATCTGTGGTACAAGAACGCGATCATCTATTGCCTTTCTGTCTCTACTTTCATGGACGCGGATGGCGACGGGATCGGGGACTTTCCAGGTCTCATGAACCGGCTCGACTACCTGCAAGGCATCGGCGTGACTGCCATCTGGCTCATGCCGTTTCAGCCTTCTCCATTTCGCGACGATGGGTATGACGTAGCGGACTATTACGGCGTCGATCCCCGCTATGGTACGCTCGGCGACTTCGTCGAGTTCACCCACGGCTGCAAGCAGCGTGGCATTCGCGTCCTAATCGACTTGGTCGTCAATCACACGTCCGATAAGCACCCCTGGTTTCAAGAGGCCCGCTCCGATCCAAAATCCAAGTATCGAGACTGGTATGTATGGTCGAAGAAAAAGCCGAAACATGCCAGCGACGGAGTCGTCTTCCCGGGCGTGCAGAAATCCACCTGGAACTATGACAAGCTTGCCAAAGCGTGGTACTTCCATCGATTTTATGATTTTCAGCCTGACTTGAACACTTCGAATCCAAAAGTTCAGGCGGAGATCCTGAAGATCATGGGCTTTTGGATTCAGCTTGGCGTGTCGGGTTTCCGAATGGATGCCGTGCCCTTCGTTATCGGGACGAAAGGAGCAGCAGTGAGAGTACCAACAGAACAATATGACATGCTGCGAACCTTCCGGGAGTTTCTTTCATGGCGACAGGGTGATGCCATCGTCCTTGCGGAGGCCAATGTCTTGCCGAAAACGGATATGGAATACTTCGGCACATCCGGCGAACGCATGCAGATGATGTTCAACTTCGAGGTCAATCAGCACGTGTTCTACGCCCTGGCGACAAGCGACGCACGCCCTTTGATCCAGGCGCTCAAGGCAACCAAAATATCCGAGGCGACGGCGCAATGGGGACAGTTTCTCCGGAATCACGACGAACTCGATCTAGGGCGGCTGACTCACGACCAACGGCAGGCCGTGTTCGCCGTCTTCGCTCCTGACAAAGACATGCAGCTTTACAACCGTGGCATTCGCCGGCGTCTTGCTCCCATGCTGCAGGGTGATCGCCGCCGCTTGGAGCTCGCCTACAGTCTAATGATGGCCTTACCCGGTACGCCGGTCTTGCGCTATGGCGATGAGATCGGCATGGGAGACAATCTTCGCCTTCCCGAGCGGAATTGCGCACGTACTCCCATGCAATGGTCCGGGGAGCCGCAAGGAGGATTTACCAAGAGCGATAAACCAATCCTCCCTGTGATCACCGGCGGAGTCTACGGCTTCGAACATGTCAATGTCGCGCAACAGAGACATGATCCCAATTCCCTCATGAACTGGATGGAACGCATGATCCGTATGCGCAAGGAAGCTCCGGAAATCGGCTGGGGCGAGTTTTCCATTTTGCAGACTCGGACGCCTGAGGTATTGGCCATCCGCTACGACTGGCGAAACAATTCCGTAGTGGTGGTGCACAACCTAAGCGCGACCCCACGCGAAATCTGGCTTAAGCTAGACTCGGACAGGGTCCGGTTGCCTCGCGAATCTGCTCTCAGGAGAAAATAGTAGGTCGGATGCCTCTGGCGAGCATTGTTTACTTCTGGAGCCCTATGGCTATCGATGGTTCCGGGTCGGAGGTCTCGACTACATTCTGAAACGGAGTGCAATATAAACGGCAGAGCGCCCGTTTAAAGCACTAGTAAGGGTCTAGAAACGCGTTCTGAAAATGAGTGTTGATTCCGCGCGAATCATCGGCAAATGCGGAAGTCATTCTGACCCCGACACGCCACAAGGATGGCAAGACTCCATTGCCTGTTGGTCCTGGATTACGGGCAACTCAGAGCGATCCCTCCAGTGCTAACCAGACGAAGTAGGCTCTTCATGGCTCCACTTGTAGTAAAACTGTAGTAGTTCCATGCTCAGAACGGATCATTTCCAGGCATAACGGATCAAATCGACTGACTTGTAACCCGTTGAAGAGAAGAGTAGAGTAGAAAATTTTCATAACGGATCAGAACCCGCCTGTGAACTCAAAATCCGCCGGTACTTAGTACCTTGGGGGTTCAACTCCCCCTCCCGGCACCACAAATTTCCTTTTGTTTTGAAAGAGCTGCGGGTGTTGAGAGAGAATGTGCCCACACCTGACGCCCTGTGGAAATCCTCCAACTGTAGTAAAACTGTAGTAATTCTTGGGTGGCTTCAATCGTCGCTGGATTCACGAAACAGGATTGTGCAAGTAGGGTGCCCTCAGTTAATGGATACAGGGGGAGCATGCCGCCATGGCGCATGTTCAGCCCGCATTTCCTCGAGTTTGCGGACCGCGTCGCGTCGATACTCGTCAATGGCCTTGGCATATCTTTGCAAAATTCCGGGTGAGGAGTGGCCGATCATCTGAGCAACGAAGAGGTCAGGACACTCCGGCGGCGCTCAGTCTGCTGGCAAACGTGTGGCGGAGATTGTAGATCCAGAAGTAGTCCAGGCCAGCGCCTTGCAGAGCTCTTGCCCAGCCATGCCGAATGTCATTGCGCGGTCTTGCTGGGGCTCGCATATTGGGAAATACGAACGGTGAAAACTCTGGACCGAGCATCTCACGCCAACGCAGGAGCTCAGTTCGGCACCTAGCCGTAAGCGGGACCTTTCTGATGCCCGCTCGAGTTTTCGATTCTCGCACTCGAATCGAATCGTTTGCGAAGTCGATTGCTTCCCACATCAGAGGCAGCGCCTCGCGCTGGGACCGCATCCCAGTTTCGAGAATCAAGACTACCAGTGTACGGAGGAAGGGAGGCCCAACAGCCAAGATCTTTTCCTCTTCTTCAAAAGTGAGTATGTGGGGCGTCCGCAGATTCGCCTGCTTGAGGAATTCCACCTCGAGGAAAGGGTTGTGGGGGATCAGACGCTTGCGCTCGGCAAGTCGCATCATGCGCCTAAGGACTCGAAGGTCGTGGTTGATTGTTGCTGGCTCTACACCCTCGGCCAACCGCGCCTCTTTGTATTCGTCAATAGGCTCAGAGGAGATGTCCGACAATTTTGCCCGATTGAAAGCGGCTTTCAGCTTCCCGACGGAAGACCCATATCGCTTGCGAGTATTCGGGTGCGCCACTTTAGCGAGGAACTCGGCGGCCCATTCCGCGAAGGCAGGCGGAGCAGATTTTGGCAGATGAAAACGTCCTTCGAATACTTCAGTCTCCCATCGTGAAAGCATCTGGTCGGCTAACCGTTTGTTCGATGTGTGTGTGCTCTTGCACACTTGTCGACCGTTGATGGTCACTGCCATCATCCACTTGCGGCTTCCAGCGCGTTTGTAGAGAGTGCCCATTGGTGTTCAATCCGCAGCAAGGTTTGAAAATCTCATCCTTCCGTTGTGCACACAGAGTTTGTGAGCGGTAAAAACCGAAATGCCGTATTTCGTGGCAAGTTTTCTGAATGGCGCTTTGGTTCGAATGCGTTCCCTCCGCAGCTTCGTAACCTCCTCCGGCGTCAACAGGCGGAGCGGGGGGCGCCCCAATCGTCTGCCTTGGGCCCTGGCGTGCAAGAGACCAGCTCTTACCCTCTCGACGATTAGCGAACGTTCGAATTGGGCCACGGCGGGAGTGAGAATTGGGATCGATCGGCACGTCGTCGCCAAAACCCTCGGGTGCTGCGAGCAAGGCTTCCAGTTCGACCTGCTTGGCGGGTTTTTCTTCTGCGTTGCCGTCCCCAGCTTCACTGATCACTTCCAGCGAGTTGACCTCGCGTTTGCACGGTAAGCTGGCGGAAGTAGGCGACGCTTTGCTCGCCGAAAGTCATCGTGGAACGCATTCACCCGGGCGAGTGGTGGAACGGCTGCTTTGGGGGGAATGAATTCGCGTGCCCCGGCCCGCTGTGCTTTTTGGGCTGGACCGTTCTGTCTCGGCAGATTCGCCCCCTGGTGGGTTCTTTCGCCGCCTGGCGAGAGGAAGAGCGATGGCTTCGACCCTACTGCCCCGACTTGCGGATCGCCTCCCGCAATGGCTCAGTTGGTTGGTACTGATCCAGGTCGCCAGCGGTTCCTCGCGTGTGGCTGCTGCAAGACTCGTTGGCAAAATCGGCGGACCAAGCGTCCCTTTTGCGAGGACCCGGATGATCGCCGGCTTTCGGTTTTGGCAGTGGAAGGCGAAGGAGGGCTGCGCATCGACTACTGCGAGTCCTGGCGCGGCTACTTAAAGACCTACGAAGGAGAAGGGAGTGAAAGTGTGCTGCTGGCGGATTGGACTTCCATTCAGTTTGATGTTGTCGCCACCGACCGTGGGCTCAAGCGGCTGGCGGGATCTGTATATGAAATCCAGGCTCCCCACCCTCGATGAAGTTTCGGGACTGTCAGGTTTGTCAGTATAGCTCTCCCCTCGCGGTATCTATACTGGGTCAACTTCTAACCCTGGTGTACTTTGAGTCTTTGGCATGAACACTGCGAGCGAAAGGCCGGCATGGTTCATCCTCACTCGCCACTGGGTGAGCTTACTTGGTCTGGCGCTGGTAGCGACCGCACTTATTTCCTTGTTCTTCGTCCTGCCGCAGCAGATCCGCGGGCATGTCGACAATCCCTACATCGGAATCGTGGTGTTTCTGATTCTTCCGATCGTCTTGTTTACCGGCCTGGCACTTATCCCGATCGGGGTTTTCCTGAGCAAGAGACAGATACAGAAGGGATTGGAAGCGCCCACGTTCGACCGAAGGACGGCACTGCGACGCATCGTCTGGTTTTTCGGCGTGACGACAGTCCTAAATTTACTGATCGGCACTCAAGTCACCTACCGCGCTGTCGAGCACATGGAGACACCTCAATTCTGCGGGGGAACCTGTCACTCGATGAAGCCGGAATTCGCGGCTTATCAGAACTCGCTGCATTCCAGGGTGGAGTGTGTCGAGTGTCACGTTGCGCCCGGTGCCGCTGGTTGGTTCAGCAGTAAGAAAAACGGAATTCGCCAACTGGTGGAAACGATCCTTAACACCTACCATCGGCCGGTCCCTTCCGCTCTCGAGACCGGTCGACTGGTTCGGGCTCGCGAAACCTGCGAGAACTGCCATTGGCCGCAAAACCTCGGCGGCGTGCGCCTGCGCGTAATCAGCCAGTTTGCGGACGATGAAACCAATACGCGTTCGGAGACCGTTCTGATGATGATGGTTGGGGGCAATCGTCTCGCGGGCATCCACGGCGCCCATTTTGGCCCCGGTGTTCACATTCGCTTTGCGGCCGCGGACCCAAAACACCAAACGATTCCGTGGGTCGAATACCGGAATACGGTCGCGGGAGAAATGAGAACGTTTGCCATCAGCGACCAGGCGCCCGCGTCGATCGACGCGATGCCGAAATTTGAAATGCAGTGCGTCGACTGTCATAACCGTCCAACGCACACATTCGATCTGCCTGAGCGTGCCATGGACAGAGCGCTCGCGCTAGGCAATATCTCCGCGGGGCTGCCCTTCGTCAAGAAGAAAAGCGTGGAATTGCTCAAAGCGGAATACCCCTCGAGCGAGGAAGCCGACAGGAAACTGCCGGAAAGCCTAAGGCAGTTTTACCAGCAGAGCTATCCCGAGGTGTATGCCCAGCGCGGTGAAGATATTCGGCAGGCGAGCCAGGCGGTCCTTGCTATTTACAACCGCAACGTGTTTCCCGACTTAAAGGTAACCTGGGGCACTTACCCGAATAATCTAGGGCACATGGATTTTCCCGGTTGTTTCCGGTGCCATGACGGCTCTCACAACGCGTCTGACGGAAAAACGATCACCCAGGACTGCAATACCTGTCACGAACCTTTAGCTATGCAGGAAGCTTCGCCAGAAATTTTGAAGACGCTAGGTATCGCGGAGAGATTGTCGAAAATACAGAAACCATGACCTGAGGCTTTCGGCAAAGATTGCCGGAATGAAATTCAATCTCTGATGGAATGAGGAGCGCAAACATGAATCACAAGCGGCCACTTACTTTGTGTGCAGTTATCCTTCTCGCCCTGGGAACGTCATGGGCGGCCGACGACGGGGCGAGCCGGTACAAGGCCAAGTGCGCAGGCTGCCATGGTGCGAGCGGCGAGGGCAAGCCGGCAATGAAGGCTCCAGCGGTGAAAGGAACGAGCCTCGAGGCAGCTCAAATCGTCGACCATCTCACCAAGGGAGAATCGACCAGCAAGCCGCCACACAACAAGGGGATGTCAGGATTGAGCGCCGATCAGGCCAAGGCAATCGCAGAGTATGTGAAGACGCTTTAGTAACTGAGTAAGGGCAGGCATCGTGCTCCTTGGGTCGGGTCGAGCTTGCATGGCGGCGGCTGTGGTCGCCGGCATCTCGACTCTGATTCTGGCTGCCGTCGAAGTGAAATCGGGTTGTGCTGTGCTCTGCATTGCGGTGCTTAAAATGAGGTCGAAATCGTGAAGCTCAAACGATCGCGTACGCACCTTGCCGCCTCTGTGTTAGTAGCGCTGTTGCTTCTCGCAGTTGGGCTGCCCCTCATGGCTCGAAAGCAACAGAACAATGCCGTGCCTGAGGTAAAGCCGACGGCACAATACGTAGGGACTGACGTCTGCAAGACCTGCCACGAGGACCTCTACAAGAAGAATTTCGAAGCTACGCCGCATTTCAAGACGACGCTCGAGGGCGGCCACGGGTGCGAATCGTGTCACGGTCCCGGATCGGAGCACGTGGAAGGGGGCGGCGAGGTCAGCAAGATCATCCGATTCGCGAGTCTTTCTAAACAGGAAGTCAACAAGCAGTGCATGAGCTGCCACGGCGAGAATATGAAGCAGCGGCACTTCTCGAGTTCAGCGCACGCCAATAGTGACCTGAGCTGTCTGGACTGCCATTCGCCGCACAAAGCCAAGGAGCAGCAGCACCTGTTGGTCAACGCTGAACCGCAGCTCTGCTACGGCTGTCACGTCGCGCAGAAAGCCGATTTCGGTAAGCCCTATCATCACCGGGTCAATGAAGGCCTTGTCCAGTGCGACGACTGCCACAACGTGCACGGCACGACCACATTGCGCCAGGCCAGGACTTTACCGAGCGGCGACGCAGCCTGCTACAAGTGCCACGCTGACAAACAGGGACCGTTCGTGTTCGAGCATGTTCCCGTTAAGACAGAGGGCTGCAGCTCGTGCCACACGCCCCATGGATCCACCAATCCACGCCTGCTCCGTGTGAGCCAGGTGAACCTGCTGTGCTTGCAGTGTCATACGTTTCCGGTCATGGGGCCCTCCGGTCCCACGCACAATCAGTCTTCCAAGTATCAGGCCTGCACGATGTGTCACGCGGCGATCCACGGTTCGAACGCCAGCAATGTGTTTTTCAGGTGAGGCTGCTATGACGATCCAGCCAACGTCAATAAGTGTCGACGCAACAGTCCAGGCCGATACGTCGCAGCGCGCGCGGAATGCGCGCTCTTTTTCCCAGGCAGCACGTTTTCTGCTCGTCGTTGGTTGGGGGCTTTGGCTGAGCCTGTGCGCCTGGGGGCAGACCTCGACTGAAAGCGCGGCTCCGCAGGCTCCAGCGGCCGACGAGGAAGTCGAGGTTGGCGGATACCGCATTCACCAGTCGATCGAGCTCGGCTATCGGCACAACGACACCACCGGCAGCGCGGCGATGTACGACACGCTGGTGAACCAGCAGACCGGGCCACGGATCTTTGAACAGTCGCTCGCCATGCAATCGGCGACTCATGAGAGTCTGCTGTTTGACAATCTGTATGTAACCAGTTTCGGATGGGGCGGCGAGCCCAACAACGCCTTCCGCCTGCGCGCCGACAAGAACAAGTTGTTCGACTTCCGCTCCAGCTTTCGAAGGGACCAGAACTTTTTCGATTATGACTTGCTGGCCAATCCGTTGAATCCTTCGACTTCAAGCCCGACGATCGAAGTCGATTCCTCGCCGCATTCGTTTTATACGACCCGGCGTTTCAGCGACGTCGATCTGACACTGTTGCCGCAATCGCGGGTTACGTTCCGCGTGGGATATTCGCATAACAACATGACGGGTCCTTCATTTAGCAGCGTTCACGAGGGAACCGACGCGCTGCTTTTCCAGAACTGGAATACGACCCTGAATTCGTATCGCTTCGGCGCCGACCTGAAGCTTTGGCCGCGCACGGTCGTCAGCTACGACCAGTTTCTCGACTATTACAAGGGCGATACGAACTGGAATCTGGCTCCTTTCGCGCCGGCGTTGCTGCCCGGCGGAGGGTCGGTAGATCTCGGTCTGCCCATCGACACTGTGACCGGCAATCCCTGCAAACCGACACCACCTGAAACCACCCTGATCGACCCCACGGGCACTCTCGCGAACCTCGCCTGCAATGCCTACTTCCGCTACAACCGCCAGGACCGCAGCCGAACCTCGACTCCCACGGAACGGATCAGCTTCCGCAGTCAGGTCTTCGACCGTCTGGAGTTGACCGCCTCGTTCGCCTACAGCAAAGCGGACATGGACTCGGACTTCAATGAGTTTTTTAATGGCCTGACCTCGCGAAGCGAGACCCGGCAAACCACGGTTACTGGCCCGCCGCACGCGACACGGGTATCGAATGTCGTTGACTTCTCCGTGACGCTTCACCTCACCTACAGCGTTCGCCTGGTCGACACATTCCGCTACTGGGCGTTCCGTATCCCGCAGCAGTTCGCCTCCACCGAAACCGACTGGAATATCCCTGTAAGCGGTTCTTGCACGCCTCCAACATGCTCGCTGCTGATACCGATCTCTGGTACGGTACCCACCGCGTCGCAAGAGCTGACTACCTCTTCGTTCAACCAGAACTGGAAACGCAATCAGACCGACCTCATTTGGGATGTGAACAAACGCATGGGTGCGCGTGCCGGCTTTCGCTACGGAAGCCAGACGTTTACTCATGTAAATGACTTCGCTACCAATGATGTCGACGTCGTCCCGGTGAACGAATATACGGGTTTGTTCGGTTTCTGGGCCCGGCCTACAGACGCACTGCGCTTCAACTTCGACCTGGAACAGGCTCACTACAGCAACACCATTGTGCGAATCGGACCACGCCAGGAAGGGCGCTATCGAGCTCAGGTCACTTATACCCCGAGGCCGTGGGCGGTGCTGGGAGGAAACGTCAACCTTCTGGAAAGCTCAAACAACGATGCGCTGACCAGGTTCGACGGCCACAACCGCAACTACGGGCTGACGGCGTCGTTGTCTCCCAGGGAACGCTTGGGATTCGAATTCGCGTACAACTACAGCGACTACAAGCAGAATGCCTTCATTTGCTTCAATGACACGCCCCCTACTGGGGTCACCTTGCCGGTCGTCACCAATGCTGGGGATTGCACGCAGGATGTCAATCCCAACAACCCCTATAACGATACCAGCAACCCGCTCCTGACCTCCGGCATTTACACCAACAAAACAAACTACGGGATGGGAGCGATTCGGGCACAGATCGTGCCCCGGCTCACCGCGCATGTGGGATACAGCATTAGCAGCGTCAGCGGCATAACTCCGCAATTCAATGTGCTACAGCCGCTGGGTCCTCTGTCCTATAACTATCATCAGCCGCTGGCCGATCTCGCCTTCGATATTGGACACAACGTCACGGCGAAAGCAGGATGGAACTACTATCAGTACGGAGAGAAATCTTTTGTCGGGCCAACCGATCCGCGCTACTTCCACGCCAACAACGCCACGTTCTCGGTGCTCTGGGCATTCTGAAGTAGAACGGACGGGGTCCGGTAACGGAGCCGGGGGCTGACGCAGGGCCGGAGTGTCAAATGCTAGGAGCGATCAAGTGATGCAGATTACATCCGATGCGCTGGTATTCTTCGGAGCCACTGGTGACCTGGCACACAAGAAGATTTTTCCCTCGCTGCAAAGGCTTGCTAAGCGCGGGAAATTGGAGATCCCGGTTGTCGGTGTCGCCAGATCTGGATGGAATCTGCAGCAACTCCAGGAGCGCGCAAAGGACAGCGTCGAGAACTACGGCGGACTAGATGCCGAAGGTTTTCCTAAACTGATTTCAAAACTGAAATACATCGACGGCGATTATGGCGACCCTGCGACTTTCGCCAAGTTGCGTCACGAGCTCGGTGCGTCTAAGCATCCTTTGCACTATCTGGCGATTCCTCCGTTCTTGTTTGCGGAGGTCCTGAAGCAGCTAAAAGCGTCGGGATGCGCGGTTGGCGGAAGCGTCGTCATAGAGAAACCATTTGGCCATGACCTAGCCTCGGCTCACGCCTTGAGCGAGGTGGTCCACACCGTCTTCGCTGAGGAAAATGTATTCCGCATCGATCACTTCCTCGGTAAGAATGCCGTTCAGAATGTCCTCTATTTTCGCTTTGCGAATTCCTTTCTCGAACCAATTTGGAACCGCCACTACGTGCAGTGTGTGCAAATCACAATGGCGGAAGATTTCGGGGTGCAGGGCCGCGGCGGGTTCTACGACCGCACCGGCGCGATCCGGGACGTCGTGCAGAATCACCTTTTGCAGGTTCTGAGCAACATCGCGATGGAACCGCCGCCTGGCTTGTCAGTCGAAACCGTTCGAGACGAGCGCGTGCAGGTTCTTAGGGGAATTCGCCCTCTGCAGTCAAAGGATATTGTTCGCGGTCAGTTCGATGGCTACCGCGGTGAAGTTGGAGTGAAAACGGATTCGCAGGTGGAGACATACGTTGCCCTGCGGTTGTACATCAATTCCTGGCGGTGGAAGGGCGTGCCATTCTACATTCGCGCCGGGAAGTCTCTGCCAATAACAGCCACTGAGGCAATCGTCACGCTACGGCCGCCGCCGGACATTTTTCTGGAGAATCCACTTCCCGCCAATTACTTGCGATTTCGAGTGACTCCTGATCTTGTGATTGCCATCGGCTCTCACGTCAAAGTGCCGGGCAACGGGCTGCTTGGGCAACAGGTCGAGCTTGTGGTCTCCAACAGCTCGGATCCACACGAGATGCAAGCTTATGAGGAGCTGCTGGGAGATGCGCTCGCGGGAAACTCGTCACGGTTCGCGCGCCAGGATTACGTGGATGAGGCATGGCGGATCGTGGACCCTGTGCTAGATAATGCAACTCCGGTTTACAAATACACTCCGGGTACGTGGGGACCAGTCGAGGCGGACGCGTTAGCGCCACCTGAGGGGTGGATCAATCCCGCGTGAGATCAAGGTGGCGCGGTCTGTGGTCGCTCCGCGCTGTTCGACACCCCAGGGGTGGCACGTATTTCGCTCCAAGCTACTCGTTGAGTAGCCCGTGCTCGAACGTATCACGCCAAGTCCTTGTAACCCGCTCGACGTCCTCTGGATGTAACGCCCGGTAGAATGTTTCCAGTGGAACGAAGTGCCCAAGGAGTTGTTTTGGGATGCGAAGACTCGCGAGATGTTCGGTGTGCCGGTCACTGGCCCTCGTCCAGGACAGGAGTCCACGATTTATCCGGGTTAAAGCGTTCCATCTTCTTGAACTCGTCGAGGGTTTTGGCGCCGAAGGCTTTTTCGTAAACCACGCCATCATGGCTGACGATGAACGTCTTGACACCGGTGACGGCGTACTCAGCAGGAGCGGCTACCAGCGCAAACCCTCCGATCATTACCTCTTTCACGACGAAGTCCATCTCGCCGAGCGGCATGCCAACCGTGCCACTCATTACTCGGCAACACACCTCAAATTCTGGATACCATCCTTCGAATTCGAGGCACGATTTTGTGCTCTGCTCATACACTGAAACCCTAGTTTGAAAGTCTGGTAATTAGGACAGTTCTCTTCTTCGCGTCGAAGTCGAACACTCGCCAAAGGCGTATCTGCCCAAAGACGCTATGTCGGCTTATTTGTCGCATCCAAAACTTCGGATCAATGAGCGGAGCACCCTCGCCGCCCGCCTCGTCTTGTTGTCAATGGGCTTGTTGCCCTTCAGCTTTGTCCACGGTCTACAATCTTGTGCCTTGGCAGACTGTGAGCCCCCGCATCAGAACACAACTTCAGCAGTTCTGGCGAAAAAAACTAAACTGCGTGGCAAATATGACATTAGCCGGATCGGGCAACGCGGAATCGGTAAAGGCATCAACTTGTACTCATCCGAGCGAGAGAGGAATCTTGGGGACAAACTAGCCGGAGAAATAGATCATTCCGTAACTCTCATCGAGGATCCGTTGATCAGCAGGTGCTTGAATCGTATTGTACAGGCGCTCGTTGACCACTCCGAGGCTTCCTACGCGGTTAGCTTGAGACTCGTTGACAACGATGCCGAAGTGAATGCCTATTCGCTGCCCGGAGGACATCTGTACATGACCACTGGGTTGCTAATGGACGTGCAGACCGAAACGGAAATGGCGACGGTCTTAGCGCACGAGATTGCACACGTTGCTGCGCGGCATGACACGCGGACCTGGACTCGCGAAATATTATGGAGCCTCCCTTTTTTTCCGATTCTCAAGCTCCCGGGTCGGGTCGGGTACTCCGCTCGGCAGCTCACGTCGGTATTCCGAAGTCTGCCTGTGCTGAAATTCGATCGCAATACGGAATACGAGGCAGACCTGCTAGGCCTGGAATATGCGTACTCCGCCGGTTACGATCCCCAAGGCGCGCTGGATTTGTATGAGCGCTCCGCGCTTGAGTACCTGCAGACACCTAACTTTTTCTTCCGACTCTTCGACGGTCACCCTACGATGAAGGACCGCCTCCGCCACGCGACGGCTGAAATAATGATGCGATTGCCACTCCGCGAACAGTACGTTCTGGATACGAGTGAATTCCAGGAAGCAAAGCTTCAACTTTCCTATCTTGCCCTTGAGAAGCAACGCGCCGAGCACGCCATTGCTCCATTAGAGGTCAAGCCATGTTTCGATACCAGGGTTGAATGCAGGCAAGACACCGAAGTTACGGCCGCGTCGGGACGGTTTCGATCACTGCCACGTTGAAGACTCCATCGCAAATCGCTGCACTTCTCGACGGCGCGCGGCCGCATTATAGCCGCGTCGAGCGTAACTATTGAAAAATCGTCATTAGCACTCACAACCCCAGAATCGGCTCTTCACTTCGCGAGTCGGTTACAATCCGGAAGCAATGGCGCGATAGAGACTCGACTATCCGGGCGGGTCGTCCAGACTGTGATGAAATTGTAATGGTTGCACGATCAGAACGAAGTGTTTCCAAGCAGAACGGATCAAATCGACTGATTTGTAAGCCGTTGGAAAGAGGAGTAGAGTATAAAATTTTGCAAACGGTTCAGAACCCGCCTGTGTATTGCTAAACCGTTGTACGGGCTAACACCTGTACCGAGGGTTCGAATACCTCCCTCTACAAGATTTATTGTGACCAGCATATCTATTGATCTTGCAATTATCCTCCCCTCGTGTACACTCACTTGTACACCGGGCCTGAAGGGGAGAAATGGCAAAAAGCAAGACAAACATAATGGTCCGAATCAGGCGTCCCGAGGGTTGGCGGTTCTGCAAAATAGTGACCGGTGGCGGCGGAAAGATCAAACCTGAGTGGGCTATTGTTGACGGCAAGGAAGAGCGCCATCCCGAAGCAAAGTACTTCATCGATTTTCTCCAAGATGGTAAGCGGATACGCAGGCCTGCAGTCTCGGCTGCGGATGCCGTCGCGATGGCAGCCCAGCAAGGCCAGGAACTCATCGCCCGCAAGCAGGCACAGCGTGCTGGCATCGTTCTGCCGGAGGCGGAGAGCGCGAACGGTGGGCGATCATTACGCGAGGCCGTCGATGGATACCTTCTCGAAATTCAGGTGCACAAGAAGAAAAAGACGCACAGCGCATACAGCACAGCGTTGACCTATTTCCTTGAATCCTGCCGCAAGCAAACGCTGGAGGAAATCACCCGTACCGATCTCCTGGCGTTTAAGAGCTACCTCCGCGACAAGAAAAAGCAGAGCGACCGCAGCGTCTCGAACAAGTTTGAAAACGTGATGTCGTTCCTCAAGCAAAACAAAATCACGGGACTGATCGGGAAGACTGACTGGCCGGTGTTCACCGAAGAAGAGGTCAGCGTCTACACGCAGGAAGAGCTTGACCAGTTTTTCGCTGCCTGCAATGACGTGGAAACACTCTGGTTCAAAACCTTCTACTTTACCGCCTGCCGCGAACAGGAAATTATGCACCTGTCGTGGTCGGACATAGACTTCGAGCGGTCAATCGTCACCGTCCGCGAAAACAAAGAGTTCGGGTTCAAGCCGAAGGCATATAAGGGCCGATTCATTCCGATTTCCTCAGGATTGCTGACGCTGCTTAAGGCTTGGAAAAAACAGTCTGCCAGGACCTGCGGGCTGGTCTTCCCCACGGCTGGCTGCAAGCCAAAGCAGAATTTTCTGGACGAGTGCAAAACGATTGCCGAGCGTGCGGAACTGAACAAAAACGATTTCTACCTGCACAAATTCAGAGCGACTCGGGCGACACACTTGCTGCAGGGCGGGATAGACGTCAAATCGGTCCAGCAGATTCTCGGCCACTCGGACCTAGCCTCGACTCTCCGCTACCTGGGAGCGCAGAGGACAGAGATTCAACTCGCGCAGATCGAAAAGATTGATGCGTAGATCCGATGCGTAGATGCGTTCCCGTCAGGCGGCGCTCTTCCCGCGGAGCCAATAGCTGAGGAAGTCATGTGGCTCCACAAGGGTGACGCCCGATTTCTGGTATCTTCGAATCTTGCCCTGCTGAATCTTCTTCCTCAAAGTTGCGGCGCTGATCCCGCAGATTTCTGAGAGTGTGCTGACTCGGACGGGCCGATTCAGTTGTCGCAGCTTATCCTCGACACTGAGCATCCCCGTCTCATTCCCGGTGAAGTCGGTCTTCCGCCGGTAATGCCGCGGAGCCGTGTCCTTGCTGCCAAAAGGTCTACCTCTTCCTCTGCGCTCTGATTCTGGTTTCTTCGGCTCAGTCACGATTTCAATGATATACCGTGTACAGGTATCGAAGGGCGGCTGAGGGCAGCCCAGTGCGGTGGGGCACTCCTCTTTTTGGGACCGTAGTATCTTTCCGGTGGAGAGAGTTCTCGTCCGCGTTGACTTGCCTGTCCATTCACCGCTTTTCTTTTGCCTCTCCGACGGGCACCGCCGATGGGAAACGGCTGGCGTTCCTGAAGGCGAATTTTCAATCGGACGTTTACGTCGCCGAACTGGAGGCCGGCGGCACCAAGCTAACGACGCCGCGGCGGTTGACTCTCGACGAGCGCAATGACTGGCCCACGGCCTGGACCGCTGACAGCCGGGCCGTGCTCTTTTGGTCTAATCGCAACGGCTCAAACCAGATTTTTAAGCAGAGTATCGATCAGCAGACCGCTGAAACCGTGGTCGCAGGGGGGCCCGGAGATGTCTGGATGCCTAGGGTGAGCCCGGATGGAATGTCCGTCCTTTATTTGTCCAGCCCCCAAGGCATCGATAATCCTTCTGCGGTGCAACTCATGCGCGTGCAGTCAAGGGGAGGCTCTCCGCAATTGGTAACGGATGTGCCCCGGTTCGGTAACTTTGCCTGCACGCGGCCGCCCTCGGGCGTCTGCATCGTGGCACAATTGAACGAGGACGGGAAAAAGCTCGTCTTCGGTGCGTTTGACCCGGTGCAGGGGAAGCCCTTCGGTGCTTAGCGGCTACACTCACCCGCCACTACCCGACGAAGGCACGGCGGCACATATTTTTCAGCTCTCAATCGTGGCACTGGTGCCCATGATTTTTCTCTTTCTTGCCACGGCGGATTGGACGCAGCCTTTGCGGTACCTGCGACGGTTGGCATTTCCAGCTGCCGCTTCGGTTCTTGCGTTTGTAGCCCTCTACTACCTCGAACACTACTACTACGTACAACACTACCGATAAACTGAGGTACGGCCTTGTAAAGCATTCTCTTGTCTGTAACTTTCCATGGTTCAATTCTGCCAAATCGAGTGTATCCAGTGACAGCGACGTAGGAACGCCATTGGCTGCATGATATAAAGGCTGATTATGACTGACAAACCAAGCTCACCAACACCACAGCGACTGCAACCCGAAATTCCGCGACCACCACAAACACCCGAGATAACACGACCAGCACCAAAACCTGAGATTCCACGACCAGCACCGCAACCCGAGAAAAGGCATTTCCATGATTTACGAAAACAGGTTGACCCTACTTTATAAGAAGTAACGAGGAACAGGGTCTGCGGGTCTGATTGTTGCGGGCAACAATTCTCTGTGGCTATGCGGTGATTACCACATAATGACTTCGTGCAGGAAGCCCGTTCAGAACGAACGCAATCCCTATCCTGCTTTGGAAAAGTTCTTTCAGAGGTAGAGGAAGTCCAGCAACTCGCTGAGTGTTGAAGCGCAAACGATGCACATAGCAAGCATCCGGCTCGACGCCTGTTGACCTCCAGCCCGATGCTGCCAGATCGTCGTTTTCAGGCCAACTCGGTTTCGCGGCCTTTCCGTGCCTACTGCAGCTTTGCGTACTCCGCCTTGGCTTGCTTCAGGATGGAAATGTCGGGGTCGCCGTCTTTCCAGAGGGCATGGAAATCTTTGTAGGCAGCGCGGCGGGAAACGCTGATTACTTTGCGCTGGTAAACAACACGGCGTCGCTCTGGTCCGTACCCCGCGCAAGCGCGATGGATTTCCCGTCGGGTGACCACGCGAAGTCCCAAACCACACCCGAAGTAAAGTGGGTTAACTGCTTCGCCGGACCGTCCGCAAAAATCCCGCTCCAAAGGTTTGGGGTGCCGGAACGGATGTCCATTGCGGCGAGGGATCGGCCATCCGGCGTCCAGCGCACGCCGTGAACGCTATCACTTAAGGTATCCCCAAGTTTGATTTCGGCCCCTTCCTGCGCACCGGTAACTGTAGAGACCATCACTCCAACGATTGTCCCATTCTTATCAAGGGATGCGAACAAAGCGTGACGGCCATCCAACGATATGATTGGTACAGCGCCCATCGAAATCCGATCGGAAACCCGCACCGGCGCTCCACCGGAAATCGGTGTTTTGAAGATGTAGGACGATCCGCCGGCAACCTGTCCATTATGCATCACCCATTGGCCCGTTCCCTGGCACGCAGGGCCGTTCTCCCCGAGGCCATTCGTTAGTTTTGTCGAGGTTCCGCTCTGCAAATCGAGCTTCCAAAGGTGGTCTATGCCGTCGGAATTGGTGCTGTAGACAACTGCACGGCCACTGTCGCAAACGGCTGGTAACCCATGGTCGTGGCCGTCAAAGGTAAGCTGCCGGACATTTCCGCCATCGGCGTCGGCCACGAAAAGGTCCCAGTTCCCTGAGTGGTTCCTCGTGTAAATGATTCGACCATCGGGGGTCCACTCGACGCCTTTCATGCCATCGAATGTGCCGGAGGTAACTTGCCGGGCGTTATCGGGCGAATTGGCCGCGCCCACCCAGAGGCTGCTCGCAAGATTCCGCTGCACGGAAGCGATGGTGCGACCGTCGGCGGAGACCGAAGCAGACACGTACGAACCCAGATCGTTCGTTAGCCGTCGCACTGCGGCGCCGGGATAGGTGACAATCCAGAGCTGGATTGGCGCACTGCTCTTGTCCTTGGCTGCGAGAAGGAGCCCGCTGCCATCAGGAAGCCAACTAAAGTCTGATATGCCGGGCCAGCGCCTTCCCGGCATGGGCTTTTCCCTGCTCGTTGCAGCGTCAATCTCTACGAGCCCATCAGTCAGTCCGCTGGGATCGGCGGTCGAAACCAACGCCGTGATACGCTGGCCATCCGGTGACCACCGTACGATGGAATACGCGCCGGCGTAATAGGTCATGGAGGCTTTGCGGGCAGCGACCTTTCGCGCTTCACTACCGTCGGCATTCGCGACCATGAGAACGCCCTCATTGGATGATTGATCAAAGGTTGCGTAGGCCATCTGGCGCCCATCAGCCGAGAAGGACACGCCCGTAATCGCGGCGTCGAGCAGCCGACGCGGAGTGCCGCCGAGAACCGGCACTTGATACACCTTACCCAGGGTGGCGTACGAGGAGTACGCGATGTAATCCACATAGTTTCCGTCGGGAGTGAAGGCGGCGTCGACGATTGAGCGGTTCGCTTCGCGAGGAACAATTTGAACGGCGCTTTCGATTGCTATCTGGCGGACCCAAAGGCTGCTTTGCCCGCGCTTTGTCGAAACATAGACGAGGTATCGGCCGTCGGTCGAGATGCGCACCAACGACACGTCGCCGGTCGAGGTCAGGCTGGAGATAGCTGGATTCTGGAAAGCGGTGGCCAAGCCAGTGCGGAAGAATCCTCTGCGATAAAGCAGGCCACCAACCACTAGGATGATTAGCAACAGAATCGTCCCGGCAACGCCCAACCTCCATCCTAGAGAGGATCCCGCCTCGACAGCCCGGACCTCAGCGGAGCGAATGCGGCCCGAGTCGCCAGAAGGAGTCGCAACCCCGGCCGTTGCGTCCGATGTCGAGGCTGCACCACGCCCGGAGCTGGAGTCGCGCTTGAGCCTCTCGAGGTCAGCACGCATCTCCGCCGCACTCTGGCACCTCAGCTTGGGATCCTTTTCGAGCGCCTTGCTAATTAGATCCTCCAGCTTCGGGGGCAAATCCGGATTGAGCCGCACTGGAGGCGCCGGAGCTCGATTCAGAATGCCGTCGAAGATGACTCCCGAAGTGTCGCCGCGAAAAGGCAGCGCTCCGGTCGCCATCTCGTACAGGACCACCCCGAAAGAAAACAGGTCTGTGCGATGATCGAGTTCTTTGCCGCGCACCTGCTCCGGTGACATATACGCGACTGTCCCAAGCGCAGTACCGGGGCTGGTCAGGTACTGATCCTCCAATGTCGCCGTTCCCTCCGCCGCAATCTGGCTCGGAGAATCTAACCTGGGATTAATCTTCGCCAAGCCGAAGTCCAGTATCTTCGCGTGACCCCGTTCCGTCACAAAGATGTTCGCTGGCTTGATGTCCCGATGGACGATGCCCTTCGAGTGTGCCGCGTCGAGAGCGTCGGCAATCTGGATGCCCAGATCGAGCACCGTCTCGATCTCCAGCGGCTTGCCAGCTGATCCGGTGCCGGAGCGTCTGCCCCTCCAGCAGTTCCATGGCGATGAAGGTTCGCCCATCGGCCTCGTCAATCTCGTAGATCGTGCAGATGTTCGGGTGGTTCAGAGAGGACGCAGCCTTGGCCTCCCGCTGGAAACGGCTGAGGGCTTGCACGTCGTTGGCAAGTTCGTCGGGAAGGAACTTCAGGGCGACGTGGCGACCAAGCTTGAGGTCTTCGGCCTCGTACACCACACCCATGCCACCACCGCCGATCTTGCGGAGTATGCGGTAATGAGAAACCGTCTGCCCCACGGGTTGGGAGGGCGTGGACACTGGGAACACATGTTAGGGGTGGATTAAGGGAAGGTCAATCGCTTGCCGATCCCCCTTCTCTGCTCCGACGCACATGCACGACACGCATCGTGTGCGCGTGGTGCTGTGAGACAACCGTTATGGGGCCGTTGCTGATGTTCGACAAGTCGTTCTTGCGGATCCTCAGCCCAGATGAAGTGTCGGAACCGAGCATGTACTTCAAGTTCGTCGGAACATCACTGCTGATTCGTGACTCTTCATGAGGCTGTCTCGGTATGACGGAGACTCTTACTTCTTGGTCGACTTCCTGAACTTCGCCCAACGTCGTCGCTGTGCAGCCGCTATCTTAGCCCTACTCTTTGCTGACAACCGCCGTTTACGACTGGGCTTTGTTCCACTATAGGCACTTCTCGCGATTGCCAAGATCGCGTATGAGGAGTTTGACAGCGACCTGCGTTCTGTTCTCAAGAAGCCGTTGCCCCAAGCGAAGAAAGCTTTGAAGAGATTTCCAAGCATCGGCGATCCGGGCGCGGAACAAATACTCTTGTTCACCCATTCTTATCCGCTGATGGCGCTCGACTCGAATGGCTTGAGTGTTTTGTGCAGAGTGGGGTTTCGCCGAAGAGCAGAAGCATTATTCAGCGACTTGCCGTTTGGTTCAGGACGCGATATGCAGCCAACTCCCGAGATAACGATTCGCTGATCGGGGCGCATCAATTGCTCCGTCAGCACGGTCAAGAATTGTGTAAGCGGTCGAAGCCGCGGTGCGCCGAGTGCCCCGTCCGAATCGAGTGCGCGTACAATCGGAATGCCGCATTAAGCCAATGAGCAATCGAAGTCGCATGGTGTTGCTATCCCCAGTTATTGTTCTCGTGCTCGGCAATGCAGCGGCACGCATCAGCGGGCATCTGTGGGGCGTGTGGTCGTGGATTCCGGTAATACTGGTCTACTGGAGCACACTTGCTGCGATATTAGGATTTGCTGGCGGCTGGACTTCCTTCCGGCGCTGGTTGCAGCCTTCGCAGGGTGCTTGGGGCTGGCGTCTTCTGTCATTCGCGACGACTGCGCTTTTCATTCCAGTGTTTCTCCTAAACTTCCCCTCGCTCAATCAACCGTGGGTCATCTCATCTTGGCTTGCCGTTGCGATTATCGATCCTTGGCTTGAAGAGGGCTATTGGCGTGGACTGCTGATGGACGCAGCGAGCGGATGGCCGGGATGGATGGTCATCGCGTACACGACAGTCTGGTTCGGCCTCAGCCATCCCTTGCTGCTGGGGGTCAACGTCAAGGCACTTTCGGGTCTACCGGGCTTCTTCGGCACAGTTTTCACGGGCACGATCTGGTCAACGGTTTACTGGAAAACCCGTAGCTTGCGGTGGCCCATTTTCAGCCACTTTGTGGTCGATTTGCTGAGTGTGAGCGTCCTCGTGTTCTTGAACCGTGCCGTTTTGGGGAAGTGATCCAGAGTCTTTTGGCCGTGTGATCGAGAGTCCGGGGAACAGGATGCGCTTAATCATGGCAGGCGAGTTGCAGCCAGCGGCCACCGTTCTTAACGTAGGTCAGCAAAGTCCGCCCTCGGAACTCATAAGGTTTCCCGTAGAGCAGTCCCTTCTCGTGAATCAATCCTGTAGCAACCGCCGTGTTCCCGGAAACCCGAACTTGCACACCTGTGACCTCCAGAATGTCGAGCGGGTTTCTTTCGCGATTTGTCAGCTTGATGAACTCGGCTCGGCTTAACATGGAGCCATTCGGGGATACGTAAACAAACGCATCGTCCAACATCTTGCCCACGGCGTCGGCATCGTACTTGAGTTGCAGATCGAGGAACGTAGCCAGAGTTTGTTTAACTGTGTTGGCGTCCTCATCATCGTGAAGCTTCTGTCCGCTCGGAGGAGAAGCCAATGCCATACAACCTAAGAGTACGAGGGTGAGTAGAGGTCTCACGGGAAGCGCCCTCCTAACTCAGTGACTGGCACCGAAATCTACCAGCTACCTCCGATTTTGTACCAACGACTTACACTTTTATTTGTGACGGACATGGTGAAAGTCATCCTGATCCACTTTCCTCGCTTCAATTCTCCGTCGTAGATTCCCAGCGCCGGGGCCTCACATCCCTTTGGATCATCGCAGGCGAGGTACACATGCTGACCGTTAACAATGGTGTCCAGATTGAAGGACTCAGATTGCTTTGTCGGCGCGTTGGCACCCATGATTGCCTTGTCCATGACAGCCCCTCCGCCACGATCTTCGTGTGTCCTGCGTGAGTTGCAGCGACGGTGACCTTCATCGCGTCCTTCGACCAAGCGAGAGAACTCAGCAACAGAACCACCAGCACCATTTTCTTCATGGGATCAGCCGCCGCAAGTCTGCGCTCAATCCGGTGAGAGCGCAATGGCACTCGCTAAGTCCATCAAACCAGAGACTTGCAAAGCGGTTGGAGTTGACCTTGGCTATCTCTGGCAAATCGAATATGTATCCAGTGGGCAAGACTGCCGTGGCGAAGTGCTCTGACTGTGGAGCGGCGATTTGTTCTGACTGCTGTACTGAGTGCTGCGGGGATTCCTTCTGCCAACTGTGCTACGACTACCACGTCAGTCAGTCATGCGTAAGGAAGCCAGTTCAGACCGAGCGCCATGTTTTTGGTTCACACAAGGCTGGATAGCTCACTTTCGTTCCACAGGCCATGGTGAATCAATTTCCTTCATAATTTCCTCTGCCCATCGTACCGCGTCCACTATCGCGCTCATGGTCGCAGGAACCCGCTTCCCTCCATCGTAGTTACCCAGTTTCCGCGCTGCAAGGATTGAGGCCGCAATCAGGATCCCGCGCTTGCGGCCCTCGTCCACGGAACGCAGTGTAGCATGTTCGCTTTTACTTCGCCGTAACGATTTGACTTGGCAGCCTATGGCGGATCACGTTTGAAGTTCGGAGAAATCAGTGGGATGATTTGAGCCAGAAGTAGGAGCAGCACTATGAAATACCGAATTGCCATGTGGGCGACTGCGGGCTTTCTCGTTGCAGGCTACTGGGCCTTATATGCCTTCGCCACGATGCCAACGATGCTCTTTGCCAAACCCGAGATTATGATTCTCGTTAGGTTAACTTGCCCAATCGCTCTCCTCAGTCGATATCCGATCAGCCTTTCTTGCGTTCTTCTTGCGAATTCTGCTACATATGCGTTCGTCGGGCTAATCGTGGAAATGAGCCGTCGTAGAGCGGTGTTGTAACGTGCGGATCTGGGAGCCGCCATCGGACAACTAGAAAGGAAGTGACGCCATGACTAGTCAGCAAATCAACCGCTTGAGCGGCAAGGTCTTAATGGTCTTGTCTTTCACAGCGTTGCTTTCGGTGTTTAGCAGCTACACTCACCCACCCCTCCCAGACGAGGGCACGGCGGCACATCTTTTTCAGCTCTCAATCGTGGCACTGGTGCCCATGATTTTTCTGTTTCTTGCCACAGCGGATTGGACGCAGCCATTGCGAAACCTACGACGGTTGGCATTTCCAACCATTGCGTCAGTTCTTGCTTTTGTCGCCCTCTACTACCTTGAGCACTACTACTACCTGAACCATTACCGATAGACTGCGAACCGTCTTGGAGCTTTCTCTGGCTTGCGCAGAGGTGTGAAAATCGCATTCGAGCCTTTTCAAACTTTCTCGATTACCTGCACGATCAGCCAGCCTTCGCCCACCTTTCGCCGTCTTTCCTAATATGCTTTCCTCATGGCATTCCAGCCCATGCCGCTTTCCCGCAGAGCCCTGCCTTTCGACCATCCTGAGTGGATATTCGAACTCAAGTATGATGGCCTCAGTTTTTAACCTCTCGCAACGAAAACCCGCTTCTAGCAAATCAGGAAAAATGTGAATCAAACTCTTGCTGAAATTCTGCTTTTTGCTTCGGTAGCAATCAATACGGCTCTATTAATATTTTTTGCTGGGGTACTTCGGAAGGTTATGAATGATATGGATGAACTCGCATTTAAACATTTTTTAGGATCGCTCTATCGGCATTCCACCAGATCTCCATTCATGAATACGGTATTGACCATTCCTTTTCTCGGAGCGATCCCATATTTTTATTTCTACGGTTTCAGTAATCGGTGGATCACGGCAGGTCTTGCCCTCTGGCTAGTAGCGGGATGCATCTCAAAGGTGATCAAAGTTCCGATTTATAAAGCGGTTGTCGCACTCGAAGGCGGTGATGTGGCTCGGCTAGGCAGTGAACGCCGAAAACTAAATACTGGAAACATGTTGCAGGCGATACTTAACTTTGTAGCTGCCGCTCTCATGACAGTTGCGTTCATCCGAAGGTAGCAGTATTTACGGGGAATACTCCAATAAAGGTGCAGCAGGAGTTCACGCACGCCGATCGCAGGAGCGGTTTCAGCGATTCGGCGCTCTACTGGGGAGCATACCTCGGCGCACGAAAATCTCTAAGGCAGCGTCGTTGGTTTAAGGGCACAACGATCACCCAATGGGTCTGATATCGTTGTGACTGGCCTGTGCGGAGGTAGAACAATGAACTGTCAGATTGAATTCGCTAGTGACGACGTTGAGATGCCGTGCGGCAAGCCTGCCGTCACGAAGTGCAGTGATTGTGGATCTTCGATCTGTGCTGACTGTTCTACGGAGTGCTGCGGAGATTCATTCTGCGGTCAGTGCTACGATTATCACGTCACCCATTTCTGCTTGCGGAAGCCTGTGCAGAATGAACGTCAGCCGATGTCCAGAGCCAGTTAGCTCGCGGGTTTTCGTTCTGGTTCAAGAACGATCCCAAAGCTTCGTAGGACACGTCGAGGTAAACGCCAATGGGTGCCAACCCGATAGATTACCCGGATCAGTGGAGGCGGACGGAGTTCACTTGCAATTGCGGAACTAAATGCGGTGTGGATGTCGAGTTCAGTGATTGGGCTGAGGTCGTGAACTTTTACCGACATTGCGGCAAGGACCAAGGCCAATACTTTCCGGGGCGGATCATTGCAACTTTGGAAGAGCGGGATGGCGTATGGGTTAGAATTTAAGCCTTTTTGTGGTTACCGTTTTGACCGCCCATCTCCGAGAGAACGGCGACGTTTCGTTAGTGAAATTTTGGTCCCAGTACCTTCTAGCGAACGGGGAGGCATGCGTGCCGTATCTAAAGCCGATTGTGGCCGGACTGATCGCTTCAGTCGTGACCTACTTCTGTTTTCTCGCCTGGCTGCACTGGAAGACTGTCTCTTTCGTCAAGGAACAAGGAGACACGGGTTTAGTCGCCGTCGCAGGCAGACAGGCTTACGTACTGCATTCGCCGTCCTTCTGGGCGTTAGCGATCATCGCGTTCGGAGTCGCGTTTTTCTTGTTCCGCAGTCAGTAGATGCGGCACGACCCATAGGAATTTGGGGAGAGAATGCCCAGGCCCCGCCAATCCCGGCGATAGGTCGATGAGTGTAATCGCGATGTTACGACAATAACCGTCTGAGGCTCCGCAGGCCAAAGGAAGTTTTGGTTTTTTGGTTTTCCACCATGGCTTTTCTTACTTGCCCGAATCGAACCGCTATGGGAGCCCAGCAGCTGCGTTCAGCGTGCTTGGCGTCAAGGGGCTGCTTCGATCCTTTGGCATTGCCCGAAGGGTCGCCAAGAAGTATAAGAGTCTTACGTGAGGCTTGGCGGACTCGAAGTCTGAGATGCCCGACTTTCGAGGCGGGACTAAGTACCAGCTTGGGGACAAATCATGCGGGCGAAGAGTGGGAGCGGCAGCGTGCCTGCGTATCAGAAGATTCAAGTTGCCATTCGCGAACGCATCGAATCTGGTGACTTGCGGCCGGGCGATCTTGTCAGCTCAGAGCGAGAGCTTGCCAGGCTTCATGAGGTTAGCTTGATGACCGCTCGCCATGCCCTCGACTTCCTGCAGCGTGAGGGCGTCGTCGAACGCCGCCGGGGTGTCGGAACTTATGTTTCCGCTCCCAAGATTCAATTCAATAAACTGATGGGCTACATGGAGCTGATGGCCAGCCGCGGCTTGTCGGCTCGCTCAAAGGTAGTGTACTCAGGCGTTCGCAATGACGAATATGGGATTGCCACGCGTCTTTCTCTGCCTTCCACGTGCCCATTGATTAAGATAGAGCGCGTCCGACTGGTAGCGGACGAACCGTTCTCGTTGGAAACCTGTTTTCTTTCAGCCAAAGAGTTCGACGGGTTGGTGCAGGCTCCGCTTGAACGCAGCTCGCTGTTTGCGACGTTGAAGCATGGGTACGGGGTTCAACTTGCCTATGCGGACGAAGAAATTGATGCGGTACCAGCGGATGAGAGAACAGCGAAGCTGCTGGCCGTTCCGCACGGGCACCCGCTGCTCCGAATCAGCCAGCTTTTCTACACCACCAAAGGCCAAGCGGTCATGTACTGTCTTGGCCTCTACCTGCATGGGCGGCACCTGCTGGCGAACCGGCGATTTCGTTAACTTCACAAGCCGCTTCAGAGAATTCGTTCTCCTGGAGTCCGATTCTCCTAATTCCCGCTAAGCGGTTCTCCGTGGGGCTTACTCAGGTTTCTTTTCGCTTGGCGAAGTGGGAGGCGGGCCGCCCATGCCATGGCCGTGCATCATGCCGGGTCCCATCGATTCCATGCTCTTTTGCATTCTGTCCATGTGGGTAACCACTGTTTCCCACATATCCACGTTGTCTCGCCAGCGTGATAGCTCGTTCGGATCCCTGATCGTGAGAACGTTGGCCTTCATCTGAGCGAGCGAGGCCTTCATTTTCTCGATGTCGGCTCTCACGGCCTCCATCTCTTGTTTATGCATCTCCATCATTTCTTGGCGATGCTCGGCCCGCGCTTGGTTTCCACTGCCGGGGCCGGGAGGTGCTTGCGCGGGTTTGTCCTGCGCCCACATCGCGGTCGTCACAGCGAATATCAGGACGAGTAGGAAATTCTTAATCTTCATTTGCAACTCTCCTTTCCGGAAACATCGGACACGGTGAGTATAGGTCAATGAGTGTAATTGATTCCATGACAATGTCGGCTCCCTAGCCCCGAGTAAACTTGGTGGTGCTAACCAACCAAAAGGCTCGGGAGAAAAGGAGCCGATATGTTGATTATAGGATGCGATTACCACCCGAGCTTTCAGCAAATTGCGTTTGTGGATACGGACACAGGGGAATTACAGGAACGGCGACTCGAGCACCGCGAGGAAGCAGAGAAGTTCTACCGTGAGCTCGCGGTCCAGGGAATGAAAGTACGCGTGGGGATGGAAGCCAGCGGGCAAGCGCGCTGGTTCGAGCGACTGCTGGCCGAACTGAACATCGAGTTGTGGATCGGAGACGCCACCGAGATCGCTAGGAAGCGGGAGCGCAAGCAGAAGACGGATCGCCAGGATGCACAGCATATTCTGCAGCTTGCTGCTGAAGGATGACTTTCCACAGATCTGGGTGCCGAGCTGGGAGAATCGCGATCTGCGGCAACTGCTGTGGCACCGGCACCGCATGGTGCAGGCGCGCACCCGGATCATGAACCAGTTGCAAGCGGTGGCCCTGAACGAAGGCGTACGCTGCAAGAAAAGATTGTGGCGGGAGAAGGGACGTGAGCAACTGGAGTCGTTCCGGTTAGCTCCGTGGGCGAGCCGGCGACGGCACGATCTGCTGGAGTTGTTGGACCGACTGAACCCGACGATCGCGCGCACTGAGTCAGGCGATCGAGCAAGAAGTGGAGAAGTGTCCGGAGGCCCAACGCTTGCGGACCCATCCCGGAGTGGGTCCGCTGACCGCACTGGCTTTCGTGTTGATCATCGGGAAAGCGGATCGGTTTCAGTGTGGCAAGCAGATCGCGAGCTATCTGGGACTGGTGCCGTTGGAGGATTCGAGTGGGAATCGGCGACGGCTGGGACACATCACGAAACAAGGGAACTCTCTGTTACGTTTCCTGCTGGTGGAAGCGGCGCAAGTCACGGTGCGCAGCCTTCCGGAATGGCGCAGTAAGTATGTCCACCTGACGATGCGGCGCGGACGGAAAATCGCCAAGGTGGCCATGGCACGCAAACTGGCGGTTCGCCTTTACTGGATGATGCGCAAGGAATGGGATTACGAGCAGTTGAAAAAGTTCGGTTCGCACGCGGGACAGCCCGGAACATCGCGATGGTGTGAAGTAAAACATCGAGTAATTGATTGGGCGTCCCGCTCCCCTTCGCGGGGGAGTTCGAAGTAGTAATCATGATCGAAGGTGTGACCGAAGAGATGCATGGGTCGAACTGAGTTTCTGACCTGAAACGATTACGAGCGAGCCTTTGGTTGGTATGGCAGAACCTTCAACTAGAGCGAAATGGCGCGCTCTTCGGAGTGCACGGAGCAGTACGCTCAAAAAGTGTTTGACAGGGATCCACATTGTCAGAGAGGCGATTTTTCGTCAACTATCTAAGTTTACATGCTTGTTTTCGGCGTCAGCTTGGACGATCTAGTGATCTGGGAGTACGCTATCTATCGACGGGCATCCTGGTGGCTGGAGGGAAACATATGTTGCGGCTCTCCGGATGGGTAATCCTTTCAGGTTCGGCTTGGGTCCTGAGCCTCACTATTGCCGCGCAGCCGGCGACTCCACTCTTTGCGCAAGGCATCAGCAATGAGGGCGTCACGTTTGGTAGTAACATAGCCACTCCGCCGACTACTCTTCCCCGCTTCCCCGATTCGCGCGTTTCAACCGTCAAGGGTCCTCTGCCCCCGGAACAAAAGGTCGAAGATGGGTGCTTTCTGCCGCCGCTCACGAGTCGTCCACAGCGCTCTCACCAACTCTTCGGATCTCGCCGTTGCGCCCAAAGGCAAAAAAGAATATCGCTCGGCTTGCAGAGCCGTACACACCCAAAAGTGGCCGGAAGCAGAGCAACACTTGCGCAAGGCAGTCGAGCAGAATCCCAAGTATGCCGCGGCTTGGGTCACCCTTGGTCAGGTCCTGCAGGCCCTTCAGCAACAGGACGAGGCGCGCGCTGCCTGCACCCAGGCAGCCGTCGCGGACTCAAACTACGTACCCGCCCAGCTCTGTTTGGCGGATATCGTCGCCCAGAAGCAGGAATGGGAACAAGTGCTCAAATTCAGCCAGCGTGCATTGGAACTCAACCCGGCCAGCGATCCGCACGCTTACTTCTACGCGGCATCTGCTTATCTCAAACTCAATCGGCTGGCCGATGCAGAGAAAAGTGCGTTGAAGGCCGTGGAGATCGACAAAGAGAATCTTGAGGCCCGCGCGCATTTCCTGCTCGCGCAAATCTATGAGGTCAAAGGCGACTCTGCCCAGGAGCTCGCCCAACTGCGCCAATACCTCAAGGTGGTGTCCGACCCCCAAGACGCCGCGATGCTGAAAAAGTACGTGGCTGACCTTGAAGCCAAGGCCGCCAAGTGAGGTGTCAGAACTCGGCCGGGGGGCGCCAGTCCTCGCTAGAGAGCGACTCTCAGTCAGCGTAGACAGGCATTTACACTCACCACTGGGTCAATGAGTGCAATCGCGATTTATCACCAGTTGGGACGAATAGCTGGGCGGCTCGGGATTACTTTCGATTAGCCGACAAGCTGCATTGAGCAACACAAGCGCTTTTATCTAAACAGATCGATGACGCGAGTTCAGTGGGCGCATTGCTCTATTCGCGACTGTCGAGAACAAGTCGCCCCGTGGACAACCGCGCAATTTAGCGTTAAGCGGCAGTGATCGCCACGACTTTGCCTTCTCGCAAGGCCTTGGTATCACGAATTGGGGGCTGGCCAAAGAAACGGCGGTACTCGCGATTGAATTGGCTTGCGCTCTCATAGCCGACCTCGAACGCTGCACTTGCCGCATCCAGATGATTCGTGAGCATGTGCTGTCGCGCCGCACGCAGGCGAAGTTGCTTCTGAAACTGAAGAGGACTCATCGCTGTAAGGGCACGAAAATGGTGATGCAGCGTAGACCGGCTCATGCCTGCGACCGTTGCCAGTTGTTCGACGCGGAGAGGTCTCTGGTAGTTCGCACGTAACCACGCAACCGCCTTCGCCGTCCGATGGCTCTGGTCCCCCAGCGTGGCCATCGCCCGAAGGCGCTGTCCCTGCGTTCCCTGCAGCAGGCGATATATGATTTCGCGTTGAATGAGTTTGCCGAAGAATGGAATATCCTGCGGAGCGTCAGGAAGGTCCAGCAACCGAGAACATGCCTTGACCAGTTGAACCGTGGTCTCGCCGATACCCATTCCGCGCGAGCCAGACGACGTCTCAGGCACATGGACTTCCTCTGTGTTCAGAATGTCCCGAACAGTCGATATATCCAGCTTTAGGAAAAAGGCCAGGTAGGGCGCATCTTCGCTGGCCGTGATCACTTGGCTCACAACCGGCAGTTCGAGCGACGTCAGGAGAAATCGCGATTGGCCGAAAACGTAGTTCGTCCTGCCGAGGTCCACTCGCTTTTTCCCTTGTGCGATAAGAAGAAGGCTCGGCTCGTAGGTGCATGGACTGGGGACAGTGGGAGCAGAGCAGCGATAAAGCATTAGCCCCGGCACTTCCGTTGCACGTTCGCCTGAGCGACCGAGCAAATTGCCAATCTTGCTCCCAAGCTCCATGAGAGCTTTGGCGAGCTTAGACCCATCTGCATCGTCAGGTTGTCGGCGCTTTTCCATCTTTCAGGTCTCCTTCAACGTCTCTAAGCATAACCCGTGATTCGTGAAGATATCCCGAACAATCGTGCCGATAGGACGAATAGGCAATGATTAGGGAGGATCGGGCTACCGCTCAATCATCGAACCTCTTTAGGGTTGAGTGAAAGAGATGGACTGAACGGAAGCGCTAGAGGAGAGACAAATGAAAACACGAAAACTCGGAAAATTGGAAGTCTCGGAAATGGGATTTGGCTGCATGAGTATCAGCGCCAACTACGGACCCGCCGCAGACAGAAACCAGGGCATCGAGGTCATTCGCGCAGCCCATGACAAAGGCGTCACATTTTTCGATACCGCTGAAGTTTACGGCCCATATACAAACGAAGAACTAGTGGGAGAAGCGGTCGCGCCTTTCCGCGACAAAGTCGTTATCGCAAGCAAATTTGGCTTCGACAACGAGAATGGCGGTACGTCTGAATAGTCAACCAAAGCACATCAGGAAAGTGGTTGAGGAATCATTGAAGCGCCTCAGAACCGACCGCATCGATCTCTATTACCAGCACCGGGTCGATCCAAAAGTGCCAATCGAAGACGTAGCTGGTGCAGTCAAAGATCTAATCAAAGCAGGAAAAGTCATGCACTTCGGTCTCTCTGAGGCGAGTGCAAAAACAATCCGCCGAGCGCATGCGGTTCAACCGGTGAGCGCGGTTCAAACGGAATACTCGCTGATGCAAAGAGACCCGGAAAAGAACGGCGTGCTCGCGACTTGTGAGGAGCTAGGAATCGGCTTCGTCCCATGGGGCCCGGTTGGACAAGGGTATCTAACTCGGAAAATAGATGCTCGCACGAAGTTCGACCCGAAAATGGACATGCGATCTGGCTTCCCCCGCTTTTCTCCTGAAAACATAACAGCAAATATGCCGATCGTTGACCTGATCAGACGGTTTGCTGAGAAGAAGAATGCAACCTCGGCTCAAATTTCACTGGCTTGGTTGCTCGCGCAAAAGCCATTTATTGTTCCGATTCCCGGCACACGCAACATCGATCACCTCAGCGAGAACATGGGAGCCATCAAGGTTCAGTTGACGCCTGCGGATCTTCGGGAGATCGAGCTTGCTGTCTCCAAAATCAAAGTGCACGGTGGCCGGATGAATGAAGAACAAATGAAGGTAGTTGACCAAACAGCGTGATCCTTAAGGAAGCTAGAGAATCTTGAAAGGTGATCAGCATGACCATCGAAACAAACAAACGCATCATGCACCGTTTCACGGAGTTCATTAACACCGCCAGTGAGACACTAGCCGCGGAACTTATTTCGCCGAACGCGGTATTCCATGTTCCGGGGCGTCCTGATCCACTGAAGGGCCCAGCTGGGTATCTCGAAATCATTGGAATGATGCGAAGCGGGTTCCCGGACATCCAGTGGAGCCTAGACGAGATGATTGCCGAAGGCGATCAGGTGGCTGCACGCTTCACCATGCGTGGCACGCACCAAGGCGTTTTCTTCGGCATTCCGCCAACAGGTAAAAAGATCGCGGTATCTGCGATGAATTTCTATCGGCTGTCTGGTGGGCAATTCGTGGAGGAGCGTGGGCAACCTGATCTGCTTGGGCTATTGCAACAAATCGGGGCCGTACCGATGTAAAACCACTTTGCAGTGAATGGTTCAAGGGGTGACTCAAACCTCTTTGGTCATAGGTCTCGATAAATCGGCTTGTCGGAAATGATCTCCGTGCTTGGCACGATTCTGGGCGGACTACGGGCAAACCGGAGGTAACTGTTGTAAACGCATTATAAGAGGGCGTCCCTTTAGGAGTAGGTTATGAGCGCAAGCATCATTCCCTACGAAAGGAACACCCTCCATGAATAGCGAAAAGTATATTGGGCTCGACGTTCATCAAGCAACCATCTCGGTGGCAGTATTGGATTCCACTGGCAAGTTAGTCATGGAATCCATCCTGGAGACAAAAGCCGCGACCATTCTGGAGTTCTTTGCGGGGTTGCGCGGAACTCTATCGGTCACCTTCGAAGAAGGAACTTGGGCCGCGTGGCTGTACGATTTACTGAAGCCGCATGTGGCCAAGCTGGTGGTGTGCAATCCGCGAAAAAATGCTCTGCTCAAAGACGGAAACAAAAGTGATCGTATCGACGCCCACAAGTTGGCCGAACTGTTGTACCTGAACAAGCTCAGCTCGGTCTACCATGGCGAGACGGGCGTGCGCATGCTGCGCGAGCTAGCCCGGAGCTACCTGACCATCGTCAAAGATCTGACCCGAGTCATGTGTCGGTTGAAAGCGGTCTATCGCAGCTGGGCGATCCCCTGTGCCGGCCGGGACGTCTACTATACCCGTCATCGAGCCGAGTGGCTGGGCAAGATCAAGGAAGCCGGCGTCCGTCGCCGCGCCGAACGACTCTACCAGCAACTGGACATGCTGCAGTACTTGCGCCAGCAAGCGCGCCGCGAGCTGTTGGCGGAGAGTCGCAAGCATGCCATCACCGTCAAACTACGGCAGATTCCCTCACTGGGACCGATTCGCTCCGCCTTGGCGGTGGCGCTGATCCAGACCCCGCATCGTTTCCGCACGAAGCGACAGCTTTGGGCTTACAGCGGACTGGCTTTGGAAACCCGCACCAGTGCCGAATATTGCTATGTCAAAGGCGGACTGCGACGTTCTAAGAAACAGATCTCCATTCGCGGTCTGAACAAGGACCACAATCATGATCTGAAAGGCTTGTTCAAAGGTGCGGCCACCAGGGCCAGTGTACTGCCCGGCCCGTTCCAGGATTTCTACCAGAGATCATTGGCCAAAGGTATCAAGCCCACGATGGCGCGTCTCACGCTGGCGCGCAAGATTGCAGCCATCACGCTAACTCTATGGAAGAAGGGAGAAAACTTCGACGCTGACAAACTGAAATCGCAAGCCGCTTGAGCGTCTCACGGGAAGAGCCCTCCATCTCCGGTGATCTTTTCTGGTGGTGGCCAGTTGGTTCTTGAGACGCTCGGGTTCGAGGGTGAGCATCCTAATCGCCTGTAGGCGCACAGTGCCCGTGGCAGTGAGCCTCTGTGTTAACCCTATGCCCTCTCGGATAACCCGAAAAAGCACTAGGCCTCGAGTCGCAGATAGAACCATGGTTGACACCGTACAACCACGAGTGCTTGCCAGTTTCAGAAACCGATCGGCGTTGTCGCTACTCATGAACAGGCAGCTGCTGAGATGGAGCAAAGCAAAACCCGAAACCACAGGGCAAGACACAAGACTCGAGCGTCACTCCTATCTGACAAGGGACTGGATGCCGCGAACCATTACCGCGCTTCCGGCGGAGGTAGAAGAATGTTCTTGACATCCCCTCTTATAGAACAGGCGATTACACTCAAAACCTTGCTGGCGAGGGTCAATGCATTATGAAAGAGCGCCCCTGCAGAAGGTCGAAGCCGGATGAGGCGCCGCCTCCGCTGCGCTGCGCTGTGCAGGGCTTCGCTCCGCTACGGCGGCGCTAGAGAGTAACTGCAGTAGTGTGTCCAGTGCGAAAGGACTACAGGAGAGCATAGGCAAATCAGCGGGAGAATGGCACTTTACCTTGAGGGAAAGACAAGCGTCGACACGAATGAGCTTTCCCCCAAGGAGGCAACTCGAATGAGTCACGACGTCAAATATATCGGAATGGACGTGCACAAGGAAGCGATTGTGATCGCTGTGCTGAATGGCACTGGGAAGCTGGTCATGGAAACCATCGTCGAAACCAAAGCCAGCAGCATTCTGCAGTTCATTCACGGTTTACGGGGCGAGTTGCACGTGACCTGGGAAGAAGGCACCTGGGCGACCTGGCTCTACGATTTGCTGCAGCCGCAGGTGCAACAAGTTGTGGTCTGCAATCCGCGCCGCAATGCCTTATTAAAGGAGGGCAGCAAGAGCGACAAGCTGGATGCCCGCAAGCTGGCGGATTTGCTGCGCACCGGCATGTTGCGGCCGGTCTACCACGGAGAAAATGGACTGCGGACGCTGCGCGAGTTGGCCCGTAGTTATCAGACGATCAGCAAAGATTTGACGCGAGTAATGAATCGCCTGAAGGCACTGTATCGCGGCTGGGGCATTCCCTGTGCCGGCACCCAGGTCTATGCCCCACGCTATCGGGAGGAATGGTTGGGCAAGATTCCGCAAGTCGGAGTGCGCCGCCGGGCGGAGCTGCTCTATCAACAGCTGGATGGATTGCAGGCCTTGCGGCGAAACGTCCGGCCCGAGTTTTTGGCGGAGAGCCGGAAACATAAAGCCGCGAAACTGCTGCGTCAGATTCCCTGCATCGGTCCGATTCGGGCGGCGAGATTGATTGCGCTGATGCAAACCCCGCACCGGTTCCGCAGCAAGCGGCAGCTGTGGACCTATAGTGGCTTGGGCATTGAGACCCACGACAGTGCGCAATACCGATATGTTGGCGGACAAGTGCAGCGTTCCAAAAAACCCCAGCAGATTCGTGGTCTCAATCAGAACCACAACCATGAGATGAAAGAGATCTTCAAGAGTACGGCCACTCGGGCCAGCTGTGGCACGGGGCCGTTCCGAGATTTCTACGCGGCTTTGCTGACCAAGGGCATGAAGCCGGAGATGGCTCGTCTGACGCTGGCGCGCAAGATCGCGGCCATTACGTTGACACTTTGGAAGAAGGAGGAACGTTTCGACGCTGAACAACTGAAAACGCAAGCAGCTTGAGTATCGAACAGAACCCAGGTGATCTCCCAGGTTTTCATGCCTCGGTGGTAGCCAATCGGTTCTTGCGATGCTCGGGTTCGAGGGAGAGTATCCATTCACTCATTCAGGCACTCTGTGTGCTGTAGTCCAGCACCGAGTCTCCGGGTCAATCCTATGCCCCCTCGGATAACCCAAAAAAGCTGTAGGCCTCGAGTCTCAGATAGGATCATGGTTGGCACTTTAGCCAACGCTTCGCTTGCGTAGCTTCGGAACCGAATGGCGTCGAGCACCACTGTTTCATGAAACCGTTGAGTTGGGACAAGCAACTGGGGTTGGCATCGCCGCTGAAACGCGGAGCGATCCAAAGCGGACAAACCAACAACCCCTCTAAGGATGAAGGATGAGGCGGGGGATGAGGTGGGGCTGGATGCAAGTCACCACACCCGCATCTCTCAGAGGGGCGGGGAGAAGTTTTTTTCCTTGACATCCTTTTTCATAGGATGAGTGAAATGGCGATGTTATGACAAACGACCCGAAACCCAATGCAGGTCAGCGTTGAACTGACGTCTTCGATGATGGTTCCAGTTCCACGTCCAGTACTTTCTTTTCGCCCGACGCTACTCTCACTATAGGCCGAGTTGGGTTAGAACCATCGTTGTAAAGCCAGCCCTTATATCCTTTTGCATGTACCAGAATGAGCAAGTCGCAGTCGGTCGGAACCGTCAACTGAAACTCTCCATCAGTGCGGGTCGTCCCGCCGCCCCCGTTGTCGATGACTATGTACTCTACCCAAGCGGCCTCAACCAGCCTTCCGTTCATTTTGTCTTTAACCGAGCCAACCAAAATGCCCCCTCTTGCGCGCAATTGCACCGTGACGTTCGGCCAAGGCTCATCTGCCGTAATTCTGACCTCTTGTCCCGGGCTCTGATTATCAATCGAATATCCTTCTGTTTCGTTAATTGCGAATACCCCGTACTTCCCGATCTTCAGACCTTCGATAGTGAACTGTCCGTCTTTGTCGGTGGATACATTGCAGTTGATAGTTCTGCTGTTGCCGGAGGTAAAAGAAACGCAAGCCTTCGCGTGGTCAACTAGTTGGCCTTCTTCGTTCAACACCGTTCCCACGATGCCACTACTTCCCACCGATTGTGGCTTGTTTTGCGCGCAAGCGAGCAACCCGACAAACAACAAGAAGGTAGCTACGGGCCATTTCCAACACATATAGCTTTGCCCCTTATGTGTAATCGGGATATTTCACCAACTATCGGTCTAAGGTTTAGCCCATCTGCCTGAACGCGCCGATTCAACCAAATCTCCAACCGTAATTGGAAACATCGTGTCCTTGGCGAACCAGTACTGGAATATCAAGATGGCAGCACCAATCAAGGTGATTCCCCAGCCCCAAGCGGGAAGAGGGCCGAACAAGAGGTGAAGAAAAAATCCGGTGGTCACGCAAAGACAGAGCACGACCATGGCTCCAAAAGACCCGCCACCCTCCGGCACAAAGTGCTGGTGCCATCGAATGTGCAAATCGGCGAAATCAACATTGAATTTCTCGCCGAAATCCTTGAAAAACTCTGCGGCATCGTCCCCGTCCATGCCAAGGTCTTGGGCCAGTCGAGTTTCAGCGGAAAGCTTGTGCCGCCTCGGTATTGGCCAGTGGGTACTTACAAAAGTCAGGACGTTGTCCTCTGGAGAAACGTCAATCTGGCTTTCGCTGGTCATGCTATCGCCATTATCGTGCGATAGACCGCGATTCTCAACTGTTGTAATGAGGCGATTACACCCACAACCCCGGTCGGAATACCGACCCTGATGCTCACAATCAGGCTAATGAGTGTAATCGCGATATTACGCCAGTTGATTTTCAATCCATCACCGACCAAGCCAGATACGGGCGCGAGACCTCGGCTATTTTGTCGGTCGGAAGTTCTTCGTCATGGCTCGAAGCGGTAAACTTCACGTCAATCTTGATGAATGGGCACTGGCGATAAACGTACGTGCGTTGGGAGGTCGTCGAAAGTCCTCCTTCAGTCATGAACGCCTTCATCAGGTCTGAGCGGTTCATGCCGACCTTGAGCGTTTGCGTGGTACGTAGGACTTCCGCCACCCACGCGGTGTGCTCAGGATCAATGTCCACGGGTCTCTGGTGGTATTCAGATTGTGCGACTGCACCGAGTGCAACAATGCCAAGGAACGCGATTCTTGCAAGGCGACCCATTCAACACCTCCAGCAGCGAAGACACATTTACACCTTGGCAACTGTTGAAAACGGGCGACTACACTCACGGCCGGAGTTGAATTCGCCCCGCCTTCCCTGACGCAGCACGCTCAAGAAAGGGTCCGTTTTCTAACCCCGATAAGCTACTGATCTGCAAGGCGCCATTTTTCACAGCTTCACCCTCATGAAAGGAATACCTTCTTGGAGGCCCTGATCTCAAGTCGTTTCACCCAACCGGGGTTGTGAATGTAAACTGACAACGTCAACAATCGGTAAACAGAGAGAGATCGCCATAACGGAAACGAGTAGTCGCAGACCTAGAAGTTCTCCAGCAGAGGAGCGCGAAGGTTGGGCCATAGCCACTTGCCGGGTGCCTACTTCACCCCGATCTCCGGGTTCCAGGATCCCTGCAGCCTGCGAACATAGATGATCTGCCCGATGTGATACGCGTTGTGGGTCCCGAGGCGCGCAATCATCGGCGCATTTTGCTCGATCGTCTTCTCGTCGTCGGTCTTTACAAACTTTTCCAGGTCCACCATCACCTTGTCGAGCTGCTCCACGGTCTGCTTCCTCTTTTTCGCATCGAAGTCGCTGAAGGTTTCATCGTTCTTGCCGCTGTATTTCGCTATCATTGCCTCACTGGCTCAGCCTTGGAACCAATCGGCACGAATCTCTGCGGGGTTGAGCGAGTCGTGTGCTTGCGCGTACCGTGACTCAGGTGGGCGTCTCTGGTTCCCAATCGAGGCACCGGCTGCGCAAGCTTGAAATCCACGCTCATCCCCATGGACCTTAATTAATGGAACTCGACATCGAAGATTTTGACGCTCTGCGCCGCTACTTGAAGCAGTACGCCAGCCGAGGCGAGCCTGTCTCATTCGAGAAGCTCGAGGGAGGGGTTTCGAACCGCGTAGTGAAAGTTACCTGGGCTGACGGAGGCGGTTGGGTTGTGAAGCAAGCACTGGCGAAACTGCGAGTCAGCGTAGACTGGTTTAGCAGCCCGGAGAGGATAGTGGTCGAGGCAAGAGCTCTACGCTGGCTGAACCGGTTGGCGCCCCCGGGAACAACTCCGTCCTTAGCCTTCGAAGATGCGTCGGCTCATCTGATGGCCATGGATGCCATCCCCATAGACCACGAGAACTGGAAATCAGTCTTATTGTCGGGGCGGATTATTTCGGATCACTTCGAGCAGTTCGGCTCTCTTCTTGGAACTATCCACCGCAAGTCCGCAGAATCCGGGCCGGAACTTCGCAAAGCGTTTGCCGATACTTCGTATTTCGACAGCCTGCGACTGGGGCCGTATTACCGCTACGCCGCCCAGAACACTCCAGCAGCCGCCAGTTTTCTGGAGACATTGGCCGAGGAGACGCTCCGCCACAAACTCAGCCTGGTTCACGGCGACTTCAGTCCAAAGAACGCTCTTGTCTATCGGGGCAAACTTATTCTCCTGGACTACGAGGTTGTTCACTTTGGAGATCCGGCGTTTGACGTTGGGTTTGGCCTGACGCACTTCCTCAGCAAAGCGCATCATCTGGGCAAACGGCGGACTTGCCTCGCCAACGCGGCTGCGCTCTTTTGGCGAGTGTATTTCAACGAAATTGCGCCTCTCGGGTGGAATGCGATTGAGCCTCGGGCGGTACGCCATACCCTAGGTTGTCTACTTGCACGTGTGGCGGGAAAATCACCGCTAGAGTATTTGACGGCCGAGGAAGCCACGCGGCAAAAGGAAGTTACTTTGCAGCTGATTGCAAATCCGCCAGCTACAATTACGGATTTGATTACCGAGTTTATTCAGAAGATCGAGGCTCATGCCGAAAATTGAGAAACTAGTCGGACGAGAAATTCTAGACAGCCGTGGCAAGCCCACGGTCCTGGCTACGTGCACCCTGGAAGGAGGAATTTTCGCGTCGGCCTCAGTCCCATCGGGAGCGTCGACTGGAACGGCGGAGGCTTCCGAACTGAGAGATGGCGATCCCCAGCGCTATCACGGCTTGGGCTGCCGACGGGCGGCCGCCAATATTGGACACGACCTGCACCTCGCACTGGCCGGTCACCAGTTCGCGGACCAAAGCCAAGTGGACCAAAGGATGATCGCGCTCGATGGCACGGCCACAAAATCGCGTCTGGGGGCCAACGCAATCCTGGCGGTTTCGGTGGCGTTCGCGCGCGCACATGCGCTATATCGGCGTATCCCTCTTTATCAGCACTTTGCGGATATGCTCGATTCTCCAATTCGCGCCCTGCCTCGCCTCACGATTAACCTCTTCAGCGGCGGCAAGCATGCCGGACAGCAGGTGTCGATTCAGGATGTCTTGATCATTCCGATGTCTGCACAAAGCGTCGATGAAGGCCTGGTCGCGGCCGCTGATATTTATCTCGCTGCGGCGGACCTGGTGTTTAAGAAATACGGGATGCGTCTTCTTACTGCGGATGAAGGTGGGTTGGCGCCTCCCTTCAAGACGGTAGAGGAGATGTTTGCTCTGACGGTGGAGTCGATTGAACGGGCCGGGTACGCGCCCGGCAGGGATATCTTCCTGGGCGTCGATGTCGCGTCCACTCACTTCTACAAGGACAACAGGTATGCAATCGATTCAGACATTCTGGATAGCGATGGAATGATCAAGACCATCACCGGCTGGCTTGAACGTTTTCCGATAATCAGCGTGGAAGACGGCTTATCGGAAGATGACTGGGAGTACTGGCCAAAACTTCGCCAAGCAATTTGCAGCAAGGCATTGACGCTGGGCGATGATCTCCTGTGCACTAACCCTGCCCGCATCCAACGCGCCATTGAAGCTGAGGCGTGCGATGCGCTGCTTCTGAAGGTGAATCAGATCGGAACCCTAACCGAGGCGCTGGCTGCGTACAAGCAAGCACGTTCAGCAGGTTGGTCGGTCACACTAAGTGTGCGTAGCGGCGAAACTGAAGATACCTGGGCGGCTGATCTTGCGGTCGGATGGCAGGCCGACCAATTCAAAAACGGATCCATTCGCCAGTCTGAGCGACTTGCCAAGTACAACCGCCTGCTAGAGATTGCGGGAGACACGAACTGGCAGTTCTCAAACTGGCCGAACCGAGCCTGATCCAGCAGTACTTACCCGGTGCGCCCGTGCGGGCGGCATTCGCCCAAAGCTGGGACGGCAAGGACAATCTCTGTTTTTGCGCAGCACGCCTCCTGGAAGGATGGTCCTCACGGTGCTGGGTGCAGTGGCCGAGTTGGCGCGAAGTTTGATTGCCGAGAGATGGGGCTTGACCCTTCCTTGAGCAGGAGAAATCGGTCGACCGCAATGTTCTGGAGCGTATCTACGGTCCCCGACGGCCAATAGACTTGGATGTCTACGGCATGGGCGTTCGATCCAAAACCAAAATGGGGGCGAGGGTCACTCGCTGACAGATAACTGAAGTTGCTGCGTACCTCGCGAGTCTGAGTGGCGCCATCCTGAGTCACTTTCACCCGGGCCCCAAAACCATCCCGATTCGATCGTTTGCCTTCAAGCTTCATCGCTAACCAATGATGCGGTATCGATTTGTCGTCGGCACTCACATTGTGAAGTAGCGCCGGCGAGGAATCCAAGCGTGTAAATATCAGGTCTATAAACCCGTCATTGTCGAAGTCGATCAGCGCGAGGCCTCGATTCACCGCCGATCCGCTAAAACCGGGGCCAGCAGCTCGTCCACTTTCAAGAAATCGGCCCTTCCCAAGATTCCTGAACAAGAAGTTCCGTTCGGCATAACTTATCCCCATCGGCTGACGGTCGACTTGCGGATTCACGTGCCCATTCGCTACAACGATGTCGAGAACACCGGAATTTTCTAGATCGGCGAAAGCGATGCCAAAACCCAACGATGTGCGGCTGACTTCACCCAGTCCCGATTCAAACGTGAGATCGGTGAAAGTACCGTCTCGGTTGTTGTGATAGACGTTCGGAGCATCGTCGGAAAAATTAGTCTTGACTAAATCCATCCATCCATCTGCATCGTAATCTCCGAAATCAACTCCCATTCCCGCTTGTTCATGACCGTCAGGACTGTAAGCGACGCCGGCCGGGAGTGCGATCTCCTCAAACCGTGCGGGACCACCCGGAGGCGACACATTGTGATACAGGAGACTCGCGGTGGAATCATTTGCGATGTAGAGGTCGAGACGACCGTCATTGTCATAATCTCCCCAGATCACACCCAGGCCGTAATACTGCTTGGGATCAATCCCCAATTGCACTCCGACTTCCGTGAACGTTCCGTCCTTATTATTGCGGTACAAGAGATCGCGCTGGCCGGTAAGGCCACGAGGCCCACAGTAAACCGGCAGCCCGCGGTACGAACAGAAGGCGCCCTTTCCGAAGGCCGGGGGATGGGCTGGATCCACATCCACGTAACGCGCAACCACAAGGTCAAGGTATCCATCATTGTCGTAGTCACCAAAGGCAGCACTCGTGGAGAATCCCGCTCCACGGACTCCGGCACGGTCAGTTACGTCAGTAAAAGTCCCGTTGCGGTTGTTGTGGTAAAGACGATTCCCCTGAAGACAGGTGATAAACAAGTCGTCGAAACCATCGTTGTCGTAGTCCCCTACAGCAGCGCCGAAACACCAGCCGGTCACAGAGATGCCTGAATGCAATGTGACATCTTCAAATGTTCCGTCGTGGCGGTTGCGGTATAGTTTGCCGATTGGCGCCCTGGGACCATTGCCCAACTCAATCTTTGTGCCGTTGACAAAGTAGATGTCAGGCCAGCCGTCGTTGTCGAAGTCAAAGACCGCTACTCCGCCCTCAAGCGATTCAAATATGTATTGTTTTTCGGCGCTTCCGGCGGTCAGGTGAAACTCAATATTCGCCGTCTGTGTCACATCCATGAATTGGCGCGAGAACTTCGGAGGCTGCACCGGGACCGGGCCGTTCGCTCCAGCGGTTTGAGCTGCCACAGTCAGCGACATTGAAGCGCTTAGCCCAAACCCAACCAGACCTAACGCCAATACAGCCAAGAGATTCCCGGGCAGTGACATCTTCAACGGCGACACTCTCTCCCGGCGAGCACTACCCGCGCGGTCTGAAATCACTTCAACGCTTCGACGATTCGTTGGAACGCAACCATACCCGGATCCGCATTTCCCAGGCTTCGATCGGCTGCCACCCGAGCCCGGCCTTGCCGGGAGGGCCGGTGCTTGTAATGTTCGACGGCATCCGCCACCGCTTTATCCGCAAGCGCCACCAGAACCTTGGGATCCTGAATTCCTTCCATTGCGCAGCGAGCCGCTTCTACTGCGTCCAATACAGTCTTGTCGCCAAGGCGACAATTTCCCCGGCGGGACATTCCTTCGATCGCAGTGGACAGCATCACTGACATCTCGGACCACGGAATTTCCCGCCTGCCTTTGCTGGTTTTCGCCACGCTCAACAGGCCGGTAGCGAATAGAGTTCCGCAAGTTGAACCTGAAATTCTGGTGATCGCCTGGGCACATTTTCCGAGTGCCGAGCCGAGATCGTCATCCGGAAGACTTGGCAGCTCGGCCAGCAAGCTCCGGCCTCCCCGTGTGAGAGAGACCCCGAGATCGCCATCGCCCAGAACGGCGTCGAGAGAGTTCAATTCCTCCTCGGAATCCTCCAGCTTTTTAACGATCCGAGTGAGTCCATCTCTCAACGCCGCGGTGGTCAAAGCAGACATTGTTGATCTCCAACCAGGATTCGTGATTCCACTACTAGCATTGCTGTCATGGCGCAGAACGAACCGGAACAATGTCTCCTGACAGTGCATGACGTTCATTTCACACCTTGAGGAACGGAGAATCGCACGGCGCTTTTAGAAGGGCCTCGAGCTCATCGTCGAGCTTACAGAAGGTTAGAGACATGCCAGCCATCTCCATTGACGTCGCATACCGCCCGACCAGTGGCGACACGATTTCCACTTGCATCGCCGCGAGCCGACGAGCAACGTACCGATAAACGATGAAAAGCTCTTCGACTGGTGTAGCGCCCAGGCTGTTCACGAGAACTGAGACCCTGTCGCCGGGTTGAAGCGGCATGTCCGCGAGCAACAGGGACAGCATCTCCTCGGCGATAGCGTCGGCGGTAAGTAACTTTCCTCTGCGCACGCCCCGTTCCCCGTGGATCCCCATGCCAATTTCCATCTCGTCGTCGCCTAAGGTGAACGTAGGGCGGCCCACTGCGGGAACGGTACAAGGCGTGAGTGCGACACCGATCGATCGTGTCGCGGTGGCAGCCTTTGTCGCGATGGAAGTAACTTCCTCCAGGCTGGCCGCAGTTTCCGCCTTCGCGCCTGCGATCTTGTAGGCGTAAAGGAGTCCCGCAACGCCGCGACGCTTTGATCGCTCTTCGAGGCTGGCGCTGGCCACGTCATCAGCGACTCTGACAATCCTGGTTTCTATGCCGTCGAGTTGGACGATCTCGCTCGCCATCTCGAAGTTCATGTTGTCGCCACTATAGTTTCCCTGCAGCAGCAACACACCAGAGCCTGAACTGACAGCGCGGATTGCATCGACGATCTGATCAACCGAAGGCGAGGAGAAGACCTCTCCGATCGCACAAGCATCAGCCAGTCCTTTGCCAACGTATCCGGTAAAGACAGGCAGATGACCCGACCCTCCTCCGGTCACAATCGCCACTCTACCCTTCGGCTTTTGCGACGTCCGAACGATGACCCGATTTTCCGTTCCCGTTTGCACGTAGTAGCCTGGATAGGCCAGGCACAACCCTTCCAGCATCTCTTCTACGTAAGCTGTTGCTTGATTGAGAATTTTCTTCATGTTTGTCTTAGTTCCGCGGAGGAAGGCCAGATCCGAACCCACCATCTACCACCATCACTGCCCCGGTAACGAATGACGCGTCGTCACTTGCCAAGAATGCCGCTAGCCGCGCGACCTCTCCGGGCTGGCCGATTCGACCGAGGGCATGCAACTTGCCAGCCGCTGCTCGAGCAGCCGCCGGGTCCGGCTGAGACTGAAAGTATCCTTCCGCCAATCCAGTATCGATATAGCCGGGACAGATGCAGTTCACGCGGATTCCTTCCCTGCCGTGGTCAATCGCCATCGCCTTTGTTAGAGCGATGATCGCGCCCTTGGTAGCGCAGTACCCGGCACAGTTCGGCTCGACGAAGAAGCCGTTTACGGAACTCATGTTGATGATGTTGCCCTTGGCCTTCCTCAGCTCGGGCAGGAAATATTTTGAACACAGGAACACTCCCCCGAGGTTTGTTCCGACCTGTCGATTCCACTCCTCAAACGTCGTGTGCTCCACCGTCTTATCTACCTCGATAGCCGCATTATTCAATAGTACGTGCACCTGCGAACCTACACTCAGCGTCTGGCGAACAAGCTCTTGCACAGACTCCGGATCAGCAACGTCCACTTGCGCCGCATGACCAACCCCTCCCGCTTCACCAATCAATTGAACAGTGTGACGTGCAGCGTCCAGATTGATGTCCCCAACTTCTACAATTGCGCCTTCCCTGGCAAAGTGCACCGCAGTGGCGCGTCCTATGCCTGACCCGGCACCCGTTATGACCACTACTCGGTTCTCAAGAAGCATCGTTTTTCCGCGGATTACCTAACCGGCTGGACAACCGCGCCTCGGCTTTTATTCTTTTCCATCCCCCGCCGGACTAACAGTATTACGTTGAGGCAGGTTCCAAAGACGAGCTCCGTCACAATATCCCTGATCGACAAGTTCACGCGTCGGCTCGTCGCCACCATATACCCAAAGCATTGCCATCATTTCTTTGGAGTCGTTAATAAAACGATGAGGGTGGCCCTTGGGAATAAACGCAGTATCGCAGTCACTTAAATAGTAGTGGCGGCCCATCACCTCACAACGAGCCGTGCCCTTGACTATGGTGATCGACTCTCCAAAATCGTGGACATGACACGGAAGGGATGCGCTGGGCATGAATTCGCCGTAGCCACCGCATATTCCGACCGCACCCAGATGTCCGGCGAACAGATCGCAAAATGTTGCACCTCCGGCCAACTCATATTTTTCGGCCTTGTCGAAGCGTTCGATGTGTTCGGGATCGGTGGCGTGAGGATCGTTCAATCCAAAATCGCGGACCGGAAACGAGCCCCCCCTGACCAGCACTCTGGCTGGTGTGGGCGATCCAAACGCCACTAACAACACCAACTCCGCATCACTCGAAAGGTTGACTGCGGAATGGGGCACACCTTTTGGAGTGTGGATGCAGTCGCGGGGTCGAAGCATGTAGGACCTTCCCTCCACCAACATCGATGCGGTACCCGAAAGAACGGTGGCTGCTTCGCTGTATTCGTGGATATGGTAGGGAAGGGTTGCTCCCGGGGCAAATGTGGCCAGAGCAGTACTAAACCCATCTGCGCCACATTCTTCAGAGGCAAATAGACACAGTGAGACACCCCGCGCGATTTCGACCCAAGGCTTGCTGATTCTTCGAATTATTGTCTCCGGCAGTGATTCTCTGGTTTCCTTCATCGAAGTAAAGTTCCCATCACGTCGGCCGCCTCACATTCGCCACGGACCTTCACTGGCTGCCGTCCTTCAACCTTCTCTCAGCCTGCTCCCGCGCCTCGAGTTCGGCCAGGACGCCTTGCTCCTTCTGCATTCCGGCGGTGTTTCCGGAATGTCCATAGATCCTGAGCAGAAGCCGGTGCGCCCTTGTGAGCTCAGGATTGACGGCCACAAGCCGTTCCAAAATGGCCTGCGAATCCGCGAATTTACCTTCCGATTCGTAACATAGCGCCGACTCGAACATCATCTCAGTATTTTTCGGATCGAGGGCCAACCCTTTCTTGAGAATCGCCAGAGCCTCAGTCTGCTTCCCTTCGTACCGCTTGACCTGCGCTAACGCGGCGTAGAACGGCGGCCTGGTGGCATCTAACTGAAGGGCTCTTTCAAAGTGACTCTTTGCCAGCTTCAAATTGCCCAGGGAAACCTGGGAATTTCCTAGAAGAAACTCGGCAGGTGCAAAAGTCGGGTCCTGATTCAGCAACGCCGTTGCGATCGCAACAGCCTGCTCAAAATGGCGCAGGCCATAATGCGCATACGCAAGGTCGTATTGAAACTGAGGCAAAGTCTCAAATCGTGCCCGCACTCCGTTAAGGAAATCGAGTGCCGTCGAATAGTGGTGCCATCGTAACAATACTTCGGCGACCCCCAAGGAATATCGCGCCGATTCGGGTTCCAGTTGCACGGCTTGGCCAAGTTCCCACGCCGCATCCTGGAATTGTTCCTTCTCCATCAATAGCAATCCCAGTTGGCCATGGGCTTCGGCCAAATTGATATTTGACTTTACCAGGCCTTCAAGAACCTGTTGAGCGCGATCCATGTGTTTCATGCGAACGAGAATTCTGGTCAGTTCTAGTTGGTCTTGGCTGGTAGAGACCTTCAACAACTCTTCTATTCTTGCCGCCGCATCGTCAGGTCTGCCGGTTTTCAAATACGCCTCGATAAGCGCGATCTGCGATTGCATGTCCCCCGGTTCACTGCGAGTTATCCTTTGCAGCGGTTTTACGGCGGCTCCGAAGTCACCGGCTTGCATCAGCAGTTGCGCGTAATTCTTGTTTGCAGAGATGTTTTCCGGATCGACCGCCAACCCGCTCCGATAACTCGCAAGCGCCTGCTGAGACTTGTTCTGTGACAAATAGATTCCGGCCAACCGAAACCACACCTCCGCGGCCTTCGGGTTCAGCGAGAGGGCTCTCTTGCACTCATCTATCGCGGTTTGCTCCTGTGCTGGCCCTCGCCCTGGGTCAGCCTTGAGTGTCTGGCTTTTCTTGTCCTCCGCAAGTAAGGAAGATTGCGCGGCCAAAGCCAGTAATACGGCGATCAAGGATGCCGCTGTGGACCGCGATCTCACTTCCACGTCGTGACCTCGCCATCAATCCGCATGAGTCCGTATGGGGGCAAGTCGAATTTCAGTTCGCCAGTGGCGTTAACAATCCCGTCATTCGTCTGAGCTCGAAACTCCTCGGGCGAAAACATGGCCAGAGACGCGTTGGTTTCGTTCAGGGGCCGCAGACGCACGCGTCCGTTAATACCGTTTACTGTCACGGATTCTTTGGCTCCCGTGAAGTTTGCGCACATGAGCCGAAAATTGCCGTTCCTGACCAAGGCCAGGGCATTCACCCGAAGTGGTTCAGTGGAGACAGTGCGTACTACGTTCGCACCCAGGAAACCTTGCACATCGGCCAGCACGTGAAAGATGGGAAATACCATGCCTGGGGAGGAATGCAGATCATTAAGATTTGGACCACGGACGCTTCCCTGCACCCCGCGCCAACCCTGCGTTTCAAAGTAAGTCAGACCACCGGCGCCACTCTCTGCCAAGTACTTCAAGCTTCCCAGCGTCCAGCAGGCTGCGAACAACGACGCCTGACGCTCATCAACATTCTGCGGCACAACATCATGATTTGGGGACGATTCAGCATCCCGGCGATAGGGATTGAAACGCGCCTTCAGCGTAATCGGTGTTACGGAAATGGGGCGGCCTTCCGCCCACTGCTTTGTGCTGATAACCGTTGAAGCCTGAGCCTCGAGTGCCTCTACCATGGTGGAATTGTCACACCCGTGCACCTGAGGATTTACCGAGTAACAAAGAAGATCCAGATCCTTTGGATGTGGTCGCGATCGGTTGACTTCCGCATAATTGGCATTCGTTCCGCCTCCAATTACCGCAGTTTTGTCATAGCGGGAGAGAAGTTGGCGCGCGATTCCGAAAGAATCAGCGGAGCTGCAGTGCGTTGCCAAATCGAAGATCAACCAGCTCGAAACCTTCGGACTTACAGTGCGCAATACCTCCAGCAGATCCTCGATCTCCTTTTCCGGATTGCCCGACAACACGAGGGCGACTTCCAGAGCTGCACCCAAGGCCTCGGCATCTGACCACGCCTTTTTTAGATGAAGGTGGTAGTCCGGCTGGGACAGCTTAAGATCTACTCGAAGATGGCTGAGGTTTAAGCGCTTGAGATGATCCAACTGCTGTGCGTTCAGGGAACCGTATTCCGCGGCATAGCCTAATCCGATGCTCGGAAACGCGCCGTGTATCCCATGACTTAAAGTCAAGGACACACCGTCTGATTCCTCCCCTTGAACCACATAGGGTCCCACATATCCGTCAAGGCTGAGCCGTACTGTTTGATCTACCTGCACATCGGGCGCAACTTCCCTGGGATAAGGGACAGACAGCGGCGGACAGTAAGTCTTATATGACCCGTCGGTCCAGTTGCGTTGATCCTCGATTTCAAATACGTCTCCCAGAAAATCGAGGCTGGCCCACACTTCAGAACCCACTTGATGCCGTATCGCCTGAATGTCGGTAAACGGTTGATGGGGAGAGATGTATAAGGGAAATTCATGCTCGCTGGTCGCCCCATTCGGATGTTGAACTGTACAACGCGTTCCCGCCAATTCATGAATGGGATGAAGCACGCACAAACCAAGTCGGCTCGTCAGAAACCTTGATCTCGCTCTACCCTCCATACGGAAAGTGACGGTGCCATTGGCATCGCCGTCGACTCGTCCTCGCCAACCAAAGTCAACATTACCTTGCTGATACTCCGCGTCGAAACTGAGTTCAAATGAACCGTTCACACTTTTGCACAGAACATTCTCTATCCTTGGGACTAATGTTCCCCAGTTCTCGTCTCGCAGGGTCACATAAATCCGCCGGACGATTTCGCGATCTCCCAGTCTGATGTAACGGACTTCCCCAGCTTCGTAAATCATGCGCAGGGGCCCAGCAGTTAAACTTCTTCTCTCCGGCTCGGGTCTATCGATCCCGTAATACAAGACCGCCGGCGGCAGACGGACGGCTTCTGGTGCGACGGCGTCAGGTTTTTGGCTAAGTCGCGACATTCACACCCTCGGGTCGGCGGATGATGCGCCTGCTCATCTTCAGAGACTGCCGGTGCCGTAAGCTATCGACAAGGACCGTTAGGAAAATTACGATTCCGGTCGTGAGCGGGTAAATATAAGGATTGGCATTCAACATCACCAATCCATTTTCGACCGTCTGGATCAGAAGGGCGCCGATGATCACGCCCGGAAACACCTTGCCTCGGCCTCCGAATAGACTTACTCCGCCCAAAACGGCCGCAGAAACAGCTGCAAACTCCCGCTGGTATCCAAAGGTTTGCGAGACCGTGCCCAGCAGCGCAAGGGAAACGAGGCCGCCGATCGCCGCGCACACGCCACAAATGATGTAAGTCGACGCGAGCACCCGTCGAGTATCGATGCCGGCTTTGCGTGAGGCCTGAATGCTGCAACCAATTGCGTAGATCTGGCGGCCTAATGAGGTTCGGCTAAGCAGCAAGTGGACCGCGGTCAACACAACCGCAAGCGTTACGATCGGAAGCGGTACGCCCAACAGTCTCTCAGAACCGAGTCTTGCAAAGCCCTCCGGAAGGTTGAGAGATCGTGTTTCGGTTATCAGCAGGGCAAGACCACGACCGAGGAAAAGTGTGGCCAGCGTGGCGATGAAGGGCTGCATGGCAAGGTACGCCACCAACATCGCATTAATGAAGCCCGCGACTAAACCCACGCCCAAGGCAGCGGCGATGGCCGCAGGGATAGACATTCCTGCCAAAATCATTTTTCCCGCTACGGCAGCGGCCACAAACATCGTGGAACCGACGGAAAGATCGATGCCGGCAGTGAGAAGGGTGCAGGTCATTCCCGCGGCAACAATTCCGATAGAAGAAGACTGAACAACAATATTCGCGAGATTGGCCGCGTCCAGAAAACGAGGCGCCAGGAATCCAAACGTTCCCAGTACGACGATAAACATCAAGGCTCCGTTTCCGAAGCCCCGGATGATCAAGTTTTTGGCGGGATATCTCATTGGATGCTTTGTGCTCCGAATGCCGATCGGAGGATTCTCTCGGCGTTGAATTCCGCCCGCGTCACCCAATCGCACACTTCCCCGGCGCGAATTACGAGGATGCGATCGCACACACCCAGCAACTCCTCAATTTCCGATGATACAAATAAAATTGCCTTGCCTTCCTCGGCGCACTGGTTGATGAGCCGGTAAATCTCGTACTTGGCCCCCACGTCGATGCCTCTCGTCGGTTCATCCAATATCAAAACTGTTGGGTCGGAGAGAAGCCATTTCGCCAGTACGGTCTTTTGCTGATTACCTCCGCTGAGAGTCTTGACAGGCTGTTTCCGAACCGCCTCGATATTGATGCTGACTGCATTTCCCGCGTCCGTAACGGCTTTACGAAGGCGACCTTTGTGAATGACTCCCGATGATGCAAAGGAAGAGAGCGCGACGAGAGCAATGTTCTCTTCAACGCTGGCGTCCATGCACAAGCCTTCAATTCTCCGGTCTTCGGTAAGAAATGCCAGACCCCGGCGGATACTTTCCCTGGGGGCAGGCTGCCGTTCCGGGGAGCTTGCCAACACAATCTCTCCCTGCTCAAACGTGTCGAGACCGAAAATCATGCGAACGAGTTCGGTGCGTCCTGATCCCATGAGGCCAAACAGTCCTACGACTTCACCGCGGTGCAGCGTGAGGTCAAGGTTCTCCACGACACCGGGTTGACTCAGACGTCTCACTTCCAAAGCCGGCTTATCCGAAGGAGTCGTATCGCGGCGGGGATAGAGATTCTCAAAGCTGCGCCCGGTCATCAGAGAAATCATCTTCTCGGATGAGAAGTCATCTTTTGGGCCGTGTGCGACAACCTGACCATCTCGCAACACACAGATGTCGTCGCAGAGCTTCAACACGTCGCCGAGAATATGGGAAATGTAGATCATGGACATTCCCTCAGATCGAAGACGGTTCATAAGCAGAAAAAACCGCTCTACCTCCGGACGCGAAAGAGACGACGTAGGTTCGTCGAAAATAACAATCCGTGCATTCGCATTGAGTGCCTTGGCGATCTCGACGAGTTGGCGTTCTCCCGGACTGAGATCTGCCACCACGGCGTCGGGAGAAAGCTCGAGACCCACCGAGCGCAAACATTCTTTCGCCTGCTCTCGCATGGACCGCCGATTGATAATCCCGAGACCCGCAATCTTGTGTGCCGGGAAACGCGGTATGAACAGGTTCTCAGCGATCGTAAGGTTGGGAAACAGATTAAGTTCCTGATGGATAAAAGCGATACCGCGTTCCGCCGCCTGTTGCGGATTCTTGAGCATCAAGTCCTTGCCGTCAAGGCGAACCACGCCCGAGTCCGCGGCGATTACACCGCCGAGAATATTCATAAGCGTGGACTTCCCAGCACCGTTTTCGCCGACCAGCCCCAAAATGTGACCGCGAGTAACGGGAAAGCTCACGTCGCGGAGCACCGTGACGTTGAAAAATCCCTTCCCGACTCCGTCGAATTCCACAATTGGTTCCATGTGGTGCGCTTCACCCGCCTACGTGCTTATTGACGACGCGTTGCGGAAGACATCAAGAAGGGCGGCAAAAAGGATAAGACCGCCCTTCGCCATCATGATCACGAACGACGAAAGCCCCAGCAGGTTAAGGCTATTGTCCATCAAGGTAACGAAGAGGGCGCCGAGGATGACCCACTGGATTTTCCCTCGTCCACCAAACAAGCTCACTCCCCCGATCACAGGAGCGGCGATCACATCGAGCAGAAGCCTTTGCCCGATGATCGGCGATGCGGTTTCCAATCGTCCCATCAAGAGAACCGTCGCCAAGGCGGCGCAGATGGCACTGGCCGCGTAGGCAAAGATGATCGTTCTGCCAATTGGCACACCGGAAATGACCGCGGCCTTCGCATTGTAGCCAGCCGCGAACAACCACCGCCCCAGGACGGTACGGGTCAGAATCCAGTGGGCGGTCCAAACGAGCGCGACCGTGAGGAGCAAGGTGTAAGGAACAGAGACCACCGACCCCTTCCCAATCGTCACCAGAAGCCGAGGCAAATGATAGATGTTGCGCGATTGAACCACCCATAAGGCCACTCCCGAAAAGAAGGTCATCGTCGACAAGGTAACGATGAAAGGCGGCATCTCGAATTGTGTGATCGACAAACCATTAATCAAGGCGATCACGAGCGCCACCACGAACATTGCCAGCAATCCGGCCCCGAGCGACCATCCGCTTCCGGCTCGTGGGCCGAAGTTTGACGTCATGATCCATCCACCAACCACGCTGGAGCAGGCAAACACGGAGGTGACCGAAAGATCTATGCCCGCTGTAATCAGGACAAAGCTTTGCCCGATTGCGGCGACCAGAAGGGGGAACAAATTCGATAGAACGTTTCTAAGATTCGTGGAGGACAGCAAACCCGGCACCAACTGGGTAGCGACAAGAAGATATGCAATGGTCAGATATAAAAGAAGATATTCAGAATACAGCAACTTTTTTGCGATGTTCCGAAACCGTCCTGCACCTGCGAATACAGTTCGGCGGTCGCTGGATTCAGCGTGAGAAGGATGGGGGGTAAAAGCTTTCATGCGAACCTCTCCCGCTCCTTGCATAATCTGGATACCCCCGCCCCCCAGGGCAATCTGAACCTGCCTTCGACGCGCCCTAACTCTTTATTTGTGGACTGGATTTCCTCGTTCCCCGCTTCGCCACGACCAGGACCCACTCCACCATTTCTTCAGGAACTGGAGGTACCCAGGTTCCGTCCGCCCCAACCTGAACCTCGCTGATCGGCTCTTCTTTCGCTGTGGATGGGACGAACCAGAAAGCTTCGTAGGCTACTTTTGGATCGAGATTGCTTAGAGTGGGAGACTTCCATTGATGCAAAGCTTCCTCTTTATCACGCAAGAGTCCGGGGAGATAAACGATATACAACTCGCCGGGGATTGCGGCGGCATAGGGCAATCTGAAGCTTTCACTTGAAGCGTGGGGTTCCACCCATTCGGGGTGCGGCTCGAGTCGCCACCACTCAAACTGGGACAACAGTCGTTTTCCCCAAGCGATTTGTTGTGCCCCAGGGAATTGGGCAGCGACATCCCAAGAAGGATCCAGGTACGAATGCCAGTCGCCGTCTGGAGTGAGGCCATAGGTCTGATGTGCCGACTCCATTTCGAATATGCCCCCGGCCCCATAAGTATGGCCCGCCGCACCGCTTAGCATCGCCGCCCAGAACGCGAATCGTACGACCTCCTGCCGATTGTGCTCCTGCAATCCTTCGTAGACGATCTCTCCGATCAGAACCGGCATCTTGGGAGTGGCTTGCAGGCCTCGCTTCAGTAACTCAATCGAAGCCGGCATGCCCCACCAATCGTCGTGACTCGCTTGCAGCATTTCGAAATCAAGCAGGGCCGAGTCCTCGATCTGCTCCCTCGTATTGTGCATGGCTTGTGGATGGAGCGTAAGCGGACGGCGATACGGATCGGTTTTATGGATGTATCGCGCTACGTCCGTCCATCCGTGTTTTTGGAACGCAGAGTCCTGCTTGCGGCGATCGGCAATGGTCAAGCCACGCTTTTTGAGATCGTCCAGTTCGCCCTCGGTTCTGGGCGGCCAGTACGGCATGGTGAGCTCGCCCGCCAGGCACCACACGACAGGCAGGGCGCCCCATCGAGCAATCATGTACCTCCAATGCTGGTTCATTTTTTCGACGCCCATTGTAGGAAGATGATAGCCCCAGGCGCCCACGATGCAGGGCACCAAGCCGTTTTCTACCAGATATTGCACACGCTGATCGGCAAGATCGAAGTATTTGGAGTTGATGCGAGCGTAGTTGTCTTCCCACGGGTAGCCCGCCTCATTCATGCTGCGGGGATCGAATGGAGGAGCACCGCCTCCCGAATCTTCGGGATTCAATCCAGAGGTAATCTGAATTACTGTATAACCCTTCTTCACGCGGTCTTCGGTCAGAGCATGGAAATCGGCCGGCCAGCCGAACCGCTTGCAAAGCGCAAACCACCAGGTGTCCCCCAGCCAGAAGAAAGGCGTGCCATCCTCATGCTCGAAGTGACGAAGGTCGCTGCTGACACGCACCGGACCGTGAAGTAAAAGCTTATTGGTTCCCTGGTAAGGAGAGAACTCCATCGTTCCCGCCCTGCCGTGCAAGCTCGAGTTGGCGGTGTCGCTGCAAATCGCACGATAGCTGTACCGCCCCGGCATGTGAGAGCCATAACGCACTTTCCACGTTTGGCCTCCTGCCCAGAACGCCGGAACGACTTGCTGTTTCCCTTGCGAGTCGGTCACCACAACGTCAACCATCACCTCGTTGTAGGGATCGTGATACTGCTTGGACGAGACGAACGCCAGCTCAAGAGGTTGGTGATTGATGCCGGAGAAATTCTGCTGCGACGGAGACTGGTCTCCACTGAGGTCGCCAAAGATGGCCGCCTTGGGTGATTTCCCAGAAAGAACCGAGGGGGTCAATGCGAGCGAAGCAGCTCCCACCGCCTTCAGGAACGAACGACGCGAATTATCGTTCATGCTTTTTCCTCCTCCAGAATTTGGCGCTCTGCCGAACCTTTTGCGCGCGGATCGGGAGGTCGCGCGTTAGTCACGACAGGCAGGGACCTCGTTCTTGAAGTCCCTGCCTGGATAAACCGGTCGCGGTACTGCTACCAATCGAGCTTTGCTCCCAACTGCATAACCCTGGCGGGTCCGGCGCTGACAATTTGTCCGAAACTGTCAGAGGAAGGATCGTTCTGCGGCAAACCAAAGTGTGTTCGGTTAAAGGCGTTGAACATTTCCCACCGAAGTTGAACCTTATACCGCTCACGGAAAGGAATGTTCTTGGCGATGGACAGGTCAACGTTGTTATTCCCAGGTCCGGCCAGGACATTTCTGGGTGAGTTTCCAAAGGTCCCAGGTGCGTTGGTAGTGAACGCGGCCGGGTTAAAGTACTGTTGAAGCCAGTGAGCTTTCGAGCCGGAATGAACCTGGAACGGCTGTCCGGTCAAGTCCGCACGGTCTCCGCCGATTTGAGCCAGGGAATTATTGTTGCCGAACCCGCCGACAATACTGAACGGCGTCCCCGAACTCAACTGCCATACACCGGAGATCTGCCAGTTACCGAGCACTTTCGAACCAACCGTTCCGAGCCCGCGGAATGAGGGCAACTCATAGACCCATTTGTTGGACCATATGTTAGGAAAATTCAGGTCCGAGAGTCCTCGATTGTGTCCGAGGTCAAACGGGTCGCCAAGAGCTGAAGAATACGCCGTTGTACCCAGGGAGCTCGAGTCGATGGCCTTGGAGTGGGTGAAGCTCGACATGAGTTCGAAGCCGTGGGAGAAACGGTGCTCTACAACCGCTTGGAAGCCGTTGTACGAAGCCGTACTCCAGGCGACGTTCGAGACAATGGTGCCGAAATTGGGTTGTCTCAACCGTGCGCCTCCGGCAGAGAAGAATCCAGGGTTCAATTCGAACGGGCTCTGCAAGTGGTAAGACTCTCTTCCGACATAAGACACCCGAACGAGGAGGTTGCCTGCAAATTGATGCTCCAGCGAAAGGTTCCACGCCTGTGTTTTGCCGAGCGTGAAGTTTGTTTCAAAGTTATCTTGAAGCGACACGGGTAGTGCGAAGGCCGTGGACGAGGGTGGAACAAAAGTTGGAGATGCAAATGGTGGGAAAGGAGAAACACCACCCGTACCAGCGACATTCTTGAAAGGATCGCTTAGATCAATGTATGGACCCAGGTCTGGTCCGGGGTTGAGAACGAAATTGGGAGAGAAAGGCGCGCCATCAGCACTGTGAGGATAATCATTCAATAGGTTCGGGCTGATGAAGATTCCGTACGCAGCTCTGATCGCAGTGTTGGGGAGGGCTTTGGGTTGCCAGGCGATGCCCAGCCTGGGTTCGAAATTAAGAAGCTCCCGTTTGAAGCCGCCTTCCGGAACGCCTCGGTCACCCGGGAATACCAGTCCGGTGGGCGCATTCGGGTATCGGGTACTCTGCAAACCCTGACGGAACAACGTCATTCTTCCTCCCACGACAGTTGGAGGAAAGAAGGGTTCCCATCTCAGCCCTGCGTCAATCACCAGGTTAGGAGTTATGCGATAGGTGTCCCCGACATACACTCCATACAGGTTTCCCCGTGGATGCGTCGCTTCGCCGCCGGCTTGTTGAAAGAAGCTCGCCTGTCCGAGCAGGAAGTCTGCAAAGGAATTTCCTGAAACTTCGCCGGTGAAGGCGACCAGCGGGCGGGCGAGAAAGTCAGTCTCCTCCGACATATCCTGCCGGATCACGTCCACTCCGGCCACCACCAGATGCTTGCCCTTGGTCAAGTTGACGGACTCGCTGACTTGCGCATTCCATCGCGGGTCGAAGTTTGTATTTCCGATGATGGTAAATCCGCCCGACACGGAGAACAGATCGAGCACGGGTGGGAATTGCGGAAAATCGGCAATTTTCGTTCCGTAACACGGGAGACATACGGGCTTGCCATCGGCCCCGATCTGATCGCCGAAACTCGTGACGTTTAATTTGCCGTACGAAACCACAACGTGATTCACCAGGTTGGGGTTTAGGGTCCAGGTCCAATTACCCGTGTATGACGTGAATCTCGTGGCGAGACTATTGTGTGACCCGATTATGTCTCCGGCACCGTCGAAACCAGGCTCGTCGAAATCATCGAAGAAGGTCCGAAAGCTGAGCTGTTGCTTCTGGGTCGGATAGTAATCTGCCCTGATTGTGAATTCCTTATAGTGATCGTTAAAAGGCACGGCGGGCAAATTTACCAGCCCGTCGGGCGAAGTGGTTTTTGGGATGCTTTCCTCGATCTTGAGTGCGACAGGATTGAAGGTACTGGGATCGATGAAGTTATTTGCGTAGGGCAAACCGGTGTTCGCATCGACTAACTGCGTGGACGTGGAGCTGAAATCGCCGGCCAGTTCCGCATTGGTCGGAACAAACGCGGTCTGGCCCGTCTGGCTCACTCGTTCAATGGTTCCCTGAATATTCCCGAACACGAATAGTTTGTCGCGAATTACTCTTCCCCCGATCGAACCGCCGAACTGGTTACGTTTTAGCGGATCGACCTGGTGGGAAAAATAATTGGAAGCGTTAAACATATCGTTGCGGACAAATTCGAAGAGGTTGCCGTGCCATTGGTTAGTCCCGGACTTGGTAACGATGTTCACGATGCCCGAAGAGGAGTACCCGTAGCGAATGTCGTAGTTGTTTGTCGCCACTCGAAATTCCTGTGTGGCATCGGCATTCGGAAACGGAGCCGGGGCATAGGTATAACTGTCCATGTTGAGGCCGCCGTCGAGCAGGTACGCCGTCGTCCCCATGCGCCCGCCGTTGATCGTGGCGCCGGTAGGCACGGGCCATGTGCAACAGCTGTTCTCAAATACGAAGGCATTGCTTTGGGTGCCGCTGACTGCGCCAGGGGCCGTATTTACGAGAGCTGCCGGTTCCCGCCCGTTCAACGGGAGTTCCTGAATGGCCCTTTCACCCACGACCTGGTTGAGCGTGGGGCTCGCAGTCTCAATCAGATCCTGGTTTCCAGCGACTGTCACAGATTCGGTAACGCTTCCTACCTGCAAGGTGAAGTTAACCGTGGCAGCCTGATCGGTAGTGAGGGTTACGCCCGACAGGGTCTGGGTTTTGAACTGGTCTCCTACAGCACTGAGGTCATAAGTGCCGACCGGCAGGTTAGGCAGAGCGTACGACCCACTTTCGCTTGTTGTTGTCGTTCTCTCCAACCCAGTGCCCGTATTCTTGGCCGTGACTCGCGCCGTAGCCACCGAGGCTCCGCTCTGGTCCGCTACCGTTCCCGAGATCGTGCCCTGCCCGGTTTGGCCATACCCGATTGGGCACGCAAGCCACACGAACACCGCCAACAGAGTTAACTCCTTACACCACTGCGAACATCCTCCACGGCTCCGGAGCGACGGCATAGATCCCCTCCTCAAAATGTTAAGCGCGGTACTACGCCACAAGCGCGACGTCAGCCGCGACTCTCCCGCCCAAATTCACTGTTGCACTTGCTCGGATTTTTGGCCGACCTTACGCCTTCGACGGCCTGAACTCAGGGGCGCCTGGGTCCGGTCTGCCTTCTGGGTGCTCCGGAGCGAGCGGACGCCTTCCTCTGCCAGTTGTTTCTTCTTGGCCAGCGCAAGCCGCTTGCCCATGGCTTCCAGATGGAGCTCCATCGCCTCCCCAGCCAAACGCTCATTACCCGCTGCGATTGCATCCAGAATCTCGCGGTGCTGGTCGAGGGCCTCGTCCGTAACCCCGCTCATTCCTCGAACGAGGGCGATCCACTGACGCATCAAGTTCCGTATCAGCGTCAAAAACTGAGTCAGGACAGGATTTTGGGCGGCGTCCGCAATAGCAAAATGAAATTCCACATCTCCCCGCAAGTACTCCTCGGAGTTGCCCGACTGTGCGCCATGCCGCATAAGAGCAAGATGTTCTTCCATGACTCGAACCGAACTCCGATTGGCACGCTTGGCGGCGAGTCGCGCGATTTGGACTTCGATCAGCTTCCTGGCATCGATCAACGAATCCAGCGGTAACGAGGAATCGAATCCCAATGCAATTGGCCCCACGAGAAACCCCGAGCGGTCTGCAACGAATGTACCTCTGCCTCGCTCCGCCTTTAGAAAACCCACGATGGCCAGGGCTTTGATGGCCTCGCGAATCGTCCCTCGGCCAACATTGAACTGGCTAGCCAATTCATGTTCCGAAGGCAACTGCTCGCCCGCCTTGTAGTGGTTGTCCATGAGGAGCTGGATCATCCGCTTGGCGACGGAGTCCAGGAGGGTCTCGCGCCCCCCCACCGGAAAGCCGACTTCTGAATTGTGAATTGCCGACATGTATGATGTCCGACAACTTAGTTGTCGGATGTCGTGCATTCAACCGGAACTCAGGATTATTTGTCAAGAGAAATATGCGAGCGCCACGCGATGTCTGAATCCAGAGAGGATAGTTGCGTGCTCAGCCGGCAGAATTATCACCTGCATCGAGAATTTAACTACTCACGGCCTTTTGCATGTATCGCCGCTACGATGCCAAACTCACGATCAGCGTCTTTCCCTCTCCCCATCTGGCGATAGAGTCGCGCCAGGGCATAGTGCGCTTCGACGCTGTCAGGCTCTTCCGCAAGGGCTTTGCGGAATTCAGTCTCTGCTTCCAACTCTCGTCCCTTCCGCGCCAGGACTCGAGCCAGACCGTAATGCGCGGAAAAAGCATCAGGCCTGCGTGCAATCGCCTGGGAAAAAAGATTCTCCGCGACATCAATGTCTCCGCGGTCCAACTCAATGTTCCCCATCATCCAATAGGGGTCAGCGAAGTCAGGGTTCACTTTCAATTCTGCCCTAAACTCCAGGAGGGCCGCCTCACGTTCACCCAACGCTAACTCTGCATAGCCCAAATGAAAATGCGCCAAGGGAAGCGCGGGGTCTAAGGCCAGCGCAGCTTTGAATTGCTCGATTCCGAGAAGTGTCTGGTTCAGATTGTGGTAGGCGCGGCCGAGCAGCACATGCGCCGCCGCATCTTTGGGCTCAAAGCGCAGGAATGTTTCCAGAGAAGTGGCAGCTTCCGGCAGCCGGTTCAGACTCAAATCAACTCGGGCGAGGTTGTAATAATTCACGCTGGCTCCGGGGTCGAGTTGGACTGCGCGCTGAAAGGCCAAACGTGACTCTTCCTTTTCGCCTTTCTTAAACAGGGCGCTGCCAAGCAGTTGGTAGATCGTAGGCGAAGCCGGGTACTTCACGACAGCCGACCGGGACTCCGATACTGCGGAATCGAACTGGCCCGCTTCAAGTTTCGCGCGAATACTCGCTGTCAAATCGCTTTCTGCATTCTGCCTGGCAGCCGGGGAGACAACACACGTCAACCATACGAATATCAGGCCGCCCGCAAGAAGCTTCTTTTCCATCGAGGGCGTGCGCCAACTATTGCCTACCGTGCATCGGAATACATTTCGAATGATCATTCACGTCGTTACGACCAGCGGGGCCGTCTCTTGTCCGGTCAGAGTTTTTGTGTTAACAACGAAAGCCATGAAGAATATTTTTCGCGAAGCATTACCCTTCGCCCTCGCCGCACTCTTACTTTTTCTCGGCGGTTGCACTCATAGTTCCAAACATCAACCCATTGTCGGCGTCGCCTTTGAATCTTTGCAAAGCGAAGGCTGGGTCGTTGGTTTTGAAACCATCAAACATGAGTTAGCCAAACGCAATTTCGAAGTTCTTGAGGCGATCGCGAACTCTGACGCAAATCGTCAATACGAGCAGGTGAATACATTCATCTCCCGCAAGGTCGACGGAATCATCATAGCGCCGGTAGACGCTCAAACCGTCATTCCAATGATTAAGGCGGCTAACGATGCCAACATTCCCATCGTTCTTTACAACCGTCCCCCCGCCGAAAATGACGCGAAATGGGTGGCGGTTGTCAACGACAACTACGCTCTCACTAAAGCCACGGTGGAATCTATGGCGCGATTGGCCCTCAAGTCGCACCGTAAATATAAGGCCATGATACTCATTGGCAGCCTCACTGATTTCAATGCAGTGCAACGGCGTGACGGCTTCGAGGACGCGCTAAAGCCGTATGCCGGAACCATCGACGTGGTAGCACGCATTTCCACGGACTGGAACCAGGAGAAGGCGTTGGCAGGTGTAACCAACGCGCTGCAGGCCCATCCGGACATCGGATTTATTTTTTGTTCATCAGATTTTATGTTGCCCTCGGTGGAGTCGGCGCTAATGGCCGCCGGAAAATACAAGAAGGTCACAGAACCGGACCACATTCTGCTGGGCAGCTTTGACGGTGACGGAACGGCTTACAAAATGATGGTCAACGGATACTTGGACGCCGACGGCGCTCAAGATCTTCCGCTGGAAGGCGTGGCCTCCGTGCAGGCCATCGCGGATCTGCGGGACGGTAAAAAAACCCCGCAGACCATCGTGGATAAGGGCCTTGTGGTCACACAAAGCAATCTGCAAGAGTTAGGATCCCAGATGTGGGGCTCACGCTTCGGGCAAAAATAGAACTGGTCGTAGTTTTAGGGGATTGCCTGATTCCGATTCCGGAGCGCAAAGAGAAGAGCCGGCTGGAATGATGCGCAGCTGCGCTGATCTTTAGTGGCGTGCAGTGCGTCTTGATGCTCCACCGACCTTAGTGACGCAACCTTGTGATTTATAAGTTCACAGAATTTCTGATTTGCTTTTGGCCTTGACAGTTCGATTCGAGTCCAGTTAAATGCGGTTCATCGCCAGGCCATGTTGTCCGACATCCTACATCTTTCGTTTTTGGGGTAAGACTCGAGATTGAAAACCGAAGCGCTACAGGAGTTTCGTCGGAAGTTGCAGGCGGACAAGCCGGTGTTCGGCCTGTGGAGCACGCTCCCGTCTCCGAGCATCACCGCAATTGCGGTTGCGGCAGGCCTGGATTGGGTGGCAATTGATGCCGAGCATGGTTCGTTCGATTGGGCCATGATCGAGCGTCATATACGCGCGACCGTCCGAAGTGCGACCGTACTGATCGTCCGCGTTTCCGAATTGAATAGCAGTCTCTTCAAACGATCTCTGGATATCGGGGCCGACGGTGTATCTGCCCCGTTCATCAGTACCGCGGGCGACGTTCGCCGAGCCGTGGACTACGCTCTGTACCCGCCCAAGGGTATTCGAGCGGTTGGCGGTGATCGCGCAACGGGATGGGCCCAATGCCTCGCCACGCATGTGGTGGAAGCCAACGACAACGTGTTGATCCTGCCGAATCTAGAAACCGTGGAAGCATCCAGGAATCTGGATCAAATGCTGGAAGTACCCGGTGTCGACACATATTTCTTCGGTCCCGCCGATTTCTCGGCCAGCGCCGGATACCCCGGCCAGTGGCAGGGGCCGGGCGTTGCAGAGGCTTTGCTGAACATGAAAGATCGTATTCGAGCTGCCGGCAAAAACTGCGGCATCATCGCAGGCAGCCCCGAAGACGTACGCCTGCGCATCAAGCAAGGCTTCCGCATGATCGCCATCGGATCCGATAGCGGACTGCTGATCAAAGGGTTGCGGCAGTCTTTGCAGTCGATCGGTCGAGACACTGCACTCACCACTTCGCTGAAGCCTCCATCGAACAATCTGGAGTGACCGCAAACAATGACTGAACCTCGAAACCGACGATTCCCTGTTGCCCTTACCGCCGACTTGCTCGCGACCGACGGAAAACCCCGTTTCGCCGATATCGGTCTATCGGTTCTGACAAGTCTGCCAGGCGTCGAGCCGGTCCCGATGCGCGAGTTCTACCCTGTCGTTCGTCCAGAGCAACTTCAAGGAGTCCACGGGGCCATCGTCATGGACGCCGGCATCGATAGCCACAGCGTTTCCGACGGCAAAGATCTACTCGCGATCGCGCGCTTCGGTGTGGGCTACAACGATATTGATGTCGCAGCCTGCACCGCCGCAGACATCGTCTTCTTTAACGCAGTCGGCGGAGTCGAGCGTTCCATGGCTGAAGCGACAGTCGGATGGATGATTGCATTGGGCCACCATTTCCGGATGAAGGACTTGCTGGTGCGAAGCGGTCAATGGAGTTTAGCTCCACGCTATGTAGGAATCGAACTTCGCGATCGGACCTTTGGATCAGTCGGTTTCGGCGGCATCGCGCGAGCGACGGTCGAACTTCTCAAAGGCTTTGGAATGTCGAAACCAATTGCCTTCGATCCCTTTGTTGACCCGGCATTGGCTCAAACCCTCGGCGTTCGGATGGTTTCGCTTGAAGAACTCATGCAACAAGCAGACTTCGTCTCCATTCATTGCCCGCTTAATAGCAACACTCGCAACCTGGTCGGGCAGCAGGAACTGGCTCTGATGAAGCCAACAGCGTTCCTGATCAATACCGCGCGCGGTGGGATCGTGAACGAAGACGCTCTGTTCGAGGCGCTCGAAGAAAATCGTATCGCAGGGGCCGCACTGGATGTTTTCGTAGGTGAGCCTTTTGACAAGCCTCATCGTTTCGGCGTTTTGGATAACGTTCTGTTGGCGCCGCACGCAGTGGGTCTGACCCACGAGATTCTGCGTGACATGGGTCGAGTTTCCTGCAAAGGGATTGTTGACATTGCTTCGGGACGGCGCCCGAACCACGTTATAAATCCCGAAGTCTTCGACCACCCCGGATTCCAGAAAAAATGGGAACGGCTGCACCTTTGAAAGAATTGGCTACTGATCTGCTCGTTGGTCTTTTCATAGAACAAAAGAGGTAACGAAATGAAATCTACCGCAGTGCGTCGCTTTCGACGAAAGCTGCAGGCGAATGAACCCGTGTATGGAGTATGGGTGACGCTCGACACAGTTGCCGTCAGCGAGATTGCAACAGGCTTGGGGTTCGACTGGATTGTGATCGATGCTGCGAGTGGACATTTCGACTGGACTGAAGTTCTTGAACACATACGGGCCACAGCTCGCAGTGAGACGGTCGCTCTGGTGCGGCTGCCCGGGGCAACTCCGGAACTCATCAAGCGCGCTTTGGATCTCGGTGCAGATGGAGTCCTTGTTTCGGGAGTGGAGACCGCCGACCAGTTGCGATCAATCGTCAACGGATCTAGAGCCTCGCACAGTCCTTCAGACCAATCCTCGGCGAACGACAGGCCGGAGTCCAAAGCAAGCGTTCTGATTGTGCCAGTCATCGATTTGGAGCGGGATCAGCCAGAGCTCCGTGAGATGAGCTCAATTGACGGGGTAGAGTTTTTCTTCTTCGACCCCCAGGACTCCGGCGTTTCAGCCTCTGCCAGTGTGAGTGCCAGGCAGGACGACATGCTTATCGAAATCCGAAAACACGGGAAACACGCTGGCATCATCGCCGAAAGCGACGAGGCTCTGAGGCGATACCAGGAGCGAGAATTGAAGCTCCTGGGAGTAGGCCCCGATGCCGCAATCATTCGGAGAGGCATTCAATCTACGCTGGAGGCCGTCGGTCAAGCGACTAACTTCTGATTGACGGTAGTTCAATCCAATCAGCCTAACTTTATAGAAGCGGTGTCTTTTAAAAAAACAAGGGGGAGCCAATCATGAACTCAGCAGCAAAGGCCAATACATCATCAGCGGTTCAACTCAGCGACACTCCGATTCCACCAGCACTCGTAACCGAGGGTAAGCCGGTAGCCCGAACCTGGACCGCAGCTCAATCGCCAGATCAGCTGGTAACGCAAGGCGTTTGGGAGTGCACAGCGGGTAAATTCACCTGGGATTACTCATGGGATGAATTCGTGATGGTGCTCGAGGGCGAGGCCATCATCATACCCCAGAGCGGAAAACCTCTGACCCTGCGCGCGGGCGACTTCGGATACTTTCCTTCGGGTTTGAAGGTTGAATGGCATGTCCCCAAATACATAAGAAAGACCTTCGTCTTAAGAACCCCGGAGCCGCTCGCGGCTTAAGGTGTAGGGCGGGCGTGAGACCAAAGATGGCCGCAACATCCAGCGTCCCAGCCTAAGGGGGCCGATCTGAGAGAAGAATGAATAGGATCATGCTGGGTTGCATCGCAGACGACCTCACCGGCGCAACCGACCTCGCCAATAATTTGGTGCGAGCAGGAATGCGCGCTGTGCTCACCGTCGATGTACCCAGCAACGACGACCCCATCGACACAGATGCGATCGTCGTTGCATTAAAGTCACGCACTATTCCAGCAGCAGAAGCTGCGGAGCAATCACTGCGGGCCTGCCGTTGGTTGCGCAGACAGGGCGCCCGCCAGCTTTATTTCAAAGTCTGTTCTACGTTCGACTCGACAGCGCAAGGCAATATCGGCCCGGTCATCGAAGCACTCATGGACAAGTTGGATTGCGACTTCAGCGTCGTAGTTCCGGCTTTTCCTGATAACGATCGCACTGTATTCAAGGGACACCTCTTCGTCGACGATGTTTTGCTCTCGGATAGCGGTATGCGAAATCATCCGCTGACACCGATGACCGACGCCAACCTGGTGCGTTTCTTGCAGACACAACTACAACCTAATAAGGGCAGAAAGGTGGGCTTGATTGACTATCGGACGGTCGCACACTCCGCAAGTGCGATTGTTCAGCGGATCGAGAAGCTTCGCTCTGAGGGAGTCTCAATCGCCATCGCAGACGCGGTCAGCAATGATGACCTGAACAGGTTGGCGGCGGCTCTGCGCTCAGAACCTCTCGTCACTGCCAGCTCTGGACTGGGCATTGGCCTGCCCGCACAATGGGGATTTACTCCCTCCCCCCAATCCAGCGAGCTGCCGCGGGCAGTCGGACGGAGAGCCATTATTTCCGGCAGCTGTTCTGTTGCCACGAATGCACAAGTACTGGATTTCATACACAGAGGCGGGGCTTCACGTGCTCTGGACCCTGTACAACTCGCTTCCAGCCACGATGCACAAATTGAGAAGACGCTAGAATGGGCGGACTATTGCTGGAGTGGCAATTCTGCATTGCCGTTGCTCGTGTACTCTACAGCCGAGCCAGCCGCAGTCCAGGCTACCCATGCAGCACTAGGAGCCGAGCGAAGTGGAGGAATCGTGGAACATGCGCTTTCCGACGTATCTCGCGGACTTGTCGCACGAGGGGCTGGGCAATTGGTAGTGGCAGGCGGGGAAACGGCTGGGATATGCGTCCGTGCGCTCGGGATTCAGCAAATGCAGATCGGGCTGCAAATCGATCCGGGCGTGCCATGGTGTTATGCGGCTTCAACCGGAAACCATGCAAGTGGTCTGCACATTGCGTTGAAATCCGGTAATTTTGGATCCCAGGATTTCTTCAGCAAGGCTTTCACACTGCTCGAATAGTCTATGCAAACTGAATTGGAGCTCAGAAAAGAAATCTGCCGTGTCGGCCGTTCGCTGTTCGATCGCGGCTACGTGCACGCTACGGCCGGGAACATCAGCGCGCGCCTATCGGATGGTTTTCTAATCACCCCGACCGACGCCTGCCTGGGATTTCTTGAGTCCGACAAACTTGCCAAGGTCGACAACCATGGCATCCAGCAGAGTGGTGATCGCGCCAGTAAAACTTTGGCACTTCACCGGAAGATTTATGCCGCCGACGAAACTGCGTCCTGCGTTATCCATTCTCATTCCACGCACCTGGTTGCCCTTACGCTCTCTGGTGTATGGAACCCGGACGATATCGTGCCCCCCATCACTCCTTACTACGTGATGAAAGTCGGGCATGTGCCTCTCGTCCCATACCACCGTCCGGGCGATCCAGCCATCGGTGAAATCGTGGCTCAGATCATCCAAGTGATGCGAACGAAGAAAACTCCGATCCGCGCTGTCATGATCGATCGGCTTGGGCCGAATGTTTGGCATAGTTCGCTCACGTCCGCCATGGCCGCTCTGGAGGAGTTGGAAGAGACAGCACGTCTATGGCTAACTTGCACCCCAAAGCCGGAACCTCTGTCGCCGGCACAAATTGAGGAACTGCGCGTGAATTTTGGCGCGTCCTGGTAAACCACCAGAAACCTGGGGGGAATGGCATTCCACACACCGCTATGGGATTATAGAAACTCAAGAATGTTAAGTGAATGCTAACTGACGTTCCCTTTAGCAATACCCCAATCTGTGTTACTTCAGGGTAGCGCCGGATCCAAGCCCCTACAGCGAACACGTCAGCGGGCGCTTTCCAGTGGTGGTCAATTGATTTCCCCGATATGCAATTTGGAGAACAAAGTGGAGAACAAAAATTGCCGAATGAGAACGAATTCCCCCACCGTAGACGCTTCACCCCACCTGTAAGCCCTCGAATCGATTGAGTATCGCGTCAAACGATAGGCAGTTCGATGCTGCGCTTCTTGCTGGTGGAGGCGGCCCAGGTGGCGGCGCGAAGTATTCCGCAATGGCGGAACCAGTACTTTCACCTGGCCATGCGACGGGGACGAAAGATCGCCAAAGTCGCCATGGCCAGAAGACTGGCGGTTCGCTTGTTTTGGATGATGCGCCAGGGATGGGACTACGAGCAGATGAAAAAGTTCGGTTCGCACGCAGGACAGGCCGGAAATCGCCATGGTGTGCAGTCGAACATCGAGTAATTGATCGGGCGTCCTGCTCCTCTTTATTAGGAGGAGTTTGAAGTAGTAATCATGATCCAGGAATGGATCGAAGAGATGCATGGGTCGGATCGAGAATCCTGACCGGAACACGATTACGAGCGAGCCTTGGTTGGCACGGCACTTCTTCAATTAGAGCGAAATGGCGCTCTCTTTCGAGTGCACGGGCTAGTACGCTTAAAAAAGACTTGACACAGTCCGACATTGTCAGAGAGGCGATGTTACAACAGCAATTGTTGAGACGCTGCCAACGCCCCGCGTTTCATTGACTTGCCTACGGTTCCGCCATAGCATTGGCTTGCGCATGATCGGCCAGACCATCTCGCACTACCGCATCGTCGAAAAGCTGGGCGGTGGCGGCATGGGCGTGGTCTATAAGGCCGAGGATACTGACCTTGGTCGCTTTGTTGCCCTGAAATTCCTGCCCGACGATGTGGCACAAGACCCGCAGGCACTCGAACGCTTTCGCCGCGAGGCACGTGCCGCCTCCGCCTTGAACCATCCCAACATCTGCACCATATACGAAATCGCAAAGTATGAGGGCCGATCGTTCATCGTGATGGAGTTTCTGGAAGGGATGACTCTGGCGCACCGAATCGCTGGGCGGCCGCTGGAGATCGAGACAGTGCTATCCCTGGCAATTGAGATCGCCGACGCGCTCGACGCGGCCCATGCAAAGAGCATTGTTCATCGCGATATCAAGCCGGGCAACATCTTCGTCACCAGCCGGGGAACTGCCAAAGTTCTGGACTTTGGCCTGGCTAAAGCTTTCTACGAAGGCAGGTACGCAAGCGGGGGCGACAGCAGCTACCATCGACTCGGAGCAGCACCTCACCAGCCCGGGTTCGGCCCTCGGCACCGTGGCTTACATGTCGCCGGAGCAGGTCAAAGGCAAGGATTTGGATGTACGAACCGATTTGTTCTCGTTCGGTGCGGTTTTGTACGAGATGGCGACGGGAGCACTGCCGTTTCGCGGCGACACTGCCGGAGTGATCTTTGAGTCGATATTGAACCGCGTTCCCACCTCCGCGGTGCGCCTGAATCCCGCCCTGCCTCCCCAACTGGAAGGCATCATCAACAAGTGCCTGGAGAAAGACCGCGATCTGCGTTATCAGAACGCCGCAGACATCCGCACCGACCTGAAACGGCTGAAGCGGGATACGGATTCCAGCCACTCGCACGCGGCGAGTGAGGTGACCTCATCGGGGCCCATGGCACCTATGGATCCAGCGGCTGGCCGACCATCCAGTGGGGCAGTCATCCTCAATGAGGCCAGACGCCATAAAGGTGTGCTAGGACTGATGCTGGCCGGGTTGCTGCTTTTGATGGTTGCCGCTGGGGATCTATTTGTCCAGGCCGAACACGCACAGCAATGGATGGAACCTGCAGTCCATGAAGATCAGCCGGGTCACACAGAGCGGAAACGCAGTCCAAGTCGCTATTTCTCCCGACGGGCGTTATGTGGTCTACGCTCTGCGGGAAGGGGAAAAACAGAGCCTCAACGTTCGCCAGGTGGCCACCGGCAGCGACGTGCAGATTTTGCCGCCGGATGAAGTTGTGATCTGGAGTCTGGTGTTCTCACCCGACGGCAACTACATTGACTTCGTCCGCTCCGAGAAAAGCAATATGTATGACACCTTTCTCTACCGGATACCGGTGCTGGGCGGAACACCACGCCTCGTGATGCAGGGAGGGATCGATGGATCCAATAGCTATTCTCCGGACGGTACGCATTTCGCCTTTTTGAGGGTACGCCCTCGGAAAATGAAAAGATTGATCTCTTGATTGCCAAAGCCGACGGGACTGACGAACGAGTGCTCGCGACCCGTCCCTACCTTGACTATTTTTCAGGCACGGCATGGTCTCCCGACGGAAAGACGATTGTATTCACAACCTTGGAGACCCAGAAGAGAGTTCATGCTGTGCTTTGGGCCGTGTCGGTCGCCGACGGATCAGTCCGCGAAGTGTATTCGAACCCAGACGTCATTGGCCGTCCACGCTGGTTGCCCGATGGAAGAGGTCTGTTGGTGCGCCGTTTATTATCAGGCCTTGAGGGGACAGCTTTGGTACATCTCCTTTCCAAAAGGAGACGCAACCCGACTCACCAACGACCTTACGAATTACGACCTCTGTTGCCTGGATCTCACTCAGGATGGCAAAACTCTTGTCGACACCGAGGTGACAGCGGTGTCCGAGCTGTGGCTCGCGCCCGCCGGAAACGCCTTCAAGGCCAAGCAGATCACTGCGAAGGAGCCCGCCATCGGAGGGTTCTCTTGGATGCCCAACGGCGGCATCGTCTTTGCCAACGAAGATGGCAATCTCGTAGTCGTAAATCCGGATGGAAGTGGGCACACAATGCTGACTCCCAATGAGCGCCCAAACTGGGCCCCGTCGGCTTGCGGAGATGGGCGATATATCGTCTACGCCGCCTACCGGGAGCAAAAGATCGGGGTATGGCGCATGGATACCGACGGCTCAAACCCGATCCGGATCGCTGACGAGACGTTTGCCAACGGCCCAAAATGTTCGCCGGACGGCAAGTGGGTAGTCTATTTGCGGAGCCCTTCCCAGACCCCCCTCCGTGTACCCATCACGGGAGAGAAGCCCCCACTGATGATTTCACAGGACTCGGTTGCTGCCGCTTTTAGGCGTTGTCGCTCGGTACTTTTCAGCACTCTGTCGAGATCTCCCCAGACGGAAAGCGAATTGCCTATCTCACTTTACCCAACTCTCCGGTCGAAAACCCCGGATCTCCCTCTGCTTCCAGGCCAAATCAACTGAAGGTAATTCCTTTCGATGGCGGCACCCCCTTGTACCAGTTCGACTGGCCGCCAACCGCCAGTGACCCCCGTTGGGTACCCGAAGGTGACTCCGTTGAATACGTATTAACCAAGAATGGGGTCTCCAACATCTGGCGACAGAAGCTAACAGGCGGACCGCCGAAACAGATCACGAATTTTGAGTCGGGACTGATCTTCGACTTTAGGTGGTCACCTGACGGCGGCCAGCTGGCGCTGACACGAGGCAGCCTAAGCAGTGACGTCATTCTGATCAGTAACTTCCAGTGATTTGCCTCCGTTCCGAATGCGTCGTCTGAAGATCTGCAGTGCGCGCAGATATCGGCCGGTGTGCAGGCGGATTTCATCTCCGTATTTTCCACGACTTATACGAGGCCAACTATCTCGAACATCGTCCACTTGAAGAAAGGCTGTCGTAATCGCATTATAAAAGGGCGCCCCTTTTGGAGTAGGTTGTGATTGTTCACATCATCACCTACGAAAAGGAGCACCCTTCATGAACAGTGAAAAGTATATTGGGCTGGACGTTCATCAAGCAACCATCGTGGTCGCGGTGACGGATTCCACCGGGAAGTTAATCATGGAATCCATCCTCGAGACGGAAGCGGCGACGATTCTTCAGTTCTTTGCAGGCTTGCGCGGAACTTTGTTGGTGACCTTCGAAGAAGGAACCTGGTCCGCCTGGCTGTACGATTTGCTCAAGCCGCACGTCGCCCAACTGGTGGTCTGCAATCCGCGGAAGAACGCGCTGCTGAAAGACGGGAACAAGAGCGATCGGATCGATGCCCGCAAGCTGGCCGAGCTGTTGCGCGGCAACCAGCTCAAGCCGGTCTACCACGGCGAGACGGGCGTGCGGATGTTGCGGGAACTATCCCGGAGTTATCTGACCATCGTCAAAGACCTGTCGCGGGTCATGAATCGACTGAAAGCGGTGTACCGCAGTTGGGCGATCCCCTGTGCCGGAAGAGACGTCTACTACACCCGGAATCGAGCCCAGTGGCTGGCGAAACTGCGAGAGGCCGGCGTGCGCCGTCGAGCCGAACGACTCTATGAGCAACTGGACATGTTGCGACACTTGCGTCAGCAAGCCCGTCGGGAACTGCTGGCGGAAAGTCGGAAGCATGCCATCACCGCGAAGCTGCGCCAGATTCCGTATCTAGGACCGATTCGATCGGCGCTGGCGGTCGCCCTGATGCAGACTCCGCATCGGTTTCGTACCAAGCGACAACTTTGGGCCTACAGCGGGCTGGCTTTGGAGACCCACATCAGTGCGGAATATCGCTTCGTCGAAGGTCAAGTACGGCGCTCGAAGAAGGCGCTTTCCATTCGAGGACTGAACAAGGACCACAACCATGATCTGAAAGGTCTATTCAAAGGCGCGGCCACCATGGCGAGCACCCGTCCCGGGCCGTTCCAGGATTTCTACCAGGCTGCGCTCGCCAAAGGCATCAAGCCGACCATGGCGCGTCTCACGTTGGCGCGCAAGATTGCAGCCATTACGCTGACTCTTTGGAAGAAGGGAGAGAGCTTCGACGCCGACAAACTAAAATCGCAAGCCGCTTGAGCGCCTCGGGTGAAGAGCCCCTTCCATCTCCGGTGATTGTTTCTGGTGGTGGCCAGTCGGTTCTCGAGACGCTCGGGTTCGAGGGTGAGTATGCCAAACGCCTGTAGACGAAACGGTGCCTGTGGCACCCAGTCTCTGTGTAATCCCTATGCCCCCTCGGACAACCCGAAAAAGCACTAGGCCCCGAGCCTCAGATAGATCCATGGTTGACACCGTACAACCGCACGGCTTGATTTCGTTTCGAAACTGATCGGCGTCGTCCGCGACCAGAACATGGAACCGCCAAGATGGAACAACACAGACCCAAACCCAGGGCCAGGCGATTACACCAACTACACCCCACCGGCCTGGCTCACGCCGGGTTTGAGTGTAATCTCGATTTTTCGCCAATTGTCCGCACCGTCCCGTTGAAACGGAGAGTAAAATCTGCCACATGAAGGCATTCCACAGCGGACAAGAAGCCAAGGAGTTCCTGATTGCCAAGATTGTCGCGGAAGCGCAGCGCGACAATATCCCACTCTCGGAAGTCGAGCGCAAAATGCTGTACTTCACAGAAACTGGGTGGACGCTTCCTGACATCATGAAGGTGTCCGAGGATTTCGACCGCGACTACGACCAAGACGAGTACGAACAGAAAATCGCGAAACTCGTTGCGAGGGCGGATAAGCGCTATTCGGAAGGGTCCCCGCGACGATTACGACAGATGGTGGGCAGCAATTCGTTTTCTTGAACGAGAAGATCACTATATTACGGTGATGATTCGATTAGCGGGTCTGCGGCCTCGCGGTGATCAATTGAGGCTACTGGCGACAGGGCTTGGAATTGTAATCGTGATTCTCACCTCGACTTTCCTGAGCATCAAGTTCAACGTGCATATGCCCTCTGGTGACCTCGGAATCTTCGTATGGGTGTTCCTCGCTTGTGCAGTCGTCGCATACATGCTTCTGAGGTTTATCGTCGGTGCGAGGAGAGCCGATGACTTCACCTCCACGGCGCTAGAAAGACTATCGCGAATCTGGCAGCGCGTTAGTGGAAACGTATAGCTGTTTAAATGAGGCGATTACACGCAATATAAAAAGGCGCTCCCTTTCGCTAGGTTGGTGATGCCAACAATCACAACCTATCGTAACAGTGGGCGCCTTTTTATATTGCGTGTAATCGCGATGTTTCGCCAACGAACCCTTTCGAGATTCCGCCAACTCCACGGCTTTCATTGACTTGCCCTACGCTTCCGCCATAGCATGCTCGCGCCATGATCGGCCAAACCATCTCGCACTACCGCATCGTCGAGAAGCTCGGCGGCGGCGGGATGGGTGTCGTCTACAAGGCCGAGGACACCGAGCTCGGCCGCTTCGTCGCCTGAAGTTCCTGCCCGACGACGTCGCCCAAGACCCGCAGGCGCTGGAACGCTTTCGCCGCGAGGCTCGGGCTGCATCTGCTCTGAACCATCCCAACATCTGCACGATCTACGACATCGGCGAAGCACGACGGCCAGTCGTTCATCGCCATGGAGTTTCTGGATGGCGTGACGCTGAAGCATCGCATCGCCGGAAAGCCCGCTGGAGACCGATGTTCTACTCGGTCTGGCCATCGAGATTGCCGACGCGCTCGATGCTGCCCACTGCGAAGGGAATCGTCCACCGCGACATCAAGCCCGCCAACATTTTTGTCACCGAGCGCGGGCACGCCAAGATTCTCGATTTCGGGCTGGCGAAGGTCGCACCTGCTGGCAGTTCTTCGAGCCAGATCGCATCTGCCAACACACAGACGCGCACGATTGACGAACAGCACTCTGACCAGTCCGGGCACGACGCTGGGCACGGTCGCCTACATGTCGCCGGAGCAGGTGCGAGCCAAGGAACTGGATGCCCGCACCGATCTGTTCTCCTTCGGCGCGGTGCTGTACGAGATGGCGACGGGGACGTTGCCGTTCCGTGGGGAAAGTTCGGGAGTGATCTTCAAAGCCATTCTGGACGCGGACTCCAACGTCTGCGGTGCGGCTGAATCCCGATCTGCCGCCGAAGCTGGAAGACATCATCAACAAGGCTCTGGAGAAAGACCGCAATCTGCGTTACCAGAACGCAGCCGACATGCGCACCGATTTGCAGCGGCTGAAGCGCGATACCGAATCCACCAAAATCACTGCCACTCAAGCATCGCCTGACAAGCCGCTCAAACGTCGCACGCTCTGGGTTGTCCTAGCTGCCTGTATCGTCGTCATCGGACTGGCGGCGGTTGGCACTTGGTACCTGCGCTCTGGCAGGGCAGCCCAGATCGATTCCATTGCCGTGCTGCCCTTCACCAATGGGGGTGGAGATGCCAATACCGACTATCTCAGCGACGGCATCACCGAATCGTTGATCGACAACCTCGCCCATGTGCCGCAGCTGAAGGTGAAGTCTCGCAACTCGGTCTTCCGCTACAAAGGGAAGGATGTGGACGTGCAGAAGGTCGGCAACGAGTTGGGCGTGTCGGCGCTGGTGAGCGGGCGAGTGGTGCCGCGCGGGGACAGCATCGAAGTGAGCGCCGAGCTTACCGATGTTCGGGACAACACCGAAATCTGGGGGCAGCACTACAGCGGCAAGAGCACAGACATCATCTCGTTGCAGCAGCAGATTGCGGGCGACATCGCGGAAAAGTTGCGTTCCAAGCTCAGCACTTCAGAAAAGCAGCAGGTCACCAAACAAGGCACGCAAAATCCAGAAGCCTATGAGTTGTATTTGAAGGGTCGTTACTACTGGAACAAACGAACCGCTTCGGACATTGCCACCGCAATCTCCTATTTCAATCAAGCCATCGCCAAAGACCCCGGCTACGCTTTGGCATATTCGGGTCTGGCCGATGCCTATAGCGTATTGCCCAGCTATGGTGGCACTCCCAGCGAAGACTATCCGAAGTCGAATGCCGCCGCCCGCAAGGCGCTGGAGTTGGACGCGACCTTGGCCCATCCCCATGCCGTTCTGGGCAGCAACGAGATGGAGTACGACTGGGATTTTGCCGGAGGAGAGGCTGAGTTCAAGAAGGCTTTCGAACTCGATCCCAACGATGCCACGGCACACCAATGGTACGCGCTGGATATTGGCATGATTGGTGGCAGGGAGCAGGAGGCCCTTGCTGAAATCAATCGTGCTCACCAGCTCGATCCGCTGTCACCGATCATCAGCGTGGAGGTCGGAGACGTTCACATCTATGGCACGACAGTACGACGAGGCCATTGCCGTCTGCAAGAAGGTTGGCAAATGAGAACCCGACATTCGCCCCAGCGCACTCTTGTTTAGCCGACGCGTATTGGGGAAAACGCATGTACCCGCAGGTCATTGAAGAATGGAAGGCCTATGGCCAGCTTTCCGGCGACCGAAACGAATCTGATTTCGCTTCTGCTCTGGAACAAGGATTTCGTTCAGCGGGCTGGAAGGGCGCTCTCACCAAAGGCATTGAAACCCGGCAAGCACAACGCAAGACTGGCTACTCGTCTGCGTACAGGATTGCTGACCTCTATGCCGACTTGGGAGACAAAGATCAGGCTTTCCGGTGGCTCAACACTGCTTATCAGGAGCGCGATGTGGCTGCTGACTGGGTTTGAAGACTGACTTCTTACTCGACCCCATACGTTCCGACCCACGGTTTGCTGAGCTGGTGCGGAAGGTGGGGCTGCCGCAGTAGCGAAGGCCATCCGAGCTTTTCTCACCCTCTGGAAAGACGCCGACCCCGACATCCCCATCCTGAAGGAAGCCAAGGCGGAGTACGCGAAGCTGCAATGAAGTTTTGCGGAGCGATTCTTCCTTGCCTGTCGCGGGTGACGGCCTGTCTTCTTTTTTGTACACAGAATTTCGATTTGTACACTGGAATTCGACAGGAGACGAACAGGAGAGATGTCCGGCAACAATTGCAACAATTCTACGACCTATACCAAGATATGCTGTTTCAATGAGATAGCCAGTAAGCCCTTTGACACTGCGGAGATAGAGAAAGCTAAATAGAGAATCCCTCCCTCTCCGCCAGTTCCTTATTTATTTGGTACTTGCAAGCCGGTGATACCTACACTGATGCCAGAATCAGGAAGGGCTCACCGATGGCCAACCGCGAAGTCAACCTCACCAAAAGAGTCCAAACCCCGTATGGATGGCGGTATTGCCGCGTTGTGATGTCCGCCAATGGGCGCGTGAAGCCTGACGTTCGTTGTCGTGAATGGCAAGGAAGAACGGCATGGGGAAGGAAGGGGCGTATTACCTGGAGTGGCGCGAAGGCTCAAAGCGAGTCCGCCTGTCAGCGGGCAAGGATCCAGCCGATGCTAGCGCGCGGCGCCTGCGCAAGTTGGCAGCGTATCCGCCGGGCGCCGTGATCATTCTCCCTGGCAACACGCCCCATTTCCACTGGGCGACATCCGGCGAGTACGTCACGCAAGTAACCGCGACGGGGCCGCTTGGACTGGAATACCTCAGCGCGAAAGACGATCCGCGAAGCATTTAGCTTTTTGTCAAATTGAAGGCTCAAGATGAACGATCAACAAAAGAAGGAGCAGTATTCTGGAGTGCGGGATCAAGAGATCCGTGCGGCACTGGATCAGCATTGGGCGGCGTCCGATGCCAACGATTTTGAAACCGAGCACCGCATCTATCACGAGGACGCGGTGCTGGAATACCCGCAGTCAGGCGAGCGAACCCGCGGTCGACGCAACATACAGAACCAACGCGCCAGTCAGCCGAGCAAAAAGCGGTTTGCTGTCCGACGAATCCTTGGCGGCGGCGATCTTTGGGTCACCGAATTCATCCTGACATATGACGGCAAGCCTTCCTACACCGTGAGCATCATGGAGTTCAGGGGCGACAAGGTTGCGCGGGAAACACAGTACTTTGCGGATCCATTCGTGGCTCCCGCATTTCGCGCTCAATGGGTCGAACGGATGGACACATAATCTCGAGGCGCCAATCAGGGTGGTAAATCGAGCGTAAATTTCAACCGATGATCTGACCTCGAAAGGACTACCAAATGGACGGCACAAATGGACTGAAAGAGACCACGCTTAGTGTGAACGTTTTTACGGCCCCGGGAAAGAGCTATGGTCGGCGAGCGGCCAAAGCCCTTCGGCGAAGCGTTCGGCTTTGACCCGATCACGTCGACTTTAATCTTCGGCGAGTACGACGCGGTGCTGGTGGACGCAATGGGGACAGTGGCTGAGGCCGAGGCTCTCGCGGATTGGGTTGCTCTGCACAACCGCAACCTGGAGACCATCTATATAACGCACGCCCATTTCGACCACTTCTACGGTCTGAGCATTCTGCTCGACCGTTTCCCGGGCGCTCGGGCGATAGCAACGCCCAAGACGGTGAACGCCATGCAGATGTCTTTCACTCCCACAGTGGAGCGGTTGGCCCGCCGGCTCTTTCCTGGGCAAGTGGCCACTAAGTTGGTTCCACCTGAGCCCTATGAGCACGACACGTTCACTCTCGAGGGCCACGAATTGCGCATCATCGAGCAGGGCCGCACCGATAGTCCCGATTCGACGTCTCTATACGTTCCATCGATCGGCCTGATCGTCGCTGGCGACGTTGTGTACAACCAATGCCGCATGTACGTCGGCGACACCACCCCCGAGAGCCGAAAGAATTGGATCGCGGCGCTAGACCGGTTAGCGGCGCTGAACCCGACGATGGTTGTCGCCGGTCACAAGAAGCCTGGCGCGCCCGACTCTCCCTCGACGATCCAGGACACCAAGCGTTACCTGCAGGACTTCGATCGGCTGCAGAAAACCGCGAAGTCCGACCAGGAGCTGTTCGATCAGATGACGGAGCTGTACCCGCATTGGGTAGCCAATCAGTCGTGGTTGATGTTCGGATTCCCGCAGCCATAACCTGCATTCAACCGCGTTGGCCCGTCCTTGTTCCGATTGTGCAGCGACTCGACGAGCGATCGATCTCGGATCTGATGGACTTACTTACCCATGTCGGAAACAGATTCGATTTCAAAAAGGAGAACAAAATGACAACAAAAGGAAAAGTCTTGGTGCTAGTCTCGAGCGGTCACGGCTTGCCCTTGAAAGATGGCAAGGTTTATACCGGCGCTGGCTACTATCTCAACGAGCTGACGGTTCCGGTTCGCGCCCTGATGAAGGAAGGCTACGAAATCACTTTCGCCAACCCCAAAGGCAACACGCCGCAAATGGATGTCCATTCAGCTGTAGCCGACTTCTTCGGTGGGGACGAGGCTAAGCTTCAGGACTATCTAAAATTCCGCGACACCCTGACTGGGCTCAAAAATCCAACTCGTATCTCGGATGTCATCGCATCGGGCCTGGATCAATATGACGCTGTTTTCGTCCCCGGCGGCCATGGCCCGATGATGGATCTTCTCGATGATCCCGACGCTGGCACCGTGATGAGACACTTTCATAAAACATCCAAGCCTACGGCAGTGCTCTGCCATGGCCCGATTTCACTTCTCTCGGCTCTTCCGAATTCGACGGAGGTGGTCGCCGCGCTGAGCGGCGGGCGATGCCGCTGGAGCGCGGGCAAAGGCTCAAGGTTGGATCTATTCTGGATATAAGATGACCATCTTTTCGACAGCGGAAGAGCAGCAGCGGGAGCCGCTTGAGATTGGTGGTAAGGTTCTCTTCTACCCGGACTTCGCCTTGCGTACGGCGGGCGGTGACGTAAGTGTGGTCGCTCCATGGAAGAGCTATGTCCTTCAAGATCGCGAGCTGATCTCAGGTCAGAACCCGTTCTCTGATGAAGCGCTTCTGAAACTTCTTCTACCGGCACTCAATCGGAGGAAGGAGTCGGTCTCAGCGGCATAAGAATCGGAGGGAAACCGGGGACAGACGGGACGTCTTCCGTTCCTTGACGGGAAATTCAACAGTTCAGACGTTCATGCGCCAAAACCCAGCCGAGGTCATTGATTGGACGAAGCGGTGCATCGTCGAATTAATCCAGTCTGTGATCGACGACGTGAACAAGGGTCGTATCTCTGCGTACCTGACCCGTTGGCGAGACCCGGAAGAGCTTTACACGCGGGTTTTGTACGCGATGTTCGTCGCCCCAGCTGACCACCTTCCACATATTTTTTCGGGGGACATGCCCAACGGGTTCGCCGCGATGTGGAAAAAGGTGAATGAGATCGTTTTCGAAGGTAACGGAACACTTTTCAAGGAGCAGGTCGGCTTGAACGGCGAGGTCTTCACACCGATGGATGCCTTGAACCAGGGTGCCCATAACTCGTTTTCGACCATGTTGACGACGATCAGCGTTATTCGGTACAACCCGGAAGAGTGGCAGCCTTGAAAGAAGGCTGGCAAGTTGAGGGAAGTCATTAGGGGCCGAAGAACGTAGGGACAAACGGGACGTTCACGAATTTCCTTTCGTCAAGAAATTGGGAACGTTCCGTCTGTCGCCGCATTTCTTGAATACGGAAGAACCAGAATCAGCGGATGAGCACTGTATTGAAAGGGGTCGTCAATGAACACCGTACAAATCGAACAAAAGAGCTATGAGATGCCCCCGAAAGAGGGGATCAGCATCGCACATTTTCTCACCGTCGCCGACGTCGAGCGATCGGCTCACTACTACGAAAAGGTCTTCGGCGCTCGCATTCTGACCATGGGTGACGGCAACGCGCCTCCGTACCTTCAGCTTGCGAATATCTGGATGATTCTGAACGTTGGGGGCGGGCCGACCCCGGATAAGCCGACGGTAACGCTCAGCGTCCCCGACCCGAATCACATCAACAGCTTTATGAATTTCCGCGTTGCGGATATTCAAGCGTGCTATGAACTATGGAAAAGTCGAGGAGCCGAGTTCATCACGCCGCCGATCCCCAAGTACGGCGAGATACGCTGCTACATCCGCGATCCTGACGGCTATATCATCGAAGTCGGACAGAGCACCGACCTCACGTACGGTTAACGCTGGCCCGGACGGGTACGGATTTAAACGCCTGCGGAACTCCGCTTAGAGCTATCCCATTGGCGCGAACGATACAACACCGCTCGGCCGCGGTTGGCAGAGCAGTCGAATTTGCACGATACGGGGTATGGTTAGAGCACATCCTCGGTCGGAGGGGCAGCAGAGATGGATTGGAAACGGTTGATCCAGTTTGCACTGCAGGGCAACAGTGACTTGGAACAATATGCCATCCTGCTGGTACGCGTTTCGATCGGGCTGTTCTTCGCCATCTCCGGGGCAAACAAGTTGTTTGTCGCCGGCGGCACCAAACCTGTTTACGAAACGCTGGTTGAGGCCAAAGTCCCGTTTCCCCACCAGATGGCTTATTTCGTGTCGGGTGTCGAGTTCGTTGGAGGATCCTTGGTGACCGCGGGGTTTCTTTCGAGCCCGGCCTGCGTGGCTTTAATGATCGATATGATTGTCGCCACCCTGACCAGCGCGGTTTCCACCCTGCCTAAAAAACTTTCGCCTCTTAGCTGGCTCGACGATTTCCTCTACCTTCCGGAAGTCCTGTACGTGCTCTTCTTTATCTGGCTGATCTGCTCTGGTCCGGGAAAGTTCAGTGTCGATTACTGGCTCGCCGGCAAGTTACGAAGCTGATCGATCGACGATTTCCGGCGGGAATCACCGGCGACTCACCTCTTCTGACGAATGCAGTCAACTTCCAAAATCGTGCGACGCGCGGTTCTGCAGTACGTCCGGAGTTCTTCGTTGGTGCAACCCGGCCACTTGAACTCAGCTGGAAAGCTCTCAAATGCAAACCTGATCTCCAGATTGCCGGCGAAAATATCTTGTGAAAACTTCCTCAGGCCGGCGTTGAGGGCCTCCCCCAGCCAAACGATATGAAACGTAAACCTCCCGCCGACCATAGTCAAGACCCACACTCGGCTACACTTGCAGGCAGGGCGACGCATACTATGAACGATCCTTATAACTTGCAACGCTTCATCGACGCACAGAATCCCGTGTTCGAGCAGGTATGCGCAGAATTGGGTGCGGGCCAAAAGAGTGGACACTGGATGTGGTTCATTTTCCCACAGCTTAGAGGGTTGGGGCACAGTGAGATGGCGATCAAGTTCGCAATCTCTTCGGGGGACGAGGCTGAGGCGTATTTGAAACACCCGGTTCTCGGGGCGCGTTTGAGGGAATGCACTCGACTCGTAATGCTTGTCCAGGGGCGTTCGATCAACCAAATTTTCGGATACCCTGACGATTTGAAGTTTCGATCTTCGATGACTTTGTTTGCGAGTGTCACTTCCGAAAATCAGATCTTCGAGGATGCCTTGCAGAAGGGCTTTGGCGGCCAACCTGATCGACAAACGATCGAGCGCCTCTGAAGGTTGAATACTTGTCGACGGAAGCAGACAAGAAATAGAGCCTAGGCATCGAGGGGCTTGACACAGAAGCAAGTGGGGACTAAAGGATATTGAACCAAGGCCTAGGTGGGCGAATCATTGTCCCCGCGTAATTCTTTACTCCTACTCGCGATTACCCTCAGCATAATAGTTCTCATCTTTTTTTCCAGTGAACTTGTCGCCGGCAAACTGCTTTTTGCGCAGCTGGCGGCGGGGCAATCAGGAAATACTTGGCGGCGACGCTAAGACCGTATTGCGAGGCGGCTTCGGAGTATCCTATGAACGCGTTCAGGGTAATGACGTTTACAACGCGGCGTTGAATCCACCCTTTGCCTATCAGCCTTCGGCTAACAATGTTTACTTCTCGAATCCCAATACCAGCGCCCAGACGGGCGTAACCACCTCTCAGACTTTTCCGTCTCAGCTGACTAACCTGGCGTACACCTATAAGAACCCCGGCACCGCACAGTACAGCTTGGGAATCCAACGGCAGATCGCTCCGTCGATTGTGGCGGTCGTGCAGTATGCCGGTTCGCGAGGCTGGGACCAGAGCGACGACGCACAGATCAACACCGTACCCTTGAACGATATCGCCGCTCGCCAGGGCGTCGTCAACGGTACGATAAACGCGAACTCAGTTCGAGTCTTCCCCGGTTTCAGCAACATTAACGAAGAGCAGACCGAGACTAATTTTAGCTACGACTCGCTGCAGGCTGGACTGCGTATAGAGGCTCGGCACGGCCTGACCATGCAATTGGCGTACACCTGGTCTCACGAGATCGACGAAGTGAGCAACGACCTGGTGGGGGTCGACAATCCGTTCGATCTGCGGTACGACCGCGGCGACGGACAATTTGACCGGCGCCATATCTTTAACGCCAATTACGTTTACGCTTTGCCGTTCTACAAGAACAGCTCAAACCCGATTTTGCGCAACGTTCTGGGCGGATGGGAGTTTTCCGGAATCACGGTCATTGAGACCGGATCTCCTGCCTGGAATGGCGGGAATGGCATTCGGTACACTGGCCCCGATACCTTGGGCCTGGGCGGAGGCACGAATAACTTCCCGGATCAAATCGCGCCCATCTCCTACCCAAAGACGGTAAATGAATGGTTCAGTGCCAGCTCATTCGCAGCGCCGGTCGCGCCGTGGAATGACGGCGGTGCGACGACCGGTTTCGGCAACTACCACAAAGGAACTGTGGTTGGTCCGGGACTGATTAACTTCAATATGTCCCTCTTCAAGACCTTTGCTCTTACGGAAAGAATGAATCTTGAGTTCCGCTTCGAGTCTTTCAACACTTTCAACCACACCGAATTTCAAAACGTGGACACGAGCTCCGCGGACTCGAACTTCGGAGCTGTGATTTCTACCTACGATCCTCGCGTGCTGCAACTGGGCGCGAAGTTCAGCTTCTGACGATGGATCATCCGGAGTCTTTGGGCGCGGCAGCAAATCTGCCGCGCCTAAGTTTTTTCCCGGCAGCCGTGCTTGCGGGTTACGTTCCCGGCAAGCGAAAATGCAATTCAGAGGCGTATGTGAAGCAGTTTCGGCGATTAGGACCTTTTCTGGTCTTTCTAGCGATGTCAGGTGCCGGCGTTTTGGCGCAAACTTCGCCGGAGGCGCTGCGCCAGAAAGCAGTCGCGCTGGAGCAGCAAGGCCAATACGCGGAGGCAGAAAAGGCATGGCGTGCTCTCTCGGGAGTTAAGCCCGAGGACGCCGAACCCTACGCCCACGCAGGGTTTCTCGAAGCCCACCAGGAACACTACCGCAAGGCCGTGGCTCTGTATCGCAAGGCACTGGCTCTGAATCCCTCCATGCCCGGCTTGCAGATGAATTTCGGTCTTGCACTGTTCAAAGCGGGAGATCTCCAGCCTGCAATTCGCACGTTCACTACTTTGCTCAAGCAGCAACCTGCGAACTCCGGCGATGCATTACGCCTGAAAACCCTGATCGGGATGGCGCACTATGGCCTGCGCGAATTTGCCGCGGCGGTGCCGTATTTGAAAGATGCGACCGCAGGCGACCCGTCCAATCTTCAGTTCCGTCTCATGCTCGCACACAGTTGCCTGGCAACGAAACAGTATCGGTGCGTTCTGGATGCGTACCATGAGATCCTGACCTTAAACGCCGAGTCAGCCGAAGCCGACATGCTGGCCGGCGAAGCTTTGGATGAAATGCAGGATTATGCCGGCGCCACTCAGCAGTTTCGCGCGGCGGTGAAGGCGAACCCGAAAGAGCCCAACGTGCACTTTGGCCTGGGATATCTGTTGTGGACTCAGCGTCAATATGACGAAGCTGCGTATGAGTTCCAAGCAGAGTTGAACAATGTCCCTAAACACGCCCAAGCCCTCGCCTACCTGGGCGACACCAACATCAAGTTGAATCGCCCGAAGATGCGTTCCGGCTGATAAAGCAGACGATTCGTCTCAGTCCGGAGATGGAACTCCCTCACCTCGATCTCGGGATTCTGTACGCCCAACAAGGGCATCACGAAGAAGCGCTGCGCGAGCTAAGCGCAGCGGCCAAATCAATCCGAGCGATGTGAACGTTCACTGGCGACTGGCGAGGCTTTACCAGGCTATGGGCCGGAAAGAACAAGCCAGCGCTCAATTCCAGATAACCAGCCGCCTCACCAAGGCCGCGAACGATTCGGTTCTTCACCAGATCGACACCGCGCGCGAGAAGAACAAACCGGCAGATCAAGCCGGCGGAACAACGCACGATCCGTAGTTGGGATCAAGGCTGGTTACTCTTCAGTGGAAAGCGACGCGAACACCTAGGGAAGAGGTGCTCGCGGCACGTGGCTTCGTTCGATCTGAATGGGCGTGTTCCAGTCATAGAAAATGTATTCGGCGTTCTCGTACTTAATGCGCCTGGGCAGATGATCATGAAGGCCGATACAGATTTGTGCATTGTCAAGGGGCTGTGCCGGAGCGAAACGGCCAGAAATTACGCGATTCGTCGTCCATTCCTGGCACTTCAGCCCATGGACTGTGTCGACTGCACCCTTAACGATTCTGGTGTGCTGAATCAGGTGTTCATAGTCCGGAAGCGGGTAAAGATGTTCGCCGTGTCGGCAGTTTTTCGCAAGGCGCAGTCACCTCGGGGACATATTCCGATTTCTCGGACGGTTTTCCTGAGACGACAGTCAGCCTTCGGGTCGATTCTTCGTCGCTCATCTTTCGGCTGGGATGTAGTGTGACCTAGCCCGCGCTCATCGATCGGGGCACACAATTTCAGCCTGTTCGTTAACCTGTGACCCCACTCGCGATTTCCTGCCGCCAACTGGTTACGTGGCGTAAAGCCTGCTGAGACTCCCTGAATTCACGCTCTCCCTCTCCAACGCGAAGCATCCAGCCAAAATGTGAAGGCGGCCAACACCACGATCAGGATTTTATAGATCACAGAAGTATCACCGAGACGTCCCTTTCGCGGCTCGCATTCGAAAGGTTCGAGATTTCCAGTAAACTTGGAGAACCGAAGGACGCTGAAGTTCAAAACTTCAATCCGACGATGGTGTTTGATTCCTTGCGTAGCCGCTTCGTAGTGCCAGCCTTTGACTGCTTTCAGTGCAGACTCCGCCAATACCGGGTGGCCTCCGACGTATTCCAACCGGCGCACCGTACCGTCCGGACTGATCCAGATCTTGAGTTTGACCGTACCGTGAAGATTCATCTTCTTCGCAAGTTCCGGATAATCCGGCTCTTCACGGTGAGTAACCTTGCGCTCCGTCTGGGCGGTCGCGCTCACCCCGCCCGCGAGGAGCACTATGAGCAACAAAATGTGTCTCAGTCTCGTCATCCTCATGCCCGGTCAGAACGGCTGCTGCTAAAAAGCAAGCCGCAATGCAACTTGAACCAGCCTCGGGTCCCTCGCCCGGTTTACCAGTCCGAAGGTCGATCCTCCCGTGATGTCCCCGTCTGGGTTAAAAAATTGCGTGTGATTAAACAGATTGAAGAATTCGGTGCGAAATTCCAGATTACTGCGCTCGCCTAAAGGCACAGTCTTGTGGAAGGCGAAATCGAAGTTGATAATCCCCGGACCGCAGCACACGGTGCGCGGCGCATTGCCGATTTGGCCTAGCGGACCATCGACGAAAGACGTAGGGATCAAAGTAGTAGCCGCCGGATGTCCGCGGGTCCAGCCGGTGAAACGGCGCGACCTGGTTTGGCTCGCCGGGCGCCTCGAAATCGAAGCTACCCATCAGTTCCTGATCACCGGAAGACGTAATGCGGACTGGAAATCCGGACTGCAACGTAGAGATGGTCGACACGGCCCACCCATTGATGATGTGCCTGCTCCAGTTCGACACCTTCCAGTCCGGGACCCGCCAATACCCGCTCAACACGAATCTGTGACGAGCGTCGAACAGAGACAGGGCTCGAGACCGGCTCGGGTCGATAGGATTAACCGAATTCTCGAAGCTGGAGGCAGTGTCGATCGACTTGCTCCAGGTGTACGAAGCCAAAAGCTGCAATCCGTGAGAAAAGCGCTTGTTGAGTTGCGCCTGAAGCGAGTTGTATGCCGAGTTCGCAATAGGCTCCATGGCGAACAGGCTGCTGAAAACCGGGACACCGTCGGGCGGGCAACCCGCCCCGGTAGTGGGCTCGCATAGAGGAGACGAATACTTGCGCAGCCCGACCAAGGTGATCGGGTTTGCATTCGGACCAGTAACGCTCGGCACCGAACCATACGGCAAGTGCAAGGTGACGCCCGGCGGAATGGCGCCGGCCGGAATCGAGTAGGCGGTGTCTTCGCCAAATGGCCCGCACGACATTCCCGGGATCTGGTTCAGGTCAAGGCAGGTCTGCGCGTTGCCAAAGTTCTGGTCCAGGCTGGCCAGCAACCGATGACCCTGGCTGCCAACGTACCCGAGCTGCAGCATCATGTCTCGCGGGAGCTGGCGCTGAACCGTGAAGTGATACTGCTCCGCGTATTGACTGCGCAGCGTATCGGGAAAGTTTCCAAACAAGAGAATGGGACGGAAGAGCGCGAAATCTACCGCCGACCCCCGAGCTGGATTTGAATAACCGTTAAACGGATTCGGGGTCACGGTCCCGTTCTGGCCGAGAAACGGAGTGTTGAAGAAAACATTACTGACGAATGTGCTGCCGCCAAACGGAGGTTGGGCAGCAAAAGACGCCAGCATCAACTCCTCATTGCTGTCGTAGAACATCCCCCAACCCATTCGCACACTTGATTTGCCCGGACCACCTGAGAGCTTCGCTGCCCAGCCGCCCGTCCAGTTGGGCGACCAAGCCAGGCCGAATCTCGGAGCCAGGGACTTGAGATAGTCATTGGTCAGACCCGCGGGCACTCCCTTGTCGCCCGGCAGCACCAATCCGAGTGGGAAAACAGATGCGGCAGGTCCGGTAGGCGAGCAGTCGTTCGAACCAAAAGTCGCCACCAATGGATCCGAGGCACTCAGTTCACACTGATAGATACTGGTGGCCTGGCCGGGGCGAAAGGCCTGAATGCGCTTGCCCGCATCCGCCTGCGGCGTGTTCAACTCCCAGCGAAGCCCGTAGTAGAGCGTGAGGTTGGGCTTCAGCTTCCAGGCGTCTTGCGCGAATACGCCCAGCTGAGTGGTACGGACGTCCACGGCGTTCGCAGAACCTTGTGAGTAGGTGTCCGGAAGTCCCAGAAGATAATTAGGGACCAGGTCAGAGAAGCCTACATCGTTCGGACCGCCACCCGAGAATTCGAAGTTCCCGTTGATGTTGTAGAAGTAGGTCTGGTGAAAACGTTGGTTGCGGACGTCCGCGCCAAATTTCAGGGAATGCTTGCCGATGATTTTGCTGACGCTATCGAACCCGTGATAAACGTTTCCGGTCTGGGCGAAACTCCCGTTGGCATTGTTGCCCAAGCGCGAATCCACCCGCCAGAGAGACAAACGGCACGCCTTCGTGACTGGCTCCATATCCGGGAGTGATACCCAGGCGCGGGTTGGAAGGATCGGAGAAACACTGGTCCGCCGGCACTGTGGCGCACGAATCCTGCACCAGGCTGGTGTGCTGGGGCGACAGGAATTGGCCCTGCGCGCCCCGGTAGAACACAAAGCGGGCTTCATTGGTGGTCTTACCGTTGACCATCCAGTTGTGCGACAGATTGAGTTGCTGGAACCGGTCTCTGGTCAGGTTGCCGAATTCAGGAAGGTTCGAACCTGCCGCCTGGAATCGCGAGAATGGCTCACCGTCAAGTCCATCCGCTCCGTAATAGTAAAAACTGAGCTGCTGCTGGCTCGTAAGGTTGTGGTCCAAACGAAGCGTGATCTGGTCCTGGCGAACTTTGGCCTCGGGCACTGAAAGGAACGTCTGAGCACCAACGTTAGGTAACGGAACAAATTTGCCCATCAAGTCGGCCGCCGTCGGGTCGAAGCACGCTGCTGGAATGACGTTCCCGGGGAAAATGCTGGCGTACGGAGTACCAGTTGCGATCGCGGCTCCGCCATTCGCCGCGACTGCCGAGGCGCATCCGGGACGGCTACCAAGTTTGGTTGCGACCGCGTCGTCGCTCAGTACGCCCGTGAAAGCCGGGCCTGCTGAGAAGTCGCCTCCACGCTCCTGCTGCGTGGGCACAGGCACAGCGTCGGACGTAATTCCCTGCCGCACTCTGCGACCTTCATAGGAAGAGAAAAAGAAAGTCTTATCCCGTCGTATAGCCCCACCGAGGATGCCGCCGAACTCGTTCTGCTTGAAGTCGGGGGTTTCTGGATCAAAATATCCTCTGGCGTTCAGCACCTTGTTGCGAAAATATTCGTAAATGCTTCCATGAAGCGTGTTGCTGCCAGATTTTGTGATCACGTTGATCACGGATCCGGAATTACGCCCGAGCTCGGCGTCGTAATTGTGCGAAATAACGCGGAACTCGCTGATTGAATCCGGAGAAGGCTGGATGGAAGGGGCGTTTATGAATTGGTCCCCTGAATGTCCGCCGTTGACGTTGTAGTTGTTCGAGCGTGCCCGCCCGCCATCGACCGAAACCACTCCAGGCTGATCGCCGCCAAAGAAGAGGTCTGCGCCCAACGTACTTTGCACGCCCGGCTGCAGCTGAAGCAATTCGAAGGTGTCGCGGGACTTGAGTGGAAGATTGGCTACTTCCAGATCGCCCATCACCACGCCGAGCTGCGTGTTCGATGTCTCAACCACCGAGGTGCCGGTGGCATGAAGCGGCGAAGAGAGTACGTCATTGCTGCCAAGGACGATTTCAATCCGAATAACTTGTCCGATGCTTGCACGCAGGTCACGAGTCTGGGAATTGGGAAAACCGTCAGCTTTTACTTCCAGGCTGTAGGTGCCGACCGGCAATGAAGTGAACTCGAAGTTACCGGAGTCGTCGGTCGTAGCTGCGCGCAGTAATGAGGTGTCGTGGCTGCTGATAATGACAAACGCGCTTACCGCGGGATGGCCAGCGGGATCTACAACTCTTCCTTGTAGTTCGGCTGTGTTTTGCGCCCACCCAGGAACAGAAAAAAGCAAAAAGAATGTTAGAAGTGCGATCAGTCTGCTCACCGGGTGAGTCATAGAAGTCCAGCCCCTGTTCCCATTTCTGGAATCGACGTTAGGCGAACCGAAGTGCCTGCAGCAAGTAACTGAAGTAATCGGCAGGCCGGTCAAGGAACGCTCGCCAACGAGCCGGTAGGAATCGAAAGAGTCCCCGGCTAGGTTACGTAGGTGTATCCCTCGCCAACCTTATTGAGCTGCGTGAAGCATCAACGGGAGTATTTTGCTAGAGAGCGTAGGCGGGATTCCGCCTGGCAGAGGTCAAAAACAAATTGACGGCGAATTCCTCCAACTCATGAAGGAAACTGCGACAAGAATGCCCAAGAACCGCCAGTTCACCCTGGCAGGCTTCAAGGTTGACCGCAAGCTGCTGGTCGGCTTTGCGGACTCGTTCGAAAGGCTCAATGCAAGCATTCTCACTGTGCATTTGCGATCGGGTCAGAGCGATGACCATCGCGAGATCAACGCATGTGTGCTGCCTCTGGCCGAAACCGCTGTCGCCGGGCTGAAGAAATCACCCTGGTTTGTGCCGCGCCGGACAGTAGTCTACGGAATCGGCGGCGCAAAGGAAGCCACACGGTTCGTCGAATTGGGGATTAACGCCTTATTGGAAACCGGCAGTGATGCCAGTATTCGAGCGGCGGTTGAGGCAACTCAGTCGCTGCTCTCCCGCGGCGTCGGGGCGTGTGGCCGCGTACCGATCGCAACTCTTGTAAGAATTGATGCGGAGGGAAGGACACTGACCGGCATCACCAAGAACGTCGGTTACGGAGGCATGGCGGTACGCCTTCTCCGGAATGCCGATCTCCCTCAAGAGATAGGGATGCATTTCGTTCTGCCGTACGCCGGCTCGTTCTCACTGACAGCATCTCCCCGCTGGTATTCGGGCCGTCTGGTCGGATTGCGATTTCAGCCATCTGTTCAAGAAGAAGCGCTTAGGCGGTGGGTGCAATGACTATTCATTACTTGGCCGTAGTGACAGCCGACCACTTCGGGCAAGAGGCGCATTTGCGTGAGCACTCCGCAGTTGCGCTGAGTCCAGTGATCTTCTCGTTTCGGACCCAAAGTAATCGTGTTTAGGCATGACCTTCGTCACTTTCTGCTCCCAGATCGCTACGCTACGATTTAGTGCGGATTGTTAGCAGTGCGAAATGTATAGCATCCCAGAACTATCATGGTTGATGGCGCACGCTCATCGGGAGAAAAACGACAGTCTGCCAGCCCGTCCGATTACAGCCGGCCACTGACGGGCGGAGCCGCTGCTGCCGCCGCCCCCGCACGTTCTGCTGTTTGCGATCAAGACGAATGTACCGACTCAACCGGGTATTCCGTTCAACCCTGCGCCAAGTGAACAACCATCTGAGATCCTAAGCGCAGATTTCACCGCGCCCCTGGTTCCCAAAAGCCTCACTACGGTCATTGGCGCTGCAGCGAACACTCTCAAAAGAAGCTGGTTTTGGTATTCGATTGCCGCATCACTGTGCTGGACCGCATGGGCATTTACTGCCCGGCTCGGTTCCAAAGAGATTCCTCCGACCACCATGCAGTTCGTCTCTGCATTTGGATTTCTGCTGGTTGGGCTGGTGATGGTGGCAGTGCAGAGGCCCCAACTGAAGCAAAGTCTGCGCGGCAACTCTTACGCCCTCATCAGCGGCGTGCTCCTCGGACTGGGTGGCATCGCGCTATACGGCGCATACCGCGCCGGCGACAATGCTTCCGTCGTTACGGCAACTACTTCGCTGTATCCGGTTGCTACCGTGCTTCTCGCAGTCACATTCCTGCGGGAAAAAATCAATAAACTGCAACTGCTTGGAGTAGGTTTTGCCGTGGCTGCCATTCTGCTGCTCTCTTTATGAAGGGGCTCATGCTTCCGACGTGGTTATGGCTGTCCGTCCTGGTGCTGGTGTCATGGGGCACTCTGGGGCTGTTTCAAAAATTGGCCATGAACTATATTTCCGCCTCCGCAGCTCTGGTTTGGGCGGCCGCTGGATTCATTCTTTTGCAGCCATTGCTGTTTCCGGGCACCTCCATTTTCGAGTATTCAACCAAGAGCCTGGGCTGGGCGCTGCTTAATGGCGTATTCAATGGCCTGGGCTTCTTGAGCTTACTGGCGGCGATGCGCCAGGGCGGCAAAGCCTCGATCGTCGAACCCCTGACTGCCTTATATCCTGTCTTCGTCGTCCTGCTTGCTCCTGCCCTGCTGCACGAGAGCATAAAGCCGCTTCACGGGCTTGGAATAGCGTGTGCAGTAATCGGTGGTATGCTCCTGTCTGCGGAAACAGCTCCGGCGAAGTAAGAGGCCAGCTGGTTGGCGGCCAGCAAATTACTTCGATCATCACCGCCAGGTCAGCCCGCGAAATGCACCTCAAGCCAGGTCAGACTGCGGCCGCGCTTATCAAGGCAACCGAGGTCATGATCCTCCACGTGTGATATGAAAAAACGCCTTTCACTCCTGACTCTGCTCTTCGCCCTGCTTCTGAGTGTGCAGTTTGTTCACGGCCAACAACTGACCGTTCAGAGCGACGATGGAAAACAGGTGGTGCTCAGCCGGAGTGACATCGAAGGCCTTAAGCGCGTCCAGGTAAACGTCGAGCTTGGCTCTGGGCCAACCAGCTATGAAGGGGTCACGCTGAAGAGCATTTTAGAGAAGGCTGGAATCGTCTTTGGAGAATCGCTGAAGGGCACACGGCTGGCCTCTTGCCTAGTGGTTCAGGCTGCGGATGGTTATCGGGTCGTGATCGCATTGCCCGAACTGGACCCAGCCTTCACTGACAAGCGAATTCTGTTGGCCTTCTTACGCAACGGAAAGCCCCTGGAGGAAAAGGAGGGGCCATATCGCGTCGTGATGCCGGATGAAAAGCGGATGGCTCGCTGGGTAAGACAGGTCACCGCACTAAAGATTGTGGACTTGCCTTGAGGCAGTCAATCTTTTTGAATCATGACTTCGGTGGCCTTGACTACAGCGGTGACGGTATCGCCCTTTTTGAGCTTGAGTTCGTCGGCGCCGCGGCGGGTGATCGCACTCTCAATCAGATTGTCTCCGACTCGCACGACCACGTGAGCCATAATATCGCCCAATTCAATTTCTTCAATTTTTCCACGCAATTTGTTTCTGGCTGAGATTGGCATGGAATCATTATAAACGCTAGCCAGAAGACTCCGCGATTAGTCCCCACGGTCGTCGTTCCGCTCGGAGGATTGACACTGGCGGGTGGCTACCGTATGGTTTTTTGAAATATAAATATGCGGAAAAGGGACTCATGAGCGACGACGCGAACAATGACATCTACTCGCGGCGTGGATTCCTGGGAATGGGCTCGGCGGCTCTAGCGGCCGCCGGACTGGTATCGGCGACCGATGCCGCCTCCCAGGAACAACGGCCTTATCCAACCAAATCGGATCGAAGCGCGAGTGCTCCCGGTCCAACCAATCCCCCGCTCGACACCCAAAATCCCGACTCGAACTTGCCGCCACCCACCGACGCGGGCGGCGTGCAGACGTTTAAGTATCCTTTCGCGCTCTCTCACAAACGGATGCAGGAAGGTGGATGGTCGCGCGAGGTCACGGTACGCGAGCTTCCGGTTTCCAAAGTCAATCGCCGGCGTGGACATGAGACTGACCGCGGGAGGCGTACGCGAGCTGCACTGGCACACCGCTGCGGAGTGGGCGTTCATGCTGTACGGAAACGCGCGCATCACGGCGATTGACTTGGATGGCAAGAGCTTTGTCGCCGACGTAACGGAAGGCGACCTCTGGTACTTTCCCACCGGAATTCCACATTCGATTCAAGGCCTGAATCCCGACGGCGCTGAGTTTCTGCTTGGTATTCGACGACGGCAACTTTTCGGAATACGAAACCGTGCTGCTAACCGACTGGATGGCGCACACGCCTCACGACGTGCTGGCGAAGAACTTCGGCGTGAGTGAGCAGGCCATGGAAAAAATGCCGAAGAGAGAAAAGTTCATTTTCCAGGCCGCCGTTCCTGGCCCGCTAACTGCGGACCAGAAGGCCGCCGCCGGATCGCTTGGCGCAACGCCCCTGGATTTCGCTTTTCGCGCCGCGACAGCAGCCGGTTTCGAAGCGCACCAAGGGAGGAGAGGTGCGAATCATCGATTCCAGCAAGTTCAAAGCGTCTGCGACGATTGCGGCGGCGGTGGTCACCGTTCATCCCGGAGGCATACGCGAACTGCACTGGCATCCCAATGCAGACGAATGGCAGTACTACATTGCCGGTGCCGGAAGAATGACCGTGTTCGCCACCGGAGGCCGGGCACGCACCATGGACTTCCAGGCCGGAGACGTCGGCTATGTCCAGAAGACGCTGCCACATTACGTCCAAAATACCGGCGACACCGACCTGAAATTTCTGGAAATGTTCAAGAGCAGCGTCTACCAGGACCTGGCCTTCTCGGAATGGCTGACCCACACGCCACCAGATCTCGTTATCGCCCACCTTGGTATTGATAAGGCCACGCTCGACGCCATGCCTAGGGACGAAGTCGTTGTGATGCCGGAAAAGTAGCAACCGGCGTACCAAATAGCGCCTTCGTTTCGGCAGATCACGAAATTCACGACTGATCTCTGGCGCTCAATCTTGCCTGCGCCGGTATTCCCGCCTCGCGGCTGGCCTTTATTCCCTGTCTCCAATACCGGACATCGGCGAAATAGATGGAGAACAGTTTCTTCCCTAAAGGCGGCCATTTTCTTTGCGTTCATTTATTTCCAACCTGGATACCAGTCGTCTGGTAACGCAGAACAGTCAGGGCGAGCCGGTAGTCGTAACCGGCCTGAGCACTGCTGATTTGCGCCTGCGTCTGCTGGAGTTCCGCCTGGCTCAACTCGACAATGGAACTTAGACCCAGCTTGTAACGTGTTTGCGCGAGATCGAGCCCCAGACTGGCTTGATCCAACAGTTGTTGGGTGACGCTGACACGCTGGTACGCTGTATTGGCGTTAAGCCAACTGGTGCGCACGTCGCGTGAAATCCGGTTTTGAAGATCGCGCAGCCGATCTTGCGTGGCCTGCGTTTTCAAGACGTGCTTCACGGGACCTTGCCGAATAGAGAAAGCCATTGAATAGGGGAATTCCCACGTTGACGCCCACCGCGCCGTACCAATTGGACAGAACGGGGTTGCGCACCGGCGTATCTCCCACAACCCCGACGGCCTGGATGGTGGGATAAAACAAGTCGTGTTCCGCGGATTGAAACTTCTCGGCAGCCCGGTACTGAAAGTCGAGAGCCAATATTTCCGGGCGCATGGAAAACGCTGAGGAAATCAGATCGTCCACGTTGCCCGGCGGCGACGTGATCGGCGTCGTGTCCTCGATCAGCTGAAAATTGTGCAAGCGCGGATATCCGAGCACAGCGGAAAGAGCAGCCAAAGCGGCGTCCTGATTGTTGGTCGCGTCCAGCAGAAGCAGCTTGGCCTGCGCCAGGTTGACGCTGGCAAAACTGAAGTCCAGTTGAGATCTCAACTTGCTCTTGAACAACGCTTCCACCTGATCGGAAACTGTCTGCCGTGCACTCACCGTTTGCTGAGCTACGGTCAGCACCGCGTGCGCCTGCAATGCGCTGTAGAAGGCCTGATCCACGGCCAGCAGGATCTGCTCCTTCGTGGCTATCGCGTTCTGGTTTTCAGCCTTAGCGGCATAATTGGCGCTGGCGGCCAGGTTCGTCGTGCGTCCAAAATCGGTAATCAGCTGATTGACCACGACACCGGCCGCGGCGCGCTCATAAATGATGGGATTGTTGAGTCCGCCTGCTGTGATGCGGCTGTTTTCGCGGGAATCCACGCCGGTCACGTTCTGCGGTCGCGCTCGGCCACAAGTTTGAACGCACTTCCCGCGTGACTTGTTCCGACGCCAGAGCAGTCAGCCGGGCCACGGAAATCTGAGGGTTGTTCTTCAGCGCCAGCGCCTCAGCTTCCTTAAGGGACAGCGGCGTGGGAGTCGCGGCGCTGGCTTGGAGATTCGGACGATTGGGGTGCATTCGGAACGCGCCGGGCACCGGCTGGCCGGGAACTTGCTGTGGCATCGGGGCTGCAGGCAAACTCTGCGCCGTTTGCACACTTGATCGAAGTCTGGCTGAAGCCGCAAACCGGCTGCAGCAAAGCTAGAACAGCAATCAGAATATTTCTCATCTTCCCGGAATCTCCTGCAATCCGCCTCTCTCAGCAGCACGCAACATCAGCGGCATTTCCCTGCCTGAGGTATCGACTATCAATCTCAGCCTTGCGCGCTCGGTGTGCTGGCGCGAGTTGCTCTTCCCGGCGATGAATCAACAGGTATGCGGCGGGAACAATAAAGACGGTCACGACCACCGACATCGTGAGCCCGCCGATAATGGCGCGCGCCAGCGGAGCGTACTGTTCGCTGCCCGCTTCGAGCGCCAAGGCCATCGGAATCATGCCGAGAATGGTCGCCAAAGACGTCATCAAGACTGGACGCAAGCGCACGCGGCATGCAGTCGCCACCGCTTGCTCGATGGGCATGCCTTCTTTCCTCAGCGATCGCGTGAACTCCACGATGAGAATGCTGTTCGAGACCACGATCCCGGTCATCATGATGACGCCCATCAGCGACATGACATTCACGGTCGTATGCGTCACCAGCAGAAACAGAATGACGCCCGTGATCCCCGGCGGTATGGCCAGCAGGATGATCAGCGGATCAATGAACGATGAGAACTGCGCCATCAGGATCAGATAAACAAGGACGATCGATAGGATCAATCCGATGCCGAAGCTCTTGAATGACTGGCGCATGCCCTCCACCGAACCGCGCATGGTGACACGCACGTTCTCGGGCAGCTTGGTATTGCCGATTACTTTATCTACCTTGCTGGCCAGGCCTCCCAGATCTTCGCTGGCCGGCGAAACATAAACGTCGATGACGCGGCGCAAGCTGGTAATGGTCGACCTCGGTCGGAGTGTTGATCATCTTCACGTCGGACACGGCATCGAGATTGGTGGGATTCAGGTTGCTTGCGGCATGCAACGGAATCTGCTTGAGATCCGTGATGGAGTTGACCTGGGTCTCCGGGTACTGCACCGTGAGCATGTAGTTGTTCCCGTTCTTGGGATCGACCCAGTAGCTGGGAGCGATCATGCTGTCCGAGGTCAACGCGGTGATCACGTTGTCTACCGCTTCCTTCGAAGACACCCCCATGCGCCCAGCCATTTCGCGGTCAATATTGAGCTGAATGCCCGGATAGTCGAGGTCCTGCGGAATCAGTACGTCGCTCACGCCCCGGAGCTGGCGCACCTTTGCGGCGATCTCGGTCGCGGTCCGGTAAGCCTGCTTCTGATCGTTCCCGCTGACCTGGATGTCAATCGGAGCGGGCAATCCGAGATTTACGACCGCATCCACCAGGCCTCCGGATTGAAAATATGTTGAAAGTTCGGGCAGATCATCGGCCAGTTTTGCGCGCACTCGACGCATGTACTCATAGCTGCCCACGGAGTGCTCTTTTTTGAGACTCACCTGGACGAACGCCGTGTGCTGGCCGGAATTGCTGGTGTAAATCGCCGAGAAATCCGGCGTGATGCCGATGTTAGAAACGATCATGTCCAGGTCTTCTGGCGAAACCACCTGGCGAATGTCGGCTTCAACATGCTTGATGTACTGGTTGGTCAATTCGAGGCGTGTCCCGGTCGGCGTTTTGATGTTGATGACGAACTGGCCAGGGTCAGTACGCGGGAAAAACCCCAGGCCCATCACGGGAAACAAGGCGAAACTGAACAAACAAACACCGAGAATCGAGACGACTGTTGCCAACGGACGAAGCAGGCTTCGTCTCACGGCGATGTCGTAGCGCATGAGCATCTGGTCATAGCGGCGATTGAATCCTGCGCACGAAGCGCTCAAACAGATTATTTCCGGGATGGTGCGCCGCCTCGCCGTGCGCTGACTTGATGAAACGAGCGCAAAACAGCGGGACTACTGTCATTGCGACGGCGTACGATGCAAACAGTGAAAAGACAACTGCTGCGGCGAGCGCCGTAAACAGGAATCTGCTCACCCCATAGAGAAAGACAACCGGGAAAAAAGACAATTGCCGTGGTAAAAGTGGCGGCGAGCACCGGCATGGCGACTTCCTGGCCTCCCTTTTCCGCTGCCACCTCGGGCTGTTCTCCCATTTCCAGATGGCGGAAAATGTTTTCCAGAACAACCACCGAGTTGTCGATCAACCGGGAAAACGCGAGCGCGAGTCCTCCCAGGACCATTGTGTTGATCGATCCGCCGCTGGCGTTAATGGCCAGGAATGCGGCGACGGCCGAGAGCGGAATGGAAAGCATCACTGCCAGAGTCGCGCGAAAATTGCCGAGGAAGATCAGGATCATCAAGGCGGTCAGCACCAGCCCGATCCCTCCTTCGCTACCCAGGTTCGCGATTGCCGTCTTCACGAAAATGGATTGGTCGAATACGACATTGGTCGCTAGTGACTTCGGAACATCGACCAGGTCGCCCACGGACTTCTTGATCCCATTCACGATCGCGATGGTGTTGCTGTCGCCGCCCTGCTTGAGGATCGGAAGATAGACCGACCTTTGCCCATCGACGCGGACGATGTTGGTCTGTATGGCGGCCGCATCCTGGGCGTGGCCAACATCGGCCACCATCAATTCGGCGTTGCCCTCGGACTTCAGCGGTAGCCGGTTGATTTCTTCGGTGGTGGCAAGTTGGCTGTTGGTGTAGATGTTGTAGTCTTTCGGACCAATTCGCACGTCACCCGCGGGAAGGATGGTGTTGGCGTCATTGACCGTGCGAACCACATCCATCAGGCTGAGCTGGTGGGCCTGCAACTTCACCGGATCAACATAGACCTGAATCTGCCGGTACTTGCCGCCGAAGGGTTGCGGTACGGACGCTCCCGGCACATTTGCAATCTGGTTGCGGACCGTAAACTGCCCCAGGTCGTGCAACTCTGTCTCATTCAGGCCTTGACCCTTCAACGTGATCAGACAGACGGGCAGACTGGAGGCGTCGAATTTCAGTACTACCGGCGGCAGCGTGCCCGGTGGCAATCGGCGCAATTGCGCCATTGCCAAATTCGAAATGCCGCTGACTGCCGCATCAGGATTGGTTCCCGGCTGAAAATATATCTTGATGAGGCTAACCCCGGTCAGCGACCGCGACTCGATATGGTCGATGCCGCTTCCCAGAGTGAAAAATCTTTCGAATGGGTTGGTAATGTTGGCTTCAATCTGCTCCGGTGGCATTCCCGAATAAAATGTCGCCACCACCACCACGGGTATATTGATCTCGGGAAAGAGGTCCACCGGCATGCGAGCCATCGTGGTTACGCCGACGACCATGATGATCAGGCACATCATGATGATGAAGAATGGATAGCGAATCGCGAAACCTGACATGTCTATTGCGCTCCCTGTTCCGCGACGTACTTTTCGTCTGCCATGGTGCTTAACTGGGGATCAACGTGCTGGCCTGGCCGATACTGTCCCAGGTTGCCCACAATGACCCGATCTCCCTCGTTCAGCCCGGACAATATCTGAATTCGATTGGCGCCCTCGATTCCGGTATGGATCTCACGTTCTTCCACATGGTTCTCAGCATTCACGAAAAGCACCGTCGTCTTGTCCGCCCCTCGATTGATCGCCTGCAGTGGAAGAGTCAGAGCATTCGGGTCGTTTTGAATCCGCAAAGACACATCGGCATACATTCCTGGAGTCAATTTGTAGTCCCGGTTGGGCACGTCCACCTCGACTTGCATGGTGCGGGTCGAGCGGTCGAGCGAGTCGGTCGACCGAATTACTTTTCCTGACAAGTGCTCGATCCGTTGCCTTCACGTGGATATCAGCGGGTTCGCCATCTCGTACGCTGGCAGCCAGGGACTCGGGTACCGGAATCCGCAGTCGCAATACATTCACTTGGGAAAGCTTCACTACTGGCAGTGAGCTAATGTTTGAGGTGCCCGCCTGGATGAGTGATCCCGTGTCGGCGTATCGCCACGTCACTACACCGTCAAACGGAGCCGTAATTCGTGAGTATTCAGATAGCGCTGCATAGTGCTGCTGATCGGCCTGGGAAACCTCCAATTGCTGCCGGGACGCTGATAACGCCGACTTGGCCGCTTCCACCTGCGCCTCCGCCGAGCGGTCCTTGGCCGTGGCGTCGTCGAGTTCCTGTTCCGCGATCAGGCCTGGACGCGCTTCGGACGCCTGTTTCAAGCGCGAGGCGGCCGCATGGAGACGCATCGTGGTCGGCCTCGGCTCGGCTTACTTCATTCTGAGCCCGGGTTATCTCCTCGCTGGCTGTGGCGCACTCCAGCGTTCGCACCTTGCAAGCTCCGCGGACAGCTCGGGTATCTCCAGAACCGCGAGTACTTGCCCGGTGCGAACCCGGTCGCCGATATCGACGTTGATGTTGCGTATGTAGCCCGCAATCTTTGCGTGGAGTTCCACTTCCTGGTACGGCAGGAACTCGCCTGCAATCGAGAGTGTGTTGGACAGTGGTGTACGCCGAACCTTTACCACCGCTGCGCGCGGGACTGCATCGGCGGACACAGTTGTAGAGGAACCGCCAGAACGTCCGCACCCGGTCCGAGGCAAGCAATACGACCACCACAGCAGAAACTGCTGTTCCGACGAGAATTGAAGGAAATCGCTTACGCATGTTTTCAATCACCATTCGGGCCCCAATTTACGTAGCTGAAACGCACTCTTACAACAATTCTTGAAACGCCATCGCGGCGAAACGCCATGCCACGAAATCTCTTGTCCCCTTCCGCCATACCGTCCAGCAGGACCGGAATTGAATACACCGGCCATCTTCCGATCATGCTTAACGGCCACACCCTGAGGTTAGTTGTTGACTGAACACGACGTGTTCTTGACACGCGCTGCGTCTAGCAATACTCAACCTCACCTCACGCGCGCCAGGAAGATTCACGTTCATGACGTGCTTTTCCAAACTTACTTCCACCGTCTGGTGGGGAGAGAAGACGGACGGCAGGTAATCCAGGCCGGTCTCGTATCGCACCATGTACACGGTGCAGTTGAGCTCGATACCAATGTCATACGAATAGACTTCCGACTGCAGTGGTGCATCCGATGGGATTGCCGACATAGACGGATGGAATTTCGCGGTTCGCAACACTGACTACGGTGGCTGACTGGTACGGCTGCTTCGCGCCTGCACACGCACCCGTCAGCAACACTCCACATATCAACACCAATAGCGCCAAGTTCCTTTTCATGGTCTCCTCCCGGAGAGCAGTCAACTCACGATGCGTGAATTCTGCGGGACCGGATGGAACTCAAGCCATAGCCGGCGATCCCGAGGCATTGAGCTGCATCAGGTTCGAACTCGAATCCAATTGCGCGGAAAACCGCATTCAATCGGAGTCGCCCCGTTAACGACTGGGGCCTGAGTTCAAAAGCTAGTGATTAGCTGCCTAAGGAAAAAGACGCGTTAGGAATTGGGAGGAGGTCGGTTGTAAAGCCAGCTTTCAAAGGAAAGATTCGTCGAGGGAAAAACTGCTAAAACTGCAGGAACGAACGAGCGCGGAGGCTCAAAGAACGTAAAACTAAGCGCCGGCCCGGTCCACTTCAGACCATCGCCCAGAAGGTTCTGTCTCTGAGCATCAGGAGAATGAGCCTGTACAGCTCTTACGGCAACGGTTTCCGAACCGGCTACAGCAAAACGGGTGGCAAGACTTACGGTGAGACAGCAAATGGCAAGAAAGACAAGGGTAAACCGGCTGGAAGAACTCAGACGCTTGCGAACGCGAAAATCGATCAGCATCGCCGCTCCCAGGTCCTTCCCATAAATTACAAACCTTTCTGATTATACATGATGAACAAAGTGAATCTGGCCATCGAGCCGTCCGTTATCCAGAGTTTCGGCGGCGCTGAAAGCTCGTCAGCTTCCAATTCACCCGATATTCAAGAGATTTTCATCTGTTGTTAACAATTGGCCACTAGCATTCGTGTCCTGTCCTCACTCGGTTAAGGAGCAGTTCGTGTTGGTGCTACCGAAGCGAGTGCATCTTGATCTCTCTATGGAGGAAAAATGAAGAAAGGCATGGCTTTGGCCTTGTCTCTAGCGCTCACCACCGGTGCACTTGCAGCGCCGCCCACAAAGCACACCCGCGGCCACCACGAAGAGCACGAAGAAAAAGGCGCCTAGCGCGACCAACGCCGAGATCTTGCGCCGTCTGGAAGAAATGCAGCAGTCGATCGGCGCGCAGCAACAGCAGATCCAGCAGCTTAAGGACCAGGTGCAAACGCGCGACGCTGTGATTCAACAACTGCAGCAGCAGTCCACCCAGGCACAGACTGCGGCAGGACAGGCGGAACAGAAGGCTGATACGGCGCTTTCGCAAACCGAGGAACAGCAGAAGGTTGTCGCAACGACCCACAGCGATGTCACCGACCTGAAAGACAACCTCACCAACACTGCGCAAGCGCTCCAGGAGACGCAGAAGTCCATCTCCGAGAGCCCGGTAGCGATCCGCTACAAAGGAGTCAGCATCACCCCGGTTGGATTCGTAGCCGCAGAAACGGTGACCCGCCAACGGGCCAATGAATCCGACATCAACACCCCGTTTAATAGCATTCCGTACCCGGGGAACGCACTGGCCCATATTGGCGAGAATGCTTTCACGGCGCGACAGTCCCGGGTTGGCCTGCTTGCGGAAAGCAAAGTCGGCAACACCAAATTGACCGGATACTGGGAAGCTGATTTTCTTGGTACCGGGGTAACTTCCAACAACCGGCAGAGCAATAGCTACGTACTTCGCCAACGGATTCTTTACGGGCAAGCAGCATTTCAGAGTGGCTGGATTGTGACGGGCGGTGAGCAGTGGTCTTTGGCAACCGAAACCAGAAAAGGAATCACAAACCGCCAAGAAGTTCTTCCACAGACCATTGACTCGCAGTATCAAGTGGGCTTCAGCTGGGAGCGGCAGTACGGCTTGCGCGTGGTCAAAGACTTCGGCGGCAAATTCGCTCTTGGTCTTGCCGTAGAAGGACCGCAGGCGACCATCGGTGGAAGGGGATTTTCTTTGGTCACAACAACGACCGTGGGGACTGCTTCAGTTGCCACGACCGGAAATGCCTTCGTCTTCGGTCCGGGGGCCGGCGGCGGCCTGTATAACTTCGTCGACACGACCGGATACTCCTTCAACAAAACGCCTGACATCATCGTCAAGGCGGCAGCGGATCCCGGGTTCGGCCATTACGAAGTGTTCGGCATTCTCAGTACGTTTCGGAATAGAGTTTATCCCTGCGGTGTGGTGGGCACGAATGCGACGGATACAGCTCCTCCGGCGGCCCCCACGACGCTTCCTTGCTCGGTCAACGGTTCCACTTCGCCGAGTTCAATCGGGGCATTTGAAGATACCCGAACGGGCGGTGGTCTTGGGGCCAACCTGCGCGTTCCTGTGTTTACGAAGAAGGTGGAGTTCGCTCTCCAGGGAGCCGCGGGAGATGGCATCGGCCGCTACGGCTCAGCACAGATTGCTGATCTAACCCTCCGCCCCGACGGTACCCAAGCGTTGATCCGCACCGCCCACGCCCTCGGGGAATTGGAGTTCCACCCCACCCCGAAACTGGATATCTACGCTTACTACGGTGGAGAGTACGGATGGCGCACGGCGTATAAGGGGTACGACAGCATTACGATCACCAAAACGCCTGCGATCCCGGCCACCGCCACGACTCCCGCCATACCCGCCACAACAACGACCGCGTTCAAGCTAAATCAGATCGGCGGATATGGTTCGCCATTCGCTAATAATACGGGTTGTAGCACGGAAAATCCGCCGTCCAATCAGCTCACTCCATCCGCCGGCGGCACCTGCGCGGGTGACACTCGCCTCATCATGGAGGGAACCATAGGTTTCTGGCACCGGTTTTACCAAGGACCCAAAGGCGGGCTTCGCTGGGGACTTCAGTACTCCTACTTTACCCGGAGCGGCTGGTCGGGGAACAACGGCACAGCAGTCAGCATTTCACCCAAGGCCGTGGACAATATGGTGTGGACCTCGTTCCGCTACTACTTGCCGTAGATCATTCAGCGTATCCGGCGTGGCACAGACTCCCGCGCCGGATACTTTTTCGTTCAGCTTGAACAGACGAATCACACCCAGAACTTGACCGTACCAAAAGGAGGTACGAAAAAGGCCATGCAAACACAACAATCTGAAACTTCGCTTTTCGACCTGCTGAGCCAAACTGTCAAGCAGCTCGAGAAAATAGAGGACGATCCGAAGACGCTTACTTTCATTGCTCGGAGGGTGGGTAATATCGTTAAGCACATGAAAGACCTGCGCGAAGATCTGCAACCCCGCGGAGGACACGCCACGAACCCGCGCACGATGGGCGCGCACGAACGACCGTCAGAACGAGTTGAAACGATGCGCTGACGTGCCTCTGGAACAACAACGGCAGAGAAGTGCCCTATCCTCTTGTGCCATGGGGATTTCGTCAGAACAATTGCTTTGTGACAGCTTGGTGTGTAGGCTCTTCCCGCATCGCTTAACGTCTCGGGAATGCTTGCTGTAATCTCTGTGGAATTCCGGTTGCGATTCATTGAAGCCGCAAACTTGCCAGTGCTTTTGAAGTAGCACGCAGCGCACTTACTGCGTCTTCGTCGAGCGAGGAGAACCGTATGAGCGAATCCGCCCGGCGTTACGAAGCCGACAAAACCGAATGGGATCGCATCGCCGAAACGCGGGAATTCAAAGACCTGCTGGCAATCAAGAAAAGCTTCATTATTCCCGCCTTTGTATTCTTCATCATTTATTACTTTCTGCTCCCAATCCTTGTCGGATACGCTCCGGAATTCATGTCGACCAAGGTCATCGGCGTGGTAAACCTCGCCTACCTGTTCGCGCTTTCGCAATTCTTCATGGCTTGGACGATAGCGTGGCTGTACGTCAAAGCTGCCAACAACTTCGACAGGATCGCGAAGGACATCATCAAGGAAGCCGAAAGCCACGTCCAGAGCCAACCGGAGGTCCGGTAAGTGTCGACACCACTGGTGATGTTCCTGATCTTCATCGCCATCACAGTCGGTATCACGTACTGGGCATCGAAACGCTCCGCGGGTAGCAGCGCCTACTTCGCTGCCAGCCGCCGTGTCACGGGGTGGCAGAATGGCATTGCCGTCGCCGGCGACTATATGAGCGCCGCTTCATTCCTCGGCATCGCGGGAATTATTGCCTTTCAGGGATACGACGGCTTCATGTTCTCGGTTGGTTGGCTGGTCGCGTACCTCACGGTTCTGCTGGTCGTCGCCGAACCCCTGCGCAACGCCGGGCGCTATACCATGGCCGACGTTCTCGCCTACCGCCTCAACCCACGCCCCGTGCGCGCCATGGCTTCGATCAGCACCCTGACTGTCGGCACTTTTTACATGATTGCGCAGATGGTTGGAGCCGGCGCCCTGGTCACGCTCTTGCTGAAAGATTCTGGCATCCGCTATCACACCGCGGTCATCGGTGTCGGCACTCTTGATGATCGGCTACGTAGTTTTCGGAGGCATGCTGGCCACTACCTGGGTACAGATCATCAAGGCGATCCTGCTAATGGGTGGCACGATCTTGCTTAGCATTCTCGTCCTGGCTCACTTCCATTTCAGTCTTGGCGACTTTTTCAATGCCGTTGGACACGTCACCTATCACGAGAAGGGGCAAGAGGTCGTTAAAGACTTCCTCCAACCCGGCCTCCGCTACAAGCCACCCTACGGAGCCCTCGAACTCATTTCGTTAGGACTCGCGTTGATTCTTGGCACAGCCGGCCTCCCGCATATCCTGGTTCGCTTCTATACAGTGCCTGACGCTAAAACCGCACGGCAGAGCGTCGTTTGGGCCATGGTCCTTATTGGCAGTTTCTACATCATGACCACTTTCCTCGGCTTCGGCGCGGCGACCATCGTGGGTCGCGACTTCATCTCCACCCACGGTGGCACCAACATGAGCGCTCCCTTGCTTGCGCAAGCTCTGGCAGGTAACATTTTCTTCGCCTTCATCTCCGCGATCGCCTTCGCCACCATCCTGGCCGTTGTCGCCGGACTTACCATCAGCGCTTCGACCTCCTTTGCCCACGATCTCTGGACCAACGTCATCCACAACGGTGTCGAGCGGAAACCTGGCGAGGAAGTTTTGGTCGCACGCGTTTCGGCCTTTGTGGTCGGCGCGGTTGCGATCACCGTTGCGATCCTGCTGGGTCCCACCGCCAACGTCGCCTTCCTGGTCGCTTTGGCGTTTGCTGTCGCGGCCTCGGCCAACCTCCCGGTGATCGTTCTCTCGATATTCTGGCGCAGATTCAACACTACTGGCGCCGTCGCTGGCCTTGCGGTCGGGCTCCTTGCTTCGATTGGACTGATTCTGGTTGGTCCCAGCCTGATGGCTGTCGATCCTCCAAGCGTCACGGGCGCTGCGCGCCACCTGATCCAAGCCAAAGCTTGGTTTCCTCTTGAGAACCCCGGCATCCTAAGCATTCCGCTCGGTTTCCTCGGTGCAATCCTCGGCACGCTCCTCAGCCACGAACCAAGCTCGGAACACAAGTTCAACGAACTTCTCGTGCGCTCCAACACAGGTCTGGGCGCCGAGAGGGCAGGATCCAAGTAGCAGTCGCATTTTGTCTGAAAAGTACCCGACGCTTGCTATTATGCGAAAGCCCTCACCCCTTTCTGGAACTTGGCCCACCGGTTGGTTTGTAAACCACTGATAAGTGGTCACAAAACCGCACATTTGGAAGCTGAGGGCAGAATGTGTGTGAATTTTTGCAAGTGCCGTCCGAGGCAGGGCCGATTCACGCGAAGCGAGGGTCTTACCGGACAAGGTCTGCTGTGCTCGACCGCCAGAGAGAATGCTGCCTCAACTTTGCTCTTGGGTGCCAGTGCGAGAGATTGCAGCCACCGGGATGCTGGGCTTCAGGTCACTAGCACTTGGGAATGGCGTGGTCATGCGATTTATTAGACCAGAGGGCTGGAGTGACGGAGAACGACTGCTAGAACTTGAACTTCTCCGCGTAAACTATCTCCAGGCGGCAGTGTTTTTGGCCTGTGTCCAATAGGCGCTGGTAATACTTCCGCGCTAACGCATGCTTTTTTGTGACCTCGGCGTACCACATTCCCTCGAAATAGGCAGAGCATTGGGAGCGCTCCGATTTGCTGGATTCCACCTGTGCCTCAAAATCTTTTTCATCCTTGGAACCGGAAAGATACTCAATTGTTGCCTTGGTGGTGATCGACTCTTCGTCCAATCGCTCCCAGGCCTCCCGCAAGAGGTTATCTCTTCGCTCCCCGCGGCTTAGTCGGTACAGGAATTCTTCGATCCGTGCGTCCGATCCGTCACAAGCATCTTTCTTCGCGGCATTGGCCTCGACCCGGTCCGAGAGTTCGTAGGACTTGCTGACCCATTCCAATTCGTCGTCGCCTGGCCGCCCAACACCCATGAAGTATGCGATGTTAGCGACACTGCGCGCTGAATACGCACCCGCGCAACTATATCTAACTCCCGTTTGGAACAGTTTGTGATGGATATCGAGAGCCTGTTCGAAATCCACCTTCTCTCCACCTTCACCCGTGATGTGAGCGTCTGCCACGATGTTCAAGCATCCGGCATGTCCCTTTTCCGCACATTTCTCCCAGTACGAGAAGGCCAAGGTGTCAGAGCGAACTTGATTTGCCGCGATTCCCCCAGCAAAATACTCCACGCTGGCAATGACAACCCCCCACGAGGGAATATCGGCGCCGGTCGCAATCACATTGTCGAAGTCGGCCAACGCCTCTTTTGCAGCGGACAAATCAATCGCCAGCCCCTGGCGATCGCGTACGACATTCATTTCTTCTAGAGCGATACCCCGGTAATAGCGAGCCACAGTCTCGTCTGTTTTATTAAGGTTTGCGGTGGTCAAAAGTGAAGTTAAGGAGTTGGCTTCGCGCTCCAGCTCGGCAATGGCACTCTTGTCGGCATCGAGGTTCTCCCGCATTTTCTCCTTGATTTCATTTACGGACCGGGCTAAACGTAGTGCGCTCGGTTCGGTGAGAGATGCGACCGGGGGGTCTCGGAAGGCTGCTCCATTGTGATGTTCGGATTCGGTTTGAACCGGAAGCGGAAAACCTTCGTTCGCAACACGCTTGGCGCTTTCCACCTCGAGCTGCAGCCGCGCAGCTGGCCCAGCAACACGAGAGTCGCTTGATTTCATCAGAGGTCCAAGCAGCGCTGTCGCCTCTTCGTATTTGTGATTCATCATGTACATCTCTGCCAGGTAGTAGGCATACCCCAGGTTCCGTGGGTTGAGGGTTGCAGCTTTGACCATCATCTTCAAAGCTTCGTCGGACTCGCCCTGAGACGCGTCAGCAAAGGCCAGCAGGTTGTACGCGTCCGCAAACTCGGGATTCAGCGCGATCGATTTCTCCAGCCGCTTCTGGATCAAGGCGAGATCCCCGCGGTCACGCGCAAGCCCGCCTTCTTTTTCCGCCAGCAGCGCAGAGTAATAGAGCGCTCGTGGGTCCTCCGAGTCGTACTCCACTGCCCTCGCAAAATATTCTCCGGCTTGTTGAAAATCGTGTTTGAGCAGATATGCATATCCTAAACCGCGTAGTGCCGCCGGATTGCCTGGCTCTGCCTTGAGTACATCCTCGAACTCCGTTGCCGCCTTGTCCTGATAATCGCGGGAATGCAGGTGCATGTCGGCCATGACTACTTTGGCATCGTTCGGTCCCAGCGCCCTGGTTGTGTATGCGGCGCTCTCCGTTCCCGCCGGCGCTGGAAGCTTGTGGTAGGTATATCGGTCGCTGAGAAAATACTCTCGAAGCGCCCTGTCGAAATCGGTTGAGCTGATCCCGAAAGCCTGCTGAATTGCGTCTTCCGCCCTGAGGTTTTTATTCACCACCAGTTCGAAATATGTTTCCAGATTTGGAGTCAGCATTTTGTCAAAGAGGTAGTGAACTACCAGCCACGATTCCGCGTAAAACATCGTGCGATGATCGCCACTCTCGCTATAAACGCTGGAATTGTTCTGTACCCGGAACAGGTCCGCGACTTTCATCCACGGCATTTGCTGCAGGATTTGAAGGCTGGTCTTCGACGGCAACCCAACATAAACTTCTTTTCCGTTGACCTTGACGGTGGAATAAAATTCGGCAAATCCTTCGTCAAACCAGGGTTGGAACTCCGAGCTGGTATTTCCATTCAGCAATTGATGTCCATATTCATGAAATACAATTCGCCACGGATCAGTCACCGACATGTCGAGCATGATGAAGGATCGGTCGTCATTTCCTTGGAACACACCTGCCGCCTGGATCGGCTTGCCTTTCCACAGTGGCACGTAATCGCTCAATTCTCTCGTATTCCGAAATGCCACGATCTGCAGTGGCACGGGCAAATTAACCCTTGCTTTTGCCAGCAGCGTGCCAAATGCGGTTCGCATTTGTTCGAAGCGCAGTGCGACCTCCTGGCCACGCTTCGCGCCGGCGTCGGTTACCACAGAGAAATGCCGTGAGCGAACCTCCACCCACTCTGGCTCGCCCGCGAATGCCGACAAAGCCAAACTCAGCACGATGAGCGGTATTCCCCAGTGGTTCGATGAATGAGCCATCGAAGCCCCCTCCCGGCGCTTATCGTATCAGTCGCATTGCTGGCTTGTGCTACGTTTTCTGGATGCTAACTTGCCTGCCCTCAGTGCTACCAGGAAGCGGGGGTTGCCTATGCCGCCTGCACTCGAACCGGCCCTTCGGCCGTCGCTGCCATCATCCGTGGCCAGATGGCATTAGCTGATGACGGATTTAGTTCCCATCAGGCCGTAATAGTACTTTTTGACTATGGCCTAACCCGACCCTTCAAGTTAGCGTGACCCCCAGGCTGACTGGCAGGTCTATGGGAATGTTTGCAGGAGCGACGGGCAGCATTCGACGGTTGCCGAAGTTTCTCGGGCTCATGCCGGTTCGCACCGGCACAATTCGGATTTCGGCCACGCAACTCGATAGCATTCTGCATCAGGTCGAGAACATAACTCTACGAGCCAAACATTTGGTTGCCGGCCGCAGCCAAAGCGATCTGGCAACCCGCCTCGAAGCTACGTCGTGGTCCGTGGTGGAATGCCTGGATCATTTGACTCAGACCACCAATGCGTTTATTCCGGCGATAGCGTCTGCCATGGCTGGCGCCCCACGCCTTACCACTAACCGCGCTCTTAGAACTGGTACGCTCACGCGCCTGTTCATCCGGAATCTGGAGCCTCCCTACCGACTGCGGTTCAAAGTGCTCACGCCACTGATCCCGCGCCGTCACGACTTCGATTCGGCTTGGGGTGCATTCGAAGAGTCGCAGGTTCAACTTGCGAAAACCATACGGTCCGCGGCTGGCCTCGCGATTGATCAAGTAAGAGTTGAGTCACCGGTGTATGCGCGCTTCAGCTACAACGTCTATGGCGCCCTTTGCATGCTGTCAGCCCATGAGCGCCGCCATCTCTGGCAGATGGAGCAAATACTCAAGGCGCTTGACCTCACACAAGTCCGCAACGCTTTCTAGTTCATCGTAAAATCGACGCATAATGCCTGAGCAGACGCCATCGATTGACTGCGATGTAACTGTCATTGGCGGCGGTTTGGCCGGAAAGGCGGCCTCGCTGCAATTGGCCCGGGCGGGCCTGAAGGTCGTCTGCATTGAGCCGCAACAGGCCGTCCGGCCGCCAGTGGGAGAGTCTTTGGATTGGTCAGCTCCCGATCTTTTGAATCGCCTTGGACTGTCTCCCGAAAGCCTGATCGCGTCCCGCATCGCAACCTGGAAGCGGCATGTCACCGTGAAAATGCGCGATGGATGCGATACGCATTACGTCCCGTCGAGCTGGCTGGGTGGCCCTCCGTTCTATGTCAACCTGACCACGCTGCATGTCGAGCGGACTCAGTTGGATGATGAACTTCTGAAGATGGTCGTGGATCAAGGGGTCACGTTTGTGCGCGACCGTGTTGTGGATCTTGAAACCGCCGACCAGAAGATTCACTGGGTCCAAACTGAAGGAGGCGTCCGCGTTTCCTCTCCATGGCTGATTGACGCTTCCGGGATGGGGGCTTCGCTGGTGGCGCGGAAGTTCAACTTGCCTTCGCTGCAGTATGGGCCCACGAAAGTAGCGATATGGACCTACTTCAGAGTGCCGCAGCAAGTTGAGGGAACGACGCTGTATATGGACCCGCTGCCGGCGGAATATCTGGAGTGGATTTGGGAGATCCCGGTCAGTCCTGACACGGTCAGCGTGGGATACGTGGCGCCGGGCGCAGCGCTCAAAAGGCAAGCGTGAGGAGGGAGCATCGGTCGAGGATGTATTTCGGCAGCAACTCATGAAATTTTCTCGCTTGGAGCCGCTCCTTCAACAAAGCGCACTCGGTCCGCTCAATGTGACTTCGTTCCGGTGCCGGGTTTACCTGGCATTCGGCCGGGCCGAACTGGCTGATTACGGGCGAGGCGGCGTCTCTGGTTGATCCCATGACTTCGAATGGAGTTACCGCGGCGCTTCGGCATGCGGCCGAGGCTGCGGCCCTGGTCCTGAAATTCCGGACGCGAGGGGAGTTGCCAGGGAGCGCGAGGAAAGCTTACAGCGCCGGATTTTGCAGACGGCGAGGTTCTTCAACGAAGGAATCGAAAAAATAATCTACGAGCCGGTAGTCAGAAATCGGATTGGACTGCCCACCGCAGGGACGATATATACCAGTCCGGCGTGGAGCATGAATGTGGTTTATGCGCGCCTGAGCCCCGCCGGTTGGTTCTCGACATTTTTGCTGGGTACGATGCTCGGATTCTTTCGAATCAGCGCGGCGATCTTGTACTGGTGTTGCGGCCTGGTGACACCATCTATCCAAAAACCCGAGTGCAAGCTGGGATAGAAGTTCTTATCTGTCGTGGGTTTCTAGCTCCGCTGAAATCTGGGCTGAAGAGGCCAGGTCTTCCACGATAATGGATCCTTCCTTGCTTTCATCATGACCTGACTTGCCGTAGTGTGGGCTCCGTGCTCTCCCGCCATCCATCGGATAGAATTTGCCCGGCTATTACTGCAATCTCGAGCAGTCTTAAAAAAAGGCAATTGAGTGAAGACTGAACAACTGATTCTTTCCATTGGGACCATACTGCTGGTCGCACGCATGTTCGGCTGGTTTTTTCAGAATATTGGACAGCCACGTGTTGTGGGGGAAATGACCGCGGGCATTGTCCTTGGCCCATCTCTTTTTGGACGATTCTTTCCGGCGGCTTTCGCTTATGTCTTTCCCGCATCGTCGCTGCCTTCGCTCACAGTCCTAAGCCAGCTTGGACTCTTGCTCTTCATGTTTGTGGTCGGTCTTGAAGTTGATCTCAATCGTGTGCTCAAGCAACGGGCTGCTGTAGTTCTGATCAGCAATGTCAGTATTGTTCTGCCGCTTGCGCTAGGCATCGGCCTGGCCAGAGTGCTCTATCCGCAATTTGCGGGTGAGCGGGTAGCGTTTTCTGCTTTCGTTCTTTTCGTCGGAACGGCAATGAGCATCACCGCCTTCCCTGTGCTTGCCCGTATTCTGAAAGAGGGCAACCTGCTGGGAACCGGCCTCGGAACCATGGCCATTTCTTGCGCAGCGATTGATGACATTAGTGCCTGGCTGCTGCTGGCCGTCCTGACAGCAATGGTGCGTTCGGGTCAAAGTTGGCGCCATCTCGCGGTGACGTTGCTGTTGCTGGTTGCGTTCGTCGTCGTCATGTTGCTTCCGATTCGACGGGCAGCAGCTTTCCTGGAATCGCGATACCAAAACAGAGGGGCAGGCATGGAGTTCATCTCTTCCCTGGTCCTCTTCATGCTCGTAGCCAGTTGGACAACCGAACGATTGGGAGTACATGCGCTGTTCGGTGCATTTATGGCTGGGTTGGTCATGCCGAAAAATGAACGCATGGTTGCGGATGTGGTCGACCGCATCGAATCCCTCAGCCTTGCGCTTTTATTGCCGCTGTTTTTTGCCCTCACTGGCCTGCGCACGCGTATCGACTTGCTTTCAAATAAATCGATGTGGGGATACGCACTGGCTATTATTGCGACGGCCGTGGTGGGTAAGCTGGCGGGAGCGGCCTTCACCGCCAAGGTCACCGGAATGAATTGGAAGGATTCGCTTGGTCTGGGAGTGCTGATGAACACCCGCGGGCTGGTTGAGCTGGTGATCCTGAACGCTGGCCTCGACTTGGGAATTTTGTCCCCGACGCTATTCACCATGATGGTCCTTATGGCTCTGGTCACAACTTTCATGACCAGCCCGATACTAAGCTGCATGAAAATCCATCATCCGGCGTCAGGGCTAACTTAGTTCAGGGATCAACGGTGCGTATCCGCCAACAGACCATCGGTGGAGTGGACATACCCGATCTCGGTCAGCCGCTTCCCGTTTTCGCGATACATATTTACGTCAGTGGGCGCCCAAGTTGCCAGACCATCCACGTAGCGGTTGAACATGCAGAACGCCGCTGCAATCAGCACCGTGTCGTGGATCTCTTTATCTGTGGCACCTTGTTCCCGGGCGCGGGCCACGTCATCGGTCGTCACCTGTTTGCCGCCCTTCTGCACTTTGCCGGCAATATTCAAAAGGGCCTTCATCTTGTCCGAAATTCCAGCTGATTCGAAGTTGAGTTTGACATCGTTCACGAGCTTTTCGTTTCCGCCGAGGCGAGAGGCCATTACCGCGCCGTGAGCGTGTCGGCAGAAGTAGCAATCATTCTGCGAGGAAACATAGGTGGCGATCATTTCGCGGTCCGCTTCTGAAAGCGAATTGGGCGCGCAGTAGCACCTCGGCCAGTGCATTGAGCGGTTTGGCAGTGTCGGGACTGAATGCCATCGGTCCCAGGATTCCGGGAAGTCCTTCAGGAAGTCGGATGTGCGCCATCGCAGAGTGCTCCTTCAGGGTTGGATTTTGTTTTGCAGAGCCTTGTTTTGCAAAGTCACGATCGACTCCAGGGGTTTTTTGTAATCCCGGCCCACATAGCCGAGTTGAGCCGTCATCTTTCCGATTTCGCGGTAGATCTCGGGGTCGCGGGGCTGCCATGTGGCCAGGCCATCCACATAGCGGTTGAACATGCAGAATGCGGCGGCAATCAGAACCGTGTCATGGATTTCCTTGTCAGTCGCGCCCTGCGTTCGCGCCCGCGCGACATCTTCCGCGGTCACGTGCTTGCCGCCTTTTTGCACTTTGCCGGCAATGGTCAGCAAAGTTTTCATCTTTGCGGAAATCGGAGCGGACTCGTAGTTCTGCTTGATTTGGGAGATGAGTTCGTAATCCGCATCGCTGCCGCCAAGGTGTTGCGCCGCCGTGGAACCGTGGCAGGTTTGGCAGTAAAAGCAGTCATTCTCCGACGAAACATACGTGGCAATCATCTCCCGCTCCGCTGGCGTGAGCGAGTGGGGGCCGGCCAGGAGAACCTGCACCAGGTCGCCCAGTGGCTTGGTGGTTTCGGGACTGAACACCATTGGGCCCCGTATGCCCGGCAATCCTTGGGCTAACTTAATGTGGGCCATGAGAGTCTCACTCTGGTTTATGCCACTTCCTGAGACGCCGCCTGGCGGGCGCGTCCGTAACCCTGGTGGGCCATGCGTTCGCCCATTTCGTGATAAGCCTCTCGCCCGAGTGGCTGCGGAGTGGCCAGGCCATCTACATAGCGGTTATACATGCAGAAGGCAGCGGCGATCAGCACGGTGTCGTGAATCTCTTTGTCGGTGGCTCCCTTTGCCCGGGCGCGAGCCACATCTTCGGACGTGACTTGCTTTCCACTCTTCTCCACTTTGCCTGCGATATTCCGCAGAGCTTTTAGTTTGTCCGAAGCCTCGGCGGCTTCGGGATTGACCTTGATCCGTTCAACCAGATCGTAGTTTCCGCCGAGATGCGCGGCGGCAGCGGCGCTATGTGAGAGCTGGCAGAAATCGCATTCGTTGCGGTACGAAACATGGGCAGCGATCACCTCACGCTCCGCGGAGGTGAGGGTGTTAGGTCCGCGGAGCAACACTTCTGCCAGTTGCAGTAGAGGCTGGGCCGTATCGGGGCTGAATGTCAGCGGCCCGACAATCCCCGGGAGCCCTTCTGGAAGTTGAATGTGAGCCATGGTTGTCCCCTATGAAACGATCGCGCTATTGGTTCGCACAGCAAGGCGGCGGTTGCGCGAACCTTAAATAACAGAGTGATGGCCGAGCAATAGCACAAAAACACTAGGCGTACCGATGTCCAGTTCCTTCGGTACTAACCCGCGCAGTACCCACCCGCGCACGCTGTGGCAGCGAATAGTCCTTTCCTATTATTGACCGGTTCACGCGAGTCCCTATAATCGCCGCACTTTCTGTGTCCGGTTTTTCACTGCGCCTTTTTTACAGCCGAATTCTGTGCCTTCCAACCTTGAGCAAAAGTTTTGATAAGGAGAAGCAACCAATGGTTCGTTTCAGAAGCCTGGTATGCCTGCTGGCAATACTCAGTGCGGGTCTCGGCGCGGGGGCGCAGCAGATCACAGGAAGTATTCGTGGAACCGTTCAGGACCCGAGCGGCGCAGTGGTGCAGGGCGCAATGGTGAGCGCCCGCCAAACCGAAACTGGCCTGACCCGTACTGCGACCGCAGATCCGAGTGGCGCGTATGTCCTGCTGGAACTGCCGGTCGGTCATTACGAACTCCAGGTCGAAGCCAAAGGATTTCAGAAGTACATGCAGCAGGGAGTCACCCTGAACGTAAACGAAACTGCCACCATTCCGGTTCATCTCGCCGTGGGCGCCGAGAGCCAGATTTTGGAGGTCAATGCCGACGCGCAATTGATCCAGGGCACGGTGACCAGTCTGGGCAAGACGGTTTCAGAGCGCGAAGTTCTCGACCTGCCCCTGAATGGCCGCAACTTTACCCAGCTGGGGTTGCTTCAGCCTGGGGTTGTGCCCCTTACTCCGGGTTTGGCCGAGGCGGGAGGTTCGCTGCGCGCGGGACAAGCCTATGCGGTGAATGGCCAGCGCCCCGAGTCGAACAATTTTCTGATCGACGGAGCGAACAATTTCAACGGGGTGGATGGAGGGTTCGTTCTGAAGCCGCCGGTGGACGCCATCACCGAGTTCAGAATTCTTACCCACAACGCCAGCGCCGAATTTGGACAGAGCCTGGGGTCGACCACCAATATCATCACTCGCTCCGGCACTAACCGATTCCACGGAGCGCTCTGGGAATTCCTGCGCAACGATGTCTTTGATGCCACGAACTATTTCGCAGCCGCCACGGAGCCTCTCAAGCAGAACCAGTTCGGCGGGACGTTCGGCGGGCCTATCCGCAAAGACAAGACTTTCTTCTTCGGATACTACGAAGGATTCCACAACCGCCAGGGAGAAACCGACTCTTCAACCGTTCCTTCGCTGGCTCAGCGGAACGGCGATTTCTCGGCGCTTTGTGTCAACGGCTTTGAAACCAGCGGCCCGCTTACCGGCATTTGCAGAGACAGGCAACCTCCCAACCCGCCTGGTGATCCGAATAGCCAACCGATTGACCAGCTCTTTAATGTCTTCCTCAATCAGCCCTATCCCAACAACCAACTGCCTCCGGTAGGCGTGCCGGGTGGCATTAATGCGTTGTCGGAAAACCTCTTAAGTTTCTTTCCGCTGCCCAACAACGGGGCCAACGTCTTCACCTCGACGCAAGTCGTGCGCCAAGACGCGAACCAGTACGGGGTGCGCCTGGATCACTACCTGACAACCTCCGATATCCTCAACTTCCGCTATGCGATCAGTGACGGCTCGCAATTCAATCCCATCCCTACGTCAGGAGCCAGCGTCCCCGGCTTCCCTGTCGGACAAGAACAACGCGCCCAGAATTTCGTAGCCCAGGAAACTCACACCTTCTCCCCTGCTATGATCGGGGTCTTCCGTTTTTCATTCCTGCGAAACAAATTTCTCTACGGAGAGAGGACGAATCACACCACTCCCGGCAGCCTTGGCTTCCAATACGACCCGAGCCTGGACGTGGCCGTCGGTCCTCCCTTCATCCAGGTGAATGGCTATACCACCATCGGCGATCCGATTACCGGGCCGCGCAACACCTATGAAAATGCTTATGACTATTCCGCCTCGCTGAGCTGGGTGCGCGGACGTCATGAACTCAAGTTCGGAGGCGGGTACCAGCACCTGCATGTCAACGTCCTGCAGGGCATCGCCACTAACGGCTTCTTTGTTTTCGTGCCGTTCCCCGTGGTTCCCGACGCGTTCGCCACGTTTCTCTTTGGACAGCCGATCTTCTTTCTCCAGGGCCGTGGCGACTTTTCCCGCGGCATCAACGGCCAGTCCTTTAACTCTTACGTGCAGGACACCTACAAAGTCTCATCCCGCCTGACTGTGAACCTGGGCTTGCGCTATGAATTGCCCTCGCCCTATACCGAAATCAAGAACCGGCAGACTCTCTTTATCCCCGGGCGGCAGTCCACCGTGGTTCCGAGCGCGCCCCTGGGCATACTCTATCCCGGCGACAAGGGCGTTCCCGATGGCCTGATCCCAACCTTCAAGAAGGGATTTGCGCCCCGCGTCGGCTTTGCCTGGGACCCGACCGGAAGCTCCAAGTGGCTGGTGACCTCCGCGTACGGAATCTTTTACGAACCTTACTACACCGGTCAGGGCGGACCGTTGCAATCGCCGATCAGCGCGCCTCCCTTTCTACAGACTCTGCAGCTCAGCAATCCTCCGCCCAATTTTGCCAATCCCTACTCAGCTCCTCCGTTCAACGGCAACCCTCCACCCAACGGCCAGTTTGCAACTCCGCTGACCAATTTGACGGTTGCGGCGAACCTCCCCTTGCCCTACGCGCAGGATTGGGACTTGAACATTCAACGATCCTTCGGCTCAGACCTGCTGTTTGAGATCGGGTATGTGGGGACAAAAGGGACCAAGCTGCCTCGCTTCGTCGAAGGCAATCCGACTATCTACATTCCGGGCTTTGACTCGAGCACCAATCCCCCTTCACCTATTTCCACGTCGAGCAACGCCGACCAGCGCCGCCTCTATTCCGGATGCACCTTGGCGGATCCAGCCAGCAGTTGCAAGCTTTCCTCCACGGGTCTGATCGAGGGTATCGCCAATTCGTCGTACAACGCTCTGGAGGCCAGCCTGAAAAAGCGTTTCAGCCACGGCATGTCCTTCCTTGCTTCCTATACCTTCTCCAAGACTATCGATGACGCTTCATCCTTCAATATGACCGGCTCGGCATCGAAACCTGTAGCCGGCGAAAATGACTTGGCGCAGAACCCCTTCGACCTGGCTGCGGAACGTGGACGCTCCCTGTTCGACTCCCGTCACCGCCTGGTGCTGAGCTACCAGTGGAGCCTTCCCTTCTGGAGACAGCCTCATGGCTGGTATCAACAGATACTCGGGAACTGGCAGGTGAACGGAATCGCGACCGTGATGAGCGGCACCCCGTTCACAGTTTTCGACTCCAATGACGTTTCGGTGCAAGGTGGAGCGCCCGAAATCTCCGGATTTTCGGCGAACCGTCCCGACCTGGTTCCGGGACAAGATCCCAACACCGGACCGAAGACTCCGACCGCGTGGCTCAACGCCAGCGCGTTCCAGCGGCTCATTCAGGATCCCAACTCGCCGGTCCAGCAATTCGGGACCGCCGGTCGCAACATCGCGCAAGGACCGGGATACGCGGATTGGGACTTCTCCGCGTTCAAGAACATTCGCGTGACGGAATCAAAGGAATTTCAGTTCCGGGCGGAGTTCTTCAACATCCTCAACCACACCAATTTCCGTCTACCTGATAGCGACATCAGTTCGCCAACCTTCAACCAGATACTTGCGGCTCAACCGCCGCGACTAATCCAGTTTGCATTGAAATTTATGTTCTGAGTGGCGAGCCGCCAAAACAGCCGTGCGCTCAGCGTGCAAAGGGCATGGCAGCTGTTCCATCGACCATAACAACACACAGCCCGGGGAGTTGATCGCGTGTCAAGGCGTTGCTCGCGTACATCGTTATTACACGCAAAGGCATGCCCAGCTAGGCACCATCCTCTTGCATTGGGAACTTGCAAGACTCAGCGCTTTGGGGGCGCTGAATGAAACGGATCGTCTCGTGAAGTGTCCGGAGCGTCCTCCGGACTCGGAATGTCCAGATTGATGACAACAGGCTCCTGCCCACTGCGCACGATGACTGCCTCCACAGGCTCGTCTTTACGTGCGTTCAGTTCCTGATGAGGAAGGTAGGGAGGAACATAGACGAAGTCTCCCGGACCCGCTTCATCGACGAACTCCAAACGATTTCCCCAGCGAAAGCGCGCGCGGCCCCGCACGACGTAGATTACGGTTTCCAGATCGCCGTGGTGATGAGGACCGGTCCTGGCATTGGGCTGCACCACCACCGTCCCAGCCCAGAGCTTTTGTGCGCCGACACGGGCACACGAGATGGCTTCGGCGCGGGTCATACCCGGCGTCTGAGGCGTATTGGTGTTCAGATCGCCGCTGCGAATGATACGCAAGCCCTGGTCCTTCCAGTCGGGGTTTTCGCTGAAGCGCGAATGGTTCATGGTCTATGTTTCCGTGTTTAGAACCATTCTAGTTGCTTAGTCAGCACTCAGTTCCAGTCACTGCAGAAAAACTTTCTGCCGGATGAACGCGACTCACAAACCGGGCGGACACATTATTAGTTACCGGCAGCGGATTTGCCTACCTTCTGGCCAAAAAATTTAGCCATATCGTTGAATGCTTCCGCTGCTTCCGGAGTGTCGTGGTACATGATCCAATGAGCGTGCGGCATGGATTCAAAAACAATGAGCTCTGCATCGACTCCCGCTTGCAACAACGCCCGATGATAGAGCGTTGTCCCGCTCAGCAGGAAATCCCGGGTACCGGTAATACACAGAGTTGGCGGATAGCCTTTGAGATCGGAATACAAGGGCGAAAGTATGGGGTCCTTGAGATCGGTGTGTCCAACATAGGGATTCGACCGCAGTAGACTGTCGGCGCTCTTGGTTGCGCGTAATCCGCCAATGGAGAACCAGGACATGGAGTCGCCTGGAATAGAGAAGTCTGCCCATCCCGAGAAGAAGCCGAGAGCGGACGGCATCGGCAGTCCCAGTTGCTTGATCCTGGCTGCGGTTTCAGCGGTGAGCGCTGCTCCCGCCGAAGTGCCGTAGAGTCCAATGTTCTGCGGTTTGTAAGTCTTGAGGACTTCCTTGTAGACCGCGATTGCGTCCTCAACCCCGGCCGGGAACGGGTTCTCGGGCGCCAGCCGGTATTTCACCGCAATCACCCTGATTCCCGAGAGATTGACGATAGGAATGTTCTCAACCAAAGTCCCCGCGTCGGTGTTGAATGCGCCGCCATGCACGTTGATGAGAATCCGAGTGCGGTTCCTGTCTTCCATTTTCATCGGCGAGAGCAACAGCACCGGAACTCCGGCTATTTTTGACTCTTCGATCTGAACCGGATAATGCTTAAGCATGTCGTCCGAGATAGTCTTCTGGCGACGGTCCCAGAATGCCCTTTGCTCTGCGACGCTGGCCGAAGACATTGGCTGTTTTTGCGAGGCGGCCTGGGATTCCTCATACTCCTGCATGTCCTGTTGCGCCTTGGGACTGACCGTCTGCGGGGGCGGAGGGGTCACAACGGCTTGCGAGGTGGAATCCTGGGATGAGAACGCCGCGGACGGGGATTGTGCCTGCGTCACGCCTCCACTGACTGCAACGATAGGGAGAAGTGAAAGCAAGACCGCGCCGATTCTGGGGACGTTGACTCCAGCCCGGTCTCTTGACTTCCATTGACTTACTACCATTCGTATTACCCTCGCTTTCAGGACTGGAGTTCGGCTCACGGGGCTCATTTTACGGCCCGTACCTTGACTCGCCAGAGCTCACTACAGGTGATGACAAGAGGCGGCATTCCAATTTCGTCAGGAGACATTCACGGAAGCATACGGCAGGGAGGAACCAAGCTCCAGCACTGATCGGTCGCGCCACTTTTCCCTGAACACCGGCGCACAACCCACCGGTGTTCAGATCGTCTGGGGGGCGGCTAGAAAAGGAACTTCAGAGCGAATTGTATCTCTCTCATATCGGCACCGGTGGCGGTGCTGGAGATCACACCGAAGCTGCTCTGCCCCAGTGTTGCGCCGGGGTTGGCAAAATTCGGCTGGTTGAGAAGGTTGAAGAACTCGGCCCTGAATTGCAAGCTCATAGCCTCCCGGACGGGGAAGTTTTTGAACACCGACAGGTTAAGGTTTCGTTGTGGCGGTCCGAACAGCTGATTGCGCCGCTCATTGCCCAACAAGTTTGGCGCCTGAGCAACAAACGCAGATGTGTTGAACCACTCGGCATTGGTGGAGTTCGAAAGAGTTGCTGAACCAATCTGGTTCGGGCGATCATTGCCCAGGTTAATGTTGCTGATAGCTCCGTTTGAATTCAGGATCGTAAACGGAAAGCCTGACGACCACGAGTAGATCACGTTTAGACCCCACCCTTTGATCGCTTGCGCCGATATCCCGGTCAGCGACTTGCCGAAAGGCAATTCGTAGTTGACGCCCAGGGCAACCCGATGGCGGAAATCCAACAGGGCGTTCCCCATGTCGTACTGGTTCCAGCTATTTTCAGTTATGAATCCTCCATTGCCGGTGTCCACGCGGCACGGTCCAAAGCAGTCATTGCTGTCATTCTGTGGATTTTCATCGATGACAGTTGCATTCGTAATATTGTGCGCGTAGGTGTAGTTGGCGAAACCGGACAATCCATTTTTCAAGCGCCGCTCCAACGAGAGTTGGAGAGCGTTGTAACGAGAAGTTGCCTCGTTCAACTGGGGCTGGATGTTCACACCAGGCAGAGCGGGGAAGGGATACGTCCCGCCTTCCGAGATGGGGAAGGAAAGTTGATTGACGTTCGGCTGAGTCGTAAGTCTGCGGCCCAAATTACCCACATACCCGACCGTAGCTACATTTCCAGCAAAGTCCTTCTCAACCTGCAAGCTGAACTGCTCCAGATAGCTTGAGCGCTGGTTGAACGGAGTTGACCGAATGCTCGTGTACTTGGTGGGATCAGTCGCCAGCGTAATGTCGAATGTGGGGGCCGGGAAGCCTGCCGCCAGGAGAAACCCGTTCTGCGTGGGAGTGGTATACGCGCCCGAACACGGGATTCCGGAGAAGCCGGCAACACCGCAATTGAAGGTGAAGTTAAAAGATTTTGTCTTCGGAGACACCTGGGTAACACTCTATTGCGATGCGGGTGGCCCCACGTGAAAGCTCGGAGCCAATGCGTTCGGCTATTGCTTGCCAGCCCGACCACCCGGAGTCAGGGGAAGAGTCGACCGCGATTACCGGACGCTTTTCATAGTTGGACGCGCGCTGGTTCACTGAAGAAGGCCTTCGAATAGAGGGATGGCACCAAAGAGCGCGGCGCGGCTACCGAGTCCAGCGCTTCGAACTTGCACGCGTCCCCAAGGCGTCCAGGCATGACGGTGGATATATTGCGTCACGGCAGGCAGAATCTGGTCGGCGGATTTCATGCAGCCACCGCCGAAAATTACCAGCTCAGGATCGTAAGCGTGAACCAGATTTACAGCGCATGCGCCCCAAACGCGGAGGCAGTAATCACGGACGTCGACGGCGCAGGGATCGGCGCAGGAAGAAAAGCGAAAGAGATCGGCAAATGTGACCTCAGGCTGACGCGAGAGCGGACTGCAGGAAAACTTGGGATGACGAGCACAGAGCTGCGGTAAAGACCAACTCGAAGCTTCGGCCTCGGCACAACCGATGTTGCCGCATTTGCAGATGTCGCCATGATGGTTGACGGTGAAGTGACCTCCGAGGCAGCCGGCTTGCGAGTGCTTGCCGCGAACCAAGCGGCCTTGCATCATGGCCGCGCCGCCGATACCGGTGCCGAGAGTCACGATCACGATGTCGTCGAAACCACGGGCGGAGCCCGCCTGTCGTTCGCCCAGCAAGGCGGCGCGAGCATCGTTTTCGAGACGCAGGGGAAGATTGAAATTGGCAAGAGCCCAAGCCGGAAGATCAACCGCTTCAAAATCGAGTCCATCATTCGGGTTTTCCAAAGTCCGGGACACGTGTCTAAGAACTGAGAAACGAACTTTCGCATCCTCGTCCAATTTGCACTGGCCAGTTGAAACTAAGCCGCTTTGGCGCGATCCCAGCTATCTGCTCGATGGCAGTTTGAGTGCAATCTTCGTCTGCGGATGCGATTTATATATCCCTGGGTGAGCCATGAATCTGACTAAGCGGGTAAAGTCGATGCAAAGTTCAAAGTTAGTGGTGACGTTGTTGTTGACGATATGGGCGATGCCGTCCTTTGCCCAGTTGCATGCCATCGCCAACGACTCATCTTTGTCAAATGGCGATGCACCCGCAGCCAAGTATCGACATCCTTATCTCGCCGGTGGTCTTCAACTGCAAGGCGGCGGTTATGCACCGACAGCTTGGGCCGGAGAGGTGGGAGTAAACATTGAACTGAAGCATCTGGTCTTGGATAGCAGTGCATCCTACGCCGCCGCACATAAGGTAAACGACAATACCATCAACAACCATTCTGGACATCGGCGCGGTCTGGATGGCAACGCTTTCTATCGTTTTAACAAGCTCTATGCAGGCGGCGGGGCGTCATGGAGCCAGTTGTCAACGACGAACTATACGAAGCAATCATGGCACCCGGCTGTCGGAGTTGGTCGCGATTGGCTGAGAGAAGGGTTTTCCATGCGCGGTCAGATTCTTTACGTGATGACCGGTGACGATCATATGAACGGGACGCAAGGGCCGGAGTTCTCGTTGTGGTTTCCGTCGCCCGTGGCCGACCATCATCTCTTCTGGCGGCAGACGATTGGTATCTACTCATTTCATGAAACAGTCACCGACCCGTCTAACAAGGTTCTTACCGCGGAACAGATCAGCAGCCGACCGGTGACCGACAATGTGTCGTTCAACGTGATCTACCGCTTCTAGCGCGCAGTGCTGCCTTCTCTCCGGCTAAGTTCAACATCATTCACAAACGAATTAATGGGCAACCACGATTCCACCACGCTCCCGCGACGTCTGATTATTCGTCACGTCGTCGTCTCTCTGGCGTTTGTGTTGTTGTACGTCGCTTTGAATCGTCCGGAAGTGATCTTTTTCTCTCGAATTGGCGTCGTCGCCTGGTATCCGGCAATCGGCCTGACGATGGCACTCTTGCTGGGTGTAAGTCCCAGGTACGCGCTGCTCGTCTGCGTTTCCGATGCTATTGCCGGCAGACTGATCTACGGCGAGCCACTCACGTCCTTCAGCGGCGGCGTGGATGCGGCAGGAGTGGGACTGTGCTATGGCGCCGCAGCATATGTGTTACGCGATGCCATGCAGATCGATCTTGGACTGCGTCACCGGAGGGATGTAGTCCGCTACGTGTTCGTAAGCGCAGTAGCGGCCTCGGGCGCAACCGTCATCGGAGTCGCCTGCTTGCTCGGGGATCACAGTATTACCTGGAGCGAATACAAGTCTTCCGTAATCGGGTGGTTCCTGGGGGACGCCATTGGTTTAGTCGGCATAGCGCCATTTTTTCTTGTCCACGTGCTGCCCCATGTCCGGAGTTGGCTCTCTCGATTACCGAATGGTCAAGGTTCAACCGCGGAGGGTGCGCCCGAAACAGCGTTAACCGTGAGCTCACTCGCAGAACTCTGTGGTCAGTCTGTGACGCTATTGGCGGTTCTCTGGTTTAATTTCGGAACCCGGGGCGGACGTTACGATCATTTTTATCTGTGCTTCGTACCAATCATCTGGATCGCGATGCGTCAGGGAATTCGGCGGGTTGTGGCCGGCCTGCTGGTGCTCAACTTTGGGATTGTGGTTGCGATGCATTCATTCCCTCCAACTCCCGCTCTGTTCGTTAAAGTCGCACTGTTCATGCTAGTGGTGTCCGCCTTAGGTCTCATAGTGGGATCGGAAGTCAGCGAGCGCCATCGTTTGGCGCTTGATCTGATCAAACAGACGGCCTACCTGGACTCTCTAATACAAAACAGTCCGCTGGGAATTATCGTTCTTGACCGGCAGGGCTTCGTCGAGTTGGCGAACTCGGCCTTCCAGAACCTGTTCGAGTACAAGCAATCCGAACTTCATGCGATCCACATCGGAAATGTGGGAATACCAGGCGACGGGGAAACAGATTGCGCGCACTTAATGTCGCAGATCTTTGCCGGAAATACGCTGCGCAGGACGGTGCGGCAGCGGCGCAAAGATGGGACGATTCTCGACCTCGCTCTGTATGGTGTCCCACTGGTCCTGGAAAACAAAGTCCGGGGCGCCTACTTGATCTACCAGGACATTTCGGAGCAGATCAAAGCGAGCGAAGCCCAGCAGCAACATGCAGAGTCATTGAACAAAATAGTCAAGGAATTGGAACTCCGTACGAAGCAAATGACCCTCCTGAACGAAATGGGATCACTCCTGGAGTGCAGCGGCACCGTTAAGGAAGCGTTTGCCGTTGTTGCCAACTCGGTTCAGAAGCTCTTTCCCGAGGCCTCATCGGGATCGCTCTATTTGTTCAAGGCGTCCCGAAACCTCATCGAGGCGGCAATTCGGTGGGGAGAAGCCGGCGTCTCGGAACCGACATTTCTTCCCGAAGCATGCTGGTCACTTCGGCGTGGCCAGCCCCACTGGAGTGACGATCCCGGGAGGAGCATCAACTGCCAACATTTGGCAAAGAGTTTGAAGATCGATTGTCTATGCGTTCCAATGGTCGCGCAGGGTAATACAGTTGGAGTTCTGCATATCGAATTCGGAACCGCAGCCGTGTCGGGACATACTCAGGGCACGGAAACTCTGCGGGATTCCCATCAACGACTGGCCGTCAGCGTGGCCTCGCAACTTGCCCTTTCCCTTGCCAGCTTGCAACTCCGCGAGACTCTTCACGAAAAATCAATTCGGGATCCACTAACGCACCTGTTCAATCGGCGCTTTCTCGAGGAATCGCTTGAAAGAGAACTGCAAGTCGCTACCCGCAAAAAGCAGCCGCTGGCTGTTCTTTTCCTCGACCTTGACCATTTCAAAAGATTCAACGACATTTTCGGCCATGACGCGGGAGACATGGTGCTGCAATCGGTTGCCGCTCTGTTCCGATCCTTCTTCCGCACTTCGGACATTTGCTGCCGATATGGCGGCGAGGAGTTCGCCATCGTCCTGCCCGAATCATCGGCTCGGGACGCGGCCATCCGCGCGGACGCCCTGCGCCTGGAAGTAAAGAAGATGCGGATCGAGTACAAGAAGCAGATACTGGGGCCGATCACGTTATCGGCAGGCGTAGCGGCCTTTCCGGAGCATGCCACGACGTCCGCCGAATTGCTCAAAATCGCGGATCAATGTCTTTACGAATCCAAGTCATGCGGTCGGGATGTCGTGACCGTGCGCTCCTACGTGCGGCACCTGGCGGGCGAATCAAATTCATTTCTTGTCTGACTTGTCGTTCGGCATGTGATGAGGGCGTATATCGGATCGCTTACGATTCCAGTCAACATCCTCGAAACCACAGCGACCCTCCATGCCGCGGCACTAGGGGCTATCCGGTCAGGACGCTGCGGCTCAATAGATTAGCGGCCCTTCGTGCCAGCTCTTTGGTGTGTTGGCGGTTCTGTCGAAGGATGGTGGGCCTCATGAATCCAAAATCGAAGCTCAGAGAAATCAGCGCCCGCGCTAGCAACTCAATGTCTTCATCGTTCGAAAACCGGCCGTTCCAGTAACGCCGCAGCCGCTGCGCAATCAGCTCAGTCCGCGCGGGCATGTATTTTCCCAGAAGCTTGCCCAATCGCGGTTGCAGGATGGCGCATGAGAAAGCCACACGAAGGAACTCACGCTCTGTCCACAGATGGTCGATTTGCCAGTCCATCAGTTTCCGGATTTCCGCCTCCAGGGTTGCAGACGCAGGACGCTCGATAGTCGTGGCCTTGTCATCGGCTACATGCCGTCTGACGATGTCGAAAAGCAGCCCGGACTTGCCTCCAAAATACCTGTGGATCAGACCCTTCCGCACAACCGGCGCGCATCGCGATCTCACGGGTCGTGGTTGCTTCGTATCCCCGCTGAGCAAACAGACTAGTCGCTGCTGAAATCAGAGCTTTCTGTTTGCCAGAGCGACTTCGTGGTTGCTTGCTCATCGATTCTTGCGGGTTCGGTTGACGCTACGTGAAAGGGTTCGCTAAAAGTCGGCTCCGCTAGATGCAACTGGATTGCATGTACCAAAGGCGAAATGTGATTTGAATTTATTTCCATTGGGCAGTCAAGCCTGACGGCAATTTTCTGTTGCATCCGGTTTGCAACTAGCTGCAACAGTCAGATCTGTTGCCTCGAGTGGAGGAACGCATTGAAGACAGCTCTGAGTTTCGGGCCACTGTGGGTTCTCGGGGATTTTCGGCTGGACGCCGGGACAGCTAGGGATTCTCGGCCAATCCGAACGCTTCCCGGGGATCGAGGAAACAATGACGCCAGAAAGCCTGGTCAGACAGCGTTGCTGACTTCCACTGGCCCAGGACAGGCATGGTTGCGGCGATCATGCCGCCATCTTCCGAGTCGAAAATCACCACCACTCCAGCTACGCTGCTCGAAGTGCGGACCAGGTCGGAATATTCGCGGTCGAACAAGGATTTTGCGTATGCCAGCTTCGCCTCGGGGCCGGTGACGGCCAGCGTCATCGACGGTTTTCTGCACCGTGACAATCCTTACCGTTTTTCCAACTAGCGGTACCCAATTCCCTGGAAAGGATGCGACCTCTTCATTCTCCACGTGGAATGGCTGGGTGTCGGCATGCGACGGTTCGCTTCGCTCCTGGGTTTGTGCGGGTGGTGGATCGGGGTCGGCGGTGGGCATCTCCAGGCTCGAACGCCGGATCCATCCGCGCGAAATACCTGAAATGCGGACGTGCACCCAATTCGGGTTCGCGTCCAGAATTTCAAATTCATCTTCGGCGCTCGCAAGAAACAGGACCTTGGCGTCTTCAATCGGGTTGGCCAAGTACGGGCGTCTCTTTTTTCTTCACCGCCACCAGGTTCGCGGGATGGGCCTGGTTGCGCAGGATCTCCTCCAGGCCCTTCACTTCTTTTGCCTGCTCTTCGGCGTGTCGATCAATCACTGCTTTCTGCGTGGCCAACGAAGACATGTTATCCAAACTCAGTGGAGCTTCCAAGCTTGAACGGCGAACCGACCGGCGTTTTGGATCCCACGCCCGGGGCAGAGGGCTGAGGCGCGGAAGGAGCTGCTTGAGGCGGATTGGGCTGGCTTCGGGCGGCGGAGGCCGACGGGTTCGAGGCGGTCGTTCCAAGCGTTGTGTTGGAGGACGATCCATGACTGCTCAAGACGTCCTGCAAGCGATCGAGAAAATCGGCTTCCAGCCGGCCATTCGAAGGAAGAGTCTGATACCCAGACTTTCCGGAAATCGGGTCCGTATACCAGGCGGAGATGGTAGCGCTGACTCGCACTATGGATCCGCCGGATGGGGCAGCGCTCACCTGCGCGGTGCATTGATAGTAGCCGCGGCGGAAGCTGATCCAGGGGACGATCTCCCGACAGCGGTGAAGCCTTCCAGAGTCGGAAGACGGCCGGCGCTGGACGATTGCAACTCCTTGAGTCCCTTCTCGACGATTGCCTTCGATTGTGGAAAGGTGCGCTGGTAGGGCACGCTTTGAGCGCTGCTGCTCCGAGCAAGCAGGATGGCAAGCGACGGCCAGGGTGCGGCAGACCGCCGAAGGCACCCCTGAATTGCGTTTGGCTCTGGAAGCGAAGCGCTTCACGGGAGCGGCTCCAGTTGTCCGCGGTTAATCCAGCCGTGTTGGCCATCGGTGGTTTCCACGCCGTACCAGTACGGAGTCACGATCAGGATTACGACTTCTGCGCCGGCTTCCAGAGATTTGACATTGGTCGCGCTGTGGAAGGGGGCAGACTTCAACTGACCTCCCGGAGCTTTCACCACCCGTTCCGCCTGATGACGCAAGTACTCGAGACGCTGGTCCAGGGTTTGAGCTGAGGTTTGAGCCGCGGCGAGTGGCGGAGGTTTCCTCCGCTAAGCGCTTGCGTTCCAGTTCCTGTGCCGCCAGCTTGTCCTGATGTTGTTTTTCGCGCTCCTGACTCTGTTTCTTCTCGGCCTCGACCGAGTCGATCTGATTTTCGATCTCCTGGCATTCGGCGTTTTCGACGCTCCCGTCGGAGGGATGCACGGTGCGTTGGAAGTCTTCGACGAAGACCGCATCGATTCGCAAGATGGTCTTGGACGCGTCTTTGCTCGAAACTACGTAGCGCACCGCCAGAGTTCCTTCGTCCTTGCTGTCTTTGAAATTCAGCGGAGCCAGACACGCCGGTGCGTACCTTGTAATAGACCTTCCCCGGCTCCTTCCATTCGGGAAACAGCGGCGAGGAAGCAGCGGCAGTGGCATTTTCAATGTATTTGTCTTTGTTGAACTCCTTGCTGCCCTGAATGATTCCATTGTTCACGACCGACTCTACAGCGTTTACAACTTCACTTTCAGGGGACGCTATCTCCGTGGAAAATACCAAACCGTAGTTTGCAGGCGAGACTTTTCTTTTGTGCTCGCGGCCGTGAAGCGGAAGGGTCCACAGCAGGAACAAGATTGTAGCGGCCGCGATGACGACTTGATTGCCTGCTGGAGACGGATTGCGGGGGCTCTGACTTCACTCACCTCAACTGACAAAAATGCGAAACGCCTTCTCTGCGATGGCCGGGCCTATATGTCCGAAACTCCGAGACCCTGGCTCAGTAACCACTCCCATCCCCTGTTCCATACTCTCGACCGAGGGAGGCTGTCAACTGAAAGCGGGCCACTCGACCGCTTCCGTCTAGTCGGCCAAAACGAAGGTGCGGGAAACGAAATCGGGTACGGTGGCGAGCATTCGCCAGGTTTCGAAACCGGTTCCTGTCCGGCACTAAATCTTTTTTGATGCGCGGACCTGACGGCTTTGGTGACAATTTCTTGACAACTTGCTCGCAAAATCGCGGTAGCCTATCGAATTAATTCGCGAGTCGATCGGATTAGTCGCCATGAAGACATCCAATCCCGATCCGAGAAGCCTGGTTGCCGCGGCCAAGCAATGGGCACAAAGCCCGTACGAGCGCGAACCCGCGACCGCGCCGGCAAAAAGCAGGCGCTGATCGATGCAGCTCTGAAATTGTTTGCCAGCAAGGGCTATGACGCGACGACAACTCGCGAAATCGCTGCATGCGCCGGATGCGCGGAAGGCCTGATTCACAGGTATTTCAGCGGCAAGGCCGGTCTGCTTCCCGCGCTCATGGAGTACCGTGTCTCGCAAGAAGTGGCGGACCTGGCCCACCATCTCCGCCCCGCCGACTCTTTCGAAGATGAATATCTGCAACTCGTCAACTGGGCGGTGGAGCACATATGGGAGGACCGCGAGTTCTTGAAGGTGGCCGTCCCCCGCGCCATGTTGGACTCCAACTTTGGACAACTGCTGCGCCAGGTCGGTCCACTTCAGAGAGGGCGGGCAATCAGCGCGCGGCTCAAGAAATTCAGAGAAAGCCGGCGAACTGTCTGATGTGGAATTCGATGCCCTGGTCCAATCGGTGACCGTAATCGGATTCATGTTCGGCTTTATGCGGCCAGCGGTGTTGCGGCAGGACCGGAAGACGTCCGCTAAGACTGCGGCGATCGTCGCCAAACTTCTGGTTCGCGGCCTTTTTTCCGGGCAACCAATGAGCCAACTGGTTTCGCAATCGGCGCTCTCCCTCAACTAACTCCCTCAGCTACAGTATTTCCTGTAGCAACACTTCAATATTTTTCTTGACGGCTTTCTTGAGCACATGATATTAGCTTTGCCTAACATGTAAGTGCGCCTGCACGCACTTACTATCTGTCGGAACAATAATCGGATCGCAGGTCGGGACCCGCTCTCAAAGCGTGGGTAAAGGGGCAGTAGCTTTTGGCTCGTTGTAACTGGACCCGGTAGTTCCAGTTTGGCGTTGCACCAGGAGGACTCGATGACCTCTGCCCGGAAACGTCTCGCCAGTAGTGTGTTTCTGGCGTCCCTCATTCTCTCTTTTTCTGTCAGCGACGCGCACGCTATTCCAGCCTTCGCGCGGAAATATGGGTTACGTTGCTCGGCCTGTCACGAAGCCTGGCCGATGCTCAATTACTTTGGCCAGAAGTTCAAGGACAACGGCTATCAGTTGATGAATGATCGGGATGCTCCGATCTGGCAGAACAATGGGTATTGGCCGGTCACCATGCGCATCACGCCTAGCTGGCACCGCGAGAGCACCGACAAGGTGGCCGTGGACCAGGCCCCGACGGGACAGCAGCAGATCACCGCTCACGGTTTTGATGTTGGCGGCCTTGACATCCTTTCGGGCGGCACTCTGGACAAGAATATTTCGTTCCTGTTCGTGCTGTCGTCGGACGAAAACGCCGCAGTTTCACTTTGAATCGGTCAACGCGCGGCTGGACAACCTGTTCGGCAGCCCCTGGCTCAACGTCAAAATGGGCAAGTTCGAACTGGACAACATCGTTTCTGAGAAACGTGGGTTGACCCTCACTGCCGATGGCGGAGGTTTCCAGCTCTATCACTTCATCCCGGTCGGGGACAACAACGTCTTCGGCCAGATCGGCGATAACCAGTTCGGACTGGAGTGGATGGGGCACTCGGCCAATGACCGCACGCGCCTGTCTGCGGCCTTGTTAAGCACCACTGACGGCAATGTGGATCTGCCCGGAAGCAACTCCTACAGCGGCTTCTTCGCCGGAAGTCAGGCGTTCGAAGCGGGCAAACTCGGAACCCAGCGCGTCGGCTTCTACGCCATGATCGGTCAGGCGCCGACAAATTTCCTAACCTCGGGAGGACCAGATTTTCCGATCGCTGGCGGAGGGTTCGGAAACAAGTCCTTCAGTCGAGAGGGCTTCACCGGAATCTTCTATCTCAAGAAACTGGATTTCCAGGTGGTAACCCAGCACGGTTCGGACAATGCCTATTTCGCTACCAGCTCATCGGTCGGCGGACCGACACCGCTTCCAACCGGCGCCCGTTCGGCCGTCTGGAACGGTGCATTTGTCGAGACCCACTACGTGTATAGTCCCCAGCTCATTTTCATTCAGCGCTCGGAGTGGCTACGAATGTCACAGCAGGCGATTCCGGGTACGGCCTCCAATCTGGGAAACATTGACAATTATGTGTTTGGATACCGCTACATGCCCTTTATGACTAGCCGCGCCGGTTTTGCTTGGCACAATGAGTACTCCTGGATCCGTCAGCGCGGAACAGCGCCAGACGGCACCGACCTGACCAGCAGCAGCCTGATGCTGGGATTCGACTTCGACTTCTGAACGAGGGAGTGCCCGATGCGAAGAATGACAATGAACGGTTCGCTGGTTTTGACAGCGGTGGCGATGGTCGCTTTTTGCAGCTTCTCCTGGGCGCAAATGACGGAGGCCGACGAGAATCAGCGACTGGGGATGGAGAGCCACATCGGCAAGCTGACTGGTCACGCTGCAGCCGCCCAGGGTACGTATCGCAGATACTGCGTCGGTTGCCACGGGGTGTTAGGGGACGGAGAGGGAGAGAACGCGCAGTGGATCGATCCCAAACCCCGCAATTTTACTTTGGGAATTTTCAAGTGCCGCTCCACCACCACCGGGACTTTGCCGCTGGACACCGATCTGTACGACACCATCGGACGGGGTCTGAACAGCTCGAACATGCCGCCATGGAACCCGCTTTCGTCCCAGGAACGCGCGGATCTGGTGGCCTATGTGAAGCACTTCTCGGCGCGCTGGGTCACGGAAAAGCCGGGAGAGCCAATCCAAATTCCTCCAAAGCCGGAGGTCACAGCAGAACGAATCAAAACCGGGCGAGGCCGTATTCCAGAAGGTCGAGTGCTGGAAGTGCCACGGGCAGACGGGCAGGGGCAACGGCCCCTCCGCCGCCACCCTGACGGACGATCAGAACCGGCCGATTCAGGCTTTCAACTTCCACGACAGTGTTCGCTTTAAATGCGGCACCACCGATGCGGACCTGTACCGGATTTTCATGACCGGACTGGACGGAACGCCCATGCCTTCGTGGTCGGACAACATCAAGCCGGACGAAGCCTGGGATCTGGTGTTCTACTTGCGCTCCTTGCAGCCGATGAAGAGCAAGGAGAAAGAGATCGCGCGGCAAATCGGTCTGAAGCCCGGTGCTCCAAGTGCTGCTCCTGCGCCGGCTCCGCCGCAATGACAGTCGCACCCGAGTGAGGTGAGGTTGAAGCGTGGAAGAAAGGGAAAACCAAATGAGAGTACGTTACCAAGTGGCAGGCATGATCTCGATGTTGCTGGTACTCGCGATCGGTCTTTTGTGGTCCACCCGGACTGTGAGTGCTGCCGCTGACGGAAAAATCACCGGAACGGTCAAGCTGGATGGACGCCGCGCCCCACATGAAGGGCATTGACATGTCCAAAGACCCGTATTGCGTCAAGCAGCACGAGAACAGCCCGGCCCACCTCGAAAATGTGGTGGTGGGTTCAGGCGGTGGCCTGGAGAACGTTGTGCTCTACATCTCGGAAGGGCTGAGTGGCGCAGAGGCCAGCCAGGCACCCTCGCAGGAGCCGGTGTTCGATCAGAAGAACTGCATGTACACGCCCCACGTTCTGGCGATGGACGTCAACCAGAAATTCAAGGTGACAACCAGCGATCAGACGACCCACAACATTCACCCGTTGCCGAATGCGCTGGCCGGCAATATCCCATGGAACAAGTCGCAGCCGCCGGGGGCTCCGGCGATCGAGATGAGCTGGAAGACTGACGAAGTCGCGATCCCGGTGAAGTGCAACATTCATCCCTGGATGCACGGCTATTTCGTGGTTGTGAAAGGGCCATACGCTACCACCGATGAGAAAGGCTCGTACACCATCGAGAACGTAGCTCCCGGAAGCTACACCGTGACCGCGTGGCAAGAGGAGTACGGAACTCAGACGCAAAAAGTGACGGTGGCTGCCGGAAAGCCCGGAACCGCCGACTTCACATTCAAGGCCAAGTGAAGCGCCAGAGTTCCACATCAAAATCATGCTGAATCTGGGCGAGGTAGTGTACATCGACAGCTCAGATGTCGGCGCACTGGTGAAGGCTCACGCTACTATTCGGAACCCGGGGGCTTCCTGAAACTGGCTTTGAACAAGCGAATGCACGATTTGCTGCAACTGACGCGCCTGTCCGACGTTTTTGATATTGAGAAGGACGAAGCCAGCGCGCTCAAATCTTTCGGGGCCAGAAGCCTCCGAGGGTGTGGCCTGAGACCCTCGCGCGATAGCTTTGACACCTCGGGCCCACCTCGCAAATGTGCAGATTCAGATTCGAAGCCAATGAACAAAGATTCATAACCAGTTCAGCTGGCGTTTAGGTGATTCAGTTAACGTCGCGCCGGCCCGCTGTTAAACCCCGGGACGGTCAAGTGGCCTGGGTTGTAAACCCAGCTGACAAGGTCGGAAGCAGGTAACCGGCGAGAAGCGAGACATCATGGCTAAATTCTTTGCGGTAACCATTATCGTGATTGCAATCGCTTCTGCAATTCCTATTCTGCGCCACACTTGGCCGCCGCCACAGGACATCTCGGTTCACGGACACCTGATCGACGAGCAGATGTCGGAGACCATGGCGGAGGCGGGAATCTCGTTTCTGGCGGCGCAGTTCATCCTGGCTATTTTTATCTGGAAGTACTCCAACCGGCCAAAGGACGCGAAGATCGGGAAATTTCCAGGCGGAGCCAAAGGATTGGTCATCGCGGCTTTCCTGCTGGTCGGGACGGAAGTTCTCGCCCTCGGAATCTTTGGAACCAGGGCCTGGGCCAGCGTGTATTTCACTCCTCCGTCCGCGGACTCGATGCCGATTCAGGTGCAGGCCGGGCAATTTGCGTTTTATTTCCGCTATCCCGGACCGGATGGCAAGTTTGGCCCGCTCCATCCTTCGATGATCAACGAGGCGAACGAGAACTTCTTTGGTCTGGATCAAACCAACGACCAGGATTCCAAGGACGACGTGGTGACCGCCCAGATGGCGATTCCAGTGAATCGCGAGATCCACCTGCTCATGCACGCGAAGGATGTCGGACATTCGTTCTTATGTGCCGGAGTTGCGGGTGCAACAGGATTTCGTCCCGGGATTGGATCTGTCCATTCATTTCACCGCCACCAAGATCGGGAAGTACGAAATCGTTTGCACCCAGCTTTGCGGCCTGGGGCACTACAACATGAAAGCCTATCTCTACGTTTACTCGCAGGCAGACTTTGACGATTGGCTGAAAAAGCAAGCGGCACTGCAATAGCCGGTCGATGTTCTGTGCTCGAGTTGGTGAGGACGAGGGATATCTGGTTCGAGGTGAATTCCATGCATGATGTGTCGGCACATGCGGCGCAACACCATGCCCCACCGCAGGGCTTCATTCGGAAACACGTCTTCAGCCTCGACCACAAGGTGATTGGCAAGCAGTATTACGCTCTGGCCCTGGTGGCGGTTTTTGTGGGGATGGTGCTCTCCTGGATCATGCGGCTGCACCTCGGATGGACGAATCTGGCCATTCCTGGGCTGCATTTGCTTTCCAAGACGGGCGCACCCGGCGACATCATGACGCCGGAGTACTATCTGCAACTGATGACCATGCACGGGACCATCATGGTCTTCTTCGTGCTCACCACGGCGCCCTTCGCGGCCTTCGGTAATTACTTTCTGCCCATCCAGGTCGGCGCCGAGGACATGCCCTTCCCGCATTTCAACATGATGTCGTTCTGGGTCACCTTTGTGGCCTTTGTGGTTTTGATCTCATCATTTTTCGTCGGCGATGGACCAACCCTCGGAGGATGGACGCAGTACGCGCCGCTAAATGCAGTGGGCTCGGTCGGCGGTCCCGGCCAGGGTCTCGGCGTGGTGCTTTGGGCAACTTCTATCGCGATCTTCTGCGTGGGCCAGTTACTGGGCTCGTTGAACTTCATCACCACCACCCTCGATCTCCGGGTGAAAGGCATGAGCCTGATGCGCTTGCCCCTTACCGCGTGGGCATGGTTCATCACATCCTGCATGGGCCTCACGGCTTTTGCGGTGTTAATGCCCGCATGCATTCTGGTGATTCTCGATCACGTGGCCGGCACCAGCTTCTTCGTCCCATCGGGTCTGGTCATCAATGACCAACTCCAGCCGCACTCCGGCGGATCGACGCTTCTCTGGCAGCACCTGTTCTGGTTCTTCGGACATCCGGAGGTGTACATCGCGATCGTTCCCGGGATGGGCATCGTCTCCCATGTCCTGATCACCAACATGCGCCGCCCTCTGCTCAGTCACCGGGTGATGATTGGTTGCATGGCGGCGATTGCGATTCTGAGCTACATGGTTTACGGACATCACATGTTTGTCAGCGGAATGAACCCATTCTCTTCGCTGGCATTCTCCTTTCCCACGCTCATCATCACCATCCCCGCGACCATCATCGTCTTGATGTGGATCGGTAGCCTGTATGGCTCCCGGTTGCGCATCAACGCCGCTTCGCTGTTCGCGCTGGGGTTTATTTCGATGTTTGTGAGCGGCGGCGTCAGTGGATTTTTTCTGGCCCAGCCTTCGATTGACATCATGCTGCACGCCACCTACTTCGTGGTGGGTCACTTCCACATGGTAATGGCGGTCGCGGCCATCTTCGGCATCTTCGCGGGAACCTACTTCTGGTTTCCCAAGATGACCGGGCGCATGATGAACGAAACTTTGGGTAAGGTTCACTTCTGGCTAAGCTTCGTGGGCGCGTATTGCATCTTCATGCCATTTCATTATCTGGGAATAGCGGCGAACACACGCCGCTACCAGGCGTTCGTCGACGAATATTTGCAGCCCCTTATCCCGGTACATAAGTTCATTACCGTTGCCGCGATTGTGACCGGTGTGGCCCAGTTCATTTTTCTGTACAACCTGGTGCACAGCCGCTTCTGGGGCAAACCTGCTCCCGACAATCCCTGGGAAGCGACTTCGCTGGAGTGGAGCACAGCCACACCGCCGCCGTTCGACAATTTCGGCGGGAACCATCCCGTCGTCTACCACGATCCGTATCAGTACGGAGTGCAAAGTTCGACGGGCGACTACGTCTTGCAGACGTCGCCCGAGCAGGTTGTAACCGAGCACGAAGAGAAGTAGCCGCTGACGGAACAAGACGGCACGTTAAGTCGATAGGAGAGTCGGGACACTATGGCGACCACGGTCCACGAACCACCGAAGATCGAAGCGCGTCGTCCACGCGAGTCAGGAAATGGCGGCTGGCGGAATCTGGTTCCGGCGGACGGCGGCGGGCGCGTGGTTCAGGACTACTCCCCGCCGCCGTCGAGCACGGGCATATGGGTAGTCGTCTATGCCGTCAGCATGACATTTGCGGCGCTGACCAGCGCCTTGATTGTGCGCAAAGGCTCTTCCCTGGATTGGCAAAGCTTCACGCTGCCTTCCATCCTCTATTTAGATACGGCGCTGCTCCTGGGCAGCAGCGTCACTCTGGAAATAGCTCGACGGCGGGTGGCCAGGTTTATGGGTGGCGTTAGCGACTCCCGGAGAAAGCCCGGCGCGCTGGCTCTACATCACTCTAGGGCTTGGTTTGCTCTTCGTCACCGGCCAGTACGTGGCATGGTCCCAGCTTCGAGGGCAAGGGCTTTATCTCGCGACCAATCCGAGCAGTTCCTTCTTCTATCTGCTGACCGTCGCCCATGTCTTGCACGTGCTGGGAGGGCTGGCCGGTTTGGCTTATGTGATCGGGAAACTTACCAGGTCTGGACTGCGGCGGAGCACGCTGGATGCGGCGTCGCGCTACTGGCATTTCGTGGACATACTCTGGATGTATCTGCTTGTACTGCTCTGGATGAAACTTTAACGCGATCGCGAACAGGAGACGCCGTGAGTCAAGCCGATTTGACAATGCAAGGAGCACTCCGCAGGCATGATGACCGATCGCCCGTTTGCCATTCCCACCAAAAAACTGGCGATGTGGCTGTTCATCATTGCCGATACAATGACGTTCGCCGCCTGTCTCGTCGCTTATGGGTTCCTGCGAAATGCCACTCCGGACTGGCCCCGCCCCTTCCACAGCATAGTTAACGTCGCGGTGATGACTCTTATTCTTCTGACCAGCAGCCTGACCATGCTTCTGGGAGTGCAAACGGCCAAGGCGGAAGACAAAGCGGGGGCCTTCCGCTGGACCATGATCACTGCCCTGGCCGGTGTCGTGTTCGCCATCTTACACATTCGCGAATGGCTCGGCTTGATCGGCGAAGGCATGACGCTGTTCAAGAATCCGTGGGGAACCGGGCTGTTCGGGGCCGCGTTCTTCACCGTCACTGGATTGCACATCACCCACGTGGTTGTGGGCGTGATCGCGCTGCTGGCGGTGGGCTTGCGTTACAAGAGCGGCCGCTATCACGCGGATGATCTTGAAATCGTCGGGCTGTACTGGCATTTCGTCGATCTGGTGTGGATGTTCGTGGTTCCATTTGTTTACCTGCTGAATCTCGCCCACTAAATTACGGCCGGAGGCGGAGCGCATGGCGACAGTCGCAGAACAGAAAAGCAGGGGAATAGGAAAGTACCTGGTCGTCTACATCTGCATACTGGCTTTGGCGGCACTGCAATTCGTGATCGCATACCAGAACATCACGGCAGCGCAGATGTTCCGCCGCATGTTGTCAGTGGCCGTCGTCGAGGCCGGAGTGGCTGTCATGTTTTTCATGCACCTGTGGTCGGAGAAGCGTGGATTTCTGTTGTTTGTCGTGGTGTTTACGATCTTTGTGCTGTTGTCCATGCAGTTTGGATGGACTGACAGTTTCCGGCTGACCCATTGCGCGGGATACTGTTCATAGTATTTTCGACAGAGTTGGGCATTGTCCCAGTTCAGATTTTCTTTGCGACCTTTGCGGAAGTTCTTTTGCGTGCTTTGCGGTTATGGCTTTTGAATCTCCTGGAGACAAAGGCAGAAGGTTTTCACCGCAAAGATCGCAAAGAAATGCCGCAAAACACGCGAAGATGTTGGGTCAAATCAAATCAGGACCTACGGGACTTGCTTCGCGGTACCGGCCTAGGAGAGTTTTCGAGTATGCGCCAAAGGACACTGCTAACGAACCTCGCACTGATCGTCGTGGCGGGCGTTGTGTTATCTGCGAGTAGTCTGCCAGCGATGGCGCAGAGTTGCGCGCTTTGCTATACCCAGGCCGCTTCCGCGGGCGGCCGCATGATTGCAGCTTTAAAGAGCGGAATTCTGATCCTCATCCTTCCGCCGACTCTGACGTCGATTGGCATGGTTTTCGTTATGTATCGCAATCGGAACCGGTGCCGGGACGAGGCCGACACGGCGGGACTCCGGCGCGATCTGGAATAGAACCGATCTATCGACTGCGCGACCACCCACATGGCACCCGCCCACGCGATCACCGATTCTTCCGCGACAAATAAGATTCCTTCGAAGCTCCGCGACTACTACACCTTGACCAAGCCGGAAGTGAACCTGCTGATCCTGATGACCACATCCGCGGGCTACTATCTGGGATCGTCCGGTCCGCTGCGACTAGGCAGGCTCTGCATTACTTTAGTGGGAACCTTGCTGGTGGCGAGCGGCACGGCAACCCTCAACCAGTGGATGGAGCGGCATTACGACGCTCAGATGCGGCGCACTGCCAACCGGCCTTTGGTTTCCGGAAGACTCACGAGCCGGGAGGCCTTCTGGTTTGGGCTGGCGCTGAGCGCCACGGGTGGCGCGTTTCTGGCCGCCCTGGTCAATCTGTTAACGGCTTTGCTGGCGATCGGAACCCTATTGTCCTACCTGCTCGTCTACACACCGCTGAAGAGGAAGACGCCGCTCTGCACATTGCTGGGCGCTGTACCTGGCGCCATGCCTACCCTCATCGGTTGGGCGGCCGCCTCCGGCAATGTTGGACGAAGTGCGTGGCTGCTTTTCGGGATCCTCTTTCTCTGGCAGTTCCCTCACTTCCTGGCGATTGCGCTGATGTATCGAGAGGACTACGCCGCGGCTGGCTTTCGGATGCTGCCGAGCTTCGATGTGGATGGAAACTTTACCAAACTGGAGATCGTGATACTTGCGGTCGTCCTGGTCGTGGTCACCATGCTGCCTTCGGCAGGGCGCGACGGCGGAGTGTACAGGCTGATCATGTTCGCCGCAGGAACGTTTTTCGTTTATCACACCGTTAAACTGGCCGATTCGAACTCTCGCCTGCTGGCCAGCCGCGTTGTTCATGCCTCGGTGATCTATCTGCCGGTGGTCTTGGGAACCATGATGGTGTGGAAGAATAATTTCTGATTGGTCAGTCTGAACTGAGCAGGAAAGAACCGACGCCGCTACTTTTCACCCAGGACGAAGTCGACGACGGCGTTTTCGTCAGCCTTCACCGCGACCTTCTTCTCCCAGGTCTTAGGTTCCGAGAAGACGGGGCGCCGAATTTTGCGTTCGGTCAGAACGTCGAAAGCAGCTTCCTCACGTTCGAGCTTCCAACCCTCGTGCCAGGCCACGATCTCGTATTGACCAGGTGGCACATCCCTCAGTTCGAATCTTCCGCTCTCTTCAGTCACGGTGTAATAGGGATGCGACACTACCATGATCTCTGCATTCATCCAGGAATGACCGCCGTTACATCTTACGTTGACCAGACCTGGGGTCGGCATGGTACGGGTAACAGGTCGATCCGTGAACGGGAATGGCAAGTTGTACGAGGCTGCGCCATCCATATGAACCGTGTGCAGCACCGCATCCGAGCTCTTTAGCTGGAGCGGCCCGTTCTCGGGCACCAACAGGACATGGGGCTCGTAGCGGCACTGCTTCTGATCCAGAGAGCGCCTGGGTTCGGGGATGTCCATTGCCTTTCCCCGAGAGATGTCCTTAAGGAATACGACCGTGTTTGCCACCCCATTCTGAGTACCCACGATCAATCGATCAAGATCGCGAATTTTGTGCGAATCCGGATCGCAAACCTGCGGATCTTTGTCGATCGGAAACGCAGGGATGCGGGGTAACGGGCCCGACCATTTGACGGTGCCGGAGATCGTCCCAGTCTCAGTCAGTCGAACCACCTGGTAGCCGCTTTGAGCTCCCGCCTCGTGGACGAGCGAAAGCCATAGTAATGAAGTAGCGACTATGACGGCTCTGGACATGAAATACTTACTCGCAATCTCCAACTCTATGCCTACTTCTTGATGTGGCAAGTCACAAAGGTAACGTCAGGGCTAAGAGGCAGCCTCTGTCGCGGCGCACGGGTCGTCGGTGCTTCCGATTTGGTTGGCTATGATCTGGACTTAAGCTTTGGCGGACCGGTCCGTCGCGAGGGGCAACGTCTCTTTGTTTTCGCCCTTCAAACCCAAATTCGTTACTTGTGATAATCGGAAGTTGTGACGCGTATTTCCAGACCCTTGGCTTCCGACTTGATATTTGTCATGGACGGATAGTTCGTATCATCTGACAGCCGGGCGAAGTCAACGATGAAAGCCGCGGGATCATCGTCCAGACTTGAGTTGATGGCCACGCCGGATTCATTGAACTCCAGCGCGTGTCATCACGTGCGGCTTCCTTTATCATGGAGTTGAAATGGCCTTCCCGATCAAAGTCTGCGCTATCTGCTCGGAAGAGTTTGAGCTAAAGCCGGATAAGCCCGGTTTCGCCAACCGCTGTCCGGAGTGCAGCGCCCCCGATGTTGACCCCGTCACCCAACGCGGCCGGGACAGCGATGCCCTCAAGACTGACCGTGAAGCGAACGCAGCCAGGAGGCAGGCGATTCGCGACCTCCTTTACCGGAAGGATAGCTAAACGCCCTCCTGCCAAAACAGCCCCGCTAGCCAAAATATAAACAATAGAGCCGAGGAGGCCCCGACCTTCATTTCCCATGTTGCAATTTCTCCATTTTTCCTGCACTATCATTTCATTATTTCGCTAATTGATGAAATGACAATCACGGCATCCATTCAGGCTCTGGGCAACGATCGTCGGCTGCAAATTCTGGAATGGCTGAAGGACCCGGAGAGTCATTTTCCGCCGCAGCGCGACGGGGATCTCGTCGAGGACGGTGTCTGCGGCTTGCTCATCGCGCGCAAGCTGCGGGTAAGCCAGTCCGCGGTCACAGAACATCTGAAGATCCTCTCGCGAGCCGGCTTCGTCCGAAGTAAACGCACCAAGAAGTGGACCTTTTATAAGCGGGATGAGAAGGCAATTCGGGCCATCAAGCGCGCGATTTCAGAGGGCGTCTAGACCCCACCAGGAGTAAAACAAAATGAGCACCTCTACGCACTATCCCTATGACACTCGCCTTAACGTGTTGCATAAACATCTGGAACTGATCGATGAGAAGGCGGTTTCGGATGCCGCTCCTCACAAATGGTACAACCAGACGCTTTGTCAGGTTAACGCGTCGGTGGTCCGGTTGGGAGTGGTTGAGGGCGAGTATCACTGGCACAAGCACGATCACGACGACGAGTTCTTTTATGTGGTGGAGGGCAAGTTGCTGATCGATCTGGAAGGCCGGACGGTCGAGGTCGCCCCCAGGCAGGGCTTTGTGGTTTCCAAGGGAGTGCTCCACCGAACCCGGGCGCCACAACGCACTGTGATTCTCATGTTCGAAAATAACGGAATTATCCCGACGGGAGACGCAGGATGAAGGGGGCTGCGGACCGGAGAACCGCTTTCAACGTGCGCAAGATTGAAAGACGGGATGAGCGGCGCTGGCGCGAGCTGTTCGACGCCTACACCCGCTTTTATGAGAGGGAACCAAACAAGGCGATTACGGATCACACCTGGACTCGGATCATGGACGCAACGACGTCGGTTCATGCCATCGTCGCCGACGGTAAAGATCAGGGCGACGTAATAGGCATCGCCAACTATGTCATTCATGAGAGCACTTCGGCGCTCACTCCTCTGTGCTATCTGCAGGATCTGTTTGTCGAACCTGGCGAGCGCGGGGCCGGTGTCGGCCGTCTGTTGATTGATTGGCTGGTTGCGGAAATGGCGGCTGCGGGCTGGTCGCGCCTCTACTGGCACACCCGGGAAAACAACTACCGTGCACGCGGACTCTATGACAAATACACGCCGCACAGCGGCTTCGTTCGATATGTCATCCCCAATCCACTTGCCTGACGTTCGGCGCGAAGATCAAGGAACCGGCGGCCACGGGACCGCAGAATGAAAACCTTCATCATCGACTCGTTTACCGACAGACCGTTTAAGGGAAACCCTGCGGGCGTTTGTATCGTGGACAAACAGTTGAGCGATGAAACCATGTTGCTCATCGCGCAGGAGCTGAATCTCTCAGAGACGGCTTTCATCTGTCCGCTCGATAGCGATGGCAAATTTTCCATCCGGTTTTTTTCACCCAAGATGGAGATTGCGATATGCGGTCACGCCACCCTGGCCTCGGGCAAAGCAGCTTTTGCCGACTACGGACTGAGCGAGGCTCATTTCATAAATATCCGAAACCTGGATTTTGCGGTGCGCACATCCAAAGACCGCATCTCCATGGTTTTTCCGGTTTACGAGACCCACCCGACTGAAGCTCCTCCTGCGCTCCTGGCGGCATTGGGAATCGAGTCAATCCGCAATGCTGCCTATAATCAGGAAACCCGGATTCTGCTCCTGGAGATTGCCAGCCCCGATGAGCTTTCCAGCCTGACGCCGGACTTCGCCGCTCTCTACCGGTCGCACAATTCCATCAACGGTGTGCTGGTCACAGCGGCTTCGGGCAACGACGAATATGATTTTCATTCGCGATATTTTTGGCCCTGGAGCGGGACCAACGAGGACCCGGTGACCGGGGGCACGCACACGTTTCTTGCGAAATATTGGTCGCAAAGACTAGGCAAAACCCGGATGAAGTCCTTTCAATCCTCGCAACGCTCGGGGTTCATGGACGTCGAGCTGGTCGACAACCATGTCCTGATCAGCAGCCAGGCAATCATCGTTTTTGAAGGCCACATAACGGTTTAAGTCACAACCGCCTTCATCAGAGCGCACTACCTTCGAATAGCCAGAACAGTTCCACGCACCGGTTCGAGAATGGCAATCCTATAAAAACACTAGAGCCTCGGGTAGCATGGCCGTGTACCATGTGCTGCCGTGTCGAGAACCATTTAAATGACCAGCCAAGTCATCACCAGTGCCGCTCCCAAAGAATTGCGCAGGGAATTGGGTCAGGCTTCAGCAACAGCTGTGGTGGCCGGCGAGTGCATCGCAGTGGGGATCTTCCTCACGCCCGCCGGCATGGCCAAAGCGCTGAGTTCCCCGATGTGGCTCTTGCTGATTTGGCTGCTGGTCGGCGCGATGACCCTCAGCGGTGCGCTCTGCTTTGGAGAACTCGCTGGCCGCTTCCCTCGCGCCGGAGGAAGCTACGTTTATCTGCAAGAGGCTTTCGGCGGCCGGGTGGCATTTCTGTACGGGTGGATGTGTCTATTAGTCATGGATCCCGGCCTCTCGGCCTCGTTGGCGACTGGGACTGCATCCTACGCCGCCTACATCTTCCATTGGACACCTGCCATCACCAGACTCGCCGCCATCGCCGCGATTTGGGCGCTTTGCCTGCTGAACATTGTGAGCATCCGGATGAGCGCAGGTTTCATGCGCTGGATCACGTGGCTCAAGCTGGGTGTTCTGGGATTGCTCACCGTTTGGGCACTCGTATTTCGCCTCGGCTCCTGGTCGAACTTCGTGCCGTTCGTAGCTCAGCGCCCGGGCTCAATGCCGCTGATGGCAGGCCTGGCAATCGCGCTGGTGGGGGCGTTTTATTCCTTTGGAGGCAGGTGGGAAGTCAGCAAGATTGCCGGGGAAGTGCGTGATCCGGGACCGCACTTTGCCGCATGCGCTGGTGCTGGGCGTCATCGTGGTCACTTCCGTCTATGTTCTGATCAGCGGTGTATTCCTTTATCTAATTCCTCTGCAGAGTGTCACATCCAACGAAACTTTCGTGGCTCAGGTCGGGTCGGTCCTCTTTGGCCCTGCTGGTGGAGTCGTCTTCGCGGCGATTGTCGTGGTTTGCGTGTTGGGCAGCCTGGCCGGCTTCACTATGTCTGCGCCGCGCGTTTATTACGCCATGGCGAAGGGTGGGCTCTTCCTCCAATCCGTCGCGCGCCTGCACCCCCGGTACGGCACCCCCGCAGCCGCCATCGCGGTGCAAGGAGCGATTGCCACGCTTCTGGTTTGGATGAGCAGCTTTCAACAAATCATCGCCTATTTCATTTTCGTCGCAGTAGTATTTCTGGGCCTGACGGTAGCTGGTCTTTTCGTGTTACGGGAACGAAATAGTGGAGACGCAAGCGCCATCTTGGCTTCGGGATATCCATTCACACCGCTGGCCTTTCTGAGCCTGGTAGTGCTGCTGCTGGTGATGGTAGCGGCTCACAGTCCGCGCGAAACAGCTTTGGGAATTTTGGTGGTGTTGGCAGGCGTGCCCGCTTATGCCCTGTTCCGCCATCGCCCGCCTCAGATAAAAGATCGCAGATTCGTTGAGGCAGACTAAAAGTTTATGACGGACGAAAAGAAGTCAATCATTCCAGAACCCGGACTCCCGAAGCCAGCCACGAAAATCAAGATCATTGAGGACGCCGACGCCACCGGCGACACCGCCGCGGCCTATGACTACTGGCGAGCCGGTTCCGGCCGGCGGCAGGTTCCCGGCATCATCAAATGTTTCGGGGCGCGGCCTGATTTCCTCCGCCAAGTGGTGGATTTTTCCAACACGGTTCATTTTTCTGAGGGACATCTTTCGCGCCGGCACAAGGAGATGATCGCCAGTTATGTCTCCTACCTGAACCGATGTCCGTATTGACTGGACAGCCACGCCTACTTCCTGCGGGTTCAGGGAGCAACTGATCAATGCGTAACCGCGGTTCTGGAGGGCAAGCTGGAAGAGGCCGGCCTTACCGGAGCGGAGCATGCCCTCATGGAATACGTAAAGCTGGTTACAGATGCCGCTTATCGTTCCACTCCAGAAGATGTTGAGAAATTGCGAGCCGCCGGCTGGAAGGAAGAACAGATTGCGGAGGCGGTGTACATCACGGCATTGTTTGCATTCTTCAACCGGGTCGCTGACGCCTTTGGCGTTCCCGCTCAGAACTACCTGTCCACGGGGAAAATGACGCCCTAGCGGGTCGCGTTTCCAAGTTCTTCTTTTCTCACTTCGGCTTTAAACCGGCGCTGCGGATTCAGTCAGAACTACGATCAGGATCAGCACCAGGATCACGAAGATTAGTGCGCCCGCGCCCAGCAGGATGATCTCGCTCATTACATCGGGCTTCAGCAGGTCTTCACGACGCACAAAGTAACCTCCAGAAACATTGCAGGGGAGGTTGGCACGAGTCACCGCTTCGTGCCCGAAGTGGGTATGGCACTTTTGATGCCATCGCAGTATTTGATTGGACGGCAGAGCCTGTTGCAGTTGAGAGAGCGGCGCAAAAGCGTAGTTGCAGAATCCTGCATTTTGCGGGCAAATAACTGCACGATGCCCGGCTCGGCCAGCTACCAGCACGGGGTCGGAGCCAGGTTGAGGATGAGTAAGACCAGCCCCGCGGCATCCGCAGGGACCAGCCGTGATGTCCGCCTAAAGGTTTGGGCGGGAAGTGCCGATTAGGGCCTGTGACCACCTGGCAACCCTGCTGACGAAGTGCGTTCAGCCGATTAGACGGGGCGTCAGAGGCCCGGCGTGCGTGATGGTGTGCAGTAACTGCCCGGCCCGCTTTCCCTGTTTCCCTCGCCTTACTTTAGAAGAGAGACATCGATACAGGAGGCTGGAGCTGTGATTTCTATCAAGAAATATCTCGACATGGATCCGGCATCTGCAGGTGCGGCGGAAGCCGAAGAGTTACTCAAGGCAACCCTGGAATCTTATTGCTCCACCATCCTGGTTATGGGCAAGAGTGGGGATCGAGCCTGTCCCGCTCTGGGTTCAGGCCTGCAACAAAGCCTTGGGGCACTGGGCAAACGCCTCTCCCATCAGGTGACCCCGTCTCTGGTGAGGGGGACGCGAAAGCATGTCGAAGAACAGCTGCAGCAATGGGGAGATCACACCGCCGAATACTACAAGGCAAAAGCCAACGATGTGAAAGAGATCCTGCTGGTGCTGGCCAGCACCGCCGAGTCGATGGGCGAACGGGACCAGCGCTATACCAAGCAATTCGCCGAGCTCACCACCCGCTTGAAGACCATCGCAGACCTGGAGGATTTGGCGCAGTTGCGCGCATCTCTGATGGAGCGGGCCACGGAACTTAAAAATCGTGTGGAACAGATGGCTGAGGACAGTAACCGGTCAGTGGCGCGATTGCGGGCGGAGGTCTCAACCTACGAAGCCCGGCTGAAGAGCGTGGAACAGATCGCATTGCGGGACGCGTTGACCGGCCTTCCCAATCGCCGGAATGTCGAAGATCGGATGGAAAGGCGCATTGAGAGCAAGCAGGTCTTCTGCGCGGTTTTTCTGGACCTGAACCGGTTCAAGCAGGTTAACGACGTTCACGGGCACATGGCGGGGGACAGCCTGCTGAAACAGTTCGCCGAAGAGTTGCGATCGAATACCCGTCCCACGGACGTGGTAGGACGCTGGGGTGGCGATGAGTTCATGCTGATTTTGGACTGCGACCTTCCCGGTGCGCGGACTCAGATCGAGCGCCTGCAGAGAGTGGCGTTTGGCGAATATACGGTCAAATCGGGTACGGGTGGCGAAAAAGTAAAGGTTCAGGTAAACGCGTCGATTGGCTTGGCGGAAGCGCAGCCGGGACAAACCGCTCACGAGATCATCGAGCACGCTGATGCTGCTATGTACAAAGACAAGAAACTTTCGCGGAAAGGCGCCCACGCCTAGGTCGCGGCACGCGCGATCTAAGGCGCTACCCGAATCATGACGACGGAATGGGCCACAACCGGAGCGGAAAATTTTCCCTTGAATTGCCCCAGATCTTTGGCCTGCCACAGATCGCGAACATTGGCGTTCAGGTGAGCGGGATAGCCGATGTCTTCCCATGAAACTGTAATCTGCTTTTCGCTGGCATCCCGGTTGAGAAGGACCACGCTCCGGCTTCCATCCTGCATCTGCTTGGCCCAGACTTCCAGATCGCCATCCTTGCGCACCCGGCGACCCTCGCTTCCCGAGCGGATCCTGATTCACCGCGATCACTTCCTTGTTGGTCAGGATGTCGTGAATCTCCGGCTTCATGTCGCGCAAATCGTTGCCGGCAAGCAGCGGAGCCGCGAGCAGCGACCACAGGCTGAAGTGGGCGCGGTATTCGTCCGTGGTCATGCCGCCGTTGCCGACTTCCAGCATGTCGGGATCGTTCCAGTGGCCCGGCCCGGCATAAGCTTTCGAGTCCATCCTGCAGATCGAGGATGTCAACCATGCCCAGGTGATGCTTGTCGTTGCTCTCCCACATGTCGCTGATGTCACCGGTGGTGCGCCAAAGATTTCCGCCGACTTTCTCGCCCCATAGCCAGGGCTTGGCCGTGCCCCACTCGCAAATGCTCAACACAATCGGCCGGCCCGTGGCATTGAGCGCGTTGCGGATCAGGGCATACGCCGCCTGAGCATCCTGGGTTGTGGTGTTGCACCAGTCGTACTTCAGATAGTCGACGCCCCAGGCGGCATACTGCAGCGCATCCTGATATTCATGTCCCAGGCTGCCGGGGCGCTTGGCGCAAGTCATGCTGCCCGCATCGGAATAGATTCCAAACTTCAGACCGAGGGAGTGAACGTAGTCCGCCAGCGCCTTGATGCCCGAGGGAAAGCGCTTGGGATCGGCAACGATGTTGCCGCTCGTGTCGCGCTCCACTTGCCAGCAATCGTCGATCACGACGTATTGATAGCCGGCATCCTTCATTCCCGACTTGACCATCGCGTCGGCCATTTGCCGAATCAGGTCTTCGCTCACGTTGCAGCCGAACTTGTTCCAGCTGTTCCACCCCATGGGGGGAGTGCTCGCCAGCCCCTTGTCCTGTGCCGACAGCAGTGAAGCCACGACAAGCATCACCGCCAGGGCGACCACAATTCTTGCTCTTGCCAGCATCGCTAATGCTCCTTTTCTAGATTTCAGTGGAAAGAATGCTTCGAACTTGCATCATTACCGTCCTGGATTGGCGCTCTTCTTTTTTCTATGGTTGAACCCATCCGCGCCGGCGTCGATTGAGGATGAAGTGGAGGGACGAGCTTTAAGGCCGGAACCGGCTCGTTGCGTCGATTGCCGTATCACCAGCCGGGGTTCGATCAGGACTTTTCTGGGCCGCAGCCGGCGCTTCGAACCGATACGCTCAAGCAAGAGATCGGCGGCACGTTTTCCGATCTCAGACGTCCCCTGATCGACGGTGGTAAGCGGTACGGCCAGAAAATCGGAATAGTGAACATTGCCCGCGCCGACGACCGCAATATCTTCCGGCACTTTGAGCCCGGCCTCGGAAATAGCCCGCATGGCGCCAATCGCAACCGGATCGTTGTAGCAGAAGACGCCATCTGGCACCGGGCTCATTTGCAGCAATTTGCGCATGGCCTCGTGCCCCGTGTCGATCCTGATAGCCGGCTTCCACGATGTAGCCTGAGGGCACCGATAATCCAGTGTTTTGCCAGGGCGCGGCGGTAGCCCTCCATCCGCGTAGTTGCGATGCCGATTCCCGGACCGCGCAAATGCGCAATTCGACGGCACCCCTGCTCGATCAGATGAGTCGTGGCCAGTTGACCGATGGCATGGTTGTCCGCGCCCACGAAACACGCCTGCACCCCGGCAATGGGGCGGTCAATCAGGACGAATGGAGTTTCGCGCTTCACGATGTGCTCGAACGCGCCGGCTCCAGGCTGCGCCGATGCCAGGATCAGTCCGTCCACCTGACGGGCCAAGCAGCGACTCGGCTTCATTCTTTTCCAGCTGAGGATTCTCTTCAAAATACGAAATGATGACGTGATAGCCGTGCGGCCGCACCGTCTCAGCGACTGCCTTGGCGATCTCCGCGAAAAAAGGGTGGGTAAAATCCGGCAGCAGCAATCCGATGGTGAAGGTTCGCCGGGTTACCAGGCTGCGCGCGATCCAGTTGGTTTGATAGTTGAGCTTCTTGGCTCGCTGCAGGACACGCTTCCGGGTGGCGGCGCTGATCTTGCCCTTGTTGCGCAGGACCTTGGACACCGTGACCACGGAAACATTCAGTCCCCGGGCAATGTCCTGCATGGTAACGGCCATGGCCGGGAAGGATATCACTTACGCCCGATTTGGAGGGAAGGAAGATTCGGAAAGCAGTTAGCACTTACAATTGAGCACTTAGCCAAATGCGAAATTGCCAATTCGCCTAAATGCTGCCAAGTGCTGTTTTCCCTACGCCGGGACCACCGGCTTCGATCCTCGGAAGGCAAAATAGGCAATATAGAGATAGCAGACCACCGGCAGTATGAATGCATGGTGGATTCCCATGCGATCGGCCAGCGCGCCCTGTACCAGGGGAATGATCGCACCTCCGACAATCGCCATTACCAGCAGGCCGGAGCCGTCGCCGGTCAAGGGCCCAAGCTTCGCGATCCCCAGGGTGAATATGCTGGGGAACATCACGGAGTTGAACAAGCCCAACGAAGATGATGGCCCACATCGCCACATGCCCGAAGGTGAGCATCGAACAAACCACCAGCGCACACGCCACCAGGGCCGCGATTCCAAGCACCACATCGGTACGAACTTTTTGCAAGAATGGCCGAGCCGATAAACCGGCCCACCATGGCACCGCCCCAGTAGTAGGAAACGTAACCGGCAGCCACCACTTCCGAGACATTTCCGATGTTCGGCTGGGTGAAGTAGTTAATCAGGAAACTGCCAATCGAAACTTCAGCGCCCACGTAAACAAAAATTCCAACCGTCGCCAGGATCAGGTGACGGTACTTCCATACGCTTACCTTCGGACCTTCGGCTCCATGACGTTCGGCTTCCGGCATCGCCGGCAGCTTGAACATGGCAATGGCAACTCCCAGCGCCATCAGTGCGAGGCCAATGATCAAATATGGCAACTTGACCGAAGACGCCTCATGGATGCGGTAAGCCTGCAGCGCATCGCTCGACATTTGCCGCACGCTGTCCATGTTCTGCCGAGTCGCATTCAGAATAAGCATGCCGCCCAGGTAGGGTCCGATCGTCGTTCCCAGAGAATTGAAGGCCTGCGCCAGATTCAGTCGGCTGGATGCAGTCTCAGCCGGTCCCAGCACGGCCACGTAAGGATTGGCCGCCACCTGCAATGCGGTAATGCCCGCGGCCAGCACCATCAAGGCGCCCAAGAAACAAAGGATAAGAAGGAACGCTTGCCGCCGGAATGAACAAGAGCGCCCCAACGCCCATGGTGAACAGGCCGACCACCATCGTCTTCTTGTATCCGATCCAATCAATCACCTTGGCGGAGGGAATCGAGAACAGGAAGTACGCTGAGAAAAAAGCGAACTGGATCAGCATCACCTTGGTGTAGTTCAGGTCAAAGATCGCCTTCAGGTGAGGCACCAGCACGTCGTTCAAAACGGTGACAAAGCCCCACATGAAAAACAGCGTGGTTACTACCGCCAGGGCTACCTTATTGCTGGAGGCCGGCGATCCGACTGCGCCGGTTCGGACTGGGACGTTTGCGATTGGCATGGCTTTCGTTCCCGCGCACAGATTGCAATATCGGCCTGCATCATACCATCGCAAGAGTCTGATCAAAGCCTTGGAAGTATGCCTCCGTGCGGGGCGTCGTCCTGAGTGGCCTTCAGGCCGCGAAGGATCTGCCGTGGGTTAGATCTGCACTTCACCCGCAACCTGGACAGCCGACCGCGTTAGACCCTAGATGATTTGCCCTGGGGGAAATACCGACAAAGCTGTACAGCGAATGCGATTTCTGGTGCAATCTAACCAAATGCTTGGAGGCGAACACCATGAAAATAGCTGGCGTTGTCAGCGTAGCGGTTCTTTCCCTGCTCATTACAGCCGGAGTTCCGGCCTATTCGCAGCAGGACCACCAGGACGACAAAGATAAAAAAGAGGCAAAGCCTCAGCGGCAAGCCAATCCCGAACCACACCCCCAGGACCATCACCAACAGCCGAATCAACCGCCCGAACACGTGCAGCAGGACCGCCAGCGCGAGCAGCAGCAACAGCAACAGCACGCCCAGCAGGAACAATGCAGCAGCAGCAGCAGCAGCAGCAGCAGCAACAGCAACAACAGCACGCCCAGCAAGAGCACATGCAGCAGCAACGACAGCAGCAGATGCAACAACAGCGGGCGCAGCAAGAGCATTTACAGCAGCAGCAACAGATGCAACAGCAGCAGCATGCCCAGCAGGAACGACAGAGGGAACTGCAACAACAGCAGCACATGCAGCAACAGCAAGAACAGCAGCATGCTCAGCAGCAACAACGCCAGACGCAGATGCAACAGCAGAACGCGCAGCAGGAACGGCAGAGAGAGTTGCTCCAGCAGCAGCAACTGCACGCCCAGCAGGAACAGCACGAACGTCAAAACCAGCAGCAGGCTCGTCTTTCACAGGAGCGCCAACAGGAACTGATTCGGCAGCAACAGCAGAAGATCGCGCAGTACCGCCAGCGTCTGGATCAGCAGGAACGCATCGCCCAGCAGCGAACCGCCGCTCTGCAGCAGCAGCGTCGAATGGCGCAGTATCGCTTTCAGGAGGATTACTACCGGCGCGAGCGCGAACAGGAGATTCGCTGGCGCAACGAGCGCCATGATTACGACCACGATCCTTACTTCTATACAGCTCCGATTTATCGCTACAACCGTGGCGGCACATATTATGAGACCAATCAGTACGGCGCGGATTTGTTGCGACAGGCTGTGAACTACGGCTATCAGGAAGGCTTCCGCGCAGGCGCCGCCGACCGCGAAGACCGCTGGCACGGCGACTATCAAGACTCTTTCGCCTACCAGGACGCTAATTACGGATACAGTGGCTACTATGTCGACCAGGCCGACTACAACTATTATTTTCGGGAAGGCTTTCGCCGCGGCTACGAAGATGGCTTCAGCGACCGCTACCAGTATGGCGTTTACTCGAATGGCTCCTACAGCGTTCTGGGGAATGTCCTGTCGCTGATCCTGAACTTGCAGTCGCTCCGGTAGCCGAGTGATGGCGGCCGGTTCTTTCGCCCCTTCGGGGCTTACTTTCTCTCGCGTCTGAGGCCCACGGCTTACGCCGTGGGCTTTATTCTTGCGCCGCTTCGCGGCTCTCCGTGCATAGCGCATCGGCACGTAGGCACAGCGCGCATGCACATCGCCAGATACGCACATTCGGCAGGAGCGTGGCGGTCACGCGGCCGTTCGGCTCGCGAGCAAGCCCTACCCGTCCCGGCGCGCCATCACAATTTTCGCGGTTGTGATCGCCTGTCCTACATGACGCTGGGTATGGTCTGCGACATGCACCAGCAGGCCTGCGACGGTTGTCGGTAAAGGTCGCTTACCGACGCTCCTGCTTTGTCCGAGCTCGTTCACGTCAATGGCCCGAACCCGCCCCGCACTATGGCGGATCCCCTCCTCCAACTCCGAGAAAAGATCATTCCGGTTCGCCCCGGGATCCAATTCCCCTTTCAATGCAGCCAACTGTTCCGCGCTCAAGGCTCGCCCTTCCGCATAAGTCAGCAACCGGTCGAGGCTGCGCGCAATATGGCGAAGATGAAATGCCACCGGGGGCAGCCGGGACGGGGAGAAGTTAATTTGTTCCTCCGTCAAGCCGCCGCACCAGCGCCTCAGATCCTCTTCCGCCAGCTCCAGCGCGTGCAATACCGCCCGCTGTACAGCCGGAACCTCTGTCAGGGTGCCGCGCAACCAAGGTTCAGGCAATCTGGGTTCAGGTAACTTGCGTCCAGATAATTGAGGTTCAGGTAATTTGCTCTCAGCCATTCCGCCCCCTAACCCATAAGACTAAACCGGGTGAACGCCGATCGTCGCCCCGTTCTTTCGGGAGCTTTTCGGAGCTACAATGTAGGCGGTTCAAGTCGCCCACGGAAAGTCGGACCCGTAGCTCAACTGGATAGAGCACTGCGCTTCGAACGCAGGGGTTGGGAGTTCAAGTCTCTCCGGGTCCACCACCTCATCCTCTATGGTCTGCCTGACGAATTGTCACCCGAGCGGGAGTTGCTGGCCGACCGCATGATGCTTGCCTTGGGCAGTTCTTCCGCCATCGTCGCCCACAACCTGCCGACGCTGGGCAGCCGTGTAGGGTTCCAATCGCTGATAGGAGACGATTCGCTGGGACAGCTGTGTGGGGCGGACACTCCTGTACGCCGCTTTTAACGCCGCCTTCCTGCAGGCGGTCCCAGCGCGATCTTACCGGCTAACTTCCAGCAGCAAGTGATCCTTGAACTCTGTCTTAATCCGCGGAGCTGCTTCCGCCGTGACATTCACCGTCCCGAGGTCTTTTCCTTCCGCATATTCTGTGACGTGGTAGCTGCCCGGCGCCAGCCCTCGCAGCTCGATTTCTCCCTTCCACGGCGATGCCGAGGGAGCAAAGAACGCGTAGTACATCTTCCCATCTTTTTCGATGGCGTAACCTTCCGGCGCGTCATACCCGTAGACGTAGAGATTGCGGAACGTACCCTTCGACAGCATCTTCTGGTTGTAGATACCGATCCACTTCTTCCAGTGTTCTTCTTTGCTCTGGGTCAGCATCACCGGCTTGAATTTCGGTCCGGGATCGGGCCACACGAATTTCGTTCCCACAACTCCGCCGGCGCCGATCGTCGAAGCAAAGTCTTCGCCGTGCTCGCGCCAGTTGTTGCCGATCCGATCCATGGCGGAGAGTTCCACGTGATCGCCATAGACCGCTGACTCCGGTCCGAGCAGCGCTTTGTACATCTTGATGCGTCGCCGCACCTGCACCGCGCCCACCGGATCGGCGGTGACCGCCTGATCGATAAAGGGCAGCCAGGCCAGCGACGGCGGCGTGCCGCAGGGACAGCTCTGCGTCACGCTCTCCGGCTTGAGCGCGCGGCTGGTTTGGAAGATCGTCTTGTAGACATCGGCCATGGCGTTGACCGAATCCTGCGGAGACTTGTGATGGTGCGCCGGGTTGTAGCACATGGGCACGCTGTAGATATTGTCCAGCTTGGATCCATCGAATCCCCATTCGCGGATAAATTTCTCCGTCAGCTTCTTGTAGTACGCCTGCACCTCGGGCACCGCCGGACACAGCGTCGCCAGGTCGCGCGTCATGCGCGCGTGCTTTCCCTCCTTGTCGAGGATGAGCCACTCCGGATGCTCCTGCACCACTTTCGACACGATGTACTTGTGCGACTCCCACTTGCCCTGGCCGTCTTCCACGCCCAGCGGCAGCCACCACAGCTGCACCAGGATTCCCTGTTTGTGGAAGTCATCGATCATCTTCTTGATGGAGTCGCCGGGGAAAGTATCGGCGCGCGGATTCCAGTCGCCGTAGGTGTCGAACCAGCGATCGTCGAGCGTCGCCCACTTGATGCCGAACTCTTTCAACTTCGGAACCGTGCCCAGCATCTGCGCCGGAGTGACGTTGAATTCGTAGCCCCAGCCGCACCAGCTCACGTTGTAGGCTTCGCCCGAAGGCTTGGGAATTTCCCATCCTTCTTTCTGCAGCACGCTCGACCACAGGTGCAGCGGCTCGTAGAAATCGCCGGCGTAGACCGAAACAAAACTGCGCGGAGTGGAATACGTTTCTCCCGGCTTGAGCACGGTGTTCGCGGCAATGTCCACGCCGGCGTCCACGCCATCCGCTCCGACCTTGACCGGCAGCGACAGCGTCAGCGGCACGGTCTCGACGTGGCCGACCGCTTCGCCGACCGATGCCGTCCAGAACGCAACCACCGGAATGCCGCCGCCGTAGCCGCCTTTCACGGCCGCGCCCATCACGTTCGGCTGCGAGAAAGTACGCGGTCAGCTTGACGACATCGTCTTTGCCCCAGTCGTAGCTGGATCCGTGAAAACTCCACATGTCGTAGGGCTGCGCTTTTTTGTCCGCCAGGCTGCCGCTGAACTTGTGTTGCTGCTCGACCACGCGATCAATGTGAAGATCTGCGGTGCCGGCGTTCTTGTATTCCGCGCTCGAGAGCAGCAGATTGGGGAAATCATCGTAGACTTCGATCTGCAGCGTGCGCTGAATGCTTGCGAGGCGGATGGTCCGTGCAGCGTGCGCCGGGAATTTCTACCCGCTTGCCCCGGCCCAGTTTGCCGGCGCTGTCCTGAACTTTGGCCTGAGCCGAAGTCCAGCGCGAACTGAACTTCCTTGCCGTCCTGCACCAGAAAATCGCTGCCGCCCGGCGCCGGGCTGCGTCCAGGGTGAGCTTCTGATCGCCCTTGAGCAGCGAAGCCTGTATGTATCCCGAGGGCAGAATCTGGAACTCGGCTGAACTCGTGGTCAGAACGATCGGTCCACCCGGCTTCACATCCACTTTGATCTGGGAGGGCTGCGCTGGCGCGGTTCCGTGTTCGCCGGGGGGCGGGTGCAGCCCGCAATCAGGAGGCAAAGTCCAGTGAGCAGAGACCTGCGGGCACGCATCGCGCTGAACGAGTACAGTCCCGCACTCCCGATCTCTCCATCTCGCGGTCATCGTCATTTCATTGTCATTGCGCTCCTCCCTTGACTCCACCCTTGAACTGGCGGAACATCCGCTCTGCGTTCAGGTGATAGATTTTCTCCAGCACCGGATCGGGCAAGTCCAGGCCGTAGATTTCCCAGCGCCCCTGCCCCGGATAGCCCCAGTAGTCGAACGATTCGTCCGCGGTTTCGAGCCAGCGAAACTGATTGCGATACATCTCTTCTTCCATGCCGTTGTCGGTGCCGAACATGACGCGGTCCTGATACTTAAGAAAGAGTTCGCGCGTGCGCCGCGGCTGCCGTCCCAGCTCCGCTTCGCGCGCGCCAAACTCCACCATCACATTGGGATGCTCATCGAGCATGCGCGACACCCAGTCCAGATTTTCCGGCCAGCCCATGTGCAGCGAAACGAAAAGTAGTTTCCGGATGCCGGGCAAAAACGCGATTGCGCGCCTCCAGCAACTGTTCCAGCGAGGGAAACTGCGGACCGTAAAAACTCCAGTCGGGATGTTCGGTCAATTCCTCGTAGCGTTCGTTGCGCGCGTCGGTGGGATGAAAGAACGCTTCGGGATCGCCGGTGTGAATGAAGACCGGAATCCCCAGACGCCCGCATTCGTGCCAGACCGGATCCAGCCGCGGATCATCGATCGCGAGCAGCTTTCCGGACTTGTCGCGCACGCCCAGGCCCAGGTCTTTCAAAAACTTCAGTCCGCGAGCACCGCGGGCGACGGCATCATCCACCAGTCGCACCATCTCCTCGCCGAAATTCGGATCGTCGATCTTGCTCTAGTCCAGTTGCGTGAAGACCATGAACCGCCCGGGATAAGGCTTCACCATCTCGTCGATCACGTGCTGCAACTTGTCGCCCCACATGCCGGTAAGAATCACGACGGTCTTCACGTTGGTGTGATCCATGATCTCGACGACCCGTTCGGGCGGCATGTGTTCGTCGATGCCGAGCAGCATCGTTGATGTGGTTGTGCACGTCGATCACGTAGAACTTGGCCTTCGGGACCTCGTGCGCGGGGACGTGAAGCATGGAGACAGGATGAAAATCTCGCAGCAAAAGCGTCTTCTTCTGCTCGGCGTCGGCGGCCGACTTGTATCCGATCTGGCCGGCATCGGTCTGCGACCACGCCGTCAGCCCACCAAGCAGAAATCATTGCGATGAGTTTCCATTGCGAGCCCATGCGAACCTCCAGCGAGATGGAAAAAGGCTGCCGCGTCTTTTTTAAATGAAAGCAAAAGCAAGTACCCGTAACTATACAACACCCCGCGACGGGATGAATCCCAAAAAGAAATGCAGCGTCATTGTGATCGCTGAGCCGGCGAATTGGCCCTGTGCAAAACCTTCGCCAACCGTTAGTCTGGGATTGGCATCTTGATACTGGCGGGTTTACTCGTCCGGAGAGACAAAAATGAAATCACGCAAAGAAAAAGTCCTTCTTAATCTGATGTTGGGCACCGGAATTTATCTACTCGAATCCATGCGCGGTCGTATGGGAGGAACCGTCGACGATCTCCGGTCCAAGGCCGAGGATCTGCGGTCGAGGGCGCAGGAAACCTACGAGACCGCCTCGGACCGCGTCAGCCGCGCGGCCGACGTAATTCGTGGCGAAGATGGCAGCAGCGTCCTGGGCACCGCCGGGGCAGCGCTTCTCGGCCTCGGCATCGGCGTAGGAATTGGCCTGCTGCTCGCTCCGGCCAGCGGAGAAGAAACCCGAAACAACATCGCAGAAAAAGCGCGCGACATTCGCGACCGGGTGTCTTCTCGCGTAGGCGCCACCGGCACTTACGGCATGTAATCTCGACCTTTGTGGGCGGACCGTTCTGAGGGAAGTTGGAGGAACCTGCGCCCACAAAGGTCTGCAGAGAAATAACATGACGGCATTATCCTGCCCATTCTGGCCCGAACAACAATGTTTCCTGCCCTGCAATACCTACCGCTTTCTTCTATAGTGGATCGGCCAGGCCACAACCACGTCTTGCCGCCATCTTTGTGATTTTCCCAGTGATCCTTGCCAGTTCCCGTCGAAATTGATTTGATTGCATGACCCAGATGCGCACGTTCAACTGGGCCTGGTTTCAACTCCTGTGATACACCTTACTGCTTGAGCCTTCCGCCCTTGAGCCCACTCTCCTTAAACTTCGGCCAGATTGTCTTTCTTTTCGCCGCCGGCATGCTGGGCGGAGCTTTGAACGCGGTCGCCGGCGGCGGCAGCTTTGTGGCCTTTCCTGCGCTGTCTGTTCGTCGGCGTGCCGCCAATTCCGGCCAACGCCACCAACACCCTGGCCCTGTGGACGGGCGTGACCGCCAGCGGAGGCGCGTATCGCAACCGGCTGGATGTACCCCGCCGGGTTCTGCTGCCGCTGCTGGTCGACCAGCTCTGTCGGTGGAATCATCGGCGCAGTTCCTGCTGCTGCGGACCCCGCCCACACCTTCATGCGCGTGCTGCCCTGGCTGATGCTGGGCGCAACCCTGCTCTTCATCTTCGGCAAGACGACTGGCAGGCAACCGCGCGTCAAGCGTCGGACACGACGCCACCACGGCAGCCATCGTGGGCGCGTCGATTTTCGAATTGGGAGTCGCGGTGTACGGCGGCTATTTCGGCGGCGGCGTCGGCATCGTCAACCTGGCCATGCTGGCCGCGGTCGGCATGACCGACATCCACGCCATGAACGCCTCGAAGAGCATTCTCGGAATCGCCATCAACGGCGTTGCCGCAGCTGGTATTCGTCATCAAGGGTGCGATTTACTGGCCGCAAGCCATCGTCATGATCGCTGGGCGCGCTGCTGGGCGGATATTTCGGCGCACACTACGCGCAGAAACTGCCCCAGCCTGGATACGAGGATTTGTGATTCTGGTGGGAACGGGGATGACGGTCTACTTCTTCGTCAAAGCGTACTGAGCGGAATCCCCGTCCTGGATCTGTAGCCTCGGTACCTTCGTGTCCTGGATTAACAGCTTCAGCTTCTTGCGCGATTTACTGCAATGGCTGCTGACATGTGCTCGTGGACGATCATCCACTTGCCGGCCTGCTTTTCGAAGATCAACGGTCCAGCGCAGGATCGCCATTTCGTGCTTGCCCGGCGGTGGTGACCGCGTCTTCCTTGACCGTGGCGTCGTCCAGGTCAGGTTGCCGTCGGTGTGGATCTGGGCGTCGTCGTTCACCGTCAGCTTCAGGCTCTTGTAGCTCTTCAACAATTCGGTGACGCCCTTCTGGTACTCGGCCCAATTGCTGTATTTCAGCGGCGCGATATCAAAGAAAGTTGTAGTCGCCCTGGTCGTAGTACTGGGCCATGTTGGCGGCGTTCATCGCACTCCAACCGTCCAGGAGTCTTCTGCAGGTAGGCTTTGTCTGGGGCCGTCGGCGCGGACGGCCTTCTTCTTGGGCTTGTGCGCGGCAAAGCTGGAAAGGCTCAGTGCGAGAACACAGACCAGGGTCAGTAAAAGGCGCTTGTGCATTGCTGTTCCTCCAATTCGGCGAGGAATTGTCGCATAGATCGGCGGAAAGCTCAAAGGCCAGTGTCGACAACCTTTCCAGAAGGTCATCGGGAGCTTGCGAAGGATCCGAGCGCTGGAACCGTTATGAACCGCGAGCCGTAAACGTGTGCGCAAGATCAGAGCTTCTGCCAGGAGATTCGCGCGGTACAATGCCGGTTTGACGCTTTTCCACAGCACACGCTAAAATAGTTGGGTTTGCCTGTACTCGCGGTTCCGTTCTGGAGCCGTCCCGCATTCGTTGCCCAAAGCGTCGACGCGGAAAGCAGCAAGCACAGTCAGCAGGTTCCCCGGAATCGCGCCAGGCCGCGACGGGCATAGGATTGGACGGAGGCATAAGTATGTACGCGGTCATCCGCGCCGGTGGTAAAGCAGTACCGGGTGGCGCCCGGCGATGTGATTCGGTTGGAGAATCAGGGCAACGGCACCGACGGCAAAATCGAGTTCAACGATGTGCTGGCCGTCTCCGGCGAGCCCGGCCAGATCGGCCGCCCGCAGTCCGCGGCGCTCGTGACCGGCGAAGTCGTGGAGCAGGGCCGCGGCGCGAAGATTCTGGTCTTCCACTACAAGCGCAAAAAGCAGTACAAGAAGCTGCGCGGACATCGCCAGGGATACACCGCGGTGCGCATCACCGAGATCGCGTTCGACGGGCAGAAATTCACCGCCCCCGAGCTTCCCAAGAAAGAAGCGAAGCCGAAGAAGGTGAAGCCGGTCGAGGCGGAAGAGGCTCCCAAGGCCGAGGCGAAGGCAGCAAGTCCCGGCGAAGAAAGCGGCAGCCAAGAAAGCCAGCGCCAAAGAAAGCCGCGCCAAAAAAGAAAAAGTAGCGCCGGCGCTTCGACTCGCTCAGGCGAGCAGCTGCCGACGACATCGAAACCAGAAACTGGAAACTGAAAATCAATGGCACATAAAAAAGGTTTAGGCAGTTCACGAAACGGACGCGACTCAAACGCGCAGCGGCTAGGCTTCAAGGCTTTCGGCGGACAAGTTGTCCCCGGCGGCACCATCATCGTGCGCCAGCGCGGCACGCGGGTCAAGCCCGGCCTGAACGTCGGCCGCGGCAAAGACGACACCCTCTTCGCCAAGATCAGCGGCCGCATCAAGTTCCTGGACAAGGGCTCGATGGGCAAGTTCGTCATGGTCGAACCGCTGGAAGCGAAGTAGCGAGTACGCACAGCGCGGACCGAGGATCCGCACAGACAGCCTCGCCTTCGGGCCGGGGCTTTTCTTTTAAGCTGTCAGTCTGTCAGCTATCAGCTTTCAGCTGAATCCCCATTCTCGCGAGCGGTTAGCTGACGAGCTGACAGACTGAACGACTGGACAGCTGAGTTTCCCATGTTCATCGATGAAGCCAAAATCCGCGTCAAAGCCGGCGACGGCGGCAACGGCTGCATGGCCTTCCGCAGGGAGAAGTTCGTCCCGCGCGGCGGTCCCTCGGGCGGCGACGGCGGCAAGGGCGGCGACGTCATCATGGAATCCAGCGAACGCCACAACACGCTGGTGCATTTCCGCTTCAATCCGGAATACAAAGCGCAGCGCGGACGCCACGGCGAAGGCTCCAACCGCACCGGCCGCGAGGGCGTGGACGTCCTGCTGAAAGTTCCGGTCGGCACGATCCTGTACGACGACGAAACCGGAGAGAAAGTACACGACTTCTCCCGCCCGGACGATCGCATCGTCATCGCCTGCGGCGGACGCGGCGGACGCGGCAATGCCCGCTTCGCGACTTCCACCCACCAGGCTCCGCGCGAGCATGAACCCGGACGTCCCGGCGAAGAGCGCGTCTTCCGCCTGGAACTGAAACTGCTGGCCGATGTCGGCCTGGTCGGCTATCCCAACGTCGGCAAGTCCACGTTGATCTCACGCATCTCGGCGGCCCGGCCCAAGATTGCGGATTATCCCTTCACCACCCTGCAGCCCAACCTGGGCGTGGCGGTCGTCGGCCAACCGCCGGACGAGAAAAGCTTCGTGGTCGCCGACATCCCCGGACTGATCGAAGGCGCGCACACCGGCGCCGGGCTGGGCACCCAGTTCCTGCGCCACATCGAACGCACCCGCCTGCTGGTTCACCTGGTGGATGTTTCCGACGCCAGCGGCCGGCCCGATCCGGTCAAAGATGTTGAAGTCATCACCGAAGAACTGGCCAGCTTCGGAGCCCATCTGGAAGAGAAGCCGGTGATCATGGTGGCCTCCAAGATCGACGTCGCCAACAAAGAGAAGCTGGCCAAGCTCAAGCGCTATTGCAAGAAGAAGATCTGGAGTTGTTCCCCATCTCAGCCGTGACCGGCAAAGGGATCGACGATCTGAAGTACGCGATCGCGGAAAAAGTGGAAGAACTTCGCTGCAGCCAGCGAGCACCATGAACAACTGACAACTGAGAACTGACAACTGAGATCTGGTCTTGACAACTGGTTTTAAATACAAATCCTCCACCGCCTGGTGCACCCGATCCGAAAGCTCGTCCATGTTTCGCAGCGTGTATCCGGCGGTTGAAATAGGCTGACCCACCCGCATCTCCAGCGGCCGGCATTTGATGTGGTAAGTGTTCATGGGCAGCAGTTCGAAGGTTCCTACCAGCGCCACCGGCACAATATCCACCTGCGCCTTGATCGCCAGAAAAAATGCTCCCGGCAAGAAACGGTTTGATCTCGCCATCGGGCGTGCGGCCGCCTTCGGGGAAAATCACCAGCGGCATGCCGCTCTTCAGACTCTTCAAGCGCCGCGCGAATGCTGCCGATCGACTTCGCCGGGTTCTGCTGGTCAATGCAAATCTGCCCCGACCGCTTGAGGTGCCATCCCACAATCGGATACGCCAGCAATTCTTTCTTGAAGGCAATGCGGAACTGGAAGGGCAGATACACGTACAGCACCGGAATATCGAGCGCGGAAGCATGATTGACGGCGTAGACATAGCGGCTTCGACGTGTCGATCTTGTCCAGCCCGGTCACTTTCGTGGGCGAGCAGATCGTCTTCATGATCAGCCGGGACCAGAAGCGCGCAAAGCCGTGCAGGATGCGGCCCTTGTTTCCCAACAGCGAAACCGGAATGGAAATGATTCCCAGGACAACGGTGTACATCCAGATAAGCGGATCGAAGATGAAATACGAACGCAGGCGGCTGAGCCATCCGTAGTGCCTGGAGGCCGGCGGCCGTCGCGGATGAAGCCGGGCGCAAGCGGGCGGCTCTCGCGCCGGTTCCGTCGGGCTATCCATCTCGGTAGTCGGTGTCTTCACAGACGGCACTGCCTGTTTAGATGCGCACGCCGAGCAGTCGCATCGCCTCTCCTACAATGTATATCGATCCGGTAATAACCACCACGCTATCCGGCCGCGCCGAGGTTCTCGCCATTGCGATGGCGGCGGCCACATCCGCCGCTTCTTCAATCTGGGTCGAGGTCCGCGAGGCCGCTTCGCGAATCTCTTCCGGACGTGGCCGAGCGCGGATTGTCGGCGCGGGTGACAATCACCCGGTCCGCCAGCGGAAACAGAATCTCCGCCATCTCGCCGATCGCCTTGTCCCGCATCGCGCCAAAAACAAACGTCAGCGGGCGATCCGGGATAGCCCGCCGACAGAGTCGAACGCAGCGCCCACGCTCCGGCCGGATTGTGGGCCACATCGAACACATATTCGGGCGTGCCGTCCGTGGCGGGCAGCACCTGAAAACGTCCCGGCCAATGCGTTTCGCGGATGCCTCGCTCAATCGAGGCCGCCGTAACCGGAAATCCCTGCCGGCCCAGTTCTTCCGCCGCCGCAATCGCCAGCGCGACATTTCTCAGCTGATGCCGCCCGAGCAGCGGAGTTTCAACCAGAATCTGCTCACCCATCACCTGCAGCGGATAGCGCGAGACCGGTGTCTTGCGTCGCACTGACGTGCGCAGGTATTCGCTGCTGGCCGGACTCACCGGCGGCACATACGGCACCGCATTCACCGCCCGCGCTCCCAGCTCCAGAATCGTGTTTCCGATCACATCATTGGCCTGCGGTTGCTGCGGCAGCGTGACCACCACGCCGCCCGGACGAATGATCCCCGCCTTCTCGCCCGCAATCTCGGCCACGGTGTCGCCCAGAAATTTCTGATGGTCGAGCGAGATATCGGTGATGACGCTGACCCGCGGCTCGATCACGTTGGTCGCATCCAGCCGCCCGCCCATGCCGACTTCGAGCACTGCGATGTCCACTTTCCGGCGCGCGAAATATTCGAACGCCATCGCGGTCAGCATCTCGAAAAAGCTGGGATGCCAGGGCAGTTCGCCTTCGCCGACCAGACGCTCGGCGGTGCGGTCGACCAGATCGTGCACCAAGGCAAAATCGTCGTCGCTGATCTGCTCGCTCCGCCGATCCGAATGCGCTCGTTGATCCGCACCAGATGCGGCGAGGTATAGAGCCCGGTGCGCAACCCCGAAGCCTGCAGGATCGAGGCCAGGGTTGCCGCCGTCGAGCCCTTGCCGTTCGTCCCCGCAATCAGAACGCCGGGAAAGCGCCGCTCCGGATTATCCAGCGCGCCCAGCAAGACCCGCATGTGCGCCAGATCGAACTTGTGCGACGGCGTTTGGGCCAGTTCGTGGCCCAGCGCGTACATGCGCGCGATGGCGGTTTCGTAGGAAGACATCAGTCAGTCGTCAGTCGTCGGTCTTCAGCTAAATCCTAGGTTATCAGCTTCAACTCTGCGGCTTTCGAGGCCATGCCGTTGAATCGCACAGCTGCGGGGCTGAAAAGGAGAAGACGAAGCTTCGACGGGAACGATGTCGATGTGGGCTGAAGACTGACGACTGATGACTGACGACTGGTTTCTAAGCTGACGCCTGACGACCGACGACTGACGACTGGTCCATAAACTCCAGCGCCCGCGCAATATACGCCTTCAGCTGCTTGCGGTGGACCACCGCGTCCAGCATGCCGTGCTCCAGCAGAAATTCGCTGCGCTGGAAGCCCTGCGGAAGCTTCTGGCGTATGGTCTGCTCGATCACGCGAGGTCCGGCGAATCCGATCAGCGCTCCGGGTTCGGCGATATTCAGATCGCCCAGCATGGCGAACGAGGCGGTCACGCCTCCGGTCGTGGGATCGGTCAGCACCGAGATAAACGGCACCTTGGCTTCGTCCAGCCGCGCCAGCGCGGCCGAAATCTTGGCCAGCTGCATCAGGCTGATGACGCCTTCCATCATGCGCGCGCCGCCCGAAGCCGAAACGATAACGATCGGCGCCTTGGTTTCGGTGGCCTGCTCGATGGCTCGGGTAATGCCTTCGCCCACCACCGCTCCCATGCTTCCGCCGATGAACGCGTACTCCATCGCGCTCACGATCACGGTGCGGCCATTCAACTTGCCGCGGGCATTGATGACCGCATCCTTCAGTCCGGTGTCGGCCTGCGCCTGCTTCAGCCGCGCCGAATAGGCCTTCAGGTCCACAAATTTCAGCGGATCGGTGGAAGCCAGGTTGGCGTCGGAAACTTCGTATTCGTTGTCGTCCAGAAGCTGGGCCAGGCGGGTGCGGGCATCGATGCGGAAATGCCGGTCGCACTTGGGACAAACGTTGAGATTCTCTTCCAGATCCTTTTTCCAGATGATCTGGCGGCAGGTGTCACACTTCACCCACAGCCCCTCGGTGCGAACCTTGCGCTCGCCCGAAGTGTCCAGCTCACCGGCTTGTCGCTTGAACCAGGCCATAAGTCAGTCGTTGGTCCGTTGGTCGTTGGTCGTTAGTCAATGGTCCTTGGCCAGCAGCCTTCCGGACGCCAGATATTGAGCCAACGACCAACGGCCAACGACCGCACTTCAGTACTCGATCCCTCTCTGCGCCATCACGCCTTTTTCGTAGGCATGCTTTACCTGGCGCATTTCGGTGACCGTGTCGGCGAGCCTCGACAATTGTCGGATGGGCGTTCCGGCCGGTCAAGATAATGTGCACCATTTCAGGTTTGCTCTTCAGAGTCTCCACCACCTTGGCCGGGTCGAGCATTCCGTAGCTGATGGCGTAATTAATCTCATCCAGGATGACCAGGTCCCAGGTGCCGGACTGGATCGCCTGCACCGCCTCCGCCCAGGCCTCTTCGACCATGCGCACGTCTTCCGGGTCGGGCTTCTCGGCGCCGACCTTCACGAAGCCGCGGCCCATCTGCTTCATGACGAACTTGTCGCCAAAGGCCTGGACCGCGTCCAGTTCGCCGTAGTGCCACGAGCCCTTCAGAAACTGCAGCATCAGGACGCGCATGCCCTGGCCCACCGCCCGCAAGGCCGTGCCCATGGCGGCGGTGGTCTTGCCCTTGCCCGGCCCGGTATTCACGATGATGAGACCACGGCGGATGTCCTGCATACCGGCGAATCTTTGATTGTACCTGTTCCGGCAGATGTAGGCGCGAGCGTCCCGCTCGTGCGTCCCAATCCACTGACGCTAAGGAGATGTAGATGAAGGCGAACCTGGAAAGGAAACGCACGGACGTCTCCGCCCGTGCCTGATCTGGTTTTTGTGACTTTGAGATTGGAAAAAACGGAATTCCAGCCTACGGCATCTCGATGACGGAGCGCAGATCCACTTTGGACTCACCCGGACGTGAATTCTCATCGCCGATCAGCCGTATCGCGACCCGCAGCGCATCGATCTCTTTCCTGACCTTGACCATTTCCTGCTCTTTGTTCTTAAGCACTTCGAACGGATTCTTCATTGCCATAAGTCCTTTGGGGGAGGGCTAAATGATCCGGCTGATGCTCTGCCGTATTCCAACTCTAAACTCACAGATGAGCAGAGCGGAACGTCACGAAGGTACACGCCTGAATTCCTGATTCGTCTCAGTGCCCCAGGTGATAGGGGTGACCCTTTAGGATGGTGAACGCCCGGTAGAGTTGCTCCAGCAGTACGACCCGCGCCAACTCGTGCGCCAGCGTCATCTTGCCCAGCGAGAGGACCAGCGTGGCCGCCTGCCGTGCCTGGTCGGTGAATCCATCCGCCGGTCCGACAGCCAACAGCAGCGGCAAGGGATTCCGGTCCTGATAATCGCCGAGAAATCTGGCCAATTCCTCCGACGATAGCTGCTTCCCACGGCCGTCCAGCAGCACCAGCGTGTGCCGGGTCGGACGCGCGTCTCGCGCACACAGTTTCAAAACAGCCGCTTCATCTTTGAGGGTAACGCCTTCGACGTCGGCGTAACGCGACAAGCGCTTCAGGTACTCATCGGTCAGCGACTGGATGGCTGGTTCTTTGGTTTTGCCGATCCATGCAACTTTGAGCTTCACAGATGGATTTAACGGCACAGAGGAGCTAAGCCCGTTTCTTTCTCAAACCTCGCGACCGGGGCGCGCTTTTGACCCTGCACCGGCCACCAATTCGAGATGGTTCCATGCGCCGGGCCGACTTCCACAGCCGCTCGAGGTCGTAAAACTTGCGCGCCTTCTCGGAGAAAATGTGGACCACGAAATCCACATAGTCGAGCAGCACCCACTCCGCCTGCTTGTAGCCCTCGATGTGATTGGGCCGCAGTCCGGCCCTTTCCAGACGCAGTCTCCACTTCGTCCGCAATGGCCTGCACCTGCCGCGGATTGCTCCCGCTGCACACCACGAAGTAGTCGGTGAATGCGCCCGATCCTTGTTCCAGTTCCAGTATGGTGATTTCTTCTGCCTTCTTTTCCAGGCAGGCACGGATGGCTTCGGAGATTTGTAGTTTCGATTCGTTCTTCTTCATGCGGAGTTCAGTCGTCAGTCGCTCAGTCTTCGGTCGTTAGCCAATCCATTGTAGCCGACGCCTCGAGCTCTTCGTGGCCTGGGACTAACCCCCGACTGACAAATGACTGACGACTGACGACTGACGACTGATTAAGCATACAACCCTTCTTTCTTGATGTACTCCTCAACCGCCGGCATCCACAAACTTGCGCAGCGGCTTCTTCGCCGCCACCGCTTCCCGGATCGCCGTGGCCGAGACCGGCTGATGCACGCTGTCCAGCAAATGCACGGTCGCTCCGCTCAACACCAGGTCTCCCTTGGCCGGCTGTTTGGCGAAGGGCTGGCTGACGGCGCGAGCCGGGCGAAGCTTTTCCGGCAGGGCATTGGCCACGTCGGCCAGCGAATATCCCGGGACGGCTGGCCACGATGAACTCGCATTCGCGAAACAGCGCCTCGGGCTCGTGCCATTGGGCGATCTCGGCAAAGGCGTCGATGCCGATCAGGAAAAACAGGCGGTCGATTTTCTTCAGCGATTCTTTCAGACGCCGCACCGTGTCGATGCTGTAGTTCGCGCCGGCCGGGACGTGCTCCGCGGTTCGCGACTTGCCTCCTGTCCGCGCTCACCGCGCACCCCGGGAGCCTCCAGCAGCGACGGCACAAATGCCTTCTCGCCCATCGTCGCCAGCACCACCATGGCGTAGCGATGGAAATACGGAGCCAGCGGCTGCCTCTGCTTGTGCGGCGGAACATTGGCCGGCACAAAGTAAATGCGGCCCGAGCTCGAAGCGCTCCTTCGCCGCCCGCGCCAGCGCCAGATGCCCGTGATGAATGGGATCGAAGGTCCCGCCAAACAAGCCAATGTTCATAAGTGTTCAGCTCTGCGTCAGCTTTGCAGCAATCCTTTGCGTCACTTGCGGTTCACGCATGTCCGAGACTCTTGCCGCAAAGTTCGCAACGGTTAACCGCAAAGGTCGCGACGAAATTCCAGTCCTTACTCCACGTACAGGTTGCCCGGATGCCATGAATTCTTCCGGCCAGTTGGCCGACTGGCCACGCTTCCCTATGCACTCCCGTAACTCGCGCAATCCCATTCCGGGAATTAAATTCTATCTCATGCGAGCGAAGCTCCCCCTTCTTCGCAAACGCTACATCCCTCCGGCTCGGGCCCCCATCCTCCGATACGGCGTCGCCGTTCTCAGCATTATTCTTGCCCTGATTCCAGCCTTCCTGCTCTCCGACGTCGTCGAGAGCCGCCTGGTGGTCTTTGCCGTCGCCATCATGGTCAGCGCCTGGTATGGCGGCTGGAAACCGGGCCTGGTCGCTACGTCCTTCGCCTTGACGGTCAGCGCGTATTTCTCGCTCGCCGGGGCGCGCACTCTCGCCGACTATCGCAAGGCCATCATACATCTCACGCTGTTCGTGTTCGTCGCCGGGCTGATCTGCTTCTTCAACGCCGCGCTGCGCTCGGCCCAGGAAGGGCTTGCGCCGTTCCGAAATCAACTTCCGCTCCTGGTCACCAATGCTCCCTACGGCGTCTGCCGCTGCGACTCGGCCGGCATTCTGCTCGACGTAAACCCGGCCCTGGTCGCCATGCTGGGATACGAGTCCGGCGCGGAACTGGTCGGCCGCAATCTGGCCAACCTGTATTCCGATTCGCAACAGTGGTTCAGCCTGGCCGACTACCTCCGCTCTGCTGCAGAAATTTCAGGGCCTGGCTGCCGACTGGGTGCGCAAGGACCGCACCATCGATCAACGTGCGCCTCTCCGGACGCGCCTTCCGCGACGAACGGCAACACCATCTTCTTCGAGCTCTTCGCCGAGGACGTCACCGAACGCCGCGCCCTGGAGCAGCAACTCCGCCAGGCCCAGAAGATGGAAGCCATCGGCCGGCTGGCCGGCGGCATCGCCCACGACTTCAACAACCTGCTGATGGTGATCTCGGGATACTCCGAGTTCCTGCTGGAGCGCATCGGCCCCGATCCCGCGCTGCGCGGGCCCGCGCAGGAGATCGCCAACGCCGCCGAGCGCGCCACTTCGCTGACCCGCCAGCTGCTGGCCTTCAGCCGCAAGCAGATGCTGGCGCCCAAGGTCGTCGACCTGAACGGCGTCGTCACCGAAAACCTGAAAATGCTGACCCGGCTGATCGGCGAGGACATCGATCTGGTCATGGTCCCGGGCCCGGACATCGGCGCGGTCAAGGCCGATCCCGGCCAGATCGAGCAGGTCATCATGAACCTGGCGGTCAATGCCCGCGACGCCATGCCGCACGGCGGCAAGCTCACCATCGAGACCGCCAACGTCACGCTCGACGCCAACTACGCCCGCTTCCACGCGCCGGTCAAGCCCGGCGACTACGTGATGCTCGCCATCAGCGACACCGGCATGGGCATGGACGCCGAAACCCAGGCCCACATCTTCGAGCCTTCTTCACCACCAAGGGACTGAAGGGCACCGGCCTCGGCCTCTCCACCGTCTACGGCATCGTCAAGCAGAGCGACGGCTACATCTGGGTCTACAGCGAAGCCGGCAAAGGCACTACTTTCAAGATCTATCTGCCGCGCGTTCAGCGCCTACGGCGAGCCAAGCCCTGCGCTACGCAACCGGCCGCTGGCGCAGCAACAGCCGAGCCCGGGCCACGAAACCATCTTGCTGGTCGAGGACGAAGAGAATCTGCGCCGCCTGGCGCGCCAGTCTCTGGAAAACCAGGGATACAACGTGATCGACGCCGCCGACGGCGCCGCCGCCATCCAGATTTCCCAGGCACACCAAGGCCCCATTCACCTGCTGTTGACGGACGTCATCATGCCGGGAATGAACGGGCGCGAACTGGCCAATCAGATTTCTCCGACTCGGCCCGACATGAAAGTGCTTTACATGTCGGGCTACACCGAAAACCACATTGGCCACAACGGCACGCTGGACGAGGGCATCACCCTGCTCCAGAAGCCCTTTACCCTCCCCGCACTGAAGGCAAAGGTGCGGGAGATGCTCGATACCCCACTCCCCAGGAGATTCAGATGTCTGCTCGTTTAGCTCAACCAGCTCCACTTGCTCGCAGCTCGTAACAAAGTATCCTCCCCCTTCCGCGCTACCCGCTTCGATCTTCACCTGCCGCTGAAATACCGGCTGGTCGGAGAAAGCGGCTGGCGCGAAGGCACCACCGAAAACATCAGCCGCTCGGGAATGCTCTTCCAGGCGGAAGAATCCATCGCCCCCAACGCGCAGCTGGAAATCAATCTCGTGCTGCCGGCGGAAATCGCAGGACTGGCCGCGGCAGAAGTAGTTTGCCGGGGCGAAGTCGTGCGCACCATCGATCCGGAGTCGGGAACGGTAAGCCCGACACTGGCCGCGAAAATCCTGCAATACCACTTCCAGCACGGCTCACGCCTGTCGGAGGCATGATCGCGGTCGATGAAGAAGACGTCCGCGTCTGAAATGTAGGCGCGGGCGTCATCGCCCGTGCAGGCGAGCAAATCTCGCCTGGATTTGTCGTTAGATGGACTCAACTCGGGACGAACACGTCCGGGGAAAGGCACGAGTTCAGTCGTGCCGATAAATCGCCGAGATACTTCTGGCTTTAGCCGCTGAGGTTCGCTTTTAACTTGAAGTCAAAACCTCGCGGGCGAGTCGCCCGCGGCCACACGTCCGACCGATTCTCGAAGAATTCCTCAACGCTGGACAAAATTTCCACCCGGCTCTTCGACTCGTAGATCGCCTTGCGCAGCGCCGCCCCGCCCGCCACTCCATGCGTGAACCACGAGGCAAACTGCTTCATCTTGCCTTCGGCTCCCGGCATCTCTTCTTCAATCAGCATCTCGAAGTAGGTGCGAATCATCTGGTAGCGGTCAGCTTCGCTAGGCTCGTCGTAGGCAACGAGTCTGACGGTGTGGAACCGGGTCTCTGACCCGGTTGGGCCGGGCGAAGCTCGGCAGGCCGTTCGACAGCAGCTGCCGAGCTGCGCTCGGCCTGGCCGGGTCGAAGACCCGGCCCCACACAGCCCTTGCCGACCCATTCCGTATACTGCTCAATCTGCCGGAAGATCCACGGATTCGACGGCGCCGTCCGCCCGATCATCACCGCGTCGCATCCGGTCTGCGCCACCATGGCGCAGGCATCTTCCGGCGTGCGGATGTCGCCATTCCCAATCACCGGAATCTTCACCGCCTCCTTGACCGCCGCAATCCAGTCCCAGCGCGCCTGCCCGCTGTAGCCCTGCTCGCGGGTGCGGGCATGCAGCGCCACCGCGCACAGTCCGCAGTCTTCCGCCATCTTCGCCAGTTCGACGCAAACCATGTTTTCGTCATTCCAACCGGCGCGGAACTTCACCGTGAACGGAATCGTGACCGCGGCCCGCACCGCCTCAAAGATCTTCCCAATCGCCGGCAAATCTTTGAGCAGCCCGGACCCGCCGTTGCACTTCACAACTTTCTTCGCCGGACACCCAAGATTGAGATCCACCAGGTCGAAGCCCAAGGCCCTCGACGATCCGGGCCGCCTCCGCCATCACTCCGGGATCGCTGCCAAAAAGCTGCGCCGAGATGGGATGCTCGTCTTCGTAGAAATGCAGATAGAGCTTGGCCTTCTTGTCCTTGGCCCGAAGAATGCCGTCCGCCGAGGTGAACTCGGTCATGATCAGCCCGCACCCGCCCAGGTTGCGAATGAACCGCCGAAAGACGGTGTCAGTCACCCCAGCCATGGGAGCCAGCACAGTCGCCGGAGCAATGCGCACGCCCCCAATCATCACCGACGAAGGAACAGGCGACCTGCCTGTGTGGCCGCGGGCGACTCGCCCGCGCCCGGCCCGGAATTGTCCCAATACTTACGCACGCTCCTATTCTACCTGTCCCCAAAAAACAAAGCCCCCGCCAAAGCGAGGGCTTAAAAATCGGTGCAAATCCGTGGCTAGTACCTTACTTCTTCGCCGGCTCCGCCTTCGCATACTTCCGGCGGAAGCGCTCCACCCGGCCAGCGGTATCCAGCAGCTTCTGCTTGCCGGTAAAGAACGGATGACAGGCCGAGCAGATTTCCACGTGGATATCGCCCTTATGGGTCGAACGGGTCGTAAAACTGCTGCCGCACGCGCACATAACGCGGATTTCGTTGTAAGCGGGATGAATAGCTGCCTTCATGGGGTCTCCAAACTTATTCGAGACATTAGATTCTAAAGGATTACCGCAGGATTCAGCAACCCGGCAGAGCCATGGCAGCGATCTTCGTAGCGCCGGCGTCCCGCCGGCTGTCCCGAGGGCATCTTGCCCTCGGCGGCTGAAGCAGAACCTCAAAACCCTGCCGAGCTTCGCTCGGCGCGAACGGGTCAGAGACCCGCTCGCCACACCAGTCTCCGCGAACACAAAAAAAAACGGCAGGACCGACCTCCTGCCGTTCTGAGTTTTCCAGTTAGATTTTGGCCCTTACTTACCGCGGTTAACCGCTTTCTTGAGTTCGGCTCCGGATGAGAACTTGGCGACTTTCCGGGCAGCGATCTTGATGGTGGCGCCCGTTTGCGGGTTACGCCCGTTGCGGGCTTTTCTCTGCGAGACAGAGAACGTGCCAAAACCAATCAACGCTACCCGATCCCCTTTCCTCAGAGCAGAAGTGATGCTGTCGACAGTAGTGTCGATAGCCGTGGCTGCCTGGGTCTTGCTGATGTGGCAACTGGCTGCGATTCGGTCAATGAGATCAGCTTTGTTCATCTTCTCTCCTGGCAGGTTTCATTGGTCCCCCAGCGCGCACAGGGGAGGAGAATATTGGGCACTCGCTGAGTGGGAAACCCGACGGCCTTATTTAGCTACCGTCTGAAGGGAATGTCAACTGTGGAAATCCGCGCCGGATGCCGCTTTTGAGTCACCGCTCCAGTCCAGTCCCGCCGTGGGCACAGAAAAAAGGCCACTCTCCCCGCCAGGGACGCCAGGAAAGTGGCTCTTCGGCCGAAAAATCGTTACATCGCTGAACTGCTTCGCCGGCTCCGTCTCTGGCATCGGGATCGGCGCTGGCGCGCTGCTCGCTCGCCGGCAAACTGCTCCGCCTCGGTCGAGCCCGCCAGCGCGGTGGTGGAAGAGTTTCCGCTCGCGATCACCTGCGTCACCGTGTCGAAGTAGCCCGTCCCTACGAAGCGCTGATGCTTCGCCGCTTCGTAGCCAAACGCTTCACTGCTGAATTCCTGCTCCTGCAATTGCGAGTAGGCGGTCATTCCGGCGGCCTTGTATCCCCGCGCCAGTTCAAACATGCTCGAGGTTCAGCGCGTGGAAACCAGCCAGCGTGATGAACTGGAACTTGTAACCCATCGCCGCCAGTTCGGTCTGAAAGCGCGCGATGGTGGCGTCATCCAGCTTCTTCTTCCAGTTGAACGACGGCGAACAGTTGTAAGCCAGCAGCTTTCCCGGATACTTGGCGTGCATGGCTTCGGCAAAGCGCCGCGCATCTTCTAGATTGGGTTCCGAAGTTTCCCACCAGATCAGGTCAGCATAGGGCGCGTACGCGATGCCGCGCGCAATCGCCGAATCCATCCCGCCCCGAATACAGAAGAAGCCCTCCGGCGTCCGGTTGCCGGTGAGGAACTCGTGATCCCGCGGGATCGGTGTCGCTGGTCAGCAGGTACGCGCTGTGCGCGTCGGTTCGCGCCATGATCAGCGTGGGCACTCCCAGACAATCCGCCGCCAGCCGCGCCGCTACCAGCTTCTGAATCGCTTCCGCAGTCGGCACCAGCACCTTGCCGCCCAGGTGTCCGCACTTCTTGGCGGAAGAAAGTTGGTCTTCAAAGTGGACGCAGGCCGCGCCCGCCTCGATCATCGCCTTCATCAACTCGAAGGCATTGAGATTGCCGCCGAACCCGGCTTCCGCGTCGGCGACCAGCGGGGCAAACCACTGCATTCCGTTCTTTCCCTCGGCATGATGGATCTGATCGGCCCGGGTCAGCGCCTGGTTGATGCGCCGCACCAGGTTGGGCACGCTGTCGGCGGGATACAAACTCTGATCGGGATACATTTGCCCGGCATCGTTGGCATCGGCAGCCACCTGCCATCCGCTGACGTAGATCGCCTGCAGCCCAGCCTTCACCTGCTGAATGGCCTGGTTCCCGGTCATCGCGCCCAGCGCGGGCACGTAGGCTTCGCTGTGCAAGAGGCTCCACAAGCCGCTCCGCGCCATGCCGCGCCAAGCGTACACTCAATGTGCATCGAGCCGCGCAGCCGCTCGACATCCTGCAACGCTGTAGGGCCGCGTAACCCCCGCCCACCGCGCATCCGAGTTCCAATCCATCTTGCCGTTAATTGCCATAAAGTGTCCTTGTGTAGCACCAGATTTTCGTAGCGCCGGCGTCCCGCCGGCTGTCGGGAGGGCGTCCCGCCCTCCCTCTTCAATCAATCTCAAACCGGATCAAACTCCCCGTTCAAAATCATCGCCTCGCTGATCCGCCGCGCCTCACGAAACGTCTCCACCGTCCCCAGATCTCGCCCCGGATTCGCGATCAGCTTCTCCAACTCCTCGTCGAACAAACGAGAGACCAGCTCCGGCGTATGCACCACGACTTTTCCGCTCGTCGGTCACCGGAACATGTCCGTTGTGCCGCAGGCGCTGCGCAATCATCAGCCGGTAAATGCGATCGGTCGCCAGATCTTCCATGTAGCCGTCGAGCAGGCTGGCGCCCTTGCCATTCAACACGCCGTTGCGATAGCGGATCACCGTCCGCACCGCCGCCCGTGTCCCAGCCAGTGTGTGCTGGCCCACATGCTTCGGTACCGGCCGCAGATTGGGATAGCGTTCAGCCTGCGCCCGCCGCGCCGGCAACTGGTTGGGAAAGGGAAACTGGTCAATCGCAATCTGGTTCTGATCGGGATGCCCCGTCCAGGCGCCATCCATCAGGCAGTCCGCTTCGTTCTTCTTGTCTTTCTCGAGCGCGGCCAGCGCGCGCGCATTCAGCTCGCGATCTTCCCGGCTGGGATAAAGCGCCGTCATGCCTCCAATCGCCAGCATCCCGCGCTTGTGGCAAATCTCCGGCATCAATTCGCGCAGGTTCTGGAAAGAACGGGACGTTCGAAGGAATCGTGTTGCGATCGGGCAGCACCCATTCCGGATCGTCCAGATTGAAATGGATCAGGCTGGCCATGTAATCCCAGCGCCCCAGGTTCAGACCCAGAATGTGATCGCGCAGGTTGTAGAGAAACTCCTCCATCTGAAACGCCAGCGGATGCGACTCCACCAGCGCCATGCACTTGATGTAGTTGCGCGGCCAGCCCCGCGCCTCGGCCAGCGCCTGAAACAGATCGCGCCACCACAGCGCTTCTTCGGCCGACTCGGACTTCGGAATGTAGAAAGCACAGCGGATGCTTCAGCTCCGCCGGATCCACCCGGTACACGATGCTGGCGACATCGAACAGCGACGCCGACGTCAGCTCCTCGCCGAAGATGCCGCCCTGGTGAATGTGCAAGCCCCGCGGCCGTATCCAGATGACCGTCGGCCTTGGCTCGATGCCGACCACCTTGTCCCGCTTCTTGTCGAAATAGGTCAGCGTGCCGCGCAGCGCCTGCAGGATGTTCTCCACGCCGATCCGCTGGTGCTCCCATTCGTTGACCATGGAATCTTCCAGGTCGAGCATCACGCCGGGCGCGCCCGAGTTGAGCATCTTTGACCACCAGGTCGGCGTCGTCGGCCGGACCCGTCATCTGGTTGCGCTGGTCCTGGCACCATTCCGGCAATTCGATTCGCCAGCCCCGGCGCACTGCGTCTCCGGGAAACCGGTGCGTCGGCTTCTCCCCCTGATGAGACTCCGCCAGGATCTGCTTGCGTTCCTCGATCAGCGACCGCTGCCAGGGAGCGAAGCGGCGATGAAGCGGAGCCAGAAACTCCAGGAATCCCTGGGGCAGGTCGTGCTTCGGATCAAACGTCGCGGGCGGACGATTCACCTGGAAACCCTCCAGGGCAAAGTTGCTTACGGGAATTGTGGCCATCGAGCTGGCTCCTGAAACCCAGATTGGACGGGGGAAGAGATTTTCCTCTCTGGAGCAACAATCTTGCGCACTCTGCAGCTGAGCCGCTATTCACGTGCCCGGCCATGGAGGCTGATTCTGCGCAGTTTCGCCCATCCGGTCAAACGGAATGTTTGAATCAGCTGATAACTAAATATTATCAGTAGCCGCGTTATTGATAGTAATATGTTGTCAGACTGAGCAACCGGGAACTCGAGAACTGATAACTGGTGTATTCAGCACACATGGAAATCGACCAGATCAAAACCTTCCTCGCCGTCGCCACGTTTGGCGGCTTTCATCGCGCGGCGGAGGCGCTGCGCATGAGCCAGCCCGCGGTCAGTGCCCGCATCAAGGCTCTCGAGGAATCGCTCGGGACAACGCTGTTTGCCCGCTCCCGCAGCGGGCTGACCATGTCCGAGGCGGGCAGAATTCTCCGTCCCTACGCGGAGGAGTTGTTGCGCACCGCATCGCTCGCCTCGCAGGCGGTGCACGAGCTTAAGCCGGCCAGCGCCGGCCCACTGCAAATCGCGGCCGCGCACTCGATTTCGGTTTACTTCCTGCCGGATTTCTTGAAGCGCTTTCAGCGCGCCCACCCCAAGGTCGTCATCTCCATTCGCGCCGGGCATTCCAAGGAAGTGCTGGACATGGTGCTGAACCAGGAAGCGGAAATCGGACTGGCCCGGTCGCTGAATCATCCTGAGGTGGAAACTCTGAGCCTGCGCGACGATCCGCTGCTGCTGGTCGGACATCCCAAGCACGGTCCCACACGCGTCTCGCCGCGCCCGCCTGGAACAGGTGGCAGGCTGGCCGCTGATTTTCTACGAGCGCGGATCGAGCGACTGGACTCTGACCCACAGTCTTTTCCGCCGCGCCGGCCTGGTTCCAAACGTAGCTCTGGAAGTCGACACCATCGAAACCGCGAAGCGCATGGTTGACCGCGGCCTGGGCATGGCATTTCTTCCTCAACTGGCAGTAGGACAGGAAATTCAGGTCGGGAAAACTTGTGACGGTCAAACTTCTCGACGCCGAACCTCTCGGCCGAAGCCTTGACGTCATTCATCCTCGTCACCGCCCTCTGCGGAAAGAAGCGCAGGCGTTTCTGCAGGTCATCCGGGAAGCGGTCCAGGAATCGCCCGCTGCAACGAGGCCGCATCGCGGTCGGCGTCGATGATAAGAATGAATGATGATGAATATGAATATTTAAATTGAGCGGACACTATTTCCTCAGCTCTCCACAGCCCGCTTCCTAACTCCACAGGATGTACACAGGCTGATCGTCTTTGCCACTTGCGCAAACTGCATTCGCGAGTGCAAAGTTTAATCAAGGGATAGAACCCAGGTCATGAAAGTTTTGTCGGAAGTTTGTTCTCTGTGCGAAGGTACTGGCTGGAAATCAGTTTCCATCGGCTCCGAGCGTCGGGTCACGCGCTGCGATTGCCGTTTGCAGGCCCGCGCCCAGGCTTTACTCACCAGCGCCCGCATCCCCAAACGTTACGAACACTGCGAGCTCTCGAACTTTGAGTTCGATGGCCCACACCGCGCGTTGGCCTCGTCCCGACTGGCCGCATGCAAGTTCGTGGAAGAGTATCCGGTTGACAACACTGGGCTGCTGCTCATCGGCAGCATCGGCGTCGGCAAGACTCACCTCGCCGTCGGCATCATCAAGGAACTGATTCTCAGCAAAGGAATCGCCTGCCTGTTCTACGACTATCGCGAATTGCTGAAGCAGATCCAGAACTCCTATAACGATTCGGTAAAGGCCACCGAACTGGAGGTTTTGCGTCCCGTGTTCGAAACCGAAGTGCTTGTGCTCGACGAACTCGGCGCCGTCAAACCCACCGAATGGGTCTGGGACACGGTCAGCCTGATCCTGAACACCCGCTACAACGACAATCGCACGACAATTATTACCACCAACTTCCCGACGATCTTGGCGAACGCGAGCGGCATCGCAACTCCGGCAGCCGAAGTTTCGAAGCCGCGAAGTATTCCGCGGCGAAGGAAACGTTGGGCGACCGCATCGGTGAACGGATGCGCTCCCGGCTGCACGAAATGTGCCGCATCATCAAGATGGAAGGCGCAGACTTCCGGCAGACACTTCGCAGCGCCAGCTTCCGGTAAATTCTGGGCCACGGATTTCACGGATTAACGCGGATCAAACCTAGATTTTTCTTCCATCCGTGTTATCCGCGTTGATCCGTGGCTACCTTCCTCCGTGTCCTCTGTGTCCTCCGTGGTTAATTCAAACTAGAATGAAGCAGTGCTAGCTGAGCGCCTCGAGTTCGCTCCCGCCCGCGACGTCGAAGCCTTCGCCGGAGCCCCAGCCGCACCTGCAGTCTTTCTTCTCCGCGGAGACGATCCCCAATCCGAGCCTTACGTCAGCAAGACCGCCAACCTGCGCCGCCGTCTGCAGCGTCTCCTCGGCCCTCCTGAGCACAGCCGGCGGCTCAACCTGCGCGATCGAGTGCGCTGGATCGAGTTCACGCCCACCGGCTCCGACTTCGAGTCTGGATTTCTCCTCTACCGCGCGCTTCGTTCGACCTTCCCAAAAACTTACAGCGACCGCCTCCGCCTGCGCTTCGCTCCTCTGCTCAAGCTGCACATGGAAAATGAATACCCGCGCGCCTCGATCACCACCCGGCTCGGGCGTCTGGACCGGAAATCGCTGTACTATGGTCCGTTCGCGTCCCGCACTGCGGCGGAAAAGTTCGCCAACGACTCCCTGGATTTTTTCAAAATGCGCCGCTGCGTGGACGATCTCCATCCCGACCCCGGCTTTCCCGGCTGCATCTATTCGGAGATGAAGATGTGTCTGGCGCCATGCTTCAAAGGCTGCACCGACGACGAATATCACGCCGAGGTGGCGCGCGTGCAGACCTACTTCGACAGCGCGGGCAGACTCTCTGGTGCGGGAGATTAGCCAGCAACGCGACCAGGCATCGACCAACCTGGAGTTTGAAAATGCTGCTGCCCTGCACGCCCGAGTGGAGAAGCTGAAACCCGTGCTCAGCCAGCTTCCCGAGATCGTGCACCGCATCGATCAGCTCACGGCGGTCATGGTGCAGCCCTCTGCCGTCTCCGAATCGGTCACGTTTTTCTCGGTCGACGCCGGCCTGATCACCGGCCCAATCCCATTTTCCATCCAAGCCGCCGAGCACACCAAATCGCAGTCGATGGAGTCTCGGGTGCAGGCAACGCTGGCAGCGCTTCCGCCCGCACAATCGAAAAGCGCCCTGGAAACCATGGAGCATCTGGCCCTGCTCAAACGCTGGTTTTATCGCAGCACGCGGACAGGAGAGATTTTCTTCGCTGACCCCAAAGGCGGGCTGCCTCTGCGCCGCCTGGTACGAGGCATCGCCCGCGTCTATCGCGGCGAAAAACCGGATGAAGGAATTAAAATGTAGGCGCGAGCGTCCACGCTCGTGCTGGCGACGAATGGAACACCCGTCGCCATCAGACTCTGTGACAATGAGGTCGGAAGGAAGCAAGAATGAAAATCGACCCTGACCGCTCTCTGCGCCAGCACCTTGTCGATCTGCTGAAAGGCGGCAACGCCCACGCCAAATTTGACGATGTGGTCGCCGGACTTCCCGCCAAACTGCGCGGACAAAAGCCGCCCGGCCTTCCCCATTCCCCATGGATGCTGCTCGAACACCTGCGCCTCGCCCAATGGGACATTCTCGAGTTCAGCCGCAACCCCAAGCACGCCTCGCCTCCTTGGCCTGAAGGCTATTGGCCGCCCACCGAAGCCCCGCCCAGTTCCGCCGCCTGGGACACCAGCATCAAGAAGTTCCGCAAAGACCTGAAAGCCATGCAGGATCTGGTCACCAATCCGAAAACTGATTTGCACGCGCGCATTCCCTGGGGCGAAGGCCAGACCATCCTGCGAGAAGTCCTGCTGGTAGCCGACCACAATGCCTATCACCTGGCCCAACTGGTGGATGTGCGTCGTCTGCTGGGAGCCTGGCCAGAGAAATAAAAGGGCTGCAAGGGTTATCTTTGTCATCCCGACCGGAGCGAGTGACCAGAGCGAAGAACGTGTCATCCCGACCCGAGCGAAGCGCAGCGAGCGGAGTGGAGGGACCTGGTGTGAGACGGCAATGCTACCGATGAGTGTTTCAAAACCTACCCAGCCTTAGACAAGCCGCCGGTTTTCTCCGTTCTCGGCGTTGACGCTTGCCCAGACCGCTTCCGGAATACCGCCTTCACTCCGTCTCTCCATCTTTCATCAATCCCCACTACGGTCCACTCGATCTCGGGCGAGACGTAATGCAGCAAGATGTCAGTCGCGGGATGCACGTGCAGCGCCGGTGCCACTAGAAATAACAACGGCCGTTCCATCGTCAACTCCCGCCCGGAGAAATATCCAAAGCGCTGAAATTCGCCTCGCGCATGGTGCCATGCCACCCGCGACCAGTAATCCAGGCCTTGCAGCGGCAAGTGGATATCCTCGTCGGCCTTAAGTTCCACCACCGCCAGCCTTCCTTCGCGCGTACCGTCAGCACATCGATCATGGCGCGATCCGAAGCGAAAATGCCGGCACCTGGGAATACAGCAATCGGCATCCAGCCGCTCATCCACCGCCCGACATCCTCACCACCAGCGACTCCAGCCAGCGTTCCGGATGCAGTCGCCACAAGGATGGTCTCGCGGTCCCTCGGCATGGCGCACTTCTCCCACGCTGAACACAATTTGCCGGAACGCGTCCGCGTTCTCCTCTCCCAGCACTCGCTCCGCCGCGCCCACTCCAAACACTATTTCCGGCGTGCTGCGTAACGATCCCAACTGGTGCACCAGGCGTGCCCGGGCAAATTCCAATCCATGACAGCGAAATGCGATCTCCCCCGCCGAGAGAACCGCCATTTCGGCCTCAGGCATCAACGTCCGGACTTGGTTGATCGCTTCCGCGAACCGTTCTCGAGCCCCAGCTTCATCGCTCCAGTGCACCAGCCGGGTCCGCACATTGCCGCGGTCGGAAACGTCGATTTCCGTTAGCACATCCTCCCGATTCTCCAATTCGTACAACTGCCATTTGGCCGCGTCCTGGTGCAAGTGGGCCATACGCTCGCGACGTCAATGCGGACGTCCCCGCCGGCAAAAACAGTTTCAGGCCTTCGACCACCATTTTTCCCGCTTGCGCCTCTCGGCAGGCATCCAGCCACAGAATGCCAAACGTCAGCGCGGCATCGATCGAGGATTGCGTCTCCTGCGCGTTCACCCCAGCACGGCAAAGCCGGACTGCCCCCGGCGCAAAAGCCCGCGAGCATAGATGGGGCCAAACGAATGCTCCAGATCGACGCAGGTCGTAAGACGCGACGCTTCATAAGTGGAAAACCGCCGCTCCAGCGTCCCTTGCAAGCTCCGCTGGTAGGCCAACCGCGCGGCCCGCTTCGCAGTCGGAGTCCGCCGGTCGCGCTGCCGGCAGATCTCCAGCTTGCTGGGATGGGTTTGCCCCAAGCCGCTGCACCGCCAGCCGCAGCACCTCGTGCTTGACCTCGACATCAAGCACCCGCCGCACCAGATTCCGCTCCTCCGACCAGAGATGGAGCAAACATTTGTTGCGCTCTCCGGAAATGGAATACTTCGCCTGTGCCAGGTCAAACAAGACTGCGCCTTCGTCCAGCACCACGGCATCACGCGCTCCTGCAAGAAAATCTTCCACCGTCCGCATCAATGCTTCAGGCGTCATAGATGAGAATGCTCTCATCTGTCAGGAGTCCCTGTCTGTGACACATGACCATCCATACAGTTCAATCGGGGTAGCCACTCCCCCACTGTTCAGCCGGCAACGACCGTTACAATTGAGGGACCGCCAGATGTCCCCAACTAGCCAACGCGACCGAATCAAGGACCCCTAACCGTGTGGGATAATGACCTATCCGGGAGTCTTTCCCGAGTCCAAGGACATCTAATTACCGTGGATAAAAATCGGTTTTTCTTCCAGCATTACGGCCTCACGGAACATGACCTCGAACGCTACCTGGCGGCCGCCCTTTCAGCCGGCGGAGAATACGCCGACCTTTACTTCGAATATCTCTCGTCCACCTCGCTTGATGGTGGACGAGTCCATGGTGAAGTCCGCTTCCCAGGGAATTTCCGCCGGATGCGGCGTGCGCGTGGTCGTCGGCGAGCGCACCGGGTACGCCTACACCGACGATCTTTCGTCGGAGCGAATTCTGCACGCGGCCCGCACGGCGGCCCTGATCGCCAGCGGCCCGGCCAAGACTCCCGTCGGTAGGCTTCCAGGAGAAGCCCGCACGCAGTCTTTATCCGGTAACGCTGCCGTCGGTGGACGCAGAAATCACCGCCAAGGTCGAACTGGTGATGCGCGCCGACGCAGTCGGCCCGCGCCTACGATCCGCGCATCAAGGAAGTTCGCGCCAGCTATGCCGACGAGTTGCGCAACATTCTGGTGGTCGGTTCCGACGGCACCTTCGCCGAAGACTCGCAGCCCCTGGCCCGCATGAACGTTTCCTGCATCGCCAAGACCGAGGGCAATTCCGCTCGCGGCAGCTCCGGCGGCGGTGGACGCGTTGCCCTCGACTTCTTCTTCGGAGAAAAGACTCCCGAATACTTCGCCAAAGAAGCCGCCCGCCAGGCCATTCTGCAACTCGACGCTCGCGAAGCTCCGGCAGGCGAAATGGAAGTTGTGCTCGGCCCGGGCTGGCCCGGCGTGCTGCTGCACGAAGCCGTCGGTCACGGACTCGAAGCCGACTTCAATCGCAAGCAGACTTCAGCTTTCGCCGGACTCATCGGCAAGCGCGTTGCCAGCGAAAAATGCACGGTGGTCGACAACGGCACCATGCCCTGGCGCCGCGGCTCGCTCAACGTGGACGACGAAGGCCAGCCCACGCAGAACACCGTCCTCATCGAAAACGGCATCCTGAAGGGATACCTGAGCGACAAGCTCTCCTCCCGCCTGATGGGTATGGCCGACACCGGCAACGGCCGTCGCGAAAGCTACGAGCACATTCCCATGCCGCGCATGACCAACACCTACATGCTGGCGGGGCAGGACGATCCCGAAGACATCATTCGCTCGGTCAAGCATGGCGTGTACGCGGTGAACTTCGGCGGCGGCCAGGTGGACATCACCAGCGGGAAGTTCGTCTTCTCCGCCTCCGAGGCCTACCTCATCGAAGACGGCCACGTCACCGCGCCCATCAAGGGCGCGACGCTGATCGGCAACGGCCCGGACGTTCTGACCCGCGTCTCCATGGTCGGCAACGATCTGAAACTCGACGAAGGCGTCGGCACCTGCGGCAAAGATGGACAAGCCGTCCCCGTCGGAGTCGGCATTCCCACGCTGAAAGTCGATCGCCTGACCGTCGGCGGAACCGCCAGGAAAGATCCCGGCGGATTCATGCAGTAGAGCATTCCAGATTGCAGATCTGAGATTGCAGATGAGAACCGTCGAATCTGGCCTTTCAAATCTGAAATCTGCAATCACCAATCTGAAATCATTCTTATGCCCCAAACTGAACTGGAAACTGGAAACCAGAAACTGGAAACTGATCTTCGCGAAGTCGCCCAGGACATCGTCCGCCGCGCCATGGCCGGCGGCGCCACCGCCGCCGAATGCGTAGTCCGCGAAGGCGACGAATTTTCCACGCTGGTCCGCCTGGGCCAGGTCGAAACGCTAAAAGAAGCCGGCTCTCGCTCCATCGGCGTGCGGGTGTTTCACGGACAGCGTTCCGCCAGCACCTATTCCAGCGACTTCTCCCGCGAAGCTCTCGACCGCATGTTGAAGTCCGCGCTCGAGCTGGCCAGGATCACTTCTGAAGATCCCTTCAGCGGCATTCCCGAAGCTTCGCAACTCGGCTCGCTCTCGGGCGATCTCGATCTTTACTCCGCCGACGTCTACTCGCTTCCCGGCGAAGAGCGCATCAACTACGCCCGCCGCGCCGAGAAGGCCGCGCTCGACTACGACCCGCGCATCAAGAATTCCGAAGGCGGCTCGTTCGACGCCGCCACCGGCCACAAAGTTCTGGCCAACTCTCACGGATTCGTCGGCGAGTACCGCCGCTCGTATTGCTCGGTCGCAGCGGTTCCCATCGCCCAGACGGAAACCGGCGGCATGCAGCGCGACTACTGGTTTTCGGTCGCCCGCAATCTGGGCCGTCTGGACTCTCCCGAAGAGGTGGGCAAGATCGCCGCCCAGCGCACGCTGCGGCGGCTGGGCGGGCGCAAGGTAAAGACCGCGCAAGTTCCCATCATTCTCGATCCCATGGTCGCCACCTCCATCCTGGGTCATATCTTCGAAGGCATCAACGGAGACTCGGTCTATCGCGGCGCATCCTTCCTGGCCGGCAAGCTCGGCCAGAAAGATCGCGGGCGACCACGTCACGGTCATCGACGACGGCACCATGGTCGGAGGCTTCGGCACAGCACCCTTCGACGGCGAAGGCATTCCGACGCGGCGCACGGTCGTGATCGAGAAGGGCGTGCTCAAGTCGTACCTGCTGAACACCTATACCGCCAAAAAGCTCGGCCTGCAGACCACGGCCAACGCCTCTCGCGGACTCGCCGGCACCCCCGGCATCGGTCCCGGAAATTATTTCCTGCAGCCAGGAACGAAGACTCCAAAAGAAATTATCGCCGACATTCCCGAAGGTCTCTACGTCACCGAATTCCTCGGCCACGGCGCCAACCTGGTTACTGGCGACTATTCGCGCGGCGCATCCGGCCTCTGGATTTCCGGCGGCGAACTGACATATCCGGTCGAAGAAATCACGGTCGCAGGAAATCTGAAAGAGCTTTTCTTCAACATCTCCGAGATCGGAAACGACCTGGAATTCCGCGGCTCCATGGCCTGCCCAACCATCCGCATCGACGGCCTGATAGTCGGCGGCGAGTAGGGCGATTGTGGGGCGGGCGCCCTCGCCCGCCGCCTTTGACTTTGAATTTGTTTTGATTCTGCTTTTGACTCTGTCCCGACACGCTAATCCCGTGCGGTCCCCTCTGAAATCTGCAATCTCCAATCTGCTATTCCCAGTACAATCTCCCCATGGGAAGCCTGCTCCAGCCATCTCCGGCAACCGAAGAGCCGCAGATCAAATCTGCTCCCCATCTTGCTGGGTCTTACCCTCGTGGTCGTGGTGGTCGGCATCGCGTGCTCTTCTCCTGCGCACCGATTCCAAAATTGCGAATCCTCCTCATCCCTACGCCGCCAACCTCAAATTCTCAGCGACATGAAGATGAGCGCCGCGGAAAACTTTATCGGCTCCACCGTCACCTACCTCGACGGCACCGTCACCAACGCCGGCGACAAGACCGTCACCCACGCCCTGGTCCATGTCAGCTTCAAAGACTCGCTCGGCCAGATCGCCCAGGCCGAGGACGTTCCCCTGCACGTTCTGCAGACCACGGCCCGTATGCTGATGCCGTCGACCTGAGCGTCGCGCCGCTCGCCCCCGGCCAAAGCCAACCGTTCCGCCTCACCTTCGAACACGTCACCGCCGACTGGAACCACGAGTATCCGGAGTTGCGGGTGACGGATGTGTCAGTGAAGTAGATTGAATTGAGATTGTGGAATTTGCCGAATTGTCGCCTTTGAGAATCGAGAGTCGAAGTGACTTGTGATCTTCTCAATCACGTCAATTCGAAATTCCGTCAATTCGTAAATTCTTCTACAATGTCCCCATGCCCGACGTGAAAACCCGCCTGACTGAAACCGTCAAAGCCGGGGGCTGCGCCTCCAAACTCAGCCCCGCCATCCTCGACAAAGTTCTGGGAAAGCTTCCCCGGCAGCACGACCCAAATGTTCTGGTCGGCTTCGATCACGCTGACGATGCCGGCGTCTACAAAATCAGCCCCGACACTCGCGCTGGTGCAGACTGTCGATTTCTTCACTCCCATCGTCGACGATCCCTACACCTTCGGCCAGATCGCCGCCACCAACGCCTTGAGCGACGTCTACGCCATGGGCGGACGTCCCATCACCGCGCTGGCTCACGTCTGCTTCCCGGCCAACGGCGACCTCGAAGTTCTGGAGCAGATCCTGGCCGGCGGCCTTTCGAAAATGATGGAAGCAAGCTGCACGGTCGTAGGCGGCCACAGCATCCGCGACGAAGAAACCAAGTTCGGATATTCCGTCACCGGCCTCATCGATCCCGGCCGCATCTTCACCAACGGCGGCGCCCAACCCGGCGACCGCCTGCTGTTCACCAAATCCTTAGGCACAGGCGTCATCTCCACCGCAATCAAGCAAGGCACCGCCAAGCAGTCGTGGATCGACGCCGCCACCCGCTCCATGACCACGCTGAACAAAACCGCCGCCGAAGTCATCGCCGCTTTCGGCGCCACCACAGACCACGTAGGGACAGGTGTCCCGACCTGCCCAGGCCGAGCAAAGCTCGGCAGCGCTTGCGAACGACCAACGACCAACGACCAACGCCCATCCACTCCCTCACCGACGTCACCGGCTTCGGCCTGATCGGCCACGCCCGCGAAATGGCCCTGGCCTCGAATGTCTCGCTGCGCTTCCGCATCAACCAAATTCCGCTGCTCGAAGGCGCTCTCGATTGCATCCGCGCCGGCAACATCCCCGGCGGATTGAAAAACAACCGCGATTTTGCCGAATGCGTAGTCGGCTACGAAGAAGGAATTCCCGAGGAGCTCACGAACCATCCTCTTCGACCCTCAAACCGCCGGCGGCCTGCTCATCGCCGTCGCGCCGGAACATTCCCCGGCCTGATTCGAGATCTCAAAGCCGCCGGAGTGCCAGCCGTCGAAATTGGCGAAGTGCTGGAACGAACCAAGCCCCTGGTTACAATCAGCGCCTGAAGAACCGGGTTTATGTGGGGCACAGCCGCCCCCGGCGGTCCAGTCGAGCGAAGCTCGACAGTGCCTGTTGTCGACGAAAATTGCGGAGCTACGCTCCGCCGGACAGCCGAGGGCGGCTGTCCCCACGTGGACTGTGCCAAACAAAAAGGGGCGGCATGTAGCCGCCCCAATGTTTTGCTGAAGACCGAAGACCGACGACTGTTTACGCTGGCGCCGGCCTTTCGCCACCCTTGGCTCGTCCGGGCTGCAGGTCGGGCTTGATCACCTGCTGCACTCCGTCATCCGGCTTGGGCGGCGGAACGATCTTCGGCAGTTCCTGGCCTTCGATGATCATCTTGATCTGCGCCGCATCCAGCACTTCGCGTTCGATCAGCGCAAGCGCGATCCGCTCCAGCACATCGCGATTGGCCGACAGAAGCTCCTTGGCGGCGTCGTAGCCGCGTTTGCCACCAGCTTCTGCACTTCCGCGTCGATCTTGACCGCGGTCGCTTCGCTGTAATCGCGATGCTGCGCAATCTCGCGGCCCAGGAAGATCTGCTCTTCCTTCTTGCCGAAGGTCAGCGGACCCAGGTCGCTCATGCCCCACTCGCAGACCATCTTGCGCGCCATTTCGGTGGCGCGCTCGATGTCGTTGCCGGCGCCGGTGCTCATCGAGTTCAGGAACATCTCTTCCGCGATGCGGCCGCCCATCAGGATGGCAATCGAGGTCTCGAGATAGTTCTTGTAGTAGTTGTGCCGGTCGTCGATCGGCAACTGCATGGTGACGCCCAGCGCCATTCCGCGAGGAATGATCGTCACCTTGTGCAGCGGATCGGAATGCGGCAGCAGCGCCGCCACCAGCGCATGGCCGGCTTCGTGATACGCCGTGTTCTTCTTCTCCTCATCGGAGAGCAGCATGGACTTGCGCTCCACGCCCATCAGGACTTTGTCCTTGGCCAGTTCGAAGTCGTACATCAGCACAGCTTTGCGATTCTGCCGCGCCGCCGCCAGTGCCGCTTCGTTCACCATGTTGGCCAGGTCAGCGCCGGAGAAACCCGGTGTCCCGCGGGCCAGCACGGAAAGATCCACATCGTCCGCCAACGGAATCTTGCGGGTATGCACGCGCAGAATTTCTTCGCGTCCACGCACATCGGGACGGCTCACCACCACGCGCCGGTCGAAACGTCCCGGCCGCAGCAACGCCGGATCAAGCACGTCGGGCCGGTTGGTCGCGGCCATCAGAATCACGCCTTCGTTGGACTCGAAATCCGTCCATCTCCACCAGCAACTGGTTCAGCGTCTGCTCGCGCTCATCGTGACCGCCGCCCAGGCCGGCGCCGCGATGGCGTCCCACGGCGTCGATTTCGTCAATAAAGATGATGCAGGGAGCGTTCTTCTTGCCCTGCTCGAACAGATCGCGGACGCGGCTGGCGCCCACGCCGACGAACATTTCCACGAAGTCCGAACCGGAGATCGAGAAGAACGGAACGTTCGCTTCGCCGGCGACCGCTCGGGCCAGCAGGGTCTTGCCCGTTCCCGGAGGTCCAACCAGCAGCACGCCCTTGGGAATGCGTCCGCCCAGCTTCTGGAACTTCTGCGCCTCGCGCAGGAATTCGATGATCTCTTTCAGCTCTTCCTTGGCTTCATCCACGCCCGCCACGTCCTTGAACGTGACTTTCTTCTGCTGCATGGAGAGCAGCCGGGCGCGGCTCTTGCCGAACGACAAAGCCTTGTTGCCGCCGGTCTGCATCTGCCGGATCATGAAGAACCACAGCGCCGCCAGCAGGATCAGCGGCGCCCACGTTCCCAGCAACTGGAGCGGCCAACTGCCGCTGCTCATGTCGCGGATGTTCATGGTGACGCCCTTATCCCGCAGCATCTTGTACATGTCGGGATAGTTCACCGGGGCGGTGGTGTGGAACGCGGAATTGTCGTTGCGGTACTTGCCCCGCACTTCCTGCCCGGTGATCGTGACCTCTTTCACATTTCCCTGGTCGACGTCCGACAGGAATTGCGAGAAATTGACTTCCTTGTCTTTCTGGCCCGCGCTCCCGGCCTTCATCACCTGCCACAGCAGGAAGGCCGAAAGCACGATCACCAACCAGAAAACCACCGTCTTGACTGTAGAATTCACCTAAGACTCCTGAGAAAAGAACGCCGCGCGCCAAAACGAAGCCAGATAGCTGTCACGCACCTAAATTAGATGCCCGGCCGAGGGGTTTGGATTGGACAAGTTGCCAAACTCGTATTCTAACCGTTCTCGAGGAAAAAAAGGTCGGCGTTCTGCGAGTGACTTAAGTCACGAAGTCACTTCAACTTGCAGCGCCAACATAGGGCAGATTGCGGTTGGTCTGCTCCGGCGAACCCAACCCATAACCCACCAGAAAGGCCTCATCCACCAGAAAACCGAAATAATCCGGCTGCAACTGGACTCGGCGGGCCGATTGCCGGTCGAGCAACGTCGCCAGCTTTACCGACGCCGCGCCCCGGGCCTTCAGATCGCTCATCAGAAATTCGGTTGTAATTCCGGAGTGCACCAGGCCCTCCACCACCAGCACGTGCTGACCGCGAATGTCGGACTGGTGGCTGAAGAAAATCTCCAGCACCCCGCCCGCGCCATCCTCCTTCTGCTCGCTGATATCTGGGCTTGATGAACTGGCAGATCACCGGAACATCCAGCGCCCGCACCAGGTCCGCCATGAAGATGAATCCGTTCTCCAGCAGCGCCAGCAGGTGGATGGACTGTCCGCGGTAGTCGTCGGAAATCTGCCGGCCCATCTCCCGCACCCGCTTCTGGATCTGTTCGGCGGGAATCACGGTGCGCGGTTGCGCTGCTTTCAAAGTCTGATTCATGCTTTGGAGTACTCCTGAATGACCAGGGCCTGTTTCGCGCGCCTCCGGCGGACGCAGTCGCGCCGGCGACGGGAAAGCCGCGAACCCACACAATTTCCTCTCCGCTCACCACCACCGGCCAGAGCTTGCGTTCCGTCCCGGCCAGCTTTCGCTCCTGCAGCAGCTCCTTGATCTTCTTCGGAGACTTGCTGTGCGCCGGCCAAAACCGGTCGCCCGGCGCGCCAGTTGCGCACGGTCAACTCTTTCTGCAGCAATGCCGGATCAAGCATGTGGTCGGGATTATAACCCGACGCTGCGTCCCCCGGAACCGATTGTCGCCTCAAACCGTGCTCCCAGCTTCAGGGACCTGAACCATACCAGGTACTGCCAAAAAGTATTCGTAGTCGGAATCTCGCCGCTCGCCGCTCGCGAGCTCGAATTGCAGTCCGTCCTTGGTTCCCGAGACCACCCAGCCCTCCGGCAACATCGCCGACTTAGCGGCCGCCGGATCCCAGATCCAAGAATCTCCTCCACGTGACGGAACTCCAGCCGCAGTCCCAGCGACTCCGCCGCCGCCCTGACCACTCGCCGCCGCAAGGCCAGCGGCAGCCGCAGTCCAGTCCAGCTCAAGACTCCGTTGCTGAGCCTCCCACACTTCCGGCAAGCACCCGCGCCACTTCCTTCTGCCAGTACTCTTCCTCCGATCGCGCAATGTCCGCCGTCTCCGCCAGCGTTTCTTTCACCGCCGGATTCAGCGTGCGCTCCAGCCGGGGCACAATCCCGTGCCGCACCCGGTTGCGCGCATGACGCAGATCGCGGTTGCTGGAATCCTCGCGCCAGTCCTGCCCGATTTCCCCCAGATAGGCTTCAAGTCCGCCCTCGCCGGTCCCAAGCAACGGCCGAACCACTGAGAACTGAGAACCATGAACTGAAAACTGGGAAGAACTGAACAGGCTCGACGCTGATCGAGAACGGATTCTCCCGCGAAGAACCTGATCGAGAACGACCCTGCGAGATAAATCAACTGGGGATAAATCCCAGCCAGCCCGCGCGTCCCAGCCCCGCGAACCATTCTCAGCAGAACCGTCTCAGCCTGATCGTCCAACGTATGGCCGGTAGCAATGCAATTCAACCGTTCCTCCTCCATCAAGCTGCCGGAAGTATTGGTAGCGCAGTTGCCGGGCAGCAGCCTCGGTGCTCAGGTGCCGCGCTTCGGCGTGTTTCGCCACATCCCCGCGACCGCAGTGCAACTCGAGCTCGTGGCTCTCGAGCCAGGCGCGCGACGAAGTCGCTCGTCCGCATCCGATTCCGCGCCGCGCAGATTGTGATTGAAGTGAACGACCGAGAGCACAACGCCGATTTCCTGACGCAATTCAAGCAGCAGCCGCAGCAGCGCGACCGAATCAGCTCCGCCCGAGACCGCGACTCCCGCCCGGTCGCCGGCTTGAGAAAACTCTGCCGGCGAATGTATTCGAGGACGCTCTCCGCCAACTTGCCCACGACCCAATGTTACATCCGCACGGCCAGAAACGACGATCAAACCGCTATGCTCCATCATCCGGTTCAAATCGTCATAGGAAATCGCACCCTCCAGCGTCTTGTAGGTTCCCGCGTTCTTCAACTCCTCCGCGATTCGCCGCACCAGCCCAAGCGTCGCCCGCATCGCGCCTGAACCCACGGTAGCCCGCGCCACGCCCAGCTTTTCCAACTCCGGGGCGGACGGCGATCCCGGCCCAACCAGAATGTTGACCGGGCAGCGCAAGTCCTTCACCAGCCGTCCGATGGTTTCCGCGTCTCGCAAGCCCGGCACAAACACGCAGTCCGCGCCCGCGTCCCGATACGCGGCCAGCCGCCGGAGTGCTGCGTCATAACGATTTTCAGGCGTTTCCAGTCCCAGCAGATAGACATCGGTCCGGGCGTTCAGAACCATCGCTTCCCGCATCGCTTCTCGCACCGCTTTCACTCTCTCGACCTGCAGCGTCAGATCGAAAAGCGGTCGCCGGGGATCGCCGGTCGCATCCTCCAGATTCATTCCCACCGCGCCCGCTTCAGCAACGGCGCGTGCTGTGTGGGCTGCATCTTCCGGACGATTGCCATATCCGGCTTCCACGTCCGCCGTCACCGGAACCTTGACCGCCGCCGCAATCCGCCGCACCACTGCCAGCATTTCCTCGCGCGAGATACGCTGTCCATCGGGATATCCCAGGGTGAAAGCGATGCCGGCGCTGGTGGTGGCAATCGCGCCAAAGCCAGCCTCCTCAAACACCCGTGCACTGGCCACATCCCAGGCATTGGGCAGCACAAGAATCCGCCCACCTCGATGCATGCCACGAAAGCGCTCAGCTTTCACTTTTTGCCCGTCCATGTTCGCTCTGACCATTCGTTAACCTGAAAATCCACGTTGAAGAAGAAAGGCCACTGATGAGGAAATCAATCAATGGCCCGGCTTGCTGGAACCTGCGAGTATCGAGGCTTGAATCTATGCCGCTCGCGACGTCCGTTGCGCCTCGATTCCATCCAAAGCGCGCCACAAAGCTTTCGCCGCTTTCTCTCCCGCTGCGAGGGCGTCTCCCGTGGTCTCTGGGCTGGCCTGCAGGCGGGCCGCCAGCTGCTGACGCCAGACTCGCGCGTGAGAAACATCCGCGGTAGCGTGCAGTGTGAAATACTCGCAAGTCTTTTCATCCGCGCCGTACATCTCACGCAGTCCCCAGGCTTTTTCCTTTGCCACTCGCGGCACCTGAGATTCATAAGCATAGAATGCCGCCAGCGCCTCTTCCGGAGTGCCCTGACTGGCTACATCGTGGAAAAATGAAGTCAGCTGCCTGACTTCAGTCAGTGGCCGATGGCCTCGCGGATCGCGAGTTGATCCCATGCCCTCGGCAAAATCGAGCCAGAGTTCAGCGTGCTCCGGATTCTCGGGCGAATCTCCGCCCTTCTCGTCAGCCATATTCGCGAGCACCGCCCGGCGCAGTTCGCTTTCGTCAAGGCGCAAGCTGAGTTCCGCGAGATAAGCAGGAAACGCCTTCACATGATGATAGTAATCTCGCGCATACTCCCGCAGATCGTCGCGCGACAACTCGCCCGCGCTCCACGCTTTGTAAAAAGGATGGCAAAGCAGATCGAATTTCGCGATCCGAGCGTCCAGCTCCTGGAAAAAATTCTCTGTGCTCATGTTGGCCTCTTCCTCCATGTCACCCAATATACGAACCCGCAGCCCGGCTCGCAACTGCGCTCATTGAATCGCTCCCACCAGGACGCCAACCTCGCGCCATTGCTAGAATAGGTTTCTACGCTGATGCCGCAGTTCACCGAACAATTCGACGTCGTCGTCGTCGGCGCCGGACACGCCGGATGCGAGGCCGCCATGGCCGCTGCCCGCATGGGCCTGAAGACCGCCCTCTACACTCTGAACGTCGATCTCATCGCCCAGATGTCCTGCAACCCGGCGATCGGCGGCATCGCCAAGGGACATCTCGTCCGCGAAGTCGACGCCCTGGGCGGCATCATGGGCGAAATCACCGACGCGGTCGGCATCCAGTTCCGCCTGCTCAACACTTCCCGCGGCCCAGCCGTGTGGTCTCCCCGCGCCCAGTGCGACAAGCAGGCCTACCGCCTGAAGATGCGCGAGGTCCTGGAATCGCAGCCCAATCTGAAAATCAAGCAGGCAGAAGTCGCCGATCTGATTCTGGAGCCGTCGTCAGTCGTGCAGTCATCGGTCGTCAGCAACTTTCCGTGCCAATTGTCATCCCGAGCGAAGTGAGGCGCAGCCGAACGCAGTCGAGGGACCTGATTTTTGGCCAACGACCGACGACCGACGACTGACGACGCGTCGCAGCGAGTCATCGGCATCCGTCTCCGCGACGGCCGCACCGTCGGCGCGCCAGCAGTCATCATTACCACCGGCACATTTCTCAACGGCCTGATCCACTGCGGCGAACAGCAATATCCCGCCGGACGCTCCGGCGAACCCGCCGCCGTCCTGCTCGGCGAAGTCGCTCAAGCAACTCGGCCTGCGCGGCTGCCGCCTCAAGACCGGCACTCCGCCGCGCCTCGACGGCCGCACCATCGACTGGTCCCGCTTCGAAGTGCAGCCCGGCGATGCCGATCCCACGCCCTTCAGTTTCCGCACCCGCCGCGTCGCTCATCACGATTCGCAGGTGCCCTGCTACATCGCCTGGACTACGCCTGAGACTCAGCGCATCATCCGCGAAAACGTTCATCGCTCGCCCATGTACAGCGGGCAGATCCATTCCATCGGTCCGCGCTACTGCCCGTCGATCGAAGACAAGATCGTCAAGTTCCCCGACAAGATCACGCACCAGCTCTTCCTCGAGCCCGAGGGTCTGAACACCCACGAGATTTACGTCAACGGCATGAGCACCTCCCTGCCGGTCGAAGTCCAGCTGGAGATTCTGAAGTCGATCCCCGGCCTCGAAAATGCCGACATGCTGCGGCCGGGCTACGCCATCGAATACGACTCCATCGATCCCACCGAACTCGAACGCACGCTCGAGACCAAGAAGATCGCGGGCCTCTTTCTCGGCGGACAGATCAACGGCACCAGCGGCTACGAAGAGGCCGCCTGCCAGGGCCTGATGGCGGGCATCAACGCCGCGCTGCAAAGTAAAGAACGCACCGCCGCTGATTCTCGATCGCACCGAGGCCTACACCGCGATCCTCATCGACGATCTGATCTCCAAGGGCACCAACGAGCCTTACCGCATGTTCACCTCGCGCGCCGAGTTCCGCCTGCACCTGCGCATCGACAACGCCGACCGCCGCCTCACTCCGCACGGCCGCCGAGTCGGCCTGATTTCCGACGCAGCCTGGGCCGACTTCCAGGCCAAGCAAAAACGCCACGAATCGATGAAGTAGTTGCTGGAGCGAACCAGGCTGACCACCGCGATGCTGGAAAAAATAAGTGCACCACGTAGGGACAGGTCTCCGACCCGTCCGGCCGAGCAAAGCTCGGCAACAAGCTGACGACCGACGACCGACGACTGACGACTGTCTTCCGCCATAGGCCAAAGCCTGGCCCAACTGCTCAAGCGCCCGGAAATCCAGATCGAGCACCTGCTCCCGATCCTCCGCGAATCAGCCCCTGATTTTTTCGAACAGAAGAAATCCGTGCAAATCCGCGAGAATCCGTGGCCGCGTCATTTCTTCCTCAACCCGCAACGATCTGAAGTCCATCGAAACCGAAATCAAATACGAAGGCTATCTTCTGCAACAGCAGCGCGCCATCGAGCGCCTGAAAAAAGCCGAGCAGCACACCATCCCGCAATGGTTCGACTATGGTTCGGTCAGCGGACTCTCCCGCGAGATGCAGGAAATACTGATCAAGATTCGTCCTCGCACCCTCGGCCATGCTTCGCGCATTCCGGGCGTCACCCCGGCCGCGGTGTCGCTGGTACACGTCTTCATCGAAATCCAGGCAAAGCGCCGCGAGCAGGCCGCCGCGATCTAGCTTGGCGTCAGCGGACGGGGAGCAATATTCCTGAACCTTGATCCTCGAGTGTCCGATCGTGTGGTTGAATCGTCTTGGTCGTCATGCCTACCACCTTCACCCAAATCGAAAGCCCGCTCGGACCGCTCCTGCTCGCCGCCGACGAAACCGGCCTGCGCAGCATCGAGTTCGTAAATGGAAGACGCCCGGCCCCCCCCGATCCCACATGGCATGAGGACCCCGAATCCCTTGCAGGAACCCATCCGCCAACTCCGCGCGTATTTCGCCGGAGAGCTGGAAACCTTCGATCTCCCGCTCGCGCCCGCAGGCACGCCGTTCCAGCTCGCGGTCTGGCGCAAGCTCTGCGAAATCCCCTACGGAGAAACCATTTCCTACGGCGAACTCGCCCGTCGCCTCGGCAACCCCAACGCCTCGCGCGCCGTCGGCCTGGCCAATGGCTCCAATCCAATTCCCATCGTGATTCCCTGTCATCGCGTGATCGGCAGCAACGGCAAGCTCACCGGCTATGGCGGCGGCCTGCCGATCAAGGAAAAGCTGCTGGCCCTGGAACGCCGCCAGCTCCGCTTGCTGTAAGGTCTTCCTTTGTGCACCTTTGCGTCCTTGCGCGGTTCAAAGCTTTTCGCGTGTGCCCTCAACGCCGCCTTCGGTTACCATAGAATAGAGCAAGAACTGGAACCTGCATCCAAACAAATATGACTAACCACTACCTGTACTCGCTCTTGGCTTTCCTGCTGGTCGCTTCCCTGGCTTCGGCCCAGACCGTCGATCCCGCGCTGAGGCCGCCCAAAGGCGCCCAGGTCGCGCTGGTGGTCTTCGAAGACCTGCAATGCCCCGACTGCCGCCGCGCCGCTCCCCTGGTCGAGGAAGCCGGCCAGGACCTACAAGATTCCCGTCGTCCGCCACGACTTCCCGCTGCCCATGCACAACTGGTCTTACGACGCGGCCATCATCGCCCGCTATTTCGACACCCGTTCCAAACAGCTGGGCAACGATTTTCGCGACTACATTTTCCAGCATCAGCCGGAGATCACGCCGCCCACCCTGCGCGCCTTCGCGGAAAAGTTCGCCACCGACCACAAAGTGGATCTGCCCTTCGCGGTCGATCCGCAAGGCAAGCTGGCGGAAGGAATCAATCAGGACAAGAATCTGGGCCAGCGCGTCGGCATCAATCACACTCCAACGATTTACGTGGTCAGCAACAAGACGCAGGGCAAGCCCTTCGTCGAAGTCGTAGACCGCACCCAGCTTTTTCAGTTGATCGACGCGATGAAGAACGAGTAGCGAGGAAAGTTCCTGGCCACGGATTTACACCGATTACCACGGATAAACTCCTAACTGGGCCAGAAGCCTCTCGTCCGAGACCATACAGCTTTTTGAAATTAGATCCGTGATAATCCACGTAAATCCGTGGCCAGGAATTTGCTTTACCCCACCTGCCAGACCGTATCCAACACCGTTCCATCCACCCACTTCACCACCGCCACAGGATTATCCCCAAGCTTCGGCCGCGCCGGCTTGCCGCCGCAGATCCGCTCCACTTCGGCCTTGATGTCCTGAATCGGCCGGATCGGCAAGCTCGATCCCTTCACCGCATCGAGCAAATCCTGACGCCGCGGATTGATCGCAATCCCGCGCTCGGTCACGACCACGTCAATCAACTCGCCCGGCCCGGTCAGCGTCGTCACTTCATCCACGATCACCGGAATGCGATCGCGGAACGACGGCACCGCGAGAATGGTGCATCCCGCATCCAGGCAATTCTGCCAGCCGCCAATTCCGTGCAGCAGCCGCCCATCGGAGTGTGTGACCACGTTGCCGTTGAAGTTCACATCCACTTCGGTCGCGCCCAGCACCACCGCATCCACCATCGACGCGAACGATCCCTTGCCGTGATAGTTGTACGAAGTAAACGGCGACGTCGCCACGTGCCGCGGATCGCTGGCAATCGACTTCACCGCATCCAGATCAAAGGTCTGTCCATCGAGAATGTAGTCGGTCAATCCTTCCTGCAGCATCTCCACCAGGTAGCGCGTCGATCCGCCGCGCACGAAGCGCGCTTTCACGCCATCTTCTTTCATCATGCGGCGCAGGTAATCGACAAACGCCAGCGCGATGCCACCCGCGCCCGCCTGAAACGAAAATCCGTTGCGCATGATTCCCGCATCGCGCAGAAAGCGCGCCACGTACTCCGCCACCCGCAGGCGGTCGGGCGAGCGCGTGATCTGCGTCGTGCCCGAAACAATCTTCGCCGGATCGCCGATCGAATCCACTTCCACAACGTAGTCGACGTTGTTGCCCTGAATCTGCCACGGAATGCAGGGGAACGGAACCAGATTGTCGGTGACCACGATCACGCTGATCGGCATATATGGAATCGGCCAGCGCGAAGCCCAGCGATCCGCATGCCGACTTGCCATGCGAGCCGTCGGCATTGCCGAAGGCATCGGCCGTGGGCGCGGCGATCACCGCGATGTCGATGTGCACTTCGCCATCCTGAATCGCCTGCCAGCGCCCGCCATGCGAGCGCAGCACGCCCATGCCGCGCATCTTGCCCTGCGTGCAGTAATCGCCCAGCGGACCGTTCATCGAGCCTTCAATGTGATGGATCACTCCCGACTCCATCAGTTCGATGGCGCTCTTCTGCGAAGGAAACGACGCGCTGGGAAACCACATCAGATCTTTGACGCCGATTCTCGCCGCCGCTTCCAGCATCATCAGCGCCACGCGATCGCCATCCCGCAGATGATGATGATTCGAAATCACCATGCCATCGCGCAGTCCGCACTTGCGCAGCGCAGTCTCCAGATCCGGCAACACGCTTGTCGCCGTTCTCGGGATAGTCTTTGCTGGAGCGCACCGGCGGCGCAGCCTTGCGTCCGCGCGGCTGATACTTGGCCACGCCCAGGTAGGGAATCTGAGGCTTGCCATTGACCATGGCCGGCACCATGCGTCCCGCGGCGTTCTGCACCAGTTCGGCTCGTTCCGTCATTCCGCTCCCTTGACAAAACCGATAACCACCGACAGGACACCGAGGACTCACGAAGGAATTCCTTCGTGTACCTTCGTGTCCTTGGTGGTTAAAGCTCTTCGCCGTACGCGGTCACTAGCCTTCCCCATCCGCTTCGCCCGCTCCACCAGCTTCTGCGCTCGCTGCACCACCGGCGGATCAATCATCTTCGATCCCAGGCTGACCACGCCCAGCCCGCGCTGCTGCGCTTCCTCAAACGCCGCCACGATCTTCAACGCCTTCTCGATCTCGGCCGGCGACGGCGCAAAGGCTTCATGAATCACCGGAATCTGTCCGGGATGAATGCAGCCCATGCCTTCGAATCCCAGGGCGCGGGAATTCTCCGCCCAGCGCTCGCAGTCCATCCATGTCGCCCACATCGCCGAAAACCGAATCGATGGCCTGCACGCCCAGCCGCCTTCGCCGCATTCACCAGACGCGATCCGCGCATACAGCGACTCGCGGCCTTCCGCCGTCTTCGCCACGCCCAGGTCGGCGGTGTAGTCTTCGAGCCCAATGGTCAGCGCGACCACATTCTTGCTGGCGCTGCGCGATCGCAGAGGCGTTCTCAATGCCGAGCGCCGACTCCAGAATCGGCATCAGCCAGATCGGACGCGTGATGCCGTAGCGGCTCTTCAGTTCGCCGATCATGCGGTCGGTTTCCGCGACCTGCTCCGGACGTTCGACCTTGGGAAGCAGCACCAGGTCCGGCGACTTCGGGAACAATCTCCGCCAGGTCTTCCAGCCCCAGCGGCAACTGGTTGATGCGCACCATGCGCTCGCACTTGCCGAAATCCACCGCCCGCAGCGTGTTGCGCACCAGAATGCGCGCCGCATCTTTCTCCGCGTGATGAACCGAGTCTTCGAGATCGAGAATGATGGCGTCCGGCCCGTGCAGCGCCGCATTGATGAAGTACTTCGGCTCGGAGCCGGGAAGATAGAGCCGCGACCGGCGCAGACGATCTCGCGGCGACGGCTCCGGCAGCGCGATCTGCTCCGGCGAGGCCTTGCGCCCCAGGCCCAGCCCAGCGCGCCTGGCCGCAGTCTCGATCCGCGCCGAAATCACGAAGGGCAGCGCGCCTTCGTCGCGGATCGCAACCCGGGCATGCTTGACGCCCAAGCGACTTCCAGCACCTGCCGCGCCTGCGCCAGTATGGACTCGCCATAGTAAGGCGCAACCCGCGACTCCATCGTGATCTCGAGGCCGCCACTGTCGCGCGGCTCGATGGCGACGTGCAGGTCCGAGCGCACATCTTTGCCCCAATGCCCAGCTTCGCCCGACCCCGCCGACTTTTCTTCCGCCGAACCTGTCATAAATTCACGTGCCTGATACGCGACTGTCACGTGAGCGCGCCGCTGTCAGCGCAGCGAAGCTCCGCAGTGTAGCGCCGGCGTCCCGCCGGCTGTCGCGAGGGCATCCTGCCCTCGCGACTGCGCACAATTAGCGCGAGGCGAACATCCTTATCTCAGCTTCTCCAGAATCGCATCCCCCATCTGCACCGTGCTCGCCGCGCCCTGCGCGATCGACTTCGCTCCGCCCGGAATCCGCATCATGTCGTAGGTCCGCACTTTGCCTTCCTGCACCACATCGGCAATCGCCTTGCGAATGCGATCCGCCTTCGCTCCTTCGCCGACATGATCGAGCATCATCGCCGCGGAAAGAATCATGGCAATCGGATTCACGATCGGCGGATTCAGCTCGGCATACTTCGGCGCCGACCCGTGCGTCGGCTCAAACACCGCAACCTCATCTCCGATGTTGCCCGAGGCGGCAAAGCCCAGCCCGCCCACCAGCCCGGCGAATGCGTCCGACAAAATATCGCCAAACAGGTTCGAGGCCACGATCACGTTGTAGTCTTCCGGATTCTTGTTCAGCCACATCAACTGCGCGTCGATGTTGGTGGACCACAGCGCGATCCCCGGATAATTCTTCGCCACTTCCTTGGCGGTTTCTTCCATCATGCCGGAAGTCTCGCGCACCACGTTGGGCTTCTCGCAGATGGTGACGCCCTTGAAGCCGCGCTTCTTCGCGTATTCAAACGCCGCCGTGACAATGCGCCGCGCCGCCGCCCGCGTGATGATGCGCACGCTCACCGCGAGATCGGGACCGGGCACGCTGTTGAAAGCCTTGAACCGGGGATGCGTATTCAGCGCGGCGCGCACATTCTCCGGCGGGTTCGTCCACTCGACGCCCACGTACATGCCCTCGGTGCCCTGGCGGAAGACCGTGGTGTCGATCTTCGGCTCGTCGAAGCCGCCGTCAGCTTCGCTTGCGAATGAAATTCAGCGGATTGCCGGTGAAACCGATACAGGGACGCATGCAGATATCGAGATTGAACTTCTGCCGCATGGTCACGATCGGGCTGTAGTAGACCAGCCCCTTGCCGCGCAGCTCGGGCTTCAGTTCCGCCTGGGCTTCCTTGTTCGGCTTCGAAGTGATGGCTCCAAACAGCCCGAGCTTGTGCTTGGTCAGCAGATCGATCGTGCGGTCGGGCAGCGCATTGCCTTCGTTGCACCAGATCTCCCAGCCGATGTCGGCATGAACGTATTCCGCGTCAAACCCGACCGCCTTCAGAACCCGCAAAGCCTCGGGCAGAACCTGGTTGCCGATTCCGTCCCCGGGCATGGTCACAACCGTATGTTTCGCCATCCGTCCGATTCTCCTCTATGAATCTCTTCAGTCACAGATGTCATCCTGAGCGACGCGAAGGACCGTATGTCATCTCGTGCTCCGCGATTGCTCGCGCCTCGGTGTCCCTGTGGCTCAGTCTAACCCAACCCCAACCGCTTCGCCACCAGATTCTCCACTCCCTGCGCGATCACCAGCGACTGCGGCACGCTGCCCAGCGCCGGGAACGCAAATTTCTCCCCGCGCCACGCGATCACGCCCGAAGTGAAATCGATATCAATCTCGTCGCCGGGAATGATCGTCTTTTCTTTCGCCGCCGATTTCTTTGGCAAACTGCTCGCGCAGCCGCTTCACCAGCTCCGGAACTTCAACGCACAGGAAGCCGTTGTTGTACGCATTGCGCAGATAAGTCTGCGAGAAGCTGGCCGCGATCACCAGCGGAATGCCTTTCGCCTTCAGGCAAGTGACCGCCTGCTCGCGGCTCGATCCGGTTCCGAAGTTGAAGCCGCTCACGATCACATCGCCCGCGCTGGGTTCGCGCGGCAAACTGCGGATCGTAATTCTCCATCACCACCTTCGCCATCGTCTCCAGCGTGACGTCGTCGCGGTAGGTGTAGTCCTTGCCGTAAATCGCATCGGTGTTGACATTGTCCTGCGGCAGGAACACCAGCCGTCCCCGCACTCGCTCGGGAAAGCCGGGAAGAATTTCGACTTTCTCCGCGCGCGGCGCTGGCGGGAAATTCCTTGTACACTGCGCGCCGGAGTGCGGTCCGCCATCTTGAAGTGGCCCGCGAATGTATCCGGCCACCGCCGACGCCGCCACCACCTCCGGGCTGGCGAGATAGCACTTGGCGTCGCGCGATCCCATGCGTCCCTTGAAATTGCGGTTGGTGGCGGAAATTCCCACTTCGCCCGGCTCCAGCAGTCCCACTCCCAGGCCGATGCACGGTCCGCATCCCGCAGGCAAAGGATTGCGCGCCCGCGTCGAGCAGCGTCTGCCAGATGCCGCGCCTCTCCGCTTCTTCCTGCACCCACTTGCTGGCCGCGCCCAGATAGAACTTCACGCCCGGCGCGACCTTCTTGCCTTGCAGCACATTCGCCGCCGCCGCCAGATCCTCGATCCGCGAATTCACGCAGGAAAGCAGATACGCCTTCTGGATCGCAACCTTCTTGCTTCTCCATCTCGGCCAGCGACGACATGATCTGCACCGTGTCCGGGCCCGGACACATGCGGCGTGACCTGCGCCAAGTCGAGCACGATGCGCGCGGCATAGACCGCGTCCGGATCAGGCTGCGGAGGATTCTTCGCCCAGTTCGCAATGTCCTGATCGGTGAAGCGCTCGATGCCCTGCGCCGCCAGCCGCTCCTTCACTCCCGCCAGATACTTGATGCGTGACCTCATCCACCGGAAACCAGCCCACCAGCGGCCCCCACTCGGTGGACATGTTGGAGATGGAAAAGCGCGCATCCATGGAAAGACTGGCCACACCCGGCCCGCTGAATTCGACTGCCGCGTTCAGCACTTCGTCGTGGTTGTAGAGCCCGCACAGCGTGATGATGACGTCTTTGCCGGTCGCGCCCGCGGGCAGCGTGCCTTCCAGCACCACCTGGATGGATCGCGGAATCTGCCACCAGAAATCGCCCGTGGCCCACACCGCCGCCGCATCGGTGCGCACGATCGGCGTGCCCACCGCGCCCAGCGCGCCGTACATGTTGGAGTGCGAGTCGGATGCCACCACGAAACGATCCCGGCACAACGTATCCGCGCTCCACCATGATCTGGTGGCCAATGCCCGAACCCGCCGGATAGAAATCCACGCCGTGATATTTGGCGAAGCCTTCGATGGCCCGGTACTTCGTGCAGATTCGAATCTTCCTTGTTCTGGATGTCGTGATCGAGCGCAAACACCAGCTGCTTGGGATTCTGAATCTTCTTCGCGCCGATGGTCTGAAACTTCTTCATCACCGCCGACGTGTTGTCATGCGTCATCACGCGGTGCGGGCGGATGGCGACAAAATCCCCCGTCCGCAAAGGCCGCTTCGGCCCCTCGGCCAGATGTGCCTGCGCGATTTTTTCAACGATGGTCTGACCCATAAATCACTCCTGGTCGTGTGGGACCGGGTCTCCGACCCGGTCAGGCCGAGCAATGCTCGGCAGCTTCAGATCGTCGGCTCGATCGGAAGCGAATCGGAGTCCTCGCTTCGGGCTGAATCTTCTGCCGTTACCAGGCGCGGACTATGCCGCTCAGCCTCGAAATTGGCTCTCGCGCTATCGCCGTTTCTTGCTCTTGTCACAGCCTTCCGCGATACCGCCTTCCTCCTCACATCCGCCTTCATCAGCGCCATCAGCTTGCTCACCGAACCCACCTTCTCCAGATTCCAGATCGCATTCTTCAGCTTCTTCTGCGCGCCTTCCGACAGCACGCCTTCCGCCAGCGCCGCGAACTTCTCTTCGATCTCGGCATCGGTCAGCGGATTCCGCGGATCGCCCTTGGGATAATCCAGTTGCTTGGTGAACGTCCGCCCGTCGGTGGTCGTGATGTTCACAATCACCCGCTGCAGCGCCGGGAAACACTTTCTCGATCTCCGGATCGGCCACCACTTCGACTTTCTTCAACTGCGCCCGAATCGTCGGATCCATGATCTTCTCCATCTCGAACTGCACCGGCGTGACCTGCCGCTCGGCGATCGCCGCCGCAATCACGTAGGGCAGCGAGTGGTCGGCCGTCTCCTTCGACTGCGGATCGTACTTGCTCGGGATCGGAAAGAATATCGGCCGCCCGCGCCAGCGAACGAATCTGCACTTTCTCCACCTGCTCCGGCTTCAGGTCGTTCGACTTGACGATATCGAGCACCGCCGAAATCGGCGTGTGCGTAAGCGCCTCGGTGGGAAACGCCTTCATGCCGCACTGCGTGATGCGCCACGATTCGCCCAGCCCATCGGTCAGCAGATTCAACTTCCACGCCGGACCGAAGCAGTGCGTCAATCCTTCTTTGCCGTCGACCACGTGCTCCGGCCCGGTGTAACCCTTCTCCGCCATCAGCGCCGCCAGCACTCCGCTCTGCGTCGCCATCGGATCGACCGTGTTCTTCATCATGGTCAGCTTGCCGGCGGTGACCGCGCCCAGCGTCGCATGGCGGCTGGCCGAGATGCCGATCGCGTGCTGAATCTGCTCCCACGCCAGATGCAGCGCGCGCCCGGCAACGATCGGCGAAACAAACGCCGTCAGCGTGGCGTGATGCCAGCCGCGCTCGCGAATGCCGGGAAATGCCGCTTCGCAGAAGCGCATCTCGAACTCGTGTCCCAGCACCAGCCCGACGATCAGTTCCTTGCCATCGCTCTTCGCGCGCTCGCAGCCGGCCATCGCCGCGGGAAAAATGTCGGACGGATGCGACGGGTCCTGCTTCCAGTAAATGTCGTTGTAGTCCATGCAGCGGATCATCAACGCGTTGGCCAGCGAGGCCGAGACCGCGATCGATGCGCTTGCCCGTGCCGATCACGGTCGCCGGCCCGCGCCCGGCGATCTCGTCCAGCACCTCCAGCGCGATCTTCACGTCGTGCTGCTGATAGCCGCCCAGCGCGCAGCCGACGGAATCGAGCAGAAAGCGCTTGGCCTGATACACGGCCTCCTGCGAGAGCTGCTGGATAGCTCAGACCGGCCGCCCAGCGCGACATCTTGGCGGTGATGGTTTCTTTGGCGGCATGCTTTGCTGATTGCGTAGCGGACACGAACTCTCCTATTTCGTTTCCTGATGTTCTTCGGATTCTTGAACGGCAAAAACGCCATGAAGTCGGCGTGATGCACGATGTAGGCCTCGGTGGTGCGCTTCACCAGGTCGCCTTCGGCGGCGTGCGCCGCGATGATGTGGCAGACCGCGTCCGGCACGCCGCACTCCAGCGCCAGCGCCACTCCGGTGAACGGATGCCGCAGCGCCTCTCCGCGCTCGCTCTGCCGGCTCTTGCCGTCCGGCCCAAGTTCGTACTCCAGCAGCTTGCCCACATCGGCCAGGATCGCTCCCGCAATCACGGTGTCCATGTCGATCGGCAGCGCGCGCCCCATGAATTCCTGCATGGCCTCGGCGCTCTGGCGCGCGATGTGCACCACGCAGCGCTTGTGCTCCATGAAGGTGATGGGGCAGTTCGGCACCAGCAGCGTGAACGGAATGCGATTCAGGTCGTCAGGCTTCAGCGGGCTGCGCTCCAGCGCCTTGATCCAGGTCTGGGTGACCTGGTCGCGCAGGTTCTTGTCTTCGATCCACTGGATCTCCGGCCAGAGTTTGGCCACTGCATCCTGCATTCGGAGCCACCCCCGAAACCAAAACGATTTAGCTTACCGTGGCAACGCAGCACGCGTCGAGTACCAGCAAAGTGAGGGCTCCCTTCGTGTACCTTCGTGCCCTTGGTGGTTTATGAATTTCGGGTGCCGCCAGGCGATCCCCCTGTCCTTCCGGACGAACACAACCTTCGATCCAATGCTAGAGTTGACCATACGTCCGCGCGAGCCATCGAAAGTCCACATGAACCTGAAACTCACCGGATCGGCTCTGCTGGCTGTCATCCTGCTCGGCACGCCTCTGTCCGTCGCACAGCAGGGCGGAGCGATCGGCGAGCCCATCGTGCTCCAGACCACGATCCTCTGCCCAAGGGATTTCTGCGCCAGCCCTATCACTTCAAGCTGGAGGCGCAAGGCGGCATCCTGCCGCTCAAATGGGAAGTGACCGCCGGCACGCCGCCCGACGGGAATCGAGCTGGCTCCTGACGGCACACTGACCGGCGCGCCCACCGAAGTCGACAGCTTTCACTTCGTGGTGACCGTCACCGATAGCGGCAAACCGGTCCGCCAGCAGAAGAAGGAATTCACTCTCGACGTCGTCGCTCCTCTGTTGGTGGAGTGGAGCAAGAAGCCCAAGGTCACGGGCCGACAGAGTGGAAGGCGCGATTAAAGTGTCGAACCAGACCGAGCAGGATTTCGATTTCACCTTTATCGCCCTGGCCGTGGATCCGACCGGCCGCGCCACCGCCGTCGGTTATCAGCATTTCACTTTGAAGAAGAATACCGACGAGTTTGAAATTCCGTTCGGAGAGAACCTGCCCCACGGAACCTACGACCTGAACGCTGACGCAGTCGCGGAAGTAGCCGCCACCAACAGCATCTATCGCGCCCACCTCCAGACCGCGGAAAAACTCCAGGTCCAGGAAGGCCCGTAGTCGGAAGATTGAAGAAATCTGTGGAGAGGCTGACAATGTGTGGGAAGTTTGAGAATGTGTGGGGACGAGTCTCGGACCCGTCCAAGCCGAGCAAGGCTCGGCAGGTTTTGGTCAACAACCGGACCCCAGCCCGTCCTCCAAAAATAAGAATCCCGAGGTGATGTTAAGCCCATTCGTCTCGGCCAGTAGCTCGCGTTAGACCCTTGCCGACCTGCTCTCGTAGCTTCCCTTGCGGGCTGCTCCGCGCGATCATGCTCGGGCTCCGGGCTCACCGCCAACCGGACAAACCTGCTTAACGCCTCGGGACTCTATCTTGCCTTCGACATATCTTCTTGTTCGCCTCGACCAGCGCTTTGCTATAGACCCTTGCTCGCCCTCCCTCCGTCATTTTGCAATGCAGAGAGTGACTTCGCTTGAGCCCCGGACGCCGCACCAACCGGGAAAACTTCAGAAGCTGTCAAAGAACGAGTTTGTTTTTACTCCTTTCATTTTTAGAGTCAATAAAAAACGAGCTTTTCTATCTGCTGCAAAATCAATCGAGTGCAGGCCGTCCACAGCCGGGTGCCGCAAATCTGGTGCAACTCGCATAAACGACCTTCGCATCAGTTTCCTCGCCAGCCACTGTTTTCGCGTCTTTCCGCGACTAGTCGAGTTCGAGTCGTCTGCCACGCGCAGTTCATGAATTGTGAAAATCGCTGAATGCGAAAGACTCGACTGGAGGCTGAGTTCGACCGTACAGCGAGGTTGCCCCATTCGTCCTTTGCGCGCCTGTTGCGCACTTTGCGGTGAATTTGGAACGCCTACCCAACTTTGCCAAACCGTCGCACTCGTCATCAGGTAAAATTCCGCCTTCGAGCGAGAGCGCCTTGAATCGAATCGAGCCATCGTGCTCTTACTCTGCTGTTCTCCGCCGCGTCTGACACCCGCGGCCGCGCAGAAGGCCTCGACCTCTGAGCAGCGAACGGCTCGCTATTTCGACTCCGTCCGCCAGCAGCCTCCGCTTCTTCTGGCGTTTCTGCGCGACATGCCCAAAGGCGGCGACCTGCACAATCACCTCTTCGGGGCGATTTACGCCGAGAGTCTCATCGACTTCGCCGCCCAGGACGGTTTTTGCGTCGACCGCACCACTTCCGATCCTGATCGCGCCCCCTTGCGACGACGCCTGTGACCGCTATGCCAGCAAGCCGCCGATCGCTTGCGCCTACCAGGATCACGTTCTCTACAACTCCATCGTCGACGCCTGGTCCATGCGCAACTGGGTCGGCGAAGAGCCCGGCCACGACCACTTCTTCGCCACCTTCGACAAATTCCAGACTGCGCATGTTCAATCACATCGGCGACGCCGATCGCCGAAGCCGCCGCCCGCGCCGCCGCCGACCATCTGCAATATCTCGAACTCATGCACACCGCCGACGACATGCGGTCCGCGAACTGGGAGCCAAAGTCGGCTGGGATGACGACTTCTCCAAGCTGCGGGAGAAGCTGCTGGCCGGCGGCCTGAAAGATGTCGTCGCCGCCACGCGCGCAGCAATTGGATCGCGACGAAGCGCAAAATGCGCCAGCTCCTGCGCTGCGATTCGCCCCAGGCCGACGCCGGCTGCGGAGTCACCGTCCGCTATCTCTACCAGGTGCTGCGCGGGCTTCCCAAGGAGCAGGTCTTCGCGCAGATGGTTCTCGGCTTCGAACTGGCGCAGGCCGATCCGCGCTTCGTCGGGCTGAACCTGGTCATGCCCGAAGACTGGTACGTGCCCATGCACGACTTCGACCTGCACATGAAGATGCTCGACTACCTGCACGGCATTTATCCCAAGGTGCACATCAGTCTGCACGCCGGCGAACTGGCCATGGGACTGGTTCCGCCCGAAGGATTGGCCTTCCACATTCGCGAATCCATCGAGAAGGGCCACGCCGAGCGCATCGGACACGGCGTCAGCGTGATGAACGAACGCGATGCTCCGGCTCTGCTGCAGGAGATGGCCCAGCGCAAGGTGCTGGTCGAAATCTGTCTGACCTCGAACGACCTGATTCTCGGCGTGCGCGGCCACGAGCATCCCCTGCCGGCGTTTATTTGCGTTACGGCGTGCCGGTCGCGCTGGCGACCGATGATCAGGGCGTGTCGCGCTCCGACATGACTCACGAATACCTCCGGGCCGTCGAAACCTACAGCCTGACCTATGCCGACCTGAAGCGCTTGGCGCGCCAGAGCCTGGAACACAGCTTTCTGAACACCAGCCGGATCGCGCCCAGCTGCAACAGAAGCTGGAACACGATTTCACCGAGTTTGAAAAAAAGTACTGAGAACTGAGATCAGAAAACAGAGAACTGCCCTTAAAATATTCAGAACAAATATTTAGAACCGTCGCAGAAATTAGCAACCGACCGCGAAACCAGGCCAACGTTTATATGAGCGAGCCAAACGACTTTCGCCAACGCCGAATCCGCCGCCAAGTTCCTGCTCTCGCAAACCCCGCTCCGGCCCAAGATCGGGCTGGTTCTGGGTTCCGGTCTGGGCGGCTTCGCCGACGATCTCTCCGACGCCACCCGCATCCCCTACGCGAATATTCCATTTTTCCCGCGCTCGACCGCCGTCGGACACGCCGGGCAGATGGTGATCGGCAACGCTGCCGGCATTCCGGTGGCCGCCATGCAGGGCCGCGTTCACCTGTACGAAGGCTACTCCGCCCGGGAAGTCGCCTTCCCCATGCGGGTCTTCGACCGGATGAACATTCGCGCCGTGATCCTTACCAACGCCGCCGGCGGCATCAATCTGGAATACAAGCAGGGTGCGCTGGTCGTCCTCACCGACCACATCAACCTGCAGGGAGACAATCCGCTGGTCGGTCCCAATGACGACCGCTTCGGCCCGCGCTTTCCCGACATGACCCAGGCCTACTGGAAACCCTATCGCGAGATTGCCCTGCAAGCGGCGAAGAAGGCGGGAAAGACTCTCTATCAGGGCGTGTACGCCGCCTTGCTCGGACCAAGCTACGAAACTCCGGCCGAGATTCGCTATTTGCGCACGATTGGCGCCGATCTGGTCGGCATGTCCACCGTCCCTGAAGTGATCGCCGCGCGTCACATGGGAATGAAAGTTCTGGCCATTTCCTGCGTGACCAACATGGCGGCCGGAATTCTCGATCAGCCCATCAATCACGAGGAAGTTCTGGAGACCGGTGAGCGGGTGAAAGGCGATTTCGTCGCTCTGTTGCTGGCAGTATTACCGGAAATCGCGAAAGATCTGGAGGAACCACCCGAAATCGTAGGAGGACAGGCTTAAGCCGACACCCGACGGCCGAGGTCGAATGTCTGAAGCTCACTTCTTGGGTCGCGCGATAAGAACCGCGACCGGCGGCTGAATCGCGTAAGTCGCGGCAAAGCTGCCCTGGTTCACCGCCAACCCGACGTGTCCCCGCGAATCGATATACAGCAGCGGCTTCTTCAAAGGCACGTCGCTGAACGTCCGGACAAAAGGAATGTTCATCTCTGTCTTGCCGATGGTGATGTGAACGTTCTGCCCGTGTCCGTAGTCCAGCTTAAGAAAATCTTCGCCGCTGATATTGGTCACCAGATTGCCGAATGGCCCATCGGTGGCGATCACTTCGCCGCTCAGCCCCTTCTCGTCGAGTCGGGAGGGCGCAACATCCAGCCGGATCAACTGGTTCACCGCAATCTCCGGCCCGACCTTCGTCCAGTCCTCACCGTGCGCCAGATGCGCGCCCACCGGGGAAAATATGTCGCGCCCATGAAAAGTCGACGACAAGGCCGCGCCAATCATCCAGTCGCGATTCGTGATCTCGCGCGCCGCTTCGATTCCGTCGCGATCCTGCACCAGCGTCATCAGTCCGTTGTCGGGCAGCACAAAATACTGCCCTCGCTTCGACTTCACCACCACCGCTTTGCGCGTGCTTCCCACCCCCGGATCGATCACCACCACAAACACCGTCCCCGCAGGAAAGTAAGGAGTCGAACCATAGAGAAACCGGGCGCCATCCAGTATGGAAAACGGCGTGACCTGGTGGGTAAGATCCACAATGCGCAATTCGGGCGCAATCGAGTACATCACGCCCTTGCACAGAGCCACCGAATCGTCCACCACTCCGAAGTCGGTCATGAAAACCACCGTTGGCGGGGCTTTGGACTCCGCGTCCTGCGCCTCAACAGCGACCGCGCAGCTTATGGCCAGCAGAACCGCCTGCCGCCATCCGCGCGAAGCTCAAAAACCACGCTGCCCGAGCATCGTAACCTCATAAGACCTGCTTGACCCCCAATCGAGTGTGACATTGTAAACGACTGTAAAGCCCCGCCCCAAGCAAAGCCCTGCCCTGGGAGTTTCCATACGCCGCTAAACGTCTATAATCTCCCAAGCGAAAAATTTCTTAAGTTTCAACCTTGCCAGGAGGTACCCATGTCCTTCAGCCATCCCCGAAAAGTATCGTGATCTGTTCAGTAAGCGCGCCTTCGCCAGCTTGGGCACGCTGATGCCCGACGGCCGTCCGCAGGTGACGCCGGTGTGGGTGTGATCTGGAAGGCGACCACGTCCTGTTCAATTCCGCCAAGGGCCGGCAGAAGGACCGCAACGTGCGCCGCGACCCGCGCGTCGCTCTCGCCATCGTCGATCCCGACAATCCCTATCGCTATCTCGAAATCCGCGGCCGCGTGGTGGAAATCACCGAAGAGGGCGCCGACGCTCACATCGACAAGCTGGCCAAGAAATATCTGGGCGTGGACAAATATCCTTATCGCCAGCCTAACGAAACCCGCGTGATCTACAAGATTCAGCCCGAGCACACGACCATGATGGGCTGAAGATGATGGGTAGCGATGAGAGGCTCGCAGTACCGGCCAATGAAGCAATCCGGGGATCCCGACAACTCATGCCAACTGCACAAACCGAAACTACCGCACTCGATCTCACCTGGGTCCGCTCTCAATTTCCTTCATTGACCCAGACCGTCAACGGACAGCCCGCCGTTTTTCTCGACGGACCCGGCGGCACTCAGGTCCCGCAGCGCGTGATCGACGCCATCAGCGACTATCTGAAGAATTCGAACGCCAATACTTGCGGCGCCTACGCGACCAGTCGTCGCACCGATGCCGTCATCGCCGAGGCCCGCGCCGCCATGGCGGATTTCCTCGGCTGCGATCAGGATGAAGTCGTCTTCGGCCCCAACATGACCACGCTGACCTTCGCCATCAGCCGCTCCATCGGCCGCGAACTCGGTCCTGGCGACGAAATCCTCCTCACCCATCTCGACCACGACGCCAACGTCTCGCCCTGGCAGGCGCTCGAGGAGCGCGGCGTGACCATTCGTTTCGTGGAAATCAATGACGACGACTGCACCCTCAATCTGGCCGACCTGGCGCAAAAAATCAGCAGCCGAACCCGGGTCGTGGCCGTCGGCTACGCCTCCAACGCGGTCGGCACGATCAATGACGTGAAGGAAATCGTCCGTCTGGCTCACAAAAAAGGCGCCCTGGCCTACATCGACGCCGTCCACTACGCGCCTCACGGGCCAATCGACGTTCGCGCTCTCGATTGCGATTTCCTGGCGTGCTCGACTTACAAGTTCTTCGGACCGCACATGGGAGTTCTCTACGGCAAACGCGAACACCTGCAGCGCCTGCAACCCTACAAAGTCCGCGCCAACACCAATGCCGTTCCCAATCGCTGGGAGTGGGGCACGCTGAATCATGAATGCATCGCGGGAATCGCCGCCTGCGTCGACTATCTGGCCGACCTGGGACGCCAGGTCGAACCCTCCACGGCTGACCGCCGCTCGGCGGTGCTCGCGGCCTATCGCGCCATCCAGCAACACGAGCGCCGCCTGGCAGAAACCATGATTCGCGGATTGCTTGACATTCCCGGACTCAAACTTTACGGCATCAGCGATCCCGAAAAGCTTGACCGCCGCTGTCCCACCTTTGCCGTGCGCATCGCGAACCACACGCCGCTGGAACTCGCCACCAGGCTGGGCGAGCGCGGCTTCTTCACCTGGGACGGAAACTACTACGCATTGAATCTCACCGAACGACTCGACGTGGAAAAAGACGGCGGCTTCCTGCGCATCGGTCTGGCCCATTACAACACCGCCGAAGAAGTCACTCGCCTGCTGACCGCCCTAAGAGAAATTGCCGGATAGAAAAGCGTCCGGCAACTGACAACTGAGAACCGATAACTGACAACTGTTTTTGACTAACGGTCGGCAATTAACTTTTTGTAAACGCTCGTAAACTAACCTTCAAAACTAAGAGTTACGAGCGCCCGACCGCAGCAGCTCAATCACCTGATCACCCTTGCCGATCAGCACTGCAGAAGCCATCCCAATAAACAACCCATGCTCCACCACTCCCGGCATGCTCTCCAGTTCGCGCGCCAGCGCGGGAGGATCGGGAATCTGTCCGAAGTTACAATCCAGAATGTGATTGCCTTCGTCGGTGATGAAGGGATTACCGGACGAGTCGTTGCGAACCTTGACCGCCGCACCCAGCGCGGCAATCTTCTTCGCCACCAGCGCCTCGGCGAACTTGATTACTTCCACCGGCACCGGAAATTTGCCCAGCATCGGAACCTGTTTGCTGGAGTCGGCGATGATCACAACTTTCCTGGTGGCTGAGGCCACGATCTTTTCCCGCAGCAGCGCCCCGCCTCCGCCTTTGATCAGCCGCAGTTCAGGATCGACTTCATCCGCGCCGTCGATGGTGACGTCGATCTCCTGAACTTCATCCAGCGTGGTCAGCGGAATCCCCAGACTGGCCGCCAGTTCCCGGGTGTGAATCGAAGTCGGAATGCCGCGAATCTTGAGCCCGGCTCGCACCCGTTCGCCCAGAAAACGAACCGCGTACGCTGCGGTCGATCCCGTGCCCAGCCCGACGATATCGCCGTCGCGCACAAACTTCAGACTGGCGCGAGCTGCCGCTTCTTTTTCCTGATCATTGGCCATGCACACCAGTCACTCTACCGCTTTTGGGGATGTAGGCGCGAGCGTCCCGCTCGTGCTTGTTTTTGCCCCATGCTCCTCCAACTAGGAAACAAACCAAGCCGCGAAACGCCCGCCCGAACTATCTCCCCGCCAGTTGCGGCGTCTGCCCGAACCGCTGCGTAGCGTAGCCGACAATCATGCCCACAATCCCTCCCGGAAGCATGATTTCGAAATAGTAGTGTTTGCCGCCAGGATTCGGTATCGCCGCCACCGCAAATGCCAGCACCAGTCCAATGCCCAGGCCAAAAAGTATTCCCAGCGGCAGCGAGTTTACCTTCTTTGCGAAATATCCGATCAGAACACCCGCGATCAGGCCCTTTACCGTGGACCCGATCACGATCCCCAGCAGTTGGGCCCGCACCTCGGGCGTGAACCAGGCAGTCAGCCCGTCGAAAATACCCAGCAATCCCCCAACCAGCAGCCCCAGCACGACCTTGTTCATATCTTCTCCTTGCAGGCAGGTTGCCCGCTACTGTCCTATTCAACGCTGCCCAAAAATCCTTTAGCCAATAGCCGGGAGATCGAACGAGTGCCCATCTTTCGCCTCCTTGCGAAGAGTGGAGTCTTTCTGTCCCTATCGGGCCCGCCAGCAAAATGAACAAAGCTCGCATCACCAGATAGGCCAGGATCAACAGAATCCATGCCCGATTCTTGACCACCCATCGCCACACACGCGTAATCGCACCTTCGGGATAGGCGCTAACCGGCAGCCCATCCAGATAGTGCGCTACGTCGGTCGGCCAGTCTCCTCCACCGAACCGTAGCGCTGCTCCATGTCTTCGGCCGTCGCTTTGTCGGCAATTGCGGCCAGCGCCTTCGGCATCGCGAACTCCATTGTCGAGCAAGAACTTCAGCACCGCACCCAGCGAATAGACGTCCGCGCGCGGACCGACCGCAGCCATGTCGCCACGTGCCTGCTCCGGCGCCATGTATCCGGGAGTGCCGAGAACCACGCCATGCGCGGTGTCCGGGCGCGACGGCGCCTGATGTCTCCTGTCGTCAGGTCCATCGCCCCCGATCTCGGCCGGCTCGGCCGCGGTTTCCGCATGCAATGACTTGGCGAGACCCCAGTCCATGACCAGCACTTCCCCGAATCGCCCCACCATGATGTTTTGCGGCTTCAGGTCGCGATGCAGCACTTGGTGGGCATGCGCGAATGAAACCGCTTCACAGATTTTCTGAAAAGTCCGCAAGCGCTCAGGCACGCCGCCAAGTTCGGCGCGTCTGCTGGTCGAGTCGCCGGCCCTGCACCAGCTTCATGGTGTAGAACACACGACCGTCGGGCAATGTGCCCACGTCATGCACCGGAACGATGCCGGGATGCTCAAGCTGAGCGATGATTTTCGCCTCTCGCAGCAGCCGCGCTGCAAACTCGCCACTGGAATCCACCATCGCCGATCACTTTAAGCGCGACCTGCCGGCCCAGCGCCGTGTCTTCGACGCGATAGACTCCGCCCATGCCGCCTTCGCCCAGTTTGTCCACCAGCACATAGCCTGTGCCGCTGAGGTCTGGCAGATCGGCGGCCGCGCGCAGGCGGTCGAGAGCCTGGTCGGACAGCCACTTCATGGCTTGGCCCTTCTCACGGCACGTCCACTCCCAGCAAGCGTTCGCGCCTCGCGCCGAAATTCTTCTTCGCTTCCCGTCATCTCGCGCAATTGCTCCAGCACAATCCGTCGAAACTCGCGGCGGGCGTACGCCAGATAGTTCGTCACGTCGGAGGTCTTCAAGCCAAACTGTCGCGCCACCTGTTCATAGGTCAGCTCTTTGCCCGCCTCTTCGATGTCATAGAACTCGAGCAGCCGGAAGTGGATTTGCTTTGCCACGCTGCTTCGCATTCCTGCCGCAAGCGCTCCAGCGACAGACTGAAAACGCTTCGCACCCACTCGCGCTCAAACAAATCCTCCATCGCGCCAGGCGATGGAATCTCGACTTGCTGCAACTCGCCTTCCGCCGATTCGAAATCGAGCGAAAGCATCTGCATGTCTCCGCCTCGCTTCAAACGTCGCGCATGCCTTGTCTTCATTGGCGATCAGGTGGTCCACGCACACCCGCAAAAAAGTTCGCAACCGGGCCCGCTGCGGGTCGTAGCGGGCAAGAAAATCTTTCTCCAGAAGACGGCAAGAAAAAATCCTGGGTTAGATCCTTGGCCTCCTCGTTGTCCTTCTCCCAGCGCAGGCGAATGTATTTGTAAACCGGCTTCCAGTACGCCGCGATCAGGACTTCGAGCGCGCGCCGCCGCTCTTCCGGCTGTGCGCTGCGCGCGGCCACAATCAGCGACCAGCGTGTGGCTGGAAAACTTCCCTGGCCGCGCGAGATTGGTGTCGTCCCGCATAAAGCGAAGAAGCGAAAGGGAGTGTACGACGCAACGTACAGGCGCGCCAAGGCGACCGTGACGTACACGTGGGGCAGACGCCCCGGCTGTCCCGCGGAGCGAAGCTCCGCTGAGTTTTTCGTAAACGGAGAGCGTTGCGAACTCGAACCTGTGCGTACTTGTGGAAATTTCAGTCTCACGATTTTCTGCGCTTCAGATTCGTCACTCGCCCGCTTGCCTCGCATCATCGCTCCAGCAGCGATGTCTTCGCGCTTTTCCGCATTCACCACGCGTCCGAAAATTCACTTTCGAAAAATTTCAGAATTGCACCAAAGTATTTGGGATTGACCGCAGCCGCTGATCACGCGTAGATTCTTTTTCACCTTCACAGAAAATCCAGCCAGCAAAAATAACTGCAGTTGCTGAGCAACCGAATTCCAGTAATCTTCCCTCCCCCAAGGGTGGAACAAAGTGAGGAAAGTAGAAAGCGAATGGCAAGTCTATCGGACACGATTTCTGATTCGAGCCAGGCAACTCACCGGTCCGTTGGAGTTCCGGGATGCGCTCGGACGTGAACATCGCGGTCAAAGAGGCGATTACCTTGTGGAATCCTCCGACGGCACACTAAGAATTGCGCCCCGTGAAATTTTCGAGGATGTCTACGTAGCTATGGGTTCCGCAGTTCGAGAAGTGGCCCCAACTGGCCGAGGCGAAATTTTTCCATTTCAGATCTGAAGCGTCGGACATGTCTCGGCTCGAGATGCGGCGTGAGCGGCCCAAGCAATCACGGTGGCACGGAAGCATCGTGCCACCAATTTTCGCGCTCCTTGTGGAAAAACGCGGGCAGGGGGCAGCATCCCACTTGTTAAGACTGAGATACAATATATGGGGATACCCTCTTGACAGCCCCAACATACGGGCGTACTGTTTGCATCCCATAGAGCTTTAACGCCTCCGAAACGAAGGCAAGGCGATGCATGGCAAGTGCAAGAAAACAAAGGATTGGCGCTCGGTCTGAGGTGGCTCTGGCGTCGTTCCCGTTTTGGAGCAGGGTTGCATGGTGCGGTGGCCGCTCCCTCGTTCTCTGTAAGTGCGGTTCGCGGAACTCCTCCCGAGGGAGCGACGACAGTTGACAAATCAAGCTGTGGAAAATGCCTCAAAACGAGGGCTGGCAACCCCTTTCGCCGAACTGAGAATGAACTGAGAACCGAGAACTGAAGACTGAGAACTGGTTTTCAGAAGTCCTTGAAACGAGTTTAGCCGACGACTAAGAATCTCGAGATCGAAGGAATCAGCAAGGCAAGCGACCGAATCCACAGGAGAGAAGAGAAAAGAAATGGCAGAGGTAAAAGAAAAAGGAGCCCCCACCGCCGCCGAGACCACCGCTGTTCCCAGCGCGACCCCGGTAAACACCGCCACCCCCAGCAAGAAGGCCCCGGGCCTCAGCTTCCGCCGCTTTTTTACCAAGCCCGGCGTCTCTCCCTATGACGAAATCGAATGGGAGAAGCGCACCGCCCTGATCACGGACGCCAAGGGCAACGCCGATCTTCGAGCAGAAGGATGTCGAAGTTCCCAAAGACTGGTCGGTGACCGCCACCAATATTGTGGCCAGCAAATATCTGCACGGAACGCTCGGCACGCCCGAGCGCGAGAGTGGCGTGCGCGCCCTGGTGACTCGCGTGGCCGAGACCATCCGCGACTGGGGTATGTCGCAAGGCTATTTCAAGACGCCGGAAGACGGCGCAACTTTCCACGACGAGCTCGCGCACATCCTGCTGCGCCAGTACGCCGCCTTCAACTCGCCGGTCTGGTTCAACGTAGGATGCGACCGCATCGAGCCCAACTCCGACGCCCAGAACTGGCACTGGAATCCGGCCAGCGCGCGCGTCGAGTTCGGCGTCACCGGCTACAGCACGCCGCAGTGCTCGGCCTGCTTCATCAACTCGGTGAAGGACTCGCTCGATTCCATCCTGACTCTTGCCAAGACCGAAGGCATGCTCTTCAAGTGGGGATCAGGCACCGGCACGAATCTCTCGTCGCTGCGTTCGTCCACCGAAGGCCTCAGCGGCGGCGGCACCGCCAGCGGTCCGCTCAGCTTCATGAAAGGCTTTGACGCCTTCGCCGGCGTCATCAAGTCCGGCGGCAAGACTCGCCGCGCCGCCAAGATGGTCATCCTCAACATCGACCATCCGGACATCGTCGACTTCATCGAGTGCAAGTCGAAAGAAGAAGCCAAGGCGCACGCCCTGATCGCATCCGGATACGACGGGTCGTCTCCCGACTCCGATGCCTACTCGTCCATCTTCTTCCAGAACGCCAACAACTCCGTCCGCGTCACCGACGACTTCATGTACTCCGTCCTGCGCGACAACGGCTTCACCACCCGCGCCGTCCGCGACGGACGCCCCATGCAGAACTTCAAAGCCAAAGATCTGCTCTACAGGATCTCCGACGCCACCTGGCGCTGCGGCGATCCCGGCATGCAGTACGACACCACGGTCAATCGCTGGCACACGTCGAAGAACACGGCTCGCATCAATGCCAGCAATCCGTGCTCGGAATACATGTTCCTCGACGATTCCGCCTGCAACCTGGCCAGCCTGAACCTGCTGAAGTTCGCGCCCAACGGCACCTTCGACGTGGAAGCCTATCGCCACGCTGTCGATGTGCTGATCACCGCGCAGGAAATCCTGGTCGACAACGCCGGCTACCCGACGGAAATGATCGCGAAGAATTCGCACGACTACCGTCCGCTGGGCTTGGGCTACGCCAACCTCGGCGCGCTGCTGATGGCCGCCGGTCTCCCCTACGACTCCGACGCCGGACGCGACTACGCCGCCTGCGTCACCGCAATCATGTGCGGCGAAGCCTATCTGCAATCCTCGCGCATCGCCGAATCATGCCCCGCGTTGGTTCCAGCCACCGAGCCCACACAAAAAGGCCTGGCCGAAACCAATCTAGGCGCACGTGTGGCGCAGACGACTCGCTCATGCCCGGAGGAGCCTGCCCCGGCTGGTACATCAACCGCGAGCCGTTCCTCGACGTAATCCGCATGCACCGCGCGATCGTCAACAACATCAACAAAACCAACGTCCCAACCGTCACTCTACGAATCCAGCAAAGACTGCTGGGACGAAGCCCTCGCCCACGGCGAAAAACACGGCTACCGCAACTCCCAGGTCACAGTTCTCGCTCCAACAGGAACAATTGGTTTCATGATGGATTGCGATACTACTGGGATTGAGCCGGATCTGGCGCTGGTCAAGTACAAGAAGCTGGTGGGCGGCGGGATGATCAAGATCGTGAACAACACGGTGCCGACTGCGCTGTTCAAGCTGGGGTACGATCACGACGAGGCCGACAAGATCGTCTCCTACATTGACGCGACCGGCACCATCGAAGGCGCGCCCGATATTAAGGACGAGCATCTGGCGGTGTTTGACTGCTCGTTCAAGCCGGCCAAGGGGACGCGGTCGATCCACTACATGGGGCATCTGAAAATGATGGCGGCGGCGCAACCTTTTATTTCCGGCGCCATCTCTAAGACAGTGAACCTGCCGGAGAATGCCTCCGTCGAAGACATCATGGAGTCTTATCTCCAGGCATGGAAGCTGGGGTTGAAGGCTGTGGCCGTTTACCGTGATGGATGCAAGAAGTCGCAACCGCTGAGCGCGTCCGGCACCACGACTGCGCTGAGCAAGAAGGGCGATGCTCGCGGCCGCGGTGGCTCGCCCAGCACGTCGAAGAAGAAAATCTCAACGCTCCGCCGCGCGCCGTCCGCCACAAGCTGCAGGAAGAGCGCGCCTCCATCACTCACAAATTCAACGTGGGCGGACACGAGGGCTACATCACCGTCGGGCTCTATCCCGATGGTGAACCGGGCGAGCTCTTCATCACCATGGCCAAGGAAGGCTCCACGGTCAGCGGCCTGATGGACAGCTTCGCTCTGGCCGTCTCCATCGCGCTGCAACACGGCGTGCCGCTGAAACTGTTCTGCGAAAAGTTCGCCCACACCCGCTTCGAACCCAGCGGCTGGACCAACAATCCCGACATCGGCTTCGCCAAGTCGATCATGGACTACATCTTCCGCTGGCTGCAGTTGCGCTTCCTCACCGGCCAGCAGGGCATGCTGTTCGAAAACCTGAGACTGCGGACGCCCGGCGCCGGACCTCGCACGTCGAAGGCGCAGGAGAAGCGAGCGGCTCGCGCGGTTGCCGACCAGAGGTCCGAAGTCCGAAGTCCAACGCCCGGTTCCGTCCACGCCGCCGACGCTCTCGCCGGACTCATCGACCTGGGCGACGCCCCCACCTGCAGCTTCTGCGGATCCATCATGACGCGCAATGGAAGCTGCTACCGGTGCGGGAGCTGCGGGAGTACGAGCGGGTGTAGCTAGAGCTCGTTCGTGGGGGATTGCTGGCACGAAGGTGGCTAGCATTCCTCAAGAGCGAAGAGTAAAAAGACAACGACTGTGAGGGGGTCACGGCGATGCCGTGGCCCCTTTTCTTCGTTCGGACTCTGATCGTTCGGCATTTTCATTTTCAAATCAAAGGACGATATGATCGCCACGATAGTCAAAATCGATCTAGTCGGAAGTAAGGCCGTATCAGCCGCTAATCGGCTTAAGAATCCCAGCATACGAAAGCAGCTGCTCGAGAAATTGTTGGAGATTTCAAATAGCAAGTTCCCTTAAGCTGATGCAAAGTATTCCAAAGGTAGCTTTTACAAAGGTGAGGGCGACGCGGTTTACTTCATCTTGACAAAGCCAACAGTAGCACTTCGTTCTTCCATAGAATTCATGCAGGGCTGGTTCAATGTTCGGCTTCCGGACGTTGATCGGTGTCCTGACTGCCGAATAATGATTGACCGGGGTGACATCCGGACTGTGGATACGCCGGCAGGAGATGATTTCGTCAGTGCTGCTTTCGAGAACATAGCGGTGGCTGAGAAGGGTTTGCAGAGCGGCAGCATCTATGCCTCGCGAGACGTAGTTGATAATTGCGACAGAACACTCGCGCGTTTTGTGTCCTATTCGACGGCGCAGCCACGGCCAGCCGACAAAGTTGAGATCTATAAAGTAGATTTTCTGGATCCCCGAACTACCGACGATTCAAGCCTACTTCATGCCCTGTTCGTCGCGCATCCACAATCTCAAGAAGCTAGAGACCGAGTGCTGGAACTGTTCCTCCTGGAGTACCTCTTGGAGAACAAGGAACTAAGGGACTTCGATGCCTTCAACAAGTGGGCTAGGGGGAAGTCGTATTCGACTCTGCCCAAGCAGAAACTAGAAGAACTTTGCAACGACTCCACATATGTAATGGTTAAGCCTGGGCAAACCCAGATCTCCTACACCCTAACACCAGACGGACTGACCACCCTGGAAAAAGCCCGCAAAGAATTTGTCAAGGCGCGCAATGAGTGTATCCACACAGTGCAATTATCGATTACGAAGCAATGTGGAACGTCGAAGGCTACCGATCAGTATGACCTGCCTCTCATAGTTGAGGAATATCTTTGTGCGATTTTCTCGGAAACAAGAAATGATGGCTAACTATTTCCGGGATACCTCTCAACTGTTTGATATGGAGCCAAATGAACTGGAACAATTCGACTATGTTCTGAGACGCCATTGGCCTTTTAACGATGCGCGATACTTCGGCGATTGGAGAAAAGCATTTGTAGAAGGACTAAGATCCACTAGCGGCAAAGAAAACGGGTATGTCGCAGCAGTGTTCCATAACGTGTTAGCGACGTACTACCTAAACAGGTCAACGAAGCCTTCCGCGTATCAGGCCAATAAACTGGCTGAGCGTCAGCTATATCTTGACACCAACATTCTATATGCGCTTAAGGTTGCTGCCTCCAACTATCACGAGGTAGTAAAGTATTTTATCGATCGTCTCTCCGGTTTGAACATTCCCATTTATGTCTTTCCATTTACCCTGGCGGAATACGAGAAGTCTCTGGCGTTGACGGAGCAAGAAGTAAGGTGGGAACGTCGAGAGACACTCACCAAGGGTTATCGGCCAGCGCTCGACGCTTTGAGTTGTTCGAGATTTTCGGGGGCAATCCACTTTCCTGAACGCTGCGCGAGCGCGACCAAAGCTCGCGCTTTGTCGTATTCTCGGTTCTGGTTCAAATAGATTGACAACAACGGATTGTAGGGCTCGCACTCGCAAGCATCTCCTGCACCGCGAATCTGGATTGCCTGGTTCAAATCTGAAATGGCCAGATCGTACTTCTTCTCACCCATGTAAACCGTACCGCGATTGCAGTAGGCGTCGGAAAGGCGGAGGCTTTGCAGGTGGTCCATTCCGGTTTCCTGTTTGAAATCGGCGATGGCCTGGGTCCAGTTGCCCATCGAAGCGTCGGTCAAGCCGAGCATGTCGAAGGCCATGCCATTTTTGGGATTCTTTTCTACCGCCCGGAAAAAATCAGCTTTGGCCGGAGCGAGAAAAACAGACGTGGGCGCTTTAATCATGTCCAGGCTGGCGCGAGAATAGTAGGCATTGCCGCGGCGGTAATACGTGTCTGCGTTGTCCGGGGCGAGCGCGATCGCCTGGTGGTAATCCTGAATCGCCAAATCGAAGAGTTTGTTGTATTCCTCATCTGCGATGAGTTGCATAACTCGCGAGTACCGAGCCTTGTCGGCGTAGGCGTCAGCGCGGTCGGCGTAGGCTGCGGAGCGTTCGGCATTGCTCGTGGCGGCTGCAATGGCTTCACCGGCACGGCCAATCTTGCCCTCAGAACGGCTTAGGTACAAGCTGTGGGAGATGTGCGCACACCCACCTAGGAGAACTACGGCGGCGAATAGAACGGCAGCGCTGGAAGGTTTCACGCTTGAGCAGGGCGCGATCATCAGCGTCAGTATGCTGGATCGCTGATGCAAGCGAGTCGAATTTCTGCGCCGTGTGATTACTTAAATAATATTCTTGCCGAGCTTTGCTCGGGTGGGCACGTGGAAGGCCGATGGCAACACGAGGTCCCCTTCGCTTGGGTCGGGATGACAGCAGTCAGGGAGTTCAAAATCTTCAAGGTCAACATCCCCACCCTAATTTCGCACAAAACGCGAAATCAGGATGGGGCACCCTCGGCGATCTACGCTGGAAATAACTCGAAAGTAACTCGGTAACCTGACTTCTTATTTGCTCCCCCGACTGAAGTATTTTCACGGTTGGCTAGAGTTGCGGATTTTGCATAGCTGTCTAAGCCACTGAGAAAGCGGCAAATCAGGGGCTTGGCATCCGCGGTGCACTTAGAACTTGCGCAACGGGACAGGCGGCGCGTCAACCTGGATCTTGCGTTTGCGGGTTGCACAGCTGCCATTCGGGCCGGGGTTTACGCCCTGGTCTTTTCGGAGGATTACGGCAATGAAAATCATTCTCGCTTCACTTGTTTTCGGCAGCCTTGTCGTCGGCACAGCTCTGGCGCAGACCTCTGCGACTTCGCAGAGCAGCGCTGCGGCTTCAAATGACACTTCGGTTTCCGCCGACAAGTCGGGGGCTCAGGTAGGTTCCACAACCTCGACGAACGCAGCGGCAAACACCACCATCACCAAGAGCGGTCGGCAAGGCGCGGCAGCGGGCGACTTGCAGTCTGGCACTGCCATCGGTGCTAACGCTGGAAGGAAGCCGCTCACGTCCTCGGGGACCGTCTCCGGAACTCAGTCTGCTGGCGCCAGCGCCGGTAGAGGAGTGATGGGCAACGCAGGCGCGACTTCCAACGGAACTCTCAACAGCGCGGGAAGCGCCAAGGGAGCCAGCATGAGCTCGGCAGCGGCCAGTGGCGCGCACCTCAAGGGGGTTAGCGGGTCGGCGGGTCTTGACCAAAACAGTCAGGGCACGTTCGGAGGGCGCAGAACTAACCTGGGTTCCTCCACCGCCGGGTCGGGCATGCTGAACACGCGCGGCGGCAATGCGCAGTTCAACAGCGCCACGGATACGGCGATTAGAAAGAAGAAATAGCAGCAGCACCTCATCCCTTCAGGGTGAAGTGGACGGGCGGCGAGTTCATCGCCGCCCGTTTTGTTTTGCGGGCGGATCTGGCGCGTGGCGCACATCTCCAGCGGTCCAACAACATCAAATTCTCAATTCCAGATGCCGCCGAGGAGTAGACTCAATCGGTTCTGATCGATCAGAACCAGATGCATTAACAAAAGGAGACGAGATGAAATACGTGATCAGCTGGAACGAACGGCCGCAAGGCTCGCCTGCGGAGTACGAGAATGCTCAGAAGCGAATCCTTGAGGTGTTTGGGCAGTGGAAGGCGCCAGCTAATTTCAAGATCGAGTTTTTCGTCGTGCGGGTAGGAGACTGGGGTGGGCATTTGCTAGTGGACTGCGACGATCCGCTGGCGGTTCACAAGTTTTGCTCGATGCTCCCGGCATTTGAAATGGAGGCACGCCCGGTAATTGCTGTCCAGGACGCAGTCCGGGTCGAACTCGAAGTAATGGCTTGGCGCGACGGCCTGAAGGGGAAGTGACATAGGCTCACGTCGGGCGGGTGGCGCACCCTGGGTGGCTAGAGGTTGCTCATGGGAAGTTTAAGGGTCAAAGACCCCACTCTAGTCGCAAAGAGCGCGACTAGAATGGGCCACCCGCCTGCGTGCGGCGACGTGCGTTTTTGCTGTGGGCTTTTGATTGAGCCTTCACGTGGAGGGAACGGCAGTGACGAAAGACGAAGCTTGGAGTCTGGCCAATCATTGGGTGGCGGCCTGGAACGCTCATGATCTGGACCTGATCATGACGCACTATGAGGAGGCCATCGAGTTGACCTCGCCCGTTGCCGCCCGTCTTTTGGGGAGGCCGGATGGCAAGGTCGCAGGCAAGCCAAACTTGAGAGCTTACTTTCAACGCGGGCTGGAAGCCTATCCGGAACTCCAGTTTCGTCTTGAGGACGTGCTCTGGGGCATCAACAGCATCGTGCTCTATTACTCAAATCAAAAAGGAACACGCACAGGAGAATTCATGGAACTGTCTGCGAGCGGGAAAGTGGTGCGAGTTGTGGCGAACTATAGTTCCTAAGGGGGTTGGCCGACGCTTGCGGCGTTGCAAACAAACAGCAGGTCCCTCGACTTCGCTCAGGATGACAATGGTTGGAAAGTTCAAAATCTTCAAGTTCAAACTCCCCATCCTAATTTCGCGTAAGGCGAGAAATTAGGATGGGGCACCCTCAAACTCGGAGGAACTTCCCGCTTAGCATTCTTCTTGGAGCTACCATTCGGTGTAGAGACTGTCGGAGACGATCTTTCTTATTTTCTCGAGGTCTTTGATCCAATTCTGGTAGTCGGGGCTGGCGTTGGTCTTGGCGTAGGCGTCGGCAAGAGCAGCCATGTTGGGATACTCGATGGTGGCCACGACCATGCCTGCGTCCGGCCCGGCGAACCTGGCCTGCCACACCCGGGTCTGGGCCGCCACTCCCAGACTCTTCATGATTTGCCGTCCTTTTTCGATCTCCTGAGCGTAGGCGGTGGGGTTGTCGGTCTTAACTACGACCACGCGCAGGATGGTTGCCTTTTGCGCGAAGGCGGCGCCCGATGCCGCACAGAGCAGGAAAATCACAGAGAGCATTGCAATACGGTTTCGCATTCGTGTTCCTTTCTTTTTTTAGATTTGCGGTGAAGACAGTAGGTTGGGCCCGGCACATGGTATGTCCGGGGTGCGGCCAAGTCAAACAGATGGCGATTTCCCACCCTTTTCGCGGCGGACGCGAAAGAGGGTGGGGCACCCTGGTTTTTCTTGCAATTCTCGTCGAGCGGGACTCTGCCCTATGGCGCCCTATGCGAGATCGCTAGCTGATTGCTGCTATCTGGATACGGCGGCTAGAATCTGTTTTTGATTTTTCAGGATCTGGTCGAGAGCGGACTGATTCTTTTTGATTACTCTCTGGTTGGCGAGAATTGCCTTCTGGTTTCTTACGATGGTGGCTTGGTTAGCGAGGAGTGCCTTCTGATTTTTTACGATTGTGCCCTGGTTGGCCAGTATCGTTTTCTGATTGGAAAGAACTTTACCATCCGCCATATTTCCATCTCTCCTAAATTTCTGCTTTTGGAATCGCGCCAGTTTATCATCCGGTGGGCAGAGGCGGGTAGCGACGCGATTTGCTTAGCGGACTATTTGAGTTCGCCTGGAGAGATCTGCGGCGGCGGGGCGCTCTTTTGTCAATGGGTAGAAATTACGCGAACAGCAGTGTCCTGATGGCGCGGTAGTAGATATATTATGAGCTATTGTGTCTCATTTGCATATATCTTATTGATATAATTGAAACTGTGCAGCGGCCCCGGGCCGCTTTTTTATTGGAAGTGAATCGGAAGTGGGGAGTGTATGTGGAAAACTAGGGGTTCCAGCAGGACCTGCAAGGAACGGGGCGAATGGGCGGAGCTTTGTTTTATGGCGCGGGCGTCGGAGCGGGGATTGAATGTTTCCAAACCGCATGGGGATTCGGCCAGTTACGACGTGGGCGTCGAACAGAACGGGAGGTTCCTGCGGATTCAGGTGAAGTCCACGACCTCCTGCCGCAAAGGATCGTATACCTGCAATATCGTGGGGCCACGGCATGAGCGTTATGCCTGGGGCAAGGTGGATTTCTTTGCCGTGTACCTGGTGCCGGTGGATGTGTGGTACATCATTCCGTTTGATGTGGTGCAGGAGAATAGTTCGTTGAATTTGACGCCGCGAAAAGGGCATAAGTTCTCGCGATACATGGAAGGATGGAATCTGTTGCGCGGGCGGGAGAGGAGGAAAAGGGCATCCGCGCGGTAGGGATTGGGGCAACGATTTGAAGAGAGTCAGGCTGGGCGTCCCAACAGGCAACGCGCGATTGATTTGCGCACTAGCGTTTCTTTCACCCCTTTGGGCGGGATAGGTTTTCATGCTGGATCCCACGGCTTACGCCGTGGGCTTTATTCTTCTGCCGCTACGCTCAGTGAGGTTAGTCGCCGCGAGCTGATTGTCCGTGAAGCCAACGCCATCGGGACCGCCTACCCGCCTTTCGGGATTCATCTGTGGGTGCGCTCGCTCGTCGGACGGGCAACAGTCTATCGGAAGTTTCGGTTGCGAGCACGTCACGGGCAATGGCTGATCTGGTTTGCGCGGGCCTAGTCTGGCGGACAGTATTTTCCTGCCAGGAGGATGCGGGCCATCCAGGAGGCATGGGGCAGACCGGACTGCAAGAGATCTCTCGCTTCACTTTCCACGTCGTACTCAACCCGGCGAATGGTGATGCTGTCACCGTCAATCAGCAGGTAGGAAGCGCGGCGATCTCCATCGTAGGGTTGGCCGACGCTGCCGGTATTGGCTACGGTCATGTTTTCCAAGCGGCGTATGTACGGACAATGGATGTGTCCGTAGACCACGATCGGAGTGTGAAGAGATCCGTATGTGCTTTGCAACTCGGTGTCGCTGGAGTTCGGCATAGGGGCACGCCAGAGATCATCAGGGCCGGCGTGAACCAAGCCTAGACCGTGTTGGGAGTATCGACGAGGAAGCGCTTCGAGCCAGTGCAGACGTTCCTCACCGATTTCGGCGATGGTGGGAGAAATCGTTTCCTGGACCAGGGCGAGAATGCGGGTGAGTTTGGGTTGGCTGGCGGCGTATTCAGCAAGACGTTGCGGAGCCCAAAGCATTTCATCGGTGTTTCCGCAGACTCCGGGCCATCCGAGGGAGCGAATTTGATCGATGATGTTAGCGGGATGGGCGCCACCGGATGCCAAATCTCCGCCTTGGAGAATGAGGTCGGGAGCGGCGCGTTGGAGGTCGGCGAGAACGGCCTCGAAGCCGCGGCGATTGCCGTGAATATCGGATACGATCGCGGTTCTCACTTGCGTTTAGTTAAAGAAGAATGGGATGGAAAGTCAACATTTCCACGGATTGTTTGGAGTTCGTACTCCGGACCTATGCCGGGCTCTTCTATTCTGCGCCGCTTTGCGATTTTGATCCCGTGTTTTAGCTTCAGGCTCCTCTTTCACGAGAACGTGATTCGAGAACTCGGTCTCTTTCGCCCTTTCAGGGCTTGGTCTCTCTTTTTCCTCGCACCCGGGCTTACGCCCGGGGCTGTATTCTTGCGCCGCTTCGCGGCTTTAGCGCCGCGTTTCAACTTCAGCCTGCGTTTCAACCTCACCCTGTGTTTCAAATGCAGGCTGGGTTTCAGCTTCAGGCTAATTGTAAGAGAGCCCGATTCGCCACAGCGAGTACTCACGCTCTGATTTTACTGTCATGCCGCAGCCAGATAGATGTAGCGCAGGATGAACAGGACGGTGAGAATCCAGACCAGGATGTTGATTTCGCGAAGTTTTCCGACGGCAATCTTTGACGACCGTGTAGGAAATCAGGCCCAGGCTCAGGCCAGTAGCGATGCTGAAGGTCAGGGGCGTGGCCAGCATGGTGATGAAGGCGGGCACAGCTTCGCTGAAGTCTGCCCAATCGATGTGCGAGATCGATTGAGTCATCAATGCACCTACCAGGATAAGAGCGGGCGCTGTGGCGTAGCCGGGAATCGCGGTTGCTAGCGGAGAGCAGAACATGGCGAGCACGAATAGCGCGGCGACGAACACGTTGCTCAGTCCGGTGCGAGCGCCTACCGCGATGCCGGCCACACTTTCGATGTAACTCGTGACCGTGGATGTTCCCGCCAGCGACCCGAAGATGGTTCCGGTCGCATCCGCCAGCAGTGCCCGCCCGACTCGAGGTATTTTTCCGTCCTTGATGAACCCACCCTGCTCGCACACGCCTACGAGAGTCCCCACGTTGTCGAAAAGATCGACAAACAGGAACGCGAACATGATTTCCAGAAATCCGAGATGGATTGCGCCGCGAAGATCAAGTTGCAGAAAAGTGGAGGAAGGATGCGGCATGGAAACGATCGCGGAGGGCCAGCTCGAAATGCCGCGAAGCATGCCGAGGAGCGCGGTGCCAACGATGCCGATCAGGATTGCGCCATTCAGCTTTCGCGCCATCAGCACCAGCGTGAGCACGAGGCCGAAGCACGCAGTCTGAACTTCGCGGTCGGCGAAACTTCCCAGGCCGACGAAGGTTGCGGCGTTGGCAACCACAAGTTTTGCATTCCGCAGTCCGACGAATGCGATGAAAAAACCGATTCCGGTCGCCGTGGAATGCTTCAGGCAATCGGGCATGCCGTTGACGATCTGTTCGCGGACGCGCGTGACGGTGAGCACCAGGAAAAGAGCTCCGGAGAAAAAGACGACGCCAAGCGCGGTGCGCCACGGGATGTGCATGTTCAGGCAAACGTAGTACGTGAAGTAGGCGTTGAGCGACATTCCGGGAGCGAGTGCGATGGGATAGTTGGCGTAGAGACCCATGACCAGGGTCGCGACCGCAGCCGAGAGGCACGTGGCAAAAACCACGCCATCGACCGGCATCCCGGCCTGGGCGAGGATCTGCGGGTTAACCACGACGATGTAGGCCATCGTCAGGAACGTAGTGACGCCGCCGAGAAACTCCTCGGCGGACTGTAGTGTTGTTTTCAGTGAGCTTGAAGTAGCGATCGATCAATCGTTTCGCCTCAGGCTTAGTAAGTTATCTTGTTGGACTTTTCTTCCCAGGCGCGAAACGCTGCCAATGCCTCTTCGCGCATCATTTGAATCATGGGAATTCCGCGTTGGGGATGCGGTTGAGCGATTTCGCGGTAGATAAAAGAGTCGTCAAATCCGACTCGGGATGCGTCGGCAGCGAAACCGCCGTAGTAGACGCGGGAAAGGCGCGCCCAGTAGATCGCGCCCAGGCACATGGGGCACGGCTCACAAGAGGTATAGAGTTCGCAGCCTTTCAGCTCGAAGCTGCCAAGCTTTTGGCAGGCCTGGCGGATGGCGAGCACCTCCGCGTGCGCGGTGGGGTCGTTGCTGGCGGTCACACGGTTTGCGCCCTCGGCGATGATGCCGCTCTCTTTCACGACCACGGCGCCGAAGGGGCCGCCTTGTCCAGTGCGGACATTTTCGATCGCGAGTTGAATGGCGCGTGCCATGAAAGGACTGTTCATCGGAGCGCTTTCTTTCCGGCTAAAGCATGCAAGTATAAGCGGAGGGGTGGAAGCGCGCGAAATGTTTATCGGGTGACGGACAGCAGGTCCCTCCACTTCGCTTGCTTCGCTGCGCTCCGGTCGGGATGACAGAGGAACTTGGATGATTTTGATGATGGCGGCAAGTTGAAAAAGTGAAGCGGGCGCGATAGGCTCGGCTCTTGATGCGGACTTTTTTGCGGAACGGGCGGGCAACACAATGAGCATGCAGGCTTTCATTTCCCGCCGGGTGGTTACTGGGGAAGGCATCCGGCCGGCTGCCGTATTGGTGGAAGGCGAACAAATCCGGGCGGTCCTTCCTCCCCACCAAATGCCGGGTGACGTCGAGGCGCACGATTTTGGCGATGCCGCGATTCTTCCCGGGCTGGTGGATTCTCACGTTCACATCAACGAGCCCGGACGGACAGAGTGGGAAGGGTTCGGTACCGCGACGCGCGCGGCGGCAGCGGGAGGTTACACGTTGCTGGTGGACATGCCTCTGAATTGCCTGCCGGCGACGACAACAGTCGCAGCACTGGAGGCGAAGCGGGAAGCGGCGCGCGGCAAGTGCTGCGTCGATTGGGCCGCCTGGGGTGGAGTGGTCAGAGACAACCAGAGTGATATCGAAGCGCTCGCGGCCGCCGGGGTGCTGGGATTCAAGGCTTTCTGATTCATCCCGGAATCGATGGCTTCACCATGGTGACCGAGGAAGATCTGCGTAGGGCTCTGCCTCATGTTGCGCGGACTGGACTGCCACTACTGGTACACGCAGAGCTCTCCGGTCCGGTGGACGCGGCTACGGAGCGTCTGGCCCATGCGGATTGGAAATCCTATGCGACCTATCTGCAATCGCGGCCCGACGAAGCGGAGCTCTCGGCGATTGCGATGATGCTGTCGCTGTGCCGGCAATACAATTTCCACTTGCACATCGTTCATCTTTCGACTAGCCGTGCCCTGCCGGAGTTGCGAGCTGCCCGGTCGGAAGGGCTGGCGGTGAGCGTGGAAACCTGTCCGCATTATCTGCATCTGGCTGCGGAAGATATTGCGAGCGGGGCGACGCTGTGCAAGTGTGCGCCGCCAATCCGCAGCCGCGAAAACCGCGAAGCATTGTGGCAAGGGCTAAAGGAAGGGACGATCGATCTGGTGGCCACCGATCATTCTCCTTGTCCGCCGGAAATGAAGCGGACTGCACGAGGGAAGCTTCAGAACTGCGTGGGGCGGCATTTCAAGTCTCTCTGTGGCGCTTCCCGTGATGTGGACAGAGGCCAGCCGGCGGGGATTTACGCTGATGGATATTGCGCGCTGGATGGCCGAGGGTCCGGCGCGGCTGGCGGGGTGCCTGGGCGCAAAAGGGCCGATTGCGGCGGGCTACGATGCGGATCTGGTTGTATTTGATCCCGATGCGGAGTTTCAGGTGACGCCGGAGCGGTTGCATTACCGGCATCCTGTGTCGCCTTATCTTGGGAGAAACGTTGCGCGGAGTGGTGAAGGCCACGTATTTGCGGGGACAGCCGGTGTTTGCTGACGGCGAGTTTCCCGGAGAACCATGCGGCCGGGAGTGGCGGCGTTAAGGGCTCGATGGATTATCCTTTCGCCCTTTCAGGGCGGGGTCGTTTCGCGCTTCCCGTCCCCGGTCTTACGCCCGGGGCTTCATTCTTTGCGCCGCTTCGCGGCTCTTTTGCGTCGAAGCGCCCGTAAGGGCAGTGAGAGCGCGTGCAAGTGCGATAATCAATCTTCTATGACGCAATGATCGCATCGTCGGCGTGTCGGTTCCGCGCAAAGAAGGCCGCGACAAGGTCACGGGACAGGCGCAGTACATCGACGATATGACGCTGCCCGACATGCTTTACGGCGCAACCGTTCGCAGCCAGATTCCGCGCGGCAAGATCAAGAACATTACGTTTGGGCCGGGAATCGCCTGGGACGAATTTGTCGTCGTCACCGCGAAGGATATTCCCGGGAAAAATGTCATCGCGCTGATCGCCGACGATCAGCCCTGTCTCGCGGATGAGGTCGTGAATCATCCCGAGGAGCCGATTCTGCTGCTGGCTCATCCCGAACCGGCACCTTCTTCCCCAAGGCTGTGGCGGCGGTCTCGATCGAATACGATCCGCTTCCTGCGGTGTTCACCATGGAAGAGAGCGAGAGCCGTTCCGAAATCATCTGGGGCGCGGACAATATCTTCAAGACCTATCTGATCGAGAAAGGCGATGTCGATGAGAGTTTGGGAGAAGGCCGACTACATCGTCGAAGGCGAATACAGGACCGGCGCGCAGGAGCAGCTCTACATCGAAAATAATGGAATGATCGCGAGCTTCGATCCGCAGCAGGGGATCACGGTGTGGGGCTCGCTGCAGTGTCCTTACTACGTGCACAAGGCGTTGATGGCGCTGTGCAACTTGCCGGCCGACAAAGTTCGCGTGGTGCAGATGGAGACCGGCGGCGCATTCGGCGGCAAGGAAGAATATCCCTCAATGATCGCGGCGCATGCTGCGCTGCTGGCGATCAAATCCGGACGGCCGGTGAAGATCATTTACGACCGCATGGAAGACATGGCCGCCACCACCAAGCGGCATCCTTCGCGAACGCGCCATCGCACGGCGGTGAGCAAAGACGGAAAGATTCTGGGCGGCGAAATTGAATTTACGAGTCGATGGCGGGGCTTACGCGACCCTGTCGTCGGTGGTGCTTTCGCGCGGCACGATTCATGCCGGCGGTCCTTATTATTGGCCCAACGTCCGGATTCGCGCCAAGGCGGTGGCCACCAATGCCCCGCCCCACGGCGCTTTTCGCGGCTTCGGCGCGCCGCAAAGTCTTTTTGCGCTGGAGCGGCACATGGATCGCATCGCGCAGGTCGTGGGGATTTCGCCGGTCGAAATCCGGCGGCGAAATTTTCTGAAGCCGGGCCAGACGACAACCACGGACCAGACTGTTCGCGAACCGATCGATCTGGACAAACTTCTCGATCGCGCGCTGGAACTTTCCGACTATCAGGCCAAGAGACAACGCTTCGCGAAAGAGAATAAGACGGGCACGAGCCGGAAAGGAATGGGCATCGCGGCCTTTCTGCACGGCGCGGGATTCACCGGATCGGGCGAGCGCTATTTGAGTTCCGTGGTCGGAGTGGAGGGATGCGCCGATGGCAGGCGTCCGCGTGCTGGTTTCAAGCACGGAGTTTGGCCAGGGAACGAAGACCGTTCTCTGCCAGATCGCGGCGGAAACGCTTGGGCTGCCGTACGACGACGGTTGGAATTGCGCAGGCGGATACGAACGAAGTGCCGAACAGCGGGCCTACGGTGGCGTCGCGCACCGTCATGGTGGTGGGAAAACTGGTGCAATCGGCCGCGCTGGGAATCAAGCAGACTTTGATGGCGAGCGGGCTGCTGGGCGAGTCGTATTCAGCGGAGGAATTTCGCGCTGCCTGCCGAAATCATGTTGCCACGCACGGGACATTCCGATCGTGGGCACGTTACGAAGCGCCCGCACGATGTGTTCTGGGACGATGAAAAATATCGCGGCGAGGCCTACGCGGCGTTTGCCTGGGCGGTCTACGTCGCGGAAGTGACGGTCGACCTGACGACCTACAGCGTGTCCGTGGACGACTTCGTGGCGCTGCAGGAAGTGGGCAAGGTGCTGCATCCGGTTCTGGCGCGCGGACAAATCGCGGGTGGCGTCGCGCAGGGGATCGGATATACGCTGTACGAGAAAGTGATCTGGCAAAATGGACGCATGCAAAACGGCCAGATGACGAACTACATCATGCCGACTTCCGCCGACCTGCCTCCCATTCGCGTGTTCTTCGAGGAACTGGGCAATGTTCACGGGGCATTTGGCGCGAAGGGAATCGGCGAGCTGCCGATGGATGGTCCGGCGCCGGCGATCGTCAACGCGGTGGAAGATGCGCTCAAAGTTGCGTTTCGATTCGATTCCGCTGCTTCCGGAAGATATTTTCGAAGCGCTGACCGCGAGGCGGCGAGCCCGCAGCTCGCCGGTGGAGTGCGATGACCGAGCTTTCTCGTCGAGGATCGCGCCCGGTGCGAAGTTTCATTGACCGTCAATGGCGAGCCGAAGACGGTGCGCGCGTATCCCATGGAGCGATTGCTGGACACTTTGCGACATCAGCTGGGACTGACCGGCACAAAAGAAGGATGCGGCGAAGGCGAGTGCGGTTCGTGCTCGGTGCTGATGAATGGCGCGCTGGTGAATAGCTGCCTGGTACCGGTTCTTCAGGCGCAAGGATGCGGACATCGTTACGATCGAAGGGTCTGGCTGCGGGCGACACAGCTGAATCAGTCTGCAGGAGGCGTTTCTGCAGTGCGGAGGCGCGCAGTGCGGCATCTGCACGCCGGGAATGATTCTGGCGGCGTCATCATCTGTTGCAGCAAGAAACCTGATCCCACGCATGGATGAGATCCGCGAAGGGCTTTCGGGAAATCTTTGCCGCTGCACCGGCTACATGCAGATCTTCGAAGCCGTGGCGGAAGCGGCACGGCGCAGGGCCACCACATGAGATCCAATCCCAGCCGACTACCAACTGGTTGCGCCGGCCAGCTTGCAGGCGGTGGTGTCGCTGCTGGCGAGCGAGCCCGGCGCATGGCTGCCGATCGCCGGCGGCACGGACGTGATGGTGCAGTACGCGGCGCGGAAAACTTCCGGCGCGAAAGCTGGTCAGCATCTGGAATCTTCCCGAGCTGCGACGTATTGAAGTTTCGCCGGACGAAATTCGTATCGGCGCCGGATGCACTTACACCGATCTTGCGCGAACACGATGTTGTCGGAGCGCGAGTTCTCGCTTGCTGGCGAGCGCCGCCAGCTGGACTGGCGGAATTGCGAATCAGAATCGCGGGACGCTCGGCGGCAATATCGTGAATGCGTCGCCGGCAGCCGATTCTCTGCCTGCGCTTGCTGGTATACGAGGCGGAATTGATTCTGGTATCGGTTCGCGGGGAGCGCCGGTTGCCTTACGTCGGATTTTCACACCGGCTACAAGAAGACGAAGCTGGCGCCGGATGAGCTGATTCGCGCGATTTGCCTTCCCCGGCGATTTTCGGAGTATCTTGCTTACACGCGCAAGGTTGGAGCACGCAACGCGCAGGCTATTTCCAAAGTGTGCATCGCGGCGCTGGGCCGGATCCGCAGGCGGCGTTGTTGAGGATGTCCGCATCGCGCTGGGAAGCGTCGCGCCGGTTCCGCTTCGCCTGGTGGAAACGGAACGACGTGGTGACCGGAAAGCCGATCGAGTCCGTCTCTGCTGGCGCTGGCGAAGAAGACCGCGGCGGCGGAAATCAGGCCGATTGATGATATTCGATCCACGGCGAGATACCGGGCGGCGGTGGCGGGCAATCTGGTTGCGGAATTCCTGGAACAAGCTGGGTGCGAGCGCGCACGAGCAGACGACATGAACGCGGTGCTGGCGCGATGGAATCGGCTTTCGAGCGAGGACGCGGCGAAGGAGATTCTGCCGTGCTGCGGCTCAAGGCGCTGGGCGCACGGCATGGCGGCGCGAAGACCGTTTCCGGACGAAGCTAGTCTGCTGGCAGCATCCGACGAAACCTGGCGTAATCTGGCGGAAGCAGATTGGATGGAAGCATTCCGCAGCCATCCGCGGATCGGCGAGTCGCGGGCGGCAGCAAGTTGCACCGGCTCAGTCTGCGGCATGGTCGGCGCAGGAACAGCGCGAGGTCGCGGCTGCCGGAGATGCGGTCAAGATCGCTCTGGCGGAGGCGAAATCGGGAATACGAGCAACGGTTTGGACATATCTTTCATCGTGTGCGCCACGGGAAAATCGGGGCCGGAAATTCTGGAAATTCTGCAGCGCCGGTTGCACAATGACAAAGCAACCGAACTTCAGGAAGCGGCCGAGCAGCAGCGACAGATCACGCATATTCGACTGAGAGAGATGGCTTTCGTGATGAAACGCATTTCAGTACTCACGTTCTGGACACCGCTCAGGGCAAGCCGGCGGCGGAACGTGCCGGTGCGCCTGGAGCGGCAGCGAGGCGTCCGGCGAGTGGGTGCTTGCTGGCTTCGTCGCGCACCGACCAGGATGGCCGCTGCGGTCAATTGCTATCCGATGACAAAGTGCTTTCGGCTGGCCTTTACCGTTTGGCGTTCGACACAGCCAGTTATTTTGCCGCGCAGAAGATCGACGGGCTGTATCCGGTGGTCGAAATTACGTTTCAGGTGCGCGATGGCGAATCGCATTTCCACATTCCGCTGCTGCTGAGCCCGAACGGATACACGACTTACCGGGGAAGCTGACCGGATCCGCCAGCGATAAGGAGCTGCCAGGGTGACATCTTCAATCCGGGAATGGATTCAACCTGATCGTGCGATGGTTCCACGTCTTTGCCGCGATCATGTGGGTTGGCCAGACTTATTACTTCACCTGGCTGGACGGCCAATTCGGAAAACTTGAGAAGAAGCGCGAACGGCGCACCCGCAGCGCTTTGGATGGTCCACAGCGGCGGATTTTATACCGTCGAAAAGCAGAAAGTCTCTGCGGGTCGCTCCCGGGCAGGTGCACTGGTTCCGCTGGGAAGCGGCCATGACCTGGCTGAGCGGAATGGTGCTGATGTTGCTTCTCTATTATTTCAGCGGCGGACTGATTGACACCGACGTAGCTGACATTTCTCAGGGCCGCGGTATCGCTCATCGGATTGGCGTCGCTGGTTTTCGGTTGGTTCATCTACGACCTGGCGCTGCGATCGACTCTGGGCAGGTCCGAGACCGGGTTTGCGATATTTTCGCTCATCATGATTGCCGCGATCTCGTGGGGACTGTTACACGTCTTCAGCGGGCGTGCCGCCTACATCCACGTGGGCGCGATGTTCGGGACGATCATGACTCTTAATGTGTGGGAGCGAATTCTTCCCGCGCAACGCAAGATGATCGCCGCGGCCGCGGCCGGTGCCACGTTCGATGCGTCGCTCGGCGCACAGGCCAAATTGCGCTCCAAGCACAACACGTTTCTGGCGGTTCCGGTCGTCTTTATCATGCTCAGCAATCATTTTCCGGTGGCCACTTACGGGAACACATACAGTTGGCAGATTCTGGTTGTCCTTGTGCTCGTCGGTTGGGCGGCGGCAAAGGTCATTCGCCAGGCCTGATGCAGGTCAGTGCGTATTGTCAGCGAGAATTGAATCCAGTGCGGACAACGAGTGGAATCAAAAGCCGCGCGGAAGAAGTGATCGCCCGCTGCCGAAAGCTGGCGCGCTTCAGCGAAGACTCCGGCAGCACGCGGCGAACTTTTCTTTCCGCGCCCATGCATGATTGCCACCGCGAAATCGGCCGCTGGATCGAGGCGCTCGGGGCCGAGGTGAGAATTGATGCTGCCGGAAATCTGCGCGGGCTCTATCCCGGAGCAGAATCGAACGCGCCGCGACTGCTTCTGGGCTCGCATCTCGATACGGTACCCAACGCCGGAGCCTACGACGGAGTTCTCGGCGTAGTTCTTGCCGTTGCCTTGCTCGAGGACTTGGACGGACGACGGCTTCCTTTCGGAATTGAAGTTGTCGGTTTTTCCGAGGAGGAAGGAGTTCGCTTCGGCACGCCATTTATCGGCAGCCGGGCGCTTGTCGGCAGACTCGATGAGGAACTTTTGGAGCGCCAGGATGCACAGGGAATTTCCGTGCGCAAGGCCATCGAGAATTTTGGCTTGAATCCCGGGGAGATTCCTCAGGCGGCTTTGGGAAACGATATTCTGGGCTACGTGGAGTTTCACATCGAGCAAGGCCCGGTTCTGGAGACACTGAAGCGGCCGCTGGGAGTTGTCGAGGCTATCGCCGGCCAGAGCCGACTGGAGTTCACATTTGTGGGCCGCGCCAATCACGCGGGTACAACGCCGATGCATCTTCGCCACGATGCGATCGCCGGAGCGGCGGAGTGGATCACCGCAGTGGAGCGAGAGGCGCAGAGTGTTCCGGGCCTGGTGGCGACCGTGGGCAAGATCGAGGCCAAGCCCGGGGCAACCAACGTCATTGCCGGGGAGGCTCGGCTGACTCTCGACGTTCGTCACGGCTCGGATGAGGTTCGAACCCGCGCGGTGGAGAATCTCATTCGCGCAGGCAGAAGAAATTGCGCAAGCGGCGCGGTCTGTCGGTGAGCCAGAAACTTCTCTTGAGCCAGCCGGCAGTGGCGATGGATTCATTTCTCGTCGATGAAATCGAACAGGCGATCCGGAAGACCGGATGCGAACCGCACCGCATGGTCAGCGGCGCCGGACATGACGCGATGATCCTGGCCGAGAAAGTTCCTGCCGCCATGATCTTTCTGCGAACTCCGGGCGGAATCAGCCACGACCCGGCGGAATCGGTCGGGGTTGAAGATGTGGCCAAGGCAATCGAATGCGGTTTGCATCTGCTCGATCAACTCGCTTCGTCATCCACATTTCAAAAAAGGATGTGCCGTGCATAATCTTGGCCAGACGCGAAGTTCTCAACAACCCAATCACCTGCTGCTGACCGCCGACACTTTCGTCCGCACCGCCCTTGCCGGGCATGAAGAAGTGCTCCGCGATTGTGCATGCCGGTCCGGCCATGGGCGCGAAGTTTACGCAATACACGGCCGAGTTCGAGGCCGGCGGCGAACTGGGCAGCACGCCGGCGCAGCGTTTTATTTTTGTGATGGAGGGGCGCGTCAACGCTGGAAGCTGAGGGCAAGCAGAACGAGTTGGGAGCGCGCGGCTACGCCTATTTGCCCGAAGGCTTGCAGCATCGCGTCGTGGCCACGAAGACGAGCCGCGTGGCTGTAATCGAAAAACCGTACCAGGCGCTGGCTTCGGTCGAGCCGCCGCGGCTGATCGTCTCCAGCGAAGACGCGGTCTCTTCGCATCCCCTCGGGGATGATCCCGACCTGCAGGTGAAATGCCTGCTTCCGGACGAGATGAGTTTCGATTTCGCAGTAAATACCATGACCTACCAGCCGGGCGCGGCGCTGAGCATGGTCGAAATGCACGTGATGGAACACGGGCTGCTCATGCTCGAAGGCGGCGGAATTTACCGGCTGGGCGACTGCGTGGTATCCGGTCACGGCCGGCGATTTTATCTGGATGGGTCCGTGGTGCCCGCAGTGGTTCGGAGCGCTCGGCAAAGTGCCCGCGAAATATCTCATCTACAAAGATTGGAACCGCCATCCGCTGGCCGATAGTCAACCATGAAGCTCGAAATTGATCGAGACCGACTGATCTCCGAGATCGAAGCGCTGGCTGCAATTTCCGATGCCGAGGCTCCCGCGGTCACCAGAATCGTTTTCACTCCCACTGATCTCAAGGCTCGTGCCTGGCTGCGGGCGCGATGTGAGGAAGCCGGACTCACGGTGCGGCAGGATGCAATTGGAAATACTTTCGCGCGCTGGAATGGTTCGGACCCGCAGGCGCCGGCGGTCGGCACCGGCTCGCACATCGACGCAATTCCCAACGCCGGGAAATACGACGGCGTGGTCGGAGTTCTGGGCGGACTCGAGGCGATACGCGCGCTGCAGCGGAGCGGCTTTCGTCCGACACACTCGATCGAGCTGCTGGTTTTCACTTCGGAGGAGCCGACGCGCTTTGGAATCGGATGTCTCGGCAGCCGGTTGCTCTGCGGAAGCCTCTCCGCCGAAGCCGCCAAAAGACTGAAGGACAGCGATGGAGAATCGATCGACGAAGTTCGCCGCAAGGCGGGACTGCGCGGGGAACTGGACGACGTGAAGCTGCCCGACGGCTACTACAAGGCATTCGTCGAGTTGCACATCGAACAAGGCCCGCTGCTGGAACGCCAGCAGATTCCGCTCGGAGTGGTGACGAACATTGCCGCTCCGGCCAGCATGCGCATTGCTGATCGAAGGCGCGGGCGGACACGCGGGCGGAGTTCTGATGCCGGATCGCCGCGACGCTCTTTGCGCCGCCGCGGAATTGATTCTGGCGATCGAGAATGCGGCGCGAACCAGCGGCGCGGTCGATACGGTAGCGACCGTCGGCATTTGCGAGGTGTTTCCGGGCGCGGTCAACAGCATTCCCAGCCGGGTTCGCCTCAGCGCTGACATTCGCGATACCGATCTTGCGCGTCGCGACGGTGTGATCAAGGCGATGGAGAATGCGTGTAACGCGATATCGGCGAAGCCGGCAGGTTACGATTCACACCGAACTGCTGAATGCGGATGCGCCGGCGGACTGCGCTCCCGCAGTCGTGAAGCTCTTTCCGACGCCTGCAGAAAACACGAGCAGAAGTTTCTTCCCATGATCAGCCGGGCCTATCATGACTCGCTTTTCATGTCCCGCATCGCGCCGACGGCCATGCTGTTCATTCCCTGCCGCAACGGATACAGCCATCGTCCTGACGAGTACGCATCTCCCGAAGACATTGCGCGCGGGACGCTGGTGCTGGCCGAAACGCTGGCGACACTTTCCGCATGATCCGAGACAAGGCGCTAAGGCGCGTGCGGAATGTTGGACTCGCGTTCGGCCCAATGTTCGACGATGTCCCGCACCACTTTGTCGCCGACCGACTGAGCCGCTTCCAGCGCCGGCATGTAGGCTGAGTAGTTGCCGGAAACCATTTCCTTCAGGCTGTCGGCGACGCTTGTGCCGGGCGGCTCGCGATCGTAGTTGCTGACAGTGCGCAGAACCAGTACACGTTGCAGATCCACGCGGCCGGCCTGATTCAGGAAAGTGAGAGCCTGCAGGGTTCCTGAGTCTTCCATGCCTGCAATCATGTAGTTGCCTTTGCCTGCGGTGTAATAGCGAGTCCAGGCGTTGGCCCATTCGTCCATTTTCGAGCCGTGCCAGAAGGTGCTGGCGGACATGGTGTCGCCTCGGGTGACGAACGGCGGCTTCAACGCATTGGGAAAGCCGGTGAAGCGGGCGCGAAACTTGCGCAGCGTTTCGGAGTCCGGCAGCGGAACATCTTGCGTAAGGTGAAAGGCCCAGCCCGACGAGTTCGGGATTGAGCGTGTAGACTTCGCCGTACAGATCGGTGGTGACGGGCTGCTCGTAGGGTGTCCCCTTGCGCAGGGGCACATAGCCGGTTGGCCAGTTCGGCGGAATCTGACGCGCGTCGATTTCGAACGACAAGTCGCCATCAATGACGTGGTCGGCCCAAACGGCCGAGCCCAGCGACACGTCCGCCGGATCTCCGCCGCCAATTCCGGCGACGATCCAGTACGCTTTCGAGAAATCGAAGCGCGGATCCAGGCCCAGGGCCATCACCGACGCGGCGGCTTTGGCGGTTCCGACGCCGGTCACCATGCCAAGCACTCCGTCCTTATTCAGGCGGACGTGATGATAGCCGGACGGGAGCGGCAACTACCTGGTCCAGATGCTCACGCTCCACCCAGAGCTGGAATTCGCCGGGCGTGTCGCCGGTGTCTTCGCCGCGCTCGAACATGGTGACCACCACGACCTTGATCTGGATAGGTGCAGGCGATGCGCTTTGGGCGTAAAGAGCCTGGGCGCACAAACAGCAGGAACGCTAAAACTCATGCGGAGGATTACAAATCTGCTCATGATCTCTCCGGCAATTTGCAGAGCTACACATTAACATTCACACTCCTGGGTTCATATTGATGTGAATCTTCGCTCGTTTGCCATGGCGGTCACGAGCTTTTACGGCAATGGTCGCAAACTCGCCGCAAAGAACGCAGAGCGAGTTGGTATAGTCACACTTGGAAATGAGCACAATACTCAATAAAGTTCCATCCAACGTGCTGCGCACTGACTTTCTGCTGACGCTGCGGCTGGCTCTGCCGCTCATCGTCGCCGAGGTCGGCTGGATGAGCATGGGCATCGTGGACACCATCATGGTGGGACGGTTGCCCGATAGCGCCATCGCCATCGGGGCTACCGGCCTGGGCCAGAGTCTTTATCACAGCGTTGCGATTTTTGGCGGCGGCTTGCTGCTTGGGCTGGATACTTTCGTTGCGCACGCTTATGGCCGCGAGGATCTGAACGACGCGCGACTGTCGCTGGTGAACGGATTGTTTCTCGCATTCGCGCTTACCCCGGTGCTGATGTTCGCGGTGTCATTCTGGCCGGCGATGATGTCACGGTTCGGAATCAGCGTGGAACTGGTGGGACCGATGCGGCCGTTTCTGCGGGCGCTGAACTGGGGCACATTGCCGCTGCTGGCGTATTTCGCGTTGCGCCGCTATCTGCAGGCGGTGAATGTGGCCATTCCGATCATGTTCGCCTTGATCTCAGCCAACATTGTGAATGCTGTCGGCGACTGGGCTCTGATTTACGGGCATCTTGGATTTCGCGCGATGGGCATTACCGGATCGGGCTGGTCCACGTGTGTTGCCCGGATTTACATGGCCGGCGTGTTGGCCGTCACCCTGGTGTGGGTGGAATCGAAACGCTCGCTGCCGAAATGGGTGGACTCGGTTCGGATCGACCTGCACCGGGTGTGGGCGCTGCTGAAATTGGGCGCGCCAGCGGCGACGCAGATTCTTCTGGAAATCGGAGCGTTCTCGGCCGCCACCGCGTTGATCGCGAGACTTGGAGCCGTTCCTCTCTCCGGTCATGAGATTGCTTTGAATTGTGCCGCGCTCACCTTCATGGTGCCGTTGGGAATCAGTTCCGCGGCGGCGGTGCGAGTCGGGCAACAATTGGGAAGAAAGGATGCCGCGGGAGCGCGGCGGGCAGGATGGTCGGCCATCATGCTGGGGGCCGGATTCATGACCTGCTCGGGGCTGGTGTTCGTGTCGATTCCGACCCTGATCGCGCGCCTGTTTTCGCCGGATCCTGATCGTGATTCGGACCGGCGCGACGCTGCTTGCTGGTGGCTGCCGCATTCCAGTTGTTCGACGGCCTGCAGACGGTCGCTACCGGAGCGCTGCGCGGCGCGGGCGATACCAAAACGCCCATGCTGGCCAATTTCGTCGCCTACTGGCTGATCGGGCTTCCGCTGGGTTATGTTCTTGTGTTTCAGACTTGGGTGGGGCGCGTTGGGAGTTTGGATCGGACTGTGCATCGGGTTGATGATGATCGGGTCGGCGCTTCTGCTCACCTGGCATCGCCGGAAGCTGGCTTTGAGCTGATGTCGACGAGTGTCGAAGTCGCATCCTCGGTGCGGCTTGCTTCCGTAGCAATTGACTTCAGTCGAATGAAATCAGTTGTCAGTTTTTGGTTCTCAGTTCGCAGTACGATTCGTTTGGATTCGCGGATCTTGGCGTATCCGGGTTTGATCACTGAGTAGATGAAATGGCAGCGCTGGTCGTAGGGCAGGAAGGCGCTCTTCATCGCGTTGATGGTAATTTTCTCGAAGTCATCCAGCGACAGGCCGAAGGTATTCGCCGCCGCCTCGAATTCCTTGGTCATGGTGGTGTCGCTCATCAGGCGGTTATCGGTGTTGAGGGTGACGCGAAATTTTTCCTGATAAAGAATCTTGAAAGGATGCTCGGCCAGGCTGGGCGTCGCGCCGGTGTGGACGTTGCTGATCAGGCAGATCTCCAGCGGGATTCGCTTGTCGAGAACGTACTGCGCCAGGTCGCCCAGTTTCACCACTTTGCCATCCGCAGACGGCGATGTCATCGATCAGGCGGGTTCCGTGTCCGATGCGATGCGCTCCGCAGTATTGAATGGCCTGCCAGATCGATTCCTTTCCGTAACCCTCGCCGGCGTGAATCGTGATGTTGAAATTTTCGCGCTGAATGTAGTGAAAGGCGTCCACATGCTTTTTGGGCGGATAGCCGCCTTCTTCGCCGGCCAGGTCGAAGCCGACCACGCCGCGCTCGCGAAAATCCACGGCCAGTTCCGCCATCTCCAGCGAGACGTCCATGTTGCGCATGGCGCAGATGATCAATCCGGAAGATATTCCAAAATCCTTGCGCCCCCGCTCCAGTCCCTTCAACACGGCGGAAACTACCTGCTGGTGGGTCAGTCCCTTGCGGGTATGAAAAACCGGCGCAAAGCGGGTTTCAAAGTAAACCACGCCATCCTTGCTCAGGTCTTCGGCTTGTTCGTAGGCGACGCGCTCCAGCGCCTCTTCGGTCTGCATGACCGCGATGGTGTGCGCGAAGCCCTCCAGATATTTGGCGAGGCTGCCCTTGTTCGCGCCCTGATGAAACCACTCGGCCAGCGCCGCCGGATCGCTGGTGGGAAGCTCAGAGTATTCTGCGAGCTTTGCCAGATCAATGACGGTTTGCGGCCGCAGCACGCCATCGAGGTGTTCATGCAGAAGAACTTTTGGCAGGCTCCGCAATAATTCACAATCGGGCTTCATGAAATTTCTCCGCGGTGACAACATTATTCCTGTCCGATGTCCTCGTTCCAGACCTCGGGATTGGCCCGGATGTACTCGCTCAGCAGCGAAGCGCACTCTTCGGAATCGAGATCGACCACCTGCACGCCAAGGGAACGAAGCCAGTCCAGGCCGCCCTGGAAAGTTGCGGCTCTCGCCGACCACCACGGTCCCGAAGCCAAACTGCCGGACCAGTCCGCTGCAATACCAGCAAGGGGCCAGGGTTGTGACCATAATAAGGTTGCGATAGCTGCGCTGGCGGCCGGCGTTGCGGAAGGCATCGGTTTCGCCGTGCATCGAGGGATCGCCATTCTGAACGCGGCGATTGTGGCCCGCGCCGACCAGTTGGCCGCGCGCGTCAAAGATCGCCGCTCCGATGGGAATGCCGCCTTCCGCCAATCCTTTGCGGGCTTCGGCCAGGGCGGCGGCAAGCATTGCGGCATAGTCGAGGCTCAGAGTTCAACCCCCTTGATATCAGCATCATTCCCAGCATCAGGGAAAACGCACGTCGAGGCTGTAAATCTCCTGCGTGCTTTTATCTCGCATCAGGAGCAGCGAGTCATCGGGCGCGAGGCCGATCCAGAATTCCCACGGATCGAAGCCGCGCGGAACTTCCTTCAGGCTGAACAACCGTTCCATTTTGCCGTTGGCTACGTTCACCCGCACCACGTCGTCGGTCTTGTCGGAATAATCCTCGGCATAGAGATACTTTCCGTCGTGTGACCAGTTCTCGAAACCGAACCGCGCCGCCGCCAGCTGCGTCCAACTTTTCTTTTCCATGTCGTAGAGCATCAGCTTGGTGGAGTCGGCGGAAAGGGCCGCGATGTAACGCCCATCCGGCGAGCAGCGGGGACTGAAAAGATTTTCGGATCCCGGCACATCTGAGATTTGCGAGGTCTTCAAGTCGACGATGTGAATATTCGGGCCGGACGTGGTTCCGTATTCCAGCCAGGGCATTCCCGCGAACACGATGGAATCACCTTTCGGGCATCCAGGTGGGATCTCCCTGGTTGCGGTCGCCCGCGGTCACTTCCTGCGGCGTGCCGCCCTCGAGCCGGCATCACGAAGATCTTCCAGGGTTTTCCCGGACGCGAGGCCATGAATGCGATCTGGGTTCCATCGGGCGACCAGCGCGGCATGTGCGCCTGCATCGGCGCATACGTGAGTTGGGTGCGGGAGCTTCCGTCCAGCTTTGCTTCGCCACAGCGTGAGTTCCGGATGCGCGACGTAGGTGATCCACTCGCCATTGCGCGTGATGTCGGCTTCGCCCGCCGACACTCCGGGAAGGTAGATGGAAAACTGTTGCGACTTGCTGTCCAGGCGGATCAGATCGAAGCGGCGCTGCTGGCCGATCACGAACAGCTTCTTTCCATCCAGGCTCGGGGTCGGATTGCTGAACATGAGCGGCCCTACGGTCAGCTGGGTCGGCTCAGCGCCGGCTTTGCGAAAAAGGGAGCGTGCCTTCGCGCCGGGCCCAGATGTTCTGCGTGTGGTCGCGCGTCGATTCAAAGAGGAAGTATTCTCCATCCGGCGTCCAGGCTCCGCCAAATTCCTGCGCCGGCTTGTTCCAGTCCGGCAACACCGGGTGCAAACCCTTGCCGTCGGGCGAAACCTCCCACAACGAAGAAGTGCGCTGGTTGGTGTCCCGGATGGTGAAACGCAGGCGGCGGCCATCGGGAGAAAATCGGGGCGCAAAAGGAACTCCCGGCACGGTGACGAGTTCGCGCGAATCGGTTCCGTCCGGATTGCACACGTACAGACTCGACTTTCTGACATAGACGATGTGCTGGCCATCCGGCGCCCACGTCGCCCCATGCGCCAGGATGTCTCCCACCGGCCGGAGCGAGCCTGCGGGAAGCGGCAATATCCAGACTGGCCACTCCGTCTCCGAACCTTCAGCGACGCCTTTTATCAGCAATTCAGAACGGCCGGGATAGAAGTCATAGATGTCGGCGCTGACCAGCGAAATTGGTACCGGCGCTGTTTCTCCACCCGAGGTCGAAACCTGCCTCAGGACGGAATGGCCGCTGAGATTTTCGGAAAAGTAGAGCCGGGTTCCGTCGGTGACCAGGGAGCGCTTCGATGCGCCGTCGCTTGGTAATCTGCAGCGACGAAAGCACCACCGGCGGAGATGCTGGCGACCTTAAGAACAGAATGATTGCCACCAGCACGGCGAGGGCGACGACACCCATCGCCACCCGCGCCGCGATACCGCTCTTGGGTTGCGGCTTGACCGGAGTCGTCGCCGTAGCGAAGAGAGAACGGATCCGCTCTTTCGAATCCGGCGCCGGTCTGGCGGCCGATCCGGTGGCGAGGGACTTGCCCTGATTCCGCTGCCCGGCGAAGGTTTTGCAGGTCGTTCCGCATCTCCGCCGCGCTGGCGTAGCGTTGCGCTGGATCCTTCTCCAGAGCTTTGCGCACGATGCGCTCGAGCTCAAGCGGAGTTGCCGGATCAAATCGCAGAGGCCACTCCGGCACGCTGTGAATGAGGGAGTCGAAAACCGCCGCGGTTGTCTGTCCCTGGAAAGGCAGGACTCCCGTCGCCATCTCATAGAGCACGACCCCGAACGAAAACAAATCCGTACGGGAGTCCAGCGGCTGGCCCAGCGCCTGCTCCGGCGACATATACGGAATGGTTCCCAGCGCCGATCCCGGGCGGTTGAGCTCTTCCGGGGAGCGCGTAATCGCCGCCGAAGGTGTTGCCGCTGACGCTGGCTTCGTCCCCGACGTTGAGCTTGGCCAGACCGAAATCCAGAATCTTGGCGTGGCCGCGCTTGGTGACGAAAATATTTGCCGGCTTGATGTCGCGATGAATGATGCCGTGGGTGTGGGCGACGTCGAGCGCGTCCGCGATCTCGATACGCCAGGTCGAGCAACTGGGACAGCGGCAGTCGACCCTCGGCGATGCGCTGCCGAAGAGTCGTGCCGTCGAGATACTCCATCGCGATGAAGCGCCGGCGCTGCGCTTCACCGACTTCGTAGATCACGCAGATGTTGGGATGGTTCAGGGCGGAAGCGGCACGCGCTTCCCAGCGAAATCGTTCCAGCACGACCGGGTTCTGGGCGATCAGTTCAGGCAGGAATTTAAGCGCCACCAGCCGGCGCAACTCGGTGTCCTCGGCCTTGTAGACGACACCCATCCCGCCGCCACCCAGTTCCTCGATGACCCGGTAGTGCGAGATGGTATGGCCGATCATAAGCCCAGTCGAACAGTTTGCCAGTCTGACATGTTAGGGTCAGCATACAGGCAAGTCAATCAATGATGGCCGGAGACGCCGCCAGAGCTGCGGACGAAGCGCCTACAGATGACGAAAATGAATGCGCAGTGAGTTAATGGGGTGAGTTAATATGGGTCGGGGCGTAAGAGCGGGGTAACATGCGCACATTGTCCCAGGTCCTGATAGTCCTCTTCTGTTGCTTTTCCTTCCCAGCGTTCACCCAGCAGGACGCATCTCCGGCGCCGGTCACACCACCGACGGGCTCGACCACCCCGACGGCCCATCTCGATCGCCGCATTACGCTCGATGTAGCTGTGACCGACAAATCTGGAAATCTTGTGCCCGGTTTGCAGGAGCAGGAATTTACCGTTCTCGATGACAGCCAGCCGAAGACGATTCTCTCGTTTCGTGCGGCTAACGGAAGCACCAAAGCGGCTGATTCTCCGATGCAGGTCATTTTGCTGGTGGACGCGGTCAACGCCTCGTTCCAGGACGTTGGCTACCAGCGGCAGCAGCTGGAGAAATTTCTGCGTCGCGACGGCGGCCAGCTTCCTGTGCCCATGTCCCTGGTTCTGTTCAGCGACAAGTCGACCGAGATTCAACCAGTGGCCACCCGCGATGGAAATTCCCTGGCGGACTCCCTGAATTCCACCAAGTCCGGCCTACGCACGATTGTCAGATCGCAAGGATTCTATGGCAGCCAGGATCGGGTTCAGCTTTCGCTCCGCACTCTGGAAGAACTGGCTTCCTATGAGGCCCAGCAGCCCGGCAGAAAATTGTTGATCTGGCTTAGTCCGGGATGGGCGCTGCTCTCCGGACCGGGGGTGGAGCTGACCGCGAAAAATCAAGAGGCGATCTTCGGCACCGTGGTCCGACTATCCACGGCACTGCGGGAGGCTCGGGTTACGCTTTACAGCATCGATCCAATAGGGGTTGCGGATGCGGCCGCGCCCCGAACGTTCCTTTATCAGAGCTATCTCAAAGGCGTGTCGTCGGCCAAGAAAGTGCAGAATGGCAACCTTGCGCTGCAGGTTCTGGCGGCACAAAGCGGCGGGCGGGTTCTCAACTCGCAAAATGACATCTCCAAGTCGATCGCGAATTGTCTGATGGACGCAGCAGCGTACTACACTCTCTCCTTTGATTCTCCTCCAGCTGACGGTCCGAACGAGTATCACAACCTTCAACTCAAAATCGATAAGCCCGGACTCGCCGCGCGCACTCGGACGGGGTACTACGCTCAGCCTTAGACGTCCCGTAATCGGTCACTGCCTGGCGGCGACCGGGAAACTCTCCTGCCCGGCATCCTCTGCAGCCAACCGGGAGAAGGGAGGCGAAGTTTTCACAGATGAGCGTCAGGCGCTGAAATTTTCTAGTCTCGCAAAGGGCGTTTGGTGTGAGAGAATCTTGTTAAGAGGTACCCTCAAATGTATCTACGGCTGGCGTTCTGGACTTTGGCCATGGCATACACCTCCGCGCTTTTGTCCCGAGGCACGGTTGGATTTACCCCCAGCATCATGCTTACGGCTGCACTGCTGGGAGCGGTACTCGGTTTTGGAGTCGGTGCCATGTTCATCAATCGACGTGCACGCAAGCGTGGCTGAGCTCCAGTCTTTCAGGGTTTGGATGCGCACGGCTTGCGTCCAGGCGGCGCTCCCGCTCCCGGTTTATAAGTGTGCCCCGCCCAATGAGATAACAGCCCTTTCAGGTAGTTGATGCCTTGGAAAGGCTTCGAGGGTTATCGGCAGCCATCTGGTAAGCCAGCAGTTCCCGCAGAAACGATCTCCAAGAGCGGAAGCGGCAGTTCACGCGTGGGCGAGAGATACAAAAGGTTCTCTGACACCCACTGCGTTCTGGTAACCGCTGAGTCTCTACAGGCCTAGCTGAGTGGCGGAGGGAGAGGGATTCGAACCCCCGGTACCGTTTCCGGTACAGCGGTTTTCAAGTTCACAGGCGGGTTCTGAATGGTGTGGAAAATTTTCTACTCTACTCCTCTCTTCAACGGGTTACAAGTCAATCCATTTGATCCGTCCTGCTTAGACATGATTCGTTTTGAACATAGAACCACTACAGTTTTACTACAGTCGAGTAACGAACATACTCTCCCGTGCGCCGCTCAAACACGTGCGCCCCGGCCACGACGTCAGCAGAGTTAGGGCTCTGATTGCATCTCGCGGCTGACCTGTTCGGCCGCAGCCAGTACGTGAAGCGTATTTTCGCCCAAGATCTTGCGGATGTCAGCTTCGGAATACCCCTTCTTGAGAAGAGCGTCTGTTATCTGCGGCAGGTGGGTCACGTCTTCCATCCCGTCTGGCATGGATGCGCCATCGAAGTCGGAACCGAGACCCACGTGATCGGCGCCAACGAGTTTGACGGCGTGGTCGATGTGGTCGATGATCCGTTCCCAGGAAACATGTGGCAATTTGCCTTCCGCGGTGGCTTGTTTCTCCTGCTCGGCCATCTTCTTTCCCAAGCAGGCCTCGTCGTCACCACATTGCTTCTTGAGTTGATCCATCAATGCTACGACGCCACCTGACTGTTTGTCTAAGGCATCTTTGTAAGCTTGATCGATGAAGCTCTTTTCGTAATTGATCTGGATCACGCCGCCTTTCGCCGCCAGCGCCTTAATCATGTCGTCGGTCATGTTGCGCGGATGATTGCACAAGGCGCGACACGACGAATGCGAGGCAATCAAGGGAGCCTTGCTAACCGCGAGGGCGTCGTAGAAGGTTTTGTCGGAAACGTGAGAGATATCGACAAGCATCCCCTGTCGGTTCATCTCGCGAACAATCTCTTTGCCATAATCCGTGAGACCGTTGTGAGCGGGCTTATCGGTTGAGGAATCGGCCCATTCGTCGTTGTAGAAGTGAGAGAGGGTCATGTAGCGAACGCCGAGATCGCTGTAGATACGGACCATGCGGATGTCGTTGCCCAGCATGTGGCCGCCTTCGATGCCCATCAGGACAGCAATTTTTCCTTGTTCATGCGCGCGTCGAACGTCATCGGCAGTGCGGGCGAAGGCAAGATCTTTCGAGTATTTCCGCACGTTTTGCTGGACGGCGTCGATCTGATCGAGGGCTTTTTGAATCGCGAGCGGGCCCATGGTGCGACCATCAATCCAGATGGAAAAGAAAATGGCGTTCATGCCGCCTTCGCGCATGCGCGGGATGTCGATGTGACCCGTGGAATTACGCTTGCCGAGGTCGAAATCGCTGGAGAAGAAGCGCTGAGTGGTGTCGTCGTGAGTGTCAGCGACGATGGAGGAGAAGTGCAGCCGACGTGCCTGATCGGAGATGGAGTCGGTGGGAGCCGAAACGAGTAGAGCTACGGCACCGAAAAGACAAACAAACAGAGTGACGAGCGAGCGGATCATTAGTCCCCCTGAGAGAAAGTGTTGGTATCCGTTAGGAGCGAAATAATATACGGCGTTAAAAGGCAGTCGCAGTTTTTCTTGCTCGTTTCTGATTCGACGCGTTTTTTGCCAGTGTAAAAATTCCTTCAATGGTCTCCATTTAATGACATCCTGAGAAACTTCGTTTTGCTTGGCTCAGTTGAGAGTGCAATGATTTCGCACCCCCAAATTCGTCGAATCCCGGCAAATCGCAGCAAAATGCTGGCAAGCCCTATGTCCCCCGGTTTCTATGCCTAGCAAAAATACTGGATGAATTGAATAACTATAATGTATTCAATCAGTTAGAACGCGATTCGCCATTTTGTCACCCAACTACCCTACTTAACCCTTTCGCAAACCCGGCAAATCGCAGCCAAATGCTGGCACGCCCTATCGCACAGATCACGCTAACCCTCGTATTTTCAAGCCTCCCCCCAACCGTGGGACCTTTGCTACTGGATGTACACTTCCGGCCCAACAATCGCCGAAAGGAAATTCCATGTTTAGGTGGGCAATCGAAGGCACGCTTGCAGGTGGACCTCGACCGAGAGTACGGCATAAGCCTCTGAGTCAGGTGTCTAATCCATCGTTGATAGGTGGATCAGAAAGGCGAAAGCGAAGGGGATCCGTTCAGTGATCTGCTAACTAGACGAAGCTCAACTAAACCTGTATGAGAAGCTTCCTCGAGGTTTGATCTCCTACTATCGAGCTAGCGGATTGCGGGCTAAACACATTCCAGTTCGCAACTACCAGCATCCAGCTCTTTCCGCCTCGCAGCTGAAGAAGGTTTGGAAAGCGTATCAGCGAATGGAAGGGCCCACGTTGATTCACTGCAGTGCCGGCATCGGCCGGACTGGTAAAGCCGTTTCTCACATCAAGCGAAAGTTGAAATGTTGGACTCCGCAATAACTTGCCAATGGATGATCTCAGAAGATTCCATAGGCGGTCAGAAAAAAACCAACCTAAAAGCCCAAAGCTCGTGCTCGAGGGCAGCGATCCCCAGCCACACACAACTTCATATGTCCATTCGCGATTTCCAGTCTGGACCTCAGGCAATGCAGACGTTTTCGTTTTCGGCCGAACCAAGAAGAGACATAGCGGGCCCGCTGCTGCGATTCCTGCAAGGCTCACAAACGTAGCCGATTGAAGTTTGTCATTGTGTGCTCCTCTCGCCGCTTTCCGCCGTCGATGTTGGTTCGGCTGGGGTATTGAAAAGATACAAGTGACGTAAATTGCGCGTGCTTTTCAACGGAGCGACGGCGTCGCTAGTCACTCTTGTCCCGCTCAGATTCAAGTAAGTAAGTTGCGATAGGGTGGAAAGCTTAGCGAGAGTCGGTCCGTTCAAGGCCGTACCCTCAAGATGAAGCGCGCGAAGATTTTTAAATTGGCTCAGTGTTTCGATGCTGGCATCAGTGACGGCGGTTCGTCCTAGTTCCGCCTCAACTATAAATGGCGCAAACCTTTGGAATTTTGCGAGCTGCGCATCATCGAAGCTACCAGCGACGTCAGTTGTGCGAAGAATAAGGCCGTCCGATGCATTCGCTGATACCGGGACCAACTTTGCTCCTTGCGATTGTTGCATCTGGCGAATCTCGCCCATTAGTGAGCTGTAATCGCCAACGGGTGTTGGCGCTTCGTCGTGATCCTCTGCAATGAAAATACCTGGGACGCTGGCCAAATCAGGCGGGGCGCCCGCCAATACCCATGCCCGGATTCTAGCAATTTCATCGCGTGTCAACGGAGTGCGGCCTTCGGCAGGCATGAAGTGAGGATCGGTGCGAGGAAGCGTCACCTTTTGCAGCAGGAGGCTGCCGTCGGGATTGCGGGGTGCGATCACGATGCCATCTTTGCCTCCAGCCATTAGTGACTCATAGGAATCCAGTCGGAGGCCGCTCTGCTCTTTGTTAGTCCCATGGCAATCGACGCACTTCGTATCGAGAACCGGGTAGATATGTCTGGCGAAAAAAGAATTGGGATGAGATGAGACCGCGCTGGGAGCGATAAATCTCTTGAGTGTAGGTGGCATGTACCTCGTCAAGTAGTTGCTTCCATGCGTGAGCGAGCTGCCATGATGAGCAGTCCAGACAAGCGTAATTAGAACCGCGGTGAGCAGGATGAAATATGAGCGTGATTGCTTCCCTTCAAGGTATGAGCGCCGGAGGGCGAGGCATAACAACAACTCAATTTCGAGCACGATTCCACCGCGTATGTGACGTGTGACGGTGGTTCCGATTTCGCCACTGCCGTAGGCCAAGAGAAGTCCAAAGAGAATGGAAGCGACGCAGGTTACCAATGCGAACTGCAATACAAAGCCTGCTGCATCCCGCAAGGATTGACGCCTCGTCCCCGCAAACTCGAGCAGCGGCAGGAGCACAATCAGTCCAATGGGAAGATGCACCAACAATGGGTGGAAGCGGCCGACGAATTGCAGCCAGTCAGCGTGGGGCTTACCGTCCAGAGGGAAAAAGAGCGGCAAGAGCGCAATGGAGATGCCAGCACAGACGGCGCCAATCCATACTCGGGGAATTAGGCGTGCTGTTCGCAGCGTATCGCCAGCAGCGCCCGCGACCCTAGCCGCCAAACTCACGCCAATATTCCTTGCACCACAAATGCCGGCACGGGACTGGTGAGCTTTTGATGCAAACCTTGGAATTCGTAAGCAAATTTGTTGTGGTCAATGCCCAGGCAATGAAGAATAGTCGCATTGAAGTCGCGCACGTGTACCGGATCTTTTACTACGTTGTAGCTATAGTCATCAGTCTCGCCATAGGTGGTTCCCGGGCGCACGCCAGCACCTGTCATCCAGGTAGTAAAACAGCGCGGGTGATGGTCGCGGCCATAGTTTTCCTGGCTTAGCCCGCCTTGGCTGTATACGGTCCGCCCGAATTCGCCCGCCCAGATAACCAGCGTGTCATCGAGTAAGCCTCGGCGTTTGAGATCGGTGACCAGGGCATAGCCGCCTCGATCTGTCTCCTGGCAAAGCAGGGGCAACATTCCCACGACATTGTCGTGCACGTCCCAGCCTCGCTTGTAGATTTGTGTGAAGCGAACACCACGTTCGGCCATGCGCCGCGCGAGCAAGCAATTGTAGGCGAACGTTCCAGGCTGTTTAGCTTCCGGACCGTAAAGTTCCCAAGTCGACTCGGGCTCTTTGCTGAGGTCCGTGAGTTCCGGCACGGAAGATTGCATACGAAACGCCATTTCGTATTGCGCAATACGCGAGTTGGTTTCGGGATCTCCCACTTCGGCGAGTGTCTGCCGATTGATCTCTTCTACCGCGTCCAGCATCTTGCGCCGTGTCTCGCGATCCACGCCGGAGGGATCTTGCAGGTAAAGCACGGGATCGCCGACCGACCGTAAACCCACGCCGGAGAATTCAGACGAAAGAAAACCGCTGCTCCACAATCGCGAAGAAACCGGCTGGTTGTTCTCCTTGGGATTCGTCTTCGTCTGAAGGACAACGAACGTTGGCAAGTTGTCGTTCATGCTGCCAAGTCCGTACGCCAGCCAGGCGCCGAGGCACGGCTTGCCCGCATTCATGTTGCCCGTATTCATGAGCATGATTGCCGGCTCATGGTTGATGGCATCGGTGTTGGTCGACTTGATAAACGTGAGATCGTCCACCATGCGCGCGGTGTACGGAAGCAAATCGCTGATCCAGGTTCCGGTTTGCCCATGCTGACTGAAAGGCCAGTGTGCAGGAGCGACGGGAAAACGGGCCTGACCGGCGGTCATCCCGGTCAATTGCTGGTTGCCTCGAACCGAGGCAGGCATGTCTTTGTCGAACTGCAGAGGCAAGGTTCGGCTTGTAATCAAAAAGATCGACCTGTGGCGGAGCGCCCGACATGAAAAGATAAATCGCGCGCTTCGCTTTGGGCGCGAAGTGTGGAAGTCCGAGACTGTTCTCTTCCAATCCTGCCTGCGGGTTGGGACCGGATGCAAAGGCAAGATGGCGAAAGCTCGCTTCGCCGAAAAGAGTTGCCAATGATGCCCAGCCAAGTACTCTCCCGAAGCGCCCGAGGAATTGGCGACGGGATTCGCAGATCGACCACTCTCTCTTCAGCCCAGATGGAATCGGTAGATCCATCGGGGTGATTTTGTCTTCGCAATCGCTGCATAGTGGGTGCTGTTTCATCACGATCCTTCTACTTGTTTATGGTTCCATCAAGGTTCAACATTTCGCTGGCGATCATAGTCCAGGCCGCTAGCTCCGGCTCGGGGATCGAGCTATCGCGTCTCTTTTCACCAATGTTGACGAGAGAACGGGCGTCCTTCGGATTTGCAGCGTAGTGCTTCTGCATTTCACTAAATGATTTCTCCAGAACCGCGGCCATTTGTGGAGGCGGAATCGCGCGCAAGCAGAATCAAGCCCATGCGGTTGATCCTCTGCTCCGGAAGAGGACCGGCTTCACGAATGGCACGCTCAGCCAGAGCCCTGGCCGCTTCCACCCATCTGTACGTCATTCATGCGTCACGAGAGCCTGGAGCGGTGTGTTGGTCCGCTGGCGCCGGGTGCAGACCACGTCACGCGCGGGAGCATCGAAAGCATCCATGTTCGGCAGAGGTGCCATTCGTTTCACATATGTGTACATGCTGCGCCGGTGGAGCGAATCGGCATGCTCTTGCACGTAATGGACTGTGTCGCTGGTCGGGTAGCTTACTTGCTCCCAGATATTGGGTGGTTGGTAGGGCTTGACGCTAGGTCCGCCGATTTTCTGTACCAGCAGCCCGCCGGACTGCAACGCGATATCGCGAACCATCTCTGCATCCATCCGGAACCGCGGGCCGCGAGACAAGAATATGTTCCTGGGATCTTTTGTTAGCTGCTGCGAGCTTGCCTTCGAGCTTCTGCCGGTACGTAGCCGACATCACCATCAGCTTGTACATGTGCTTGATGTTCCATCCGCTGTCCCGGAACTCGACGGCTAGCCAGTCAAGCAATTCGGGATGCGTGGGCCGCTGTCCCATGATTCCAAAATCTTCAGTTGTCTCCACCAGCCCTGTGCCGAAGAGCTCGTACCACATACGATTGACGGTGATGCGTGCGGTGAGAGGGTTGTCCGGGCTGATGGTCCATTTCGCGAGAGCGAGGCGATTACGGGGCTCGTTTGGGGGCAATGGCGGAAGAAAGTGTGGTGTGTTGGCCTCAACTCGTTCAGTGCGCGCCGTGTACAGTCCTCGCGTCAGCACATGAGCATAAGGGAGGGTAGACTTTTCCCAGGAGACCAGCGTCAAGTTGCCGCCTACGGACAGGTGTTCCAATTGCGCTTCGAGGGGAGCCATTTCGCGCCGGATCTGCCGCCAAGTGGCATCAACATTGTTGAGGAAGTACTCAGTAACAACGTGCGATTGGTCTTGCGACCATTGCGCTGGCGGTTGGGTTGCAATTTCTGCTACGTAGTCCTCGAACGGAAGCCGGTTGACCTCGTCCGGCGCAAGGGCCCGCGCATATAGACGGATGTCCTGGTAACGCGCATCCTTCGCGGGATGCTCATCTGGATTGCGCCAGCCCAGTTGCATGGGAGCATCCGTGCGAATGGTCGATCGGCCAAGGTTGTCCTTGAGCACACGCGTTGCGACCTGCGCGCCATTCACGTAAATCCTGACGCCGGAGGCGCGGCCTGAGCCGTCATATGTAAAGAAAATGTGCTTCCACGCGTTGTCAATCGGTAGAGGCTTCTCAGCGGCGACCCGGATGGCGACCTCGGGCAGCTTCTCGTCAGGGGTTTCGCTGAGTTTCGACTTTTTCGCCTTGGCTGCTGCTTCCGCCTTCGCTTTTGCCTCTTTCTCTTTCTCGGCTTTTAGCTGTTCGTCCGGCTTGTTCGGCGCTAGATCCTTCTTGCTGAGGTCCTGTGGAGTCGGATAGTCGAAAGGTTCCTTCGCGACTGGTAGTTTTTTGTCTGAGTCTTTCTTATCTTCCTTTTTCTTCGGCTTGACTTCCTTCGGCGCTTGATTGACCAAAGCCACGCTTAAAGTGCCGTTCTCATCGGCGGCGAGTTCCCAGCCGCGGTCGTGCTGTGTCGATTCCATTTTCGACACCATCGTTCCGAAACTGCCCGGATGACCCGGCGCTGACCGGAACATGAACCAACCGCCCGCAGAAAAAGGATGGTTCGCTTCGTAGTCGCCAGTCTGCCCAAGCAGCACTCGCGTGCTGGACTGCATGCGGAAGTCGGGCCACAACCAGGTGGTCTCTCCCCATTCCGGTTTCATCGTCGTTGTCTTGACACTTGCGGGATTTGCATTTGGCGCGTTGTTCTTCAACTCTTCGCCGCTTCCCTCATCCAGCCGCAGGCGAACCATGAGTCCGTCGGTGGAGACTGGACGCGCAAGGTCCTTCTTAGTCGCCAGCCACTGCGCCACCAGATTGGGGGCGTTGAGACGCATGGCATTCAGCTTCCACTGAAGTTCTGAGTAGTGGGCCAGTATGCGGTTGTACTCCCCTTCTTTGTCGGGTTTTGGAACGCGGACGACAGGCGTCCACACCGGGCGATCGTCATTAAAGGGTTTTTCGTCGAGATTATTGAAGAACGCACTCAGGGCATAGAAATCGTGCTGGGTCGTCGGATCGAACTTGTGATCATGGCAGACTGCGCAACCCACAGTAAGTCCCATGAATGTGGCGCCGAATGCTTCGGTACGCTCGCGTGCGATGTTGACACGCAACTCCTCGGGAATTGTCCCACCTTCATTGCTGCTCACACCCAAACGCACATAGCCGCTGCCGATCAGGGGATCGAGAGTTTTCATCGGCATCAGGTCGCCGGCGATTTGCTCAACCGTAAATTGATCGAAGGGCTTGTTGTTATTGAACGAGCGGATCACATAATCACGGTAAGGCCAGATGTCGCGGCTATTGTCGAAATGCAGGCCGTAAGTATCGGCGTAGCGGGCATAGTCGAGCCAGTAGCGTGCCCGTTGCTCGCCAAAAGTTGGCTGTGCGAGCAGTCTGTCGACCAGATGCTCGTATGCCTCGGGAGAAGGGTCGCTGGCGAATGCCTGGACCTCCTCTGGTGTAGGCAACATCCCGGTGAGATCAAGCGTTACGCGGCGAATAAGGGCCGGCTTATCGGCTTCTGGCGAAGGTTGCAAACCTTCGCTTTTTTAGTTTTGCAAAGATGAAGTTGTCTACACCGTTCTTCGCCCAAGCATCACTGCCGCTATCGTGAGGGACAGCCGGGCGAACGGGTACTTCGAAAGCCCAATGTGGGCGGTAGACAGCGCCTTGCTTGATCCATTCCTTGAGAGTCGCGATCTCGTTTGCGCTCATCGGCTCGGCCTCGCCATGAGCAGTCTGGGGCATGAGATATTTCGGATCCTTGGACTCAATTCGTTTGACCAACTCGCTCTTCTCAGGGTGCCCTGGGACGATAGCGTCGCGATGGCCATCGCGCTTCTTCATCGCCGACTCCGCAAGATCGAGCCGCAAGTTTGCCTTGCGCATTTCCGGATCGGGACCGTGACAACTAAAGCAACGACTGGCCAGGATCGGTTGTACATCCTGATTGAAATCGAGGCGTCGCGCAGTGTGCGCCCGGTTGCAACCGACCACGCTCATTGCCAAAGTCACAACGACCAAGCGAAAGCCGAAGGGGACCAACCTGCTGGAATCGCCAACTAGCCTTTGAGAACCACCACAAAAGGATGGAAAATGCACGCCGTTCAAGCGATTCAACGCTGGCCTATATTCGGGAGATGGGTAGGATTGCAACGCGGGTCATCCGACAACGATCGACGAACGGGAACGAACTTCAGTCAGACTTCTTCCAGGATCAGAAGTTTCTCACTGCTCGGAAAAATTGTCAACGCTCGGCTCTGGCGCAATGATGGGATCTAAGGAGCGCCATGCCGGACAGGTGGTTTTAAGGTTGCTGTTTTTACCCAGGGCATCAGGCAAACGTCAACCGAGCGTTTTGAGAGTATCAGCCACAAAATTGGTGCCATCCCCCGACTCCAAAGCATGTGCTCGTGCTGAACTAGTCGACCTCATCGAATCGCAATTGAATACCCTGGAAAAAGAAACCTTCGGTGTCGTAACAGAAGCAGAACTCTGCGAATACGAGGCCAGGCGCGACCGCATCCGTCAGCTCTACGCCGAAGTCATCGACGACCTAGAAGCGGCCGCATAGCCTCAACCGTTAGGAGGAAATCAAGAGATGACCACCTTCCTGATCCTCGCGTTGTGTGCTGTGGTGCTGTGGGCGGGCAGCAAAGTACTAGATCGCCTCCACAAAGTCTGAGCGCAGCGATAACACAATCCGCACATGGGTCTCTGACTGTCGAAACGGCTATCTGTAGCGCGTAAGCTGCTGATGCCCAAGGCTTTGCGTTATACGTCTAGAGGCCTACCCGGCATTTCTGAATTTCTTGTCGGTGCGATTAGCGCGCCGACTGACAGCAGTTTGTTTGCAATCAATGCTAACTTGGTAAAATTCACAGTTGCCCGATCGGTTCCAATAGGGGGGCCTATGGCGACGGCCAGTTTGGTTTCCGAGCGAATCTCCAAGAGATCTGATGGCGCCCTACGTTATGGCGTTCTTGGCCACGGTTGCTGCCTTGTTCATCCGTAGCGCGCTCAATCCCTTCCTCGGCAACTATGTTCCATACGTCACTCTTTTTCCTGCGGTAGCCTTCTGCGCTTGGTACTGCGGTGTCTGGCCCTCGATTCGTGTGCGTGACTCTCTCTCTTTTCGGGGTGAAGTATTGGATCATCGCGTCTGTCGAGCAGCCAAACTTCATGGTGCAGTCGATTGGCATGCTCGTGTTCCTGTTAGCTTCCGGGGGCGTCGTCTACATGGGAGAAGCGCGTCGCCGCGAAAACGAGCGGATGCGAAGGGAACAACGCAGTTTGGAAGAACGGGTCCAAGAGCGCACGGCGGCCCTGGACGGTGCCAATCAAAATCTGCACGCACTTTCTGCCCGCCTGCTGCAATTGCAAGACGAAGAGAGACGGCGCTTCGCCCGCGAATTGCATGACAGTGTCGGCCAGTCGCTGGCGGGACTGACGCTAAATCTGTCTACCGTGCGAACTGACATCGAGCGACTTGCCAAGACAGCCAACGCCGTGAGCGAGAGCGAGGCTATGGTGCAAGAAATGAGCAAGGAAGTGCGCACGATCTCTTACCTGCTTCATCCTCCGATGCTGGATGAGGCGGGACTCGCTTCAGCTCTCCGGTGGTACGTTGAGGGATTTACTCAGCGCAGCAAGATTCAAGTTGAGGCCGAGTTCCCCGATGATTTCGGGACGTCTCTCACAGGAGTTGGAAACGGCCATTTTTAGAGTGGTGCAGGAGTGCCTCACGAATATCCATCGTCATTCCGGGAGTCTAACCGCCAAGGTTAGGGTTGCTCGACTCAATGGCGTAGTTCTGGTTGAAGTGGCGGACAGAGGCAAGGGCATAGCGCCAGAAAAGCGATATGAGATGGAAACGTCTGGAACGCTCGGGGTTGGGCTCAGGGGCATGCGCGAGCGAATCCTGCAGCTGGGCGGCAGCATGAAGATCGATTCCAACGGCCAGGGCACCATCGTCAGAGTCCAAGTGCCCCTGGCTCAGACCGCCGAGACACTGGTAGCCTGAAACCAAACCCGTAGCGCACGCGACCGGCTTTCTTTCCTCGGAATTCTGGCGCTGTTTTTTCCGCGCACACCAGAGAATCTCGCGATGATTCTCAATGCCGGTACTGGTACGTGATCACGGCGTTTGACGTGGCATTGCTGCAGACACCCCATCGTTTCCGAACCAAGCGGCAGCTTTGGGCCTACAGTGGTTTCGCCGTCGAGACACGTGACAGCGGCGAGTATCGCTACGTCAGAGGCAAGCGGCAACGCAACCGTGAGCGCATCACGGTGCGCGGTCTGAATGACAACCACAATAAAGATCTGAAGAGCCTTTTCAAGAGTGCTGCTATCTCTGCCAGCACACGTCCGGGTCCGCTGCACGACTTCTATGTGGCTCGGGTGGACAAGGGAATGCGGCCGACGCTGGCCCGTCTGACGCTGGCACGCAAGATAGCCACGATCAGCTTAACGATGTGGAAGAAAGGAGTCAGTTTCGATCCACAAAACTTGCATCGGCAAGCAGCTTGAGCCTCTCTGGGTGAAGCAGGCTTTCCGTCTCGGGGGATTCTCTCCCCTGCTGGTCGGTCGTGTTCTGGAGATGCTCGGATTCGAGAGGAGTATCAGTCAATGAGATCGGCCTCGCGTGCTTTGGCACCGAGTCACCCATTACACGTTATGCCCTCTCGGATAACCAGAAATAGTCATAGGCCACGAGCCTCGGATAGAACCATGGTTGCCTCCGAAGCAACCAGCTCGCTTGCTGCTTTCTTAAGACACGATGGCACCCTTAGCAGGGCAGAGAAACTCACGAGAATGGACAACAAGCCAAACCTCTCCCGAGAAGTGAAACTACCGTGGGCTGGACCTCGAGAAATAATCTCCACTCCGGTCGAGGCGGAGTTTTTACAACAGTTGCTTCAGAGTAGCCCTTCACTCGCTCATTGGTTCCCAAACGACTGCACTACTTGCTTCGGCGGAGACAATGCGATCAACGCGATACAAAGAAACGCAACTACGGTTAAGGGCAGCAGTTCCGAGCGCAACTGTTTCAACTGCGAAGCTTGAACTGCCATTACAGCGTCGTGCGCCAGGGTACCCCATCCTGTGAAGGAAATCAGACTGCGATGGGCCGTCGGCCTTCGCACAGCCATTAGCAGAAATACGCCGAGCACAAAGTACACGCAACTACGGTTAAGGGCAGCAGTTCCGAGCGCAACTGTTTCAACTGCGAAGCTTGAACTGCCATTACAGCGTCGTGCGCCAGGGTACCCCATCCTGTGAAGGAAATCAGACTGCGATGGGCCGTCGGCCTTCGCACAGCCATTAGCAGAAATACGCCGAGCACAAAGTACACGGCGAGCATCATCTGGTCGCCATAGTCTGACTGTTGGTGTTGCGGAAGGGACGTGAGCAGAGGATAGATCCCAGCGACAAAGAACAACCCAATCAGCAGCAGCAAAACCTGCAGCACTCGCTCTTGTCTCATGGCATCCTCCCGACCTAGAATCTCACACAATCGCAATGACTATCCTCTGCAGCCTCAATGTTTGCTCAACCTCCGAGTTGTCGGGAAAACCGGACACTATGCGGTTGTTGGCGTAACATCGCCATTTCAATAACTGACCGGGATCGTGAGTGCAAATGCCTGATTACCTCAACTATCCAGATTCGTCTCCCGGATGGGCTCTCGGTTGTGGATTACTTCCGAATTGCTCGTCATCCAGCCGGCTGAATGTCCACGTTCACGGCGGCGGCTTACAACTTTAGTGCGTATCCGCAAGCTGATGCGTCGTTCCCCACAGCCGCAGTGTGCCTGACACGTTCTCCACCGGCCACAAACTATCACTTCCAACTGGAACAACTATTTAGTGCATGTTGGGCTGCCGGCCTTGGCGTAGTTCGTCTCGTAGGAGCGCGATGTGACTGCGCAGCGTGTAGAGCGGATTGGCATAGGCCAGAGGGACCGACAGTCGTCCGACGTTCGCCTCTAGGCGGTCGAGTTCATCAAGTTTAGAACCAATATCTGCGTTCGGTTCCCGGGCATCAATCTCCTCCTCGATTGTCTGCAGGTCCCTATACCAGCGGTTGATCCGCGACCGCATGCGCCAGTCGTAGGTAGGCGGCACCAGCTTGAACAGCGGATACACCAGCGTGATTAGCGGCAGCAGTATGATCTTGAGTCGATCGATCAAATCGGCGGCCCAGAAGGGCAGGTACCGCTGCAGAAACGACGGTCCGGAATCGAAGAAGCGTTTCGCCGCATTGCTGATCGGGAAATCTAGAAATTTACGGGAGGGAAAATCGCCGGCTTGTTCGAACAGTCCAGCCTCGCCATGGATCTGGCGTGCGAGGCTCAGTAGCAGCTCTGCCAATGCCGGATGGAATTGATCTCCGACAACGAGGGTCGTCGCCGGGGCAAGCAGCACGGTTTCGCGAGGCGGGAGGTTCGCTCGTAAGTCGATCGCGCCTTCCGGGAGCGTCAAGACGGTGAGAAAGTTGTGTTGCAGTGCATAAGCCGGAGCGCGCTTTATGCTCAGTAGGCGGACACCAGGGATGGCCAGAGCCTCCCGCACAATCGGAGCGCGTGGGGAGATGACGAAGAATGCTGCATCAAGCTTTCCTGTGCGAAGGGCGCTCGCCGCGTCCGCGCCCCCAAGCGGTAGAAGATTTGCAGTCCTGGGATCGATGCCGTCATCGGCCAGCAGGAGTAGAGCGATCTGGCGTGTTCCGCTGCCCTCTTGGTCAATTCCAATGCGGCGTCCTTTAAGATCTGATAGGCGCTCGATGCCCGTATGTTTTCGCACCATGATCCAGATAGGTTCGTAGTAAAGGCTTGCCAAGGAAACCAATCCGGGGGCATCGGCACTTGCTCCCGTCCCGCCCTGAACAAAGGCGACGTCCGCCTTTCCTTTCTGCAGCAGATCGATGTTCTCGACCGAGCCGGAAGTTGGGCGCACAGTGACGTCGATGCCTTCGCGTGCGAGCAGGGCTTGATAGCGCAGGCCAAAAAGAAAATAGGCGCCACCTTCCTGCCCTGTCGCGAAAACTATCTGGTGCGGGGGAGCGGGTTGAACAAAGTGGTAGGTGACAACCAGAGCAAGGAGCGAGATGAGAGTCGCTGGACCGAAGATCCTCGCTCGCTCACGCCAAGTGCGAGCTTTACGTTCTCGGCGGAAGGACTTGATGGACATAAGCCCTTTCCCTCCTCGAAATTGCTACGTTGTCCCGCTAAGATTGTTACCAATCATTCAGAACGCGGGAATACTGGGTATCCTGTATTTCCAGAGTTTTGGGTTTCCCATCCTAAGGTGCCCCACCTTCCATCGTTCCAGTCAAGCTCAGCCTTACAAAGTCCAAGTTCTCAAGCCTAGAACTACGAAGCGGACAAAGCTCGGTTCAGCCGACCGGCCCAAATCCCGAATCGTCGGCGAACCGGAAGCAACCAGCAAATTGTCTGAATTAGGTGTGTGAACTCCAAACGGCATGCTCCTCGCTTTCCGACAAGCCGGGGCTCGACGGCGGCAATCTGTTCCCGTTGCCTGGGCACGTTTGCGTTACTGCTTCGGCGCGGACGATGGTTTCTTAGGCTTTCTACCTGCGGGAAGGTTTTCCATTTAGATAGGTTCGACAAAGCCAAGGCTACACGCCCACGAGCGACGCCGACCGTTAGCTGGTGAAATCGCCGATTACAGGAGCATCGTGTTCATTCAAAATTGTCAGGTCGTGATCCTTCAAGAGAGAAGTTCAATAAAGCCGGCTGGAAGATTCATCCGCTCCAGATCCAACTTTGCAAAACTGAGTACTCAGGACTACACTTTTGCAGCCAAAGGAGGAATCACCATGGCAACTGCACAAATGCCAAACCCAAAAGTCGACCCAGTCAAAGCCGATTCTCGCCACTACACAGTAGAGTTCGAGAACGATAAAATCCGTGTCGTGCGCATTAAGTACGGAGCCAAAGAGAAGTCAGTGATGCACAGCCATCCCGAGTCGGTTTCTGTCTTCTTGAACGACTGCAAAGCCAAGTTCACATACCCGGATGGGAAGAGCGAAAACATTGAGGCGAAGGCAGGTCAAGTCATGCACATGGATGCCTTCGAACACGATCCCGAGAACCTTGGCGGCCCGTTCGAATTGATTCAAGTTGAACTGAAGAGGTAGTCACTCATCCACGGGGGGCATTCCTGCCTCCCGTTCTCCTTTGCTTCCATCCCTCATTAACCCTCGGAGGGATTTTTGAGTGTAATCGTGCGGGCGTGCTCCGACGTGATCGGGAACACGGTTCTCCGTGACACCCGCCACGCGTAATTGGTGACAAATTGCCGGGTCAATGCGTGTAAACGCCTGTTCTATAAGAGGGGATGTCAAGAACATTCTTCTACCTCCGCCGGAAGCGCGGTAATGGTTCGCGGCATCCAGTCCCTTGTCAGATAGGAGTGGCGCTCGAGTCTTGTGTCTTGCCCTGTGGTTTCGGGTTTTGCTTTGCTCCATCTCAGCAGCTGCCTGTTCATGAGTAGCGACAACGCCGATCGGTTTCTGAAACTGGCAAGCACTCGTGGTTGTACGGGGTCAACCATGGTTCTATCTGCGACTCGAGGCCTAGTGCTTTTTCGGGTTATCCGAGAGGGCATAGGGTTAACACAGAGGCTCACTGCCACGGGCACTGTGCGCCTACAGGCGATTAGGATGCTCACCCTCGAACCCGAGCGTCTCAAGAACCAACTGGCCACCACCAGAAAAGATCACCGGAGATGGAGGGCTCTTCCCGTGAGACGCTCAAGCGGCTTGCGATTTCAGTTTGTCAGCGTCGAAGTTTTCTCCCTTCTTCCATAGAGTTAGCGTGATGGCTGCAATCTTGCGCGCCAGCGTCAGACGCGCCATCGTGGGCTTGATACCTTTGGCCAGTGATCTCTGGTAGAAATCCTGGAACGGGCCGGGCAGTACACTGGCCCGGGTGGCCGCACCTTTGAACAAGCCTTTCAGATCATGATTATGGTCCTTGTTCAGACCGCGAATGGAGATCTGTTTCTTAGAACGTCGCAGTCCGCCTTTGACATAGCAATATTCGGCACTGGTGCGGGTTTCTAAAGCCAGTCCGCTGTAAGCCCAAAGCTGTCGCTTCGTGCGGAAACGATGCGGGGTCTGGATCAGCGCTACCGCCAAGGCGGAGCGAATCGGTCCTAGTGAGGGAATCTGCCGTAGTTTGACGGTGATGGCATGCTTGCGACTCTCCGCCAACAGCTCGCGGCGCGCTTGCTGGCGCAAGTACTGCAGCATGTCCAGTTGCTGGTAGAGTCGTTCGGCGCGGCGACGGACGCCGGCTTCCTTGATCTTGCCCAGCCACTCGGCTCGATGACGGGTATAGTAGACGTCCCGGCCGGCACAGGGGATCGCCCAGCTGCGATAGACCGCTTTCAACCGACACATGACTCGGCTCAGATCTTTGACGATGGTCAGGTAGCTCCGGGCTAGCTCGCGCAGCATGCGCACGCCGGTCTCGCCATGGTAGACCGAGCTGAGCTTGTTCAGGTACAACAGTTCGGCCAACTTGTGGGCGTCGATACGATCACTCTTGTTTCCGTCTTTGAGCAGAGCATTTTTTCGCGGATTGCACACCACCAGCTTGGCCACACGCGGCTTCAGTAAATCGTGCAGCCACGCGGCCCAAGTTCCTTCTTCGAAGGTGACCGATAGAGTTCCGCGCAACCCCGCAAAGAACTCCAGAATGGTCGCGGCTTTTGTCTCTAGGATGGATTCCATGACTAACTTGCCAGTGGAATCCAATACTGCCACCGAGATGGTTGCTTGATGAACGTCGAGCCCAATATACTTTTCGCTATTCATGGAGGGTATTCCTTTCGTAGGGAATGATGCTTGCGCTCATAACCTACTCCTAAAGGGACGCCCTCTTATAATGCGTTTGCGACAGCTACACGGCAGGATTCACAGTGAGGCTAGCCCGCAGGGTCTCTAACCCCTCCTTCGCGTGGACGAGCGTTTAATTTTCTTGACGTCATCATCGGTCCGATTTGAGGCCCGCAAGAGCGTTCCGACCTCGCTCAATCGATTGTGAATCGTCCGGTTCGCTGCGTCCGTTCCCCGGAGGAGTACGATAAAGTCCGTGAGCGTTTGCGCATTGATTTCGTGAAGCAGCGGCCAGCTCGCCCGGCCCTGGCTGTCCAACGGCAGGAGGTAAAGAATTGGGTGAGGGTGTAGGTGTATGCGCCGACGGTTTTACCGCTCCATGTAGCGCACCGTTGGTTGTAGGCGTCGATAGCCGTCGCCAGTTCAACTTTGGGGTATGCCTTGGCGTCCAGCCTCATCAGCTTGTAGGCTTGGACGGTTGGCGGAAGCGGTCGTGGAGGTGGCGCTACGACAACAGGCGCGGCCTGCCGGGTAAGATTCTACTTCACCGGCGTTAGCCACAGCTTCTTTAAGCCGCTGAACCTGCGCCTCCCATTCAGGGTCCACGCCCTTGATTAGCTCTATTTCCAGCTGTTTGGCGGTTACCAACGCTTCGGTGTAGTTCATGGCTTCTAAGGTTTCCCACCTGCGTTTTCCGCGGAACAAGTACCGAAGGACGAACTTGCCTACGGGCTGGTGGATAAGGGGGTTGGCTCGCTGCGGGGTAAAATTTCCAATGCGGGTATACAACGTCACACGGTTCGCCATGAGTGTTCTCCGGGCTTAGTACCCTTGAGCCCACTCAGTTACTACCTAGCTCGGTGCCGAAACAGCTAAAGAACCGAGGCGGGTAGCCGGGTTTCGGTAGCCGGAGCTTCGCAGCACTTTAGATGGCGCTTTAACCCTAATGTTTATAACGTGGCGGAGAGGGAGGGATTCTCTATTTAGCTTTCTCTATCTCCGCAGCGTCAAAGGGGTTACCGGCTATCTTATTGAAACAGCGCATCTTGGTATAGGTCGTAGAATTGTTGCAATTGTTGCCGGACATCTCTCCTGTCCGTCTCCTGTCAAATTCCAGTGTACAAATCGAAATTCTGTGTACAAGAAAACGTGTGTCAACTCTGGGCCTCGTTCGTATAACCCTGCCGACCAATTGGCGGGGAAGCTATTTTCGGCCCAGAGCGGTGCACCCCACTCAAGAGAATACTCGTCATTGCTGGCTGACATCTTTGACGCTAGGCAACGAAGCTCCGGAGCCGGAGGCACTGCTCTACATACCCTCAGCGGTAGTTTCCTGGTGGAAGGGCGACATCCATTTGCCGTTCTGCTTCTGCCAGACCGAACTGGCGATAACTTTCGCAGCCTGTTTCTTGCCGCTGCAGGTTGCATCCTGGGTCGCAGTATAGGTCACGATGACCGTCTCTTTATCGAGCCACATATAGGAAAAATCGGACAGCGAGAAGCTGTTGACCGTGCATCCTGGGTCCACCATGTTCTTCAGGATCTGCTGCTTCCCTTTGGCCACCATCCCGTCCGCGATGTTGACGGCGTTGTCCGGGGTCATCCCTTCGACAGGCTTTACGTCGTGGTCTTTCCATGCCTGCCAGCCCGCTTGCTCCTTGCTTTGCAAAGCCTTCTCTACGGCTGCATTCGTCTGCGAGTACAGCTGGACGCCCGATAACAGAAGAGCGAAACCAAGTGCTGTCAAAGCGATTCGACGCATGTTCATCCTCCAGGTGTTGTTTCCGGAATTTCCCGTTTGCTTTCGAAAACGGCAACATAATACACTCGTCTCGCCTGTTCGCGACATCGTAGAACGATTTTTCATCGGGTGCGCTCCCGACGGTCTGCCATCCCCAAAAAACACGTTACTATCCTGTGGAATCCCGCAACTCGGGAATGGTTTTGCACCAAGTGCGGGCGAACTTCCGATCACAGCAATGTGCAATATGCACGTGCGGAATTGGACGAATACGATTGCGAGGTTCCCGCCGTAGAAATGCCTAGACCTTCGGGCGAATCATCCTAAGGACTCACATGAACTCAGAGCGAGGCGGTTGTCGGTTCGTTGTTACCAAAACCGATGAAGGCAAACCCCAGATCCGACTGGAACTGTTTCATGACACAGTGTCTATTCTGAGATCCACAAAGCTCGAATTTGAAGTTCTCAGCGGAACGACGGCAGATCAAGCCAGAACACTTGTCGGAGCGATGAATGAGATGATCCTCGGAGTGATTGTCACTCCGAGTGATTAAGGCAGCTCCTACACTTTGGTCAAAGCCGCTGACTCAAAGCGGCTCCTTACGCAATGCTCTGCTACGATCCCCGCCGAGGGTAACTCATGCCAAAGGTGTCTTCAATAGTGAAGCAGTTGAAACAGGAACGTGATCGAGTTGCACAACAGTTGTCTGGACTCGAAGCGGCACTCACCGCGTTTGCTAGTGCCTATAGTGGGACGAACCCTAGTCGTAAACGGCGGAAGATGTCAGCGGAGAGTCGGGCCAAGATAGCTGCTGCACAACGTGCACGGTGGGCCAAGGTGAAGGCCGCGCGGAAGTGACGGTTCACATGAAACCCTTACTACCTATCGCATAACCCATGAAATCATTCGTCGCAATACTATCCAGTGCCACTTCCGCCGTGCGGATTATGCTTTGGGCGTCTTCCTTCGTAATGGCATCAGTCGGGGTCTGAATCTTTTGGTCTTTTAGAGAGGCGTATAGCGCATTGGCGCGGGAGCTTATGTCAGGATGTTGTAAGTCCATCTCCAGATAACGGTGGGCCTCTTCTGTAGCCCACACCATTCGTCCTATTTTCTTAGGATGGCAACGGTAATGATCGAGAAATTCGTCCTCGCTGATAAACCCCGTTACAACATCTGCTGCCAATTGTGATTTGGAGATTTCTTCGAGAGCCGTGAAGGCTAAGAAAAATGCTCTTGCGTACCGTTCCATTCCAAAGAGAATCTTCGATTCCGCGAGAAGGTCCAGAGCGTTGTTGTTGGCTACTCGATAAAGCTGCTGATACTCTTCATGCATGTATTCTTGTTAAGGTGCTATGTCTGTCCAAAAAATTGAGCGAACTGGCCCGAGCTTACCAAAAGGGCGCTGCCCCCTTGGATTTCACAACTGAAAATCCTCTAGAAAGCAATTGGTTCTGCGGAACGCCAATTGGTGGGAATTTTAATTCTTCGCCCGTACCCATCCGTGCCAGCAATTTCAGGTGAGAAGCTATTAGTTCTTCGCTGATCCCGAAATCTGACAGCACTGCCCGTACCTCTTTTTCGGAAGGGTAATTGTGGGTGGGATTCGAGTCGTGTTGGGGCCTCGCAACGCCAATCTCGATTCGGTCGTTGTCCAGACGGCTCACGCTAACGATGACTAGCATGTACCTGTCTTGCGGACTTCGCCAATTTCGCGCTTCGAAATTTCGCGCTGAGCAACCTTGCGCTGCACAATCTTGTGCAGGATATCAAGTGCCTCTAGGGCATCGCGCAGCGTTGCATGTTCCTTGATCGAGGATTGTGAAATATCGTCTTCGATTTGGTCCAGCACCGCGCTTCGTGCCACAGCAATCCGTTCTGGTACCCTTGCTAGGTCAGCCTCCGCCAGTGCAGCAATGCAAAGCTGCTTCCACTGCGGATAATAAGCGCCTTCTTTAGTTCTCATGGAGTCCCTTGTGTTGCTACCGTCGTTGAAGATGGTGTACCACGAAGACGGCATTTGCACTATCTGGTATCGAACAGAGTGCGGCAGCGTACAGTGTGAGGATATTAAAGAGTAAACGCCCTCCTGATCCGCGATCTTAGGCGGGTCCAGCCTTCACCATCGTGTCAGGGGTTCGCTGCCGAATAAACGGTCGGGCGGACTTAACAAGCCTTGTCAGATGAATCAAATACAGGATGGGGACTGCGTTCGTTCTGCGGGATTTCGTAGGCAGGGAGTTTAGGTCGTAATCAGCGGGCTTCTGCCCAGCCTTGGTTGCGTATGCGCTGGCTCACGAATGCATGCCATCATGTACAGACCGAATAGCTTTCGAGCAATTGTTCACTATCAGAAGTCGATCCGACACTTGCCGTCTTCCACGAAAACTTTGATGAGTTCAGCCCTGTCACGGCATCAACAACTTAGGTGACGATGATCAAAGTGCCTCGACAGACATTTTTTCGCGAGTGCTGCATTTCTCGCTGCACACCGTTGACATCCTTCTAAATTCCTTAGGAAATAGGGCGAGAGTGGCGGCGATGGTATTCACCTGATGCCTGTCAACCCCTGTTTTCTCCCCAATGCAGTCTTCGCATATCATACGGTGCGGATTTGCCTTCAGAAAGCTGTGCACTTTTTCAGGGTTCGTCATCCCCAACCTCATCTCAACCCCTCCAAAACCGAGACGCGGCGCCCGATTTTCCGCAGTCAGCGCACTCCGCCACGGCTCGATTGCTGCACGGCGTACCTAGTCGCCGTCACTTTCAACGTGTTCGATTTGGCAGTTCATTTTTCCCTTAGGCTACGCACCTGAGTCGTTCACAACGGAATAGTCTCGCGCACACGAAAACGCCCCAGACGGTTAAGTCCTTAGGGCGTTTTGGGGCGTCTTCGTTTACCGGCTCCTCCCCCGAGTAGCCACTATTCAGACGGTCTCATGGCAGCCTCAGGTTGCCTGACTGCCCGCCTGTGGCGGCTTTTGGGCGATTCGTTACGCATGTCTGACGCTCATGGCCTGTTGGAATCCGACGCTGAGTGTCCATGTATAAGTTCGGCTTCCGCCTGTTCGCGGTGAGCCGTGTTTTTTTGCCTTCGACCTTAGATAATGAGGGGGGAAGAACTCATGCCGCGCTAGCTGGTGGTGGCATTTCGGCCACGAATAAGCTTTGAATACTGTCGATCAGCGTTGTGCCGCCCTCGGTTTTGTCGATCACGGCACGCACGCCAGCAGCGAGCGCTGCGTCCTTAAGGTGCGGGTCTGTAAAGGTGGTAAACATCAGAACCGGGGTTGTTGGCAGAATCCGCTTCAGCAGACGAGTGGCCTCAATTCCGTTTAAGATTGGCATTACGAGGTCTATTACGATCAGATCGGGATGGAGCGTCTGAGCTTTGTCGATTGCGGCAGCGCCATTTTCAGCCTCACCACAGATAGTCCAGTCAGGCTGCGCTGAAAAAAGGGTACGCAAAGACTTCCGAATGAGCGAGCTATCATCCACAATTAAGATGCGTATCACATATTCCAGATTTCCCTTTAAGCATTCCCATTTTTTCTCGCACTTCCACAGCGTACAATCGGGTAAATACTGTACGATACCGTACTATTTAATGTCCTGCATCGTACAACTCGTATTGTCGGTTCAACCCGAGTAGACTCAAAGAGTCTCACTAGCATCTTTCCGCCGTACCCCGCGTCCACTGTGGGAGACGGTTCCTTGCGAAATCTGACAGCTTTTGACGCCAACGCAAGAGCCAAGGAGCCGTTTATGGCAAACAAATCTTCAGTCCCTCGTGTCTCCAAATCTCGGCCTCAACCAACAATTAGCGGGATGGATGGGGCGCAAATGCACAATGAAATTCTGCTGGGACTGCCAAGCAAAGAGTGCGATGTACTGTTCCCGGACTTGGAGTACGTGCAAATGCGAACCCATGATGCGCTGCACGAGGCAGGACAGCCGATTACGCATGGTTACTTCGTGAACGGGGGTCTGGCTTCGGTTTTGAATGTGATGGCTGATGGAAAAAGCGTTGAAGTCGGGTTGGCGGGAAAAGAGGGCTTCATCGGATTGCCGCTGGTTGTCGGTTTGAAGACCAGTCCTACTCGGGTCGTGACGCAGGTTGCAGGCAGCGCATTCAGGATTAGAGCGTCGGATTTTATGCAGGCACTTCGCCGCTGTCCTCAATTGGAAAGACAACTAAATCGCTTCACACATGCCATGGCAATGCAGGCTACGCAAGTCGCCGCGTGCAATCGGGCGCATGAAGTCGATGAGAGGCTGGCGCGATGGCTGCTGATGAGTCAAGACCGACTCGGCGGCGACCGCATTCCGTTGACCCAAGAATTTCTCGCTCACATGTTGGGTACTCGACGAGCAAGCGTTACAGTCGCGGCTGGCATTCTGCAAAAGGCCGGATTAATCAAATATACGCGAGGAGAAGTCAACGTTGTGAACAGGGCAGAATTGGAAGACGCATCCTGCGAATGTTATCACTCGATGATGCGTCAAACTGAAAGCTGGAAAAAAGAATTGGAACGCTAACGCTGACTGTGTGCTGACCGATTCGTTGCTGGTCCAGAATGCTCGACATCTGGCTGCTTATTTCGGCAATCCCACTGCACGTCGCCACAGCTTTGCCGCAGCGTACCAACGTCGCTCTCACCTGAACAGCTAACCAGCCCGCTTCGATCCCAGCCACGCGGCAACTTCTTTCCGCAGAATGTCGAGTCCGTGCAGAGCATCCTGTATGGCTTGGTTTTCTTCGGACGTTCCACCGTGGTTCATAGAGAATTCGTGCAACCTCGTACTAATGCCATTCTCCGCTGCTTGGATCTTCTCGTCTATTTGTGACCAGTCAGTTTCGAGCAGCGCGGTCGCGTAGAGCACTTGCCACCCGTACTTAGTCTGGATATCCATGTGACCTCCCGCAGCCCCAACGAACTTTTGTAAAATTATTACGAAACGCAATTGGCAGGTCAATTGAAAACGAAGGTACGCTGGCGTACGTCGCTGGTTCTCGCAAGCTAACCTGCGTAGCTACAAAGGGAGCAACGAAGTAAGTAATTTCCCGTATCTCAAATTTTCGTGTCTCCAGCATTATTTTCTCTTCGTTCTATTTCCGATCAAGCGCTAAAACGCTGAAAATGCAGGGATGGCACGGTTCGTGCTACATGTCTCGTGGTTTGAAGCAGGCACATGGCGAGGAGGTAGTGGGCCATGCGAGAGAACAGAGAGAAGTGGATGGAACTCTGCGCGCAAGCAGCCAACGAACAAGATTCACAGAAATTGATGGCGCTGATTAAACAGATCACTGCGCTCCTCGACGCCAAACAGCAGGGGTTGATTGAAAGAGATTCGCAGGGCTTAAAGTCAGAACGAACTGACTAACCAGCCTTGTGAGAACCAAAAACATGGCGTTCGTTCTGAACAGGTTTCCTCACGCAGAAATTCGTCTGGTGATAGTCGTAGCACAATTCGCAGAACGAATCCCCGCAACATTCCGTACAGCAGTCGGAGCAAATCGCCGCTCCGCAGTCAGAGCACTTGGCTACGGCAGGTTTGCCGCATGGCGTTCTATGTCGCTGTCACAATGGATACGTATTCGATTTGGCAAGAGGTATTCATACAGCAACAACGGGATTCGTCCGCTAGAATCAAGATGAGTTTAACGGCCAGTGCCTCTTGTCTTGCCATCCACTGTGCTCGGGTTGGGGAGTGTCATTTACCGCACGCGGCAATGTCGGCTGGTTGTCATTTCCCTGCTCTAGGTAGGCTCACTGGGAGTCAAATGGGAATTGATTCCCAGTGAACTATCCGCTTAAACTCTAGTTTTTCACGACCTGCAGGTTGTTGGTGACGGAGAAAACTCCAGGCACACTGTTGGCCTGAATATTTGCAATATTCTTGTCGGCCTCGCTGTCAACCACGCCTTCGAGGGTGACCTTCCCGTTCTTGACGATAATGCGGATGGGCTGCTGCACCCCCAAAGAGTACTTTTGCAATGCTGGGTAGCCGTAGATGGCGCGGTAAAGCTGGAGGCGAAGACGGTCGTCCGTGGGCGACGGAGGCAATACTTCAATCTGATTGTCAACGCGTTCGACGCCTTCAATTTTTTTGACCACGTTTTCGGCGTCGGACTTCAAAGTTGGACGGGAGACTTGGCCCATGAGAGTGATGTTGTAGCCATCTACTTTGTAGGCAAGATTGTCGAACACACCGAGGTGCGGCAGCATCAGCAACTCGTGCCTGACTTCCCGCGTGATGCGATCGGTAGCTGCTGCCGAGGCTTGGTTAGCTCGTTGGGCTAAAACCGCCGAGCCCAACGCTAGAATCGTGCAGACGACGAACATTGTGCGGAGTTTCATACACTTCTCCATTCCCTGAATTGCTCTAGACTGGTAAACCCGATAGGCCGCACATATTAGCAGAGGAAACCTTCGCCACGGCAGGCTTTCCGCACGGCGTCCCTACGTCGCTGTCACTGGAGACATATTCAATCTGGCAGTACGGGTCCCATGCAAACCGTGCACGCAAAAATGCCCCCGACTCGGATAAGCCGTGGGCATTTGGCCACCGCTAAGCAGCCATTGCTTCACACTATTAAGACGCTCTTAACCGAGTGGAGGTTGCTTGATTTCCCGCGCCCGTGGCGGCTTCCATTCGGACGGGCTTTGTTTCTTGTTCGTTGAGGTCGCGCTCCGCAAGCTCTTGCAAAATGCGCAAGGTTTCTAAGGCACTGCGCAGCGTGTATTCCTCGCGATTGATCGGTTTGGAAAGGTCTGCGATCTGGTCAAGGAGTGCGTTGCGTGCCTCACAGATGCGTTCCAGCCAGCTTGACAGGGTCCAGCTCAAAGAAAGCAGCTCGGTAGAGTTCCCGCCAGTCATGAGCGGCGTCATTACGAATACTGTCGCCTATACAATACCTTATAGATCGGACCTGCAAATACTTTCAAGTGATTGATTTGGATATACGAAACCGTACGCAGTGGCGATCTACTTCGGAAGGTCTGCCAAGCGAGGGTCAGCGAAATCCCGCTCGGTCTGCTTTATCAAAACGCCACTTATTTTCTCACTAGGCCGCATCTTTCCTTTCGGTAATGTTGAGACTTTCGATGAGGGGCTTCCTCGGGGTGCGAATGCCGATGTAATCCTTTACAGCTCGAACAAGCCTCAAAGGGAACGGCTGAGGCTCTTCGTAGGCGCGGGCGAGGACAGAACGAAGCAGGTCAAGTTGATCGTCTCGCATGGAGTACACCCTAAGCGCAGTTTCTAATCACTCTTTATTATTTTCTCAGTTCAGGGAAACACACTTCGCACCTCCGCCTAAACCGCTCGTCTCGATCCCAGCCACGCGGCAACTTCTTTCCGCAGAATGTCGAGTCCGTTGCAGAGCGTCCTGTATGGCTTGGTTTTCTTCGGGCGTCCCACCGTGGTTCATAGAGAATTCGTCCAACCTCGTACTAATGCTATTCTCCGCTGCTTGGATCTTCGCGTCTATTTTCGACCAGTCAGTTTCGAGCAGTGCGGTCGCGTAGAGCACTTGCCATCCATACTTGGTCTGGATGTCCATGTGACCTCCCGCAGCCCCAACGAACTTTGTAAAATTATTACGAAAAGGCAATTGCCAGGTCAATTGAAAACGAAAGTACGCTGGCGTCCCTACGCTGATGATTCTCGCAGGCTAACAGCGCATAACCAGTCCCGCTGCAGGATATGTGACTCCGGCGTACAGGAAATCTTTCCGTCTTTACAGGATGATCCGTATGGGAATGGAAGCCGTCGCGCCCTAATTATGTTCGGAGTAGGGAGGGCGCTGCATGGATGAACTGGCTGTGATCGAACATTTCATCGCGGTTGGACGGGAAATCTCCGAGATCCGGGCCGCCAATCGTGCTTATTGGACTCGCAGGGTGCATAACAGGCTCGAAAAGGAACTTCACGAAAGACGCCGGCAGCGCCTGGAGGAGATCAAAAAAGACTTTCCGCTCTGGTTCAATACCCCGCTGCCTGAAACGAGCATCCACTTTTCTGAGCAAGGGCAAGTGTGGATGGAGGCAAGCTAATTTTTGTTCTGCCCACTACAACATTCCACTCAACGCACTCAGCCACGGCAGTCTGCCGGATGCGTCGACTGAAGGTCACTTACGCAATCGGATATCGAGCCCAACCATGGGCCCGTAAACATTAATTCCGTAGTTAGGATATTTCGGTTCGGATAAGTAAAGATTGGATATGTGCATGTAATTCACGCCAGCCGAGATGGCATAGCGCGGACTAAAATTGTATCGTACCCCGCTGCCCAGGTTGACAGTAAACGTGAAGTCCTGTCCCTGTGCATACTCCACACCTTTAGGTCCCTTAGCGTCAATACGCCCGAGGCCAAGGCGTCCGTCAAAGTAGGGCGCAATTCTCCAGTTACGACGGACAAAGTTGCGTCGAATACCCATGATGTAAGCCCCGTAGTGTGTTTCGGGGCCCCTCGGAATCGTGGTGACGGCGCCGCTGAACGAAAGATCCCAATTGCCGCGTAGAATCCAAGGACCTCCTACATTGTCCATTTGCCACCGGAGAGAAGCAATGTTGGGTACCAGCGTGTAATTAAGCCCAGTCACCCTAAACCCACTGCCTAAGAGAAAATCGAAAACAAACGGGATATTGTGGGGAAGCCAGCCTGTCTCTAAGGAGAATTCGAGCTTGTTCTTATAATAGATCTTTTTGTTGAAATCAGTTGGTTCACTATCCCGTACAATTTTTAAAGGTTGGCTGTTCGAATCTTCGGCACTGGAACTTGCGGGGTAAATTAGACACCCCAGCATAGCGGTGACCAATATCAGGTTTCGTACTCTCATCTCTTGGTTTGGTCGAAAAGCTTGGAGGGCGGCCCTTCCTCCAGAACCGCCCCCAAGTCGTCGCGCAGCCCAAACAGGGCGACTGGCGCGGCTTTCGTACACGGGGAAGGTATATCATAGAGGCGTCGTTTGCACTATTCGTTGCGCAGAGAGCGGTAGCGTACACAGTCTGAGGCAACCAGAAAAGGAGAATGCCATTCCAGGCGTCCGCGACCTTAGGCGTGAGCAGATCGTTTGGATCGGAGGTCTGGCCTCACGCCAACGCGCACCATGGTAAGACTGGGCAAATGGTGTGATTACAACCGAAATCCTTTGGACAGCAATTCGTTCTGCGGAATATCCATCGGTGGGAATTTCAACTGCTCACTTGCGCCCATTTGTGCCAGCAATTTCAAATGAGAAGCCATTATCTCTTCGCTGATCCCGAAATCTGACAGCACCGCTCGTACCTCTTTTTCGGAAGGGTAATTGTGGGTGGGATTCGAGTCGTGTTGGGGCCTCGCTACTCCAATCTCAATTCGGTCGTTGTCCAGACGGCTCACGCTAACGATGACTAGCATAGAGCTGCTAGATCCTACTCAGATTCTGCCGCTCCCGCCAAGCAGCCGCATCCATTCGCAGAACCCGCAGACCGTTCAGGGCAGTGACGAGAGCGTCCCTTTCTTCCTGCGTCCCGTTGTGGTCTTGAGCAAGCTCCAGCCGCCTCTTGTGTATTTCAGATTCGGCCTTCTGAACCAGCTCTACCATCGTTCTTCCAATCGGTTTCGAGCAGGGCCGCTCGATACGAAGTCTGCCAGCCATAGTTGGTCTTCACTTTGATCTCTCGCGAACAATCAACTAGCCTTTGACTGATAGCCATTTTGACGCTCCGTGATTCTGCGCAAACTATCTAGTGTGGACAGTGCATCCAGCAACGCGATTTGTTCGCTAGTCGGCGGCTTCTTATAGCCGTCTTCGATTCGCATGAAGAATGACACTCCGAGCGTGGGCGATCCGTTCGAGCAACTTTCACGGTGTTGGTTTCGAACAAAGCAGCTTGGCAGAGTTGTCGCCACTCTGGATGAGCGGCGTTATTGATATCGCTCATATGCAGCTTATAGAGCGAATGCGGAGTCAGCGTCAAGTCCTTTTGATTCAGTACGCTAGCGTACTTTGTCTGGCACCTAACAGACAGGAACAAACGAGATTTATGATGGAATCGCGGGCCAACCTTCAGCGAACTATGCGCCAGCGGTTTGCTGATTTACGCGGCTTTCTTTGCCCTTTGTTGGGCAGCCTTCATCCGCTCAAGGGATCGTTCGATGGATACTAACTCCTCCCGAAGGATGGCGATCCTATCGAGAAGACTATCGAGCGTGTCTTCGTGAATCTTAGCTGGCTTGTCCATAATGAGTTACGTTATCACGGCAAATTCAAAGACTGACGGCACGCTGGCGTACTTAATCCTCGCAGGTTGGAACTTTGCTCAGATCCTAGCCCGCCTTATGCGAACCGAAAAGTTCCTGCTCGTTTTGAACAGGTTTTCTCACGCATTCAGTAGTTACGTGGTAATCACCGCATACTTCACAAAATGACTGTCCACAACACCAAGTGCGACAGTCAGCACAAATCGCCGCTCCGCAGTCGGCGCACTCCGCAACAGCACGATTGCCGCAAGGCGTACCTAGGTCGCTGTCACTTTCAACGTGTTCGATTTGGCAGTAGGCGTTCACGCTTTTCCTAAGTCTGGAGTACCTATTTTGCCGTGTGCAAGTAAAAATATTCTGCAATCCCCGCCGCTAGGAGTGCCGCTGCTATGAGCGCTCCGCCAATCCATACCCACGCAGATCGTGCCTCTTGTTTTTCAGGCATTCTCCACCTCTGCACAAGCCAGCTCACAAGAATGCCAGCCAGCGACAGGTTCCTTGTGGCGTTCGCGCTCGAACAATTTCTCGCGGCCTTGCATCTGGGAGTAGCTGCGATTCTTAATCTTGAACCACGTTGTGCGCTCCGTCGTGTACGGCGCGAGGCTGTGCTTGGCTACGATGCCCTCAAGATCCATCTCGCAAACACGCTGAAACAACGGCTTACCGAAATGCTCGATGTGGTCCGCGTACCGCATACGAGATTCAGGAACCTTCGCCATGAGACGCCGAAGTTGTTGTTTGCGGTCTGTCAATTTCTCCGTCCGCAAATCTTTGCCATCAGTAGTCCCAGGGTGAGCAGACATGCTTTTGCGGCATGCATAGAATCCTCCGTGCCGCTCACGGCGAATTTGAGGTGACCAGAGCCGTCGGCTTGGGCGGACATTAACACGCGTTTACCCTGTTGTCTATAATTTTTCATTCAGCCTCGCCATTCGCCTTACGAGAGTGAAGTAAAAGCGAAAGACTGCCTCTGTGGACGAATCCCGCAAACGCGTGCTCGGGATCATGGCCTCGAACCTTGCAGAGCGGAAACTGGCTCAGTACGACGGAGGGACGCGAGTGCCTGCTACGATGAGCGCAATATCGGATGCGGTCACATGGGCTCAGGAAATTATGAAGGAGATTGATGAGCGATGGCCTGTGGAACGAAAGTGAGCTATCCAGCCTTGTGCGAACCAAAAACATGGCGTTCGTTCTGAACAGGCTTCCTCACGCAGAAATTCGTCTGGTGATAGTCGTAGCACAATTCGCAGAACGAATCCCCGCAACATTCCGTACAGCAGTCGGAGCAAATCGCCGCTCCGCAGTCAGAGCACTTGGCTACAGCAGGCTTGCCGCAGGGCATCCCAAAATCGTCGTTAGCGAATTCAATCTGACAGTTCACTGTTCACCTCTGCACAGGCTAGATCACACGAATGCCAGCCAGGGACAGGTTCTCGATGACGTTCACGTTGGTAGTTTAGATTCCATCGACTCGCAGTAAGTCATTGCGGTCTCTAGCGCAAAGATTTGAGGCAATCCGCTCTGAGTGCTAGCCTCGAGCGCCACACTCCTCTAAGTCTCACCAACACCCTACCCGATAACGGGTCCACGGTGACGCCAGACTACTCGTTCGGCAGCAGGGGCATCTGACGCACTGCAAGTCAAATCGATTCTTTGGAGGAAACATGCCGGATCAAGGACTGAAAGAACTTTATGTCGACGAACTCAAGGACCTGTACAGCGCCGAAAACCAGCTAGTCAAAGCCCTGCCCAAGATGGCCAAGGCTGCCTCGTCTGACGAGTTGCGACAGGGATTTGAAAAGCATCTTGAACAGACCAGGGGCCACGTCCAACGTCTGGAGAAGATCTTCCAGGCTTTGGGTGAAAGTCCCAAGGGCAAGACGTGCAAGGGGATGCAAGGGCTTATCGAGGAAGGCTCTGAGGCAACAGAAGAAGACTACGAGGGCAGTGTCATGGACGCCGCTTTGATTGGCGCTGCGCAACGTGTCGAACACTATGAAATTGCTGGATACGGCACGGTTCGCAGCATGGCTGAGACTCTAGGCGAAGACGATCAGGTCTCTCTCCTTGAGGAAACACTTGAGGAAGAGAAGGAGACCGACGAGAAACTAACCGAGTTAGCCGAGCAGATCAATACTCAAGCGAACGAGAGTGGCAATGAACAACAAGACGAAGCGAGCTCGCGAGACAAAAAGAAGTCCAGGCGAGTAGCGTGATGTGTCATACCGAAAGCGTCTTCGGCTCAGTCGGGCCAAGGCGCTTTCGTTATTCACTCCGCTTCTTAGTACCCACTAATAGATAGCCACCTACAGTGTTCACGTTACTGACGTCTTTCCGATTCCTCAGGTAAGTTTGGTTGTCTGTTCAATCAGGTGACCTGAGTTCCGCAACCTCAAAACGTACAGAGTTGCTAGGCGAAAAGGAGTAAAAGATGAAACACGTTCTAAAGATGGCTTTTCAAATGAGTGTTCTGGCGTGCCTGCTGACTCTGACAGTCGGCGTACGCAAGTGCACAGGATTCTTCTGCACAACAACCCGCCCCGGATAATACCAAGGTGAACAAGCGGGACAAGAACAAGGCAGAGCCCACTGCAGACCAACAGAAAGAAAATCAGCCTGATCGGGAGATCGCACGAAAGATCCGTCAGTCTATTGTGCAAGACAAATCACTGTCTTCGTATGCCCATAACGTCAAGATCATCGCCGAAAATGGAGCAGTAACGCTAAAGGGGCCGGTGAGGTCAGACGAGGAAAAGACTGCGGTCGAAGCCAAGGCGGCGGAAATTGCTGGAGCGGACAAAGTGACCAGCCAGCTAGAAGTTAAACCCAAGCAATAACAATTCAGGAAACAAAGGAGATCAACAATGGCAGGTAAGAATACAGCAGTATTTGGCATTTATACGGATCGGTCGAGTGTGGATCGGGCCGTCGAAGCTTTGAAGGCGGCCGGATTTTCCAACAACGACGTTTCTGCGCTGTTTCCGGAAAACAAGGGCACCAAGGATTTCGCCCACGAGAAGAACACCAAGGCACCAGAAGGTGCGACGACAGGCGCAGGAACCGGAGCGTTATTGGGTGGTGGCTTGGGATGGCTGGCGGGAATTGGCGCGCTGGCAATTCCTGGGCCTCGGACCGTTCATCGCAGCCGGTCCGATCATGGCGGCACTGGCTGGAGCTGGAGTCGGAGGCGCGGTAGGCGGTCTTACTGGCGCCCTGGTCGGAATGGGCATACCGGAATACGAGGCCAAGCGCTACGAAGGCCGCGTGAAAGACGGCGGGATTCTGCTGTCCGTTCACTCTGATAGTTCCGACGAGACCAAGAGGGCAAAGGAAATACTTGAACGCACGGGCGCTCAGGATATTTCTTCGACCGGCGAAGCTCGTGGTGAAAAAGGCACTTCCACCCGTCGGGAGATTGCGTAACTGGAAGCAGTTAAACTTCGACCTGGAACGGGCAGCGATACCGCGGCTGCCCGGATCGGTCGATGGCTCTGAACTAATCGGAAGAAATGGAGGAAAAACAAATGAGTATCTGGACGATTTTATTCGTGGTTCTGCTGATTGCTTGGATTGGCGGCTTCACCGTGTTCCACGTGGCCGGAGGACTGATCCACCTGTTGCTCGTGTTCGCGGTAATCTCTCTGATCCTGCATTTTGTGATGGGTCGGAGGACAGTGTAAGGACAGCGTAGGAAGAAGTCGTACAAAAGTGCGGCATCTGGATCTCCAGTGTGAGCTTCGGAGTAGCCGCCACGGAACCTTATGGCGGACCGTCGGGACGAATCGCGTGCACAGGCGGATCTCGAAGTGCAAGTATGGGGACGGGACGCGAGCGGGATGCCTTTTAGTCAAACGGTGAAAGCAACCAGCGTCAGCGCTAGTGGCGCACTTTTGTCAGGGTTATCGCACACTCCGCGATCCGGAGATTTGCTATGGTTACAGCATCGGGAGCGAAAAGCCCGTTTTCGGATTGTATGGGTCAACAATTCCGAGACCAACATGAAAACTCAAGCCGCGATCCAAAGGCTAGCGACGGAGGAATGTCCTTGGCCTCTATCGGTACCGTGTGCACGCTCTCACCCGCGATAACAGGTCCTCATTCGATCGTTCGGCAACTCAAGTCGCCACCGACCATTGACCTTTGGGGGGCCGAACGAATCATTAGGGCGTGCTGAGCGTCCCGACCTCAAGCCACTTTCGCCCTCCGAGCACGTCGATGAGCGATAGTTACTGCGGTGCCGAGACTCGACGTCTGCGGTCGGAAGCAGCGCTGACTCTTGCCAAACCTGTTTACGCTCGTATTGGCGGCGTTGTCCTGCACGTCAGGTGCAGGCTGCTGTGGCGTCGCTCGCGTAGAATGCGAGCGAATATGCATTCAGTGACAGCGACGTAGGAACGCCGTGCGGCGAGCAGTGTAATCTTTTCGAAGGCTCCTCGGCCTAAAAAACTCGGACGTTACGCTACGAGCACGGAGGGAGGAGGAAAGTGCGGCGTAACAACTGAGGAGCAGAATGACAACCCAGCACGCGGTTTAATTGCGCTTATATCGATAGTTCACTGGGAATCAATTCCCATTGACTCTCAGTGAACCTACCTAGAACAAGCAATTTTGCCTGCACGTCGGACTTTGGCTGGGGCTGTGACCGCTGGACATGGACTCATCCTGCCGCCGTTTTTACAAGCCCGCAGCGGCCCGACAGTAAAGCACAAAGTGACTTCGCCCATCGCAAGTGTTGCGAACTACGCTGCAGCAATCGAGCCGTGGCGGAATGTGCTGACTGCGGAGTTGCGATTTGTGCTGCGCCCCCAATTCAGTCTTAAATGGACAATAAACGGTGAAAGAAGGAGCGATACCGTTGGAGCGCGAGGCGCAGATCCTCCGTGGATACGCTATCACCTCGATCCCACTGCTTCTCGAGCTTAGAACGTTCCTCGGCGAACACTTCTGCCAGACGCTTCATGGCAGAGGCGACGAGACCATCCGCCTGTTCGACGGCACGGCGAGGCTCGTCAACGAAGGCAGTCTGAACTGTACTCCAGCGATTCTTCAAATCATTAAGTTCGTTATTCGGGAATAGCGGAGCGGGGCCGTGTCAGCTCAGAACTGTACTCGTCAGGCTGCTCGTCCTTACGCGGTTTTCCTGAGCCGTTCCAACTCGGCGAATAGTTCACGGACTCGCCCACGCGATGCTTCGTACTCACGAAGCTCCTCTGCTGTGTGCTGAGTACCCTTTCTAAAAAACTCAGTCTGTTCCGTTAAAAGCCGCCCCAATTCGCGGCTTATATCAGCCATTCTTTCCTCGTGTCCTGGAATATTCCATTTGCTTTTCATACAACGCCAATCTATTCGAGTTGGAAATCGCTGCATCGTGAAAACCCTATTTTGCGGGGTAAAGCAGGAGGTCAAGGCGGTATTGTCCATCATTAATCCAGCAAAATTTGAGCGACCTAAAAGTTAGCTAGTCTCCATCCACTCTTGCCCTTGTTCAGAAAAGTTGATGCTCGTTTCAGGCAGCGGGGTATTGAACCAGAGCGGGAAGTCTTTTCTGATTTCCTCCAGCCGTTGTCTGCGACGCTCGTGAAGTTCCTTTTCGAGCCTGTTATGCACCCTGCGAGTCCAATAAGCACGATTGGCGACCCGGATCTCGGAGATTTCCCGTCCAATCGCGATGAAATGGTCGATCACAGCCAGTTCATCCATGCAGCGCCCTTCCTACTCCAAACATAATTCATAATTAAGGCGAACGGCTTCCATTCCCATCCGGATCATCCTGTAAAGACAAAAAGATTTCCTGTACGCCGGAGCCACGTATCCCTGCAACGGGACTGGTTATGCGTTGACTGCGGATCTGCGTTTTGCTCTGATTGCTTTGAGGAGTGCTGCGGGGATTCCTTCTGCGAACTGTACTATGGCTACCATGTCACGCATTCCTGCGTTAAGAAACCAGATCGCCCAGGTCCAGTCCGCGGTTAACTTCTGCTCTGAGATCTTTCTGCTTGGCTTCGCCGCTGCGGTGCTAATCTTCTTCATTGACGGTCTCCTTTTTATCTGTGCTTCGAGCACGTCGATAACTTGGGAGCCTACAGCATCCCGTCCGAAGACCGGCCCTCATCCCAAGGCGATTGCCCCCACAACGAATGACAAGATGAGCACTTCGTGGGCAGGAGATGTACGGGTGAGCCTATCCTGTACCCATTCATAGGTCAGCAAATACGGTGTTCACGTTACTGACACAGCTCGTGCTCCTCGCGTACCGTGGCCTTGTCGATGGACGGGTCTTACGTCCCAAGGAGCACAGTATGAGGAAACGAATAACGATGTTCTTTCTTCTGGCCCCACTGTTCCTAACTCTGGCGTGCTCGCACCGCGACAACGTTTCATACAAAGATGACGTTAAAAAAGCCTTGGAACAAGCGGACCTAAAGGACGTCACCGTCTCTGAGGATCAGGACAAAAACACAATCACGCTCGGAGGAACGGTTCATTCAAGCGACGCAAAGGCTAAAGCCGCAGACGTAGCCAAGACGGCTGCGAATACTCGGATCATAGCGAACGAGATCAGTGTTCAGCCCGTGGGGTCTGAGTCGCAAGCTAAGGATGTTGCTTCAAACTTGGATGATGGTATCGAGAAAGACTATAAGGCTGCGCTGATTTCAAGTGGCTTGGACAAGCAACACGTTAGTTTTAAAGCCAAAAACGGAGTGTTAACTCTGACTGGCAGTGTCCACAACGCCAATGAACGGCAGCACGCTGAGAAACTCGCTGCCGGAATTCCCAACGTACAGCAAGTACTAAATCAAATCGAGGTCCGACGGTAGACCTATTCCAATTAGATAAGGACTCTCTCTGGACGATAAGAACAAGGACCGTTGTAAACATCCCGGTTGCACTTGTCTGGCAGCAAAAGACAGCAAATATTGCAGCCCTCACTGTGAAACGGTCAAGACCGGAGCGGAGATCTCTTGCGGATGTGGGCATCCGCAATGTGCTGGCAAAATTGACTGAAGTTGAACTGCAAAGTCGCATTCTTCAACGTATGCTCAGAATAGGAGAAATCAATGAGTATAGAAACTATCTTAATCATCCTCTTAGTCGTGTTCCTATTGGGCGGGGGCGGTTGGTACTTTGGTCGGGGCTAACTTCCGAAAGATGATCGGCCAAAAGCGCAAGATAGAAGGCACCGGCAATTGTTGTTCCGATGACCGGTGTGAGCTGCCGAGGACGCGCCAGGGTGACGAGGTCAAGATAAGCTTCTCTTCTCTGAGCTTCTCATCTGGCCCGAATTCTCGCGTGTACGCCAGGACCACCTACGACTGCAGGCGCGGTCGGGGCCGCAGCGACGGGAGCGAGAGCTGCCCTCCCGGCGTGCAGCTAAAGAACCCAACCCCACGCCGATGCATCTGGATTCGTTCCGCGGCCCTGAGATCAGGCTTGGATTAAGCTCATGACGACCCAAGCCGTGAAATTTAGACCGTATCAAACAAGGCCGCGATTTCCCACCGACAAAACTAGCGGATCTGGCCGTATCAAGCGCCTTTTCCAAAAACTGGGTCCCGGGTTGATAACTGGCGCGTCCGATGACGATCCCAGCGGTATCGCCACCTATTCGCAGGTCGGAGCCCAGTTCGGCTACGGACTGCTATGGACCATGCTCCTGTCTTATCCCCTAATGGCGGCGATTCAGGAGATCAGCGCGCGGATCGGCCGAGTTACTGGAGTTGGTATCGCGGCCAATCTGCGAAAAAATTATCCGAAACCCATTCTTTATTCCGTTCTGGTTGTGATGTCGGCCGCCAATATCTTCAATTTGGGAGCTGATATTGGCGCGATGGGAGCGGCGGCGCGACTGCTGCTCCGGGGAAGGGTGGGCCTCTTCATCGTGATTTTTGGCGTTGCGTCGCTAGCTGGCGTGTTGCTGATTCCGTATTCGACGTATGCAAAGTATTTGAAATGGCTCACTATCTCTCTTTTTGCATATGTCGGAGTCGCTTTCTTTGTGCACGTGTCATGGCGAGCCGTGGCCCATGCGACACTCCTTCCGCATATTCAGCTGACAAAGGAATACCTCACGGCCGTAATCGCGGTTTTCGGCACCACGATCAGCCCATACCTCTTTTTTTGGCAGGCTTCGCAAGAAGTCGAAGAAGTAAAAAAGAACCCGGGCGAGCGAGCCCTGAAGCATGCACCCTTGCAAGCCCGAGAGCAGTTGGGCCGCATCCGGATCGACACTTATTTGGGCATGGCATTGTCGAATGTTGTAGCATTTTTCATCATTTTGACCGCAGCGTCCACCCTTCACGTCCACGGAATCACAGAGATTTCGAGCTCCGCCCAGGCGGCTTCTGCATTGGAGCCTCTGGCTGGCCGATTCGCGTTCGTGCTTTTCGTATGCGGCATAGTGGGCACCGGGCTACTGGCAGTTCCTGTCCTGGCGGCCTCAGCTTGCTACGGAGTTGGTGAAGCCTGTAAATGGAAGACCAGTCTCGAACGCAAGCCGAAGGAAGCAGCTCGATTTTATGCCGCGATCACGGTCGCAACCCTGCTCGGATTGGCGCTGAACTTCTTGCACATCGACCCGGTTAAGGCTCTTTTCTGGGCGGCCATTCTCAACGGAGTGGTCGCAGCCCCGTTGATGGCGGTAATCATGACTATGGCATCAAGCCGGAAGGTAATGGGGAATCTTTCAATCCCGTCATACCTGAAATTGACGGGATGGCTCGCGACAGCGGTGATGTCCTGCGCTTGCATTGGCGTCCTATTCACACTGAAATAATCTGGCTAACCCATCTAAGTCAGTAGGCGCGTAGCAGATAACGGCAAACGGCAGCGGGGCATCTCTTGTGCATAAATCCTCACCTGTATCGAGTTTAGCGCTTCGTCGTAAAACGAAATGCTGCCTAGCCGTCCACGCAAACTCAGTTCTCGATGTGTAGTCATAGCAAACTCCGCAGAACGAATCCTCGCAACATTCCATCTGACAGTCAGCACAAATCGGAACTCCGCAGTCAGCACATTCCGCCACGGCAGGCTGGCCGCATGTCGTTACGTCAGCGCTACCGCTCGAAACGTATTCGATTTGGCAGTTAGGCATTTGCCGGCTCCAACCTTGGCCGCGAGCCACCGGAGCGTGCCTTTTTGCTGACCTGTTTCGAGCGTACCCTTCGGCAGAGTCATGTCACAAAACATGCAGACCATTACCACCTAAGCGCCAAGCGCCCAAGTGTTCTCAACGAGTTATTTGGACCTCCACCTGCAAAGGTGGGAGTTCGAGTACTGTTCCAAAGCACGATGGGCCTTCCCAGTGACGGGCGTCCCAGTAGCAAGCCCTCCCACATAGGAGGCGTTTCATGTTGGGCCGGGCCTGGGTCAGCGTGCTGCTCATCGCTACCCTGACCGACTGCGCCTCGCGATCCCGACTTAAGCCTTTCTCGCCTAACTTGAACATCCCACTGGAGTGCGTTACCAGCATTCGTCTCGTCGATTGCGACCTGTCCTCTAGCCCGCCGCACTGCCGCACCGCTGCCGTCGCTTACCGTGAGGGCTGCGAGCAAGTAGTGGTGGTGGTCAAATGAGATTCTTAGCGGGCTTCTTCGCCGGGTTGGTATGGTCGAACTGGATCGAGTATGCATATCATCGCTGGGCGATGCACTGGCCTAGCATGTACCAGCCTGCTGCCATGCGTCACGCTCTCCATCATTCTGCGCCGTCCAATCCCCAGCACATCACAATGACATTCGGATTCTGGACTGCCATCTTTATCACCAATGTTTTGCTGTTTGCTGTTCCCGACCAGCTGCTCCACCTGCGGATACTGACAGGGGTAGCTGCTGCGTTCCTGACCTACATCGTGGTGGGGATAGAAGTCCACCTGCGAATACACGACGGAAGATGGGTGCCGGATGCCTGGAAGGCGCACCATTTGTCACATCATGTTAGACCGCAAAAGAACTTCAACATTTTCCTGCCGATATTCGACTGGCTGCTCGGGTCCGACGTTTAACCTTCATTTGGAGCCAACTTTCTCCCGGCGTGCGTATTGAAGAGGCGTGTGCGGATTGCGTCAACCTGGAATTAAATAAAAAACACATGGAGAAAGATGGCCTTGTTGGGTTGGAAGGACCCGCTCGATAGGGCGCCAAGACCCCTCCCGGGGGCTTGCATAGCGAGTGGTGCGGTGAGGGCTAGGTTGGGTTTGTTCTGACGCTGCCAAATCGAAAATCGCGAAATTGATTGTGCGTGTACCGAATCACCGCGGATAAGCAGCTTGCCGGTTGCAATCGCGCTGCGGTGCAAATCAGGGCACTATCAGCAATTTGGCGATTCGGGGTCTGTCGCTTTTGCTCTGCCAAATTCCGAGTGCAGGCCGAAAACGAGCGCAGCTTCGCTTTTCCACCCCATGTCAGACAACACTGGACGGTGCCGTGTTGCCTGATATTTTCTAGGAACAAACGCCCACGACTCGGTTAAGTAGTGGACGCTCGCTCGAACAGCCCTCCCCCGAAGTCTGCTCATCGACAGCCTAGCTATCGAGACGACCTGCGTAAATGCGCGTACCCACCACCCTGCTCATACATATGGCTCGAAACGAAACCATGCTGCCGATGCAGAGCGGGCATCCCGGTGAGTGAAATTACCCTCTAACGAGTGTTGTCAGGATTTGTGGGCGGACGTCCACAGATCCAGGTTCTGATCCGCGGCAAGGCCATTCGTACATCGGGGTCAGAGCCGGTGAGTCTTAGGCGGGAAGAGGGGTTTGCTGATTGGAGCCTCGTGAAGATTGCTCTCGTAGCGCCGCCGTTCATCGCCGTTCCACCCGAAAACTACGGGGGCACTGAGCTTTTTGTTGCTCAATTGGCGGAAGGCTTGAAAGCTGCCGGAACAGAAGTAGTCGTTTATGCCAATGGGGAGTCCACGGTAAACGCAGAACGACGGTGGAGGTATGAGCGATCGCAATGGCCCATCAAAACGGATCAGCACGCTTGGCTCAAAGAATTGGACCACACGAACTGGGCGATGCGCGATGCAGCTCGCAGCTGCGACATCATCCATTTACAGGCACCTGTAGGCCTACCCACTTCCAGCTTTCTTCCTACTGCGGTCATATGTACGCTTCACGGCCCTCACGACTCTAGGCTCACCGAATTCTGTGAACGTTATCCCGATGTACATTATGTTTGTATCAGCGAATTTCAGTGCCGCCAGGAGTCGATGCCGCATCTTTACACCGTTCATCACGGAATCGATCTGTCGAAATATCAACTGCGAGAAAAGAAAGACCAATATCTAAGCTTCATCGGTCGAATCGCCCCCATCAAGGGGACGCACATCGCTATCGATGTCGCAAAGCGCACGGGTATCCCGCTGAAAATAGCCGGCGATATTCAGCCGTTGTACCGGGATTATTTTGAAGCCAAAATAAAGCCGCATCTGGACGGAAAGCTGGTGGAATACGTTGGCCTTGCGGACCTGGCGGCCAAGAACGAACTCTTAGGAAAGTCCCTCGCCATGCTGTTTCCGATCCTATGGAATGAACCATTCGGTCTGGTGATGGTAGAGGCCATGGCATGCGGGACACCGGTGCTGGCGTTGAGAGGCGGCTCGGTGCCGGAGATCGTGCGCGATGGCATTTCCGGATATGTGTGCCGCTCCGTCTCGCAACTTGCGAAGCGGGCCATGGATCTCCACATCGAAGCAGACCTGATCCGGCAGTACGTCGAAGAAAACTTTTCGCTCCAGCGCATGGTCGGGCGTTATCAAGAATTGTACAAGGATGCGACTGATACTCAGCGGAAGGTTGCCTGAATTCGATTCGCACCAGAAGGCGTATGGAGAACAAAGCTGGCGCACCGATGCTCTACTCCATCCTTTGTCTTTGGCGCTCATCCTACGGTGAGTGTTCGTACAAGCGATGCAACAGACCCAAACTTCAGAGCCTCGGGGCGCCATGTAGACAACGCGACGGCGGGCGAAAAGGTCACCTTGGGGTAATGAAATGCGACTCACAGCTCAGCCTGAACAACAAATCTCTTCCATTTGGGACCTGGGAGGATTGAGCTGGCGAGAACTGGCTCGATGGGTTTGGGGGTGGAATTAACAAAAAATGCTGACACGGTGAGTGCAAACCAAGTAGCGGTATCCACGTCCAGGCGTGTGCTTGGATAGAACCGCTGTTTCCGTGAGGCATCAAAGCTTGTGTGCGCAGATTCCACTTGGTAGGCGGAATTCTATGTCGGATTCAAAGCTTAGCGTCGAGCAACAGATTTCCTCCATTTGGGACCTAGGTGGACTGACCTGGCAAGAATTGCCCCGCCGAGTTTGGGGTGGGATTAACAAGAATGATCTTGTTAACAGAGCCTACGAGTTGGCCTACAATTTCCTGCTGGCTGTTTTCCCGCTGCTGTTGTTTTTGGTCGCACTTCTTGGAATATTCGCCTCTGAAGGAAGCAAATTACAGAGCGATCTTTTCTTCTACTTCCAGCAGGGACTGCCTCCTGTCGCGTACCAACTGGTTGTCAGTACGCTTAAAGAGATAACTCAGAATTCGGGCGGAGCCAAGCTGACGTTCGGTCTGCTGTTTGCGCTGTATTCCGGTTCGGGCGGGATGACGCAGCTGATCTCTACGTTAAACGCGGCCTATGAAGTGCCGGAAGGTCGCTCCTGGCTCAAAGTTCATACGATTTCCCTTGGGCTGACCGTCGTCATGGCCGTACTGATCGTTACGGCTCTCTTGCTCGTGTTGGCGGGCGGTCACTTGGTCGGATTTGTTGGACAAGGCCTGGGGGTGAGTTCCGTCGCATTGATCGTCGGAAAAGTGCTCCAGTGGATGCTGGCCTTGGCGTTCGTGGTATTGGCCTTTGCGCTTATCTATTATTACGCGCCCGATGTCAAGGAACGGCACTGGTACTGGATCACCCCAGGGTCGGTCGTAGGCGTGCTGCTATGGGCGTTATCTTCCCTGGCGCTACGTGGCTACCTCCATTTCTTCAATAGCTATAGCAAAACGTATGGATCATTGGGTGCCGTAATAATTTTGATGCTCTGGTTTTACATAACGGGATTGGCATTCCTGGTCGGTGGCGAGATCAATTCGACAATTGAACACGCTGCTGCTGAGCACGGCCATCCCGAGGCTAAAGGCAGAAGGCCAAAAGGCGGCCTAGCGTTTCATCCGTAGTGGATCTGGTGTCTGGAAGTAACTTTATTATTCGATCAACTGCTTCATGACCGTTGCAATGAAATCATTGGTGGATTTGGGACAAAGTTTAGCCTTGAATGTGAGGTGGTGGGATGAAGTTTTTCGCTCTCAACTGGGTCCTGGGCAGCCTCGCGCGCCCGCGCCCGTCCATGCAAATTCCTAGCAGGCTGCTGAAATACTGAATTGCGGCGTATTTTTCTTTCTGTTTCCGCTGGCTGCTAATCTCGAACGGCTTGATTTCTGGTGTTTTTGTGGCCCTAAGAGTCTAACCCGATGCTCCTGAATACAGGCGTCGGCCTCGGACTTACACCGCGGTCAGGTTTCGCATGCGCACCAACTTGTGGGCGAAGCGGGCCATGGCAAAAATCCAATCCACTCCACAGACTCTGATTTGAAGCCAGACGACGAAGATCCGTTCGCCTGGCTGCAAAGTCCGAGAATCGTGCAACCGATTGCTCCGAAGAGCACATCGAATGATGTCCCCAGCTTCGGAGACGACGGCTTTGATTCATAATTGCCATCCAAGGGAGGATTGACATGCCATCTGCCGTTTGGAGTGGACATCTTCATTTTGGGCTTGTCGTAATGCCCGTCCGGCTATTGGTAGCTGCTCGGCCGAAGACAACAAGGTTTCGGCGGCTCTACCGAAGACCAAGCAATCATGTCATGCCGCCGATGCAACTTCCCTTGAGCAAACAAACCCTTGAGGATGAGGATTCCTACTCTGATGGAGCGGGTGAGTCCGGTGTTGACACTCACAACCGCGAATCGAGCGTTCGGGAGACTCAATACGACTACGCGCCTGTTCGCCAAGTTCTCCAGTCCGAAGTGACCGGCGAGGAAATCAGGCGAGGCGAACTGGTTAAGGGTTACGAGTTTGCGCGAAACGAGTTTGCCGCCATTAATCCTCAGGAAATCAAAGCAGCAGAAGTTGAGACTTCCGACACGATTGACCTATTTCATTTCGTGAACGGAGCAGATGTCGACCCGATTTACTTCGAACGTTCCTATTACGTTGCGCCTGATTCTGGTGCTGAAAAAGTTTATGCGTTGCTGCTTGAGGCTATGCGACGAGAAGAATGCTTCGGAATTGCCCGAATCGGGATGCATCGGCGAGAGCACATGCTGATTCTGCGGCCTACGGAAGATTGCCTCGTTGCGCATACGATGTTCTATGCCAATGAGGTTCGACCGGCACCAGACTTAGAGTTGGGAACCGAATTCAGCGATAAAGAAATGTCTATGGCAACCGCGTTGATGAAGGGTTACGCGGGAGAGTTCGACCCGACGCAGTTCAAAGACATATACCAAGAACGCATACGCAAAATCATCGATGCGGAAGTGAGCAATAGGATCGATATGTCTCCAACCCCCGCGAGAAAAATCGCGGGTGCGCCTGATTTGATGGAGCAGATTCGGTTGAGCTTGGCTCAGATCGAGTCAGCAAGATCTGATGGTAAAAGCTCCAAGAAGCCTGTGCGAAAGACCGCGACTGTTGCGAAAAAGAAGCCGCAAAGAGAGCGCGCTTAACTCTATACCGGCTCCATTTGATTGCTCGGCCTTGTTAACGGCTTCCACCATTGTTTTCCGATGAACTCGAGGCTTAATGAATGGTCAGTTGTAAATCCTCGTGTTTCTTGGCGCAAGTTATTCCTAGCGTTCTTCGTCCCGGAGGAACGCGTCGGCCATGGTTTTGGTCTGATCGTAAGATTCAGGAGGCGATTGTTGACACCCTAACGGTGTCAAATTGGTGTCCTCCAACTCTCTGAAAGGCAGCGCAGCACCACCGATATTCAGCAATCCATGAGTTAATCCGAGACGCCGCGCCGGAGGATCGACATCGGACCAGTCAGTTCATGCCGGTTGCTGCCGCGCCAACTGCTCCGGCAATTCCTATTGCGGATAGATGCGTCGGCGGCCACCGCGAACTCGTGGCGACTAAGTAACAGATCGAGGGCATCAAACACCATCGCGACGGTCCACGCACCAATGGGTAAGTCCGTGAGCACGACATGCAATGGTTCGCCAAGCCAGGTGCCATTGAGGAAACTCCTGACCTTTTGCGCTCCCGGTCGTCCTCCACCGTATAAGGCTTTATCGAGAAGCTTCTGCAATCTCTCGTCCAACGGTCGTTGCACCGAGGGATGTGATGAATTGCTGTCTGGCTCGACTTTGGATCCACCGTTTAGATCGGAGTTTAAGTTTTCCATCTGCTCCTCAAAACATCACAGTCACGGCTGGTCATTACAAAATGCACGATTAAGAGAGATCACTGCAAACACAAGCAAAAGGTGAATTAGCCCTCCCGCCACGTGGAACACAGTGAAGCCGCCAAGCCAAGACGAGCAGAACCACGAATAAGATCGATAATGTCCTCCCGGACGGTTCTGATGAAAGGAGGGGAAGAGAAGTTGCTCGAACGCCGCTCGTCTGCGATAACGTGGCGTGCTTTTAGTTGGTTAATTTCCAGAATGTTTGTTATCACATCAAATTCTAACGACGGGGGCCCGACTTGAACACTGGGCCGCTAACGGGGTCAGTCCATTCGCTACGCTCCACCGAGGGAAAGGTAGAATCTCAAGGAGGCGCCTGGGAAACGGCGGAGCGCCGGCAAAGGTTTGATTGCCGAGGTTGTTTTCCAGGCTTTTTGAAATTATGGGTAACAAAAACGTCCGTCACAAATCGCCCGTGGCACTTGTGCTGGTCGATGTCATCAACCATTTCGAGTTTCCGGACGGCGACAAGATCCTTAAGAATGCTCTGCCGATCGCGCCGCGCCTGGCGCTCCTGAAGAAAATGGCACGCGAGTCGAACGTCCCGGTCATTTATGTGAACGACAATTTCGGGCAGTGGCGCTCTGACGCCGGCAAATTACTGGCGCACTGCCTGCGCAGCGGACGTGCCGGGAAGCCGTTCGTCGAAGCCATTCAGCCCGACGAGAAAGATTATTCCGTTTTCAGGCCCATGCATTCGGCCTTTTACCAAACGCCCCTTCATCTCCTGCTGCATCATTTGGGTGCTTCTTCCATCGTCCTGGCAGGCCTCGCTACGAATAGCTGCATCCTGTGCACGGCGCACGACGCTAACATGCGCGATTTCAAGGTCACGGTGGTTTCCGATTGCTGCGCCGCGCGCACGGCGAGGGAACACAAGGATGCAATCGCG
>CAVOLN010000007.1:0-1168674 GCA_963696825.1 Terriglobia bacterium
CGGTAGCGGATCGGTTCTTTGACAACTAGGTTGAACGTGCCAGTCGTGAGAGGAAGGCTCGGGTTCAAATCCGAGCGATCTCACAAGATAGATCCACCACTGCCTCTTCGAGGGCGTGGTGGCAGTCTGCCAACTACCCGTCGGCAGACGACAGGTTTCAAATGAGAGTTTGATCCTGGCTCAGAATCAACGCTGGCGGCGTGCCTAACACATGCAAGTCGAACGAGAAAGTGGAGCAATCCATGAGTAAAGTGGCGACCGGGTGAGTAACACGTGACTAACCTACCTTCGAGTGGGGGATAACCTCGGGAAACCGGGGCTAATACCGCATAACATCTTTGGAGTGGAAATTCTCGGAGATCAAAGGAGCAATTCGCTGGAAGAGGGGGTCGCGGCTGATTAGCTAGTTGGCGGGGTAATGGCCCACCAAGGCTTAGATCGGTAGCCGGCCTGAGAGGGCGCACGGCCACACTGGAACTGAAACACGGTCCAGACTCCTACGGGAGGCAGCAGTGGGGAATTTTGCGCAATGGGGGAAACCCTGACGCAGCAACGCCGCGTGGAGGATGAAGTCCCTTGGGACGTAAACTCCTTTCGACCCGGACGATAATGACGGTACGGGTGGAAGAAGCCCCGGCTAACTTCGTGCCAGCAGCCGCGGTAATACGAGGGGGGCAAGCGTTGTTCGGAATTATTGGGCGTAAAGGGCGCGTAGGCGGTGCGGTAAGTCACCTGTGAAACCTCTAGGCTCAACCTAGAGCCTGCAGGCGAAACTGCCGTGCTTGAGGGTGGGAGAGGTGCGTGGAATTCCCGGTGTAGCGGTGAAATGCGTAGATATCGGGAGGAACACCTGTGGCGAAAGCGGCGCACTGGACCACATCTGACGCTGAGGCGCGAAAGCTAGGGGAGCAAACAGGATTAGATACCCTGGTAGTCCTAGCCCTAAACGATGGATGCTTGGTGTGGCCGGTACCCAATCCGGCTGTGCCGAAGCTAACGCGATAAGCATCCCGCCTGGGGAGTACGGTCGCAAGGCTGAAACTCAAAGGAATTGACGGGGGCCCGCACAAGCGGTGGAGCATGTGGTTCAATTCGACGCAACGCGAAGAACCTTACCTGGGCTCGAAGCACAGTGGACCGGGGTAGAAATATCCCTTTTCGCAAGAACTGCTGTGGAGGTGCTGCATGGCTGTCGTCAGCTCGTGTCGTGAGATGTTGGGTTAAGTCCCGCAACGAGCGCAACCCTTATCGTTAGTTGCCAGCGAGTCAAGTCGGGCACTCTAGCGAAACCGCCCCGGATAACGGGGAGGAAGGTGGGGATGACGTCAAGTCCTCATGGCCTTTATGTCCAGGGCTACACACGTGCTACAATGGTCGGTACAAACCGTCGCAAACCTGCGAAGGGGAGCTAATCGGAAAAAGCCGGCCTCAGTTCGGATTGGAGTCTGCAACTCGACTCCATGAAGCTGGAATCGCTAGTAATCGCGGATCAGCACGCCGCGGTGAATACGTTCCCGGGCCTTGTACACACCGCCCGTCACATCACGAAAGTGGACTGCACTAGAAGCCGGTGAGCCAACCGCAAGGGGGCAGCCGTCCAAGGTATGGTTCATGATTGGGGTGAAGTCGTAACAAGGTAGCCGTAGGAGAACCTGCGGCTGGATCACCTCCTTTCTAAGAGAGAACGTCATGGCACTTCCGCGGTTCCCGCGCTCTTCATAAGCTTCGGCTCTAGTAAATCAACGGAAATTAAACATACGGAGGATGTTGCCGTGTACCCTGTCCCGCTTCTTGATAACCCGCAAGGGCAAACCTGTGAAGTGGAATAGGAAACCCGTTCGGACCTCTCTTGCTCGAGTCCTATCCGCATGATGGTCAGTCCCGGCTTAGCTGGGATGTACGTTCAACCTTGTCCTCGAAAATAATATTGAGCTTCTGGCTACTAGCTTCTAGCTCCTGGCTAAATCGCGTGATTTAACGACGAAAAGATTTGGCTGGAAGCTAGCGGCTAGTGGCTGGAGCCGGTGATAAAATTCAGGCTCCGGATAGTTTTGTGCAAGCAAGACCGGGCCTGTAGCTCAGGTGGCTAGAGCGCACCCCTGATAAGGGTGAGGTCGGTAGTTCAACTCTACCCAGGCCCACCAGAATCAGTCGTCAGTCATGGTCGTCAGTCCTCAGCAATGGCTTTTGAAACTGGACGACGGAAGACTGACAACTGCAGTATGGGGCTGTAGCTCAGCTGGGAGAGCGCCTGGTTTGCAACCAGGAGGCCACCGGTTCGATCCCGGTCAGCTCCACCAGAATTCAGTCGTCGGCTTCAGTCGTCGAGATCGGCCGAAGACTGACGACTAGCCCGATGTTGGGCGTCAACTGTGACAACCATGATTCTGTTCACGGTTCAAGAAAGTCGCTTGACGCCGAACATTGGGTTGGAAAGACTTTCGAAGTTTGCACACTTCGGAGTCGAGTAAGACCCATACCTGCTTAGGCAGGGTGATGCCAGGCTGAGCAAGGCTAGGCTCCGAGGACGATATTTGACAACTGAATAGATTGGGCAATCTACAAGGCTGTAAATTTTTATGAGTGCCTAGAGAGAAGCCTGCTGGTGTACGGAGGCAGATTTGCATTTCAGATTCCGAGTGTTCCGGAGGTGATCGCGAAAGCAACCGCAAAGGTCGCGAAGATCGCGAAGCAGTGCCTATGTCGCGTGCGAGGAGCAGGCAGACTAGGCCCATAGAGTTTGCGCGGCGTGTGGTGGATTTGCTGAGAGCTGACGGCTGATAGCTGAAAGCTGGCGGCGAAGCCGCAATGTGTCGAGTAAATTTTATGGTCAAGCTACTAAGGGCGCATGGTGGATGCCTTGGCAGAAGCAGGCGATGAAGGACGTGGCAAGCTGCGATAAGCCTCGGGGAGCCGCAAGCAGGCATTGATCCGGGGATTTCCGAATGGGGAAACCCACAAGGGTAAAACCCTCGTACGGCCCAATGAATCCATAGTTGGGCACGAGCGAACCCAGGGAAGTGAACCATCTCAGTACCTGGAGGAAAATAAAGAAACCTCGATTCCGAAAGTAGTGGCGAGCGAAATCGGAATTAGCCTAAACCAGTCATACCTTCGGGTGTGGCCGGGGTTGTAGGGTCGACAACAGTAGAGTTAACAATCCAGTCGTTAGCCAAATCCCGCTGGAAAGCGGAGCCATAGGGTGTGATAGCCACGTAGGCGAAAACGAACTGGACTCGAAGTCGATACCTGAGTACCGCGGAGCACGAGAAACTTTGCGGGAAGCTACGGGGACCATCCCGTAAGGCTAAATACTAGCTTCTGACCGATAGTGAACCAGTACCGTGAGGGAAAGGCGAAAAGAACCCCTGCGAGGGGAGTGAAATAGTACCTGAAACCGTGTGCCTACAAACGGTGGGAGGACTATGCGGCGCAAGCCGAAAGTCTGACCGCGTGCCTATTGCATAATGAGCCGGCTAGTTATTCTTGTCAGCAAGGTTAAGCGAAAGCGAGCCGTAGCGAAAGCGAGTCCTAATAGGGCGAATCAGTTGGCAGGAATAGACGCGAAGCGGGATGATCTACCCTTGGCCAGGCTGAAGGTAGGGTAAAACCTACTGGAGGGCCGAACGGGTGTTTGTTGAAAAAAGCTCCGATGAGCTGAGGGTAGGGGTGAAAGGCTAATCAAATTCCGTGATAGCTCGTTCTCTCCGAAATAGCTTTAGGGCTAGCCTCGGATGATTTGTCGTGGTGGTAGAGAACTGAATGGACTATGGGGCTTTCCAGCTTACAGAATCCAATCAAACTTCGAATGCCATAGAACAACCAATCCGGGAGTCAGACGGCGGGGGCTAAGCTTCGTCGTCGAGAGGAAAACAGTCCAGATCGCCTGCTAAGGTCCCCAAATCCAAGCTAAGTGGGAAAGGAAGTCGGAACGCCCAGACAGCCAGGAGGTTGGCTTAGAAGCAGCCATCCTTTAAAGAAAGCGTAATAGCTCACTGGTCAAGCGGTCCGGTGCCGACAATATAACGGGGCTCAAGCTTGGTACCGAAGCAGCGAATGCACATCCTTACGGGTGTGCGTGGTAGGAGAGCATTCTCAACAGTTTGAAGCTAGACTGAAAAGACTGGTGGACGGTTGAGAAGAGACCCTGCCGGCATAAGTAGCGATAACGGAGGTGGGAACCCTCCGCGCCGAAAGTCTAAGGTTTCCTGAGAAAGGTTAATCCGCTCAGGGTCAGGCGGTCCCTAAGGCGAGGCCGAAAGGCGTAGCCGATGGACATCCGGTTAATATTCCGGACCTCCCTTGTGTTCGTTATTACGATGGGGTGACGCAGAAGGATAAGCAGGCCGTCCTATGGCTATGACGGTCGATGCGTGTAAGGTGTTTCTTCGTAGGAAAATCCGCGAGGAAGTTATCACTGAGACGCAAAGCAGTACTCCGTATGGAGGAAAGCTGCCGATTCCACGCTGCCAAGAAAAACCTCTAAGGAGAACGTAAGGGAACCGTACCTCAAACCGACACAGGTAGACGAGGAGAATATCCAAAGGCGCTCGTGAGAACAGTTGGTAAGGAACTCGGCAAATTAACCCCGTAACTTCGGGAGAAGGGGTGCCTCACTAGGGTTTATAGCCCGAAGAGGCCGCAGAGAAATGCGCACTGCGACTGTTTAACAAAAACACAGGTCTCTGCAAAGTCGAAAACGACGTATAGGGGCTGACGCCTGCCCGGTGCTGGAAGGTTAAAGGGAGAGGTCAACCGCAAGGTGAAGCTTCGAACTGAAGCCCCAGTGAACGGCGGCCGTAACTATAACGGTCCTAAGGTTAACGATTCGCTAGCCTTAGTAAAACTGAACTATATGCGGGAAACTCCTCATACAGCCGATCGGTACTCGCTGTCCTAACCGACAGCAGTCAAAATCCGACGGACAAGGGGACAATCCGCAGGGAAGGCTCCAACCAATGGAGAACCCTCAGAGACTTCACGTTCAGCCACATCCTGGAAATTTGGAAGCGCAATGGGTGGTCGGATTTGTTGACGGCGAAGGTTGTTTCTTCGTCGGCATCAATCCGGCATCCGGAGATGACTTCTGGATTTCCAGGTGCTTCCTGAATTCACAGTGGTACAACACCAGACGAGATATCCAATTGCTGCACGCACTCAAGAAGTTCTTTGGGTGCGGCGTGGTTCGAACCAATCACGCGGAGCGAATGGCGTATCGGGTGCGAAGTCTGGATCACCTGAACCAACGAGATCATTCCCTTCTTTGAAGAGCATCCGCTCAAATCAAAGAAGCGAGTTGATTTCGCGAAGTTCAGGAAAGATCCTGCAGCTGATGGTCAAGGGAAGAACATCTTGCGATCGAAGGCATCGAGAAGATCCGAGCCATCGCAGCGACGATGAACACAGGATGTGAAAGATAAAGTCCAGCTTCTCTGGAAACAGAGTAAGACGAACTGAGCGAAATTCCTTGTCGGGTAAGTTCCGACCTGCACGAATGGCGTAACGAAAGTGCGACTGTCTTGCCGACTGACACGGCGAACTTGTAGTGCCGGTGAAGATGCCGGTTGCCCGCAACTAGACGGAAAGACCCCGTGCACCTTTACTATACCTTTACTATGAACTATGGCACTTGCTGCGCAGGATAGGTGGGAGGCTTTGATTCCAGGCTCTCGGGCTTGGAGGAGCCACCGGTGAGATACCACCCTGCGAGTTCTGTGGTTCTAACCTACTCCCGTTAACCGGGAGAGGGACATAGTAAGGCGGGTAGTTTGACTGGGGCGGTCGCCTCCTAAACGGTAACGGAGGCGCGCGAAGCTACGCTCAGGCTGTTTGGAAATCAGCCGACGAGTGCAAAAGCATAAGCGTGGTTGACTGCGAGTCCTACAAGACGAGCAGGTACGAAAGTAGGCTTTAGTGATCCGGTGGTTCTGCATGGAAGGGCCATCGCTCAACGGATAAAAGGTACGCCGGGGATAACAGGCTGATCGGAGCCAAGAGTTCATATCGACGCTCCGGTTTGGCACCTCGATGTCGGCTCATCGCATCCTGGAGCTGTAGAAGGTTCCAAGGGTTAGGCTGTTCGCCTATTAAAGCGGTACGTGAGCTGGGTTCAGAACGTCGCGAGACAGTTCGGTCCCTATCTGTTGTGGGCGCAGGAGATTTGAGAGGACCTGTCCTTAGTACGAGAGGACCGGGATGGACGAACCTCTTGTGTTCCAGCTGTCGTGCCAACGGCATAGCTGGGTAGCGAAGTTCGGTTGTGATAACCGCTGAATGCATATAAGCGGGAAGCACTCCTCAAGATGAGATCTCCCAACCCGTAAGGGATAAGAAGGGCCCAGGAAGACCACCTGGTTGATAGACGGGAAGTGAAAGCGCAGTAATGTGTGAAGCTTACCCGCACTAATCGCCCGTTCGGCTTGACCATAAAATTTACTCGGTGCATTAAACCAGCTGTCAGCTCTTAGCTTTCAGCCTTCAGCTAGAACCTGAGCTGATTGAAAGCAGAGTTTTTCCCTCCCGCCCGAACCTGGGGTCGGGGATAGAAGAACACGCTGACACTGGGCGCCGACGAGCTTTGTGAAAGCAAGCCAAGCTTTGTAGTGTGTAGCTGAAATCGGAAGTAAACCAAGAAGAAAGTAAGCTACACCCAATCTATTCAGTTGTGAGGCATTGTCCTCACGATCTTTGAAAATCAGCTTCTGGCTGCTAGCTACTGGCTTCTTGCTAACCCATAACCTGGGAATCAATGAGCTTTAGCTAGAAGCTAGTCGCTAGCAGCTTTCGCGCGCCTTGCGCGCGATCAAGTTGTCGGTGATCTTACCGCGGGGGATCCACCCGTTCCCATCCCGAACACGGAAGTTAAGCCCCGCAGGGCCGATTGTACTGCACGCGAAAGTGTGTGGGAGAGTAGGTCGTTGCCGGCATTAATAAAGGCCGATCATGGAAACATGGTCGGCTTTTTCCTTTAGCGGGCATGTGGCTGTGACCATGTGGCGCGGGCGCCCCCGCCCGCGAAAAGCCGGATTCAAGATTCAAGCTCGGGGTCCACCCAAAGCCAATGATAGTCCCTCGGCTTCTGTACCAATCCCGCCTTCACCGGATTCTGCCGGATGTACTCACACTTCTCATTCAAACTCTCGTCCGACCGCAGTACATGATCGAACGATTCTTCCTCCCAGACCGGGCCTGAGATGCCAGACATTCGATTGATTCGATGAGCCGTCGTACTCTTCAAGCATTGAAGAATGTCGACTAGCGGAAACGGCCAGCCAACTCTATCGCGAAGCGGCGTCAGCAGCAGATGGACATGGTCAGGCATGACTACGGCGGCGTGCAAGCGTATCCGCGCGTCACGTCTGGGGCGGGCGCCCTCGCCCGCCATGGCCAAGATCTCAGCTTCTCTCAAACAGTGGTCAAAAACCAGATCGCGGGCTCGCTCCGGCGGAATCATTCGTCCGCCGGTGCAAAACGTAACGAATAGAGCAGCATCCGCTTTCTGCAGGTGAGGAAGCCGTCTTCGATAACGGTACTTCGCCAGTGGCGACGAGTTGGCGGGCGCTTCCATGTAAGCCGGACTCCGGCGGAATCCAGAGTTACATCTCGTATTTCTTGATGTCAGTGACGGATGAACATGGTGCGATTTCCTTTTCCCAAACTGGAAGGCGAGGGATGCGCCTTTCGCGGGCGAGGGCGCCCGCGCCACACGTGTGTGGGAGAGTAAGTCGCCGAGCTTCATTTGACCGCGGCATTCGCAACAAATGATAATCCAGCCTCTCCCGAGGCGCAGATTCACAGTTTCTATGTCGACATCGCTCCCTTTGCGTGGAAGGAGTATCAACACTGGCGCTCGCACCCGGGCTGGCGCGGTAAATATCCCCAAGAACGTACACATGCAATTAAGCGTGCCGAGAACGGCCACACAATCGCGGACGGCATCGTCTTCCCCATCATTGCAAAGCAGCAAAGATGGGGCACCCGGATCGCCTTCAAATTGCCGCGCCCTAACGCCTTCTAAAACGGCTTAAGTTGATAACATTGCAATATCGCAAAGAGGAGAGCATGAGCAAAGTCAGAGTCGCTACGTTTTCGGTTTCACTCGACGGGTTTGGGGCCGGCCTACGGCAAGATTTGCAGAATCCGCTCGGGGTTCGCGGGTTGGAACTCCACGCGTGGTTTTTCACAACAGACGTATTCAAGAGAATGCATGGCCAAGGCGAAGGGACGAAAGGCATTGACAACGATGTGGCCGAGCAATCCTTCGCAAATGTCGGTGCCTGGATCTTGGGCCGTAATATGTTTGGACCGGTTCGGGGTCCATGGAGCGACAGGCCCGGCGATTCGTGGAAAGGGTGGTGGGGCGACAATCCTCCGTATCACACACCTGTTTTTGTGCTCACGCATCACCGGCGGTCCGTGCTCGCGATGGAAGGTGGCACCACATTCCACTTCGTCACCGACGGGGCGGAGTCGGCGTTAAATAAAGCCAGGGAAGCGGCCCAAGGCAAAGACGTACGCATCGGCGGTGGAGTTTCCACCATTCGTCAATATCTCACCGCAGGGCAGATCGACGAAATGCACTTGGCCATGTCGCCGGTCTTGTTGGGCGAAGGGGAACACTTATTTTCCGGAATCAATCTCTCCAATCTTGGTTTCGCTCCGTACAAAACCCTCGCTGGAGAGAATACAACCCACGTTTTTGTGAGGAATCAGAGAAAAGCTCTATGAACCGTCTCGGCACCCGGCGCAGAAACACAAGGTCCCTCGACTTCGCTCGGGATGACAGGTCTTGGGAGATTACTGCTGGGTACCCACATGAGCGAATCCGAAAAAGATGACGAGCCGGGCGCTCGTCGTGTATGCTCCCGTGGGCCGGGCAACAAGAATCGAAGTCCAAGCTCATTCTTCTATGGCCACTATCAACGTAGAACCCGTCGGGCCTGTAATGAGCCCGGAGAGAAAACTGGGCACGACGACCCTGACCGGTCGTAACGGGCTCGTGAATCGGTACTTCTATTTCGCGATGTCGCTGCTGCTCGCGGCGATTGTGTTCGCCGGCTTCAAGCGTACCGTCAACGACAACCTGTTCCATCCCGCGGTGCCGCGGCCCTTTATTCTCTGGATCCATGCCTCAGCTTTCACCGCGTGGGCGATCTTTTTCATTTGTCAGTCCACGCTGGTCCGTATACGCAAAGTCAGTTGGCATCGCTCCATCGGATGGTTTGGCGCTGGGCTCGCAACGGGGATGGTTCCGCTGGGCATCGTTACCTCCATCGTCATGACCCGCTTCGACAAGGCTCAACTCCATCAGAGCGGCGTGGACGCCTTTCTCAGCATCCCGTTCTACGACATGATCGCCTTTGGCGTGTGCATTGCGCTGGCCATCTATTGGCGCATGAAACCGGAGCTGCATCGCCGGTTGATCTTCATTGCAACCTGCGGGCTCATGGACGCGGCCTTTGGCCGCTTTGCCTACTTGTTCGACAATAATCTCTTCTATCCTTGCCTGGACTTGCTGATCATTCTCGGCGTGGCGCGCGACCTGCTGGTAGATCGGCGCGTCCATAAGGTGTATCTCTATGCGGCGCCGTTGTTGATCGTTGGCCAAAGCCTTGCAGTGTACATGTGGCGAAGCAATCCCTCCTGGTGGCAGGCGATTACCCGCGCGATCCTCTGATAGTCAGAAAAACTTGGCGGCTGGCCCACCCTTGCCTCACCCCCTCCGAACCTGAGGGTGCCCCATCCTTTCGCGTCCTGTGCGAAAAGGGTGGGCTGTTCGATCTCGTCCGATTACTACTAATGAGAGAAAGGCCCTTTACGCAGTGTCCGTGGAAATCCCACCCTTGCAAAAAGCGCAAGGATGGGGCACCCGGCTGAGGGCGTGGCCACGCGGGCGGGGGCGCCCGCGCCACACTTAGATGGCCTGCCGATGGTACTGCGGTAACTTGAGTGCTAATGCAGTGCTGAATATCTTTGAAGCGGTGCCCGATGTCTTAACCAGACATCTTAAGGCGGCTTAGCGCCGCCGCAAACATTCCCGCAGGGAGTTCCACATATGAGGAGCAAGATGCGCTCACTTAGCGTTCTGTCCTTGGCTGTTGTGCTGACCGGCGCGCTTACGTTCGCGCAAGAGCCTGCGGCAGGCCCACTGGTCACCGATGCCAAGCCGGTCCAGGCCACGGTTTACGTGTACCGTTACAAGCAGTTCGTCGGCAGCGCGCTGTCGCCTTCCGTGTGGTGCGATGAAACCGAGCTTGCCCGCATGGAGAATGGCCGCTACTTCACCGTGAAAATCGATCCGGGGAAACACACCTTCCACTCCAACGACGCCCAGTCGGGCGTGGCGTTAGACCTGAAGGCAGGACAGCCCTACTTCATCCGGCTGGAAATCGCGACCGGTTTAATGAAGGGACACGGCCGCCTTATTCTGGTGTCTGCGGAACAGGGAACCTACGAGCTGAAGTCCCCGAAGCTCAAGCCATTGGATCAGGGCAAGGTAGTAGACAAGGCCCGGGTTTCCGTCGAGGAAGCGGTCCTGCAGACACCGGCGCCCACTTCAAATGCGCCTGCTCCGGTCGTGACACTTAAGCCGGTAGCGGCTACGAGCTCGGAACATGCGATCACCGGGGAAACGATTAGTGATCCGAACGGCTCACTGGGTAATGCAAGCCAGATGGGAGATCAGGTATCTCTGGGCGAAGCTGCGCGTCGAGCTCGAGACAAGAAGCAGCCCCCTCCCCAACAACAACCGTGACGAAGTTCCTAGGGAGTCCGATTTTCACGACCGGGCGGATGGCCCGTCCCATTCCGTAAGTATTACTCTCGAGGGTGCCCCATCCAAGCTCTGCTTGGGTGGGAGTTTTGTCGGTCACAGGATACGGCTTTGCGTCGGTGTGCGCTGCACGCTTCCGCCGCACAAGAGTATCCGCCTCGCACCGAGTATTCCACTGAGGAGAAGAAACCCCGCCCAAGCGGATCTTGGACGGGGCACCCGGCTGACCTTTCCGTTTTAAAAAACGGGTGTTGGTTCACCGTAAAGGAAGTCATCCATCATGACGACGTCCCTTCTGTCGTCGTTAGGCCCGGGCGCTACGTCGCCGGCTATGATCGTGACTCGAGCAACACGAGCGTCGCTAAAGACCACGCCGATGAAGGACAGGTTTCCGTCGCCCGGCGAAGCCGGTGCGTGGCTCGTGAAAAGCAACTCGCCGCGGGTGCCGTAGTACGCGATCAAAGTGCTGGCGTGACGGTTTCCTGTCCTGTCTCTCGGTGCGCTACCATCCGGGGAGTCGACGTCGGTAAAAACCACGCCGAACCCGGTGGAAGTCGCGGGTGTGTTGCCATTGCTGCCCGGAACGGAGAACTCGACTTCGGTGACGTTGCTCCCGATCGGCGAGAACAGCCGCAGCGGGCTAAATGCGTGGAAGATCGTGGCGTAGCTCGAGTTCCCAAACGTGTCTGCCAGGCCCGACGGTGGCGCCTGGACAAATCCGCTTCCGCGTGTGGCGATGTTGGCGCCACGAGTGTTCAGGAACGTGGTTAAGGGTGTACCGGTAAGAGTAGTGGTTGCGTTGGTCGGGCTACCGCCATCCCAGTTGATTTCACGCCGTCCGCTGGCCTGTCCGGGATTATTACCGTTGTTGACAGCCCCGAGCGCCGCACGAAATTGATCCACCGTGCTCTGAATCGATGCTGCGGATGGGCCGGCGGCCTGGAACACCGTTGGCGTCACGAAGTGCTTTGCAGCGACATCGTCGGATTGCGCCGCGGCTGGTTGTACCAATACCAGGCCGGTAACCATCCCCGCGGCCCAGAAGAATAATCTCACGAACAACAGAGTCCTGCGATTACATGCGAAGTGAGTCATCACATCTCCTTAGTAGATGATTTTTGTACGATTGATCGGTACTTCGTGGCCCAGGCTGACCTTCGAGCGTTCCGGTTCGGCTTCAACTACATCGACGAAAATCTGAATCAGATTTGCCCCAAGACGCCTTGTCGTGCGTGCGCACTATTTACAGAACCGCGCGGTTTGTTCGTGAAGACTGTCTTCAGTGTGTTTGAAAGATTGGATTCAACGTTTGGTAGGATCGATGCGTGAACCATGTCACTTGTTTGTCAAAAGAATACTGCAATTCGTGACGAGTGTTTCCGTAGAAGGGCCTTGATTCAGTACATGGCTGTATTTCTCTTCGCAATCACACGAGGGCAGCACTTCACGAGGCGACTGAGTGGTTTGTTTCGTCAGGCCTCGGCCCGGTGGCCGACTATGTCATGGATCAAATTATCCTTAAGGATGGAGTACCCGGCGCAACAAATCTAGTTCAAGACTCGACTCCCGCATCTAGAAACATCGCCATCATCTGCGATACACTTCCGCGTCCAACCTGAATCGGGGGAACTTGTGGCAACGTTGCGACAGCCCGTGTTTGACACTTCACCAATAGCAATCCGCAAAGCCAGGCCGGAGGACGCCGCAGTTTGCGGGCGGATCTGCTATGACGCCTTTACGAAGATTTCAACCGAGCACGCTTTCCCGCCAGACTTTCCGTCGGTTGATGTGGCGACGGGCGTCCTTTCCATGATGTTCGCTCATCCCGGTTTCTATTGCGTGGTTGCGGAATCGGGTGGGCAGATTCTGGGCAGCAACTGCCTTGACGAGCGCTCTGCGATTGCAGGCGTTGGGCCGATTACCATCGACCCCGAAGTTCAGAATAAGGGCGCCGGACGCGCGCTCATGGAAGCGGTGTTGGCGCGCTCCGCGGAACGAGGCTTCAAGGGCACACGCCTTTTGCAGGCAGCTTTTCACAACCGGTCTCTTTCTCTCTACACCAAGCTCGGGTTTGACACGCGTGAGCCGATATCTACAATGCAAGGGCCTCCGATCAAGGCTCCGACTCCGGGCTACAACGTACGTCCCGCCACCATGCCGGATCTGGAGGAATGCAATCGGCTTTGTCGATCTGTACATGGTCACGACCGCGGCGGCGAGCTGCGCAATGCGATCGATCAAGCGACGGCCGTTGTCGCCGAGCGAGACGGCCGAATCGTGGCGTATGCCACGATGGTTGGATTTTTCGGACATACGGTCGGCGAGACGAACTCTGATGTCCAGGCGTTGATCGCGAAGGCCGATGCGTTTCTGGGGCCGGGCATTCTTGTTCCGACGCGAAACGCGGTTCTGTTCCGATGGTGCCTGGAGAATGGCCTCCGCGTGGTGCAGCCGATGACCCTCATGACCGTCGGCTTTTACAACGAGCCCGCAGGCGCATATCTTCCGTCGATACTTTATTAGCTCGAAGCTGCGCACTCGTCGACCGTGGGGGTAGCCCGCCTTTATCCTCGGAAACAAAATCCCGCCAGAGCGAAGCGTGGACGGGGCACGCTTGAGAGCAGATGACAACACCCGTTCGATTCCCGATCCCGGGGAGAAGTGAGAGAATTGGATCCTGGCGAATCGGGCGCGCTGCGGAGGGAACAATGCCAACTCGAACACTGGATCCGGCCTTCCAGGAACTACTTCGTGGACGCTACATTGCAACATTCGGAACAGAGAACGCCGATGGGGCAATTCACCTGACTGCAGTTTGGTATCTCTTCGAGTCCGGCAGCCTATACGTCGCGACATCTTCCAGGACGCAGAAAGCTCGTAATGTGGCGGCGCGACCCAGAGCTTCGCTGATGGTAGACAGTCGAAAACCTGGGGCAGAGCGTGGCGTAACTGCTACGGGAAGCGTGGAAGTGATTTCGGGGAACCAGTCTCAGGAAATAAATCGGCGAATACACGCGCGATATTTGAGTGCAGCGGCAATATCCGATCCCCACGTTGGACCTGTGTTTGCCTCGTTCGATAATATAACCCTGCGGCTTACCCCGGCTTCGTGGACCTCGTGGGACATGGCGGTACTGGACGCACAAGTCCTCGGCGGGCGATTGGGCGGAACGCCCGGATATTTGCTGTCGTTAGATTGACAGTGTGCTCCACCTTCGCGGCGTGGGAGTTTTATCTTGTCCACTTCACTTAGGGTGCCCCGTCCAAGTCCTGCTTGGGCGGGAATGCTTTGTGTTCTCATGGCAAGAGTCGAATCGCGACGGCGGCGAAGCAGATCCTTCTGTAATTGAGCTCCCAAGAAACCCCCCGCCCAAGCAGAGCTTGGACGGGGTACCCTCAAGACCGGACTTACCAGCGGAACGACCTGAACTGCTGCGGAACCAATTTCGAGCCGGCCAGGTCGACGTCGGTGAATCCGAAGACGAAGAACTGGTTTGGGTTCGGAACTATGGTGTTGGTGTCGTCGGGGACCTCGGTCAGGAAGTCGTTATCGTTGGCGACCCACAGCGTGTGCACGGTTTTGCCGGCCTGCTTAACGTCGGGCCCGAGCGTAATGCCTTCCAGCTTGGCCGGAATCTGGTCTGCGGCAATGCCGTTGGCAGTCAGCACGTTGACGATATCCAGGAATGGCTTCGTGCTCTTGGTCACGGCATGAGTCGCGGCCGTGGTTCCATCCATGTTGGTGACATCGACTGCGCCCGCCAGGTCGATCTTGAAAATCTGTTTGACCTTGGCAACGCTACCGTCGCCGCGGCCGTGGCCGTCGCGTTCGTCAACTAGGAACTCGTGCTGGTTTAACGCAGTGATCTCGCTGACGCCCGAGCCTGTGGTCAGCAAGTAGGCATATTCGTGCGTGGATTGGCCGCTGGCGATGTCGATGGTCACGAGGCGCAGCAGGTTCTTGGCTGCGCCACCCTCGGCGTTATCCTGAATGAGCGCGTTCTGCATGATACCGACCAGCGTTTTGCCATCGGGCGTGATGGCGAGTCCTTCCATGCCCTTGTTTGCGGTGCGGCCGCTGGTGTTGTCGGCGATTTCATCATTCCCGACCGGCCTCAGATTAGCCACAAACAGGTGCGCAGGAAGTTTGAAGGTGCGCAAGCGCACACCGAAGAGGCGGTCGAATTCATAGACGTAGGGTCCGTACTCGTCGGAGATATAAACTCTGAGGCCATCGTTGGAAAGCCGAATGCCTTCGGAATCCAGGCGGCCATCGTTGGAGTTTCCGGAGTTGCGGTTCGGGTCGAAGGCGTCCGAACGGCCGGTGAAGAAATGTTGCAGAAAGTTGTTCTGCGGAGGGACACCCGATCCCACAGCGAGGTTTTCACCCGTGCCGTAAACCAGCGGGGTCAGGCTGAACAGCAGGGTCGTGTCCCGCAGTCTCGGAGTGAGGGTGAAAGGAAGGCCGGCCCCCTTGTTGGGTTCGAGGTCCATAGTAATGGTATGGAAGCGCGGGATATAGGTGACCGTGTCGTCAATGAGGGAGTCGAATGGTACGGCGTTCGGGCCGCGGTCCGGGAGGCCAAGGAAGGTGTTGCCGGACGCGTAGGCGAGAGCGGAGCCGAGGCCTCCGAGCAGATTGGCTGGGGCGCCGTTTTCCAGTGTGTTTTGCAGGTGGGAGAGGTCGGCGAAGGAGCCGGCGCTGGAACTAGTCAGAGAGCCGACAGCAAGCAAGTTGACCTGGGCATTGGTGCGGGGTGTGGCGACGACGCCGAGTGCAAAGGCGACTGGGGCGGTGGCGAGCAGACCTTTTCTCACGAACGAGTTCCTCCATTTGATTTCACTGCTGGAATGAACCCCATAATCGGGCAGTCAATTGGAGGGCAGGTTAATGTCCGGTGAATATCTGGTTAAATGTTTTTACAATTTCATCCACACGTCTGTGATAGCGCTGGCGAGAAATCAAAGACTGCAAAGGAGACTGCATAAGTTAAGAAGAGCTCATGCAAGTGCAAGCGTCGTCCCTAGTGATCATCCCTGGTGATAACCTTGCTGGATGTCTCGCAATTCTGATGTGAACCCCCACTCTTCTCGAGGTGGTCGATCCTCTGTTGTGTTCGCCTTGGTTATCGGGCTGATTCTCGGGGTCGTTGCGGTTGGCTCGATCGGATGGGTGATGCTGTCACGGACTTCCGGGCCGACATTGTTGAGCCACATGTGGTCGACGGTGACCGGTAGAACCCTCAGCATCGATGTAAGCCAGCCCACTGTGGTGGATCGCATTCAGCGGCTGCAACGGTTGGAGACTGTGGTTTACACCATGGACAAATTGGTGACCGGGGCAAAAGAGAACCCGGTCTTTCCGGATTTTCTGGCGGGAGATCGCCTCCTGATGATGGTGCACGGCGAAGTCGTCGCCGGGATTGATTTCTCGAATTTGAAGCCGGGCGACGTCAGAGTGGATGGCAGGCAGGTTCACTTGCACCTTCCTGCATCTCAGGTATTCAGTACGCGGCTCGATAGCGCGAAGACCCGGGTGTATTCGCGGCAAACCGGGTTGCTGGTTCCCACCGATCCGAATCTGGAAACGCAGGTGCGGCAGGAGGCGGAACGCCAGCTGCAAGAGGCAGCGCTGGCCGATGGTATTTTGCGAACAGCCCAGCAGAATGCGGCTTCGACCATCACCAGCCTGATGCAGGGTTTGGGATTTGAGAAGGTCGAGTTCGACTAAGAACATGCGGGGCGGACACCCCTGTCCGCCGCTTTTCACGTGGGGTTAGACGTTGCGATGCGCAAACAGTTTGGAAATGAGACATTAACGTCGACGTCAAAATCAAAGGCGGTGGTCAAGAGGGTCGCCCCACACGGCTGCCAAATAAATCTCTTCAATATGGGTTATAAGGTTTTTTAATGAGACGGATCGGGGGCTTCGCGATATTCTACCGATTGCGAACCAGCCGTCACATCCCCACTGTTATGTCTGATGCGGTAGTCACAATTTAAGGAGATTCATGTCGAACGAACTGCGCAACTTCCTGACTCTCTCGTATGACGAACTGGAACAGTTGAATCTGAAGGCAAAGGAGCAGCGCAAGAACCGCGTTGCCCTGCACAAGATCCAAGAGGACCGGCTCAAATATCTGACCGACGAAAAGCGCATCAAGGCGGTGACCGTGCTTTTCAGCGATCTCGAAGGCCGGCTGCACATGCTGGACTACGACAAGAAATTTCTGATCAAGAGCTGGGACAACCTGACTTTTGACGGATCGTCGATTCGCGGATTTACGGCGCAGCGGGAAAGCGATTTGCGGCTGGGGATCGACTGGACGGCATTCTACTGGGGGCCGGCGGATTACTTCGGCGCCGGCAAAGTGCTGGTCTTCGGCGACGTGATCGACAAGGGCGGCACTCCTTACGGCGCCGACATTCGCGGCATCCTGAAGCTGTATGCCGAGAAACAGTTCAAGGACGAAGGCTACACGCTGAACGCGGCCAACGAAATTGAAGGCTTCCTGTTTAAGGGAGTGGACGCGGAGCGGCGCTACAACGAAACCGGCAAGTTCGAATACGTGAATACCGGCGGATACTACCACTCGCTGCCCGGCGATCCGCTGCGCACGTTTATTGATACCACCGCCGAAGTGCAGCGCGCCATGGGCTTCCAGAACGAAAAAGACCATCCGGAAGTGGCGCCTTCGCAGTTTGAAATCAACTACGGGTACGGCGAAGTCGTGGCAGCTGCCGACCAGATCCAGATCTACAAGCTGGTTTGCCGGCAGGTGGCGACCAACATGGGTCTGACCGCCAGCTTCCTTCCGAAACCTGTGGTGGGCGTGAACGGCAGCGGCATGCACACCAATGTGTCCATCAGCAAGGGCGGGAAGAATCTGTTCTGGGATCCGAAGGGCGAAGAGAAGCTCAGCAAGCTGGGCTGGTCGTTTGTGGACCGCATCCTTACCCACGGCAATGACATTTGCCTGCTGCTCAATCCCAGCGTGAACGCTTACCGGCGGCTGGATCCGCACTTCGAAGCGCCCAACCAGATCAAGGCTTCGGCGGTGGATCGCGGGTCGATGATTCGTATTCCCATCGGCAACGAAAAGAGCATGCGCGTGGAAGTGCGCTCGGTGGCTCCGGACGCGAATCCTTACATGGTGATGCTCTCGATCTTCAAGACCGGCATTGATGGCGACACCGCGAAGATCAAGAACCTCCGCCAGGCCGAGCGCTACCTGCCGGACAACATCTATGACGCGCATGGCGAATTTCGACAAGGCGGAGTGGACGACCGAAGCTTTTTGGCGAGGACGTGAAAGGGCGGTATGCGGACTTGAAGAAAGCCGCCGCCGATCGCTGTCCGCGCCTGCTGGGTACGTTCGTGAAGGCGCCCGAAGTGCAGTATCACCACGACGTTTACAATCAGTTCCTGTGGAACCTGTTCTAGACTCGCGACGTTCGTCAGCTCGAATTACAAAGGCCACGCTCAGAAATGAGCGTGGCCTTTTTCGCTTTACAAATGTTTGCCAGACTTGACCGTGTCTTTACATTTAGAGCGTTCGCTAGTTCATAAACTACAATCGCCAGCGTTATGACTGCGGATTACTCTCCGCCCCTGACAAGGAGAATGCGCGTGAACCGTTTGACCGTTTTGGCCCTGGGGATTGTTCTATTGTTTTGTTCAGACCAGGTGCTGGGCCAGCATGGAGGACATGGCGGTGGCGGCCGCGGCGGCGCGCCGCGTGGTACCGGATCGAGCGAGCCGAGCAACTCCAATCTGCAGGATTTCAACCACGCCCTGGCGGTGCAGGCCACTCCCGACCAGGTGTCCCAATTCCAGGCGCTGGCGAAGAGCACGGAGGCGGCGCGGAAGCAGGCGCAAGAACTGCTGCATGATAGCGAGTAAGGCCAACAGCGATGGCTGACTTTTCCCAACAGACCTCCGCCTTGAAGGACGCGGTGGAAGATGCGCAGGGCGGCAATAAGTACTTTGTGAAAGAGCTTTTCGAAATCGCAGAAGGATGGGTTGAAGGAATTGACCAAGAAATTGGAGAAGGCGGATTCCGAGGTCGCAAAACATCGGAAAGCGCTGGACCAGCAAGTTGGACGGGCGAAGACTGAGACTACGGCAGTGGCGAGTACTGCGGACAAGCTGGAAAAGGCGCTGGCGGAATTTCAGGCGCAGCAGCTTAGTCTGGGCAAAGAGATGGGGATTCAGATTCCAGCATCGTAGGATTGTGCGGCCGAAGGACGTGTCCGGTAGCGCCGGCTGTTCCTGGGTGAGACGATCCCAGCGGCGAGGGCAAGATGCCCTCGCGACACCCGCCGGGACGGCGGCGCTGCCGGGTCCGGTTAGAACAGAGCAGTGGGGCGGCGCTTCCAGTTCTTGCCTTTTTCCTTCGCGATATTTTCCATGTCGTTGACGTAGGCGCCGGCCTGCGTCAGGACGTGGTGCAGGTCGTTGCCGACGCTGATGAAGGTGAAGCCCTTTTCGAGGAACTCGCCGACGCGAGCAGTGCCGAACAGGAAGATTCCAAGAATCAGATTATTTTTGCGAGCGTGCTCGATCAGCTTCTTGGTGGCGGCATCGAGTTCCGGCGACGTGTACATGTGCGGGAATTCGTACTTTTCGTAAAGACCCATCGACATGCACAGGTCGTTCTGGCCCAGGAACAGGATGTCGACGCCGGGCACGGCGGCGATTTCGGCGATGTTCTCGATGCAGGAGGCGGTCTCGACCTGCAGCGCGACGATGCCGTTGTTGTTGAAGTTGCCGGCGTAGCCCAGCAGTCCGGCCTTGTTCATGCTGCGCTGCGGAAAGTAGACCGAACGCGTGCCGGCGGTGGGATACTTGGTGCAACTCACGGCCTGGCGCGCTTCTTCGGCAGTGTTGATGTAGGGGACCAGAACGCCGTCGGCGCCCATGTCGAGGGCCTGCTGAATGCCGGGGCGATCGTCGTATCCGCCGACGCGCACCAGGGATTTTGCGCCGCCGTTGGAGATTCCGGAGAGCATGGCGGAGAGTTTTTCGTAGCCCATGGGACCGTGCTGCGTATCCACCAGCAGCCAGTCGTAGCCGCTGTGGGCCAGTTGCTCGGCGACGGTCGGGCTGTGCGCGTTCAGGAACAAACCCATCTTGGGCGTGCCTTCGCGCAGTTGTTTCTTGAAATCGGCGCCACTGACGGTGGCTTCGGGCATAGCTGATTTTCCTCCTGAGAGTAGTGAAAGTTCCCAGTGTAACCTACCGGGCGCGTGGACCGGGAGCGGCCGCACGGTTTGCAGAAAGCAAATATGACCCTTGGACATTGCAGTTTGAGTATGTGCGCGAGGAGGCCTCGCCTGTTGCGGCGCGACCGAACTTTTGCATTTGGAAAATTATTTCGGAGGCGTTTAGCAGCTGCAGCGAGAGACGCCAATGCCACCGCCACACAAAGACCCGAGACAGGGACCCGAGTCAAGCAGCAGGGGCCAGGGCGCCCGCGCCTACACGGTCATGCTACGCGCTCGGTTGCTTCGGCTCGTGTGCCCAATACCTTCAGGAACGCGGCAAGCCATGCGGGATGGGCGGGCCAGGCGGGCGCGGTCACGAGGTTACCGTCGACGCAGGATTGGTCCATGGGAACTTCGACGTAAGTGCCGCCCGCGGCGGTGACGTCGGGCGCGACTGCAGGGTAGCAACTGCAGCGCCGTCCTTTGAGCACACCGGCCGCAGCCAGCACTTGCGCGGCGTGGCAGATGGCGGCGACCGGCTTACGTGCCTGAAAGAAATGTCGCACCAGATCGAGCACCTTGGGATTCAGGCGAAGGTATTCCGGCGCGCGGCCGCCGGGGATGACCAGAGCCTCGTAAGCTTCGGCCTTCACGTCGTCAAAGGTCGCATTGAGCATGAAGTTGTGCCCACGCTTTTCGCTGTAGGTTTGGTCGCCTTCGAAGTCGTGGATGGCGGTGCGCACGAATTCACCGGCTTTCTTTCCCGGACAGACCGCATGGACGGTGTGGCCTACCATCTGCAATGCCTGGAAAGGCACCATCACTTCGTAGTCTTCGACGTAATCGCCGGCCAGGAGAAGTATTCGCTTTTCTGCCATTGTGTCCTCCTGGTTACATTCTGCCAGATTCGAGGCAAGGTGTTTTGGATCTCGGGGATCTGGCTCAGGCAGGTCGACAGGCGCGCGGGCGAGAGCGCCCGCGCTATACCGTCGCGTGATGGAGTCTAGTGCCGATCGTGGTCGTGGTCATGGTCGTGATCGTCGTGATGCGCATGGCGCCAGGTCCAGTATTCCTTTCTGCTGGTCATGATTCAATCTGCGAAAGTCTCGATCATCGCGATGATTGTCGACCACCCACTGGTGATAGTAAACAGTCTCGTGATTGTCCCAGCGGTGATAGTCGTTGTAGTAGGGATCGTAAACGCGATAAGGGCGATTGGCACATCCCGTAGTCGCGACTGGTGCTAGAAAGGCGGCGGCCAGCAAGAGTGAGCTGAGATAACGGTATCCAGAGGACATCAATGTTTGCCTCCTTTGTAAATCCGGATGTTGGTTGCCGAAGCTAACCGCTGGGTTGCCTGGCTCGGACGCTGGGCTTTCCGCTCACTCTTCGGGCGCCGGCTGGTTCCCGTTACTTTCAGCCGGGGCCAACGGCAGGCGAGACGCGTTGTCGAGCAGATCCCGCTCCTGGGGCGAGAACTGGCTCTTGAAACGCTCGGACTCGATGATCTGCTGACGCTGGCCGGGCGGCATCGCGCGCAGGTCGCGGATCGCAGTCCGCAACTTTTGCCGGCGATCGGGAGGAAGGTCCTGCAGACGCGAATAGAGCTGGCGCGCCTGCTGCTTCTGGTCGGGAGTCAGATGTTCCCAGGTTTCCATGCGTTGCAGAATGCGGTCCTGCTGGGGCGGAGGCAGGCTGCTGAAGCGCTGCAACCGTTCCCGCAAGCGCTGCTGCCGCTCCTGTGGGAGGCTGCGAAACTGGGGATCATTTTCCAGAGCCTTCTGTTGCTGGTCCGGAGGGAGATCTCCGGTAGCGGCGCAACCATTGCCCGGCATGATTGCCGGGCTGGGCCTGCTGGCGTCCGGCTTGCCGTTCCTGGCGCCGCTGGATGCGCTCCTCGCGAACGGTTTGCGCCGCGCCCGGCGAGATACCCGCCACCAAGATTGCCAGCGCCAGCATGAAGGCTGCTGCTACTGCTCTCGTGATGGACTTGAGCTCTGTCACTCTGGTTTCTGGTTCTTCGGAGTACAAGATCTTTATTAACCGCAAAGTTCGTCAAGAAATTCCGCCAAGACCAACGAATATTTACGGATTCGCGGTCACATCCTGCTGCACTTCGAGATCATCGAGTACGTCGAAGTCGGAGAACAGGTTCTGGTTTTTGTCCAGCGCCTGCAAATCTCCCACTGCCGTGCCGGGCTCGGCCGCGGTTTGAATTACAGCAGCCACCACCGGCGCTGGGGTTGCTATGCCAGCACTGCCGTTCCCGTTGCGGCCGTTGTTCATTCGAACCAGAGTCACGCTGGCCACCATCAGCAGCGCGAAGGAAACAGCCAACGCCGGCTTGCGCAGCCAGTGCAACCAGCCCGCTGCTGGCTTCGCGCTTTCGGCCTCTTCCCGCAAACGCGCGTTCAGGCGAACATCAAAATACGGCGAGGGTTCCGGAGCCTGCCACTCGTCGAGCAGCGCCATGGTCTGGCGGAAGGCTTCGAGCTTGCCCGCGCATTCGGGGCAGGTATCCAGATGGGCTTTCATTGCGGGCGTGACCGTGCTTAGTCCGGCGGCCAGGTCCGGCATCAGTTCTCGTGTTTCGTCGCAATTGCAATCGGACTTCATGACGCTTCCTTTACACAAACTCTGTTTAGACAAATTCCCGTAACTGTTCGCGCAACGTCTCATAGGCGCGGAACAGCAAAGACTTGGTGGCGGACTCGCTGAGCTTCAATACATCGGCAATCTGCCGATAATCCATTTGCTGATACTTGTGCATCACCACCGCGATTCGCTGTCGCTCCGGCAACGCTTGCACGCGCTGGCGAATGGCAGCCAGTCGTTCCCGCTGCATCAGGTTCTCTTCAGCGCTGGGTTCCCGGTCCGGCAGATCCAGCGTGCGGCCGCTTTCCTCATCCGGTTCGTCCAGGCTGACCGTGTTCTCGGGGCGCTCATGCCGCGTGTCGCGCGCGTGATTCACCGCAAGATTGGTGGCGATGCGATACAGCCAGGTGGTGAACTTTGCGGTGGCCTCGTAACTTTCGCGCGAGCGGTAGACGCGCAGAAAAACTTCCTGCGCCAGGTCTTCCGCGCCAGCGGCGTTGTGCGCCATGCGGTACATGAAGTTCACCATCGGCCGGCGATATTTCTGGACCAGGTAGGCGAAAGCGGATTCGTCGCCGGCCTTCACCCGGAGCATGATGTCGGCATCGCTGCGGCCCTCGCCGGACGAGCCGGCATCGGCCTCCAGGACAGCCGGCTGAGGCACGCCCCCCATGGCAAGCAACCCGCGATCCATAGCCACGCTGCTCACATCTGATTCAACCCCTGACGAGGGCGAAAGTTGCGCCCCGGTAGCGGCCGAGTCTGGTCCCGGAAGTGCCTTCGGTACTATGGCCTGCGGGTACTTTCGGCGGTTTGGGCTCGGTCGGCATGACAGGGCGTTACTCGTGCTGCCACAGGACCCGAAAAACGGCCTCCGGGAGGCAGCAGAATTAGCCTATCACGGCGGGTGGATACGTGAAACTGGTTCGTTTGCTACAATATAGCGGCGGTTCGAGTGGGCGCTTAACTCAGCGGTAGAGTGCCATCCTCACACGGTGGAAGTCGTAGGTTCAAATCCTACAGCGCCCACCACTCAGGCCTGTGTTTCGTTCTTCTCAAGTGGTGGGGGGCGTACTGTCCGCTCAAAACCGTTCCACCATACAATAGCTCGCATGCTGCTTAATCTCACGGTTTTGCCCGGCGACGGCGTTGGGCCCGAGGTCACCGACGAAGGGGTTCGCGTTCTCGAAGCAATCGCGGAGATCAACCACCATCAGCTCAGCGTCTCCCGCAAGGCGGTTGGGGGCGCCGGCACTTCTATCCAGCAACGACCCGCTGCCGGCGGACACTTTAGAGGCGTGCCTGAGCTTCGGGCGCAGTGTTGCTGGGGGCGGTGGGAGGGCCGGGGTTCGATGGCTATCCCAGCCATCTTCGGCCGGAGAGCGGGCTATTGCGGTTGCGCAAGGAGTTGGGCGTCTTCGCCAATTTGCGCCCGGCAGTTTGCATTCCCGGGGCTGGAGAATTGCTCGCCGCTGCGGGCGGAAGTTGTGCGGGGAACCGATGTCATGATTGTGCGCGAGTTGCTGGGGGGCATTTACTTCGGCGAGCCCCGCGCGACCAAGGGTGAAGCCGGCAAACGCTCCGCGGTTGACACCATGAGCTACGGCGAAGCGGAGATCGAACGCATTGCGCACGTGGCTTTTGGCCTCGCGCAATCCCGGCGTCGCAAAGTGACTTCGGTTGACAAAGCCAACGTTCTCGATTGTTCCCGCCTCTGGCGCGATGTGGTGACTCGGGTCGGGCAGCAATATTCCGACGTCAAACTCTCCCACATGTATGTGGACTCGGCAGCCATGGCTCTGGTGGCGCGGCCCTCCGAGTTCGACGTAGTGCTCACCGAGAATATGTTTGGCGACATTCTCTCCGACCAGGCGGGCGCTGTGGTGGGCTCGCTCGGAATGCTGGGTTCAGCCAGCATCGGCGGCGCGGTGGGACTGTATGAGCCGGTACATGGTTCGGCGCCCGACATTGCCGGGCAAGGCATTGCCAATCCGCTGGGAACAATTCTTTCGGTGGCGATGCTGTTGCGCTACTCGTTCAAGCTCGAAGACGAAGCGACCAGCATTGAGTCGGCAGTGCAAAGCGTTCTCTCGTCCGGGAGTCGCACGCGAGATCTGACTAAGCCGGGGCAGAGTTTCCTTACGACGTCGGCGATGGGGCAAAAAGTTGTGGAAGCGCTGCGGGAGCGATCGAAGTCTGCCGGGCAAAAGGCTGCCAGCTGATCTCGACTCCCCAAATTGAACTTCGGCTGGAGATTTCCACAGAGTTTTTCTACGTGGGCGGCTGCACCTCACCACTTGCAGAGTAGGATGCATTCAACAAATTTGTTTCGCCCGAGGGGAGGCAGAAATGCTTTCCAAATGCGCCAACCCGGGCTGTCCAGCCCCGTTTCTTTATCTGCATCAGGGCAAGCTGTTCCGCCTCGATACTTGTGCCGAACATCCTGCTGCCCAATCGCCCGCTGTCCAATCGAAAACCGTCCGCCACCTCGAATTTTTCTGGCTGTGCGAAGAGTGCGCCGCGAAGCTTACCCTCGACTACAAAAAGGGAGTAGGAATTACTACGGTCTCACGGAGCGAAACCCGGAGAGAAACCCAGAGCAGAGCGGCGTCGGCTCCGTAGGGCGGCAGTCGTCAGTCTTCGGTCATCAGCTAAGGACGACGAGACGCCACGACTACTCATGCTACCTGTCGCTGTTTTTCCAGCAGGGAGAGGAATTCTCCCGCCAGTTCTTCGTCCCAGAATCCGGCGCGAGCTTCTTCGCGCATGGTTCTGGCGGCCTGCTCATGGCTGAGTGCGGGTTTGTAGGGGCGCGCGGTGCGCAGTGCGTCGTAGACGTCTACAACTTGCAGCACACGCGCCAGCAGCGGGATCTCAGCTCGCCGCAAGCCATCGGGATAGCCGCTGCCATCGGAATGTTCGTGATGGCTGCGAATGATCGGCAGTACCAGGCGCAGGGACTTGAGGGGCTGGCATATGGTCTCGCCCGTGATGGGATGCAGTTTCATCACCGACCCATTCTTCCGGAGTCAGATTGGTTCCCTTTTTCAGGATTTCATCCGGCACCGCGATCTTGCCCAGGTCGTGCAGATAACCGCCTCGCCGCAGGGCCACAATCGATTCTTCATCCAGGCCGAGATGGCGGCCCAGGTTGCTGGCATTCACGGCCAGCCGTTCGCAGTGGCCTTCGGTGTAAGGATCGCGGCTCTCCACACTCAAGCCCAGCGTGCACAATACCGATTCCGCAGTTTCCAGTTCGTCGGTGAATTCCTTGAGCTTGAGCAGAGACTTGACCCGAGCAAACAGTTCCTCGGGAAAAATCGGCTTGTTCAGAAAATCGTCGGCCCCCGATTCAATGCCCAGCAGCCGGTCCTGACGATCGGTGAGGCCGGTAATCAGGACGAACGGGAATCAGCCGGGTGGCGGGATTATCTTTTAATCTCGCGGCACAACTCGTATCCCGACTTGCCGGGCATGATCACGTCCGAAAGAATCAGGTCGGGCGGATGACGCAGGATCTCGACTTCGGCGCGGGCTGCATCCGGAACCGCCACCACGTCATAGCCGCGGGTGGCAAGCAGTTCCTGCATCAGGAACATGATGTCTTCGTTGTCGTCCACCACGAGTATTCGGGGAGGACATCGTCGAGCGTCAGCCATACCGCTGTAAGAATGGGAAGGGACAGAAATGGTTGTCGGCAGTTTCTGGCGGGGGCTCATCATCCAACCGGGCGTGACATGTCTATTGTATCGGATTCGCGGTGCCGGTGAACCGCCGGAACCGACTAATTCCCACTTCAGGAAACTACGCATTCGGTGTGACGGGCGTCCTTGTGCCTGCGAGCCTCGAGAATGCATAGTTTTCCAGCTATGGCTCGATTCAGGTTCGTACACATTGCTCTCGGTCTGGCTTTAGTCTCCACGGCGGCGTGGGGCGCGACCAAGCCGCACGTAGTCAGCTTTGGCAAATGGTCCTCGATCAAGTGGTGCGTCGGGCCAAGCGAAGACAAGTGTCTCGAATTGAAAGTGCGCGTTCTGTTGGTGGATGGCCGGATGAAAGAATTCACTTTGGGTACGCCGCACGACATTACCGAACGGCTGTTCGCAGTCCGGCGCGCTGTCCGGGTGAACGACAGCTTGCCGGGCGAGAACGCTTCTCCATCGCGCTGGGTGTGGCAACGAGGCGGCTGGCTGCTCGGTCGATCGCGTGACCGGTCATGTTTCGGCGATCGCCCTGCCTGAGTTTGATTCTTACTATTCGGTGGCCAGCTGGTATCGGGACTACGTCGCCTACTGCGGCGTGTCCGATGACGGCAAGAAACTTTTTGCGGTGGTATTTCAGATGGGGCGGCGCAAGCCGGTGCTGAAAAAATCTCTCGGCGAAGCCGCGGAGGACGACATGCCCGATTCAGAATGTCCGGCGCCGGTCTGGGAGCGGCGGCCGGCACGAGTTACTTTCGAGGCTGACGAGAATCACAAGTCCACGTACACGGTTCGGGGACACGCGCCGATTTGGTCAATAGCGAGGAGGATGAGGAAGACGACAAGACTTCGCAAGTAACTTATTCTTTTGTCGATCCCTCCACTTCGCTCGCTGCGCCGCGCTTCGGTCGGGATGACAGTGTTTGTATTTGGTTCTTTAGTGTGCTGCTCTGTGTTTGACGTAGTTGTATCCGGCGAAGAGTAGCAATGCAGTTCCAACCAGAGCGTAGTTTCGCCACCGGGCCCGGCTTTCCGCTGGCTCGGAATAGCTTTTGGCCAGGACTGCTCCAAGTCCCAGTCCCGTGGCCAGGCCTCCCAGATGAGCTGAGTTGTCGATGCCCGGCACCAGGCCGAAAAACAAATTGTAAGCCGCGAAACTGATCAGACTCTTGAGAGTGGGTTTCAGCGCATCCTTGGAAATCGGAAGTTTTCCCAGATACAGCACGGCGATGAGCGCGCCCGCCAGTCCAAAGATTGCTCCGGAGGCTCCCGCCCCGATGCCCTGCGGATGCCACCAGAGGCTGACCAGGCTGCCGCCGATTCCGCTGGCGGTGTAAACCAGCAGGTAAGTCCAGCGATCGAAGATGCGCTCCGCCAGTCTGCCCAGGTTCCACAGGCACCACATGTTGAAAAAAATATGGATGATCCCGATATGAACGTAGTTCGAGGCCAGGATTCTCCAGGGCTGTGGTCCCAGGGATAAGGCGGCAAAGTTCGCGCCCCACTTCACCAGTTGCTCAGGCTGTAGGCGTCAGGGGTGACACTCCCGACAGCACCATGGCAACGAATACGAGCGACGTTGATTCCGACGATGATTTGGGTCAGAGAGAAGGGTTGGCTGGTACGGACCGGCGGCGAAGTGGAGATTTCATTGGAAGGAACGATCTCTGCGGCGTGGGCGCGGCAATCGCGGCAGAGAGGGCTTAACTCTCCTGTCGAAAACGACGATAACTCGCGACCGCAGCGTACACATGTTGCCATGAAGACTCCGCATCTTGTAGCGCCGGCGTCTCGCCGGCTGTCGCGAGGGCATCTTGCCCTCACAGTGGTCGGCGCAATTACGGTGCCGTTATAACTCGTAATGAATCCGATTAGTCTCCCAGTCGTTTCGACGGCCGGCATTTCTGGCGCGATCGTCTTCGCCGTCACCTGCGCGCTGGTCACCAGGGCCACCGAGGCTACCACGACCGCGCTGCCCGCCAGGATGTAACCGTCCACCCGTTCGTGCAGGACCAGCCAGCCCAGAAACACGGCAACCACGGGATTGACGTATGCGTAAGTAGAAACCTTCGAAGTGGGCACGTGATTCAGCAGCCAGATGTAGGCGGTGTATCCTACCCACGATCCGAAAACTACGAGGTAGAGCGTGGCACCGATTCCGCGCGCAGTCCAAACCGCTCGCGAGAGATCGCCCAGCGCGAATGCGACCAGAAAATTTGCCACACCCGCCGCGATCATCTGCCAGGCGGTGGCGGAGAAGGGATCGACGTCGGGCGACTTCCATTTTTTTGCCAGCACCGAGCCCAGCGCCCAACTGAATGATCCACCCAGCAAACTGATGGAAGCCCAGAACTGAATTCGTCCCAACGCGCTGGTGGACTATGAGATCGGGCCAGAGCAACACCAGCAGGCCGGCGACTCCCAGCCCCAGGCCGATTTTTCCTCGCAATGCGATGTGGTGATCGCCCAGCAGCAGCGAGTCGAGCACCAGAAACCAGAGCGGTGTCACGGCGATGATCAGCGCCGCCAGGCCGGACGCCACATGCTTCTCCGCGTAGGAGAGAGTCAGGTTGCCACCCATGAGCAGCAACACTCCGACAACCGCCATCCGCGCCAATTGCGACGGACGAGTAACGAATCTCTGCGTCCCCGCAGCCCGCAAAACGCGAGCATGAAGACACCCGCGATCGGAGAAGCGTATGCCGCACATCAGGGCGGGAGGAATGTGCTCGACTGCGATGTCGATGCCGAGATAGGTGGATCCCCAGAAGAAATAGACCAGCGCGAAGGCGAGGATCACGGCGAAGCGATGCTGGCGCTGAGCTTGGGTCATGTCGTTGGGTACTGGGAAAGCCAGAGTTAGAACATATCAGACGGTGCGGAGGGACGATTGGATTCGAGTTCTACGTAACTTGTTGACTACTAAGGCCCGCTTTCATACAACCGCCTGTCATCCCGACCGGAGCGAGCGCCAGCGAGCGTAGTGGAGGGACCTGCTTTTTGCGTGCGCCGCTGGCTGATTGTGGAGCAGGAAGCGCAAGACCTAATGCCGTAACCGTCCCAGGCAGCTTTGGAGATCGTGCTGCCGCGAAACACAAGGTCCCTCCACTGCGCTCGCTGGCGCTCGCTCCGGTCGGGATGACAGGAGGTGCGGCACACGGTGACTAACGAGTGGCGACAGGGGGTTACGCCAGCGGTCGGCGCAGGCTATAATGACGAAGGAATGTTGCCCGATGCGCCATCAGAACTCCAATTCGCACCTGCCCGTGTGCTGGCTCGACTTTCTGGTGTGCCCGCGCCGTCATCTGGCAGTGTTGCCTTCGCAGGCGCGTCCCAGCTTGTTCGGTAGCGACTAGTTTTCCATCCTCCCAATTGATGTGGCTTAAGGGCTGAATCCGCCTTTTTCGGCAGCGACCGCCCGCTGGCTGACGACCGAAGACCGACGACTGACGACTGCTTTCCGGAGGATTCCATGACTACCAAGACTCTTGCAGGACCCAAAATCAAGACTGCCCTGCCCGGCCCCAATGCCAAGCGCGTTCTTTCGGGCGATGAGAAGTACATTTCGCCGTCTTACACCCGCTCCTATCCGCTGGTAGCCAAGAGCGGCCGCGGCATCGTCGTGACCGACGTGGACGGCAACGAATTCTTCGATTTCTCCGCCGGCATCGCCGTGACTTCGACCGGACATTGCCATCCCGAGGTGGTCGCCGCCATTCAGAAGCAGGCGGGCGAACTGATCCACATGTCGGGCACGGATTTTTATTACGAGAGCATGATCACGCTGGCCGAGCGGCTGTCGAAGATCGCGCCCATGCCCGGACCGCACAAGATTTACTACGGCAACTCCGGCGCGGAGGCGATTGAAGCCGCGCTGAAGCTGGCGCGCTATCACACCAAGCGGCAGAACGTGATCGCATTCTTCGGCGCGTTCCACGGACGCACCATGGGCGCGCTCTCGCTGACCGCCTCCAAGCCGCAGCAGAAGCGCCGCTTCGGCACCGGCGTTCCGGGCGTCACCCACGTGCGCTATCCCGATGTCTATCGCGGCTGCGAAGGCGGCGCGCAGGATGCCGAGGCTTTCGCGCTCGGCTGCGCGCGCTTCATCGAAGACAAGCTGTTCAAGACGACCTGGCTCCGGAAGAAGTGGCGGCTATCTTCGTCGAACCGGTGCAGGGCGAGGGCGGATACGTAGTCGCGCCGACGGTCTTCATGCAGGAACTGCGCCGCATCTGCGACAAGCACGGCATTCTGCTGGTGGCGGACGAAGTGCAGAGCGGCGCCGGCCGCACCGGCAAGTGGTGGGCGATCGAGCACACCGGCGTGCAGCCCGACATCGTCTGCATGGCGAAGGGCATCGCCTCCGGCATGCCGCTCGGCATCACCATGAGCCGCGCCGACATCATGGACTGGGTGCCGGGCTCGCACGCGTCGACCTTCGGCGGCAATCCGGTCTGCATCGCGGCCGCGCTGGCCACGCTCGATGTGATCGAGAAGGAAGGCCTGCTGCGGAATTCCACCGAAGTCGGCAACCACATGCTGAAGCGCATGGCGGACTGGCCACGCAAGCACAAGCTGGTCGGCGATGTTCGCGGCCGCGGGCTGATGATCGGCGTCGAAATCGTCAAGGACAAGAAGACCAAAGAGTACGCGCGCGGACGAGCGCGACCGCATCGTCGAACTGGCCTTCGAACGCGGCGTTCTGTTCCTGGGCTGCGGTCCGAGCACGATCCGCATCGCGCCGCCGCTGGTCGTCACCAAGGACGAAGCCGACGTCGCGGTCGATGTGCTCGAAGAGTGCATCGCGCTGCGCCGAGCAAGAAGCTGTGTGGCGCGGGCGCCCTCGCCCGCGCTTTTGACGTTGGTCTTGGACTGGTCAGCGAAGCTGCGTTTGCTCGGCACTTGCCTCAGAAATAAGAGGCATTTTGCCGAGGACGCGTCACGCGGGCGAGGCGCCCGCGCCACACTATTTCTGAGGAATTTCATGAACACCGGAACCGTCGAATTCATCTACATCGCGTCCGAGCGCGGCTGCACCGACGCATCTCGGTGAATGAGGCTCGTCGCCATTCCCGGAGTGGGCCTGGAAGGCGACCGCTACGCTCTGGGCGTAGGGAACTTTCTTCAAGCCGCTGAACCAGATCTTCGAGCTTACCTTGATCGAGGCCGAAGCGATCGAAGCGCTGAAGCGCGACTACAACTTCGAACTGGCTCCGGGCGAGGCGCGCCGCAATCTGGTCACGCGCGGCGTCGCGCTGAATCATCTGGTGGGAAGAGATTTCCAGATTGGCGAGGTAAAGATCCGCGGCATTCGTCTGTGCGAGCCTTGCGATCACCTGCAGCGCCTGACCGGACGCGAGGTCATCAAGGGCCTGCTCCATCGCGGCGGACTGCGCGCGCAAATCCTGACGCAAGGCACGATCCGGGTCGGCGATCCGACATGATCTGGCGTCTGGCAGGCAGCGGTATCGGCTGCACCTCATAGAGCAGACGTAACTTAGGCACTTGTGCGGGTTTCTCCTTGACACCACAACCTCAGCGGAGCGAAACTCGGAATCAGAGATCTCTCTACATTTTTGCATGGATTCTTACTCCATCCTGGACAACAGTCCCTCCCAGGCAGCGCCGAAAACTGCCCCGCCGAACCTCGTCTTCCTCGGTCGCAGTCGGTCCGCAGATCGGCCGGTGCAGCGGCAGCCGCCGGCCCGGCACGCGAGACTCTGCGCTTTCCCGGCGAGGATGGCGGCAAATCGCTCAGCGAGATGGCACAGCGTGATCTGGATGCCACGCTGCAGTTACTGGCCGAGCGCGCCCAGTACATTACCGGAGCGTCCGGAGCAGCAATCGCATTGCGCCAGGGCGAGACCATGGTCTGCTGCGCCAGCGCCGGCCCGTCGGCGCCGGAGCTGGGAGCGCATCTTGCAAATCGATTCAGGTCTTTCGGCCGAAAGTGTGCGGACCCGGCAGATTTTGCATTGTGACGACGCGGAGAACGATCCGCGGGTGAACCGCGAGAGTTGCCGCGCATTCGGCATCGCATCGGTGGTGGTGATGCCCCTGATCCGCGGCGAAGAAGTGTACGGCGTATTCGAGTTGCTCTCCGACCGGCCCCACGCCTTTGAGGAACGCGACTTTGTGGCATTGCAACGCCTGGCGGAGATGATCCAGACCGCGGTGGAACATGCCGAAGCCGCGAGGCGGGCGGAAAAAGAATTGGATGGAACCCAGCAACCAGCGGTGCCGGCGGTGATGCAGTCCAGAACCCGGCAAGCGGTCCCGCAGAATACGACGCCAGAGATCAAGACTGAACCTCGACGCCGCCGGAGCCAACTGCTGAGTTCCGCGCCGAAGGTCTTTGCCTCGGATCGCGCGATAGAGCGCCCGTCCGGTCCGAGGAATCCGCGAGACTAGCGAAGTCTGCATGAGCCAGCAGAGACGAACTTCCGCTGACCGGGCCGATTGCGTTCGGAAATGTCGGGACCTGCGAAGCTTGCGGCATTCCCTGTTTCCGCAGGGGCGACGGCTGTGTCTGGATTGCGAAGCTGCCGCGCCGAACCCGATTCCCGTCGGAGGCGCCTACGAATTCCCTGCCGATCCGACGGATTCCACTCCGAGCTGGGTGCGATCGCACGCTTATTTGATCGCTACCGTAGTGATCGTGGCCGCGACGATTGTGTTGGTGATTTGGCGGTTGTAAGCTTGCCGGAATAGGGCCAGTTAGGTCAAAGGCAAAATCAAAGTCAAAATCAAGGTCAAAAGCCCACCCTAATTTCGCAAAATGCGCGAAATTAGGATGGGGCACCCTCTGAGCTTTCGCTCCGAATTTCCCCCTCCAACTTTTCCCTGGAACTGAACTTTTGAACAAAAGCAGGTCGTGATTGCGTATCTTCCGAGCGGAGCAGTATGTTTCCCAGGCCCTGCCCTCCGGAATCAAGTGTTGAGGCGCGTCTAACCCCGTCCCTCACATTGACTTGCCGGTGAGCGCAGCCTACCATCGGAAAATCATTTTGGAGCTGCTTGGCTGATGACAGGCGAAACCATCTCCCACTACCGCATCCTGCACCAGCTTGGCGGCGGGGGCATGGGCGTGGTGTACGAGGCCGAGGACGTCAACCTCGGCCGGCACGTGGCTCTGAAGTTTCTGCCCGGAGAGCTGGAGAAAGATCCGTCGGCCCTGGAGCGTTTCCAGCGCGAGGCCCGTGCGGCGTCGGCTCTGAATCATCCTAACATCTGCACCATCTACGAAATCGGGCAGGCCGATGGCCGGTATCTTCATCGCCATGGAGCTGCTGGAGGGGCAGACCCTCAAGCAGCGCATCGGGAAGCAGGCGCTGGAGATGGATGTGCTCCTGCGAACTGGCCATCCAGATCGCGGACGCGCTGGATGCGGCGCACGCCAAGGGCATTATTCACCGCGACATCAAGCCGGCAAACATCTTTGTGACCAACCGCAACCAGGCCAAGGTGCTGGATTTCGGCCTGGCGAAGCAGACGCTCAAAGCGGAAGCCGTGCTGGGCGGGGCAACCGCAGGCGCCGCGGTCACCGTGGACGAGGAGCTGCTGACCAGCCCCGGCTCGACCGTCGGCACGGTGGCCTACATGTCTCCCGAGCAGGCGCGAGGCAAGGAACTGGATACGCGCACCGACCTGTTTTCCTTCGGCGCGGTGCTATACGAGATGGCGACCGGCGCGCTGCCCTTTCGCGGCGACACTTCGCCCGTGATCTTTGAGGCCATCCTGAACCGCCCTCCGGTGCCTGCCGGTGCGGCTGAATCCCGACGTGCCACTGCAACTGGAAGAAATCATCATCAAGCTGCTGGAGAAAGACCGCGACCTGCGCTACCAGAGCGCCGCCGAAGTGCGGGCCGATCTGAAACGGCTGAAGCGCGACACCGACTCGGGACTGATCTCGGCGGCAGCCAGTTCGGGCACGCTGCGCGCGGCGCGCGAGCGGAAGCCGGGCCGCCTGTGGAATCTGGCGGTCATGGCCCTGGTCGTGGTAGCTGTGCTGGGGTTGGCGATGACCGTTTTCATGCGCCGCACCCGCGCGTGATGACGGACAAAGACGCAATTCTGGTCACCGATTTCGTGAATACCACGGCCGACCCGGTTTTTGACGGCACGCTCAAGAAGGCGCTGGCAGTGGATCTGGAGCAGTCTCCGTATCTGAATGTCTTCCCCGAACAGAAGGTGCGGCAGACGCTGCAGTTCATGGGGCGCCCACCGGATGAGCGCATCACCGGCGAGGTGGGACGTGAAATCTGCCAGCGTGCCGGCATCAAAGCCATGCTGAACGGTTCCATCGCCAATCTTGGCAGCCAGTATGTGATCACGCTGGATGCGGTCAATGCGGGATCGGGAGAATCGCTGGCGCGTGAAGAAGTGCAGGCCGCGAAGCAAGGAATCGGTGCTGAATTCGCTGCACCAGGCGGGCTCCAGTTTGCGCAAAAAGCTGGGAGAGTCGCTGGCCTCGGTGCAGAAATACGACAAGCCGCTGTCGGAGGCGACGACCTCCTCGCTGGAGGCGCTCAAGGCGTTCAGCCTGGGAGACATCAAGCACCAGATGTTTGACGAGCTGGCCGCGCTGCCGCTGTACCAGCGCGCCGTGGAACTGGATCCCAATTTTGCCATGGCCTATGCCCGCCTGGGCACGGTCTACAGCAATCTGGGACAGAGCGAACTTTCGGAGCAAAGCCGGGAGAAAGCGTTTGAGCTGCGCGACCGCGCCAGCGAGCACGAAAAGCTTTACATCATGTCGCACTACTACGTGGATTCCGGACAGCTGGAAAAAGGAATCACCGCGCTGGAACTCTACAAGCAGACTTATCCGCGGGATTCGATTCCTTACAACAATCTGGCGGCGGTTTACAACCAGATGGGACAGTACGAGAATGCGCTCGACAATGCGCGGCAGGCGGTACAGCTCGATCCCGACAGCGCGAGCGGATATTCGAACGTAGGTTTTGCCTACGCCGGCTCTGAACCGCCTCGACGAGGCCAAGGCTACTTTCAACCAGGCTTTGCAACACAAGGCTGGCGGCGTCGATCGCCCATTCCGCATTGGCGATTATCGCCTGGCTGCAGGGCGACAAGGAGGGCACGGAGCGAGAGCTGGATGCGATGAAGAACGATCCTCAGGGCGATTTACAGGTGAACGGGCTGCGCTCGGGGATGGCCGCTTATGCCGGTCAGGGCAAGCTGGGCGAGGCTTTCGGGCAAAAGCAGAGAGAGGCGGCGGAACGGCTTGGGCTTCAAGGAAGCAGTGGCCAGTGAATATTCGCAGGAAGCATTCACCGAGGCCGACTTTCCTGAACAAGGCACGCGCCCTGGAGGATGTTGCACAGGCTCTCAAGTTGTCGCAGTCGCCCAACGTGGTGCTCAACTGCGCGATTGCTCTGGCGATAGTCGGCGAGGACGCGCGAGCGGCGAAACTGGCGGACGAAATTGCCCAGAAGCGTCCTTACGATACTCTGGTGCAGTTTGTTGATGATGCCGCTGGTCAAGGCGCAGATTGAACTGAACCAGGGCAATCCCGCCAAAGCGATCGATCTGCTCGACAGCGCGCTGGTGTATGCGCGCGCCAACTCGGGAGTTCTCTATGTGCGCGGAAATGCTTATCTCAAGGCCGGGCGCGGCAGCGACGCGGTGCAGGCGTTCCAGCGTTTGCTGGACATGAAGAACGTTATTGCGGTCGATCCGCTGATGCCTCTGGCCAAGGTCGGCATTGCGCGCGCCTATGTCATGACCGGCGATAAGGCGCAGGCACGCGTGGCGTACCAGGATTTCTTAGCCTTGTGGAAGGATGCCGACCCGGAAATTCCGCTGTTGCGCCAGGTTAAGACGGAGTATGCGAAGTTGCAGTAGTGAGTTTGTCAGGGCACTGATCTAATTTGCGTTGAGATGAGAAACGCCGGTGATTAGACCTGCAGCTCTGCTCAAATTCAGATGCAGTTGTCGGTGATCAGTTTCAGGTTGTCCGTTCTGACTGCTACTGCAGGACGATAACCAGGATTCGTCCATCGGAACGGTATCCGCCGCCGGTGGCGTTTTTGGCTCCCTGCACCGGATCGGGCGGCAGGTAGTAGGACAGGCTCTTAACCTTGCCGGCTTGCTGCAAGGTCTGTCCGATATTGTCGCGCTCGCCGTCCACGGCCGGATCGATCTTGTGGGTCACGCTGCCGTTGCGCTGATCTTTTTCAAATCCTATGTCGTGGGTTCCGGCTCCCGCCCAGAGAGTTTGTCCGTTCCAGGTCGAGGGTGCTTTCCAGATACGAAAGTGATGACGGCTGGCCACAACGGAATAAGCCTGCGCCAATTCGTATCCGAAATCCTGCTTGCGGCCGAACAGATAGAGTTGGCTCATGGGCATCTGCAGGTAGTCGTTCTTCTCGTAAGTTTCGAGCACGGCCTTCAGAACCGCCTCTTTGTTGTCAGTGTCGGCGACCCGCCAGCTCGCGGCCTCGAGGGCGTTCTGCACCTGCTGCTGGGATCCGACCAGGACGAAGTTCACCATGTCGCCCTGATTGTTGAACTGATCGTTGACTCGGCGGGGAAGACTGTCGATATCTTTCTGCAAGCCGGCATCCAGTGCGGCGCTGGACACATTCAGCGCCGGGGTCGCCGGCGCCGCTGCGGCCGGAGGTGCGGAATCCGCAGAGACCGCATTACTGGAAGTTGGCGCCGTGGGAGAGCTTGACGGGGTCGCGTCCGTGCCGAACTGTCCGGCGAGGAAGACCTGCGCGGCGCTGGCTAGCTTCGACTTGATATCCTGTGCCGGCCTTGCTGGTTGCCGCAGGCGCGCGTCGTGGATGACGACGCCGGCGCTGAATTGGAGGCCAACGCATTGCCGGCGCCACCGGCCGTCGGCGCGCCACCGGAAGCCGCATGAACTTTGACGGCAAAGCTGCCGCTGCACGCCGGCGTGCCTTGCCCGTTCACTCCGAAGAAGAGATGTCCGCCATCGTTCACCTTGATCTCGCGGCTGCTGCCGACGAGGACCGCGGTCCCCTGCTCCTGCAGCTTCGCGATCAAAGCTCCGACCGGATGCTGTGGCGACCGGAAGGCTGGCATTTCCCTGCGCTGACCGCTCACTCCACGCGGATCGCAGTCCCGCCAGAATGCGGGCTGGAGGTGATCTCGAGAACATCTCCAGCTTCCAGGTCTACGCCCGTGTCAGTCCAGGGCTGAGTAGTTGAGATAGTGAAGGAATAATCTCGCGCGGCGGGTGCAGGGGTGGCGGCGACTGATTGTGCCGAAGCGCCAGCGCCTACGGAGGCGCAGATGAGAAGGGCAAGCCCATTCATAATTAGGGAAAGTCTCATGAGGCCCTCCGGGCTAAGCGCCATCCTTCCGGACGGCAGGAAAGGTCGTCCGTATTATCGCTCACGGGAGCGCCATCGGTCACGATGACGCGGCTGCACGAGCGGGACGCTTGCGCCCACACGTGAGCGCGAAAAAGCCTCGGCTCCGGCGCCGAGGCTTGGAGTGGCGAAGAACTATTTAGCGAGCCAGCGCCGGTTCGAGTTGACCGGACTTCAGACTCTCATAGCGCTTGTTGATTTCTTCCCAGTTCACCACGTTCCACCACGCCGCCAGATATTCAGGACGGCGATTGTTGTACTTGAGGTAGTAGGCATGCTCCCAGACGTCGTTGCCGAAAATGGGGAACAGACCCTGGGAGATCGGATTGTCCTGGTTGGGGGTGCTGAGAATCTGCACGTCGCCGCCGCGCTTGCCGGCCAGCCACACCCAGCCGCTGCCGAACTGCTTGACTCCGGCATCGTTGAACTTGGTCTGAAAATCCTTGAAGTTGCCGAAAGTCTTCTTGATCGGCATCGGCGATCGGCGCCGCTGGGATCGCCGCCGCCTTTGGGCTTCATGATCTTCCAGAACATGCTGTGGTTGACGTGACCGCCGCCGTTGTTGCGCACGGCGCCGCGGATGTCTTCCGGCACGGCGTTCAGGTCGCGAATCAGATCTTCGGCACTCTTGGACTGCAGTTCGGGATGTTTCTCCAGAGCAGCATTCAGGTTCTTTACGTAAGCCGCGTGATGCATGTCGTGGTGCAACTTCATGGTTGCGGCATCGATGGTGGGTTCAAGAGCGGAATAGTCGTAGGGCAAGGGGGGTAGTTCAAAAGCCATATATTTTCTCCTCTATACAGCTCTCAGATGATGGTATCGCGTCTGGAGATTCAGCGGGAAATCTGTTTGTTCTTTATAGTTCTTGATCCATGGTTGTTTGCGCAGGCGGGGAAGCGCAAGCACGGGATGGCTGTTGGCTGGGACAGGTTGCTTGTGGAAAACCTGCGTCAGGCACGAAAAAGCTGCGAGAATGTGGCGGCTACTAGGCCAAGAGCACGTTGCAGTTGCTGGGGATCGCTGGCATAGCTCAACGCTACTTCGAGGTCCACGATTTCGGCGCGGACCAGTCTCTCCAGCTCGGCGTCGAAGTGCTGCATGCCTTCGGAGGCGCCGTTTTTCACCGCCTCAAGCAGAGTGTCGCCGGAAGGATCTTCGCACTCGAGGTAGCTGCGCCGTGCGCTGGGTATTCTTGAACACTTCCAGGATGGCCACCCGGCCGCCGTCTTTTCGAGGGATGAGGTGCTGCGAAATCACGTAGCGCAGTGTCTTGGCCAGACGGCCGCGCAACGATGACTGTTCCGCCGGCGGAAAGGCGTTCGCGATGCGTTCCAGAGTCTTGGCCGCATTGGGAGCGTTCAGGCTGGAGAGAACCAGGTGGCCGGTTTCGGCGGCTTCCAGAACCATTTCCATGGTTTCGCGATCGCGCAGTTCACCCACCAGGATCACCTTCGGCGCTTGCCGCAACGCCGCTCGTAACGCCAGCGCGAAGTTCGGCGTATCGCTGTGCAGTTCCCGTTGATGGATCGTGGACTGCTTGTGGTTGTGCAGAAACTCGATCGGGATCTTCGATGGTGATGAATGTGGCAGGTCTGTTTTTCGTTGATGCGGTCCAGCAGCGCCGCCAGCGTGGAGGACTTTCCCGCCCCTCGCGCTCCCGTGACCAGGACAATGCCATCCCGGAGACTGGCGATTTCCCCCAGTTGCGGCGGCAAGCCCAGGGTGGAGAACTCCGGAATCGTGGTTGGAATCACGCGCATCACCACCGCGCAGCTGCCGCGCTGGATGAAAACGTTGACCCGAAAACGGGCCAGTCCGGGCAAGTCCGAAGGAGATATCGCAGGAGCCCTGCTCGCGCAGCATGTTGATGGCCTGCTTGTTGTCGCCGATCAGATCGGAGGCGATGCGGCGGGTATCGTCCGCGCTGAGCAGGCGCAATCCCGGACCCTGCACCGGAATCAGCTGTCCGTACACTTCCACCTGGGGCGGCCGCCCGGGCGAAAAAATCAGGTCGCTGACCTTTTCGGTGGCGCGCAACATGGCCGCCAGCAGCGCGTGCGTGCCGGCTGCACCGGAATTCGATGCCGGATCGAGCGTGACCTGAAGCGGTGCTGTGCCAGGTGCTGCCATTTTCGTTTAGTCAGGTTAACTGAGAGCGCGAAACGGGGGAAGAGCTTTCGGAGCCGCGCCGTCCGCCTTGATATCTTTCCTGTAGATCCAATTTCACTGTAGCGAAAACAGCAGCACGGCTTTCCACGAAGAACGTCACGGACATAGACCTTGGTAACGTGCCTGCTGGGCGGCAGGGTCTGTGGGCAGCAACGAACAGACGCGGCGGCGTTCGTGGCGCCGCTCCGACGGACGTCGCTGCTAAGCAGCTATCAGTGCTATTTCTTGGTGGGCCTTCTTCTTCGCGCCGTAGCTGGTCTCGATGCTGCTGCCAATGTACTGCAGCATGCTCTTGGCGCCGTCGGCGAACTGCCCGGTGGGTTGCAGTTCAAGATACTTGTTCAGCGCCTCAGCGGTACCGGGCGCGGGAATCACTTTGCCCGTCTTGGGGTCGGTGGTGGCTTTGTTGATCAGATTTACGCCCTTCTGATAGTAGGCGTCGGCCTTGTGGGATCGGCCGCGATCGACTTGTCGAAGGCAGCATTGGCCTCATCCACCTTGCCACTGTTGGTCAGCACCGCTCCCTGGTTGTAGTAGTACTGCGCGGCGCCGGCGGGATTCAGCTGCGCCGCCTGGTCATAGGACTTTACCGATTCATCGAGTTGACCGGTCCTGGCTTCGGCCTGGCCCAGATTGTTGTAGTAGGCCGCCAGGACTCTTGGGGTCCTCGGGCTTCGGGCGTCGTTTCCATGACTTCTTCTTGAGTTCGATCGCCTTCTGGTAATCGGTGACGGCGTCGCCGTAACGCTTGGCCTTCTCCGCAGAATCGGTCTGCTTGCGGAGCCGAGCCGAGATAGGCATCACCCAGGCGGGCCCAGAGCAGGTCCCGGGTGGGATCCATTTGCGTGGCTTCATTGAGCGTGGTTATCGCGGTCTCGAAATCGCCCGCCTTGCATGGCCTGGTTGGCGATGGCCAGCTTCTCGTTCAACGCCTTTACCGTGTTGGTCTCTTTGGCGGCCTTGGCTTGCTGCTCCTGCATCTGCTTCAATTGCTCCGGGGTCGATGCCCTTCTGCTGAGCGGCTTCAGCCTGTGACTTCTTCAGATCGAAGTCGAGGACGGCTTCATCCGCTCCCGACGGGAAAGTTGCTGACCTGATCCAGTTGCTTGCCGTCCTGGGTCAGGGTGACTTTGTACTTGCCGGGCTCGATGCCCAGCGAGAAGTACTCGCCCTTCTTGTTGGTCTTCAGGTTGTACTTCCGTCCGTTGTCGGTGTTGGTCCATTCGAGGTTGGCGCCGACGATCGGCTTTCCGTTCATGTCCTTGCAGACACCCTTCACGGTCCCTGTGGCCTGGGCGAACACCGGGGGTACGCACAGCGTCGCCACCGCCACCACCAGCATCACCATCAGCAAACGTTGCTTCATGTTTTTGGCCTCCCGGCTCACAAAACTGGTTATTGTAATGTCTGCGATCCTTCGCATCTCGGCGACTTGACCGTGGCCTGGTTCGCCTCCGAAGGGCGCAACTTTAAGCTCTCTCTGCCAGCGCCGCGTACGGAATCGGGTCGGCGCTGCCTGCTTCCTGAAAGGCCCGCAGGCGCAGCACGCAGCTGTCACACACGCCGCAGGCGCTATCTTCCCGGCTGTAGCACGACCAAGTTAAATCCAAGGGCGCGCCCAGTTCAAGGCCCAGCGCGCACAATTTCCGATTTGCGCAACTGGATCAGCGGCGTGACAATTTCGATCCGCCCATCCTTCGTGCCCAGCTTCACCACCTGATTGAACGCCTGGTAGTAGGCAGGACGGCAATCGGGATATCCCGAACTGTCCTGCTCCACCGCGCCAATGTAGATCTGCCGGCGCCCAGCACCTCCGCCCAGCTCACCGCCACCGACAGGAAGTGCGCGTTGCGGAACGGCACATAGGTTACGGGAATATCGCGTCCGATGGCATGCGATTCCGGGACCGCGATGTTGGGATCGGTCAGGGCCGAGCCGCCGATCGCGGAGAGCGCTTCGTTCCTGACCACCAGCCGGTCGCGAATGCCCAGGCGGTCGCAGATGGCGAAAAACGCTCGCCGCTCGCGCTCTTCGGTGCGCTGTCCGTAGCTGACGTGCACGGCGGCCGCGTCATGATCACGCGCCGCCAGCGCGGCGCAGACGCAGGAGTCCATCCCGCCACTCAAGAGCACGACCGCGCGTTGTGTGTCTCGTCACCACTGTCAGTTAGATGTCATTCCGGAACCTTACCGCCGCCCGTCGATTTTAGATTTCGGATTGTAGATTTCAGATTGCCAACCCTTGGGTTTCAATCTGAAATCAGCGATCTCCAGTCTGCAATCCCCTAAACTCCTTTCATCGCCGGGTCCCAGATAAACTTATGAATCTGCAGCCCCAGCCGTGCCGGCACGCCGTCCGCCAGCATCCATTCCGCCAGTTCGCGCGGATCCAGCAGGCAATAGGACGCGTCGCGAGCGCCGCTGGCTTCCTTGCTGAAAGCGGGTGAGAATAGCACCGCATTCACCCGTTGGTCCAGACTGGTGGCGCGCCACGAAGTCGCGGGCAAATTCGTAGTCGATGCGATCGCTCAGCACAAACTTCACTTCATCCTCGCGAAGTCAGCGCAGTCGAGATTCTCCATGTGAAAGGTGTCGGGCTCGCCCGAGTTCGGACACTTTACATCCACGATCTTGATGACCGCCGGGGCACGCGCTCCAGCGGACGCTCGCCGCTGGTCTCCAGCAGAACGGTGTAGCCCGCGTCCAGCAGGCGCTGCATCAGCGGCACCACTTCGCGCTCCTGCAGCATGGGCTCGCCGCCGGTAATTTCCACCAGCCCGCCGTCCGGACTCAAGCGCTCCACTTCCGCCGATCACTTCCTCCAGAGATCTGGCGATGGCCGCCGGTGAAGGTGTATTCGCTGTCGCACCAGGAGCAACGCAGATTGCAGCCCGGTGAGCCGCACAAAGACGCAGGGCAGCCCGGCGTGCGTGGATTCGCCCTGGATCGATTTGTAGATTTCGGTAATCTGCATGAAAGTCAGCTTTCAGCTTTCAGCTCTCAGCCGTCAGTTCTGAGCTTTCCCTGTCATCCTGAGCGAAGGAGCTGCTTCGCTTTGCGAAACAGCTACGAAGTCGAAGGACCCCTATAGCAAGGAATCGGAGGTTTTAACGTTGGGCAAAAGCACTCCGAACGGGAATCAAACGCTACTCCGAATAGGTCGCGGTCGTCATATCAGTTTCAAACACGGTGACGTTCTTTACTCGCACCCGGCCCTGCGTCACGCGATCCAGATTCGACGTTGGTCTCGTCGTAAAAATACTTGGCCAGATTTTCCGCCGAAGGATTCAGCACCTTGAACGGCTCCAGATCGTTGATCATCTGATGATCCAGCCGGTCGATGACCGGTTTCATGGCTTCTTTCAGCTCCTTGAAATCGAGCAGCAGGCCGGCCTTGTCCAGTTCCTTGCCGGCCAGGGTCACCCGCACCTTGTAGTTGTGCCCGTGCGGGTTCTCGCACTTGCCCTTGTAGTTGCGCAGGTAGTGTCCCGCGGCAAACGAATCTTCGACCGTGACCTCGAACATGAATCCTCTTGGCGGGCGGCGCGAATACGGACCAGACCGCGACGCATGATCTAACCTTCTATTTTACCCCGACACCCATCATGTAGGGCGGGCGCCCTCGCCCGCCGCTTTTGACTTTGACTTCAGCGGTTTTTTGGAATGACCTGAGAGATGGCAAAAAGCAAACCAAGATCAAAATCAAAGGCGGGGGGCGAGGGCTCCCGCCCCACACATCACACATCCATAGCCGCTATCCCACTCCAAAGAATTCCTCCACCTGCTTCATGTCGGTGGTCCTTCGGTACGTCGGCAGGCTTTCCACGAACACCTTCCCGTACTGCTTCTTCAGAATACGGTTGTCGAGCAGCACCAGCAGGCCGCGATCATGCAGCGAGCGGATGAGGCGTCCAAAGCCCTGTTTCAGCGTGATCACCGCCGCCGGCACCTGATACTGGAAGAAGGCATTTCCACCGTCGGCGTCGATCGATTTCACCCGCGCCGCCACCACCGGATCGCTGGGCACGGCAAATGGCAGGCGGTCGATGATCACGCAGCTCAGTTGCTCGCCCTGCACATCCACGCCCTGCCAGAACGACGAGGTTGCGAACAACACGGCATGCGGAGTCAGGCGGAATTCTTCCAGCAGCGCGGTCTTGGGAGCATCGCCCTGCAGCAGCATGGGAAATTCCAGTTCTCCCAGCAGGCGCTGATAGACGTCATTCATCTGCGCGTAGCTGGTGAACAGGACGAAGGCCCGGCCCCGGCGTGATTTCCAGCAGTCGCCGGATGCGATCCGCCGCTTTGGCGGCGAATTGCGGAGTGCGCGGATCGGGAAGATCGGGCGGCACATAGAACAGCGCCTGGTTCTCATAGTCGAAATGCGAAGGCAGAACAGTTTCGCGGGCATGCTCCAGTCCGAGCCGCTGGCGCATGTATTCGAAGCCGCCGCCCACGGCCAGCGTCGCCGAGGTCAGCACCGCGCACTCCAGCTTGTCGAACAGGCAAGTCTTCAGAATCGGGGCGACATCGATCGGAGTGGCCTGCAGAAAAACATTCTGCTTGTCGCGTCCGCCGCGCCGCCGCTCGATCCAGAACACGGTGTTGCGGTCTTCGGATTCCATCAGGAAGCCAAGCTGCACCTGCAATTCCTGCGCGCGCCGCGCGAAGTTGAAAACTTCCTCCGGCTTCGACGGCAGATTTTCCAGCTCCGATCCCAGCCTGCTGAGCGCCTGCTGCAACCCCAGGAATTCGTCGCCATTTTCTTCCATGAATTCGCGGCGGTTTTCGAAGGCGAAACGGCCATCGCCCTGCGGCAACAGGGCGAAGAAAAACAGCGCCCGCTCGCGCAGGCTCTTCAGCGCACCCGACAGCGATGCCGACAGCATGTGATTGCGCTGCAGCGAGACTTCGACGTCGCGGCACAGCTCCTCGAAGCGCCCATTGCTGACCGAAACTCCGAAGTAGCTTCCCGCCACATCTTCCAGTTCGTGGGCTTCGTCGAAAATCACCGCGCCAACCTCGGGCAGAATTCCGGCATCGGGCGCGTATTCGGCCTGCTGCTTGATGGAGAGGTCGGCAAAGAACAGATGATGATTGACGATGATGATGTCGCTCTCCATCGCCCGGCGATGCATCTCGGTGATGAAGCAGCGGTCCCAGGCGCTGCATTTCTGGCCCAGGCAGGTGTCGGAGCGGGCGTCGAGCTTGTGCCAGAGCGCGCTGGCTTCGGGAAGCGATGCCAGTTCGGCCCGGTCCCCAGTACTGCGTGACCTTCTCCCAGGCCGCGATGGCGCGGTAGTGCTCGATCTCCTCCAGGCCGCTGAGCACCGGCTGATCGGTCAGGTCGTAGAGCTTCTTGCGGCACAGATAGTTGTTGCGCCCCTTCATGTAACAGACTTTGAGCTTGCCTTCGCCGTTGGGAAAAAGCGCCTGCTCGAGAAAAGGAATATCCTTGTGGAAGAGCTGTTCCTGCAGATTCTTGGTTCCGGTGGAAATGATGACTCGCTTGCCGGAGCGAATGACGGGCACCAGGTAGGCCAGGGTCTTGCCCGTGCCGGTGCCGGCTTCGACGATCAAGTGACGCTTCTCTTCCAGCGCCTGCTCGACGGCCTGCGCCATCTGCAGCTGTCCGCGGCGAAATTCGTAGGCGGGATGAGTGCGCGAAAGCACTCCGCCGGGCGCGAAGAACTGGTAGAGCGAGACATCCCGCTTCTTGGTGTCGGGACGGGATGGGAGGCAGGAGGCACGGAGTCACTATAATAAGCCCGTGTGGGGCGGGCACTCTCGCCCGTCGCTTTTGAATTTGATTTTGCGTTTGCGCTTCGAGGTTACATCGCCGAGCGGGTTACGAGAGAACAAGTGCAAAGTCAAAAGCGGCGGGCGAGGGCGTCCGCCCCACACGATTCTTATGGCCCAATCCAACTCTGAATTCGCCATCGGTACGCAGCCGGCATTCCCACTGTCGCTATCGTGGGCCGTCCTAACGTCGGCAAATCCACGCTTTTCAATCGGCTGGTGGGCTCGCGGCGCGCCATCGTCGGCGACGAACCCGGCATCACTCGCGACCGTCTCTACGGCGAAGCCGAATGGCGCGGACGCCATCTGCGCATCGTGGATACCGGCGGCATTCTCCCCGAAGACAAAGACTTCATTCCGGCGGAAATTTTTCGCCAGGCGAAGGTTGCGCTCAAAGAGGCCGACGCCGTCATCATGGTGGTGGACGGACGCACCGAGATGGCGTCTCCCGATATCGAACTGGCCCGCCAGTTGATCCGCACCGGCAAGCCGCTTTTTCTCGCCGTCAACAAGGTTGACACCGAGAAGCAGCAGAGTCTTACCGACGACTTTCATCGCCTCGGAATCCGCAAGCTGTTTCCGATTTCTGCGGAAAATGCTCGCGGCCTGGATGACCTGCTGGACGCCGTTCTCGAGGTACTTGCCGCCGCAAACTCAATTAACCACTGAGGACACGGAGGACACAGAGGAACGAAGAAGCCCAGGCAGCCGGAGCCTCACGAAACCAAGGTTGCGATCATCGGTCATCCCAACGTGGGCAAATCCACTCTGCTGAACCTGTCTGACCGGCGCGGACCGCTCGATCGTTTCGCCGATCCCGGGCACTACGCGCGATGCGGTCGATGAAATCGTCGAGCGCAACGGCAAGACGCTTTCGCTTTATCGATACCGCCGGCATCCGCCGCAAAGGCAAGACCCATCTGATGGCGGAAAAGCTTTCGGTCGTGATGGCGCGCAAGCATCTCGAAGCCGCCGACGTCGCGCTGCTGGTGATCGATGCGACCGAAGGCGTGAGCCAGCTCGATGCTTCCATCGCCGGATACGCTCACGAGAGCGGCCGCTCGATGATCATCATCGTGAACAAATGGGACCTGGTGATCAGCGGCAAGGAGCGAACCGGCCGGCAGACGAAATCGTCGCGCATGCAGGAGAACAAGCGCCCCGCCGACCGCGATGCCTACGAGCAGAGGCTGCGTGACGCGCTGAAATTTCTGGCCTATGCGCCGGTATTGTTCGTCTCCGCCTCGACCGGGAAAGGCACGGAGAAAATATTTCCCGACGCTGGAAGAAGTCGCCACCGAGCGCCGCAAGCGCATCGGAACCGGCGAAATGAATCGCTTTCTCAAGCACGTGGACTTCGAACGCGCTTCGGTTCCCGCCCGCCAGCAGGTGAGGATTTATTACATGACCCAGGCGGCGGTCGGCTCCGCCGACCTTCGTCATCTTCACCGATCGCAAAGTAAAGCTGCACTTCGCCTACCAGCGCTTCCTGGAAAACCAGATTCGCAACGCTTTCGGATTCGTGGGCACGCCGATCTGGATCAAGAACCGGGCGCGAGACTGAAACGCGAGTCTTTTCCCCGGAGAAATTCCGAGGTGCTCTGAACGCTAAATGCAAAGCTTGCGCCCATTCGCCTCAGACGTGCATGATGGTGTTCGAGAAGCATCCCCCAACTCCCCCCGCGCCGATGGACGATCGACGGCTCAAGATTCGCTTACTGACGGTTGTGCCCGTGATCATGCTTCTGGGCGCGCTCGCCCGCGCCCAGGACAACTACGAGATCCAGGTCTACGCCGCGGATACCGTTCCTCCCGCAAGCACCATGGTGGAACTGCATTCGAACTTTACTGCGAACGGCAGCAAGACAGTGGAAGATGGCGTCCTGCCGAGCAACCATGCTCAACATGAGACTTTGGAAATCACGCAGGGTTTCAACAGCTGGTTCGAGACCGGCTTCTACGTTTTTACCAGCATCCAGCCCGATGGCGGCTGGCAATGGGTTGGCGATCACATCCGCCCGCGAGTGCGGGTGCCCGAGTCGTGGCATTGGCCGGTGGGGGTGAGCGTGTCGAACGAATTTGGCTATCAACGCCGTGATTTTTCCCCCGACACGTGGACCTGGGAAATTCGCCCCATCGTAGACAAGAAAATCGGCCGATGGTACCTGTCATTCAATCCCACACTGGAGCGCTCGTTGCATGGCGAAAACGTTAACCGGGGGGTAGAGTTTTCACCGAACGTAAAAGTCAGTTTTGACTTCACGAAAAGAATCAGTGGCGGGCTGGAATACTACGCAGCCTACGGATCGTTGAACGGCTTCGATTCTCTGAAGGATCAGCAGCAGCAATTCTTCCCTTCGATTGATCTCGATCTGGGGCCGCAGTGGGAATTCAACTTTGGCGTGGGCGTAGGCGCGACTGGATCAACCGATCACCTGATCATCAAATGTATTTTAGGACGGCGTTTTTCCTGGCGGCACGACCATCCGAAACAGAGTCAATGAAAGGGTTGTGTGAATCCGGGTTTCAACCCAGACAGCCACGCTCACGCGGCAGGCCAGGTTTCGATCTGCCGAGCTGCGCTCGGCCTGGACGGGCCGGAGACCCGTCCCGGGCGGTGGTAGCAACGAACCGTTTCGCGTCATGTGAGGGCAAGATGCCCTCACGACAGCCGGCAGGATGGCGGCGCTACAGATTTACCCGCGAAATCGGTGGCCAGTCTTCCGGACCGTTATCCGATCGGCTCAGGCGTCGGCGGCAGCGGCGGCGGCTCCGGCGGAGGTGACGAAATCACAGGTGGTGGCGGCGCAGGATGCAGCAACGCGTCCAGCGCGGGATAGCGCGAGGCGAAGAAATGGATGGCATACGCCGGAAAGAACACCACGGCCGGGCACCGAGATCAGCGAAATCACGTACAGAATAGAGAAAATCGCACAGCTTCCCGCCACGACCGCCAGCGTGATGGTGTAAAGGTTCCAGGTCAGCCCGGCCGCCATTCCTGCGATCACGGCCACCGCGCCCAGTCCGCCGACAGGAATCAGAAACAGCAGCATCACAATGGCGGAAACGACTCCAAGAACGATCGCGGCGCCGATCGCCATCACGATCTTCATTCCGATGTAAGCCGGCGTAGCCGCCCTTCTCCGCCTTGATCTGGGGCCACAGCCGCCGCCAGCCTTCGATCGCGCCGATTTCTTCCAGCGCCATTTGCGGCACCACGAAATCCTTGGTCATGACGTGGACCAGCAGTTGCACCACCACGAAAACGCAGCACCACAAAAAACAGGGCCATGCCGCCCAGAATCAGCGGGATCATGTGTTCCTTGGGATTCTCTCAGCCAGCCCACGACGAAAGCGAAGCCTGCCGGGATTCCAATCAGAATGGTCAACCCCACGATCCAGGCCAGAAACAGCAGAATCTGCCAGACAAAATAACGCCGGCCCGGACCCTGCCGCCGGCTCCAGCTTTGCCGGATGCGGCATTCCTTCGCCACCACGCTGTCGAAGAGAACGAAGCGCATCACGCTGTTCACGTACAGAAACAAGACCAGCAGCACCAATCCGGTCACCATCAGCACCGCGATCAGCGAGGCGTAGAGCATGGGATCATCGCCGGGCAAGCCGATGTCCAGAAACGCTGGGAATGATTCGGGGTGCGGGCATCTGGAAAGCTGCCGGGATTGCAGCCTCCGCCACCCGAACTCATTTCGCCGGCCAGCAGTCCGACCAGCCCCAGTTTGGCCCACTGGCTGGCGCGGAACGGCTGCAGTAAGCTGCTGCCGGGCGTGCTGGAAGGCCGGAGTAATCGCATCCACGGCGGAAATCGGCAAGACGCACCTCGGTTGATGGCGGTTCACGCAAGGTACTGCGAAGCGCGAAGTCGGGTCAATGGGATTCTTGGAAGATTGCAGATCTCAGATTGTAGATTTCAGATTGAAAAGCAACTTCTCACCGAGGACTTCTGAAATCGAAGCAATCTCAATCTGAAATCTGCAATCTGCAATCTCTCTCACTCGTACCTCAACGCTTCCACCGGATCGAGCTTCGAGGCGCGCAGCGCCGGCACCAGGCCGCTGGCCACTCCCACCGCCAGCAGCACCAGGGTGGAAAGCATGACCGTGGCCAAGCGAAATCTGCAGATGGATGTCGGCCTTGCCGGAGTCGTCTTCAAACAGCGGCCCCATCAGCGGCAGCGTGCCCACGGCGGCGGCGATCGCGTAGGAAAGCAGAACGCCTGCGGCTCCGCCCAGCAGCATGATGAGCAGAGTCTCGGCCAGAAATTGGAGCTTGATCTGCCACTTCTTGGCGCCCAGCGCCCGCCGCAGGCCGATCTCGCGGATGCGCTCATCCACCGAGACCAGCATGATGTTCATCACGCCGACGCCGCCGATGCCCGAGAGTCAGCGTGCCGACAAATGTGAGCAGCACTTGCAGCCCGATGGTCAGGCCGTCGATGACCGGGCGGAACTCGTCGCGTCCGAACATCTGAAAAGCTTTCTGGTCGGTGGGAGAAAACTGCTGGCGGGTCGCGATGGCGGCCAGCACCTGGGCCTGCGCTTTCTTCTCGAACTGCGGCGCGATCGGCTCGAAGACCATCACTGCGCGTATTTCGTGTTCCAGAGGTCGCCGGCGGCGCTGTAAGGGAATCCAGGCGGAATCGTCGTCGCTGGAAAAATAGTTGCTCAGCTGGATCTTGCGCGCCATCACGCCGACCACGGTGAAGTGCACGCCGCCGATCTGCACCGTTTCGCCGACCGCCGGGCGTCCGCTGAACAATTGCTCGCGCACCCGTCCGCCCAGAAACACCACGCGCCGCCGTTCCAGTTCGTCTCCGGAGTTGATCCAGCGGCCCTCGGACGGCGACTTCGTTGCGCATCTCGCCATACTCCGGGCATACGCCGCGGATCGCGGCCGTCCCCACCATGCGTTCGCCATAGCTGATGCCCGGACGATTCACCGTTTCCAGGCAAACATGCTTCACCAGCGGAGCCATTTCCTTGACGATGTCGAGGTCAGCCTGCTCCAGAACGCACTTTCTTGCCGGCGCGCTGTCCGCCAGGCTGCTCGCTGGTTTGCTGCGGCCAGCAGACCACAACGCTTTTGCCGAAAGCGTCGAACCCGCTCACCAGGATGTGGCGGAAGCTGCTGCCGTAGGCGATCAGCAAGGTGACGGTCGCGATGCCCCAGACGATGCCCAGCATGGTCAGCAGGCTGCGCGTGTAGTTGCGCCGGAGAGCGATCCAGGCTTCGAGAATGATTTCAGTCAGCATGTTTGCACTACGTCTGAACAGCTCGACTCCAGGCCAGCGAAGCGACAGTCTGATCGTGTCAACTGCCGCGCTACGCCTCGCTGGCCTTCGCGCATCAAGCCGCTATCCTCCCGCCTCATACCGCAGCGCTTCAATCGGATCGATCGACGCCGCTCTGCGCGCCGGATACAGCGCCGAGAAAACCGCGATGATCCCCAGCAGCGCGCAGGCCAGCAGCCCTGATTGCCAGGTCGCCAGCAAGTCCGGCAAAGAAATCCGGCATGGGCAGCAGGTTCACCAGGAAGCAGATTCCGTACGCGATCCCCATCCCGATCGCGCCGCTGAGAAACGCGATCAGCAGCGCCTCGATAGAAAAACTGTTTGAGGATGGTGCGCGCCGGCGCTCCCAGCGCCTTGCGCACGCCGATCTCGCGAGTTCTCTCCCGCACCGCGACCATCATCACGTTCATCACGCCCAGGCCGCCCAGAAACAGCGTCACGATGCCGACCGCGCCCAGAAAATACTTCATGCCGTCGGTCATCTGGCGAAATGCTTTGGCTTCCTGCACCGTGTCCCAGATGGGACAGGCTTCTTTGTCGTGCGGATCGAAGTTGTGCATCCGCCCCAGCACGGTCTGGATCTGGTGCTTGCAGGCTTCATGCTGTTCTACCGACCTGGGCGTGACCAGCAACTGATCGAAAGTTGTGGAGGTGCCCGGCGGCTTGTCCGGAAAATCGCGCCGCATGGCCGCGAACGGAATGAATATTTTGTTGACGTCCCAGCCGTCGTAGCTGGAATCTTGCTTCTTCTTGGCCATTACGCCGATGACGTCGTAGGGAAACGCGTTCAGATAGACAGTTTCGCCAACGGGATTTCGGCCGGGAAAAAGTTGCTTGGCCGCATCGCTGCCCAGGAACGCCACCCGCCGCGCTTCCTTCTGATCGTCCCAGTTGTAGAAGCGGCCCTCGCCCACGTCGAGGCTGCGAATGTAGCCGAACGGTGGATGCGATCCGGTCACGGTGAACGCGGCATTGTTGTAGCTGCTGTGGGCGCGAACGTCGCTTCTGCTCCAGCTCCGGAATGGCGTATTCGCAATCCGGCGCCTCCGCCTGCACCGCCACGACATCGGCATCTTCCCAGTGCACTTCGCGTCCGGCGCGCGCTCCGCCGGCCTGCAGGCTGGTGCGTCCGTGAAAAACGATCAGGATGTCTTTGCCCAGGTTTCGGGCCTGATCTTCCTGTCCCTTGCGCAGTCCTTCGCCGGCCGCCACCATCAGAACGATGGAAACGATTCCCCAGGCGATGCCGAACATGGTCAGGAACGTGCGCAGTTTGTGCGACCAAAGGGTACGCAACACATCGCCGATGAGATCGCGTAAAACCATTGCTGTTATGGACGCGGTCGCCGCCCGAACGTAAGCCGGAGCGGCGTACCGAAGCCCCTGGGTTCATATACGAAATTCAGGCCTGATTTTGTTCAGAGATTAGCAGTGTGGGGCGGACGCTCTGTCCGACCGCCTAGGCTGCGGCTGCTGAGGATATGCGCGGCCCGTCCGGGTTGCAGACCCTGAACTACACAAATCCAAAGCGCGACGGGCGAGGGTGCCCGCCCCACAGCGTCACTGGCCATTCTGCAGCCACCCATCAAATTCCCGCAGCGCCAGCTCGCACTGCTGGCGATGCCGTTCCTGGCGGTCGCGGACTTTGTGCTCCAGCGGCGGCAGAAGGTCGAAAGTGATGTTCGCCGGCTGGAAGTTCCTGGCATCGGCATGGGTCACGTAGTGCACCAGCGAACCAAAGGCGCTGGGACGCGGCGGCGGCGACCGGTTCCGCTCCCGAGGCCAGCGCCGCGGCGTGAATTCCCGCCATCAGGCCGGTGGCGATGGATTCGACGTATCCTTCCACTCCGCAGATTTGTCCGGCAAAGAACACCGCGCGGATACTTCTTCATCTGCAGCGTTTCGGACAACAAGGTCGGCGCATTGATGTAGGTGTTGCGATGAATCTGTCCGTAGCGCAGGAAACGCGCATTCTCCAGGCCAGGAATCAGTCGCAGCACGCGTGCCTGATCTCCGAATTTCAGATGATTCTGAAAACCCACCAGGTTGTAGGAATCGGCTCGCAGATTTTCCTGCCGCAACTGCACCACCGCATAGGGGATGCGTCCGGTGCGCGGATCTTTCAGTCCAACCGGCTTCATCGGACCGAAGCGCAGCGTGTCGCGGCCGCGGCGGGCAATTTCTTCGATGGGCAGACAGCCTTCGAAATAATTCAGCTTCTCCCAGTCGCGCTCTTCGACCGATTGTCCGGCAATCAGCGCATCGCAGAAACGGTCGTACTCTTCTTTCGACATGGGACAGTTGATGTAGTCGGCCGAGCCTTTGTCGTAGCGCGCCGCCAGGTAGACCTTCGACATGTCGATGGAATCGGCTTCGACGATCGGGCTGATCGAATCGAAGAAATACAAATGGCTGGAACCGCTCAGCCGCGCGATCTCCTGCGACAGCGCGTCGGAGGTCAGCGGTCCGGTGGCGATGATCGTGATCTGGTCTTCGTCGATCTTGCGTAACTTCTTCGCGCCGGATCGTGATCAGCGGCTCGCGCGAGATGGCCTCAGTCACTCTGGCGGCAAAGGTCGCGCGGTCCACCGCCAGCGCATGTCCGGCAGGAACGGCGCACTCGCGCGCGATCTCCAGCAGCAGCGATCCCGCCCGCCGCATTTCTTCTTTCAGCAGCCAGGGCGCGGTGTTCTCGCTGTCGGATTTCAGGGAGTTCGAGCAGACCAGTTCCGCGAAGTCCGCGGTCTGATGCGCCGGCGTCGAACGCACGGGACGCATCTCGCAGAGTTCGACGGCGACGCCTCGCCGCGCGCACTGCCAGGCCGCTTCCGATCCAGCCAGTCCGGCGCCGATAATGCGCACTGCTTGCCGTCATTGCGCACTCCGGGACGGCGCTTGCAGCCAGACGCTCCAGTGCCTCTCCCTGCAGGCTGACGGTCTTCCACTCATCCAGAAAGTCAGCGCCGAGTCTTGCGATAGAACTCGATCGCCGGCGTGTTCCAGTCGAGCACCTGCCAGCGCACGCCAAAGCAATTCTCCTGCACGCGCAATCGAGGCGACCTGGGCCAGCAGAGCTTTTCCAATTTCCTTTCCCCGATACTGCTCGCGAACGTAGATATCTTCAAGAAAAATTCCGGCACGGCCTTCGAAGGTTGAGTAGTAATCGAAGAAGAAGGCATAACCGGCAGGCTGACCGTCCCATTCCGCCATGAGCACTCGAAATTTGGGTCGTTCGCCAAATCCGTCGCGCAACAGGCTCGCTTCGGTCACCACGACCGGCAGGTGCTCGAATTCAGCGAATTCATGAATCATAGTGTTGAGCACCGGCACGTCGCCGGCATTGGCAGGGCGAATTGAAAGCATCGGCAAAACTCCTCCGGCACGCGGATTTCGTGGAAGCAGGTGGGTCACGGATTTGCGCGGATCTTCACGGCTAAATCTATTCCAGTAAAGCTTCATCGGCGCACTGATCCGTGCAATCCGTAAAATCCGTGAAGATCCGTGGCCCGGTTCTGGTCGTTACAGAATTACTCTCTCGTCTCCCACCCGCCGGGTCACGTGTTCGCGGTCGAGATATTCCAGCAGCGGGATGGCATACTTGCGGCTTACTCCAGTCAGATCCTTGAAGCGGGCCACGTCGATCTTCGGCGACTTCGCCTTCTCCGACGCCATGCGCTTGCGCAAATCTTGCCAGCGCGTCGCGATGAAAGACCAGATCGTCGGAGATTTTCACCAGGACCTTGTCGCGCAGCAACAGCGTGACGATTTTCTGGGCGCGGGCTCTGTCCACCTTCAATCCGGCCAGTACATCTTTCAACGCAGGCACTTTCAGGCCGGCGGAGGCGAATGCATTTTCAATGATTTTCTTGGACTCTGCTTCTTCATCTTTCATGACCACACCGCGTCCCGGCAGATGGACGATCTCTCCCGCAGCTTCCAGTTTCTTCTCGCGAACCAGCATTTCCAGCGCGGCTGCGAACACTTCATCCGGACGCTTGCACCCGACTCGCGCAATTCTTCCTTGCCGATCCCCGCGACCAGTGGATTTTCCTGATGAAAGCTGGCGACCGTGCTGATCGATCATGAGCGATTTCAGTCCTTCCAGCGCGGGCACGTGCACGAACCAGTCGCCGATTCGAACGACTCGGCCGCTTCGTACAGCGATCGGCCAAATGTGTTTCGATCACCTGCCGCGGCCAGCCGGTTTCGGCGATCAGTTGCGAGAGAGCGATTCCGCCGTGACCTCGCCGCGCGATGCGCGCCCGCAGAATTGCCTGAGCATCGCCGCCCGCCAGAGTCCTCAGAAATGCTTCCAGCCCAGGCATTCGCGGAATCGGCGACGCATCGAGCACCACGCCTCCGCCGATCGTCACGACCGGCGAGAACTGCCGGATGATGAAGCGGTCTCCCGGCAACAGCAGCGTGGGTTCGGCCAGGCGCAGCTGCGCCAGCGCGGTTTCTCCCGGCGACACCTGCTTTTTGTCCGTAGAGCGACAACTGTGGCGATCGTTTCAGAAGTGTAGGCATGCAGATGCACGCGGGCGCGGTCTTTCAAGGGCTTGGCGGAAGGCAGCAGCGACAGCGAAACGTCCATTCGCGAGCGTTGAATGAAAGGTCGACGGGCGGCGCCAGCACCATGCCGCGCGCCAACTCCTGCGTGGTGACTCCTGCCAGATTCAGATGCCGTGCGCTGACCGGCGACCGCTTGCTCGGCGGGCTGTCCATGCACCTGCACTCCGCGAACGCGCACTCGCTGGCCCGCGGGAAAGACTTCCAGCTCGTCTTCCTTGCGAATCGTGCCGGAAACCAGCGTGCCAGTCACCACCGCGCCGAATCCCTTCATGGTGAAGACGCGGTCGATCGGCAGGCGCGGCAAGCGCAGATGAGTCTCTGCGCTGGAATCTCGGCGGCGACCTTTACCAGCGCCTGCCGGAGCTCGTCGAGACCCGCGCCGGTCAGCGAACTGACAGCGACGATCGGCGAATGCGCGGGATCCAGAAACGAATTGCGCAGAAACTCTTCGACCTCCAGGCGCACGACGTCCAGAGTTTCGCGGTCCACCAGGTCGGATTTGGTCAGCACGGCGATGCCCCGGCGCACGGAAAGCAGGCGGCAGATATCGAAATGCTCGCGCGTCTGCGGCTTGATGGATTCGTCGGCGGCAATCACCAGCAGGACGAGATCGATTCCGCCCACTCCAGCCAGCATGTTGCGGACAAAACGCTCGTGCCCGGGAACATCGACAAAGCCGAGACGCAGAGTGTCGCCGCCCGGCAAGGGCAACTCCAGGTGCGCAAAACCGATATCGATGGTGATGCCGCGGCGCTTCTCTTCTTCCAGGCGATCGGCGTCGATGCCGGTCAGGGCCTTTACCAGCGCGGTCTTGCCGTGGTCGATGTGCCCGGCGGTGCCGACGATGACGGACTTCATCGGACATGATGATATAGTTGCGGCGGCGTCGATCTCCTGGATGTACCTTCCTGTCCCTGGTGGTAAGAGTTGAAACTCTCGTCGGGAAGCCAAGATCGAGCCTAACCAACATGGCGCAGGCCATCGACAATATTGAGTCCAGAGGCGCGGTAAGCGGAAATGGCGGCGCTGAGAAATCCGACCATGACTGCCACAAGCAGCACCACCAGAAAAGTTCCCGGCGTTATCCTGAATACGAACGCAAAGGATCCACCCATCCCGTGATGCACCAACTCATAAAACAAGCCATAGGTCGCCAGCAATCCCAGAATCCCGCCTGCCAGTGACAACGTGACTGCCTCTCCAACCAGTAAGATCAGCACGGTCCGTCGCGTAAATCCCAGCGTCTTCAACAATGCGACCTCGCGCGTCCGCTCGCGAATCGACATAGCCATCGTGTTCGCGGAAACCAGCAGGATGGCGAATACTACCGCCACGCAGATGCTGAGGATGAACGCCTTCACGTTGCCCAGCATGCGCGATGAAATCGAGCTCGAGCTGCTTTTCCGTCTCGGTTCTGGTTGGCGATGGCGAGTTGTGGAACAGAGCGTCACGGCGGATTCAATGTGGGTGACGTTCCCGGGAGAATCTGCGAGAAGAATGTACATGTCATCTTTTGCGTAGGGCACTGACTCTTCCACGTATTTCCAGTTGAACCAGATCCCTCGCGCCGCCACCGGAGGCTTGTAGATGCCGCGAATGTTCAACTCCAGGTTTATCGGAAAGAACTTGCCCTGAATCATGATCCGGTCTCCCGGCTTCCAGCCGTGTTGCTGGGCGAGAGCATTCTCGACGATCGCTCCGGCGCGATCCTTCTGCCATGCGATCACCTGGTCGGGCGGAATCTCGTAGTCGCGATATACCTTGAGGAATTCGCCGGGATCAGTGCCGCCCTGCGGAAAGCGGTTTTTCCCTTCGCTATCCTTGTAGACGCCATTGAACAGGTTCAGGGGAGCGACGGCCAGCACGCCGGGAATCGCCTTGATCTTCTGCCGGTAGTCAGTGGGGATGGCGTAACTGAAAAATACGCCTGTCCGGGTAAAAAGGCGCAAGGCGGAAGCCGGGCCCAGCTGGTCGATGTAGAAGCTGCGCCACAGAGTCATCATGATGGTAAGCAGCAAGAATGGAGAAGCCGATGCTGAGGATGGTAGGAACGCTTCGGCGCTTGTTGCGCAAGGCGTTTTTCGCGACCAGGCTAGCCAGGGTCATGTTTTCGCCTCAAGAAGAAAAAACTGCGGCGGATCGCAAGAACGCATCCGTGGTCAGTCGGTGAGAGCGGCCTAGTTCGGTAGACACCGGAGCACGCGAAAAAGTGCCGGGTTCAAAGGAACAGATAGCGCTCTAGACGGAATGCCGGAAACGACCTTTTCTCCGCGTGCCACAGGTGCGACAATAGAGTTTCCCCTATGACCACTTCTCCAGACCCTGGTCCTTACTCCGCGAACTCATCCGGGAGCACGGCCTCACGCCCGACGAATTCGAAAAAATCAAGCAACTGCTGGGCGGACGCGAGCCCACGCTCACCGAACTGGGCATCTTCAGCGTGATGTGGAGCGAGCACTGCTCCTACAAATCGTCGCGCGTGCACCTGAAGCGCCTGCCGACGCGCAGCCGGCTGCGTGGTGCAGGGGCCGGGCGAGAATGCCGGCATCGTCGACATCGGCGACGGCTGGGCCTGCGCCTTCAAGATCGAGTCGCACAATCATCCATCGTTCATCGAGCCGTTTCAGGGCGCGGCCACGGGCGTGGGCGGAATTCTGCGCGACATTTTCACCATGGGCGCACGGCCGGTGGCGGTGATGGATTCGCTGCGCTTCGGGCCAATTCAGCTAGCTGGTGTGGGGCGGGCGCCCTCGCCCGCCGGCACGAGCGGGACGCTCGCGCCCACATCGAGCAAGACATTCACAAAAATCATTCCGTGCTCGAAGGCGTGGTCAGCGGAATCGCTTCCTATGGCAATTGTTTCGGCGTCCCCAACCTCGGCGGCGAAACCAAGTTCGAGTCTTGCTATTCGGGCAATCCGCTGGTGAATGCTTTCGCTCTGGGATTGGTCCGGCGCGATCAGATTTTCTACGCCAAGGCCGCGGGCGAAGGCAATCCCGTGATTTACGTCGGCTCGAAGACCGGCCGCGACGGCATTCACGGCGCCACCATGGCCAGCGAGGAATTCAGCGAAGCCTCCGAAGCCAAGCGGCCCAATGTGCAGGTGGGCGATCCGTTTCTGGAAAAGCTGTTGCTCGAAGCCTGTCTCGAAGCCATGCAGACCGGCGCCATCGTCGGCATACAGGACATGGGCGCTGCCGGGCTTACCTGCTCTACTTGCGAAATGGGCGCGCGCGGGCAGCGTGGGCACTGAAATCGAACTCGACCTTGTGCCGCAGCGCGAAACCGGCATGACTCCCTACGAAATCATGCTGAGCGAATCGCAGGAGCGCATGCTGCTGGTGGCGCAGAAAGGCCGCGAGCAGGAAGTGTTTCGCGTCTTCGAAAAATGGGGACTGGACGCAGTCGAAGTCGGCCGCGTCACCACCGATGGCAAGATGCGCGTGCTGCAGCACGGAGAAGTCGTCGCCGAAATTCCCAACCAGGCGCTCACCGACGACGCTCCGGTCTACAAACGTCCGCTGGAGCGCTGGGAACCGCCGGTGCCGCGCGAGATGCCGGAGCACATCAAGCTGGCGGAGGCTTCCGATCTCACCGCAAATCTGAAGCGCCTGCTGGCCAGCTCCGAACATCTGCGGCAAGCGCTGGATCTGGCAGCAGTACGACTCCATGGTGCAGACCAACACCGTGGAAGGCCCGGGCGCGGGCGATGCCGGCGTGATTCGCATCAAAGGTTCGCAGCGCGGGCTGGCCATGGCGCTCGATGGCAACGGACGCTGGTGCTACCTCGATCCGCGGCTGGGCGCGATGCATGCCGTCGCGGAAGCCGCGCGCAACGTGGCTTGCGCCGGCGCGACTCCGATCGGCGGCACCAATTGTCTGAACTTTGGCAATCCGGAAAAGCCGCACATCATGTGGCAGTTTTCGCAGGTGATTGACGGCATCACCAAGGCCTGCGAGGAACTGGAAATTCCCATCACCGGCGGCAACGTCAGCTTTTACAACGAAACTCTGGGCGAGGGAATTTATCCCACGCCGGTGCTGGGAATCGTCGGCCTTCTCGAAGACGTGCACAAGGCGGTGCGTCCGGACTTCCGCGAATCCGGACGCGCGATCGTTCTGCTGCGCGGCACGGAACCGGGCGATGCCACCGACGCCGAGTCGGAATTCGGATCGTCGGAATACGCCAAGGAAATTCTGGGCGCGGTTTGGGGCTATCCACCCGAGTTGGAGCTGGAAAAAGAAGCGGCGCTGCAGAAGGCGCTGGTGGAAATGGCCCAAGATCGAAATTCTGGATTCGGCCCATGACTGCTCCGATGGTGGAATTGCGGTGACTCTGGCCGAGTCGGGATTCGCTAAAGGCATTGGAATGAATGTCGATCTGACGTCGCATGGGCTGCCGCCGGAGTTTGTTCTGTTCGGCGAGGATGCCAGCCGCGTCGTGATCTCTTGCGACCGCGAGAAGCTCGGCGCAATCAAACAAGTAGCGTTAAAATACGGCATCGCGGCAGAATTAATTGGAGAAACGGCGCCCGAGCGGATGGAAATCAAGCTCGATGGCCGGGTGGTCGTGTCAGCGGCGGTTTCGGAATTGCGTGATGCGTATGAAGGCGCGCTGGAGAAGGCGTTGCGGACGGAAGTGGAAACGATGGCGGCGGATTAGAAGACTGCCGAGCTTCGCTCGGCTGGGCAGGTGAGACACCTGCCCCTACGTGGGCTGTGGTGGATAGCTGAGAGCTGAGGGCTAAGGGCTGAACTACTGTTCGATAAATTCCATGACGAGTGCGGAGTGGTGGCGATCTACGCTCACCCTGAGGCGGAGAAGCTGGCTTACCTCGGCCTGCACGCGCTGCAGCATCGCGGACAGGAGTCGGCGGGCATCGTCACCTCCAACGGCCTGACATTGCGCGCCCATCGCGCCATGGGACTGGTCGCCGACATCTTTACCGAGGATGTCCTGTCGCCAGCTGCACGGCTCGCTGGCCATCGGACACACGCGTTACTCCACCGCCGGCGATTCGGCGCTGTTCAACGCTCAGCCCATCATGGTGCAATCGAACAAGGGCATGATTGCGCTGGCCCACAACGGCAACCTGGTGAACGCGCAGGAAATTCGGCATCGGCTGGAGGCCCAGGGATCGATCTTCCAGACCAACAGCGACACCGAAGTGATCGTTCACCTGATCGCGCTCTCCAAAGAGCAGACTCTGCCGGACGCCATGGCCGACGCGCTGCGCCGCGTCGAAGGCGCATTCTCGCTGGTGATGCTCAGTTCGGACCGGGTGTTTGCGGCGCGTGATCCGCGCGGCTTCCGTCCGCTGGCCATGGGAAGAATTCCGCGCCTCGAAGGGCAGAAGCAGGACACGATCGTGTTCGCCTCCGAGACCTGCGCCTTCGATCTGATCGGCGCGACCTACGAACGCGAGGTCAAGCCGGGCGAGTTGGTGATCGTCGGGCCCGAAGGAATTACGTCGCGCTTCTATGCTCCGGTGGCCGCGCAGTCGAGCTGCATTTTCGAGCACGTGTATTTCTCGCGGCCCGACAGCATGGTCTTCGGACGTCCGGTGCAGGTCAGCCGCGAAGGACTGGGCAGACAACTGGCGCGGGAAGCGCCGGTCGAAGCCGATCGTCGTCGTCCCGGTGCCCGATTCCGGCGTGACCGCAGCCGTGGGCTACGCCGCCGAGAGCGGCATTCCTTTCCGCTTCGGACTGATCCGCAATCACTACGTGGGACGCACCTTCATCGAGCCGCGGCAAAGCGTGCGCGACTTCGGAGTGAAGCTGAAGCTGAACCCGGTGCGCACCTTGCTCGAAGGCAAGCGCGTGGTGCTGATCGACGACTCCATCGTGCGCGGCACCACCAGCCGCAAGATCGTACGCATGATTCGCAACGCCGGCGCGAAAGAAGTGCACATGCGCGTCTCCTGCCCGCCCACGATTTCGCCCTGCTTCTACGGCGTGGACACGCCCTCCAAGAAAGAACTGATCGCGGCCAACAAATCGGTGGACGAGATTCGCGAATTCATCGGCGCCGATTCGCTGGCCTATCTCTCGCTCGAAGGAATGAAGAAAGCCTGCGCCGACGGCGACAAGACCACCTACTGCACCGCCTGCTACACCGGCTCGTATCCCACGAAATGGGTCGATGTGGAAGAAATTCAGCCGGCCACGATCAGCGAGCCGTAACCACGAAGGACATAATTTTAACCACCAAGGACACGAAGTTTCAGGAAGGAAACCAGGGTTTTCCCTCGTGTAACTTCGTGTCCTTGGTGATTAAAGCCTCTTCTTACTAGAAATGAAACTTCAAACTTCCACCTACCGTCCGCGAAGGCGCGTACTGGATCGGAATCTCGTCGCTCTCCTTCGCGATCTGATAGATGCTGTTGGAGACGTTGGTCACGTCGAACTCCAGATCCAGTCGACGAGGTTCCGCATTCCAGACGTTGATTCCGGTTACCAGGTCGCTGGTGAAATGTTGAGGCAGGCGCGCGCCGCCCTCGATGATGGTGCCGCTGCCATACCGCAAGGCGCTGCCCGCCCAGAACCCGCGCCAGCGATTGTGATAAAAGATCTGCGCGGTGCCGGTGTGAGTCTGGTCAAAAGCCGGGACGATGCGCTCACCCGGTTCCAGCGGTTCGTCGCCGGCGAAGCCCCCGGTGATGGGGCCGTAGAAATAAGTTTTTGCCAACGCGTACTGCAGGCGTCCGCTGATGCCGAACTTTTCGAGTTGGCGCATATTCAGCACCAGCTCGGCGCCCTCCGAGCGCGCGGTATGAAAATTGATGGGCACGAAGATGCGGCTGATGCTGATTTCGTGGTTCTCGAAGCTGTTGTGCCCGGTGTGCAGATAAGCGTTTATTTCCAGGCTGATTCGAGGATGCAGTTCCTGCGCCCATCCCGCCTCGAAATAGTTCTGGGTGTAGGCGCGAACGTTGCCCACGCGCTGATCGGGATCGACTGCGTTGTTGCCGATGAAGCTGGCCAGCAGCGAGTATTCGATCGGCGGAGGCGAGAAGTAGCGGTTGTAGGCCGCATGCAGCACAGAATTAGTTTTCGTGAAGTGGTAAGCCAGACCAACCCGCGGGCTGGTCTGCACCGCCGTGTCTACCAGGTCAAAATAGTCATAGCGAAGGCCAAGGTCCACGGTCAGGTTACGCACCGGCGAGAAGTGATCCTGAATGTAGGCGCTGGCCTGCCCGCCCAGCAATCCTCCGCTGAAGCTGGGAAACACGTCGGGATCGCCGCGGCTATCAAAAAAGAAGCTTTCATCCTCGCGCAGGCGAACCAGGTCTACTCCGGCCTTGAAAAAATTGCCATGCCAGTAATGCGAAACGTCGCTCTTGATGCCCAGGGTAAGCGGGGAGCGCGAGGCCGTAGAGAACGGCGTGATCGGGTCCGTAGTTGGCAGCACGCGGTCGGAGCCGATGCGCTCGTAGAGCGAGGTAGAGATCAGAGTCGCCGGTGAAAAGGTATGCAGCCAGGTCAGAATCGCGGTCTGCTGGCGCAAATGGCGCTGGGCATCGCGTCCTACTTCCTGGTCATCCGTGATGTTCGGCTGCTGAAAATTATCGCCGCCTCCCATGAGCAGAAGTTTGACGCTATCGCTGTTCCCTGCCCGCCAGTCAAGCTGCATGGTGGCTCGGGAGCCCTTTCCGAAATCGTACAGCTCGTGAGGCTCAGGCGGATCGAGAAATCGTCCCGAGGTGAATCCATCCACAAAAACGTAGTAGCCAAGGCGGCCCGCCTGGCCACCGTAGTCCGCGTTGAGATCGTAGTTATCGACGGTGGCGCCGCGGAAGTTGACGTCGCCATGCCCGCCAAGATCAGCCCCGGATCGGGTCGTAATATCCAGCACTCCCCCGAAACGGTTGCCATATTCGGGGGTGAAACCACCGGTCATCAGGTCCACCGTCTCGAAGATTTGCGGGCTAATGCCGGGGCTGAACTGAGGTTGGGTATTGTCCAGAAAGGAAACTCCGTTGATGAACTCATGCAGGGAGAACTCGGTTCCACGAACCGCCAGAAAATTGTCGTGGCTGTCGCTCGCTCCGGGCATCAGATTGTTGACCACGCTGTTGGTACTGTCGGTCAGCGGGTCGGGCAGCCGCTCAAGGTCCTGTTGTGTAAAGGTGTAGGAACTCCCCGTCTTCTCAGGATCAATGGTCATGTATCCGGCTTTGACGTCCACGGTCTGCTGGACCGACTCCTTCCGCTGTAGCTCGACGGTAAGCGACAGCGGCTGGCGAGCGCGAAGAACGAAATCGTAGCTCGCGGGATAGAAGTCTGACGCTTCCGTTTTCAGGGTGTAGGCGCCGGCTTCGACGGCCGCAAAATGAAACTTTCCCAGGGCATCGCTCGAGCTCTGTTGCGCAATACTGCCTTCGGCTCGCTGCAAAATCACGGCGGCGCCAGCGACGGCCTTGCCCGCCGTATCGCGAAGTACGCCATCCACGGCGGTCTGGGCACTTGCAGCGCTATATAAAATCGCCGTCAGGCAGAACAACTGGAAAGAGAAGTTGCGCATGAGTAAGCAGCCTCAAACTAACGCTGGTCGCGTGTCGAGGAATTGAATTACGTAGTCTAGTCGAGGGCAATCTGCTTGGAAAGCACTCTGATGGACGTAGTGGTGCCACATTCCTGCCAACGAAATTAGAGCCAGTTCTGAGCGAAGTTCCCGCCTTAGATGCGGCGTGCGGAAGCCACTCGAGGAATTCCCTGCAAGTCATTTGTGATTTGCACGTCGTTCCACCCACTTAGCAAATGGCTTACACCCTCCGCAATCGTGCCGCTGATCTCCATCACCAGCCAACCACCGGGCTTGAGCGTAGAACGGGCTTGCGGAATCAGCCGCTCGATGACCTCGAGTCCTGTAGCCCCGGCGAAGACCGCCTGGCGCGGCTCAAACTTGCGAACTTCGAGCTGGACCTGATCTTCTTCCGACTCCCCAACGTAAGGCGGATTAGAGACGACGAAATCAAACGAGTTTGGTTCGAACCCTTGCAGCAGATCGGTCTGATGCAACTGGACTCGGCGCTCGAGTTGATGGCGAGCGGCATTGGCGCGCGCGATTTCGAGTGCGGCGGAAGAAATATCAGTCGCATGGATTTCGGCATGCGGCAATTCCTTCGCCAGCGCCAGGGCGATGCATCCGGATCCGGTGCCGACATCGATCAAGCGGAAAGCGGCGGGCGAGGGCGCCCGCCCCACACCGACCAGTTGCAACACCGTCTCAATCACGTGCTCGGTTTCGGGACGCGGAATGAGGACTGCGGGCGTAACGATGAAATCCATGCCCCAGAATTCCTGGTGCCCGGTGATGTACTGAGCAGGCACGCCGCGTTCGCGCTCGGCAAGAGCTTCGTCGTAGCGGGCTTGTTCGTGAGGCGCACAGTTCCCGCTCGGGATGGGCAAAAAGATAGGCGCGGTCGCAACCCAGAGTGAACATAAGCAGCAGTTCGGCATTCATGCGAGGCGAAGGGACATTCGCGGCAGTCAGGCGGTTGACCGCGCTGGTGAGGGCATCGCGGAGCGGGGCACGCTCCTATTTCATCACAGAGCCAAGCCCGAAAGCTGGCGGCGGACAATCATTCCGCCGCAGGTTCTGCGAAGGCCGGGTTGCGGCGGACGATTTCTGCGTTCAGCAATCCCGCAAAGGCGACCCACGCGGCATAAGGGATGAAAGCCTGCGAGGCGGCGCGGTCCACATTGCGCGCCGCCGAAATGTAACCCAGCAGGAAAGCTTCCAGCATGACCACGTCGGCAAGGGCCAGGTCGGGACGATGTTTCCCAAAGAACAGCTTCGACCAATGCGCGTTGGTGGAGAGCTGAGAGAACCACAGCCGCAAGCGCCCGGGAACGGTCCAGCGAACGGCGGTGCGCTCCAAACCCGCCATCCCGACCACGCCATCATGGCGTAAAGCGAAGTCCAGACAATGGGGAACACTGCGTTGGGCGGCGTGAAGCTGGGTTTGTCCAACGCCTGGTACCAGTCTCGCGACTTCTTTTTGGCGGGACTATAGCGCGAACCGAACCAGGCGGCTCCGGCGGTGGCCAGGCCAAATCCGGCAGCGCAAAAAGTGAACCGAATCTTCTTTGTGAAGGCATAGTTTCTGAAGGCATTGTTCGTGAAGACATGGTGCAAGTGCTCGCGACAACGACGGCTTAAGGTGCAGATTATGTTCGCCGGGTTGTCTGTCGCGGGGTCTAGGCGGCGCGCTTACACGCCTCTGGTTGCTTCCGCCTTCAGCTTTTCGGCCTGGTAGTGGGTGACCAGCGCGTCGATCAGCGGCTGGAGCTTGCCGTCCATGACCTGCTCGAGTTGGTGAATGGTCAGTCCGATGCGGTGGTCGGTGACGCGGTTCTGCGGGAAAGTTGTAGGTGCGAATTTTTTCGCTGCGATCGCCCGAGCCCACCATCGCTTTGCGTTCTTTGGCCAGCGCGTCCTGCTGCTTCTGCATTTCCATTTCGTACAGACGGGCGCGCAGCACGCGCATGCCTTTTTCGCGGTTCTTGATCTGCGACTTCTCGTCCTGGCAGCTGACGACCGTGTTGGTCGGAATGTGGGTGATGCGCACCGCGGAGTATGTCGTGTTCACCGACTGCCCGCCCGGGCCGGAGGAGCAGAAGGTGTCGATGCGGAGATCTTTGGCTTCGATCTTGATGTCCACGTCTTCGGCTTCGGGCAGCACCGCAACCGTGACCGCGGAAGTATGCACCCGTCCCTGCTGTTCGGTGGCCGGCACACGCTGCACGCGGTGCACGCCGCTCTCGTACTTCAGCCGCGAAAAAACGCGCTGGCCTTCGATGATGGCGATCACTTCTTTCAGCCCGCCCACCGATGAATCGGAGGTGGAGAGCACTTCGACCTTCCAGCCCTGAGTTTCCGCGTAGCGGGTGTACATGCGGAACATTTCCGCGGCGAAGAGCGTGGCTTCGTCGCCGCCGGTGCCGGCGCGGATTTCCAGGATGACATCTTTTTCGTCATTCGGATCCTTGGGCAGCAGCAGAACTTTGAGTTCTTCTTCCACGCCGCCGACGCGGGCTTCCAGCTTGTCGAGTTCTTCCTGGGCGTAGGCGCGCATCTCGGGATCTTTTTCGTCGGCCAGCACGGCCTTGCTCTCGGCGATGCCGCGCTTCAGGTCCTTGTACTCGCGATATTTCTCGACGATGGACGAGATTTCGCTGTGCGCCTTGGCCGTCTTCTGGTATTTGGCCGAGTCGCTCGATGATCTCCGGCGAGGCGAGGGCCTGCGTCAGTTCCTCGTAGCGGGCTTCGATTTGGTCGAGTCGTTCAAACATGAGATTCAGTCGTCAGTCGTCGGTCTGTCAGTCGTCAGCCACACCAGAGCAGACCTTGCACTATTCAATTCTAGTACTCGAATGGTTTGGAGAGAATATTCGCGGAGGGACCGGAGGGGATGGCCAACGACCACGGGCCAAGCAACGCGTTCTAGGCAATCACCAGTTCGCCGCCGTGCTGCTTTTCCAGCTCCATGGCGTGGTCGAGCGCGACGATGGCGCACTCGGCCTGGTCGTCCGACGGAGGCTGGGTGGTGATGCGCTGCAGCCACAGGCCGGGCGCGGTCATCAGGGCGAACAGCGATCCGCGATGCTTGGCGGCGAAGCGGATGATCTCGTACGACACGCCGGCGATCACCGGCAGCAGCGCGATGCGCACGCCAAACGCGCCCAGAACGTGGTCACCGGAAATACGCGAGCCAGATGTACACCACGATCGAGATGATCATCACCGTCATCAGGAAGCTGGTGCCGCAGCGCGGATGGTAGGTCGAATACTTCTGCACCGCGGCGGTTTCCAGCGGATCGCCGTTCTCGAAGGCATAGACCGTCTTGTGCTCGGCGCCGTGATATTCGTACACCCGGCGAATATCGCTCCACAGCGAAACTCCCCAGATGAACAGCAGGAACAGGGCGATCCGGATGACGCCGTCCACCAGGTTGAAAATGATCTGCTCGCCGAACACCGGGTTCACCCGCTTCAGTTCGGTGGCCGCCAGCAGCGGCAGAAACTTGTACATGAAAATAAAAAAGCCGACCGAGATGACGATGTTGACCGCGGCCATCCAGCCGCTGATTTCGAGTTTCTTCTTGTCCGCCGCAGGCTCGGGCTGCAGTTCGTCCAGCGCGACGTTGGCGGAAAACTTCAGCGCGCGGAAGCCCAGCGTCATCGCGTGACCGAGCGTGACCACACCGCGAACGACCGGCCAGGCCATCCATTTGCGTTTTTCGGAGAGCCGCTCCAGCGGTTCGCTGTGGGTGGAAACTTCGCCGGAAGGTTTGCGGCAGGCGATGGCCCACGCGTGCGGAGAGCGCATCATAACGCCCTCGAGCACGGCTTGGCCGCCGACCAGGGTTTCCTCGCCGCCCTCAAGCGCGGGCAACAGCTGCACGGCCACCAGGAAACGCCACCATGTTCGCAAGAAATGCATGACTGTTAGATGATCCTTCGAAGCATCAAGGCTCAAACCACAAGGGTACCACAGGCAGTTTCGTTTAGGATGGCGCAGGAGGCTCGGTTAAGTGACTAAAGAGACTGGAGTTAGAGGGATCGAATGTAGGCGCGAGCGTCCTCGCTCGTGCGGGGCCGTCGACGGGATTTCGCAGCGCTGACGAAAACTGATAGTGCACGAACCAGCGGACGCACGAGCGGGACGCTCGCGCCCACATAGAAGTCACATGATCAAGCTGGCTGAAGCCTGCGAGCGCATCGCCGCCACCACCAAGAAACTCGAAAAGATCGCGATCGTCGCCGAATATCTGAAGTCGCGCACGCCGGAGGAGGCGTCCGTCTCGGCGGTATTTCTTTCCGGAAGGCCGTTTCCCGTCTGGGAGGAAACCACGCTGCAGGTCGGCGGCAGCGCTGCTGTGGCGGATTGTCGCCGAGCTCTCCGGGAAAAGCGAAGCCGAACTGACCGCGGCCTACCGCCAGCTCGGAGACCTGGGCGCGGTCGCGGAAGCGGTCCTCAGCGTCCGGCCACGACCACGTGGGGACGGGCGCCCCCGCCCGTCCAAGCCGGGCAAAGCCCGGCAGCTCAGCGCTGAGTGTCCTCGACGTCGCAAGCAACTTCCGCGAGATCGCGCGCGGCCCGCGGCCCGGCCGCCAAAGCCGCTCTGGTGCGCGAACTTCTTTCGCAGGCCACGCCTCTCGAAGCCAAATACATCGTGAAGATCATGACCGGCGATCTGCGCATCGGCCTGAAAGAAAGTCTGGTGGAGGAAGCGATCGCCAAGGCCTACGGCGGAACGCTGCGCCGAGGTGCAGCGGGCGAACATGCTGCTGGGCGACATTGGCGAGACCTTGAAGCTGGCCGTCGGCGAACAAACTGGGCGATGCGAAGATGCGCTTGTTCCATCCCCTGGGATTCATGCTGGCCAGCCCGGCGGAGTCGGCGGAGCAGGCGCTCAGCTATTTTGCAGAACGCGCTGGTGGAAGACAAGTACGACGGCATCCGCGCCCAGGCGCACTGCTCCGAACGGCGAGGTGCGCATCTTCTCGCGCACCCGCGACGAGATCACGGAATCGTTTCCCGAATTGCCGGACGCGCTGGCCGGTCTGCCGCAAGACGTAATTCTCGATGGCGAAATCGTGGCCTGGAGCTACTGCCGGACGACGATGACGAAGTAGCGCCGGCGTCCCGCCGGCTGTCCGGCGGGCGTCCCGCCCGCCGCGATGAAAGCAATCGAAGCGCCCCGAACCCGGCCGAGCGCTCCCCTTCAGCGCGCTGCAGCAGCGCCTGGGACGAAAGCAAGTCAGCGAAAAGCTGATGCAGCAAGTGCCGGTGGCCTATCTCGTCTTCGATGTGCTCTACGCCGGATGGCGAGTTGCTGCTGGAGCGTCCTCTGCGCGAGCGGGAGAAAATTCTCGATGCCCTGCTGGCGGCGCCAAGAAAATCTCGAGCCGCGCATCGCAGTCGCCGGGAGCCAGGCCCGTTTCGAATTCGGCGACGACGCCAGCGCACCGAACACGCGCGTGATTCGCGCCCCGGTGTTTCAGGCTTCGACGCCGCAGGAACTCGATCAACTTTTCGAAGCGGCGCAGGCGCGGGGCAACGAAGGCCTGATGATCAAAGATCCCGCATCGCCCTACACTCCCGGGCGGCGCGGGAAATCGTGGCTGAAGCTCAAGCGCGAACTGGCCACGCTGGACGTGGTGGTCACGGCGGTCGAGTACGGCCACGGCAAGCGCATCGGCGTGTTGAGCGACTACACCTTCGCGGTGCGCGATGGCGAGAAGCTGGTGAACATCGGCAAAGCCTACTCCGGACTGACCGATGTCGAGATCGCCGAGATGACCAAGTGGTTTCTCGAACACACCGTCGAAGATCAGGGCTTCCGGCTGGTGGTCGAGCCGAAGATCGTGCTGGAAGTGGCCTTCAACAACATGATGCGAATCCGACCGGCACGAGAGCGGGTACGCGTTGCGCTTTCCGCGGATCGTGCGGTTGCGTCCCGACAAGCTGCCGGAAGACGCCGACACGATCGAGAGAGCGAGAGAGATTTACGAGAAGCAGCAGGATGAATCGATCGAGGCTAGTTGAGTCTTAGATCCGAACTAGACCTCGGCTCAGGACAAGCTCGTTCCGATCTACAATCTAGATCGAACCTCTAATGCTTGTGGTGATGCTCTTCTTCCGCCACCGGAATCACGCATCCGTGCGCCACTTCGCAGTCCACGTTCTCGAACTGGATGGTGGTGTGGCTGATCTGGAAGTCATGGCGCAGGCATTCTTTCAGATCGCGCAGAATGCGTTCGCTGACCGACGGCGGAATGTCGGCGATGGAGATGTGGCAGGAGAGCGCTCGCGTCTCCGATCCGATGTTCCAGACGTGCAGGTCGTGAACATCGTTGACGCCTTCGATCTGCGCGCATGGCGGCTTCGACCTGCTCCAGTTTGATGCCGCGCGGCGTGCCTTCGAGCAGGATGTTGAGGGTCTCGCGCACGATGCCGAATCCCGACCACAGAATGAGGACGCCGATCGCCACGGAGAGCACCGGATCAATCCAGTACTTGCCGGTGGCCATGATGACCCAGCCGCCCACGATGACTGCCCCGGTCGAAAGCGTGTCGCCGATTTCGTGCAGCAAGGCGCTGCGGATGTTGACGTCGCTCCCGGCGCGGTAGAGCAGCAGCGCGATCACTCCGTTCATCACCACGCCGGCGGCCGCAACCCAGATCATCACTCCGGCATGCACCGTGCTCGGGGTTCTGCAGGCGGCGGAATGCTTCGTAGAAAATAAAGCCCGAGACCGCGACCAGCGAAACTGCGTTCACCAGCGCGGCCAGCACGCCGGCCCGGTGGTAGCCGTAAGTCTTGGTGGAACTGGGCGGACGGGACTGCAGGTAAACCGCGGTCAGGGAAAGCAGCAGGGCAAAAAAATCCGATAGATTGTGCCCGGCCTCGGACAGCAGCGCCAGCGAGTGGGCGCGGATGCCGGCAACCACCAGCAGCACAATGTAGGCAGCGGTCACGACCAGCGAAAACCGCAGGACTCGCGAGGTCTTTTCGCTGCCAGTGTGGCCCGGATGCACGTGCATTATTCAAGTCTAAGACGATCGGGGACAGGGTTCAAGACACAGGGCGATGGGCCCTGAGTCCAGTGCTTTCGCGAACCCAGGGAAGCCCGGTCCACCGCAAACGAGTGGTAGCAGGGGTCCTTCCACTTCGCAGGATGTTTTGCGACGCATCTCGCTGTACTCAGGACGGCACAGATTAATGATTAAAGATGATAATGATCCGCGTCGCTTACCCTTCGGCGACGAGTTCGCTGTAGCAGCCCAAAGCTACGCCCCAGAGGCAAGGTTCCGAGGCCAGACGCTGCAGGCCAATTTCGCCGGCTGCATCGGTGCCGGGCATGCCCGTCCATACCACGCGGAACTGGGCCTTTTCCCGGTCCATTTGCACTTCCAGGATTTCGCCCGGGCGGATCTGGCGGCGCATGCCATGAATGACCGCCCCACTGCCGCTAAGGTTTTTAACGCTGGCCAACTGCATGAAGGGCAGATCGTGCGCGTCCACGCCCCAAATTCTTACCGGCAAGTTGTGCTCCAACCCGAGGACTGCGACGACGATCCATCCGGTGCTCCTTCTTGCTTCGAGGATGGTACGGCGATCGCATGGGGAAGAAAACTTACCGGGGTCACCCTTGCCAGGTGCCTGTGGTTACGTAGTTAACTACCTTATTGGCAGACAGTTACACCGTCGCGCGCCTTGCCGGGCGATTGTTGTGAATATAAACATTGTCATCCCGACCGAAGCGAGCGCGGCGAGCGAAAGTGGAGGGATCTGCTTTGGAAAACTCGGTTCAGTTGGGAAGCGAGCAGGATCCGGGCCCGCGAGGGTCGCCACAGGAGCCGCAAGCCGCCGGTTGACGGCGCGGCTGTCGAGGCTGCCCTTGGCGCTCACGGCAAACACTGAGAGCTGCGGCGCCAGTTTGTGGCCGTGGCACTTGGGGCACTCTGCTTTCTGCTTGCCGTATACCAAAGCTTCAAACTGATGATCGCAGGCTTTACAGACGTACTCGAAAATGGGCATGGCTTCACTCCTCTGGCGCCGGTCTTTGCGCGCCAACACCATTTAAAATCAAAGCGTGGAGACGACGCAAACAAAAACACCGGTTTTCCAGCCGCGACGCGGGTTGCGCGGAGGACATCGGCAGACGCTGGCCAGCTTTTTTCTGCCGCGCGCATCGCTCTGCCTCCGGCTGAGGCCCGCCTCATCGAAGTCGAGCCTGGGGTCAAAGTTCTGGCCCATTGCCACTGGCAGAGCGACCGCCAGAACGCGCTGACCGTCATCATTGTCCACGGCCTCGAAGGTTCGAGCGAATCGGAGTACATGCTGGGAATTGCCGCCAAGGGATTGGCCCTGGGCATGAACGTGGTCCGCATGAACCAGCGCAATTGTGGCGGCACTGAAGCCCTGGCGCCAACGCTCTATCACTCTGGACGTTCCCAGGACGTGGCCGCCGTGGCCCAGAATCTGATCGATCAGGATCGCATCTCCCGCCTCGCGCCTGGCGGGATTTTCCATGGGCGGCAACCTGGTGCTGAAGTTGGCGGGCGAATGGGGAAGCGCGGGTCCGGCTCAGTTTCGCGCCGTGGCGGCGGTCTGTCCCGCGGTGAACCTGGCCGCTTCGGCCGACGCCTTGCATCTGCGCAGCAACCGCTTGTACGAAGAATATTTTCTGTGGAAGCTGAAGGGCCGGCTGCGAACCAAGGCTCGCTTGTTTCCCGGAGCATTCGACACTTCGCGGCTGCGCGGCATCACCAGCCTGCGCGATTTTGACGACAAGATTACGGCTTACTATTGCGGCTTCACCGGCGCCGACGATTACTATGACCGCGCCGCCGCGGCGCATGTCGTGGATCGCATCGCGGTGCCCACATTCATCCTGAACGCGGCCAATGATCCGTTCATTCGCATTCTTCCGGAGACTCGCCGGAAGATTCTGGACAATCCCAACATCACCTTTCTCGAAACCGAAGATGGCGGCCATTGTTCGTATCTGGCCGAGACCAATGGCGATGACGGCCACTGGGCGGAAATCCAGGTGGTTGAATTCCTGCGGCAATTTCTAGGCGGGCGGGGCGAGCTACCGCAGCCGCGCTGCGCGAGCGAAGCTCGACTGGCTTTCCTATACAATCACCGCGAATGCAGTTGTTTGTGAAATCGATTCGGGCGCCGCCCTCGTCCTGCTGGCGCTGCCGCTGCTGCTTCACGCTGAGCCCGTCTCCCAACTGCGTCCCACCGACTACGTCAACGACTTCGCCCACGTTCTCGATCCGGCCACCATCGCGCAACTGGATAACATCTGCCAGCAGATCGATCAGAAGGCGCAGGCGCAGATCGCGGTCGTGACCATCAATTCTCTGGATGGTTCGGACATCGACAGCTACGCCGTCGACTTGTTCAAGCAGTGGGGCATCGGCAGCAAGAGCAACCGATCACGGAGTCCTGATCCTGCTGGCGGTGCAGGACCGGAAATACCGCATCGAAGTTGGCTACGGCCTGGAACCGATTCTGCCGGACGGCAAAGTCGGCGGCTTTGGCCGCGAGGCGGTTCCGCTGCTCCGGCAGAACAACTACAACGGCGCGGTGTTGCTGATGACCTCGAGAGTCGCCGATGTCATCGCGCAGGATGCCGGCATCACGCTGACCGGAGCCCGTCCGGAAATTCCGGAGCAACCGCAGGAACGGCCACGGACAGGGGCTGTCGCCGGGAGGAATGGTTCTGCTCGGCATCATCGTTTTGCTGGTCCTCTTTGTTCCTCCTCTGCGCCGGATGCTTTTCTGGCTGCTTTTGTTTAGCGGCGGAGGCGGTGGCGGTACGGCAGAGGAGGCTACGGCGGTGGCGGAGGCTTTGGCGGCGGTGGCGGCGGGTTCGGAGGATTTGGCGGCGGCAGTTCTGGTGGTGGCGGCGCCAGCGGCGGATGGTAGTTGAGCTTGTAGCGCCGGCATCTCTTCGGCTGCTCAAGGCAGGCTATGCCCTCGGGATGGGGGCGGGACGCCCCATGACAGCCGCCGGGACGGCGGCGCTACGAAGAGCACGGCAGGAGGATTTGCAAGATGGTCGCAGAAAAACAGCTCGACGAATTTGTCAGCCGCATGCAGAAGGCCGCGGGCGAGAACCTGCAGAGCGTGATTCTCTACGGTTCGGCCGCCGACGGGAGACTATCAATCCGGAATTCTCCAACCTGAACCTGCTTTGCATTCTGCGCGAGACTTCGTTCTCCAGACTTTCCGCTATCGCGCCGGTGGTGGAATGGTGGCATCGCCAGAAACATCCCGCGCCCCTGGTGATGACCCAGGAAGAGCTGGAACAGTTCCACCGATGTCTTCTCCATCGAACTGCTCGACATGCAGCACCATCACCGCGTGCTTTTTGGCGATGACGTGCTGACCGGGCTGCGAATCCCGATGCACCTGCATCGCGCGCAGGTGGAATATGAACTGCGCGAGAAGCTCATCCTGCTGCGGCAGCGCCTGCTGCAGGTCGCGGAGAAACGACCGCGACCTGTGGGAATCTGCTGCTGGGTTCGTTCTCGGCCTTCGCCACCTTGTTCCGGCACGCGCTGATCGCGCTGGGCGACGCCATCGCCTCGATCCAAGCGCGAGGCCATCCAGATTCTCGCCACCCGCATTGCAGTTCGACGCCGTCGGCATTTCTGCAGTTGCTCGACATTCGCGAGCACAAGGCGGACCGCAAGCAGCTCGACGTCAAAGACGTTTTCACCCGTTATCTGGCGGCGGTGCAGCAGGTAACCGCCGCAGTGGATACAATGCTGGATACACTCGCGGGCCGGCCCAGGTCGTGACCGTTTCTGACGACTTCTGATTCAGGAGGAAAGTATGGGCAAAGCCGTGATCGTGATCATCATCCTGGCGCTGATTGCGTTCGTCGCCTTCGGACAATATGTCGGCGTCCGCAACACTCTGGTGACCAAGAACGAGGCGGTGAAGGCCGCGTGGTCGCAGGTGGACATCGTGCTGCAGCGCCGCGCCGACCTGATCCCCAACCTGGTCGCAACCGTGAAAGGCTATCGCGCAACAGGAGCAGACTGTCTTTGGCGACATCGCCAAGGCGCGCTCGGCTTTGCTCTCCGCCGGCACTCCTTCGGACAAGATCGCCGCCAACCAGCAACTGGACGGCGCTCTCGGCCGCCTGCTGGCGATCGTGGAGAACTATCCGCAACTGAAGTCGAACGAAAACTTCCTGCGCCTGCAGGACGAACTGGCCGGCACCGAAAACCGCATCGCGGTCGAGCGCAAGCGCTACAACGACACGCTGCAGGACTACAACACCTACATCCAGAAATTTCCCAACAACATTTTTGCCGGCTGGGCAGGGTTCAAGCCAAACGAAGCTTACTTCGCCGCGTCCGAGGGATCGCGCCAGGTGCCGACGGTCAATTTCGCTCCGCCTGCGGCCACTCCGCAGGCCGCGCCTGCAGCCTCAACCCGCGCACTAGCGTGGAAGCTGATTTTGCGAGTCGAACTCGGGGCTGACGACGAAACCCTGGAACTCCCCTGGGCCGCCGACGATGGCGGCCCGCGCTATTACGATCTGAAGCGCCAGCCCGAGACTTCTGCTCGAAGATCGAAGAAGCCCAGCGAGTGCCGGAACTGGGCGAGTTTCTCGCCGCCGTAAATTCGCCTGCCAGCATTCTGGAAACTGCCAAGTGCGATGCCTGGTCGAGCACCGAGATCAATCCCGAAGAGGAGATTTTTGGCGCCGCCTGCAAGTTCGGCTCTTACGTCGACCTGGTTGTTCTCGCGGGAGAGCTCACGCTTTTCGTTTGCCGAGCATGAGCAATTGGCCAAGCGAGTCACTCAACTGCTGAAGCGTGTTCCCGAAATTCCGGCGGCCGCCGAATTGATGATCCGTCGCTGCTTTTATCACGAGACGGAGCGGTCCGGGACGGCTTCTACATCACGTTCTATCTTTTCGGTTACGGAGACGACGAGCCCCAGGCCCGGCAGCGCTGGGCCATTGCTTTGAAGCTGGTGGAGAATGCGCTCCGGCAAATTTCAGCGGAGACGAGGCAAGCGATCAAAATCTTTAACCGCAAAGGGCGCAAAGGTCGCAAAGAAAACTCGAAAGCAGAAGAATTCTTGCGAACTTTGCGGAGTCACTTTGCGCCCCTTGCGGTAATGCCGTTAGCTTCACCCATGCCATCAGCTCAGCGCCGCGTCCTTTCAGCCGCGTCCGCAATATCGATAGCAGCAGCATCGCCAGAAAAATTGCCAGCAGTCCGAACGATGCCGTCGCGAATGTCGACCGAGCTGCTTGGGCAGAATCGAAAGTCGCCCGTACACGAATTCAATGTGCACCCAGTAGACCAGCAACGAGGTCTGCCCCAGTTGAATCAGCGGGCTGAATCCCCACTGGCCCGCGCCCCAGCGGCACCAGGCGTAGGCCGCCGCCAGAATCACCAGCAGCAGGCCCACGCGAATCAGAAAGAAATTCGGACTGGTGTGCCAGAAGTCATATACCGAATAAAGCTGCCACGGTCGCGCATCGAGCCAGCGCGCCAGGTAAATCAGGCCGACTCCGCCCGCACCGGCAAGAGCGAACACCGCAGCATCACGCTTGCGCGCCCAATCGCTCAGCAGAAAGAATCCGACTGCCAGGCCGGCGAAGGCGAACGCCGTCCAGGGAAAGATCGGGAAAGAGCCACGACTGCGGCTGGCCCAGATTGTGCACGCCGTCGATGTACGATTCGATCGGCCAGGGCAGCCATTGCGGACGCCAGGCGGTCCAGAGCAGCGGGCGTCAGCAGAGAAATCAGCAGAGCAACTCCAGCCGCGGTCACACCCAGCACCTGCCGGGCGCGGGATGCCGGGCTCAGCCTGAGCACGATCCAGCACATCGACGCCCATCAGCATCATGGAAAGGCCGATCGTGTTCAGGATGTCCACCCGCAACAGATCGCTCCACGGCGCCCATCCCCAGGCGATGACATATTCCTGCAGCCGGAACAGAAGCCCGAGCCCGAGAATTTCCGCGCCGCGCCGGATGGTCGTGCGCGCGATCTGGTTCGGCGGCAGCCCTTTTTGCCTGAGCTTGTCGGTCACCAGGGCGAACGAAATTCCCGCCAGAAAAAGAAACAACGGCGCAGGCAAGGTTCCGCCCAGTTGCGACCACATGAAGAACGTGGTCTTGCGGGACTCGGGATTGAGCCAGGCGTCGTAGCAATGGGTCTGAAACATCAGGACGCAGGCCAGGCCGCGCATCCAGTCGATGTAGGCGAGTCGCGATGTGGAGGAAGCCGCCATGCCGCGCTGCGGAAGTATAAGGCACGGTTCATGTGGGCGCGAGCGTCCCGCTCGTGCGGATTCCGGCTCGTGCAGCAAGGGGTGTTCGGCTTTCGTCGGGATACTGATTGCCAGTCCTGCGCGAGCGGGACGCTCGCGCCGCCCACATCGGCTACGGCACGTTCACCGTGACGGTCGCTGTAGTACGGCCGTACTGGTTGGTGGCGTAGAGGGTGTAGGTAGTGGTTTGAGCCGGGCTGACGGTCACGCTCGTGCCTCGCACCGCCCCTGCTCCGGGCGAGACGATGACATAAGAGGCGTTGCTAACATTCCACGACAAGCGTCACGCTGCTTCCCGAGCCGGTGGATGCCGTAGCGGTGAAACTGGCGATGCTCGGAGCCGCACCCTGCGGGCACGTTGGACGCGGTGTAGACCGGATTCATCTGCACTACTTCAAACGCCGAGGCCGGCACCTGCGAAAGGTTGTGCAGATCGTCGTTGTCCCAGCGACTGTCGGGCGCGCCGCTGATGTACATGGCGCTGCCGTTATCCGCCATGATCAGGCCGTACTTCTTCATCGCGGTCAGAATGACCTGCACGTTGGTGGAGAATCCGGAAATGTCGTAGCTCGACTTGAGCCGCAGGCGCATGCCCATCGGCGGCGCGTTCGGACTGGTGGAGTTCGACGCCCAATGCGAGGCTGGTGGAATCATCGCCGCCCGGCTCTGCGGCAGGGTGAAGCGGATCGCATGCTGAATCTGACCGGCGGCTACTTCGTCGTAGCGAACCAGGCCGGGAAAAATCGGCAGGCCCGCGGCGTCGGCCGAAGTCCATGTCCAGGGACGCTGTTCGTTGGCCAGCAGGTCCCAGACCGCGGCCGAGTCGGCATTCCAGCTTCCGTTGCTGTTGGGAACAGAGTTGAAGAATTCATACAGAAAGCAATTGCTGTTATCCAGCACCAGCACGTGGCGATCGCCGCCCGGATTGGGATCACCTTCGATCGGCGCATTGCCCGGAATCGGCATCGGCCCGGGATCGCTTTCGTCGCCGTAGGCGGTGAAGTTGACGTTCACCAGCGCTTGCGTTCCACCCACCACGACGTACGGAATTCCGATATTCGAACCCTGATACTGCCCCGAACCAAAATCGGGATGCAGTCCGATGCGTCGGCCCGATGAAATTGATGATGGCGCTGGAGTTCGAATCCACCGGGGAGGCGGAAATATCCTTGTTCCAGAGATTGTCGCTGGCAAATGGAACGAACCCGTTGAGGCTGGCGCCTTGTCCGGTGCTCATGGCGCTGCAGGCGCTTTGGGTGTTACTGCCAGATCCGCTGCCGCCGCCCGAACCGCTGCCTCCACCCGACCCGCTGCCGCCACTGCCCGAGCCACTTCCGCCGGATGGAGATGAAAAGGTCGAGCCCGCCGCGCCTCCGCCGCAATTCACGCATGAAAGCGCAATCGCCAGCACTGCGGCAGCGGCAGTTAAGTTCTTCCAGGAAAACTTCATGCCTCTATTTTCACAGGAAATAGAGGCGAAAACTGCGTGCAGTCAGGCCATGCCTCGGGGAAATCGGGACATGTACCATCAGCATCTGGCTGAACGTTCGAAGAAAGACGGCGGTTGGTCGTTAGTCGTTGGTCGTTGGCCGAAACCAAGGCAGCCCGTCGATCAGCGACTAACGACCAAAGACCAACGAGCAACCGCCAACGACGGATGTTCGCTTATGGCTCGGCCAGGAACTCGTATTCGTCGATCACCGCAGCCACGGCGACTTTGCCGTCGCCATCGTCGACTCGCACTACTTTGCCTTTGCAGCGCACACGGATGCTTTCGGTGAGGGTGATTTCAGGCGGGAGGGTCAGGGTAAATTCGATCAGCTGAACCGGGAGCGATTGCCGAGTCCACGTAGAAGCAAATACCGCGCGCGCTTACATCGCGGGTCTGGGCGCTTTTCTGTTGCGATCCGTTGTCTGAATAGGTGACCGCCACGGGCAGCCGTAGCGCAAACCGGCGTGTGGCCCGCTTCTCGGGTTCAGCTTCGACCATGAGGTCTCCGTGAAGCAGCATAAGCATGAAGTTTTGAGTCCAGTGTGTCAAGACTGTACTTTGGGTATAGTCGATCGGCGATGTGCAAACATTTGCTCCTCGAGCAAGAGCGTGTCTGCAGAGAGACCTCGCTGACTACTCAAGCTCGATATCGAGCTGCGATACGTAAGATCATGATCTGCTCGATAGTGCAAAATAATGCGGTGGCCAATGCTGAAAAAACGACTTGACGGCAAAGTTGCCATCATTACCGGCGCCGCTTCCGGCATCGGACGGGCTACGGCGCTGCTCTTCGCCCGCGAAGGCGCGGCGGTGGTCATCACCGACGTAAATGAGGCCGGCGGTCAGGCCGTCGCCGCCGAGATTGCGAATAAGGGCGGACGCGCGCTCTTCGAACCCGGCGACGTCACCCGCGCCGCCGACTGCCAACGCGTCGTCGAGCGCGCCGTTCGCGACTTCGGCGGCATTCACATCCTGTTCAACAACGCCGGAATTATTCGCCGCGCCTCGGTGGTCGAACTCAGCGAAGCGGATTGGGACCGGGTGATGGCGGTGAACGTAAAATCCATTTTTCTGATGTCGCGCCAGGCGATCCCGATCATGGAGAAGGCCGGCGGAGGCTCCATCATCAACACGGCTTCGGGCTGGGGTCTGGCAGGCGGCCCGAGAGCGGCGGTGTACTGCGCTTCGAAGGGCGCGGTGGTGCTGCTGACCAAGGCCATGGCGATCGATCACGGGCCGCAGAAGATTCGCGTAAACTGCATCTGCCCCGGCGACACCGACACGGCCATGCTGCGCAACGAGGCCCAGCAACTGGGAGAGCCCGACGACCGGTTTCTGGCGGAAGCCGCGAAGCGGCCGCTGGGCCGGGTCGGCAAGCCGGAAGAGATCGCGCAAGCCGCGCTTGTATCTGGCCAGCGATGCGTCATCGTTCGTGACCGGAACGGCGCTGGTGGTAGATGGCGGAGGACTGGCAGGATCAGTGTAGGTCACCGCGCACGTAGGGCTGGTCCTCGTCTGCCCAGCGGAGCGAAGCTCCGCAGCGGTTTTGAACTCGGCGAGCTTCGCTCGCCCGCCCAGACGAGGACGTCTGGGCCTACGTGGTCGTGACGATTTCAAGCATGCGTCTGCAAAACAAAGTCGCTCTCATCACCGGCGGCACCTCCGGCATCGGCGAAGCCACGGCCCTTCTCTTCGCCAAAGAAGGAGCGAAAGTCGCCATCACCGGCCGCAACGAGAAGCGCGGCCACGCCGTCACCGCGCAGATTCTCGAAGCTGGCGGCGAAGCCATCTTCCTGCGCACCGACGTTCGCAAGGCCGACGAATGCCGCCGCGCCGTCGAGGAAACCGTGCGCTCCTTCGGACGTCTCGACATTCTCTTCAACAATGCCGGCATTTTCTATCCGCACACGACGCTCGATTGCACCGAGGAAGAATGGGACCTGCAAATCGACATCAACCTGAAAGGCACGTTCCTGATGTCGAAATTCGCCTTGCCCGGCATGATCGAGCAGGGCAGCGGCGTGATCATCAACAACAGTTCGGGCTGGGGAATCGTCGGCGGCGACGCGGCGGTCGCCTACTGCGCCTCGAAAGGCGGCGTCGTGCTGCTGACCAAGGCCATGGCCATCGATCACGGACGCCAGGGCATTCGCGTGAACTGCATCTGCCCCGGCGACGTGGATACGCCGATGCTGCCGGAAGACGCGCGCATGCGCGGCCAGAAGTGGGAAGACTATCTGGCGGGCTGCAGCAATCGTCCGTTGGGACGAATCGGCACGTCGGACGAGATCGCGAAAGCCGTGCTGTTTCTGGCATCGGACGATTCTTCGTTCATGACCGGAGCAACGCTGGTGGTGGATGGCGGCGGAACGGCGGACTAGAAATCGAGCCGCGAAGTCGCGGATCTTCACGGATCAAGCTTCGATAGTGCTGACCGTATGATCCGCGAAAATCGTGACCGCCCTTGCAACGCATGTCAATTCGCAAACAACTCGCAGCAATGGTTCGAGCGCGCCCAGCAATCGCTGGTCGAAGGCGTGAACTCGCCTTCGCGCGGCGCCGCTGTCTACTCGCCCGGCCCGATGTTTCTGGAACGCGGCCAGGGCTCGCACGTGTGGGACGCCGACGGCAACGAATACATCGATTTCATGATGTCGTTCGGCGCGCTCATCCAGGGACACGCTCATCCCAAGCTGGTCGAAGTCGTCTCGCAGGCCATGGCGGAAGGCTCGCACTTCGCCGCCGCAACTTCCGCCGAAGTCGAAGCGGCCGAGCGCTTCCGCCGCATGGTTCCTTCCGCCGAAGTGGTGCGCTTCACCAACACCGGCAGCGAAGCCACCATGCTGGCGCTGCGCCTGGCCCGCGCCCACACCGGCCGGACCAAGTTCCTGAAATTCGAAGGCCACTATCACGGCTGGTACGATCCTTATCTTCTGAATGCGCACAGCCATCCGCCGGAGCAACTGGGCTCGCCGCGAAAATCCCGCTCGCATTCCCGACTCGGAAGGCATTCCGCCATCGACTTTCGACGATGTGGTTCTCGCGCCCTGGAACGATGTCGCCTGCGCTCGAGCGCGTCATGAAGCAGCACGGCCACGAACTGGCCGCCGTCATCACCGAGCCCATCATGGCGAACATGGGCTGCATCCTGCCGCGCGACGGATATCTGCAGCGGCTTCGCGAGCTCACGCACGAGCTACGGCGCGCTGCTGATCCTGGACGAAGTGGTCACCGGCTTTCGCTACGCTCCCGGCGGATGCCAGGAGTACTACGGAATCAAGCCCGACATCAGCACTTTCGGCAAGGCTCTGGGCGCGGGATTTCCCGTCGGCGCCGTGGCCGGACCGCGATCCATTCTCGATCGCATGCGCTGGAGCGAACACATGGTGCTGCACTACGGCACCTTCAACGGACATCGGCTGACCATGAAAGTGGTCGCCGCGAATCTCGATCTGTTGGCCAGCGCGACGGCACATATCAGAAACTGCACGCCGTGGGCGACGCCGCCATCGCCGGCTTGCGCGAAGTCTTTCGACGCCGGAAGATGAAAGCCATCGTGCAGGGCTTCGGCCCGATGTTCCAGATTTACTTCACCGAACGCGACGCCATCCACGACTATCGCGACTACTGCACGTACGTGGACACTCAGCGTCTATTCCCGCTTCGTTCATCGGCTGCTCGAACGGGGCATCTACATGACTCCTTCGAACGGCCTGCACTGGATCATCTCCACCGCGCACACGGAAAAGGACGTCGCGACGCTGATCGAGGCCGCAGACCAGGCCTGCGTCGACCTCGCATGAAAGCCCTTGCATGAAAGCCGCTCGCACAGAACGCCGTCGTGTTTTCTCGGCGGCGGACGCATCACCGGCGCGCTGCTGGCCGGACTGCGTCTGGCGGAATACGACGGCCCCATCGTCGTGCATGACCGGCATCCCGGCAAGCTGCGGCAGCTGCGCCGGCAATACGGAGTGACCAGTCGAGCCGGATCTCCATCGCGCGGTGGAGCAGGCCCGTCTTCTGATCATCGCGGTGCGGCCGGATTCAGTCCGCGAGCTTGCTGCAGCAGATCTGGGGCGAGTGCAGTCCGACTGATCGCCGTCAGCCTGGCGGCCGGCATTCCGCTCGCGAATCTGCGCCGGTGGATGGGCGCTCCGGTGCGCTGGGCGCGAGCCATGCCCAGCCCGGTGGCTCGCAGTGGACGCGGCTTGACGGCGCTGACCTTCGACCGCGATTTTCCCGCCGCGGCGCGGCGCGAAGTGCGAGACTTCTTCGCCAGGGTCGGAAGAGTCCTCGAAATTCCCGAGAGCAAGTTCGACGCTTTCACCGTGACTTACTCTTCCAGCCACGGCTATCACGCGCTGGCCGCGCTGGCAGAAGCGGCCGAGAAACTGGGACTGGATCGCAAAACTGCCTTGACTGCCGCCGCCCACGCTCTGGCCGACGGAATTCTGGCCTGGCGAGAGGGCAAGATTTCCCTGGACGACTTGCTGCACGAAGCCGCCACGCCCGGCGGCATTGCCGCAGCCACTTTGGCGAGGATGGATCAAGTCCGGATACAAGCGCATTGTGCAACGGGGATTACAAGCGGGGATGGACCGGGCTCGAAGAAACGCGAAGCGATGATGCTGCCGTTAGCAGCGTCGATCGGCTTTCGAGCTGAAGAGATCAGCCTGCCCGCCAGCCTGCACATCCGCACCACGCGATAAAGCGGAAACAGCGGCCCGGGCAGCCGGATCGCAGACCATTCTCCCGGGACCGGGTGTGACACAAAGCCGCCACAAGAAAGAAGCCCGATCCCGGCGACGCTCTCGCAAATCCATCATCAGCCGAAAATAAGAAACTGATTCCGGATCGAACTCTGCATCCGACACGATCTCGCTGCAGAATCCGTTGCGCCAAGAGGTTCCGCTGCTGGATCCTGTGCAGGTCAAGTCCTGCGGGCAGCGGCGCTCCGAGCAGTTTGTGCGCCAGCAGGAACGTTACGGCGACGATGCGCGCAATGCCCAGCCTGCGCGGCCTCTGCCTGCAGCGCCGCCCAGTCGAGCGCTTGAGATCGCGCCAGCTGGGCAATGTCGCACAGCCAGGAAAGTCTGCATCCATGCATGTTTCGCCGCGTGAACGCAAAGCACCAGCATCAGATCCTGATCGCAAAGCGTACGCAATTTCTGCCCATCTACTGTGATCTGCGACTGCTCGGTCGAAAAAGTCACTGACATCGAATCCGATGGCGTAAAAGCCGCGGCAGAATCTGCCACTTGATTTCAATCAGGTTGCGTCCGTGAGCGCCGTCAAAGGTGTACTCGTATCCTGATTTCAGATAGGCGCGCTCGGCGGCCTGGACTCAGATGCAGGCCGGGTTCGTATCCCAGTTCGGCAAGGGCCGATTTGACCGCAGGCAAATCGCAGGAACGAATGAGCAGGTCGAGATCGGAGAACTGTCGCAGCGCGACGTTGCCATACAGAATTTCCGCCAGCACCGGCCCTTTGTACGGCAGAGACCTCCAGACCGCGAGCCGCCAGATGGCGATGAATGTTGAGCAATTCGAGAGTCAGCCAAAGAGTTCGGTGAGCGTTGAGTCTTGTCCTGCTGGCGGAGGGACTCCAACCAGGCTGATTTCGCGACATCCATCGCGGCAGACAATCGCCGATACAGAAGCGGACCCAGGCCGTGATGTTCGGCCAGCTTGAAGCAACCGCTCCCAGTCGAGGCGATGCTGGAGAATCTGTTGGATTCGTGACAGAAAGTTCTCCACGCGAGTCCTCGCCGCAGCAGGCCAGAATCAGGTCAAGTTCTGGGTTGAAAATAATGGTATGTGGAGAATCTGCAACGGATAGCCGGGATGGCGCAGGTTGCGGCAAGGCGGTGGTCGTCAGTATGAGCCTTGATCCTCGGAACTGGGAAATTTGCCTCTGAAAGGATAATACAGAAAAATTGCAGGGTTATTAGCTCACCATGTTCGCTCGCGCCCGACGTTTTTCCTCTGCTGTTCCACTTTCATCGCAGACCGCTTCAGTTGAAAACCCGTGCCCGGTGGTCATATTCACTGGGTACCCGACGACGCAATAGCGCCCCCAACAATAATGTTCTTTCGCGGAGTTGCGCAGTGCATTATGGTGGCATCATAGGATTTGATATGGATTTTCAGGCACGTGAAGCCGGCAGATGCAGTCTGGTGGCCGAAGCGCTGCGATCGTGGGGGAGATTGAAATTGCGGGCCACGGGGATCAGCATGCTTCCCGACGTTGTGGCCTGGCGATCTTCTCACCATTCAGTCCCACCAGCCGGAGCAGGTCGAGCCTGGGGAGATTGTGCTGTACATGCGTGACGGACGTTTTTTTATTCACCGGGTCGTGAGCCAAGGCCTCGACGGCTAAGGGAACATTTCTGATTACCCGGGGAGATTGCATGGCGGAGAACGATCCGCCGGTTCGCAGCGGATGAATTGCTGGGAAGGATCATGCGAAATTCAGCGTGCCGGTTCGGTTTTTGCGCCGGCGCGAAAACTTTCACGCGTTTCACCGGATGGCGGCTTACATGCTTTGCCACTGGAGCCTCTTCCGGCGCGTTCGGGCTGCGGCTGAGAGAAGACCTTCGTCGCGGTGATGACCAGACCGAAGGGGCACTGGTTGACGCAGCATCGTAGCCGCATCGCCATGGATGTCGTGATTCATATGGATCGCGACAAAGCCGCGCGGGTAGTTCGCAGCCCGCGCCACGGAGCCTGCCGGAGAGTGAATCAGAACTGCGAGATCACGCTGGAAATCGGGGGGATGCCGATCCTGCTGCACATGCAGGACAACTCTTTCCGTGCAACTGCTGGCGCTCCGCTATGCCGGCTTTGTAGGTTCTCCTGTCCCGCCCAGATTTGAATTTGATATCGAACTGACTGCGCCATTGGCGGATGACCCCGACGAAGATGTTCAGGTACAAATGCAGGACGGCGTATGGCGATTGCGGCGAGGAGATTTCCGCGCCCAGTGGGATCCCGAGCGCGGGACGAGGCAGCATTCGCCAGTCGGCGAATCCTTACTCCATCGATTCCGTCCTGCGCATCGTGCACACCCTGATCCTGGCGCGGGAAGGCGGCTTTCTGCTGCATTCCGCGGGCGCGATCCGCAACGGACGGGCCTTTCTGTTTTCCGGAGTTTCCGGAGCAGGCAAGACTACGATTTCACGGCTCGCGCCTCCGGACGTCACGCTGCTGACCGACGAAGTTTCTTACATCCGACGCGACGATGATGGATATCGTGCCTGTGGAACTCCGTTCGCCGGAGAATTGGCGCGAGTGGGAGAAAATTGTTCCGCTCCCATCGGCTGCCTGTTCTTCCTCAAGCAGGGCCCGGAAAACAAGATCGAACCAATGGCCAAAGCGGAAGCCATCCGCCGCCTGATGCGGAACATTCTTTTTTTCGCCGAGGATTCTGACCTGGTGCAACAGGGTCTTCCAGTCTGCCTGCGAGTTTGTGGAGCGGGTTCCGGTGCAGCGGCTGACCTTCGTTCCCGATTCGCGGGTCTGGGACATGATCGGATGAGCGAGAGATGACGCAGCAAAATACATCGCGAGAAGTTCCGCCATCGCCTCCCGCATGCTGGGCGGCGAGATGATGATCATGTCCGCGGTGGATTCGACTTTCTTTACGCTGAATCCGGTGGCCACCGTGATCTGGCAGGCCGCCGACGGCTGCACCCCGCTTTCTGAAATCGTGGAGCGTCACGTCTGCACTCGAGTTCGAGATTGATCCTGAGACCGCGCACCGCGATGTCGAGCAGTTCGTCGAAGAACTTTCAAGCCACGGCATCCTGCTGGTGTCGGAGCGTCCGTTCCCGAATTCATCCGACAGCCCGACGGAGGCCGCGTGAGCCTGATGCAGGAGATGAGCCAGCGGGCTCTGGATCTCGGCGTGCCCATGTCGGTCCACTTCGACGTCACTTACCGCTGCAACGAGCGCTGCGTTCACTGCTATCTGGATCACGACGATCACGGCGAGATGACCACTGCCGAGATCAAGCGGGTGCTCGACGAACTGGCCGACGCCGGCACTTTCTTCCTGACCTTCAGCGGCGGTGAAGTGCTGATGCGGCGTGATTTCTTCGAGCTGCTGGAATACGCGCGCCACCTGATGTTCAACGTAAGAATCAAGACCAACGCGGTGATGATCCGCGAGCCCGAAGCGCGGCGCATGCTGGAGCTGGGCGTGGACCAGGTGCAGGTCAGCATCTACTCGCACCGCCCGGAGGTTCACGACGCCATCACCAAACTTCCCGGCTCGCTGCCGCGCAGCGTGGAAGCGATCCGCTTTCTGACCGAGCAGGGGCTTAGGGTGGTGATCGCCAATGTTCTGATGACGGCCAACATGCGAGACAGCGCCGGAGTGCAGGCGCTGGCTCGCGAGTTGGGTGTTCCTTACACTCTGGACCCGACCATCACGCCGAAAATGGACGGCGACACATCCATCCTGAATCTGCGTATTCCGGGCTCGGAGCTGAACGGGGTATTTCACAACGAAAGCCTGGTGGGAAATGTCGAAGAGTTTTGCGCCCCGCCGCCGCCGCCCGACGAAGACGTGATGGAAGGATATCCCTGCAGCGCGGGTCACACGCTGGCCTACATCTCTCCCTACGGAGATGTTTTTCCCTGCGTGCAGTTTCCGCTGCCCAGCGGCAACGTGCGGCGGCAGAAATTTCATCGATATCTGGAAGCACTCTTCCGAGCTGAATGAGGTTCGCTCGATTCGCGCCAAGGACCTGACAGTCTGCTCAAGCTGCAGTCATGTCGGCACTTGTACCCGCTGTCCCGGCCTGGCCTACATGGAAGGAAGTATGCGTGGACCCTCGACCGCGGACTGCGAGAAGTCATTCCATCGGACTGGGATTCGCTTCTGCCAATATGCTGCGCAAAGCAAGAAGCAAAAACAACCCCGGCCCGTTGATCCAGATACAGTCGGCGGTCGCATAAAGCAATGACGCCAATGTCCAGTGACCGCGCGGGAAGCATCGGGAACAGCAGGCCTCCGCTCGCTTCGCTCCGGTCGGGATGACAATCTCCAGGGGCGCAGTCTGAAGACTTGGTTACTTTAGTGTTCGGTCGTTGCGTGGACGTCGCTGTCCGAACTCGTGTTTTGGCCGTAGAATTAGAAAATCATTAGAAGATTCTACGACGAACTAAACCTATGGACTCGACGGAAGAAGCAGATCGACTCAGGACGGCGCAGCACTCGGATTCGCGCCCAGATTCCACTTCGCGTCACCAGCCTCGAGACGGCTAGCTCCGTTCTCGGAGACCGGCCACACGCTGGTGATTAATTCTCAGGGTTGCGGAGTGCGGCTTTCGCGCCCGCTAAAGCCCGGAACGGAGATCTTTCTGGACGAACTTCCCACCGGCAAGCGCGCGACCGCTCGGGTGGCCAACTGTGTTCCGCTGGGGCGGGAAGCAACTACTGGGTGGTCGGTATCGCGCTCGACGCACCCGGGAACATCTGGGGCATTCATCCCGCTCCTGAGGATTGGGGTTCGGAAACTGCCGCTGTCACGACTGCAACGAGCCAGGCACTCCCGCCAAGAGCGGTGAATGGCCGTATCGTCAATTCTCGCAATCGCGGAGAGTTTCATCCCGGCAGAAGGTAAAGCCATCTGTGGGGCGGACACTCCTGTCCGCTCGCCTTTGAAGTTGATTTTTGATTTGAGAGACTCATCTCGGGCGCGACTCCACACCTAACAGAATCAAGATCAAAGGCGCCCGACAGGACTGTCCTGAGCGAAGTCGAAGGGAGTGTCCGCCCCACAACGGTTCCTACTGCTTCAGCAGCTTGGAGAAGTAGCGGTTGTCGTAAAACATCGTGCTGTTGTGCACGAACTCCAGGACTTTGTGCATCTTGTCGCGGTCTTCGCGGTTCATGTCGTTGAACCGGATGGCGATGCCTGATCCGGGATCGATACGCACTACGCTGCCGGCAGCCTGCAGCCGGCCGTCATCAATCGAGAAAATCACCTTCAACTTGGAACCGGCAGGCATCAGGGCGCTGGTTTCCACGTAGCAGCCGCCCAGGCTGACGTCGATCAGGTTGCCCAGCACCGGCACTTCGCCTTCCTGCGGCCGCAATTCGATCGTGACCCGGCACTTCATCCGCGGATACAGGCGGCGATTCTTGCGCGACGGCTGCTTCTGCTTTTCGATGTACATGCGGCGGTCGGCTTCGGCCAGCAGCGCTTCCGCATCTTTCCCGTCTTCGGGATACAGAGCCTGTCCCACGCTGAGCGAGAGAATGTCTTCGCTGCACACTTCCTGGCCGGCCATGCCGCGCCAGTTCGCGCAGGCTCTCCGCCTTCTTGGCGGCGGCTTCCGCGGTCAGGCCCGGCGCCACCACCACAAATTCGTCGCCGCCCATGCGAGCCACGTAGTCGTATTCGCGGCAGCTGTCTTTCAACGCCTGCGCGAACAGGCGCAGTACGCGATTGCCTTCCAGGTGGCCGAAGCGATCGTTGATCTGCTTGAAGCCGTCCATATCGCTGACCATGACGACCAGCGAAGTCGTGTCGCGCTTGCAGCGCGCCAGTTCGCGATCCAGTTGCAGGAACAGCGACCGGGCGTTGGGCAATCCGGTGAGGTAGTCGGTGATCGCCGAACTTTCGGCCTGCTCGTACTTCAACGCGTTTTCGATGGCCAGCGCCATCTTGGAACTGATCGCCAGCAGGATGCGCAAGTGGTCGGAGGTGAACGCATCAGTTTCCGCGTGATAAAGCGCCAGCACGCCGACCACGCCGGCCAGTCCTTCCAGCGGAATCGCCAGCGCCGAGCGCAGCGTGCTGAACTTGGTCGGATCGTTCAGATACCCGGGCTCGACCGACGGATTGCCGTTGATGATCGGCTTCCGGTTCTGCGCCACCCAGCCGGAAAGGCCGCGAGCCCAGCGGAATGCGCAGCGATGAGAACAGGCGGTGGTTGTCGCCGCTCACCAGTTCCGGAATCAGTTCCTGCGCCGCGCTTCACGTAGATGGCGATGGCGTCGTAGGGCACCAGCCGCCGCAGCTTCACCGAGAATACCGACAGCGTTTCGCCCAGGCTGAGCGAAGCGCCCAGATCCTGGCTCAGCTCGAACAGCGTCTGCGCTTCTTGCCGCGCCGCCGCGATCGAGGACAGGAACGTCGCTTCCTGGCCGGGAGCGTCCTTGACCGTGATGTCTTCAAAGCCCGCCGCCGGCGCCGCGCCCGGCTTCCACTTTCACGTTCGGTGGAAAGCTTCGACGCCAGCTTCGCGTCTGGAATGTGGACTCCACCAGCTTTTCCAGCTGGCGATAGCGCTTCTCCAGAACGTTCACCACTTTCGGATCGAACGACTTTCCCGACTCCGCCGACAGCCGCTTCATGACTTCTTCCAGCGGCAACGCCCGCCGGTACTGACGGTCGGAGGCCATGGCATCGAGAAAATCCACGGACGAAAGAATGCGTGCGCCGATCGGAATTTCTTCGCCCTTCAGGCCGAAGGGATATCCCGATCCATCCCACTTTTCGTGATGCGCCCGCACGATCGGCACCACCGGATAGGGAAAGCGAACCCGTTCCAGAATCTCCGCCCCCACCACGGGGTGGATCTTCATCTTTTCAAATTCTTCCGGCGTCAGCCGTCCAGGCTTCGAGATGATGTGTTCGGGCACGGCCAGTTTGCCGATGTCGTGCAAGAGCGCGGCCGCGTGCAGCGCTTCCATCTCGCCCGGGGTGACACCCAGTTCCTTGGCTACTTCGATGGCATAGACGCGCACCCGCTGCAGGTGGTCGTGCGTGGTGTGGTCCTTGGCTTCGATGGCCAGCGCCAGCGCCTCGATGGTGCGCAGGTGCAGGGTGGCCATTTCTTCCACGTGGCGCTTTTCGTCTTCAAGTTTTCCCAGGTACAGACGATAAGAGCGGTAGATCAGGTAAATGATGGGAACGATCGAGCAGCGAGGTTTCCCATCCGAACTCGCGGTTGAACCAGCCAATCATGCCGGCGAAGGCAGCGCCGACCAGGTAGTAGGGGAATGACCAGAAATAGCATTCCACCCAGATCCGCTTGATCGACTTGTGTTCGGTGAGCGCGATCACGGCCGCGATGGAACCGGTATTGGCGACGAAATAGGTGATGGCGGCCAAGCCCAGCAGCAGGGGATGACTCTTTACCTGGGCCCCGGATATGGCCAGGTGATACACGTTGTAGGCCACGCCAATGGCGAAGGCGCTGGCGCACAGATTGAACGTGACCTGAATCGGGCTGGGGCGATCGCGATAGAAACACTGCACCAGGATGGCCGCGGTGCCCAGAACCAGGGTCTCGGCAAAACCCAGTTCCAGTATTCCCAACAGGATGAAAAGGAAGTTCACCGACATCGTGCCGGTGATTCCCGGCAGGCGGACCTTGAGCCGCGCCGCCAGAATCGCGATCAGCAGGTAGCAGATGAACTGCGCGATGTTCCTGCTGGTCGGATTGATGGCGCCGTAGAGGAGCACACACGTGCCCGCCAGCGACGACAAGGCTGATAAACACCTTGGCGCCTAAGCCCAGTTCTCTCCACGACTGAGAGCCGCTAACCACGTCCCTCCGTTAATCATTCCTCTAGCTTGCGATTTTAGTGGCAGATTTGCTATCATTTGATATCAGCTAAACTGTCTCTACTACAACAACTTACATCATTGCGCGCAAAACTTTCGTAACCAGAAATTACCGAACGGTGTCCTTAGACTCGAGCCGCGACTTGCATCAAGGATCGCAATTTCAGCTACTTGTGACCTCGGGGTTCGAAGTCCAGGTCGCGCTATCGCGAACGAGAATTACCGCAGATTTCAAGTGGGTTACGAAGGTGTGCCAGCGCGGCATCGGCTCACACTGACGGCGGTAGAAACTCAAGGCGGCATCTCCTTGCTCCAGCTTGCGATAGCGCTGCAAAGGCGCAAACCCGTCGCCGGGATCAAATCTCTTGTCGTGCTCGGCAACAACTACCGTTTCGGGCCTGAGCAGCGAGAGATGTGCGAGAGCAAGCTGCAAGGATCTGCTCGTAGATTTTCTCCATGCGGTACGGAGGATCGAGAAAGATGAAGTCGGCGGTGACTCTCCTGGCTTCCAGCTTGTGCAAGGGCAGCAGATGACATCTTCGCTCAGTACTTCGAAGCCCGTCTCGCAGGCCCAGCGAGTGCAGATTGCGCTGAATCAGACCGGCAGCCGGAGCTCGAGGATTCCACGAAGTAAACCTTGGCCGCACCCCGGCTCAGTGCTTCAATACCGACCGCGCCGGTGCCGGCGCAGAGATCGAGCCAGACTTTACCGTCGAAGACGGCCGGGTTTCCCGGCGGACAGCACATTGAACAGGGTTTCGCGCAGCCGGTCGGCTGTGGGGCGCAGGTCCATGCCCGCGAAGCGAGTGCAACGGACGGCTGCGAAATTTCCCGGCGATCACTCGCATGAAAGCTGTCCTCGTCCGGCCGCCACGGCCATGCCCTATTACCTTGGATTTGGGGAAATTGCAACTCTCTGCTCCCGCCGGTTGTCTAAACTATATAGAATGGCAGGCAGCGGCAGAAGGATCGCAGGCTTTCTCATGAGAAGCTGGTCCATATCGGCGGGCCGCATTTTCGGCGTTGAACTTCGCATTCACTGGACCTTCTTTTCCTGCTGCCGCTTTTCGTCTGGTACACCGAGTACGCTGCCCATCGGGACCGCCAACGAAGGCCGAGGTCTGGCCCTGGTCGGAATCATCTTCGCCTGCGTCCTGGCCCATGAACTCGGTCACGCGCTGGTGGCGCGGCGCTCGGGCATTCGGGCGAAGTCCATCATCCTGCTTCCCATTGGCGGAATTACCCAGCTGGACGACAGCCAGCCGGTCGATCTGGAAGCCGATCCGGACACCGCTTCCCCAAAGCTCGCGCCCTGGAAGCGGGACATCCGGATCGCGATGGCCGGGCCGCTGACCAATCTGCTGGTGGCTCTGGTCTCCGGCCGTCATCATTCTGGTCGTTCGCTCCCGCACCTGGATCTCTGGACCTGGCCCTTCATGCGCTCCGGCAATCTTCCCCGCAGCCTGGTGTGGGCCAATCTTTATCTCGCCGGATTCAATTTGCTTCCGGCCTATCCCATGGATGGCGGGCGGGTGCTGCGCGCACTGTTCAGCCGGCACATGGATCCGATCCAGGCCACGCGTCGCGCGGTTTCGATCGGTCAGGCCTTCGCCACCCTGTTCATCCTGGGCGGCATGCTTCTGCCCAACTACTGGCTCACGCTGGTGGGATTGTTCCTGTTCATCGCGTCCCAGATGGAAGAGCGCTCGGCGGTCTTTCAGTCGGTGCTGGAGAAGGTGCATCTGGAAGACATCATGCTCACCGATTTCGCCACGCTTTCCCCGGCCGACACGCTCGAAGACGCGCTGGAAAAGGCGGTTCACTCCCTGCAGGACGATTTCCCGGTGATTCGCGGCAGCGACATGGTGGGAGTGATTTCGAAACAGAAGATTCTGGAAGCGCTTCGGGTCGAAGGCAACGGCTACGTTCAGGCCGTCATGAACCGGATTTTTGAAGTGGCGCAAAAAGGCGAATCGCTGGCCTCAGCCTTTCGCAAGCTTACCGCCAGGAACCTCAGCATCATTCCGGTGGTGGAAGATCAGCGCCTGGTGGGAATCGTCACCCTGCAAAATCTGATGCACTCCATGGCCCTGCTGGCGGAAAGCCGCAAGCTGCGCAAGCAGGCATTGAACTCCTAAAATCAGCCACGGATCTCACCGATCTCACGGATCAAACCTGTCTCATGGACTTTCTCTGATTGCCTGATCCGTGAGAATCCGTGCAAATCCGTGGCCGCTTTTCGCTAGAACTTCACCACGATCCCAATCGATAGGCTCCGCCATGTGTCCTCGGGCTCCGGTAAACAGGTTCTGCACTTTGAAGTCGGGCGCCTTGTAGAGCAGTCCGCGATATTGCAGTCGCAGAGCCAGGTGATTGGGTCAGCGCTGACCTGCGAATGAAGGGCAGGCTCGAGAAGATGCGGTAGTCCAGTCCGCCGCCATAGAGAAACGCCGGCTTGGTTTGCTGGGACGCAGGAAGGTAGGTCTGCACACCGTTGATGGTGTTGAAATTGTAGCCTGGGATAGAAGACCAGTGCTGCCGCGCCCGCAAAAACAAACGGCTCAATTCTTGGCGCTCTGCATGAAAGCTGAAAACGTAAGCCCCGGAGTATTCGCCGATGGTGTTTTGAATGCGATAGGTCAGCGGCGAGGCAAAATAGATCTGCGAGTTCGACGGTGTGCGCGTAGTTGAGTTCAACCGAACTTGTGTTCCGAGAACCGGTACCTGCCGGTGACCAGAATAGCGCCGGAGTTCGTCGGAGTCAGCGTCGTGCCGTTGCCCGTGGACTGCTTGCTGAACACGGCCGCCGCCGCTCAGGCTGATTTCGTAACGGTTGTCCTGGCCCAGTCCGATGGATGTGAGCAGAAAGAATGCTGCCACTGCGATGCCGGCTCTTCTTAACATCAATTGTCCTCGCGCGATTCCATCAGTCCCGTCAACGTTGCGAATCCAGCTCGACTTCGGGATGTACGCAGCAGATCTTTCACGAGATTGCAACGCAGCCACTTCTTCTTGTCATTCCGATATGCATTCGCGATCCGTGTGATCCGCGACAATCCGTGGCCCAGCATCTTCTAGAACAGCCGAATCGCCTTCGCCTGCTCAATCGCCGGCACTTTTCTCAGTTCCGCCAGCACTTCCGGAGGCACTCGTCCGTCCACGTGCACCACGGCAATCGCCTCGCCGCGGAGCACCCGGCTTCCCATTCCCGACCCGGCGGCCCAGGGAGAAATCCGCGATATTGATTTTGTGCTTGCCCAGAATCGTGCCCACCTTCCCGATCACGCCGGGCACGTCGCGGTTGCGCATGTAAATCAGGTCTGCGCTCGAGCGGAGCTTCCACGTCGATCCCGTCCACGTGCAGCAGCCGCGGCGTGTCTTTGTGCAGCACCGCGCCCTTGACCAGATGCTCCTCGCTGGCCGTCTTGAGCAGAACCGAGAGCACGCTGCCCGAGCCGCCGCTGGAGCTTTTGCGGCTTGCGCGACTCGTGGATGCGCAAGCCCCGGGAGGAAGCGATCGCCTCCGCATTCACCAGGTTCGCCTTCTCCTCCAGGGCTTCGTTCAGGATGCCTTTGACCGCGGCGTTGCGGATCAGTTCGGTCTTCGATTCCGCAATGTGTCCGGTGTAGCGCAGCGAAATCTCTTCCAGCGTCCCCTCGCTGACTTGCGCCAGGAACGAACCCAGCCTCTCCGCCAGCACGATGTAAGGCTGCAGTTCAAGATATTCGTCGTGCGAAACCGAGGGCACGTTCACCGCGTTCTGAATGACGCCGTCCTTCAGATATTCCTTCACCTGATGCGCGATCTGATAGCCGACAGCCTCCTGGGCCTCGAAGGTCGAGCCCGCGATGTGCGGCGTCAGAATGACGTTCTCGATCGCCGTCAACGGCGAGTTCTTCAAGCGGCTCTCGGTGAAAACATCCAGCGCCGCTCCCGCCACCAGGCCCTGCTTCAGAGCCTGCGCCAGCGCCGCTTCGTCGACCAGTTCGCCGCGCGCGCAGTTGACCAGCCGCACCCCGCGCTTCATTTTCTTGATCGATTCCGCGTTGATCATGCCGGCGGTCTGCGGCGTGAGTCCGACGTGCAAGGCTCAGATAGTCGGCGGCCGCATAGACTTCTTCCAGCTTGGCCAGGCGGATGCCCTGCTCTTTGGCCACCGCGGTCGAAACGAAAGGATCGTGCGCGACGATTTCCATGCCGAAGGCCCGCGCCCGCCGCGCCACTTCCATGCCGACTCTGTCCCAGGCCCACGATGCCGAGGGTCTTGCCTCGCAGTTCGGTGCCTTGAAGAGATTTCTTCTCCCACTTCCCGGCATGCATCAGTTCATTGGCGCGGCCGATGTGGCGAGCCATGGCCAGCATCAGCGCCAGCGTGTGCTCGGCCACGGCAATGGCATTGGCGCCGGGAGTGTTCATGACCGCGATGCCTTTGCGGGTGGCGGCATCCAGGTCGATGTTGTCGACGCCCACGCCGGCGCGTCCGATCACCCGCAGCTTGCGGGCATGCTCCAGCAGTTCGGCGTCCACCTGCACCGCCGAGCGGACGATCAGCGCGTCGGCCGACTCCAGTTGCGCGGCCAGTTTGCCGTCGACTTGATCGGCGCGTGACGATGGTCCAGCGCGGTTCGCGCAACAGGTCGACTGCGGATGGAGAAATTTTTTCTGCTACTACAACTTTCATAGTTAGGGTTCGCTCTCCAAAGAATGTGAAGTGCTGCTTCCGTCAACGGCGATGCATGTTCCGGCTCGTGATTCACCGGAATTCAGGGCGCACAGACCCAGTTCACGCCAGCTGCAGCCGACACTCTGCGCCGACAATGCCACGTCCGACATACGCACGTGGAAGTACTTGAACGAATCTCGCGTGGAGATCAGACCTTACCGTGCAGGAATCGCCGACGCTCAGGCGCCAACCGGCTGCCGCTTTTCCGCCAGCGCTGCGCGCGTACACTTCCTGCGCCGCGCGCACCGCCGCGCCATACTCCACCGGCTTGCCGGTCACGCTGGCGAGCACGTGCTCGAGCGCGGCCAGAATTCCGATCGTGTCGAGATAGTCGTAGTAGCCGAGGTGCGCGATGCGGAACAGCTTGCCCTTCATCTCGCCCTGACCGTTGGCTACCACCGCGGCAAACGATTCGCGGAATTCTTTCACGATCGCGCTGGAATCGATTCCCGGCGGGGACTGGATCGCCGTCAGCGCCGCCGCCGGCGACGACGCCGCAAACAGTTTCAGTCCCAGCGCCTGCGCACCGGCGCGGGTCATCTCCGCCGCCAGTTCGGCATTGTTGACCAGGGCTTCGCGTCCGGCCGACCAGGTCGCCATTCCCCATCTGCCGGATGAAATCGAGCGCCGCGCCGAGCGCGGCAAACAGCGAAGTCGCCGGCGTGTAGGCCGACTCTCCCTTGGCCGCCGCCTTCCGCTCTTTGCGGAAGTCGAAGTAGTAGCGCGGAGACTTGGCCGTCTCCATGCGCTTCCAGGCGCGCTCGCTCACCGCGCAATAGGCCAGGCCCGGCGGGATCATCAGCGCCTTTTGCGAACCGCCGATGATGACGTCGATGCCCCAGCCATCCACATCGAAGTGGGTCGTGCCCAGGCCGGTGATGGCGTCCACGACCAGCAGGGTTTCGTCGCCCTGGGCGCGGACCAGCTTCGCGATTCCCTTGACGTCGTGCCGGGCGCCGGTGGAACTCTCCGTCGCCTGCACGTAGACGGCGCGCACATCCGGAGTCAGTTTCTGGCGAACTTCATCGAGCGAAAGGGTCTCGCCGTAGGGCGCGCTGATCACTTCGACGACGCACCCAAAAGCCTTGGCCAGATCGCGCCAGCGTTCGCCAAACTTGCCCGGCGGTCAGCACCAGCACCTTGTCGCCGGGCGAGGTCAGGTTCGAGACCGAGCCTTCCATCACGCCGGTCCCGGACGAAGCCAGCACCAGAACGTCGTTCTGCGTGCCGATGAAGTCCTTCATGTCCGCCAGCACCCGCGTGTACAGAGCGCGGAAGTCGGCGGTGCGATGGTGCATGGCAAACGACGCCATGGCGGTCTGTGCCGCAGGAAGTATGGGAGTTGGGCCGGGAGTAAAAAGACGGTTCTTGCGCAGCATTTATGAAAGAGTCCTTTGTTGGAAGATCGTTCTAGTTTACCGGAATCAGGCGAGTCTTCACCACGCGAGCGCGATGCCGACTGTCGCACGGAGGATTTCACAGTCGTCTTGCATGAGATCGCTTGCGAATGTCCTTCGTGCAAGTGGTTACTGTGATCTGCGTGCAGTTAGGTTTGCCGCTCGCAAACGCTATAATCCCCCCATGAGCCTCACCGAGCAGATCCAGAAAGACATCATCACCGCCATGAAGGCGCGCGACGAGCATCGCCTGTCCACTCTGCGCATGGTCAAGACCGCGCTCAAGAATCGCGAGATCGAGAAGATGGCGCCGCTCGACGACAAGGAAGCGCAGCAGGTCCTCACCACGCTGATCAAGCAGCGCAAGGATTCCGTCGAGCAATTCACCAAGGGCGGCCGCCAGGAAATGGCCGACAAGGAAGCCGCCGAAATCACGCTGATCGAAACCTACATGCCCAAGGCCGCCAGCGAGGATCAGATCGTGGCCGGGGTGAGAGCGGTCATCGCCGAAATGGGCGCGCCCACGATGAAAGAGATGGGCACGGTGATGAAGAACGTCATGGCACGATTCGCCGGGGCGGGAATTCGCGTGGATGGAAAGCAGGTCAGCGATGCGGTGAAGCGGGAGTTGAGCCGGGAAATACAGCTTCGAGGATATTCCAGGGCGAACTTACCGGCTCCTCTGCAACTCCCGGTACGCTTCGCTCTTCGAAACTCCCATCTCTTTGGCGATTTTCTTCAGCGCCGCTTTCTCGTCCAGTTTTTCTTCCGCCATGATCTGCTGGAGCCGCTGCGCACACTCACCCTCGGCTGCAGCTTTCTGCTGCCCTCTCTTCCGCTTTGCCGATCAGCAGCGTGATCTCGCCCTTGATGTCACCGCGCGCATTCAGTATTTCCAGAATCTCGCCGGCCCGGCCGCGCAGAAACTCTTCATGAATCTTGGTGACTTCGCGCGCGATCACCAGCTGGCGTTCTGCCCCGAGAATCTCGACCACATCTTCGACCGCTTCTTTCACCCGATGCGGCGCTTCGTAGAAGACCTGCGTCCGCGGCGAGGCCTTGATGCTTTCCAGCATCTGCCGCCGCTGCCCGCTCTTCGCGGGGAAGAAATCCGCTGAAGCGAAATGAGTCCGTGGGCAGGCCGCTGGCCACCAGCGCCGCCAGAAATGCCGACGCGCCCGGGAATCGGCACCACCGGAATATGGTGCCGGATGGCCAGCGAAATCAGGCGAAAGCCGGGATCGGAGATGCCCGGCATGCCGGCGTCCGTGACCAGGGCGACGCGCGCGCCGCCCTCCAGATCGAGCACCAGCTCCGGCGCGCGGGTCATTTCATTGTGTTCGTGATAGCTGACCGTGCGGGTCGAGATGCCGTAGTGGTTCAGCAGCTTTTGCGTCTGCCGGGTGTCTTCGCAGGCGATCTGGTCAGCTTCCTTGAGCACGCGCACCGCCCGCAGCGTGATGTCTTCGAGGTTGCCGATGGGCGTGGCCACCAGGTAAAGTCCCGGCGCCAGAGTGCTTTTCGGATTCGCGCCCGACGTCCTCGCCCGCCTTCATGAGGCGAGTCTAACATCGGGTGCACGCGTGCCTGGGCGTCCGTGACCATGCGACCGCCGGTTCATTGACGTGGTTGGGCACAAACCCTAGAATCAAATGCATAGCTGGTCAGCTGTCAGCTTTCAGCTCGTCAGCCTGAATGCTATGAGTCAGCTCTGAAAGCTCATAGCTGCAGCCTGGCGTTTCAGGAGCGTCTCAGGAAGTCCATGCCACTTTACGAATACGAGTGCAAGAAGTGCCATCATCGCTTCGAGCACATCCAGAAATTTTCCGATCCCCATGTCAAGAAATGCCCGAAGTGCGGCGGCCCGATCGAGCAGGTGATCTCCGCGCCGGCCGTGCAGTTCAAGGGTTCGGGATGGTACGTCACCGACTACGCCAAGAAGTCTTCGGCACCTTCTTCCTCTTCCAATTCTTCGAACGGCGATTCGGCATCGAAGAAGGACGGAAAGGCAAAGTCGGAGGAGTCCGAGACGAGAGTTCGTCGAAGTCTGAAGAGTTCCCAGAAATCTGAGAGTTCCAGGAAGTCGAGAAGAAGTCGTCCAAGAAGGCCGAGAAGAAGTAGGCTTCCTTCCGATGTCCGAACAGCCTGCACGGGCGGGACGCCCGCGCCCACATTTAATCTACTTCCTGTTGAGCCACCACAGAAGCGCTGCGCCAGCCGCAATTGCCGCAATCCCCAGCCCCGCCCGCTTCATCGACCGCTCCAGGTCAGCCTGCCTGCGATCGACCTGCGGCTTTTCCGGATAGCTTTCGTCCGGCGTCGACTGTCCCCTGCAGAGCCATGGCGATGACCTCCGCCAGGTGCAAGCGCATGGCGGTCGGTGGATTGGGCGATCTGTTCGCGGCAACTGAAGCCGTCGGCGATGATCAGGCTGTCGGCCGGAGCCTGGCGCACCGCCGGCAGAAGTTCCAATTCTCCGATCGCCATCGACACGTCGTACTTGTCTTCGTCGAAGCCGAACGATCCTGCCATGCCGCAACAACCCGGCGCCGGGGCGCTCCAGTCGATCCCCATCTTGTTCGAGAACCGACTCCTCGTCGGTCATTTTCATGAGCGACTTGTGGTGACAATGGCCGTGGACGAGAGCCTTGGCGGGCAGATTCGGAAGCTCGAAAGTCTGGCGCCCTCTTCTCCAGAAATTCGCTGAGAAGAAAAGTCTGCCGGGACAGCTTGTGCGCCCGTTCATCGTCGGGGAAGAGATTGAGTCAACTCATCGCGAAAGACGGCGGCACAACTCGGCTCCAGCACGACGATCGGAATTTCCGCTTCGATTTCCGGGGCGAGGGCGTCCAACGTCTGCAGCAGCAAGCGCTTGGCGCGATCCAGCATGCCGAAGTCGTAAAGCGGACGGCCGCAGCAAAGAATGGCTTCGGGAATCGAGCACGCGAAATCCGGCGGCTTCCAGCACTTCGACCGCGGCCTTGGCGGTATCCGGCAGAAAGTAGTTGTTGAACGTGTCCGGCCAGAGCATGACCGGCGCAGCTTCGGGATTTCGCGGCTTCCGCGCGCTTGAACCAGCCGCGAAAAGTTTGCGGAGCAAACGCCGGAACGCTGCGCTGCTGCGGCATGCCCGCCGCCAGCTTGGCGATGTCGCGCAGAACAGGGCAGTTGGGTGGCCAGGTTCACCAGGCCCGGAACTTTCGAAGCGAGCCGGGCCCAGATATCGATGTTGGCGAAGGCGTAGTCGCTGCGCGGGCGCAGGCGTCCTTCGTGGTAGTGAGAAAGAAACTCGGCCTTGTAGGTGGCCAGGTCGACGCTGACCGGGCAATCGCTCTTGCAGCCCTTGCAGGAAAGGCAGAGGTCGAGCGATTCCTTCACGACCTCGTCGCGCCAGCCGTCGCGGATCACGTCGCCCTGGGCCATCTCCCACAGCAGGTGGGCGCGGCCGCGGGTGGAGTGCTCTTCTTCGTGGGTCACGCGAAAGCTGGGACACATCACGCCGCCTTCATCGCGGCGGCATTTCCCTACGCCCACGCAGCGCAGAGTGGCGCGGGCCAGGCTGCCCTGGTCGTGGGGAAACTGAAAGTGAGTCTCCGGCTGCCAGGGCTTGTAGTCGGCGCCCAGACGCAGATTCTCGTCCATCCGGTAGGGCTCGATCACTTTGCCCGGATTCATCTTCCAGTCCGGGTCCCAGATGTTCTTGAATTCGCGGAAGGCCTGCAGCAATTCCGGTGCCAAACATTCTCGGCAGCAGTTCGGCGCGCGCCTGGCCGTCGCCGTGCTCGCCGGAGATGCGATCCGCCGTAGCTGACCACCAGGTCTGCGGCCTCTTCCATGAACTTGCGGAACTTGGCGATGCCCTCCTTCGATTCCAGATCGAAGTTGATGCGATTGTGCACGCAGCCGTCGCCGAAGTGTCCGTAGAGCGTGCCGCGATAGTCGAAGCTGTTCATCAGCTTGCGCAGGTCGCGCAGGTAGTTGCCCAGTTTTTCCGGAGCAACGGCCGAGTCTTCCCAGCCTTCCCAGGTCAGGTCCTCGCCGGGAACGTAGGAAATAACTCCCAGGCTGGATTCGCGCACTTCCCAGACTCGCCTGATTTGCTCGCGGTCGGTGAAAAGCCGCATCTGCGGCGGGTTCGGGCTTCGTGCCAAGCTCTTCCATCAAGCCGGCCGCCTGGGCTTCGGCCGCGGCGACGGTATCGGCGCCGAATTCCGCCAGCAGCCAGCCGCCGCCCTCGGGCAACAGCGCCAGGCCTTCGGAATTGATGCCTTTGCGCCGCGTGTATTCGACCAGCAGGTCGTCGATGCCTTCGAGTCCGATAGGCTTGTGGGCCATCACCTCGGGGACGTGGTCGGCACACTGGAAGATGTCGGGATAGGCAATCAGCAGCAGCACTCGCGCCGGCGGACTTTCCACCAGACGGCACGTGGCCTCGAGCACAGTGACGCAGGTGCCTTCGGCCCCGACCAGAGCGCGGGCGACGTCGAAACCGTTTTCGGGCAGCAGGTAATTGAGGTTGTATCCGGAAACCCGGCGCGGAATGTTGGGATAGCGCTGGCGGACCAGATCGGAGTACTTGTCTCTCAGACTTTTCAGCCCGGCGTAGATTTCTCCCCGCCGGCCGCCTTCGCCAATGATTTGCTCCAGTTCCGCATCGCTGGTTTTGCCCACCGTCAGCCGCAGACCGTCGTAGGTGAGGACGTCGAGAGCTTCGATGTTGTCGTCGGTCTTGCCGGCCATCACCGAGTGCACGCCGCAGGAGTTGTTGCCGATCATGCCGCCGAGCGTGCAGCGATCGTGGGTGGCAGGATCGGGCCCGAAGGTCAGATGATGTTTTTCGGCAGCGTTGCGGAGATGATCGAGCACCACTCCGGGCTGGACCCGGGCAATGCGCCGCGCCGGATCGATCTCCAGGATGTTCGCCCATGTACTTCGTGAAATCGAGGATCACGGCGACGTTGCAGCATTGGCCGGCAAGCGAGGTGCCGCTGCCGCGGCAGAGGATCGGAGCGCCATACTCGCGCGCCAGCGAGATGGTGGCGATGACGTCATCGACATCGCGGGGAAGAACTACGCCGATCGGAACCTGACGATAGTTGGAGCCGTCGGTGGCGTACAGGGCGCGGCTGCCGGAGTCGAAACGGACTTCGCCGCGTACTTGCCGCGCAAAGCCTGTTCCAGCGCGGCCGCATCCACCACGGAAGTCCTGGCGGCGCTGGCGATTTCTACGAAGTTGTCGGGCATTCTTGGGAAGCTAGTTGTCGGAGTCGCCGCCGCCGACCAGTTTGCCGGAGACTCTGGCGATGTGAATCCTGGTCTTGCCGTCCTTCGGCTCGATGTTGATGGTCAGCATGTTTTTCTTGTCGGTGGAAATGATGGCATAGTGGTCGGCAGTCGAAGAGATCACGTTGGCGCCGGGAACTTTCGATTTGTAAAATTCGGCCACGCGTGTCGGCGGGATCGCTGGTCTCAAAATCGGCCGCAGCGGTGTGCATGTTCCCCATGTTCATGTTGGACGTAGTGCCCTTCACCACCTGCAGCTCCGGGATACAAATCGATGCCCAGATTGCGCGCGGCTTCGTCCGGATCGGTGGTAGCTTTGCACGGTGCCAAAGGGCGTCTCCACCCGCACATTGCCGTCCTGATTTCGAACCCGGGTGTGGCTGGCGATGCGATAGCCGATGAACGAGACCGCGGCAACTCCCAGAATGCCGAGGCCGACAATCACCGCAACCACGATCAGAATGACTCTTGAGGGCATTGCTGCTCTGTGGAGCTGCAGTCGTGGCAGTTGCGGCGGAGACGGGCGAAGAGGGGGTGGCCGATGACGCCGCTTCCAGCGGGCTGGGTCGCGCCGCACTTGGTGCAGAACTTTGCTCCGCCGTCCAGGGTTGCGCCACAGGAATTGCAGAACGCCATAAGATTACCTCGCCTTCAACTCTTTTGCACGACGGCGGAGTATATCGAAGTTCAATCACAGTTCAATCTATGACACCGTCTACGTCGAGCCTGCCTTAAGCAGCCGGGTGGTGTAGTCCGCCAGGCTCAGCCCCAGCAGCAGCATGAGAAAGAAGAGCGCGGAAATCACCACCACTTTGACCAGCTTTTCGCTGGCGTACTTCACGTGCATGAAGATCAGGACCACCAGCAGCGCCTTGCAGGTAGCGATGACCAGGGCCACGACCGTGTTGAACGGCCCCAGATCAATGAAGGCGACGCCGGCGGTGACGCCGGTCAAGACCAGCAGCGTCAGCCAGACGGCCACGTTGGTTTTCAACGGACACGATGTGTTCAGACATGAGCAATTACTCCGATGCTCACTTTTTTCGGTCAATCAGATACAGCAACGGAAACAGATAAATCCAGACAATGTCGACAAAGTGCCAGTACAAGCCCGGAGTTTTCCAGCGGCGTGTGATACTCCGGCGTGTACCGCCCCTTCCACGCGTAGTACAGCAGGTAGGCGAAAATTCCGACGCCGATGATCATGTGCAGCGCGTGCATGCCGGTCATGGCAAAGTACAGCGAGAAGAAAATCTGCGCGTGCTGCTGGTCGACGGGCTGATCAGGATGGCCGGGAACGCTGCCCTCAAAATGGAACGTAGGGCCCGGGATGTGGTGCTCCTTGAACTTGCTGGTCCACTCGACGCCCTTGATCCCCAAGAAAGGCCAGACCGAGCACCAGGGTAAGCGCCAGATAGATGACCTGCGGCCTGCCGCTTGCCCAGCTGCGCGGCGCGGACGGCCAGCACCACGGTCAAGCTGCTGCAGATCAGGACCGCGGTGTTGACCGTGCCCAGCGTGATGTCGAGCGAGTTGCTGGCGGCGGCAAAATCCGGGAAATACCAGTAGCGGTAGATGAGGTAGGCGCAGAACATGCCGCCGAAGAACATGATTTCGGTGGCCAGAAACAGCCACATGCCCAGCGACGAAGCCTCGCGCTGCTGCTCCATGTCGGCGAAGTGGTGCTTGCAGCGCCGGATTGTGATGTTCGACCGCGATCGGACTATCCGGCAACGCGAGCCTCCTCGGGAGCGGGAATGTTCTCGTAGTCGTAGGCTTCCCAGGTCAACCACCGGGGTGTCGTCGAAATTGAAAGTCGGCGGCGGCGAAGTGGTCTTCCACTCCAGGCCGGAGGCGCCCCAGGGATTGTCCGGCGCGATTTTTCCGTAGCGCATCGACCACAGGAAATACACCATCGGCAGCAGATAGCCGACCGCGAGAATCGTGGACCCGGCGGTGGAAAGCACGTTCAGCACCTGGAATTCCGGCGGATACTGCCAGTAGCGCCGCGGCATTCCCAGGTAGCCCAGGATGAACTGCGGGAAGAACGTCAGGTTGAATCCGAGGAACACGATCAGCGCCGCCAGCCGGCCCAGCGATTCGGGATACATCCGGCCGGAAATCTTCGGCCACCAGAAATGCATGCCGCCCAGGTAGCCCATGACCGCGCCGCCCACCATGATGTAGTGGAAGTGGGCGATGACGAAATAGGTGTCGGTGACGTGCACATCGATTCCCAGCGCCGCCAGGAATAGTCCGGTCAGGCCGCCCATGGTGAACAGGCCGATGAAGCCGAAGGCGTACAGCATGGGCGTGGAAAACGTGATCGAGCCCTTGTACATGGTCGCGGTCCAGTTGAAGACCTTGATGGCCGAAGGCACGGCAACCAGGTAGCTGAGGACGGAAAAGATCAGCGCCGCATAGAGCGAAATTCCGGCCACGAACATGTGGTGCGCCCAGACCAGGAATCCGAACACCGCGATTGCGATGCTCGACATGGCGACGAAGTTGTAGCCAAAAATGCGCTTGCGCGAGAAGCAGGGCACGATCTCGCTGACCACGCCCATCGCGGGCAGAATCATGATGTAGACCGCGGGATGGGAATAGAACCAGAACAGGTGCTGGAACAGAAGCGGATCGCCGCCGCGCGTGGGATCGAAGATGCCGAGATGGAAGGCGCGTTCGAGGACCACCAGCACCAGCGTGATCGCGATCACCGGCGTCCCCAGCAACTGGATGATGCTGGTGGCGTAGTGCGCCCAGATGAACAGCGGCAGACGATTCCAGGTCATGCCCGGAGCGCGCATGCGGTGAATGGTCACGACGAAATTCAGTCCGGTCAGGATGGATGAGAATCCCGAGATGAAGATGGCCAGTCCGGCCTCAATCACCTTGGTATTGCTGAACGCGGTGCTGAACGGCGTGTAGAAGGTCCAGCCGGTATCGACGCCGCCGGTGAGCATGCAGTGCAGCATCAGGACGCCGGCGATGATGTAGAGATACCAGCTCAGCAGATTGATGCGCGGGAAAGCCAGATCCTTGGCGCCGATCATCAGCGGCACCAGGAAATTGCCCAGCACGGCGGGGATGGATGGAATCAGGAAGAAGAACACCATGACCTGGCCGTGCATGGTGAAGAGCTTGTTGTAGGTGTCGGCCTGCACCAGGTCGCCCGCCGGAGTCAGCAGTTCCAGCCGGATCAGCAGGGCGAAAAATCCTCCGATGAAAAAGAAGAAAGTGATGGACAGCAGGTAGAGCAGCGCGATGCGCTTGTGGTCGACGGTGAGCAGCCAGGACTTGATGCCATATTCCTGGTTCAGATAATTCTCGCGTTCCGCGGTGATTGCTGCGGTGGCCATTGCTATTGCACCTTTGGTTCCTGCGGTTTCGCGTCCGACGGAACCACCGCCGGACCGCCCGCCGCTCCCGATGGGCTCTGGTTCAGTGATTTCACGTATGCCACCAGCGCGTTCAGTTGCTCTTCACTCACCAGTCCCTGAAACACCGGCATGATGGGTTTGAATCCGCTCACGATTTTCGCGCCCGGACGTCAGAATGGATTCGCGAATGTAGTTTTCATCGGCCGTGACCGCGCGCCCGTCTTCCAGTTGCACCGGCTTGCCGAACAGTCCGACCAGGTTCGGCCCGCGGCCCTGCGTATCGGAGCGATGGCAGGTGGAGCAGCCCAGTTGCAGGAAAATGATTCTGTCCGTTCGCCGCCAGCGATCCCGGACGCGCCGCCGCCGCTGAGCCAGGCCTGATACTGCGCCGGTTCCATCACCACGACCTGGCCGATCATGCCGGAGTGCTGCGTGCCGCAATACTCGGCGCAGAACAGATGATAGGTCCCGGCCTTCGTGGGATGAAACCAGGCGGTGGTGTAGCGGCCGGGCAGAACGTCCTGCTTGATGCGGAAGGCGGGAACATAAAAGCTGTGGATCACGTCCTGCGAGGTCATGATCATCTTGACGTCGCGGCCCACGGGCACGTGCAGTTCGTTGATCTCGCGCTGGCCTTCTTCGTGCTGCAGCTTCCACATCCACTGCTTGGCGACGACGTAGACTTCGGTCGCTCCGCGCGGCGGCGTACGCTCCTTGAAGTAGATGACCGCGCCCCAGACGAAGATCACCATGAAAATACCGAGCGGAATGACCGACCAGGTGATTTCCAGCGCGGTCGAGCCTTCGATCTGTTCCGCTGCGACTCCCCGGCGGCGGCGGTACTGGACCGCGAACACCATGATCATCGTGAAGATGGCCACGCTCACCAGCGCGGACAAAACCACCAGGAAGATGAAGAGCGCGTCTACGCTCCCGGCCGTCGTCGAGGCTCGTGCTGGCCAAAGTGGAAAAGTATCAAACATAGTCAGTCGTCAGTCGTCAGTCCTCGGTCGTCAGTCCGTCGCCTTCGATTGCTCTTGCATGCTCGACAGCTCACCTTGCCGCATGCTCGCCGTGTCCCGATCCGAAACGGATCAGCACGATCATGAACATTCCCAGCACCAGTATGGTCGCCAGCCGCCGACAGTTGCAGCACCCGCGAAATGATCGCTCCGTATTTCCCGGTCTTCGGATCGTAGTGATAGCAGTACAGCAACACCTGATCCACCAGGTTGCCGATCTTGTTCTCGCGACGCCTGGATCAGTCCCAGGCGCAAATCTTTGGGCGCATACTCGACTCCGTAGTAGTACTGCGCGATCTTGCCCTCCGGCGTCAGCACCATGATGGCAGTGGCGTGCGCGAACTGACCGGTCTTGGGATCGTACTGGTACTGGAAGCCGGCAGCCTTGGTCAGCGCGTCAATCGATTCCTGCGGGCCGGTCAGGAAGTGCCAGCCCTCGGCCGCGCCGGGGCGTCCGTAGCGCTTCAGGAATTCGGCCTTCTTCTTCGTGGCCATCTCCGGCGTTTCGCGCGGATCGAAGCTGACGGTGAGGACGTCGAATTCTTTTCCCACATCGAATTTCAGCACCCGCAGCGCGCTCTCCAGACCGCTCAGGACTTCGCCGCAGAGCATCGGGCAGTTGTAATAGACCAGGTTCAGGATCATCGGCTTCTTGCCGAAGTAATCTCCCAGGCGGACCGGCTTCCCGGTTTCATCGCGGAAAGCGAGGTCGGCGGAATCTGTTCATCCAGATGCTGCTCGATGCCGACATTCTTCAAGCCCGGCGGACGCACGTTCGCCGGCGGCGACATGATGCCCTTGGTCATGCCCTGGCCGAAGGCGGGCAGCGACATGAGCATCGCCGACGAATACGGCCGCCAGAATCCGTTTCGAATTGTTAAGCTATGTTCTGTCACTGCTCTAATCCTCGCTCGGCCTGGTACACCTCGGCTAAAGCTCCTCATGCGGCTTCAGCAGCCGCTTAAATCTGCTCATCCAGTTTCGGCACGACTGAAGTCGCTGCCCTTCCCGAACGTCCCGTTCTACTTCTTCTTCGCCGGCTTGGCGCTCGTATCTGACCGCCGCGCCGCTTCTTTCCCCGTGTTCACGTCCGACGGCGGAGCCGCGCCGGCTTGCGGCCGGGTGGGAAGTCCGCGCTGCGCCAGCAGTTCCATGGCGCGGTCGATCGGAATCCGCACCACACCGGCCTGCTGGTCCACCCAACCATAACTGTTCAATGTCTGTTCTTCCTGCATGCGGAAGTCGTTGATCTCCAGCCGCTCGTTGCTTTCGAGACGCGGCTGGGGAAATTTCGTAATGTCGCCCGGCGTCACGGTCCGCGTGTCCGCCGTGGTCTGCTGCACCAGCGGATTCTGTGCCGGCTGGTGCCGGTTCTCGTACGCTGTCCAGATAGCTGTACATTCCCTTCAGGACGAGAGCGACCAGCACGCAGCCGACGATCAGCCCGACCAGGAAGATGAGGATCGGCTTGGCGCGCAAGATCCTCGCGCTCAAACTCCACTTCCTCGTTGTGCCCGTCGATATGGATGTCGTCACTCATAACTCACTAGCTCATCGCTACTCATGCGCCGGTTCCAGAACTTCTGCCGCAAAAACGTCATAGGCCGGAACCAGCGGCATCGAACTCAGATTGCGGAAGAAGTACGCCAGCCACAGGCCGCCCATCGCAATCGGAACCACCACGTCCAGCCAGGTCACGTTGAAGGTCGACGGAAAAATTGGGCTCGATGATCCAGAACAGATCCACGTAGCGCATCAGCATCAGCCACACCGCCAGCCAGACCAGGCGCGTGATATCGCGCTTGAACGGACGCGAAAGCAGCAACACGAACGGCACGGCGAAGTGGAACAGCACCAGGAACAGTCCAACGTATCCCCAGCCGCCATTCAGCCGCCGCATGTACCAGGTAATTTCTTCCGGCAGGTTTCCCGCCCAGATGATGAGCCACTGCGAAAACGAGAAGTAGGCCCACACCATGATGAAGGTCAGCATGAACTTTCCGTGATCGTGCACCTGCTCCGGCTTCAGCAATTCCGACATGGGCTTGTAGCGGAACAGAATTCGCTCGACGACGACGGCGAAGCACAGCGCCGACGAGCACCTGTCCGATCAGGAACGACAGGCCGAAGATGGTGGAGATCCAGCTGGGATCGATCGACATGACCCAATCGATCGACGGCAAACGTGATGGTGAATCCGTAGAGGATCAGCCCCGGCCCGCTGAGCGCCTTGAAGCGCGCGCTGTTGTCGCGCACCGGCGGATGGTCCTGCTCCGCCGACCACTTGGTCAGGAAGAACGACAGCAGATTCCAGATGGCGAAGTAGATGACGGCGCGAATGACAAATCCGTTCACCGAGAGATAAGTCTTGGTGATCTCCTGCAGGTGCTCGCGCAGATGCTTGTCCGCAATGGCATCCAGCGGCCGCGCCCAGATATACAGTCTGCGAATCCCGAACAGCAGCGGGACGAACAACACCGCCATCAGCGGCACGCAGCGCATGGCCGCGCCCAGAATTCGGCGGATCACCATGCCCCATGCGCCTTTGGTCAGATGGCGGAGCATGAGAATCGCCATCGATCCCAGAGTGACGCCCAGCCAGGCCATGAAGGCCATCAGGTAGGCGCGGAAGAATTCGTCCGGACGAAGCCATGCGCCCAGCGCGGCGATCACACCGAAAACCAGGCCGACGATCAGCGACCGCTGCTGGATGGTCTTCACCACCGGCGGCGCCATCAGGTCGAGATTGCGCATGGGAGCCGTGCTCATTTCGGCTCCTCCTGCGCGGGCTTCGGCTTCGACGACCGGCAACGTCGCGCCCGAACCCGGCTCCTCGGAACTGCGGCGGCTCGGACGGAACCTTCTGTCCCGCCGGAACGTCGGCCGCGGTGGCGTCCTGGCTCAACTGCAGGGCGCGGATGTAGGCCACGATGGCCCAGCGATCTCGCGGCGGAATCTGCGATGCGTAGTCGGGCATGGCGCCGAAGCCGTTGGTGATCACGTCAAAGAAATATCCCAGCGGCGCTTTGCGCAGACGCTCGATGTGATACGACGGCGGCTTGCGCGGGAAACCACGCGACGGAATCACGCCGTTGCCGTCGCCCACCCGCGAGTGACAGGGAGCGCAATAAATGTTGTAGCGCTGCTGTCCGCGCGCCAGAACTTCCTCGGTGACCGGAAAGGGCATGTAGTCTCCGGGATTGTTGCCAATCTTCCCGGTGTAGAAATAGGTGTCTTCGTGCAACTGTCCGCGCGCCACGGTGCCTTCGACCGGCGGACGCGCCGAGCGCAGGTCGGTGTAGAAATCGCTCTCGGCGAGCGGCTTGAAGCGCGGCTGGTCGTGCATGTCCTGACGGCACCCGGCCAGGATCAGCAAGACGGCGAGCAATGTGGGCGCGAGCGCCTCGCTCGTGCCGAGCCATGAGCCACCGGACAGCGCCCTCGGCTGTCAGCGGAGCGAGGCTCGCAAGCGCTCGTAGAAAGCATCGGCGTCGAGCTGGCTCGACCGGACGCCGAGGCGGCTGTCCACGTGGTCCGTGGTGACTCCGCACGAGCGGGGACGCTCGCGCCCACATCGATCTTGCGATGCGTCTTAATCCGGCACCTCCGAAATCGAGCGCGGCCCCAGGCTCTCCAGAAAACGGCGGACCTCGGCCGGGTCGTACTTGGGATCGGAGGAAAACACGATCAGGAAAAATCTGTCTTTGGTGGCGAACGCGAAACGCGGCACATTGAACACCGGGTGGTAGGGCATGGGCAGGCCGTTCAGCGCCAGCATGCCGAACACGGCCGAGATTCCGGCGAACAGAATCGTCATCTCAAACGTCACGACGATGAACGCCGGCCAGGAGTGATACGGCTTGCCGCCCACATTCACCGGATAGCTGACCACCGAAATCCAGTACTGCATGAGGTAGCCGGTCAGGCCGCCGATGATGCCGCCGATCAGCACCACCAGCGGCACTTCGTCGTGATGGAAGCCGATCGCTTCGGCCAGTCCTTCGACCGGAAACGGGCTGTAGGCGTCGATCTTCTTGTAGCCCGCTTCGCGGGTGCGCTTGGCCGCCGTCCACCAGAGTGTGGACGGAATCGAATTCCGCCATTATTCCGTAAATCCTGGTGCGCTTCATTCCTTCACCTCCGCCTCCGGCAGCAGAGTGCGCATTTCAAAGATCGAAATCATGGGCAGGATGCGCACGAACAGGAACATGGCCGCCAGGAACAGGCCGATGGTTCCGATGTAGGTCATCCAGTCCCAGCGCGTGGGGTAGTACATGCCCCACGACGACGTCAGGAAGTCGCGGTGCAGGCTGACCACCACGATGATGAACCGCTCCAGCCACATGCCGACCAGGACGACGCCCGAAATCAGGAACAGCCAGACCGGACTGGTGCGCAGCTTGCGAATCCACAGCACCTGCGGAATCACGATGTTGCAGATCAGCAGCATGTAGTAGAAGAACGCGTACGGCCCGTGCAGACGGTTCCACAGCAGGAAGGCGTCGTAGCGATTGCCGCTGTACCAGCCCATGAAGGCTTCAATGACGTAGCCGTAGGCGACGATCAGGCCGGTGGCCAGCATCACCTTCGCCGAGTTCTGCAGGTGGCGTTCGGTGATGAAGTCTTCCAGGCCGTAGAACTTGCGAATCGGAATGGCCAGCATCAGCACCATGGCGAAGCCGGAGTAGATCGCGCCGGCGACGAAGTAGGGCGGGAAGATGGTGGTGTGCCAGCCGGGAACGATGCCGACCGCAAAATCGAAACTGACCACGGTGTGCACGGAGAGCACCAGCGGCGTCGCCAGTCCGGCGAGCAGCAGATAGGCGGTTTCGTAGCGATGCCAGTGCCGCGCCGAACCGCGCCAGCCCATGGCCAGCATGCCGTAGATAATCTTCTTCCAGCGCTCTTCGGAGCGGTCGCGCAGGGTGGCGAGATCGGGAATCAGTCCGATGAACCAGAACAGCGGCGAGATGGTGGCGTAGGTCGAAACCGCGAACACGTCCCACACCAGCGGGCTGCGGAATTGCGGCCAGACGCTCATGGTGTTGGGATAGGGAAACAGCCAGTAGGCCAGCCACGGACGTCCGACGTGGATCAGCGGGAAAATGCCGGCGCTGGCCACGGCGAACAGCGTCATGGCCTCGGCAAAACGGTTGATGGAGTTGCGCCACGACTGCCGCAGCAAAAGCAGGATGGCGGAAATCAGCGTGCCGGCGTGCCCGATTCCGATCCACCACACGAAGTTGACGATGGCGAATCCCCAGCCGATGGGGATGGTGACGCCCCAGATGCCGACGCCTTTGACAAACAGGTAGGCGATGGCGAACAGCAGCATCATCGTGAGCAGGAACGCGACGCCAAAACCGACGAACCACCCGTTGGAGGTGGGACGAGTCAGCACGATCGAGCTGATCTTGTCCGTGACCGAGCCGAAGGTGTATCCGGGTTCGATGACCGGCGCGCGCTCGTCTTCGACTGGCTCTGCCATGATCTAACTGCGCTCCGCGTGCGTTTCTTTTGCCGCTTCCAGTTCCGGATTCGGGTTGCGAATGTCGGCCAGATACGTGGTGCGCGGCCGCGTGTTCAGGTCGCCCAGCAGGCTGTAGTTCCGCGCGCCTGCGCCTTCAATTTCGAAACCCGGCTGTTGGGATCGTTGATGTTGCCGAAGACAATGGCGTCCGCCGGACACGACTGCTGGCACGCGGTCTGCAACTCGCCATCCTGAATCTTGCGGTCTTCGCGCTCGGAATCGATGCGGTGCTCGTTGATGCGCTGCACGCAGTAGGTGCACTTTTCCATCACGCCGCGGCTGCGCACGGTCACGTCGGGATTGCGCATCATCTTGTACTGCGGCGTTTCCCAGTCCTGGAACAGCAGGAAGTTGAAGCGCCGCACTTTGTAAGGACAGTTGTTGGAGCAGTAGCGCGTGCCCACGCAGCGGTTGTAGACCATGTCGTTCAGGCCTTCGCTGCTGTGCACCGTCGCGCCCACCGGACAGACCACTTCGCAGGGCGCGTTCTCGCACTGCAGGCAGGGCACCGGCTGGAAGTAGGCCTTGGGATTGTCGCGATCGCCCTGGTAGTAGGCATCGACGCGCAGCCAGTGCATGTGCCGCCCGAGCACCGTCTGCTCCTTGCCGACGACCGGGATATTGTTTTCCGACTGGCAGGCGACGATGCAGTTGTTGCAGCCCACGCAGGCATTCATGTCGATGGTCATGCCCCAGGCGTAGGGCTCGCTCGCGTAGGGATAGGGCTTGTATAAAGTCAGCTCCTTGGGCGGCTCTTCTTCTCTGCGCGAACTCTGGTTCCTTGCGGTACTCCTCGAGAGTCGCCGTGCGCACCAGCGGACGCGTGCCGGTGGGCGTCTCCATGGTCTGGTAGCCCTGCGTGGAGGCCAGCTTGTAGGTGCCTCCGGTCTTGCGGATCGCCACGCCGCTGGCAAACCACGGCGTGGCGCTGATGCGCAGCGGGTACATGTCGAAGCCCGCGCCGGTGCCCACCCGCCCGGCGCGGCGTCGTCCGTAGCCCAGAAATACGGTGACGGAATTGTCGGGATGGCCGACCTGGATCCAGACCGGCGCGGTCACCTTCTTGCCGTTGAGCTCGAGCTCGACCAGGTCTTCGGTCTTGATCCCCATGCGCTCGGCCATGGCCGGACCCATCAGCACCGGGTTGTCCCAGGTGAGCTTGTTCATCGGCTTGGGCAGTTCCTGCAGCCAGCCGTTGTTGGCGAATTGTCCGTCGTAGATGGAGGGATCGCGGCGGAAGTTGATTTCGATGGCCTTATCGTCGGCCGCCGGCGCTGGCGGGAAGCTCGCGCTCTTGCGCTGAAACCTGCTTCGGCGCGAACGTCGTGCCTTCGACCCAGCCATCGTGCAGCGACTTGCGCCAGAAGGTGTCGAAGTCGGCGCCGGCATGCTGCTTCTTCCAGTAGGCCTGCACGATGTCGTGTCCGCTGGTCTGCGGCTGCCCGGACAGCATCGCCACCAGTTCGTACGCGCTCTTGCCGTCGTACAGCGGCGCGATCAGCGGCTGCACAATGCTCACCGTGCCGTCGTAGGCGCGGGCATCGCCCCAGGCTTCGAGATAGTGCGCCTCGTTCACGTGCCACTGGCAGAGTTCGGCGGTCTCGTTCTGATAGAGGCCGAGATGCACGCGGAACGGAACGCTTGGGCTCTTGAGCGCATCGGCGAAACCAAGGTCGGCGGGCGCATCGTAGGCCGGATTGCCGCCCAGGATGATCAGAATATCCACCTTGCCGCCGCGCATGTCGGCGACCAGATCTTTCAGCGACTCGGTCTGATTGACCGGGTTGGCATCCACCGGATCGGTGTAGAAAACCGTCTTGCCGACATTGCCCAGCGCCTGGTTGATGCGCATGAGCGAGGGCGTGAACCGCCGGCGGCTGATGATCACCCGCAATCACAACGCTGGAACCGCGATGGCTCTGCAGGTCCTTGACCAGCGCCGCGATAAAATCCCGCTGCTCCCGCCGGGCCGCTAGCGGATCCTGTCGTTGGCAGCGACCGCATCCAGCAAGCGAATCGTGCAAACTGCTTCGATATCCCGCGGCTCGCAGCGGCAGCCGATGATCCGCCTTCGCCCCGGTCGAACTCGGCGTGCTCTCGACCACATACAGCCGGTTCATCTCGCCCGCGTCGGGATTGCGCCGCTTGGCGAAGTCTCGCGCGTAGCGCGTGAAGCCGGGGAATCCTGCGTAGAGGAAGTCGGCGTCGAGCGAGAGAATTACATCCGCATTTTCCAGCTTGTATTGCGTCTCGACCGGCTGACCGAATGCCAGCTTCGCGCCTTCGAGCACATTGTCGCGATTCACCGGTTCGTACACATGCCACTTGGCCTGCGGATAGACCTTGAGCAACGAACGCAGCTGGTCGGCCAGCGTGGGCGAGGAAATGGTCGGCGTCAGAATGCGAATGCCCGCACCCTGCAGACCTTTTCTGCACGCTGAGCGGCGCGCGCATGGCGCTCGACCAGATCGATCCCCAGGTGCGAACGTCGCCCAGGTAGGTAATGGTCTGCGAACGATCGGGATCGTACATGCCCAGGATCGATGCCTGCGAGAAAATATCGGTCCCGCCGAGACTCGCCGGATGCTGGTCGTTGCCTTCAATCTTGGTGGGGCGATAAAGATGGCTCTCGACCAGGATCGGGCTGGCGTATCCGCCCAGCGTGAACGCGGTGGCGAAGAACAACGGCCGCCCGGGAACCACTTCTTCCGGCTGCTTCACGTAGGGAACAATCGGTTCGAGCGGCTGCTTGGTGCAGGCGGTCATGCCCGCCATGGCCAGCGACGCGCCCATCAGCTTCAGGAAGCCGCGACGCGAAACCGCATCCAGCCACTCCGACGCGCCCTTGGGAAATTCGCGGTGCAGCATCTCCTGGAAATCCGGGCTGCCCGCCAGTTCTTCGAGGCTGCGCCAGTATTCCGGACCCTTGGTCTCGGCGATCGCGGTCGCGGGCCGCGTCCAGATCGAGCTTGCCCTTCTTGCTGGGGCAAACCTCTTCGCTTCGCGGGCTGTCTTTCATCTCTTTCATCTTCGTAGCCGGCCAATAACCGGGGCGAGCAGACCTTCAGGCCCGCGCCCTGCCAACCAGAACTACCGGTGACACGTCGAACAGCTGGTTATGTCCGTTACCGTACGCAACTTGTACTTCTTCACCAGGTCCGTGCCCAGCGAAAGCTGATCGGTGTATGCCTTGCCATCGACCTCGACCGGCTTGCTGCTCGACGGCTCCTCGTAGCGCATGTTGAACACCTGGTCGCGCGGCCGGAGATTCTTTTCCGGCGCGCGATGGCAATCCAGGCACCACTCCATCTGCAGCGAAGCCTGGTTATACATCAGCGGCATGCGGTCCACCGGGCCGTGGCAGGTGTTGCAGCCTACGCCCTTGTTGATATGAATGCTGTGATTGAAATACACGAAATCGGGCAAGATCATTCACCCGCGTCCACACCAGCGATTTGCCGCTCTTGTAGCTTTCGCGGACCGGCTCCAGCAAGGGCCGCATTGGTCCAGATCTGCGAATGGCAGTTCATGCAGGTCTTGGTGGGCGGAATGCCGGCAAAGCTGGAGGTCTCGACCGAGGTGTGACAGTAGCGGCAATCGATTCCCAGTCCGGCAACATGGTGCTGATGACTGAAAGGAACCGGTTGCGGCCGGCGCACCCCGGCATAGGTCACGTAGGGAGAGCGCTGAATTTCCGCCGCAGCCCAGAACAACGCCGCCACCACGAACACGGCGCCATAGATCGTCGCCCGCGAAAGTGTGTTCGTGCTGCGATGAAAAATCTGCATCGAAAGGACGTCCCGTGCCGCGGGAACCTCATTCCAGGCCCCCGGTTCGTGCAGCGTTGTAGCTAAACGGCCACTAACCGCGAATCATAGCGAGCAAGAAAACTCGTGGATTATAGCAGCACGGCGCATTGTGAACGCACCGTCGCGCTGCAAGATTAAATGTTCAGCCCGATTAAAATTCTGATTCATTTGCTCGGTAACGCTCGTGCGCTCTACTTCAGATTCATCACCAGCAGCTTGGGTTCGGTCATTTCTTCGATCGCGTAGCGCAAGCCTTCGCGGCCCAGTCCGGAATCTTTGACCCCGCCATAGGGCATGTGATCAATGCGGAACGCAGGCACATCGCCCGCGATCAGCGCCGCCCACTTCCAGTTCTTCGTAGGCGTTGAAAATCAATTTGGCGTCGCGGGTGAAGAGCCCCGCCTGCAATCCGTAGGGAGAGTTGTTGACCTGCTTGCAGGGCCTGGTTGAAATCGTCGTAGGGCTCAACGGTCACAACCGGGGCAAATATTTCCTGGCAGTTCACTTTCATCTCGGGCCGGGTGCCGGTCAGCACCGTCGGTTCCAGCATCGAGCCCGCGGCGCTGCCCGCCGCACAGCAGGCGCGCTCCGCCGCGGACGGCTTCCTGCATCCAGTCACTGGCGCGGACCGCATCGCTTTCGCGGATCAGCGGACCCAGATCGGTGGATTCATCCAGCGGATCTCCGGTCTTTAGTTTTTTCACTCCTCCAGCAGAAGGTCGGTGAATTTTCCGCAAAGACCGAGCGTTCCACCAGGATGCGCTGCACCGAGATGCAGGTCTGGCCGGCGTAGGCAGAAGCCTCCAACCACGCAGCGGTCGGCGGCGTAGGCCAGATCGGCGTCGCTGTGCACGATGACGCCGGCATTGCCTCCCAGTTCCAGCACAACTTTCTTCTTGCCGCAATTATTCTTGATCTGCCAGCCCACCGCGGCGCTGCCGGTGAAGCTGATCAGCTTGATGCGCTCGTCGGTCACCAGCAGTCCGGCATCTTCGTTCGAAAGCGGCAGCACGTTCAGGCCGCCATCCGGCCAGCCCGCCTGTTGCACCGCTTCCGCCAGCAGCAAAGCGGTCAACGGAGTCTGCGGCGCAGGCTTCAGCACCATGCGGACAACCGGCGGCAATGGCGGGCGCAACCTTGTGAGCCACCAGGTTCAAGGGGAAATTAAAGGGAGTGATTCCGGCAATCGGTCCCAGCGGGAAAGCGGCGCACAATACCCCAGCGCCCGGCGGTAAATTCCTGCCAGTCGAGCGGAAGATACTCGCCGTAGATGCGCGTGCTCTCTTCCGCGGCGACGTTGAAGGTGAAGATGGCGCGCTCCACTTCGGTGCGCGCCGCCTTGATCGGCTTGCCCGCCTCCTGCGCCATGGTGCGGGCGAATTCCTGTTTGCGCTCGCGAGATGTTCTCCGACACCCGCCGCAGCACGCGCTGCCGTTCGAAAGCCGGCAGCCGCCGGGTGGTGCCGAAAGCCTTGACCGCGGCCGCGATCGCGGCTTCCGCATGTTCCCGTCTGCCCTGGAAGACGGAAGCGATCACGCTGCCGTCATACGGCGCGCGGATCTCAACCGGGTCGCCTTCCTCGATCCACTTGCCATCGACAAAAAAACCTTGCGTGCTGACGGGAGTCGCAGTCATCTGGGCCATGGCGTTATCTTAGACCTCCGCCGAAAGTGGAATGGTCAACAACCGAATAATTATAGGCCTTTCCCAAAACGCTATTGAATCTCCTGCTTCACGCGCTGAGCGAATTGGAAACACCACGAACCACGTGGGGACACGCCGCTCCCGGCTGTCCAGCGGACCGAAGCTCCGCAGTATTATTGCCGGGCAAAACATGTCTAGCTTTGCTCGACCGGACAGCCGGGGGCGGCTGTCCCCACGTGGTTCGCGTCTAGACGATAATATTCCCTGGCACGAGGACCGAGGACTTGCGGCAATCCATTCTGGCAAACCAGCGAATTGCTCCGCAAGGGCTCTGTCTCGCCGGTCGAGCTGACGACCGAGTGCCTGGCACGCATCGAGAAGCTGAATCCGCGACTGAATGCATTCATTACCGTGACCGCGGAGTCCGCGCTGGCGCAGGCACGCCAGGCCGAAGCCGAGATTCGGCGCGGCGACTGGCGCGGCCCGCTGCACGGCATTCCGCTCGCGCTCAAGGATCTGATCGACACCGCCGGCGTCCGCACCACCGCTGCCAGTTCGCTGTTCAAAGATCGGATCCCCACGGAAGACGCCGAAGTCGTTCGCCGCCTGAAAGCTGCCGGCGCGGTGCTGCTGGGAAAACAGAATCTGCACGAGTTTGCCTACGGCGGCAGTTCGATGGTGAGCTACTTTCGGCGAGGTGCGAAATGCCTGGAATCCGGAGCACATCGCCGGCGGCTCTTCCGGAGGCTCGGCCACCGCGGTCGCTGCCGGATTGGGCTATGGCGCGATCGGCACCGACACGGCCGGATCGATTCGCGAGCCGGCCGCTCTGTGCGGCGTGGTCGGCCTGAAACCGACTTATGGACGGGTCAGTGCCCGCGGCGTGATTCCGCTTTCAATTTCGCTCGACCACGTCGGGCCGATCGCGCGAACGGTGGCCGACGTCGCTGTGATCCTCGCAGGCCATCGCCGGCTTCGATGCCGAAGACAAAGCCAGCGCGGATGTTCCGGTCGAAGACTATGTCGCGGCGCTTGGAGAAAATCTCAAGCCGCTGCGAATCGGTGTTCCCAGAAAATTCTTTTTTGACGATCTGGATGCGGAAGTCGCATCCGCGATCAATCATGCTCTGTCCGGCCTGGCCGCGCTGGGAGCTGAACTTCGCGACATCGAACTGACCGGTTCCGACCGACCGAACCCTGCAAAGCGCCGAGTCCTACGCTTTTCACGCCGAGTTTGTCGCTCGCAGCCCGGAGCTTTACCAGCCGGAAACTCTGCGCCGAATTCGCACCGGAGAGAATGTCAGCCCCGAAGCCTTGCTGGAATGCCGCCGCGAACTGGAACGGGCGCGCCGCGACATCGCGTCTATCTTTGCCGATGTGGATGTGCTGGTGACTCCGACCACGCCGATTCCGGCGCCGACAATCGCCGAACTGAAACAGAATCCCGATCTTCTGCGTCCCCGCGAACTGCTGCTTCTGCGAAACACTCGCCCGATCAATGTTTGGGGATTGCCGGCGATTTCAATTCCGTGCGGATTCACCGACGGCAGGTCTGCCCATCGGCCTGCAGATCATCGGACCGCACTGGGGAGAAGCAAGGGTCTTGCAGCTCGCCCACGCCTACGAACAGGCGACCGCCTGGCACAAGCGCGAACCCCTGTCATCCTGAGCGCAGATTGCTGCTTCGCAACGCGAAGCAATCCGGAGTCGAAGGACCCCTATTGCGTCGAACGGTTTGTCAGACATCTTCAGAATGCATCTTCACGTTCAGAAACGGTTGCTTCGACTCCGTTCGCCGGTCGCAGCGACCGATCAGATTGCTCAGCATGACAGATCAGTTCAGCGCTTTGTCCATGAATCCGGCTTCATCGTTCTTCATTTTCTTCAGGCCGTCGATCGGCAGATAGACCATGTGTCCCGCTTCGTAGGTGGCGAATGAAATATTCTTGCGGTACTGCGGACCCAGATTCAGGTGATCGATGGTGTAGTCGGCAGCGTAGAACGGAGTGGCCAGGTCGTAGAAGCCTTCCATCACCAGAACTTTCAGGTAGGGATTCTTCACGATCGCCTGGCGCAGCGCGGTGGCCGTATCGGGAAAGCCGGCGATGCCGGATCCCCAGTTCCAGGCGTTCTCAAAGAAATTCTGGTCCGCGGGAAACACCTGGTACGGCATGTCGGTCTTGTAGCCCAGTTCAGTGCGCACGTAGTTGTTGAAGACTGAGGTGTAAGGGCGGCATGATGGCCGATTCGGTCGGATCGTAGAACGGCGTGTCCAGCACTCCGTCCGGATCAGGGCCGGTGAAACGCCCGTCCAGGCGGCCGACGCGCAGTTTCTGGTCGAGCAACAGATAGTGGGTAAATTTCGGCACGTCGATGCGCAGGTTGGCCTGATCGATCACTTCCTTGCTCAAGCCGGTGTAGCGCGCCATCTGATCGATAACTTTTTGCCGCTCTTCCGGCGTGATGCGCGTCGCCTTTGGCCAGCGCCTGGGCGTATTCGGTCGCGGCCCATTGCACTGACTCCTGCCGCGCCTTGTCCATGTCCTGCATCAGGTCCGGCGGCAATTTCTTGTGATAGCCGGCGATCATGGTGAAGGTGGGAATCAGCAGAACGTAAGGCTGGTCGTTGCTCTTGGTGTCCTCCAGGGTCTGAAAGCTGAGCGCGGTCGAGAGCAGGGTGATGCCGTTGAACGAAATGCCCTGATCCGCGAGATTGCCCGCGATGCCCGCCGCGCGCGTGGTTCCGTAGCTCTCGCCGAAGAGGAACAGCGGCGAACTCCAGCGCTCGTAGCGCGTGAGATACAGGCGGATGAATTCGCTGAAGGCTTCGATGTCGCCTTTGACGCCCAGGAATTTCTTGGACAACTCCGCGTTGGCGGCGCGGCTGAAGCCGGTTGACATCGCGTCCACGAACACGACATCGCTCTTGTCGAGCAGCGTGTGAGGGTTGTCCGCAATGCGATAGGGCGCGGGCGGCAGCAGGCCGTCGGGCTGCATCGACGACCCGCTGCGGACCCAGCGCTCCCATGTGCAGCCAGATCGTCGCCGAACCCGGGCCGCCGTTGAAGGCAAAGGTCAGCGGACGCTTGTCCGCGTCCTGACCGTCGAGCGTGTAGGCCACGAAAAACATCTCGGCTTCGATCTTGCCGTCGCCGCGCTTGATGGGAAGCCGTCCCGTGGTGGCGGTGTACTTCAGCAGCTTGCCGTCCAGCGGTGATCTGGTGATGCGTCACCACCGGCGGAACTTCGGAGACGTCAAATTCTTCTTTGTCCTTGTCGGTTCCCGGCTTCGGGGCGGCCGGCTTCTGCTCTTCCGTGGGCGGAGTCGGCTCCGTGGCTTTCTCGGGCTGGCTCGGCTTCTTTCTCCTGCAGTCTTGGCCGCCGGTCTCGTGTTCTTGGTCTTCTCTTTCTTTGGGTTCGTCGTTTGACGAATTCGTCTGCTGCGCCACGGCTCCGGCGACCAGCGCGCACAACAAGGCAAATGTCACAATAAGGACACGCATGTATGGGGCTCCTGAAGTGTGTCGAGATTTATTGCGACTGCCTCGAATAGACGCAGCGCGGAATTATACGCGGCAGCAGCGCGTTGCGGACGCGCGATCCTGCATGTGATCGTCGGAATCACGATCGAATTTGTTCGCAGGCCACGTGTCACAGATGGCAGAGACGTTGCTAAGATGTTTCGGTGCCGCTGAAAACTCTCCGGAAAACTCAAAGCAAAATTCTGCAGGCCGATTCTCTTACGCCGATTCCATGGCTCATTCATGGCTTCAGCACGCGCCCCGGCGGGTTTCCAGAGCTTATGGCGGGCGGAGCTCTGAATCTCGGATTCACCCGCGAAGATTCCCGCGCGCGCGGTCGAACAGAATCGGGCGAGCATTTCTGCGGCAGCTGGGAGCCGTCCGCAAGGGCCGCGCGTGGCCGCTGGTCACCTTGCGCCAGATTCACTCCGACCTTATTCACTGCGTTTCTGAAGTCCCCGAGACCGGCTCTCGCCGGCGATGGCCTGATCACCCAAACACCGGGTCTGCTGCTCGCGATTCTGACCGCCGATTGCCTGCCGGTGATTCTGGTGGACGCAAAACGCCGGGCGGTCGGCGTGTTCCATGCGGGCTGGCGCGGGACGGTGAAACGCATCGTGGAAAAAGGTGTGGGCGAGATGCAGCGCTGGTTCGGCACTCGACCCGGCGATCTCAGGGCGGCCATCGGTCCCGGTGTTCACGGTTGCTGCTACTACGGTTGGCCCGGAGGTGCGAACTCAGTTCGAGTCGCAGTTCGAGTATGGCAGCAAACTGTTTCGCGAAGTCGAGGAGTCGGATCCGGTCCGCGAGAAATATCCGCTGCTGTTTCTGACCGCTCGCGCTCCCGGTCACAGCGAGCTGCCCAAGAAGATTTTCCTCGATCTGGTGGAGGCCAACCGCCGCCAGTTGCTCGCGGCGGGAGTGGCGGCGAAGAACATCAGCGCATCGCCGCTTTGTACTTCGTGCCGCACCGATCTGCTCTTCTCCTATCGCGCGGAAAAGGGAGTTACGGGACGCATGATGGCGGTGGCTGGAATTCGTCCGTGAAGACGTAGGAGATCAGGTGAAGCAATCTGCGGACAGTGAAAGTTTCGCTTTGCGAACTTTGCGGCTTTCTGTGCGTCCTTTGCGGTAAAAGATCTTAACCGCAAAGGACGCAAAGGACTCGCAAAGTGCGCAAAGATTGGATTCTGCTATGGCTGCATGCCTGCGATATTGTGCGCTCGTCGCACTGCCTGCCTGTATGGCTGAAAACGCGGTTCCGGCAGAACAAGATCGATCAGCATTTTTGCCGGGCTGCAAGTCGGACTCGCGCACCCGGGCGCAGCCGTGCTCGTCATCAAGAATGGAAGCGTCGTGTTCGAGCGTGGCTACGGCGTGGCCGATTTGCGTTCGCTTCACAAAATCGACGCGCACACCAATTTCCGCCTGGCGTCCTGCACCAAGCAGTTCACCGCCATGGCGATCATGCTGCTGGTGCACGATGGCAAGCTGCGTTACGAAGACCGGCTCACCGACATCTTCCCTGACTTTCCGGAGTACGGGAAATCCATCACCATTCGCAATCTTCTGAACCACACTTCCGGCCTGCTGGATTACGAAGACCTGATGGCCAAGCCTCCGCCGGCACGCCGCCGGAACAAATTCCACAGATCAAGGATGCCGGCGTGCTGGCACTGTTGAAGCAGCAGAAGACCACAAAATTTCCTCCCGGCACAAAATGGGACTACAGCAACTCCGGCTATGCGGTTCTGGCTATGGTCGTAGAAAAGGTTTCCGGCCAGCCCTTTGGCGATTTTCTTCACGACCGCATCTTCGCGCCGCTGGAAATGAAGCAAACCGTGGCGTACGAAAAAGGCAAGAACACCGTCTCCAATCGCGCCTACGGTCACACTCACGAAGGCGGCGCCTGGCGCGAGCATGGACCAGAGCCCAACTTCGGCGGTGCTGGGCGATGGCGGCGTCTATTCCTCGCTCGACGATCTGGCGAAATGGGACCGCGCGCTCGCGCACCACACGCTGTTGAGCGAGGCCGAGATGAAGCCGGCAATCACTCCGGTCAAAGTGTCAGATGGCAGCGTGCAGGAACCCGACGGCACTCCGGCCGCATACGGCTTTGGCTGGTTTCTGAATCCGTACAAGGACCATCCGCGCATGTGGCACTACGGCGAGACCGTCGGCTTTCGCACCACCATTCAGCGCTTCGTGGACGACAACCTCACCATCATCGTGCTCTGCAATCGCGACGACGTGGTTCCGGCAAATCTGGCTCTGAAGGTCGCCGATCTTTTCCTCAGCTGCGCAGCACTGAAGTAGCAGATTGCAGTAAGATTCCAAGACGCTCCGTAGCGCCGGCATCCTGCCGGCTGTCCCGAGGGCGTCTCGCCCTCGGATGCGAGCGAAACGCACGCTGACAGTCGCCGAGTCAGGATCAAAGATGCTCATGTCTGAAGTGGTCGAAAAACCCGCCTCCGAAAACTCGAACTCCGAACCCGCGCGCCGCGCCTTCGGTCGAAGTCTATGCCGTCTATGGCGTCGAGCCTGAGATCCAGGCCTACGCCATGGCCAAGTATTCGCGCTCGGCGCTCTCCATGAAAGAGTCGCTGCGCGAAATCAGCCAGCAGAAGGCGGAAAAATTTCTCAACACTTTCTACTTCCAGTACGGACACCGCTCCATCGCCGATCTGGCGCACATCGCGCTGGCCATCGAACGCCTGTCCATTCTGGCGGCCATCGCGGTCGCCGACGAGCAGCGCTGGGACGGCCAGGAACGCTCCACCCGTTATCAGGATTTCAAGAAGAGCGGCTACTACACTGCCCGATTTCGGCGATGACGCGACGACCGCGCCGATGCGCAGCTTGTATCGGGAAACGGTCGATTCCCTGTTCGCGGAATACGAATCGCTTTCGGAACGCATGTTCCGGTATCTGGCCAGCATCACGCCCAAGCCAGCGGAGATGAAGCAGGAAGCCTACGAGCGCACGCTGCGGGCGCGGGCCTTCGACATCTCCCGCTACCTGCTGCCGCTGGCGGCCAACACTTCGCTGGGAGAGATCGTCAACGCGCGCACGCTCGAGAACCAGGTGTCGCATCTGCTTGTCGCACACCCACAAGGAAGTCCGGCAATTGGGAGAATTGCTGAAGCAGGCGGCGACATCTCCTGCGTACAACGTGAACCAGGAGTCGTTGCGGGAGTTGGTCGAGCAGATTCGCGCCGCCTCGCCGGAGCTGGGCGCGCGCGCCGAGCAGGAATTGCTGCGCGAAGTCCGGGTCGCGCCGACGCTGGTGAAGTATGCCGATCCCAACCAGTATGAAATCGAGACCCGGCGCACGCTGCGGCAGGTTGCGTCCGAGTTGATGGGAGACTTGCCCATCGCCGCCGGCTCCCGACGGTCGATCTTCTGGAAGAAGAGCCGCTCGAGGTTGAGCTGGCGGCCACGTTGATCTACGAGCACAGCCACTATCCCTATCGCCAGATTCGCCAGGCGGTGCAAGCCGCGGGCGAAGCCATTCGCCGCGAGATCATCGACCTGGGATTGCGCCATCGCGGCCGCCACGACGAGATGCTGCGAGCCTTCTGCGCCGGACAGCAGTTCCGCTTCGACATCCTGATGGACATCGGCGGCTTCCGCGACATGCATCGCCACCGCCGCTGCATTCAGATCGGACAGGAGTTCACCACCAAACACGGATACGACGCGCCCGAGGAACTGGAAGCCGCGGGCGTCCGGCAAAATTACGACGCCGTGATGCAGCGAACCGCGAGCGCGGTCGAGCAACTGGCGTCGCACGCGGCGGAGCCGAGGCGCAGGAAAGTTCGCAGTACGCAATCCCTCTGGGCTTTCGCAAGCGGACTCTATTCAAGATGGATTTTGCCGAGGTGGTCTACATCTCCGAACTGAGGACCGGACCCGCGGGACACTTCTCCTATCGCAACGTGGCATATGCGATGTATGAGGCCGTGGCGAAGAAGTATCCGGCGCTGGCGAAGTATTTGCGGGTGCATGATGTGAGGGAGCCGGTGGATTTGCTGAAGCGGTAAGTTGCGAGTTGGTAATCCGGCACGGGCGATTCCGCGAAGCGGAACGAAACCACGTTCGACATGAACATCGAGCCGAATCGTTGCGAGCATCGAAAAGGCCAGCCTCAACTATGGATGAACTTCTGGGCATACGATGAACGCCTTGAGGCCATCACGACGACCCGAGCCGTTGTCGCGGCAATGCGCGAACAAGGACACGGCGTATCTGCATCGGTGTGGACGGAAATCTGTCAGGCCGACAATCTCAGTGTTCAGTGCGCTCTGGCGCAATCAACTATCCGCTGGATCGAGCCGGTAGTACGATTCAAGAGCCGAAGGCGATTGACCGACGCGGAAAGCGTACGCTTGGCGCATACAATTCAAACTACGCCGACGCCCCAGTGACGAGATCGCGGTCAGACAGAAGCTGCTTCACGTGTACATCACCTTCCGGTCGCCCTTCACAATCCGTCCCACGGTGAAGGCCTTTTCTCCCGCCCGCTCCAGCACCGTCTGAGCTTTCTTGAACTTCTTTGAGGGAACGACCAGCAGCATTCCCAATCCCATGTTGAAAGTGCGCAGCATTTCTTCCTGCGGGACGTTTCCCAGCTGCTGCAGGTGCTCGAAGATCGGCGGCACCTGCCAGGAGCCCATCTCGATGACGGCCGCAACTCCACGCGGCAGCACGCGCGGCAGATTTTCCGTGATGCCGCCGCCGGTGATGTGGGCCATGGCCGAGACGCACTCGCCGTCCACCAGGCGCTTGATCGCCGGCCAGTAGCTCTTGTGGGTGCGCAGCAGTTCGTTGCCGACCTTTGCCCTTGAGTTCATTGACGTAGGAATCGAGCGTGTACTTGCCGACTTCGAAAAGCAGCTTGCGGGCCAGCGAATAGCCGTTGGTGTGCAGGCCGTTCGAGGCCAGCCCCAGAATCACGTCGCCGACTTCGACCGTTTTGCCGGTGATGATGCGTTCCCGCTCGACCGCGCCGACGATGAATCCCGCCAGGTCGTATTCGCCGTCCGCGATAGAAGCCCGGCATCTCGGCGGTTTCGCCGCCGATCAGGGCGCAGCCATTGTGCTTGCAGGCTTCGGCCAGGCCTTCGACGACTTTTTCCGCGATTTCCGGCTCGAGCTTGCCGGTGGCCAGGTAGTCCATGAAAAACAGCGGCGTGGCGCCCTGCACGGCAATGTCGTTGACGCAGTGGTTCACCAGATCGGCGCCAATGGTGTGGTGGACGTCCATCTCGAAGGCGATCTTCAGCTTGGTGCCCACGCCGTCCACGCTCGACACCAGAATCGGGTCCACCCACTTCTGCTTTGTCCACGGCGAACAGGCCGCCAAAGCCGCCGATTTCGCTCAGCACGCTGCGGGTAAAGGTCTTGTGGGCCAGATACTTGATCCGCTTTTTGGTGCGATTGGCGCGGTCAATGTCCACACCGGCGTCGGCGTAGGTGACAGCGCTCTTCGAGGGATCGTGGGCCACGGGAGTCAGTACGTCTCGGTTAAGTGGGGAATTTGCCAGGCGTCGCTAACCGGGCAAGCGGGGATTGTAGCACGGTCGCGGGTGGAGCAGCGGCGGCGCGAGGCAAAATCCGGATTCAGAACAGATCACCGACGGCCGGTCGTTCGCTAGACAGAATGGATGCAGACGAACAAACTGCGCACCAGCTGGAGATGCGAGACTCATCCACCGCTGGAGTCGCGCACTCAAGTGAGGGCTTGGCGCTGCAAAAGCTACTGCGTGATGTAGGCCGAGACGTAGTAGATCAGCACGCCAAACAATGCCAGTCCTGAAACCGCGTACGCGGTCAGAACCCAAACGTTGCGGCCTTCATGCGGCCTGGCGATGGACTGTGATCTGGTCGTGGTCGAATTCCCAAGGGCTCGATCTTGCATGAAACCTCCACGGACATGGTGGCCTGAGAGGCGCGGCAGGGCGTCTCCTGCTGCCGAAGGCAGCGTCGATACGCGCGAATTTTACTACGATTATCTTGCTCGAATGACAGGAAAATTAACCTGGGTGGGCGGACCTTCTGTCCGGTTGAAGTTGGCAAACATTGGAACAGTCAGTCGGGGAGATCTGTCCCGCGCGGACAAGAGTCGGCGCCACAGATCCACTACCTGGTTCTGTTTCGGGACTTTTCCACAGCTATCATTTCAAATTCGCCTTTTATTCGCTTCAGGCCCGGTGTATAATCCACGCCATCAACACCTTCTACATTTCATAACTCACAAAGGAGCCGCATTCTTATGGCTGATGAACGGACAAAAGCGATTGATCTGGCGTTCGCGCAAATCGAAAAGCAGTTTGGCAAAGGCTCCATCATGCGGCTGGGCTCGAAGGAAGCATCGTTCCCATCGCCGTGATCCCCACCGGCGCGATTTCTTTCGACGCCGCCCTGGGCGTGGGCGGATTTCCGCGCGGCCGCGTGGTCGAAATCTTCGGACCGGAATCTTCCGGCAAAACCACCATCGCGCTGCAGGTCGTCGCGCAAGCGCAGAAAACCGGCGGCATGGCCGCGTTCGTCGATGCCGAGCACGCGCTCGATCCCGGCTACGCCAAGAAACTCGGCGTGGATGTAGACAACCTGCTGGTCTCGCAGCCCGACTACGGAGAACAGGCGCTCGAGATCACCGAGGCGCTGGTGCGCTCCGGCGCGATCGACGTGCTGGTGGTGGATTCGGTGGCCGCGCTCGTCCCCAAGGCCGAACTCGATGGCGAAATGGGCGACAGCCACATGGGCCTGCAGGCACGCCTGATGTCGCAGGCGCTGCGCAAATTGACCGGAACGGTTTCCAAGTCGCGCACCTGCCTGATCTTCATCAACCAGATTCGCGAAAAAATCGGCGTCATGTTCGGCAATCCGGAAACCACCACCGGCGGCCGCGCCCTGAAGTTTTATTCTTCGGTGCGCGTGGATATCCGCCGCATCGCCGCCATCAAAGACGGCGACGTGATGACCGGCTCGCGCACCAAAGTCAAAGTGGTGAAGAACAAAGTCGCCGCGCCCTTCCGCGAAGCCGAGTTCGACATCATGTACGGCGAAGGCATTTCGCGCGAAGGCGATCTGCTCGATCTGGCGGTGAACAACAATCTGCTGGAAAAATCCGGCGCCTGGTACAGCTACAAAGGCGAGCGCATCGGCCAGGGCCGCGAGAACGCGCGCCAGTTCCTGAAAGACAATGTCGAAACCTTCACCAAGCTGGAAGTGGAAGTGCGCAAGCATCTGGGATTGACCCCGGCGGCACTGCAACCAGCGGCTGCTCCGCCAAGCGCAAGCCGCCGCCGCCGGCGCTCCGCAGGGAACGGGAGCTCGCGTCACCACCATGCCCAGTGCAGTTCCGGAAGCTGCCAAGGTGCCGGCCGCAAGACGCTAGTCAACCGACTGGCGATGACCGTCTCGCGGACCGTCGGAGCTATGCACGGACTTGCGCTCATGCACTGCAGGCACGAGTTTCGCTTCGCGTCAACTGGTCACTGCTCGCACGGCACTGAGACTGCGCTCTGGATGACAGCTCATCGGCCAAAGAATTGCCATCCCTCGCCCTCGCCGCATAGAATCTTCTTTAACCCAAGCCTGCCTGTTTTCCGTCAGGAACAATGAGGACGCTTGAAAAAGGTCATCGCTATCTATCCCGGCTCGTTTGATCCACCTACCAACGGGCACCTGGATCTGATTGAACGTGGCAGCAAGATTTTCGACGAGCTGATCGTGGCGATCCTGCGCAATCCGGACAAGAACCCCTTGTTCAGTCTGGGCGAGCGCCGGGCCATGCTGGAAGCTTTGACCGCCGATTTCAAGAACGTTCGGGTGGACGTCTTCGACGGCCTGACGGTGGATTACGCGGCCCGAGTCAAGGCCAGCGCCGTGTTGCGCGGCATTCGCGCACTCAGCGATTACGAATACGAGCTGCAGATGGCGATGATGAATCGCAAGCTGCAGCCCGACCTGGAAACGGTTTTCATGATGCCGGCCGAGCAGTATTCCTATCTGAGCTCCCGGCTGGTGCGCGAGGTGGCAAAACTCGGAGGATCGATCCAGGATCTGGTGCCGGAAATGGTGGAACGCCGGCTGCGAGAAAAACTTGATCCGGCGATCAAGCTGCAGAACGCAAGAAAATCAAGAACAGGAAAACGAGCATGACTCCAGTTACGGAAGCGACCCCTGCCGTAAAACTTACCGAACGAATCAACCGCATCGAGCCCTCAGCCACCATGGCTGTGGTCGCCGAAGCCGACAAACTGCGCCAGCAGGGCATTGACGTCGTGGATTTCGGCGCGGGCGAGCCGCATTTTTCCACGCCGCAGCACGTCAAAGATGCAGCCATCAGCTGCGATCCAGAATAATTTCTCGAAGTACACGGCGGTGGGCGGAACGCCGGAACTGCGCGATGCCATCGTGCATCGCCACGCGGCTGACTTCCAGTCCGACTATCGCCGCGAGGAATGCATGGCCTCGGTCGGCGGCAAGCATGCGTTGTTCAACGCCATTCAGGTGCTGGTCGATCACGGCGACGAAGTGATCCTGCCGGTGCCCTACTGGGTTTCGTTCAAGGACATCGTGCGTTACGCCGGCGGAAACTGCGTGCTGCTGCGAAGCCGACGAGAGTCAGGGCTTCCGCGTGACGGCGGAGATGATCGCGCGCCTGGTGACTCCGCGCACCAAGATGATCATTTTGAATTCGCCGTCGAATCCTTCGGGCGCGGTGATGTCTCCGAAGGATTTGAAGGCGGTGGTGCAACTGGCGGCGGAGCGCGGCATCTGGGTGCTGTCCGACGAGTGCTACGTGTATCTGAATTACACCGGCGAGACATTTTTCCGTGGGATCGCTGCGCGAGTATCCGCGAGCGCATGGTGATCATCGGATCGCTGTCGAAGACTTACGCCATGACGGGCTGGCGGCTGGGCTACGCGCTGGCGCCGGCTGCCGGTGATCGCGGCCATGCAGAAACTGCAGAGCCAGTCCACTTCGAATCCGACTTCCATCGTGCAGAAGGCCGCGGTGGCGGCTTTGAACGGCCCGCAGCAGTGCGTGGAGGATATGCGTCTCGAATACATCAAGCTGCGCGACCACGTGGTCAAGGGACTGCGCGCGATCCCGGGAGTGAAGTGCACGATGCCGGAAGGCGCGTTCTACGCCTATCCGAACATTTCGTCGTTCATCGGACGTGGCGGAATCAAATCGGCTTCCGATCTCGCCGGCCGGCTGCTGCGCGAAGCGCATGTGGCGACGGTTCCGGGCGAAGGCTTCGGCACCCGCGAGCACATTCGGGTTTCTTACGCCACCTCAGTGACCGAACTGGATCGCGGGCTGGAGCGCATGCGCAAGTTTCTTGCGGCGCTGTAATCGGACCAGCGCGCAGAAATCTCTCGGGCGTCGCCTGGCGATTGTGCGATCCTGTGTCCCACGCATGAGCGCACTCTATCCATTCTCGATGCAGCCTGCCTTCGACCCGCGTCCCTGGGGCACGCTCGATCTTTCGCCGATTTATCCCAACCACAAGTTCGAGGAGAAGATCGGCGAGGCCTGGCTGACCGGCGACGCCTGCCAGGTGGCGAATGGACCGCTCAAGGGAAAATCGCTGGCCGAGTTGAGCATCGCAATATGGCCGTGAACTGGTGGGCGATGCCGCTCCCGATCCCAACCGTTTCCCGCTGCTTCTGAAATTTCTGTTTCCGCACGAAAAGCTTTCCGTGCAAGTGCATCCCGATGACGAGGCGGCTCGCCGCGTCGGGCAGCCCTGGGGCAAAACCGAATGCTGGTACGTGGCGCACGCCAAGCCCGGCGCGCAGATTGGACTGGGTCTGAAGCCCGGCGTTACTCGGGAACAATTCGAGCAGTCGATTCAGGACAAACGCGCCGAGGAACTGCTGAACTGGATTAACGTCTATCCCGGCGAAATGATTTACGTGGCCGGCGGGACGGTGCACACGCTGGGTCCGGGAGCGATCATCGTGGAAACCCAGCAGCAGTCGGACACGACGTATCGTCTTTACGACTACGGCCGTCCGCGCGAGTTGCATCTGAAGGAAGGCCTGGCTGCCATCAAGGAGAAAGTCGGATCGGGCAAGGTGATTCGTCCCGCGCCGTCACAGTTGAATGGCTCCGCCAATCGCCGAGCACCCTGATTTCGTCTCCTTACTTTGTGGTGGACATGTTCGAACTCAAGGAGCCGCACACGTTCCAGACGCAGGACGAAGCCGGCAAGCGTTCGGTCCAGATTCTGGTGGCGGTGGAAGGCTGCGGAATCGTCGAAGCGCCAGGAGCAAACCCGGTCACGCTGGCGAGAGGCGATGCCGTGGTCGTGCCGGCGGCGGTCGGCGAATTTCAGGTGCGTCCGCAGTGGTCGGTGGAGTTTCTCAAGGCGATCGGTGCCCGGCGCGGCGCTGCCGGAGCCGGAAACGAGAATGTAGAAGAGATTTCAGGATTTCAGATTTCAGATTGAAATTGAAGCGAAGGTTTTCAATCTGCAATCTAAAATCTGAAATCTGCAATTCTTATACTTGTGGCTAAAGCAAACTTCCATCCCGTGATTCTCGCTGGCGGCCGCGGCACGCGCTTCTGGCCGCTGAGCCGGCAGCGCCGGGCCAAGCAGTTGCTGGCGCTCGACGGCAAGCAGACCATGATTCAGCAGACGGTCGCGCGTCTGCTGCCGCTGGCTTCGCCGACGCGTTTCTGGGTCATCACCAACGAGCATTTGCGGCGCGAGATTCTGCGCCAGCTTCCGCGGCTCGCGCAGGAAGCAGATTCTGGCCGAACCGGTAGGACGCAATACCGCGCCCGCCATCGGCCTGGCTGCTTTCATTCTGCTGAACACCGATCCCGATGCGGTGCTCGGCCTGTTTCCTTCCGATCACGTGATCGGCGACGAAAAACGATATCGCGATGTGCTGAAGAATGGAATCGAGATCGCGGCTGCGGGCGAGAATATTGTGGTGCTGGGCATTCGTCCCACGCGCGCGGAGACCGGCTATGGCTACATTGAAGCTGGCTCGTCATTTCAGGGCGATGCGCTTCGAGTGCGGCGCTTCACCGAAAAGCCCGACGCAGCGCGCGCCGCCGAATTCGTGAAGGCAGGGAATTATTTCTGGAACAGCGGCATGTTTCTGTGGAGCGCGCGCACACTGACCAACGCGCTGCTCGAACATCTGCCAAAGACGGCTGCGCTGCTGCAGCAGATCGCGGCCACATTCGGCACGCGCAAGTTTGCCGCCACGTTTGCCCGGCTCTATCCGAAGTGCGAAAACATCAGCATCGACTATGCCGTGCTCGAGCCCCGCTCGGCCAAGGGAGAGCAGAACTCCAACATCATCTGCCTTCCCGCCGATTTCGGATGGAACGATCTGGGCTCGTGGACCGCGCTGCACGAACACCATGTCGGCAAGAGCCAGCCCGCAGGACGACAATCTGATTGCCGCGGAACGGCGTGTTCACGCTGCAACGCCCAGGGAAATTACATTCACGCGCCAGGAAAATTTGTGGCGGCGCTGGGCGTGAATAATCTGGTAGTCGTGGAAACCGAAGATGCGTCTGCTGATCACCACCCGCGAACAGGCGCAGGACGTGGGAAAAGTGGTGAAGTATCTGGACGAGAAGAAACTGCGTAATCTGGTGTGAGGACAGTCGTCAGTCGATCGGTCGTCAGTCTTCAGCCAAGACCAGACGACTGAGCGAATGACTACACTGACGACTGAACGACCGAACGACTGACGACTGACCTATGATCAAATTTGGCACCGACGGCTGGCGCGGCATCATCGCCGACGATTTTACTTTTGACAACGTGCGCCGTGTGGCGGGCGGGATTGCCGCCTACGTGCTGCGGCATGAAGATCCGGCTCGCGGCGTCTTCATCGGCTATGACACTCGCTTTCTCTCGCAGCAGGCTGCGCGCGTGGCGGCTGAAATCATTGCCGAGGCGGGAATTCCAGTGCAGCCTTACCAAGGATTCCGTTCCGACTCCGGCGGTTTCGCTTGCGGTAAAAAGCCAGGGCGCCGCCGGCGGAGTGATGGTCACCTCCAGTCACAATCCGTGGAACTGGAATGGCGTGAAGTTCAAAGCAAAGTTTGGCGGATCGGCCACGCCCGCCATCATGAAGGTGATTGAAGAGGAAGTCGCCGCCGGATCGCATGCCGAAAGGCCAGAAGGCTTCGATCGAAGAAGTCGATCTGAAGCACGCCGTACTCGGAAGCCATCTGCCGGTTCGCTGATCTCGATCTGATCGCCAAAGCAAATTTCAAATTCGCGGTGGATTCGATGTACGGCTCCGGGCGCGGCGTGCTGACGCAGAATTTTCAAGACTCGCGGCATTCGACTACGTTGCCATCCGCCAGGAATTGAATCCGCTGTTTCCAGGAATCAATCCGGAGCCCATCGAGCCGCACATCGAAATGCTGCGCCAGACCGTGCTGAAAGAAAAATGCCATGCCGGGCTGGCCACCGATGGCGACGCGGACCGCATCGGCGCCATCGCCGAAGATGGCAGTTTCGTCGATTCGCACAAGTGCTTCGCCGTCCTTCTGCGTTGGGTGCTGGAGCGAAAGAAGTGGCCCGGGGACGTGGTGCGCGCCTTCAACACCACCGGCATGGTGGACCGCATCGCCGCCAAGTACGGACGCAAACTGATCGAGTGTCCCATCGGATTCAAGTACATCGCCGACCTGATGATGGAGCACGAGATTGTGGTGGGCGGGGAAGAATCCGGCGGCATCGGATATTCCCGCTATCTGCCGGAGCGCGACGGCATTCTGAACTGCCTGTTGCTGGCCAATGTGATGGCCGAGGAGAAGAAGCCGCTGGGGCAGCTGGTGGCCGATCTGCAACGCGAGTACGGGCCGCATTACTACGGGCGCCGCGATTTGCACATCACGGAAGAAATGAAGCAGAGCGCCGTCCAGCGGGCGCGTTCCGACGCAGACCAAACGTCTGGGACGCTATCTCCATCCTAAGAAAGGAAGGGCTCGACGGCGTAAAGTTCTTTCTCGACGCTTCGACAAACGGCAACGGAGCCGAACCCTGGGTACTGTTTCGCATGTCCGGCACCGAGCCGCTGCTGCGGGTCTATGCCGAGGCGGCATCGCCCGAACTGGTGAGCGAAATTCTTTCCACTGCCGAGGCATTTGTGCGGACGGCAAGGCTCAAGACGCTGAAGGCCGATAAGACGCGGAAGACACTGATCGCACTATTGGCCTTCCGGGTCTCGCAATTCGTCGTTCGCGCGATACGATAATCAGTCAGGACAACGATGGCTTCAGCCGCCGCTACCGTTCCCGTCCCCCTGCCGATTCGCCTGAAGCGCGGCGCTACAACCGCATCCGGCGCTGGCTCGGCATCGCTGACTTCGTCCTCGGCCTCGTCCTGATGGTGGCGCTGCTGGCCACCGGATGGAGCGGCACTCTGCGGGACATCGCCTACAAAGCCACTTTTCAGCACTACAGCCTGGCTTTGTTTCTTGTACGTGCTGATGCTCATGGTGCTGGCCAAAGTTCTGGGACTGGGCCTCGACTACTACAGTTTTCGCCTCGAGCATCGCTACCAACTTTCCAACCTGCGGCTGCGGGCCTGGATCTGGGACGAGGTCAAAGGCTTTCTGGTGGGCGTGGTCCTGGCCGGGATCGTGGCCGAGCTGCTGTATTTCATCATGCGCCAGGCGCCGCAGCACTGGTGGCTGATTGCATGGGCGGCGTTTCTGGGATTGTTCGTGCTGCTGGCGCAACTGGCTCCGGTAGTTCTGTTTCCCATTTTTTACAAATTTGCGCCGCTGGAAAACGAAGAATTGAAGGAGCGGCTGGTACGGCTGGGTGAGCGCGCGGGAACGCGGGTTCGCGGCGTTTACCAGTGGAAGCTTTCGGAAAAAAGCAAAAAGGCGAATGCCGCACTTACCGGACTGGGCAACACTCGCCGCATCATTCTGGCCGACACGCTGCTGGCAAACTATTCCACCGACGAAATTGAAGCCGTTCTGGCCCACGAACTCGGGCATCACGTTCACCGGCATATTTTCAAGAGCATTCTGGTGCAGGCAGGAATCACGTTCGTCGGATTCTGGGCAGCCAATTTGGTTCTGCACTATGCAGTGGATCGCATGCACATGTTCGAGACCCTTTCTGACTTTGCCAATCTGCCATTACTGATGCTGGTCGCAACCATGCTTTCGTTTCTGGTGCTGCCGCTGCTGAACGCTTATTCCCGCTTTAACGAGCGCCAGGCCGATCGCTATGCCTTCCGCTCCATTGCCACGGTGGCGCCTTTTATTTCCGCCATGAACAAGCTGGCAGAGCAGAATCTCGCGGAGCGCTCTCCTTCCAAATGGGTGGAGTGGCTTTTCCATTCGCATCCCGCAATTTCGCGGCGCGTGGCGGCCGCCGCAAGCCTGGTCGCAAAAGTTCAGCCGCAAGCGCTCAACTCGCTGATGATGCGGTAGCGCCCGAGCGTGCATCGCCAACATGACGGAATTGCTTGACCGCGCTGTTCGGACCCGCCGTATCTTCGAAATGTCCGGCAAGATTTCCGACTCGACTGCCGGACCAAATCTTCTCAGGAGGCGCCTATGTCTGCCGTGTTTACCCGGAAGGATAGGTCCGCCTCTGCCCTGATCTCGTAGGCTGCGCTCAGCTTCGACGCCTGCGAATCCCGCACGCAGAGCCTTGTCCTTCCTCTGCCTCCATTCTTGAGGCTCAGTCGCCGTCTACGCCACGGCCCTGCGGTCTCGTCACGCACATGAAGAGGTCAGCGAGCGAACCGTTGCCAACGGTTCGCGATAGAAGGGACGTTCCTACCATGGAGTCGCAATCTTGATCTCGAGGATTTTGGATGGGATGAGTTTTTCGAGAAGCCACTTCGAGGCAGCTCAACCGAAGTGAACTCACGCCCGCCCGGGTGATCGAGGAATTCAAGGGCTTCTACAGAGTGCGTTCGGCAATACGGAGAGTACCTGGCGGAAATCGCCGGCAAGATCAAGCATCAAGCCGCGCGCCGGGAGGACTTTCCCGCGGTCGGCGACTGGGTGGCGATCCTGGCGCGCCCAGATGAAGGTCGGGCACGGATCGAGTTCATCCTTCCGCGGAAAACCAAGCTGTCACGCAAAGTCGCGGGGCGCGAGCTGAGCGAACAGATTGTTGCAACCAATCTCGACATGGTTTTTGTGGTCAGCTCTCTGAACCGCGAATTCAATCTGCGGCGCATAGAGCGCTATCTGACCATGGTTTGGGATAGTGGTGCGCGTCCGGTGATTCTGCTCAACAAGGCCGACCTCTGCGCCGGACGCCGCTGCGCGCGCCGCGGAGGTAGAAAGCATCGCGCTGGGAACTGCCGGTACACCTGCTGAGCGCGCTGGAAAAAACCGGACTCGAAACCGTTGCAGAGCTATCTGGCCCGCGGAACTACGGCGGCTTTGTGGGCTCCTCCGGAGTCGGCAAATCGACCATCATCAACGGGCTCGCCGATACAGCGCTGCGAGTCCAACCGGTGCGCGAACATGATGACCGCGGACAGCACACCACCACTTCGCGGCAAATGATTTTTCTTCCCGGTGGCGGCATCGTGATCGATACGCCGGGAATGCGCGAACTCCAGCTCTGGAACCATGAGGAAGGCGCAGAGCGGGCGTTTGAGGACATCGCACGCTCTGGCCCAGGGCTGCAGGTTCCGGGACTGCGCTCACCATGGCGAGCCCGGATGCGCAATCGGGGCAGCCGTCAACTGCGGCTTGCTTCGCACTTGAACGGCTGGAGAGCTATCGCAAGTTGCTGGCAGAACTCCGCTTTCAGGAGCGCAAGATGAATCCGGAAGCAGCGCGGCAAGACAAGGCAAAATGGAAAAAGATTCACAAAGCCATGCGCAATCAGCCGGAAGAATTTTGAGCCGTCACTTTGGCGAAGTGTCACGGCTGTACTCGATTTTTAGCGACTGGATTTAAAGATGTCTTCCACGCGCTGCAAATCTTCTTCGGTGTCGACGCCGACGGTGTCGTGGGAGGTCTCCGCCACGTGAATCGGAATTCCATTTTCCAGGAAGCGCAACTGTTCCAGCCGTTCGCTGCGTTCGAGGACGGATTCCGGCAAGGTGACGAAGCGGTCCAGGGCGGGTTTGCGATAGGCATAAAAGCCGAGATGCTTGAAATAGTTCGGCCTGGCGCCGTCGCGATCGTAGGGAATGGTGGCGCGGGAAAAATAGAGAGCTCGCCCAGCTGAATCGGTCACCACCTTGACCGCGCTCGGATTGTCGATGTCGGCAGCGCGCCGCCGGAGTCTTCAGCGTTCCCACCTGCACCGCCGGATCTTGCATCACTTCAATCAGCGCCGCGATGTGCTCAGGCCGAGTCAGGGGCTCGTCGCCCTGCACGTTCAGATAGACATCGGCCGCGACGGACTGCGGATATTTCATGCACTCGCTCGGTGCCGCTGCGGTGCGCGGCGGAGGTCATCTGCGCCTTCCAGCCGTTGCGTTGGCAGACTTCGACAATTTCGTCGGAGTCGGTGGCGATGATCACGTCATCGAGCAGCGGCGACGACCTGACCGCCTCGTAGACCCGGCCGATCAGGGGCTGGCCCGCAATTTCGCGCAGCATCTTGCGCGGCAGCCGGGTGGAGGCCAGGCGGGCGGGTATGACGGCGACGGTTCTCATAGGCGGTCTCGCTCCCACATCATATACATCCCAGTTGCAATAGCGCGCTCCCGAGCCATACAGTATCCAGCTCAAAATCCAGCTAGAACAGACTCCAGATCGGTGCCGGGTCGCGCCTTAGCCGCCTGTTCACTTCCCAGTGACGAGCGGCTGACACCGGTGAAACTACGTTATATACTTGTCAACTCGCGGGTCGCAGCCCCCGCTCGTTCCGCGCGTTGGGCTCGTGCACAAGCCAGGGGTTGCCTTAAGAGCTTCCGTTGCCCCGTCACGGGCCGAGGTCATCTGATGGAAGAGTTCTCTCGAGGCCGCCCGGACGGAAACCCTTCAGACCCTGGCGAAGGTGGTGCAGCAATACGCACGCCTTCAAAGGGCGACAGCTCTTCTCCGGGCGTTCCGCACGTCCAGACTCGCCTCGGATTCGCCGACCTGATCGATCATCCCGGCCTCAAGCTGCAGCGACTCCTCTGATTCTCCGACGCTGGTGAACATTCCGGGCGGGACTGGCAGCGATCCCTCCGACTCGCCCACCATGGTGGACCATGCGTCCAGACTTTGGACCCGATTCTCCCACCATGGTCGGCGGCACTCCCTGGCCGGCTCCCGAGCGACACCTGCCGCCGCGAGCCCCCAGATCCGAGCACCAGTCCATGCTTCAACCCGGCCCGGTGCTCGGCCAGCGTTACGAAATTCTGCAAATCCTGGGCGAAGGCGGGATGGGCGCGGTCTACAAGGCGCGCGACCGCGAACTGAATCGCATGGTGGCGCTGAAAGTGATCCGGCCCGATCTGGCCGGCAGCCAGGCCATCATCGACCGCTTCAAGCAGGAACTGCTGCTGGCCACCCAGGTCACCCACAAGAACGTAATCCGGATTTACGACCTGAGCGAAGCCGAGGGCATGAAGTTCATCACCATGGAGTTTGTCGAGGGTGAGGACTTGCGCAGCCTGATGCAGCAGAAGAAGAAGCTGTCGCCGGAGGAAGCGGTCGAAATCATGCTGCAGGTCTGCCGCGCGCTGGAAGCCGCGCACAGCGTGGGCATCATTCATCGCGATCTGAAGCCGCAAAACATCATGCGCGACAAGGCCGGCCGGATTCTGGTGATGGATTTCGGCCTGGCCCGCACGCTCGAAGGCGACGGCATGACCCAGACCGGCGCCCTGGTCGGCACCATGGACTACATGTCCCCGGAGCAGGCGCTGGGCAAGGATCTGGACCAGCGCTCCGACCTGTTCACGCTGGGGCTGATCTTCTACGAATTGCTGACCGGCAAGATGCCCTACAAGGCCGACAGCGTCGTGGCCAGCCTGCTCAAGCGCACCCAGGAACGGGCCGCCCCGGTTTCGAGCCACGACGCCTCCATACCCGCGCCCGCTCAGCAACATCGTCAGCAAGTGCATGGATCCCGACGTCAAGCTGCGCTACGAGAGCTCCAGCCAGATCATGGCCGATCTGGAAGCCTGGCAGGGCGGACGCGCCGCCGCGACACTGAACTTCCCCAGCCAGCAGCAAGCCCTGGGGACAAACCATTCCCTGGCACTGGATCGGCGGAGTGGCGGCGGTGCTCGTGCTGGCGATCGTCGGATTCCTGTATCCGGGACACGCTGTTCAAATCCGCAGCTCGAGCTCCATCCGGCCCGGTAGTTTCGCTGGCCATTCTGCCGTTTCGCAACGCTTCCGGCGATCCCGGCCTGGACTGGCTCGGTCCGAGCATCGCGGAAATGCTGAGCACCGATGTCGGGCAGTCATCGCAGTTGCGCACCGTCAGTCCCAACGTCGTGCACCAGATCTTCACCGACTTGCGCATTTCCTCGGCCACTGTGCTCGATCCGCCAGCGATTCGCCGTGTGGCTGATTTCAGCAACGCCGACCGCGTGGTTTGGGGGCAGTACGCCAGGTTCGGCGACCAGATCCGCATCGATGCCACGCTGCAGGACATCAAGAACGACCGCACGCGTTCCGCTGAAGATCGATGTCCCCAGCGAAAAAGAAATTCCCGGCGCCATCGATCGCCTGGCTGAGTCCATCCGCCAGAAACTTGCGCTCTCCCGACGATGTGCTCAAGGAATTGAAGGCCAGTTCCTTCCAGCCGGTTTCACAATCTGTGGCTGCGTTGCGCGCCTACAACCTGGGCATCGGTCTGCAGCGAGACGGCAAGAACCTTGAAGCCCAGAAACAATTCGAGGACGGCGACCAAGGCAAGATCCCGTCGTTCGCCCTGGCTTTTTCCAGGCTGGCGCAGACCTACAGCAGTTTGGGTTACGACGACGAAGCCGAGCAGTCAGCCCAGAAAGCCGTGACGCTCAGCCAGGATCTGCCGGAGGCGGAGAAATATCTGATCGCGGCCATCCGTTCGCAGGTAACCAAGAACTATCCCGAGGCGATCAAGGCCTACGAAAATCTGGCCAAGGCTTCGCCTGGCAACTCGGACGTGCAGTCGGCGCTGGCCAGCCTCTACGAGGACACCGGAGACTTCGCCAAGGCCACGCGAATACAACCAGAAGATTCTGGCCGCGAATCCCAAAGACATCACCGCCACCTTGGCGAGTTGGGCGTCTCGCCATCAAGAGCGGCAAGGCGCAAGGCAGTCTCGATCCGCTCGAACCGCGCGCTGACGCTCTCGCGTCCAGACTGGACAATCAGGAGCAGAAGGCTGCCAGCCTTGCACTACATGGCAGTCGCTTACGGATGTTGAGCAAGCCCGAGGAGGCGCTGCGCAACTACCAGGACAGCGCTCGCCATCTGGCGGCAGCATCGGCCAGAAGCGCGGCCTCGCGTCTCAGCCTGAACGAGATCGCGCAGGATGCAAGCCTTGCTCGGCAAGACCAAGGAGGCTCTGGCCAATTTCCAGGAGGCGCTGCAGATTCGGCGCGACATCGGAGACAAGCGCGGCCTGGGCGACACCCTGATCGATCTGGGCAACTTTCTGGACGACCGTCGGCGACCATGACCAGGCTCTGAAAATGTACAAGGAAGCGCTGCAGGTTCAGCGCGATGTCGGCAATGAGAGCTTGCAGGCCATCTGTCTGAACAACATCGGTGCGTCTATTTTGAAAAAGGGCAATACGAAGACGCCCGCACCTACTACCAGCAGGCGCTGCAATTGCGCGAAAAATCGAAAGTGCCCGGCGACATCGTAGACAGCGTCCACAACCTGGCTCAGACTTCGGTTCGGATGGGCCAGTACGATCAGGCGGTCGCCCAGTACATGCGCGCTCTGGAATTGCATCGCAAGATGGACGACGTGTCGTGGCGCGGCCCTTGATTCCTATACCCTCGGCGTGATGTTCGATTACCAGGGACGTTTCGGCGCCGCCGTCAACTCCAAGCGGCGACGCGCTCAAAACCTTCCAGGATCTGAAAGACAAATCTGCCACGATGACCGAGATCCAGGGGGGCTACGGAGAGTCGCTCGTGCTGGCTGGCCGCGGCGAAGAGGCCAAGGCGCCCCTCGACGACGCCCTTAGCCTGGCGCGCACGCAGAAGAATGATGGCCTGGTATCGCAGACTCTCGGGTTCCAGGGAGACGCGGCCTATTACCGCGGTGACTCGAAATCCGCGCGCGTCCTCTATGAACAGGCTTTGCAGGCCGCTGTCCGCGGCAAGGAACCCGACAAAATCCTCGCCGCGAAAGTGAATCTTGCGCAAGTCAGCCTGCAGGAAGGCCACTCCCCGCAGACCATCGCTAATTTACGTCAGTTGATGCAGCAAGCGGATGAACAGGGCGTGCCAGAACGTTTCTGTCGAGTGCCAGATCTACATGGCCGAGGCCATGCTCCAGAGCCACGACAACGCGCGCGCGCAGCAGGAACTGCGGCGCGCGCTGTTGCGGGCCGATAAGATTGGCCTGAAGCCCTTGAGCGCCAAAGCGCATTTCCTGTTGGGCACCGCGCTTCGCGCCTCGGGCGACCCGGAGGCCCAGCAGCACTACCGCACCACGGTCCAACTGCTCGACGATATGCGCAAGGATCCGGGCGCCGATAAAATCCTCGAGCGCGTAGACTTCAAGACCATGTACGACGAAGCAACCCGCGAATCGCGGGCGGCCAAGAGCTGACAGGCTGCCAAAAAAAATCTTTCTTCGACGAAAATGGGAACGGCATGAGTTCACTCGTGCCGCTGAACCATTCAGCAATATCGTTCGACACGACCCAGCACCAACTCTGGCTGCTGAGGTCGTTGCGCCGGATGGGCGCGTGGCATGAGTTAGCGATCGTCAACGGCACCAGTGAACCCATGCCGCTCCCATCCCCCAAACCGACATTCCCGCCCCATGCGAAAGCGTCCGCCGCAGAGATGAACACGGAAGGCCGCGCCCGGGCACAATGCCACATGTTTCGTAGCACGAAAAAAGGGTGCAGGCTGTAGCCTGCACCCCATTCGCGTTAAAAACACTAGATCAGTTGGCGTACTGGAACTCTGCGGGAGACGCGACTGCGCCGCTGCTAAAGGTCAGCACAGGGATAACTTGACAGCCCTTTAGACCATTCGGGTTTGTGAGAGTGTTCCAAAGGAAAGCGTACTGTCCTTTCCCGAGGTTCACCAGACCCGAGTTGCCGACGGAGGGAAGCGACGCCGTCGTCAGTGCCTGGCAGGCAGCAGTCTGAGTCAACGCAGTCAGTGCCAGGTTAACCCAAGGCGGGTTTGTGCCGCCGGTGGCGCAACTGGTGTTCTTGCACAGTTTGAGAGTTGTGATCTTATTCCCCGAAGCATCGGTTTGGATCCAGCTCAGGAGGACCGGTACGGGGATGAGAATGCAGTTTACCGGCACGATCAGGGGTCTAAGCTGCGCTTGGCAGCTTGGGGAAAGGGTATTGGTCACGGGCCTTTGAAATCCAGGGAAGCCAACGGTCTGTCCTGGCTGGATTAGCCGAGGATCTGACGGTTGGGTGATTGTGGGATCAAACGCTGACACGTAGCAAGAGGGCCCTGTCTTGCTACCGCCCTTGATCGGAGGAGGATCGGGTGAAACAACATCACCCGCGCTCGCTCCGGTGTACGAGGAGAAGATGTCCGTATCAAACCCATTGTCGGGACAGGTGGCGCCGTGGTGAACCAGCAAATGAGGACCACCGATCAGGCCGTTGCTGGCAGTGACACCGGCGCCGTATACGCCGTAGTCCAGTTGTATCGAGTTTTGGAAATTGCATTGATCGGCTCCGCTGCAGTCAACCTCGATCTCGACGCAAAGGGACTGGGCGCCGCCTTCAGCACCAACACTGTAATCCTGGTAGGGGAGGCACTTCAGGCCCTGGAAGGCGCTGGTGGTGGGGGCGAAGTCCCCTTGGTTCACTATCACTGGAGTCACGGTTAAGTTGTCCAGGGTGGCACTAGTACTTGAGGGCGTGATCTTGAAGTCGTCCTCGCTGCCAGGGGCGAGGGGGGGATTGTGATTCGGGTTGCCGGGGCCGAATTTGTATATCGCTGTCACGCCCGCCGTCAGCGTCTGGCTCTCTCCGATCGCCACGACAGAGCTAGGCGTGCGCTCCAAAGAAAACCAGGCGGTCCCACCGGCGGCCACTGGCGTTGTGAACAAGACCTTCCCCGTATTCAAACCGGGGCTAATGCCTACAAACGTGTTGTTCGGACCCTGATAGCCTCCTGACCCGCAGCTCGGGCAGGCTCCATCTGTGTCGCTGAAATCGAAGAGGTTTTCACTTTCTTGGAGGGGTGCGGTCAGTATGATGGCACCAACCTTCACAGTCGAATTGTTTTTGACTCCAATCAATTTGTCGTCGCCCTCGGCGGAGGGATAATTAGTCCCGAGATCGACAATGTTGGCCAAAAGATTGCCCGCCGAACCGGTAATTTCGATCGTTACGTCACAAGGAGCAGCTTGAGCTGGGCTCACGCTTTGGCATATGGCTGGGCTTACTTCCGCCCAGGCCGGCGCAGTCGCGATCATCAACAAGGTCACGCTGAGCATCGCTAAAGCCACGTTCCTCACGTACAACGCAATTGCTGACATCAGAATTCTTTTCATGGGAGACTCTCTCTTTTCTCTTTTCAGGATGCGAAAATTTGCAGTCATGGGGCGCATTCCTTCCTGGAGGAATTTCGCCTTGGACTCGAACCCAAAATCTGTGATCGGAAAAGGGGGGGAGTCTGAGTTGACAGAAAACCTGAACGCGAGCCGGTTACATCCGGCTGTCTTGGCGTCCCAGCGCCTCGTCGTTCAAAGCCTGCAACTGCAGTTAAGGGATTCTGCTATTGAATGGCCTGCCTGTCAATGGAATTAAACGAAATTGACACCTAACTTGGGGCACTGAAATTCGTTGCACTCGATGCAATCGCTTGCAGAGTCTGGACTGACCTGCCCGGCCAGATGCGGCGCGGCACCGGCCATCTGGCCTGGAGTTACGCGCAGTTTGACACTGGTTTGCGCCGCCTCATAGAATCAACTGGTTGGACGTGGCGGCAACTTTCTGCATATTTGCGCCATGGAAGTCCTGCCGGGCCGAGTTCGGGCCTGTCCGCGGATGTTTCCTCAACAGTCTGTGCCATGGCGGCGTAGCTCAGGTGGTTAGAGCGACGGTCTCATAATCCGTAGGTCAGTGGTTCGAGTCCACTCGCCGCCACCAATCAAATCAGCGGCTTCCGGTAGAACCTTGGTTTTGCGGACTTCCGCTAGTTGCGCGGGGGTTGCGGATTGTTTCCAACTTGTTTCCTTGCACAATTAGTGTAGAGTCGGCAAAAAGGCTCTCACTTCCCGAAGCACGTCTGCTTCGTTCGACAGGAATACAAAATGGCTCGCACCCCATAATTCGACCACACGTGCCCCGCCAGCGGCCTGGCTAATCCGCTTGATTCGATTCTTGGTCATGCCCACGTACGTTCCGAACACAGCTTCAACAATGATCCGGTCTGTTGGATTCGTCACATGGTTCTTCCGTATCTGGTCCTGCGGAAACTCCGGGTAACCAACAAGCGCCAGCACGGGTACTCGAATCTGGGAATAGTCGTGTTTGTGGTCGCCTTCCATGATCGCTGCTGGGACGTTGCTGGGAACTTTGTAGTCGCCAACTGTTCCGTCCGGCTTCTCAGCAAACTGATTGCGCAATTCGGCTTCCGGGATTGAAATCCCATCGACTCGAAACCGCCATTCCCGATAGGCTTGGAATGATTTCAAATCAGGAGGCGAAGGTGAGGGTGGCTTCCGCATCACTTCCGGCAATTTACTGCTAACCGCATCGTAGTCTGTGTAATCGTCCGTGCCGTCGTTTAGGGCCTCCAAATAAACCAGGCCCGCAATCCGCTCATAATGGTGAATGCCCAGCTGCGACAACTCATTTCCTGCAACTGAATGGCCTGCTACAACGGGCGAAACCAGCCCCAGGGCATCGAAAACCCGGAGGTCATCCTCGACTCGACGCTGCTCCGTGTAACCCGATGCTGGCCGACTGGAGGCTCCGTAGCCGCGTCGCGTGATCCCGTAGACGTGATACGAATCGGTTAACTTCTCGGCGAAGCCGTCAAAAACATGTGCTGTGAATCCCAGTCCAGCCAGCAGTACAACGGGTCGTCCCGTTCCTCCCCAATCGAGCACCTCCAGTCGGACGCCATCCTCGACCGTCACGAACTGCACTCCGTGTTTGGACGGATCATGCCAAGACGCAGACCTTTGTGCGTCAGTTGCGGTGACCGCCAGACCTAGAATGAGGAAACAAACGGTTATGCGGCGATTTCTCTTCACAAGTGCCAAAAGGATAACTGCTGTAAACGCATTATAAGAGGGCGTCCCTTTAGGAGTAGGTTATGAGCGCAAGCATCATTCCCTACGAAAGGAACACCCTCCATGAATAGCGAAAAGTATATTGGGCTCGACGTTCATCAAGCAACCATCTCGGTGGCAGTATTGGATTCCACTGGCAAGTTAGTCATGGAATCCATCCTAGAGACAAAAGCCGCGACCATTCTGGAGTTCTTTGCGGGGTTGCGCGGAACTCTATCGGTCACCTTCGAAGAAGGAACTTGGGCCGCGTGGCTGCACGATTTACTGAAGCCGCGTGTGGCCAAGCTGGTGGTGTGCAATCCGCGAAAAAATGCTCTGCTCAAAGACGGAAACAAGAGTGATCGTATCGACGCCCACAAGTTGGCCGAACTGTTGTACCTGAACAAGCTCAGCTCGGTCTACCATGGCGAGACCGGCGTGCGCATGCTGCGCGAGCTAGCCCGGAGCTACCTGACCATCGTCAAAGATCTGAGCCGAGTCATGTGTCGGTTGAAAGCGGTCTATCGCAGCTGGGCGATCCCCTGTGCCGGACGGGACGTCTACTATACCCGTCATCGAGCCGAGTGGCTGGGCAAGATCAAGGAAGCCGGCGTCCGTCGCCGCGCCGAACGACTCTACCAGCAACTGGACATGCTGCAGTACTTGCGCCAGCAAGCGCGCCGCGAGCTATTGGCGGAGAGTCGCAAGCATGCCATCACCGTCAAACTACGGCAGATTCCCTCACTAGGACCGATTCGCTCCGCCTTGGCGGTGGCGCTGATCCAGACCCCGCATCGTTTCCGCACGAAGCGACAGCTTTGGGCTTACAGCGGACTGGCTTTAGAAACCCGCACCAGTGCCGAATATTGCTATGTCAAAGGCGGACTGCGACGTTCTAAGAAACAGATCTCCATTCGCGGTCTGAACAAGGACCACAATCATGATCTGAAAGGCTTGTTCAAAGGTGCGGCCACCCGGGCCAGTGTACTGCCCGGCCCGTTCCAGGATTTCTACCAGAGATCATTGGCCAAAGGTATCAAGCCCACGATGGCGCGTCTGACGCTGGCGCGCAAGATTGCAGCCATCACGCTAACTCTATGGAAGAAGGGAGAAAACTTCGACGCTGACAAACTGAAATCGCAAGCCGCTTGAGCGTCTCACGGGAAGAGCCCTCCATCTCCGGTGATCTTTTCTGGTGGTGGCCAGTTGGTTCTTGAGACGCTCGGGTTCGAGGGTGAGCATCCTAATCGCCTGTAGGCGCACAGTGCCCGTGGCAGTGAGCCTCTGTGTTAACCCTATGCCCTCTCGGATAACCCGAAAAAGCACTAGGCCTCGAGTCGCAGATAGAACCATGGTTGACCCCGTACAACCACGAGTGCTTGCCAGTTTCAGAAACCGATCGGCGTTGTCGCTACTCATGAACAGGCAGCTGCTGAGATGGAGCAAAGCAAAACCCCAAACCACAGGGCAAGACACAAGACTCGAGCGGCACTCCTATCTGACAAGGGACTGGATGCCGCGAACCATTACCGCGCTTCCGGCGGAGGTAGAAGAATGTTCTTGACATCCCCTCTTATAGAGCAGGCGATTACACCACATACCTTACCTAAGCCAGTTTGTACGGAGCGGTACAAAAACGAGCACGACCACGCCCGCGACGAGCAGTGGTCCCATTGCGGAGGCTTATCCCTTAATGCTCCCGAGCGATTCCCTAGCCAGCCAAGCCCAGCACGGCCGGAGCAGCAGACGCCCACCACAGTGCGGGAGTCGAGCCGTTAGCCAAATGCGAACAGACCCAAAGGAGTTTACTTTTACTGGATGGGTCCCATCTACCCAAACGTAGAATCAAAAATTCGCACCGCCAATTGACTTACAGGTGTCCCCACCCTAAGATTCCCATCCGAGTGCGGAGCTCCTCTTATTAGTTCGCTCGGCCAAACCATCTCGCATTACCGCATTGTAGAGAAGTTGGATGGCGGCGGGATGGGTGTGGTCTACAAGGCCGAAGACCTATCACTCCACCGCTTTGCTGCTCTGAAATTCCTTCCGAATGAGCTAGCCAAAGACTCTGAAGCTTGGGCTCGTTTCCAGCGCGAGTCTGAGGCCGAGGATAATGGGGCGCCGCGAAAGGAATCGTGGTGAGCGGCAGCTTAGGGAATTCGTCGGTCGCGATGGCTCTCCTCGTAATTCCCAGCGAGGTGATTTGGTCATATATCTCCTTTGGAGTGGTTCTGGCAATCGGGCTGGTCGCGATATTTCTTCGTGGCAATTGGCAAAAGGCGCGAGGACTGGACAAGGTGATTACGTTCGGGCCGCTTTTCTACGCGGCGCCGCTCGCGGCCTTCGGTACCGAACATTTCACCCTGACCAAAGACATTGCGTCGCTCATCCCGACGTGGATTCCGTGGCATCTGGTTTGGGCGTACTTCGTCGGCGCTTGCTTTATCGCAGCCGCGCTGAGCCTGGTGACGGGGATTCAGAGGCGCCTCTCGGCGAGTTTGCTCGCCTTGACGTTCTTCCTTTTCGTAGTGCTGATGGATGCCCCAGGTTGGGCACACAATCCGCGAAATCGGTTTGCGCTGGCGTTAATGCTGCGGGAATTATCCTTCAGCGGCGGCCCTCTGGCGCTGGCAGCCAGCCTTAGCGAGAACTGGCGCGAGCGCGGCACGCACATCCTTGCGACGGTAGCGCGTTATTTCGTCGCAATTCCCGTGCTGTTCTACAGCTTTGAGCAGTTCATGCATGGCGATCACGTTCCCGGCATTCCGCTGGAAATGGTGACTCCGCAGTGGGTCTATGGACACGCCATTTGGACGTACGTTACCGCCGTGGTTTACGCAGTCGCCGGCCCCCTGTTGCTTGTTGGCAAGAAAACCCGAGCAGCAGCGACGTGGCTGGGCTTGACAGTGCTCTTCGGAGTGTTAGTCGTCTACGTGCCGATAGCCGTCGTGGAACGCGCCAGCCTCGAAAGCTTTAATTACATGGCTGATACACTGATGTATTGCGGTGCCCTTCTTCTTCTCGCGGGCGCCATGCCGCGCGAAGCTAGCGGCGGGAATCATCGCTAATCAGTGGGCCACAAAGCCCGCGTCAAGCTTCACATCCATGAATCGAACAGGTTTGATTGATGACGTGAAAAACGGCTACGCAGAAAAACGGCTACGTAATTGTTGCAATCAGCGTTTACACTCAGAACAAGGCCAAGGTGTCGTCCACGTCAGACGAGGCTCGCAACCACGGATCGTCTGATCGTTGCTGCACTGATTTGGCCGGATTTGTAAATTTTTTCCCTGCACGCGACCAAGTACATGTACATGGCCCGCGGGCGCGATATCCCCTGGACAATTGGCAGGGACATTCTGAGACGACTCGGGGAAGTTTGTGTCGTGAGTTTGTCGTACCCCTCGTATCCCTGCCCGTGTCGGGCCAGTTTGCTTAGTGTCGCTCGGGTACGGTGAAGGACAGGAAAGATGCTGAAAAACTGCCATCGAGCTTGTCTTCATAGATTTGGTCCATGCGGATGCGTACCGCCGCAAAGCGTTGCGGAAGCGCAGCGAGATTCCGATTAGGTGTGGGGCTACTCAGTTCGCGCTGGTGAACAACACGGCGTCGCTTTGACGCGAGCCACGGGCCAACGCAATCGACTGTCCGTCCGCAGAGTAGGCACAGCCCCAAGTCACGCCAGAGGGAAAATGCGTCACCTGCGTTTGCGGGCCGCCAAAGAGCGGCAGAGACCAAAGGTTGGGCACGCCGCTTCGCAGATCTACGAGAGCCAGAGACCGGTTATCGGGCATCCAGCATCCGGCACTGACGCTCATATCAAACGTAGGTGGGGAAGGTACCCTGGCCTCCGGTGTACCGTTCTCGGCGGACACAACCGAAACCTCAAGCGTTCCGTTCTTCCCCGGCGCGGCAAAAGCTACATGGCGTCCGTCCGGGGACGCAAACCCTGGACTGAGTGCTACCACATCGGAAACCCGAGTCGGACTGCCCCCAGAAACCGGGATCTTGAATATGTAAGAGGTTTCACCTGCGACCTGTCCCCAATAGAAGACCCAGTCGCCGCCTACTCCACACGAGGGGACCAGCTCACCCGCTCCATTGGTCAGCCTGGAAGATGCTCCCGTCCGCAAATCGAGCTTCCACAAATGGTTGGTACCATCGAAATCGGTGTGGTAGACGATGCTGCGGCCATGGTCGCACACAGCCGGCGGTCCGTGGAAGTGTTGGTCGAAGGTGAGTTGGCGGGCATTGCTCCCGTTAACATCGGACAGGAAAAGGTCCCAGTTCTGGGAGTGGTTGCCGGTGTAAACAATCCGGTTATCGGGAGTGAAGGTCGAGCCACTGTTACCATCCAGCCTACCTGAGATCACCTGTTGGACACGGTCTGGCACATTGGCAGGACCAACCCACAGGCTGCTGCTAAGATTCAACTGCACGGAGGCGATGGTGCGTCCGTCGGCAGAAACCGCGACAGAAAGATATTTGCTCAGATCGTTCGAAATACGGCGGACCATTCCGCCCGGATAACTGACCATCCAGAGCTGGGGATCAGCGCCGGTCTTAGCCAGCGCCGCTAACAAAAGTCCGCTGCCATCCGGCAGCCAGGTAGAATCCAATACCTCACGCCAATGCCTGCTTGGTATGGGCTTCGCGTTGCCGGTGGCGATGTCAATTTCGAGCAGCCCGACGGTTAATCCGTTGGAATCGGCCAGGCTCTTGTCCACGGCGGCAATCCGCCTCCCGTCGGGTGACCAGCGCACAACATACCCACTGCTCGCGACCGAACCAGGGTATTCAGCAAGTTTTCGTGCGCCGCTGCCATCTGCCTTTGCGATCATCACCCCGACCTTGCTCGACTGAATGTCCAGCAGGGCATATGTCAATTGAGTGCCATCGGGCGAAAAGGAAACACCTGTATCCGCCTTGTCGATCAGCAGGCGCGGGGTGCCTCCGAGCAATGGAATCTGGTACACCTTGCCAGATTGGTCTTGTCCCGTAAAGACGGTGTAATCGAGAAAGCTGCCGTCAGGGGTAAATGTAACGTCGACGATCGTGTCGGTGCCCGGAGAAACAGTCTGAACCGCGCTGGTGGTCGCGATCTGGCGCACCCAAAGACTGTACTTTCCGCGTTGGTTTGAAATATAGGCTAGATAGCGACCGTCGGGCGAGATGCGGGCGAGAGTAACGTCCCCGCTGGAGCTCAGGCTGGAGATAGTGAGATTTTGGAAACCAGTTTTCGCTAGGCTGGCGCTGAAAAATCCCCGGCGATAAAGTATGCCAAGCACCGCAAGCCCGACGACGATCAGCATGGCCACAGCGAAAGCTAACTTTCGCGCCACCGAGGGACGCGACATGGCAACCGGGACTTGAGTGGAGTGACTGCTTGTCGATGGTCCTGGACTTACCGCGACCCCAGCCGCGGAGTCTGATGCCAAAGCCGCCACGTGGCCTGACCCTGAGTCGCGCTTAAGCCGTTCCAGATCGGCGCGCATCTCCGCAGCGCTCTGGCATCGCAGCTTTGGATCTTTTTCCAGAGCCTTGTTGATGAGTTCTTCCAGACGCGGCGGCAAATCGGGATTGAGTCGAACCGGCTGAACCGGGGTCCGGTTCAAAATGCCATCGAAGATCACGCCGGAGGTATCGCCCCGAAAAGGCAGCGCCCCAGTGGCCATCTCGTATAGCACAACGCCGAAAGAGAACAGGTCAGTGCGCTGGTCGAGTTCCTTGCCGCGCACCTGCTCCGGCGACATATAAGCGACGGTACCCAACGCTGCGCCCGGGCTGGTCAGATTCTGGTCTTCAATCGTTTCCGTTCGTTCCGCTGCAATCTGGCTGGAAGACCCCAACGCTGCATTGATCTTCGCTAGTCCGAAATCCAGAATCTTGGCGTGGCCACGCTTTGTAATAAAAATATTGGCGGGCTTGATGTCGCGATGCACTATCCCTTCGCCGTGTGCGGCGTCGAGCGCGTCAGCTATCTCAATGGCAAGTGGAAGCAGCGTTTCGGTTTCCAGGGCTCGGCCCGCGATCCGATGCTTCAACGTCACTCCGTCTAGGAATTCCATCACGAGGAACGGATGGCCGTCTTGCTGCCCAATCTCATAAATAGTGCAGATATTGGGATGATTCAGAGCTGAAGCCGCCTGTGCTTCCCGCTGGAATCGGGCCAAGGCTTGGGGATCCTTTGCCACGTCGTCGGGTAGAAACTTCAAGGCAACAAACCGGTGCAACGTTACGTCTTCCGCCTTATACACCACGCCCATGCCGCCACCACCCACCTTCTCGACGACGCGGTAGTGCGAGATGGTTTGACCGATCATGTCTGGCGAATGTTACGTCGAAGAATCGGGTGAGTCAATGAAAGCAGGGGAGTTGCGCCTTCCGCGTGGGCGCATTCCAGAAGCCCCGAAAAGGTTCGGAAATCGTCTGCCAGAGTGTGCCGATCGATCTAATTCAGTTTCAAACGGCTGAAAGGGTTAGTTCAAAAATATCGGTGTTGAACAGAAAAGTTCGAAAATCGTCCTCTAGGGCCGACCAACTTTAACTAAGCCATTTGAGGAACATATCGGAGGTGCCACGGGTTCACTCTTCTCGCTTGTATCTCCGCTCTGCACAAAATTGTGCCCACTCAGCCGATCCAAGGCAGCGTGGACGATCAGATTGCGGAGGATCGGCCGTCTAAAATGTCGGCGTTTCAGGCAGTGAGCTTCATTGACGCTGGCGGGTCATCCTTCTTCTGCTCAATCGGGCCATCCTTGGTCCGTTTCGCAAGTTCAGCGTTCAGTTCGGCTCCAACCAGCATGGCAAATCCGGTCCAGTATAGCCATACCATTAACGCGATGCCCGCTCCCATCGTTCCGTAGGTCTTGTTGAAGTTTGCGAAGGTTCTGAAATAAATGCCCAACAGGTAGGAGAGCACGATCCAGAAGCCCACCGAAAGAAGTGCGCCCGGCAGAGTCGCAAGAAAGCGCTGCTTCACATTAGGAGCGAGGAAGTAAAGAGCCTCGACCGCCAGGACAGTGAAGCTGACCGAAAGCGTCCAGTGGATGTATGGCCAGGCCCACATCCAGACTTGCGACAAATGTATGCGGCTCGCCAGCCACTCGCCGAAATGCGGACCCACGATCATGGTGGCGAGCGCAATCAGGAGAAGCAAACCAATCACCAGGGTGAGGATCATGGCCAGAGGTCGAGTTCGCCAAAAGGGGCGGGTCTCCTCGGCATCGTAAGCAATATTGAGAGCTTCGATCGCTGCCGCGAACCCACCTGACGCGGTCCACAACGTCCCCAGAAACCCCAGAGACAGGAAAGCTCCGCGGTTCGGCGTTACCACATCGCCGAGAACCTTACGCACGAGAACCATGCCGTCCGGCGGAATAAATCGGGACATCAGGTCGAGCGCCTGGTCAAACAGACCGGAAACCGGGAGGAACGCCACAATCGCCGACAGGAAAATAAGCGCGGGAAACAGGGCCATCACAAAGTAATAAGAAAGTGCGGCCGCCATCTGCAGAGTGTGGTTGCGCTCGACGTCGGTGTATGTCCGCACCACTGCCGACTTCAGCTTCCGGAGTTGCACGCGCTTTTGATGCGCTTACTGCGATAAACGTGCGCCCGCATTGTTAGGGCGTTAAAACCGACTCTTTACCTGGTCATTTTTTCTAGGCATTTCTCCGAGGGCATACAAAACAAAAGCGATTACCGTCATCCAACAAACCCGGCGAATTCCCACGTGCCTATCCCGGCGCATTACAGCCCGGTTTCGAATGCGGCTCGGACGGATTCAGGAACTGATCAGGGATCATGCGAAACGAAGAGATCAATCTGGTTCAATATGTGCTCGCGTGCATGCTGCTCGGCGGAATACTGTTCGTTCCCGGCGGCGCAGGCCAGGCGCAGACCCAGCGTCCGGCGAACCAACGTCCGGCGAACCAGGTTCCGGCGACAGCACCACAGGTGCAAGAGGTCTTGCCGTCTTATGAGGGACAAAACGTAGTCTCGATTGAGATCGCGGGCAGGCCCGATCTTGACCAGCAGAAGCTTCTGCCGCTTCTGGTGCAGCGCGAAGGACAGCCGTTTTCACAGGAAAAAGTTGACCAGTCGATTGCCGCGTTGAAGAGCAGCGGCCAAGTCAAGGAGGTTCAGATCGAAATTCGTCCCCAGGCCGACGGAGTTCGTGTGCTGCTGGTTTGTCAACCCGCGATTTACTTCGGACTGTTCAACTTTCCGGGAGCCGAGGGCAGGTTCGCTTATTCGCGGTTGCTGCAGGTCTCTGACTATCCTCCGCGAGGAGCTTATTCCCCCGTCGACATCCAGAAAGCTCAGGCATCTCTGGCCAAGTTTTTTCAGCAGAATGGCTACTTCGAGGCGGAGGTAAAGCCCGAAATCCAGACTGACACGGTGCATGAATTGGTAAACGTGGTTTTTCACGTCAGCCTTAATCGCCACGCCAAATTCGGAAAAGTGATTCTTAAGGGCGCACCGCCCGAAGAGGAGCAACGACTTCAGAATGCTTTAAAGTCATGGAGAGCCCGGGTTCGTGGATTGGCGATCCGCAACTGGAAAATCGTACTCGCTGAAAAGAATACAGAATGCCACCCAGTATCTTGAATCGCAGCTGATCAGCCACGATTATCTCGGCAGCCGGGTTCAAATGGCGGGCGCCGAGTATGATCCGGCGACACACCGGGCCGACATTCAATTCGACGTAACGCCGGGGGCACGCGCCCACGTCAACGTGGAAGGCGCTCATCTGTGGGGACGGACACAGAGGAAGTTGCTGCCCATCTATCAAATCGCCGGGCTTGATCCTGAACTGATTCAGGAAAGCCGCGAGAATCTTATTTCGCATTTCCAGTCGAAGGGCTATTTCGACGTCGCGGTGCAGTCCGATGTTCAGCCCGCCCCCAACGGCCAGACCATTCTTTTCCGCATTATTAAAGGACGCGCGCCACAAGGTGACCGAGGTTGCGATTGTTGGAAATCAGGAACTCTCAGACGACCAACTGCAAGGCCGGGTGAAGGTGCAAAAGGGACGGTTCTTCTTTTCGCACGGCGCATTCAGCCAGCGCCTGGTCAAAACCAGCGCCGACAATCTTAAGCGGGTGTACCAGGCGGCGGGATTCAGCAGCGTAACCGTCACTCCAGAGGTCAAGCGAAGTGGCGGCAACATTTCGGTGGCGTTTCGGGTAAACGAGGGACCGCAGGACATCGTGGAAGCGTTGCATGTGGTGGGCAACAACACGGTGCCGGTTATCCACCCTCGCTCCGCAAGGACTGAAAGTCACCGAGGGCCAGCCCTATTCCACGAAAAAAGTCGACGAAGACCGCAGTCAGATTGGCGCGCAATACCTGCGAATGGGCTACCTGAATGCAAACTTTCGCGCCACCGCGCGTCCGGTCGGAAAAGATCCTCACCGGCTCGACGTGACCTACACCATTTCCGAAGGCCCCAAAGTGATTCTGGATTCAGTGATCACCCTCGGCGCCAAAGTTACACGGCAATCGCTGATCGACAAGACGGTGCAACTCAAGACAGAAGAGCCGCTTCGGGAAGATGATCTGTTGAGCGCCGAGGGCCGCCTTTACAGCCTGGGAATTTTCGATTGGGCCGAGATTGACCCGCGCCGTCAGATAACCACGCAAACCGAGGAAGACGTTCTGGTCAAGCTGCACGAAAGCCGGCAAAACGACATCAAGTACGGCTTCGGCTTCGAAGTGGTGAATCGCGGCGGCAGCATTCCCAGCGGAACAGTTGCTCTGCCCGGACTTCCACCGGTCGGTTTGCCGTCAAACTTCGAGACCAGCCAGAAGACATTTTGGGGACCTCGCGCTACGTTCCAGTACACACGCAATAACTTTCGCGGCCTGGGCGAGACCTTGACCTTCGCGGCGCTTGGGCGCGAGGCTGGTGCAGCGAGGCTCCGCCTCTTATGCGAATCCTCATTTTGTTGGAACCAACTGGGGTTCGAACCTGACGCTCTCGGGAGAACGCAACAGTGAGAATCCTATCTTCACTTCCCGCATCGGTGATTTTGGCTTCCAGTTGGAACGGCTCTTGAATGAAGCGGCAACCAGAACACTTACGCTGCGCTACGACTACCGGCAGACCGCGCTCACCAATTTGCTGATCCCCGATCTGGTTTCTCCTGAGGATCAGCATGTGCGCCTCTCGACCTTCTCCGGCACCTATGTCCGCGACACGCGCGATCAGCCTCTGGACGCCCACAAAGGCATGTATCAGACGGTGGAGCTCGGTATCAATCCGACAGCGCTGGGATCGAGCGTAAATTTCGCCAGACTTCGCGCGCAGCAGGCTTATTACAAGGACGTGGGGAAAGGAATCATCTGGGCAAACAGCCTGCGAATTGGAGTGGAGCAGGAATTCGCCGGCAGCCGCGTCCCGGTGAGTGAGTTGTTCTTCTCTGGCGGCGGCAGCACGTTGCGAGGCTTTCCGCTGAACGGAGCCGGACCGCAACGTTCGGTTCAGGTATGCGGCAATCCCTCCGATCCTTCGACCTGCGCTTTTATCCAGGTGCCGACCGGGGGCCGCGAACTGTTCATCCTCAATTCCGAGTTCCGAATTCCCGTTCCCATCAAGAAGGGACTCGGTGTGGTCGCTTTCTATGACGGCGGAAACGTGTTTGAGCACGTCGGGTTTAGCGATTTCGGATCCAACTACACAAATACGCTGGGATTCGGATTGCGCTACGCCACTCCGATTGGGCCGGTCCGGATCGATCTTGGGCACAACTTCAACGCTTAACCGGAATCAAATCTACACAAATCTTTATAACCTTGGGGCAGGCATTTTGAACGCTTTACCACAACCACCCTTCCAATCGCTTCGCCGGAAGCTGTTCCGACGGCCAGAGCCTGGCACGAACGAGGCGCGAAATGGAAGAGGATCGCCGACTGGATCGCGGACCGGCGTCGAGCGCTTTGCTGGTCCTGATCGTGCTCGGGATCGTGTTGCTGCTCCTGCACAGCGAACGCTTCCATGCTTACGCTGCTGCGAACTGCACAGCAAAAAGCCAGGAAGCATTAGGCAGCCAGGTGCAGATGCGAGACTTCGCGGTTCACTGGTCTGGCATCAGTCCTACGGTTGATTTGTATGGCGTCGTCGTGCATGGAGCCGCACCATACTCCGATCCGCCTCTGCTTGAAGCGGATGCGCTGCATCTCGGGGTGACCGTCACTTCATTGCTGCACAAGGCCTGGTACGTCAGTGATGTCCGCATCGAGCATCCGGTCGTCCGAATCTTCGCCGACCGCGACGGTCACACGAACCTGCCTCCGCCGAAGCAAGAGAAGCCGGCGCGCAGAGCCACAACCAGCGTATTTGATCTCGGCATCCGTCATCTGCTGCTGCGAACGCGGCGAGATTTATTACAACAATCGCAAGAGCGAACTTAGCGCCGACCTGCACGACCTGACGCTGCAGTCCGGCTTCGAGCTGCTGACGAAAAGCTATTCCGGGACGCTGTCATATCGCAACGGACATCTTCAGTTGCAGAACTCCAATCCCATCAGACACAACTTCAATGCACGTTTCGTCGCGACTCCGGAAGAGTTCAAGCTGGAGAGCGCTGATCTCAACACCGCGAAGTTCGCGCTTGTCGGTTGTCGCCACGTTCCGCAATTATTCGCAGCCCCAGGTGCACGCGACTTACGAGGCAGCAATTGATGGCGGCGAATTTCGACGGGCCCTTAAGCAATCCTTCCCTGCCGACCGGCATTCTCCAGTCGTCGGGCGTCTCGATTACGACAGCCGGTCGAACGAGTCCGCTTCTGGCAGCGGTCACAGCCAACGGAGATGTGCGCAGTACCGGCATGACGGTAACCAGCCAGAATGCGCAGGTCGCAACTACGAGACATCGGAGCGCACTATTCGCTGGCGAACGGCAACGCGGACAGTCGCAGGCATACACGCTCAGTTGCTGGGAGGCACGCTGGCAGGCACGATCACGATGCGTGATCTCACGGGCGCAACGCAGATCCCATTTGTCGGCGTCTTTCAGCGGAGTTTCACTGGCCGAGTTGCAGAGCGAGAGTTGCAGAGCGAACGAGGGATCATCATCCTCGGTCACGAACCAGATTGCGGTGCGCGGTTCGATTAACGCGACCGCCGACGCGACCTGGGGCAAGACTATGCAGGATCTGCTCGCGCGCGCCGACGCCACTCTTCAAGCCGGACGCCCAGCCGGCACAAGGCGGAACATCAACTCCGATCAATGGCGTCATTCACACCCGATACATGGCGAAGAGCGGGCAACTGTCCTTCGACCAGAGCTACATCCGAACCCGCAGGAACTTCGATCACGCTCAACGGCACCATCAGCGACAATGCGGCGCTGCAGGTTCGTGTGAACAGCAACGACTTGCACGAACTTGAAACGATTGCAGCCGGATTTCGGGCGCCCGGCGCTGAGCCGGTCGGAATTTACGGCCGCGCAACCCTGAACGCCACGGTCAGCGGATCAACCCGGAGTCCGCAGATTTCTGGACAACTTACCAGCGGACAATTTGCGAGTGCGAGGCAGCGAGTGGAAGACTGCTGCGGGCCAACTGTCGCGGCCAGCCCCTCGCAGATCCGCGTGGAAAACGGCGAGCTCGACTCCGCCAGCCGGGGACGTGTCACCTTCAAGCTGGCTACGGCTTTACAACACTGGTCACCGACCAAGTCAACTCCGTTCCAGGTGCAAATCGCTGCTTCTCAAATCAATGTGGCGGATCTGATGAAAGCCGCCGGTTCGACGACGCCAGTCGCCGGCACACTTTCGGCCGACGTCACCGCCAGTGGCACCCAGCTGGCTCCCAGCGGGACACGGCACGATCGGCCTGACATCCGCGCGTATCGCCGGCGAGCCGATTCGGGCGGTCGACTTGCAATTCCAGGGGACCGGAAAGCAGGTCAACGCGAATCTGAAAATCGATCTTCCCGCAGGGTCCGCTAACGCCACTATTCAATATGAGCCCGCGACCCAGGCCTACACCGCGGAAGTGCATGCGCCCGGCATCAAGCTCGACCAACTGGAGACGGTGAAGGCGCGGAACCTGGAGCTTCAGGGTGTGTTGGATATTAATGCCAGCGGACGCGGAACCATACAAGACCCTCAGACTGCAGGCTGTGATTGAAGTGCCGCAGCTGCAGGTTCGCGATCAGGTGATTCGCGGACTGAAATTGCAGACCAACGTCGCGAATCACATTGCGAATTTCACACTCGATTCGGACGTCATCAATACCCACGCCGGCGGACATGGCACGCATCCAGTTGAGCGGCGACTACTTCGCCGATGTGAGTCCTTGACACGCAGTCAATTCCGCTCGCTCCATTGGTGGCGCTATACGCTCCTTCGCAGGCTGGAAATGTGACCGGGCAGACCGAAGCTCCATGCGACTCTGCGCGGTCCGTTGAAGGACAAGGCCCGGCTGGAGGCGCACCTGGTGATCCCGCAGCTGGCGGTGAACTACAAGGACAGCATTCAGCTGGCGGCTGAAGCCCCGATTCGCGCCGATTATGCGAACGGAGTGCTGAACTTGCAGCGTTCGACCATTCGCGGCACCGGCACCGAGATGACATTCCAGGCCAATGTGCCGCGGCGAAGGATGCGCCGGCATCCATGCTGGTGCAGGGCAAGCGTCGATCTTCGCCTGGCGCAGCTGGTCAGTCCCGATATCACCAGCGCGAGGTGAACTGCAATTCGACATTGACTCCAACGGCCGCCGCTCCGATCCGAATGTGCAGGGACAAATTCGGATCGTCAACGCCAGCTTCGCCACCGCCGGCGCGCCGCTAGGACTGCAGAACGGCAATGGCGTGCTCACGCTCACCCGCGACCGCCTCGACGTCACGCAGTTTCAGGGCAAGGTTGGCGGGGGTACCGTCACCGCCAGTGGAGGGGTTGTTTACCGGCCTCAGTTGCAGTTCGATCTGGCGATGGCTGCCCAGGGAGTTCGCGTGCTCTACGATCAGAGCGTACGAACTACGCTCAACTCGAACCTGGCTCTTACCGGAGACTACGAGAATGCGCTTTTGAGCGGGTCAGGTCGCCGTCGACCAACTTTCGTTCACTTCGGATTTCGACGTCTCGGATCTCATGAGCCAGTTCGGCGGAGACGAGACGCCGCCTCCGACCCAGGGTTTCAGTCAGAACTTGAACCTGGATGTGGGCATCCAGACGCCTGGCGGACTTAACCTGACCAGCCGCACGCTAAGCCTGGCTGGTTCTGCGAACCTGCACGTGCGCGGCACGGCGGCGCAACCGGTTCTGCTCGGCCGCCTGAATCTAAGCAGCGGGGATCTGATCTTCTCCGGCAATCGCTACAAGCTGCAAGGTGGGACAATCGATTTCACCAATCGTTCGCGGACCGAACCGGTCGTCGATATGTCGGTAAACACAACCATCAGTCAGTACGACATTCAAATGCACTTTTGGGGACCCGCCGACCATCTGCACACCAACTATGCTTCAGACCCGGCGTTGCCGCCCTCGGACATTATCAACCTGATCGCCTTTGGAAAAACTTCGGAAGCTGCCGCGGCGAATCCAACCCCACCGGGCACATCTGGGAGCGCAGTCGCTGATCGCTTCCCAGGTCAGCAGCCAGATCACAAACCGGGTCGAAAAGCTGGCGGGCATTTCTCAGTTGTCGATCGATCCCGTGCTCGGAAGTAGCTCGCAGAGCCCGGGGGCCCGGGTAGCGATTCAGCAAAGAGTAACCAGCAAGATTTTCGTGACCTTCTCCACCGACGTCACCTCAACCGAGCGCGAGATCATCAAGCTCGAGTATCAGGTAAACCGCAAAACTTCATTCAACGCAGTTCGCGACCAGAATGGCGGCTTCTCCTTTGAGACCACATTTCGCAAACAGTGGTAAAGACGCGCATCGAGATAATGTCCCGGTCTCGGGTTGGACCGGAACCCTTTCTTCAAAGCCACACGCGGGCGGTAGATTAAGTGCGGTAGTTCAGCAGGTTGACCCACGACGTGAGGTAGGGATGCGCTCGGGCTCACGCTAATCATCTTTTTGGCCACACGACGACATGTCAGCTAGTAGCCTTGAACTTCGCGACGATCGCCGTGATGTCGTCGTGTTGTTCCTGAAAACTGAATCGCCGAACACCATCCACGATTGCGGTCAACAAAGCCTGGCACGGCAGGTCCCGATGTTGCTGAAGCGATTCAATCAGGCAGCGCTCGCCAAATTCCTCTCCTTGCTCGTTACTGGCTTCGGTGATGCCATCCGTGTAAAGCGCAAGCACGTCCCCGGGAAAAAGCTCCTGCTCCCGCATCGAGCAATTCCACTCTCTGAACATTCCGAGCAGCGTGCTGGTGGACTCGAGCCGATCCACCTTGCCGTCGCTTCTTACCAGGAGACCTGACAAATGGCCGCAATTGACGTAGCGCAGTCGCCGCGCCGCCTCGTCGTAATCGGCAAACAAAAGCGAGGCATAGGCACTGTCGCCGGTGTTGTCATAGAACAGGCGATTCACAGACCGGAGCAACGCCTCGGGCTGATCGAAGGCCAGCGCCGACTGGCTCCGCAGGCTGGCCTGCAAATTCGCCATCAGCAGAGCTGCGGCGATTCCCTTGCCGGAAACATCGCCGATGATCAACCCCAGCCGCTGCGGCCCGAGATTCAGGAAATCGAAATAATCCCCTCCCACCTGGCGCGCCTGCAGGCAGATACCCGCGTACTCGACCGTTTTCAACTCCGGCTGAATCTGCGGAAACAACCGCGCCTGCACCTGCCGCGCTATTTCCAGTTCCTGGGCGGTGCGGCGTTCGGATTCGAGTTTCTCGGCGTGCGCCTGCCGGCGCAACTCCAGGCTTTGCCTCACCTCATCGAAGCCTTCCAGGCCAAACGCATTCCCGTCCGGATCCTCGAAACGCGCATAGGTGCCGCCCCACCCCGGCGTCTCCGGAGCAGTTGTGAAACGAACACCGCGTTCGCTCCATTCTTTGTACTTGGCGTGGACATCTTCGGTCATGAATAGGACCCAGCGGTAGCCGCCAATCAGTTTGTATTCCGGCGCGTCGGGCTTTGGTTCAACCAGCGCGAGATTCGCGCTGCCGTCGGGAGGCGCCACTTCGATCCAGCGTTCGCCGGTGGGAAGGCATTGTTCTGTGAGGAGTTCGAAGCCCAACTGTTGCAGGTAGAACTGCTTGCTCACTTCCAGATCGCGGACGAAAACGACGATGTCCTGGATCGACAGGTACGGCTCTTCGCGGCCCGGGCGAAGCACGGTCCGGTTCGCCCACGCGTGAAAGGAGTCGCTGGCCATCGGCGTGATTATAATGGGCCGCCCCGATAAGTGTTGAAATCGGGCGTTTACCTTCACAACCGCGAAGATTTTAGTAGGTAGCTCGGCCGCCGGAGACGTCGAATACGGCGCCGGTGCTGAATGAGCATTCTTCGCTGGCCAGCCAACACACCAGAGATGTGACTTCCTCGATTTGACCGAAGCGGCCGATTGGAATTTTTGACAGCATGAATTCGACGTGCGCTGGAGTCATCTGATCGAAGATCGGCGTTCGTACGGCCGCGGGTGTGACGCAGTTGACGCGGATCTGAGTCTTAGCCAGTTCCTTGCCCAGAGATTTTGTCAGGCCGATAACGCCTGCCTTCGAAGCGCTATATGCGGACGCATTGGGGTTTCCCTCCTTGCCTGCGACCGACGCGATATTGACGATGCGGCCATAGTTGTTGCGCTGCAGATGCGGCACCACCGCGCGATTGCAGTAGAACAGGCCGTTCAGGTTTACATCCATAACCTGACGCCAGGCTTCGATCGGATATTCCCACAGCGTCGCATTCGGACCGGTAATGCCTGCGCTCGCAATCAGAATATCCATCTTGCCCAGGGCTGCAGCGGTCTCCGCCATCGCGCGCTCGACTTGATCGAAGTCGGCAATGTTCAGAACAACATGATGAGCAGCGCCCGTCTCCTTCGCGGCTTCGAGTAAAGCAGCCTGATTCAAATCCCAGAGGCTAACCTTCGCACCTTCGGCGGCCAGGCGCGCCGCAATAGCTCGCCCGATGCCGCCGGCAGCTCCGGTCACGATGGCCGCCCTACCCGCAAAGCGTGAATCGTAAGGCATGCAGATCCTCCCTCGAGCGGTAGACAGCGCGACCACGCTGACGAATCGGACACGAGTGTTGATCTTGCCACACGGCGGTTGGAATCTGAAAATGTTTGAGGAGAGGTTCTTAGCGATTTGCGCTCGAAAGTAGCGCCGGCTGTCCGGTGGGCGTCTCGCCCACCGTGGGAGGGCTAGATACCCTCCCGACAGCCGGCAAAGTCTGCCCTGAGCGCAGTCGCAGGGATGCGGGCGCCACTTTTCAGAGTGCGCAGCGGTCACTTACCGTTGTAGTAATACCCGTCCCGGGCCTGGACGACCAAATCTTTCTGCCGCGCTGCAACCTGGATCTTGTGATAGCCGGGCTCTGCGGCATTTCCTCGATCGGGCGTGTAGCCTAGGCTGTACTGGTTGCGCAGCTCTTCTTCGATTTGGGTATAGATCTGATCGACCGGCTCTTTTTTCGAGACTTCGAACATCCGTCCACCGGTTTCTTTGGAGATTCGCTCCAGAACTTTTTTGCCATCGGCATGCTGTTCGGGGACTCTGCGTCCACCGCCGCGCTCCCATTCCGCCGCGGCCCATGCCGGGTCCACCCATTCCGGGAATGCTGATCCCGGCTCGACCAAAGCCTCCGCCATTGCCGTAGGCCTCGTCGTCCTTAAAAAGAATGGAGTAGACCACAGTGTTGGCGCGTTGGGCCGATTCGATCGCCTCGTCCAGAGTCTCCTTGCTGCCCATGTCAACGCCGTCCGAAAGCACGATCACAGCCTTGCGACCCTGCTGCTTCGCCATCAACTCGTCAGAAGCCAGGTAGACCGAGTCGTAGAGCAGAGTGCCGCCCCCGTGATGTCGTCCCGAGCCGCCTCCGGAGCCGCCGCCACCCGGATATCCGCCACCGCCTCCTCCGCCACCCGGATATCCGCCTCCTGAAGTGCGGCTGAACTGCGGAGTGTCCAGCGACTCCAGCGAGACGTGCAGCTTTTCGTGCGATGAAGTGAGATCCTGCAAGAGCTCAACCTCGCGATCGAAGTGGATGACGAAGGCTTTGTCTTTGTCTTCGCGCAGCATCTGGGTCAGAAAGCTTTGGCTTGCACTTCGCTCCTCGCCGAGAACCCGCCGCTGACTCATGCTGGTGTCCACCAGCAGTCCGAGGGTCAGCGGGATGTCGGTTTCACGGGAGAAATAGCGAATGGTCTGGGGCCGTCCATCTTCGGTGAGCGTGAAGTCGTCTTTGGTCAGGTTATTGACGATCTTGCCGTGCTTGTCGCGCACCGTGGCAAGCACATTCACCACCTTTACCTGGACGGACATCGTGGTTACGGACTGGTCCGCCGAGTTTTCACTGGCGTTCTTCGTCGTGCGCGTCGTCTCCCGACTGCGCGGCGGCAAGGTTGAACACCATAGTCGCCGCCGCGATCAAAAGGGCAAGACGCGCGAAGTCTAATTCTCACTGTGATGGCCTTTCAAAACTATGCGGACAAGAATGCTGGCTGGATTGGTGCTTGCACTGCATAGATGAGAACCCCATGGAGCAGGAATTGGTTGTGAGTTCTGATCGTAAAAGTTTGTAAAGACGGACGCGTGTGCATTCCAGATGCGACCGAAAGCATTTAACTGCGAAGGGCGCAAAGGACTCCGCAAAGAGCGCAAGGGCTACGACTACGGGAGAGTGCCAAGGGTTTCGCAAAGGGCTCGGAGTCTGAACTATAGTGATTGTTCTCAGAGTAGACCCAAGGGTGGCCTGTAATGATTAAAGATGCTGCGACTGGCGAACTTATGCCGATCGGTCCTCGAGTCGACGCTGTCTCCGGCCAAGCGTCCCGGCCGCACCACGCTGGCAGGACGACTGGTCACGCTGACACCTCTCGACCTTCTCGCCCATGGCGACGCCCTGTACGAAGCTACGCGGGAAGAGGTGAATGACTCATTATGGCTTTATCTCTTCGAGGGACCGTTTCCTGATCGCGACGGCGTTCGATCTCCATCTGCAGAAGGCGGCGGTTTCCGAGGATCCGATGTTTTTCGCGATCCTGGATCGAGCTTCGGGAGCAGCCGTCGGATATGCCGCCTACATGAGGATCGAGCCCGTCCACCGGGTCATCGAAGTGGGCAGCATCCTGTACACCCCACAGCTGCAACGAACCCCGCTGGCAACTGAGGCCATGTATCTGATGGCGCGGCATGTCTTCGAGGATCTTGGTTACCGCCGCTACGAGTGGAAGTGCAACGCCCTGAACGCGCCGTCGCGAAGAGCAGCGCTGCGTTTCGGATTTACCTTCGAGGGAATCTTCCGGCAACACATGATCGTCAAAGGCCGAAATCGGGATACAGCCTGGTTTTCCATGCTCGATTCCGAATGGCCGGCGCGTAAAGCGAATTTCGAGCGCTGGCTCGACCCCTCGAACTTCGGTCCGGATGGCCGGCAAAAGGTGTCTCTTTCCATGCTTAATGGAGCCCCCGGCACATAGCGGCCGTCATAGCTGGGACGGGATTCGGGCCACGGAGGCCGGCCCACCGGCCGCGCAGGCATTTGCACGAGAAGGTTTCCCACACCTGAATTCGTACTATTGTTGCAAGCCGAAGCGGGTCTTGGTCGACTGGAACCGCCCCCCAGGGTAATTCCGGCCTTTCGACCGCAAGCAGCTGGAATTCCGGTTTTCCGACGAAGCCACCGAAATACTCCCTAAACGGCTGATTACAGGGGAAAATCAGAGGTAATTCCTGTGTAAGTCCACAATCGGCCGCTTTTCGGGGACTTTTCAGAGGGCGCCCGAAGACTTTCGAATGGCCGCTAGTGTTTGCGACCGAAATGGCCGATAAAGATGTAGGAGGGGTGGGCCGCAATGAGTTCTCCTGGACTGAAGACCGCGATGGGTCGCTTACTGCTGATCAGCAACGATTCGGCAGTCATCGAACAGGTGGCGGAGGGGATGAGAGCGTTTGGCATTACCACCGAAGTGTGTGGCGAGGTCGGTATGGCGCTCCCCCTGTTAAGCCGCCAAAAGTTCGAAGCTGTGATGGTTGATGTCGAAGTTGGGCAGGCAGAGCAAATACTGGAACAACTTCGCCTTTCTCCCTCCAATCGGACCGCCGTGACCTTCGCCATCACCGATCCCCAGAAGCCTGCCCCGCTCGTGACTCAGCCGAACTTTGTGATGGAAAAGCCACTTTCTGCCGAGTTCAGTCGCACGCACTTTGAAAGCCGCGTTCGGTCTGATCGTGCGCGAACGCCGCCGCTCTTTCCGTTGCCCTACGATGGTGCCCGCGGTTGTCCTGAGCGATGGCCGGGAGTCCAATTGCCACGTGGTCAATATCAGCGAGGGCGGCATGGCCATTGCCCAATCGCCCGCACTGAAGCACGGTGGGCAAGTACGAGTTCTGTTCACCCTCCCCGGACAGCAGGTTCGTTTCACAGTTGAGTCCGAAGTTTGCTGGTATGACGAAACCGGCCGGGCCGGGCTGCGATCCCTGGTGATTCCAGCGGAGCAGCAAGTCTGTCCTGCAGGAGTGGCTGGCCGCCAAGCTGGAAGAAGACCTGCCGGAATCGGTGGCTTCCCAATTCCGAAGAAGGATTAAGACCAGCCAGGGCATGGACCCGTGGTGCTCCAAGCGGTCTCGCGGAGCGCGGTTACCGTCGGCACTTGTCCGAATGGACAGGTAATCTGGCATGCGGAGTTACATGGTCAGCGGCTGGCCGCATTCGGGCAGTTCGTAACTTGTCCGCCCGGTAGGCGACCGCTAACCTCGTACTATGTGGCCGCTCTCTTTGTTGTTCTCCTCCGACGAGCAGACCTCGCACGCTTTGAGTCAGGCTCTTACCGAACTGGAGTTCGAGGTTGAGTCTTGTCCTGAAATCTTCAGCGCGGTGGAAAAGATCACCAGCCGCGCCTTCGAAGTCATCGTTTCGGACTGGAACGAAGGACTGGAAGCGGTTTTCCTGTTGAAAACGTCGCGCGAACTGAAGGCCAACCATGCGGCGTTCACCGTCGCCATCGCCGATCCGGAAGCCGCGAACGCGGCCCACAATGCCGGCGCTGATCTGGTTTTGAGCCGGCCCATGACGTCGGATCAAATCAAGTATGCTCTGCTGACCTGCGATCCATTTCTGGCGCACATGAAGGCCTGGTTGCCGAAAATGACGCCAAAATGCGATGGGTATTCCTCCGGCGTTCGAGCCGCACAGGAAACCGATCCACACGGAAACGGCTGCGCTTCCAAGGTTGGAAATCCACCGCTCGGAATCGCCGCGACCGCTCCGCGCCTGGCCCTCCCCGCCTCCCCCGCGCAAGCCTGAATACGAGTTGCCGGTTGTGGCTGCCGAATCGATTTTCGACGACGATCTGTTGTACCGATCCCGAGTGGACACTCTATTTCAGAAGGAACCAAGCTTTTCATCCGCGACGGCTCTTCGGCGGAGAGAGCCAGGCAGACTGCTGCCGAGCCTGGCGATTGCGGTCGCTTTCCTCACCGTCGGGTACGTATTCAGCGAACCGCTGTACAGCAAGGGCACGGCAACATCGGTTGCTCAAATATGCGGACGCGCGCTCGACCGCACTCAGGCATGGCTGCACCATTCGGATCAGAATGAAGCGCCTGCGCCCGCGGTGCAGATGGCTGAAGACGATGGCCCTCAACCCGATGCTTCGCGCCGCGGCGCTTCGCGTATCCGGGTGACTCCGGTAAGAGATCCGTTTCTGGCTGGCGCAACCACTCCTGCACCGGTACCTGCGCAGGCACAGCCGCTCCACGTCGAAGACCCAGCCCCCAAGCGCGCAGCAGTCCCCAGCAACCGCCCCGGTTCGCATTCCGGAGAGTCTGAAGGCGCCGGTGCAGACCGCGACCATGCGCAGCGTGGCTGCTCGAATTACACCATCGCTTCTCGCCGCTCTCGAGCCGGTGGAGTTGTCCGAGGATCTCTCGCGCCGCTTGCTGCTGCAGAAAGTTCTGCCCAGCTATCCCGAAAAGGCGGTCCGGGCACAGGTTGCAGGGTCCAGTCGTGCTGCAGGCATTCATCGCCCGGGACGGCACCATTCAGGACCTTAAGTTGATTCGCGGCTCCTTGCTTCTGGGTCAGGCGGCGTACAACGCCGTCCGGCAATGGCGCTACCAGCCCTACCTGGTCAACGGCCGCGCGGTCGAAGCCCAGACATTCGTGACGGTCGATTTCAAGCTGCCGTAGACGATGGGTGTGGGGCGGGCGCCCTCGCCCGCCGCGTTTGACCTGGATTTTCTGCGGCTCGCTCTTCAACGCAAACCGCAAAACCGAAATCTCAAGATCAAGTTCAAAGGCGGCGGGCGAGGGCGCCCGCCACACATGCCCTCCTGGTACCTTCCTGATCAATCAGTTCACAACTTTTTACGTATTTTTACCCCTGATTGACACTCGGTCATGCACGGTTTGACTATGTTTGACTGTGGGCTGATTGACACGATTGCCCAGCCCGGGATCAGGACTTCAGAATGACAACGAAACCGCGGAACGAGCGAACCCGGCTGCTCCTGACTCTGGAGCTGGCTGTCATCTTGCCCGCCGCGGCCCTGGTGATCCTGAGCGCCTGGCACGTGCTGCACATTCAGCGCGACCGGGCGGTGGAAGCTGCCATCCAGCGCGACTTCAGCCAGGTGCTGGCCATTTCGGAGAAGCAGATCAATCAAAAAGCCTACGAACTGGTGGACGATGTGCGCACCGATTTCCCCGCGCCCAGCGAGGCGTGCTCTGTAACCCTGGACAGGATTCTGGCGGCGCATCCCTATGTCGCGCACATCTTCGTGTTCTCGCCCGGCAGCGGCATGGTATTTCGCTCTCAGTCCGATCGGCTGAAAAATGACAGCGGTTTTCGCGACGAGGCCGACTACCTGAGCAAGATGTATGACGGCTGGCTGAAGATGGACTTCAACTCGCATGTCCGAAAAGCTGGTGCACCTCCAGAAAAAGGGAACGCCATACATCTTTGAGGCGGAATGGGTGCCGCGAGGCGACAAGAAGGTCTATCAATCCACCGCGCTGTTTGCCGTACAAGGCGAGAAAAAAGGCGAGGCCGCGATCGCCGGGGTGGCTTTCGACGCCGACTATCTGCATGACCAGTTCTTTCCCGAGATGCTGGACGACGTTATCAGCCGCAACGTGAGCGATGCGCAGACCGACAAGAATCACGCGGTCATGATGTTGCGCGGCAAGTATGATTCCACCGCATTTGCCCAGTCCAGCGGATGGGATGGCGGCACGCCCGAAGTGGAGCGCAATCTGGAAGGCGCGTTTCAGGGGATTGACCCTGGCCATCAAGTTGCGGGGTACCACTCTGGCCGCCATCGGCCAGCGTTTCGCGCGCATCAGTTTTCTCACCCTGGCTGCGCTCTCCCTGGTGCTGGCCGGCGGAATTGCGCTGACCTATCGCAACGTCACCAAGGAAATGGCGCTGGCGCGGCTGAAGTCGGATTTCGTTTCCAACGTTTCGCACGAATTGCGCACGCCGCTTTCTCTGATTCGGCTTGTATGCCGAGACGCTCGAGATGGGCCGGCTCACCAGTCCGGAAAAATATCAGGAGTACTACCGCATCATTCGCAAAGAGAGCGAACGCCTGACCGCGCTCATCAACAACATCCTGGATTTCTCCCGCATCGAGGCCGGCCGCAAGGAATACGACTTCCGCGAGACCGACATGAGCGAACTGGTGCACAACACGCTGGACTCCTATCGCTACCAGCTGGAGCAGAGCGGTTTTCAGTTTGAAGAAAAGATCGACGAAGTGCCGCCGATGCGGGTGGATCGCGAGGCCATGGCGCGTTCGCTGCTGAATCTGGTGAACAACGCGCTCAAGTATTCGCAGGACAGAAAGTTTATCGGCGTGAATCTTTATCGCGACAACGGCTCGGTGAAGCTGGAAGTGGTGGACCAGGGCATCGGCATTCCTCATCAGGAGCAGCAGAAGATTTTCGAGAAGTTCTATCGGGTGGGCGATCCGCTGGTTCACAACACCAAAGGCAGCGGCCTGGGCCTTTCGCTGGTGCGCCATATCGTGCAGGCTCACGGCGGCGAGGTTGTCGGTGGACAGCGCGCCCGGGCAGGGCAGCAAATTCACCATCGAGTTGCCGGTAAAGTCGGTGCAGAACGGTGGTACAGCAGCCTCGGCCTAGCAAGAACCACGTGGGACAGCCGCCCGGCTGTCCGGTCGAGCGAAGCTCGACATAGCAGCAGCAAGGATCTACGAAATGACCAGAATCCTGATTGTCGAAGACGAGCCCAACATGGTGGCGGGTTTGCGCGACAACTTCGAATTCGAAGGATACGACGTCATCACCGCGCCCGATGGCGTGGCCGGGCTGGAACGCGCTCTGAACGAAGCTCCCGATCTCGTCATCCTCGACGTCATGATGCCGCGCATGAGCGGCCTGGACGTTTGCAAGCAGCTGAAGGCCAAGCGGCCTTCGGTGCCGATCATCATGCTCACGGCGCGCGGCCAGGAAGTGGACAAGGTAGTCGGCCTCGAACTGGGCGCGGACGACTATGTCACCAAGCCGTTTTCCATCCGCGAATTGCTGGCCCGGGTGAAAGCCGTGCTGCGCCGCGCCAAGACCGCTCCCAAGGAGCAGGAAAGCTATTCATTCGGCGAGGTCGAGGTGAATCTGAAGAGTTGCCAGGTTTCACGCAGCGGCAAGGAGCTCGATTTTTCCTCCAAGGAATTCGAACTGCTCAAATATTTTCTCTGCCATCCCGGCGAGACCTTGAGCCGCGATCGCCTGCTCGAGGAGGTGTGGGGCTACGACCGCTTTCCGACGACGCGCACGGTGGATGCGCACATCGTCCGCTTGCGGCAGAAGGTTGAACCGAAGCCGGAGGAGCCTCGCTTCATCCTCACCGTGCATGGCACGGGCTACAAGTTCGTGGGTTAAAGGTCGAGAGGTAGACGGAGATGAGTGTGCCGGAGACCAGCAAAATTCGCGAGACGCCATACCTGAACCGCCCGGTACTGGCTTCTGTCAAGCCGCCGGCTGTCGAAGGCTCCGGTCCGCGTGGACGATTCCGCGCTGATCCGCGAGGCCCAGCAGGGCAACACCGCAGCCTTCGAAGAACTGGTGCGGCAGTACGATCGCGCCGTGCTGCGGCTGGCGGTTCATCTCACCGGATCGCAGGAAGATGGTCAGGACATCTATCAGGAAGCGTTTCTCCGGGCCTACATCAATCTGGCGCGCTTCCGTTTCGAGTGCTCTTTCTACACCTGGATCTATCGCATCGTCACCAATCTCTGCCTGGATCATCTGCGCAAGAAGCGTTCACGCGGCCGCGACCTGACTACGACGGCGTCTCCGGAAGGCGAGCAGGAAGATGTGCTGGACCGCATGCCCGATCGCCGCCCCGGAGCCAGCCCGGAGCGCAGCTTTGCCGGACGGGAACTGCGGCAATGCATCGTCAGCGCGCTCAGCCGGCTTTCGCCACGCGAACGGATGGTCTTCGAACTGAAGCACTACCACGGCATGAGGCTGCGAACGGTCGCTGGAATGCTGAATACGACCGAAGGCACGATCAAGAACACTCTATTCCGCGCCACCCACAAACTGCGCACTCAACTCGCCGAAGTCCGCTGAGAGGTTTAGTAGCGCCGGCGTCCCGCCGGCTGTCGTGAGGGCATCTAGCCCTCACCTGGCGGAAGTCCGCAGCCCGATTCCTGCACGAGTGGGTCGCTCGCGCCTACATTTTCAGGTCTTCTCAGGATCAAACGCCTGATCCAGATAGATCCAAAGTACACGAGCCAGCAATGAGATGGCTGGCGCGAGCGGCAGGAACAGTATCACCGCCCAAATCGTGACTCGGGTGATCCACCATCCGGTGATGGCCCAAAGCAACCCAGCGATCAGCGCGATGATCACGAGCGCCAGGCCGAAGCTGATGTACATCGCTCCCAGGAAATAACCCTCTTCACGCTGAAATTTGAGATCGCAGACGGAGCAGCGTTCGCACATTTTTGGAAAACCGCGAAAGATGGAATAGGGGAAAATGCGTCCCTCGCGACAGCGCGGGCAACGCTGGCCAAGCATAGAGGCCAGGGTGGACGATGTTTTTCTGGTAGGCATCGGGCGGTGGCGAAGACAGTGTATCCGTTTGCCGGCTGGCCCTCGCGCGCCGTCCGTGCAGGTTTTAGAGTAGCGCCGGCATCCCTTCGACTGCGCTCAGGGCAGGCTTTGCTGGCTGGCGGGAGGGCATCCTGCCCCGTCAAACTGGAAGTCGATTTACTTTTGCGAGGGGGCGTCTTCCGCAACCACCACTTGTGCCTTGGGTGCAGCGGCATGAGCGGCGCGAGCGGCGCGGGCTATATCCCCTAAAGATGGACTCAGCGCCGGCAACGCCTTAGGCTGCACTACAGGTGCTGGTTGTTTGGCTGAGCCACTTGCAATGATTTGGTCTCTGGACTGCATGACGGCAGAGTCATGCGGGACGATAGCTTTTTTAGGTTCTTGTGCGAACCCGTGGGTGAGCAAGACCAGACTGGCGATCAACAACTTCAAAACCGGTTTCATAAAGCGCCCCTTGGTGTATTCATACTCTGTCACTATCATGGCCTTGCACCAGTACTTAATGCACGTTGGAGGCCGTCGTTTTACCATGACCGGCGATCTTCGTAAGTCAAAGTAATTGTGTAAGATAGCTCCGAGATGGCAGTTGGATAAAGGAAATGGGGGACGAGTTTGCCCCTTCCCCCTGGGAAATGATTTTCCCTCGGGCTCGAACTTGAACCGATCGTTTTTTCAGGCCTGATGCCTATGTCCGTACCGTCCATTCCGCCCGTCCAACCCAACCAAATTGAGCCGCAACTGATGTGCATTCCGGCGGGCTGGTTCTGGATGGGATCCGATGCCGGACAGGACAACGAACGCCCGGTTCACCGCGTATGGGTCGACGCGTTTCGATTGGCGTCGTGCCAGGTAACCAACGCCGCTTACGCTCAATTCGTGCTGGCCGCGGGGTCGGCGCCCGCCCCCTTTTGCGACAATCCCGGTTTCAACCATCCAGAACAGCCGGTGGTTGCGGTGTCCTGGTTTGAGGCTGCGAAGTATTGTGAATGGCTCAGCCAGAGCACGGGCCTGCGTTACCGTTTGCCCACCGAAGCCGAGTGGGAACGGGCAGCGCGCGGTGGTGTCGAGAACGAACTCTATCCCTGGGGGGACGCGCCGCCGCAATCATTGCCAGGTTACGAAGCGCGTTGGAAGCATGGTCCCGAGCCGGTGGCGCGCTATGCGCCCAACGCATTTGGCCTGTACGACATCTGCGAAAACGTTCACGAGTGGTGCAGCGATTGGTATCAGGCCGACTACTATTCCGTCTCACCGGAGCGCAACCCAACCGGTCCGGAACAGGGAGTCCGCCGGGCTTCCCGGGGAGGCTCCTGGCGCCATCACATCAAAGCCAGCCGTTGTGCGGCGCGTTCCAGCATTCCTCCGGAATTTCACTATGCCGATTACGGCTTCCGAGTAGCGTGCGAGGAGTAGCGCTCCAAGTCCTGCCGCATTTGGCGGCCCGCGTGTGAAATCAGTTCGATAAAGCTTGTCATCCCGACCCGGAGCAAAGCGGAATGGAAGGACCTGCTGTTCCGGCCACTTCGAGATGATCAGTGAACCGGCTCCGAACACTAGCTGCGGCTTCCCGACCCAGCCAGCCAGCGAAAGAACATGTTGACCAGAGCAAGAACAATGGCGCCTATGAAAGCTGAGCCAAAGGTGTCCACATGGAAGCCCGGAACGATGGCCGAGGCCAGTTCGATCATGGCCGCATTGATTACCAGCCAGAACAGACCGAGGGTGAGCAGAACCAGCGGGAAGGTGACGATCTTAAGAAAAACTCCCAGCGTGGCATTGACGAAGCCAATCACGAGGGCCGCAATCAAAGCTGCCAGCGGCCCGTTGACGTGAAATCCCGGCACCAGCCTGGCCACGATCCAGAGCGCCAGCGCGCTCAACGCCCAGTTCAGGAGATGTTTCATGGCACTCTCCGAAACGGTGACTATAGACCGCCACCCTCAGCGGGTGCAACCATGCGTATGTACGCGCGAGCGTCCCGCTCGTGCGTCCCTGATCCGGATGTCAGTGTAGGGATCTCTGTCATTCCGACCGGAGAGGCGCGAAGTGGAGGGACCTGCTTTCCTCCAAGCAACTCGCGCCGGTTGGTCGCAAGCGGCCCTTCACCGAAAATGCTCTGGTCGATGCCCGCATTGCACGAGCGGGACGCTCGCGCCCACATTTGCTGGGTGTGATCTTATTGATTGGGAATGATTTAGTCTTGGGATTGCCTTCTCTAACCTTGCTCGGGGTCGCGTCTGGCGAGTATGATGCAGCGTTTATGACTGCCAAAGCTCTCTCCCCGTCCATCCAGCCTGCGCGAGAAGTCGCAACTGATGTCCGCTTCTGAAATTGAGCGCACCCTGGTCCGCCTGGTCCACGAAATTGTCGAGAAAAACAATGGCGCCACCGATCTTGGACTGGTCGGCATCCGGCGCCGCGGTGTGCCCCTGGCCCAGCGCCTGGGAGCAGATGATTGCGCGCATCGAGAAGACTCCCGTCCCGGTGGGCACTCTGGACATCACTCTGTATCGCGACGACCTTTCCACTCTGGGGCCGAAGCCGGTGGTGCAGAAGACCGAGGTCGGTTTTCCGATCACCGGCAAGAACATCATTCTGGTGGATGACGTTCTCTACACCGGACGCACCATTCGCGCCGCGATGGATGCCCTGTTTCGCGAAGGACGCCCAAAACAGGTGCAGCTCTGTGTGCTGATCGACCGAGGACATCGCGAGTTGCCGATCGAGGCCGGTTTTATCGGACGCAAGGTGCAAACCACGGACCGGGAAATTATCGAAGTAAAGCTGCGCGAAGTGGATGACGTGGAGAAGGTTCTGTTGGTCGAACGGCAAGACTGATCACGACGCAAAGAATCGCAGACCGACTGACGATAAGAGACTGATTAATCGATCGCGAAGTTGGCATGCGACGGCTCGTCCATGCGCTAGCCCTGGCAAACCATGAATCAAGCTGCGCGCGGCTCCCTGCTGGGAATTGAACATCTCGGGGCAGAGGAAATTCTGGGCCTGCTCAAACTGGCCCGGCGCATGAATCCGCAGAAGCCCCGCCCCTTGCTGCGCGGCAAGCGGGTGCTGCTGCTGTTTTACGAAGCTTCCACGCGCACTCGCAGTTCCTTTGAAGTTGCGGCCAAGTCCATGGGCGCGATGACCACGCTGGTGCTCTCCAGCGGGTCAAGCATCGAAAAAGGCGAGTCGCTGCTGGACACCGGTTACACCCTGCGCGCGGTAGGCGCGGATGTGATCGTGATCCGCCATCCCCAGGCCGGCGCGGCGGCGCTGATGGCGAAGTATCTGGATATTCCGGTCATCAACGCCGGTGACGGAATGCACGAGCATCCCACGCAGGCGCTGCTCGATGCCTACACCATTCTGCGCCACAAGAAAACGCTCAAGGGATTGCAGGTCGCGATCGTCGGCGACATCTATCACAGCCGCGTGGCGCGTTCTGCGATTCACCTGCTCAGCAAGTTTGGTGCGCGCATCACGCTCTGCGGTCCGCCGGAATTTTTGCCGGAGACGGCGACCAGCCTGGCGCCAGGACTGCACATCACGCGCACCGTGGAAGACGCGGTCCATGGCGCCGACGTGGTCATGACCCTGCGGGTGCAGAAGGAACGGCTGGCCGGCACGAAGATCAGTTTGCAGGATTACATTGCCCGCTACCAGATGACCATGCCGCGACTGAAGCTGGCCAAAAAAGATGCCATGCTCATGCATCCCGGACCGATCATTCGCGGACTGGAGCTGACCTGGGAAGTGGCGGATTGTCCGCAGTCGGCGATTGTCGAAGAAGTGCGGAACGGAGTGCCGGTGCGCATGGCGATTCTGGCCAAGGCGCTGGGGAGGGCGAGATGAGAAACGCTCATCTCACCACAGAGACACACGAGGCACAGAGAAATTCTTTAGGTTTTCATCGAACTCGGCTGGCTCTGTGGCTCGTGCGTGACGCTTGACGGATGACTGTGTGAATCCGTGGAAAAGAAGTGCTCAGGTCCACACTTGAATAGAAAAGAAAATCACAGCCTGCTGATCAAAGGCGGCCGTCTCATCGACCCCGCCGCGAAGATCGATGCGCCCATGGACGTCCTGCTGCGCGACGGCCAGGTGGCCGAGATCGCGCCGCCGGGCAAGATTCGCGGCGCTGCGCACGAGAAATTCGATGCGCGTGGCCTGATCGTCGCTCCTGGCTTCATCGACCTGCACGTTCACTTGCGCGAGCCCGGGCAGGGCTACAAGGAAACCATCGCCACCGGCACCGCCGCGGCCGCTGCCGGAGGATTCACTTCGGTCTGCTGCATGCCCAACACGCAGCCCGTCGTCGACTCGCCGGAGTGGGTCACGTGGCTGCAGCGGCCGGAGCGCGGCGCGGTGGTCAACGTCTTTCCCATCGCGGCCGCCACCCACGCCAGCAAAGGCGCGGTGCTCACCGACTTCCGCGGATTGCAACGCGCCGGGGCGGTGGCGCGTCACCGACGATGGCAAGCCGATTCTCAGCGACACGGTCATGCGCGAAACGCTGCGGCTGTCTTCGGAAATCAATCTTCCGGTGATTCAGCACGCGGAAGATACGCGCATGACCGAACGCTGCTCCATGAACGACGGGCCGACTTCGTTTCGCCTGGGGCTGCGCGGCATGAAAGCGGCGGCGGAGGCTTCGATCGTGGAGCGCGATGTGCAACTGGCGCAGCAGTTCACCGGCGCCCGCCTGCACGTGGCCCATCTCTCGACCGCCGACGCGCTGAAGGCGGTGCGCCGCGGGAAGCGCAGCAAGTCGCACGTGACCTGCGAAGTTACGCCGCACCACTTCGCGCTGACCGACGCAGATGTCGGCGAGTACGACACCAACTTCAAGATGAATCCGCCGCTGCGTTCGGCAGTCGGATCGCGAGGCCATCCTGGTGGCGCTGGCTGACGGCACCATCGACGCGATTGCCACCGACCACGCGCCCCACGCGCCGCACGAAAAGATTATCGAGTTCGAGCGCGCTGCATTCGGAATCACCGGACTGGAAACCGCTCTGGGCCTCGCGATCACTCACCTTCATCGCGACACAGAAATTCCGCTCAGCCGGATTGTCGAACTCTTCACCGCCGGCCCGGCGCGGGTGTTCAGCCTGAGAGGCCGCGGGACGCTGGTCCGCGGCAGCCACGCCGATGTCACCATCTTCGATCCCAAAAAGCGTTGGACGTTTGACGCGGCGAAGTCTCACTCCCGGTCGCACAATACGCCATTTGACGGAGCGCAGCTGACCGGAAAAGTAGTGGCGACGATTGTGGGTGGGCGGATCGTGTATCGCGCCGAGTAGACGATGTAGGCGCGAGCGTCCCGCTTGTGCAGCTCATGACCGACTGTCGAATGACGCCGCACGAGCGAGGACGCTCGCGCCTACACTAGAATCCCCATTCTCTTCCCCACCCGCTTCAGCACTTCCAGCGCCTGCTGCAATTCGTCCTCGGTGTGCGTTGCCGTCATGATCGTCCGAATGCGCGCCTTGCCTTCCGGCACGGTCGGGAACGCAATGCCAGTGCCCATCACGCCTTCCTTGAACAGTTCGCGGGAAAAATCCATGGTGAGTTTGCCGTCGCCGATGATGATTGGAGTAATCGGGGTTTCGCTGGCGGGCGTGGTCTTGCCGCCGATGTCGAAGCCGAGCAGGCCCAGTTCTTTTTTCCAGAAGCGGGTGTTCTCCCAGAGTTTCTCGATGCGCTCCGGTTCGTTTTCCAGAACATCGAAAGCCGCGATGCAGGTTGCCGCAACCGAGGGTGGATGCGAAGTCGAGAACAGGAACGGCCGGGCGCGATGATAGAGAAAATCGATCAGGTCGCGGGTGCCGCAGACGTATCCGCCCAGCGCGCCAATCGCTTTCGATAACGTTCCGACCTGAATATCCACGCGGCCGTGCACTTTGAAGTGATCGATGGTGCCGCGGCCGTTGCGGCCCAGAACGCCGGAGGCGTGGGCGTCGTCGACCATCATGATGGCGCCGTATTTTTCCGCCAGCTCGCAAAGCGCGGGCAGCGGGCCGATGTCGCCGTCCATGGAGAAGACGCCGTCGCTGATCAGCAGCTTTCTTGCCGGGCTGATCTTTGACGCTGGCCAGGCGCTCTTCGGCCTGGGCGATATTCTTGTGCTCGAAGACCAGAATCTTGGCGCGTGACAGGCGCGCGCCGTCGATGATCGAGGCATGGTTCAGCTGGTCGGAGATGATGAAATCTTCTTTGCCCAGCACCGCCGACACCGTGCCCGCATTGGCCGCGAATCCCGACTGAAAGACCACGCAAGCTTCGACATTCTTGAAGCGCGCGATTTTTTCTTCCAGCTCCATGTGGATTTTCATGGTGCCGGCGATGGTGCGCACCGCGCCCGATCCGACGCCGTACTTGCGGGTGGCTTCGAGCGCGGCCTCGCGCAGCTTGGGATGCGTGGTCAGGCCGAGGTAATTGTTCGAGGCCAGGTTGATGACTTTCTTGCCGTCGAAGGTGCAGACCGCGGCCTGTTCATCGTCGAGGACGCGCAGGCGGAAGTGCGTGCCCTTGGCTTTGAGATCGTTGAGTTGGTCGGTGAGGTAGGAAAGCGGATTGGCGCGGGCGGTGGTTGTGGTCATCTAGGGCTCTCCGATTGCAAGGTACGGAACGAAAAGGATTGTCTCCAGTTTAATACCGGGTGTGGGTGCTGATACCAGTTTGCAGTTCATAGTTCTCGGTTGTCAGTCTGGCCAGCGTCTTCAGGTCGGGCACTTCGAGGTCGGGTTGTGCCCGAGGCGGCTTTGGCTGCGCCTGCGCCGGGACGCGGCGACGGACGGTTCACCCAGACCGTGGCGATTCCCAACGACTGGGCCGGAATCACGTCATGGTAGACGCTCTGGCCGACGTGCAGCCAATGCCCCGGGGCGACGCCGGTTCGTTGCTGCGCCAGTTTGAAAATCTGCAAGCGAGGGTTTGTAGGCTCGGGCCTGTTGAGCGGTGATCACGTAATCGAAGGGCACCTCGAGGCGGCGGGCAGTGGCGGCAAAAAGGTCGTCGTCCACATTGGAAATGATCGCGAGTTGATAACGTGTTTGAGCTGGCTGAGCGCTGCCACGGTGTCGCGGAAAGGCGGCCAGTTGGGCAGCGAGTCGGGCAGCGAGCGCACTTGACTTCAGTCGGCTTGAAACCCAGGCGCTCGCCGAACCCGCGCACTACGGACTCGAGCACTTCGCGATAGGGACGAAATTCTCCCTGCTCGGCTTCAGATTCCAGTTCGGAGTAAAGAGTCAGGAGATCAGACGTCGGCGATGGTTTTGCCGTGCGCGGCGAGAATGGGACGCAGTGCGGAGAAGATTCCCGTCTCCCAGTCGATGAGCGTGCCGTAGCAGTCGAAGGTGAGGACCCGGAATTGAGCGAAGTCGAGCATAGCTTTCAGGTTGCACAAAATGCAGCCCACGACTTGCGCCGTGGGCTGACGACGACTGAAGACCGACAGACGACGCTGGTCTACTTCACTTCCAGCGGCTGCTCCAGCTTGAAGCTGAGCGCGGACTCCGCCGGCAGGACAATGTCCTTGTTGCCGGTGAACGCAGCGCCGCCGGTGCCTGCGCCGCCGCCCGCGAGTGCGCCGATGGCGGCGCCCTTGCCGCCGCCCGCCAGGCCGCCAATCAGCGCGCCCAGGCCCGCGCCACCGCCCGCCAGGATGGCAGTGCGCTTACCTTTGCCGGTTGCGGTTCGGGTCACGGCAGAGGTGGAAATAGACTGGTCAACCCCGTTCACGGTGATCGAAGTCAGGCGCAATTGCAGAACCGCTCCGCCTTTGAAGCGGCCCAGCGGTTTCGCGTCAACCACGGTCCCGGACGCCGTCGCGCCCGCCGGGATCACCGTCTTGCCCTCGACCGTGACCGGACTGGCCACGGTGGCGGTGAAGGTTTGTCCGGCCGAACTGATCTTGGAGCCAACCGATTGCCCCAGGCGAACCGTCAGCACGGTGCCGGCCGGAACGATCAACGGCTTCGGAGCTCGGAGCTTCATGCCCGACATCGCCGAGCCGGAATTATTCGACATCGCCGGAGCCGGCACTACCGCTCGATCCGGCAGCGTTGTTATTCGGTGGAGCGTTGCTTGGACTGTTACTGTCACTCGAATTGGAAGCCGTGGAATCTGCCGGCTTGCTGTTGCAGCCGAGCACGGCGAAAGATAAATAGAGACCCAGGGTGAGTGCTGCCAAACGGGTTCGCATGATTCCCTCCATGTCGGGATGGTTTGTCAGAAAGCTGAACGGTGCGCAAACGCCCTTAACAGGACGCTGACGAGGACCCCAAACGGATTGGCCTAGATTTTATCCTCATGCGCCGCGGATGTCATGGCGGCATTGCTGTTTTCTCTCTCGCCGGGTTCGAGGCCGGTTCAGACCGCGGAGTGCCGCCATCCGCAGATCGGCGCTTCGGCCGAACCGGCGGAGGCGGTTTCTGTGACAGGATTCTCGCCGCCTTCTGGTACTTCCTCTTCGGTCGCCTTCTGCGCCAGGAACTTCGCCGTGTTCAGCAGCGGGACGGCCCAGCGACGGATTGTAACCGGTCCAGGCGCCGTCCGAATCTCCGCCGCGCTCGAACTGCGCCCGCATGGCTTCCATCTTGGAATCGAGATCGTCGAGATAGTGCAGCAGCAGCGCCTCCGGAAACATGGGCAGCTTGGGCGAGCCGAAATCGTACTGGCCGTGATGGCTGATGATGAGGTGCTCGACCAGCGTCTTCAGCGAGTCCGGAAAATCGGGCAACTGCGCGAGCTTGGCCTGCAGCATCTCCAGTTCGATGATCATGTGCCCGAGCAACTGGCCGCGCGTGGTGTAGGAGAACGAGCGGTTGTAGGTGAGTTCGTGAATCTTGCCGATGTCGTGCAGGAACGCGCCGGTGAGCAGCAGGTCGCGATTGATCTGCGGATAGTTGCGGCACATCAGGTCGCAGGAGTGGAACAGCGAAACCACGTGTTCGAGCAAGCCGCCGATGAAAGCATGATGCAGGGTCTTGGCGGCGGGCGCATTGCGGTAGGCTTCCGCGATTTCCGGGTCGGCCATGAACGCTTCGACCAGCGCCTTGAGATGAGGATCCTTGAAAGTGGCGACAAAGCCCGCCAGCGTCTGCCACAGCTCGCCAATATCCTTGGTGGTCTTGGGCAGGTAGTCGGCGAAATCGACTTCGGATTCTCCCATGCGGCGCAGCTTGTGGATGGTGAGCTGAAAGCGGTTCTTGTACTTGTTGATCAGGCCCTTGATCTTGATGAAGTCGTCCTGGTCGAAGGCGTCGATGGCGTCCTCGACGTTGTCCCACATCTTGGCTTCGAGGTGGCCGCTGCGGTCGCCCAGGGTCAGGGCCAGGTAGGGCTCACCGCTTTTCTTGGGCTTGACCTGCTGGGAAACCACCACGAAGCTGGAGGTGATGATCTTGTTCTCGTGCTGGACGCAGTCGCAAATGAAGAATTCTTTCATAGGTTACTGCCTGTCATTCGCGTTCGCGTCCGAATGGCTTGATGATCTGCATGCTAGATGATGCCCAGCTTTTTCTTCTTTTTCTTGAGTTCCTTGGCGCCGGCATCCTTGGCGGTGGTTTCGACCGGCTTGGTCTGGTTGGGGCTGGCGCCGGTGTCCACGTAGCCGGGCTTGATGTCGATGTAGGCATCTTCGCGCAGTTTCTGCAGGTAGGCGCGCAGCGCGGGCTGCAGCTTCTGCATGTAGATCGCGTCCTGAACCTTGGGCTCAATCTCGCTGAGCGGCGGCACGCCGGCCTGCTGATGTTCCGCGACCTTGAGGATGACAAATCCCTGCTTGGTGCGGATGACGTCGGAAACTTCGCCCGGCTTCATGGCGAAGGTCTTGTCTTCGAGTTCCTTGGCCAGCGTGCCGCGCTTGAAGTATCCGAGATCGCCGCCCTGAGCGGCGGTGGGCCCATCGGAGTTCTTCTTGGCGACTTCGTCGAAGGCCGCTCCCTTGCGGATCTGGGCCAGCAGGTCGTCCGCCTTGGCCTGCGCGGCCGCAAGCTGCTGCGGATCGTCCGGCGGCGGCATCCTTGTCCTTTTTCTCGGTGGAAACCAGAAGTTCGCTCAGCCGGATTTGCTCCGGCTGCTCCATCTGGCTCTTGTGCTCATCGTAGAACTGCTGCAGCTCCTCCTTGGTGATGGTCATCCGGGAGCCGACTTCTTTCGAGATCACTTGCTGCGTGATGATCTGGTTCTTCAGGTTCTGCTTGAAATCTTCAAACGAGATGCCTTGCCCCTGCGGCGGCCTTTTCCAGGTCTTCCATGGATTCCAGCTTCATCTCCTTGCGCATTTCGTCGAGCCGCTTGATCACTTCGGTGTCGGCGGTGATGCCCAGATCCTTGCCCTTTTCGAGCAGCAACTGCTGGTCGATCAGATCGCGCAGAACGTCTTTGTCCCTTTCGGCGACGATTTTGTCGGCGTTGGCCGGGTCCTGCTGTTGCGCTTCCTGCTTCAGCTGATCTTTGCTGCGCAGGTATTCGGTGCGGGTAACAATCTGATTATTAACGCGGGCTATAATTTCTTCGACCACCGTGTCGGCAGACACAGCTGGCGGCAGGGCGGCAAAACAAACCAGCAACAGGCAGGGGAGTAGTTTTCGCATAAAGCTTATGAGGGCCGCTCCTTGAAGTTAACGACAACGAAGGTAACAACAACTCACGCGGTTACGGCCTGTCTAAATTGTACCTCCGGATGCCGGCCCGCGGCCACTGAGCCCTTGCTATTATGATCGGGCTTGTCACCCATACTTCCGTTGTTGAGTCCGAGGAGAGATGAATGAGGTTTCTTGCCCTGGGCGTCATTGCGCTCAATTATTTTTCTGGGAGTGGCCGGTATTTCAGCCCAGGCCCAGAAGGCCAAATCCAGCAAAGCCACTAGAACCACCCGGGCGCAGAACCGGCGCGCCGGGACTGGCGCGAACTGCAGAAGATGACCGCTCGCTTTGCGCCGACGCCACTGCGGGTGGATACATCCAAACTTTCCGGCGGCAGACCGGCAGGCGCTGGTCAAACTGATCGAAGCCGGCCGCATCATGGACGACGTTTTCATGAAGCAGTATTGGAGCGGCGATCTCGCCCTCTATGCCCGTCTGCAGAAGGACACGACACCGCTGGGCAAAGCGCGCCTGCAATATTTCTGGATCAACAAGGGTCCCTGGTCAGCGTCTGGATGGATTCAAGGCCTTTCTCCCGGGCGTTCCGCCGGAGAAACCGAAGGGCGCAAATTTCTATCCTGAAGACATGACCCGGGAGGATTTCGAAACCTGGGTTGCGTCCTTGCCGAAAGAAGAGCAGGAGCAGGCCAAGGGCTTTTTCACCGTCATTCGCTGGAAGAGATGCTGGCTTCAAAGACCTTGGTGGCCGATCCCCTACAGCGAAGAGTACAAAGACGACCTCACCCGGGCCGCGAACCTGCTGAAAGAAGCAGCCGGCCTCACCGACAATGCCTCGTTGAAGAATTTTCTCAACCTGCGGGCGGATGCGTTTCTTTCCAACGATTATTACGCCAGCGACCTGGCCTGGATGGATTTGGACGCGCCCATCGACATCACGATTGGCCCTTACGAAACCTACAACGACGAACTGTTCGGCTACAAAGCAGCCTTCGAAGTCTATGTGAACCTGCGGGACGATGAAGAGAGCGCCAAGTTCTCCGCTCTCAGCGCGCACCTGCAGGAGATCGAGGACAATCTTCCGATCGATCCGCAGTATCGCAACCCCAAGCTGGGAGCGGCAGCGCCGATCCGCGTGGTCGATGAGATTCTCTCCGCCGGCGACGGCAATCGCGGAATCGCGACCGCGGCCTACAATCTGCCCAACGACGAGCGCGTCGTGCAGCAGAAGGGCAGCAAGCGGGTCATGCTCAAGAACGTGCAGGAGGCCAAGTTCCGCAGCGTGCTGCTGCCGATTGCGCGGCGCATGCTCTCCGAGTCAGCCCGTGTGGATGTGAATTTCGAATCATTCTTCACCCACATCGTGGCTCATGAACTGATGCACGGCCTGGGACCGCACCAGATCAAAGTGGACGGGCGCGACACCACGGTGCGAAGTGAACTGAAAGAAGTTTACAGCGCCGATCGAAGAAGCCAAGGCCGATATCACCGGCCTGTTCGCGCTGCAGTACATGATGGATCACGCCCAGGAGATGAAATTGTCCAGCGTGCTGCCTTCCGATGACGCGGCGCAGCGGCAGCTTTACACCACTTACATGGCTTCCATGTTCCGCAGCCTGCGCTTCGGATTGAGCGACGCCCATGGCAAGGGCATGGCAATCCAGTTCAATTACCTCATGGACAAAGGAGCATTCGCGCAGCAAGCCGACGGCACTTTTGCCCTCGATCTGAAAAAATTCAAGCTCGGAGTGCGCGACCTGGACCACGATCTGCTGACCATCGAAGCACAGGGCGATTACGCGAGCGCGAAGAAGATGCTGGACGAAATGGGAGTCATCCGCCCCACACTGCAAAAATCGTTTGAGCGCCTGGAGGGCATTCCCACTGACGTTGAATTCAACTTCGTCACTGCGGACGAATTGGCTCCGGAGAAGCCCCAGTCGACCGCGAAGCCGGTACGAAAAAAGCGTCCGTTCTAGGTTGGTTTGTGACGCGGCTAGGAACGCGCAAACTCTCTTAGCATGGTAATGTCTCCGGCATCTGCAGTTCTCATTGCTTGAAGATACTTTTCCCGCGCCTCGCCCGGGTTGATGAGATTGTTCCGGCCCCAGGTGAAGACAGGTCTTCCCAGGCGAACCGCCAGGACGTCCGCAATCAGCCGGGCATGTCTTCCGTTTCCGTTCGGAAAAAGGTGAATTAGCGCCAGCCGGTGGTGAAAACGGACAGCGATCTCGTCAGCTTGATACGTGTTGTTTTCGATCCAGTACCTTGCGTCACCGAGAAGTGCCACCAGCATCTCTCGCATCTGCGAAACCGGAACGCCGATATTCTTTTCCGTCTTGCGATAGATGCCTGCCCACCTCCACGTCTGATCAAACATCCGGTCGTGAAGCTTCCGAATGTATTCATCCGTGATGGGATCCGCTGTGCTGGTGTTCTTGCGGCGCAGCGCCCATCGCCTTGCGCGCAGAATATTCTCGCGCTCCCATTCGTTGAGTTCTTCCCTGGTCGCAAGGTTGGGAATAAGATCCTCGAGTTCCTCGGGAGCAATCGACGTGTTCCCGTCCCCCTCATTTAATAGCGGCATGGGTTCTACTTCTGCTGCTTCAGTATGCGTTTGGCCTCTTCCTGAATTTTTTCTCTTGTTCTTCCAACCGCTTGGTCCTCCAGTGCCATGCTGTGTTCCACTGCTAAAACGTCGGCGGTAGCTTCCTCGGTCGCGCGACGTTGCGCCAAATCTTGAATATCTCCGCGCTTGGGTACAAGGGCGTACACAAGGTCGCAACCGAGGGCGTCGGCCACTTGCCTGAGACTGTTTAGAGTTATTCGATACTCTGCCTCCGACCTCTCAAATTGTGCTGCGAGGGAAAGACTGCTCTTCATTCGCGTGGCCAGTTCCCGCAGAGTCATCCCGGAGGCTTCGCGGATAGCGCGAATCCAGCCTCTTTGCGGCCGCGGGATCTCCCGAGCCGCCAAGAACGGCTGCATGCTTCGCTCCAATTGCTGAAGCCGCAAATTCCTAAATTCGGATTTCATGGCAGAGTCAAACTTGGATCACAGTTACACTTTAAAGTGTAACATATTTCTATAAATTATAGTTATAAATGCATATTACTATGTAAATATACACTTATAAGTGAAAACAGCCTCCTCTGGAAATGGATTCACAGGAAAGAATTTTAGAGATAAAAGACTAATTTTGGGCCAAGGTCGATGCCTTGGAATTCGCAGCCCTGACCAGGGCGAGGGCGGTGACGTCATTGTGAACTGGCGGCTTGCGCATGAAATCCTGCACGCCATCGATCAAAGTCACGCACAGTTTCTTCGCGGTTTCGCCGGCAGCCTGTTGCAGTCCGCTTTTTACCCGTTCCAGTCCGAATTCTTCGCGCTTGCGTTTGCCTTCCAGCAATCCTCGTGAGACCAGGAGAAGGGCTGCGCCCGGCGGCAACGCAACCAGTGGAGCCTCGCAGGTGGCATGGGAAAACAGCCCCAGCGGCAGGCCGGTTGCCGAAAGTTCAGTAATGCCTAGGGTGTCGCGCAGTAGGCCTGGGGTGTGGCCGGCGTTGAAGTAGCAGATGGTGCCCAGGTCCTCGTTGTAGCAACCGGCGAATGCGGGACAGGAGCGGATGCCACCTTCCGCCGACATAATGGCCCGATTGAGCTCAAGGCAAAGCTCAGCCATGGCGTCGGCTTCATTCACGTCTTCGGCGGTAAACAGCTCAGGCGAGCGGGTGCGAAAGGTGTTCTGGGCGGCGGAGACAACCGAACTGTTTTCTTCAATACGTCCCGCGATGTCCAGCAGACCGAACAACACCCGAGTCGGACCAACCCGGACAAAATCATAGTGGTCGCCACCCTGCCGTTCGCCGTAGTAGGCGGCAGCCAGTTCGGCAAGGCGGAGTTCCGGAACCTCGGCTTGTGTCGGCTCCTGGGGCGCCCGGACAGATTTTTCGTGTTGGAAAAGGAAGCGCACTAGAGCAGTATTGACCGGCGAAGTTAGCACAGAAGTCGACAGGGGGCAACACCGCGAGACCCTACACTTTCAGCCAGGAATCAGACTACTTACACTGGAGGCGAACCACCCGGCAGCCGATGATCTCTTGGGGCCATTACGCAATATGGGATCCGTCCGCCGGAACCTTTGGAAGCTTGCGCTGGGGTTGGCGATGCTGGGATGCGGAGTGCGGCCAAACGAGCTTCCGGTCGGGTTTGTCAACCAGACTCATCATTCCGATGCCGAGCTTTGGACGATCTGGAAGGGGCGCAGGAGACCCTGGCTCAGCAGGTTGACCTGAATCCTCTGCAGCGCTCATTCTCCGGAGCACCGGCCGACATCCGTCCCGGAGATGCTCGTGCGCTGGAAATCGTGCCGCACCAACTCCAAGTGGGGGCCGAACCGGATGCGTCTTCCACCGCACTACTGGCAGCGACCGGCATGGACCGGCCTAACCCGACCGGAATGATCGCGTGTCCAAAACCTTGCAACGTCCGCTATGCAGCCGCCTACTCCATATAGAGCGGTAACGTCACCCGATATGCCGCATCCTGGGAGGATCAGGACAGTTTTATCTTCGTCCTGGAGTATGAGTTTGAGAACCAGATCATGGCCGCGCTGGGCTACAGCTTGAAGTGGAGATGATTAATCGACCGACAAACAGTCGAAGAATTCAGCCCATCCATTTTTGGAGAGATGGTTACTTCAATCCTTCGACCAGGTAAAGATCGCAGAGAGTTCGAATGTAGCCGTACACATATCCCTTAGCGTCAGGGGTCATCATCACGCCGTTGATTGTGTCGATTCCCGCGGCGTCGGCGGGATCGAGTTGTTTCCAGGGTTTTCTCTGCCCGGTAGCGACGTCGACCTGAACTACCTGAGTCGGAATTTCGCCGTAGCGAAAAACAAATAACGAGCGTCCATCCGACGACCAGCCGGTTGGCGCTTCGTCGGGTTGCACGCCGGGGACGAGCGCGGGGCTCGCCGCCGTTGATTGGATATGTGTAGATCTTTGTGATCCGGACCAACCGCCGCCACCAGTTCGTTGTTCGGAGAGAGAACAAATGTTGAGTTCACCCCCTCCGGACTGATGGCGCGTGGTTTGCCTTCTTCCAACGACTGCACGTAAAGGCGCAGTCCGTGGCCCGCTTCGTTGCCCGAAAACACCAGCCGTTTCCCGTCAGCCATCCAGCGGACCCTTAGGTGGTTCATCGAGTCCTGGCCAAGCGGCTTCGCCTCTCCCACACCGGTAGGCAAAAGGTACATGGGCGCGGGCGAGGTGTTGGGACGGGCTACAGCCCATTTGCCGTCTGGAGACAAGGCAACACCGGTGCCTTCTCCCAGTCGAACCGCCGGAGACCCATCGGTCTTGCGAAGGTAGACAGCGTACTTGGGACCGCCGCCTTCGCCGGCTTCGGAAAAAAGTACGGTCTTGCCGTCAGCGGACAAGTCGCCGGGAGTCGACCAATCGAGCCAGGACAAGTCGCGCTCCTTGGTTTCGCCCGGAGCAAGTCCGACGATTCCGGCGCGGTCGATACCACGCGTCAGCAGAACATTTCCTTCTTTGCCGACGTCGAGCAAGGTCAGCTCTCCGGGAACGCGCGCCAGAATCCTGACCTTTCCCGAAAGATCGACGGCATAAAGAGAACGGTCGCCGCCGGTCCTGGTGGCGGTAAACCAGATCTCGTCGCCGGCGGGGGACCAGGCCAGGCCCTGAATGCTGTCCCAGCCGCTCGGAAAGAACTGTCTTTTTTCCCGCTAGATCGACAGTGGCGACGGAGCCGCCGTCGTCGCGATGCTGAGGATGGTCGAGAAACGCAACCATATCGCCTTTGGGTGAAACTCGCATGTGGCCGATCCATCCATCGACCTCATACAGCACCTTGCCCGGCGGAAATTCAAGGCGCTTTCGTCCGGCGACGTCGTGCGCGATGGCCAGAGTGGAACCGTCCGGCGACCAGTCGGCGAATTCGACATTTTCCAGCAGTTCCCGGGGCGCGCCTCCACCCAGGGGGACGCGAGCCAGCGTGCCGGAATACAGAAAGCCTTCACTCGGCCGGGCCTTGCAGCGCCAGGGCCATCTCTCCGGTTGAGGAAATAGCGAGAACGTCAGCGCCCGGCGGATCCAGTTCACGAGACTGCGGGCTTTCCGGCCGGGTACTGAACAGGCTCAGGGGTTTGCCCTCCCAGGCCGCGCTGTAGATGACTGTCTTGCCGTCAGGAGTGAATCGCGCCGAGCGCACAATTCCGCGGCGAAATGCCAAGGGATGGTAGGTTGGCAGCGAAGCCAGCGCGGGCCGCTTGAATAGGAACACTTCCGGCAAGAAGCTCCAAGGAGTAATGCGACCGCGCCCGCCGATAGCGGCGGCAAGAGAAACCCGCTTTCGAGGAACCTTATTGCTGTCGCGAACTGGCGCGGGCGACGCAATTTGGCCGGAACCGGACGCCGAAGCCGGATACGCTGGCATGCGCTCGCGACGTGTCCAGACTGCGCTTGATCCGCTTCAGATCGCCGCGCAACTCGGCGGCGGTTTGATAACGCAGTTCGCGGTCCTTGTCGAGAGATTTCGAAATCACTTCTTCCAGCTTCGCGGGAAGTTTCGGGTTTAAAGTCGAAGGCTCGGGAGGATTCCGGTTGAGAATCGCCTCAAAGATCACGCCACTACTGCTTCCGGAAAACGCCAGTTCGCCGGTGGCCATTTCGTACAGCACTGCGCCGAACGCGAACAGATCGGTGCGCGCGTCCACTTCTTCGGCGCGCACCTGTTCCGGTGACATGTAAGCCACGGTTCCCATCGTTGAACCCGGACTGGTCATCAGTTCGTGGTTGGTAGCGGTGCGCAGACCCGAACCGTCCAGGCCGGCGACCGCGTCCGGAGCCAGCTTGGCCAGGCCGAAGTCCAGCAGCTTGGCTTGTCCGCGCTTGGTGATGAAAATGTTTGCCGGCTTGATATCGCGATGGATGATTCCCTTGGAGTGGGCGGCATCCAGGCCGTCCGCGATTTCGATAGCCAGGTTCAAGAGCAGCTCGGTGTCCATGGGCCGCCCGGAGATGCGATGCTTGAGCGTCTGCCCGTCCAGGTACTCCATCACGATGAAGGCTTGACCGTCCTGCTCGTCGATTTCGTGGATGGTGCAGATGTTGGGATGATTGAGAGCAGAAGCTGATCGCGCTTCGCGGCGGAAGCGCTCCAGCGCTTGACTGGTTTTTGGCGACGTCGTCGGGAAGGAACTTGAGAGCGACGAAACGGCCAAGCTTGGTGTCTTCGGCCTTGTAGACCACGCCCATGCCACCACCGCCAAGCTTCTCAATGATGCGGTAGTGGGAGATGGTCTGGCCGATCATGATTGACTGGGTATTACTGGAAAGCGGATGCAATCTTAGGCGGGATTTGAGGCCAGGTCAATCCGAAGCTGAGATACCTCAAGGCAACGCGCGAAGCTGAACAAAGTCATTTAACACCGATTTGGCCGTCATATTGACGCATAATTCGGTAGCACTCGCAGGCAGAACTTTCGAGTTTCTTGCGGTTCACGATCGTCACCGCGCCGCGGGTGTACTCAATGAGCTTCTTGCGCTGCAAAATGCCGGCTGCCAGGGTCACGCTGGAACGATTTGTCCCCAGCATCGTCGCCAGAAAATCATGGGTGATGGGCAAGAATTCTGACTCTACCCGATCCTGTGTAGTCAGAAGCCAGCGGGCAAAGCGCTGCTCGATATTGTGCAGCCGGTTGCACGCAGCGGTTTGCGCGATCTGCATGCCCTGGACTACGGCATACCGGCTCAACAACAATTGAAGATGCGGGGCAGATTCCAAGGTTCTTTGCAAAGCTCCTGCTTCGATCCGAAACCCATGCCCTTTGATTTGTACGACCGCCTGAAGCGGGCTAGTGCTCAAGCCTACGGCTGCGGGTATCCCAATGAGACCCTCATTTCCGACCACACCCGCTTCCGCGGTTTTTCCATCCTCCATTGCGACTACGAGGGAAATCAGCCCTCGATTCGGAAAATATGCGAAATCCAGCTTTCCTCCCGCCTCGTGGAGCACCAGGCGGTTGGGTAGCGCGACGTATTCGAGATGAGGACGAAGCGCTCTGTAATCGCTATCGGATGCCGCTAGAAGTATTACGTTGCTGACTGGTTTCCCAGCGGTATTCGTCCGCTCACCGGATTGCACGACTGGGAGGTTTTTGCGTTCCACGGGCGATCCTCAAGAAATTAGAGGAGCGGTTTGATCCTGGCTGAACCTCGCCTGATCGCAGCGCTCTTCCGGCGAACCCGCACAGGTGCGATGCCGTCAGCTGCCACAAGTTGGTCCACATGTTCCATAAATCTGCCGGGCATCTAGGGCTTGGCGCCGGAATCCGGGCCGGAAAGGCTTCCTCTGAGACGTTTGTCCTTCGCGGCCAACAAACGGTTGATTTCTGCGATCAGATCCATAAGCTTGTCAGGGTCTTGTTCTTTGGCCGCCTGCTCACATAGTTGCTTCCATCTCTCCTCGTTTTCTTGCATTAGGCACCCTCGGAAGCAAGGAAAGCGCTTATACCATGCCGAGCGCTCTTTGCTGTGTTCGATGCCAGACATTAGCTGCGCCACGCAAGTTAGGGAGTCAGTCGTGTGACGGCCCGAGATGATTCGGTGTTTCGATGAGGAGCTTTGCAGTCACAGCGAGATCTGAAGAGATCAGCTAGGGGTGATTGGAGCTGGGCAGGAGCGACGCCGGGAAATCTAAATTCGGTTTATCTGTGAGGCAGCGTCTAGTCTTTCAGGGGCACCATGTTCTTATCACCCTGGCAGAAAGTGGCGACACGCTGAAGTCCGCCTTCCGCTTGCGGCAACAATCTGACTGGACCGTAGCAATACACTGCATGGCCGTTTTCCGCAAAGTACCAGCGGCCTCCCTTGCGGGCGGGATGTTGGGCCACCAGACGATCTACGGGAGGCTTCGGTGGCGAGAGGCGGTAAGAGCCGTGGAGAGAAACTGACAACAGCAATGTGGCAAGCACTTTCATTAAAAACCTGGGCCTTCGCTACCTGAGATTCTCAACCGAGCTATCGCTCTCTAGATCCGGAGCGACATTCTTCGTTCGTCCCCTTCATCCGACGCGCCCTTCGGAGGTTTCAGCGGAAGTCGTTTCCGCATCTTGCTGGACCCGTGGGTCTTGGCATCCGCCGAGGGTGTGGCCTCGGTCGGGGCCGACTGTACTTGCGAACCTTGCGGCGACATCTGCGCCGCCGGCGCTTTCGCATGTGACTGAGCTTCTGCCTGTGCGCGGGCACGGGCGGCAGAATTTTGCTTGTAGATTGCCTTCGATCGAAGACTCGCTCAGCTGGACGCTGTCGTCAAACAGCAGCCCGATCAGGCTGCGCTGCGAGTCGATGGTTCGGGCCTGTTCCACCACCAGCATGGTCAACAGACCGTACGAGACGACAAACAAAGCAATCAGTACGGGAAGCAGCGTACGTTTGGGCTTGCCAATTACTTCATCGCCCGTCAGGTTCCACAAAACGGCACCCCGATCTCCGCCCCCGGCCACAGCTGGGCACAGGTACGGATTGCAGCTAGTGCGCCAATAACGGGGATCCCCTTAAAATGCTAATGTCAAAGGACTTAGGAGGAATTTAGGTGTCGCGAAAAAGACCCGTAAATGCAAGACGCTGCACAATATAGGTAACCCCAATGTGTTACGGCAGCAGAACGCCAAAAGGCGTGACCGGTAAGGGATCTGACGCAATGTGGGCGGGGGCGTCCCGCCCGTGCAGGTTCATCCCATGACCTTGCACCGGCGGCCTCCCAGACACTGCAAGAGCGGGACCCTCGCGCGCCCACATTGTTGGACCTAGTTGAAAAAAATTGACCGCCAGAATCGACCAGGTGGCACGAGGCCGCATCTTAAACCCGCTCTACTCTTTAGGCAGTGGTTGAAGTAGAGCGGCAGCGGTAGCTTGCGAAGTCACTTCCGCATATTGTCACGAAGCGTCAAAATTCAATGTTGAGTTTCAATCCCGCACCAAAATGTATCCAAGCAAGGAAGCAATTATGAAAATCCTTCGATCTGCGATCTGCGTGTTGCTTTGGGCTGCTTTCGCCGTAGCTCAGCAGGAGAATCCTCCCGTACAACCGATGGATCAAACCCCGGTATTCCGCGTGAACGTGGTTTCGCGGACGACCAAAGCGGTGAACTATCGCCATCGCGGCGGATCCACCACAGTCGATATCAAAGGCACCGACCTCATGCCCGAGGTCAAGGGCAGGGCCAAGGTGGACAGCAAGGCTGGACGTCTGCAGATCAATGTCGAGCTCTCGAAGCTGGGCCCGGCCAGCAAGTTTGGTCCGCAGTATCTGACCTACGTTCTGTGGGCGATCACGCCGGAAGGCCGCGCCAACAACCTGGGAGAAATCGTTCCCGACGAAAATGGAAAGAGCAGCCTCGATGTCACTACGGACTTGCAGGCCTTCGGTCTGATCGTGACCGCGGAGCCTTACTTCTCGGTGACGCGGCCGAGCAATGAAGTGGTGGCGGAAAACATTATCCGGCAGGAAACCAAGGGATTCGAGGAAGCCATCGACGCCAAGTTCGACATGCTCGAAGGTGGTCAGTACACCATTGACATGCCGGCTCAGCAGCTTCCCTCGACGACGGCCGATCCCAAGACGCCGCTGACTCTGCTGGAAGCGCGCAATGCGCGTAGCCATCGCGAAAGCCGCAGGTGCAGCTCAATACGCCGCCGACAGCTTGCAGAAGGCAGAAGACTATCTCAACCGCGCGGAAGACTATCTACCGGCGCAAACAAGGCAAGACTCCGATCGGCACGGCGGCGCGTGGCGCCACGCAGATGGCCGAAGATGCCCGCGTACTGACCTTGCGCCGCAAGGAGCAGGAACGGATCGCGGCGGAAAAGCAGGCCATGCTCGAGCGAGCAGCAGAAAGCCGAAGCCGACGCCAAAGCCGCTGCCGAAGCTGAAGCCCAGGCCAGGGCCCAGTCCGACGAGGATGCCCGCCGGCGCGCCCAGGCCGAAGCTGGATCGCAGCTAACGCTGAAAAGGCGCAGGCTCAGGCCCAATTGCAGCAGCAGCAGGCCGACGCAGCCGCGGGCCGCCGCTGAAGCCGAGCAGAAGAAAGCGCAAGCCGCCGCGGCAGAGGCGATCCGCCAGAAGGAAGAGATGCGGCAGCGCTGCTCAACCAGCTCAACCAGGTGCTGGAGACCAAAGACACGGACCGCGGCCTGGTGGTCAGCATGCCCGACGTGCTGTTCGACTCCGGCAGTTACACGCTGAAGCCTGCGGCTCGCGAGCGCCTGGCCCGGATTTCAGGAATTGTTCTGGCCTATCCCGACCTCCGCCTGGAAATTGAAGGCCACACCGACAGCGTGGGCAGCGATGCCTACAACCAGACATTGTCGGAGAAGCGGGCGGGGTCAGTGCGCGACTATCTGGTCGATAACGGCGTCTCGATCAATAACGTGATTGCGCGCGGATTGGGCAAAGGAGACCCGGTGGCAGACAACAGCACGGCCGCCGGCCGGCAAACTGAATCGCCGCGTGGAGATGATCGTTTCCGGTGACGTGATTGGAACCCAGATCACCCCGGGAGCGGTCCGGACGCCTCCGCCACCCCCACCGCAATAGACTAAGGGCCGCAACCGAGCGACGGGTGCTAACGCCCGTCGCTTGTCTTTATGTTTGATCTGCTCTTAGAAACCACGACCACGTCACCACACCCGGCAGGCATTGACGGCATCATGGGTTGTCCCAATTTGTCCCGCTCCGACGCTGCCTGCGCTAGTTCCTGCTTAGTCATTTTCGCGAAAGCGGTTGGCGGCCGACTTGGCTGAAGCGCTTTCTCCAGCGTGCTGCTTCTTCCACTCGTCTTCGTCCGGCACTCGAATGGCCTCGAGCTTCTTTTTCTTCAGGCCGGCGTTGATTGCCGGCAGCTCTTTGTCAGTGAGCTTACGGAAATCGGCAACCACGTCTTCCAGTTCACGCGCCAGGGAATCCGTGCGAGCCACCTGGTAATCCGTGGGACGGCCCTCCCAGCCGGTCACATCGCCATACACTTTTCCCAGAAGCTCGCGGAGCCGCTCCTCTCCAGTGATCATGCCGCCTTCTTTGGTGGCGACAATTTTGGAACGCAGCTTGTCTGATTCATCGGCCAGTTGCTGCAGCCGGGCGCGCAGGGGATCTTTCTCCTTGAGTTTGGCCGCGCGCCCCGTGGCGTCATCGCGCACGCCCTGAATCGCGCCGGTGGCGTAGCTCATGTGTTCCAGCAGATGGTAGAGCTTCATGCTCAGGTCGAATTGCGCCTTGCGGTCAGCGAGGTTGTAGTTCGCGCGCGGATCGAGCACCACTTTCAGATTTCCAGTGTAGGTCTGGTCGCCTTTGGTCAGTTTGACGGTGTAGGTTCCGGGCATCACTCGGGGACCTTGTGCGGCCTCGAAAAGCACCGCTGCCGCGGGCGGAACCATGGGCGGCTTGAGCCGCATCCCCCAGGTAGCCCGGTTAAGGCCGCGATGCTTGCTGCCTGCGATGGTGTCGAGCAACTTGCCGTCCTGATCGAAGATTTCGATCTTCAGATCGCCGAAGATGTGCCGCCGCTTCTGGTAGTAGGTGATGAACGCATCCGTGGGACGGCTGGGGCCGTTGAAAGTTTCGTCTCCTTCCGGCCAGCCGCCATTCGACTGGAAATATTGAATGGCAGGTGGACCGTCGATCACGGTTGCATCCTTGTCCATCAACTCCGGCTTCAAAGCGCGCAGCGGCGAGATGTCGTCGATGATCCAGATGCCGCGCCCGTGGGTGGCCAGCACCAGGTCAGACTCGCGCGGATGTACCACGATGTCGCGCACCGCCACCGCCGGGAAATCGCTTCCTTTGTATTGTCGCCCAGCGCTGCCCGCCATCGATTGAGATCCACAGACCGAATTCAGTGCCCAGAAAGAGCAGATTGGGATCGACCGTGTCTTCCGTGATCACGTGCGCGTAGCCGCGAACGTTATTTTGCTGCACCGGCAGCGCCGTCCAGGTCTTCCCGTAATCCGTGGTCTTGTAGGCGTAGGGCTTCATGTCGCCAAAGGTATGGCGGTCGAAGGTCGCGTAGGCGGTGCCTTCTTCGAACCGGCTGGCGTCCACGGTTGAGACCCATGAATATTTGGGCAGGTCGGGAATGTTGCCGACTACGTTGGTCCAGGTCTTGGCGCCGTCGCGCGTGATCTGCAGGTTGCCGTCGTCGGTGCCGACCCAGATGATCTGCCCATTCTTCGGCGATTCCGAGATGGAGTAGATCGACGTGTGCATCTCGGCGGCGGAGTTGTCGACGGTCACGCCGCCTGATTCCTCCTGTTTCTGCTTTTCGGGATCGTTGGTGGTGAGATCGGGCGAGATGCGCTCCCAGGACTGGCCGTGGTCGCGCGAGCGGAACAGAAACTGGGCGCCAATATAGATCGTCCCCTTTTCATTGGGGCTCATGTGAATCGGCGTGTTCCAGTTGAAGCGCAGTTTCTTCTCGCCGTATTCCGGCAGCGGCTGGATCGGACGGGTTTCGTGAGTGTAGCGGTTGACTCTGCCGATGCTGCCACCCTGCGCTTCGGCGTAGATGTAGGCGGGATCGGACGGATCTTCGAACATCCAGAAGCCGTCGCCGCCGTACATGTTTTCCCAGCGCGAGTTGGTCACGCCTCCGGGATAGGAGGAATCGCCCACCCAGGCGCTGTTGTCCTGCAGGCCGCCATAAACGTGATAGGGATCGGCGTTGTCTACGCTCACGTGATAGAACTGCGAGACCGGCAGGTTAAGCTGGTGCTTCCAGCGGGTTCCGCCGTCTTCGCTTCGCCAGAGGCCGCCGTCATCGGTGGCATACACGATATTGGAATTTTCGGGATCGATCCACACATCGTGAAAATCGCCGTGTGCGCTGCCCGAAACCACGCTGAAACTGCGGCCGCCATTTACGCTGAGCAGGAGCGGTCCATCCGGTTTGAAGACCTTGTTTTCGTCTTTCGGATCGACGATCAGGTTGCCGAAATAAAAAGGACGCCAGACCACGAACAGGCTGGCATCCAGCCGGGTCCAGGTCTTGCCGCCATCGTCGGAACGATAGAGCGCGCTTTTTTTCGATTCGATGTTGGCGTAGACCACTTGCGGCTTCGAAGGCGCCACTGCGACCGCGACTCGTCCCCAGGGTTTTTCGGGAAGTCCCTTGCTGTTGCTTTCGTTCAGTTCGGTCCAGTGATCGCCGCCATCGGTGGATCGGTAAAGTCCGCTTCCCGGGCCGCCGGAGCGGAACGTCCAGCCCTGGCGGCGGAAATCCCACAGCGAAGCGAACAGAGTTTTTGGTTCGCGCGGGCTCATGGCGATCAACCCGCAACCGGTGGATTCGTTGGCGCCGCCGAGAACTTTCTTCCAGGTCTGGCCGCCATCGGACGTCTTGTAGACTCCGCGCTCCTGGTTGTCGTCCCACAGGTGGCCGGTGGCGCAGGCGAAGACGGTGTTGCTGTCCTTGGGATCGACCAGGATTTTCGCGATGTGCTCGGAGTCGTGCAGCCCCATGTTGGTCCAGTTCTCGCCGCCGTCGGTGGATTTGTAAATACCATCTCCAACCGAAACGCTGTTCCGCACCCACGACTCGCCGGTGCCGACCCACACGATCTTGGGATTTGAAGGATCAATGGCCACCGCGCCGATCGACTGCACCGGCTCGCGGTCGAAAACCGGCTTGAAGGTGGTGCCTCCGTTGACCGACTTCCACACTCCTCCGCTCGCCGTTCCCACGAACACGGTCAGGCGGCCATCGTCGGCCGCGGCATCCACGGCCGCGATACGTCCGCTGATGGTGGCGGAACCGATGTTGCGGGCTGGCAGACCGGAGATGGTGGCCGCGTCGAACTTGACTGGTTGCTGCGCGGTCGAGGTTGAAGGAAGAAAGAAAAGTACGGCGAAAGAGAAAATCAGCAGTCGGCAAGTCCAGCGGCAGTGATCACTCATCTTCGAAAAACTCCTCAATCGTAGCGCCGGCGTTCCTTCGACTCTGCATCGGCCCGCCGGTTTCGCGGAGACGTTCTGCCCCCGACGTAGCATCACAGAGATGCAACTAACTTATTCCTTGGCTGTTTCTTTTTTTGGAGCGTCCTTCAGAGATGCCGGCACCGCGAAATCAGAATCCTGCAGAGGCACATTGGCTTCGATCTTTTCATAGGTGACGCTCTGCCACTGCGTGGGATCTTCCTTGGGCCCGCCGTTTACCGAGAAGGGAAACATCACGCCGGACACGGGCTTGTAGGAGCCGAGATCGGTCACGCTGTCGTGTACCGCGCCACGAACGAATTCCCGTCGTTCGGTGCGAATCTCCAGGAAAGTGTCGGGATCGAGGTAGTAGTAAATCATGTCGCCGTTTTTCAGCGTGACCTTAAGGCGTAGGGCGTCATCGCCATCGACCGTGTCGTGGCCCAGATATTCGACCTGGTTGCCCTTTTCCTTGTAATCCACCAGAGGCCCGTCCAGGTCCGCGTCGATCAGCAGATCGCGCACGTCGTCGTCGCCCATCAGTTGCGGGTCTTTGCGGCCGCCGAACGGGCGAACCTGCCAGGCGGTGGAACCGTCGTAGGCTTGCACCTGGGTCATCCCCTGAAGGGTAAAAGTTTCGCGCACCAGGTTGGGACGCTTATTCTCCTGGCCGACGGTTGCGGTGAAACCGCCTCCGCCATCCAGTTTGCCGGTCAGTCGCAATGTCTTGATGGCTTTCATCTTTTCCAGCCCGCCCTTGGCCTCGATGTTCTTTTGAATCAACTCCTCGGCGGTCTGGGAAGAAGCGAAAAGGCTCAAGGTTAGAATCGCCATCATCGCGATCAGGTGGTTGCGCATGCGACGTGCTCCTCTGTACGAAAGTGCTGCAGATTGCTGAAGGCCGAACTGCCCCGCGGGTTCGACGTGCTGGGTTTCTCATTTGTAAGCAAGGCCGCCCGGATTTATTGGAACCACAATGGTGAGTCAAGGATGTCCAGGTTCAACGATGAGCAGGTTCGCCGAATTGGCTATTTTGCTCCCATCACCAGCTTGGCGATGGTGGCCAGCTGCATGTTTGACGTGCCCTCGTAGATCTTGCCGATCTTGGAATCGCGCCAGTATTTCTCCACCGGGTAGTCCTTGGTGAATCCGTACCCGCCGTAAATTTCTATCGCCAGAGAGGTCACGCGCTCGGCGACCTGCGAGCAGAACAACTTGGTCATGGCCGCTTCTTTCACGAAGTTCATGCCGGCATCTTTCATGCGCGCCGCGTTATACACCATCAGGCGCGCGGCTTCGATTTCGGTGGCCATTTGAGCGATCTGGAACTGGATTCCCTGAAAGTCTGCGATTGACTTGCCAAACTGCTTTCGTTCCTGGGCATATTTCGAAGCATACTCCCAGGCACCGCGGGCCACTCCCGCCATCTGTGCTCCGATTCCGATGCGGCCTTCGTTCGAGCGTTTCAATCGCGATCTTGTAGCCCTTGCCGACTTCGCCCAGTACGTTCGACTTGGGCACGCGGCAGTCTTCAAGGATCAGCTCGCAGGTGGACGAAGCGCGAATTCCCAGCTTGTCTTCCTTCTTGCCGACGGTGAAACCGGGAAAATCTTTCTCGATGAGGAAGGCGGTGATTCCCTTGTAGCCGGCCGCCGGATCGACGCTGGCAAACAGCACGAAGAGCCCGGCTTCCTTGCCATTCGTGATCCAGAGTTTGCGTCCGTTGAGAACGTAGTCGCTGCCCTTGAGCGCGGCTCGGGTTTGCAGCGCGAAGGCGTCCGAACCGGAACCGGCCTCGCTGAGCGCGTAGGCGCCGCAGGTGTCCGCCGCCATGCGCGGAAGATATCGTTTTTTCTGCTCCTCGGTCCCCCAGCGCAGCAGGGCATTGTTCACCAGCGTGTTCTGCACGTCCACCACGACGCCCGCGGAGGCGTCCACTCGCGACATTTCCTCGACCGCCAGAATCGCCTCGAAGAACTTGGCGCCGCCGCCGCCGTACTGTTCCGGGATCTCGATCCCCATCAGCCCAAGCTGAAAGAATTGATGGATGAGGTCTTTGTCGAAGACGCCTTTTTCGTCCATCTCCTTGACCAGCGGCCGGACTTTCTCGTCGGCGAACTGGCGGATGTTGTCGCGAAACATGATTTCGTCTTCGGTGAACGAGGTCAGAGGAGAAGGCGAGGGGGCTTGCAGCGTAGTTTCAGGCATGGAAGTACCTTCGAGACTAAGGATGGCGAACTCGGAATTCTAGCACTCTTGTAGCGCCGGCGTCTGCCGGCTGATGTGGCGGCGGGTCCGGCCGCGCTGCCAGCGAGCTGCCGGCGCTACGGTCGGCGCTGAGCACGTGTGGACTGGAGCTCAGCCCTGCTTGCCGCCGTGAATCAGCTTCAATCCGTCCGCCTGCAGGATGCGTTGGATCTGGTTGCGGGCGTGCACCGCCCAGGGGCCAACCGTGTCCAGCTTCACATAGGCGCGCCAGTGTTTCAGGGCTTTGCGCGGCTCTTTCATCTTTTCGTAGGCCAGCGCCAGGTTGTAATGCGCGTCGGCGTAGGTGGGCGCAAGCTGCAACGCGGTGAGTAGGTCTGGATGGCTTCGGCTACCCGCCCGGTTTCGTCCAGCACGTTGCCCAGGTCGAAGTAAGCCAGGGCATAGCGCGGATCGACCTCAATCGCGCGCCGGTAGTGCTTTTCCGCCAGCGCATATTCCTGCCGGTTGTAGTGCAGCGTGCCCAGGTTAATGTGCGCGGCGGCGTGATCAGGATCTACTTCGAGGACTTGCTCGTACATCTCCATCGCCTGCGCCTGGTTGCCGGGATCTTCCTCAAGCGCGATGCCGCGGGCGAAAAGCTCGGCCACATCGGCCGGCGCGGGCTCGGCGCTGCTGCTGGAGATCGGAGTGCTGGTCACGACCCGCTGACCGCTGGAGAAATCGAACATGAACTGTCCTGCGATGGGTTCAACCACTTTGCCCTTGTGACGAAACGCGATGCGGTGTCCGGTGGTAAACGCTCCCGCTTCGAGCAGCGGATTCTCCATCCCCGCCACCTGCTTCTGCATGGCCTCGAGCGATTGACGGATGACCGCGGGCCGCACCTTGCGGGCACACAGGTCGCGCACTTTCTTGATTTGCAGGAGATCAAAAAACGAATAGGTCTCGGCGGCGGCTACCAGTCCAGCCTTTTCCCAAGCTGCCAACTGACGCGCCGTGAGCCGAAGTATGCGAAGCAGATCTGCTCGGTTGTATCGGTACACGTTGATAACGGTGCTCTGCCCATATTATCGGAAAAGTTACTCCCGGTCGCAAGCAGAAAGTGGACGGGAACGGAATCTAAGCAGGCAACTTGACGCATCGATGGTGCAGATATAGTGGAAAACTGGAGCCGACGATCGGACTTGAACCGATGACCTGTCGATTACGAATCGACTGCTCTACCAACTGAGCTACGTCGGCTTGCTTTCGATTCTAAATGCGAGCGCAGTGAGCGTAAAGGAGGAGCGCAGTCGTCAGTCGTCGGTCTTCAGTCGTCAGCACAAAACGAAACTTGCGCGACGATTTCATTTGCATTTGAATTTGCTGACGACTGAACGACCGACGACTGACGACTGACGACTGACGACTGCGCAAACAAAAAGGCCACCCTGGCAATGGGCGGCCTTCTCTTTTAGGGAGAATAGTTCCAACGGGGCAAAAAACCGTCAAAACTTTCTGGCGAAATCTTATGAGCCGAAAAAGGGGGGTGTCAAGGAATTTTTGGGAAATAAATATCTTTGTTTTCAATAACTTAGAAAATAGGTTAACAGAGCTTCTTGGCGACTCATTTTGAGACGGCAGCCCGGTATTTCTTACCCTAACCGGCTTTGATTGATGGGCTTACCTTCGAATGGGGGTCGTCAGCCTGACCCTCGGACAGGTTCAGGGCAGATGAAATCCACCTCCTTTTCGCGATGCAGCAGACTCTCCGGCAGAATGCGATTGAAGAAGATGCGAATCCCTCCAAACGCGAGGCCGGCAACGGCCGAGAACGCGATCAGAATCGCGCACAGCAGAAAGACATTCAGCAGCAGATTGCCCAGATTGTTTTTCTTGCCCGAGTAGGTGTTCTCGTTCCAGGTGACGTCGGCTTCGTAGTTCACCGCGCTCAGAAGCGATTGCGCTTCTCCCTGCGAGATCGCGCCGGTGGCGACCACCACCATCGGACCGGTGCGCTTGTCGAAGATCGGGCCGATATTCAACAGCGCCGGAGTGCCTGCCGGTTGCGGCGGGTTCGGCTGGTGAGCCGCGTCCAGCCGGCGCAGATGTTCGGCCGCAATCTGCGGCGTGGGATAGGAGAGCAGGATCAAGGTAGCGTGGCCGTCCGCTGGTTTCATACGTGCCGAGCGCAACTTCGGTGCCGACGCTGAAGTCCACCAGTGACTCCGGAAGCGGCGAGCTTATCTTCTCCAGCCCGACCGGTCCGACCACGTACTTCGCAGTGTTCTTCACGTAACCCAGCTTGGGAAGATACGCCGGCAAGGCGGGCAGATTTCGCGCATTGCCCGCAGGCAAAGGCAAGGCCTGCGACAAGTCCCGCAGTTCAGCGGCGGACATGGCGCTCAACTTGTCGAAGACCGCGTCGACCAGGATGTTTCCGCGATAAAACAGCACGCGCTCGTTCAGCGACGCGCCCTGATCCGGAATCGTCTCCTTCAGCATCTGCGGCATCTTGTAATAGGTGAAGGCGCCGTAGGCTCCGCTGGCATCGCGCGAAGCGAGCCGCCTTGAGGGTCAGTTTGCGGCCGTCGTCGCGGGTGTAGGTGGCGGATTCGAAGTCGGTAAATCCGTACTCCTTGAGCAGCGCGGCATTCGCGGAATCGGCTACCGCGGGGTCTTTGCTCGTCTTGGGCGCACCCGAGATCTGCCATCCCGCAAATTGCGGCGGAAGAATCGAATGTGTGGATTGTGTGGTCGCGGGCGTCTCGCCCGCGAAGGCTAGCTGCGCCAACGCTGCCAAAATAATCGCGAAGATAAGTCGGGAAAGCTTCATGAAGACACGTCTGGGCCGAAGAGAAAGCCTAATCATTAGACTACAGACCGGGCTGGAAAGTTTCCAGTTGCGCAGGACATTCAAAGGCTTTACCGCAAAGGACGCGAAGGAAGCTGCAAAGGATGCAGAGGAAGGTAGCGGAAGAACGCATTCCAGGAAAATCTATTGGCCTTCGCCTTTGTCGATCTTGCTGGCGACTTTGACCCCGCTCAGGCCGCTCACATACTTCGAGATGCCGCGGTAGAGCGATTCGGCGATGCGCTGCCGGTATTCGGGAGTTTCCAGCCTGCGTTCGTCGCCGGGGTTGCTGACGAACGAAATCTCGGCCAGGATCGAGGGCATGTTGGCGCCGATGAGCACGATAAACGGCGCCTTCTTCACCCCACGGTCGCGGATCCCGGGACTCTTCGCGGCCAGCCCGCTGTGCAGGGCGCGCTGCACGTTGGAAGCAAATTCGCGCGATTCTTCGATCTTTTCTTTCAGCGCGATCTTCTTTACCAGGTCTTGAAGTTCGTGGATGGATTTGTCCGAAGCCGCATTTTCGCGCGCCGCCACGTCCAGCGCTTCGGCCGACGAGGTGAAGTTCAGGTAGTAGGTCTCTACCCCGCGCGCATCCGGATCGCGGCTGGAGTTGGCGTGAATCGAAACGAACAGGTCCGCCTGCTCCTGGTTGGCGATCGAGGTGCGAGTCTCCAGCGGAATGAAGGTGTCGTCCTTGCGCGTATAAACTACGTCCGCGCCCAAGCCGCGCCTGCAGCAGTTTGCCCAGCCGCCGGCCGACGTCCAGCACCAGATCCTTTTCCTCCAGACCGTTGGGCCCGATCGTGCCGGTATCGTGTCCGCCGTGGCCGGGATCGATCACGATCTTGCCGATTTTCAATCCCAGCGCACGGATCAGCGACCGATCGCCACTGGCTGTGGGTGAAGCTTCACGCGACATCCGGAAAGACCTCCGGAGCCTTGCGCTTGTTTTTCGCCGAGCCCTTGGGCAGCGGCGACGGAGTCAGCGTGGTGGGCGTCCGGGTGGCGTAGGCTTGATTTCGGGCGGATCGAGTTTGGCGATGGTCACAACGTCATCGTCTTTCCCATCGTCCGCTTCCACCATCGTTTTCCTGGGCCCGTTGCTGTTTATTTCCCTGGCAAGCGAGCCTGACTTTTTGCCCGCGTTGGCTGGCGAAGCTGGGGCTTCAGAATCGGGGATCGCTCCGGCATCCGCGATCTTTGCCGGCTCAGGCCCCTTCAGCGATGCGGCCTGCACGGCTTCCTTCGCCGTTCGGTGTTTTTCTTTGGCCGCAGCGAAATCGCTAGGGCTGGCGTCATCACTGTTGGGAGCGTCCTTGTTGTCGTTGTCGGAAGTGTCCTTGTGAATATTTTTAGCGTGAATATCCTTGCCGTGAATATCAATGATCAGTCGCGGCGGGTCGGTCAGCAGGAAGGTGTCGTACTCGGAACGATCTGCCACCTCCAACACGATCCGCGCTTTTCCGGGCTGGAACTGCGCTGCCCGGATTTTCTTCAACAGCCCGTCATCCACTCCGAAGGTTTTGCCCACCAGAGCCGAGGCGAGATTGGTATCAAGCAAATCGAAGAAAATGCGTTCGGGGTGGTCGATGCGTTGGGATTCGAACTTTACATCCTGATCCAGGTCAATCGCGACCCGGGTGTAATCCGGATTGGACCAGTGGCGAACATTCGTGACCCGCGAGAATTTCACAGATGTCGCCGTGATTCTCGGGCGGGGCCGGGATTGCGGCATTTTCGGTTGCGGGAGGTAGCGGCTTGCTCAAGGCCGGTTTCGGCAGGTTCCCCTTCGGCGCCGCAGAGTCGCTGTCGGCGTCCTCGTCCTTTGACTTTCAAACCGGCCTGCTGCACCGGCTCGCTGAGCGCCTGGCGGGCTGTATCGGCCAGATGATGGCGAGGATAGCGGCGAAGAAATTCTTCGAATACTGGCTTGGCGTGAGCTGGATCTTTCAGGTCATCCTGATAAATCTGTGCCGATGTTGAACAGGGCCTCGAAGCGGTTGTGGCTGCCGGGATATTCTCGGCGCAGAAACTTGTATTGGCCGATCGCCGAATGCAGAGCGCTTTCGTTGTGGAAAGCAACGCCCCATTTCAGCCAGCAGCTCCGCCACCGCAACTACGCTGGGATCGGCCTTCGCGGAGGCCGGCGCGCCGTAGTAAACCCGGCGGTAGGCGGCAATCACGCGCTGGTATTCATGCCGGCTGCGTTCGGCGGCGGGGACGGTTGTTCAGCGTTTCCCGCAAGCGCTCGGCAGTGGAGAATTGGGTATTGGCCCAGGCTTCAGATCTTGCCCCGCGCCTGAGCGGGCAGCACCGGAAGCAGCAGCAGGAGCAGAGCCGTGCCCAGACGCCTTGCGCGTTGGCCTGGATCGAAGGTCTTCAAATTTTCTAGCCGAAATTTTCTAGCCCGTAATCGTTCCGCCTGGAATTGCAGCGACGAACCCACAATGCCGGGCATACCTATCTACAGATGCAGGTCTCTCAATCGGTGTTGCTGAAATGCAGAACGCCCCGGTCATCTCGTTGCACCCGAACCGGTTCGTGGACCGGGTTGCTCAGGATGCGAAAGCCAGGGGACGTGCCGCCGTAATACAACTGCGTGATCCGCTTCACGTAGTTGCGGGTCTCGCCGAAGTGCGGAATCCCCGCGCTTCGTGCGACCGCGCCCGCGCCTGCGTTGTAGGCTGCCAGGCTCAGTTTGACGTCGCCACCGTAACTTTCCATCAGCCTCTTCAGGTGGCGGACGCCCGCATCGACGTTCTGTTGCGGATCGAACGGGTTGACTACGTTCAGTTGCCGCGCTGTCTGTGGCATCAACTGCATCAGGCCCATCGCTCCCTTGCGGGAAACTGCGTTGGGATTGAAGTTCGACTCCACCTTGATGACCGCACGCACCAGACTGGGGTCCACGTTGTGCCGGGACGCTGCCTGGTCAATGGCGGCATCGATTTCCTGCTGGGTGAATGGTTTTCCACGCACGAAGCTGGAAACCTGGTCGGAATTGCTGACCTCAGCCGCCGCCGAACGCGCCGCGCCCATCTGGGCCGGCGGGACCGATTTCCAGCGGTGCGCCGTGGGACTCCAGTACATCAAGCCACTGGTTTGCACGGCCGGAGTCGTGGCCCGTCTCGGCGCCACGGGCACCTCGTCGTTCACGTAAATCTTGCGACCGGAGTCGTCGGTGGCAGTTGTGATGATGCTTGCCGTCGTGTCAAAGCCGGACTTGCGCCTGCAGTTGTGGCGTAGTGAAAGAAAGGAAGGTCGCGATTACGGGACTAGCCATCAGGGCGATTTGCAGGTGCTTTCGCATAGCCGGGTTTAGCGCTTGCGCGCGGACAGACAAATACCCCGCGCCTACCTACCCGGAACCTGACGGAGAAACCCTACCAGAGTGGAGCAATTATAGGCTGGCGGCCGAGCCTGTAGCAATCAATCGAAAGACCAATCGAACCACGGAAGTAATACAGCAATTTATTGAAAACATAGATATTTACTGCGGTCACAGGTTACCTCGCACCGGCTCCGGCAGATCGGCGGCGCCGCTGGCGCGGCCCGGCTTTTACGTCCTTTGGCCGCTGTAGTACGCTGCCTGCGTCCCCCATGAACGACCTCTCCCTGCCGCAACGCGAAGACCCCGGATTCCCTGATGCTCTACGGCTTCTGGTATCGCGCCCTGCCCGTCAGGCCAGGTGAGCGGCAACCGCCTGCGCAAGGCCATGCTGCTCGAGACTCCGCTGGCCCTCGGACGCGATCGTCAGGGCCGGCCTTTCGCGCTGCATGACGCCTGTCCGCACCGCGGCATGCCGCTTTCCCACGGTCACTTCGACGGCCAGCAGGTGGAATGCAGCTATCACGGCTGGAGGTTCGACGGGCACACCGGCCAGTGCCAGCTCATTCCGTCGCTTACCGCCGACCAGAAGCTGAAGATCGACCGCATTTACGCCGGCAGCTATCCCTGCGAGGAGCACGACGACTTCATCTGGGTTTTCATTCCCGAACCGCCGCCGCCCGGCGCCGGATTCACCAAGGCCGCGGATGCGCCCATGCCCGCGCCGCGCGTTCCCACCTTCAGCGAGAAGTACAAGCTCGCCTACCTGACCGCCGATCTGCCTTGCACCGTGGATCACGGAATCATCGGGCTGATGGATCCCGCGCACGGACCGTTCGTTCATCAGGCCTGGTGGTGGCGCATCGCGCGACAGCATCCACGAGAAGCACAAGAATTTCGAGCCCATTCCCAACGGCTTCCGCATGAGCGCGCACACTCCCAGCTCGAACAGCGCGCCCTACAAACTGCTGCGGCTCTACGCGGACGCCGAATCGATCACTACGACCATTGATTTTGTTCTGCCCAACCTGCGGCTGGAGACTATTCGCGCCGGCAAGTACTGGTTTTCTTCGCTGACCACGGTGACGCCCATCACCCGCAGCCATTGCCGCATCGACGTGGTGGCGGCGTGGAATCTTTTTCGCTGGGTGCCGTTCGGCCCGCAGCTGCTCAAGTTTGTCTTTGCGAAGTTTGTGGAACAGGACCGGCAGACCATGGAACAACAGTCGGAAGGCCTGAAGCACAATCCGCACCTGATGCTGATCGATGACGCCGACCGTCCCGCCAAGTGGTATTTCGGATTGAAGGCGGCGCTATCTGGAAGTCGCGAAGAACGGGCGGCGAGATGAAACATCCGCTGGCGGGCCCGGTTACGTTGAAGTGGAGAAGCTGAAGTTTAGCGTCGACGCTCCGCCTGCGCGAGGCTCTAGTCCTCACCAGCCAATCCAACGCTTCTTCGCGGGTCTTGAACAGGGGCAATTCCCGCTGCGAGAACGACTTCATGTGCTCGTAGAAAATCTTCGGCAGGTTTTCCGTTCCCACCCACGCCGAACGCTTCAGGTACGGACGGTCAAAAACCAGGGCCGGCTTAATGGCGCTCCACGCTCTTCTTGTCAACCTTCGACGCCGGTAAAATCCGCCAGAAGCAGCACCGAACCGCGAGGCTCGGCCGTGACCCGCGCGGGAACCAGCGTGGCGAGTTCCTCCAATTCTTCGGCCGAACAATTGGTAGCAATCCACCAGCAGAATCTTCTTGTCCTTGTGGCTGATGAAACGGATGCGATTTTTCATCCGCCCTCCTCTGCCGCGGAGTGTAGCAACGGCCGGTCGCGTGCGAACTTTTCCGTCGGTCAGACTGAGAACCAGGAACTGAAATCTGACAACTGATTTTAATTTCCCAGCAGAGCCTCGACCACGCCGTACACCTCGCCCAGCGCAGCATCCAGCGCCCCGGGATCTTTGCCGCCGGCTTCGGCCAGGTCAGGCCTGCCGCCGCCTTTGCCGCCGACTTTCTGCGCCACCGGCCCAATGACTTTGCCCGCCTGAATTTTACTCGTGAGGTCTTTGGTGACGCCAACGATGAGCGCGACGTTGCCGTTCGTGGCCGAGCCCAGCACGACCACGCCCGATCCCAGCTTGTCGCGCAGTTGGTCGACCAGGGTACGCATCTGCGCGCGTTCGAGATTGTCCACCCGGTGCGCCAGAACCTTTACGCCGCGAACATCTTTGATCTTGTCGGTCACCGAAGCCACGGTGGACGATGCCGACTTCATCCGCGCCTGATCGAGTTCGCGGGCCAGCCGCTTGATCTCTGCGTCTTTCTTTTCGAGCTCGGCTTTCAGGGCTTCGGCCGGCGACAGGGAAGCCTCTCCGGCCGAGGGTGCCCCATCCTTTCGCGTTCTTTGCGAAAGGGTGGGTCCCGCGAAGCTGGCCACCACATTTTCCAGTTGATGATCTTTCTGGAAATGATGCAGCGAACCTTCTCCGGTGACCGCCTCGATGCGGCGCACGCCGGACGACACGCTGCCTTCTTTCAGAACTTTGATCAGGCCGATCTCGCCGGTGGCGGCGGTGTGGGTGCCGCCGCAAAGTTCGGTGGAGAAATCGCCGATCTTGATCACGCGCACTTTGTCGCCATACTTCTCGCCGAACAGCGCCATGGCCTTGTATTCGTTGATGGCGACATCAATCGGGACATTCTCGATGACTTCGATCTTCTGATTGCGCAGCACTTCTTTGTTGATCAGGTCTTCGATGTCCTGCAGCTCTTCGTCGGCGACCGCAGTGAAGTGCGAAAAGTCAAAGCGCAGATGATTGGGCGCCACCAGCGATCCCGCCTGCTTCACATGCTTGCCCAGCACTTCGCGCAGCCCGGCCTGCAGCAGATGCGTCGCGGTGTGATTGCGCATGGTGGCCTGGCGGATTTCAGTGTCGACCACGGCATCAACTTTTTGTCCCACCCGAAGGGTGCCCCACCCAACGCGGTTTTCGTTGGGTGGGGATTTCATGACCACCTGATGCGCCCGCACTCCCTGCACCGGGTAGTAGCAGCCCTTCACTTCGGCGACGACGGTGTTGTGATCGTCGCTGTAAAGCCATCCGCGGTCGCCGACTTGTCCGCCGGATTCGGCGTAGAACGGCGTGTGGTCGAGGATGACCTCGCCTTCTTCGCCCGGCTTGAGTTCTTGCGCGCCTTGGCCGTTGTGGATGATGGCGAGCACTTCGCAGCCGTTGGAGCGAGTTTGGCGGTAGCCTTCGAAATCGGATTTCGGAAGCTTCTGGTACGCAGGGTTGGCGGTCTGTTTGGCCGCGCCTTTCCAGGAGGCGCGGGCGCGTTCGCGCTGCTCCTGCATGGCGCGGTCGAAGCCTGCCTGATCGAAAGCGATGCCCTGATCGCGCGCCGCATCCTGCATGAAGTCCAGCGGCATGCCGAAGGTGTCGTAGAGCTTGAAAGCCTCGTCGCCAGAAAATATCGCAGGGGTCGACGGCCTCGTACTGAGAGCTGAGATGGAACGCCTCTTCCAATTTCTTCAATCCGACATCGAGCGTGTGCGCGAACCGTCTGCTCTTCGGATGAGACGGTCTCGGGAAACACGGTCCGCGGACTCCTTCAATTCCGGATAGGCATCCTGCATCAGATCACGAACCGCGAAGACCATCTTGTGCAGAAAGGGTTTGTCGTAGCCGAGCAATCTTCCGTGCGTGATCGCTCGCCGGATAATCTTCCGCAGCACGTAGCCGCGGCCTTCGTTCGACGGCAGTACTCCATCTGAGATCAGGAACGTGGCGGCGCGGGAGTGGTCCGCGATGACTCGCAGCGATGCAGCCGACTTGTCGAACCACCACCGGCCGCGTGGGGACGGCCGCCTCGGCTGTCCCGCGGAGCGAGCTCCGCTGATCCCTACTGCCTTCGAGGCTGAGGTCTGACGATCTGCCGAGCTCCGCTCGGCTGGACGGCCGGGTGCGCCGTCCCCCGTGGGTCGAGTCGGTGGTCGCGGTGACTCCTGTCAACTCCGCCGCGCGCTTGATCAGCGGCGTAAACAAATCCGTGTCGTAATTCGAAATCACGCCCTGCAGCACCGCCGCCACCCGCTCCAGGCCCATCCCCGTATCAATCGACGGCTTGGGCAGCGGATTCAGCTTGCCGCTGGCGTCGCGGTCGAACTGCATGAAGACGAGATTCCAGAGCTCGACATAGCGTCCGCAGTCGCAGCCGAATTTGCAGTCGGTGTGGCCCTGATCGGACGCCACCACGCCCATGTCGTAATGAATCTCGCTGCACGGACCGCAGGGGCCGGTGTCGCCCATCTGCCAGAAGTTGTCTTTCAGTCCGAACTCAAAGATGCGGTCTTTCGGCACGCCCTGGCCCACCCACAAGTCGTAAGCCTCGGCATCGCGCTGCATTCCGCCTTCGCCGTTGAAGATGGTCACGTACAGCTTGTCCTTGTCGATGCCGAACCATTGCGGCGAAGTGATCAGCTCCCAGGCGTAGGCGATGGCGTCTTTTTTGAAATAGTCGCCGAAAGAAAAATTTCCCAGCATCTCGAAAAACGTGTGATGGCGGTTGGTGAATCCGACATTTTCGAGATCGTTGTGCTTGCCGCCGGCGCGCACGCATTTCTGCGAAGTCGTGGCCCGCGTGTAGTCGCGTTTTTCCAGTCCGAGGAAGACGTCCTTGAACTGGTTCATGCCCGCGTTGGTGAACAGCAGCGTAGGGTCGTTCTGCGGGACGAGCGACGACGAGTGCACCTCGCGGTGTCCCTTCTGAACGAAAAAGTCCAGAAATTTGCGGCGGATTTCGAGAGCCGGTCAGCATGATTTCTATCTCGATTCTAGCATCGGCGAAAGCACGTCGTCGGATTGCGACCACAGTCGCTGGTTCATTCGGTCACAACAGCGACACGCTCGGCCGCATCGGAGGCAGCTTTGAGGAAGAGTTGCTGCGTTGCTGCTGAACAAGCACGCGGTTGACTACGATCGGGAGAACGACGGGGATCTGCTCGAATGAGGTCGGGCGAGCCCGGCAATGAGACGCCGGGCCGCCCTCCCAAATCTCTGGATGAAATCTTTGTCGTAACTATTTCTTCACTTCGTCGCCAGTTTTCTCGGCGCCTTCTTTTACGCCGTGGCCGACGTCTTTCACGCCCTTCTTGATGCCGTGTCCCGTCTTCTTTGCCACGTGTTCCGGTACCCTTGGCCGCATCTTTGGTCGCATCCGCGGTTTTGTCAGCGGCTTTGTCGACGCCGTGTTCGGTTTTCTTGGCGATTTTTTTGGTGCCGTGTTCGGTGTCCTTGGCTGCATCTTTGGTCGCGTCGGCAGTTTTGTCGGCGGCCTTGTTCGGTACCGTGCTCGGTTTTCTTGGCGACCTTCTTGGTGCCGTGCTCGGTGTCTTTGGCCACGTCCTTGGTTGCGTCCGCGGTCTTGTCGGCTGCTTTGTCGGTGGCATGCGCGGTTTTCTTGGCCGCCTTCTTGGTAGCGTGCGCTGTATCTTTTGCCGCGTCCTTGGTGGCGTCAGCAGTCTTGTCCGCCGCCTTGTCGACGTCCGATCCGACGCCCTGCGAGAACGCGAACGACCGAGCTGAGCAGCAACGCCGCAAGAGCAATTGTTAACTTGGCTTTCATATTTCCTCCCCTTTTAGCCTGAAATGGTGTGGGCGAGTATCCAGCATTTTCGAGCGTAAACGCAACGGGTGACCCGCAAGGTAGCGTCCCAGGTTTTCTCTGCGAACTGGGCGGAAGTTCTTTGCGATCTTTGCGTTCTTTGCGGTTAGAGTCTTTTGACTCTTCCCGATCTAAATGCAAAAAGACTTAACCGCAGAGGTCGCAAAGAACGCGAAGCTGCAAGTCAAACCCACTATCAATGAGCAAGGCTAGCTTGCCGAAATCACGCTTCTCATTCCAGTTCGCTCTCTAGCGCCTGCAGAGTCTCGTCATCCACATCCCACTTTTTCAGAATGGCAAAAATCGTCTTGGCCCCGAATCCTGCGCGCATCAAATGCCGGAAGATGCGGGCTGCATCCTTCTGAGTTCTTTGGTTTCTGCAGCCGCTTGCGGTGCAGGTAATCGCGAGCCTGCTTCTCTTCGTTGACTTCGTCGTAGACCGAATCCACCGCCTTGTCGATGACTTCTCCGTGAACACCCTTTGGCCTTCAGGTCGGTGATCACGCGGCGGCGTCCGAACTTCTCGTTGTCGCGGCGGAATGACGAAAATGCAGCCGCATACTTGGCGTCGTTCAGATAACCCTGATCCTTCAGCCGGCGAATGACCAATTCCACCAGCGTCTTGCCGTATTCGGTGTCGGCTTCGACGCGCGGACGCAGCAGGCGTTTGAGTTCAGCGACCGATCGCATGCGACGAGCCAGCGCACCTACCGCGTATTCGTAAAGCACATCTTCGGAATCGGTTTTTTTGGGGCGAGGGAACGGCATGGCGTAACGACTTTATTTCAGCGATGTAAATTGTTGTAAAAGTTTGTAAAAATTGCGCTTAGCAGGTTCACCGCAGCTTTCGCAGGGAACTCCTGTGCTGCCAACTACGTATACACCAACAGGACAGCTGAAATTCACGAAGTGAGCAGGCAGACCGGCTGGTGACTTTCTCCCAACCGTGTCGTCTACTTATGAAAAGAAGATCAGGGAGTCAGTCATGCTTACGATCGATGTGGAGAAAAACAGCGAAGTGGCGGTGGTGCACTGCAGCGGACGATTGGTGCGCGGCGTCGAGGTCTGCACGCTAAGGAATGCGGTGGTTTCGGAGAAGACCACGCGCATCGTGGTGCTGGATCTCTCGCAAGTGGAATTCATGGATGCGGGCGGGCTGAACTCGCTGGTGTCGCTGCATCACTGGACGCGCAATCACGGGATCCAGCTCAAGCTGGTGAATCCATCGGGGCTGGTCCGCGAGATGCTGACCCGTACCCGTCTGAACCGCGTGTTCGATATTTCGTCACTGCGCGATGCGCTGACGATTCTGAGTGGCGTGGATTGTCATCACGCGAAGTATGCGGGCGGATATTTGAGCCCAGCCTGCAAGCCCTGGCGGCAAAATAGCGTGCGGCGTTCGCCGGTTGCTGCGTCTTGGAAACGGTCAGCACAGAAAAGAGGGCGCGCATCGAAGAGCGCGCCCTTGGTCTTTTCGCGAAAGACGAAGCTTCAGCGACCTGCCGCCGAAGCCGGTCTGCTGCATGGCGTTGCGGGAAATGTCGCTGGTGGAAGAGACACCCTGCATACGCAGCTTGAAGTCGTCGGCGTTGGAGGCGTTTTCCAAAGCGGTTTCGTAGTTGATCAATCCAGCCTGGAACAAATCCCATAGCGACTGATCGAAGGTCTGCATGCCGTACTGCGAAGTTCCGGCAGAGATGGCGTCGCGGACGGCGCGCGTCTTTTCCGGAACCAGAATACATTCGCGGATGTACGCGGTGTTGATCATGACTTCGACAGCCGGCACACGGCCATCGCCGTCGCAGCGTCGCACCAGGCGTTGACTGATGACGGCGCGCAGCACGGCGGCCAGCTGCAAGCGAATCTGCTTCTGCTCCGGCGGCGGGAAGATCGCGATAATACGGTTGATGGTTTCGACCGCGTCCAGGGTGTGCAAGGTGGAGAACACCATGTGGCCGGTTTCGGCGGCGTGCAGCGCGGTGCCGATGGTTTCCAGATCGCGCATTTCGCCGACCAGAATGACGTCGGGATCCTGACGCAGGGAAGCGCGCAACGCGGCGCCGAATGACGGCGTGTCCACTTCCACTTCGCGCTGGTTGACGTAGCCCTTTTTGTCGCGGTGCAGAAATTCGATTGGGTCTTCGATGGTGATGATGTGTTCGGCGCGGGTGGAGTTGATGCGATCCACCATGGCGGCCAGCGTGGTTGACTTACCGGAACCGGTGACGCCGGTGACCAGAATCAGTCCGCGCGGCATTTCGCAAACCTGTTCCACAATCTTGGGCAGATAAAGTTCGTCGAGGGCGCGAATCTTGGTGGGAATGACGCGCAGCACCAGTCCCACGTTGCCGCGCTGCTGGAAGACGTTCACACGGAAGCGGCCCAGTCCGGCGACGCCGTAGGCCATGTCGATTTCCGTGGTCTCTTTGAACTTCTGTTTCTGGCGCGCGGACATCATGCTGAACGCCATGGTCAGCATATCTTCGGCGCTGACGCGCGGCTGGTCGGTCAGCGGAGTCAGGTCGCCATCGATGCGCAGATGGGGATAGTTGCCTACCTTCAAATGCAAGTCGGAGGCCCGGCGCTCCATGGCGATGCGCAGCAAGTCATCAATATTCATTCGACACTTCCCCCAAATAACCTTCCGTATGATGACCCGAAAAGTCACTAAGCCCAAGATGACCTAAGTAACGAAAGGGACGCAGCAGGGACAAGCCTTTTGGACGATGGGATCGCGCAGCGGACGGCTCGCTTGTCACCTCTGTCATCCCGAGCGAAGTCGAGGGACCTTGCGTTTGCCGGCAGCATGCAGCGCAGGCAACACAAGGTCTTTCGACTCCGAGAACGGACTCGCAAGCGAGCCGTTCTCTCCGCTCAAGATGACAGGTCTCGATTGCGGCGAAGCAGGTCTAGTGGACTTAGTCCATGGACTTAGTCTATACTAGCGGAATGGAAGTCAACATCCATGAGGCCAAGACCCACTTCTCGCGCCTGCTGCAGCGGGTCGCGGCCGGAGAAGAAGTCGTCATCGCCGGGCGGGCGTGCCGGTAGCGAAGCTGGTGGCTGTAGAACCGAAGAAGTCGAAGACTCGTCCCCTGGGAATGGACGAAGGCAGCATCTGGATCGCGGACGACTTCGATGCGCCCTGCCGGACGACCTGCTGAAAGCGTTCTACGGGGGCACCCTGCCAAAGTTGACCGGAAAATCTCGCCGGAAACGCAGATGAAGTATCTGCTGGACACCATGGTCTGGCTGTGGAGTGTCGGCCCGTCGAAAACGATCGGCACCGCAGGTCTTGAAATTCTTGCCAGTGCCGAAGAGGAGATCTATCTCTCCGCCGCCAGTTCGTGGGAAATCGCAATCAAGACCAGGCTGGGAAAGTTTCAACTGCCCGAAGCCACCCGGTCGCTATGTTCCCAAACGACTGGCCGAGCAGGGAATTCGATCGCTTCCAATCAATCAAAGTCACAGCCTTCGAGGTCTACGACCTGCCCTCGCACCACTCCGATCCCTTCGACCGCATGATCATCGCCCAGGCCATAGTCGAGGAAATGATCGTGCTCACTTCGGACCGCGTTTTCGAAAAGTATCCGATTGACGTGGTCTGGTGCGGAAAATGACACAGCGTGGGACAGCCGCCCTCGGCTGTCCGGGCGGGCGATCCCGCCTGGATCTAGTTCTGCTAAATGCAAAAAGGGCGCTCATTGAGCGCCCTTCAAACTCCCGATCGACTATCGTCACGAAGCTACACGCCGACCGGCTGCTTGCTGCCTACCGCGACCGGAGTAAGCCACTTGTACTTGTCAGGCTTCTCTCCGTTGACGATGGCGTAGAACTCTTTCTGAATGGCCTTGGTGATGGGACCGACCGTGCCTTTGCCGACGCTGATCTTGTCCACCGAACGGATCGGCGTGACCTCGGCGGCGGTGCCGGTGAAGAAGACCTCGTCTGCGATGTAGAGCAGTTCGCGCGGAATGCCCTGCTCGGTCACGGGGATACCCAGGTCGCGCGCAATCTGCAACACCGAGTCGCGCGTAATGCCGGGCAGCACAGAATTGCCCAGCGGCGCGGTATTCAGCACTCCGTTGCGTACCACGAAGACATTCTCTCCCGAGCCTTCGCTCACGTAGCCGTTGGCGTCGAGCGCGATGCCCTCGACGTAGCCGTTGATGATGGCTTCCATCTTGATGAGCTGCGAGTTCATGTAGTTCGCGGCGGACTTGGCCATCGCCGGCAAGGTATTGGGCGCGATGCGGGTCCAGGAGGAGACGCAGATGTCGGCGCCCTTCGTCGGAATCCGACGTCAGATACTTGCCCCAGGGATAATTGCAGATGTAAACCTCGGTAGGCGAGTTGAACGGGTTTACTCCGGCTTCGCCGTAGCCGCGCAGCACGATGGGGCGGATGTAGCAGGGCCAGACTCCATTGTTTTTCACCACCTCGGCCATGCCCGCGATCAGCTCTTCGCACGGTGAAGTCCACGTCGATGCGATAGATCTTGGCCGAATCCAGCAGCCGCTGCATGTGTTCCTGGGCCCGAAAGATCGCCGGACCGCTGGGCAGGGCATAGCAACGGACGCCCTCGAACACGGACGAGCCGTAATGAATCACGTGCGACATCACGTGCAGGGTGGCCTTGTCCCAGGGGATCAGTTTGCCGTTGTGCCAGATTTTTTCGGTCTTTTGAATCGCCATGAATACTCCTGACTTCTTGTAAGAATTATAACCGAGGCAGAGGTGCGACCGTATGGCGCTTCAGTGGGTAGAACCGGTTACACAGGTAATCGCCAGCTACTGCGGGAAGTTCATGCGCCGGGCTTGAAGGCGCAGTCCGAAGCCGAGGCACGCCGTTGAAATGTTCGCGGCCTTGTCCACTTCTCCTTATGGCGCGTCCCAGGAAAGCGCATAAATCTCTGGTGGGCCGACGTCTCGCAGCACCAGCGGATCATCCTCGGGGGTCAAGGAGAGCCATGCCCCCCAGGTACCTACTTCCCGAAAGCCTTTCAGGCTCAGGATTCTCTCCAACTTATTGCTGTCGACCGACACGCGAAAGACGCCAGGTTCACCATCAAGCTTAAGGAAGTACACAAATTTTGAGTCTTTCGACCAGCACTGCCAGCCGGCACGCTTTGGTCCCCGTTGGGCGGTCCATTTTTGCCTGGCGACATCGAGTAACATCAACTCGTCCCTTACCGGTTAGGGCGGAAATGTATCTTCCATCGGGTGAGAAACGAGGTGATGTCAAGCCTTCGGAGCCGGGGACAACTGAGGTACGGCCACTCTTTACGTTGAATATTCGAAGAACATTGTGCACCGTCGTATTGTCCCTCAAGGGAGGCTGTCCGAACAGTATGGAGTCCCCATCGGGTGACCAGGTGGGATCGATACCTGCCGTCGAATCTGCCTGCAGTCGCTGGGATGTACTTCCGTCGCGGGATACGAGGTAGATTTGCCAATCGCTCCCCGGGTTTATTCCGCTATACACGATTTGCTTTCCGTCAGGTGACCAGTGGGGATCGTAGGCCCTCAGAGGGGCAAACGTCAGTTGAAGCGCTTCGCTTCCGTCGCTTCTGCTGCGCCATAGCTGACCCTGGGGCCAAGTCACGTACGTCATCCAGGCACCGTCTTTGGAGAAATTCACGCCCTCCGCGGAAATTCCCGTGAGGTAAGGGGAAAGTTGTTGCGTCTTTCGGTCGTAACGCATCAGTTCTCCCCGATTCGAGTTACTTACTGCGAAGAGGACTTTCCCATCAAGACTGGAAACTGGGTTCGAAAAATGCAACGGCCCAGCGGTGAGTTGAACGGGCGGCCCGCTCGGCCTGCGGAGCAAGCCGTTACGCTCCTTGACAGCCCAGATGTCTGGTGCGGGGAAAGAACACGACCCAGGGAGATTTTTCCATGAAACGAACAGATAGTATCGTCCGTCTGGTGTTCGCGAACCGCAACACTGCATAGGCGGATCTTGCCATCCCGGAAACAGCGGGTGCATATCCTTCCCCTCGGTAGTGATTTCCCAGAGCGATCCGACCTGGTTGGACTCGTCATAGAGCGTAAAACGCACTCGCTTTCCGTCGAGAGACCATATGGGCTGCCAAGCCCAGACAACTGGATTAGACCCGGCGGATACCAATACGCGGGGTTCGGTTCCATCGCTGTTTGTCAGGTACAAAGCACTTCCGTTGGCATAGACGAACTGCTGACCGTTGGGGGACCAGCTTCCGTCATGAGCAACAACGTTTCCCAGACGTCGGGGCGGTCCGCCCAATGTCGGAACCACCCAGAGTGGCCTGTCTGCATCGAGGTCGCCCTCACTTACAAGAAGCTCGGACATATCACGGGAGATATTCACCACATGGGTGTGAGAAAAAGGAGTGCGAATGGGGACCGATTGTCCACCCGAGACCGACACTGCCATAACCCGGCAGCCATCGTCGAAGAGCTCTGAAAAGTAAACACGCACGCCATCGGTTGCGATCGACCCACATTTCACCCGGCCGTCGCTGGTCAGCTGTGCGGCGCTAGTGATTTTAGGAGCTGGCGACTCAATCCTCGACATCCACCACAGGGCCAGCGCCACGACCGCGATGGAGGCGGCCAAAAGAGATAAAGCGGATCGCCGCCCTGGTTTAACCTGCAACGCCGGCGTTCCGGCGTCCGCAGCGAGTGCCTGCCCGTTGCTGTTCACCGCGCCGATGAAGCGATAGCCTCTCCGCGGCACAGTTTCAATGAAGCGGGGCGTCTCCGCATTGTCATCGAGCGCGGCCCGCAGCCGCTTCATGGCGTTGTTCAGGCCCTGTTCGAAGTCCACGAATGTGTCAGCTGGCCATAGCTTCTTTTGCAACTCTTCGCGACTGACGATCTCGCCGGGACGCTCGAGCAGCATCGCAAGGATCTCGACTGGCTGTCCTTGCAGCCTGATCTTCATTCCTTGTTTGTGAAGTTCTCTGGACCGCAGATCAAGCTCGAAGACCCCAAAGCGGGTGACAGGCGAGGGTGAAGCGGATGTTTTCACTGCTACAGCTCCTGCAAGGCACGCAGTGTAGCAGCACAGGGCAAATTTTGACACCGTTCCGCCCAGTTAGGCGCTCCGCTAACACCCTCCGTTTCAGCGAATTAACAAAACATCCTCTTTTCAGTGCGGTAACAGACTCGCTCCATTGATCACTTTCGCGAATGAAGCAAGACTCCGCCCACCAGGAGGTTCCATATGGAGTATTGGGCGAGGAACGCTTCCCAGATCACAGGTGCTAACATCGCTGGCCCTCGAGCTGCCTGTTGTCTCCGGGCTTGCTCGCGGCCCAGAACCTGACCGTCATCGGTGGGACTAGTTTTCAGAAACAGCTCACCGCCTGCATCGAGCGAGTCGCGGCTGAAGATTTGGACAAGGCTGCGGACTTGGACCACTCGATGACTATCATCATTCTGGAGCATGACAAGATTCCTGCAAGTAAAGGACAGCTTCGGTGCCTATCGGACGAAGCTCGGCTTTCTCCAACCTGGCGACGCGGCGCATGTATCTGTCCGCGGACGTGTTCAGGAATCTGGATACCGCCATGCTCTGCATTCCGCATGAACTGGGACACTTTGTGACTCGAAGCGTGTATGAGGATCACGCTGAAATCGCCGCGCGAGCAATCAGAAAGAGAGCCCGCGAGGTCTGCACCATGCCGGCGGTACGCCTGCTCCGCCACGGGCGCTGTCTTCGCAGGTGAAGACCGCCGGCCCGGCCGGTATCGAGTAGGTCGCGCTGTTCCTCGCGGATGGTGCAGGCGCGAGCGTCGTTATGCTTTGGGCAACACGACTCAACGCAACGTAAGGTAGGGATCGACAGCCTGCCGGGACGAAGTGCCCGCCACACTGCCCCGAGTCCTCAAACGAAATCCGGTTGCATCGGGAAGTCTTGGTCAAGCGCGTTTTGCGCCTGCTTGCGCAGCTTCCGGGAAAGCAGAACCAGTGGAAATCCGAACAACGGATAGCCAGCCGGCATATCCCAAGGTTGTCAGAGCTCCAGCATAGGCCGTCTGAAAGTCTTCGGCCAGTTTGACTCGGTTGGGATTTGCCGGGTCGTACGCGATCGTAGTATTGCCGCCTGCAGGAAAGCGCAGATACCAATTGATCATCTCGTCCTTGGCCGACTTCTGGTAGCCAATATCCGCTCGTGACTCATAGAGACGGCCGTTGGCCTGGAAACGGACGGTGCAACGAAAACCGAAAACTGGTTTGGGGTTCGGATTGCGGGAGCCAACGCGAAGCACCTGTGAGTACAACTCGCTGTTTACAATTTCAGCATCAGCGCGGCTCCACGAACGCAGCAAGAAATATTGACTCGCAAGCGACCCAGGCGCTTAGCACCTGCCAACAGTAGAGCCACAAAAGTCAGGCCGTAACCGGCCAAGGTTGCAAACGCGCTAAGCAGAGCTTTCAGCTTTTCATGGGGGGATAGCGGCGCCGGAAGTGGAAGCGGCGGAGGGGTTCGCCGCTCTGATCCCGAGTTGTGTAAGTTCCTGCGATCTGGTTCCCAGATCCATATGCTCCGCAACTTGCGTGCCCAATCAACGGACCTAGGGCTTGACGGGAGCCGCAGGCGGGTCTGGAGCAGCGGCGGTCGCTACACTTGCTCGCGCGACGCCTGGCAGCTCATCCCCGCGGAAGTACTGTCCCTTGGCCGCACTCATCTCCGGCATGGCCGCGTAGGGCTTGCTGTAGTCGTTGGCCGCATTCCAGAACAGGAATCCGATGCCGCCCTTGTTCTTCGCGGTCATGCACCTGGGCTTCGATGTATTTCGGCGAGTAGGTCTTGGTTCTCCAGCGGAAGGCCTGCAGCCAGGGACGGATGACCACGCCGCTGCCCTGTGGTGATCTTTTCAAAGCGCACCATGGACTCGCCGATGAAGTGCTCCGGCGCGTCTCCGGGGTGGGCGATCCCGTCCATGCCGAAGAAGTGCGACGGATAGATCATGGGCGAAAGCACGTCGCAATACTTGGCCATGCGCACGATGTCCTGACCGGTGTGGCGCCAGGTCAACCGGACGCTGCCAGGCCATGATGCCGAACACGTCGAGCGACAACAGCGCGCCCGTGGGATGAAGCTCGGCGTAGGCGTGCTTCAGGAAGTCGGCAATCACGTCCGAGCGATGCCAGTCAGGATGCTCGGTCTGGAAGTAGAAGCTGGCATCTTTCTGGTCGCCCTCGGCGGGGAAGCGGACGTAGTCGAACTGAATTTCGTCGGCGCCGGCTTCGGCCGCTTTCTTGGCCAGGGCGATGTCGTATTCCTGCACCTTAGGCTGCGAAGGATCGGTCCAGACCAGCTTGCCGTTCTCGCGCCACGCCTGTCCGGTCTTGTGCGACTTCACCGCCAGTTCAGGATGGGTCTCCACCAGCCGCTGGTCGCGGAAGATGGCGATCCGGGCGATGGCGTGCATGTTCTGCGAATGCAGGAAGTGAATGAACTTGGGCAGATCGTGGAAAGACGCTGCGATGACTTCCCAGCAGCGGATGATCGAACGGGATGGTCACGCTGCCGTCGCTGTCCTTGATATCGAAGACCACGGCGTTGCCGCCGACTTCGCGCCAGTGGCGGACGATGCGAATTCCGTGGTCACTTGCCGCCATGATTCCGGTGAGATAGATGGCCCGCACTTCAAAATCGCGCTCGCACCGGAATTGACTTCTCGACGATCGGCGCAGGCAGCAGTCCGGGAACGATCACCGGCTGGCCGGCCTTCAGAAAAGTGCCGTGGAAATCGCCGTTGGCCTTGCGAATCGCTTCGCTCAGTTCGCTGGACGTCAGGTAAGACGTCTGAGAAAGATAGTGCCGGGCGACCAGCGGGATACTGTCGCCGCGCTTGGCAACATAGAGCGCGCTTCCCGGCGGCGCCACGGTCGTCGAGCGCCGGTTCGGGAGCCTTCGGGACACCGGCGGAGTCGATGGCTTGGACGTAAGCACCAGTTTGGGCTGCGTCGGTCTGCGCCGGACGCAGGTACTGCGGACGCGCTTCGAAGAGAACCAAACCGAAAGAAAGAAAGAGGATAGCTGGCAAGTGATTTGGGGCCCAGTGTGACGCAAGTTTTTCTCCGTGGAAACCGCTGTTTTCACGGATGCTACCGTCGGTCAGACTGAGCGTGGCCAGATAACGTCGGGCCAGTGCCGAGCGCAGGCTTCGGCATGCACGCTCGCTCTGCGCGTCACCAGAGGAAATTTCCAGGTAGTGGCAAACTATTTCCCTTTGCCCAACCCGGCCTGCGCGAGTAACCGTGTCCTTCTTGACCTCCTCCCGCATCTAAGCCTAGTAGAAAGTAGGGAATAAGCGGTTGACGCGGATGGCGAGTCGTTTGCAGTAATCGAGATTGCCGAAGAGATGAGATGACAGAAATTTGTCTCTCATTACGAGACGGCGGACCCGCTCTCCCAGGATGTACAGGGGCCCAGGAAAGGAAAAGCAGGGCCAGACCCTATATGAAAACCGTCGTCAACACCATGCTCGACCCTACGCGCCGCTCCAATGATGCCCGAGAGTTCGAAAGCGCCCTTCGCCGCAGAATCGTCGGTCAGGACCAGGCCGTCGAGAAAGTGGTCGAAATCTACCAGATGTTTCTGGCGGGACTGAATCCTCCTGGCCGTCCAGTTGGCAATCTTCTGTTCCTCGGGCCCACCGGCTCGGGAAAAACCCGTGTCGTAGAAGCCATGGCCGAGTCTCTGTTCGGCGACGCCCGCGCCTGCATCAAGATCGACTGCGCCGAATTTCAGCACTCGCACGAAATCGCCAAGCTGATCGGTTCGCCTCCGGGATACCTGGGCCATCGCGAGACGCATCCGCTGCTGACGCAGGAAGCGCTGAACCAGTGGCACACCGAGACGCTGAAGCTCTCGATCCTGCTGTTCGACGAAATCGAGAAGGCTTCCGACTCGCTCTGGCAGTTGCTGCTCGGCATTCTGGACAAAGCCACTTTGACTCTGGGCGACAACCGCCGCGTGGATCTTTCGCAGTGCATCATCATCATGACCTCGAACCTGGGGGCCGGTGAGATGAGCAACATGGTGGACGGCGGCCTGGGCTTTGCGCAAAAACCCACGCAGGTGGACGCGGCTTTCGACGACAAGATCAACCGCACGGCGGTCGATGCGGCGCGGCGCAAGTTCAGTCCTGAGTTCATGAACCGCATCGACAAGTCGGTCGTGTTCCGGACGCTGCGCTCGGAGCACTTGCAGCAGATTCTGGAAATCGAACTGGGCATGGTGCAGCAGCGCATTCTGATGGCATCGGCCGTAAACCAGTTCGTGTTCAGCTGCACGCCGAAGGTGAAGAGCTTCCTGCTGCACGAGGGAACCGATCCGAAATACGGCGCACGTCACCTGAAGCGCGCCATCGAGCGCCACATCGTGTTCCAGCTGGCCAACCTGGTCGCCACCGGACAGGTCAAGCTGGGAGACTTCATTCGCATCGACCTGAGCCCGGAAGGCAAGCTCATGTTCATCAAGGAAGCCGAGAACGCCATGGTTCCGATGCTGCTGGAGCGTCATGGCGCCGCCGCGGGAGCGCTTCCCATGGCGCGTCCGGCTCGCACCGTCGCCCGGCGCGAGTTCGGCGCAACCGGAACGCTGGACGGCAAATAGCTTCTTCATCAAACTCAACTAACCTCAAGGGTGCCGGGAAACCGGCACCCTTTTTTTGGCTTGCGTAGGGGCAGGTGCCCTCACCTGCCCGCGGAGCGAAGCTCCGCAGCTCGACGTGCTCCGCATCGAACGATCTTCGCAAGTCTCGGTGAGCTGCGCTGCATCTGCGCTAGACTGAGGACATCTGGGTCTCCGCGGCCAGGCTGAGATCGACTGTCCGCACGTGGTCGAGCCTGCATCTACAGAATGGAGGAACTATGAGGCTCAATTCAGATCGTCGGCACGCTGCCTGGCGGTCTGCTTGCTCGCGTTTGTCCGTGGCCACACCGCCAGTGCTCGAAGCGCGCGTCGAGCCCTCGCACGGCTTCGACATGTTTTCCGCCCAGGAAGAAGTGCAGGCGGGACAGCAGGCCGCCGCCCAGGTCAGCAAGCAGCTGCCCGTCCTCCCGGATTCCGATCCGGTCACGATTTACGTGCAGCGCCTGGGACAGCAACTGGCGGCGCACGCTCCGGGCGAGAAGTGGCCTTACACCTTCCACGTCGTGAATCAGAAAGAGATCAACGCCTTCGCTCTTCCCGGCGGACCGGTGTTCGTGAATCTGGGAACGATCCAGGCGGCGGACAACGAAGCCGAACTGGCCGGCGTGATGGCGCACGAAATTTCTCACGTGGTGCAGCGTCACGGCACGCGCGCAGCCAGCAAGCAGATGGCGGCGCAACTTCCGCTGGCCATTCTGGGCGGAGTCATGGGCCAGGGCGCGCTCTCGCAGATGGCGCAGATGGGACTTGGCGTTCGGAGTCGGCTCCTATTTCCTGAAGAACTCCCGCAAAGCCGAATCCGAAGCCGACCTGCTGGGCACCGATATCATGTACGACACCGGCTTCAATCCCCGGGCCATGTCGGATTTTTTCACCAAGCTGGAGAGACAGGGCGGAGTCGCGCGCGGACCGCAGTTTCTCAGCGATCACCCCGATCCGGGAAATCGCGCCCAGGCGGTAGCCAAGGAAGTCGCCACTCTTCCCCGAAAGACCAGCTATCGCACCGACAGCGCCGAATTTCGCGACATCAAGCAGCGCGTTGGCGGCATGAAGCCGCTGACCGCGCAGCAGATTGCGGAACGCCAAACCCCGTCGGCGAACGCTTCCAGCGGGCGACGTCGCAGCCCAGCGGCAGCTTGCGCAACTTCAGCCACAGCGATTTCGAGATTTCCTATCCCGACAACTGGCAGGTGTTCGGCGACAAGAACTCGTCGGTCACGATTGCTCCGCCAAATGGAGTCTCAAAATCGCGGTGGCGTACGGAGTCATGATCAATACCTACCAGCCGGAAGAATCCAACGCCAGTCTGGATCAGGCAACTCACGAACTGCTGGCATCGCTGCGCCAGTCCAATCCCGATCTGCGCGTAGATCGGGCAGGACGAAAACATCCGGGTAAATGGAGTCGCAGGAAAATCGGTCGACCTGATCGGAAACTCACCGTTGCAGGATCAGAGCGGACGTGCCGGGCAGGAGCGGGACTGGCTGGTGGCATTTCAGCGCCGGGACGGCAGCCTGTTGTATGTGGTCTCGATCGCTCCGGACAAAGATTTCGAATCGCTGCGGCCGACGTTTGAGCAGATGCTGAAGTCGATGAAGCTGCGGTAAGGCCTGGAAACACTTTCCCAAACGTAAGAGCGTGCCCCGTTCATCAGCATGATTGTGCGGGTGGCACTGAGTTACCGGCGCAGGTGCGGGCCCGATCGAGCAGCAACTCGCGCTCGCGGGCGTTGCGGGTCAGCGCGGCCGCGCGCTCGAATTCCGCGCGGGCTTCATCGAATCGGCCGAGCTTCTTGAGCAGGTCGCCGCGCACGCTGGGCAAGCAGGTGGTAGTTCTCGCAGCGAGGGCTCTGCAGTCAGCGCATCGACGAGCTCAAGGCCCGCCGCCGGACCAGAGGCCATCGCGACCGCGACCGCACGATTCAACTCCACGACCGGGGACGGCGCAAGTTGGGCGAGCGCCGCGTAGAGCTCCACAATGCGCGCCCAATCCGTTTCCTCCGGGGTGCGCGCTCGCGCGTGACAGGCGGCGATCGCGGCCTGGAGTGCATACGGACCCTGCTGCGCGCCGCAGCTTTTCAGCACGCTCGAGCGCGGCCAGACCGCGACGGATCAGGAGTTGATCCCAGTGCGCGCGGTTCTGATCGAGCAGCAGGATTGGCTCTCCCGACGGGCCCACTCGCGCCCGGGAGCGCGACGCCTGGATCTCCATGAAGCGCGACCAGACCATGGACCTCCGGCTCCTGCGGAGCGAGCTCGGCCAGGATGCGCCCGAGACGCAGCGCATCTTCGCAGAGCGCGGGCCGCATCCAGTCATCGCCGGCGGTCGCCGAGTAGCCTTCGTTGAAGATCAGATAGATGACTTCGAGCACCGACGACAGACGGGCGGCGAGCTCAGCTCCGCGCGGAACTTCGAAAGGGACGCGCTCTTCGGCCAGAGTTCGCTTGGCCCGGACGATGCGCTGGGCGATGGTCGGCTCCGGGACCAGGAATGCGCGCGCGATCTCGTCGGTCGTCAGGCCGCCGAGCAGGCGCAGCGTGAGCGCAACCCGCGCTTCGGTCGAGAGCACCGGATGACAGGAGATGAAGACCAGGCGCAGCAGGTCGTCGCCAACATCGTCGTCGAGAGCAGCATCGAGATCGGGCACGGCCATCTCTTTCGCGCTCCAGCTCGCGACCGAGCTCCTCGTGCTTGCGCTCGAGCCGCGTGTTTCGGCGGAAGTGATCAATGGCACGATGCTTGGCGGTGGCCATGAGCCAGGCGCCCGGATTGTCCGGAACGCCCGACTCCGGCCATTGCTCGAGCGCGGCGACCAGAGCATCCTGCGCGAGGTCCTCGGCAAGGCCGACATCGCGCACGATCCGCGTCAGGCCGGCGATGAGCCTGGGCGACTCGATCCTCCAGACCGCGTCGATCGCGCGATGTGTATCGGTAGCAGCCACTGCTACCGATCACACCATTTTTGATTGGCTAGCGCAAGTTGAGGCGCCTAGCAGGCGTGAGCGAAGCGGGAGCCCGCTGCCGAAATCCCGAAGCGAAGCGAGGGATCTGAGGTTTTTGATCTTTAATTTATCCCCAAACTTATCCCTCTCGCAGCTCCCGCTCCCCTCGCCTACTCCCTGCAACCAAAGTCCTCCGGCCCGAACATCTGGCGAACCTCGGTCTCGCCTTCCCAGCCCGGCCAGTGTTTCTTGTGCAGTTCCATGAAGCGCACCGCCGCCTTCGATCGCCTCTTCCTTCGATTTCAATTCAAACTGCGCGTAGCCGCCGACCACTTCCTTGGCTTCGGTGAAAGGCCCGTCGGTCACAGTCACCTTGCCACCCGAAAGCCGGACGCGAGCGCCCAGCGCGGTCGGTCCGAGTCCTCCGCTGCCAATCATCGTGCCGGTTTTGGCGTCCTCTGCGGCGAGCTTCGCAATCGCATCCATCAGTTCCTTGGGCGGAGGGCCCTGCTTCTCGGCGTGCTTGACGATCATCATGAATCGCATCGTTATGTCTCCTTGATTAATTTGGTTGTGAGCCGGATTTTCGAACGGTCTTTGACCGGCTGGATCCAGGCTCTGTCTATGCGTCGAACGAGAGTGATGAAAATCGACATGGACCAAAAACTTTCTCGCGTTGCTGCTAGCGCTTCTTGCCGGCTAGCTGGTCGCGCAACTTTTCCTCCCGCTCTCTGAGCTCGGGAGTCAGTTCAGCCCCGAAATCTTCCGCCTCGAAGACCTGGCGAATCTCAATCTCGGATTCTCCTGGATGCGGGTTGGGACAGCGCTTGACCCACTCGACTGCCTCTTCCATCGATCTCACCTGCCACAACCAGTAACCGGCGATGAGTTCCTTGGTTTCGGCGAAGGGCCCGTCAATCACGGTCCGCTTTTCTCCCGAGAACCGGACGCGCTTGCCCTTGGAACTGGGCTGCAGTCCGTCACCGGCAAGCATGACGCCCGCTTTCACCAGTTCTTCGTTGAACTTCCCCATTTCAGTAAGCAGTTTTTGCGACGGCATAATGCCTGCCTCCGACTCCTTGCTGGCCTTGACGATCACCATGAATCGCATTGTCATGCCCCCTTTTGAGTGTGAGATAACTTGCCCCTACTTTAGACGTCGAACCACCAACCGTCAGATCGACAAGTCCACAATCTTTTTTTCAGGAAGTGAGTTGACGTTGTCTGTAAAGGTGTCGCGCGACAACACGGTTCCGACCATGACCAGCAGAAGCGGCCAGGAGGATACCAACGTGTGGTGAAGAAGACCCTGCAGAAGCTGGTGGTGAGCCGCAGCACAGGCCTGAAAAGTGTGCGAGACCGCCATGATGCCGGCCGGCACTATACCCAGCGCTTCCGAGCCATTGGCGCCAAGCACATGCCGCAGCCGGGAAAGTGCTCCCGACAGGTTTCCATACAGAATAAACGTCCCGAAGCCGAGGAAGGCTGTCCCTGCGATTGATTTCAAAGCCCGAAAAGCTGTCTGTCGTTGCGCCATATTCGCCTCCTCGCCCTTTCTTCATCCTCTGCATGTTTGTCGAATGAGGGGGCGCGAGATCGACAGAGTCGACAATTTTTTTGAAGGATTGGCTGAGAATTAGGGCGGTGGCCCAATTATCAGGAGGTCAGGTTGAAAGTATTTGCTTAGGAATGAAGTCTGAGGTCGAGCGCCTACCCGCCCTGCTTCAGGTCAGTCAGCACTTGCCGCGCGATCTCTTTCAGAGTCTCGAATACTCCGGGGCCCTGGAAGGCGATCGCTTCGATGACGGGCTCATTTTTGCGGCGCAGTTGTTTGGACAGCGCGTCAACCGGCAGGACATTCGGCAGATCGCGCTTGTTGAGTTGCAGCACGTAGGGAATCTTGTTGAAGTCGTAGCCGTGTTCCTTGAGGTTGGCCATCAGGTTGTCGAGGGCTTCGACGTTGGCGTCCATGCGTTCTTCCTGCGAGTCGGCGACGAAGACGATGCCATCGACGCCGCGCAGAATCAGCTTGCGGCTGGCGTCATAAAACACCTGTCCGGGAACCGTGTACAGGTGGATGCGAGTCTTGAAGCCGCGAACCGAGCCCAGGTCCAGAGGCAGGAAATCGAAGAACAGGGTTCGTTCCGTCTCCGTCGCCAGCGAGATCATCTTGCCCTTCTGCTGTTCGGCGGTTTTCTGGTAGATGAACTGGAGATTCGTCGTCTTGCCGCCCAAACCAGCGCCGTAGTAAACGATCTTGCAGTTGATCTCGCGGGCCGCAAAGTTGATGAAACTCAAGACTTCCCTCGGAACCGTAGCAAACGCGCTGCATCGACGCAAGCGTTTCCCGGTAAAATTTGGCTTGATACTGCTGGTTTTATACCACACGGCCCTAGTCAGTGACGGCAGGTTACTCAGGTTACTAGCTGGAACACCGGCCCTGGTTGAGCGGGATCGAGGCGGCTGTCGATTTCAGGAGACCGGGCGCGATTTCAGATTGTCGATTTTAGATTTCCGATTGAAAACCGCGGACAGACTTTCGAAATTTGCAATCCAGAAATCTGCAATCTGAGATCCTCAGCGAGCCAATCCGACCGGGTAGTAGCCTTCTTTTGCGCGTCACCTTCAGATCGGGACGGGCCACCCTGACTTCGATCTCGCGGTGGGTGCTGCTGGGAGTGGCATGGGTCAGATAGCCCAGCGTGTACTGGTTGCGGGCGTCGCCCAGCGCGCGGGCGTAGGTGGTCTCGATGGCGTCGCGGGAAAAGCCGGTGAAAATTTCGCCTCCGGTGGCATTCGCGTACTTGGGCAGAATGTCGCTGTAGCCCAGTCGCGAAGCCGGTGAGCGGCACATGCAGCTTTTGCAGACTTGCCGTATCCCGGAATCGCGGATCCTTCCACGGCCACGCCGTAAACCATGAATTCCGTTCGATAGCAGAACCTTCAGCGTGTCGCGGTAGCTGGCGTTGCTGCCGTATTCGCGGCCATCGCTGATGACGAAAATGACTTTCCGGCGGGTACGATCGCGCTTGCTCAGGTCCAGCGCCGCGGCCACCAGGGCATCGTTCAGCACGTGGGATTCTTTGGGTGGCGTGATGACCTTGGGCGCGCTGGGATCGATCGGCACGCCGTTGACGGTCGGTCCCTGCGGCCCCATCGGGCCGCTGGTCACGGGAGGCCCGTTGTTTCTGCCAGTCACCATCTTGAGACTATCCAGCGCGGCGGTCAGTCTCCGGCCTACGGCGGCGAAGTCGGTCACCTTGGAGACGCTGGTGCTGTAGGTGTACAGGGAGACTTCGTCAAACTGGCTGAACGCGCCTTCAATCGCGGAAAAGGTTTGATTCACTTTCTGCACCGCCACATCCGGCATGCCTACGTCGAAAAGCACGGCCGCAGACAAGGCAAACGGATCGGTGGTAAAGAAATTCAGAATCTGTTTCTTGCCGTCCTCGAAAACCACTGAAATCCCGGGACAGCAGGCCGTTTACCAGACGTCCGGAATCGTCTTTCACCATGACCGGAACCACGACCTGGTTGGTGTTCACGGTGATCTTGAACAGCTCTTCGCTGCCGGCGACTGCGCTCCGCCGTAGCACCGCCCTGAGGCACCGTGGTTACGTTGAAGGGGGGTGCGGGCGCAACTCCGGGCGCATAGACCGGTTCTTCTACGGATTCTTTGGGGGGCGGCTGGTTCGGCGGCGGTGCCTGACTCGCGGGCGGGGGCGCGGGGTTCGACGACGAAGGCGGCGGCACGCCGGGGAACGGGCGACTGGCGGAAGGCGCATCCGGAATATCCTGTTTGGTCTGATCCTGCTTAGGTTGTTCCTGCTGTCGGGCGACTGCCGTCCCGGAAGCCAGGCAGATGGCCAGTATTGCGGAACCCATTGCCGCGGCTATTTGTCCTGTTTGGCCACGCGTTGCTTTGCCGCGGGTCATTCTACCGAACCCTGTTCCATCCAATCACTGAAAACACGGGAGCTTCTCCGCCTGACGGCTGCTGCCCATATTTCGGATGCCGAAACCTGTAATTTCGTGCATCTAACCCTGATGGAATAGACTAACAAAAAGTGCGAGAGAATATCTGGATGCCGAAAGTCAGCAGGTTTCAGAGGTTTGCAGTCGCGATTTTTGCGGCTACAACGCTGTTGGCCAGCCTTTTTCCGGCTGTTCGTCTTCCGCCCAGGCGCTTCCTCGACCTGGCCGGGCACTCCGGACCAGGGCAGACCAGAGCCAGCAGAGTCAGGGTGAAGACCGCGACCAGTCGGTGGGCACGTTGAAGGTCAATGTGAACGTGGTCCAGCTCTTTTTCAACGTCAAGGACAAGAAAGGGGGGCTGATCCCCAACCTGACCAAAGACGATTTCCAGATTCTGGAAGACGGCAAACCGCAGACCATCAAATATTTCACCGCCGAATCCGATCTTCCCCTGACTCTCGGGCATTCTCATCGATTCCAGCGGCAGCCAGCAGCGGGTTCTCGAGATGGAAAAAGAAGTGGGAGCCAATTTCCTGAGCGAGATTCTGCGCTCCAAGGATGAGGCGTTTGTCATCAGCTTCGATGTCGACTCCAACCTGTTGCAGGATTTCACCAACTCGCCACGGCGGCTACGGGAAGCCCTCAACAGCGCACGCATCAATGCTCCACCATCGAGTTGCGGCGGCCTCCCCGGTGCCGGAGGTGGACCTTTGCCGTGCAGTTCAACCCCTAAAGGCACCGTGCTCTACGACGCGGTCTACCTGGCCGCGCACGATCAGCTGGCGAAAGAAGTTGGGCGCAAGGCCATGATCCTGCTGACCGACGGCGAAGATCAGGGCAGCCAGCTCAAGATCACGCGAAGCCATTGAAGCCGCACAGAAGGCGGATTCCATCTGCTACGTGCTGCTGATCGCCGACCGCGGCTTCTATGGATTCGGCGGATACTCCGGCGATCGCGAAATGAAGAAGCTTGCCGAGCGAAACCGGCGGCCGGGTCATCGAGGTAGGAAACAAGATGGACAAGCTGAAAGGACGCCTTTGACCAGATCGCGAGGGAACTGCGCAGCCAGTACAACGTCGGCTACACTCCCACCAACACGGCTCTGGACGGCAGCTTCCGCAAAGTGGAAATTCACACCCGGAAGAAAGACTACAAAATCCAGTCCCGCACAGGTTATTACGCGGTGGCAAGAAGAGATTAGCCCCGCGGTGGTCTCAGGCTGAGGTTCTTTCCTGAGTTCGAATCCTGTACATTTTCTTCATGGCAAAGTTCGAGAAGCATATCTTCATTTGCGGCAACCAGCGCCCTCCCGGAGCGCCGCGTCCCTGCTGTGATCCCGAGGCTCGGGCTGAATTGCAGAAGTCATTCAAGGAAAAGCTGGCAGCACGCGGGCTCAAGGGAAGAGTGCGAGCCAACCAGTCGGGCTGCCTTGACCAGTGCGAGCATGGCCCGAATATGGTGGTTTATCCGGATGCGGTCTGGTATGGCAGAGTCACGCTGGCAGATGTGGATGAGATTATCGAATCGCACATCATCGGTGGAAAGCCGGTAGAGAGGCTGGTGCTGCCGGACTCATGCCTCAACGCGATTTGTGCGCATCGAACCCCGAAGGTATCTCGCCAGGGTTAAGAGGTATTTGCGAGGTCAAGCAGCGCTGCTGAGAACAGAGAACCAAAGTCTGACAACTGATTCTATCTTCTGATTTTGTTTTCCGATTTCGATACAGACATCCCAGCCTGCACGCGCCAGGCGCTACCGTTTCACACGCGAAGAGCTACTGCGATCCGGCGCTGGCTGCCGCAGCACGCTGCAGCGCCGGATGAGCCGCCAACCACTTCCCTAAGGTCTCGTCGAACGTGGCGGAGGCATTGGCAAAGCGAATTCCCATACGGCCTTGCACGTCCCGCCATACCAGCTCTACGGCGGTGGACAGGTTGTCTTTTGTATCCGGCAGAGCAAAGTCGATGCTGTGAATCGATGAAGAAGGCAGAGCCCGCCCTACGTGCAGCGCCGCTCCGCCCGCGCTGAGGTTGGTAATGAAGACCAGCGTGTCTTCCAGACCAGCGCCCCGCAGGGTAGCCGGAATGTTGATAGGCGCACGTTGCGACGCGCGCGCATCTTCATTCTCTCCCCTGAGACCGAGCGCAGCCTTGACGCCATTGAGCAGCCGGTCCACGGACAGCGGCCGGTAAAGAACCATGTGACTTCGTGCTCCTTCGGCCAGGCCGATACTGTTTGGCGAGATTGCCAGCACGACGCCGACGGATTTTTCGCAAGAGGGCAGCGACTTCGCCGCGGATAGAACTACCACCGCACCCGGAGCATCGGCATTATCCACGATGATGGCGTCGAATGCAGTTTTGGTGATCATACGCACGGCATCCTGCGCCTGAGCGGAGTGCGCAACCTCAATGTCCAAACTTTTCAGAACCTCGCCGGCAAGTTTGACAATTTCCTGGTCTTTGGAAAACAGCAGTGAGCGCAATGCCATGGTCGCCGCACTTTATAACCTTCAGCAGGAACCGACAAGTTACCGAAGTTGGGTCCGGTTCAGGCTGCTTTTACAATGAATTGCGGGCGATCGAAGCGAAAAAAGAGCGGAAAGTGGTAGGCGCGGCAGGAATTGAACCTGCAACCGTCGGATTAGAAATCCGATGCTCTATCCGTTTGAGCTACGCGCCCGCGCCGTGGGTCAATCTGCCGGAGCTAGCGCAGTCAGTTTACCGTACGAGTGTGACTTTGAAGAAAGGGATCCGGCTCAGCCAAGTCTGGGACATTATCTCGACGCGTCCCGTTTACCACTGTTTGAGAAAGGTGGTCTCGAAGGCAGCGGGTTGGCCTGATTGCCGCGTACCTTCGTGCTGATTCCGGCACTTCTCCCGGATGCGGCGCGGTGATATCGTTTCTACTAAGCTTTTTCCCTCGAGAGATGAAGTCTTTGTCCCGCATCGGCTGCCAAGTTTTCCGGCTTTTGCTGCTGGCGGAGGCGCTGGGTGCGGGTTTTGGCCTGGCGCAATCGCCCGCTTCTCCTAAGCAGGGCTCTGCCGTGATTCTGCGTTCAGTAAAGGTGATTTCTGACGCGGAAGGACCCGCGGTGGAGATTCTTACGAACTCCAGCCAGACTCTGAATCCCACGATTGAGACTCTGGAAAGCCCGCCTCGCCTGGTAATTGATTTGCCCAACACACGCGTTGCTTCGCAGCGCAAGCCTCTGGCGGTAGACAACACGCAAGTTACCCGGGTGCGAATCAATCAGTTTCAACAGGCGCCGCCGGTGACACGGGTGGTGCTCGATCTGCTCCATCCCGTGGGCTACTCCACCGATGGCACGGGTCAACGCTTGCTGGTGCGGTTGCTGCCCATCGCTGAAGCTCGGCGACCAATTCCAGAGCCTCCGTCGGTTCCGGCTTTCACGCAAGGGGTTCAGCCGGTCGCTGTGCCAGTGAGCACTGGAAGCTCGGGAGCGGTGATCGAAGCGGGTAGCCGGCTGGCGGGCGACTCGACAGTCACCGCTGCACAGGAGACCACGATTCTACGTCTGACGCGTGGAGGCGAAGTGCGGGTGTGTCCTGGAACCACTCTTTCCGTGACCACTTCGCAGAACGGCCGTGACCTGATGCTGGGTATGAGCACGGGCGCGCTCGAGGTCCACTACTCCCTGAGCACGTCTGCCGATTCTGTGCTCACGCCGGATTTTCGCATGCTGCTCGAAGGCCCGGGTGAGATTCATTACGCGGTCAGCGCTGATGTACGCGGCGACACTTGCGTCCGCGCCTTGACTGGAAACACGGCTTCGGTAATGGTTTCCGAGCTCATGGGCGACGGCACCTACAAAGTGAAATCCGGCGAACAGGTTGTGTTTCGCGGGGGGCAGGTGAACCAGGTCGACGCAACCGTGCCCGACAATTGCGGCTGTCCGCCGCCGGCCATCCCAGAGATGAGGGCCTCGGCGGAGGCTGCGCCAACAATTTCCGAAAAAGACCTGCCACCTGAGATCCATCTGGCCCAACCTGGAGACACAGCCAAGCCGTTGCCGCCGCCCACGAACTCCGATTCCGGAATGCCCTCGCCCGCAACGCGGTCTGAGCAAGTGACACTTACAATATTGCCTCCTGACGCCCAGCTGCCGGCGCCCTCGGCGAGCGCGCCGCATGTGCAGGTCGAGGCTCCGTTCGTGTTCCGAGCCTCTGACTCGCCGCCCTCAGCGCCAAATCTCGCAACTGGAACTTTGCCGGTGTCTCGTGCGAACCCTCAGGCGCCTCTGCTGACCACTGCGGAGCCGCCCGAGCCGCAGCAGCGCAAGGGAGTTTTCGGCAAGATGAAAGGCTTTTTCGCAGGCCTGTTTCGATAGGATGTGGGTCAAACTGCGTACCCCCGGCCCGAGGTATCCTTTTTGTCTCTAAGTGCGTCTCACCAACAAATCGGTCCTGACTCTTTGAGGGGGTGATCGTGATGGTCTCCGCGAGCTCACCGGCCCCGGCTTTTGCATCTCTCGCCCAGAACATGGGCCTGTACCGGACCCGGCCGGAGAATTTTCTGGCCTCTCTTCTGGTCCACGCCATGGGACTTGCCCTCGTCTTGTGGATGGCCACATGGATGTCCGATCGCCGAACCAGCCCTGGCCTCGAAGTCAGTCATGCCATCAACGTTGGCCCGATTTCATTTTTGCCTGACGATCCGGGCGGGCACGGCGGAGGCGGCACTCATGACAAGTTCGCTGCCTCCAAAGGCGCTTTGCCGAAATTAACTCTGGAGGATCAACTCACGCCGCCGCAAGCCGTGCCTGTAAACCTTGATCCAAAGTTGCCCGAGCCACCCAGCGTGATGGCTTTGTCGGATGTCAAACTGCCTCAGCTGGCGCAACTCGGCGACCCGCTTTCCGCGGTGCAGGGACCGGCGTCGAATGGTCCGGGCAGCAGAGGCGGAATCGGGAGCGGGTGTTGCGGCGGGGTTGGGCCCGGCAAGGGACCGGGTTTTGGGCCTTACGATGAAGGCAACGTTTTCCGTCCGGGCCGGGGCGGCGTGACCCAGCCGCGTCCGATTTATGACCCCGATCCCGACTATTCCGACGCTGCCCGCAAAGCCAAATATCAGGGATCGGTTCTGCTGTGGCTGGTAGTGGGTCCGGAAGGCCGGCCGCACAACATTCGCATACAACGCTCGCTGGGCATGGGTCTGGATGAGAAGGCGCTCGCCGCAGTAAGCACGTGGAGATTCCAACCAGCTACGCTCAACGGCCAGCCTGTGGCCGTCGAAGTCAATGTGGAAGTCAGCTTCCGGCTTTACTGAGACGACGGACCCCGGGGTCGGGCGTCAGGTCTGAGACGTCGTTGGTCGTTAGCCCTTGGTCGTTGGCCGGAAAACCAAATCAGCCACGGATTTCACGGATCCACGCGGAGCCAGACCTTATTTTTGGAATCTGTGCGAATCCGCGAGAATCCCTGGCCGCGTCTTCTTGACATGCCAACGACCAAAGTCTGAGGTCCGAGGCCCACACTCGGTTTTACCGCCGCATCGCTTTGGCCAGGGGCGCGACTTTTTCCCTTACTTCGTCGGCGATTTCGGCGCCGCGTTCCATGGCATCTTCAGCGAATCCTTTGGCGTCTTCCGACCATTCTTCGACCGTGTCTTTGGCAGTCTCGTACTTCTTGCGAAGCTCTTTCCTCAGTTGCTTGCCCGCCTTGGGAGCGAGTAACAGGCCGAGCAGGGCGCCCGCGCCCAATCCGATCAGCAGAAAAGTGACAGCGGTTCCGGCGGTGTTGCCGCCTTCCGACGGCTCGTATTTTCCAGTGCGCATAAACATCCTTTCCAATCCGATTTCAATTTGCGTTCTTATCTTAGACGCCGGTTCCTGCTTCCAGGTCTTCTTTCTCGCTTTTGTTGGTTATTTCTTCGTAACTGTTCGGGTTCGGTTCCCAAATCTGCTCAAGCCCGTGTAAAATATGGAGTTGAATCCTCGTATCCGGCGGAAACTGTGGCCTTCCCGGCCTCCGTCAACGTTAACCGAACGACGATAATCGAAACAGCGCAGTCATTTTCAAGGAGACTTACCCAGCAATGGCTATCCCCGCCACGCAGCTTCGCCCCGGCATGATCATCAAGCACAACAATGATCTGCACTCTGTTTTCAGCGTCGAACACCGCACGCCGGGTAACCTGCGGGCCTTTATCCAGGCCAAGTTGCGCAACCTGCGAACCGGCGCCATGTTCGAGCACCGCTTCCGTTCGCCCGATCCCATCGAGAAAATTAATGTCGACGAAGTAGAAATGGAATTTCTCTACGCCGATGGCGACAGCTACTACTTTATGGACACGACCAACTTCGAGCAAACCCATCTTTCGAAGGAGATTCTGGGCGACGCTGTCGATTACCTGATATCCAACCTGCAGATCAAGGTGGAATTCTTCGATGGCAAAGCCGTGGGAATTGAGTTGCCTCAAACCGTGGAACTCACCGTTGTCGAGACCGAGCCCGGACTGAAAAGCGCCACCGCTTCCAGCGTGACCAAGCCGGCGAAGACCGAGACCGGGCTGGTAGTGCAGGTGCCGCCGTTCATCAACGAAGGCGAGAAGATCCGCGTGGACACGGCCGAAGGCGCCTATCTGTCGCGAGCATAATTCCCATGTGGGGCGGACACTCTTGTCCGCCGCCTTTGCCGTTTGATTTTCGGTTTCAGACCTTGCATTTGCGGGGGGGAGACAGGAATTCTGGTTGGTGTCAACATTACTGTCCCCGATCCATGTCAGTAGCGGAATCAGCGCTAGCCTTAATGAAGGAGAGGATGAGGCAATTACAGGTCGGCAGAAGCGTGCGTCTGCTGACCCTATCGGCATCGCTTTTCATAACTGGATGCACGATGGTCAAGTCTGAATCCGATGTACTGGGGGAATATGAACTCAAAGCTGGAAATGGCAAGATCATACTCCAGGTGTCGCCCGACAAGAGCTTCAGCGAAACGATCTTCTGGCCAAATGGGAAAGTAGAAAGCCGTTCAGGAAAATGGCTCTGGAACCAAGACGGGATTAGTTTCGATCAACTATGGATACCTTCCGAGTTCGCACCGGATTACATTCTTCAGGCGGATGCATCAGCGACCGCGAACAAGCAGCCAAAGTACACCGAGCCTGGGCACTGGTCGGGTCGGGTAGAGAAGCACTGGGGAACCGTTACATTGCCGATTTTTCCTGATGCTGATGTGAACTTCAAGATGGTTAGGCGATTCCGCCACTGACGGTGTTTTCTGCCGCGGTGACGTTCTGGTAAAAGCAAGGTCAAGAATCAAGATCAGGAATCAAGAACCAAGATCAAGAACCCGATTAAGATCAAGATCAAAGGCGACGGACAAGAGTGTCCGTCCCACACACACAAAGGGGCGAGAGCAGTGACATCCGCCGAACCGACAACTCAAGCCCGCCGGTTTCTGGTTCGAGGGCGGGTGCAAGGTGTGGGTTTTCGCTGGTTCGTGGAGCGCGAGGCGCACATCCTCGGAATCTCCGGCTGGGTAAGGAACAATGCCGACGGCAGCGTTGAGATTCTTGCCATGGGATCGGGCGACCAGTTGCTCGGCCTGCGGTCACGCCTGCGCCAGGGTCCGCGTGCCGCGCGCGTCGACGACGTTCAAGAAGCCGAAGCCAAGCCGGTCACAGGCCTGACAACTTTTCGCATTGAAGGAGCCTGGTAAATGTCGAACTCCGTGCCCGCGCAGTCGCGCCTCGACTGCGAGCCGCTGAAAAAATTGATTCGGGAAATCCCGGATTTTCCCAAGCAGGGCATCCTTTTTTACGACATCACGACGCTACTCAAGGACAAGCTCGGTCTGGCCATGCTGATTGATGCGCTGGCGGAACATTATCTGAAACAGGAGATCGACCTGGTACTGGGCATGGAAGCGCGCGGTTTCATCTTCGCGCCGGCGCTGGCCTACCGGCTCAACGCAGGCTTCGTTCCTCTGCGCAAGCCGGGCAAGCTCCCGGCCGCGACTGCAAAATTTGATTACGCACTGGAATACGGCACCAACACTCTGGAGATTCATAAAGACGCCATCCAGAAAGGCCAGCGCGTGCTGATCGTGGACGATCTACTGGCTACCGGCGGCACTGCCAAGTGCGACCGCCAAGCTCGCCAGTTCGCTGGGCGCGGAAATCGCAGGGCTGGGCTTTGTGGTCGAACTGGATTTTCTCAAACGGGCGGAAAATGCTGCAGGGGTACGACGTATTCTCGCTGCTGCACTACGACAAATAGGCGTGAGGGCGAAAAATGTGGGCACGAGCGTCCTCGCTCGTGCAGGTTTGGAAAATAGCCGGGTTTGAAAAATAACCGACGAACTAGCGAGCCGCTCCGCCAAAATCAGTTCCGTAAGTCTGAATTCTTATCGATCCTGCACGAGCGGGACGCTCGCGCCTACATGTCTACTTCTTCACTTCTTTTGCGGCGTGGCGGGCGGCGCGCTCTTGCAGCGCCAGGGTGACGACCCGCATCATGTCGTCCCAGGGCGCGGGCTTGCCGGTCCAGATTTCGAACTGGCGCGCGGCCTGGTGGACGAACATCTCGATTCCGGGAATAACCTCCGCGCCGCGCTCTTTCGCCATTTTCATGAGCCGGGTTTCCGGCGGATCGTAAATCATGTCGAACAGGTAGCGCGTATTGATTTCGTTTTCGTTCAGCGGAGACTCGCGCGTGTTCCCCATGCCGACCGGAGTGGCGTTGATGATGACGTCGAAGGTGAGCTTTTTCAGATCGGCGCGTTTGGCGATCCGCGCCCTCGCCTGGTGAGCCAGTTTTTGCGCCGGGCCGGCGCTGCGATTCAGAATGTAAACCTCGGCGCCGCGCTCCTTGAGTCCGAACACCGCGGCGCGCGCTGCACCGCCAGCGCCCAGAACCAGAATCTTCGACTTTTCCAGCGTGATTCGCTGCTCCAGCGGACGCACCACACCTGCGGTGTCGGTGTTGAATCCGTAGAGTTTGCCATCCTGCGCACGCACCACGGTGTTGCAGGCTCCGATCTTCGTGGTATGCGAATCGGTGTTGTCGAGGTGCTTGAGGATGGCTTCCTTGTACGGCATGGTGATGGAGAGGCCGTGAATCGGTATGTCGCGCACGCAGGCCAGCAGGTCTTTCAGAGTCTTGGCATGCAGAGGCGAGATAGACGCCGTTCACATTTTCGCGGCGCAGCGCCGCGTTCATGATGGCGGGCGAGAGCGAATGCGCCACCGGATCTCCGGCCACGCCATAGACTCGGGTCGCTGCGTCCACCTGTTCGATGCGGTAGGTGTTGCGCAGTTCCTGCGCCGTGACCTGGCCGGGCGCGGTCTTCTCGTCGGGGCTGACTGACGCAAAGGTAAAAACGCTGCCAGCGCGCACTCCCAGCACCCGGCTGATGATGCCTTGCTCTCCCATGCAGATTCCGACCAGCGAATGGCTGTCGCCATGCTTCTCCAGAAACTTCATCATGGTGACGTTGTCGTAGAGCGTGGTGGCGGTGCTGACGATCTTGTAAAAGTCGGCCGGGATGACAGCCATCTTTTCGAGCGTCGCTTCCAGATTCTTGGTGGCCCGGAAATCGTGGTAGGAAAGGATCAAGCGCCGAACGGGTTCGCAGGCGCTGCACTTGTTCCGGCTTTGCACTTGGACGCGCTCTGCAACTCGATGTCGACCAACTGGCACCCGGACGCGCCGGCCTTCCCAAGAATGTCCAACTGGGAGGCCAGGGAGCCCTGGAATTTGCCTCCGCTGGCCGCGCGCCGGCAGGTGGCAATGGCGACCACGTGGGGGTTATATTCCATCAGCCGCTTGATCTTGGGGAGCGCCAGCGCCGGGCGGGGAAGGTAATCTAACCTGAACTCCAGAAAGGTGTTATCCCGAATCAGGGCCTCGGCCTTGTCCACCAGCGCGGCGGGGTCGGAGTCGGTGACCGCCACGCAGACCCGCGGGAGCCGCAGGGGCAGAAGCCGGGCGATGTAATTGTTGGCAGGCTGCAGTCATCATTCGGGAACAGAATCGGGGAACGAGTCGGGATATTACAGGCGCGTAATTCCAGATGCAACAACGGATTATCGAATTTTCCGCGCCCCAAACTTTTTAACGTACCCGCGATAACACCAGCGTAACCTTGACCGGCCCTCTCCCTCTTGTTACTGTCCGGCTTGAAAGCCCTTCTATTTGCTGAAGTTAGCGGGAGAAAGCCGGCCGGGGCCCCGGCCTCGATTTCGGAGGTAACATGAAGAAAACAGGACTGTTGCTGTTACTGTGTCTGGCCATGGCGGTAGCGGCAACTGCGCAGCAGGCCGATTCTGCCTCGGCCGACCAGGCCGCCCCACAAGGCACGCTGATTACGTCGGGAAGCTTCCCGGTGGAGCGGGTTCAGACCCCCACTTCGGCTGATTTGTATTGCGGCGGTTTTGTCAGCAAGGATCTCGTGCCCAACGCCAATTTCGTGGCTGGCGGACTGGAGAGTCCCAATACCACCAAGTTTGCCCGTAACGACACTATCTTCCTGACCGGCTCGGGCTACCAGACCGGCCAGCAGTACGAGATCGTGCGCGAATTGCAGGATCCGAACCGCTACGAACTGTTCGCCGGCCAACACGCCATGCTGAAGGCCATGGGCCAGCCCTACTCCGAATTGGGCCGGGTGCGCATCGTCGACACCCGCGGCAAGATGGCGATCGGACACGTTGAATTCAGCTGCGAACCGATCGTTCCTGGGGACGTCGCCATACCGTTCGCGGAAAAGCCCGCAGTGCAGTTTCCATTTGCCCGAGCGGTTTGATCGCTTCATGCCCAGCAACGGCAAAGCCAGCGGACGCATCGTGCTGGCGAAGGATTTCGACCTGCTGTTGGGGACGGGCTCCAAAGTCTACATCAACGTAGGCGCCAACCAGGGAGTCAAGGTCGGCGACTACTTCCGGGCAGTGCGCACTTACGAAGCTGACTTGCGTGACCCGGTTGATTCGCTCTCGTTCAAAGCCTCAACCACCGACGACACGCAGATGCATCCGCCTACTATCGAAGGACACATGTTCTCCAAGACCAAGGGGCCGATAATCAATGTCGCCGATATGCCCCGGCGAGCCATGGGAGAAATCGTAGTGATCAATGTCACTCCGACGACCGCCACCGGCATGCTGGTGTTCGCGCTGGAAGATGTCCACGTGGGCGATCACGTGGAACTCGACGAACAATAAATCTTGCTTGATTAAGAGAAAGCATTTCAGGGAGGCTTAGGCCTCCCTGATTTTTTGAGTGCGGAACGCGGGCCGAGTCGCCCGCGACCACACGACCACTTACCGGTGGTCGCCGAACACTTCCGCGGTGAAAGCTTTCAAGGTTGCGCCGGTCTGCCATGCATCCGCAGGCAAGCCGGCTTTTCTGCAGGTTTGTTCGAGGAAGGTTACGCGATCCCATCCGTGCTCGACCGGTACTTGCGGCAGCAGTAGACCCCGGTTGGCACCCAGGCTGATCAGCAGACCGTGACGTCCAACTTCGATCGCTTCCGGTGTTATGGGCTCAGGGACGGAAAGGATGCTGAGAGAGACTTCCAGGTCGGGAGCTTCCTGCCGGGTCACCGGAGGGAAACGGGTGTCTTCGAATGCTGCGCCCCGCGCGCTTTCGGCCACAGTGCGATAAAGCGAACTGACCGGAAACACATAGCCGACGCAGCCGCGTAGAGCACCGCGATAGTACAAAGTGGTGAAGGCACCACGTGCTTCAGCCAGGTGCGGGGAGGGTGGAGCCAACGAGATTTCGCGCCGCTCCAACCCGGCCAAGACCGCGTTATGAGCCAACTTCAGCAGTAGGGTGCGCTCTTCCGGAGAGAATTCGTTGGGCTCAGAACTGCGGGTGGTAGAAGCCAAAGGGGCGGGCGAATCCTCAGGTAGCGGGCACATCGCGTTTTCTCCGCCGGCTGAGGACGAAGGCGCGGCGACGGCGTTTCACCACGCGCCGGTCGATCTTTGACCAGAACGCGGCAAAGTAATCGATGGCTGACGCCAGCGACAGAAAAACCATGAACCAGATCGATACCAGCGCGATCCAGTGAACCGGGAAAATGTAAGGACCCACCGGCCACTCCTTCCAGCGATGGTCGAGGATGACAGCGACTACGGAGACAATCTGCACCAGCATCTTGAACTTGCCCAGGTCGCTGGCCTCAATGGTGAAACCCTCCGACGCCGCAATCGAACGCAACCCGCTCACCAGAAATTCGCGGGCAATGATGACCACCGCCACCCACGCAGGCACCAGCCCAGGATTGAATTGCACCAACGCAATGAAAGCGGCAGCAATCAGAAGCTTGTCGGCCAGGGGGTCGAGCAGCATGCCCATCGTCGTAATCTGGCCGCGCCGGCGGGCGAGATATCCGTCGATGCCGTCAGTGATGGAAGCCGCGATGAACAGCGCCGACGCCAGCAATTCCTGTTCCCCGGAAAATCTCTGAAAGTGGTTGGTGGAAAGGATCCAGATCAGCAGCGGGATGCTGAAGATGCGGGTCAGCGTGATGGAGTTGGGCAGATTCACCGCAGGCACGGGCCGCCAGTCGGCAAGAGAGAAAGCTGGCAGCACCTAATTATCCTCCACCCGAAAGAGGGAATCAATGAAGCAATGGTAGGGGATTGCATCTGAAGCGGGCTACGTGGGAACGGCCGGCGCGGCTATCCCCACGTGGTCCGTGGCCTAGCTAAGACTCGGTACCGGTCTTCCCCAATCCCAGATTTTTCAGCATGCTCATCCCCTCTTCCAGCGGAGATGAACCTTGGGGAAGCTGTCCGTTGGGCGTAAGTTTGTCGATCAGCATGGGCAGCAACTGCGAAAGGTGAGAACTGGCGGCCTCCGGCGAGATTCCCGCCTTCGCTGCAAGTTCCTTTACCTGTTCGCTCCCCAGAACATGTTGCAGTTGGTCCGCGGAGATGGGAAGATTTTGTCCTGTTCCTACCCACGAAGTGACCAGGCCGCCCAGTCCTTTGTCGTGAAACTGTTGCACCAGTCCGGAAAGCCCGCCGGGCTGGTTATTGATCATCTGCATGACACTGGCTGCGAGCGGATTGGAACTGCCCGACAGCAGGCTGCCAATTTCCCTGCCGGCCATATCTTCCAGAAAACTCATACTGCCTCCTAAAGCTCAGTGCGTGAAAATGACGCCAGGAGCATATGCTCCCGGCGCTGAAGGGCCCCGCCAACTACTTTTGCTTGGCGATAATCATGTCCTTGATCTTGGCGTAGGTAGCCGCCGGAATAATCTTCTTGCGAGTCAGGTCGGTCTTTTTCGCATAGGGACGGCCATCGATGATCTTTTGCGAATATTTCTCCCCGATGCCTGGAAGAGCGTCCAACTGATCCTTGGTCGCCGAATTAATGTCTACCAGGTCGGTCGCAGCAGGGGCAGCCATGGCGGAAGTTGACTTGGAACTCTTCGCCGCCTTGGTGGTTGTGGCCTGCGCGGCCGCAACTCCAGCGAACAGTGCCAGGGCAAAAAGTGAAACCAGAATTCGAGCTAACAGGTTATTTCGCTTCATAATTCGTTTCTCTCCTTAGTCCTTCTCTGATGCTTTGTAGCCCGCCGCTTTGGCGTCGGCTTCGCTCATGAATTTTCCCGTCTTGGTCTTGCCGTACCAGCGCCCGCCCTTGTGGTAGACACCGCTATCGGTGTTAACCCAGACCATGCCGCTGGATTTGGCCGAGGCGATTTGCGGATCGGACGCGGACCCAGTGGCCGCTGCCTTGCTTGTCTTGGTCGCAGGTTTTGAAGCCGGAGCCATGGAGTTCGAAGGAGCTGCCATCGAACTCGCTGGAGCCGTAGGGGCCGGTGCCATCGCGGTGTGCGTGGCGGGTGCCTGGCTGGCGGCCGGCGCCGCAGCGGTAGAGCCAGAATCCATCTCCGATTTCTTACTCTTGCGAGTGCGCTTGGTCGGGGTAGCGCTGGTGTCCGTGCTGGCCGCCGTAGTAGCGGGCGTTGCAGCCGGAGTCCCGGTTGCGGGTGCTGCTCCAGAATCCGCCGCCGCCTTCTTGCTCTTGCGATTCTTCTTGGTGGGAGTTGCAGTTGTGTCGGCGGACGCCGTGCCGGTCGTGGCGCCAGCTGCGTCTTCGGATTTCTTGCTCTTCTTGCTTTTCTTCGTGGTTGCGGTGTCGCTGGCTGTCGCCGAGGTATCGGAACCGGCCGCCGTTGTATCGCTGCCAGCTGGTTTCTTGGCCTTCTTCGTTTTCTTGGTTGCGGTCGAAGAAGTATCCGTCGTGGCTGGGGCTGACTGATTGTCGGCTGTGGTATCAGCTTTCTTCGTTTTCTTCTTTTTCTTTGCTGTCGACGACGTTGTAGTTTGATCGTTCGTTGTATTTGTTTGCGAGTTGGCCAGGGTAGAAATCCCAGACAGCACCAACAACATGCAGAACGCCATCAACCACGTACTTAGCCTGGTTTGCAGTCTGCTCATGATTTCCTCTCTTGAACCGGCTTCACCGTGAAATTCACCTCCAGGGACGTCGGACGTCCTCTCGGTCTGCCGGCGGGGCGACCATAATGACACTTAGAGCAGTAGGGGTCAACCTTAAGAGAATCGCCGGTGGTGGGCGAGACCTCGGGACTGAAGTCCATCAGGCTGACGCTGACGCTGACGCTGGCGCTGGGATTCGTTCAATCAGCGATCAGGCGTAGATGCCGCGCTGGCGGACGGTGTAGGCGACGCGGTCGATGGCCAGCATGTAAGCAGCGATCCGATTGTTCACGCCGTGGGTTTCGGAGAACCGGACCACGTCCTCGAACGCAGTCTTCATGATGTGCTCGAGCTGCTCGTTCACGACGGATTCTTTCCAGAAGTATCCCTGACGGTCCTGCACCCACTCGAAATAAGACGTGGTGACGCCGCCGGCGTTGCAGAGAATGTCGGGGATGACGAAGACGTGCTTGTCGGCCAGAATATCGTCGGCCGTCGCCGTGGTAGGACCGTTAGCGCCCTCGGCAAGAATTTTGCACTTCACCCGGTCGGCGTTGCGGCTGGTGATCTGGTTTTCGGTGGCAGCAGGAATAAGGATTTCGCAATCGCTGACCAGCAAGTTCCGCCGGATCTTCGGCCTACGGCTCCCGGGAAGCCATGGATGGTGCCATTGCGCTGGCGATACTCCCACAGCGCATCGACGTCAATTCCGTTCTTGTTCAGCAGGCCGCCATCCACCTCGACAATGCCGATGACCTTGTAGCCGACTTCCGCCATCAGGCGCGCAGCATTCGAACCGACGTTGCCAAAACCCTGCACGATCACGCGGGTGGATTCGGGGCTCAAGCCAAGCTTCTTGACCGCCTCGTCGCATACGATCATGATCCCCCGGCCGGTGGCTTCGCGGCGGCCGCGGGAACCGCCAATATTGATGGGCTTACCCGTCACCACCGCGGTCACGGTCTGGCGCATGTGCATGGAGTAGGTGTCCATCATCCATGCCATGGTCTGCTCGTTGGTGTTCACGTCGGGAGCCGGAACATCTTTTTCCGGACCGATGAATTCGACCAACTCCGCGGTATAGCGGCGCGTCATGCGTTCCAGTTCGCCCTGGGACATCTTGTGCGGATCGCAAATTACTCCGCCTTTGGCGCCGCCGAAGGGAATGTTGACTACGGCGCACTTCCAGGTCATCCAACTGGCCAGCGCGCGGACTTCGTCCAGGGTGACGTCGGGCGAATAGCGCAGGCCGCCCTTGGCCGGACCACGAGCAATGGAGTGCTGCACCCGGAACCCGGTGAAAACCTCCAAATGACCGTTGTCCATCATGACCGGAATGTGCAGGATGATCTCGCGAGTGGGATACCGCAAGACCTTCATTAAACCCTCGTCCAGGTTCAACTTCTGGGCAGCAAAGTCGAAACGGGCGGCTTGCGCCTCCCACGGGTTGATCTCCTGTTCGAGGGAAATGGTCTTCATAGCCATGGCGGTCTCCGATTCGTCGGTCAGACGGTAAGATGCTGGCCGGCGCCGGGCTGACTTCCCCGGAGTGGGCGGGCAAACGGTTTAAAGTATATGCAGGGCCGGGGCGGGGAGGCAAGTTACGGGGTGGCTACCCGTTCTGTCTTCCTTTTGGAGCAAATTTCTTGGTCACCCTGAGCGGACCCGTTCACTTCGCTCAAGATGACATTGGAGTTTGCGGACGAGCCGCGCTGGTATGATCAGCAACCGCTAGATCGTGATCTCCATGCCTTCCGCCGCCGCCCGCACTTTGGGATAGTGGTCGCGCGCCTGCCTTACGACCCTGTCGATGCAGTCGTCATTGTGATCTGGATCGTGGTGAAACAGGATCAATTCGTTGGCGCCGCTTTCCATGACCACGTTGATGGCTTCGCGCCAGTGGCTGTGGCCCCAGCCGCGCTTGCGAGCTTCGTATTCTTCCGGCAGATACTGCGCATCGTAAATCAACACATCGGCGCCAGCCGCCAGTTTGCGCACATTTTTGTCGAACCCCGGATCGCCCGGTTCGTTGTCGGTGGCGTACACCAGCACTCCGTCTTTGGTCTCCAGGCGAAAGCCCATACAGCCTTGAGGGTGATTCAGCCACATAGCTTCGACGGTCACGCCCTCCAGTGGCACCCGGCCTTGCTCCAGATTGTAAAAGCCGCGCTGTGCCTTCATTTCGCTCATGTCCACCGGAAAGTAAGGTGCGGCCATCTGCTCCTCCATCACTCGTTTCAGGGTTCGGGTCCGGCTGGAAGAGTGAAAAGAGAACGAGTTCTCCGGAGTTGTCATAAAGCGGTCCGAAGAAGGGGATGCCCTGGATGTGGTCCCAATGGAAGTGAGAAACGAAAATGTGAGCATTAATAGCTCGGCCTTCCGAGACTCGCGCTGTAGCTGCTTGGCCCAGCGAGCGGAATCCGGTGCCGCAATCGAAGATGTAGAGATCGTCGCCGAGGCGAGCTTCGACACAGGAGGTGTTTCCTCCGTAACGCAAATTGTCGGGCTGGGGAGTCGGCGTGGATCCGCGTACGCCCCAGAACTTAATACGCATACGCCCCCGTTAAGCGGATTTGGCCTGAACCGCCATCTTCCAACGGCAGGACGCATCCGTCAATTCATTCGCTGGTTACTCTGGTTTCAGTTTCTGGTCATTTTCATCCGCATGCCATGCCGGGGTCGAAGGGTAATGCCAGGCTGGGGAGCAACGGGATGGCCTGGGAACCAGGCTCAACTGAAATCGCTGTGCGATCGTAGCCACAAGCAGTGTTGCCTCCATCATGGCGAAGGAAGCTCCTATGCACAGACGAGGTCCGCCTCCAAATGGAAAGTAAGCGAAACGAGGAAGCTGCTGGGCTGCATGCGCGGTCCATCGGTCCGGATCGAAGAGTTCTGGATGGTCAAAAAAGCGCGGATCGCGCTGCATGATCCACGGGCTCATAACCACATTCGCGCCCACCGGGAGCTCGGTAGCCGCCGATCTCGATCTCTTTCGCTGTGGTACGTGCAAGGCTCCAGGCGGGGGGATAGAGGCGCATGGATTCCTTTACGACTTTTTCGGTGTACGGCAGGCAAGCCAGGTCTTCAAGTTGAGGCGTGCGTCCACCGAGCACGTGGTGCAGTTCCTGCCGCAGTTTTTCTGCGGCTTCAGGATGCTGGCTCAGCAGATACCAGGTCCACGATAAAGAGACGGCGGTGGTTTCGTGCCCGGCAAGCAGGAACGTCATGATCTCATCACGCAACTGGCGGTCAGTCATGGCGCTGCCGTCTTCGTCACGGGCTGACATCAGCATGGAGAGCAGGTCGCCGGTGTCTTCGCTGCGTTTTTCTCCCCGGCCTTCTCCGCTGGCTCGACGCTGGCGAATGATGCGGTTGACGATTGCGTCCAACTCCCGCACCGCGCGTTTTACCCGAACCAGTGCCGGCAGCGGGACATGACGCAGAGCAGGCGGCATGATCATCCGCAGGCCCGGAGCTGTGGCGCATCAGCAGGTTAAGCGCTGCGGCTACCGTTTGTGCGTCTTCACTCACTTCCACGCTGAACAGCACTTTGGCAACGATTCTCATGGTGAGTTGCATCATCTCCTGGTGGATGTCCCGGATTTCGCCGTCTGACCAGGTCGTCAGCATCTCTTCCGTGTACGCTCCCATCGTCCGCCCATAGGACGAGAGCCGCTCCCGGTGAAATGCCGGCTGGCATAGCCGCCTTTGGCGCCGCCATTCGGAGCCCTCGCGAGGTCAACAGGCCTTGACCAAGAAACCAGCGGCTGTTTTGGATGACCTTATCCTTGGCAAAGTTCTGCGAATGCGAGATCAGCACTGACTCAATCAGATCAGGATGGTTCAGGAAGTACACGTGAATCCATCCCGCCCGGTAATAAAAAATGTCCCCGAAATCGCGCGCCCAGCGGGTAAAGACGGTGAGCGGATCGGCACCGAGCAGCGGAAAATTACCGACCAGGAAGCGGGGCGACGGGCCGGGGGGACGACGAATAGCTGGCATGAGCGAAGACTTCCACCGTCGATCTTACAGGGTTTTGTGGCCCCGGCGTCCCGCTGGCCTGATAGCGGATGGAACGTCCGCAGAAGGATTAAAGTATCGCAGACGACGACGGCGATTCGCACTCACGTTTGTACAGGAATTGAGGTGCCCGGGAGCTCAGCAGTCTTTCAGACCGCAATCGGGGTGTCGGCACGCCGCCCCAACGCCGCGAGACTTCCTTCTCTATAATGACTCATCCCATGCTGCGTCCCGACTACAAGGAATTTTCCCGCCTCGCTGGCGAGGCTACGCTAGTCCCGGTGGTGAAGTCAGTAGCGGCCGACTTGCTGACTCCGGTCTCGGCTTTTCTGGCGATTGCGGCCAACGAGCCAGATGCGTTTCTGCTGGAGTCTGTCGAGCGTGGCGAACAGATTGGCCGCTACACCTTCCTGGGAGCGCGGCCTTACATGCAGGTGCGTGCCCTGGGCGAGGACATTGTGGTGCAGCGCGGCAAACGCAAAGAGCATCATCGCGGCAGCGCGATTCAAGTCATAAAAGAATTGCTGCGGCAACACCGCCCTGCGATCGTTCCCGGGCTGCCTCCATTCACCGCGGGGGCCGTGGGCTACTTCGCCTATGACGCCGTCCGCCAGCTGGAGAAGATCGGCGAACATGCGAAAGACGATCTCTCGCTGCCTGATTGCGTGCTGATGTTCTTCGACCGCTTGCTGGCGTTCGATCACTTGCGTCATCAGATTCACATCATCGCCACCGCCGATGTATCGCGCGAGAGTCCGCGGCGGGCCTATGATCGTGCCGCCGCCGACATTGCGCGTTCTGGAAAAGAAGCTGGCTGCGGGTTTGCGACCGGCACACTGGCACAAGACGTCAACGAAGAAGCCGGGCAAGCTGAAGATTCACGCCGGCACCGCGCGCGAGCGCTTTATCGAGTCGGTCGAGCGCGCCAAGGAATACATCGCCGCCGGAGATATTTTTCAGGTCGTGCTTTCGCAGCGCCTGGACTTTGTTCCCGGAGTCGCGCCCTTCGACGTATATCGCGCGCTGCGCGCGGTAAATCCCTCGCCGTACTTGTATTTTCTGCGCATGGGTGACACCCATGTACTGGGCTCATCGCCGGAAATGCTGGTGCGCGTCACCGGGCGCAAACTGGAATATCGCCCGATCGCCGGCACTCATCCGCGCGGCCGCGACGAAGCCGAAGACCAGCGCCTGGAACAGCAAATGCTGCACGACGAAAAAGAACGCGCCGAGCACGTGATGCTGGTGGACCTGGGACGCAACGACCTGGGCCGGGTAAGCGAGTACGGTTCAGTGAAAGTAAAAGACCTGATGTACGTGGAGCGCTACTCTCACGTCATGCACATTGTCTCGGCGCTCGAAGGCAAGCTGCGCGTGCGACCTGGATGCGCTGGATGCTTTCGCCGCCTGCTTCCCCGCCGGCACCCTGAGCGGCGCGCCCAAAGTTCGCGCCATGCAGATCATCGAAGAACTGGAACCGACCCGGCGCGGGGTGTACGGCGGGGCGGTGCTGTACGCGGATTTCGATGGCAACCTCGATTCCTGCATCGCCATCCGCACCATGCTGATGCAGGGCAAGAAGGCCTACCTGCAGGCAGGAGCGGGGATCGTCGCCGATTCCGATCCGGAGCGGGAGTTTGAGGAGTGCATGAACAAGGCGCAGGCGGTGTTAAGGGCGGTCGAGGCGGCGCGGGGGGGGTAGAAAATCAGTTGCCGGTTGTAAGTTATCAGTTGTCAGTTTTGCCGCGGCCTGAGTACTGGCAGCTCATCACTGGTTTTGCAAGTTCAAGAAATTCGCTACCAGCTTCTTTCCCTCGCCAGTCAGCACGCTCTCGGGATGGAATTGCACGCCCTCAATTGAGAACTTTCGATGTCTCAGCCCCATGATAGTCCGCGACCCGTCTTTCTCCGTTGTCCAGGCGCTGACTTCCAGATCCGCGGGTAGATTTTCTTTCTTCCACAATGAGCGAATGATAGCGAGTGGCGGTCATGGGAGAGGGAAGACCCGAAAAGACAGTCTTGCCGTCGTGCTGCACTTCGCTGGTCTTGCCGTGCATCAGATGCGGCGCGCGTACAACCTTGCCTCCGAAGGCCGCTCCAATCGCCTGATGGCCCAGGCAGACTCCCAGCAGCGGTACTTTCCCGGCGAAGTGGCGAATCAGCGGAATCGTCATTCCGGCTTCCTGTGGCGTGCAGGGGCCCGGTGAGAGCACGATCCGTTCCGGGTGCATGGCTTCCACTTCCTCGGGCGTGATCTGGTCGTTGCGGCGCACCTCGACCTCTGCGCCTAGCTCACCCAGATATTGGACCAGGTTGTAGGTGAACGAATCGTAATTGTCGAGGACGAAGACCATAATCTGCTCGCCGGCTAAAAGCCGGTTCCCTTCGACTGCGCTCAGGCTCTCCACTTCGCTGGCTTCGCTTCGCTCCGGTCGGGATGACAATGACTTCTGACTTAGACGTCTAGCTTATATCAAACAGCCGCTAGCGACTGGCCAACCCGCCCGCGGTTTCGGCGCCGTCGATGGTGTAGACGTGGCCGGTTATATAGGCCGCGTCGTCCGACGCCAGGAATGCGAACAGGGCTGCGATCTCCTCAGGCTGGGCGTGGCGTCGCAACGGAATCTTGCGGTTTACTTCTTCCAGCATTTCGATCGGTGTACTCCGCGCGCTGCATGGGCGTGAGCACGTATCCCGGAGCCACCGCGCACACTCGGACTTTCGGCGCGAGCTCCAGCGCCATGGACTTGGTCAGCTCGATCACTCCTGCCTTAGTGGCGTTGTAGTCAGCGTAGTAGGGTTGGCCGACCAGCCCGTTGGTGGACGCGGTTTGGAGGATTACGCCACTGCCCTGCTCCCACATGTGTTTGGCCGCGGTCTGCGCTACGTAAAACACGCCGGTCAGATTCACAGCGATGATCTGGTCCCACTCCGCCGGTGTAATGTCGAGGAAGTTGTGGCGAATGCTGATACCGGCATTGTTGATCAGGACATCCACGCCTCCCATCAGCCTTACAGCCTCGGAAAAGGCCGCCTCCACCTGCTTAAGGTTGGAGACGTCGGCATCCACGGTCCCGGCTAATTTCGGCAACTGTTCCTGGATCTGTTTTCGGCCCTTGGCGTCTCGGTCGAGCACGACTACGGACGAGCCTTCTTCCAGAAAGCGGGCGGCGGTCGCCGCGCCAATTCCGCTGGCGCCGCCGGTGATCAGCACGCGCTTGCTCTTGAGTCCCCGCATGAGTCTCCCTTAGAGAATGGCTAACCCTTAAACCAACCCGGTGAACCACCAAGCACACGAAGGTACACGAAGGAGTACGCAAGTTGGAATTCCTTTGTGACTGTGTTCTTCGTGATTTTAGGGTCGCTCTATCTCTTGCCACCGAACAGGAAGGCTAATTCGATGATCAGGATGATCACCACCATCAGCTCGAGCACGAAGGCGCGGCTCTGGTTGAACTGGTCCACCATGAAGCGGTAAAGGTCTTCGGCGGTTTGCAGCTTCTGCGTCACCAGGTCTTTGTAGTCTGGTACGCCGACCTTGGCGGCGGCCAATTTGTACAGACGCGCGGAAAACATGTCGCTTAGGAACTTGATGGCGTTATCGGCGCGCTCGGTCAGTTCGCTGACGTCGAGCAGGACCGTGTGCAGTTTGGTGGCTGCTCTGGCCAGGCGCCAGCGGGCCAGCATTCCGGTGCCTTTGTCGAGGGCGGCATACACGATCGCCAGTTCGTTGGTGAGAAATTCGTCGTAGTGACGGAATTCCAGCAGCTGCGAATTGGCGTATTCCAGCAACTGGATGGCGGTTTCAGAACCCACTTCGCTGTCATAAAGAAAGGCAGCGTTCCAGCCGATCACCGCCAGGTCATTGGGATAATAAGAAGCGCGGGATTGCAGTATCTCGTTGCGTTCGCTATCAGACAGCTGGGCAGTCTCTCCGCGCACGATTTGCGCAATGCGTCCGCCCTGAGTGGAGCATAGCTCGGCCGCGGACGGCGAGCCTGTCATCTCCCTGACGTGGAAGATAAAATAGTCCTCACTCAACCACTCCGCATAGCGGCTTCACCAGCGCCGGCGCCGCCCGCTCCAGTTTTTCGCGGACGATGCGGGCTGCATATTTTTCAAAATCCACGTCCCAGACCCAGCGGCTGCCCAGCCGAACCAGGGTGTCCCAGTCGCCGGAAAAAGGCAGCTCGAAAACCACGCTCAAGACGCCGTAGTCGTAATACTTGATCTGCCCTTCGAGCCGCTCGCCACTCTCCAGAATCAGGGGCTCGATCGGTTCCACCACCGGAGGCCGCTGGTAGCGAACATAACCCGGCGCCGGATGTTTGAAGGTGGGCTGTTCCAGGGTGCGGGCGCCAAAAAGTTGCCGCAACTGGTCGAGTCGGATCTCTTCGCAAACGTCAAACTGGATGAGAACCAGGACCGAACCGCGCAACGCCGACTCGACGGAAACCTCAGCCACGAGTGTGGGTTCGGACAGGGTAAGAGTTGTTTTGGAGTCTGCAGTCATAAAAGCCCGCTTCACGGCCGGGTAAGCGCGCGGTTGGATCAGCCCCAGCTATCGTTACTACTATTCTCCCAGAATCCAGGGTAGTTGGGGAGAGACTGGGCGGTAAATATGTAAGACATTGATTTTACGATCTTTAGCGATGGCGATAGGGAGAACTCGACCTTCAAGCCAAGAAGTGCTAATTGCCAAGTGCTAACGGCCTCTTCGGACGATCCTTTACCCGGATCACGAACTTCAGCCCTGACCATACCTCGCTTACGGCACACACTTTCACGTCCACGAGTCCCGCCACCAGGCCGATCCTTCGTACGTCATTTTCATTCAGATCGACTGCCAGGCCAGAAGTCTTCTTGGGCCAGCTCACCCAGAGTGTCCCTGACGGCACCAGCCGCCGGGCAAATTTGGGGAAATGCTCCTTCATCTCAGCCTGGCTCTTGATGAAGATCATGGCGAAGTCCAGTGGAACGGAATCGGCTTCGACGACCTCGCAGCCCGCGAGATCCTTTTTAAGCGCACTCTTTATGTCGCTTGGCAATGCCAGGAAGGAGACCCTGAATCCGGTCTTGATGCCAAGTTTCTGCGGCAGAGGAGTTCCGGAATATCCCGCCATTTGGCGTCCTACTGCGCGGGCGCGTAGTAACCACGGCGACTGCGTACCCGCAGGCCCTTGTGGTTTTGCGCCAGGATTTCGATGGTGTGGTATCGGCCGTCGGTGCGAAGGTCGGCGGGCTTATAGGACAACGCATACTGGCTGCGCAGTTCGTCCTGAATTTCCACGAAGGCGTTGGCCACATCGGTAATTTGAAAAGGAAAGAAGGAGCGGCCGCCGGTGGCATCGGCGATCCGCTCCAGAACTTTATCCCCGGCCCGTCTGCTCCCGGAGACGTTGGTGCTGATGGTATAGACGATCACATCGGCACGTTGCGCCATGTCGATCGCCTCCTCACGCGTGACATGGCTCATGTTGTCGTCGCCATCGCTGAGCAGGATGATGGCGCGGCGCACCGGCCCGCTCTGCGGCGCTTTCAGCAGCTTGTCGCGGCTGGCAAAATAGAGCGCATCGTACATCGCGGTGCCGCCGCCCGGCCGCAGGGCACGGACCCCGCGCGAGAGCGCTTCGGTGCTGTCGGTAAAATCCTGGGTCACCTCCGGAGTTACATCGAAGCCCACAACGAAAGCTTTGTCGTACCGGGGCCGAACCGTCTGGTTGAGGAATTCGATGGCAGATTCCTGCTCGAACTTGAATCGATCGCGCACCGAGTTGCTGGCATCCACCAGCAAGCCGACCTGCAGGGGAAGGTCGGTTTCATTGTGAAAGCTGCGGATTTGCTCCGCCGGCTTGCTGTCGTCGAGCACCGAGAAGTCGCCCTTGGCCAGATTCTTAACGTAACGGCCATGCTTGTCAGTGACGGTAAACACCACATTCACTTCGTTTACCGTCTTGGTGATGGTGGTGGCAGCATCGTCGGAGGAGTTCTGCGGAGGAACCGATGGCGAGGCCGGCTTCGAATCCGGGCTTGCCTTCGATTCTGTTGGTTTAGAGTTCAGGCCCTTGGCGGGCGGCTGCTCTGCCGGGAGTGCGGTTTGCGGCGGAGCTGACGCGGAAGACCCGGAAGCCTGTGGCGCTGCATCGGGCGGAGGATCAGCCGGAGGCTTTGGTTTGCTGATTTGCTGCTGAACCGCCGACGGCGCGGAAGGCAAGTCGTCTGGCGCCGTGGTCTGGGCAAAAGCTGCCACCGCTAACCAAGCGCTGCCCAAACACAAAATTGGCCCGCGAACCTTCATGCTGCCCCGATTATACAGCCTAAGGAAACCCGCAAAAATGCTGGAGATGTTGCAGTTCGTGGCGCCGGCGTCCCGCCGGCTGTCGCGAGGGCGTCCCGCCGTCGCAAGTAGGTAACTCGCTCTGAGAAGTGGGAGCAAACGGCAAAGCCGGAAGGGCGAGATTTCTACCCGCCCAGCTTCTGCAGAAAGTCTCCCAATTCGGCGGGCAAAGGCACCGAAAAAGACAGCGGCTCGCCAGTTCGCGGGTGCTGAAATTGCAAAGCCGCCGAGTGCAGAAAATTTCTGGCAAGAGAAAGTGACATGCCAGTCGCCTTGTTGCTCAGCTCTCGCTGAGCGCCGTATAGCGTGTCCCCCACGACCGGATGACCGAGCGAAGCCAGGTGCACGCGAATCTGGTGCGTCCGTCCAGTATCGATTTGTACTTCGAGCAGGCTGAACTTCCCGAAGGACGAATCCAGCTTCCGCTGCACGGTGTAATGGCTGATGGCTTCACGTCCGCCGGCCCGCCGCGTGGTCATACGAGTGCGCCGGATCTGGTCGCGGCTGATGCTGCTGTTGATGGTGCCGCGCTCGCGTTTCAACCATCCTTGCACCAGCGCCAGATATTTTTTCTTTACTTGCCGCCGGACAAACTGTGCCGCCAACCGCCGATGCGATTCGTCAGCTTTCGCCACGACGATCAGCCCGCTGGTAGCTTTGTCCAGACGATGCACGATTCCCGGGCGCAACTCGCCGCCCACCGACGATAGCTCGCCGAAGTGGTGCAGCAGGGCGTTGACCAAAGTGCCGCGATTGCGCTGATCATCGGTAGCGCCGGCTCCAGCATGCACCATCATGCCGGCCGGCTTGTTAACGACAGCCAGGTCGGCGTCTTCGTAAATGATGTCGAGGGGAATATTCTCAGCCATGGCGCGCAAGGGCGGCGATTGCGCCGCTGCCAGCACCGCGATGCGCTCCCCGCCATGCAGACGTAGTGAAGCCTTGGCCGATGAATCATCCACTCGCACCAAGTCCTGAGAAATGAGCTGTTGCACGCGGGCGCGGCTGGTTTCGGGAAGCTGGCGTACCAGAAACTGATCCAGCCGCTTTCCGGCATCATCCGCAGTCGCGGAAATCAGAAGTGGAAATTGACGCATGTAGGCGCGAGCTGTGTGGGCGCGAGCGTCACGCTCGTGCTCGTTCCCGAAGGGGATGACCGTCTTTGACTGTAACCAACCTAATCCTACCGCGACGCGGGCGCTGGAACCGCTCTGGCGGACGACGACTTCAACCACCAGATAAAGCCACCCGTAATCACCAGGCAGATCGAGATCAACTGTGTGCCGGTCATGATTCCGCCGAATACCGACCCGCGCCCAGGATCGTCGCGAATGAACTCAAGAAAATAGCGGGCCACGCCATAGAGCATCAGGAAAGCCGCCAGCACCTGCCCATCGAATTTCTTGCGCTTGAACAGCCACATCAGAATAAAGAAGTTTGCCAGCTCGACCGCTGCTTCGAAAAGCTGCGTAGGCTCCAGCGGCACTCCCAGCGGAGTGTAGGAATTCGGATTGGCGATAGGATTCGTAAAGGTCACGCCCCAGAAGTGCGAGGTAGGCTTGCCATAGCAACAGCCGGCGGCGAAGCATCCAACGCGGCCGATAGCGTGCCCTATCGCGAGGCCGGGCGCAAACCCGTCCCAGGTCGCCAGCGCCGGCATACGGTGCTTACGGATGTACCAGACCGCCGCCACCGCCGCGCCGATCAGGCCACCGGAGAAGACTCCACCGGCCTGAAGCGTGCTGACAACTGAAAATATCGCCGGGATGAGTCGAGTAGTAGCCCCAGTCGTTGACGATGTAGAGGATCTTGGCGCCAATAATGCCGCACAGGACGACCATCACTCCCAGGTTCCACGCGTCATCCGGATTGATGCCTTGCTTGCTCGAGTTGCGGACGCTGATCCACAATCCGACCAGCACTCCGGTAGAAACCAGCACCCCGTAGGTGGGAAGGAAAAACCGTCCGATATGAAAGAGTTGCGGAAACACTATGAGTTTAGATGCGCGAAAACTGATTTAGCTACAGCTCAAGTCTAGCAGGTGAGAGGTAGGGGTTGCCAAGTGATGGCTTTCCGGTAGCGGACGCGAGCTTTCGCCAGCAAAAAAAGCAAGCCGACCCACTGTGCCGTGTGACGGGGCCGAGAATGAACCCGTCGGTAGACGTTGGGCGCCCGCCGAGACCCTTTAGGCATCTCCGCATGGCGGAGCGCTGCACACCGGATCCTAGTTCGAGTCGAGCTCCCGTTCATTCAGCATTGGTTCAAAAATCGGTGACCCGCCATCACCAACCCGGCAGGTCGGCTTTCAGTCAGGATGCTAGGGTAAACCTCCCCGCATTGGCAATAGGGAGGACCTAAAAAGTTGGCAATCGGCTTGCCAGCAACTTTCGTAAGGGGCAGGGGTGCTGGCTCTGCTACTGAGCGGGAGCAGCCACCCAATAGCGGCTCCTGGCTAGCACAGTCGCGGTGCCGGGCTGTTTGAGACGGACACGAATCAGGTGCAACCCGGGCTGGGGATTCTTCGGTTCGAAGCTTAGGATGTAGCGGCTGTGCAAGTGGTTGGTGAAATCGATCATGCGAGTTTCGAACCGTTCGCGAGACTCGAACAGCTCATACTCGCCGCCGGTCTGGGAGGCGATTGCTTTTGGTGTGTTGCGTTTGGTGGCGGCTCTGGCCTGCGCCAGGAGCGCAATGAGGTCAATCCCAGGTTTCATCTCGTCCTCGTTGTTGCCCCGTTCGGTGTCCAGGATGTTGGAGATCGTGGGCGAGAATGCCAAAGCGTACACGGTTGCATTGCTGTTGCCGATCAAAGTCACGACATCGTCAATTTTCGCAAAGTGGCTGCCGTGGTCGCGCGTCTCGCTGATCAGAAGCAACACTTTCTGTCGGCCTTCCTGCGACTTATTCAGCAGCCTGAGCGAATATTGCACGGCGTCGAGGATCGCCGCTCCGTTGTCGCCGGGTTGCAGGTTGTGCAGGCAGTTGGCGATCTGTGTCCGCGTCTGAAGTGAAGTCCTGCGCCAGATTCAACTGGCTGTCGAAGGTGAGAATTGCGATCTGGGTCTCCGGCTCGTCAAGAATCGGCGCCAGCATGGAATTCAATCCCTGATTCTGTCGAATTCACGCCCCGCCCGCCGGCCTGTCTGAATCGCGACTATCAGGGAAAGTGGTTCAGGTTCAGCGGTTTCATCCATCTGCGCCGGCTGTTCGACGCCATCGTCTTCAATGACGAAATCCGCTGCATGTAATCCGTAAATTGCGTGTCCGGTTACATCCCGGACCAAGGCGGGCACAATCACAACGTTAGATTGACTACGGAAGGTTGGTTCCTGGGCAAAAGCGGCCGAGACCGCCAGGAGCAACAGAGGGTAAGAGCTGAACTTGATGACGCTATCCTGCGCGGCGCTTGTCTCCCAGCACTTCATCCAGCACGCTTGACAGATGTTGGGCTCGCCGCAGGTAGTCGCCCGAACCCACATCCTGATTGCGCTTCAGCAAGTGGTATTCGTCGGCAATATTCAGCGCTGCCAGCACGGCCAGACGCGCGGTATCGACGGTGTGGGTCTGTTCCGCCACCGCACGCATTTTGCCGTCCACATACTCGGCCAGCTTAAGGATGTAGTCCGCGTCGGAGCCACGGAGATTGTAGGCCTGGTCGAAAATCTCGACCCGGACAGCGTTGTTGCTGGGATCCTTAATCGCAGTATGCTTCGTGGCCGTTGCCATACTCGTTTCTCCTCAGGACGGAAGCTCTGACCGGCTCAGCTGACCGCCTGCTCCTCGGCAATCGATTCGATCTGCGCCAGCATCTTCTCCACCCGGCCGCGGATCTCCTCGCGTTCCTTGCGCAGCCGCACCATCTCGCGGCGCAAACCCTCGAGCTCTTCTTCGCGTTCCTCCAACTGCTGGCGCAGACGCTGGGTGTCGCGCTCGGCGGCGGCCCGGGCCTCTCGCCCCGACTTGTACAGCTCAATGGTGCGATAGACTTTCTCTTCGAGCGCCTGAAAATCGTCAGCAGGAACCTGGGCAGATACCCCTTCAGCCATTCTCACGGACATGGTGCCACACTTCCTAAAAGGAAAAAATGGAGAACTTCAGCGCAGTATACCGCAGAAACCTGTGCACGGATCAGATGCTTAAGAGAGTTTTATCGGTTGGTTCGAGTAACCGCGTCACTCGCAATTGGAAATGTCATCCTGAGCGGAGCCACCGTTCGCTTTGCGAACGGGGTCGGCGGAGTCGAAGGACCCACGTTATACGTATGCGAGTTTCGCCGCGATGGAACCTTGATCGCTCGCAGGAAGACCCGAGCCTCAGGCTGCCGATTTCGCAATAGGGGTCCTCGACTGTAAGCTGCTTCGCTGGGTGCCCCCTGCGGTCCGCCGAATTTATTTCCGAATCCGCAATTTGCGTAACCGCTCAGCCGCGGCGTCCAGCGTTTCGTCCCGCTTGCAGAATGCGAATCGCACCTGCTGCGCCCCGTCGCGCGCATCGTTGTAGAAGCTGGATCCTGGAACCGTCGCCACTCCGATCTCTTTCACCAGATATTTCGTGAATTCAAGATCGTTGGCGAATCCGAACGCGCTGATGTCGGTCATCACGTAATAGGCTCCGCGCGGCGGAAAGCAGCGGAAGCCAACCTCCTCCAGTACTGGAATCAGGCGGTCGCGCCGTTTGCGATATCCCTCAGCTAATGCCTGGTAGTAGCTCGGAGGCAGACCAAGCGCCGCCGCCCCGGCCTCTTGCAACGGCGCGGGCGCGCCCACGGTCAGGAAATCATGCACCTTGCGAATCGCATCCGTGATCGCGGGCGGCGCCACTGCCCATCCCACGCGCCATCCCGTGACGCTGTAAGTCTTCGACAGGCCGTTGATCGTGATCGTACGATCGCGCATGCCCTCGAGCGTGGCCATCGAAATATGCCGTGCGCCGTCATAGAGAATGTGTTCGTAGATTTCATCGGTGATGGCGAGCACGTTGAATTCCACGCACAGATCGCGGATCAGTTCCAGTTCGCCGCGGGTGAAAACCTTGCCGGTGGGGTTGTTCGGCGTATTCACGATGATCGCCTTGGTGTGCTGATGAAACGCCGCCCGCAGCTCGCGCTCGTCGAAAGTCCACTCGCCATCCGGCCGCAACGGGCGGACGTAACTTCACAAACCGCGGCTTGGCTCCGGAAAGGATCGCGTCCGGCCCGTAGTTTTCGTAGAACGGCTCGAAGATCACGACCTCGTCGCCGGCGTTGCACACCGCCATCAAAGTCGAAATCATGGTCTCGGTCGAGCCGCAGCAAACCGTGATTTCGCGTTCCGGATCTACCTGGATGCCTTGCCACACTTGCATCTGCCGGGCAATTGCATTGCGCAGATTCTTGGCTCCCCAGGTGATGGCATATTGATTGACATCGGCCGCAATCGCTTCCTGCGCCGCGCGCTTGATCTCCGCCGGAGCAGGAAAATCGGGAAAGCCCTGCGACAGGTTGACGGCGCCATGCAGCATGGCTTGACGCGTCATTTCGCGGATCACGGATTCGGTGAAGTGCGCGACCTTGCCGCTGAGAAAAGACTTCGGCTGGATGGCTGTTTCCGCCATAAAGTCGAGCCTAGCATAAACAACACGTGGGGACAGCCGCCCCGGCTGTCCAGCCGAGCGCAGCTCGGCAGGGGGGAATGCTTTCCTCGGAAAGAAGTCTCTGGCGAGCTGCGCTCGCCCTGGCCCGGTCTGAGACCCCGGCCCACACGATCTTAGTGTCCGCGAATGAAGAAACTGCTCCTTGTCCATCTTTCGCCGGCACGGCCACGTCGAAAAATCCGACCATCATCTCCTGATAGGTCTGGTCGCCCCAGGTGACGGTCGCCTCCGGGTCGGGATTGTGCGGATTATTGCGCGAGTTGTCGTACCAGGCTACGGCTCGCAATTTGGTTCCAGCCTTCAGCAGTCTCGGTTCTGCCAGACGATAGCTCAGCTGCCAGTGAAAATGATAGTTCACGCGCAACAGCGTATCGATCGAGCCATCGGGCCGCACAATGTCGTACTCGAAGCGCTTTCCGCGCAGATGCATGTGAGGAAACAGGCTGAGCAGCGTGGCATCATTCGGTAACGTGCCTTGCAGCTTCCACGCGAAAATCATCCGCGCCCGGCGGAATGATGAATGCATGATCGTTGAGCTGCAGCGTGATGACACGCTGCGCCGGTGCAGCCTTCGCGAATACGAGGCCGATGCTGGTCTGGTCCTGTCCGGCTGTGCCGTTGGTGGTGTAGTGGATCTGGAAGACGATGTCCGATCCCGCCGGAACGAATTTTGCCATGCCATCCGGCCACCGGTCCGGCGAGCTGCCGGGCGCATACACCAGCAGCAAGTCGCTGGTGGTTCCGTGCGCGTCCAGCCGGTCCTGCGGATCGCTGAGCGTGGACGCGGTGAAGGGCGCGCCGACCGGCGCATGCCGCAACCAGTTGGAATCCGGCGGCCGAATGTAGACCACGGCGTGATGCACGTACTGCGGGCCGGAAGGATGCACTTCCGCCATCTGCACCCACTTGTCTTCGGTGAAATGCGTCGGCACGATTTCGTAGGTGTATTCCACGTCGCCATCGGCCGGGATGTTGACCGGCGTGGGCATCTGTCAAAATGACATCCGGCTTCGCGATGTTCCATCCTTCGGCCCACTGCGGCGGGGCAGGCGCATCGTGCGGATTGCCCGCCGGGGCGCCGGCTTTCGACCCATGCCAACACCGTGGCAATCTGTTGTTCGGCGTGAGCGACGGATCGTTGGAAAAGTGTCCGAAGCGCGGATCGGCAAACCACGGCGGCATCATTCTGCTTTCCACCGCTTTGGCGATTGCCGGCGCCCACGGCCGCGTCTGCTCGTATGTCACCAGGGGCATGGGTGCGACTTCGCCGGGTCGATGACAACTCTGGCAGTGGTCCTGCAGGATGGGGAGGATGTCCTTGTAAAAAGTAGGTTGTTGCTTTTCGCCTGAGATGATGTTGTCTGCGGTGATGCGACAGTGTGCAGAGCTGCAGTGAGAGTCAGCGAACTGAACGAACCCACTAACAGGACAAAACGAGAACGCACCCTAGCAGTGTACAAGAGCAGATTGCGCGCAACGAAGTGCTCGGAGTTGCCTTCCAAAACACTGTCATGCTGAGCGGAGTCGAAGCTACCGCCGTCGTTGACCTTCGGCAAATTCAGTGAGCTCGCTTCGCATTAAGCCTGCGAGCGGGCAATGCTGCGCTCGGATGACAAGGTCTTCCGGCGACCTTACGTCCGCAGCTTTCCGCCCAGGCCTTCGAGCGCCTTGACGATCTGCGCCGACCACTTTGCGACTTCGTCTTCGCGCAGGGTCCGCGCTGAGGACTGAAACCGGGCTCGCAGCAGGATCGAATACTTTCCGGCCGGAACATTGCCGCCGCGAAAGATCTCTACCGGAACAAAGCTGCGCAATTCCGCCAGCCCGAGCCCGGTCACGTCATGCTCAATCTTCTCGAAGGCAACTCCATCGTCGAAGACAAACGAAAAGTCACGCTCGACCGCCGGATAACGCGGCAAAGGCTGGTAGCGCACAGCGCGCAGGCCGTGTGCGATACAAGCGGTCAAGATAAAGTTCCGCAATCAAAACGTTCTGGCGAAGCTTGCGGGCGGCCGCGATGTCGGGATGAATCTGTCCAAACTGGGCGACCAGCCGCGCCATCCATCAGCGCCCGCGCCGAGCGGCCGGGATGATAATAGTCCGCCGTCTGCGCATCGAACGTCAGTTACTTGTGTTGGAAGGGATGCAGCAAGATTCTCCACATCGCCCTTCAGCTGGAAAAATCCTCCGTCATGGCTGCCCCATCCTTGCGTTTTTTGCAAGGGTGGGGAGGTCGCTCCCATGCAGATGCGTTTGGGTTCGCTGGCCCCGTGATCGGTTGCTTCGAAAATACTGCCAGCTTCGAACAGGCGCACGTTGTTCGCGCCGCGATTGAGGTTGTAGGCCAGCATGTTGAGCATGCCCGGCACCAGCGAACTGCGCATCACCGACGCCTCTTCGCTCTGAGGATTGGCCAGTTCGATCACCGGCACCGCGGAAAATGTCTCTGCGTCCTCATGCGAGATGAAGGTCAGCGAGACGGCTTCGTTATAGCCGAGAGCCAGCAGCGAAGCGCGCAGCTTGCGCGTCTTTCTCGGCGTCAGGCGGCTTCGACCACGGCGCCCGGCATAGGCGGGCAGAGTGTTGGCGAATTTGTCGAAGCCATGCAGGCGGGCGATCTCTTCGACCAGATCGATCTCGCGCTCCACGTCCAGCCGCCAGCTGGGAATGTGGACTGTGAAATCAGGGTCGCCGCCGCGCTCCGGCATCAGCTCGAAACCCAGCTGCTTGAGAATGCGGAAAATTTCGTTGGTCTCGAGCTTCTCTCCGAGAATGCGATGCACTTCGGAAAGATGCAGCGCCACCGGAGCCAGATCGACTTGTCGTGCGACGGTGTCGATCCTGTCTCCACTCAGCTCTGCCACCGGCCGATTCCAGAATCAGAGCAGCCACGCGGTCGCACGCCAGGTGGTGGCTTCGAAGTCTGCGCCACGCTCGAAGCGATGCGAAGCATCGGTGTGCAGACCGTGGCGCCGCGAAGCTCTTGCGGACCGTCGCCGGATCGAACCATGCGGCCTCGATCAGGATGTTGCGGGTCTTCTCGGTGATCATGGTGTCGAACCCGCCCATGACGCCGGCGAGCGCGACCGGCTTTACGGCGTCGGCGATGACCAGGTCTTCCGGCGTAAGCTTGCGCTCCACTCCGTCCAGGGTCTTGAGGGTTTCGCCGCTGAACGCCCGCCGCACCAGAATCTTGCCGCCCTCGAGCAGATCGAGATCGAAGACGTGGGTGGGATGACCCATCTCCCACAGGGTGTAGTTGGTGGCGTCGGCGGCATTGTTGATGGGCCGCTGATCGACCAGCGTAAGCCGCTTCGCAATCGCGGCAGGCGATGGCTTGATACTTACATCGCGAAGGATGCGAGCCGTATAACGCGCGCACCCGGCCTGGTCAGCGATTTCGACACTGAAATCTTCGGCGCCCTGCGATGCCGGCAGACTTCGATGCAATCGGCTCGCAGCGGCAGGTTGTAGATCACTGAAGCTTCGCGCGCCACGCCATAGTGATTCATGGCGTCCGGGCGATTGGTGCCAATCTCCATCTCGAAGACGGCGTTCTCGCCCTCGCCGCTGATCCCCTCGACAGCGATTCCGACCGAAGTGAGGTCATGCGCCAGGCGGAGGTTGTCCACCTTGGGATCAACGAACTCGCGCAGCCATGAGGAGAGAGTTTCATCTTGGCTTCTAGCTGTTAGCTTCTAGCTGCTGGCTCGGTGCCTTGAGCGCCGGAGCCGTCCAGCCATATCAGTTCAGCGTTTCTAGCTGCAATGTGGATGAATGCATTCCATTCATTCACCCAGAGGCTCCGAAAGAATGCCCCGCAGGCAGCGAGTTCATCAATTCAGCCGAAAGATTCTTGCTCATATCGCAACCGTCAATGGTCAGTCGGTCTGAATTCAAGAACGGATATCTCGGATCGGGTGGTTCCATCACCGCGAAAAACAAGCCAGAAATTAGGATATGTCCGCGTCTGTATGCTTCTCTCAGCTCGGGCCTATCGTTGGTCATGTCCCCCGTCCAAACGTCAAGGTCCAGAGTCAATTTTCGCTGCCCGTAGTCAACCACGATTCGACTGACTTTTGAATCATGCAACCCATTGGGCAATGTCTTTTCAAGCTCCTCCAATTTCATCGTATATCTCGATGTAAGTAGGGACTGGGAGGCTAATGACCGACGACTGACGACCGACGACTGCTCTTATCCAAACTGCTCTAAAAACCTCACATCGCCGTTGAAGAACAACTGAATGTCATCCACGCCGTATTTCAGAATCGCGATGCGGTCGGCGCCCATGCCGAAGGCGAAGCCGCTGACTTTTTTGGGATCGTAGTCCACGAACCCGTACACGTTCGGATCGACCATGCCGCAGCCCAGAATCTCGATCCATCCGGTCTGCTTGCAGGGACGGCACGGCTCGCTGCCGCGTTTCCCGCTGCCGCCGCAGATGAAGCAGGACACCATCATCTCCGCGCTCGGCTCGGTGAAAGGGAAGAACGACGGGCGGAAGCTGGTCTTCACGCTCGATCCGAACAGCGCCTTCATGGCGTGGTCGAGCGTGCCCTTCAAATCGCAGAAGGTGATGTTCGTGTCGACCGCCAGGCCTTCGATCTGATGAAACATGGGCGAGTGGCTGGCGTCCGGCGGATCGTTGCGATGCACTTTGCCCGGAATCACGATGCGGATCGGCGGCTTCATCTTCTCCATGGTGCGAATCTGCACCGGCGAAGTGTGCGTGCGCAGCAGCAGTCGTTCGCGCTGCGGCTTCGATTCCTGTTTGGCGATGAACAGCGTGTCCTGCGTGTCGCGCGCCGGATGGTTGGGCGGAAAATTCAGCGCCTCGAAGTTGTAGTAATCGGTTTCGATCACCGGCCCTTCCTGCACCGAGTAGCCGAGATTGCGGAAGACGGAGACGATCTCGTGCATCGTCTTGATCACGGGATGTTCGGCGCCGAGCGGGCGGCGGATGCCGGGGAGGGTGATGTCGAGACGCTCAGCCGACTCCCTGACTGACGGCCCGCTCGATGGCGTGAAGCTTGAATGTCCTCGGCTTTGTCGACTGTCCTCCTCGACGAACGTTCTTGATTTCGTTGACCCGCTGTCCCACTTCGCGCTTGGCTTCTTTCGGCGCCGCCTTCAGCCACAGATCGTTGATCTGCGTGAGCACGCCGTTCTTGCGCGCCATCCAGCGATCGCGGAAGGCTTTCCAGTCGGCCTCGCTCTTGACCGCCTTGGCTTCCTCGTTCAGGGCGGCGCGCAGCTTCTCGACGGCCTTGTCCAGCGCCGCCGCGGTGTAGCTTTTCAGTTTGGGGACGGTGTACATAAACAGTTTTTGGTTCTCGGTTCTCAGTTTCAGTTGCCGACAATAAACAGCGACGACCGGCGCAGCGGAAGGCTGCGCTCCGGGAAGCTAAATGCTAAGTGCTAAATGCTAAAGGCTGGTTTTTACGCTGCCCCGCCGAGAGCGCCCTTCGCCTGCTCGGCGAGGCTCTTAAACGCGCCGGGATCGTTCACCGCGAGGTCGGCCAGGATCTTGCGATCCAGTTCCACTCCGCCCTTTTTGAGTCCGTGGATGAACTGGTTGTAGCTCATCCCGTTCAGCTTGGCGGCGGCGCCGATGCGCACAATCCAGAGCGAGCGGTACTGGCGCTTTTTCTGTTTGCGGCCGGAGTAGGCAAACTTCAGTCCGCGCTCGACCGCTTCTTTGGCGGACCGGTAGAGTTTGGATTTTGTGAGGAAATAGCCGCTGGCGCGGTCAAGTATCTTTTTGCGCTTGGCGCGGCGCTTGGTTCCCCGTTTTACGCGAGGCATGGATAGCTCCTTTTTAATTTCAAATTACGGCGGCTGGAGGTAGGAGACTCGAAGGTCTGATTGCCTCTTCACACGCCTGGGCCGCTGAATCCGAATTGCTTGCAGCCTGCTAACGCGGGCGAGTCGCCCGCGTCCACACAACACAAAGGCTTCTAGTACGGAATCATTCTCTTGATCTTGGGTGTGTCCGCGTCGCTGACCAGGACGGCCTGGCGCAGCTTGCCTTTACGCTTCTTGTTCTTGGACGTCAGCATGTGGCGCAAGTGCGAATGATGACGCTTGACCTTGCCGGTGGCAGTCTTCTTGAAGCGCTTCGCGGCACCCTTATGTGTTTTCAGCTTCGGCATAAATCCTCAGTTCAGCAATTGGCAATTGGCAATTGGCTACACCGGCATTTGCCTTCGGCTAAATGCCAAGTGCTAATTGCCAATTGCTTCTTACGCCTGATTTACCCGGCCCGGGGCCGGTTGCGACTGCGCCGGCTGTTTCTGTCCGGCATCTTTCTTCGGCGCCAGGATGGCGTGCAGCGTGTTGCCTTCCTGTCGCGGCCGGAACTCCACGATGCCTTTGTCGGCAATGTCTTTGATCAGCCGTTCCAGGATTTCGCGTCCCAGGTTGGTGCGCGTCATCTCTCGTCCGCGGAAGAAGATCGTCGCCTTGACCTTGTCTCCCTCGTCCAGGAAGCGCAGCACGTGGTTCTTCTTGGTCTCGTAGTCGTGGTCGTCCACATTGATGCGGAACTTCACTTCCTTGACCACGATCACTTTCTGATGCTTCTTGGCCTCGCGTTCCTTCTTTTCCTGCTGGTACAGGAATTTCCCGTAGTCCATGATTCGGCATACGGGAGGAGTCGCGGTGGGCGAAATCTCGACCAGGTCCAGGTTTTTCTCGCGGGCCATTTTGAGCGCATCGTAGGGAGTCAAAATGCCGATCTGCTGGCCTTCGTCATCAATCACGCGGATTTCCCGCGCCCGAATGCGCTCGTTTGTTCGGATAAAGCGTTTATCGATACAACCCTCCGTCGACTAACCAGGCAAATGAGATAGGAAAAAGTATAGCATGGCGACGCTTGGACGTCTCCGCGAACCATGACTGCTACGATCGACTCGGGTCTCCCGTCGGCAGACACATCGTGAACAGAAAAAGCCACGGCAGATCTGCCGTGGCTTCTGTCTCGCTAGTCGCGATCGCCGGTTAGGATGCGCGACGCTTTTCAACGTCTTCCGATCCTTCACGGTCCTTGCGGTCGTGCGTGCCGCTTTCCTGCCCGGGATTCTTTCGGGTCGGATCCTGCGGGTTGTACACGTCTTCGCCGCTCTGAGACGGATCCTTCCGGTTGGGATCAGCTACGTTGCCGGGATTGTTCTGTTGCCGCTGTCCCGGATTCTGCTGGTTCTTTTCGGTTTCGTTTCCCATGAATTCCTCCTCTTTAAAAGTTAGGAACACAGTGACGTTGCTAGTTGCTGTCGTGTAACGTCGAGATCTTAGGTGCCGGAACCTGAGTCGGGTAGCCTGTCAGAAAAATTTTCTTTTACGGTTATCGGATACAGTGATAATCGACGCGACGTTGCTGAACACTGCAACGTGACCCTGGGATCGCAGCCGTCTGAAAGCGAACGCAGGAGATCACCAAGGAGAGGCATGATGAATCGCAACCTGTGGCTGGGCGCCAGCGTGTTCTTGATGACGTACTCTTTGCTTCTTCCCAGGTCGGCAGAGATTGCGCGGCGCCTGGGACTGGAAACCGAGTCTGAGTGACACCAAGATTTCCTCGGGACTGAAGCAGGCGCTTCAGATTGGAGCCGAACAAGCGGTCAAGCTCACCGGACGGCCGAACGGATATTTCGGCAATCCCGAACATCAAGATTCTTATGCCCAGCAATCTGCGGACGCTGGAAAAAGGACTGCGCATGGTGGGCTACGGGCCGAAGGTGGACGATTTCGTTCTGAGCATGAATCGGGCGGCGGAGGCGGCTGCTCCGGCGGCGCGAAAGATATTTATCGATGCCATTACGGCCATGACTTTCGAGGACGCACGCCGGATTCTTTCCGGCGGTGACACTGCAGCCACCAGACTATTTCAAGGAAAAGACCACGCCGCAACTGACCGCAGCCTTCCGGCCGGTGGTGGAGAGGACCATGGCCAAGAACGGCGTCACCCAGCAATACAACGCGCTGGTCGCGCAGTACAAGTCAATTCCGTTCGCCAAAAATCAGGATCTGGATATCAGCCATTACGTCGTCTCCAAGGCGCTCGATGGGCTCTTTTTCGAATTGGGCCAGGAAGAACGCAAGATTCGCCAGGACCCCGCGGCGCAGACGACGAACCTGCTCAGGGAAGTCTTCGGAAGGTAATCGCGGCGCAAGAATGTATTCGCCCGGGCCTGGCATGGCGGTTTCGCGATTACTCCGCAAAATCTAAGAAACACGGCAAAATCTTAGAACCACGAAGGACACGAAGTATCACGAAGGATAAAAGCTCACTCTAACGGAGCGAAAATGGCGTGGACGGCCAACGCGATCGCTCCTCCGAGAATGGTATTGAGCGAGCGATGGGCGATCAACTCCTTCTCCGGCAGACCTGCAAGCGCCAGCTCGAAGACGACGTAAGAAGTCAGGCACACGGCGAACGTCGCGTAGTTCACGTAGATCAGCAGATAGCACGATCCGGCGAAGATCGCGACCAGCGCGGCCAGGATCCAGGGGTCAGGCCGTAAGATGGAGGCAATCAATGTCGCCAGGGCCGCTCCCGCCAGGGTTCCCGCGATTCGCGCCAGCCCGCGTTGGAAAGTTTGCTGCAGCGTGCCCTTCATCACGATAGCCGCAGTCATCGGAATCCAATATCCATTGGGAAGAGCCAGCCAGCGATCGAGGGCGGAAGCGATCGCCAGAACTGTTGCTGCCCGGAGAGCCTGGACACGCCGGTCCCGGCCCGCTCGCATAGCATTCGATAAGGTCTCGGTTACGCCGTCCTGAGTGGCGCCTCCGAAAGCAGGAGTAATCCAACCGGAGATTCGCCAGAACCCGAGGACGAACAGCATCTGCAAGAAGCCTCCAGCAAGCACCAGTGCACCTCGAGTGAGCGCTCCTATGCCGTGTGCCGGATATGCGGTCGAGATCACCAGCCAAACCACGCCTTGCAGGGAGATCCATGCCGCGGCTGGGCTGAGCGCCCACACCGTGCCGTACAGAAAGCCCCACACGGTGCAAGCCAGAACTGTGCCGACTCCGGAGAGCCCCGCCAGGCTGCCGATCCAACTCGAAACGCACATAACCCAGGCGGCCAGCAGCATGGGGGCGCGGCGGGAATGACGCAGCTCCTGAAACGATCCGAAGCCCACGGAAAAGGCGCCGGCAGCGGCCATCACACCCTGACGAGGATGTCCCGTGCTCAAACCGACGGCGAGCGAAACCGCGATCGCGGGCACGCAGAGCAGAGCGGCGCGCGGGTGAAATTTCGACCAGTCAAAGATCAGCGTGTCTTGTGTCAGGCTGCGCCACATGTTTTACGAGCGTCGCTCACCTTTACCATGACGACTAGAAGCGAATTTGTCACGGGGTTTCAGGGATTCTTCCTGGAAGTCGATTGCTTTCATAATCTTGGAGGCTCAGGAATCACGCTGGGCAACGGATCGGGACTTCTCTGTATTGTTCCCCCGGGGTGAATGTGGCGTAGTGATAACAGTTCGGCCCAATTTTCCGCGGCTTGTTTGGCTGCGGGCCGGATTGGGACGGCTGTGACGTTGGCCATCCCCGCGGTGCTGTTGAGAAGGAGTGGGCCCATGCCAACCCGGATTCTGATCGTCGACGACGACGCTACCATTCGCATGCTTTTACGCCGATTGTTGGAGAGACAACCGGATTGGCAGGTTTGTGGCGATGCCGCAATGGGGCCGAAGCGATTGAAAAAGTCGAGCAACTCGAACCCGATGTTGTGGTCATGGACCTGGGCATGCCGGTGATGACTGGACTGCAGGCCGCGCCGGAAATCGCCAAAGCCCACCCCCAGCTGCCCATGTTGCTGATCAGCGTTCAGGAAGTCTCGCGGCAGCTTGGCGAGGGAAGCGCTCAACGCCGGGTACCGGGGTGCCGTCACCAAAAGCAGCGGCAATGAAGTGTTGAAGGGGATCGAGGCCTTACTCCGGCATGAGATCGTTTTTCTACGCCGCGGACGGCGTCTGCACCGTGCGGCGGAATGGCAATCCGTATAGACACGATCCCGGTGCTATCCGTTCCCTGCTGCGATTGCTAATCTGTCGCCCAGCCAACCAGCGGACCTCGACATTCATCGAAATCCCGAGGCGAATGGATATGCGTTTCGCCGAGAATTTTCTCTTCTTGCAGTTGCGTGCCTGGTCGGACTTGACGGCATGCACTCCGAATCAGAATCCTCAGGAACTGAAAGAGAAGACTGCCCGGCTACCGCGGAACTGAAAGTCGATGCCAAAGCCGTCGCAGCAGGAGTGCGCGAAGGCTGGAGCCGCGACAAACCGCTCGACCTGAATACCGCGACCAGGGAGCAGTTGGTCAGCTTGCCCCTTACTGGTGTCGAGGCGGACGCTGTAATTGCGGGACGGCCTTACGACGAACCCGGTCAACTGGTGACTCGCCACATTCTCTCACAAAGCAAGTACGACAAGATTGCGGATCGGCTGACGGCGAAGAAATAGAACAGTCAGAACCACGATGGGCACGAAGTATCACGAAGGTTAAGGGATTTCCTTCGTGTACCTTCGTGCCCTTCGTGGTTAACGCTTTCGGAAACGATCTGCCAACCGCCTGTCTTAACCTGCGATTCCGACCAACGCTCCGTCGGAAACTGTTTCAACGTTCGCGGAATCCAGCGATTCGGCGGATGATTTCCCTTCAGGCGTATCGGCAGGTAGTTGTCGGTGAGTCCTTCGGTGTATTCGCCTTCCTCGATCGCTGCCCGTGAGCGTTCAGAGTGATGGCCTCAACCGCTTTGCCGACAAATGTATGCATGAAGGCAAGCTTCTTTTCTGCGGCGAGATCGCGCAGAATGCGGTTGCGTTCGCGGGCGACGTGAACCGGAACCTGTTCGGCCATCGCGGCGGCCGGCGTTCCGGGACGCGCGGAGTAGGTGAAGACGTGCAGATAAGTAAAGGGCAGATCTTCGATCAGGCGGCGCGTTTCTTCGAATTCGGCTTCGGTCTCGCCGGGAAAGCCCGCCATCACATCCGCTCCGATGGCGGCGTGGGCATGGCGGCGCGGATTTTTTCGATCTTCTCGCGATAGTGCCAGGGACGATATTTGCGATGCATGCGGCGAAGCACGGCGTCGCTGCCGGATTGCAGCGGCACGTGCGCGTGCTTGGCAATGCGCGGAGACGTGGCCATCAGTTGGATCAGTTCGTCGCTCCAGTCCATGGGTTCGACCGAACTGATGCGCAGTTTTTCCAGCGCAGTTTCGCGACAGAATGGTGCGAACCAGATCTTCGAAAAGCGGTCGTTGGTCGTTGGTCGTTGGTCGTTGGCCGGTCTTGCCGAAGCTGAAGCTGAGGGCTGACAGCCAGATCTCTTCCCCATCGTCCCAGGTTGATGCCGGAAATCACCACTTCGCGATAGCCGGCGCTCACCAGCGTCTCAACTTCGCGAATGACTTCGTCCAGCGGCAGCGAGCGGCTCTGTCCGCGGACGTAAGGAATAACGCAGAACGAGCAGCGGTTGTCGCAGCCGTCCTGCACTTTCAGGTTGGGACGGGTGCGCTCGTTGGCGGCGTCGAAGACCGGCGCAGCCTGGAGTTCGGTGTGGGCGAAGATGTCGGAGACGAAAATCGGACTGCGGACGTCGGACCTCGGACCTCGGACGTCAGACGTGAGCTGCGATGAGCGGGACGAAGCGTCGGACTGCGGTCGAGCTCGAGGTCCGAGCGTCCGAGGTCCGAGGTCCGAGCTCACAGCGATTTCCGCCAGCTGATGCTTGTGCGAGTTGCCGATCACCTGAGCTGACGCCGGGCAGGGCGGCGATTTCTTCCGGCGCGCGTTGCGCGTAGCAGCCGGTGACTACGATCTGGGCTTCGGGATTCTTGCGATGAATGCGGCGGATGGCGGCGCGGGCGTCCTGGTCGGCGGCGGCGGTTACGGTGCAGGTGTTGAGGACAACGAGTCCGGCTGTCTGCTGGCTTCGTCGGCGCGCTCCAGTCCCCGCTCCCGGAATTGGCGCTCGATGGCGGCGCCGTCGGCCTGGGTCGCGCGGCAGCCGAAATTTGCCACGTAGAAAGTTGCCACGTTTCTATTCTAGCGTAGCCTGGTGTCGGACTTGCGTGGTGGCGGCGGACGTCCTTCGAAGGCGAAGGTCCGCAGCACAGGCGAGAACTCAACGGTCGCAGCATAGCTCGCGTGCGGGAGACAAGGACGCTCCCACGCCGCGCGAACTACGCCACTGGCAGACAAGATTCGGTTGGAATCGGGAAGGCGGGAGGAAGAAGAGCAAGCCGCCGACTCTGGGAATCGTCTACAAGTTTTCGATCAAAATCAGGCCGATGCCACTTGCCGTTTCTGCTGGAAACATTCCCGGCAGAATACCGGACGCCCCTGCGTCGGCTTGAACGGCACCGTGGTTTCCTTGCCGCACTCCGAACAGGTGGTGCGGGTTTCCACCTTGGCGAAGCCTCCGTTTTGCCCCGACGGCACTGCCCCCAACACCGATACTCGTTTGGTCTTGCACGCCTTGCAGCGCTTGGGTTCGTTCTTGAACTGCTTGTCGTGAAAGAACAGCTGTTCGCCCGCGGTGAAAATAAAATCTGACGCCGCAGTCGATGCACTTCAATACCTTGTCCTGAAATTCCATTGAGAGATGCTCCCTTCAGCCCATTCCCTGTGCCCTCGCCAGACGAATTGCGTGACGCGCGTGGACTCAGGGTCTTTGCCCCCTCAAACGACCCCTGGAATGTTGCCCCTGGACTCGGCCCGCCATGTCCGCTTTCGACATGGTTACTTCGTTGTACAAATTCGTTCGAACAGGACATCATCTAGAAAAGGAAATGGGCCACCACTTGGCGCGGCAGCCCACTGAACCTTAGTCTTGTTCTTTGCGTGCTTTCTTTCTGCTGCGCTTGCGGGCCAGTGCTTCTTTCACCCGCTTCTTTTCGCCCGGCTTCAGGTAAAAGGAGTGACGCTTGACCTCCTTGATAATGTCTTCCTGTTGCACTTTGCGCTTGAAGCGACGCAATGCATTTTCGAGGGACTCGCCCTCTTGAAGTCTTACTTCTGCCAACTGAACTACACCCCCAAACTGGTCCCGTTTGGACGGGGATAGTTATTGCAAGGTTCCCGCGGCAAGTCAAGTGAATATGTACAGTTATCGTATCCGCATAAATGCCGCCAAGCCGCGATCGCATCACACGATTTAACCTTAATAAATCAGCTTCAGAGCGAGTTGTATCTGACGCGGAGCATAGGCGTCGGTGGCTCGCAGGAAGCTGGTTGGCAGCCCGGTATTGAGCCGGGAAGATATTGATTCCAATAGTCTTAGATGTCTGAACGAACTGCGCCGAGTTGCTGATGAAACCATCCTGGGTGATCTGCACCCGCTGGTTGTCGCGATTCAGCAGATTGAAAGATTCGGCCATCAGTTCCAATTTGACGCGGTCGCCAATATGAAGACGGCGAGTTAGCCGTATGTCGGTGGTGGCGTAGTCGGGACCGACCAGTGAGTTGCGCGGCATAGTCTCCCGGAGGAAGCAGCTCGAAACCAAAGCGCCCGGTTATGTCGGTAGTGGTGGAGTACCGGAAATTTGTGGCGGCATTTACCAGCACAACGCTGGCGGCGCCAATCCGTTCACCGGCGGCGTCGGAGACCGTCCCGTGTATTGCGCCGGTGCCGGCATCCTGCGCCAGAGCCGGGGGCGTCAGCAGCATGGAGACGAGCAGGCTGGAAAAGAAATAAAGATGACACTAGGAACTTCTGGACCTCGGCATAGGGCTCGCACCCGCAGGCAAACTTCAAATCGTGGACGAGTCCAGACTGGAGAAGGGAACTAACCGGGTATATCACCGCAAGTGGCCGGCGGTCTGTGATGCATGAACTTTCTTTCGCGCTTGTCCCGCGCCGGGAATTGGCACAGACATCAATCGAACCTCAGTGACAGGTTGTTTACTCCTGCAGCTTCCGCTGAACCAGCTCTTCAACTTTCTGCAGTACTTCATCTTCGGACATCTGCGTGGAATCGAGAACGAGCGCGTCGCTGGCGGCAACCAGCGGAGACGTTGCCCGAGTACGATCGCGGCGATCGCGCTCGCGAAGTTCGGCAGCCATGGCGTGGGCCGCAGCTCCTTGCAGAACTTGTTGCTGCTTCAGTCGGCGCTGTTCGCGCACCACGGGGTCGGCGTCGAGAAAGACTTTTACATCCGCGGCCGGAAAGACTTTGGTGCCGATGTCGCGGCCTTCCATGACCACGCCACCGCCTGCTCCCATCTCCTGCTGGCGGGCAACCATCCACTGGCGCACGCCGGGATGGACTGAGACCCGCGAGGCCGCGTCGGTCACATCGGGTTCCCGCACGCGCAGGCTGACGTCGCGGCCGTCGAGCAGGACGCGATTGCCGCCCATGCTGGGTTCGATCTGAATTCGCGAATTATGCGCCAGCTTGACCAGAGCCGCCTCGTCGTCGAAGGAGATGTCCCACTCGATCGCCTTGAGCGCGAGCGCCCGGTACATGGCGCCGCTTTCCAGATTGACGTAGCCCAGCTTGCGGGCCAGTCGAGACGCAATCGTGCTTTTGCCCGCGCCGGCCGGGCCGTCAATGGCGATGATCAGTTTGCGTGGAGAGGGCGTGGTCATCCCGGAAAGGAGTGATTGTACACGCTGAAAGATTGTGTGGGCGCGAGCATCCCGCCGTGCGGCCAGCGGCAATAACCACGTGGGGAGAGCCGCCCTCGGCTGTTCAGTCGAGCACAGCTCGACAGAGTTTTTGCGATTGAAAACGTTTCTGGACGCAAGAATTCCGCTAGTGTAAAAGACTAACAAGATCTCAGCGAAGCTACGCTCCGCCGGAAGCCGAGGGCGGCTGTCCCCACACGGGCACTGCCGATTCTAGCGTCCAGCACGAGCGGGACGCGCGCGGCTACATCACCAGACCCGGCAGGCGTTGGCATGCACCATGGGCTGTCCCGCGCGGCAGCCGAAGGCGTGGGCGAATTCCGGCATGTTGACCGACTACATTGTTCACGCGATATCGGTTCAGCGAGTGTCCCTGCGTCATCACCGCCGTGCGCGCGGTTTCCGGGCGCAGCTCTCCGCACCATACGTTGGCGTAGGACAGGAAGAAATTCTGTAACTCGGTGGCGCCGTTCCCGGCCGGCTGGTCGAGATTTTTGCCCTGGGACTTGAGTGTGTTCTGCAAACCGGCGAGCGCGATGTGGACTCCGCCGTTGTCGGCGGTGTCTTCTCCCGCGGAAAGCTTGCCGTTCTGTTTGACGCCGGCCTCGGGGACGTCCTGGGTGTATTCGTCGGTAATGCATTCGTCGCGCTGGTCGTAGTTGGCGGCGTCGGCGGCGGTCCACCAGTCTTTCAGATTGCCCTGCGCATCGAACTTGCGTCCCTGGTCGTCGTAGCCGTGAATGATTTCGTGTCCGATCACGGCGCCGATCGCGCCGAAGTTCGTCGCATCGCCGGCAGAGGCGTCAAAGAATGGCGGCTGCAGAATGCCGGCGGGGAAGTTGATGGTGTTGTGCTGCGGATCTTCGTAGGCGTTGACTGTAGGCGGTGTCATGCCCCATTCGGTGCGGTCCGCGGGCTGGCCGAACTGCGCCATGCGGCGCCTGATTTCGAACGCCGATGAGCGCTGCACGTTGCCCAGAAAGTCGTCGCGCTTGATCTCGACCGAGGAGTAATCGCGCCAGTGGTCGGGATATCCGATCTTGTCGACCTGCGCGGCCAGCTTGGCGTGCGCCGCTTGCTTGGTTTTGTCCGACATCCAGGTTGCGGCGTCGATGTCCTGATTGAGCGCGGCCTCGATGGCTTTCACCATCTGCAGCATGCGTTCCTTGTTTTCCGGCGGAAAGTACTTGGCGACGTAGGCCTGTCCGACGGCTTCTCCCAGATCGATGTCGGCATAGATGGAGCAGCGCCGCCAGCGCGGTTGAAGCTGCTTGGTGCCGCCCAGCGTGCGTCCGAAGAAGTCGAAGTTTTCTTCGACGAAGGGCTGGCTGAGCGACGAACGCCAGCGAGTGAACTGTCGACCAGCGCAGATACGCGCGCCATTGTTCGATCGAATGCGACTGGATCAGCTTTTCCATTCCCTGAAAGAAGTCGGGGGCGGTGACCAGATACTGCGGCGAAGCCGGCGCCTGCATCGCGGCAAAGTAGCGCTTCCAGTCGAAGGATGGCGTCAGCGCCTGAATCTGCTGCAGCGACATTTTGTTGTTCAGGTTCTTGGGATCGCGGCGGACAACGATGTCCATGGCGGCGTTGGCCAGCTCGGTTTCCATGGCCAGCACGGTCTTGGCATCGGTGGCGGCCTGGGCCTGGGATTCGCCGCTCAACTCCAGCAGGCGGGCCACGTGTTTCACGTATTTGTCGCGAATCTCTTTTGATTTGGCGTCGTCGTTCAGATAAAACTCGCGGCCGGGCAGCGCCATGCCCGATTGATCGAGTGTCGCCAGAGTCATGCTGGCGTCGTCGAGACCCGGCTGAGCATAAATTCCGAACACCACTCCCTGGTAGGCGGCATCGATGAAATTCAGATTGGCCGGCCGAATGATCTGGTGGATGGATGCCACAACTTCCGGCAGCTGGGATTTGTTCTTCATCCCGGCGATGCGGTCGAGCACGAGGTTGCAGCGGCGCGATACCGGCCTTGTTGATGGCGTCTTCATCCATGCAGGCGGCGTAGTAGTCGCCAACCTTCTGCTGTACCGGCGTCCGGCTTGGGCGAAGGCTGGCCAGCCTCTTCCAGCGTGTTGTGCACGGCGGCAATGTTCCACAGCGCCAGCGAGTTAAATGTGCCCCAGCCGCCTTGGTCGGGAGGAATGGGATTGGCCTTGATCCATTTGCCGCAGGCGTACTGGAAGAAGTCGGTGCAGGGGTCGAGAGACTTGTCCACCTGATCGAGGCTGAAATGCTCGAGCTCAGGCATGGAAACTGGACGATGGAGCGGAGTTTGCGCGAACGATGAAGCAGCAGCGAGCGCCAGGAGAATTGCTAAAAGCGCACAAAAACGCATAGACCTACCTTCCCAAGCCAGGTGGCCTGTAGATAGACGTGTGAGGGTGGAAATGGTAAGTCGAGTCTAAACGGACTACGATCACGCCGATCTGTCCGAGGATCGACAGACCGGGCCGTCGGACGGGCCGCGGGGATGCCCGTCCCTGCGCGATTGGCGACGACAGGGCTTGGGCTGCGCGATCTGAATCAGCGAACGGTTGCCCACGCGGATGAAGTCCAGCTCGCGCGCGGCCTGGAGGGCGTTGATCGCTTCTCTGACTCGCGAGCGGGGAACAAAATTGCCGAAGAACGATTCGACTTCCTGCTGGTCGGCGGCGATCACGCAGTCCAGATACTTGGAAAGCAGCGCGGAAAGCGCTTCAGCCAACCGACAGGCCGATGCCTTCGCGAACCGCATCCGGAGCCCAGCGGTAGAGCACGTCCCAGAACGCGCCCTCGTCCGGCTTGTAGTCCACGCGGGTGATGCGCAACTTCGACCAGAGCTCGCCCAGCGCGTGGTCAAGGGCAACAAACGAGATGCTTCCGCCCAGATCTTCGCGCATCTTCTGCTTTGAGATAGGACCGGCGCGGCTGATCAACTCGAAGGCATCGCAGGCCAACTGCGAATATTCCGAGCGCGGTTTGGGTTTCGGCGCCTGCTTGGGATTACGCTCGCCTACCAACGCATAGAAATAGGGAAAGATCGAACCGGCCACCAGGAAGGCATTGTTCTCCTCGAACTGGTTGGCTTCGTAGGCGTCGTGGTTGCGCAGCAGGCGGACCATGACCTCGGTAGCTTCGCGCGCGCGTGGGTCGGCAAAAGCGTGCTGCTGTGTGGGCAGATGTCTTGTCCGAACCAGTCCAGGCGCCGATGAAGGTGGGAGCCAGCAGCGGCGGGCGCATGGGATACATCAGGCAAAATCCGACCGACTCGACGAAGCGGCGGGCGTCGTCAAGGGTGCGCAACGGCACCCCATTCAGGTGCCACTTTTCCCGGCGAAGCTGGTCGAGTTCCTGATCAGTCATAAGAGCAGCTTCTAGCTGCTAGCTACTGGCTTCTAGCCTCTGGCCTCAGACCATGATTGCCGAGCTTTGCTAGTAGCCAGTAGCTAGAAGCTAGTAGCTGAAGCCGAGCTAGCTAGTTCTCACATTCTCTTGAATGCCTTCTGAATATCCTTCAAAGAGTATCGCAGAACTACCGGCCTTCCGTGTGGGCACGACATGGGGCAGTCGGTTTTCGCCAATTCCGCCAGCAGCCATTCCATTTTATTTTGCTCCAGCGGCATGTTGACCTTGATGGCGGCATGGCAGGCGATGGAGGCGGCGATGCGGGCCCGGATCTTCTCCAGATTGAGGGCCTGCTCTTCGCGGGAAAACTGGTCGAGCAGTTCGTGCAGCATGTGCTCGACCGCGGGAGCCTCAATCCCGGCGGGCGCGATTTTTACGGCGACGCTGCGGGCGCCGAAGGGCTCGACTTCGAATCCGTTTTTGGCCAGTTCATCGGAGATCTCGGAGAATACGGCCTGCTGGGCCGGCGTGAGTTCAATGACCAGCGGCAGCAGCAGACGCTGGCTTTCCACTTTCTGGGCGGCGCGCTGTTTCAGTATCTTCTCGAACAGCACCCGCTCGTGGGCCACGTGCTGGTCCACGATCCAGAGACCTTCGGGATTTACCGCCAGGATGAAGGAGTCGCGAATCTGGCCTAACGGTTTGAGTGACGCCAGCGCCGGAGCCAGATCACTGGGAACTTCCGCTCCGTCCGGAATTGGCGGAGCGCAACCGTCATTGATTTCCGAGCCGAAGACCGCGGCACCGGGCACCGGCTCAGGTGCGCGAACCAGCGACAGAGCGGCGTTGCCTTCGACGGAAATGCCTTCGCCAAACTGAAAGCGCTCAGTAATCGACGGCGTAAGTGGGGCCTGCAGGCCGAAGGGTTGCGGCGCGGCAGCGTATAGCGATCGCCAGGGTGCGGCGTCCGGCGGCCCGGCCTCAGCCGTTCCTCCGGCGATCGGGCTTCCAGCAATAAGCGAGGGGCTGGCGCTGGGATGGGCGCTGATTTCAACCGCGAATTGGGGCACGGGGCGCGCTTTCATCAGCGCAGCGCGAATCGACTCGCGCACGAAATCGTGCATGACCGACTGCTGGCGAAAGCGGACTTCGGTCTTCGACGGATGTACATTGACGTCCACTTCTCCGCTGGGCAAATCGAGGAACAGTAGCACCACGGGATAAACCGTGGACGGCAGGATGTTGCGATAAGCCTCGGTGATGGCGTGCTGGATCAGGCGGTCGCGGATCGAGGCGTCCGTTGACGAAGACGTAGATCGAGTTGCGATTGAGCTTCTGGATTTCCGGTTTGGAGACAAAACCGTGTAAACGAAGTTCGCCGAAAGATGGTACGTCTTCAACTGCTGCGTCTGGCGCTGCTGCGGTCGTTGTTTCGGGTTCTAGTTTTCCGCCGTCGGTCGCCTGCCCTGAGCCTTCCGAATGGGCACCTACGCTATATTTGCCGTCTTCTTTGCGCCGCCAGGGTGGAGGTTGCGGCAGACCGATGCGTTCGAGCGGCTGTAGCGCGGCCACCGGAATCAACTGGTCCAGCACTTCTTTTCCGAAAACCTGGTACACCCGCTCGCTATATCCCGCAACCGGCGGAGCCACCAGCATGGCGTTGGTGGCGGAGTGCAACTCGAAATGTTTATCGGGATGCGCCAGGGCGTAGTGCGTCACAAGCGACGCGATGTGGGAGAGCTCGGTGCTTTCGGCTTTAAGGAATTTCTTCCTGGCCGGGATATTAAAGAAAAGATCACGCACGGTAATACTGGTTCCCTCAGGCAGGCCGGCTTCTTCCACCTTGAAAATCTTGCCGCCGTTAATTTCCACCACCGTTCCTGAGGATTCCTCTGGGGCGCGGGTTTCCAGGCGCAGGCGCGAGACCGATGCGATCGAGGGCAGAGCTTCGCCGCGGAAGCCGAGCGTGGCCACGCTGAGCAGGTCTTCCGCATTCTTGATTTTGGAGGTGGCGTGGCGCTCAAAGGCGAGAAGCGCATCGTCGCGTACCATGCCGCAACCATTATCGGTGATCTGGATCAGCTTCTTTCCTCCCGCCTCCACCTGAATGCGAATGCGGGTAGCCCCGGCGTCCAGAGAGTTCTCGAGCAGTTCCTTGGCCACTGATGCCGGACGTTCCACTACCTCACCCGCAGCGATCTTGTTGGCGACGTTCTCGGAAAGGACGTGGATTCTACCCATAGAAAGCGCTTCTTGCGACGCCAGTGTCGCAGATCAAGGGCTGGGGACGCAAAGCACCAAAAGGAGGGGCGGAATCTCTGCGCGTCTCTTGTCCCCTGGCCACACTTGCCATTTCCCACCTGAAACTGGAAACTATCCGTGCATGTCTATCCCTCTTTCTCTCTCTGGCAAAGTTGCTCTTGTTACCGGCGGTTCCCGCGGCATCGGTGCGGCTACGGTCCGCCTGTTTGTGGCTGCGGGAGCGCGCGTGCTGTTCAACTACGAAAAGTCCAAAGCTCCCGCCGAAGCCCTGGTCAAAGAACTTGGGCAGGAAAATTGCGCGGCCGTGGCCTGTAATCTCTCCGGCACCGAAACCGCCCACGACCTGGTTGCGGCTGCGGTGAAGCGCTTCGGACGGCTGGACACGCTGGTGGCGAATCACGGAGTCTGGCCGCCCCAGGACGCGCCCATCGAAAAAATGTCAGACGCGCAGTGGCGCAGCACCATCGCCATCAATCTCGATAGCGTCTTCGCCCTGGTCAAACACTCGGTTGCCCAGATGAAAAAGCAGGGAAAATCGGGTTCAGCCACCGGCCACATCGTGCTGGTCAGTTCCACCGCCGGACAACGTGGCGAAGCCTTTCACTGCGATTACGCCGCCACCAAGGGAGCCCTCATCAGCATGGTCAAGGGGCTTTCCACCGAACTGGCTCGGGATGCAATTTACGTCAACTCGGTGGCCCCGGGATGGGTAGACACCGATATGTCCGCCTCTGCCTTGAATGATGCCGCGACCAGCAAACGAATCTTTGCCGGCATTCCCCTGGGGCGGGTCGCCACCCCTCAGGAAATCGCCGGGCCCGTACTTTTTCTATGCTCGGAATATTCCGGCTTCATCACAGGAGAGGTATTCAACGTGAATGGCGGGGCGGTGCTGGTGGGTTAATGTAGGCGCGAGCGTCCACGCTCGTGCGAGAAATGGCAGCACGAGCGGGACGCTCGCGCCCACATTGAATGTTTCCCCTGCATCTAACTTCTTTAGACCATGAAGATCTTTTTATCGAGTCTGCTGTCGATCCTAATATTTGCCACCCTCGCTGCGGCGCAGAGTGAGACCGCGCCGCCTTCCCAGTCCATTCCGGTAGATCAGGAAAATGTCCGCAAGGCCAAGGCAGTGCTCGATCAGGCCATCCAGGCCCTGGGTGGACAGGCATACCTGAATATTCAGGACATAAGCCAGGAAGGCCGCACCTACAGCTTCTATCACGGCCGTCCCAACAGCCTGGGTATTGTCTTCTGGCGCTTTTACAGGTTCCCGGACAAGGACCGCATCGAGCTCACCAAGAAACGCGACGTCATCTACGTGTACAACGGCGACAAGGGATATGAAATCACTTATAAGGGCACGCGTCCCGAGGATCCCAAGGACTTGACCGATTATTTGCGGCGGCGCCACTACGCGCTCGATTGGGTGCTGCGTAAATGGCTTTTGGAAAAGGGAGTTGCCTTGTTTTATGAGGGCGAGACTGTGACCGAAGGAAAGACCGTCGAGCAGGTCACGATTATGAACGCCCACAACGAGGGCGTTACGTTGTACCTGGATAGCACCGATCACTTGCCGGTGAAGAAGACTTTTTCCTGGCGGGATCCGACCGACCAGCAGCGCAACGTGGAAGATGAGGTCTACGACAACTACCGCGTAGTGCAGGGCATTCCAACTCCGTACACAGTCACGCGCTACTATAACGGCGACATGTCGAACCAGCGCTTCACTACCTCGGTTAGCTACAATCAGGGGATAAGCGATTCTCAGTTCGCGGCTCAGATAGGAACCGAACAGAAGAAGCCTTGAGATCGCAAAAACTCAAATGTCCTCAACAAACGTTGATGACCATAGAAGTACCACCTTCGTTCCAACCATAGATCATGGTAGCGATTTAAGTCTAAATATAACAATTAGATACGCAGTATTTCCCTTGGACTGCTGCAGCGTCTTCAACCGGGCAGTGTGGCAAAACAGCCACAGTCGAGTCCCACGCCAGAGAGCGTAAATTCGTCATCAAACAACTCAGGTATCTGACTTCGTTTGATACACGAACAGACAATACGCACGCCAGTCGAATGCCGTGGAGTGGGGCTTCACAGTGGAGCTCCGGTCGCGCTGCGAATCCTGCCGGCTCCCGCGGGATCGGGTGTGGTGTTTCGTCGCACTGATCTCGACAGCTTTGAGCTGGAGGCGATAAGCAAGAATGTGGCCCGGGTCAGCTACGCCACCAGTTTGATGAAAAAAGGTGTGTTCATCTCCACCACCGAGCATCTGCTCTCTGCCTTGATCGGCTGCGGCATCGACAATGCCATCATCGAGCTGGACAACCTGGAGCTGCCCATCCTGGATGGCAGCGCGCTTCCCTTCGTCGAAGCCATACACAAGGTAGGAATTCGAAAGCAGCGGCGTCCGCGCACCTATCTTGCGCATTCGCCGCGAGCTGGAAGTTCGCGAGGGAGACAAGTTCATCGCGGTGTATCCAGCGGAAACTTATTCTGTGTCCTATGCCATCAATTTCCCTCATCCGCTGATCGGGAAAGAGACTTTCCGGGTGGATCTTTCGGATGGAAATTACCTGACCGAGATTGCCGCGGCCCGAACTTTCGGCTTTCTGCACGAGGCCGACGCCATGCGGCAACAGGGACTGATCCGCGGCGCGTCACAGGAAAATGCGATTGTGCTTGACACGCGATGGCCTGATGAACCCGCCGCTGCGTTTTCCTGATGAATTTGTGCGACACAAGGTTCTGGATCTGATCGGCGACCTCGCACTGCTGGGCAAACAGATTCTGGGAAACGTGGTAGCTGACCGGGCCGGACACGCCATGCATACTGCCCTGGTCTCGCGCATCTTGCGGGATCGAACTCTGTGGGACGAAACCACGGTGGAAGAAGATTCAGAGGTCGTCGCGCCCCTGACCCCGGCAGTCGCCCAATCCGCCGTGTAGATGTTGGCGCGGGCGTCCCGCCCGTGCGGCTCGCCAGGTCGTGGGCTAAAAAGACAAAGTCCAGAGGGGCGGCGGACAGGAGTGTCTGCCCCAGACTGCCTAGTCGGCGGGCTGCGGGGTGTGATCGTTACTGTCCCAGTAGGACCCCTCTTGCAGTAGCTTCTCCAACTCCGCCCGGGCCTGAGCGGTTAATTGTGCGGCATAGCTTTTGGCTGACTGTTGACGCGCGGGAGTTAACTCAGCAACTCGGATCGCCAACCGCGGCGCGTCCTGTTCCAGCATGCGCAGCAAACGTTGCGCCCGATCAATCCTCACGTGAATCGAAAGCATAAAGTTTCACACCTGCCAGTTTTTTTCTTTTCCAGCGTGACCGGATCGGCGGAAATGTGCAAGTCTCAAAGTGGGTACGGAGACGGTGGGGCGAGAGCGGATTCAAAGTCGGTGGGCAGGAGCGAAGTTGGAGGCAGCGTCCGGCCCGCGTTGTCCGTCAACTGGGCCGTTCGTCGGTTTTTTCGACCTGCTCCGCCAGCCAACGGTCCAGTAGTTCTTGCGAATCTTTGGCCATTTCGACGAAGCGCAGACCGGCCCGGCCCGATTCATCCATCCAGGCAACTTGCACTTTCGGTTCCAGAGGGGTGGCGGCACCGGGTAACTTGAAACTCACCGATGGAGAGGCTGCCTGGCGGCAACTTGCCGCGGAAAAAGATGGCCATGCCGCCTTCGCTGATATTGGTCAGGGTCGCTTTTAGCTGTCTTCCTTCGCCAAGATCCAGAGTCGCCGGCAAGCTCTACCGGATGACGAAAATAACGTCGCTGCTCGCGAATCATGAAATTGATCGCCGCGCTCAGACACCGCTTGGCGTTCAGCGCTGAAATAGGTTTCTGCAAAACGAAGTTTGCTCCCATCTGGAAGGCCTGTTGTGTAGTGGTGCTTCCGTTCAGGATGGCGAAGGTGACCGAATTCTTGTTGCTGGCGGCTCTTGCGCAAGGCTGGCCAGCACGCCGATCCCGCCGTCGAGGTCGTCGCAATCCACGAGGATCGCGTCAAATTTTTCGGTACGCAGGATTTCCTGGCCGGAACCGATTCCGTTGCAGACTTCAACCTCGATCGCCAGCTTTTCCAGGGCCGGCCTGCAGGACTCGAATCACCTCGGGATCACGGCTCAGAAGTAACGACTCCAGTGCCATAGAATTCCGATGGTAGATTCTGATCCCGGGCGGCGAAAGTAACGAAAGTGAGTGCCGGATCGGGCTATGGAAATATGGGCAAAACGCTGAATCCACGGCCTTTTCCGGCTGAACCGCATTTTCTTCTGGAAACTGAACTCAGGAACCCGGAAACTGATTGCACCGTGCATAAGCTGGTTTATCTTTCGCTCGGCTCGAACCTCGGCGACCGTGCGGCAAATTTGAAGGACGGCGATCACCCGCCTCGGCAGTTTGGGCGAAGTGCTCGCGGTCTCATCTTTTTACGAAACTGAACCGGTCGAACTTCCCGCCCAGCCCTGGTTCTTGAATTGCGCGGTCAAACTGAATACCGAAAAAATGCCTCGGCAACTGCTCCGCGGAGTTCTGGACATTGAAAAGAAGATGGGACGACGGCGAGGACAGAAAAAAGGTCCGCGCAACATCGATATCGATATTCTTCTGTTTGGGAATTCGATCATTGAAACCCAAGGGCTGACCATTCCACATCCCGCCATGCACGAGCGCCGTTTCGTCCTCGAACCTCTGGCTGAAATTGCTCCGGAGGCACGGCATCCGGTATTGAAGCGCACCGTGCGCGAGTTGCGAGATGCTTTGCCGGCGGGACAAGCGGTGCGGAAGAGCCGGCCTCAGAGCCAGTCGCGGATCGTCAGATCTTCGGTTGTCATCAGAGCAGGCTCGGAAATCTCTCTAAAGAGTGATTCGTCCTGACCGTCTGAAGTCCGACGACTGACGACTCTAAGGAACGATCCGATGCTGCCGGCGTCTTCCGGAGCGGCGATTCCACCCGGCTTCTCCGGAAACTGCGCCAGCAGGAAATCGACAAAGGCACGCGACTTCGGCCGTCCCGAGGTGCGGCCGTGGGCCATGCGCACCAGGAAGACGAGCGCGCGCAGCACTTCCGAGTCGCGCAGCTGGACGTATCCCACATGCTTCTGCTCGGCCTCGCGATATTCCTTCAGCATGTTCTGCACTTCCGCCGCCACCGCCTGCTGAGCAGGATTCGCGATGGGACTTCGTAGTGCAATCCTGAATTGACCAGGGTCTCCCAGGTTTTGGCCAGCGAGGTGAGTGCGGCGATCAGATCTGTGTCCTTCAAACTGCGGTCGGCGCGAACACTCTTGGCCAGGGCGAAGGTCAGTCCCATGATCAGATGTTCGTGCTGGTAAAGAAATTCGTCACCGACCTCGACTTGCAGGAAGATATCCGCCGGGTTCACATCGGCCACGCCGCGCGGCTTTTCATGCTCCCGGGCCTGCTGCAGGTACACGCAATCGCTGGGACAATCGAGCGTCACCTCGCGCTGCTCGCCGCAACATTGCGGGCAAATGCGGCCGTGAATGGCCGGGCAGAAGCGTTTCTCCTTGCGTTTTTCGCAAATCGCACAACTCACAGGATGAGTCTCCAAAATCATTATGACATCAGCTGCGGCGAAGCAAGTGCCGGACGGCGCAGAGCGTCGGCACGTGCAGGCTCGGCGCTCGGTGTAGCCGCTCAGATGGGCCATTTTGGGACTCGACACGCGCCGGAATGCGATTTTTGTGGTCTTTTCAGGTGCACCTCTGAGAACATCCGCATAAAATGCGGCTGAAACGCTACTTTTCCACAGAACGCTGGTATAAGATAGCGCAACACCGCAGGAAAATCTTAGTTTAATTCACGAGGAGGTTTCATGGCTTCAGGCATGACCAAGACACAACTCGTCCGCCATCTGGCCGAGAAAATTGAGACCAACAACAAGACCGCAGCAGCATTTCTCGAACACCTGACCGACACCGCTGTCAAAGAGACCAAGAAGAACGGCATTTTCGTGATCCCCGGACTGGGCCGGCTGGTAAAGGCGCATCGCAAGGCCCGCATGGGACGCAATCCGCAGACCGGTGAACCCATCCAGATCAAGGCCAAGACCGTGGTGAAGTTCCGCGTCGCCAAAGCTACCAAGGACGCAATCGCCCCCAAGAAGTAAGTTCCTTCTTGTGCTCCGTAAAGGCCGGCTGAGAAGCCGGCCTTTCGTGTTTGCGGTCGGCGAGGTTCGTGCTCGACGAGTATCCTGAGCGAAGTCGTCTGAAGCGAAGTCAGCTCGAAGGACCCCTATCATACTCGCAATCCGTCGCGTGAAGGTTCGTTCAGGTGACACCTGCAGTTTTTGACACCCGTACTACGCGCACCCGATAATCCAACACGTGCCCGATCCGACTGCAATTCAAAACTCCGCACGCTCCGCCGTTTTCCGGCGATCTTTCCGCAAGACTTTTCCTTCAGCGGTCCGCGGCGAAGGCGTGTACGTGTGGGACACGCGAAGGCAAACGCTACCTCGATTTTTCCGGCTCGGCGGCGGTGAATTTGATCGGACACGGCGTGCCGGAAATCTCCGCCGCGATGGCGGAGCAGGCCAGGCAACTGGAGTTCGTCCACACCAGCCAGTTCACCACTCCGGTCGCGGAAGAGTACGCGCAGCGAATTGCTCGAGTTTGCCGGCGAGAATTTTCGCGGCGGCGCGGTGTACTTCACCTGCGGCGGTTCGGAGTCGGTCGAAACCGCACTGAAACTGGCGCGGCAATATCAGGTGGAGATCGGACAAACCAAACGCTACCAGGTGCTGAGCCGGACGCAGAGCTATCACGGCTCAACTCTCGGCGCTCTTTCGGTTTCCGGCAACAAGCGGCGGCGCGAAATCTATTTGCCCATGGTGCGGGAGTTCGCGCACGTCGGAATTCCCTACTGCTATCGCTGCAACTACGACTGCACCGACGGCTGCCGCAACTGCGGACAGGAGTACGCAGCCGAGTTGGAGAGAGCGATCGAAGCCGCGAACGGCGAGGCGGCAGCATTCATCTTCGAACCGGTCAGCGGAGCCACGCTGGGCGCGGTCGTTCCGCCGCCTGGATATCTGCAGAAAGATTGCCGAAGTTTGCCGGCGCCATGGCGTCCTGCTGATCGCCGACGAAGTCATGACCGGCATGGGCCGCACCGGACGAAATTTTGCCATCGATCATTGGGACATCGCGCCCGACATTCTGATCGCGGCCAAGGGCCTTTCCAGCGGTTACGCTCCGCTGGGCGCGGTCATTGCGACCAAGAAAGTGGTGGATGGAATCGCCTCCGGATCATTTCTGCACGGATTTACCTACAACGCCCATCCCATCTCGCTGGCAGCCGGACGCGCCGTGCTGCACTATCTGCAGCAGCAGAAACTGGTGCAGGCCGCCGACTCCGGACGCGAAGGAACTATCGCCGCCAAGCTGGAGCGCTCACTCTCGACCCTGCTCGACTTGAAGACGGTCGGCGATGTGCGCGGCATCGGCCTGCTGCGCGGCGTGGAGTTTGTTTCCGACAAGCAAAGCAAAAAGCCGTTCGACCCGGAGCTGAATTTTGCCGGACGGGTAACCGCGCGCCGCCCTGAAGCGCGGCCTGCTGGTCTATCCCATACAAGGATGTGTCGACGGCATCTCCGGCGACCACCTGCTGATCGCACCCCCGGCGGTCATCACCGCCGAGCAGATCGATTGGGCGGTCGAGCAGTTGAAAGAAGCCATCGAAGAAGCAGTCACAAGTAGCGCCGGCGTCCCGCCGGCTGTCGTGGGGGCGTCTCGCCGCCCACCTTCGCGATTGACAAATCAGCAATGCCGCCACGTCAGCCGCGCACTGCTCTACCATTTGACTTCAATCACTTACCAGTTGATCCGCAGTTGACCCGCAGTTTACCCGCGGTGCATTGCCGCCAGCCCCTCTATCCAGGCAAACTGGCTCCTCAGGAGGAGCAGGAATGGCGAGTCCAATGATCGATTTCTGCGAACAGGCAAACCCCAGCGTGCTGACCGAAGTGCGCCGCATCAAGCGCTTCGAGAACGCCTCCCGAATCCACAACGGCCTGACCAGCAATCCGGAAAAGCGGGTCCTGATCTGGATGGCCGAACGCACCCCGCGCTGGATCAGTTCCGACCACCTCACCATGCTGGGCTTCCTGGCCCAGGTGATGGCCGGGGCCAGCTACGCCCTGGCCGCGCTGGAACCGTTACTGGCTTCTGGCCGTCATCTTCTTTCTGGCGCTCAACTGGCTGGGAGACAGCCTCGACGGCACGCTGGCCCGGGTGCGGCAGCAGCAGCGTCCGCGCTACGGCTTCTATGTGGACCACATCGTCGACAGCTTCGGCGGCCTCGCGCTCATGGGCGGGCTGGCGCTGTCCGGATACATGCATCCCTACATCGCGATCGGCCTGCTGGTGGCGTTTCTGCTGCTTTCCATCCAGTCTTATCTGGCCACATACACGCTGGGAGAATTTCAGCTTTCGTTCTGGAACTTCGGTCCCACTGAACTGCGCATTCTGCTGTCGATCGGCAACGTGGCGCTTTTGTATCACCCCATGGTCTTTCACGGACACTACCGCCTGTTTGACGTAGGCGGCGCGATTGGCCTGGTCGGCATGTCCGCCATGCTGATTTTCTTTACCGTGCGCAACACCCGCCGTCTCTACGCGGAGGAGCGAATTCGATGACGCCGCGACACCTGGCGTCCACCGCGCTCGCTGGCTCAAGTTCAATCTGGTCGGCGGAATCGGCATCGCGGTGCAGTTGCTGATGCTGGTCGTGCTGAAGACCGGGCTGCATCTCAACTATCTGATCGCCACCGCGCTGGCGGTCGAGATCGCCGTGGTCCACAATTTCTCTGGCACGAACGCTTCACCTGGGCGGACCGCGCCGGCGCGGGCTTAGCGCTTCCTGAAATTCAATCTGACGACTGGCATACTCTCCATCGCCGGAAACCTGGCTTGATGAAGCTGCTGGTGGACTCGCGCACGTGAACTATCTGTGGCCAACGGAATCACGATCACGGCGTGTTCGATCGTCAATTTTCTGGTCAGCGATGGTTTGTGTTCGCAGCGGATCGGACGAAACTCAGTCCATGTGATCGTGCGCCTGGCGCTCGACCGACCAGATGTCTTCCGGCTTCTGCTCGAACGGATAGACGTGCACCATCCAGCCGAATATCTGAGGCATGAACTTTCCGCCGGCGGCTTCACATTCGTCTTTGGTCGTGATCGAGCCCGCCAGACCGAACTTCGCGTTCGGCCCCCAGGCTTCGTTCCTTCTGTCGGCCGGCGGCAGGCACATGTTGATGTGCGCGTGCCACTGCGCAATGCTCAGCGGAATTCGCTGGTCGAGTTCATTCCAGTTGGCATTCTTGGGCGCGGTGTACATCACCCCAATCAGCTTGTAGTCATCGCCATTCTTCTCGTAGAGCAATGACGTCGGATGTTCGGGATTGAATTGAATGGCCGCCTCGAACGCATAGCGGTAGTTGGTGAAGTGATATTGCTTTTGCGGCACGTTGGGCAGGAAGATCTTGTAACCGTCGGCGAGCGCGACTTTGTAATCCGTATATTTTTCCGCAGCCTTGCGCGCGGCGGCCACCACCTGATCGGCTTTCTCCTGGTCGCCGGGCTTCAGATCGCGCAGGGTCGTCATCTTCATGTGCGGCCCCATGTCCATCTGGCGATCTTCCATGGAACGCATGGCGTGGGCGCTGCCGTCGTTGTTCATGCCCACCATGTCGCGGCATGTCCATGTCGTTCATCTTCATTGCGGACTTCGTCTTGGGACGACTGGCGCGGATCGGGCGGTGCCTGGCGGCGGAGGCTGCGGCGTCACTGTCGGCGAGCGGGTGTCATCGTGCGGACATCGCCGGACTGGATGCATTGCGGCGGGCTTGTCCTGCCATTCTGACATGGGCTCATCCGGGCGATTTCTGTTCCTGCGCTCGACAATGGCAGGCAGCGCGAACAGGGTGAGCGAAACCAGGGCCAGAATCCGTCTGCTCATAGGACTCTCCGATTGTATTAACCCTGAAGGAGGCCGGTTGTTTCTGCAATAGAAGAGAAGTTACCGCCGTTACGGCCGTAACAGATACAGTGGGACAGCGCTGGCTGTCCGGCGGAGAACTGGCACCGTTGCTATCTGCCGAGCCGGAGCTTTCGCTATGAAGGCGTTGCTCGTGCGTCACTCCGCCGCCAACACCTGTTGGCCGCTGCCTCGCCCGAGCGCACGCAATCGGGCACGCCAATCCCGCGATAGCCATTGCCCGCCAAAGCCAGCCCCGGCAATTGCTTCAGCAGCCTCTCGATGCGCTCCAGCCGTTCCAGATGTCCGACGTTGTATTGCGCCATCGCACCCTTCCAGCGATAGACGCGAGTGAAGAGCGGCTCCGCGCTCAGTCCGAGAATTTGGCGAAGTTCTTCGCGCACGATGCTCAGGATTTCATCGTCCGAAAGTTGCAGCACCTGCTCGTCGCGGCTGCCGCCAAGAAAGCAGCGCAACAAGGCGCGGTCTTCCGGAGCGCGATGCGGAAATTTGTTGTGCACAAAAGTCGCCGCCAGCATGCGCTTGCCTTCGCTGCGCGGCACCAGGAAACCGAAGCCCGGAGGCAAGGCAGCTCGTACCTCCTTGTCGAAACCCAGCGCAACCGTCACCGACGAACTGTATGGAATGGCTCTTGAGTTCCGCGGCAAGCTCGGCGCTGGTTATCTCGAGCAGAGGCGCGGCCAGCCGTCGCCGGCGTGGCCACGATCACCGCATCGAACTGATCGGAGGCGTATCCCGCGGAAACGACCCAGCCCTCGATCCTGCCGTCTGGACGGCCTGCACCGGAGTGTTCGCGCGCAACGCTTCCAGCGGGAAGGCTCGCCACCAGCGCGTCCACCAGTTGCTGCATTCCGTTCTTTGAGCGAAGTGAAAATCGACGGAGCTGGTTCGCGGCATGATTTCGCGTTCTTGCGCGCCGCCAGCATCCCGCGGCCCAGGCTGCCGTACTTCGACTTCCATCTCGACGAAACGCGGCAGCACGGCGCGCACGCTGAGTTGCGCCGCTTCGCCTCCATAGACGCCGGAGAGCAGCGGATCGGCCAGGCGATCGACCATCTCCGCGCCGTAGTGGCGCTCGACCAGCGCGGCGACGCTTTCGTCGCCATTCGACTGGCGCGGCGAAAAGCGCCATTCGCGAACCATGCGGAGCTTTGTGGCCGGAGAAAAAAGCGGGGACAAAAGCGCCGGCGCAAGTCTGGTCGGAACCATGAACATCAGCCCATCGGGCATGGGCGTCAGCCGTGCCCTTCACCAGAATGTAGGTCTTGCGATCGCTGTCATTGGAGCCGATCAGCTGATCTTCCAGACCGAGCGCGGCGGCAGAGATCCGCAGCCCAGGGTTTTTCGGTGAGAAACGAATCAGGACCGGCCTCGACCAGGCAGCCATCCACCTGCTCGGTGACCAGCACGCCACCGAAGCGCGGAGCCGGCTTCGTAGACCACATACTCCAGCGATTCGCCCGCCCGGCGGCGTTCTTCGAGCGCGAAAGCCGCCGCCAGCCCGGAGATACCGCCGCCGACAATGGCGATGCGTTTCATGTCGGTTCTTTGATGCCACCGAATATGATGACGGACGGCCGTCGGTCCGCCGTCTTTCATGATCTCATGTTGCAATCGGCGATCCGATTCGCGACCGCGCCAAATCGGCCAGCGCCGCGGTCAACAACGGCGAATCGTTCAGCGACTCGCCGCGCCACAGCCGCATGCCTTCCTTCTCGGCGAACTCCTTGAAACCGATGTCGATGTCGTACAGCACCTCGACGTGATCGCAGAGAAATCCGATGGGCTGCACAAACACTCCGCGATGACCTTCTTCTTTCAAATTCCAGAATCGTGCTTTCGACCGTGGGTCCAAGCCACGCCCCGCCCGACATGCCCTGGCTCTGAAAGGCAAACCTCCAATCCCCGGGCGCGAGGCCCGCCTCCCGCGCCACCAGCATGGCGGTTTCCTTGGTCTGCGTCTCGTAGGGATCGCCTTCCGCGATGGTGCGCTGCGGAACGCTGTGCGCGGTAAAGATGACCGGCACCCGCGCGGACATCTCGCTGCAGGCTCGCTCCCATCCCGTCACGGAACTTCTCGGCAAAGGCTTCGATCAGAAGCGGATGGTCGTGCCAGGACTCGACGAATTCGACGGCAAAAGGCGTGCCGCCTTCAACATTCAGCGCGGCGCGATAGAGTCCGACGCTGGTGCGCGAGTTCTGCGGAGCCAGGCAGATGACGACGGCGCGCTCGATCGCCATCCGACTTCATCGTGCGCAATCGTGTCGGCGATAAACGGCTTCCAGTTGCGCATGCCCACGTAGACCGGCAGCTTCAGTTCTTCCGCCAGCAGTTCGCCCTGCTGCAGCGTGAGTTGCGGTCAGCGGAGACCGCCCGATCAGCCCGTAGCGATGCTTCACTTCCTCAATCACTTCCGCCGGGACCGGACGGCCGCGGGTGATCTGGCTCAGAAATTCGGGGATTTCGTCCACCGAATCGGGACTGCCATGAGCCAAAAGCAAAACCGCATTTCTTTCAGCCAATTCAAACTCCAATCGACTCCCTAAGGTGTGGACTCAATGTGGCGCGGGCGACCTCGCCCGCGAACAGCCGACGTCGCCATGATTCACTAGTCAGCTGTCTCGAGTATTCCTGCACAAACCGCGCCAGCGCCTTCACGTTCTCCACCGGCGTCTCCGGCAAAATGCCATGGCCCAGATTAAAAATATGCCCGGGCCGCCCGCCCGCGCGGCGCAAAATCTCCGCCGCGCCGCGCCTTTATTTCCTTCCAGCCGGCAAACAGCAGCACCGGATCCAGATTGCCCTGCACCGCTCCCGACCCGACCGCCTCCCAGCCCTCATCGAGCGGAATCCGCCAGTCCAGCCCGATCACTTCGGCCCCGGTCTCTTTCATCGACGGCAAAAGCGTGGCGCTGTCCGTGCCGAAATAAATGATCGGGCACTCCGGTCTTCTGCAACGTCTTCACCAGTTCGGTAGTGTGCGGCAGCACGTAACGACGATAGTCTTCGACGCTGAGGCATCCCACCCAGCTGTCGAATATCTGGATCACGTCGGCGCCCGCGCGCACCTGTTCCGCCGCGTACTCGGAGACCACGGCGACCAGCTTGCCCATGAGTTCGTCCCAGGCCGCGGGCGAGGAATACATCATCTTCTTGGTGTGGACGTAATTGCGCGAACTGCCGCCCTCGATCATGTAGCTGGCCAGGGTAAACGGCGCTCCGCAGAAGCCGATCACCGGCAGGCGCGGTCCGAAGTGCTTGCACACCAGCCGCACTGCTTCGGAAACGTATCCCAGATCGGCTGCGCGATCGGTGCGCAAGCGGGATATGTCCGCCTGGTCGCGAACCGGCTTCTCGATCACCGGACCTTCCCCGCGCGAAAAATGAAACGGCAGGCCCATGACTTCGAGCGGAAGCAGCAGATCGGCAAAGATGATGGCCGCATCCACGCCCAGCGCCTCCGCGGCCGTAATCGTCACCTCGGCCGCAACTTCCGGCCGCTTGCAGATCTCGATCAGCGAATATTGCTTGCGAACGGCCCGATATTCCGGCATGTAGCGGCCCGCCTGGCGCATGAACCAGACCGGCGTACGATCGACCGGATGCGCCCGGCAGGCCTTCACGAAGCGGGATTCTGGGGCAGACATTGACTCTTTAACTGTAGCATCTTGCCGCGCTCCGCTCACCTGGGGACAGCCGCCCGCGGCTGTCCGGCGCTATACCGACGCAGGGCAGCCGCCCCCGGCTGTCCAGCGGAGCAAAGCTCCGCAGTGTAGATTTCAGTCATTAAATTGCTAGAAAACCCAGGAGGCATCAAGAGAGTACCTCCAATCGGCGACCGATTCGGCCTATGATCTTAGAGTCTAACCCCGGGAGGTACTTCACATGGCAGCGAGTCAGGTGGTTCTCTATTTCGACAAGCAGGAAGACGCGCTGCTGTTTACCTTGGCCGCCAGTTCGATGATTTCCGATGACGGTCCTGCCCGCGCCAACGATGCCCTGGTGAAAGATCGCAGCCGAAATCCGCAAGGCCAGCCGCATTACGACCGAGGGTGTTCTGGAACCTTCCAACTAGCCCGGCGATTCGCTTAAAGGCACCGCTGCAAAGCATTAGCCCACAGCGGCACAAGTCCAGTTTCTGATCCTGGCTCTCCGCGCTCAATACATTCCCACGCGCCGTCTTCTGAATCGTGGACATCCTGCCTTAAGTGAAGCCGCACAGATAGACCACAGCAAATCGGCATCATCCTTTTCGCTTTCATTATTATGCGCACAGCACCTCACTCGTAGGCGTCGGAAAAGCGACCCGAATCCATCTTTTCCTAGCGAGATGTTTTTTGCTGTAACAATTCCTCTCAGGTCATTCCTTCGTCAAGGCGTCTTCGTGGGATGGCCAACTCGCACCACACAACCAGATCGGAGAAGCGATGGTCATTCCGGTTTCCAAAGCTGCGAAAAGGCCTTATCGCCCTCCATCCTTTCAGGTTATAGACGCCGTTACCGCCAAGGCGGAACTTGAAGCCAAAGGAGCGCCGCAGGATCCGCAGGTTCGGCAGATGTTGGCTCAGATCGACAAGCAGCTTGACGAGAAGGCGTTGACGTTGCCTTCACCTTCCCGCGATCCGTTGCCATAAGGGAGGTTGCTCAGCCAGTCAGATGGTTCATGCCCCAATGAAACACGAGAACATCAGATGGAATCCCGCAACCCAGGAGTGGTATTGCGCAAAATGTGGCCGCACTTCAGACCATTCTAGTGAACAAGATGCGCACGTCGAACTGGACCAGTATCAATGCAACATCCCCTGGGTAGAAATGCCCAAGGTTCTGTTTGACGGTTCGGAAGAACACAAGAAGCAGAAACCCGGAACTGGCCAGGCCACTCATTCGCGCTCAAGACGAGCGTAGGCCTGTTCCGCCAGCACTAGCCCACCCAAAACCCCAGCCCGTCCGCCAAGCCGCGGAGGGACAACGTACTGGTCCAGGTCGCGCGTAACTTCAGGCGCGCGGACATATCCGTTCAGAAGTTCCGCCAGTTCTTGCCGAATCCGTGGGAAGAGCCGCTCTTGCCGCAAGACTCCGCCTCCCAGCACAATGCGCTGCGGCGACAAAGTCAGAACCCAGTTCACCAGACCAAGCGCCAGATAGTGCGCCTCAAGCGTCCATGCCGCGTGATCACTAGGCAGATGCTGAGCCGCCGTCCCCCACCGGGCCTGCATCGCCGGACCGGAAGCCAGACCTTCGAGGCAATCTCCGTGGTAAGGGCAGCCGCCGGCGTACGGGATCCTTCGTCAGATCGTGCGGAACCCGAATGTGGCCCATCTCCGGATGCACCAGGCCGTGAAGCACGCGGCCATTAATAATTGCGCCTCCGCCGATGCCGGTCCCCACCGTGAGATAAATAAAATCCGTAAGGTTTTGTGCCGCGCCCCAGCGCGCCTCCCCGAGAGCGGCGGCGTCGACGTCGGTGTCAAAGCCCACCGGCACAGCTAGGGCGTCTCGCACCGTGCCCGCGAGATTGTAATTCTGCCATCCCGCCTTTGGCGTAGACGTAACGTAGCCAAATGTAAGCGAGGTGCGGTGCAAATCAATCGGCCCAAATGAACCGATTCCCACTGCCTTCAATTCGCCCTTGGACTCCTCGCGCAGGAACTGAATCGCGCTGGCGAGCGTTGCGTCGGGAGTCGTGGTCGGAAACTGGATGGTGCTCAGATCCTCCGGTCCGGTTCCAACACCGCAGACGAATTTGGTCCCACCTGCCTCAATCGCACCAAACATTGTTGGGTTAAGCCCTAAGGAGTCTGCCACAAGACCCGCCCGTAGGCAAAATTCCCGGCTTTGGTGGTAGTGGAGAGACTGTGTGGGAACGGGTCTCTGACCCGTTCAGGCCGAGCAGCGCTCGGCTGGGTTTTGACGTTGGTTTCCGCCGAGGACAGCATGACGCCGAGCCGCGGAGCGGCGGAAGAATGTAGCCCACGGCGTAAGCCGTGGGTGGAAGAGAAGAGAAACGAAAAAGCCCTGAAAGGGCGAAAGAAAGCTCGCCTCACCAATAACGCCTGACGGCTCAACCAGAAACTAGAACGTCAAACTCAACGACATCTGAATCTGCCGCGCGCTGCCTATCGTTTTATTGGTAATGCCCAGGCCGCTCAGGCTGGGGCAAACGTACAGGGCCGTAAAATCCGTGTTACAAGGCTTCGTCGCTCCCGCCTGACCGACCACCGGGAAACCGTTGAAATTGATGTTCTGGCTCACGTCATCAATCGGGATATCGAAGCTCGCCGTGTTGGTGAGGTTGTAGACATCAAAACTGTACTTGAGAAGGCTGCGCTCGGTGATCTGCGTTGTCTTCACGAACGAGATATCCGCGCGCCGCTGCCAGGGCTGTCGAAAAATATTTCGCTGGCCATGGTCAATGAAGTTTGTCTCGTAGGGATCGTTGGACGGAATCGCGCCATCCAGTCCGCCCGCACGCAGCAAAGGCAGGCCGAAACAGCTCGCATTGAGCGCGGGAGTCGCGCCTGCGCCTGAGGCGCCGGTAAGCGCCTGCTGCGGCGAGCAGTTGTCGAGAGGAACGATCGGATTCGTGATGCCGTCGTTCACTCCGTAGAAAATGCTGCCGACCGCTCCGGTGTAATCGATCACGCTGTAGGGTTGACCGCTCTGGATTACAGTCAGGCCGGAAATTGCCCAGCCATTGGCGAGCTTGCCTTTGAATGTCGATCCCGAGAAAAACTTCGGCAGTTCGTAGCGGTAGGTGAAGTTGATCACGTGCTGTGCGGTCGAAGTCAGAAAGGCCGTAACCCGAGCGCAGAGTTGAGCGGATTGTTGCCGTTGTAAAACAAACCCATCGCGCTTTGCTCGTCAGTCGCGTGCGAGTAGGTGTAGGAAAATCCAACCTGGACGCCGTGACTCATCCGTTTTTCGACGTGGGCCTGCAGCGCGTGGTACGCGGAGATGCCCGCTGCCGTATAAGACTCCGACTCCGAGGAATAACCGATGTAGGGAACGCGCAGGTCGACGTTTCCGCCCTCAAAGGTCTGCAGGTAGGGCTGTCCGTTGGGCAGGTTTGCCGGCGTGAAGGTAGCGGGATCAGTCAGGATCGAATATCCGTAGGTGTAGTCCTGTTCAAACGGCGTGCCCGGGTCGCATGGGATGGGTCGGCGACGCAATCTGTGCCTGGTTGAACGGCAGCGGAACAACTTCATGGCGGCCAAGGTTGCCGACGTATCCGATCTGTGATCGCCAGATCGTTACGCGGCTGCCACTGAATGTCCAGCGTCTGATTCATGGTGTACGGAAGTTTGTTCGCCCGGTTGTAGTCGGCAAAGGAGAAACAGCGGCTGGCCACCTGCGATTGCCGCCGCGTTAGGCAGGTCGAGATTCTTGGGATTGCCCGACGGAGGCGGCCCGAGCGTTGGCCCCCAGGGGTTCGCGAAAGTCGCTGCAGTTCTCGTATCCAAAGATGCTGCAGGCCTGCGAATTCACCCACGGCGGAGTCTGGTTCACGCCGAACGGACCTCCGGCGATTACGCCCGGACGCAAAACCTGGAGAGAGGTAGGTGAAGAGTTCGCCGCGATCGTAGTACAGGCCCCAGCCGGCGCGAACCACGACTTTGTCGTTGAACATCTTCGGACTCCAGGCCACGCCGATGCGCGGCGCCAGACCCCACTGCCGTCCCGGTAAGCGTCGAATCACTCACGCCCTTGGTGGGAAAGTCAGGATTGTTGCCCGCGACGATGAAGCCGTTCGACGTGATGGTGTCGCTGGCCGCATCGTAGTTGTAGGCTGACGGATCAAAATTGAAAATGCGTCCATTCTTTTCCGTGAGCCCGCCGTGGTAGTCGAAGCGTATTCCCGCGGTCACGCTGAGGTTGGGACGGATCTGAAATTTGTCCTGAACATATCCGCCGGTCTCTTGCGAGCGGTAGTAGCGGTTGGCATCACCCTGCAGGAAGGTCGTGGCGATGAACCCATCCGCGGTGTAGGTGATGGGCAGGCCCTGGAGGAAGTCGGCAAAATTGGTGAACCCGATCATTCCGCTGTTCGTCCGCTCATCGCGCGCGTTGAGCTGCGTGTAGGAGAAACTCCCGCCGAAAGTAAGTGTGTGTTTGCCATGAATCCAACTGGCATCGACAGAAGGCATCCAGCGGTTCTGGAAAATACCGGTGAATGCGCCCTGCGAGGCTGCGGTTGACCCGATGTTGGCTCCCGCGTTGAAAACAAAGTTCGTATTCACTGGGGACTCATTTCCCAGATCATCGACAATCGTGATGCCCGGAAAAACGTTAGAGCCGAACGCGTTGATGCCCACGGCTTGCGGAGTGAAGGGCTGTCCAATGGTGCTGTAGATTTTTTCGCGAATGAAGCCGAACACTTCAGCGATGCTGAAGTTGGGCGCTAGCGATTGAGTGTTGGTAATGCTTGCCACCTGGCTGCCGGCGTCCAGGTGTTGGTTGAAACCCTCTACCGATGAGAATCCGAAAGGCGCCGTGGTCGGGATCGTGCTGGTAGTAATACTTCAGCGACAAGGTGTCTTTGGAAGTCGCGAGGAAGTCGAGGTTCGATACAGCCTGATCGGAGATGAAATACGCCGGCTGAGTGAGGAACACATTCTCCGGGAAGTTAAGCGTCGGGCTGAAACTCGGATTGGCCGATGGAATCATGTATTGGCCGTTGGGCAACTTGTAATTCAGTAGAGCGAACGCCACCGGGTCGATGGCCCCGCCGCCGGTCCCGATTGTCCCGCTGATGTTAGAGCCCGGCCAATTCGCATTGGCGACATTAGCCAATGCCTGGGCGCTGCGGTCGTCGGTAAGTCCGGCGGGCACCGCAGTGCGCGAGGTTCCAATTTCCAGATCAGAAACGTGAACGTGCTGGTAGCCGACAAAGCCGAAAAGCTTGTTCTTGATGAGGGGTCCACCGAGCGTTCCACCCGCGGTGTAGCGGTGCAGTTGCAGGCACTTTTTCATTGGCGGGGATATTGTCGTCCTGCTTGTAGAAATAGGGCGCCGCGTTCAGCCAATCCGTCCCGCGATGCACGTAAGCCGCTGCCGTGAAGATTGTTCGTGCCGGATGAGGTGCTCATGTCGATGTGGGCGCCGCTGGTCGAACCCTGTTGCGCGTCGTACATCGAAGTGTTCACGCGAAATTCCTGAACAGTTTCCGGAGCGGGCGTCGGCAAGCGCTTGGCCGATGGCCAGATAGGGTGATGCTGTGCTCTGAATCACCTCGGCGGTAGTGCTGCCCGCGCCAGCAACTCCGGTGTTGTTCACAATGCGCGCCGAAGCCACCTGGCTGGTGCTCTTGCCGTTGAACAGGTTGCTGGCGTCGACGCCGTTCAGCAAGAAGCTGTTGCTGGTGTCGCGCTGCCCGTTGGCCCAGATCGGCTGATTGCCCAGACCGCTGTTCGCTCCGGTGCCGGCAGGAAGCTCCGCGTTCACGCCGGGAGAGAGAATGGCCAGTCCGGTGAAACTGCCGGTGGGCAGCGGAACTGCTTCGATCTGTGCTCGGTCCAGGATGTACCCGTTGGTCGTGTCGACGGCGTTGATCAGGGGTGTTTCTTCCACTGTGATCGTGGTGGCCACCTGGCCCACTTGCATGGTCGCGTTCACAGTGGCGGTGCGGTTGGCCTGCACCACGATCGACGGCACCCTCTGCGTCTGAAATCCTTCATGCGTGAAAGTGAGCGTGTAGGTTCCGATGGGAAGGTTCACAAAATCATAACTTCCATTCGTGTTGCTGGTCTGGCTACGCGTCAGCGTGGTCTCATCGCCCACGATAGTCACGACGGTCCCCGGCAAAACGCTGCCCGTACTTTCCATGACAGTGCCGGTTATGCCGCCGAGTGTCTGTTGTGCCTGGGTAAACGGAGCGAAGGCAAAAAGCACGTACAGTAGTGAGGAAGCAACTGCAAAAAAGCAATTCCTGCTTTTCCGACGCATGGGCGCAGACCTCGTGGGAGTTCGAGATACTTGCTTTTTGAAAATACCTTCCCAAGCATGGAAGTTCGCCCTTCGCGGCAGAAATACTTCGGCTCCGCCGGTCAGACGTGCAAACTATCCGCCCCAATGTTTGGAAAAATGTACGCTAGTTTTGCCGGTAGCGAAAGGCAGAGCGCCAATGATAATTTTTTTGCCGCAGATTAATTATTTTTATCGTGGCAAAGCAGGGGTAGAAGCGGTGGGCTCCGAGCGATGGACTTACGGAAGATTGCTTTCGTTCGCCGTTGCACCTTTACCCCGCCCACGCAGCAGAAACCAAAGCAATCCCGCCACCAGGTAAGCCAGGTAGATGTAAGGCAATTTGCCGTAAGGCCCTTCTGGCACGGGATAAAGGTTCCCTACCAACGCCAGTACCATTGCACCGCAGGCGATCCAGGGAACGGTCTGCGCTCCCTGGCGGAAGACACCGTGGTCGCGCAAGTAACGAGGCAGACCGATGCACACCAGGGCGTAGGTAACGATAAAGCCGTAGGTTGCCAGTGATCCCATCCAGCCATAGACGTCCAGCCCGCTGGCTCCGCGCGCAGCCAGTACAGCCACGGGAAGCACGGCGGCGAACCCGGTAACCATGATGGCGCGGCCAGGCGTCTGGTTCAGGGCGTGAGTAGCGCGAAACGAACCGTGCGCAAGCCCGTTGTGCGACATCAGCAGCAACACCCGCGCGGCCGCGGTGATACACGCCAGGGTTCCGGCGAACATGCTGACCAGCGCGCCGATGTCAATCAGTATCCCAAGCACCGGGATGCCACTTACACCGGCCAGAACCCGCATCGGCGCTGGGCTCGTTCCCAGATCTTGTCCCACGGTGTGAAAGCCGAGAGCTTCGGCGTAAGCGCAAATAGTGAAAAACGTTCCCGCAAGGATCGAGCTCAGGATCACTGCCCGTGGGATCGCCTTCAGTGGATTGTGGGCTTCAGAGCCAAGCGTGGTTGCGCTTTCAAAACCGACAAAGCTGAAGAGTGCGAGCACCAGTCCGAGCCGCAAGCCGCTGCCGGTCATGCCGCGCAGCTGTAACTGGTCCCAATCCCAATGCCACCCATGTCGAACCAGGAGCAGCGCTACCACGATGACGATCACTGAAACCGATGCGGCTTCAATCCACAACATCAAGCGGGCGGAGATTTTCACATCCCGCCACGCGATCCAGACTGAAACCGCAGTTACAAATACAGCCAGCAGCACAGCCGAAAAGCCGTGTCCAGTCGCATCTCTCAACAGCAGGTTGGCGTAATGATAGAAGCCACCGATTACGCTCGAGCCTGTGGCGACATAGGCCAGCAGCAAACTCCAGGCCACAGCCACGCCCATCCACGGCGGAAGAATCATAGAGGCGTAGGTGTACAACGAGCCCGGCGAAGAGGAATACCGCGCGAAGCGGGCAACGCATAGCGCGACCAGAAGCACCGCGACGGTCGCGAGCACATAGGCGAGCCATGTGCCGTTTCCCGCGAGCGCGCACACCAGCGGAATGGTCGCCGCCGGCGTGGTGGTGGGCGCCATGGTGGAGACCGACTGGGCCAATGTCTCCATCGGAGAAAGAACCTCGCGCCGCAAACCGTAACTTGCCGTCGGGGCAGATTTTTGTAGCGCTCGCTCCATCGAGGGCCCGTTCCTTCGCTCCGCGAAAATCCGCCTGAGAGTTGCGGTAGTGTACAACACCAGTCAAGCCGGAGATCTCGACAGTAGCGCCGGCATCCTGCCGGCTGTCCGGCGGGCGTCCCGCCCACCGCAGGCTGTCGAGGAGTGGCGCAAAAGTCTGGAGTACACACAACCGGGCGGCGAGACGCCGCCCCCGACAGCCGGCGGGACGCCGGCGCTACGAATTTAATCTACGTGCTCGCCTTCTTCAGTGAATCCAATCTCCGGCGGAGGCAGCTTGTCACCCGGGCGCGCCCATAAGACATAAAGAGTCGGCAGCAGGATGATGCTGATGAAGAGTTCAACGATCAAGCCGCCGACAATCACAATCGCGAACGGTCGCTGCGAGTCAGATCCGATGTCGTGAGAGAGCGCCGCGGGCAGCAAGCCCAGGGTTGCCACCAGCATGGTCATCATGATGGGACGAAGGCGCAGCGCAGCGCCTTCTTTGGCGGCTTCGCGGGGATTCATGCCTCGCGTACGAAGCTGGTTGATGTACTCGACCATGATCACGCCAATCTCGACCGACACCCCGATCAGCGCCAGAAATCCCAGGCCAGAGGAAACCGAAAAATGGGTGTGGGTCAGCAACAGGCTGAAAAGACCGCCCAGCGGGGAAAGAGCCACGACCGACAGAATCAGAGCCACCCACTTCCAGGAATCGAATGCCGAATAAAGAATGAACGACATGAGCACCAGGGTGATCGGCACAATCACCGCCAGGCGGCGGTTGGCGCGCTGCTGGCTCTCGTACTCTCCCGTCCAATCCAGGTGATAGCCTTCCGGTAAGGATACTTTCTGGCGCACTTCTTCAATCGCCTGGCGGACGGTGCTGCCCAGATCGCGTCCGCGAACGCTGTATTTGATGGCGATGTAGCGCGAATTCCCTTCGCGATAAATGGTTGACGCCCCGTCTTCCAGCTTGATCTGACACAACTGCCCCAGCGAAACCCGCTCGCCGGACGGAGCCAGAATGCGAATGTTCGCAATGTCCTCCACCGTTCTTCGAAATGGCTCCTGATAGCGGACTGTCAGATCGTAGCGCTGCTCTCCGATCAGAATCTGGCTCACCGCTTTGCCACCCACGGCAGTTTCCACCGCATCCTGCACGTCGCTGACGTTGATTCCGAAGCGGTCCGCGGCCGCGCGATCCACAATCAGGTTTACGTTGGGCTGGCCGCGCACCTGAAACGTTCCCAGATCGGCGACGCCGGGAATCTTTGCTCATGACGTCCTGAATTTCATCAGCCTTTGCCTCCAGCACTTTCAGGTCAGTGCCGAACAGCTTGACCGCCAGTTCTCCCTTCACGCCGCTCACGGCTTCTTCCACGTTGTCGGAAATGGGCTGGGAAAAATTCCAGTCCACACCCGGGAAACTTGTCCAGTTCCTTATCCATGGCGGCGATCAGATCGTCTTTGGTCTTGAATTCGGAGCGCCACTCGGACCGGGGCAGCAGATCGACAAAGAATTCGGTGTTGTAGAAACCGCTGGCGTCGCTGCCATCATCCGGACGCCCTACCTGGCTGACGATTTGCTTGACCTCGGGAAAGCGGGCGAGCACCCGACGCGCAGCTGTTGGCCACCGCAATGCCGGTCGTAGGTCCGGCACTGGGAGCCAGCGTGCCGCGCACCCAGATCGCGCCTTCATCGAGGTGTGGCAGAAATTCGGATCCGATGACGCCGCTGAACCCCAGAAACAACATGAGCGCCAACGCCGCCAGGCCCGTGCCCAACGTGAACTTCAGATGATCGAAACACCAGTCGAGCATGCGTCCGTAACGCTCCTGCAAGCAAGTGGAACACCGGGTTGCGCCATTCCTTGATTTCGTCCTTGAAAAGAAAAGTGCAGAGCACCGGCGCAATAAGAAGCGCGAACAAGCAGGGCGCCAAGCAGGGCGAATGCCACCGTCCAGGCCATGGGACGGAACAGACGGCCTTCCACGCGCTGCAGGGTGAAGATCGGCAGATAGGAAACGATAATGATGATGCGGGCGAAGAACACGGGCCTTTGCACTTCGTGTGCCGCGGTGGCGATCATTTCAAGAATTGATTTCTTGCCGCGCCCGTACTCGGCGTGGCGCAAAATGTTCTCGATCATCACCACCGAGCCGTCCACCACCATGCCGAAATCGAGCGCTCCCAGCGAGAGCAGGTTTGCCGGAATGTGACTTAGATCCAGCAGAATTGCAGCGAAAAGCAGCGCAGAACGGGATAGTGATGGTTACGATCAACGCGCTGCGAACGTTGCCCAGAAACAGGAACAGGATCAGCGTGACCAGCAGCACGCCGTCGGTCAGATTGCGCAGCACGGTGTGAGTGGTGTAGTGCACCAGGTCGCTGCGATCGAGGTGGGGAACAAACTTCACGCCCGTTGGCAAGCAAACCGTTGTTGAGTTCCGCGATCTTCTCGTGCAAGCGCGTCCAGCGTCGCATCGGCTTCAGCGCCTTTGCGCAGCAGGACGATTCCTTCCACAACATCGTCGTCGTTGATCGACCGTGCCATCTTCATGGCGGATGGTCTTGCCCAGCTGGCCCAGCCGCACTTTGGGAGCTTGCACGACAGCACCAAGATCGCGCACGCGCACTGGCGTTCCGTTCTGCACTTTCACCACGGTGGCACCGATGTCGTCGGTGTTCTGCATCAGGCCAACGGCACGCACGTTGAGCGCTTGCTGGCCCCGCTCGATGAAGCCGCCGCCCGCATTGATGTTGTTGTTGGCCAGCGCCTGTTCCACCTGGCTGAGCGACAGTCCGTAGGAAACCAGCTTGCCGGGATCAAGTCTGGACCTGATATTCACGCGTCGGCCCGCCGAAAAGGATTGACGTCCACCACGTTCGGCACCGACTTCAGTTGATTCACCACGAACCAGTCCTTCAACGTCTTCAGCTCCATCACGTCATACCTGGGATTCGTGCTGTGCAGCGTGTAGAACATGATCTGCCCGGTCGGACTGTAGTCCGGGTCCGAGCCCCGGGTTCACTCCCTGCGGCAAGCGTGACATGCTGCAGGCGGTCGATCACTTCCTGACGGGCATTGAAGGTGGTGGTCTCGTCGTCGTAAATGATGGTGATCACCGACAAGCCCGCGAGCGATGTCGATCGCAGGTGGGTCATGTGGGCGACGCCGTTCAATTGCACTTCGAGCGGAACCGTGATCTGCTGCTCGACCTCCTCGGCCGCGTGGCCGGGCCACTGGGTGATGATCTGCGTATAGGTGTCGGCGACGTCGGGGTAGGCCTCAATGGGAAGATTGTGAAATGAGATGATGCCCCAGACGAACAGAGATCGCGCTTACGCTGAGCACGAAGATCCGGTTGCGCAGGGCGAAATCGATCAGGTACCGGATCATTTCCCCTGCTCCGCCAGCCGCGGTCGAGAACTCAAGCGCATCGGCCACAATTTCGTCCCCCGCGTTGGCCGCGGTTCGGATCTGCCTGCATGCCGTCTGCAATTCCTCCCAGCACGTGCACCTCGACGCCGCCTGAAACTGCGTCGCCTTCTTTGCGAAACACCCAGTCTTTGTCCTGCAGGCGCATGATCGCCGTGCTGGGAACCACCATGCGTGGCTGCCGACGGCGCGAACGGAACGTAGCGACGGCATACATGCCCGGCCGAAAAGACCCATCGTGATTGGAGAGCACAATGCGCACCTTCGCCGAGCGCGTATTGGGATCGAGCACGCGGGAGATGTTGTCCACCCTGCCGTGGAATACCTTGTCCGGATATGCGTTCAGCCGGATTTCGGCTCTCATCGCCGACCCGAACCGCGCCTAAATCGTTTTCGTAGACGTCGCACAGCACCCAGACCTGCGAAAGATCCGCGATGGTGAAAAGGTTGGGCGAATTGTCCAGACTCTTGACGCCTTCAAAGCCGGCGACATTCTGTTCGACGATGGTTCCGGAAACCGGAGCCCGCAATTCAATCAGCGCTCCGGGATGCTGAGGGTCTCCACCCAGCTGAAGAACCTTTTGCTCAGCGGTTTGCAGGTCCACCTTGGCTTTGTCCTCGCTATCTTGCGCGACTTGCAGATCTTTTTCCGGCAATGCGCCGTGCGAGTACAGGTCCCGCGAGCGTGCCAGCGCTTTTCCGGAGAGGACTTCATCCGCACGGGCCTTCTGATAATCTCCAGCCGCGCTTCCCAGATCCGCACTGGAAATTACCAGGAGCTCCTGGCCCTTCTGCACGTAGTCGCCCAGCCGCACCTTCAGTTCGACGGCACGGCCCGATCCCATTGAGGAGACGTGAATCGTGCGATTCAGATCCGGAGCCACCGCGCCATTCGAATTCAGTTCGAGGGGAAGATTTCGCTCTTCAATTTTGACCAGGCGGAACAGTTCGGGATGCTCGACTTTGAAAACGCCGGGCTCCAGCGTCACTTCTGTCTTCGCCGGTGTGGCCTTCGTTGGGTCTGCGCAAGACCCTGAGATCACTGCGAGTAACAGGATTGCGGTCAGCGCCAGTGGCCGGTGGGCGCGCTTTTCTGTGTTGTTGTTCAAATGGATCACCTCGCGTCCAACGGCTTGCCCGCATAGTGGCAATCACGCCGATAGAGGACGACCTTTGAGATAGCAGGATTTTGCCGCGCATCGCGGCTGGGCAATCAGCTAAGAGAGGTCAACAGATGGAGGCCCACGGGAAGATCGCGGGCTGAGTTGCGCTGGATCGAGAAGCAGAAATTCTAGTGCGGAAACCAAACCACAAACTTCATCGCCCGGGTAAAGCAAAACCGGAAAAGCCGCTTGCACCACGCAGGGTCCAATACCCCCCCATCGTCCTGGGGCAGGCCGGGTGGCAGGGGCTTGCCGCCCGACTCGCTTGCCGGCGCCGGATTCTTCTATCTCCGGCCGCATCGCGTGCAGGTCGTCGCTCGCCGAGACCACTGGAAAAAGTAGAGTGAGAACGCAAGCCATCAAAAGAAATGGCCGCAAGCGAGTAATCCTCAGGGATTGCGGTGCAGGTACCGCCTTGTTTTTCAGCAGCCAGGCGGCGGGCAGAGCCAGCATCAGCCAGAAAAGATTGAGAAGTAGCTCCATTTGTCAGCATCGGATCATGAATCTCAGCAGTTCCGATCCACCTTCCGGGAAATTCATCTTTAAGACAAATCCATCTCCAGGACAAATTCAAGTGCCGTACCATTCAGGATATCAAAAAAATCAGTCAGGTGTTCCCGGATGCCGATACATCCTCAATCTTCGCGACGTTCAAAAGAGTTGCTGACGGGACCAGCGAGGCAAAAAATAAGGCGGATGCGCTGGCCGCATCCGCCGCGTGAACCTATGCAATCGCTCCCTAGAAGATAATCTTGGCTGCGAGTTGCATGTTGAAGGCTTCGCCGGGACCGATACCGGGAGCGCCGTTGAAGTCGCCGATGGTGTCGCTCACGAAGCCGCTGCTGCCCACCGATCCGCCGCCGGACGCCAGGTTGATCCGGTTCAACAGGTTAAACATCTCCGCCCGGAGCTGTATTCGGAGCCGCTCGGTGACCGGGATATTCTTGAACACCGAGAGATCCACGGATCCATATCCCGGCGCATAGAACTTGTTCCGGGTGAGATTGCCGAGGAAGGTTGTCGGAGTCTTGCAGTTGAAGGCCGCCGGGTTGACCCACTGTTCTCCTCCTGCCGCGGCGGAAAACGTATGAGAAACGCCGGCGAAGGGATCACCCACCAGGTCGCAACCCGGACGCGAGAATCCGCCCGAGATGTTGAACGGCTGCCCGGTGTGGAAGGACAACAGGCTGTTCACCTGCCAGCCGTGGGTCAATATCCTGGGGCCATGTGACGAGCCCGGGACGTCGTACGTCAGGCTGCTGGTGAAGTTGTGCCGGGTATCGAAATCTCCGTTACCGTACTCGGCCTTCAGGTTGTAGCTGTCGAGTGGAATGACGCCGCGATATTCACTCATCGTATCCAGGGCGTGGGCCCAGGTATAGCTGAACTGCGTGCTGAGCCCGTGATAGGACCTGATTCTCAGAGTGCTTTGCAGCGAATTGTAGTTCGATGTACCTGTGCTGTTAAGCTGCACGATGGAGCCGGCGTTGGGGTACTGACCGTTGAACCGCCCGGTCGGGCTCGAACCAAGCTGATTGATGTTCAGCATTGTGCTGAGCTTGCGTCCCTCACTGCCCACGTAGCCGATCTGGAAAACCGCCGCACTGCCCAGACTTTTTTCAATCTGCAAGTTGTAATTGAAAAAGTAGGGCGCCCGGAAGTTCTGGTTTACCGAGTAAACGTTGTAAGTATTTACTCCGCTGGTCGCATTGGGCACGCCGCATGCCGGGTCAGTATTGAAATTCAGGCTGGGACAGAGTGTAACTTTAGGAAAGACAGATGCACCGCCAGCCTGCGCGGCATCCCAGTTGTAGCCATTCAAGCTGAAGTTGGAGACAGCAGCCGGGCCGACGGGATTGTCCTGCAAACCATCCGCCGCCGAGATCGGCGGACGGAAATCCAGGAAAGGGTTCATGTTGATCTGATCGTAGAAGACGCCGACTCCGCCGCGTATTACCAAATCCCCATCCGCTCGAGGCTGGAAGGCGAAGCCAAATCGCGGGGCGACGTTGTTGCGATCCGGCGGGAAGACAGAGTCGATTCCAGCTCCTTGGATGAGCATTCCTTTTCCCGGGATAAAAACCGCCAGATCCTTGTTTGGGCTGTATAGGGGCCCGAAATATTCGTAGCGCAGACCGAAATTAAGGTTAAGCCTGCGGGTTACCTGTATCGAGTCCTGCCCGAAGAAGTTAAAACCGTTAACCCTAACGAAGCGCTCCGGATTTCCCACGGCGATCGAGGAGGTCGAAACGTCGCCGGCCAGGAAATCAGCCAGGGCACAAGTGGGGTCGGTACTCACACAAGTTCCTGCCCAGGGTCCCTGAGTTCCATCGAAGGTGAATTTTCCGGTTCCACGCCGGTGATAGAACTCATTCACGCGTCCTTGCCGGACCTCACCTCCGAAACGGAATTGATGCCTGCCCACGTTGTAGGAAATGATGTCGGCCAGCATCCCAGTGACGTCATTCCGGCCTTCAGGGGGCGTGAGGCCAATTTGCTCAAAGCTGGCGCCACCATTCGCACCCGCTATGACAATATTCGGGGCGCCCAAGATGGGTTGTCCCTTAATCGTCGCATCCGGGCTCAGGAACAAGCCCAGGGCCTTGGTATCGAAGCTGTTGTTGGCGTCGCTGAAGGTCTGGTTGAAATAGTTGATTCCGAAAAGCAACTGATTCGTCATTCGCGGCGAGAGAACGGAGTTCAGCGTGGCCGCGTAGTTGTAGACGTGGATCGGAGCCTTCTCGAAGTAATACTGCAGGTTCGAACTGGCCGTTCCCAGGGCTGGGCTGCCGCCCAGTGGGGCGGTCTGACTGCCCTGCCCGCCAAACCAGCGGACGGAAAGCCGATGTTTGTCAGTGAAGTTGTAATCGATTTTGGCTACGCCGTTGTAGCTGTATCCAGTAGAGGCAATCGGGCTGAAGAAATTGCCGGTTTTTGCCGGGAGAGAGTTGATCAGCGATGGCCAAAGGATGGGATTGGTGTTGGTTACGGGGTTGCCGATCAGCTTCTGCGAAAGAGGACTGGGCGTAATTCCATTCGCGGTCAGCAAAGCCAAAGCCTGGGTTTGCCAGGCAAACGAAGGTTCCGTGGCTAATCCGGACAGGCCAATGAGATAGTTCTGCTTCTCAAAGCTCGCGAAAAAGAACGCCCTGTCCTTGATGATCGGACCGCCGAAGCTGAATCCATAGTTTTGGTTGCGCAGCGCGGGTGCTTTGGGAACGGTTGCGCTGGGCTGGAAAAACGGCGAGGCCGCGCCGTAAAACTCATTGCGATTGTAGTAGTAAGCGCTGCCGTGCAGGCCGTTCGTGCCGGACTTGAGCACCAGATTTACGGTGCCGCCCGCGTTGCGTCCAGCCTCGGCGCCCGATTGCGTCTGGGCAGAAAATTCATCGGTCGCGTCGATCGGCATGATGACGCCGGCGATTCCCGAGACGCCGCCCTGATTGACCGCGGGTATGTTGTGCCAGAAGTCATTATTGTCCACGCCGTCAATTTGCCAGTTCATCTGGTTGGCGCGGGTCCCGTTGAGCGAACCGAACCCGCCCACGGAGTAGCCACCGTAACCCGGAGCGGTCGAGATTAATTGCGTAAAATCCCGTCCATTCAGCGGTACGTTCTGAACCACGGTGGAAGGAATGGTCATGCTCTGGGTGGCAGTGGTCGTATCCACAGCCACAGAGGCGGCTGATACTTCAATCGCAGTGGTCTGCTGTCCCATGGTGAGTTTTACCGGCAAGGTGTAAACCGATCCTGCAGTGACCGAGACATTGTCGACATTGACGGCCTGGAAGCCGGACGCAGTCACGACAATCTTGTAAGAACCTAGCGGCAGATCCTGGAACGCGAACTGGCCTTCGCTGGTGGTTGCTGAACTCAGCGTAACCCCAGTTCCATTGTTAATGGCCTTCACATCGGCCCCGGCGACAACTGCTCCCGATGGGTCGACGACTGTACCATTGATCGCACCTCGGAATGTCTGCGCCTGAGTAAGTAAAGTTGCCAGTAAGATAACCAGTGTGATTTGTAAAAAGCCTCTCATTTTCCCTCCGCGATAACATCTGTTGTTGATGTTTGGTAACGTTACCTAGGTCACGTATGGGGCCAAAGTGCCTTGTTCGCTAACGCATGCGCTTTCAGCTCGTTACAAGATCCTTTACAGTTCGTTATACAGAGCATGGAAGGGAAGCCAGGACCGATATATGAAAAACCGTAAGTCACATATTTGATGTAAAGCTTTGGGACTCGGTCTATATCGTTCCTTAGTTACCTCGCTGGGGACTTTTGACGGTTGTAGGCTCATGTTAGGTTCGCGACATACCCCGACTCATGAGCTATTTAACGCGCCGCACGCTCGTCATTATTCTTCTGTTCAGCCTGGCTGCCGCCCTGCCATCCTGGGCGCACCACATCAAGCCCGGCGCGACCAGGACGATGCCCGTAACCACGTCCTCGCCCAAGGCGCGGGATTTGTTCGAGCGCGCGCTGACCGATTACGAGAATCTTTACCTGGAGCGAGCTAACATCGGCTGGCGGGCGGCCGTCGCGGCCGATCCAGACTTTGCTCTGGCCTATGCCTTCATCGCCTACAACAGTCGCGATCCCGAGGAGGCCAGGGCGGCGAGGGAAAAGGCCAAAGCGCTCACAGCGAAAGTGACACCTGGAGAGCAGCCTGCTGATCCAGTGGATCACCAGCGCGCAGGAAAACAATTTCCTGGCCGCAATCCCGGCGATGAACGACATGCAGGAGATGTATCCCAAAGACAAGCGCCTGGCCTTTCTGGCGGGAAACTGGATGATGGGACAGAACAGCTACGAGCAGGCGCAGAAAGACTCTGGAGCGGGCGCTGGCCATCGACAAGAATTATCCGCCGGCCCTGAACGATCTGGCTTACTGCTACGCGCAAAGCCGCGAGTATCCCAAAGCCTTCGCAGTCATGGAGCGGTACGTCGCGGTGCTTGCCCACGCTGCCCAATCCGCAGGATTCTTACGCCGAAATTCTGCGCATGTCCGGCAACTTCGATGCCGCGATCGAGCACTATCGCGCGGCCCTGAAGATCGATCCCAGGATTCGATTATTCCCAGCTTCGGCTTGGGCGACACCTATGCGCTGATGGGCAACCAGGTCGCAGGCGCGCGCCGAATACGACCAGGCAATCCAGAAGGCGCACACTGAGGCGGACCGGCTGTCGTACGCGTTGCAAAAGGCGACGACCTGGGCGCGCGAGAATAATTTCGCCGAAGCCGACAAGGCTTTCGATGCGGTCGCCGAAAAAGCTCACGCCGAAGGTTTCGACCTGATCGAGGCCCAGGCCCATCGCATGATGAGCCTCTATCAGACGCGATGACGCTGCGGCCCTGAAGCATCTGGCACGGCCGAAGAGGCGCTAAGCCATCAGGCAAATATTTCGCAATCCGACCGCGAAGACGAGCGGGCCCGGATTCTGCGCTACCGGCGGTTCGCGCCGACCACGCCGGCAACCAGGAACTTGCGGCGCAGACTCTGCAGCAGCTGGAAACCATGGCCGGCAGCACGCGCAGCGCGGTGGTGCAGAGTTCGTATCACGGCGCCGCCGGGACATTGCTGATGAGCAAGCAGAAAATTGCGGAAGCGATCGCCCATCTGGAAGAAGACGAGGATAATCCGTACTCGCTGGAATTGTTGTCCCAGGCCTATTCGATCAGCGGCGCCGCCGACAAGCAGCATGAAGTCGAAGTGAAACTGCGCGCCACCAACGCGCCCACCATGGAGCAGGCTCTGGTCGTGCCCGCAGTCCGCTCCCGGCGGCCGGAAGGCGAGTGAGTTCGGACTTGGCTCCGTCGCAATTACCGGCCAGCCCGTAATAGGTTCCGAAACCGTTTAACCACAAAGGGCATCGAGCATGAGCTTATGCCTTCGTGATACTTCGTGCCCTTCGTGGTTCATGGTCTTGCGTAGTGCACGTGAACTAACCCGCTCGAGCACCGTGCCAAGGCGCCGATGGTTGTGATACGCTCCCTTCTCCATGCCGAATGCCAAACCCGAACGCCGCTCCCGGGACCAGCGCTTCCAGCGCGCGTGCCGGTCTCGATCAAGACCCAATCGGGACGGTCGAGGCCACTGGCGTCACCCGCGATTTGAACACCAGCGGAATCTTTCTTTATACCGACTCGCACATCAGCGAAGGCAGCGAACTGGAGATGGTCCTGATTCTGCCGCCCGAACTCACCCACGGCGAAAAGCAGTGGGTATGCTGCCAGGCCTCGGTGGTGCGAGTCGAAGAGAATAAGGATGGCGGAGATTTTGGCGTAGCCGCCAGCATCCGCAGCATCGAAGTCCTGCCCGAAATCCCCAGCTAACTTACTGATCTGGTGAGAGTTGAACCATTCTGGATGGCGATAGACGATGCCTCCAGGAAGGCCCGACTCGCCCGCGAAAACCCATGTGAAAAAATTTGCACTTTTTAATGGCATGCATCAATTTTGGTGCAATAATGCTGGCCCTTGAATTGCTCTGGTTCAAGGAATCCGTTTCAAGAAATTCTGTGCAGATTCCGAGCGACGGAATCGCGAAATTTCATGAATAGTCGACCAGGATTGAGCGGCGTGAAGCTGACCGACGAACCTGTCCGAAGCGTCTGACGACTGAGACGATCTACGAAAATCACTCAGGTGGTCTGCTATGTGGTTCGAAAAATTGTTTACCGGCGTGTTGCGTGTGCTCACCCCGCTGGGGCCACGCTACATCAAGCCTTCATTCGCGCAGCGGATTTACCTGCTGTGGGTCTTCCGTCACTTTCAAATCCTGCCGCTGCAAGTGCTGACCGGCGGACAACGCCGGGTGATCGACGCCCTGTGCGTCGAGCCGCGCTTCGTCTCACTCACGGAGGCGAGACGGAGGGGACGCTCCCGATCCTTGGAACCCTGGAACGCCGTCCGCCGGTCTCGGCAAAATCTCCGATCGCGCCGCCGACAGCCGGGATCTCGGACGCGGTGTCGCCGTTCGCCTCGGATCTGTCAAAGCCCGAGCACCGGTCGTAATTTGAAACGTCGAGCTTCCGAAGCTTCCATTTACCGGCTGGCAGTGAGCAACGCCAGCCACGCCGCTACGCCGCCGCGCCTCCATCGGCGTTGGTGCCTCTCCAATCCCCTGTGTTATATTCGTTGAGGTATTTGCAGTCAGCTGATCCAGTGGTTCCGGCAAGCAGCTTCCCGGCTGCGGCATGAAGCGATCGCCCGCAACCCGCGACAAGATCGGCGGGTCCCAGGGGCTGAAACTCAATCCAGAAACGGGCGCGTAGCTCAATTGGCAGAGCAACTGACTCTTAATCAGTAGGTTGAAGGTTCGATTCCTTCCGCGCTCACCATCCAATCCTCAGTGCTCGTGTGCTCTGGCAACAGATTTCCCGGCCCGGCAAGGAACAGGTTTACGATGGCGGCGCTGTAGAGGTGAAAGAGAATCTATGGAATATTTGATTGGGGCTCTACTGGGAATAGTGACGTGCGCCTTCGCCCTTTTGGCTGGATTTGACAAGCGTGTCTTTTACCCGGTGCTGCTCATCGTCATCGCCACTTATTACGTTCTGTTTGCGGTCATGGGTAATTCCATGCGGGCGCTGACGATAGATTCTCTCGTGGTGGGTTTGTTTCTGGCGGTAGCGTTAGTGGGGTTCAAGAAAAACCTTTGGTTCGTTGTCGCCGCTCTCGCGGGACATGGCGTTTTTGACTTTTCTCATCATCTACTTATTGACAATCCGGGTGTGCCTTCCTGGTGGCCTGGTTTCTGCCTGGCCTTCGATATTCCCGCCGCAGCGTTCCTGGCGGTGCTCCTGATGAGGCGCTCCCGTTCCGCGCCGATAGTTGGTTGATGAACGCTCGCCGTGACGCGCTCCCGCTGACGGGGAGAAACCTCGTCAACATCTTCCTTACAAGAAAATGACACCTCGCTGACACTCGCCGATTTCCGCTTTGTTAAAAACATCTCCAGGCGGTAACCCTCCCGACTGGAGAAGATTATGAAGATAATGGCTGTCTTGTTGCTTGCGATTCTGAGTTTTGGATGTGGGTATAGCACCCCAACGTCTTCGGCCCCGCAGGCCGGAATTGTTCCGGCCATTGCGTCAATTGTGCCGAACACGGCGAATCATGGCGATCCGGGTTTTACCTTGACGGTCAATGGAAGCAGCTTTAACACCAATGCGGTGGTGAACTGGAATGGGGTGGCGCAATCCGGCACGTCGCACATGGTGCCGAACCAGCTGACTGTGGCAATCCCTGCTTCGGCCGTTGCCAACTCTGGCACTGTGGCGGTCACGGTAACCAACCCGGGAAGCAGTACTCCCGGCGGCCCGTATGGCGGTGGGACCATGACGTCGAGCGAGACCTCATCGAGCATGACCTTTACGATCAACTAGTTCGGTCTGCTCAACGTCGAGGTCAGAACCCGGTCGGCGTGGTGTCGAAGAACTGCCGTGCCCAGCCGCAGGTGGTGACGGCGGGGTTCTCGGTAAGACCCAGAATTACCAGTTCCGTGTGGGGATCATTCGCGTAGGCTGCGGTTTTTGCTTCGTCCATGTTTTGTGCGGTGACGATTTTGCGAGAGGGCTTCGTGGCGGCATCCATGCGGCCAAGAATATCGTCGGTATCGGGGCTGGGTCAGGTTACTTAAGGGAGGGGAGGCGGTTGGCCTAAATCTTTCTTGACTCGGCCTGAAACCGGACCCGGGGCTTGTAGGACTGGTGCTGCTCGAACACGACCAGCTTCAAAGTTTTCACTTCGAAGTTTTGACCTGGCGGGCACCGGGCGATCTGTCGAAATTGCGGTGACTCTTTTACGGATCAGTCCTTCGCCAGCCAGGTCAACGCATCGTCTCTGGTCTTGAAACTGGGAAATTCGCGCCGGGAGAACTTTCTCAAGTCCTCGAAGAACGCGCTGGGGAAATGTTCTGCTCCCACCCAGGCCGTTTTCTTGATGTAAGGTTTGTCGAAGACTGCGGTTTCCTTGATCGCAATGAGTGCTTCCTGGTCAATCGATGCGCCGGTGAAATCGGTAAGCAACAGGACCGAACCGCGCGGCCGCTGGGTTACGTGCTCCGGAACTTCGCGGGCGATTGTTTCAACTTCCCGCGCTGAACAGTCTGACACGTCGACCAGAACAATCTTTTTACCATCGCGGGTAAGAACTGAAATGCGTTCGTGCATTCGCTCTCCGAGGTTTTCAATATTGAGAACCTCATAATGTCTCTCTGCAAGTCGTCATCTTCGACAATTTGCATCTCGTCGGAAAACCGTCAACGTTAAATCCAGGCTTTAACACATGAAAAAGTAGTCGACGATTTCCTTGGCGAACTGCGCGGAAGTTCTCTGCGTTCTTTGCGGTCATGGAGTGACTTTTTAGGAGATAAAAGCAAAAGGATTCTAAACTGTAAAGTCGCAAAGAAATGTCGCAAAGCACGGCGGCCTGAAACACAGGTCCCTCCACTCCGCTTCGCTCCGGTCGGGATGACAGTCCTGACTAAGTCAACCTCGAACTAGGTCAAATTCGGACTAAGTTAATTCACACTGGCAGAAAACTATCACAGCGTTTTCATTTCCGTGCTTTCCACGCGCTCGTCCGCCAGAGGCTTGCTCTGGGTCACGCTGAAATCCTTCACATTCTTGAGCACCACGGACGGAACCTCGGGAGTGCTGGGCAGCTTGACGTGAATGAGTTCCGCGCCGCTCACATCATCGAGGACGAATCCGGGCCGCATGTCCGGCTTCTCGGGTCTTACTTCGACATCTTTGATCTCGATTCTCTTCACATGACGAATGTAGAAGCCGTGGGCCGGCAGTGGTGCCGAAGCGGTTCGGGTCGGGATAGACGTTCTCCAACTCTGGCGGTTGAATCGCGGCGTCTTCCTTGGTGCCGCCACCCTGGTGCAGCACCAGAATGTTGTTGAACCTGATGTCTTCGATGTAGTGACCAGGAATTCCGGCGACGATCGTGGCTTGCCGGGAAGCGCAGTTGGAGACGACCACATCGCTGATGAGTACGCGCCGCAATTCTCCCACCGGCGTGCCCTCGGGACCGCGCATCCGGCTGCCCAGGCGGAGGAAGAAGGGAACGTCGACAAGGTCACGCATGGTGATGTTGGTGATGGTGACGTCTTCCAGTATCGCGCCGTCTACCGACTCGAGGGCGATTCCTCGGCACTTCTCAATCACGCAGTTGGAGACGGTGATGTTGCGGAACCCGCCATTGCTTTCCGTTCCGAACTTGATGCGCCCATTGCGGGGAACCTTGAAATCCGGAGCGAAGGGCTTGTAGGTGGCGTCCAGCATCGTGCCTTCTTCGTAGCCGCCGGTGACATAGCAGTTGGTGATGGTCACGTGGTCGGTGGACCGCGCAAATCCCAGGCCGTAAGAATCTTTCAGACAGATGCCGTCATCCCAGGGCGAGTTGACGCTGCAATTCGAGATGCGCACGTTGCGGCAGCAATCGACGTCGATGGCGTCGCGATTGGTGTCGATCTTCAGGTTGTCGATGGTGAGGTTGTCGACGCCGGTGGCCAGGATGGCGAAATGCCCGCCGTGCAGGATCGAAACATCGCGCAGGGTCACGTTGTGGCAATTCTTCAGGCTGATGGATTTGTTGCCGACTCCGGCGGGCAGCTTGGCGTCGCGATCGCCGCGGCTCAGGCCCTTGCCCCAAATCAGTCCCTGACCTTCGATGGAAATGTTTTGCAGATCTTCGCCCCAGATCAGGCTGTTGTGCCAGTGGCTGTGGCCAAAGTCCTGAAACTTGTCCCACGGGTTGGGCTCGGGCGGATCATAGCCGCCGCCGGCGCCTTCGGCAGGCGCGTCCGCGGCCACGATGGTCGCGCCCGGATCGAGATACAAAGTGATGTGGCTCTTCAGGTGGATGGAGTAGCAGAGATAGCTGCCCGCCGGGAAACGAACGATGCCGCCACCTGTGGCGGCTGCGGCGTCGATGGCTTTGTTAATCGCGTCCGTGTCCAGAGTTTTGCCGTCGCCGGTGGCGCCGAAGGCTCTAACGTCGAGAGTACTGGGAGTAGCAGCATTGGTCTTTGTCTTTGCAGGCGCCGCCTGAACGGTGGCGGCTGTGGTCAGCGCGGATCCGGCGATCCCGGCTCCCGTCAACTTCAGAAAGTCTCTTCTCTCGGTGGGTTTGGCGAACATGTCTTCTCCCTTTAGCGATGGCTCTGGCTGCTTGATCCGGCGGCGCCCAGCACACTGCAGGAAATGCAAAACAATGTCAAACTAGAAATTTTAACGGTTCACTTCAGCAAGACTCATAAGGTGCCCTTTTCATGTTTTGGTCACTATGTTCCGGCGAACTGCAGAGCTGTACTCCGCTGGGCAGATAGGACATCTGCCCCTACGTGGCCGAGGAGCGGACGGCAAAGCGGTTGCCTGCAACCGGCGCATTGAGAGTTTCTAAAAGACTCGTTTAACTCTCTTGATTTGACACCGTGCATCCAGAGTCGTACAAACCTTCGGATACGTTGCTGGGCGCCTGATAGGGAGGGCAGCTAAATGCCTGGACATCTTGGTATTCTGTGTATTCTATCGACGCATGCGGTTTGACGTTGGCTCGACCTTGAGCTTCAAGGCTCCGAACGGAAGTGCAGGAACGAATGGAAACTACACCGACCAGACACCAGCTCACGCGCGATCTGTTAGAAACGGATCAAATCCAATCCACGGTAGAAGAAGTACTCGCGACGACCCAGTTTATCGATGTCCATACCCACCTGTTTGCTCCTGCGTTTGGCAGCTTGGGGTTGTGGGGCATCGACGAGCTGCTGACCTATCATTACCTGGAAGCGGAACTGTTTCGCTCGTCCAGCATTTCTCCCGAGCGCTATTGGACTTTGTCGAAGACGGGAGCAGGCCAACGCAATCTGGCAAGCTCTGTTTGTTGAAAATAGTCCGATATCGGAATCCACGCGTGGCGTCATCGCGGTTCTCGAGGCATTCGATCTGCCGACCGACAGCCCAGACCTCGAAGAAGCCCGGTCGTTCTTCCGGGCGCAAAGAATTGAATCGCATACCTCGAATGTTCTTCGAATGGCAGGAGTGAGTTCGGTGGTGATGACCAACGATCCTCTGCACCCGGAAGAACAGCAAGTGTGGATGAATGGCTCCGACCCCAGCGCAGAGTTCCGGGCAGTGTTGCGGCTAGACAGAATTCTCTGGGGCTGGGCCGAGCATTGGCAACGACTGGCCGAGCAAGGTTACGCGGTGAACGCCGAGGCAAGCGGTCGATCGGCAGGCGAGGTGCGCAGATTTCTTGCCGACTGGCATGAGCGCATGCGTCCTGTGTATATGGCGGTTTCGCTTACCGACAAGTTTCAATTTCCGGAAGACAGCGTCCAAGGCAAGGTTCTGAGTGAGGCCGTGCTGCCTTCGTGCCGTGAGTTTGATATACCGCTCTCGCTCATGATTGGAGTGCGCCGCCAGGTGAACCCGCGAATTCGCCTGGCCGGCGATGCAGTCGGTAAGGCAGACATGAGCGCGGTCGAAAATATTTGCCGCGCTTACCCGGAGAATCGCTTTCTGGTGAGTGTACTGAGCCGGGAGAATCAGCACGAGCTGTGTGTATACGCGCGAAAGTTCAGCAATCTCATGCCCTTCGGGTGCTGGTGGTTCCTGAACAATCCTTCCATCGTGGAAGAGATTACGCGGGAGCGGATCGAATTATTGGGAACGAGTTTCATTCCGCAACATTCCGATGCCCGCGTGCTCGAGCAAGTCCTCTACAAGTGGCGGAATACCCGCGCCACCATGACGCCTATCCTTGCCAACAGCTACAAACTCCTGGCCCGTGACGGCCGCGGAGTGACGCGCCAGATCATCCAGCGCGATGTAAACCGCCTGTTCCGCGGGAACTTCGAAAAGTGGACGAACCAGCATGAACGTTCCGCGGAAAGGCTGTAGAGCAAGCTACTGCTGACTGGAAAGCATCTTCTGCAGAAACTCGGCGACGGATTCGGTTAGTTTGCGCGGGTAGTCGGTGCGAGCCATGGCCAGCGCCAGGCTTCTGGTAATGCGGTGGCCCGCCACTCGATAAGTCTGAAAAAAGCGGTTTCGACGCCGCAGTGCATGTTCTGGAAGTATGGAGTAGCCGAAACCCGACTCCACCAATCCCTTGATGGCTTCGCTATCCTCGGCTTCCATCACTACCCGCGGTGCGATGTTAATCTCCTGAAAAAATTGATCGATAATGGTCCGGATATTGCTGCGTTTGGGATAGAGAAGAAATGGAACGTGGGCAATGTCAGATGCCTGAATGACCCCGACACGAGTGCTGCTCACGCTGCTCGGCGAAGGACGCAACACCAACAGTTCCTCATCGAATAGCGGCAGGATCTTAAGATTATCTTCATGGACCGGAAGGGAAATCAGGCCGAGATCGAAACGGCGTTCATGCAGACCTGCGACGATTTCCTCGGTGACGCCTACGGTCACTCCGATGTCTGCGTTGGGGAATCGTTTTCGCAATTCGCGAAGCGGCCGCGGCAACTGGTGAATCAGAGTGGTAACGCCGGTGGCGAACTGAAACGGGCGCACATCCTTGGAGACGTCGTCGGCGAATTCCTGCTGGATCTGGCTGGTCCAGCGGACTACTTCCTTGGCGTGCTCAGCCAAACGCAGCGCCGCCGGGGTTGGAATCAGTCTCTTCCCTGAACGTACAAAGAGCTCGGCATGCAGTTCTTCAGCCAGGCTGTGGAGCTGCAGGCTGACTGCCCCCGGGGACAAGTGAAATTGCTGCGCCGCATGTGTCATGCTGGAAGCCTCCATCACAGCGAGAAACAATTTCAGCTGATGAATGTCCATTTCTCCTCTGGCCTCGCCGCTCTTTAGTCTTCTTAAATCCCTTCTTGAATATTTCTGATATTGACAGTCAAAACGTTTCTGGCCTATCTTCCGCGCGCATGGGTCACTGTATCAAAACCCACGCGAGAGCGTTGCGTTAGAACTTGTGCGCTTGTCCCTGGTCCCGGATACAAGTTTGCTTGGGAAGCGTGAGTTAGCGGCGGCCGCTTGTGAACAGGGCGAACCGTGCTAAAACAATGCGCCCTGGAAAGGCACGATATGAGAAGGAATCTTGTTTTAGCGTTTCTGGGCCTGATTTTGTTTTCGACCTTGGCCTCGACCTTGTTGCACGCGCAAGGGCTGGGGAGCATCGTGGGTACGGTAAGCGATCCTTCCGGAGCCGCCATCGCATCTGCCAAGATCAGAGCGACGCAGGCAGGCACGAGCTTTGCCCGTGAAGCCGAGAGCAACGCCGACGGGTATTTTGTAATTTCCTCGCTCAATCCAGCCACCTACACCGTAAGCACCGAGGCCAGCGGCTTTAGTGTCGCGAAACAGGATGTTCTTTTGCTGGCCGACCAGACGATGACTCTGAACGTGAAGCTGCAACTGGGCATGGCGAACCAGATTGTCGAAGTTTCGTCGAACGCCGTGCAAGTGGATACCGCCACGTCCACCATCAAACAGGTAATCGATCAGCAGCGCATTGCCGAATTGCCACTGAACGGCCGCAATGCTGCCACTCTCACTCTTCTGGTCGCGGGCGCGGTTAACTCACCAAATGGAGGAGCAGACCAGGGCGCGACCAAAACGTTTCCCGGCGCCGTAACTTTCTCGGCAAATGGCGCCCGGCAGAATTCGATCAGCTACCAGCTCGACGGCGGTAATTATGTGGACGAGTACACGAACGTGAATCAGCCATTTCCGTTTCCTGACGCCCTCCAGGAATTCAGTGTCCAGACCAGTAATTACAGCGCGGAATATGGAGAGAATGCCGGCGGAGTGGTGAACGTGGTCACCAAGTCGGGCACCAACAGCTTCCACGGTGATGCCTTTGAATTTGTGCGCAATCCGATATTTAATGCGCAGAACTATTTTGCTACGCCGACTACCCCAGACCGGATTAAGCGCAACCAGTATGGCGGCACTTTTGGCGGCCCAATTATTCACGACAAGACATTCTTCTTTGTCGGCTATCAACGCACTGCGTTCCGCAACCTCGTGCTGGGAAGTTCGAAAGTGGTGGGACAGACCGACATCGCCAACTTCCTGGCGAAGGGACCTTTCGGAACTCCAGGAATTATCGATCCGGCTGTGGCCACGATGATCGGGGTGATTCCCGGTTGTAACGTGGTCGGATGCGGCCCGGCCTTCGATGCGAATGCGGGAATGACGGATCCCAGCGCGAAGTTTTCGCTCGCAGGACCGATACCGACGGGGTCCAATCCCACCGAGCCTTTCTCCAGACCTGACATCGAGAATTTCGACTCGGGCATGGGCCGGCTGGATCATTCCATTGGCCAGAGCGACAAACTCACCGCCCGCTACGAATTTGACCGGTTTACCAAGGCTCCGGTGTTCAATCCTCAGCTGCTTGTGGCCTATAGCGATGCCACCTTCTCGATCATCGCGCAGAATGCTTTGCTCCATGAAACCCACATCTTTTCACCCCGCCTCGTCAACGACGCCCGGGCCAGCTACTCGCGGGAAGTTTCTACCCGAGGCCCAGCCCCGAATGCCGCGAACGTGACGGATTTCGGTACCGCAATCCCGTTCCAGCCGTCCCCAGCGGAATTCAGCAGATCGGAGTTCAAGGGCGGATTTACTTTTGGAGACAATCCCAAGGGTCTGTTCATCCGGAACAACTACACTTACAGCGATGACATCGTTTGGGAAAAAGGGAAGCACGACCTCCACTTCGGGGGAATGATTGAGCGCAGCCAGACTCAATCTCGTCAACCAATTCAATCAGCCCGGAATCTTCGGCTTCGGTACCTCAGGACAACTATCTGTTCGGGGGAACAAGTTTTCCGACCTACACGCTTTTCCTCGCCGGAATTCTTTCCGACGGCAGCAGCGCCGGAAACGGTTATGCCTTGCAGCAGGGTGCTGGGGAATTCAAGAACAACCGCAATACTTTTTCCGGAGTATATGTGCAGGACAACTACCGCGTCACTCGCCGCCTGACCTTGAATCTGGGACTGCGGTACGAGCCTGCTCTGGCCTGGCGCGACAACGGCGATCGCTGGGCGCAGGTCAACCTCGCAGCCATGGCCTCCAATACCGTGTCGCGGGTCTATCCCAACGCGCCTCCGGGAATATTCTTTTCCGGCCAGAATGGCATTTCCAGCGATCCCGGGATGCCCAAGAACGCTCTCAACGCCAATCTGAAAGGCATTGCTCCCAGGCTTGGATTCGCCTCGATGTTTTCGGCGACGGCAAAACCAGCTTCCGTGGAGGGGCGGGCATCTTCTACGACACGCGTGTCATGGGCATGCTCAGCAATCGTTTTGTGGATGAGTGGCCATTCAGTCCGCAGTTCATACTCTCGACCGCCGGCAATAGCGCGCCCACGGCTTCTTCGACCGCCGGATCGTTCAGCGACCCGTTGTGTACTCAGGCGGCACGCAAGCGGCCCTGAATTGCACGGGAGCGCAGGCCGGTTCTTATCCGACCTTCCCCAGCCCCTTCCCGGCGCCCACGAATTTTCCTTACATCCCACCGTTCAACCAGATCGCAGTGTCGTACGACCCCAGCGGCGAATACAAAGTGCCCACGGTCTACGAGTGGAATCTGACCCTCGAGCACCAGTTGCCGTATTCACTGCTGATGCGCATGGCCTACGTCGGCTCGAGGAGCATGCACATCCTGGAGACCCAGGACTTCAACGCCGCGCCCTGCTGCACCACCACCGGGAAGGCCGGAATCGGCATCGCGAACTCGCTGGTGAAGGCGGCCAGCGGGGGCAAGTTCGGCACCAACACGTTTTCCACCGTTCAAGCCGATATCACTGACATCAACGCCAACTACAACTCGCTGCAGACCTCGCTGGAGAAGCGCATGTCGCACGGCCTCACGATTCTGGCGAACTACACCTGGTCCAAGAGTCTTGATGACCTGCCGTTTGGCGAGGGAGTATCGGGCTTCGACACGGGATATTCGCCGTTGCCGTTGAGCGATCCAAATCGCCATCGCTTCGACTACGGGCCGTCCAGCTTTGATCATACCCATGTGTTCAGCGGCGTCCTACGTCTGGCAAACTCCCAGCCTGAAGGGGTTCGGGAGCGTTCATTCACCATCTGTTGGGCGACTACGAATTCAGCGGCGATCGTCATGGCCGCAGCGGACGGCCGATCACGGTTCTGCAGGGAACCGAAATCTCCGGCACCGGCATTGGACAGGATCGCGCGACCATCATCCCCGGCGTCGATCCTTACAGTCAAAGCTCCTGCGCGGGTGTGACCGCAACCTGCGTCAGCTGGCTCACGCCCAGCGCTTTTCAACCTACAAAAGTGGGCGGAGTCAACAACCCGGCCATCTTCGGCACCTTCGGCAATATCGGGAAGAACACGCTGCGACTGCCGAGAACATCGGATTGGGATGTGCAGGTCTCCAAATACTTTTCCATCACCGAACGCTGGAAGCTTCAGCTCCGGGGAGAATACTTTAACGTGCTTAACCATCCGAACTTCGCGCCGGAAACCATCAGCACTGGAGCGATAAATGGCACCGACCAGATCAGCGCCTTCGACAAACTCAACAGTAACTCGTCGTTCGGCACGTTCAGGGCCGGACAGGCAGCGGATCCACGGATCGTCCAGTTAGCGGTGAAAATCATATTCTAGAAGCGATAAACACTCTCTAGCCCGAGCCTCCGCGCTCGGACAAATGATCGCGTCCGCGCTCTTAATTTTTCCGCGTCGCAGCAATTTCCTTGCGAGGCTATTAGTTTTCTCTCCCGCGGAAATACTCTTCTCAGGGTAACTTCGGCCGGAATTACCCTGGTAACCTCCAGCAATACGTCTTCCGAAATGAATCCGCACGGGCGCGGCCCTACGGGCCGGCTAAGCCTCGTTGACGTAGGTGCTTCCGAGGCGGAGTCCACGGTGGAACGGACGCTCGCGCGCAAGGACAGTAACCTCTTCCGCCTTTGGCAGACCAACTGCTTTTACTCCGGCGGGATAGTCCCGTAAAGCGAGGCTATCCGTTGCAAAATCCCCCCAAATAGACTTATGGCGAGATTTCTTCGGACGTTTTCAATCTGCAGTTCGCTTCTGGCCCTTTACTTCGTGCAAGCGACGCTCAAGGTAAAGCGCGCCGCAAGTTTTGTGAGCCCGCTCTGGCTGGTCCTGATTGCCCTGACGTTTCTATTCGGTTGTGGAGGCGGCGCTGCCGTTAGCGGCAATCCATCAACTTCGTCCGTAGTAACCACGATTTCGGTCTCGCCAAAGACAGCGTCCATCGCGGTGGGAGGCACCAAGCAATTTCAGGCGATTGCCCAGGACGCGGAGGGGAACGCAGTACCCGGGGTGGTTTTCAGTTTTTCCAGTTCGGGGGGCGCGGTCACGGTAGACAGCACCGGGTTGGCGAAAGGCATGTCGCCGGGGACTGCGACTATCACCGCCAGCGCCGCGGGTCGAAGCTCGTCCGTGTTGCTGACAGTCAAGGCCGATCCTCCATCCCCGAGTGTATTGACTCAAATCAGCGTGTCACCGTCCACGGTTTCGATTCAGGCGGGACAGCAGCAAAGCTACACCGCTGTGGGATATGACCAGTTCAACAATGTAATGAACGGGCTTACCTTTGCGTGGGCATCGGATGGGAGCAACGCGATTGCGATGCTCAACGGCAACGGAGCTACCGGGGTCGCGGCTGGGACGGTACACATCACGGCTTCGGCTTCGGGCATCAGCAGTGCGCCAGCGTCGCTGACTGTACTGCCGCCGCCTCCGGCGTTAAAGACGATTGTGGTAACTCCGTCTAGCCCGTCAATTCTCATTGGCGGGACGACGCAACTTACCGCCGTGGGTTATGACCAGAACGGCGCCACCATGAGCGGGATTGCATTCGTATGGTCCAGTACGAATCCGAGTGCGGTGAAGATCAACACTTCCGGGTTAGCCAGCGGCCTAGCTGCCGGAACGTCGCAGATCACGGCGTCAGCTCAAGGGATGAACAGCAATGCCGCGGTCGTGACCGTTACCAAGCCAGCCTCGGCCTTGACTTCGATCACTTTGTCACCCACCAGCGCTTCCATTCAGGCGGGAAGCACTCAGCAGTTCAGCGCCGTGGGATATGACCAGTACAACAATGTCATGTCCGGGATAACGTTCACATGGTCCAGTTCCAATATCAATGTAGCGTCAGTAGCAGCCGTCAATTCAGAAGGTGAGACCGACGGAGTTGCAACCGGCATTGCCGCCGGATCAGCTCAGATCCAGGCCGGCGCAAATGGGGTGAAGGCCACGGTTTCGCTGACCGTTACGCCACCTCCACCTCCACCGCCTCCGCCTGCTGTGACCACAATCAACGTGATATCGGCGAACGCCTCCATCACTGTGGGAGCAACCCAGCAGTTCAGCGCTCTGGCCACGGACCAGAATGGGCAGGCAATGAGTGGAGTCGTATTTAACTGGACGTCAAGCGATCCCACCGTAGCCGCCATAGACGCCAACGGCCTTGCGACCGGTGTGGCGGAAGGCACGGTGCAGGTCAGCGCATCGGCTCAAAGCGTAACCAGCAATGCCGTGTCCCTGATGGTTACTGCGGCTCCTTGTAACTGCCCTGTCACCATTTCCAGGCTTTCCCCAGTCATGGCGCTAGCAGGCAGCGGAGACCTGATTTCTCTTACCATCACGGGCTCCGGATTTGTGAACGGAGCGCTGGTGAATTTCGGCTCCAACATCCTGACTCCGTCTTCTGTAAGTCCAACTAAGGTTGTGGTGACTGTTCCGGCTGCCGAGCTGACCTCTGTGACGCCTCCAAATCATCCTTTGGCAGTCAGCGTGACCAATCCGGCGCCCAACGCCGGAACTTCAGGCTCGTTGCAATTCACCATCAGCAACCACGGCCTGGTCTCGATCAATTTTGACGACGGCTACCAGTCTATGTACGACAACGGGCTGCCGATTCTTGACGCGGCGGGCCTCAAGAGCACGCAGTACATCATCACCCAACAAGTCGGATTGGACAGTTACGTAACTCTCGACGAAGTGATGCAGATGTACAACAACGGGCATGAAATTGGAGTGCATACCAGGACACATCCAAACCTCACGACTCTCACAAAAGCACAGATGACGGATGAAATTGTTGGTGCAACCCAGGACATCATTTCCTGGGGCATCACTCCGACCACGCTCGCTTATCCGTACGGTGGGTACAATCCGATGGTTGAGAGCGTTGTCAAAAGCGCTGGGCTGCGTGGCGCTCGCGATTCTGATCTGGGCTACAACAGCTCAGGAGTAGGTCTCACATTTGGCGGCACGCTTAGTCACGCCACCCATCCACTCGTTTTGTGGAGCGAGGCAGCGGAAATGGATATGAACACCACGCTCAACGACATCACCTCGGAGATCGACTATGCCGTCGCCAATAACTTGTGGCTGATCATTCTCTTCCATCGAGTGGACGAAACCGATCCATGTTGCGAGTCGATCAGCGTGGACCACTCGCTCATTCAGGGAACGGTAGACTATCTGGTGCAAGGCCACGTTCCTGTAGTCACCAACAACGAGGGTCTGATCATCGAGAACCTCAACGCGCAGCACTGAGGTTCGCTTAAACATTTCCCTCGATTGTCATCCTGAGCGATGCTAAGGACCTTGTACTTTCTCGCTCGAGCTATGACGTCAAAGTCCCGCGGGATGAGCTAACCGTAAAACTGCTAAGCATTGCGAATCGCGAAGGAATGCGCGGGTCCTTCGCTGTGCTCGGGATGACATCGGAGAGGGAAGTTATTTCCCTAAATGGCTAGACCTTCATGGGCAAAACTATGAAAAACACTGAGCCGCGGCCGAGCTGGCTGGTGACTCCGATCTTGCCGCCATGCGCTTCGACGATTGCCTTCGCGATGGCCAGTCCCATCCCGGTCCCTTGCACGCGATAGCGCTGATTTTTGCCGCGATAGAACTTGTCGAAAATCAGCGCCTGCTCCATGTCGTCGATGCCGGCGCCCTGGTCGGCGACGCTGACTTCGAGGTTGCTGTCCTTCACTTCGGCGGTGATGCGGATTGGGAGATTCGGGAGCCGAATATTTGGCAGCATTTTCCAACAACTGGACCAGTACCTCCTTGATGCGGTCGGCGTCGAGGCGCACGACGATATCTTGCGGCACCCGAATCTCAATCGGATGTTTGCCCATGACCTGTTTAACGTCCGCAACCGCGGCCTGCACCAGGTCAATCACCCGGCACTCCCGAAGATCGAGCTGAAATTCGTGTGATTCAAGCTGGGCGACCTCGGCTGCTTCGCCAACCAGACGGTTCAAGCGATCGCTTTCTTCGTTGATGACGGTCATCAGTTCCTGGCGATCGTCCGGACTCAGGCCCGGAGTGGAGATCAGGCTGGTAATCGAGGCCTTGATCGAAGTCAGCGGAGTTCGAAACTCGTGAGTGACGGAATCCAGGATGGCGGATCGCAGTTTCTCGCCTTCGCGGGTGGCCTCGGAACGGGTTAGAGTTTCCACTGCATTGGCGCGTTCGACCGCGATCGCGATCAGGCTTCCCATAGCGTCCAGGGTTTGGCGGGAGAGGTTTCCCAGCGACGCCGAGCGCGCCCACCGTCCTCACGCCCATCTTCAGCGGGGTAAAACTCAGGTTGCGTTCGCGGTCCATCATGGCCTCGCCGCGCGCCATGATGGACTTGAGCTGGTCGGCGTCCAGGTCGGGCGTTTCGATTCCTGAGCGATAGATGTCTCCCTTGTCCGGAACATAGACGGCAGCCGCGGAAACACCAAAGGACTCGATCACATGTTGCGGAACCGCATTCAGCAATTGCAGAACGTTATCCGACGTCAGCAATTGCTGGCTGAAGCTGTAAAGGCGCTCCAGTTCGTGACGCCGGCCTACGCCTCGTCGGTTTGCTTTCGAGCCCGATCTGACAATTCACTGGCGATTACAGCGGTGGTGAGAAAGGCAAGAAGGGCGATCCAGTTTTGCGTGTCTGAAATGGTGAATGTGCCAGTGGGCGGAAGGAAGTAGTAGTTGAATGCCGCAGCCGCCACGAACGCAGTGAACAGCGCGTATCGCAAACCCCACAGGGCGGAGACGATCAGGACGAAGACCAGAAAGGTCAGTGCAACCGTCGTGGGATTCACTCGAATGACCCTAGTATAGAGGTACACGACAATAAAGAGGACCACGGCACAAGCTGCGAAACGAAGCGCCACCCTGATCGCGGACTGGTTCACGATCAGCGATTGTAGCTGAATATCGACAAATCGAAGCGCCGTCGATGACAATAGTCGGCAATGACCAAGACGCCCGAGCAATGGCTTGAAGAAGCCGCGCCTGCCAAGAAGGGCGGCACGCTCAAGCTGTTTCTCGGATATGCGCCCGGGCGTGGGCAAGACCTACAACATGCTGAGCGAAGCCATCCGGCGCAAGAGCCGTGGCGAAGATGTAGTCATCGGCATTGTCGAGACCCACGGCCGCAAAGGCGTGGTCGAACTGGTCGAAAAGCTCGAGACCGTCCCCAGAAAGAAGATCGAATATAAGGGCACGGTCTTCGAGGAGATGGATCTGGACGGAATTCTGGCCCGCAAGCCGGCGGTGGTGGTGGTCGACGAGTTGGCGCACACCAACATCGAAGGCAGCAAGCATCGCAAGCGCTATGAAGACGTTCTGGAGCTGCTGGATGCTGACATCGACGTACTGACCACCATGAATGTGCAGCACCTGGAGAGTGTCGCTCCCAGCGTGCAAAGAATCAGCGGCGTCACGGTGCGGGAAACCGTTCCGGACTGGGTGATGAAGCGAGTGCGGGAAGTGGTCATGGCCGACCTCACGCCCGAAGCGCTTCAGACCCGCATGCGGCGCGGCGATATCTATCCGCTGGACCGGGTGGAGAAGGCGCTGTCCAACTTCTTTCGTCCCGGAAACTCTGATTGCCTTGCGCGAGTTGGCGCTGCAGGAAGTTACCCAGGAAGTTGACCGCAGTCTCGAAAACTACCTCGATCAGGAAGGCGGGGAACGCAAGCTTGGAGTACGCGAAAGATTTGCGGTTGCCATCAGTTCCAATCCTGCGGCGCAGCAACTGATTGCCCGAGCGGCGCGCATGGCGAAGAGACTGGATGGCGAGTTGTACGTGGTTTATGTCGACATCGGAGTGGATGACAACGAGGCCAACCAGCGGACGCTGGCCTCGAACATCCGCTTTGCCGAAGCGGTGGGGGCCCAGGTGGTCAAACTGAAATCTCCGACGGTGGCCAAGGCCGTCGCTGGATTTGTGCGAGAAAAGCACATCACCCAGGTCGTGTTCGGACATTCCGCGGTGAAGGGCTGGAAGCGGTACCTTTATCTGAATGCGATCCACAAGTTTCTCCGGGACGCGCCACCGGTGGATGTCCACATCGTGACCCAGCAGTCTTCCTGATCAGTTCCATTAACTCAACATGGCCGATAAGAAACGCATTCTGGTGGTGGACGATGAACCGCAGATCACGCGCGTCTTGCGGACTTCTCTCACCGGCAGCGGCTATGAAGTCCGCACCGCCGACGACGGTCACGCCGGCCTCCGGTCGGCGCGGGAGTGGCAGCCGGATCTGGTGATCACTGACATTTCCATGCCCAACATGAACGGCATTGAACTGTGCCGCCAGCTTCGCGCGGAGTCGACGTTGCCCATCATCGTGCTGTCGGTGAAAGGCGAGGAGAAAGACCAAGGTCGAGGCGCTCGACGCCGGGGCTGACGACTACGTCACCAAGCCGGTCGGCATGGACGAACTGCTGGCGCGGGTGCGACGGAACCTGGCTCGAACGCGAGCCAGCCGAGGACGGCTCGCAAGCGAACCATCGCCATCGGCGACTTCAAGATCGATGCGGATGCGTTTCGGGTTGTCGGTCAAGAACAGTGAAGTCCGGCTTACCCCCAAGGAATTCGAACTTCTGCTCTATCTGGCCAGACACGCCGGCCGGGTGGTGACGCATCGAACCCTGCTTCTGGCCATCTGGGGACCCAACAGCGTCGAACAGCCGGAACATCTGCGGGTTCTGGTCGCACAACTCCGCAAGAAGATAGACACCGAAGGACACGCCGCACTACATCGTCACCGAGCCCTGGGTCGGATACCGTTTCGAACCTGCCGGCGAAAAGTCAGCAGTTCTGCGCAGGAATTGCAGCCCGCTTTCCGAGTCGAAGGTCTCTCCCGCACCGCATCATCCTGAGAGCATTTGGTCTCGAAGGATCTGAGTGAGTAAGCTGACCGACTGTCCATGCCGCTCCACGCCAGATCCCTTCGTAGGTCCCGTCGACTCCAGGTCATGCGCTTACCGGGCTCTTTACGAATTTTTTATGCACTTCTTATACAAACATTACGCCCAGAACAATCCAATGTAGTGAGAGATCACAATGCTTCACCCGAACACAGTAGCGAGTCCAGCGATCGTTCGCGTCATGTTGGCGGCGTGCGTTTTGGCGATCGGGTTCATGGTCCGTTTTTTCGTCGCGCTGGCGCGATGACGACCATAAGATGCACGGGTGCGCACGTTCGCCCGCGGTAGTAAACTGCAAGCCGTAGATGCACCGCGGCTCCGACATCGGAGGGCCGTGGTTGAATCCTGGGGCCATCATTGCGATGGGAGTCGTCAGAATCACGACGGCTCTCGCCTCCGAGCCCTGGCCGCGGAGAAGAGCGACGCTCGATGCGCACGTGTCAGGTTCGCCGGGCGCCACCGGAAGCCCAGTTCCGCAAACGAAGGCGTCTATCGTCTCGGCTAGCGCCTGGGCAGCAATCGGACTGACTGGAGAAGACGGACATGCGAGACATTATTTTCGTGGCAGTTACGATTGCTTTCTTTCTGATTTCCATCGCGTATGTGAAATTCTGCGATCGCATTCGCTAAGGTGAAACGCTCATGAATGCTGAATCGATCATCATGCTGATTGTATGTGCGGGATTGATGGTTTACCTGCTGTACGCATTGTTGCGGCCGGAGAGGTTCTAGTCAAATGACAGCAAATGGCTGGTTGCAGATCATCGTGTACCTCGCCGTGATATTGGCGATGACCAAGCCGGTCGGCATGTTCATGGCGCGCGTGTTCAACCGCGAGCGCACATTTCTCGATCCCGTGTTGCGGCCGGTCGAGCGCCTGTTGTACCGCCTGACCCTGGTGGACGAAGAACACGAGATGCGCTGGACGGAATACGCATTCTCCATGCTGCTGTTCAGCGGCGTTTCCATGCTGGTGCTGTACCTGATCGAGCGCACTGCAGCAGATCCTGCCCTTGAATCCGCAGAAATTCGCCGGCGTGGCTCCCGACCTGGCTTTCAACACGGCGGCCTCGTTCACCACCAACACCAACTGGCAGAACTATGGCGGCGAAGCCACCATGAGCTATCTCACGCAGATGGCTGGCCTGGCGTATCACAACTTCGCCTCCGCCGCGGTCGGCATTGCGCTGGCGATTGCGTTCATTCGCGGCATCGCGCGGCGGGAAAAAGAGACGATCGGCAATTTCTGGGTCGACCTGACCCGGACCACGCTGTGGGTGCTGCTGCCGGCCTGCATCGTCTACGCGTTGCTTCTGGTCTCGCAAGGCGTGGTGCAGAACTTCAGACCTTACGACACGGTCGAAGCTGGTCGAACCGCAGCAGGTGCAGAGAGTGGGACCGACGGCAAACCGGTGGTCGGCCACGGATGGCAAGCCGGTGATGGATACGGTCACCGACCAGGTGATCGCGCAGGGCCCGGTCGCATCGCAGGAAGCGATCAAGATGCTGGGCACGAACGGCGGCGGATTCTTCAACGCCAACAGCGCGCATCCTTTCGAGAATCCGACGCCGCTCAGCAACTACCTGCAGATGCTTTCCATCTTCGCGATTCCCGCCGGGCTGACTTACACGCTGGGCCGAATGACCGGATCGCAGCGTCATGGCTGGGCAGTCTGGGCGGCCATGGCGATTCTGTTTGTGGCCGGCGTGACCACCGCGTACTGGGCGGAGGCCAAAGGCAATCCGCTGCTCAAGGGAGTGGATCAGCACGCCAGCCTGACGCAGTCCGGCGGCAACATGGAAGGCAAGGAAGTCCGCTTCGGCATTGCCGATTCCACGCTGTTCGCCACCATCACCACCGACGCCAGTTGCGGCGCCATCAACGGCTGGCACGATTCCTTCACTCCGCTGGGCGGAATGGTGCCGCTGGCCAACATCATGCTCAGCGAAACCGTCTTCGGCGGCGTGGGCGCGGGCATGTACGGAATCCTGATCTACGTCGTGCTCGCCGTGTTCATCGCCGGACTCATGGTCGGGCGCACGCCGGAGTATCTGGGCAAGAAGATCGAAGCCTATGACGTGAAGATGGCCATGCTGGTGACGCTGGTTTTCCCGCTCGTCATCCTGGTGCTGACGGGCATTTCGTCGGTAGCAGGATTCGGGACCTCCAGCATCAGCAATGCGGGACCGCACGGCCTCACCCAGATTCTCTACGCCTTCACGTCGATGGCGGGCAATAACGGCTCGGCCTTCGGCGGACTGAACGGGAACACGCCCTGGTACAACATCGCCGGCGGCGATGACCATGCTGATCGGGCGCTTCTTCATGATTCTTCCCATGCTGGCGATCGCCGGAAACCTGGCCAAGAAGAAATATGTTCCGCCATCGCTGGGAACATTTCCGGTGACCACGCCGCTGTTCAGCGTGCTGCTGGTGGGCGTGATTGTGATTGTGGGTGCGTTGACATTCTTTCCCGCACTGAGCCTGGGACCGATTCTTGAGCACCTGCTGATGCAGGCCGGAAAGACTTTCTGACGAGTTGAGGAACTATGGCAGAGAAAAAAGGTAAAGCGATTTGGGACATGAAGATCGTGCAGGGCGCGATCTGGGATTCGTTGCTGAAGCTGCATCCGCGCAAGATGATGGGCAATCCCGTCATGTTCGTGGTGGAAGTCGGCAGCGTGTGACCACCGTCCTGCTGGTGCGGGATGTGCTGCGCCACCAGGGCGCAGTTCGGCTTCAATCTGCAGATCACGCTCTGGCTGTGGTTCACGGTGCTGTTCGCGAATTTCGCCGAAGCCATGGCGGAAGGCCGCGGCAAGGCGCAGGCCGAGAGGCTGCGCAAAGCGCGATCGGAAACGGTCGCCAACCGGGTACTGCCCGACGGCAAGATCGAAAAGATCGCCAGCTCGAAGCTGCGCTCCGGCGACATGGTGATCGTCTCCGCCGGCGAATTCATTCCCGGGGACGGCGAGATCGTCGAAGGCGTCGCGTCGGTCGACGAGTCCGCGATCACCGGCGAATCCGCGCCGGTGATCCGCGAGGCCGGCGGCGACCGCTCCGCCGTGACCGGCGGCACGCGCGTGCTCTCCGACTACATCAAGATCAAGATCACGTCCAACCCCGGAGAGACCTTCCTCGATCGCATGATTGCGCTGGTGGAAGGCGCCGAGCGCCAGAAGACGCCGAACGAAATCGCGCTGAACATTCTGCTGGCCGGGCTGACGATCATCTTTCTGCTGGCCGTGGTCACGCTGCAGCCCTTCGCCATTTACTCCGGCTCGCCGCAGACAGTTTTCGTGCTGGTCTCGCTGCTGGTCTGCCTGATTCCGACCACCATCGGCGGATTGCTTTCCGCCATCGGCATCGCCGGCATGGACCGCCTGGTGCAGCACAACGTGCTGGCCATGTCGGGCCGCGCGGTCGAGGCTGCCGGCGATGTCAACACGCTGCTGCTGGATAAGACCGGCACCATCACTCTGGGAAATCGCCAGGCCGCGGAGTTTGTTTGCGCGCCGGGAGTTACCGAGAGCGCAACTGGCCGACGCGGCCCAGCTGTCATCGCTTCCGGATGAAACTCCGGAAGGCCGCTCCATCGTGGTTCTGGCGAAAGAACGGTACGGCCTGCGCGGACGCGACCTGGCGGCGCACGAAGCCCACTTCGTGCCCTTCACCGCGCAGACCCGAATGTCGGGCGTCAATCTGGATGGCCGCGAGATCCGCAAAGGCGCATCGGATGCGATTTCAAAATACATTTCCTCAGTCAACGGCAACGGTCTTCCGAAGGAAGTACAGGCAACGGTCGAGCAGATTGCGCGCTCCGGCGGCACGCCTCTGGTGGTCTCGGAGAACAAGCGCGCGCTGGGCGTGATCTATCTCAAGGACATCGTCAAGGGCGGCATTCGCGAGCGCTTCAGCCAGCTTCGCGCCATGGGGATTCGCACCGTCATGATCACCGGCGACAACCCGCTGACCGCCGCAGCCATCGCCCGCGAGGCCGGAGTCGATGACTTCCTGGCCCAGGCCACACCCAAAGAGAAGATGGATCTGATCCGCCGCGAACAGGCCGACGGAAAGCTGGTGGCCATGACCGGAGACGGCACCAACGACGCTCCCGCACTGGCCCAGGCCGACGTCGGCGTCGCCATGAACACCGGCACGCAGGCCGCGAAAGAAGCGGGAAACATGGTGGACCTGGATTCGAATCCCACCAAGCTGATCGAGATCGTCGAAATCGGCAAGCAGTTGCTGATGACTCGCGGCGCGCTGACTACATTCTCCATCGCCAACGATGTGGCCAAGTATTTCGCCATCATTCCAGCGATGTTTGCCGGCACTTTCCCGGTGCTGAACGCGCTCAACATCATGCATCTGAAGACGCCGCAATCGGCGATATTGTCTGCCGTCATTTTCAATGCGCTGATCATCGTCGCCCTGATTCCGCTGGCGCTGCGCGGCGTGAAGTATCGCGCCATGGGCGCGGCCGCGCTGTTGCGCAACAACCTTTTGATCTATGGCGTGGGCGGAATCATCATTCCGTTTATCGGCATCAAGCTGATTGATATGGTCATCACCCGCATTGGGATGGCCTGAAGAGATATCATCATGAAAAAAAATCTTCTGATTTCCGTACTCATGACCGTAGTCACGACCGTGCTGCTGGGCCTGGTTTATCCCCTGGTGGTCACGGGACTCGCGCAGGTTCTCTTTCCCGAGAAAGCCAACGGGCAGCTCATACGGCGCAACGGAACCGTGATCGGGTCGCGCATCATTGCCCAGCCTTTTGCCGGCGCAGGATATTTTCATCCCCGGCCGTCCGCAGCGGGCGCGAATGGCTATGACGCCAGCAATTCCGCTGGATCGAACCTGGGACCCACCAATCAGAAGCTTATCGATCGCGTGAATGGCGACGTCGCCAGCGCGCAGGCGGAGAATCCGGGCAAGCCAGTACCCATCGACATGGTCACAACATCAGCTTCGGGCTTTGATCCCCACATCACCCCAGCGGCTGCGGAGTTCCAGGTTCCGCGAGTTGCCAAAGCCCGCGGGATGAGCGAGGACGCGGTACGAACGCTGGTCGCCCAAAATACTCAGGGAAGGCAATGGGGCTTCTTCGGCGAGCCGCGAGTCAACGTGCTGGAACTGAACCTGGCGCTGGATGCGCGTTCAAAGTAAATTTCTGAACCACAAAGCCGCGTGGGGACAGCCGCCCTCCGCTGTCCGGCGGAGTGAACCTCTGCTGGCTTCTTCCTGGAAAAGGGCTTGTCGAGCTGGGCTCGACCGGACAGCCGAGGGCGGCTGTCCCCACACAACTTCGTGGTTTGTGAATTTCGCATGATTCTCCGAAGAGCCAGGCGCTGTATCCTAAGAGCCGTGCTAAACGAAATAAACCCTTCTCACCAACAAACGATCGCGTGAGCCGCCTCACCCTCTTCGGATTATTTGCGGTGACCGCGATGCTGGTGTGCTACGCCTTCGAGGATCGCAGCAGGTGGTTCATCCTGGCGTTCAGCGTGGCTTGCTTGTTGGGCTCGATTTATGGATTTCTGCAAGGAGCCTGGCCGTTTGGATTGGTGGAAGGAATATGGTCGCTGGTCGCGGTGCGGCGCTGGTGGCTGGCAGGAAAGTCGTCCTGATTGCTCTTGGATTACTGCCAGGGTGGTTAGGAATTCTTCCGGTTGAACCGGCAAAGCGCCTGGCTGGCGCGGATCTTGCCGCAGGAAAGAGCCATGGTTTCAAAGGCTCGCTCGTAGCGGAATTCCGGCTTCATATACGGCTTCTTGGCCGCCGGAGGGCTGGCGCTCGTATTTTTCGCTTTGTCGCCGGTGTTCTTTTCGGTCATAAGGCGCAGCCAACAAGGGGTTCGCCGCAACCGCGATATTTCTTTACACAGAGTACCACCAATCTGGCGCCGTTGTTGTTGGCATTTGTGATGACGGCCAAAAAGCTTCTATCCTGCCTTCGACCGCAAGGGGCCGAAGAAACCAGCGATGTCTTTCGCCAGAAGTTCTGGCTCTTCGGCGGCGGCGAAGTGGCCGCCGCGCGGCATTTCAGTCCAGCGCTGAAGGTTATATCCCCGTTCGATCCAGGCGCGGGGTGGAAAGGGCGCTTCCTTGGGAAAGTGCGCCACCGCGCAGGGCACGCTCACACGTTCGCCTTTCTGGAACTGCAGCGGCCTCTTCTTGGACTCATAATAAAGCCGGCAGGATGAATGGATGGTCTCAGTCATCCAGTAAAGGGTCACGTTACTGAGCAACTCGCCCTTGCTGAACCGGCGTTCGACCTCGCCTTCACAATCCGCCCAGTCACGAAATTTCTCTACGATCCAGGCGGCCAACGCGGCCGGAGAATCGTTCAGACCGTACGCGCCGGTCTGGGGCGTGTTTCGTTGCAGGTGCGCGTAGGCGCCCCAGTCCATGTACCAGCGGTCCGCATCGTCGAGGAACTGCTGCTCGATGGGGTCGAGTCTCACGCCCGGCTCCAGGTAAGGTCGGTAGGATCCAGGAATATAGTTGAGATGGACACCGATCACTCGCTGGGGATTGTGCAGACCCAGAATGGTGCTCACTGCGGCGCCGAAGTCGCCTCCCTGTGCGGCAAAGCGCTCGTAACCAAGTTCCGACATCAGCCCAGCCCAGAGCTCCGCAATCCGAAACGTGTTCATGCCAGGTTTGCTGGGGCGATCAGAAAAGCCGAAGCCCGGAAGCGAGGGCACTACCACATCGAACGAAACCGCAGAATCGCCGCCGTGACTTGCGGGATCGGTGAGCAGGGGAATGATCTTGAGCATCTCAAGAAAAGATCCCGGCCAGCCGTGAGTCAGGATCAGCGGGATCGGCGCCGGCCCCTTGCCGCGCTCGTGAATGAAGTGAACACCGAGGCCATCCATAATGCTGCGGTAGTGATGAAGCTCGGAGAGTTTATCGATCTGCGCCCTCCAGTCGAACGTGTCTTTCCAGTAGCTGCACAGCTTCCGCATGAAGTCGAGATTGACGCCATACTCCCAGCCTGAACCTGGAATTTCATCGGGCCAGCGAGTTTCAGCGAGACGGCGGTGGAGATCCTGTACCGCAGCGTCGGCGTAAGGAAGCGAGAACGGTTCTATTCTCAGGGCTGTGCTCATTGGCTGTGACCTGTATCCGGGATTGTAAAAGATGCGGCTTAGGAAAGGAGTCTTGTTCCTCATTTAGCATGGCAGAGTGACCAGCGAGAGATCTTTCCGGCGAATAGGTTTGGCGCGTGCGCTTTCGAAGCTCGGCTACTGCTCCCGGTCAGACGCTTTCGACCTCATCCAGGCTGGAAGTGTGCGGCTGAACGGCGCAACCCGCCGCGATCCTGAGGCACCGGTCCGACTGGAGAAAGATCGGATCGAAGTTGACGGCAGGTCGGTCGTAACCGCCGCCAAGGTCTATCTCATGCTCAACAAGCCTCGCGGAGTGATTACGACAGCCGCGGACGAAAAAGGGCGGCCAACCGTATATGAATTCCTGGGTCCTGAGTTTCAGAAAGGCGGTCAGCCCTGGCTAGCGCCGGTGGGTCGCCTGGACAAGGCCAGCGAGGGCCTGCTTCTGTTGACCAACGACTCCGAATGGGCAGCGCGCGTGTTGGCGCCGGCAACTCACCTGGACAAAACCTATCACGCGCAAATTAACCGGGTCGCCGACGCTGCGCTGCTGGAATCGCTCGGCCGCGGCGTCCGGACAAAAGAGAACCTGCTTCGCGTCAAGACGGTTCGCATCCTGCGCGGTGGCGAGCGCAACACCTGGCTCGAGATCGTGCTGGACGAAGGCCGGAACCGCCACATTCGAAGGATGCTGAAACAGCTTGAAGTCGAAGTTCTCCGGTTGGTGCGCGTCGCCGTCGGCCCGCTGCTGCTCGGGCAGCTGCCCAAAGGCGGCGTTCGCGCTTTAACCTCCAGCGAAAAACAGGCGATTGATCGCGCGATGGACAAAAAGAGTGCACGCTGATTCAGGTTTTTCCCGGAAGAGCCAAAATTTTTCCCAATGGACACAACTGAAGCGATCCTGCGGGACGACCGAATGACGGTGCGCAACGGCGGTCTGCCGTCCAAGGGGATTGCGAATCTGAAGAAAGGAGTTACTGACCCTCGTGCATGAACTTGACCTTGGCCATAACCTTGGCGACGAGTTCAAGCCGTTGGAGGTCATCCAGCGTGAAATCCGGACCGGAGGAGGCCAGGTCGAAGCCTTTGTGGCTGACCTGGATGACTCCCAGAACCTTGTCCGCCGCCATCGAGCACCGGCGCTGACATCAGCTTATAAATTGTGGCGGGATGAAGCTGCTCATCCTTCTTCTGCGTTTGGCTTGATGCTCTCGAAGATGCTGGCGTGCTTCACCCGGGTGAAGTTGTTGAACAACTCAACTTTTTTGGTGACTGCGGTGTGAGCCGCGACCGCCGTGGAACTGGAAATAGGGATCGATGCCTGCGGTGGTGAGTTCCTCGGGAGACAGAAACTTCAGCAATCCGTTCTCCAGCCGCAGCAGCGCCACTTCGTTGGGCCTGACGCCGAAAATCTTGGATAGTTCGACGCAGCACTGGTCGGGATTGCCCGAATTCACCAGTTGGCGTTCCAACCCCGCCCGGTCGAGAGCGCGTCCCGCTGCTGCTCCTGGCGTTCCCGACGTGGCTTGACCCGAAAGTTCGTTATCTCGCTGCATGACCTGGGCGCAGAAATAAGTTGCGCGACAACACCATGCTGACGCCATCAGCGGTCATCGATCAAGTTACCGAGGTACTGAAGTCGAGCCGGCAGTCGCTATTCCCTGGTCAAGCGGAAAGTGTTTTTCGCGCCAGCCGCGAATGCCGCCGTCCATGGAAAGCGACGTTGGTGTAACCCATTTTTTGCAGATTGTCGGCGGCCAGGGCGGAGCGATATCCGCCGCCGCAATAGAGGACGACCGGCGCGTCCAGTTGCGGGAACGCGTTCCTCGATATCGCGCTCGATGATGCCCTTGCCCAGATGCATGGCCCCCGGCAAATGGTCGTTGGCGTACTCGCTTTCTTCGCGTACGTCGACCAGAAGAAACTTGTTCGCCGCGATCAAGTCTGGCCTTTGACGTCGTCCAGGCTCACTTCGCGGATGCGCTTTCTGGCATCGTCGACGATTTTCAGAAAACGGGCAGAATGCTGATGGGCCATGCAGACTTCCTCCAGGAACCGATCTGCAAAGTATTTTAGCGAAAATCAGTCGGTGCGGGAGTGTGGCGACAGATCGGGTAAAGAACGGCTGACCGCCGGAGTTACGAGTCGGAACCGGCGGCAGCGCTTCGGAAGCCTGTTCTGAGGAGCTGACGAGCCGGCGACCGCGTCGAACCCAGATAATTTCTGCAGATCAGCTTCCAGCTTTCCGGCGGTCTTCTTCTCCAAGGTCGGTGAATTCAAAAGGCTGCAGACAGCCCTGGGTGGCCCACATGGGAAACAGCATCGCCGCCTTGCTGCGTATGGTGCTGCCGCCGACGTGAAACATCACTTCCACCTTGATTCCTTCGTCCAGCGGCTTATCCAGGTGCAGCAGGCCGCCGGTAAAGGAAAGCTGGTGCAGGCGGGCTCTTATCTGCCGTCCGTTTTCCAGTTGGACCAAAGCCAGAATCGTTCCGGCGAGTTTCACCCGCGGGGCGCGGCGCGCGTTATCTGTTTGTTTGGATTGGGGCATACGTCCGTTCCCACTATGACACTCCCGGCTGACAGGAGGGCAGATTACGAAAGAGCGCGGCCTTATTTTCATGACCATTCGCTTTGTATTCGCTACAGTGCCGCCCGCTGGCAGTTGAAGGAGATCAGGCAGGCTCAAATGCTCGTTATCAGGCACCTCAGCTTATCGGACTCGAACCCGGAGCCTGAGTTTCAATTGTGGATTCAAGCTTCTGGTAAGCAGCCGGCGATTACCGGGGTTACTTTACCTGCGGCCGGGTGGGGCCGTAAGCTGCGTCCTTATGGCATTCAATGCCCTGCTGATGTGCCGCGAAGCAACAGGCCCTCCGCGCCCTGGGGAACGGCCCTGGACGAGGTCGAAATGGAGCAGGAAGTCTGCCTGTCGGCGCCCGAGGCGCTGGACCTGACGGTGCTGCAGGCATTACTCGGCACTGGTGCTCGACTTCGATTTGCCCGGCGCCGCCACGGTGGCCCGCATGGCGCGACTGGCGCCTTCCGCAACGCACGGCCGGTGATCTTCGGGATGATCGGGGCATTCACCGAAATCGCCGAGACCTTTCAGGCGGGCGTCAACTTTATTATTCTACAAGCCACTGGACCGTCGACCAGATCGTCCGCTGCCTGCGCGCAGGACGCGGCTTCATGCGTCCGGACCGGAGGCAATCGCAACGGCAGAGTCTGGAATCGCTGGTTTATCTGCAGTTCGGCATCGCCGCGCTTCCGGCCATGGTGCTGGATTTGAACCAGAACGGAATGGCGCTGCAGGCGCCGGAACCGTTGCCGCCGGTGCAGCAGGTGCCGATGCGCTTCGTTTTGCCCGGCACCAGCTCACATGGTGGAAGGCATGGGCGAGGTGATCTGGGCCGACGATGGCGGACGCGCCGGCATGCTCTTCTCGCGTCTGACCCCGGCTTCGCGAAAATATCTGAAACAGTGGTTTGGGAAACGAGAAGACAAGAAGAAACCAGTCGTCACGCGCTGCTCGCGGCCAGAAAGCTCGCCGCGCCGCCGCCGGCTCCCACTAACCTTTCGACGCTCCTGTCCTGAGTGCCGCCGGGCTCCACTCTGCCGCACTCGCGTGCTAGACTCAAAGGCGTGCTTCCTGTCACATGCGTTGTCTTGACTCGAGACTGTCTGACTGAGATCGCATGCGCGAACTGACTTTCCTTTCTGCTGTTTCCATGGCTGAGCAAATCCGGCGGAGAGAACTGTCGCCGGTCGAACTGGTCGACGCGCATCTCACCCGGATCGAAGAATTGAATCCCAAGCTAAACGCCTTTGTGCAGGTGGATGCCGAAGGCGCGCGGCGAGCAGGCCCGAGCTGCGGAAGCAGCCGTGTGCAGACGGTGAAAAGCTCGGACCCCTGCACGGCGTTCCGCTCAGCATCAAGAGTTCGATTGCAGGTCGCGGGCCTGCGCTGGGAATCCGGGATCGAAACTGCGCGCTGGCATTGTGGCTGCGCAGGACGCTCCGCTGGTGACCCGCTTGCGCCAGGCGGGTGCGATCATTCTCGGCGTCACCAATGCCCCGGAACTGCTGATGGCCTGGGAGACGGACAATCTTCTTTACGGTCGGACCAATAATCCCTGGGATCTCGACGCGCACGCCCGGCGGATCGAGCGGCGGAGAAGCGGCCGCGATTGCGGCCGGCATGTCAGCCGGCGGAGTGGGCAGCGACGGTGGCGGATCGATTCGGGTGCCGGCGCACTTCAGCGGAATTTGCGGACTGAAACCTACTCCCGGCCGCATACCGGCGACCGGACACTTTCCCGTCTCGGCCGGGCCCTTCGCTTTGCTCGGCGTGGTTGGACCGATGGCCCGAACGTGCGGTGATTTGAAAGCGTCTGTTCGAAGTCATGCAGGGTCCCGACGATGGCGATCCCTCGGCGGCGCCGGTGCCGCTGCGCTGGCCCGAGGAAGATGATCTGAAGCGAATCCGCATCGGCTATTTCGAAGATGACGGCCGCACGCCGGTCACTCCGGAAACGCGCGCGGCGGTGCGGACTGCGGCGGAAGGCCTGCGGCGCGCGGGATTTCAGGTGGAACCTTTCCGTCCGGAGGGACTCGGAACTCGCTCGTCAACTGTGGTGGAAATTGTTCGGTGTCGCCGGCGGAATGATGCTGCGGTCCGATGATGAAGGGCCGCGAAGCTGAGATCAGTCCGATGCTCGAAGCAGTTTTCGAGCTGGGTGGCGGCCGAGCCGTCTCATAGCGGCGAATCGTTGCTCGATACCTGGGTGCAGCGCGACGTGGTGCGCATGAAGATATTTGCCCAGATGCGGGAATATCCCGGTGCTGCTTTGTCCGGTGGCTTCGATTCCCGCCTTTCGCCACGGCGAGCGCAGTTGGCAGGTTGAGGGCAAAGACCGTGCAGTATCTTGACGCCTGGAGCTATACCGAATGGTTCAACCTGCTGGGCACGCCCGCCGCCGTGGTGCCGGTAGGGAAATCGCCGGAAGGCTTGCCCATCGGTGTGCAGATTGTGGCGCGTCCGTGGGAGGAAGAGATTGGTGCTTTCGGTGGCAGCGGCTTTGGAAGAGCAGTGCGGCGGCTGACGGCGCATCCGAAATCTAGTCCGATCGCCGTAGGCACAGGTGTCCGTCATCTGAGCAGGTCGGATGCCTGCGCTACGCATTCACTTCGTGGTTTACTCGTCGATGGCATGAACTAACCGAAGTCGTCCTGCTCTGCGCCTGCGTTGCCGCTGACCGCAGCTACGATTCTGGCGGCCGCACCTGACGATTCGCATTCCAAGCCGGACAGTCCAGCGGAAGCAGCGCGCCTCAACAATCTGGGCGCGCCTACATGAACCAGCAGCTGTTCGAAAAGGGTCTCAAGTCTTTTCAGGACGCCGCCGCCGCTCGATCCCAAGTTGCAGATCGCAGTCGTTGAATCAGGGCATTGCGCTGCTGAATCTGACCCGCATCGATCCCGCCAAGGCGCTTGCTCGAAGCTGCAGCGCAAGAAGAATCCCAACGATCCTCACGCCTGGTTCAGTCTGGGGTTGCTGTACAAGAATTCCGACAATCCTCAGGGCTCGGTAGATGCTTTTCGCCACGTCACCGAAATTGATCCCAACGACGCCGATAGCTGGTACTTTCTGGGTGCCGCCTCGGCGCAGCTCAAGCAGTATCCGCAGGCCATCGACGCCTTCCAGCACGCGCTCAAGTTGAATCCGCTGCACGCTTCGGCCGAATTCGGTATTGCGCGCGCCTACCAGCAGTCGGGCGATGCGGCCCAGGCCCGCGAACATCTGGTGCGCTTCCAGCACATTACGCAAAACAAACTGGGCTCGCCCATCGGCCTGGCTTACGGAGATCAGGGAAAGTATTCGCTGGTGGAGGAATCGCCGTCGGCGACGGAGAAAGCGCTGCCGGCGATTCCGGTGCGCTTTGTGCCGGTGACGGATGCGGCCGGGCTGATCTCGAAGCCGTCGGCGGGACCGGCAACGATCTGGCATCATTTCTCGGGCCGGGCGCTTGCTTTCTCGACTATGACGGCGACGGCAAGCCTGACATTTTTCTGCCCGACAACGGTCCGCAGGGCGGGATGGCGCTGTATCACAACCGGGCAACGGCAAGTTTGAAGATGTGACGAAGAAAGCCGGACTTGGATCCTTCCGTTCACGCCATCGGATGCACCGCCGGAGACTACGACAATGACGGCGCGACCGATCTCGCCGTAAGCCTCAACGACCGCGTCCTTCTCCTGCACAACGAGAAGAACGGCACATTCAAGGATGTCACCGACAGCCGCTGGGATCAAAGAGTGACGGCCTCAATCTTGGTCTGACATTCATCGACTACGATCACGATGGCGATCTCGATCTCTACGTTACCAACACGCTACAGCAATGCGCCCGCGCCAGCATCCGGGCGGGACATCAAGTTGCCAAGTGGCCTGGATTTTCCCGGTAACCTGATGTGGCGCAACAATGGCAACGGAACGTTTACCGACGTCACTCAGGATCGTCGGTCTTCGGATCTCGATCCCAGCGTCAGCGCGGTCGGGAACGGACTACAACAATGACCGCGCCGTCGATCTTGTGGTGACCGACCGGTCAAGGCGCCCGTCGTTTCTTGAAAATCCGCGCGAGGGAAAGTTTCCGGGCAAAGTCTCTGCTGGGGTCGGCGGCTCCGCGTCGACCGTCTGGCAATTTCCGTTCTTGATTTCAATCACGATGGCTGGATGGACCTCGCCTTCACCCATTCCGCTGCGCCGGGATTGACTCTGTGGCGAAACAATCAGGGAACAAAGCTTCGAGCCGAGTCGACTCTGCCCAAGACCAACTGGACTCGCGCCTGGGGCGTCGCCGCATTCGACTACGACAACGACGGCTGGGTTGACCTGGTCGCCGTCGGCGAGACGAAAGATGGCAAGGGCGAAGTCCGCCTCTTCCGCAATCTCGGGCCCGACGGATTCAAAGACGTCACTGCCGATGTCGGTCTCGACAAGATTCAGCTCAAAGATCCACGCGCGGTCGTCACCGCTGACTACGACGGCGACGGCGCCACCGATTTGCTCATCACGCAGAATCACGGTCCGGCCGTGCTGCTGCGCAACGAGGGCGGCAACAAGAACAACTGGCTGCGGCTTTCGTTCAAGGGTCTGGCTGACAACAAGAGCGCGATCGGCACCAAGGTTGAAGTCTTCGCCGGGGCGAATCGCCAGAAGTTTGAAATCGCGGGATCGTCCGGCTACCTGGGACAGAACTCGACCGACTTCGTGGTCGGCCTGGGCCAGGCCAAGGAGGCCGACGTTGTGCGCATGCTCTGGCCTTCAGGCGTAATCCAGGACGAAATTCAGGTTGCCGGATTGAAAGATCACAGTTTCCTGGAGATGGATCGCCGCGGCAGTTCGTGTCCCACGCTTTTCGCCTGGGACGGCACCCACTACCAACTGATCGGAGACATGCTGGGCGCGGGCGTGGTCGGCCACTGGGTTGGACCCAACCAGCGCGACATTCCGCGGCCGACGGAATACATCAAGGTCCCTCGCAACTCGATTCGAGAAAAAGACGGCAAGCTCAGTTTCCGTTTCATGGAGCCGCTGGAAGAAGCTGTCTATCTCGATCAGGTGAAGCTGCTGGCGGTGGACCATCCCGGCGCCGTCGACGTATTCCCCAACGAGTATTTCGCCAGCAGCTCCACCCTATCCGCCATTCAAAGTTGTTTACAGCCGCGATGCCCGCCCGCCTGCTGGCGCGTGGGACGAGCATGGCCACAACGTTTTGCCGGATCTTGCTGGCGCATCGTTACTTCGGCGACTTCGAGTTACAGCACTTCCAGGGCTTCACCAAAACGCACAGCCTGGAGCTTGATCTCGGCGAACCCTATCGCGGCGGCCCGCTCTGGCTGCTCATGCACGGCGAGATCGAGTACTTCTCCGCCACCAGCATGTTTGCCGCCTACCAGGCCGGCATAGAAGCGGTCGCGCCCTACGTCGAGGCCCAGGACGCTCAGCGGAAAATGGATTCGTGTGATGGACGACATGGGCTTTCCCGCGGGCGGCCCGCGCACCATGACCGCCGATCTGACGGACAAGCTGCCGCAGGGAACGCAGCGAATCCGCATCACCACAAACCTGCAGATTTACTGGGACAACATTCTGATGAATCGCGCCCCGCAGGATCAGGACTCGCGCCTCACGCCGGTTCCGCTGGCGCGTGCCGACCTGCGCTTCCACGGTTTCCCTCTGAAGATCGAAAACCAGCCGCCTGGCAATGTGTTGTACGTTTACGAGAAGACCAGTTCCACCGGCCCCTACACGCGCCCCGCCGGCACCTACACGCGTTACGGGGATGTGCGTCCACTGCTCACCGGGTACGACGATCGGCTGGCGGTTTTCGGCTCAGGTGATGAAGTGGTTCTGGACTTCGATCCCGCGAAGCTTCCCGCGTTGCCCAAAGGTTGGGTGCGAGATTACTTCTTCGTGGCCAACGGCTACGAAAAAGACATGGATTTCTACGCCGCCGAGGCCAACACGGTGCAACCGCTGCCGTTCCGCAGCATGGGAACCTATCCGTATCCCAAGGGCCGATCGTTCCCGCTGGACGATGCGCACGTCGACTATTTCCTGAATTACAACACGCGCCATCTCTCCGGAAACGAACCGAAGGGTTACCGGTTTGACTACTCCCGTTAGCACGCATTAGGAATGCTCGGCAGCAAGCGACACTGGCAAAGTAGCGCCGCCGTCCCGGCGGCTGTCCGGTGGGCGTCTCGCCCACCGCGGCGAGAGCAAGATGCCCTCCCGACAGCCGGCAAGATGCCGGCGCTACTTGGAAAACCAAGCCCCCCGTACCTGCTAGAGAATCGTTTTAATCGTTGACATTACCTGCCTCCGCATAATCCAATACGCGGGAATGGCAACCACTCCTACGGACACTACTACCTCCTCCGGCCCGCGCCTCCGCCGATCACTCACGCTTTGGGACCTGATTCTTTACGGCGTCATCGTCATCCAGCCGGTCGCCCCGATGTCGGTCTTCGGCGTGCTCAGCGAGCGCGGCCACGGGCACGTCGTCACCACGATCCTGATCGCCATGGTCGCGATGCTGTTCACGGCCATCAGCTACGGGCGCATGGCGCGGGCCTATCCCAGCGCTGGTTCGGCCTTCACCTATGTCGGCCAGGAAATCAATCCTGCGCTCGGCTACGTCACCGGCTGGAGCATGGTGATGGACTACATGCTCAATCCGATGATCTGCATCATCTGGATCAGCCAGCAGGCCCACGTGTTTGCGCCGCGGCGTCCCGTACTGGGCCTGGGCGATCTTCTTTGCGGTGGTCTTCACCTTGCTGAACATTCAGGGAGTAAAGACGTCCGCGCGGGTGAACGCCGGCGCTGGCGGCCGGCATGGGAGTGGTGATCGCCTTGTTTTTCGTCGCTGCCGCGCGCTACATCTTTGGACATCCGCAGGACCCCGGGTTCTTCACCCGTCCGTTTTACGATCCCCAAACCTGGAACACCAAACTGGTGTTGGGCGGCACTTCTCTCGCGGTGCTTACCTACATCGGCTTCGACGGCATTTCGACTCTCTCGGAAGAGGCTGAAAATCCGCGGCGCAACATCCTGCTGGCCACGGTGCTCACCTGCGTGGTCATCGGCCTTCTTTCCGCCTTGGAGGTTTACGCCGCGCAGCTGGTATGGCCGGCTTCGGAAGCCTTTCCCAACGTGGACACCGCCTTCACCTTCGTTGCCGGACGAGCCTGGCAGCCCTTGTTCGCGATCGTCGGATTCACGCTGGTGGTGGCCAACTTCGGTTCCGGCATGGGAGCACAACTCGGCGCCGCCCGCCTGCTTTACGGCATGGGACGCAGCAATGCGCTGCCCAAGAAATTTTTCGGCGCAGTCGATCCCAAACGGCGCGTACCCCGCAACAATGTGATCTTCGTCGGCGTCGTTGGCTTTGGCAGGCGCATTCCTCCTGCCCGCAATCGCCGGGGCCGCGACCGGCTACGAACTGGGCGCGAACCTGCTGAACTTCGGCGCGCTGATCGCTTTCATGGGCGTCAACGCGGCCGCGTTCGTGCGCTACTTCGTCCGCGAAGACAAGAAGAAACTGTCCAACTTTCTTCCACCGGTGCTGGGCTTTTTCATCTGCCTGTTCCTGTGGTGGAACCTGAGCACCAAGGCGCGGATCGTCGGCGCGATCTGGATGGCCATCGGCATCGCCTTCGGCGCCTGGAAGACGCGAGGCTTCCGCGGCGAACTGGTGAACTTCGAGCTGCCTCCGGAAGAATGATCTACTTTGCCAGCGAATTACTTAACTTGCCATGAAGCCCGTATTCTTTCCATCCCCGTCCGATTGGCATGCCTGGCTGGAAGAGCATCACGAGACCCACCAGGAACTGTTGGTCGGCTTCCACAAGAAAGATTCGGGCAAGCCCAGCATCACCTGGCCGGAAGCCGTGGACGGAGCTCTTTGCTTTGGCTGGATTGACGGTGTCCGCGAGTCCTTGAACGAAACCAGCTATGTGATTCGCTTTACGCCGCGGCGTCCGAGGAGCATCTGGAGCGCGATAAACATCAAGCGTGTCGCTGAGTTGACGAAACTCGGATTGATGCGGCCAGCGGGCATGCAAGCTTTCGAAAAGCGCACCGGAGATCGTTCAGAAATCTACGCCTACGAGCAACGCAAAGGCGCCAAGCTCAGCGCCGCGTACGAAAAGAAATTCCGCGCCAACAAGAGAGCCTGGAAATTCTTTCAGGCGCAGCCGCCCTGGTATCGGAGGACGGCAAGCTGGTGGGTGATCAGCGCGAAGAAAGAAGAAACGCGACTGAAGCGGCTCGCCCAGCTCATCGACGACTCGGAGCACGAACGAACCATACGCGAGCTCCGACGGACGACCGGAAAGAAGTGATGCCGGCGGATGCGTCGGATTGCCGAATTGACAAATTGTCGAATTTGGACCCGAACGGCCAAGTGCGAGGCCTCTCAATTCGGCAATCCGAAAATCCGTCAATCCGCCAATCGCAATTTCGTTACTCCACGTTCCAGCCGCTGACTTCGACTGCCGGCTGCGCGGTTCCCAATTCCGTGCGCTCTGTAGGTCGCAGTGACTTCGCGCTTCTCGCCCGGCAGCAGCGAAAAATAGTTGTCCTGCCAGAGCACGGGCAGAATTTCCTCTCCACCTTTGCCCTTATTCACTTTCAGGCGCACAAAGAATGCCAGGCTCTTGCTGGGATTCTCCAGCGTGACGTGAGTGATCGCCTCTTCGCCCTTGCGCTCGGTGTGGTGGGCGACTTTCAGCTTCACCTTGGGCAATTGGGAGAGAGCGGTGTAGTCGGCGTAGGAAGAGGTTGGAGTGGTGTACCAGTTCGACTTCTCCCAGTCGAGCGTCTCGGGTTTGGTGGAGAGCCAGTAGAAATTTGAGCCAACCAGTTTTCCGCTGGCGTCTTCCAGCCGCAGAACCAGGAAATAGGTCGGGCTCAGGCCGTCGATTTCGGGCAGCGTCAAGGACCTTGTTCGTGCTGTCGGCGCGCATCGAGCGTGGTCTGTTGCGAAAACTTCTCGCTCATATCGAGATTTAGAACTTTGGTGGTGAGCTTCAGCCCCTTGGCGTCGTCGTACTGGCTGCTCACCAGCCAGACCGAGTGGTCGTCGTAGCCGTAGACCGGATGCAGCGGCTCCATCGCCTTCTTGGCGCCGAAGTAGCCGCCGCCCGGGCGCAGATAGAAGTCGTACAGGTGCCAGATCATCGAAGGCCAGGCGTTGTTCAGCATCCACTGGATCACGCCCGTCGAAATGTATTTGTTCCGGCTGTAGGCCTCGTACATGGCGCGAACGCCTTCGTAGGTTTGAAGCTGCGCTTTGAGAGCATAGTCTTCGACGCTGGTCGCCGGACCGAAGCGCGCGTTCAGCGCGTCGCTGAAAACGTGGATGTCTTTGAACTCGCCGCCGCCGGCGTGATAGTTCCAGGTGTCGTCGATCGGCCAGAGATGGTCTTTCCCCACCATGGCGCGAATGCTCTCGATCGGCGGCACCGCCGGCCCCATGCTGGTTTCGGTGTTGAAGCCGTAGGCTCCGCCGCATCCGCCCTGGTTGCACTGGCGGGCGGAGTCGGTCTTGTCGGTCTGCCAGTACGAAGGCGCGACGTACTCGTACGGCCCGGTCATCTTGACGCCGCTCTCGCCGGAGTAGCCCGCGAGTTTTGCGGTCGCGGAGGAGACCATCGGATTCGGCCACAGCAGTTCTTTTTCAACCTTCAGATACGTTTGCTCGACGTCGGGCGGCGGCGGATTGTCGCTGCCATTCATCCACGCCACCAGGCTGGGATGGCCGCGCAGGCGGTAAATCTGGTCGCGCAACGATTGTTCCGCGATGGTGAAATCCTGCGGCTTCCAGTTCGGCCAGTGCTCCCAGTGATCGCAGCAGCACCAGCCGGCGATGAGCAGAATGCCGCGCTCGTCCGCCAGATCGAAAAATTCTTTCGTCTCGAGCTTGCCTTCGAGGCGGATCGTGTTCAGGCCCATGTCCTGCACGTAGCGGAACTCATCGCGCAGGCGCTGCGAGTTCTCGCGCAGCATCATGTCGGGAGACCAGCCGCCGCCGCGAATCAGAATATTCTTGCCGTTGATGGAAAACAGCCGCCGGTTGGCCGCGAGCACTTCGGACTTGACCTCGCGAATGCCAAACTTGGTCTCCGACTGGTCGGAAATCTTGCCGTCCACATCGAATTCCAGGCTGAGGTTGTAGAGTTCCGGCTTGCCCATCTGCGCCGGCCACCACAGGCGCGGGTGATCGATATTGAGCTGGGAAAATTGTTCCGGCGCGAAGGTCACATCTTTCGATTCGCCCGGCTCCGAGTTCAACCTCCTGGGAAAATTCGATCTTCTCGATCCGCCCTTTGAGCGTTCCTTTCACCGGATGGTTGGCCGCATTCTTCAGCAGCGCGGTCACCGTGAGGTGCGCCTTGTCGTTGGCCGGCGAATCCACTTTCGAAACCACGGCGGGATAGCGCAGCGCCACCGGCCCGCTGGTCGTGATCTCCACATCGCGCAACAAGCCCATGTTCTTGTCCGGAGGCGCGGGGTTCCAGTCCACGAACGTGATGGCCAGATCGGTGTCGGTGGGCGAGAAGACCTGCACCGCGAGCACATTCGGTCTTTCCCGGCATGGCTGCGTCGGTGATGTTGAATTCGTAGGTGCGCCACGCGCCGGCCACGTCTTCGGACTTGGCGATCTGCTTGCCGTTCAGCCAGATGTTGGCGCGGTAGTTGATCCCGCCGAAATTCAGCCAGATGCTTTTTCCCTTGAAGCTGGCGGGCAGAACAAATTCCTTGCGATACCACCAGGGCACGATGAAAGGGCTGTCCGGCTGCATCGGGATGTTGGAAAAATTCGCGCCGATGGGATAGGTGACGCCGGGAAAAGACCGCAGATTCGTTCCGAAAACGGGATCGGGATAGACCTTGTGCTTGACCAGCGCCGCGACCACCGTGGTGGGCACGGTGACCGTATACCAATCTTTGGGCTGGAACGCGGGCGTGGAAAGAACCTCGCCCTTTTCGTCCACTTTGCCGGAAGACTGCAGGGACCACCCTCCCGCAGAGAAAGCGTGGTTTCGGTGTGGCGGACGGGCTTCGCGTCCTGCGAAAAAATAAGACCGGAAAAAGACAGCAGCACTACGCACAGCAGAGTGCGCTGGTTCATCTTCATCAAGAGATCCTTTGCCGAAGGAAGTCACTAATTTTCGAAGGGCGCTCATGACGACTTAGCTTAATAACACGTAGTATTAATACGTTTCAATGGCTGATTTTCAGATGTAGGCGCCGGGCGCCCCGCCCGTGCGTCCGCACCCAAGCGTCTTCGTGCCCGAGTGCCCCATCCTTTCGCGTTCTGTGCGAAAGGGTGGTGTTTGCGCGGTCATCGCACGAGCGGGACGCTCACGCCCGCATTGGCGTAGTTTATAATTAATAATTCCGCCTCTGAACATTCTGGAGTGACAAGAAAATGATTCGATTTCTGCAAACCCCTGGCCCGATCAAGAAAGATTGTTCTTGGCGGCCTGTTGACGGTTATTTGCGCGTGCCATGGCGATTACGCTGATTCCCGGCGGCACTGGGCTCGGATGTGATTGGCGTCGGAACTCCCGGGCAGGGCGTCGTGGCCAACGTGGCCGGCGAGCCGGTCACCACGTCTGGAAGTGCAGCGCGAGGCCCGGCAGATGCTGCGCCAGCAGTTCCCCCGCGGCGGCGAGCAGGCCGACGATGCTGCTGCCCTATTTTGCCGAGCGCGCCGCCCAGAACCTGATCAGCAGGCAAGCCCTGATCGCCGAAGCCGAGCGCATGGGCTTGCGGGCCACGCGATGAAGAAGTGCGCGACGAATTGCAGCACGGACGCTATGCCGCCACTTTCTTTCCCGGCGGCAATTTCATCGGACAGCAGCAATACGAGAACATGCTGCAGAACGCCGACCTGAGCGTTCCGCTGTTCGAGCAAAGCGTTAAAGAACGACATCCTGCTGGACAAGCTGCGCAACCTGATCACCGGCAGCGCCCTGGTCACGGACGCCGAAGTTCGCCAGGAATTTGAGAAGCAGAACACCAAGGTCAAGTTCGACTACGCCGTTCTCCGGAAAGACGATCTGCTGAAACAGATCCAGCCCAACGAAGCCGAGTTGAAGGCCTTCTACGAGCGCAACAAGGCGACCTACAACAATTCGATTCCGGAAAAGCGCAAAGTTCAGTACGTCGTGCTGGATACGGCGAAGATCCATGTCGGAAACTCCGGTCTCGCAGGAAGATCTGCAGGCGTACTACGATCAGCACCGCGACGACTACCGCGTGCCCGAGCAGGTCAACGTCAGCCACATCCTGATCAAGACTCCGCTGCCCGGTCCGGACGGCAAAGTTGACCCAAGGGCGTGGAGGAAGCGCGCAAGAAGGCGGAAGACGTGCTGAAGCAGTTGAAGGCAGGCGGAAACTTCGCTGATCTGGCCAAGAAATATTCGGAAGATCCGGGCAGCGGCAAGAATGGCGGTTCGCTGGGCTGGATTGGCCGAGGCCGCACCGTTCCTGAGTTCGAAAAGGCGGCATTCTCGCTGGCCAAAGGCGCGACCAGCGACCTGGTGCAGAGCAGTTACGGCTTTCACATCATCCGCGTGGACGACAAGCAGGCCGCCCACGTGAAGACGCTCGACGAGGTCAAAGATCAGATCGAGGAGAGCATCAAGCAGCAGAAAGCCGCCCAGGCAGCCGCGAATCAGGTCAATGCGTTGCTCGGGCAGGCTCGCACCGTGGGCCTGGAGAAAGCGGCCGCCGCCAAGGGCCTTAACGTCGTCAGCACCGACTTCGTCAGCCGCACCGACTCCTTGCCGGGCATTGGCAATTCGCCGCAGTTCATGAGCGCGGTGTTTGGCCAGGCCGAAAAAGTCGCCGCCTGACCAGGTGCAGTTGCCGCAAGGATACGCAGTGTTCGAAGTGACGGCGATCAAGCCGCCAGCCACTCCGACGTTCGACGAGATTCGCAGCCGGGTGGAAACCGAATTCAAGAACGAACGAGTTGCCGCGCTGCTCACGCAGAAAACCCAGGAGCTTTCCGATCGCGCCAAGGCCGAGCACGATCTGAAAAAGGCCGCCAAGGAAGCCGGCGCCGCCATCAAGACCAGCGATTTCGTGCTGCCCGATGGCCAGGTTCCCGACATCGGTTCCATGACGGGCGGCGCCGCCGTGGCTTTCACCATGAAGCCCGGTGAGATCAGCGGTCCGATCAACAACGGCAACACCGGCGTCGTGCTGTCGATTCTGGACAGGCAGGAACCGACTGCCGCAGGATTTCGAGGCCAAGAAAGACCAGATCCGCGATTCGCTGACTCCAGACCAAGCAGCAGGAAATGTTTGGTCTGTTTCCTCACCAACCTGCGCACGCAGATGGAGAAGTCGGGAAAGATCAAGATCAATCAGGACGAGATGAAGAACCTGACCCGTTCGCAGGCCGGGGAACAGGGAGAGTAAAGCGCGGGGTTCAGCCCGATTCCGCTTTTGCTGGTAGCATCGGGTGTAGTCGACGATGTCATTCCCCCGCGCCACCGGTATTCTGCTCCACCCGACCTCGCTTCCCGTCGCGCGGTGGCATTGGCGATTTCGGTCCGGCCGCCTATGAGTTCGTGGATTTTCTTGCTGCGGCGCGCCAGGGTCTTGTGGCAGGTGCTGCCGCTGGGCCCGCCCGCCAACGGCAATTCTCCCTATTCTTCGACTTCGGCATTCGCCGGCAATCCGCTGCTGATCAGCCTGGAGCGTCTGGCGGAGCGCGGCTGGATTGAGCCCTCGCGACTGGCAGACTGCTCGCCAGCGAAGCTGGACGCGATCGACTATGAGGACGTCTACCAGCGCAAGCTTCCGCTGATTGTCGAAGCCGCTCGGACTTTCCTTCAGAGTGCCTCAGGCCAACGCCGCGCCAGCGCTTTGAGCGCTTCTGCAGCGCAGAACTCCTGGTGGCTGGAAGATTTCGTTCTGTTCGACGTCGCTGCGCGAACGCTATGCCCGGCGATGCTGGAAGGAATGGCCGCGCGAACTGGCCCGCCGCGAGACGGCAGCTCTGGCAACCGCGCGCCAGGAACTGGCGTCCGAGATAAACCTGCGTCGCGTGATCCAGTTTTTCTTCTACGAGCAGTGGCATGCCCTGCGGCTTTACTGCGCGCAACGCTCCATCCGGGTGGTGGGCGATATCGCGATTTTCGTGGACCACGACAGCGCCGACGTCTGGTCGCACCGCGATCTCTTCCGCCTCAGGAAAGACAATCTCGAGCCGGAAGCTGTCTCCGGCGTGCCTCCCGACGCCTTCAGCGCCACCGGCCAGCGCTGGGGCAGTCCTCTCTACGACTGGGGACGTGATGAAGGCGCGAGGCTACGACTGGTGGATCGACCGCCTGCGCTGGGCCACTCAGACCTGCGACTACATTCGTCTCGATCACTTCCGCGGATTCGAACAGTTCTGGGAGATTCCGGCCAGCGAGCCCACCGCCGTAAACGGCCGCTGGGTGGATGGCCCCAAGGACGAGTTGTTCAACAAGCTGCGCGAAGCCTTGGGCGGGCTTGCCATTTTTCGCCGAAGATCTCGGCTACATCACGCCGGAAGTGCACGCCCTGCGCGAGCGCCACCAGATTCCCGGAATGCGCCGTGCTGCAGTTCGGCTTCGGCGATGCCGGCGCGCACGTTTACCTGCCGCATCGTCTCACGCCGGATCGCGTGGTCTACACCGGCACTCACGACAACGACACCACCCTGGGCTGGTGGAACTCAGGCACATCCGAAGAGGAACGCCGCGCTATTCAGGCCTATGTCGGAGAGAGCGAGGATGGCATTCACTGGGCCTTCATCCGGCTGGCGCAGGACGTCGGTCGCCAGCCTGGCGGTAGTTCCGCTGCAGGATGTGCTTGGATTGGGCAGCGAAGCTCGCCTGAACACGCCCAGCGTCTGCGAAGGCAACTTCCGCTGGCGCTATCAGCCCGGATCGTTGACCCGCCCCCTGGCCGAGAAACTGGCCGCGCTGGCCGCGGTAACTGATCGCCTGCCCCCGCACGTCCTCCCCCCGCCCAGCGAAGATTTCGTGGCCTAGGGTTGCCATTCCTTAAAATTGTCATCCTGAGCGGAGTCAAGTCATTCGCTTTGCGAATGACCTGACGGAGTCGAAGGACCCCTACATTGCGAATGAGGCGTAGGTCCCGAAAAGCCTGCCCTGCGCGAAGCCGAGTACTCGAAGCTATCCGGCGTCGGCGCGACGCTAAAACTCGCGGCACTATTCCAACGAATAGAGCTCCTTCGACTGCGCGGCTGTTTCGCTTCGCGAAGCCGCTCGCTCAGGATGACAGATGAAAAAAGCCGGGACCTTGCGGCCCCGGCCTTGAGTTGGTGGTTGCCCGGATAAATCGAACTTAGGCGCTGCGCCGCGGCCGCAGGGTCAAATCGCGAACCTGCGCCAGCACGCTCGACAGTTGCATCCCGTTCAGTTGCGAGACGAAGGGCATCAGTTCCGCGATAAACTGATCTTTCATCAGTTCGCCGATTTCTTCCTGGCGGTTGCGTTCGCCGCCGGAAAGCAGATCGGGCACCGTGACTTCCAGCGCCCGCGCCAGCCGTTCCAGTGAGGAAAGGGTCGGAGTGGCTTTTTCATTTTCGATCTTCGACACGTAGGTCCGGGGAACCGACATGCGCGCCGCCAGTTGCCGCTGGCTGAGCCCGTTACGCAGGCGCAGCGAACGGATCGACGTCGCCAGGTTCAGGTGTCCGCGGCCATTGCCATTCGCCGGCATCATCTGCGGCGGTGGCGGGGCCATGACGACTTCCGGCTCTTCCTCGTCTAACGAGGCGTGGCAGCGGCGGCAAAGATCATTGGAAGTACGGAATTGGACCAGCAGGCAGTGATCGCAACGAACTACTTCCCTTGAATCTACAGGTGCAAGGGTAGTGGCCATCTAGGTGTGGGAGGGCCAGAGCGGGGCTTCTCCGGAACGAAAACAAAACAAAAAAATCTTCGTTCCAACCTGCAGCGTAATCTGAGGTACAACACCTGTGGATGTCAAGCAAATTTCAGGGTCTAAAAACAAAACGGCGTCGTGACAAAAGCAAAGTTAGCCGGAGAAAAACAGGAGAAAACAGGTAAGAAACCATGAGCGATCGAGAACAGGCGTGGGGGTTACTAACTGAGTTCACCCAATCGGAAAGTTTGCGCAAGCATGCGACTGGCGGTCGAGGCCTGCATGCGCGCTTATGCCCGCAAATTTGCTCCCGGTTCTCCAGCAGAAGAAGAGTTGTGGGGAGTGGTCGGCCTGCTGCACGACTTCGACTACGAGAAGTATCCCAGCCTCGACGATCATCCCTACAAGGGCAACGAAATATTGAAAGAGCGCGGCTACTCGGACGAAATCCGCCGCGCCATCATGTCGCACGCCGAATATTCCGGCGTGACCCGGGACTCTGCCGATGGAAAAAGCCCTGTTCGCCTGCGACGAACTGGCGGGATTCATCACCGCCTGCGCCCTGGTCAAGCCGGGAAAGTCGCTGGCGGAAGTCGAGCGCCAAGTCCGTCCGCAAAAAAATGAAAGACAAAGCCTTCGCCCGCAGCGTGAAGCGCGAAGACATCATCAACGGCGCCGCCGATCTCGGCGTTGATCTGGAAGAACACATCGCATTCTGCATCGACGCGCATGAAGGGAATCGCGACTGAGCTGGGTCTGGACGGCAGCGCGGCGAAGTCAGGATAGGATGTGCGGCCCGGCTTGGGTCGCAAAAAGTCTAAGTTGTTACAACACTAAGTGGACGCGCAGGTTACCTCCGCTTGAATCAAATGTCCGATGTTATGTGGCGCTGCGTGCCCGAAAAGACGTCTTGAACTGCCCATCCTGCTATCCAAACGGTCCTCCTGAACGTCTAGCAACAACGGGTCACTAAGAAACTCACAGCTCCATTCCGAAGCCACAAGTCCAAGGAGGAAATCCCATGCGCTCAAAATACTTCGCACGTTTCATGTGCGCCGCGATTCTGGCGCTCAGTGCAGTGTGGACGGCATGCAACAACGCTAACCCGGGCGCGGGTTCCCCAACTGCGGCCAGCAGCGGCAAGGTTCCCATCACCACCAAATCGGAAGATGCGCGAAAAGAATTCCTGCAGGGCCGCGACCTGTCGGAGAAGCTGCTGGCGCAGGAATCCCTGCAGCATTTTGATAAAGCGCTGGCGCTCGATCCGGATTTTGCCTTCGCCGAGCTCGCCCGCGCCAACAATTCCCCAACCGCCAAGGAATTTTTCGAGCATCTGAACAAAGCCGTCGCCTTGGCGGACAAGGCGTCCGATGGCGAGAAGCTTTTCATTCTGGCGAACCAGGCCGGCGCGAACGGCGACGTCGCCAAACAGAAGGACAACCTCGACAAGTTGGTCGCCGCTTACCCCAATGACGAGCGCGCGCAATTCGTCCTGGGCAACTACTATTTCGGCCAGCAGGAATACGGACCCGCAATCGAGCACTACAAGAAAGCAACGGACCTGGCTCCGAACTATTCGGCTGCCTACAACATTCTCGGCTACTCCTACCGGCAACAGGGTGACTATGCCAACGCCGAGCAGGCTTTCAAGAAATATGTCGAGCTGATTCCGAACGACCCGAATCCCTACGACTCCTACGCAGAACTGCTGCTGAAGATGGGAAGGTTCGACGAGTCGATCACTCAGTATCGGAAGGCGCTATCGATCGATCCCCACTTCGTGCCCTCGCACTTCGGAATTTCTGCGGACCTGACTTACATGGGCAAGCCGCAGGAAGCCGAGGCCGAGTTGGAGAAAATGGTCGATCAGGCCCGCAATGACGGCGAACTCCGCACCGCATTATTCGGCCTGGCGGTCGTGGCCGCTGACAGCGGCAAGCTGGACAAGGCCCTGCAGCAGATGGATAAGGAATATGCTGTCGCAGAAAAGAAGAACGACGCGGCTGCGATGGCTGCGGACCTTCAGGCCAAGGGAAACATCCTCGCCGAGATGCAGAAGTATGACCTGGCAAATCAGCAGTTCGACCGTTCGCTTAAGATCGTCGAGGACTCAAACCTGTCGCAGGAAATCAAGGACAATGCCACGCTTCAGCATCACTTCAATCTGACCGCGCTGGCAATCGGCAAGAAGGATTACGCGGCGGCAAAAACTCATGCGCAGGAATTTCAACAGGGCGCAGAGGCCTCGAAGAACCCGGCGCAGGTAAAGCTGGCCCACGAACTGGCCGGAAGGATTGCCCTGGCGCAGAAAGATTACGAGAACGCAATCGCGGAACTGGAACAATCCAACTTGCAGGATCCGCGGAACCTTTACCGCCTGGGCCAAGCCTATGACGGCAAAGGAGACCACGCAAAGGCGGATGAGTTCTACACCAAGGCGGCAAACTTCAATTCACTGCCGGCCCTGAACTACGCTTTCATCCGCGCCAAGGCAGAAAAAATGGCCAAGAAAGCTTGACTGAAATCAAGCTCGGTCATACCTAGATACTCTAAAGCGCACGGACAGCCCCGTAGCGCCGGCGTCCCGCCGGCTGTCGTGAGAGCGTCTCGCCCTCATACCATTGCGCTGCCTACCGCAGCGCCTCCGCCACCTTCCCGCTCGCAATCAACTCCGCGATCCGCGCGAAATCCTGATACATCACGCGATCTTTATCCATGGTCGCGCACACCGAGCGGATGGCCGCATGCGCCGCCTGCCCTCGCTTCGAAGTCTTCAGCGGCGCCAGAAAATCCAGCGCCTGGGCCGCAGCCATGGCTTCAATCGCCATCGCGTTGCGCGTATTCTCGACGATCCTCTTCAGCTTGAGCGCCGCCGTCATCCCCATGGAAACGTAGTCTTCCTTGTTGCCGGAAGTCGTAATCGAATCCACCGACGCGGGATGCGCCAGCACTTTGTTTTCGCTGACCAGCGACGCGGCCGCCACCTGCGGCATCATGAATCCGGAATTCAGTCCCGCGCCCGGCGCCAGAAATGGCGGCAGACCTTCGTTCAGCGCCGGATTCACCATGCGCTCCAGCCTGCGTTCGGAAATTCCGGCCAGCGCGCTCAGCGCGATGCCCAGGAAATCCAGAACGAAGGCCATCGGCTGGCCGTGAAAGTTTCCGCCGGAGATGACATCGGCTTCAATCTTCGCGAAGCCGCGCTCCGCCAGACGGTCGAATCTCCAGGATTGCTTTCAGAAACACCAGCGGATTGTCCACTGCGGAGTTGACCTCGATCTCCATCACCTCGCGGCAATGCGCCAGCGTGTCGCGCACCGCGCCATGCACCTGCGGCATGCAGCGCAGCGAGTATGCGTCCTGCACGCGGTCGCAATCGCGATGCGACTCGCGCAGCTGGCTGCCTTCGAGCATCTTGCGCAGATTCGCGGCCGTCTTGAGTTGACCGCTGTGCGGACGCGCCTTGTGAATGCGTTCGTCGAAGGCGACATCGGTGCCGCGCAACGCGTCCAGCGCGAGTGCGCCAATCACGTCCGCGGTGTCGACCAGCATTTCGGCCGCCAGCAGCGCCAGGACTCCCACTGCCAGCATGGCCTGCGTGCCGTTGATCAGCGAGACCGCTTCCTTGGCCTCGAGCACCAGCGGCTTGACTTGCGCGCGCCGCATGGCGTCGGCGGCGGGAATGCGCGCGCCCTTTTCGTCCAGGCACTCGCCTTCGCCGATCAGCGCCAGCGCCAGATGCGCCAGCGGAGCCAGATCGCCACTCGCTCCGACGCTGCCTTGCGACGGCACCATCGGAGTGACGCCGCGATTCAGCATCTCGCAAATCGTGTCGATGACCGCGCCGCGCACGCCGGAATGTCCCTTGGAAAGCGAATTCGCGCGCAGCAGCATCATGGCGCGAGTCTCGGCGACGGAAAGCGGCTCGCCCACGCCCACGGCATGAGAGCGCACCAGGTTGACCTGCAGTTCGCGAATCTGGTCGCCCGCGATGCGCACGTCGCTCAGCTTGCCGACGCCGGTGGTGATGGCGTACGACACGCGATTCTCCGCGACCAGCGCATCCACCACGGCGCGCGCCCGATCGACGGCTTCGCGCGCGTCCGGATCAAGAAGAACGGCGCGGCGCTCGACTGCGACTTCCCGCACCGCTTCGAGCGTCAGATCGTTTCCGTTGATGTGAAGAGCTTTCAAAAGAGGTTTCAGTTTCCGCAGTTTCGGGAAGTGCGCGACTTTAGTCTCACACAAGCTGCTCCCTCAGTCGCTACGCAGCCTTACTTCCCCGCGGCTTCGCGAAATACCTTCAGAATATTTGCCGGCAGCGCCGCTGCCTTCATCTTCGCATCGATGATCATGTGCGTGGTCTCGCCTTCGGCCAGCAGTTCGCCATCGCCGGCCCGCACCAGTTCGTATCCAAAATGAATCACTGACTCGCGAACATTCTTCAAATGCGTGCGCACGATGATTTCGTCGTCATACCGCGCCGGAGCCTTGTAGCGGCAGCGCGCGTCCACCACGGGAATGAAGCATCCGTGCTCGCGCTCCATGTCGCGGTAGGTGAAACCCAGCTGGCGCATCAATTCCACGCGCCCGATTTCGAACCAGATGAAGTGATTGGCATGATAGACCACGCCCATCTGATCGGTCTCGGCGTAGCGCACCCGCACCCGGCTCTCGCAGACAACGCCTGTCGTGGTTGCCCACGAGCGCTCACTTGCCGCTCCAGCGCGGCTTGCGCTTTTCGAGAAATGACGTGATGCCTTCGCGGAAGTCGGCGGTGGTGCGAATGCGCGCATTGTCCTGGACCGCCTGGCCGATCTGCTGATCGAGTTGCCCGGCAATGAATCCATTGATCAGGCGCTTGGTCGCCCGCACCGACGACGGACTATTCTCCATGAGCTGCGCCGCCAGTTCGCGCGCCCGCGTCATCAGCCGTGCCGGTTCTACAACTTCGTTGACCAGCCCATAGCGATGCGCTTCGGCGGCGTCAAACAGTCGTCCGGTCAACAGCAGGTCGCGGGCAATCTTGTGTCCCACCTGCCAGACCAGCATCGAAGAAACGATGGCGGGCACAAATCCGATGCGCACTTCGGTGTAGCCAAACTTCGCTTCGGGCACGGCCAGCGTGAAGTCGCACATGGTGGCAAATCCCGTGCCGCCGGCGATGGCCGCGCCCGTTCACCGCGGCGATGGTGGGCAGCGGAAAATCGTAAATGCGCCGGAAGATGCGCGCCATGCGCGACGAGTCCTTCACGTTCTCGTCGTGCGTCTTGCCCAGCAGAGCTTCAGTTCGTCCAGATCCATGCCCGCGCAAAACGCCTTGCCCGCGCCGGTGAGTATGACGACCTGCGGCCGAGGATCGCTCGACCTCATCGAGCGCGGCCAGCAATTCTTCCACCAGCGCGAAGCTGATGGCATTGCGCTTCTCCGGACGGTTCAGCGTGATGGTGGCAACGCCGGAATCGAACGAAAGCTGAATGGTTTTATATTCCATGTGTGGTCGTAGCCGCTGTCATCCTGAGTGAAGTAAATCGTTTCGCTCGCGAAATGATTTACGCAGTCGAAGGACCCCTATTCTATCCGCGCACTGGAAGTACGCTTGACCACACCGGAACTCGCATCGCGAATTCCGCTGTCAGCATGAGAACCACCTCAATCCGCCGCCGAAGACGCCGTATACCGCGCCCCAATCTCCGCCGTCACCCGCAGCAACACGTCCAGCGGCTTCAGCGCCGGCAACTCCGCTCCTCTTTGCTTCAGCGCCTCCACCACTTTTTCGGTCGCAATATTTCCCACCAGCGCATCCTGCGCGAAGGGACATCCGCCCAGTCCGCCCAGCGCGGAATCAAACCGGCGGCAGCCCGCATCATACGCGGCCAGATATCTTTTCCACCGCCTGGTCCGGACGGCTGTGCAGGTGCACTCCAATCTCCAGATAGTCGTACTTTGAAATCACCGCTGCGAAACAGTTCGCGAATCTGCGCCGGCCCGGCCAGTCCGACCGTGTCAGCCAGCGAGATCGTGCGAACGCCTTGCGACTTCGAGAAGGTCGACCGCATCGACCACTTCGCCAACATTCCACGGATCGCCGTACGGATTGCCAAACGCCATCGAGATATAAACCACGGTATCGAGCCCGGCGGCTTCGCCCTTGTTCGTTGATCTTCTCCAGTTCGTCGATCGCGTCTTCCAGCGTCTGGCGCTGATTGTTCTGCAAGAAACGTCGGCGAAACCGAATAAGGGAATCCCAGCGTCCGCACCGCCTCGGTCGCGATCGCCCGCTGCGCGCCTTTTTCGTTCACCACGATCCCGATAATTTCGACATCGTCGGGCGGATCAAGTTCCTTCAGCACTTCTTCCGAGTCCGCCATCTGCGGCACGGCCTTCGGCGAGACGAACGAAACCGCGTCAATATGCTTGAAACCCGCGCTGATCAGGGCTTTCAGGTAGTCGGTCTTGATGTAGGCAGGAATCTGCCCCTTGCAGCCCCTGCCAGGCATCGCGCGGACATTCGACGAGTTTTACGGAATCGGACATAGAAAATCGGGCCACGGATCTCACGGATTCACACGGATCAATTCTAATTGCTCTCGATGATCCGTGAAGATCCGTGCAAATCCGTGGCTGCCGTTGCTTTCATGTTTGCAGCACTCCGACCTTAAACTCCGGCACATCCGGATTCAGCGCCGCGGCTTCCAGCGCCTGCGTGATGGCATCTCGCGTTTCCACCGGATCGATGATCTTGTCGATCCACAGCCGCGCGGCGCCGTAGCGCGGATCGGTCTGCTCGTCGTAGGTTTTCTTCACCGACTCGAACAGTTCCTTGCGCTCTTCGTCGCTCAACTTTTTGCCGCTGCGCTCCAGTTGCTTGATCTTGATTTCCACCAGCGTGCCGGCCGCGGCGTCGCCGCTCATCACCGCGTAGCGCGCGGTCGGCCAGGCAAACACGAAGCCGCGGATCGTAGGCCTTGCCGCACATGGCATAGTGTCCGGCGCCGAACGATCCGCCGACGATCACCGTAATCTTCGGCACCACCGAATTGGACACCGCATTCACCATCTTCGCTCCCGCCTTGATGATGCCGCTCCACTCCGCGTCGCGTCCCACCATGAAGCCGTTCACATCGTGGAAGAAAACCAGCGGAACCAGATTCTGGTTGCAGTCCATGATGAAGCGCGCGGCCTTTTCCGCCGACTCGGTGTAGATCACGCCGCCGAATTCGATTCGCTTGTGGCCTTCGTGGTCGGTCTGCTGCGCATGCAGCTTCTGATTGGCCACGATGCCCACGGCAAAGCCGCCGATGCGCGCGTAGCCGCAGACCATGGTCTTGCCGTATTCCGGCTTGTATTCGTCGAAGCGGCTGCCGTCCACGATGCGCGCCAGGATTTCCTTCATGTCATAGGGCCGCGCCGGCGAAGAATCATAGATGCCGTAAATTTCTTCCGCGGCCAGCGCGGGCGGCTGCGGCTTCTTGCGGTCCCAGGGCGACTGCCGGCGGTATCCCCACTTCTCGACGATGGCGCGAATGCGCGCCAGGCAGGCTTCGTCGTTGGGCTCGCGAAAATCGACGGTGCCGCTGATGGCGGAGTGCATGGCCGCGCCGCCCAGTTCTTCGGCGGAAACTTTCTGTCCGATGGCCGCCTGCACCAGCGCCGGCCCGGCCAGAAAAAGTCCGCTGCCGTCGGTCATCAGCACGTGATCGCACATCACCGGCAGATATCCGCCGCCGGCCACGCACATGCCCATGATGGCGGCGATCTGCGAAATTCCCATCGCCGACATCACCGCGTTGTTGCGAAACACGCGGCCAAAATCGTCGGTGTCGGGAAAGACATCTTCCTGCAGCGGCAGAAAAACTCCCGCTGAGTCCACCAGGTAAATCGTCGGAATGCGATTTTCGATGGCGATATTCTGCGCGCGAATCACCTTCTTCGCGGTCATGGGAAAGAACGCGCCCGCCTTCACGGTGGCGTCGTTGGCGATGATCATCACCAGCCGCGTTTGAATGCGCGCCAGCCCGGTGATCACTCCGGCCGCCGGCGCGCCGCCCCACTCTTCGTACATGCCGTGCGCGGCGTAAGCGCCCAGTTCGAAAAATGTTCCCGGATCGACCAGCAGATTGATGCGCTCGCGCGCCGTCAGCCGTCCCTTGTTGTGCTGGCTCTCAATGGCCTTTGGCCCGCCGCCTTCGCGAATCTTTTCTTCTTCGTTGCGCACCTGCGAAACCAGGTCGGCCAGAAAGCGCATGTTGGCTTCAAAGCGCGCCGAGGTGGGATCCACGCGCGACTCCAGAACGGTGGAACTCGAGGGCATGCCGGGATCGATGCGTTCGTTCATAAGCGAAGAGTCTGAAACAGTTTACGGTATAACAGCCGAGCGGACGGCGCAAACGCCCGGTTAGCCGCAGCGCTGGTCAGCAACCTTCAGATTCGCGATCTGCGCAGAATTCAGATCTAAGACCATCAGAGCGTCACGCAGACTTCACTAAGCGCTCTTCTCCATCCACCGCTCCAGCCGGCATCCATCTTCCTCCAGCAGGAAACTGCCTGCTCCGAAACACTCGCCAAAAATCCGATGCGACTCCGGATCGCGCGCCGCCCGCGTGATCCATTGCTTTCCCACCTGATACTGGCTGGCCGTGAACCATTTCTGCGGCAGCACCTCGACCAGTCCCGCTTGCAGATAGACGACATAGAGCGCGAAGGCCGGATCGTCGGGACTCTTGGCCGGGATAGCTGGTGGGAATGATCAGTTCGTCCACCTGTCGCAACTCCGATGGCACTTCGATCTTGTGCATGCCGGCGGCCAGGCCGAGCGAGACTTCGAAATCGGCGACGGGCGCCGTCGCCGCGTAGATGCGCTCGCTCGACTGCTTGAACCAGCCGGCAATTTCCGCGAAGTCGAAAGCCTTGAGCTGATCGGGATCGAAGCAGGCGAAGCGAATGCTGCGGCCTTCGGGGCACCAGATCCCCAGATGCGACGGCGGCACGAAAAACGGACGGCAATACGTATTCAGCGCCAGGCGCGGCTTGTCGGGTTCCTGCTCCAGGCCGAGCGAAACCAGATAGCCGAGCGGTCCCTCGCTCGCCGTGATGGGTCCAGACGAAGCGCTGGCCGGAAGCGGAATTGAACGCGGGAAAAGTCTTCCAGTACCAGGGCGTCGGCCCGACCGTGCGCTGGAGAAGTTCTTTCAAACGGGAGGTGCTGATCTCGGCCATCAATCTCATGGCCGTGGGCACGCCGCGCGGCTTGACGTTGGCGCGAATGAATTGGACGATGTCGTCCATCGCCGTGCCGGGCTGGAAAATGGCGGCGACGCCGGCTTTCTTCAGACTGTCCACGTCCTGATTGGGAATGATGCCGCCGACCACGACCAGCACGTCGTCCATCTTGTTCTGCTTGAGCAGGTCCATCACGCGCGGGACGATGGCATTGTGCGCGCCGGAAAGAATCGAGAGCCCGATGACGTGCACGTCTTCCTGCAGCGCCGCGTTCACGATCATCTCCGGCGTCTGCCGCAGGCCGGTGTAGATCACTTCCATGCCGGCATCGCGCAGGGCGCGGGCAATCACTTTGGCTCCACGATCGTGCCCGTCCAGGCCGGGCTTGGCCACCAGCACGCGGATTTTCTGCTCAGCCATCGCTTCCATTTAACCACAGAGCGCGCGGAGGAGCACAGATTACCGCTGGATCGGAGTTTTCCTTGGCTTACCTGTGTGGGTTGCCCGAGGTTAACTTGAGAATGCGAGACCCACTGTCGGTCTCCTTCCTGCTTGACAGGAAATGCCTGCAACCGTGACACTCAGCACTTCCAAATTCTTGAAACAAACTTTCGAAACTATAGCTTTCGAAACCCACAACTGCTTGCCCCAGGAGCGATCGTTTGAACCCGGCAATCCTGATAAAAAAATTCTCTACCCTAATTGTTTTCCTCGTGACCCTGACAACCTTCGGCCGTGCGCAGGGTGCGGCAAGCCCCGCGGCCGAAAAATCGTTCCCCAAACTAATCTACCTCCTGGTCGGCCGCCTGTTCGACGCGACCAGGCGACAACGTTCGCGAAAACATGATCATTGCGGTCGAAGATGAACGCATCAAGAGCGTGACCTCGGCCGCCGATCTCAAGATTCCGCCCGGCGCCAATGTGATCGATCTTTCCCAGGCGACCGTTCTGCCCGGCCTGATCGATTGCCACACCCATCTGGGCTCGCGCGCCGACCGCTACAACGAGATCTATCAACTTCAAGGACACGCCCTTCGACCACGCCTTCGCCGGCGTGATCAATGCGCGCAAGACACTGGAAGCCGGATTCACCTCGGTTCGCGACGTGGGCTCCGATCCGTTTCTGGCGGTCGACCTGCGCAATTCGATCAACGAAGGCTATCTGGTCGGCCCGCGAATCGTGGCCAGCGGCCCTGGCATTTCGATCACCGGCGGCCACGGCGACCTGAACAACTTCTCGCCGCAGACCCGGGTGATGATGTTTCCCGAGGAGCGTGATTTCCAGATCGCCGACGGCGTGGACCAGATTCGCCACGTCATTCGCGCCCAGGTGAAGTACGGCGTGGACGTGATCAAGATCCTCGCCACGGGCGGCGTGCTCTCGCAGGGCGACAGTCCGGGCGCGCCGCAATTCACCTTCGAGGAACTCAAGGCAGCGGCGGAAACGGCGCACATGGGCGGCCGCAAGATCGCCGCGCACGCTCACGGCACCGAAGGCATCAAGAACGCGATCCTGGCGGGCATCGACTCGATCGAGCACGGCAGCCTGATCGACGACGAAGGCATCCGTCTGGCGAAAGAGCACGGCACCTATCTCGTCATGGACATCTACAACGACGATTACATCCTGAACGAAGCGCCGAAGTTCGGACTTGCCGACCGAGAATCTCGACAAGGAGAGGATGGTCGGCCGCCTGCAGCGCGAAAATTTCCGCAAGGCGGTTCAGGCCGGCGTGAAGATGGCCTTCGGCACCGACGCCGGCGTCTATCCCCACGGCGACAATGCCAGGCAGTTCTTCTACATGGTGAAGTATGGCATGACGCCGGCGCAGGCGATCCGCGCCGCCACGTCGAGCGCCGCCGATCTGATCGGCCGCGCCAAGGACGTCGGCACGATCGAAGCCGGCAAGTACGCCGACATCATCGCCGTCAATGCCGATCCGCTGGCCGACGTGCGCGCCCTGGAGCATGTCGATTTCGTCATGAAGGGTGGCGTGGTCTACAAAGACACGCGGACGGCGGCACACGCAGGAACAAACTAGGAAGGCCGCTCCGTTTGTCCATGCAGCCTTTGGGAGTGTCGGCTGCTAAGAGCATTTCTTTAGTCTCGCAGAGCTTTCCTGATGGGGAGCTCGGAGATCGAAGGATCCATTGCCCGAGTCTCAATCGCCACTTGCGCTGTAAACTTCAATCGTGCGCAGCCGCTACGTAGCGCCGGCATCTTGCCGGCTGTCGGGAGGGCATCCTGCCCTCCCACGGTGGGCGAGACGCCCACCGGACAGCCGCCGAGACGGCGGCTACTTTGAAAGGGTCACTTGCTGAGGGGCATTCCTTCGCTCTCTCAAAGCTCTCGAATATCTCTCCGGCTGACATGACCGGCCGCTCGACCGATCCACCAGGTTCGATTAGCCTGAGCTGATTTCCCGGCTCACATGATTCCCGCGAACCATCCGGCGTATCCGGGGAGCGCAATGTTTGCGTGTAGAATCGCCCCTTGATGGCGAATTCTGCAGACTCTCCAGAAGCGCGCCCGGTTCAGCGGCTTCGCCCGCCTGGTTGCGCTTCCTTCGTCCCTCGCACCAGCACAGCGCCTTCTCCGCCACGCTGTTGCTGATGACGGCGGTCATGCTTTCGCGCGTGATCGGCTACGTGCGCGAGGCCTACATTGCCTACGCATTCGGCGCCGGGCCCGCGACCGACGCCTACGTCGCCGGCTTCACCATTCCCGACTGGCTCAATTATCTGGTGGCGGGCGGAACCGCTTCCATCACCTTCGTTTCGATCTACACCCGCTTTCTCGCGGAGAAAAAAGAAGCGGAAGCGCAGAAGACTTTTTCGGTCATCATCACGGTCATGACCGCGGTGCTGGGAGTCGGGAATTCTCCTGGCGGAATTCTTTACTCCGGAAATTTCACGCCGTACTCTTCCCCAAGTTCAACCCGGAACAGATGCAGCTCTGCGTTCATCTGACCCGCATTCTGCTGCCGGCACAGATTTTCTTTTACGTCGGCGGCGTGGTTTCCGCGGTGCTGCTTTCGCGGCGACTGTTTCTGTTTCCCGCTTTCGGGCCGCTGCTCTACAACGCCGCCATCATCGTGGGCGGCGTGCTGCTTTCGCGTCGACTGGGCATTGCGTCGCTTGCCTACGGAGCGTTGGCGGGGAGCTTTCTGGGACCATTTCTGATCAACGCCATCGGCGCGGCGCGCATCGGCACCGGCTACAGCATTTCGTTCGACGTGCGCAACTCCGCGTTTCGCGAATGGGTGCGGCTCTCGATTCCGCTGATGCTGGGAGTGTCGCTGGTTACCGCCGACGACTGGATCCTGCGCTACTTCGCTTCGGGAGCGGTCGGCGATATCACGCGCCTCAACTATGCCAAGCGTCTGTTCGCGGTGCCGATCGCGGTGCTGGGACAGGCCACCAGCCAGGCTTCGCTGCCTTTTTTCGCCAAGCTGTTTGGAGAAAAGCGGATGCGCGAGTTCGCCGACACGGTGAACGGATCGATCTACCGGATCGTGGCCACGTCGCTGCTGGCCACCAGTTTCATGATGGCGGCGGCGCTGCCGCTGATCGATCTGGTCTATCGCCGCGGACACTTTCACGTTTTCCGATTCCCAGGAAACTGCGCTGTATTTTTTCTGGTTCTCGCTTTCGCTTTGTTTCTGGTCGGCGCAGGGTCTCTACTCGCGCGCCTTTTACGCCGCCGGCAACACGCTCATTCCCATGGTCGCCAGCAGCCTGATTACGCTGGCTTCGATCCCCATGTACTCGGCTCTGTTCCGCCATTTCTCGACCGTGGGACTGGCCATGGCTTCCGATCTCGGGATCGTGGCCAATACGCTGGCGCTGGCGTTTCTGCTCCATCGCCGCCAGCTGGTTCGGATGAATGAATTGAACTGGGGAGAGATTGCGAAGGCGGGGATCACGTCGGTGGTGGCGGGATTGCTGAGCTTATCAAGTCGCCCGCGTGCTGATGGTCAACAACAGCCGGGTCGCCGACCTCAAGGCTCTCGGCTTGATTACGATTACGTGGGCTGGAGCCGTGGCTGCAGGCTTGTGGCTTACCCGATCATCGCTGCCGGGCGACCTTCGCCGTCGCAAAGCCAACCACTTATCCTCGCGTGGCGGAAGTGCAGGCGGCGGAGTTGAGTAGGGGAATTGAACCTTAGAGCAGCCGTCAGCTTTCAGCTCTCAGCTGTCAGCTCTGATGCTAACTCGTCTGCACAACTTCACTCAGACAAAAAAACACGGGCACTCTCATGCGAACCAAGAGTGCCCGCCGTGATCTTGCTGGAAAAACTAGACTCTGGCTGCGGTGGCTGCTTCGGCCGATGCGGCTTTGACTTCTTCGCCGTTCGCCTTCTGGCCGGCTTTGCGGATGTCGATTCCGCCCTTGAAGAATGCGCCGTCTTCGATGGAGATGCGGGCCGCCACGACGTCGCCGGTGAGCGAGCCGTCGCTGCGGATGTCCACGCGGTCGCTGGCCGTGAGGTTGCCGCGCACTTTGCCGAGTACAACGATTTCGCGGGCATTGATGTTGGCCGAAACCACGCCGTTGCGACCGACGGTCACGCGGTTGCCCGACAGGTTGATGGAACCTTCCACCCGTCCGTCGATGTAAAGCGACTCAGAACCCGTCACCTCGCCTTTGATCACCAGCGATTTGCCGATCGTCGCCTGGTCCGCCGTGGTGGTGGTAGACCGGACGCGGAGCGGCAGGAGTGGGTTCGCTCACGGCAGAGGTTGGTGCGGGGGCGGGCGCCGCCGGGCGCTCCGGCTCACCTGGCCGGCCTGGAGTCGTAGGCTGATTCGTGGGTTTCCACATGTGACAAAAGTCCTTTCCTCTTATGGATTCTGGGTAAAGGCCGCACTTCGGTGACCAACTCGGCATTTTACTCCAGCAAACTGAAAACCGGACCTGTGAAAATCGCGCTCTCTGTTGATATCGCGGGACATGTACGAGCCGGGAGCAGTTGCGGTCCGAGTACGCTCCTCATCCTCATGATTCCGGTAAAAACTTCCGGGCAATGCAAATTCCGCCCGTTGGCATTTCCCCGCCGCAACATCATGACATCCGGCAGCCGGGATCGCGACACCAATTGGTGAGCAGGGGACGTTACTAATGTAATGCCATCCTCCAAGACTGCAGCCGCTATTTGATTAGAGTCCTTTAATCTTGAACTGGCAACGATCGTTAAATACATCCCCGTCCTTGACTTGGGAGCATTCATGAATTACGGTGTACCGCTACTTGCTATTGTGCGTATCGGTGGTTACCAGCCTGTCGCTTGCCGGGAGGCCCAGACGGGTTCTGAGGAGCATGTCGGACGGGTGGTTGATTGGAGTTACCATCACATCGTTGTCAGCGGACCCATAAGCACAGCTAATCTGGACCGTGCGCGGCGGGAGCCCAGAATTCTTTTTCACTTGGCAGAGCGCAATCTTCGGCCTGCAGCCGGGTTTTCCAGAGCACAAATTGGGGGAGACGATAATTCCAGTCGTGGGCAATTCCGTTTCGGGCCGATTCGTGGCAGAGGTTTTCCCGGCCGTCCTCCCGGCCGTCCTCCTAAGAAGCGCACTGCTCTGGAAAGAGACTGGAGCGTCTCCCTGGGCGCGGGCAGCCTGGCTCCCAACATGTTTCCTGCCAAGTTCGGTTTTAATCCCGATGCCACGCTGACGCTTACGAATTGTACGACCGACTATGCGGTCTTCGGCCTGAATGTGGCCGGCAGCGCAACCCAGGCCAATCTGGTGGGCATAACCAACCTTTACAGCGGCACGGGCGGATTTTGTGGAGCCGCTCCCACTGTAAACTGGGCGTACGACGGAACCAACGTGAGCGGCGGCAAGATCCTGACCTCCACCGTCGTTTCCCTGGACGGTACCCAGATCGCGTACGTGGAAAGTGCGGCAACCTCAGCCGTGTTCCACGTGCTGACCTGGAAGGCGGGAGAGGGGACCTCTGCGACGAATGCGGTCACTCCCACCGCTGTCGGCGGCTGCTCGGCGTCAACTTCTTGTCTGAGATCGTTGACCTATTCCAGCGAGCGCCACCAACACGCTGTCTTCGCCGTGGGTGGACTACGCCACGGACAAGGCTTTTGTGGGCAGCGACGATGGCAAGATTTACCGAATCAGTTGCGTCTTCAAGTGTGCGGCCAATACCAATCCGACCGTGGATTGGACGTTCACTCTGCCGGTAAAAGGAACCGGTGGCGCTTCAGCGACGCCCAACGGTCCGGTCTACGACTCGGATACGGGGCGCTTGTTTGTGGGCGATCAACTGGGAGAGCTTTGGACTCTTAACGTCAGCGTGAACTCCGCCCGTGGTCTTTGCCGGGCCGGTTATGGTCGGCGGCGGCGGTTGTACCACCGCTCATCCCCCGGGCCGAACTGGTACGCCGGCGCCGGGCGGCAACTGCACCGCCAGCGGAGGCTCATACGGAATACCCGATCCCGTGCTTCTGGACAGCTACCAGCGACAAGATTTTTGCCTTCTCCGGGAATGACGGCACAACCAACAGCGCAGTCGTCGCCCAACTGAACGAGGATCTCACCGGGATGGTGAAAGCCCACGTCGGTCGCGGAAGCTAGAAATAACACCACCACGAACGCCAACCTCTATAGCGGCGCTTTCGACAATGACTTCTTCGGAGCCACTCCGAACACCGGGCAGTTGTACCTCTGCGGCACTAGTACGACCGACACTACATCGTTTCTTTACTGGATTGGATTTACCGCCTACCCGGCGATGAACGCCACCGCCACCAGCAGCATCACCCGCGGCACCTCGGCCGGCGTTCCCTGCAGCCCGATCACCGAAATCTATAATCCCAATGTTAACTTCGGCAACGGTGATCACGACATCATCATCAGCAGCCTGATGGGAGCGGGCGCCGATGGATTACTCCGCACTGACGACATCAGCACGGGCACGATCACCGGAACTCTAAGCGGGCTCAGCTATCCCGGCGGCACTAGCGGCATCATTTGGGATAACACCAGCACCCAGGCCCAGGCTTCGAGCGTGTACTTCAGCACCCTGGGCACCAACGTCAATATTGGCGGCTGCAACGGCAACATCCACTGCGCTGTCAAGTTAACTCAACTGGGATTGAATTAGACGGCCATCCCGGGTTGGTTAACTCTGCGAGTGATCAAGACGGGCCGTTCATCAAGGCCGGTCATCAGAACCTGTCATCCCGAGCGGTGGTTGGCAGTGTCATCCCGAGCGCAGCCTCGAGCCGCGCTCGCGCGGCGAGAGCAAGTCGAGGGACCCCAACCTCACCACAAACTGATCAGCTCGCCGTTACCGGTTCGATCGCGAATGACAGGATTCCCACTCCTCGGCGCGAATTGTTCGAAGATTGGAGTACTCGCGATTGAAAGCTCATAACCGCATAGGTCGCCAAGATGCCGCAAAGATCGCCAAGAATTTCCTTAGCGATCTTTGCACCCTTTGTGGTTAAAAGCTTTTCTGTGTCAGAGGCTGAACTCCACGACGCCAATTTCTAACCACCCCCGTAATACATCTCGACGTAGTGCTGTGAACTCAACTGGGCCGCTTTCCCGGACGAATTCCGCAGAAGGACTGCGCCGACCTCCCCGCCCATCGCCAAATACCGCTAAGCGCCGCTTCAGGTATCCTGAAAGTCAGAGGAACCAGGTTATGACGACAAAAACATCGTTGGCGAGCAAGCCCGAGTCCGACGAATACGCACCCTACTACGAAAAATACATTTCCCTGGTCCCGGACGGAGACATCCTGAGTCACCCTGGAGAAGCAGGGGCCGCAAACCGCAGCGCTGCTTTCTGCGCGTCAGGAAGCAAGAGGGAGACTTCCGCTACGCTCCGGGAAAGTGGAGTGTGAAGGAATCGCTTGGGCACGTCATCGATGCCGAGCGTGTCTTCAGCTTACCGGGCGCTGCGCATTGCTCGCAACGACAAAACTCCAATGGAAGGCTTCGAGCAGGATGACTACGTGAAGTATCGGGCCATTCGGCCAGTCGCAGTCTGGCTGCCCTGGTCGAGGAGTTCACATCGGTTCGCAAGGCGACTCTGTCGCTGTTTCGCGGGCTCGATGAAGCAGCCTGGACCCGCCGGGGCGTCGCCAACAAGAATGAAGTGACCGTGCGCGCCATCGCTTACATCATTGCCGGTCATGAACTGCATCATCGCAGGATTTTTCAGGAGAAATATTTCCGCCTCGTTTCCTGGCCAACGCGCTGTCGGCTCCGATAACCGATGACTGACACCGTCCATGCTTTCCGATTCCGCCATCCTGAAGAAGATCGAGCGCCAGCCCAAACGCACTGCCGGCTTCAAGCAGATGGTTCGCGAACTCGGCGTCCATGGCGACGCCCGCCGCGAGCTTTCGAGCGCTTGAAGCACCTGGTGGCCAGCGGCCAGCTTGCAGCAGGTGGACTCCGACCGCTATGCCATTCCGCAGGCTGCCGCGGGCAAGAACCTGGCTGTCGGGCGGTTGAGCATGCATCGCGATGGCTTCGGCTTTGTGATTCCCGAAGCCAGCTCGCTCGACGAACGCCTGAAGGCGCGCCTGGCGGGAGATATTTTCATTCCGCCTCCGGCGGTCGGATCGGCCATGCACGGCGATCGCGTGCTGGTCGAAATCGGCAATATTCGTCCCGATGGCCGCGCCGAAGGCCGCATCGTGCGCCTGATCGGCCGGGCCCACTCGACTGTAGTGGGAAAGTTTCACTACGGCAGCCGGCACAACTACGTCACTCCGATTGACCAGAAAATCACGCAGGAGATTGTGATCCCGCCAGGGATGGAGTATCCGGAGTGACCGGCAGCTGAGCGCGAGCGTCCGCTCGTGCTGACCTCGCGACGGCAGAGAGCCTGCGCGGGCACGAGCCGGACGCTCGCCCGTACAGCGCAGCACAGAAGTCCGCGATCGCGTGCTGGGCCAGGAAGCCGCGCGCCGCGCCGATTGGGACGATCTGGAAAACGTCGTGGTGGACGTCGAGATCACCGACTGGCCCACCGCCACGCAGAATCCGCGCGGGCGCGTGGTCGAGATTCTCGGCTACGAAGACGATTTCGGCGTGGACGTCGAAATCATGATTCGCAAGTATCACTTGCCGCATCGCTTCCCGCCCGCGGTGCTCGAGGAAGCGCAGGATGCCGAGCCCATCATTCCAGCCGCCGAAGTGCAGCAAGCGGCGCGACTTCCGCGCCTTGCCGATTGTCACGATCGACGGCGAAACGGCGCGCGATTTCGACGATGCGGTCGCCGTCCGGCAGTCTGGAGAACGGCAACTTCGAGCTGCAGGTGCACATCGCCGACGTGGCCCACTACGTCACGCCGGACTCTGCGCTCGATCAGGAAGCCCGCCTGCGCGGCACCAGCGTCTATTTTCCCGATCGCGCCGTGCCCATGCTTCCGCTCGAACTCTCGACCGACATCTGCAGCCTGCGTCCGCAGGTGGATCGGCTGGTGATGTCGTGCGTCATGGAAATCGATCATCACGGCGAGATTCTCGGCTACGAATTGAGCGAAGGCATCATCCGCTCCGCCGAGCGCATGACCTACACCGACGTGAACGCGGTGCTCGAAGGCGATGCCGGCGCGCGCCAGCGCTACGCCGAACTGGTGCCCGGGTTCGAACTGATGCGCGATCTGGCGCTGATCCTGAATCGCAAGCGCGAGCGCCGCGGCTCGATCGATTTCGATCTGCCCGAGCCGGTGATCGAGTTCGACGAAATCGGATTGATGAAGAGCATCACCCGCTCGGAGCGCAACATCGCGCATCGCCTGATCGAGGAATTCATGCTGTCGGCCAACGAATGCGTGGCGTCGTATCTGGAGAACAAGCGCATCGCTTCGCTCTACCGCATCCACGAAAAGCCCGACGCCAAGCGGGTCTACGACTTTGAAGTGATCGCCGCGACCTTCGGCTATTCGCTGGGCGTGGGCCCGCTGCCCATTCAGCGCGTGCAGCTCAAGACCGACCGCCGCGCGAACTACGGCACCGGCAAGCGCACCCGCGAGATCGAGATTCCGAAAGAAGTGCACATCACGCCGCGCATGTATCAGAAGCTGACCGAAAAAATTGCCGGCAAGCCGGAAGAGCGCATTCTTTCCTTCCTGATGCTGCGCTCGCTGAAGCAGGCGCGCTACTCCGAGGAGAATCTGGGCCACTTCGCTCTGGCCGCGACCGTCCTATACCCATTTCACTTCGCCGATCCGCCGCTATCCCGATCTGATCGTTCATCGCATTCTGAAGGAAGTCCTGCGCGACGTCGGCCGAGCAGCCCGACGGTAGCGCCGGCGTCCCGCCGGCCCGATAGCGGACGGAACGTCCGCAGGCGCGACGATTCAACGCAACCGAAGAAGAAGGCTCCAGGCGCCTCATACGGATGCGAACCGAGCCACGAACTCAAGCGGGCTTCCAGCCCGCCATCGGGCCGGCAAGATGCCGGCGCTACAAGTTCGCCCTGGTCGAAGCGCCGCGATCACGCCGCTCATCGCGAAGCCGTCCAGCCCGACGGCGGCCCCATCTCGCTCGAGGAACTGCACGACATCGCCGAAGAATCCAGCCAGTCCGAGCGCCGCGCCGACGACGCCGAACGCGAATTGATGGAATGGAAGAAGGTCAAGTTCATGCAGGACCGGGTCGGCGAAGACTTCGACGGCCTGATCATCAGCGTGACCAAGTACGGATTCTTCGTGGAGCTGACCGATCTCTTCGTCGAAGGCCTGGTGCCGCTCGACACGCTGACCGACGACCGCTACACCTATCACGAAAATACGCGCGAGATCATCGGCCAGCGCAACCGCAAGATCTACAGCCTGGGACAGCGAGTGCGGGTGCTGGTCGACCGCATCGATCCGGTAGAGAAGAAAATCCAGTTCGCCGTGCTCGAGGAAAAGCCCGCTCCCGAAGCGCAAGAATCGCTGAAGCCTGGTGTAAAATCCTTGAGTCAACCCCACCGCCGCGTTTGAGATTGCGGCCGGTTCCTTCCAGTCGGGACGTGGCTCAGCCTGGTAGAGCACTCGCTTGGGGTGCGAGGGGTCGGCAGTTCAAATCTGCCCGTCCCGACCAACACCCGATTACTTCCGGTTTGCCCGTTCAGGATCCGAATCCAGGTCCTCTCCTCGCCTGTACATTACGGCTCTTCCCAGTCGAGGGCGTAAACATCCTGGGTCCCGGCGTTGCGAAGCATAATAGGCGAATCGTCGGGGGCGACCGCAAACCAATTTCCGTAAAAGCCCACGGTGGCAAAATTCTTGAGGTCCACAACCCGTTCCGTCTTATGGTCGCTCAGCCGAATCCTGACAATGGCGCCTGTTCCGCTGGCATCGCCTGCCTGAAGGTACTGGCCGTCTTTTGACCATTCCAGCCAGCCCATGCTGCCCTGGGCAAGTTCCGTCCACTGCTGGGTCTGGAAATCAAATAGGAGAAGTCTCTTTGCGTCAACCGAGAGTGCGGGAATATATCGACCGTCCGGAGACCAACGGGGCGAGTACATCCCTTGCGAGCCGGGCAGCGTGGAGACTTGACGGGTTGCCAAATCAAAGACCCGGATCGAGGATGCAGCGTCCGCGGTACGGCCAGCGAAGACGATCTTGCTTCCATCTGGCGACCAGTTCGGGTCTGTTTGAGGGTCAGGGTTGTCGGGCATCAGTGGCTGCGGGCTTCCCCCCTCCCGTGAAACCTCATAGATTTTGGAAGGCTTGTTGGTACCCGACGCGTCAAAGAACAAGATGGTCTTGCCGTCAGGGGACCAGCGAGGCATCAGGGCTTGCGAGGGCGCATACGTAAGTTGCAAACGCTCACTCCCGTCCATTTTGCTTCGCCACAGAGTGCCTTCCGGATAAGAGACGTAGGCCATCCACTGGCCGTCCTTCGAGAAGGAGACGTATTCGGCGGAGATACCTCCGAGGTAGGACTCGAAGCGGCCAGACTTCAAGTCATAGCGCGTCAATTCGCCACGGAAGGTGCGCCCCACCACGAACAGCTTCTTACCATCTGTACTTTGAACTGGTGGAGACAACGGCATCGGGCTGGAAGTCAACTGAATAGGTTTTGGTTCCGAGTGAAGAAAACCTGCCTTTCGCGGTAACGACCCAAATTTGGCCGCCCGTCATGAAGACGAAGTACTTCCCATCGACAGTCCACGCGCCGTTGCCGTACTCGGAATCGGGCGGGTTGGTCACCCTGGCAGGAGGCGATGCAAGCCCGTGCCGTCCAGCGAAACTTCCATGAAATAAGACGGGGCGGCCAGACGTCGCACCATAAAGGAATCGCAACTGGTTCCCGTCGGGTGACCAGACTGGGTTAAAGATAAAACCTGAGTCCCCAACCGTGATTACCTTTCTTGCATCGGTCCCGTCAGCCTTGGCCGTGAACAAGCTGTTACCGTTACTGTAGGCGATGAATTTACCGTCAGCCGACCATGCGCCTCCCTGCCCGGCGATGTCTCCCAACTTGCGTGGCGAACCGCCAACGACGGGCACGCTCCAGAGTGGTCCCGAAGGTGGCACACCATGCCCGTCCATCACGAGAAGTTCGGATCCGTCCTGCGACAGGGACAAGGCCTGAGGCGAGTTGAAACTCAACGGAGGAAGTTGCATTTTTCTGGGCTCGCCGCCTGAGGTGGACATCTCGGCCATACCTTGGTTATCACCGGATGCCACGTACAGGAAGAGCCTCGAACCTTCCGTTCCCACCAGGAACTTCGGTTGGCCGTCATGCGTAAGTTGAACGTAATTGGACACCTTGGGCACTGCTGCGGGTCTGATCCAGAAATACGCCAGCGCTCCGACGCCAAGCAGCACGGCCAGAGCCGCTCCAGCGATCGCAATTCCCCGACGACTCGCGGGCTCACCCAGATGTGCATGACTGCCGGTGGAAGGCGCCATGCCCGTATCCGACAGCGCCTCCAGCGCAAACGCCATATCGGAGGCCGATTGAAAGCGTTGCTCCGGGTTCTTCTCCAGGCAGCGGTGCACTACCCGCTGCAAACCTGGGGGCGTAGCTGCCGTGACTTGCGAAATGGACGGCGGATCCTCATTCAGAATTGCCGTCATGGTCTCCGCCGAGGTGGGCTTGCGGAACGTCTGCTTCCCCGTCACCATCTCGTAAAGAATCGTGCCGAAGGCGAAGATGTCGGAGCGGTGGTCTGCCATCTTTCCGCGAACCTGCTCGGGAGACATGTAGCCCACGGTTCCCATCACCATGCCGGGCTCAGTTCCGTAGGGCATTGCGGCTCCACTCCAGCGATTGTCGCTTCCACTCCGGAGGCGTCCCTCGGTTGGGCCAGCTTGGCCAGGCCGAAGTCCAGAATCTTGACCCGTCCATCTTTGGTGACGAACAGGTTGTCGGGCTTCAGGTCGCGATGGACAATGCCTTTGTCGTGTGCTGCCGCCAGGCCGTGCGCGATCTGCACGCGCATAATCAATCGCTTTGCGTAGCGGTATCGGCCCGCGCCTCAGTCGCTCGCGCAGCGTCTCGCCGTCCAGCAACTCCGACACCATGTAGGACACGCCTTCGTGCGTCGCCATCTGGTAAACCGCAAGAATGTTGGGATGATTCAGCGCCGCGGCGGCACGTGCTTCCTGCTCGAAACGGCGCAAGCGATCGGGATCGGCAGTCAGAGACTCCGGCAGCACCTTGATCGCGACTTCGCGGTCCAGCCGGGTGTCGTGCGCGCGATACACCTCGCCCATGCCGCCAGCGCCAAGCGGTGAGCGAATTTCATACTGCCCGAGGATCGTTCCGGGAGTCAGGGGCATGGGAAGTAGGCAGGATTATAGCGTGAGTCACCAAATCTCCACGCTAAGCAGGCCTATAGGGGCTGAGTTGTCAGCCATCCAGAAGCTCAAAACTTGGCCCGGGTTCGGAAATCGTCTGCCAGAGTGTAACCATTCGGCATAATTCAGTCTTAAACCGCTGAAAGGCTTAGTTCAAAAATATCAGGGTTAAGCAGAAAAGTTCGAAAATCGTCTGCTAGGGCCGACCAACACCCGATTACTTCCGCCGATCTCGGGGAATTGCCGCATTCCGTCCTCGTGCTATACTCCCGCCACTCAATCGGGCGGAGGACGAGGATGGCGCACAACCTGCATCATAACCATCATCATTCCCATCACACTCAAACCCATCCTGTGACGGGCAAGCCGACGCGTCGCGACTTTATTTCATCCCTGGTTTCTGCGGCCGTTCTTGCTCCATGGGCCCTCGGCCAGACACAAACTCAGAGCGCATCTACCATGGCGGAGCGTTTTCGCCAGATGTCCGAGGAATACGAAAGCAAAGGATTGGCGACGCCGTTCAAGGGAATCACGACCAATGGTGAGGTCGCGCCGGGTCTATTCGAGATCAAGCCGAGCGGGGTTTCAACCGGACCACTCCGCAATGCTGCGGAGACCTTCATCGCCACTCTCACGCCCCTACAACTCGCCAGAACCATGTATCCCGTGGACGACGTCGAGTGGCGCAAATGGATGAATCAGCATTTTTACGCGCGTCAGGGAGTCTGCTTCGCGGAGATGACCGATGCCCAGCGGCAGGCCGCTTTCGGATTGATGCGCGCTTCCCTCAGCGCAGAAGGCTTTGAGCTGACACGCAACATCATGCGCCTCAACGAAACGCTCGCCGAGCTGGCCGAGGATCATGCGTTCCTGGGAGAGTGGTTGTACTACATCCAGATTTACGGCAAGCCATCGGCAACCGAGCCGTGGGGCTGGAAACTTGAGGGCCATCACGCCATCATCAATTACTTTGTCCTCGGGGACCAAGTGGTGATGACTCCCTTGTTTGTCGGCTCCGAACCAGTAAAAGCACCGTCCGGCAAGTACAAAGGTCTCGAGATTCTGCAAAAGGAACAGAACGATGGTCTAGCGGTGTTGAACGCCCTCCCGGAGGCGCAGCGGAAACAGGCCATTCTCAACTTCTCGAAGACGGGCAACAACAATCTGACCGAAGCATTCAAGGACAACGTCGTAATCGATTATGCAGGATTGCGCACGAACGATCTGTCAGGCCCCGCGCGACAACGCTTCCGCGATTTGATCCACCTCTATATAAAGAACATGGACGAAGGCCACGCCCGCGTGAAGATGGACGAGGTGGACCGCTATCTCGACCAGACTTGGTTCACTTGGATCGGTGGAACGGAGCCGGATAGCGCATTTTATTACCGGGTGCACAGTCCAGTGGTCCTGGTCGAATTTGATCATCAGCAGCCCGCCAACCTGCGGAAGTTTGCTGCGGACCCCACGAAACCAACCCAGCAGCACATCCATTGCGTAGTGCGAACTCCGAATGGCAATGACTACGGCAAGGACCTGCTGCGGCAACACTACCTAGCCCATCCCCACACGACTTGAGCGACCGCACGCCAACGAGGAAACCGCAACGCCTTGCCGAGATAATTCAGCCCGAAATAGAAGGGGGCGGAGCCGATGACGACTTCGATCCGGTTTCAGAACGCGCTGTTTCCGGCGATTCTGGACGTGTTGTCGGCAAGCTGGAAGCTAAGACTTGGCCCAGGGTTCGGAAATCGTCTGCCAGAGTATAATCATTCGGCGTATTTCAGTCTTAAACCGCTGAAGGGGTTAGTTCAAAAATATCGGGGTTCAACAGAAAAGTTCGAAAATCGTCTGCTAGGGCCGACCAATACAAACAAAAAAATTGCGTCCAGCCGTTGCCTAGCCTGGTGGTAGGGAGGTTTCCTCCAGATTATTTCCGATCAGTGTCTCTGGCAGAACCATCGAAAGCCTTTCCGCCCATTTAGAACTTGGGGTTGAACCCAAGATTTTTGATTGCTTCGTCGCTTTCTAGGGTCAGAGGAAAACTGATTTCTTCGCCCCTTTCGTATGCGGCAAAACGTTCGTGTAGTTGTTCGTGGGTAACTCCCGCTTCACGTTTGAGCAGAACTGCAACCTCACGGAATTCACTCAAATAACGTGGCAGGCCGTACTCTTTGCCGTCTTCGTTGAGAACGGAGAGGGACGCATAATGAGCCGTATCGTTCGGCTTCTTGGGGTCAACCTTGGTTTCTTTCTTGACTACGGCGGTCGCGTTGCTGCTCATGAAGCCTCCAGTCTTGGAGCTGTTCATAGCGTTTCGTGCCGCAGGAGCAGTCATGCCATGTTCATGCTGCCCAGCAGGCTAATTTTCTCATGCACCGCCTGCAAATCTTCGGTCATTGTGCACGGAAAAAGCGTTCAATCGAAGGGGGACCGCTCCTCCTGGAATGCGAAGGGCCCAAGTCGACTAAGGTAACCATCTTGTGGAGTTCAGGTAATCGCCTGATGGCGGCTGGGGCGGTCGCGAGTTATCGTGGCAGCCATCATCCATATACGAGGCGAGGACGGCATTCCCACCATGATCCCTCCACACTCATAACCGATGCCGTCCTCTCATATTTAGGGGGGAATGTCTTGCGCGAGAAGAATAATCGCTCTGGATTTGGGCCTCTCTGATGTCCCCCTAGTCCCCGCCAGGCGCGGATTGTACGTCAGCGAACGCTTGGGTTTCGCGGTTGACTCTTGTGCTTCATTTTCCAATAATTCTAGAAGATCGGATTGCCGAGGGAGCGGCAGGAGATTACATGGGCACGGGACAACAGTGGCAGGAGCTTTACAGGGCCGCTGTGCTTGAAACCAACTGGTCAAGAATGACCGAGCGTATCCACGCTGCGGAATCCGCGATTACCGAAAGACTGCGCGAATTTTCAGCAAAACACGGCGGCACGACCGAAGAAAATCAGGCGATCGTGGATGCCCTGAACAGACTCAACACTCTGCGCTCAGATCTGGCTTCATGGCGCAAATAAGCTCCGGCAAAGAAACGGCGGACGGCGGGCCTCAGGCGGCATTCTGCCGCAGCACTTCATGAGCGACCTCAAGCAGGCTGGTCGGCTCTGATTTCGAAACCAACGCCGCTATACCTACGGAATGCGCCTCTTGCGCCGTCAACACGTCGCTGAATCCACTGAAAAGAATGATAGAAATGCCGGGTACTTGCAGGTTTAACGCGCGGCTCGCATCCAACCCATTCATGACCGGCATCGACAGGTCAATGACCACCAGGTCGGGACGCAACTGGATCGCCTTCTCCAGCCCTTCCCGACCGTTCTCCGCTTCTCCGCATACATCAAATGCTGTATCGCTCTCGAACAGAGCACGCAGTGCTCGTCTCACGGCCGGATTGTCATCCACGATCAAGACATTCATCCTGTCACTCCGGGGGGAATAGATTCCTTCAGAGTTCGACATTAGAGATGCCTCCTGGACGGGACGGTCTGCCTCCTGCGACATTTAAATTTTTGTTCTTTACGGTCTTTTTCTTCCGATGAGACCTGCGATTTCCTCGAGATTGGCCGATCAAATGCTCAATGGAGAAAAATAGTTCTCTTCAGTAAAATGCGCAGATTGTCGCGATCCGGAGGTGTGTATGCGACTCCCCGCCTCGGTGCTTTTGCTCCTGGTGCTTTCATTTTCCCTGCCCGTGCATCCCCAACTCGGAGCCCCGCTGGGCCGTTGTGGGCCGCAGCCCAAAGATTCGGAGTGGCCGCAAAACCAGTTGCCGGCGGAACCAGGCCCCCTGGAACCCCGGAAAAGGCCAGCCGTGGACATGGCGAGCCTCCAGCGCGATGCCCAGGAACTCGCCGAACTCTCTGCCTCTATTCCCGCCGACCTGCAGCGTGTGAACCACGATTTGTTCCCCAAAGACATGCTGATAAAACTCAAGCGGGTGGAAAAGCTGTCCAAGCACCTGCGGAGTGAGCTGACGCGCTAGCCGCGGAAACTAAACCATGAAAAGCAAACCGTCAGCACCGGACTCGTACCGGCCCGAACGCCCGAGCGCGACGGCCCGAACTTGCATGGCGGCGATTGCTCTGATCGGGGGTCGGCGCAAGGCCGCGCCGATGTCCGGCCGAATGGCGACCGGAACGAAGTCGAAATGATTAATCTTGACGGAAGAATAGGGCGCAGCAACCCTACCGGCAACTTCAATCGCGACTAGTGCCGGGCAGAAAGCATGGTGAGAATGTCGCGCAGTCCCTGACGAACGTATTTGAGATCGGAAGTCGGACGCGCCGGGAAGGGCAGCGGGTTCTGCTTCTTGTCGGTCTTGATCTCCGAGCCCGGAGATGTTGACGCGCGCCGGGGATGGTGAATCCTTCTTCGTAAAGCAGTTGCTTGATGCGCAGCACGCTTTCGACGTCCTTGCGCCGATACATGCGCTGGCCGGTGCTGCTCTTCACCGGCTTGAGCTGAGGGAACTCGGTTTCCCAGAAACGCAGCACGTAGGCAGGCAGATGGCACAGACGGGAAACTTCTCCGATGCGGAAATAGAGCTTTTCCGGAATCAGAACATCGGCGGCGGCTGATTTGGCACTGGCGCGGGCTCGTGGGCTCATCTTGATTTTCAGAAGGGCGCCGGATTCTCAGGAACGCGCTGGCCCTCTTTGTTCCCCATTCGCGTTTCTAGCACGACCGCGCCTCTGGAACAACCATAATCTAGAGCACCCCACCATTCGGAGGGGCGGCGCGGCGAAGAAATTCGCGAAAATACAAACCTTGCACTGATGACGGTGCACTCGCCCGGCGTTGTCGTACACTGGCTGGCGTTGGCCGGAACCGTTTATGCGACGCGATCCCATCGAACTGGAAATCTTCAAGAACATCTACCACTCCATCGCCGAGGAGATGGGCGCGGCGCTGCGTCGCACCGCATTTTCTCCCAATATCAAAGAGCGGCGGGATTACTCCTGCGCCATTTTCGACGCCCGCGGCGAAGTCATCGCCATGGGCGATCACATGCCGGTGCATCTGGGCTCGATGCCGATGTCGGTGCGCGCGGCAATCGAGAGCTGCGACCTTGAGCCTGGCGACGTGGTGATGCTGAACGATCCGTTTCGCGGCGGAACCCATCTGCCGGACATTACGCTGGTGGCGCCGGTGTATATCGGCAGCAGCCAAACCGCCACTGCTGCGGGGCGTGGGCGGCGGTCCCGAAAGAGCGGGGCGCGTCCGGACTTCTACGTGGCGTCGCGGGCCCATCATGCGGATGTGGGCGGGACTTATCCCGGATCGATGGGACTGTGCCGCGAGATTTATCAGGAAGGACTGCGCATTCCTCCGGTGCGGATCATGCGCGCCGGAAGAATGGAGCAGGACGTTCTGGCGCTGCTGCTGAATAACGTTCGCACGCCCGATGAGCGCGAAGGCGACCTGGGCGCGCAGATTGCAGCTTGCCATACCGGGGCGGAGCGGTTGCAGCGAAATTTGCCAGCGCTACGGCCTGGAACGGGCAAAAACCGCTGCCCAGGAGCTGCTGGATTACTCCGAGCAAATGATGCGGGCGTTCCTGGCGCGTGTGCCCCGAGGGAACGTATCGGGCTGAAGATTTCATGGATGGCGATGGAATCAGCGAAAAGCCGGTGAAGATTGCGGTGGCGGTGAAGGTTGCCGGCGCAGCGCGGGCGAGTGGCCCACGGCCACATGGTCAGTGTGGATTTTACCGGCACCGATCCGCAGGTTGAAGGAAGCATCAATGCGGTCGAGGCGATCACCTACTCGGCTTGTTTCTACGTCTTCCGATGCCTCCTGACGGACGATGTGCCGGCGACCGCGGGACTGATGCGGCCCGATCCGGGTGATTGCGCCCTCAGGGACGGTAGTGAATGCGCGTCCTCCGGCGGCGGTGGCGGGCGGAAATGTGGAAACCTCGCAACGCATCGTGGATGTTTTGCTGCGGGCGTTGGCGCAGGCCATTCCGGAGCGAATTCCGGCAGCGGCTCCGGGAACCATGAACAATCTCACGATCGGGGGAATCTGATCCGCGCACCGGCGAGCCCTTTGCCTACTACGAAACCATCGCCGGCGGGATGGGAGCGCCGTCCGACCAAGCCCGGCGTCTCGGGCGTGCACACTCACATGACGAATTCGCTGAACACGCCGGCGGAGGCGCTGGAGTATTCCTATCCTCTGCGAGTCCGGCAATATTCTCTGCGCCGCGGCAGCGGTGGCACCGGCAAATATCGTGGCGGCGACGGCATCGTGCGCGAAATCGAAGTGTTGACCGACGCCGAAGTCACGCTGCTGGCCGACCGCCGCAAGCGCGGACCCTGGGGATTGAGCGGAGGCCGGGAGGGCGCGTCCGGCAAAACTTCTATCCTCCGGCAGGACGGATCGGTCGAAGAGTTGCCGGGAAAATTCAATGTCCGGTTGAGCAAAGGAGAGCGGATTCGGATTGAGACTCCGGGCGGGGGTGGTTGGGGAAAACCCAAACAAGATTCATGACATGGCAGCTCCTGAGAATGTGTGGGGCGTGTCTCTGACCCACCCGGGCCGGGCGCAGCCCGGCTCTTACCCAGTGCTAGAATCAACAGTTTGGCTGCTCATTTCGAACTCATAGGCTGGGTTCATGCCGAAAACCATGCTCGCGGTCGTCAAGCCGGAAGCCGCGCCGGGCGCGGAGATCCGCGAGGTCAAGGTTCCAGGCTTTGGCCGCAACGACGTTCTGGTCAAGGTAAAAGTCGCCTCCATCTGCGGCACTGATCTGCATATCTACGAGTGGGACCGCTGGGCGCAGAATCGAATTCATCCTCCATTGATTCCCGGACATGAGTTCTGCGGCGAGGTGGTCGCCTATCGGCGACGAAGTCACCAGCGTGAAAGAAGGCGACTTCGTTTCCGCCGAAATGCACGTCGCCTGCGGCAAGTGCCTGCTGTGCCGCACCGGCGAAGCCCACATCTGCCAGAACGTGAAGATCATCGGCGTGGATGCCGACGGCGCCTTCGCCGAATACGTGGTGATTCCGGAATCGAATATCTGGAAGCTCGATCCGGCCATTCCGCAGGAGTACGCGTCGATTCTCGATCCGCTGGGCAATGCGGTCCACAGCGTGCTGGCGGGCGAGATTGCCGCCAAGACGGTGGCCATTACCGGTTGCGGGCCGATCGGACTGTTCTCGATCGCGGTGGCTCGAGCGGTGGGCGCAACCACGATTTTTGCCATCGAGGTGAACGAGCATCGCCGGCAGATTGCCCAGGAGATGAAGGCGGACTTCGTGCTCGATCCCGTCGAAGGACGACGTGCGCGCCATCGTAATGGAGCAGACCGGCGGCCTGGGCGCGGATGTCGTGCTCGAGATGGCGGGCCATCCCAGCGCCATACGAACGGCGTTTGATATTGTGCGGCGCGGCGGACGCATTTCTCTTCTCGGCCTGACTTCCAAGCCAATCTCGCTGAATTTTTCCGAGGACATTATCTTCAAGGGCATCACCGTGCAAGGCATCAGCGGCCGGCGCATGTACCAGACCTGGTATCAGATGACCGCGCTGCTGAAAGCCGGGAAGCTGGATCTGCATCCCGTGATCACCGATCGCATCGCGATGAAAGACTTCTCCAAGGCCATGGAGCGGTTGAAGACCGGCGAGGCCAGCAAGATTCTGGTCTATCCCAACGGGACGAAGTAGCGGCAAGCTGTCAGCCGTCAGCTATCAGCTCTCAGCCAATTCCAACTCTTCCCGCGGTAGGCTGGTTCCGGATTTCCGCTCACATCGGATACAATTCCAAAACCATGCTTCGTTACTTCACTGCCGGGGAGTCTCATGGAGAAGGCCTGGTCGCCTTTCTTTCGGGCCTGCCTGCCGGCTTGAGCCGTCGATCAGGCCTTTCTGGACCGCGAACTGTGGCGCCGGCAGCAGGGCTTCGGCCGCGGCGGGCGGATGAAGATCGAGACCGACAAAGCTCACATTCTTTCGGGCGTGCGCCACGGCGCGACCATCGGATCGCCGATCGCGATCTTGCTGGAGAATAAAGACTGGAAGAACTGGCAGGAATCGCTTCCGGTCGAAGAGGGCGATTCCGCCAAGCACAAGCGGGTGGCATCGCCGCGTCCCGGACACGCCGATCTGGCGGGAGCGCTGAAGTACAATTTTTCCGAAGCCCGCTATGTGCTGGAACGCGCTTCGGCGCGAGAATCGGCGGCGCGAGTCGCTATTGGCGCCCTGGCCAAGTTGTTTCTGCGCGAGCTGGGAATCGAAGTGCTCAGCCATGTGGTGGCCGTGGGCGGCGCCGCCTTGAAGAAGGATGTCGCCTGGGAACAGATTCGCGGCCTCGCGGAGCGCAACGAAGTTCTGCTGAATTGCGCCGATCCCGAGGCCGAACAGCAAATGAAAGAAGAAGTCGACAAGGTGCTGCGGACCGGAGATTCCGTCGGCGGCATTTTCGAAGTGGTGGCGCACAAGGTCCCGCCTGGGCTGGGCACATACGCGCAGTGGGATGAGCGGCTCGACGGTATGCTGGCGGGCGCAGTCATGTCGCTGCAGGCGGTGAAGGCGGTCGAGATCGGCGCGGGAGTGACGGCTGCATCTTCCGCCGGCTCCGCCGTGCATGATGAAATAGGATATGACGCGGTCGACCGGATTCACCCGCAGCAGAAATAATGCCGGAGGAATCGAAGGCGGAGTGTCGAACGGCGAAGACATTGTTGTGCGCGGATATCTGAAGCCGATTTCCACCTTGCGGCGTCCGTTGCAGTCGGTGGATTTCGCCAGCCGCGAACCGGTCAAGGCCGCTTACGAGCGCTCCGACGTGTGCGTGGTGCCGGCGGCAGGAGTGGCGGCGAGGCCATGGTGGCGCTGACTCTGGCGCGCTGCGCGCTGGAGAAATTCGGCGGCGATTCGATGACCGAAACTCTGCGAAACTTTGAAGGGATATCTGGAGCAAGTAAAGAATTACTGACGACTGAAGATCGACACTGACGACTGAACCTGCATGATCTATCCCATCGTGAAGTTTGGAAATCCGGTCCTGGAAAAACCCGCCGAGCCGGTTACGGTCTTCGACGACGACCTGAAAAAACTGGTCGATGACATGTTCGAGTCGATGTACGCGGCGCACGGCGTCGGACTGGCGGCGCCGCAGATCGGAATCTCGAAGCGGCTGGCGGTCATCGACGTCACCTTCAAGGAAGATCCGGACGCCAAGCTGGTGCTTGCCAATCCTGAGATCATCCAGACCGAAGGCCGCCACACCCAGAACGAAGGCTGCCTGAGCATTCCCGAGTTTCGCGAGCCGGTGTCACGCGCGCGCAAGGTGACCATCCGGGCGCAGGATGTTAACGGAAAGTGGTTCGAGAAAACTGGCGAAGATCTGTTGGCCCGCGCCTTTCTGCACGAAACCGATCACCTGAACGGCAAGCTCTACATCAGCCACATCAGCGCCCTGAAGCGCGACTTCATGAAGCGCAAGATCCGCAAGCTGATGAAGGCGGGAGAGTGGTAGGGATCGAGTAATCGGGCATCGGACCTTGAGCGTCGAGCACTGAGCAGTTCGAGCTCAGATTACCCGAATTCTGATGCCCGAATTCTCGATGCCCTGCTTCTTCCACATCTCGTTTTCTGCGGCACGCCGGCGTTCGCCGTGCCCACTCTGGAAAAGCTGGTGGAGGCTGGCTTCGCGGTGCGCCTGGTGGTGACCCAGCCGGACCGGCCCAAGGGCCGGGGCATGGAGCTTGCGCTTTCGCCGGTGAAGCAGCGAGCGCTGCAACTGGGATTGCAGGTCAGCCAGCCGGACAAGATCAAGAACAACGAAGAATTTCGCGCGCAACTTGCCGCGCATCACGCCCGACGCAATCATCGTCGTCGGCTACGGTCGCATCATTCCGCAGTGGATGATCGATTTGCCGCCGCTGGGCAACCTCAACCTGCACGCGTCGTTGCTGCCCAAGTATCGCGGCGCGGCGCCGATTCAGTGGGCCATCGCCCGCGGCGAAAGCGTGACCGGCGTCACCACCATGCGCATCGATGCCGGACTCGATACCGGAGACATTCTGCTTGCAGAAAGAAATTCCGATTGCGCCCGAGGACACGGCCGAAACCCTGGCGCCGCGCATGGCTGCGATCGGCGCCGACCTCATGGTTGAAACTCTGCGCGGACTGCAGGCTGGAACGGTTCATGCCGCGGCCGCAGGATCGATGCCAAGGCAACGCTGGCGCCCATCCTGAAAAAAGAAGATGGCCAGATTGATTTCCATCTCACCGCCCAGGAAATCCTGAACCGCCTGCGCGGCTTCCAGCCCTGGCCGGGCGCGTACACCAGCTTTCGCGGGAAGAATCTCCACATCTGGGCAGCGCAGCCAGTCGGAGCGCACGTTGGCAGACGGCTGAACTCTCGGTCGAAGAGCGGCAGCCTGATCGTCGGTTGTGGCGCGGAACCGCGCTGCAATTGCTCGAAGTGCAAATCGAAGGCAAGAAGCGAATGCCGGCGGCCGACTTCGTCCACGGCTATCAACCGCGCACCGGCGAGAAGCTGGGTCCAACTGAGCAACCGGGAACTGATTCAACTGAACAACTGAGCTTTTCCAGAAAATCCATGTCCACTCTCTCCCGCCCGCGCCGCAGCGTTCGACATCCTGCTCCGCATCGAGCAGCAGGATGCCTATGCGTCCGAGCTTTTGCACTCGAGCCAATACTCCAAGCTCTCGTCCGCGGACCATGGCTCTGGCCACCGAACTGGTGATGGGAGTGCTGCGGTGGCGGTCGCTGCTGGATGCAGGAGATCAGCCGACTTCTCCGACGAAGGCGGTCGAGAAGCTCGACCTCGAAGTGCTTGACGGCATTGCGGCTGGCGGCATATCAATTGATGTTTCTGGATCGCATGCCCGGACGCGCGGCCGTGCACGAGAGCGTGGAACTGGTGAAGCGGGCGCGCAAGGGATCGGCCGTACCTTTTGCGAATGCCGTGCTGCGCAAGCTGGCGGGAAGCGCCTCAGCGGCTCGAGCCGCTGGTGAAAATAGCGCCGTGATGAGCGCTGATGGTGCCTTGCACAAGATGCGAAGCCTTCCTACGATTCTGCGAAGCTGCAGCGGAACTCTCGCAGAAACTGGCGCATCCGCTGTGGCTGGTGGAGCGATGGGTGCGCGCAGTTCGGTCTTGACGCGGCGCAGCAGATTTGCAGCTACGACCAGCATGCTCCTGAGGCCGCGGTTCGTCTGGCTGATCCCATGGTACGGAGGCGGAACTGAGGCAAGATGGGATTGATCTTGCTCCCGGCCAGTTGCTGGCGTCCGCTCGCCGGGTTCGCGCCGGAAATGTTACGCGCAACTCGCGCCTTCGCCGAAGGACGAGTCGCAATTCAGGACGAGGCGTCGCAGCTGGTTGCGTTGCTGGTGGGCAAGGGATCGAGAATTCTGGATTGTTGTGCGGCGCCCGGTGGCAAGACGCGCGTGCTGGCGGAGCGAAATCCCGAGGCCAGCATCGTTGCCCTGGAATTGCATCCACACCGGGCCCGGCTGCTGCGCAAACTGGTTCCGGCGAACAATGTGGAAGTGATCAACTCGGACGTGCGTCGAGTTCACGTCAAGCGCGGGCTTTGATCGCGTTCTGGCCGACGTGCCCTGCTCCGGCACCGGCACTCTGGCGCACAATCCCGAGATCAAGTGGCGATTGAAGCCCGAGGATCTCGCCGACTTGCACCGGCGCCAGCTGGCGATTCTGCGGGCGGCAATGCAGCAGGTCGCGCCCGGAGGAAGACTGGTGTATTCCACTTGTTCGCTGGAGCCGGAAGAAAATGAGGAGGTCGTGGAAGCAGGCGCTCTCGGTGAACCGACGCTTCATTCCGCGTGCTCGATTGCCGCGTGGAACTGGAACGGCTGCGGAACGGAAGGCGAACTGGTCTGGAAAAACATCGATTCGCTGCTGAGCGGACAGTTTCGTGAGGACGATTCCCGGAGTGCATCCGTGTGACGGCTTTTTCGTGGCGATCCTGCAAAAAAGCTAGGCTCGTAGCGCCGACGTATCGCCAGCGAGTCGAGCAGGCATCTCGCCGGTCAGCTGGCTGACACCGAGTACTAAAGCTACCGAACCTCAAAGTTCACCGCGGCGCCCACGCATCACTTTCTCTCCTGCTGCGGGATTCTGCGACACGATCATGCTGGCGGGCGACGGGAACTGGCGGCGTGGTCGTCGAGGCGAGCCTTCGGGGAGCGGAGCCGGCGTCACACTTCCCACGCGCAGTCCAGCGTCCTGTAACGGTCTGGGTGACGGTGCCCAGCGGCTGTCCGACAAAGTTGGGCATGACCAGGGCTTGTGGCTGAGCAGGCGCGGCAACCAGCAAACTGATTTTCGGAGCGGAGACGCCGCTGGCGTTCGGAGGCGGAGCCTGCGCCAGGACCTGGCCCTCGGGAGCATCCGGCAATCGCATTTGTGCGATCGCGCCGACGTCCAGACCGCGGCGCCGGATGTTGATGTTGGCGACGCGCTCGCTCTGTCCGATGCACATTGGGAATCTCGACGCGCTGCGGGCCCAGGCTTTCGGCCACGCGAACCTGCCAGCCGCGCCGCACCTGGCTTCCGGCGGGCGGAAGCTGGGAGAGAATTTTTCCTTCCGGGACAGTGGGGCTGTAATACTGGCGTTCGACGTTCAGTTCCAGTCCGCTTTGTTCGGCGATCATGCGGGCCGCGGCCGGACTCTTTCCCACCAGGTCCGGGACGGCGACTTCGTGGCCATGGATGGCCAGGCGCATGGCAGTGAGCGCCGAGACCAGCGCCACCACCAGCAAGACCAGCGCCAGCAAGGACCAGGCGAAAGAAGGACTTCATTAACCGCGATTATAGCTTGCTCGTGGCGTCGATGATCGCTGCCAGATGACGGCAGTCGTCCAATCGATCTGAGCCCGCTTCGGAACCGGCCATCGCGCCGGCGATCGCCCTTTTGCGCTGCGCACGCACCTATACTGGTTTGCCATAGATCTGGCGTCGACGGACATAGCTCCGGCAATACCGACGAAGCTGACCTTCTGGCCACGCTGCGGCGTTACTGGGGCTACGACTCGTTTCGACCTTTGCAGGAGCGCATCGTCCGCAGCCTGCTCGACGGACAGGACAGCTGCGTGGTGATGCCGACCGGCGGCGGGAAGTCGCTGTGCTACCAGCTTGCCGGCGGTGATGTTGGGACGAACCGCAATCGTGGTCTCGCCCTTGATCGCGTTGATGCAGGACCAGGCGGCGCAACTGGCGCAGATGGGAATTCCCGCCGCTGTGCTGAACAGTTCTTTGCCCAACGAAAAGCAGGCCCAGGTCATGCGCAAGGCATCCGAGGGCGAGTATCGCCTGCTGTATCTTTCTCCGGAGCGGCTGGCGCGAGCCGATACCATCGACTGGCTGCAACGTGTACCGATCGCATTCTTCGCCATTGACGAAGCGCATTGCATCTCGGAATGGGGCCATGAGTTTCGCCCGGAATACCGGCAGCTGAGCCGGCTGCGCGCGCATTTTCCTGATCGTCCCATCGCCGCTTTTACCGCCAGCGCCACCAAGCGGGTGCGGCACGACATTCTTCACCAGCTGCAACTGCGCGATCCGCACAAATACATTGCCAGCTTTCACCGGTCGAATCTGCGCTATCTGGTGAAGGAATGCGAAGGCGGCGAGCAGCCCAGCCTGCTGCTCCGCGCCTTGCGCAATTACCAGGACCGCAGCGTCATCGTTTACGCGCCGACCATCGCCAAGGTTGAAGCAGACGGTGGATTTTCTCGAGGAACAGCAGATTTCCGCCATCGGCTATCACGGCAAGATGGAGGCGGCGGAGAGAAGGAACAATCAGGAACGCTGGATGTCGGACGAAGTGCGCGTGCTGGTGGGCACGATCGCCTTCGGACTGGGCATCAACAAGGCTTCGGTGCGGGCGGTGGTGCATCTCTCGCTGCCCAAGTCGATCGAGCAGTATTACCAGGAAGCGGGACGCGCCGGGCGCGATGGCGCAGCCGGCGGATTGCATTCTGCTCTGGCAAAAGCGGGACGCGGCGCTGCTGGCGTACTTTGCCGATCAGATTGTCGATCCCGCCGAGAAAGAGCGGGCCTGGCAGCGCTATCACGCCATTCGCCGCTTCGCCGATTCGAAGAGCTGCCGGCATCGGCAGATTTGTTTGCACTTTGGGGAGAGTCCGAAGTGGGACGACCTGCGGCGCGTGCGACGCCTGCGGCTGTGAATCCGACTGGCTGGTGAAGTCGATCAAGGCAGAACCGCCGAAGCTGAGCCGCCCGCAGTGCCCTGCGGCTCGCCAGACGACCGGTGCCTGCGAGTAGCCGTGCAGTTCCGGATGTCGATCCCGAGCTGCGCGAGTATTTGCGTGAATGGCGGCGGGCGGCCGCGCAAGCAGCAGGGCGTGCCGGCTTTCGTGGTGATGCACGATTCTTCGCTCGACGAGGTCTGCCGCAAGCGGCCGGGATCGATCCCCGAATTGCTGCGGCATCTCCGGATTTGGCGAACACAAGGCCGCGCTCTATGGCCCGCAGATTTTCGAAGCCTGGAACAATTCCGCAACGGCGCCCGCGCCGCTCCGATGCCAGCGGCGAGACGAAGCCGCGCCCGGCCAAAGCCAGGCCAGTGGTTTATGATGATGGGTCTCGATTAGACTCGCAATTCTCAATGAGGCATTCTGCCTGAGGTCCAACATGAGCACCACTTTTGTTCCCGCCGAGAAGTTGCACCTGACGCCGCGAAGAGATCAATCGCAAGCAGAAGGAATACATCTTTCCTTCGGTCTCGACCTACTACTCCGATCCGCTGCCCATGGACCACGCGCTCATGCAGCACGTGTGGGATGTGGAGGGCAAGAAGTATCTCGATTTTTTCGGCGGCATCGTGACCATCAGCGTCGGCCACTGCAATCCGCGCGTGATCTCGCGAAACCAAGGCGCAGATCGATCGCATGCAGCACGTCTCGACCTGCTTTCCCAACGAGCCGATGGTCGACCTGGCGGAGAAGCTGGCGCAGATCACGCCGGGCGCGCTGAAGAAGTCTTACTTCACCAACAGCGGCACCGAAGCCAATGAAACCGCGATCCAGGTGGCGCGCATGCACACCGGAAACTTTGAAGTCGTGGCCCTGCGCCACGGCTACAGCGGCCGCTCGTCGCTCACCCGCGGACTGACCGGCATGAACACCTGGCGCAAGGGCACGATCGAAGTTGGCATCGTGCATGCCATGAATCCGTATTGCTATCGCTGCCCTCTGGGACTGAAATATCCCGTCGTGCGAAGTGGCTTGCGCGAAAGATATCGAGAACGTGATTCAGTTTTCGACCTCGGGCCGCATCGCCGCATTTCTGGCGGAGCCGATTCAGGGCGTCGGCGGTTTCATCACGCCGCCGAAAGAATATTTCAAGCTGGCGTTCAACATCGTGAAACAGTACGGCGGCGATTTCATCTCCGACGAAGTGCAGACCGCCTGGGGACGCACCGGACACAAGTGGTTCGGCATCGAGCACTGGGAAGTTGAGCCCGACATGATTACCGCGGCCAAGGGCCTGGGCAACGGCATGCCGATCGGACTGACGGTGGCCAAGCCGGAGATCGCGGATTCGTTCCAGGGCCTGACGATTTCGACCTTCGGCGGCAATCCCGTGACCAGCGTGACCGCGAAGGCCGTCATTGACATCATCGAGGAAGACGATTTGCGGACGAATGCGGCGGTGGTGGGCGATTATTTCCGCAAGAAGCTGGAAGAGTTGCAGGCGAAGCACGCCATCATCGGCGACGTGCGCGGCATGGGACTGATGCAGGCGCTGGAACTGGTGGAAGATCGCGAGACCAAGAAGCCGGCGTCCGCCAGCACGAATGCGTTGATGGAAGAAGCGCGAAAGCGCGGGCTTGCTGGTGGGCAAGGGCGGATTCTACGGCAACGTGATCCGCATGTCGCCGCCGCTGAATATTTCGAAAGCGGATGTGGATGAGGCGGCGCGGATTCTGGATGAGAGTTTTGCGGCGCTCACGAAATAAAAGCTGCCGAGCCTCGCTCGGCTGGGCAGCCGGGGGCGGCTGTCCCCACGCGGATCTCTGACCAGCTCTGTCATCCTGAGCGGAGAGTTCGATTCGCTTTGCGAATCGAATTGCGCAGTCGAAGGATCTCTTTCTGCTGCAATCGTGCGCGGTCTCAAAATCAAGAACCTGCCGAGCTTCGCTCGGCCTGGACGGGTCGGAGACCTGTCCCTACACGGGTTCGGATAGTTAACGCGTTTCTTCTTCCGGCGGAGCGGTGTCTGGCGTGTCTACCGGATGCGTTGCTTGAGTCGGTGACGATTCGGGCGGCGGCTGAAAGTCTCCGGGATCTTTTCCGGCCAGCGCAACCTTCATGAAGTCCATCCAGATGGGCAATGCGGCGCGGGCGCCGGTTTCTTTTGCGCCCAGAAATTTTTTCTCGTCGTAGCCAATCCACACGCCGCAAGTGATGGACGGCGAGAAGCCGACAAACCAGGCGTCGGTAAAGTTGTTGGTGGTGCCGGTTTTTCCCGCCAGCGGATATTTCAGGCTGGACGCGGCGATGGCGGTGCCGTGCAGCACGACTTCCCGCAGCATGGAAGTCATGGTGCGCGCGGTGCGGGCGCTGATCACGTCCTTCACGTCGGGAAAATTTTCTTCCAGCGTGCGGCCTTCGTAGTCCGTCACTTTGGTGATGTAGCGCGGCGTGATGTGTACGCCGTCATTGGGAAAGACGCTGAAGGCGGAAGTCTGCTCCATGGGCGTGACTTCGACCGCGCCCAGCGCTACCGGCAGGTACGGCGGAATGTTGGAAGTGATGCCGAAGCGATGGGCGTAGTCGATGACCGTCTTGATTCCGAGACTGTCGGCCAGCTTCAGCGCAGGAATGTTGCGCGACTGGGCCAGCGCGCGCCGCAGCGTGATCGTGCCTTCAAATTTTTCGTCGTAGTTGTGAGGCTCGTACGGAGCCTGACGGCGTCGGGAATGTGACCGGCGCATCGAGGATGGTGTCGTCCGGCGTGGCGCCGCGATCGATGGCCGCGGTGTAGACGTAGGGCTTGAAGGACGATCCCACCTGGCGCAGCGCCTGGGTGGCGCGGTTGAACTTGGAAAGATTGAAATCGCGTCCGCCGACCATGGCTTTGATCTCGCCCGTGGCGTTGTCGATCGCGACCAGCGCGCCTTGCGCGCCGGAGTCCTCTTCCAGGCTGACCCGCGCTTTGCCGTCGGGATTCAGCGAAAGAACCTTGACGTAGACGATGTCGCCGCGCTTGCAGGATGTCCTGAAGCTTGCGATGGGTCCAGGCAGCGTCAGCCGGGCGCCAGCGTCGCGGTGTAGCGGCCGAATCTGACGGTCGCGGAAGCTGAGCGACACCGCAGTGACCAGGGCGTGGATGTAGCCGTTGACCTCGGGTTCGCTATCCCAATCCGGATGCTGGTAGTTGGCGAGCGGTCACATCCGCCGCTCAAAACATTCTGCAGATGTCCTCTCCAGCCGTGGCGACGCTCATAGGCGGCCAGTCCGTCGAATACGGCGCGGTTCGCGGCGCGCTGCAGGTCCATGTCGAGCGAGGTATAAACCCTCAGGCCGCCCTCGTGCACCTGATCGCTGCCGTATTTGCCCTCCAGGTAGCGGCGAATTTCCTCGACAAAATAAGGCGCCAGCGAATCGGGATCGTGGGCCACCTCGAGCTGGATGGGCTGATCGCGCGCCTCGGCCGCCTGTTGCGCCGTGATCTTGCCGTCTTCGAGCATGGAATTGATCACCAGGTTGCGGCGCTTCAGCGCATGGTCGGGATGCGTGATCGGGCGAATAGTAGGACGGCGACTTGGGCAGACCGGCGAGCAGCGCGGCTTCGTCGAGCGTCAAGTCGTTTCGCCGGCTTGCTGAAGTAAAACTGGGAGGCAGCCTCGAATCCGTAGACGCCGTGGCCGAGATAGATCTGGTTGGCGTACAGAGTGAAAATCTGCGGCTTGGTGAAACGCCGCTCGATCTGGACCGCCAGCAGCGCTTCCTGAATCTTGCGATGAAACGAGCGGTCGGGCGAAAGAAAAAGATTGCGCGCCAGTTGCATGGTCAGGGTCGAGGCGCCCTGCACCCTGCCGCCGGATCGAATATCGCGATAGGCCGCTCCCGCGATTCGCCAGACGTTGACGCCCCAGTGCCGGTAGAAATCCTTGTCTTCGATCGAAATCAGCGCCTGGCGCAGCACCTGAGGATAGTCGTCGTAGGTGGCGACCACCCGGCGCTGCAGCGCGAACGACCCGATGATGCGTCCCTGGTCGTCGTAAAGTTCGGTGATCGAACTGGGGCGGTAATGCTCGAGTTGATCGACCTGCGGCAGGTCGGTGGAGTAGACGAGCAGCAGTCCGGCGGTGGCTCCCACCAGGGCGGACACCAGCACCAGCAGGCCGATTACAAGGCGGCCCACCATTTTGTGCTCGGCTGTCGTGGACGCCGGGGAATCTTGTAACTGAAATTTCACGGGAGATTGAGTTCAGGATAGCAGGGGTGATGGGGCAATTTTCCGAAACCACTAACCACGAAGGGCCCGAAGGTACACGAAGGAAACCTTGAAGCTTAAGCCTTCATGATACTTCGTGCCCTTCGTGGTTCGCAGGTTGGGCGGTTACCGCACGGATGCCGCGCTCGCCTCTTCCGTAGAGCCGCCGCTAAGCCAGGACGCGGCTCTTGCGTAATATCCTTTGCGGGCTCGGACCTCCAGCTTGTCCCCAGTTTTTCGCGCCTCGATCTTGATGGTTCGATAGTGTCCGTCAGGCGTGAAATCCGAGGGCTTATAGGCGACCGCATAGCGGCTGCGCAACTCCTCGCCTATTTTGGCAAACGCCTTGGTAACCTCTTGTGGACTGCGGGGAACCAGCACCCGACCGCCGGTCTGTTCGGCCAGTTTATGGAGATTGGAATTGCCGTGCTGGGCATCGTAGTCGATATCGTACGAATTGCCTGGGTAGTTCGTACTGATGGCGTAGATGGTGACTTCAGCTTCCTGTGCGGCATCGATGGCGCGCTGCATATTTATTTCGCCGGCGTTGTTTTGCCCGTCGGATACGACCACCAGAACCCGGGCCACCATGTCCTGCGCTTCGGGATGATGCAGCAGTTTCTGACAGGCGGCGTGAACCGCGTCGTAGAGCGCAGTTCCTCCTCCGATCTTCAAGCGCTCCACGCCCTGGGCCAGCAGTTCCGGATCACCGACGAAATCCTGCATTATCTTCGGATGATTTTCGAAACCCATGACAAAGCCGAGATCGCCCTCGCGGCTGACAGCCTGGCGGAAAAATGCGCTGGCCGCGGCCTGCTCAAACCGGAAACGCGAGGTGACGGAATTGCTGGTATCGATCGCTACCCCCACGCGTAATGGCAGCGATGACTCGGTTCGAAAGCGCAAAATGGAGGCGGGTTTATTGTCGTCCTGAACGGTGATGTCGGCTTGAGCGAGGTCGCCGATCGGCTTGCCCTTGTGCGCGGCGACAAAGATCACGTTGACTTCGTTCACTTGCTTGGTCAACAGCCATTCGCCGGAGGACACGGGAACATCCAGATCGGCGTTTATCGGGCATCCAACGCAGTCCTGCGCGTAACCTTTTCCGCCGACCGGTCCAACAGTGACCGCCAGCGCAAGCAACAGCCCCAAACATTCGCTTCGACGTAGAATTCTTCCAAGTACACGGACGGAACATTGTGTTTCCATGATCCACCTCCGCGAACGGCCCTGACTCCAGGCACGGCGCCGGGAGCGGCTTTAAAGCAACTCATAGTCCGAATAACCCTTCTGTCTGTGCGTGATGCATGCAGGTGGCGGGCCAAAGCTGCAGTTTTGCGAAGCTCGCCGACGCTTGCACTCAACTCGCTGATTTGTTGAACCTGGTCCCTGGAGCCTGAAAGCGGAAACGCATCGCGAACGTGGACGGCGGGGGCCTGAGCTAACCCAACGGTTAATCTGACCATCTGTTCGGTTAGTCGACGCCCCTCGAATCAGCGGCTTCCAGGCCTGGGAAAGGAAGATCTATGAAACACAGCCGCTAATTCTTGCCCTGACAAACGCGTCCGGTCGCGTACGTTGAACCAGGGACTTTTACTGTCACCTTTGGGGTGACCGTCACATAGTTGCAGATAACATCAGCCGCCCCGCGAGCGGCGGAATCATATTCGAGTTATGCGGGGATTGCAACCTAGCCGCTGAACACCTTCAGCAAGTCCTGCAGAATCTTTCCGGCGGGCTGCCGAACCTTTCGGGTGGAACCTGGCTCGCCTAAACATCTGACATGCATCGCTCTTTGACCGGCAGAATTGGTCGTAAATGGCCTGCCATCACCAACTTGCTCGCCACACAGCTCGCAGCGTTCGACCGAACTTGCGGGCGGTTTCGTTGTACTGGCTTCGACGGCCGGCATCGGCCAATCGTCGGTTGGACCAAGGAGAGTACGCCACTCGAATCCGGAGTTGTTGGCAGCTGCGAATGTAGCCATAACCAAACCTCCTGTAGTCAGCAGACAGCCAGTTGTATGCATCTGTCTCGCCAAACTTCAGCGCAGAATCCAGGAACCACCAAGGTCACGAAATATTACCAAGGCCGACGTTCAAGGGGTTCCTTCGTGTGCCTTTGTGTCCTTGGTGGTAAACGGTTTCGGAAACTGACCTATAGCTAACAGACGGCACATTTTGAATTGCAGGGCGCAGCCACCCAGCAGGGCAAAACCCTTGGTCCGACGGCGCGACCATGATGTTGGCAACCAGGAAGTGTCTGACCTGGACTTCGGAAGAGCCCTAAGACTCCGCTGAGGCTGGCTCCAAAAACAAAATCGCGCGCCCGAAGGCGCGCGATCAGGAACGAACCAGCTAATCGACCAACGACTAGCTTGTCTTGCTCTTCAGCACCTGAATCGCTTTGTGCAGCTGTTCGTCCTGCTGCGGAGGCTGTTTCTTTTCTTCGTCGGCGGGAGCGGCGTTGTCGTCATCGTCGGGTAGCGCGGCATCGTCGTCGCTGTCCGCGATCACGATGTTTGGAGTTACCGCGCTGTCCTGGATCGCCTTGCCGCTGGGCGAGTAGTACTTGGCGACCGACAGGATCAGGGCCGAGCCATCGGGCAGTTGAATCATTTTCTGCACCGAGCCATCGCCGAAGGTCTTGTCGCCCACCACGTCGCCGCGAGCATTTTCCAGAATCGCCGCAGCCACGACTTCGGCCGGTCCAGCCGTGCCCTTGTTCACCAGGACGGCCAGCGGCAGGTTGGTGATCGCCTTGGAAGCGTCCGCGTTGAATGCCTCGCGCGGATACTTCTGGCCCTGCAGATAGGTGATGGTTCCGTGATTGAGGAACAGGTTGGCGACCGCGATGCCTTCCGATTCGTCGCCCTCGGCGCAATTGCGCAGGTCGAGAATCAGCTTCTTGGCGCCCGACTTTCTGCAGGGCGCGAACTTTGGCGGCAACTTCCTGTGACTTGCCTTTGTTGAAAGCGTCCACCTGGATGTAGCCGATACCGTCCTCGACCATCTTGTCGGCCACCGGCGGCACGTTGACGATGTCGCGCGTGATCACCGTCTTCTGCGGTTCGGCGCGACGGGCGCGAACCACCGCCACGTTCAGGTTCGAACCGGGCTGTCCCAGAAGCAGATTGTGGATTTCGGCCAGCGACATCTCGCGCGTGCTCTTGCCCTCGATGGCTTCGAAGATATCGCTGGCCTGAATGCCGGCCTTGTCGGCCGGACCGCCAGGAATCACCGAGATGACGGCGGCATAGCCAAAGCGTTTCGAAACCGCCGCTCCGATTTCGCCTTTGGCCTCGGTCTGGTTGGCCTTGTACTCTTTGAACTCGGCGGCGGTCAGATAGCTGGAATTCGAATCCAGCGACTCCAGCAGGCCGTGCAGCGCGCCGTCGGTGACGGCGGGAATGTTGGGTTCTTCCACGTACTCGCTGCGCACCCGCGACAGCACTTCGCTGTACACCTGCAGCTGGCGGTAGGAGCCATCGTTGTTGGAGGCGCGAACGCCGTCCAATCCACCCACGCCATGAACAGCAGAACAGCGGCGGAGGAAATTACAATTGCGGCCTTGGTCTTCATGGACATCGGATTTAATCTTCTTTGGAAGAGAAATTACTCCCACGAGCGGCTACCGGAATATTATATCTACATTTGATGCTAGTTTCCGCTTCGTTTGCTGCAGCAAAAATGACCTTCGGTAACTGTCAGGCCACATGCCGTTTCAGCGATCGTGCGATCTCGGCGCCGCACTCAGATAAAAGGACTTACCACGCACTTTTGCAACAGCTGTTTGGTGTATATTTCTTCCGCTTCGAAAGGTAGACAATCATGCGATTCCATTCGGCATTGATTGATCGCGGTAACGGCGTTCATGGCTGGATCCTCCCCCGTGCGCAGGCGCAGTCGGGAGAATGGAAGCAGCTGTTTGACGGCAAAGACCTGGTGGGATGGAAGCATGTCGGCCCCGGCGAGATGACCGTCGAGGACGGGCTGATCCGCACTCACGGCGGCATGGGCCTGCTCTACTGGACCGGCGGGAAGCTGGGCGATTGCGTGATCCGCGTGGTGTTCAAGATGCGCGATCAGAACGACAACTCCGGCGTCTACATCCGCATTCCCATCGAGCCCCGCGAGGCCTGGATGCCGGTGCACTACGGCTACGAAGTGCAGATCGACAACGAGCCGGAGAAATCCAACGAAGACGACTATCACGTCACCGGCACGCTGTATTCGCTGACCAAGCCGCTGGCCCAAGCCCGGCAAAGCCCGGGCCGGAGTGGAACACCATGGAAATCACTCTCGACGGGCCGCACACCACGGTGGTGCGTGAACGGAGTGAAGGTGACCGAGTTCACCGAGGGCGATCCGGTGCCGGCCAAGAAATTCGCATTTCGAGCCGGAACGCGGGCCGCGTCCGCAGGAAGGCTACATCGGCCTGCAGAATCACAGCGACAATGACGTTGTATTCTTCAAGGAAGTTGCGATCAAGATGCTGAAGAAATAGCAGTTGCGTCTCAGGCATCTTGGCGCTTAGCTAATGTTCACGGACTGAAGACTACGACTGCATCGCCGGAGGCTTAATGATCAGGAACCGTTTCTCGCGTCGTGAATTTATTGGACTCGAGCGCGGCTGCAGCCGGCGCATCGCTCGGCCTGAAGACCATCCTGCTGGATCCTGACCCGCTCTGGGCCTTGCCGCAAACCGTCGCGCCCAGCGATCGGGTGCGCTTCGGCATGATCGGCATCGGCATGCAGGGATCGGGACTGCTCACCAACTCGATCGAACTGCCGGGAGTGGAATGCGTCGCGGCCTGCGATCTTTACGACGGCCGTCACACTCTGGCCAAGGAGATTGTGCCGGCCCGAATCTGCCCACCACGCGGCGCTATCACGAACTGCTCGAGAACAAGGAGATCGATTGCATCGTGGCCGCCGTTCCCGACCACTGGCACAAGCAGGTCGTGGTGGACGCGGTCAGCGCGGGCAAGGACATCTACATCGAAAAGCCGATGTCGCACACCGCCGCCGAAGGCGTGGAGATGGTGGCGGCCGCGAAAAAGAGCGGACGCATCGTGCAGGTGGGCTCGCAGCGCGTGAGTTCGGTGATCTGCGCCAAGGCCAAGGAACTGGTGGCGCAGGGAGTGCTCGGCGACCTGATGCTGGTGGAAGGTTCGCTCGGCCGCAACGATCCCACCGGAGCCTGGGAGTATCCGCCGCCGACCGATCTTTCTCCGCAGACTCTCGATTGGGATACCTGGCAGGGAACCGTGCCCAAGCGGGACTTCGATCCGCTGATCTTTGCGCGCTGGCGTTGCTGGAAGGAATACGGCACCGGCGTGGCCGGCGATCTGCTGGTCCACCTGGTGAGCGGAATGCAATACGTGCTGGGCATCAACGAGGCGCCCAAGCGGGCCATGGCCATGGGAGGAATCCTGCGCTGGAAGGACGGCCGGAACATGCCGGATGTGCACTGCACTCTGTTTCAAGTACGGCGAAGTTCCGGTCTACATGCGGCTGAGCCTGGGCACCGAGACGCCCGAAACCTATCGCTTCCAGGGTTCAAAAGGCATCCTGGAACTGACCGAGTACAGCCTCACCTACACTCCGCAGACCGGCGTGGATACCGGGCCCAGCTATTACACTTCGGGCTTTCCGCGAGCCATGCGCGAGGAATATTTCAAGAAATGGCACCAGGAGCACGATGCCACTGCCGGGCAAGGAACCGGCGCTGGAAGGCACCACCTATCGCAGCGTTTCCTGGGACGAGGAAAAGCCGCATCTGTGGAATTACTTCCAGGCGGTGACGCACGCGCAAGCCGGTGGTGGAAGACGCCGTGTTCGGCCATCACGCCGCTCTGGCTTGCCACATGGCGAACCAGTCGTATTTCCGCAAGAGCGCAGTGACCTGGGACGAGGAGTCGAAGACGATTAAGAGCTAGAGGCAGTCGTCAGTCGTCGGTCGTCAGTCTTCAGTGCGTCAGTCCTCGGATTGGCTGACGCTCGACGGCTCGGCGGCTGATTTCAGTCGTGCGCAAGGCGCAACCACTTTGCTCATTTCATTTTCCTGAAACAGCCGGATTGCTGCGATTCCGGCTGCGCCCGCCTGCATGCAGGCTTCCGCATTTTCCAACGTGACGCCGCCCAGAGCGAGGACCGGAATTTTTTCCTGACAAGCTTCCTGCAGGGCTTCGAGACCGGTGGGCGGGCGTGCGTTCGCTCCTTCTCGAAGACTGGTCCGAAGACGGCGAAAGTCGGCGCCTTGCTCTGCGGCCTCGGCGACTTCGGCTCGGAGTGTGACAGGAGACGCCAACGGTCACGCGGGCGGGAGCCTGCGCTGCCGACGTCTGAGCCCAAATCCTTTCGCGTACTTCGGATGGGGAAATGTCGTTCGAGCGCAGATGGACGCCGTCGGCGCCGCAGGCCAGGGCGATGTCGGTGCGGGAGTTTATTAGAAAGACCAGTTTTCAGTTTCTGGTTCTCAGTTCTCAGTTCGTCAATACGGCCATGGCTTCGCGGGCCAGCGTTTCGAGTTCGCGTGGCGGAGAGGTCTTTCTCGCGCAGTTGGATGTAGTCCACGCCGCAGCGAACAGCTTGCGGCAATGGTTTCAAGCAATCGAGCGGCGGCGAGCCGCTTCGTCTCCGGGAAACTGGGAGCGATCGGTGATGTAGTAAAGGAGCAAGTCAGTCGGCGAGTCGTCAGTCGTCGGTCTTCTGACGACTGAAGACCGACGACTGACGACTGGTTTACGGATTTGTCTTGGCAATTTCCGGCACGGCTTCGCCGGTGCGCTTCGGCTGCTGCGGCGCCAAGGTGATATTTGATCAGACCGTCGCGAAGAAATTCGAAGCCTTCTTCCGGCGAATCCACCATGCGGAACAGATCCAGGTCTGCGGCAGAGATGGTGCCGGCATCGATCATGGCTTCGAAGTTGATCAGGCTTTTCCAGTACTCGCTGCCGTAGATCACCACCAGGATTTTCTTGGCCAGCTTCTGGGTTTGGGCCAGGGTCAGGATTTCAAACAGCTCGTCCAGGGTGCCGAAGCCGCCGGGAAAGATCACCAGGGCCTTGGCCAGATAGGCGAACCAGAACTTCCGCATGAAGAAATAGTGGAACTCGAAATTGAGCGCCGGCGTGATGTAAGGATTCGGGTTCTGCTCGAAGGGCAGATTGATGTTGAGGCCAATGGTTTTTCCGCCGGCTTCCTGGGCGCCCAGGTTGGCGGCTTCCATGATGCCGGGGCCGCCTCCGGTGGTCACGACGAAGCGACGGCGGCGGGCTGGAATCTGGATCGACCATTGGGTCAGCAGGAACGCCAGCCGGCGTGCATCCTCGTAGTAGCGCGCCATATCCACGGAAGCCAGCGCTCTTTTTTCGGTCCGCTGCGGAAGCACTCCGGTCTCTGTTCCAGTTCAGCGAGATTGCGGTTGCGCATCTGCACTGGCTGTGAAAACGGGCTGAGCCGAAGAATACGACCGTGTCCTGAATCTGTTCGCGCCGGAAGCGCGCGAGCGGTTCCGTGTATTCGGCGAGGATACGCAATACGCGCCCGTCCGGACTGTTCAGGAAAGATTCGTTCTCGTACGCCAGAGGCGCAGATTTGAGTTTACTTTCACTCATGATGAGATTGTCTTTCCGTCAGTGCCGCTTTTCGTCGTGGAAGTGAACTGCTTCCCAAAATCCGATCCAGATATCGAGCAGTCCCAGGCCGCTGCACAGGCCGCGAACAAAGCCGTTGGAGACGAAAGCCCGCAGTCCGGGAGAGCCGAGCAGGAAGTGGTTGTCCGTCCATTCCGGCCTCCAGGGCAGGATCACCAGAAGAACTCCCACGGCTGGCGCAGAAAAAAACGAACAGCAGGATCAGAACGCGGTGCAGCCAGAGCTGAAGACTGGTCGGCGCAGACGTCGCCATCGTGGCAGGTTCTTCAGACCAGTTCCTCGAAGCGCGTCGTCCGCAACTTCGCGCTGAGAGAATCGGATGGGAATCTTGTCGACGGAAGAATCGGGACTTGACGGTCACGCCGCGCTCCCATGGGTCGTGCATGCGACGCGATGGCTGCTCTTCCGCGCACGCTCCCAAGCTTAGAAGGAAACCCATTCTGCCATTCTACGACTTCAGGGCTTTGATGCGCTCGGCTACATCGCGGTAGTCAATGTTGCTGCCGTACACCTCCATGAAATGATTCAGGGCCACGGTCTTGTTGCCGGCGGCTTCGTAGGAGGATGCCAGCTCGTAGTTCAGGGCAGTGCGGGTTTCTTCGTCAATGTTGGGCAGCTTGAGCGCCGTTTCATACCAGCGGATCGCCGCTTCGGGCACGCCTTTGTCGAGGAAGCACTGCGCCAGCCAGGTGTACGTCTGCATCAGTTGCGGGAAGTCGTGACCGCGATCGACTGCCTGGCAGACTTTCTGCAGTTCGCCGATGGCTTCATCCAGCAATCCCATTTCGCGGAAGGCCACGCCCAGGTTGTAGTGGGTCTCGGGATCTTCCTGAGTGTTGGCCGCGTCTTCTTCGAGTTCGTGCTTCAGCTCGCCGAACATGTCGGCCAGATCCACGCTGGCGGCATCCACTTTCGGCGCTGCGGGCGCGACCTCGGGAGCGAGTGTCCGCTTCTTGGTCGGCTGATAGGTGAAAGTCGGAGACGGCGCTTCCATGCCGGAGCGGCAGGCGCCGGAGCGGCAGCCGAAGCTGGCGTGCGCGGCAGCTGCGGCATGCACGGAGAGCTGCGCGGCGATCGACTCACGAGCAACTCGAGGCTGCACTGGTGCGCCGGTGCGGCGGCGGAGCCGGCGGCAGGAAGCTGTCGCCCAAGCGAAGCTTCCAGATCGGAAACGAACTCGCCCAACACGCCCGCAGGCGCCGCTTCCGGGCTGGCCTGTGCATACTCTGCGACGGCCGGCTCGGGAGTCGGATGCAATCGGCCGGAGCGGCATCTTGGGCAACGATTCTTCCGCCGGAGCGGGCTCGAAATCGGAGACGAATTCCCGGTCGACGGCAGGTTTGGACCTTGCCGGTTGACGGCGCTTCGATCTCTTCGCGGCCGGAACTGCGTCCGCCTCTTCGACGGAAACTTCTTCCACCGCTTCGGGCTGTTCGCGGACGCCTTGGCTTCGGCGGCCTCGATTTCCTGCCACACCGCCGCCAACTGTGCCGCGCCAGGCTTCAGTTTCTCCAGCTTGGCGAAGACCACGCGAGCCTGCTCGGCCATGGAGTGCGCCAGGTAGAAGCGAAGCTCTTCGACGGTTTCGGTGATGGCTTCGGCCTGGGCTTGATCGTTTCCGCGTCGGGAACCGCGGTCTGTGCAGCGAATGCAGCTGCTTCGGTTCGTCGGCGACCTCGCCTTCCCACTCGGCAGAGATATCAATTTCACTCTCTGCCGCGGGCGGTGCGCGTCTGGACCTCAAATTCGCTGGTCGGAGCGGCGCGAGGCGCCGCTTTGTGAAAGAAAAGTCCGGAAGCGGAGAGTCCAGCCGCCGGAGCAGCGGCGAGTGGCATCCGCGGCCTGATCCTCTTCAGAAGCTGCCGAAGGACGGCGGGGTCACGGTTGCGGGCGCAAACGGTCGCCGGCGCGAACGGTTGCAGCGATTCTGCTGTCGACCGTCTTGGCGGAAGCGCGTTCTTCGTACTTGCCGGCCAGTTCGCTGTAGCGGGTGGCTTCGTCCGGATGTCCGGCATCGTGGTAAAGCTGTTCCAGATTGCGGCAGCAAACCGCGGCTTCGCTGAAACGGCCGGCGCGGGTGTGCAGCGCCGCCAGGCGCTGGTTCAGGCGCAGATCACGGGGCGCCTTGGGCAAAGCGGACATCAACGGTCCCAGCGCCTTGGCCGGCATGTTGTAGGAAACGAATAGTTCGGCGTCGGTCAGCGCGGCGCGCACCGCCAGGGCAACATCGTCGGCATAGCGCTGGTCGATGAACGGTGCCGTGGCTTCGAGTTCCTCCACCAGGACCGCGCCTTCTTCCGGCGTGATGAGTCGCGAGCCGGCAGGCGCGCCCCGCCCAGCTTGGCCAGTACCTGCTGATAGTTGCGGGTGTGCAACTGGTTCTGCGGCTCCAGTTGCGTGAGCTTCAGATAATAGTCGCGGGCTTTTTCGAGATTTCCCGGCCTGCACGCAGGCATGCGCCGAGCAATTCGTAAAGCTCGGTGATGTGAGTGCTGTCGCCGGCCTTCTGCGAAAGATCGAGGATGGATCTCCAGCGCAGGCGCGTTTTCGCGCATGTGCCCGATCAGCGAATGCAGGCTTTCGAGAACTTTGCCTGAGTCCGTGGCCACCAGGCGATCGCAATACTGCTGATAGACCTGCAGGACTTCGGCGAAGTGTCCTGCGGCCATCAGCGCTTCGGCGTAGCTGGTGATCGCGCTCGGTGTCGTTGTGGACGGTGCACAACTTCGCCGCCAGGGTTCCCGCTTCCGGCAGGCGTCCGCTTTGCAGGTAAGCCTGCATGAGGGCGCGCAATCCGTCGGGATGGCTGTCGAGGTCGGCCACTTTTTCCAGGTTCTTGATGGTCGCGGCCATGTCGCCGGAATCGAATGCGTTGCGGCCGCGCAGCAGCAGGGCCTGACTGTTGCTCGGATCCAGCGTGAGCATGCGGTTCAGAATTTCTTCCGCGGGACCAAGTTGTCCGCGCGCGCGCAGGCTGTCGGCGGCGGCGGCGAAAAGCTGCCAGGCTTCCGTTTTCTTGTTCAGCCGGATGTAAACCTCGGCCAGCCGGGTGCGCATGGCCACGTTTTCCGGATCCATTTCCAGCGTCTTCTGGAAAATTCGTACTGCCTGTTCCAGTTCTCCGGAGCGCAGAAATTCTTCCGCTACCTGCAGATATTGTGCCCGGGCATCATTAAACAGGCCCTGCTGGGTATAAAGCTCGGCCAACCGAAGCACAATCTCCAAGGTGGGTTTCAGCTTGGTGAGCTTCTTGTACATGGCGATGGCTTTGACGGTGAAGCCCTGCGCTGCATAGGCATCGCCGACGCTCTTGAAAGATTCAATGGCCTTGTCGCTTTGGCCGAGACGGGCGTAGAGGTCTCCAATGGTGTTGGAGACGGTGAGTTCCTTGGGGTCAGCCTTGAGGACCTTTTCGTACTCAGCAATGGCATTCTGCAGCTTGCCCTGCTGGACGAACTTCTCCGCAGCGCTGAGAGCTTTCTGTTTGTTGAAGCCAAAACCGAACGCCATATGATTGCTGACTCCAGCTCCGGTCTACCTCCCGCCAGAAAACATCTTCCGTGAGGAAGGTCTACCGACGGGTTGGCCATCCGATCGGCCATGTCTGCCGATCATACGCGGGATGGTCTTTCGGACAAGGGTCATTGTAAGACGGGTTACCAAGAATCGTATGGTTACTAAGGGTTACCGAAAGGGAGTGTACGACCGGGTGAGGAGCGGAACCAGCGAGCATAGCGTAGCGAACACAGCACGCAAACCAGAACCGCGCCCTGAGTGGGCCGGTGTTTCATCCAAGACTCCCGGAGATCACCAGCATTCTTAGGATAAAAGACGGGGTGCGGCCGTCTGGGACTGGGTCTCCGACCTCGTCGGGCGGTGCGCAGCACCGCTTGTCGAAGCCTGCGCCCCTTCGGGCCGCCTGACCGGGTCAAGATCCGGTCCCACACACTCCAGTCCCATGGGTTCCCTGTGCGGTCACTACTAGCAGGGCTGACCTTCTTGTAAGATTCTTGCAAGCAAGAACCCAGCCTGCCGGGGAAGGCATGGTTTGGGAGAATTACTCACTTCGCGACATTCGCCGCAGACCTATAGGAAGTAAGGAAAGTGGTTCGGGCCCAGGCATCCTTGACCTCCTGCGGCGACAGGGGAGAGGTATGGGCAGATGGCTTACCTGGGTATCGCACCAGCGATTGACCGGCTGGGCGTGTTCGCAGTGCGGCTGGACCTTTCCGGTTCCGTCCTTGCTTACCGATCAGGAAGCCAAGAGCGCGTATGACCGGCTGGCCTCAGCCCAATTCCAGAATCACGATTGCGCAGCCCATGGACAGCCCTGCCGTGCTGTCTGATTCGGAGAGTTTCGCGGCACGTGCCAGAAAACTGGTTACCCGAGGCTTCAAGCCGAAGGACGCCGCGCAGATTACTTTGCAGGAAATCACATTCGAGAATCGCAACGATCCCACCGCTGCCAAAAAAGGCGCAAGCCGACGCGGAAGACTTTCTCCGCCGGGTAAAGGACGGGCTGATCTAACGCAAACGCTGTCATCTTGAGCGCAGTGAAGGACGCCGTGCATGGGTCCGCAGCTCGCAGTCCTTCGCCTGGCACATTGGTTCGCCGGGAATTACGCGCTGAAGTTCTGCGACACGACGCCCAACTGCCCGCGATTTTCCCGGTCTGCAATCCATTCCCACACCCGGCGTCCATTGGCATCCAGCGAGCATCGCGCCTCGGTGTAGTCGGCCAGCCGGTTCAACACCGTGGTCACCGAGGCGATGGGATCCTTGTGGCGCTCGAGCAGTTCCGGAAATCTCTGCTGCAGTGCCAGACAGACAAAGCGGGCACCCAGCGGTTTGCTCGATTCCATCAGCACCACTCGACAGGCCCGGGTGAAACCAGGCTGCCGGCTGGCTGATTTGCGATCGAGAAAGGTGAGCAACTGGTCGTTGAGCACGGAGTCGCCGAAAGATATTCGCCAATCCGGCCAGAGTTTGTTTGATGGTGCCAATCCGCTTCATGAGTTCCGCCCGCCGCTTGCAGCAACTCGTGAAGCTCGCGTTCCGCGGAGCGGATGACCTCCTGAACGTGGAGGTCAGCCGCTTGCGATTGTCCGTTGCTTCCGTTCACTTCCATGTTCATTCGTTGACTCCCCGGTGTGATCGGATCCTGTTAAGTGATCTAGCGTCGCGATTACTGCGACTCGCTGGCGGCCACGGTTTGGGTGTGGCCGACTGCCGTTCTGGACAGCCTTGGCCGAGGCTTTGACGCGATTGCAGTTGTTGGCCGATGGAATCGTTCTCTTGCCAGACCTGCGCCAGCGCGAATATGCGCCATCCTCGCTGTCGAACTCCAGCTTCGGCGTCGACAGGTCGCGTTTGACGATTGGACCGAGTTCGTCAGCACGTGTGGCCAGGGAGTGGCCGTGCGGCGTCGCGCAGATCGCAGAAACGCGGGCGGAGTGCTCACCAGCGAGTAGTTGCCCGGCAGGAAAGATCTTGTCTACCGACGCTGAATTCAAATGGAATAGTTGCCTTGATGGTCCGCTCAGTGCTTTGCGCCTGGACGGTAGGTCCCAGCGTCACGACACCCAGAAGAAGTGAAGCGAGAGTTCGTGCAATGAGTTTTTCATACAACCTCCCTTTGTTTGTGCTAGCGTGTTCGTTATGCTGCTGATGTGTGCGGATCTGCCGTAGTCGAAGTCTGCCGTGCGAAGCGTTCCGTGCTCGCTATCCGGTTCTTGCCGTCAATCCGACTTTTTCAGCGGTCCTTATTTCGGCGCTCTGTGGACTTGGACATGGAAAGCTATGTATGAGATTTATTGTTTGTTTTCATCAAATCGATGAACTACACTCATGGAGTGATGAGCCCGAAACTGGAAGTCCGGCACCTGAAGTTGCTGGTGACCGTGGCCGAAGAAGGCAGCGTCACCGAGGCCGGAAAACGCCTGCACCTCACGCAGTCCGCGCTGAGCCACCAGTTACGCGACGCGGAAGAAAAGCTGGGGACGGCGCTGTTTCTGCGGCTGGGAAGAAAGATGGTGCTGACGCCGGCAGGCGAACGGCTGATTGCATGCGCGCGCCGCGTGCTCGACGAACTGAGCGACACCGAAGTGCAGATCGAGGGACTAAATGGCGGAGCGCGGGGTGAGATCCGGCTGAGCACGGAATGCTACACCTGCTATCACTGGCTGCCGCCGGTGTTGCAGAAATTTCACGGCAAGTTTTCGAAGGTGGAAGTAAACATCGTCGCCAGCGCCACCTCCGATCCCGGCGGCCGCGCTGCTGGAAGGCAAACTGGACGTCGCCATCATCAGTTGTCCGCCGCGCAACAAGAGCCTGCGAGTCACGCCCATGTTCGAAGACGAACTGGTTCTGGTGATGTCGCCCGAAGCACCGCCTCGCAGCTGCCAGCCCAGGTTCGGCCCAAGGATCTGGAGACTGAAACTGTGCTGATCTATCCGCCGCGGGAAGAGAGCACGCTGATCAATAAACTGCTGAAGCCGGCGGGAGTGGAGGCGCAGCGAGTCATTGAAGTTCCGCTGACCGAGGCGATCGTCGAGTTGGCCGCCGCGGGCACTGGGATCGGTTTTCTGGCGCGCTGGGCGGTGGCGCCGGCGGTGGAAGCAGGCAAGGTTGCGATCCGCCCCTTGGGCGGTCGCGGATTTCGACGCCAATGGTACGCGGTCACGCTGCGCAACCAGCCGACGCCTCCCTTTCTGGCCGAGTTTCTGAACTTGCTGTCGAACGTCTGCCCCAAGAATGCGCGCCGGATGTCGGCATAACGCAGATGTGACCACTCATAGCATTAAGTGTCATCCTGAGCGCAGGAGCTGCTTCGCATTTGCGAAGCAGCCACAAGTCGAAGGACCCCTATAGGCACCGCGAACCTGTAGGGATCCTTCGGAGCTCTGAGGGACAGCGGACGACTCCCAAAAGCGATACCATCCCAGACATGGGAGCGCCGCTCCGTTGTCGATACCTCGAGAACTTTCTGCGACGAGGACGGGAGTGTGCCTACGTTCAGCAGCGCGGATACCGCACCGTCCGCTGGAGCTACCAGCAGGTCGCCGAGACTGCGTTCCGGTTTGCCCGCGAATTGGAAAGGCGCGGCATCGGCAAAGGCGAGCGCGTTCTGCTGTGGGGGCCGAACTCGGCTGAGTGGGTTGCGGTGTTTTTCGGCTGCGCACTGCGCGGCGTGATTGTTGTTCCCATCGATGACGCTGGCACCGCCGATTTCGCCCAGCGCGTCTACCAGCAGGTGGATGGAAAGCTTCTGCGTGTGCTCGCGCGAGCACGTCCATGCGCTTCCATTCCGGTTCTGATCCTTGAAGACTTGCAGGAAACTTGTCTGCCCACTACGTCGGCGCCATACGATGCCGTGCAGATAAGCGCCGACAGATACGCTCGAAGTCGTTTTTACTTCCGGGAGCGACCGCCGAACCCAAAGGCGTGGTAATTACCCACGGCAATGTTCTCGGCAATATCGCGCCTCTCGAAACGGAAATTCAGCGATATCTCAAGTACGAACGCCTGGTGCATCCGGTGCGCTTTCTGAACCTGCTGCCGTTGAGCCATGTCTTCGGACAGTTTCTGGGAATGTTTCTGCCTCAACTGATGGGCGGGACCGTGATTTTTCAGGAGGCGCTGAAACCCGGCGAAGTCATCCGCACCATTCGAGCGCGAGCGGGTTTCTGTGCTGGTGGCGGTGCCGCGCATGTTGCAATCGCTGAAAGAAAAAATCGAACGCGACCTGGAAGATGAAGGCGCGCTGGAAGAATTTCGGCGGCGGTTTCAAAGCGCCGAAGGCAAGCATTTCCTCCACCGCTGGTGGATCTTCCGGCGCGTGCATCGCCAGTTCGGATGGAAGTTCTGGGCATTCATCTCTGGCGGAGCGGCGCTCGACCGCGTCACCGAAGAGTTCTGGGGACGCACTGGGATACGCCGTCATTCAGGGCTACGGGCTTACCGAAACCACTTCGATCATCAGCGTGAATCATCCCTTTCGCCTGGGCAAAGGATCGATTGGCAAGGTGCTGGCGGGGCGCGAGGTCAAGCTGGCTGCGGATGGCGAAATTCTGGTACGTGGCAGCGGAGTAGCCGCCGGATATTGGACCGGGCACGAACCTCAGCCGATGGCGGACGAAGAAGGCTGGTACGGCACTGGCGACATCGGCGAGCTCGATGCCCAGGGCAATTTGTACTTCAAAGGGCGGAAGAAAGATGTGATCGTCACTCCCGCCGGCATGAATGTTTATCCCGAGGATCTCGAGGCGGCCCTGCGCCGGCAGCCCGAAGTGAAGGACTGCGTCGTGATCGCCTTGCCGCGGGATGGCAATGCGGAGCCGTGCGCGGTCTTGATTCTGCGTGCGAGCGATATCGATCCTGAGCCGGTAGTGATGCGCGCGAACGAAACCCTGGCTGAGTACCAGCGCATGCGGCACCTGGTTCGTGTGGCCAGACGAGGATTTTCCCCGAACCTCAACGCAGAAGCCGCGCAGCAATGCGATCCAGCAAGTCGTGCTAGCCAGGCTTGGCGCCGGATCCGAGGCCGGGACTTCTCCGAGTCCATTGGCGGACCTGATTACGCGCATCTCGGCCATGCGCGAGGTCACGCAGCCGGGAGAAGCTGGCTCAACTGCGCCCAGACGCCGATCTCGAGAGCGATTTGAATTTGAGTTCGCTCGATCGGGTGGAGTTGCTGGGCGCACTCGAAGATCGCTACCAGGTGGATTTGAGCGAGACCGGATTTGCCGCGGTGAAGACGGTCGGCGATCTGGAGCGCATGCTGCAGGGCAAGCTGTCCGCGCGCGCGAAGTATCACTATCCAGCATGGGTGCAGCGCTGGCCGACGACCTGGAACCGGCATGATTCGTTCATTACCTGCTGTTGCGTCCCGCGTATTTCTTGCTGGGATGGCCGCGCATCGAGGGACGGGAAAATCTGCGCGGCATTCGGGGACCTGTGCTGGTGATCTGCAATCACATTGACGACGTGGATGTCGGCTTCGTGCTGACCGCGCTTCCGGCCCGGTTCCGCCATCACCTGGCGACGGCCACCGGCGGCGAAGCGCTGGAGGCGTTGCGCACTCCGCCGCCGGGCAGAGGTTTGCTGGGCAGGGATCTATGACCGCGTGAAGTGGTTTCTGGGAGTGTCCTTGCTCAATCTGTTTCCCTTGCCGCGGGAGGCCGGTTTCCGCGAGAGTTTTGCCTATGCCGGAGAATCGGTAGATCGCGGCTACAGCATTCTGGTGTTTCCCGAAGGCCGTCACACCACTGATGGCAAGATGCGGCCTTTTCGCGCCGGGGTCGGCCTGCTTGGCCAACAACCTGGCGATTCCGGTCGTGCCCATGCGGATTGATGGGCTGTTCGAATTGAAGCAGGCGGGAAAGAAGTTTGCCCGGCCAGGGCAGATAAAGGTGAAGATCGGGTCGCCAGTTCAATTTCCTGGCGACAGCGACCCGCAGTGGATTGCCGCGCGAACTGCAGAAAATGGTGGAACGGCTATAGGAGCATTCGGCCTTGTTTATTGATCTTGTTACCTTCAGGGCAAACCCCCAGAACGTCTCTCCGCATCGAAGCCTTGCGCGTGTAGTATTTTTCTAGCCTGTTCTGTCTATTCAGGTCCAGGATCACATAACCAGTGACGCAAAATTCAGCGGAGGTAGCAAGACCATGCATTTCGATCTGAGGCAGTCATCCCGAGTGGCGGTAGCGTTCGTTCTCGCCGCCGTTTTCGCTCTTCCCCAAAATCTCCTGGCGGAAGCGGCTAGCCACGTGGTGAGTCCCTCTGAGCTTCAGCAGGCGGCGGTAAAGGCTTCCACCGTAAGGCAGCAGAACGTGGAACAGGTTCAGCAATTCTTCTCGTCGGAAAAGGCGCAGCAAGCCCTGCAAGTCGGCGCATGTGAATCCGGAGCAGGTGAAGAACGCCGTCTCCACACTGGACGATGCTGAACTGGCGCAGCTGGCTTCGCGAGTACAGAAGACGCAGGCGGACTTTGCCGCCGGCACACTCAGCGACCGCGACCTGATCATTATTCTGGTGGCCGTCGCCGTCGCTCATTCTGATCATTGTCGCGGTGCGATAAGGCTTCCACGATGTCCGGTACGATCTTCAGGTCAGCCCTGGTCAGAACGGTCGTCGTGTTGCTGGGAGTCTGCGGTGCTGCTGCTTGCCGCAGACCTTCCCGGCGTCTGGCTCGATGTTCCCTTCGTGAAGCAGGAGAAAGACGGCTGCGGCGCTGCCAGCATTGCCATGGTGATGCAATACTGGCAGCGTCAACAGCGGCAGCCTGCCGAACTCGGATTCCGACGCGGTCACAGATCCAGCGCGCTCTGTATTCCGCCAAAGCTCACGGCATCTATGCCTCCGACATGGAGCGGTACTTCAAGGAGAAGGGATTCCGCACGTTTACAATTCGCGGAGAGTGGGAAGACCTCAAACAACATCTGGACAAAGGACGGCCACCGCTGATCGTCGCGCCTGAAACCTGCGCCGAGCGGACGCTGGCCTCACTGGCGACGCGCCTCTTCATTATGTGGTCGTGACCGGCCTGGAGCCGGAGCAAGGCCTGGTACTGGTCAACGATCCGGCGCAGCGCAAACTGCTCAAGCAGGACCGGTCAAGCTTCGAACGGGAATGGAGCGCGGCCGGCAAATGGACGCTGCTGGCGCTTCCTCAACCCGCAGCCTCGCTGATCCCGAACGCTCGTCTCTTACTATTTCTTCTGTTGAGTTATGCGGGCTTGAGTCTGCGCCCAGACAGGCTCCTCCAGCGATCAACTTGTCGACCGAGCCAGGCAGCTTTTTGCGGAACAACGCTGGCAGGAGATTGTCAGCCTCGGCAGAGTCGGCACAGAATCCTTCCGCTGACCTCGATTTCTACTACGGCACGGCATTGGCCCAGTTGGGGCGCTGGGACGATGCGCAGCCAGGCATTCGCGGCCGGAGCGCGGCTGCAACCCGGCGACAAGCGGTTTCCTCTGGAACTGGCTGGAGTGGCGTTCAAACAGAAACAGTATACGCAGGCGGCTCGCTACCTGCGCCGGGCCCTGCATCTCGATCCCAACGATTCCTACGGAAATGATTTTCTCGGCACCGTCTATTTCCTGCAAGGAAACATCGAGGCTGCGCTGAAGTATTGGAACCACGTCGACAAGCCACAAATTGCGGAGGTGAGGACCCAGCCCACGCCGCAGGTGAATGCAGCATTGCTCGACCGGGCCTTTGTGTTCGCGCCGGCCAGCACGTTGCGTCTTGCCCGATCTGCTGACGACCGAAGTTCGCATTCGCGGGCTGGAAATCTTTCCGCGTTATCAATTTGATCTGCAGGCGCGCGACGATGGCAAGTTTGACGTTCTTTTCCGCAATCGCGAGCGGGATGGGTGGGGCCAAAGCAAGCTGGAAAAGCTGTTTCTGCTGTTTCGCGGCCTGCCGTTTTCTGAGCATCACTCCCGAGGTCTACAACCTGCGGCATCAGGCCATCAATTTCGTCTCCATGTATCGCTGGGACGCGGAGAAGCGGCGTGTTTCTGCGGAACTCTCCGGTCCGTTCAAGGCGAATCCGAAATTCCGCTACGGACTGCTCGCCGACCTGCGCAGCGAAAACTGGGACATCAGAAATTCGTTTCAGGGACCCGCGCCGTTGCTGGGCAGTCTGAACATGCGGCGGGAAGCGGTGAGCTGCGAACTTTGCTTCGCTGGAAAGCGGCCGCTGGCAATGGTCTGCGGGAGTCGAAGTTTCGCATCGCGACTTCCGCAGCGTGGTTCCCGGCGTGGCTCTGACTCCAAGTCTGCTTGGCCAAGGGCTACCAACTCAAGCAAGTAACGCAAGCTGGATGCCGCACTCTGGCGCCTGCCGGAGAGAAGATTGACGCTCGAAGGTGGAGCTGTCGTCGCAGGCCGGACGCATCTGGTCGCAACCCTCGCACTCTTTCGAGAAGTTGCAAGGTTCCGCCCGCTTGCATTGGTTTCCGCAAGCCCAGGGCGACGACTATGAAGTGCAGCACCGGATCAGGGCGGGCAAGACATTTGGCGATGTTCCGTTCGACGAACTCTTTATGCTGGGACTGGAGCGCGACAACGATCTGTGGATGCGGGGACACATCGGAACCCGCGATGGCAGAAAGGGCAGCGCTCCCCTGGGACGAAATTATTTTCTGTCCAACTGGGAAGCGGACAAGAACGTGTATCGCAATGGAATCTTTACCGTGAAGCTCGGGCCGTTTCTGGATACGGGCAAAGATTACGGACCCATCCTCTGGGCTGGGCTCGCATAAATGGCTCTGGGATCTGGGCGCGCAGGCTAAAGTGCGAGTCTTTGGAGTCGGAGTGGCTGTTTTCCTACGGCAAAGACCTGCGGTCGGGGAACAATGCGTTCTATGTTTCGATGCAGTAGGGGCGTGGCAGCATCTCAGTGTTGCAGGCGTAGCTGGGTCTCAATGCTGTGTCTCAGTGCGGCAGGGTCAAAGCCGCAAAGCGGCGAAAGAATACAGCCTCGGGCGCGCAAGCCGCGGGGCAAAAGGGTGAGGGGCGGAGAGCCCTGAAAGGCCGAAAGACTCGGTCTCATTTTTCCGCACGGGGTTGATCTCGATCCACGCAGTTCGATCTGACACTCGTCGAGGATGACGCGCTATAATGTGGGGGCCATGAAACGCACAACTTTATTTTTCCTTGCGCTGCTGTTGGTTTTTGCGCTCTCCATCATGGTTATGGCCAAGTCTGCGGCCAAGACCACGGTCGAACTGAAAGACGCTCAAGGCAAGAGCGTAGGAACGGCGGTGCTCTCGAGTAAGACCGGCAAGAACTCGGGCGTGTCTATGAAAGCTCAGCCTCCATGACCTGCCGCCGGGTGAGCATGCGTTGCACTTCCATGGGAAGGCGCAGTGCGATGCGCCGGATTTCAAATCGGCCGGTCCGCATTTCAATCCCGACGGAAAGAAGCATGGCCTGGAGAATCCCGAAGGCCACCATGCCGGCGACATGAACAACTTCACGGTAAACGCCAAAGGCCGAGCCAAATTCAAGGTAGTGAACAAGGACGTGACCCTCGGCGACGACAGCCACTCCCTGTTCAGCAATGGCGGCACGGCCCTGGTGATTCATGCCAAAGCCGACGATATGAAGACCGATCCGGCAGGAAACGCTGGAGACCGTATCGCCTGTGGCGTGATCACGAAATAGGCGATTTCAGGCTAAATAACACAGTTTGAACAGGTTATGCACACTTCGGGGGTCTCAAAATACAGGAAACACCCTATGGACCGTTAGCGCCCCTGATCATTAGCAATAGGGAGCCAGATTCCTTCCAAAGCTGATCGCCCGTTTTTTGCCTTCCCTTGAATAGGTAACGCTCAGTCATAGTTTCCCTCCAGCTCGCCACTGCCCGCTGAGCAAATCCCGGACCAGGCGGTAGAGCGCGATGCCGGTCGCTCTCCTGCAAAGCGATATCCCACTCGTCGCGCGCCCATCCTTCCTGCTCCCACCAGTCTCCGGAGGTACGCCAGGGACCGGCAGCCCATAGGATTTCCCCACATATTTCTTTGCGTCTTGGGACAAGCGATGTGCGCCGGCCTGCCTTCCTGCAGGGTCACCGTGGCGCGCAACGGCGGACGGAAGATACGCAGGCGGTGACCGCGCGCTTCGTTCTGTGGTTTGCTGAGTCTGTATCCTCAGGTCTTGTCACTCCGGGCAGCCTTTGTCTTGCGGGCTGCCTGCTTCGTGCCACTGTTGGGCGCAAAGTGATGCATGCGGAATGCTTCCGGACGATGCGTGTCCAGCAGTTGCAGCGATCCCACTTTATTCTCGCCGACAATTCCCGCAATTCTCGCCAATGTGAGTTCGAGTTTTTCCGGCTCCGGAGAAGGAGGAAGAAACAATCCGCTTTGCGCCGCCCGCGGCCGCACCGGTTCCGCCGACAACTGAATTTTCACGATGGGAGCGCCGGGTGGGTGCGCATTCAAATCAAGCTGCAGCAGCTTGAGAAAAACTTTGGGGTCGAGCAGGGGGACGGGGAGGCGCAGGGTGCGGTGGAAATTCTGTCGAGCTTGCGCTCGACCGGGACTAGGCGGGGGCGCCCGTCCCCACATGGTTCGTGGTGAGCGAATTCTTCCGGCATTTGTTCCAGCGTCAGATCCAGATGCAGTTCCTGGGTGGCTAAAGCCCGCGCGCCCAGCCGGGCACATAATTGGTCCAGTAACCGGCCAGAAGAAATGCCAGCGGTTCGAGCAGCACCAGGGGATATTCCAACTCGATTGCCTCTTCAAAAATCAGCGGCGGCTCGACCGGAACCAGCGATCGGGAACTGCAGCCGCGCGCCAATTGTTGCAGGCGAATGCCTTCCTGCCCCAGTCGCTCGCTCAGAGCGATATTCAGGCAAAGCGGCCAGAGCGCGAAGATTTCGAATGCCCCAGCGCTCGAGTATTTCCAGGGTTTGCGAGATCGTGAGCCTCCGGTAAACAGCACTTCCAGGGGAAGATTGCCCAACTGCTCGGCTTCCTTTCCTTCGGGAATCACGATCACGCCGGAAAAGCCGTGAGCGGCGAGCACGGCCGTATCCGGATTGGAAGCCACGGCAACGTTGGCTTCGAGGCCGAGATCGGAAGCGCGGCGCGCCAGATCGCGCGCGATTTTCGGCAGCGGACCGAAAAGCGGTTCCAGGCCGGCGAGATCCAGAAGGACAGTGTCACAACCCGCATCTTCCACTCGCGGCGAGAATGACTGGGCGCAATCGAGCAGCGCGGCGTGGGCGGCAGCTTCCTGTAATAAAGAGCGGGGACGCAACACCAGATCAGGGCAGGCTTCCACCTGAAGTTTCGTCATTCCCGGCGAAACTCCGGCGCGGCGGGCCTTTTCGTTCACAGCAAAAATCTTTTGCAGCGGCGCTTTGCCTTCGAGCACAGCCAGAGCCTGTGAGCGCAAGTCAGGTTCGGCGCGCAGCAGCGCTTCCACCGGAAAATCAGGAACGAAGATGCAGGCAAAAGGCAGTCATCAGTCGTCAGTCGTCAGTCGTCAGAAAAAGCTGTCAGCTTTCAGCTTGTAGCGCCGGCGTCCCGCCGGCTGTCGCGAGGGCGTCTCGCCCTCGCAACGGAGAAATAGCATACCTACGCAATCCGCACCGCTTTTGTAGCGAATGCCGCAGTGACCGATTGCGCCGGTTTTCGCTGCAGGCGCGAACGCAGCAGCTCTCCTTCAATCTGCAATCCATCCAGAAGTTGCGCATGAGCCGGCCCCAGTTCGCTTTTAACTGAGAGCTGATAGCTGAGAGCTGACAGCTTTTTCCCCGACTGCAGCCTGATCAGCAGAGAAGCGCAAGTCTGAGCGCAGGGCTCCTGGGCCACGACCAAAAGCACCGTGGCGGTGGGCTCGACGGCGCGCTGAAAACGAAACCAGGAAGCCAGCGGCATGCGCCGCGCCGCCGAGTGCGGCACATCGCCAAGATCAATCGCCACCAGGCCAAAGCCTCCGCTTTGCAAGAGCAGATCGGTGACGCGCAGCGCCTGCTCGAGAGACCGGGATTCGGACGTCGGACTTCGGACCTCGGACGTCGGGCGTCGGATCTGAGACCTCAGACTCCGAGCGTCTGACGTCTGATGCCGGATCTGACGTCCGAAGTCCGACGTCCGAGGTCCGACGCCCGCCTTTCCGCACCGTATCCACAGCAATCTTTCCAGATCGACTCCGGCAGCCGCTGCCGAGACCGCATCGAGCGCGTCCGTGGTGTCTACCAGGGCGCAGACTTCTTCGCGCCGGGTAGCCGCCGCCAGGGCGGCCAGCAGCACGCTGGTGCGTCCGGAAGAAGCTGGTCCACAAATTTCGCTCAGACATCCCCGCGGCAGCCCGCCGGTAAGCTCATCGATCTCGCGAATTCCGCTGGAGACCATCTCCGGCGTGGGCCGCACCTCGAGCCGCGATGCCGGCAGTCACGCCCGCCAGCTTGGGCAACGCCGCCAGACGTTTTAGAACCAGCGCCGGTTCCTTCCTGGGAGCAAAGACAACAGCACCGCCCGCCGGGGCGGAAAAAGCAGGGAAGACATACAGGGACCTCTAAATTTTCAGGGAACGTCGAGGCGGCTGGCCGAGGCTGCGAATTGCATTTTCGCTTTTTATTCGCTAAAGAAATTTAGCTCCCGGAGGGAAGGATTGTCAAGAGGGAAGGAGAATAGGTGGCGGTCAGTTTCCGAGACCGTGTAACCACCAAGAGTCACGAAGGCGACACGAAGGCAAGCCCTTTGAAATAAGCCCGTAGGCTGTGCTCCAATCGCTCAGAGTCCCTGCCGCCTGAGTTTCGCTTTGTTATAATGACTGCTCTCCGGAGGCGCTATCGTCTAGGGGTTAGGACGGAAGATTCTCAATCTTCAAACACGGGTTCGATTCCCGTTAGCGCTACCAATTCTCTCCTGCTATCTCGTGTTATTCCCTGCACTTGCTGCCGGTGCCTCGAATTGCCCGAAACAGTTCATCTCACTTTGTGTGGCACAGTAGCAGCAAGCAGGGGGCACAATTTGGGGCACAGTCGTTCAATGGGCTGGCACCGATCTTGCCATCATCCTCCAAACCCACGGTGGCAGGATTGCGATTCAGCTTCCTCAGCGTGCGCACAATGCCGCCAGTACGTGCGCCAGTGCATCCCCTTGGGTTTATCCGAGAAGTAACACTCTCTGAGTTGCGCGACACTTCGGTTTAGTTCAAAGAATCAGTCTGTCACCTGCATTTGCGTTTCGCATTAGGGAGCCGCTTTGAAAGTCGCCATCTGCATTATCCACACCGTCGACTTTTTCAGGGGCGCGCTGACACTGTAACTCCCGGTGCTACTCACGATCTTGTCTTCGCCCAGGTTTCCGTAGTAGTCGATCATGCGCAGCGCGAAGCCTGTTCCCGCCCCGCTGAACCCGTCGCCATTGCTCCCCGCCCCAACAATCAACTCGTTCGCCGCCGTCGTCGTCGCCGCGGCGCTGGTCGCCGTCGTCCCTGTCCCGGCTCCCGCCGCCGTCACATCCAGCGGATTGCTCGTATCCAGCCCGCTGTACTCCATAATCCGCATGTCCGGATATGCCGCCGCCTGGTTGAACGTCACCGTCACCGTGTTGCTGCCCGCGGCGATGCTCTTGGCATAGAAGATCGCCTGCCGCAGCCCGCTCCCCGTCGCCGTCCCACCGCCTGGCGTATAAACGTTTCCCTGGCTGTCCGTCACCATACTCACCGACGAGGTGACATCACCCCATCCCACCACCACCACATTCAAGTCGCCTGCCGTCTGGGCGAGCGGATAACTCACCGACAACCGTCGAATTCGTCGCCTGCACCGTGGTTGGGCCCGATCGCGACTGCACGAAACCCGATCCCTCCTCGCCCCCCGACGCCGCGGTATAGGTATAGCCCATTGCTCAAGGTGCCGGTCTGAGCGTCGGTGTTCTTCACCGCCACGTTCACCGCGCCCGCCGCGTGCGACGGCGGCGTCGCCGTGATGGTCGTGCTGCTGGTCACGGTCACACTGGTCGCCGCGGTTGTCCCAAACGCCACCGTCGCTCCCGTCAGAAAACCCGTGCCAGTGATAGTCACCGGCGTGCCTCCCGCCGTCGTTCCCGAGGCAGGCGAGATCCCACTCACCGTCGGCGCCGGATTGGATGATCCTTGACCCTTGGCCCGGAACGTGGCCATCTGCATTACCCAGCACCGTCGACTTTTTCAGGGGCGCGCTGACACTGTAACTCCCGGTGCTACTCACGATCTTGTCTTCGCCCAGGTTTCCGTAGTAGTCGATCATGCGCAGCGCGAAGCCTGTTCCCGCCCCGCTGAACCCGTCGCCATTGCTCCCCGCCCCAACAATCAACTCGTTCGCCGCCGTCGTCGTCGCCGCGGCGCTGGTCGCCGTCGTCCCTGTCCCGGCTCCCGCCGCCGTCACATCCAGCGGATTGCTCGTATCCAGCCCGCTATACTCCATAATCCGCATGTCCGGATATGCCGCCGCCTGGTTGAACGTCACCGTCACCGTGTTGCTGCCCGCGGCGATGCCCTTGGCATAGAAGATCGCCTGCCGCAGCCCGCTCCCCGTCGCCGTCCCTCCTGCCTGGCTATAAACGTTTCCCTGGCTGTCCGTGACCGATACTCACCAACGAGGTGACATCACCCCATCCCACCACCACCACATTCAAGTCGCCTGCCGTCTGGGCGAGCGGATAACTCACCGACAGCCTCGTATTCTTCGCCTGCAGCGTGGTTGGGCCCGAACCCGACTGCACAAACCCGATCCCTCCTCCGCCCCCCGACGCCGCGGTATAGGTATACCCATTGCTCAAGGTGCCGGTCTGAGCGTCGGTGTTCTTCACCGCCACGCTCACCGTGCCCGCCGCGTGCGACGGCGGCGTCGCCGTGATGGTCGTGCTGCTGGTCACGGTCACACTGGTCGCCGCGGTTGTGCCGAACGCCACCGTCGCTCCCGTCAGAAAACCCGTGCCAGTGATAGTCACCGGCGTGCCTCCCGCCGTCGTTCCCGAGGCAGGCGAGATCCCACTCACCGTCGGCGCCGGATTCCCCGGGGGCGGCGGAGGCGGGTTGGTAGTCGATTGCGAAAGCGGGATAAAACTGAAACTCCGAACGAACATGTAGCGGGTGATGTTGGGAGTGGCAAGACCACCCCAGCCCGTGCTGTTCGTCCCCCAGTGGTTGATCATGGCGTACGCGGGGGTTTGCGGAACGACGCCAGTGTGCGTGGACACCAGCACGCCGTCAACGTAGAACTTGATTGAAGTCCTCGTCCACACGCACTTGTAAGAGTGAAAGCCTTTCTCAGGTGCGAAGGGCGCTTGCGACGAGGTCGATTGCTTCGTGTTCACGCTGGTCCAGGTTGTCCACCAGAGCGTGCCGGGGTTCTGACCTTCAATCTCCGGGCTGTCGATCTCGGTCTGTGAGTTGTTCACAAACACGAAGCCCGAGCTGATCTGGCCGGAGACGGTGTACGCCGGATCCCGTTGGGCGTGCTGGAAGTCGAAGAAGCGCGCATGACCCACTCATAGGTTCCGAAGCCGAGGGCATTTTTGGATTGCAGCTCGCCGCCGACCGAGGCGATCCCGCCGCTCGAGTTGTACGTCTGCGTGACTTTGATGCGCAGCATGCCGGTGGAGAAGTCGAGATACGAAGGAACGAACGTGCCTCCGCCCGGAGCGCCCCAGTTGGAGGGGATCCATTTAGAAGTGTCGAGCGACCCCCTTGAAAAATCGTCGAAGAACGTTGCGCCAGCCGGAGCTGTCGGCCCGCTGGCATGCAATGTAGTGTTGACGAGGAAAAGAATTGCTAAGACTGAAACGACCGTCCTCATTGTAAAAACCTCTCTGGTGTAAGGAGATAGGGACTCGCGAACCAATCCCTTTATGGCCAGAGGGACTGCGGGGCCTTTGGAACGATCAAATTTCCAATTTCTGAGTTCTTGAAGATTTACGTTCGACGTGCCAGTTCGACACTCAGCGGGTGTCTACCCGAAACAAGGGCACACGTGGACTGCTCCGCTCACTATTCACTTCTTATGATGAAACCTAATGCCACGTCCATAAGGCAGGAAGACGTGGCTGAACTGGAACCCGACGCGTTTGCTGCAACAGCGTTTCCCGAGTCCACATCAAGACTCGGACAGAACCATGGGGCCTAGACGAAACAGCAGCCCCGGCATAGTAGCAAAAATCCCGGTAAAAGTTTTCCACAGGCTGTCCTGAACACGGCCACCAGCGGGCGATTTGGTCGATAGGGGCGGCAGAAGGTCCGATTCTGAGAGAGAATTGACCACCCCACTGGGCTGACCGGAAAGAGCCGGAAGGTTGAGGCGAACTTCGCAGGCTGCATCTATTTTCGGTCCACAATTTTCCGGGATGTGGCTGACCGGCTCGGGCAGGGCGGCGGATTGGGTCGAATGGCCTTGTGTTTAATTGATTCCATAACAATGTCGGCTCCCAGACCCGAGTAAGCTTTGGTGGTGCGAACCAACCAAAAGGCTCGGGAGAAAGGAGCCGAAGATGATCATTATAGGAGCAGATTACCACCCGGCCTTCCAGCAAATTGCGTTTGTGGATACGCGAGACTGGAGAGTTGAAGGAGCTGCGACTCGAGCACCGCGAGGAAGCGGAGAAGTTCTATCGCGATCTCGCGGCACAAGGGATGAAGGTGCGCGTGGGGATGGAAGCCAGTGGGCATGCGCGCTGGTTTGAGCGACTGCTGGCGGAGCTGCACTTTGAGTTGTGGATCGGGAGATGCGGCGGAGATCCGCAGCCAAGCGGGTACGGAAGCAGAAGACGGATCGCCAGGATGCGCAGCTGCTGTCTGCGATTGCTGCTGGAAGATCGCTTTCCCCGGATCTGGGTGCCGAGTGGGGAGAATCGCGATCTGCGGCAACTGCTGTGGCACCGGCACCGGATGGTGCAGACGCGCACCCGAATCATGAACCAGTTGCAGGCGGTGGCGCTGAACGAAGGACTCCGCCGCAAGAAGAGGCTTGTGGCGGGAAGCGGGACGAGAAGCAACTGGAGTCGTTTCGCTTAGCCCCGTGGGCGAGTCGGCGACGGCGAGATCTGCTGGAGTTGCTGGATCGACTGAACCCGACGATTGCCGAACTGAGCGCAGCCATCGAAGCAGGAAGTCGAGAGGTGTCCGGAGGCGCAGCGCTTGCGGACGCATCCCGGGGTGGGTTCTCTGACGGCGCTGGCTTTCGTGTTGATCGTCGGCGAGGCGGAGCGGTTTCAGTGCGGCAAGCAGATCGCGAGCTATCTGGGACTGGTGCCGTCGGAGGAGTCGAGCGGAGATCGACGACGGCTGGGACACATCACCAAACAGGGCAACTCGCTGTTGCGCTTCTTGCTGGTGGAAGCGGCGCAAGTCACGGTGCGCAGCGACCCGGAATGGCGCAGCAAGTTTTTCCACCTGGCCATGCGGCGGGGACGGAAGATCGCCAAGGTGGCCATGGCCCGTAGACTGGCGGTTCGTCTCTACTGGATGTGGCGCAAGGGATGGGATTACGAGCAGTTGAAAAAGTTCGGTTCGCACGCGGGACAGCCCGGAAATCGCCATGGTGTGCAGTAGAACACCGAGTAATTGATTGGGCATCCCGCTCCTCCTCACGGGGGAGTTCGAAGTAGTAATCATGATCGAAGTTGTGATCGAAGAGATGCATGGGTCGGACTGAGTTCCTGACCTGAACACTGATTGCGAGCGAGCCTTGGTTGGATCGGCACTTGTTCAACTAGAGCGAAATGGCGCGCTCTTCGGAGTGCACGGGTTAGTACGCTCGAAAAGTCACTTGACACCGCCGACATTGTTAGAGACGCGATGTTACAACAGTTATCAAACGGCAACAGTTATATCATTGCGTGGGGCCTGCGGCGTTCGCAGTCCCCACCGACACCGATACTCCAACACGAGTTCGGCGGCATACACAGCCTACCGAGAGGACCAATGGCAGAGACGTTCGAAGCATACCGAAACCGAGTCCTGAGCTATCTGGGCGATGACGAGCCCATCAGTGTCCAACAATCCACTCCATCCCACCTTGAGCGTCGACTGCGCGATGTCGCGCCCGAGGAGTTGATTCGGCGTCCTGCACCTGAAAAGTGGTCAATCGCCGAGATCGTAGCGCACCTATCGGACGCGGAGCTGGCGATGGGGTGGCGATTGAGAAACATGCTGGCGAATCCGGGCGTGGCCTTGACGTGGTGGGATGAGAGCGTATGGGCAGAGCGCTTGGGTTACGCGCAGCAAGAGGCGAACCTTTCGGCAGGGGTCTTTCGGGCGCTGCGCGAGAGCAACCTGCGACTGTTGGAGTCGGTCCCGCGCGCACGGTGGGTGGAGTGCTATGGGGTCCACGAGGTACGCGGACGGCAAACGGTCGAGGAGTTCGTCCGCTTGGAAGCGGCACATGACTTGAACCATCTTCGGCAGATCGACCGCATCTTGGGTGGGTGTATGACCGGGTAGTCGTGATGGCTCGGGAGTGTCTCGAACAAGCTGTTTCAGCTAACGCCCAGTCAGCAGATCTTTCTCCTTCGTCTATATAGGGCGCGGCTGAACAGCGGCTCTAACCAGCGAAAACCACCGCCAAGTTTGGCAACGTCGGCCTCACGATCGGCCGCGTCAAGTACTCAAGTGCTGTTAAAACAGCTCGGAATCGAAGCCGAATCTTGGCTACCACCGGTTGGTTTCTTTGGCGGGAAACGCGTATCAATCGGCCTGCTTATGTGCCGGTCTCGCTGACCGTTCACCACGTCCATATTCCAGAATTTCGCATTAATCTTTCGGGGTTATACGAAATCAGAATTGAGGCCAAAAAGCGAATCCCGTTCGAAACGCTAAATTGTTTGCTTGGCATGTCAATGCCCTCCGAAAAATGCGATATGCCCCCGTAGTTCAAGCGAACTGGGTTGTAACCAGCAATGGAGTTGTCATAGCAAGGGGCGCAAGCGACGCTGAAAAAGGTGGCGCATGGGCGAACGATACAATCGAGCGACAGATTGGCAGCTTTCAAGGCGAGAGAAATCGGCGCTATGCGTTGGACATTGGTTTAACCACCGATGAGTCGGTTCTGGCCGCCACTGATCCCCATTTGGTTGTAGGGATTACGAGCGATTTTTATGAGGGCGGGATGTGGATAAGCTATTACCGTTTCCTTATCTGTTTGGCAATTACCATCGTTGGAATAGTACTTCTAGCAGCGTCGGGAGCCCGAGTGCTATACCACCGCAAACGACTGTAACATCGCGATTACACCAACTACGAGCCAAAGAGGGGCACAATTTGGGGACAGTTTTCAGTGGGGCAAGCTGTTGAAAGCACAAGGCACGTTGATAGATTCTCAATCTTCAAACACGGTTCGATTCCCGTTAGCGCTACCAAACTCTCCTGCTATCACGTGCTATTTTCTGCACTCACTGCTCTCCCCTCGGCAAATCAGTTTATCCATCTTTATCCATGAGTTGGCTGCGAGAACCTTGACCGTACCTCTGCAGGCCCCTCTTTCAGAATTCAAACCTCTTTCAGAATTCAAGCCGCATATCTCAGGTGGCAGGGACTGTTACCGGTGCATGTGCGACTCTTTTCAATTGTTCAAGTTCGGCCTGAACCTTTGCCCACTCTTTTGGCTTTCGCTTGATCGCGTAAGGCGCATCCGGATGCCCGAAGAATTCCAGAAGTTCGGCCCGAACCTCCGGCGAAGCACCGCGGAAATCCTGCTTCGCCAATGCGTCGAGCAACTTTGCATGCGTCTCGTCGTTGAGGCGATATTGTCCAGGTCCGGTTATTTCGACCGGTGTCGAAATTGTCGTTCGGTAAGTCTGAGCTGGTCGGTACCCACCTGGCCCAGCAGTTGCCGGTAGCGATCCAGAGTCGCGTTGAAGCTGGCTTCGAACATTTGTTCCGTCTCAGGCGTAGGGGTTCTGAGTTGCAGCACTTTCAGGGGCCCGAATTTGGGAAGAATGCGAACGAGGAAGGCGAGAAATCTTTCGCCAAAGGTGGGCGGCTGATATTCCTTTCCCCAGTTCTTTTGGTAACTCGCGCGAGAAAGATTGTAGAGAAACTTCTTTTTCGTCATGCCCGGCTGATCCTTCATGATGTCGTTTTTCTTCAGACTCCAGGCAACGCGAGTCGCCTTGGGAAGAAGCTGGCTGACATCATGACGGTACGAACCGATCACCTTGTCTTCGTTTGAAAGAACGCTCTTTCAGATCCAAGCCGTAGGTTTCCTGGAAGGCTTGTTCCAGGAGCGGAGCCGACGACTCCAAAGCCAATGAAGTCGTGGTAGCTGTCCGGAGCGTATCGTCCGCGCGCTACTTCCAGCACGTCGAATCCAAATTCCGTCTTTACGTGCGCCAGCTTGTCCTGTTCGTAGGTAACGGAGTCGCCGTATTTCTTTTTCAACTTGGGATACAGGATCGGGACCGCGCGATTCGTGCCTATGGGATGACCGTCATTGTCCGCGACATAGTGAGCGAGAGCGCCAAGCGCAAATGCGTAGCCGTTGATGTCCTTGGAATCGCGCAGAAGCGCCAGGACAAAATCTCCGCTGCGCACGTAATGCGTCAGGTCGCTGAAGAAAAAACTTCCGTGCGGATAGTAACCCATGTCCTGGATGATGGCCCCACCGTAGGCGTAGCCGTGCGCCTCTTTGATTTCCGCTCCGCGTCGCGTCGGGAAAACGCTTCAGCAGCAAGGGGCGTATGTTGGTGTCCCAGACGCTGTCAACGATCGCTTCGTGCGCAAGAACGGCATAGGCCTCGGTCTCGCTGGGATAGCCCACAGCCAGGACAAGCGTCATGATGATGGCAAAGGTTCTCACAGTAAGAAGTTCCTCGGTGCATTCCATCCTGCCCCTTCCAACCTCGTTGTTATCTTAACCTTCCACAGAATCGTGCGCGATTTTGATGCTGGCAGACCCGAAAGGACGTACCGGGACGGCTGATCTGCAGCACCAGGATATTGCATCAATGCCAGTGCATTATGGCCTGCATACACCAAGGGTCTCAGCTGACAACCCTAGACAAACATTACGCCTCCAAGCAGCTCTCGAGTCTGATGTCTCAAGTGCTCACACAAGCCCCGCCGCGTGGTTCCCGATGGCTTAAACCGGCGACGCTATGTGGGCTGGGGGTAGGCCTTGCTGGCTCGTCTTCTTGCTGGTTTTCTTTTGGCCCTTTCGGCTTGATACCGTCACAAAAGAGTTGGCGGACGAGAGCGACAGCAAAGTGACTGCAGGCTCCTTTCACGCGACATACTTTCCCCATCCAGGCTGCGTCCTGGAACAGGTCATTTTCCAACACAATCCGAAGAGCGGCGCTCCGCCGCTGATTACCGCTAAACGAATAAGCGATTCAGAGGCACGTTTCACGGGCATTTTCGCCAGGCACGTAAAACTGGTCGTGGTGGAGGGCATGCATATTCTGATCCCACCGCTGGGAAGCGAGCCTTTCAAGACGCCCCAGAGATCGTCGGTTGTGATGGATGACCTGGTAGCGGACGGAACGATTCTGGAAGTGGCATCTCGCCAAGCGGGCACTCCGCCGCTCCAGTTCGCTGTTTCGCGGGTTCACCATCAGCGACGTCGGCAGCAACGCTCCGGCAGTGTTCAAGGCGACGCTTTCAAATCCGGAACCGCCGGGTGAAATCACGACTACAGGGAAGTTCGGTCCGCTGGAACGCTGATGACGTCGGCAAGACTGCTGTCTCCGGCGACTATCGCTTTCGAACATGCAGACCTGGGCGCCTTCCCGGGAATCAGCGGCCTGCTTGCTTCCTCGGGAAAATATTCCGGCACATTGGAACACATTGAGGTTCGAGGGAGAGACCGATGTCCCGCTTTTCGCCGTGACGCGAAGTTCGCATCACACCGAACTCCGGACTCAGTTTCACGCCGTTGTGAATGCTGAAAACGGAGATGTTTTTCTGCAAAATGTGAATGCGAATTTTCGCCAGACCACCATTTGGACCCAGGGCAGCGTCGCAGGAGAAGCCGGTCAGACAGGCAAGACTACGTCGCTCACAATGGCCAGCAAAGACGGAAGAATTCAGGATCTTCTACTGCTCTTTACCAAGTCACCGCAGGCGCCGATGTCCGGCATCGTCAGCTTCAACGCAAAAGTTTCCGTCCCGCCGGGAGAAGAATCCATTTCTGAAAAAAGTGGAGTTGCAGGGCGACTTTGGAATTGATGCCGGGAGTTTTACCAAGTCCGATACGCAACAGGGAGTCAACAGCCTGAGCCAGGGCGCTCTCGGAGAAAAAAATCATAAGACCGAAAACGATGACAGCGATCCCCGGAACGTGCTTTCCGACTTGAAAGGTCACGTTCTTCTTAAAAACGGTATCGCCACGTTCTCCAATCTTTCCTTCGGCGTGCCCGGCGCATTGGCGCAAATGCGCGGAACCTACGACTTGATCAGCGAGAAAATTGATCTTCACGGAACGTTGAAAACCGAGGCTGAGGTTTCCAAGACAACTCACGGAATCAAATCGCTGATGCTGAAAGTGCTGGATCCTTTTTTCAAAAATAAGCCCGACGGCTATCTGGCTCCGGTCAAGATCACCGGCACTTACGACCATCCGGAATTTGGCTTGGACTTAGGCGACCGAAGCCAACAATAAGAATCAGAACGCAAAGGTGCATGCACCTCGTCTTCCCGACCAGGCAAAGCAGTGATAATTCGACATTCGAAAGAGGCCACGCAGCCTACCTTCAGGCCCAGAACCACATCAAAATCCGCTATGACCAGGTTATCTCGAATTCTCGTCATGCTGGTTGTCGTGGTTGCATGTACACGCGAAAGCGCCAATTCGCAGACCACGAATCCGCAGTGGCCGGATAGTCCGTCCCATGCCAGGGAGTCGTACGGAGAAAGCTCGGACTCCCCTACAAACCGGGAGGTGACGTGGCGCAGCCTGCCAAAGGATTTCCTTCACGATCAAAAAGGCATTTGGCTGTCTGTTCCCTGCTCAATTGGCGAAGGGACACTACTGGCTGCCCACACTCGCCATCGCCGGCGGGACTGCCGGGTTGATCGTCGCCGATCCCCACGCGATGCCTTATTTTCGTTCCCATGCGCGAAATCTGGACGATGTGAATGACACGTTCGATGCCCCGATTACCACCGCCGAGGTCATCGCCTTGCCGGCCTCGCTGCTGGTCGCAGGCTACGCCCGGCATGACTCGTACCAGGTGGGCACGGCATTGCTTGCCGGAGAGGCTTACGCCGACAGCGCAGTGGTTGATCTCGCGGTCAAGGCCATCACGCGCAGAAAACGCCCTTCCGATGTGGCGCCCGGAGCGCCATTCAATGACACCTTCTTTAGCTGGCGGGAAATCACCCTTCAAAGGAAGCAGCTTTCCATCCGGGCACGCCGCCGGCGCTTTTGCCGTAGCCACGGTCGTTGCCACGCGCTACCACACTCACCGCTGGGTGCCTTGGGCGGTGTACGGCTTCGCGACCGCAGTCAGCTTTTCCCGCGTAACCACCAGCGCTCACTTCCCCTCGGATGTGTTTCTTGGCGCAGCCCTCGGCTATACCATCACACGCTACCAGGTGCTGCGGCCTCGGTGACGCGTGACCGTACGTATGGTGCAACTCCGCTGAGCGCGTGTGCGCCGGAATCGTAATGCTGATCATGTCGGCTCGCGCACGATTTGGTAGTGGGCAAGGCCGGAGCAGCAACCATGGGCGAAAACGTGAGGGCCAACTTTGAGCGCCCCTCCGGAGCGAAGCAAGCGCCATGCCGGCCGTAAGAATACAGAGCCTGAAATTATTCAGCAGATCGCCACTAAAGGCTCCTTTTTGTGCAGAATAGGTGTAATCGGAGACTTGGGGAATCCTTTTTGTTCTGTCGCAGCCGAATAATGGCGCAATCAATCACCGCTTTTGTGCAAAGTTCTTCACATTGGGTGTTCTGGCGTGCCCGGGTATGCGTGATTTCATCTGATTTTGGTTTGGAAGTCGGTGTGCACTGAATGTTACTTCTAACGCTTATCGCCCTCCCCCGAAGTCTTACTTCAGCTCAATGAGGAGCACTTGAAAGATCTCAGCAGAAGTGTGTTTCGCCATCGACGTCGCCTTCCACGCAAGCCGCACGCCGGAACCAGGTTCCTGCTGGTACTTTTATTTGCAGCCACCGCAGCGGTGACCTGGCAGTTTGCTCGCCAACAACCAGTTTCGAGATTGACATCCTCTCCGAAAATTGCGGATAGCGCGGATAACGTTCAAGACGGAGAATCTAAACCGATAAGTTACACGAATCCGTTTGCGTCGCGTTCGGGCCGCCCGGCGTATTTATATTCGGTCATCACGGGCGGGATTGGAAGCGTTGAGGAACTGCGCCAGATTACCGAGCGCGATCCGGTTGTGGCAAAACACTTCGCGGGATTTGATTTCGAGCACGCCCATCTGGTGACCGTTTCCGAAAAGCAATCGATGTATGTCGCCTATCGCATGGGAGACAAGGTGTACTGGACCCGAAAGAAAATGCCACTGCACACCGGCGAGACCCTCATTAGCGACGGCAAGATTGTGGCACGCACGCGATGTGGCAATCGTGTAGCCGTTGCCCCGCTCGGCCCTCCGGCAATTGTGGATCCCCTGGAGTCAGATTTCGATCAGCCGCTTTTCTCCAACGACATGGTCACCCACGAAGTTGAACCCCAGCCGGAAGCTTATGCTGCAGCAATTCCGAGTGGGTCTCCTGATGCCGGAAATGCGCTGCAGCCCACTCACCACAAGCGTTTTCTTCCGTTCTTCTTTCTTCCGTTTGCAGCGCTGCCTGGTGGTTCTTCATCGCCGCACACTCCGCTGGCAGTGGCTCCGGAACCCGGCACTTTGTTGCTGCTTTCCAGCGGGCTCGCCGGCGTCTACTGGAAGTCTCGCAAGTCGAGGCCGAAGCGTTAGATGAGACGCTGCATCGGGCCCAGGCTGAATCTCTTCCGCGATCGTACGGCGCTGTACTGGCAAGGCGGAATTCTTTGTCTGCTCGCTGCGTGGCTGTACGCGCCGATCATCCTGCGAGTCGCACGAGGATGGTGGCAGGACCCGAATTACACTCATGGTTTTTTTGTTCCGATATTTTCTCTGTTCTTGATCTGGGAAAAGCGATCAGCGCTGGCTGCGCTTCCCGTAAAGCCCGCCTGGTCTGGATTAGTTATTCTGTTGTTCGCACTGATCGCGCTGGCGCTGGGCACAGTGAGTTCCGAGTTTTTTCTTTGCCGCCTCTCGATTCTGCTTTTGATTTGTGGGATAGTGGTCTTCCTTGCCGGATGGGAGCATCTGGCCGCGATTTCGTTTCCCCTGGCATTTCTGGTGTTAATGATTCCCTCGGCAACAGTGGTTGACCAGATCACCCTTCCCCTTCAAATCCTTGCATCCAAGACCGCCAGCTTCCTGCTGGCGACGGCTGGAGTTTCCGCCGTGCGGGAAGGCAACATCATTCTGCTGCCTACCGCGAGGCTGGAGGTGGCCGAGGCCTGCAGTGGAATCCGATCGCTGTTTTCGCTCATCACTCTGACCGTGATCTATGGATATCTGGCGGAGACCAGGATCGGAGTGAGAGTGTTGCTGGCGTTGATGGCGATTCCAACGGCGATCTTAGCCAACGCTTTGCGAATTGCAGTCACCGGCCTGGTGGTGGAATCCTTTGGCATCGAGAGCGCCGAGGGGATGCTGCATTTGTTTTCCGGGTGGCTGATCTTTACCGGTTCGCTTCTCCTCATTTTCCTTTTTCACCGCCTCACCCGGATGTTGTTTCTGGACCGACGGCAGCACGGTGAACAAGAGGAGTTCGCTTGATCTCCCGTAACGCCCGTTTCGTAATTGTTGCGCTGTTGTTGGCTGGGACCGCGCATTTCCTGCACGGCCGCTCCGATGGCCGGTATATTCCGCCGCGAACCGCGCTGGCCTCATTCCCCATTGAATTGAAGAGCTGGGTGGGCAGGGACGCTCCTATTCCGGATGAGGTCTTGAAGGGCCTTGGTCCCGGAGAATTTCTGCAGCGGACATATCAAGATGGGATCTCCGGGGAATCTGGCGTCGATCTGTACCTGGCCTACTTGCCCAACAAGACAGCCTTATTTCGCCACTTACCCCAGGACTGCCTGATTGGCTCCGGGTGGTCGCCTGTACAGTCCGGCATAACTACTCTGGCGCTTCCGGGAGACGCTCCCTTTCCGGTGAATCGATATCTCATTGCCAAGGGACAAGATCGCCAACTGGTGATGTTCTGGTATTCGGCCCACGGCCGGCGGGTAGCCCGCGACGACTGGATGGACTGGTATCTGGTGTTCGACTCCCTTCGCTTAAACCGGACCGACAATGCGCTGATTCGGATGAACACCGAGTTGCGGCCGGGCGAGAAACCGGAGGATGCCGAGCGCCGGCTGCTTGCCTTCGCAGAACTGGTGAATCCACTCCTCAAAAACTATATTCCCCTTTGACACTCGGTAGGTTCAGCGCGCGGAGAACGTCCACGCAGAGAGTCAACGGCTAGAGTTTTTCCCGCCGCTGGCCAAAATCTATCTCTTGGGGGAGAATGTCGCACATGAACATTCTCTGCAAGAAGGCAGCTTTGGTGTTCGCCATGCTGATGCTGGCTGAATTTGCAGTCGCGCAAGCCAGCTATAGTCTGTTCTCGCCCAACAAACAGATTGAAATAAAAATACAGACCGGCGACCGCATCCTGTACGACGTCCTGTTTAAGGGCACGCCTCTTCTGCAGAATTCGACTTTTTCCATCGACATCGATCACAACACCCTGGGCGTGTCGCCACGGGTTAAAGATACGAAACAGCGGACCTACGATGGCACGCTCGAACCTGTAGTCCGGCAGAAATTTGCCAAGATTCGCGAGAACTACAACGAACTGCGCCTTGAGATGGAGGGCAATTATGCCGTCGTCTTCCGCGCCTACAACGAGGGCGTGGCTTATCGCTTGGAAACTTCACTGCCGCAGAATGAGGTGAAGGTCTACGGCGAAGAAGCGAGTCTTCAATTTTGCCGACGATTACACCGTCTACTATCCGCAGGAAGAAAGTTTCTTCTCGCACAATGAACGAAAGTATCTTCCCTTCAAGATGAGCGAGATCCCGCCTTCATCGATCGCCAGCCTGCCTGCGGTGGTGGACGCGGCCAACGGCGTGAAAGTGGCGATGGCGGAATCCGATATTGAAGACTATCCCGGCCTCTGGCTGCAGGGCACGGGCGGCAACGGATTGGCGGCCACCTTTCCTCCATTATCCACTCAAGGAGATGCTGGAGAACGACCGCGATTTCAGAGTCACGGAGACGGCCGACTACATCGCGGTGACCCACGGCACTCGCACCTATCCCTGGCGGCTGATGGGTATCGCCGAAAAAGATGGCGACCTGATCACCAACCAACTGGTCTGGCTGCTGGCCAAGCCATCGCAGGTGCAGGACACCTCGTGGATCAAGCCCGGCAAGGTGGCGTGGGACTGGTGGAACGCGCTCAACATCGATGGCGTGGATTTCAAGTCCGGCGTGAACACTCAGACTTACAAGTACTACATCGACTTCGCGGCGAAGTACGGCCTGCAGTACATCATCCTCGATGAGGGCTGGTACAAGCTCGGCAACGTGCTGGAAGTTGTGCCCGAAATCAACATGGAAGAGTTGACCGCCTACGCCAAGCAGAAAAATGTCGGCATCATTTTGTGGGTGGTCTGGAAGACATTGGACGATCAATTTGACCCGGCCCTCGATCAGTTCCAGAAATGGGGAATCGCAGGGCATCAAGATTGATTTCATGCAGCGCGACGATCAGAAGCTGATCAACTTCTACTACAAGACCTGCCGCGAGACGGCCAAGCGCCACATGCTGGTCGACTTTCACGGCGGGCAGAGCCAGATCACCATGACCCGGACCTGGCCCAACATGATCAGCGGCGAAGGCGTTCGCGGCATGGAGTGGAGCAAGTGGAGCGCGGAATCCGAGCCGCAGCACAACGTCACGCTGCCCTTCACCCGCATGTTTCTTGGCCCGATGGATTACACTCCGGGCGCGATGTTGAATGCCACCAAGACGACCTTTGCTCCGATCCACGAGCGTCCCATGGCGATGGGCACGCGCTGCCACCAGCTGGCGATGTATGTGGTGTTTCGAAAGCCCGCTGCAGATGCTCTCCGACAGTCCTTCGAACTACATGCGCGAGCCGGAGGCGATGGAGTTTCTGTCGCCCGTCCCTTCGGTGTGGGACGAGACCAAAGTGCTCGACGCCAAGCATCGGCGAGTACGTTCTGGTGGCACGACGAAGCGGCCGCGACTGGTACGTCGGCGCCATGACCAACTGGACCGGCCGCGACCTGGAGGTCGATCTCTCCTTCCTGCCTGCGGGAACGTTTTCGCATGGATGCGTACCAGGACGGCGTGAATGCCGATCGCATTGCCAGCGACTATAAGAAGACGAAAATTCAGGTGAGCAGCGGGCAGAAGTTGAAGATCACGTTAGCGCCGGGCGGCGGTTGGGCGGCGAGGATTCATCCCTAAAAGACTACGGGAGCAAGCCGCGAAAAAAACAGATCGCGGAAAAAGCAGACGCGTAAAAAGTTGCGCTCTGCGAGGTTTTGGGAAGGGCACGACCTTGGTCGTGCCGCTTAATGGCCAAAGACGATAGGCGCTCCAGCGCCTGAGGTTTGTTATTTGGGCAACGCGGGAAAGCGTCCGCAGTCTGCCCGAAAAAACGAAGAAGCGAAAGGTCCACTGTGCGATCTCCAAATCGGCGTGAATTTATAGGCGGCGCATTCGCGCTGCTCAGCGCAGCAGGTATTCGTCTTCCAATGTGGGCGCAGGCTGCGACCGGCATGAACAAGAATCTGAGCCCGCTCCTGCTCGGCGTCGACTACTACCCCGACCAGACGCCTGAAACTTTGTGGGAAGAAGACGCGCGCATGATGGCCGAAGTAGGTTTCACCAACGTGCGCATCGCCGAGTTTGCCTGGGGGCTGATGGAACCGGCGGAAGGCAAATTCGACTTCGCCTGGCTGCGTCGCGCCGTCGAGATTCTTCAGAAGTACAACATTGCGGTCATTCTGGGCACTCCGTCGGCAGCGCCTCCGCCGTGGCTGATGGTTCGGTACCCCGACGTCGTCGAGGTGAATGCGCAGGGCGAGCGCTTGCATCCCGGCGGACGGCGCTTTACCTGCCCCACGAACCAGGTGTATCGACGCCTCTCACTCGCCATCGCCAGCGAGATGGCTCGGGCATTTGCCGAGACGCCCGGAGTGATCGGGTGGCAAATCGACAATGAGCTGACGCTGGGATCATCGCCGCGCTGCTACTGCAATTTTTGCCAGGCCGGATTTCAGACCTGGCTGCGCGCGAAGTACGGCAGCCTGGATAACCTGAATCGAACCTGGGGAACGGTTTTCTGGAGCCAGACCTACAGCGATTTTGGACAGATTCCGGTGCCGCTGCCGTCGGGCGGAGATCCCAATCCCGGACTGGCTCTCGACTACGATCGATACCAGTCCTACGCCAACGTCTCTTTCCAGCAAGAACAACTGGATATGCTTCGCAAGGTGTGCCCTCGTCACTTTGTCACGACGAACAATGTCGGCCCGCCGCTCGATACAATCGATCTGCGCAGCCTCTACGAGAATCTTGATTTCGTTGCGTTCGACAACTATCCCGGCTTTTTCGAGATGCTGATTGCATCAGGAGAAGCGGAACGTTTCTCCCGAGACCATTCCCACTGGCATCGCGCTGGGACACGATTTCGCGCGCGGTGCGAAGGGCGGAAAGCCTTTCATGATCATGGAAGAGCAGTCGGGGAAGGCAGGGCAGAAAACATTCTCTCCGCAACCTGAAAAGGGACAAGTCAGGCTCTGGACTTATCAGGCCGTCGCTCACGGCGCCATGGGAGTCAATTACTTCCGCTGGGATACAGCAACCTTCGGCGCGGAAGAATATTGGCACGGCATCCTGAACCATGATCGCTCCAAGAGCCCGGCCTATCCGGAGATCAAGCAGGCAACGAAGGAACTGAAAGCGCTGGGTTCCGACGTGTTGAATTCGCACTACGCGGCAGAGACGGCGCTTGTGTTTGACTACGATTGCGGCTGGGCGCTCAAGATTCAGCCCGGCCATTTCGCGCTCACTTACATGGCGCAGGTGAATGCGTGGTACGGCGCCATCAACGCGAGCCATTCGGGCATCGACGTGATCGCTCCCGGCGTTGATCTGTCGGCTTACAAGATTGTGTTTGCCCCGGTCGTTTATGTGCTCTCAGAAGCTCAGGCCGCCAAGATCAGGAGTTTCGTGCAGGGCGGCGGCGTGTTCGTCACCAACTTCCGCCTGGGAGTGAAAGATGAGAGCAGCCAGATTGTGCGCACGCCACTTCCCGGGCTGCTTCGCGATGTGATGGGAGTGACCGTCGAGGACTACGTGCCGCTTTACTCGGCTGGCCAAGGGGTTAAATTCTCGTCCACGCTCGGCGGAGCAGATGCGGAGTGCGGCATATGGGCGGACATCCTTCAACCTGCGGGCGCGGAAGTGCTCGGCTCATACACCGCTGGCGCTCACGCCGGCAAGGCAGCCGTCACCATGAACGCTTTCGGCAAAGGAAAAGCGGTCTACATCGGCGCCGATCTGGATGCTGCGAGCCTTGCCAGGGTGCTTCGTTCGCTTTCCCAGTCGGCGGGAGTCAAGCAGCCATTTGATGTTCCGGCAGGAGTTGAGATGACGGTGCGGAAGTCCGGCGACAAGGAGTGGATATTCTTGTTGAATCATGCGTCCGTTGCGCAGACGGTGAGCATTCCCAAGCCGTTTACCGATCTTCTGACCAAGGAAGCGCATTCCGGGACGATCGAGTTGAGCGGTTATGGAGTGAGGGTGTTGAGTTAGCCACCCACGGCGCTTGACAATGTAGCGTCGGCATCTTGCCGGCTGTCGGGAGGGTACCTTGCCCCCCATGGTGGGCGAGACGCCCGCCGGACAGCCGCCGGGACGGCGGCACTACATTGTGAGTGCAGAATTGCTAAGCGTATTTCTTTCGCCCTTTCAGGGCTTTGTCATTGCCCGATCCCACCCACGGCTTGCGCCGTGGGCTGCATTCTTGCGCCGCTTCGCGGCTTGACAACGTAGCGCCGCCATCTTGCCGGCTGTCGGGAGGGCATCTTGCCCTCCCACGCTGGGCGAGAGGCCCGCCGGAGAGCCGCCGGGACGGCGGCGCTACCATGAGCAGCGACTTTTACTTGCTGCTTCCGCCGCCTTATTCGCCAATTTTGCCATCTAGCGGCTACTTATTTTGGACTTTTACTGGTTCGACGATTCCGCTGCCTTCGCGAATGGTGAGTATCTGATTGGCCTTCACCTGCGTGAAGCGTTCGATCTTCTGCGTGGTCGGCCACTTTACTTCGATGAGATCTACGGTCTGGGCTTTGCCCAGGCCGAAGTGCAGGCGCAGGTCGCATTGCGACATCACGCTGGAGCCGCTGTGAACTTCGTCCATCTGAGCATGTTTGCCGGTGACCACGCGCACGCGCGCGCCGATCGCGGTGCGATTGCACTTCGTGCCGATCAGTTTGATCTTGATCCAGTTCTGCCGGTTGCCGCCGTCGTTGCGCAGCAGCGACGGCAGATCGTTCATGTTCAGAATCAGCACGTCGATGTCGCCGTCGTTGTCGTAGTCGCCGAAGGCGGCGCCGCGGCTGGAGAAGCGCTCGCTGATGCCGGGTCCCATCTCGGCTGAAACATCTTTGAATCGTCCATTGCCCAGGTTCTTGTAGACCAGGCGCGGATTCTTGAAGGTCTGTCCGATGTCGTGGCCTTCAATTTCCGGATAGACGTGTCCGTTGATCTGCATGATGTCGGGCCAGCCGTCGTTGTCGTAGTCGAGAAAGCCGCAGCCCCAGGCGACGTAGCGATTGTTGATTCCGATGCCGGACGAAAACGTCACATCGGTGAAGGTGCCGTCGCCGTTGTTGTGATAGAGGTTGCAGGTGTCGTCGGCGAAGTTGGTTTTGAAAATGTCGAACCATCCGTCGCAGTCGTAGTCACCGACCGCCACGCCCATCCCGGCCTGCTCGTGGCCATTTTCGCTGTAGGCGCACCCGGCGAGAACCGCGATATCGGTGAAGGTGCCGTCGTGATTGTTGTGGAACAGAATGCTGGGTTGCGAGTCCACGGCGACGTAAATATCCGGCCAGCCGTCGTTGTCGAAATCGTAGGAGACCGCGGTGATGGAATAGCGCGGACCGGGCTTGAGGATGCCTGACTTTTCCGATAACGTCGGTGAAAGTTCCGTCGCCGTTGTTGTGATAGAGAACGTTGGTGTCGCCGGTAAGGCCGCGCGGGCCCGCACATCACCGGGATCCCTTTCCACTGGCACGAGCGGCATCGCTCGGGCGGCGGGAGTTTTCGCCGGATCGAGCTTGATGTAATTGCAGACGAAAAGATCGAGGTGCCCGTCGCGATCGTAGTCGAGCAAGGTGCAGCCGGCGCCCCAGCGGAATTGTTCGTCGTAAACGCCGGCCTTGCGAGTGACGTCGGTGAACGTTCCGTCGCCGTTGTTGTGAAACAGGATGTTGTGTCCCCAGAAGCAGCAGAACAGATCGTCCCAGCCGTCGTTGTCGTAGTCGCCGACGCAGACGCCGGTCTGCCAGCCGGTGCGCCCCAGTCCGGATTTTTCGGTGACATCGGTGAAGGTGCCGTCGCGATTATTTTTGTATAGATGCGATGTCGGAGCTTTTCCGGGCGGCCAGTTCGCATCGAGGCGCGTTCCGTTGGTCAGATAAATGTCCAGCCAGCCGTCGTTGTCGTAGTCGAAGAAAGCCAGGCCGCTGCCTTTGGCTTCGATGATGTAGCTCTTGTGATCGACTGCGCCCCAGACGTTGGGCGCGTTCAGGCCAGCTTCGCGGGCGACATCGACGAAGGTGACGGGGGAGGTTGGCTGTGGGGTTCGCAATCGTCGCCTGCGAGAAGCGTGCCGCTCTTCCATTTCCAGAGCGGAGTGGTGAGCGCATCCAGAAGCGAGCTGCCGAGGACGATGAGGGAGGAGCCGAGAAAATGGCGTCGCCGGGGATTCATGAAATACCAGTTACCAGTTTTCGGTTGTCAGTTGTCAGTACCGACGACTTCCTGCATTTGCTCGGCACCTTGGGGAACGGGCGCGGCACGATTCCTGTTCCTTCTTTGACTGCGATGATTTGATCGACCGGCACGTTCGGTTAATTCGATCTACCTGTCCGCTCGGCCATGTGATTTCCAGAGAATCGATTTTGGTGCGCTTTCCCAGTCCAAACTGGATTCGCGGATCGCTGGCCGACATGTAGCTCATGCCGCCTTTTGCCTGTTCGACATGCACGAAGCCTTCGGAGGTTAGCTTCAGCGACGCGCCGATGCCGTCGCGGTTGGAGCTGGTTCCGATCAACAGCACTTCCAGCCAGTGATTGGCGTTGCCGCCGTCGTTGCGCAGCAGCTCGGGATAGTCGCCGCGATTGTTGGTGACTATGTCGATGTCGCCGTCATTGTCGAAGTCGGCGGTGGCCAGGCCGCGTCCGGCGATGGGACGCATGAAGTCCGGACCCAGCGAGTCTGAAACTTTTTCGAACTGGCCTTTCCCCAGATTCCGGAACATCAGCAGCGGTTCTTTGTAGGACACTTCGCTGTGATAGAGCTGAACATTGTCCAGCATGGCGCCATTCAATTGCAGGATGTCGGTCCAGCCGTCGTTGTCGTAGTCCAGAAATTTCATGGACACGCCGCTCAGCAGAATTGCCTTGTTGCCGATGCCGGAGCGAAAGGTGTCGTCGTTGAACGTTCCGTCATGATTGTTGTGGTAGAGACGATTCAATTCGAAATCGAGATGGGTGACGTAGATATCCTGCCAGCCGTCGCCGTCAACGTCGGCGGCGTCGATGCCCATGCCGGCTTCGTAGCGGCCGTCTTCGCTCGCCGCCATGCCGGACACGAATGACACATCCTCAAACGTTCCGTCGTGCTTGTTGATGAATAGAAAATTTGGCCACGAATCATTGGCGATGGCGATGTCGGTCCAGCCGTCGTTGTTGAAGTCGGCGAGCACCACGCCCATGCCCTTCGATTCGGGCTTGCCGACGCCGGACGCGTCGCTCACGTCGGTGAAGGTTCCGTCGTGATTGTTGTGGTAGAGCTTGGTCTTCTGTCCTTTGTAGTTGCCGGGATGACAGTAGGAGCGGTAGCCGGGCCGGCGCTCGCCGCACCAGATATTATTCTTCGGTGACCACTCGATGTAGTTGGTGACGACCAGATCGAGCCAGCCGTCTTTGTCGTAGTCAAACCAGCCCGCACTGGTGGACCATCCGCCCTCGTCGGCGACACCGGCCTTGGCGGTCACGTCGGTGAAGGTTCCGTTGCCGTTGTTGTGATAGAGGATGGCGCTGCCGTAGCCGGTTACGTACAGATCGGGATAGCCGTCATTGTCGAAGTCGCCGACGGCAACGCCCTGGCCGTAGTGACCCGCGCCGCCGACGCCGGCTTTTTCGGTGACGTCGGTGAAGGTTCCGTCGCCGTTGTTGTGATAGAGCGCGCAGCGCAAGGGTTGCGGCGGCTTGTAAATGTCGGTCGCGGCCGATTGGACGAAGAAAAGATCCATCAGCCCGTCCTGGTCATAGTCGATCCAGGCGACGCCGGTGCCCATGGTTTCGAGATAATATTTTTCGTCGGTGGCGGTGGCGTCCTGAAGAAAAGTGATTCCAGCGGATTGGCGAATGTCGGTGTAACGGACGGGATTGCAGGATCGGGCGATTTCGTAGCCGGCGGGCCTTGCGCTTTTCCGGCGCCAATGCCAACGATCAGGGACAGGATTGTGCCGCAACTGATTGCAAATCCCGTGATATTTCTTGGCTTCTTTACCATTCGCGGATAGCCTGGCCTGCGGATGCACTGAGGCGTGACAAGGCTCGGGCGCTGTCGGTAGCACGAGCGGGACGCTCGCGCCTACATCTCGCGGGCATCGTCTGTGTTCTCACAGAGTCCGGTCAGCGAGCGATAGCGCCAGCTGAAGCAGTTGCTGCCGGGCGACCATCGACATGGGTTCACTGGCCGAAGAGGAAGTCGCTGGAGCTTTGGATAGCACTTCTTCGATCCGATTCACATCCAGGCCACCGGCGTTGCTGCCCTTGAAGCGATTCAGGACTTCGCGAGCTTTTGCGATTTGTCCGGTCTGATAGTAGAAGACGCCGAGCGTCGAGTAGCTTCCCGGCCATTCCGGCAACAGTTCCACGGCGCGCTCCAGGCGTTCGGCGGCTTGTCCGGTTTTGCCTTCCAGGGCTGAAACAATGCCCAATCCCCACAGAATCTTCCCAGAACTAGGAATGCGGGCCAGACCTTTCTGCAACGTCTGCTCGGCACCGCTGACATCTTTATCGCGAAGTTGAACCAGCGTCAGCGAGAGGTAGTACTGGTCGTTGTCCGGATTGCGGCTGATTGCATCGCGAAAAATTTCTTCGGCCCGTGGCGGTGTCCCCCAGATGCGACGTAGATGTCTCCGAGCAAGGCAAGAAAGGCGGCATCCTGCTGGCCCGCCGCCGAAACCTTCAAAGCAGCTTCGAGAGCCTCCGCATAGAGACCTTTGCGGAAGTAGGCGTCAGCCAGATCGAATTTCACATCGTCGGAATCGGGATTAGCTTGCAGCGCTGTCTGGAAATGCTGGATGGCATCGTCGTACAAGATGATAGCGGGCCAGCAGCACGCCGACGCCGGTCTGTGTGCGGTAGTCGCCGGCGCTCATCTGATCGAGTTGAGCGATGGTTCTTCTGGCATCCTCGGGCTTTCCCAGTTTCAGATAGGTTTCCGCCAGCAGGTAGAGATCCTGCGGCCGGTCCGGATGCTTCTGAATCTGTTCCATCAGTTCGGTCTGATCGAGTTGGGCCCGAGCCTGCGGAGCCAGGTTGGAGCGATTATCGAGATAGTCAAAGAGGTGCTGATAGGGATACGGACCCGAAGCCGCATCTTTCGACAGAGTCTGAAACACATTCAGATCGCGCTGGGCGGCCTCGTTCTGATGGAGGCTCCTCTCGACCATGGCCAGCTTGTAGTATCCGGAAGCCGGGTTGCGACTGACTTTAACGTATCTTCTGAGCAGTGCCGCTGCCTCTTCGAATTTCTTGTCGGCGATTCGCAGATTCGCCAACTCCAGCAGCGCTTCGGAATAGTTCGGATTGGACTGCAGCGCCTTCTGAAACAATTGCTCGGCTGCGGCCTGATTTCCCTGGCGTCCTTCGATGTAGCCCATGTTGAACAGGCAGGAAGCGTTGTGCGGATCGAGCTTCAGACCCTCCTGAAAATATTTTCTGGCCTCATCAAAGCGTCCCAGATGCCGGTAGGAGAGCCCCATAAAAGCATAGGATCGCGCGGACGGGTCCAGTTCAATCAGGACTTTGAACTCTTCGATGGCTTTCTCCACCTTGCCGGACATGAAATAGCTTTCGCCCAGCGCAGCGTGGAGGTCGGCTCGTTTCGGCGCGATTTTCACGCCTGATTCCAGGAGCGGAATGGCGTCTTCGAAATAATTCTGGGTCATGCTGACCCGGGCCAGCAGAAAAATGATGTCCGTGTTCTCCGGAGCGAGCTTGTGGGCTCGCACCAGCAGGTCGAGGGCATCGACTGCGCGATTCTGATCTGAATAAACCTGGGCCAGCAGATAGAGGGTTTCGGGTGAATCGGGTTTCAGTTTTAGCGCCCGATTCAAAATCAGTTCGGCCTTCGCATATTCGCCCGCCCTGAAGATAGGTCTGTCCCAGGTTGTAGAGAATCTCGAATGTTTCCGGCTGCAGCGCGTTGGCTTTCTCCAGTTCGAGCTGCGCGGACTTGTACTGCTTTTCGGAAGCCAGCAAGACACCCAGCGTGAAATGCAGCTGGACATCTGTCTTTGCTTTGCGCTGAAAGTTCTCTCGCCATCTTCAGTCCTTCGGCGGTCCGGCCAGCCTGAAGGTTAGCCGCGAATCAGATTGAATCGAGTCGCCGTGTTCGCCGGGCGCACACGCTGAAGCCGGGAGATGGCCTCGGCAGGCAGGCCTTGAGCCATCAACACCAGGCCCAGGTTGTAGTTTCCATCGCTGATTTCCGGGATCAAGCTGCAGGACCTTCCTGAACTCTTTCTCTGCCAGGTCGAGTCTGCCCTGAGCGACGTAAAGATTCCCGAGGTTGTTGCGGGTGCCGCTGGAGTTGGGATCGAGCTTCAGCGCTTGCTGGAATGCGTCTAGGGCGTTCGCGAAATCTTTCTGTTCGCTGTCGATAATCCCCAGCAGATTGTAGCCCTCAACGCTCGAGGGATTCAGAGCGAGCTGTTCCTGTACTTTCTTCTTGGCTTCGTCAACCGAACCGCTGACGAAGCAGCGTTTCTGCTTCCAGGAAAGGCGACGGGCCCTTCGGAGATGGCCGAGCGCTGCCCTGGTTTTTGACCCCTTGCTGCGGCCGCCGCTCCGGCGCAAAGTGAGAGCAAGGTCAGCGCCAGAACGGCGCACAGCATCGGCCGGCTGCGCGCTCTGGCGGAGGAATGCGGGAATGAGGCGCCCAACGCCATTTCTAATAGTATGCCTTGGCGTGCGCTAAGGCCGCCGAAGGTCAATTTAGCATTTCCAGTGTTTGCTGGGCCATCTTGTGCTGGGGCTGCTGGAGAAGCAATGCGCGCAAAACTTCCCTGGCTTTTTCTTTCTCGTCCAGGATCACATAGAGGCGGGCCAGATTGAGATAAGCCTGATCAAAATTCGGCGCGACTCGAATGCAAGTTTTGAATGTCTCTTCCGCTTCGGGGTAATTCTTTTTGCGAACAAATATGACGCCCAGATTGTTGAGCGCGTCGGGATAGTCGGGGCGTAACTTTACGGCGCGTTTCCAGATACTGGGAGGCGCGGTCGAGCTGCTCCTGGCGCGCGTAAAGCATTCCCAGGTTGTAGTTGACCTCGGGATCATCCGGTTGAAGTTCGAGCGCGCGGCTCAGAAGTTTCTCCGCCTCCGCCAGAGATCCCTCGCGCCGGTAAAGATTTCCCAAGTTCAGAAGTGCGATGGCATAGTCCGGCCGCAGCTGCAAAGATTGCTGGAAGTTGCGAGTCGCTTCGACGGCGTTGCCTTGCTGGGCGGCGAGCATGCCGAGATTGTTCCAGGCTTCGGGATAATTTGGGCGCAGCTTTACGGTCTGCTCGAGATATGTGCGCGCATCGTTGAGCGCATTTCTTCGAAGGTACAAGCGTTCCCAGGTTGTAGTAAGCTTCAGGATCGTCCGGCTTGGTCGCGATGACCTGCTTGAATGACGCCTCGGCCTGCTCAAGATAGCCGTGCTGGAAGAAGGCCACGCCATAAGTAAAGTCATTCCGCTGGAACTCGCCCAGGTAGAGCGTTCCGGGCAGTGGAAGCGCTTTGACGGCTCGATCGGCCGCCGTGCGCGGCGCCGACTTAACATCCTCCGCCAGCCGTTCGGGGTCCACCGGGCCCTGATAAACCTTTACGATCATGCCGTCCTGATCGACGAGAAATGACGTGGGCAAGGCAAGGTCCCGGCGCCGGTCGAACAGGTAGCGATAGATGATGTTGTAGACCCCCGCGACATCTTGTGTGCCGAGAAGAAGAGGAAACGAGGGCGTGTTTTTATTCCTGCCGAGATTTTTGTCGAGAAATGACTGCAGAGAGCGGGAATCGTTTGGCTCATCTGCGTTGCTGCCAATGATGATACCAACGATGCGAAGCCCGCTTGATGAGAGTGCGGACTGATGGAGCTGGAGAAGCCGCATCTGATCGACACAAGCCGGCGAAGTTGTTGTCCAAAAGTTGAGCAGCAGGAAGCTGCCGCGAAACGATCCCAGTCTCCACGTTTTCCCCGCGAGGTCCGGAAGGGAAAAATCCGGTGCGTTCAAGGGATCGATCAGCCAGGTCTCGACCAACGAAGGCAAGGGCTCGGGCGTGGGAGCATCACCTGCTCTCTCGTACGATTGAGGCGCGGCTGCAAAGGGCTTGACCGAAACTTTGTCGGAGCCTTCCTGCGATTTCGATGCGATGGTTGACGGGTAAATTATCGAAAACTTGAGTCAGGCCGCAGGGCCAGCGGACGGTCGCGCGAATCGCGCCAGCACCTTGTCCAAGACCAAAGAAAAGCTCCTTGGAGTGCTGTGACAGAAATCCCGAACCGGCCTGGAGATACCGGGTCTGGCGATGTCCCCCCGCCTCGATTGTTATGGCTGCTCCGATCGCGTCGCGGTTGCTTTTGGTTCCGCGCAAACGAAACGCGATCGCGGGCCCAAGGTCCTTCATCGCATTGCGCAAGATTCGGATTGGGGCGCGTTCCGGTTCTTGAGGACGATTTCCAGGCGCCCGTCGTGGTCCACGTCAGCCAGGGCGAACGAGCGACTGTCGTCCGGAAAATCCAATCCCACAGTGCCCGAGACTTCGGAAAACGTGCCATCGCCGTTGTTGAGGTAAAACACATTTCTTTCGGAGCCGCTCCATGATGAATCGGACCGGATCAGTTCATTGATGGCATTCCATCCCCGCTCGTAGTTCAAGGATGGGGTTGCATTCTGCGGCGATTTCGCTACCACCTGGCGCCAGAAAAAACTGGAAACATCGCGGGTGTCTGGGCCGGAAATATAGCCATTGGCGATGTAAAGGTCGGGATAGCCGTCATGGTCGAAATCCCAGGCGTCCGAGGACCACGCCCATCGGCCCATCTCGACACCGGCCTGCCGGCTCACATTTTGAAACTTTCCATTTCCCTGATTTCGATACAGGGAATTGCCGCGCGCGTGCCTGCGATAGAGGGCACGAATCTTCTCGGGTTCCTTGTCATGAAAAACTTTCTGCTCTGAAACCCGCATGCCGGCGGCCGACCACATGTTGGCGACGTAAATATCCTGGTTTCCGTCGTTGTCGAAATCGAACCAGGAAGCGCTCATCCCCGCGCCCGACGTCCTCGACTCCGGCTTCTGTCGAGACGGAGGTGAATGTTCCGTCGCCGTTGTTGCGATAGAGATTGCTGCGGCCGAAGTCGTTTGCCACATAAAGATCCGGAGATCGGGACGCCTTATCGTCAGCTCGCCTGGAATCACCCCAGGCACAGGCGAAGCTGTAGCGGTCGTTATCTACGTTCAATCCCGCAGCCTCGGTCTGATCCTGAAAAGTGGCATTGCCCTGGTTGTGAAACAGGAAGTTGGACGGGCCATTGCGCGCGTCGAAATAAGGAGCGGGATAGTGGTACTGGTCCAGTCCGAGGTAATAGCTGTACAGGCAAAAATAAATGTCGAGACGTCCGTCGCCATCGTAGTCGGCGACGGCGGCATGGGTGAAAGTTCCTTGCGGGGAGTGCGCAAATTTGAAGGCGTCGCGCTTCAGTACAAACTTCCCATTGCCTTGGTTCAGAAAGAGCAAAGGGCCGCCAGAGCACACGACCAACAAGATCCTGCAGCCCCTTGTTCTCGAAATCGGCAAACAGGGCGCAGGCGGTGCCGTCCAGCACGCCCACCCCAGCTCGCTCGGTCACATCCTCGAAGGCTTCCGTCTCCACGATTGCGATACAGCCGGTTGGGAAGTCCCGGGGGTTGGCAGACGTAGAGATCATCAAATCCGTCATTGTCGAAATCGCCCGCGGCTACACCGTGGTTTCCGTACACATCGATTCCGCAGGCCCCATCCAAAACCGTGCGCCAGTGGTCGACTCCGCGGAGCATCTGATTTCTATACGATTCAGTGTGGCCCAGCGTTTGCGCGGTAACGTCAACGAAGACGGGCCCGCGTGCGCGGCTGACGGTTTCGTCGGTCGCTTCCCAGCGCAGGACGCGCCACGCGCCGGATTCTCCCCGCACCCACTGAGTTCGCCACTGTCCTACGCGCTCTTCGCGTCCCGTGTTGGTAGGCATGCCGACAAAGTCGTAGCGAATGTCGACGTTGACTTTCGGTAGAGGACTGGTGATTTCCTCGATGCCGATGATCTCGAATTCAGCCATCTCCATCCGCGACATGCCTGCCATGTAACTCTTGATCTCGCTTAAAAATCGCTCACGACCGGATGTCACAACGGCCCCAAACCGCCGGCGAAAAACTTCAATTCCACCCCCCGAGCGCAGGGAATGCTGGTCAGTTGGCGTCAGGGAAGAGGCTTCGATCGAGGTGTCCAGTAATTGAGCCAGCACGTCCAGAGCCGGTGGCGAAGCCTTTAAGTCCCGGCTCCATCTTCCAAGCAGTTCAGCGATCTCCAGCGCGTACTTTTCACTGATGTACTCGTCAGCGCCGGGTATGACGTGCCGAAGAACGTCTTCGAGCGGGGACTTCGCAGGATACCGGGGCGTGAAGCGTAAATCAGCGAAAGTTGAAGAAGATGAGATACGGTCCTGGGGACCCTCGGCGAGCGCCCGCCGGAATGGCCCAGCATAAAGGGGCGCGGGAAGAAAAAGTACCGGTGCCCAGGCCATTCTTCTAAGGAAGGTTCGACGCGAAACAATTTGGTTTTCGTTCTGGTAACGCGACATTCTCAGGTCCGGGGAACGACGGCTCGAAATTCGCATGCTAGCACTGCGGCAATGCTGGTCCAAACCCGGAACAGACAAAGTGGCGCCGGCGCCAATGTGCTGCGGGTGGCTGCTATGAGCATTCCTACGCCTTTTCAGGGCTGGGTCAGCTCGGGTCTTTGACCCACGGCTAACGCCGTTGGCTGCATTCTTATGGGCGCTTCGCTGCTTGCTGGCAGTGCTGTTTACTAATACAAAAACATTAGTTTTATTCTTGACAACGTCTCCGAACCTGGACTAAGGTTGTCGCGGTTTGCAATGTACACGTTTACATTGGGCGGCAAATTCAACAAAAATGTCCGGCAGGCATAAAACCGGAGAGGTTATGAGGAGAAACGTCATGACACGAGTAAGCGTTTTATCTGGGATCCTGCGAACATCGCTGGCCATCGCCATCGGAGTCATGTGGTTGAGTTCCAGTCTCCTCAACGCCCAAGTTGACACCGGCAGCATTTTGGGCACCGTCAGCGACCCATCGGGAGCGATCATCCACGACGCGAATGTCACCCTCACCAACGAAGGCACGAACTCCAAACTCACCACCACTGCGGGAACAGACGGCGGCTACAAGTTCACGCCGGTGAGAATCGGGAGCTACACGGTCAGCGCTTCCTACCCGGGGTTCCAGACCACCGAAGTGCGCCATGTGACCGTTAACGTCGGCGCTGCGGTGGTGGCTAACTTCACGATGAAGCCTGGCCAGGTGGCGGAGACGGTTGAGGTAACGTCGGCCGCTCCTGTGCTCGAAACCCAGGATGCTTCCGTCGGCCAGGTGATTAACACACGCAACGTAAACAACCTTCCCCTAAACGGCAGGAACTTCACTTTCCTGGCCCAGCTTGCCGCCGGAGTCAACTCTCCTCAGGCAGACACGCGAGGCAATGCCGCCAGCGGCGCCTTTTCAGCCAATGGTTTGCGTCCGGCGCAGAACAACTACATGCTCGACGGTATCGACAACAACTCGGACACCGTCGATTTCCTGAACGGAACAAATTTTGTGGTTCTGCCTCCGGTCGATGCGATTCAGGAATTCAAGGTTCAGACCTCGGATTTCAGCGCAGAGTACGGCCGCTCCGGAGCCGCGGTGCTGAATGCGACCATCAAGTCCGGCACTAACAGTTTTCACGGCACTGCGTGGGAGTTCTTGCGCAACGATAAGTTCGACGCCGCGGACTATTTTGAAAACGCCGGCGGCATCAAGAAGGGCGAACTTCGTCTGAACCAGTTCGGAGTTTCACTTGGTGGGCCGGTCATCAAGAACAAGATCTTTTTCTTCGGTGACTATGAAGGACTGCGCCGGCTGCAGGGAACGATTCTGACCGGATCGGTGCCGACTGCTGGCGGAGAGGAACGCCGCGAACGGACCCTTTACCGATCTTTCAGACCTGATCACGGGACAAACTGGAGTCAGGCCTGACGCTTTGGGCCGTCAGATCCCGGTCGGCACCATTCTGGACCCAGCAACCACGCGAGCGGTTACCTCGGGTGCAGTGGATCCCATATCCGGTTTGACCGCAACCAGCACTGGGTTTGTGCGGGATCCCTTCGGCACCTGCGGACCGAGCACTACCGCCTTTACCCTCGCGGGCTGCGGCCTGAACCAGCTGCCCCCGGGCAGGTTGGATCCAAACGCCATCAAGTTGTTGAGTCTTTACCCAAATCCAACCACTGGTTCGGTTTTCTCCAACTACGCCAACTCTCCGAAGTTGAATGAGAGCCGCAACGCCTTTGACACCCGGTTGGACCTCAACCTTAGCGACAAGAATCAGATTTTCTACCGCTTCAGCTATGTCGACGATCCGCAGTTCATCCCCGGCATTTTCGGAGGCGTGGCAGACGGTGGCGGATTCCAACAGGGCAACCAGACAGCGCTGGCGCAACAGAGCGCACTGGCCTGGACCCATGTTTTTTCACCGAGCGTGGTGAACGTAGCTCGCGCCGGACTGAATTATCTCCATACCACGCGAGTTTCACCCTCGGCCAACGATCTAAGCGATATTCCCTCGACGTTCGGCATCCAGGGCATCCCTCAGGACCACGAAAATGGCGGTCTGCCTGCCTTCGGAATCAACGGACTGCAGACTCTGGGCAGCAACGCCTTCCTGCCATCGGATGAAGTCAGCTCTACCATCCAGGTGACCGACGACTTCACCAAGATTTACGGCAAGCACACTTTCAAAATGGGTTTTGAGTTTCAACATGTGAAGTTCTCGACCCTGCAGCCACCGTGGTCACGTGGAGAATTCGATTACAACGGGGACTACACGGACATCCCAAGCGTTGGCGGAGGCAACACCGGCCGGGCGCAGTTCCTGCTGACTCCGGAGCACAAGCACCGTGGGTGGAGTAAATGATGCTCGGGAGGTTCCACCACAGATGTTACGTTTCCAACATCTCGCTGACCGACAACGGAAAGAATTATTACGGCAGTTACGTCCAGGACGACTGGAAGGTTACTCCCAAGCTGACCGTCAACCTGGGCTTGCGTTGGGACTTCTTTGGTCTGGTCTATGAGCACCACGGGGCCCAGGCCAATTTCGTTCCGAGTGGGCCTCCGACTGGGCGGTGCGGCTATATTTGCTACCGTCCGGGGACCAATCCTTCCCAGTTCTCCCCAAGCTTTGTATCACTGCTGGCTACGGACGGCATAACGCCGGTGATCGGTAACAAGTACGGCAAGGGACTGGGAAATTCACAGAAAACCAATTTCGCTCCCCGGGTTGGTTTCGCCTATCAAGCTCACTCCCAAGTTGGTGGCTCGGGGCGGGTTTGGTCTTTTCTACAACGGTTTTGAGAACCGCGGATTCTCGCCGAACCTCGGTGAAAACTATCCCTTCCAGTTCAATTTCTCAGTTTACGCGAGCCCAATCCAAACACGCCCATCACGTTCCCCGGTGTGCCACAGCAGGTCCGGGCGGAACAGGTACCTTCGAAACCGGTTTCTCCTGCACGCCGCTTAGCCCGACTCTGGTCAACGCCAGCGGCTTGGCAGTTGCGCGGCATTCAGTTTGACTACCTCACTCCGTACTCGATGAGTGGCAACTTCACGCTCCAATATCAGCTGACCCATTCCATGTCGTTCCAGGTCGGCTACGTGACCTCGCTGGCGCGGCATCTGGAAGTGTTTCCGAACTCCAACAACGTCACCGCGCTATTGCCGGCCGACCGCGAATCGCGCGACCGTCCCCGCTGCACAAGGCGGACTTCCCTTCCCGGATTTCGGAGCCAACGGGAGTTATGCGGTTACGTCGGGAAGCAGCTACTACCATGGCCTCCAGACCAAAGCTGGAAAAGCACTTTGCCAGTGGTCTGAATTTCCTGGCCACCTACACGTGGTCTAAAGTGCAGTCGGACGCTCACGACTTGCTTAACGGAGGAAGTGTTGGCAACGGCGCTGCAGCAACGTAAACGGCTATCCGCGCTCCGGCTATTCCCGGGTTTGGAATCCAGGGGGACTACGCCCTGGCTTCCTTCGATATTCGCAATGTCTTCCACTTCAGCGGCGGTTACGAGCTTCCCTTCGGCAAGGGCAAGCGCTTCATGTCCGGCGCCGGTGGGTTAGCGAACGCCGTGCTCGGAGGCTGGAGCCTCAACTGGGCTGCCACCCTGCAGGGCGGCCAGCCGATTACTATTCCGTGTGCCACGAACCCACGGCCGCAGGAACGGCGTGCAACGCGATCCTGCTTCCGGGCTCAGAGCGCAAAAACCGGCCTGCATATCGACTCGAATAGACAAGTTGAGCTTCTTCGGGAACCCGGCGGCGTTCACTCAGCCTTGCGTGCTGGGAGGCACGGTGGGAGCCGTCGTGCCCGATTCCTAACACGCCTACTGGTTGCATTCCTCTGAACGGCCTGGCTGCCCTGGGTGGCGGCCCGGCGCAAGTGGCCGGGCCAGACTTTCACCGGCTGGATTTCTCGGTCTTCAAGGACTTCCAGCTATCGGAGCGCTTCCGATTGCAGTTCCGTTCGGAGTTCTTCAACATCTTCAACCACCCGAACTTCAACGCTCCGGATTCGGCGGCAACGGCGTTGTCGCGGTCTCGGGCGCGACCAACTACACCAGCTCGAACTTTGGCGAGATCGGTTCCACTCGCGATGCTCCGTACGATCCGAGACAGATCCAGTTCGCTCTGAAGCTGTTGTTCTAGATTGACAGTTCTCCCCCGGAAGGCGCTTCGACGAAGGCGCCTTCCATGGGGTTTTCAGCCCTCCCACCGGTCACAGTGCGGTGCTAACATACGAAGACCGTGATCACGAGTCACCGGTCGCTGTGGTCTGTTTTCCTGGCCCTCCTGGGTCTCCTGGCCTTCTGCGCGGCTGCCCCCGTGGCCAGCAGCCGATAGCCAGCAGACTCAGCGTCTGGACCGCAAGTTCCAGTCGGCAGTGGCGCAATACGAATCGGGCCACTTCGCAGAAGCCGCGGCGCAACTGGAAAGTCTGCTGCACGAGGTCCCGGAAAGCTTCGAAGTTCACGAACTCCTGGGACTGGTCTATTCCGCGCAATCGCAGGACGCAAAAGCCAACCAGCACCTGGAGACGGCGGTGCGCCTGAAGCCGGATTCTGCGCCGGCCAGAACCAACCTCGCTGCCAATCTGACGCGCATGGGAAAGCTTGACTTGGCGGAAGAACAGTTCCAGAAAGCGGTCAAGCTCGAGCCGCGGAATTTCGACACCAACCACAACCTGGGCGAGCTTTACGTCCGCTCTGGCAAAATTGCCGAGGCCATGCCCTTTCTGCAGCAGGCCCAGCAGATCGATCCTTCTTCCTACGACAACGGCTACGACTTGTCGCTGGCTTATAGTCTTGACCGGACGGCTCGGCCGAGGCGCCGGCAGCTGGTCCAGGATCTGCTGAAGAAAAAGAACACGGCGGAACTGCATAACCTGCTGGGTGAGATCGAAGAAAAGGACGGGAAATTCGTGGCGGCGGCCAACGAGTTTGAAACCGCCGCCCACATGGATCCGAGCGAGAGCAACTTGTTCGACTGGGGCAGCGAGCTTCTTTTGCATCGCACCCTCGGACCCGCGATCGAAGTCTTTCAGCACGCCACCGAACGCTATCCCAATTCGCCCCGGCTGGCTATCGGCCTGGGGATGGCGCTTTACTCGCGCGGCAACTACGACGACGCGGTGAAATCGTTGCTGCGGGCGGCCGACCTGAATCCCTCGCGACCCGCGATGCTACCTATTTCTGTCCAAGGCCTACGACAGTTCGCCGAGCCAGGCGGACGAGGTCATCCAGCGCTTCCGCCGCTTTGCGGAGCTTCAGCCGCGCAATGCGCGGGCCTCTTATTACTATGCGATGAGTTTGTGGAAGGGGAAGCGGGCGCAGGATCCCGGCCTGGATCTTCAACAGATCGAATCGCTGCTGAAGACGGCGATCAGCTCTTGATCCGACATTGGCGGAGGCACACCTGCAGCTGGGGAATCTGTACTCGGACCAGAACAAGTATGCCGAGTCGATCCCGGAGTATGAGCGGGCGCTCGAGCTTAATCCCGACCTGGCGGACGTCTATTACCGGCTGGGTCAGGCGTACGTTCGTACCGGCGACAAAGATCGTGCGCAGGAGCAGTTCCAGGTTTATCAGCAGCTCCGCGCACAGCACCTGGCCGAACTCGACAAACAAAGGGCGGACATTCGACAGTTCGTTTATTCCGCGAAGGATGGACCGTCAGCGAAGCCGTAATCGGAACCTTCTTTAATCATGGAATGCGAACGGTGCCGTCCGGAAGTACGACATAGAAAGATCCAAGCCTGGATTTTGCAATGATCGCCTATTTTTCATCTCAGACCGTGCGCAGTCGGGTCGCCGGCGCAGCCTCCACTCCTCGAGAGCTGGCGCGGCAGCTCGCTTGCAACCGGCGCGAGTTCTTGCGGACCGCCGCAGGCCTGGCGCTGGGCAGCACTCTGCTGGGATCGAGCGCGCATGGCTCGAGCCGCTAGCCGCCTCGCAAGAAACGAAAAGTCGTCGTCATCACCTTCGGCGGCGGAGCGCGCGACCAGGAGACCTTTGCGCCCGAAGGGCAGGAAAATATTCCGCACCTGATGCAGCGAACTCATTCCGCAGTCGACTTTCTTCACCCAGGTGGTGAATCGGGGAATCCTGGGCCACTACGTGGCCACCGCCAGCCTGGCCACCGGGGTCTACGAGACCTTCAACAACTTTGCTTCGCTTCCTCCGGAACATCCCACGGTATTCGAATATTTCCGCAAAGACCTGAGGCGTCCGCCGTCGGATGCCTGGGTTGTGGCTCCCAGCAACGGTTTCAACCGGATTGGCGAGAGCAACCATCGCCTCCTATGGCGGAGGCCTGGGCGCCACGAGTGATTCTGCCGAAGCATCTGCTGACTGCGGCCATGTCGGGCGCCAGCACCGACTACGACCACTTGCTGCGCGACAACTACGAGACGCCGTTCTACGCGCCGGAACTCGGCGGCAGCGAGTTTGAATTGCAGCAGCTGGAGATGATGCTGAAGCTCTCGGTCGACGACTTCAAGGCCCATGCGCGCACCTTGTCGAGCCCGGACGAGCTCTCCGTCTACATCGCGCGCCAGTTGATGCGGCAAGTGGCGCCCAGCCTGCTGTGGATCACCATGCACGACATCGATATCGCGCACGCCGGAGCCTATTCGCTCTACATCGATGGCATCCGCCGCACCGACCGGCTGTGCGCCGAACTGTGGAAGGCGATCCAGACCGAGCCCGAATACGCCGGCAACACGACGCTGTTCATCCTGCCGGATTTCGGGCGCGACTCGGACGACGATTCCGGCGGCAACGGATTTCAGCATCATCGCACCGGCGACGCGCTCTCCCGCACCACCTGGATGATGGCGCTGGGCGCGGGCGTTCGCCAGGGAGTGGTTTTCGACCGCGCCGATGGAATCGACCGACCTGGTGCCGACCATCGGCTCGATGCTGGATTTTTCAGCTTCACTCGCGCAAGGCAAGCCGATTCCGGAACTGTTGTAGCGCCTATGCTTCCAAGCGATCTCAAGCCGGAGCAGTTCAACGGCTATCCGCCCGAGGCCAGAAAGCTGGTCACGGAATATGTCGGCGCGCTGCAACGCTTGCCGCTGAGCTTTCGTGCCCAGCCTGCTGCGCGAAGTCATCGACTACGATTTCAGATTTCCTGCGGAACGCAAGGCCATCGAAAAGGAACTGGCGAATCTGAACTCTCTTTCCGCGGAGCAGGTGAAGGAATGGTTTCAGGGCTTCGCGCAGATCAGCCTGTCCTCCGAAACTGGAGAATTTTGACTGGGTGAACTCGCCCGCCCAGTTTGTCGAACAGCTGTCGGCTCATCTTTGGACCACCCATCAGCTGGATGCCTTTCGCAAGGCCGCGATCGATTACGCGAACCGTTTGCACGCGGCGGTGCCGCCGGAGCCGCCGGCAATGCCGCGACTCGGAATTGCCGTCATCGGCCAGGGCGTCGACTGCGCACGAGCGAGCCTCTCTTTCGCAAACTGCGCGCGCACGGCGGATATTTCAGCCGAGTCAAGTCCGGAGAATGGATTGAAGCAGCTGCTGGACGCGGTCGCCGCCCGAGCCAAAGCGCATCCTGCTCCCTATGCTCACTGGTACATCGATGGCGGGCAGGAAGCGGAGCACGATCCTGCGCTTGCCACGCGTTTCCTACAATGCCCTGGAACCCGCGCGGGCAGCCTTGTTGCGGAAGATGCGCGGAGAGATCGAAAAACCCGGCATGGGACCGGAGACACTGCGCACGCTGCTGGCGCAGATGCGTCCCGCGGATCTCGGCCTGGGGAAAGCCGGCGACGAGGTGCTCGATCGCTTTCAGGTCAAGCTGCTGACCGAGGGTTCGGGAACGCAGATTTTCAGCACGACCTTCGCGCAGTGGGCGGCGCGCGAAACCTTGCGGCGAGCCCAGCCGCTCACCCTGCTGGTGCGCTTTGCCCCACGACAGCGGCAGAGGCCGATGAACGAATTGCTGTCCGGCACGCGAGCCAACGCCGAACTTGATCCGGCGGGCTCGCTGGTCGATGCCGACATGGGCGCCTACTACACGTATCTGAACCAGCAGCGGCTGACCGGAGCCGAGAAGTCTTCGTTCCTGGTGTGGTTCGAAGGCCACAATGAGGCCGTGGCGATCGGTCCGGCGATGCCGCGCGGGACACAGTCCTCCAGTCCGACTGACCTCAAGCAATTGCTTACCTGGATCAGCTAGCTGTGCGGGTGCGCAAAAATGACAGAGCGGGGGGAGCTGCTGCTTTCCGAAATCAGCGCGGGTCTTAAACTTTCGTCCCGCGTCTGCCCAGGGCGAGCATGATTGCGCCAAACACGAGCATGACAATCCCCCACTCGAGGTTGATGTTGATCCCGAGCGAGCGTTGATAGATTGCCGGTCGCTCAGCACGCCGAAGGCGATCAGCAACACTCCAAAGATGGAGAACAGGAAGCCAATTGGCAGTCGAATGTCGAGTCCCATCGTTTCTCCTGACGAAATTTACCGGAAAACAATATTCAGCAACGCGGTGGCCGCCAGCACCACAACCGCCAGCACCGCTGGCCGTTGATACCAGCGAAGGCCGTGCTGCGTCGGGCGTTCGGTGAGCGAGTACACCAGGCCCACCAGTTCCTTCTCTTCGTGAGCGCGCGTCAGCAGGCTGACCACGATTGTGACCACGAAGCAGGTGGTCCAGGCATAAATCGCAGTCCAGAAATTCTGCGCCATTTCGCTGGGATAAACGTGCATGGTGGCGAGCCATCCACCTTTCACTCCGGGGACGCCTCCCTGCGGCAAGCGTCAGCCCGTGGTGGAGCGCGGCGGCGATGGTGCCGCCCAACAATCCGGTGAAGGCGCCGTGGCCGGTGGTGCGCTTCCAGAACATGCCCAGCAGGAAAGTCGCGAACAGCGGCGCATTCACGAACGCGAACACCAGTTGCAGCATGTCCATGATGTTGTTGAAGCGCGTCGCCATATAGGCGGCCGCAACCGAGAGCGCAATGCCGAAGATGGTGGCCATGCGGCCCATCCAGAGATAGTGCTCATCGCTGGCGGTCTTGTTGATGTACGACTGGTAGATGTCATACGTCCACACCGTGTTGAATGCGGTCACGTTGCCCGCCATGCCGGACATGAAACTGGCCAGCAGCGCGGTCAGGCCCAGGCCGAGAATTCCGGTGGGAAAGTAATGCAGCAGCATGTTGGGAGTGGCCAGGTCGTAATCGAGCTGAACCGCGCCATCCTGGTCGCGGATGGGCTGGCCTGACGCGTCAAGCTTTGCCGGAATCAATCCCCGTACCCTCGGCCTGGCCTGGACGGCGCGCGTGAGCGCCGGCCAGACCGGCCAGGTTTTGCGTGGGCAGCGCGATCGCAATCAATCCCGGCAGGATGACCAGGAAAGGAAAAAGCATTTTGGGGAAGGCGGCGATCAGCGGCGTACAGCGCGCGGAATTCATGGAATTGGCCGCCATGGCGCGCTGAATGACCAGAAAATCCGTACACCAGTATCCGAACGACAGCACGAAGCCCAGCCCCATGGTCAGGCCGAACCATTCCACGCCCAGGCGGTTGGTGTGCGCGCTTGCTCATGCCCAGCCAGGAGTGAGTGTAGGCGGGATCGAGCGTGGCTTTGAGCCCTGTCCAGCCGCCGACGTTCTTCAGGCCCAGCCAGACCAGCGGCAGGAATCCGGCGACGATCAGGAAGAACTGCACCACCTCGTTGTAGATCGCGCTGGTCAGCCCGCCGAGCAGGATGTAGCCCAGAACGACGAGGGCCGAAATCACCAGGGAGAAGTGAAAGATCCAGGCCTGCGGCAGTCCCAGCCAGGCAAACGGGGCGTCGAAGATGTGCAGGATCTGGATCAGCTTCGCCATCGCGTACATCGAAATGCCGGAAGAGAACACGGTCATGACGGCGAAGGAGACGGCATTCAGGCCGCGAGTCTTTTCGTCAAAGCGCAGCCGGAGATATTCGGGCACGGAGCGCGCCCGCGAGCCGTAATAAAAGGGCATCATGAAGACGCCGACGAAGACCATCGCCGGAATGGCGCCAATCCAATAAAAGTGGCTGGTGGCGATGCCGTACTTGGCACCGGAGGCGCCCATGCCGATCACTTCCTGCGCGCCCAGATTCGCGGAAAGAAAGGCCAGGCCGGCAACCCAGGCGGGGATGGAGCGTCCTGCGAGAAAGAAATCGGTGCTGGTCTTTACGTAGCGCTTGAGGACCGCGCCGATGCCGAGCACGAAGACGAAATACACGATCATGATGGTCCAATCGATGGTCCTCAACATGAATCAGTTCTCCTTCGTGACCGTTCTGGGCTGCGTAGCCGGCGCTTCGGGCAGCGGTGTAAACGATTACAGGCTTGCGTCGGCTTTGTCAACGCATTTGGCGCGGTGCGGTTTGCCTAAAGTTCGCCGCGAACGTTCGTCGCGCTGAAGCTGCAGCAGGTCGCCGTACCGCAAGAGCGCAAAGGACGCTCAGCGCCACATTCTACGACTGCGTTGCACAGTGATGCCAAATGCGCTGCCGCGCTTTCCGGAGTGATGTCGCGTTGCGGCATGCCCAGCATTTCAAATCCCACCATGAATTTTCGTATGGTCGCGGAGCGCAGAAGCGGCGGATAGAAGTGCGCGTGGAAGTGCCATTCATGATGCGGCTCGCCGTCCGTGGGCGATTGATGAAAGCCCATCGAATAAGGAAATGGAACATCGAAAACCTTGTCGTAGGTGGACGTCACTTGCTGCAGAATCTGCGCCAACAGGACGACTTCTTCGCCGTCGAATTCGGGAAGCGTCCCCAGGTGGCGACGGCTGCAAATCAGGACTTCGAACGGCCAGACCGCCCAGAAGGGCACCAGGGCGACGAAACCCTCGTTCTGGCAGACCAGGCGCACTTCCTGCTGCTCTTCCAGATGGACGTAGTCACACAGCAAACAGGTCTGATGATTGTCGGAGATAGCTTGTCTGGCAGAGCCAGCTCTTTCCCGGGGATTTCCGGAATCGAACTGGTCGCCCAGATCTGGCAGTGAGGATGAGGATTGCTGGCGCCCATCATGGCGCCGCGATTCTCAAAGATCTGCACGTGATTGATTTGGGGCATCGCTCCCAGTTCCTGGAATTGGGCGGTCCAGGTGCGGATCACGTTTTCGATGTCTTTGGGCTGCATGGTGGCAAGGGTGAGGTCGTGGCGCGGGCGAGAAGCAGATCACCCGGCAAAGCCCGGGTTCGCCTTCGGCCACAATCAATCCCCGGTTTTCAAGGTCCAGGCGGTCGTGGCGAACCGCCGGGCTTGAGCGCGGCAAAGTCGTTGTCAAAGACGAATGTGCCGGTGTATCGCGGATTCACGACCCCGCCGACTCTGGAGTTTCCCGGGCAGAGATAACAGGATGGGGTCATATTCAGGCTCCGGTGAACCGGAACCTTCTCGAGCTGACCCTGCCAGGGCCGACCGGCGCGATGCGGGGATACCAGCACCCACTCGTTGGTGAGCGGGTTCAGTCTGCGATGCGGATCTTCGGTAAGCTTCAAGTCAGAGGCTCACCTGCCTCCGGCCCTTGGGTTACAATGTACGCGAAAGCCTGAAGAGCGCGATCAACACGACTAAAAATGGTAATTTGACAGAGAGCCGTTCCCGGCCTATCGTGGCATCGGGTGTAATCGCTTACATATGCATTATTTCACATCCCTGACTCTGCTTCACGACTGTACTTGGCAGTTGACTCGATGCGTTTGGGATCCACGGGATGAAGTCCGCAGAATTGGCTCGACATTTCGAAGACCTGTTTGGATCGCAGCCCCGGATCTTTCGCGCGCCGGGCCGGGTCAATTTGCTGGGCGAACACACCGATTACAACGACGGCTTCGTCATGCCTTGCGCCATCGGTTTTTCCACCCGAGTGGCGATTTCTCCCCGTCCGGACCGCAAACTGGTGATCCGATCGGAAGAGTTTTCCGAGCAGTTTGAATTTGATCTGGACAATCTGCCCAGCCGGGGCAAAGGCGTCTGGAGCGACTACGTTCTGGGTATTGCCGTCATGCTCCGGCAGATGGGGCATCCGACTCCGGGCGCGAGCTTGCTGGTTCGAGGCGAAGTGCCGATCGGCGCGGGACTCAGTTCTTCGGCGGCGATCGAGGTCGCCAGCGCCCTTGCCCTGATGAGTCTCAACGGCGCGCAGCTTCCTCTGCCCGAGGTCGCCAAGCTGTGCCAGAGAACGGAGAACGTGTTTATCGGCGCGCGGGTCGGCATCATGGACCAGTTCGTTTCCTGTCTGGGAAAGGCGGGACACGCCTTGCTGCTGGACTGCCGCTCGCTCGAGTTCAAGCTGATTCCCATTCCGGAGAACCTTCGCCTGGTGATCTGCAACACCATGGTGAAGCACGAACACGCCAGCGGCGCCTACAATCGCCGGCGCGAAGAGTGCGACGAAGGTGTGAAGATCCTGACGCCAGTGGTATCCCGACATCCGCGCTTTGCGCGATGTTTCGCGTTGAGCAACTGGAGCAACATATCGGCGAGATTCCCGAGATCATTTACAAGCGCTGCCTGCACGTTGTGTCCGAGAACCAGCGGGTGCTGGAAGGCGCCAAATACCTGACCGACGGCGATGTGGATCAGTTCGGACGCCTGATGCGCGAATCGCATCGCAGTCTGCGCGATCTCTTCGAAGTCAGTTGCCGGGAACTGGACGTCATGGCCGAGATCGCCGAGTCTCTGCAAGGCTACTGCGGCGGGCGAATGACCGGCGGAGGATTCGGCGGATGCACCGTGAACCTGGTGAAGGCCGCCGACGCACACGATGTTTCGCCGAACAAATTGCGCAACGATATCAATCTGCGATCGGAATCAAGCCCGACGTCTACGTTTGTTCAGCCGCCAATGGCGCCAGCGCCGATTAGGCGCCTTGAAATTGCGTCGCTTTGAGCCACCGGTGTGAGGTACCAGCAGACCAGATGCTGCGAATCTGGCGTTTGATTTCTCGCCACCTCGCGCCCGTGAGGGCAGGCATGACGCCGCGATCTTTCTAGTCGCCGTACGCCCGCCTACAATCAGATGCGCGGGTCGACTTCCGCATCACCAGATGGGTGGGAATCGTGTAGTCGGCATGCGGTCCGTCTTCTTTCCGGATGAGGGCCTCCAGCGCGGCGAAAGCGGTGACCGCCAGCTGGGTGCGGGACAGGATCACCGTGGTCAGCGGAGGCTGGGTGAGATGCGCGAAAGAAATATCGTCAAAACCGATCAGCGATATGTCTTCGGGAACTTTCAATCCAGCCTCATGAATCGCTCCCAGCGCTCCAATCGCGGTCAGATCGTTCGAGGTGATGACCGCAGTGGGCGGCTGCGGTAACTTCAGCAGGCTTCTCATCGCCATGGCGCCGCCTTCGATGCGATGATCGCCCTTTTCGATCATGGCCGCTCGGAGAGTCCTCGCGATTTGAGTCCGGAGAGGAAAGCGGCGCGGCGTATGCGCACCGACTCCAGGTTCATCGGACCGGTGATGAACGCGATCCGCCGGTGATTCAGCGAAAACAGATGCTGCATCGCCTCGTGAATGCCCTGAGCGTAGTCGATACGAATGTTGGCGCTGTGCGGGCCGGGCTTGCCGGTATCCATAAAAACGGTGGGGATGTTTCTTCGCGTGAGTTCGGTGACCAGCGCGGGATCGGCTTCTGAGGTCATGATGGCCACGCCGTCTACCTTGCGTTCCACCATGCGCCGTATGCAGCCCGCCATGCGCTTGGGGTTGTAATCGGTGTTTCCGATGATGACTTCCTGGCCGCGCTGCACCGCCTGATCTTCGAAACTCTTCACCAGTTCGGGGAAAAAAGGATTGGTGATATCGGAGATGATGAGCCCCAGCATGCGGCTTCGTCCCGATACCAGGGTGCGAGCATGGGTGTTGGGATAGAAATTCAGTTCTTCGATGGCCTTGCGTACTCGCGCCGCGGTTCCCGGCTTTACCTTCTCCGAATCGTTGATGGTGCGGGAGACGGTGGCGGTGGAGACTTTCGCTCTCTTGGCTACTTCTTTAATGTTCATGCAAATCCACGAGGGCAGGCTCGTGCGGAGAAGTCCTATTCTAGCAATGATTGCGCGGCCAAAGGAATCGCGGGTCAGGGCCACCGGGTCCGCTGCCATTCCGAAGACCGTATTAACTATGCATTGTAAGCGTTCACAGAAACTAGCACGAATGGCAGACACATGCAGGACCGTCCTGGAATCATGTAAGCGTTTACAGAAAAGGCTCGATATTAGATAATGCAGCCGGAACCATGCAATCCGAGGAAAACTATGGACCGACGCAACTTTCTCAAGACTACTGGCACCTTCATCGCGGGCGCGACCATCGCTCGCTCTGCCGCTCGCCAACGCCGCAGCCGAACCCAGCTGCCGCCCAGGGCCGGCTTGTCCTTCCCATGAATCGGAACTGGCGCTTCAGCCGGACTGTCGCCGGAAGGCGCACACGCGCGTGACTTCGACGACTCCGGATACGAGCGCGTCGTCATTCCCCACACCAACGTCCGCCTGCCCTGGCACAGCTTTGACGAAAAGAGTTACGAGTTCGTCTCCAGCTACCGGCGCCGCTTCAAGCTTCCGGCCGAGGCCCGCGGCCATCGCGTCTTCGTGGACTTTGAAGGCGTCATGACCGCCTCCACCGTGTGGATCAACGGCACGCGACTGGGCGAGTACAAGGGCGGCTACACGCCTTTCTCTTTTGACCTGACACCGCACATCGATTTCGACGGAGAGAATGTGCTGGCGGTGGACGTGGATTCCAGCGAGCGGCCTGACATTCCTCCGTTCGGCTACGAGATTGACTACCTGACCTTCGGCGGCATTTATCGCGAAGTTTCGCTGCGCATCGTCCCGCCAACTTTCATCGAGAATGTTTTCGCCAAGCCGAAGGATGTGCTGACCGACCATCCCAGCCTCGATGTCGATTGCTTCATTCAGCACATCGGAAGCATCGAAAGAGTCTCTGACTCTCGAAGTCAGTCTTCGCGAGGGCGATCGTGTACTGGCCAAGGGCACGCAGCGCGATTCCGCCGTCTGTCAGCCGCATGCCGACCCGGTTGCGCACAGCGTCCATCTCGACAATCTCGGTTCCATCAAGCTGTGGGATCTGACGCATCCCAATCTGTACACGGTGCAGGTTCGCCTGCTGCGCGGAGACGCAGGCGGTCGACGAAGTTTCGCGCACCATCGGTTTCCGCGAAGCCCAATTCACCGATCATGGCTTCGAACTCAACGGCAAAGTGATCAAGCTGCGCGGACTGGATCGCCACCAGACCTTTCCCTTTGTCGGACAGGCGATGCCTGCCCGGGCGCAGCGCCGCGACGCGCACATCCTGCGCAACAAGCTCAAGTGCAATATCGTGCGCACCTCGCACTATCCGCAGTCGCGCCACTTTCTCGACGCCTGCGACGAGATTGGGTTGCTGGTGCTGGAGGAAATTCCCGGCTGGCAGCACATCGGCGACGAGCCCTGGAAACTGATCTCCATCGACAACGTGAGCCGCATGATTCGCCGCGACTGGAACCATCCGTCCATCATTCTGTGGGGCGTGCGCATCAACGAGTCGAAAGACGATCACGATTTCTACGTTCGCACCAACGCGATGGCCCACAAGCTGGACCCGACGCGGCAAACCGGAGGCATCCGCTACTTTCAGGAGTCGGAATTTCTCGAAGATGTTTTCACCATGAACGACTTCGGCTTTCCGCTGAAGCCGCCCAATCATCCGCGCTATCTGAACACCGAGTTCGTCGGCCACACCTATCCCACGAAGACTATCGACCAGGTGGAACGGCTCACCGAACACACGATGCGCCATGCCCGCATTCACGATCAGCTGGCTTCGAACCCGCAATACGCCGGCGGCATCGGCTGGTGCGCCTTCGACTACAACACGCACGGCGACTTCGGCTCGGGCGATCGCATCTGCTATCACGGCGTGACCGACATCTTCCGCGAACCCAAGCCAGCGGCCGGTTTCTACAAGTCGCAGTGCGACCCGGCGGAAGAAGTTGTGCTCGAGCCTGCGTTCCATTGGGCGCGAGGCGATGCCTCCATCGGATTCTCGAAGGCGGTGGTGTGTTCCAACTGCGATCACGTGAAGCTCTACATCGCAGACGAACTGGTCGCGGAAGTGGATCCTGACCGGAAACAATTTCCAGCACCTTCGTTATGCGCCATTCGTCGTGGAGCTGGGCAGAACTCTTTCACAAATGGGGAGACCTGCGTCTCGAGGGCTACATTCAGGGCAAACAGGTCATCGTGAAGAAATACTCCGGCAAGGGCGTCGATCAGAAGTTCACGCTTCTGCCCGACGACACCAGCCTGATTGCCGACGGAGCCGACACTACTCGCGTGGTTCTCCGCGTGACCGACGAATTCGATGCCATCCGGCCATTTGCCAACGACGCCATCAAGTTTGAACTGGAGGGCCCGGCGGAGATTATCGGAGACAATCCGTTTGCCTTGGTGGGCGGAACAGGAGCGGTCTGGATTCGAGCCAAAGAGCAGGCAGGAACGGTGCGGCTGACGGCGACGCATCCGGTGTTGGGCAAGCAGCAGGTGGAGTTTGCGATTGCCGCAGCCGCTAGCTCCGGAGGCCGTGTAGACAAGGCTGCTAACCGAACGCGGGCTGTACGCGATGCGGTGCGAAGAGTAGCAGCCCCAAGCGGCGGAAGAGCCGTGGCGTCTGGCAGCACTGCGGAGCTTCGCTCCGCCGGACAGCCGAGGGCGGCTGTCCCCACGTGGTTCGTGCCGCTATATTTTCTGCCGCAGCAGATCTTCGACGTCGCCGATTTTTTCTCCCAGCAAATTCAGCTTGCGGGCCAGGCCCTGAATCTCCGACTCGGCGCGGCGGTTGACGTCGTAGTCGAGTTCGCCGCGCAGGCGGTCTTTTGTGTCCTGCCGGTTCTGGCTCATCATGATGACCGGCGCCTGAATGGCGGCCAGCATGGAGAGGAACAGGTTCAGCAGAATGAATGGATAGGGATCCCATGCGATTGCCGCCCGCAGGACGACATTGATGGCGGTGTAGATGCATAATGGCGACGGCGAACGTGATGATGAATGTCCACGATCCGCCGAAGCTGGCGACCCGGTCGGCGATGCGTTCGCCGAAGGTCATGTCTTCCTCGATGACGTCGTTGGGATTGCGGCTGGCGCGGACCCGCACCAGTTGCTGCGAGGCGTGAAACTGGCGGCCCAGCACGGTCAACATGTCCATTCCGGCATGAGGCTTGCGTTGCAGCAGAATGGCGATATCGTCGCGGTCCACTTCCAGGCAAACGCTTTCTTCGACGCGCGACGGCCTCGGTCTGATGGGCGGTTTGCTCGAGCATGGAGGCGAAACCAAAAAACTCGCCCTGCCGCCGGCTGGTCGACGATGACTTCCTGCTGATCCTCATCGACGGTCGTGACCCGCACCGCGCCGGAGACCAGGACGTAGGCTTGTCCGCCCGGATCGCCGATCTTCCAGATGCGCTGGCGCGGAGCAAAGGTCTTGAGTTCGACTTGCGCCGGCCAAAACCGCGGTCTCTTCGTCGTCGAGCAGGGCAAACAGGGGGACACGTTTCAATATTTCTGGGCTGCACGCCATCGAGTCACCTCGTCAGTAGTAGTGGATCGCAGGGTGGAAGTGGACTCTGGCCGATCCGTCCAGAAGGATGTCATAAAGGCGAAGGGCAACAACTGGGGGGGATGAACTACTTTTGTTCCGCGAAAGCGCGGGAGTGAAACTCCATGACTTCGCCCATGTGGGACAGGAAATAGGTCAGGCTGTGGTCGCCGGGATACGAGTGATATTCGTGCTTTACGCCTTCCGCCTGCAGTTGCTGGTGCAAAGCTGCGGCGCCGTCTTCAAATCCGAAGTCATCCTGCTGGCCGCAGTTGAAGTAGATCGCCAGCTTCCGCAGACCAGCCTGATTCTTTCTTGCCAGCACGAAAACACTGTTTTGTTTCCAGTGCGGCAGGTTGATGGGCTCTCCGAAGGCCGGTCCCAGCAGCCGGCCCAGAGGATGTGCCGGACTGCGCCGCGGCATTCGAGTTCCTGCGGAGTCTGCGTGATCAGGGCGGCGCTTTGCGCGCTGACTGCGGAAAACAGTTCAGGATGCGCGAAGGCGAAACGCAGCGCTCCGTAGCCTCCCATGGAGACGCCGGTGATGGCTCGTGCCTTGCCGTCCCGGCCGGACGCGATATTTGGCTCTCGATGTATGGCATGAATTCCTGAAGAAAGAAATCGCTGTAGCGGAGCGAATTGTCCGCCGAGTTGATGTAGAAGCTGCGCTTTGCCTTCCGGCGCCACGATCAGAAAGTCGCCGATCTTATGCTGGCGGCGCAGGTCTTCGATCAGGCTCCATCCGCCGGTGCTGAACAGCGTCTGCTCGTTCTGGCCGAGGCCATGCAGGAAGTAGAGCACCGGATAGCGGCGTGATTTCGCGTCTTTCGCGTCATAGTCCGACGGCAATTGCACGCAGTAGTGAACCGTCTGCTTGAGAATCCGGCTGTTGAATGACGTTGCAGTCGGTCCGGCTTTGCGCTTGCGGCTGCCAGGGGAAATGAGATGAGCAGCGCAGACAGAGGCAGCAGGGAAAAGATGACCAACAAGTGGCGGCTCAATTTCAGGAAAATCCCTCGCCTGGCGTCATCCTGAGAGCTTGACTCTCGAAGGATCTCGCGTGACGCCGTCCACGCCGGGGACAACTGCGCACTCGCTCCACGCGGATCCTTCGCACGCTCAGGATGACGCCTTCATCAAAGGCGGAATTCACCGAGCCACAATCCATGAATTTCAGTTTACTCGTAGCGCAGCGCCTGCACGGGATCGAGGCGAGCGGCGCGGGCCGCCGGGATACAGGCCGGAAACCAGGCTGACGACGAAAGCAAAAACGATGGCCGCGCCCACCAGCCACCACGGCACCGACCAGAAATTTTCCGGGCGGCAGCGCCTGGCGCTTCAGATAAATATTGGTCCCCAGGTTGATGACGTGGCCGATGGTCCAGCCCAGCACCACGCCCACAATGCCGCCCAGCACTCCCATGGCTCCGGCCTCGGCGAAGAAAAGCTTTTTGACGTCGCCGTCGCTGGCGCCGATGGCTTTCATGATTCCGATTTCGCGGCGGCGCTCCAGGATCGCCATCACCAGCGTATTCACGATGCCAATCGAAGCCACGGCCAGCGCCAGGCTGCCAAAAATTCCCAGAAACAGATCGAGCACGGCAAAGAATTGCCGCAGGCTGCGCGTGGCATCGAGAATCGAGAAGGTATTGAAGCCTAATTTCTTGATGGCCTGTTCGACCGCCTCCACCTGTTTGGGATTCTTCACGCGCACGCTGATCGTGGAATAGCTGGGCTGTTTGTTGAAGCCGCGCATGTTGTCGCGCAGGTCGGAAGGCTGCATCACGTGCAGATCCTGGGCCAGCTTCAGGGGCAGGAACACGCGCGCCCGGGCCGCCCCGCGCATGCTGTCGGGATCGAGATCGGAGACGCCGACAATCTTAAGTTTCTGCTCGCGCGAGATGACGGAATAGGCGGCGTCCGACGATGCATCGTTCTCGTTCGAAGCGCCGTTGTGGATCTTTGCTGTGGCGCTGTCTTCCGCAGTCGACGGCGACGCAATGCGCTCCGCATAGCGCATGGTCAGTTCCTGTCCCAGCAGCGGCTTGGCCAATTCGGCGACCGGGATCTCGTCTTCCTGACCGGGTTTGGTGGCGTCTTGCCCAGCAACTCCGCGGCGAATGATTTTTGCAGAATGACTTCCGGCGCAGTTTCGGACGAGAAGAAGCTGCCCTGGATTCCAGCAAAAGCGTCGTTGGACCGCGCCGAATCCGGGATGCCCGAGACCATGGTCAGGTGCGGCTTGTCCTGGTAGCGAAGCTCGGTGATGAAACGGATGTCGGGATAGGCCTCGAGCACATCGGGCAGACGTTCGATTTCCTGGCGGGCAGGTTCGTCCAGAGTGCGGCTCTCGGCGGCGGAGGCGGTACTTCTTTCGTCGTCGCGGCTGAAGCCGCGCAGGTCGCGCCGCGACATGACGACCACGGTGTCGAAAAGCCCCGACTTGGCCAGGTGGCGAGTCGCCAACTTCTGCAGGCCGATGCCGAGCGAAAGCATCGCGACCAGCGATGCCACTCCCACGGAGATGCCAATCGTCGTCAGCGAATTGCGCAGCGACGATTCGCGCAGGTTGCGCAGCGCCAGTTCGGTGAGATCGTAGGTCTTCATCGCCGGCTTTTCTAACTCGAATCTAAACTCGTAATCTGGGAACTCGAGGTGGCAGGCTCGTAGCCGGCGCGGCCGGATTCGTCTGATCATCCACCAATTTGCCGTCGGCCAGGAAGATCATGCGCTTGGCGTAGCGTTCGGCCAGCGCGCGTTCGTGGGTCACCATCACGATCGTCATGCCCAGAGTTTCGTTGAACTCGCGGATGAAATTCATGATCTCGGTGCCGGTGTGGCTGTCGAGATTGCCGGTGGGCTCGTCGGCCAGCAGAAGTTTCGGTCGATTGATCAGTGCCCGCGCCAGCGCTGCGCGCTGTTGCTCGCCGCCGGAAAGTTCGCTGGGACGATGCGTGCATGCGCGCTGCCCAGGCCAACCCGTTCCAGCGCCTGCGCGAGTAAGCGCGTCGCGCTGGCTGCGATCGACTTCGGCGAAGCGCAAGCGGCAGCTCCACATTTTCCGCCAGGGTCATCCGGGAAACCAGGTTGAACGACTGGAAGACCATACCGACAGTGCGCAGACGATACTTGGCCAGTTCCTCGCGGGAGAGGTGGGCCAGGTCCCGGTCTTCGACGATCACCGCTCCCGAGGTTGGCCGGTCAAGGCCGGCGATCAGATTCAGCAGCGAAGATTTGCCGGATCCGGAACTGCCCAGCAGCGCCACAAATTCTCCGCGCCTGAATCTGAAGCGACACGCCGTCGACGGCGCGAATCAGGGTTTCGCCCATCTGGTAGTGGCGGCAGAGATCCACGATGCGGATTGCGGGTGCGCCGTTCGGGCTGATGGATTGGCTGGAGGTCGAGAGTCATTTATGGAGCGGTCTATCTCGTGTCTCTGTGTCCTCTGTGGTTCAAGCTTTGAATGCTGGCAGCTTCCCGAAACACAAGGTCCCTCCACTGCGCTCGCTGCGCTCGCTCCGGTCGGGATGACAGAGTTTGAGTGCACCGTTAACGGACCTCTCCTCTCATTAGACGCAAGGCGTCGGCCGGACTCACGTCGCTGTCGCTATTTTTTCCAGGGGCGCCATTTTCCGACGGTACAACTGCGGCATCTCCCTCGCCGGGCGCCAGGAAGAGGTTGTTCTGCAGGCCCTGCTGCTTGGTGTAGAGATCAAAGTAGCGGCCCTGCAGAGCGTAGAGCTCGTCGTGCGTGCCGCGTTCGACGATCTGTCCCTGCTCGACCACCAGGATCTGGTCGGCGCGGCGGATGGTGGACAGGCGGTGCGCGATCACGAACGTCGTGCGCCCTTGCATCAGATACGACAGCCCGTGCTGGATCATCTCCTCGGATTCGGAATCGAGGCTGGATGTCGCTTCGTCGAGGATCAAGATGCGCGGCTCGGCCAGGATGGCGCGGGCAATCGAGATTCTCTGCCGCTGTCCTCCGGAAAGCTTTACGCCACGCTCGCCCACGATGGTGTCGTATTTCTCCGGGAAGCTTTCGGCAAACTCATCCACGCGGGCGATGCGGCAGGCGCGCATGATTTCTTCTTCGCTGGCGTCGGGGCGGGAGAAGGCGACGTTCTCGCGAATGGTGCCGTCGAACAGGAACGACTCCTGCAGCACCACTCCGAGGCGCGTGCGATACGAGTCGAGGCGCACCGTGCTCAGATCGACTCCATCAACCAGGACTTTCCCCTCCGTCGGCACGTAGAAGGCGGAAATCAGACCGATGATGGTCGACTTGCCTGAACCGGACGACCCGACCAGCGCCGTCACCGTTCCCGGCTCGGCCAGGAAACTGACATCGTGCAAAACGGTGCGGCTGCCGTCGTAGCTGAAAGCTGACGTGGTCGAACTCCACTTTGCCGTAAATGTCGTGCAGGGTCACCGTGCGATTCGGATCCTGATCTTCGGGACGCTCGTGCAGAATTTCCTGCGTCCGCTCCAGGCCGGCGAGAGCTTCGGTGAGCTGGGTTCCGATGGAAACAATCTGCACGATGGGCGCGACCAGAAATCCCAGAAAGAGCGTGTAGGTGAAGAAGCTGCCGATGGTCAGCGTGCCCGCCATGATCTGGTGCGCGCCCACGTACATGATGACGGCTCCCACCACGCCCATCAGCAGGCTGGCGGAAAGACTCATCACCGACGTGGCGGTCAGCGTGCGCATCACGTTGTCCAGCAGGCGCCGCACGCCGCCGGCGAAGACCGCTTCTTCGCGCTCTTCGGCGTGATAGCCCTTGATGACGCGAACGCCGCCCAGCGACTCCGCCAGGCGGCCGGTCACTTCGGCGTTGATTTTGCCGCGCTGCCGGAAAATCGGCCGAATGGTACTGAACGCTTTGTTCAGCGCGATCGCGAAGCAGAGCAGGAAGCTGAAGGCCAGCACGGTCATCACCGGGCTGATGCGAAACAGCACCACCAGCGCAATGCCGGAAGTGAGCAGTCCGCCGACCAGATCGACCAGCCCAGTGCCCAGCAGATTGCGGACGCCTTCCACGTCGGTCATGATGCGCGAGACCAGCGTGCCGGTCTTGTTGGAGTCGTAGAAGGCGACCGGCAGATGCGAGATGTGAGCCTGCACCTTCTGGCGAAGTTCGGCGATCAGCCGCTGTGCTGCTTTCGATAGCAATTGGGTCAGCGCGAAGGATGTGATTCCCTGAATGATCGTGGCCGCCAGGACCACCAGAAACCAGCCGCCGCAACAATTCGACGTGATGCTTGGCGATGACGCTATCGATCAGGAATTTGGTGGAGTAGGGAAGCACCAGCCCCGACACCCGGTTGATGACCATCAGCAGGAAGCCCAGCGCCAGCAGGCCCCGGCGCGGACGCATCAGTTCCCACACCGCCGGCAGAACGGTGCGCAACTGTTGCGTGGTCATGGCCGGCTTGGGCTTCGGGGTCGGAGACGAACTCACAGCTTTATTTAGACTTTGTCCGGGGACGGAACGGTTCATTTTTGCAGGAGTGCAGAAGTCCTCGCGAATTGAAAAAGCGCGGCTGTATAGCCGCGCTCTCTCGATGCCATGGAATCGAAGATTGTCTGCCTACTCTTCCAGGTGCGAATTCGGGAAGCGCCAACTGTGCGGCCGCCGCCGCGAAATCTTCTTCGGAAAGTTCAAAAGAATCGGATCCAGTTGCCGGTTTTTCCAACTTTCGCTGGACCTTGCGCTCGGCTTTTTCCCGTCTGCTTTTCCTGCCGTGAGCGCTCTTTCTGACGCTTGGTGAAGCTGGAACGGCCTCGACCAGACATAGACACCTCCAAGGGACATTTTTTTGGCAGATCGGTGCTCGTGAAACCTGTAACGCGCTACTCGAGTATTGCTACTTACCAGCGCGGCTCTCGAGGCTGACGCGCGTGGCCCTGATAGTCGTCACGCCCACCACCACCCCCGCTCGAACGTCCACCACCGCCGGGACGTCCACCACCACCGCCCGGACGGCCACCACCGCGCGGGCGGGCCGCCGCGATCTGTCTTGGGACGGGCTTCGTTGATGTTCAAGGCGCGGCCACCGAGTTCCTTGCCATTGAGCGCGGCAATCGCCTTTTCAGCTTCGGCGGAATCAGTCATTTCGACGAAGGCAAAGCCGCGCGAACGGCCAGTATCGCGATCGGTCACGATGCTGACTTGCTCGATGGCCCCATGGGGTTCGAACAGTGCCGCAACTCTGCTTCGGTGGTGCTGTGGGGGATGTTGCCTACAAACAGCTTCTTCATATAGTTCCTCGTGGCGCAAGCTAGAGTGTAACTCAACTTCAGGAAGCGGGCTTTTCCGAATGACGATTCACCGCGTCTACCCAGGAAAACTGCGGGTGCTTCCTGCTCGCGACCGCATGACTGGGCCGCGGGTCCTTCAACGACCGGGTGGCGGCGATGCGCCAGGAGGCTTCCTGAAAGCCATAGCGTCTGGGCGCTGCCACGCAGGCGTTCGCGTACATGGCGACGACCGTCTCACCCCAGGCGCCGTGTGTGTCCTGTGGGACCGGAATCCCGTCATCGGCGACGGGTGAACCTGCCAGGTACTCCGGCTTGCCGACCAGGAAGGCGACACTCTGCGGCGGCTTGGCGCCTTTTACTTCGTCACAGAATTCCTGAACGTTCACCGCATCGTTGTGCACGTCGACCAGTACCAGGCTGTAAGAGGCGGCCTGCCACATCGACCGCGCCTCGGTAATGTTGGCGGCACAATCTACATCCACCCCGAGCTTGCGCATGATCTTGGAGCGCAGGTCGCGCTTGGTGGCATAGGTGTCAACCAGAAGCACCCGCTTTTTTACGATTGCCGGAATTGCGGATAAGAAACCCAGAGCTTTGTTCACGGGCGATCCTTGCCAACCTCGGAAACGCCGCGAGGCTTCTTGCTTGGGTCAGTGCTATTGGGGTTAAGGCCGGCTGCCTGGAACAGTGCCCGGTTACGCTTGCGGCGCTGGATGTTCTGCTTCCGCTCCCGGTTGAATCTGGATTTATCTCCGTTGAATTGCGACATCGCTATGCTCCTCCGTTGGTGCCCTGTGACCGCGCTATCCGAGGTTTCCCCCGGAAGCGTTTTACGCCCGCGAAGCGCTTCTGCATCTGGTGAGGACGATGCTTGGGTTGCTGGGTAACGAAGCGCCTTACCGTAAAGTTCCCGCTCTCAATCGCGAAGGCGCAGGGTGGATTTGCGATGTGTCTTCGTGGTCAAGTCTTTTCATGATTATACCTGCCGGCAATGGAAGCGAAAGAAAATACTGAGGCTAGCGGATGCTGCGCGCTATGCTGGAAGATCGGCCGCGGCTGAATCGGGAATGAGACCGCAGGTAGTCTGGTTACCGAAGACATCTTGGGTGAGCGGTACTGGACGCAATTTACCAACCTAAAATAGCCCTTTTCTGATAAACTAAATGTGCGTTTGATTAGAATCGGTTGTTGAGCAGCTTCTTGCATACCAGCTTGAACCGCCCTTAGTACCTCCGATCTCACAGCGTAAATCGATTGAAAAGGAAACAGTAACAAAATGGCAGAACAAGGAACAGTAAAGTGGTTTAACGACGCCAAAGGCTATGGCTTTATCAGCCGGCAGAGCGGCGAAGATGTATTTGTCCACTTCTCGGCAATCCAGGCAGGCGGCTTCCGCAGCCTGCAGGAGGGTCAGAGCGTGGAGTTCGATGTGACCAAGGGACCAAAGGGCTGGCAAGCTGAGAACGTCCGACCGCTGTAAGAGCAAAAGCGGCAACTCTCGATAGAAGGCGTGCCTGCTCCGGCAACCAACGGGCGGGCACGCTCTCCGTAACCAAAACAAACAATTAACCAGTTAGCGGGGTGTCTCTGACACGCGACGAATCCAAAGCTTCCTATGCCATCATCCGCCACAACATCCGGACCTACGAATCCGGAGGAGTTGTGCTAGTCGTCAAGGGCCGGGATAACGCTGAGATCAGGGTCAAGCACTTCGAAACCGGGCAGAGCTCGGAAGACCGGCACGCCGGCTGGCGTTATTTTGTTGAAAAATCCGACCTGAAGGCCGGGATGGATCCCGCCGAGGCCACCAACCTCCGCCAAATGAAGCTAGAAATTCGGGAATCCCAAGCCGTACCCGACCAGATTTCAGTCGCTAACCCTCCACGGCAGAATTAAGCAAAGGCTACGTAGGCTCAGACAGTCCCGTCTGGGCGGACGAGCGAAGCTCGTCCTGCTTTCCCATTCAGGTTTCTGGAGTTTGAGAACTTGAAGATGCTGCCGAGCTGCGCTCGGCTGGGCGGACGAGGCGTCCGCCCCTACGCGTTCTGTGTTGAGGTCTAGTGTCTGCGCTCGGTTTCCTTCAGAATGGTGGCGAAGTTGCGGCCGCCGAAACTGAACCCCTGTTCAAGGCGTCCTCTTACAGCCACCTTGGCGCCGTTGCCCGGTACGCCGTAATCTCTGGCTGTAGACCCACATCCGGCCACTGCCGTCGTCGACTTCGAAGACTCCGGAGCCCAGCGCGCCGAACGAGGTCGTCACATGGCCCGCAATGGCCACTTCTTTGCCGACATACCGTCCGGGATCGCGGTTGATTCTTTCGATGCTGGTGCGGGTGGGGCAAGCGGCCAAAATCAAGCTTCCCACAACCATCAGTAGGAAGAGTGAAAGCCTGCTGAGCAGTTTGAACACACGATCCTCCCCGGACCTGAAGTTTTCCTGTGCAAAGACTAAAGCAACCCAAATGCCGGGGTGATTTTAACTCCAGCACCTGAGCATTTCAACGAACCCAAGCGTAGCGCCAACGAACCGTGTAGCGCCGACATCCGGCCGGCGTCCCGAGGGCGTCTCACCCTTGGAAAGGCAGGCGAAGCCTCAGTATCAAATCTCCCGGGCCGGCAACTCCCGCGCCTCGGAACTCTGAAAGTATGATGCGCGAAATTCTGGCTATGCCGCAATCTATGGAGTATATTTCCGGTGGGATACTAAAATCGCAGCTTAACGGGAGCGCCGGCGGTGGCGCTCCCTTCGCTTTTTAAGCTGGGCTTAACAATACAGCGTTTCGTTAAGGAGCGAACACCCATGCAGGAAACCCCTCAGCAATACACTCAACGCATGCTCAGTAACACCCAGGGCAAGGATCCGGTGCGTGTGCAGAAGGCAACCCCGCGGAAGCTTGCCGCGCTGATCAAAGGGCTGAACAAGAAGCAGCTTACCCGGCGGCCGGCGCCAGGAAAATGGTCCATCGCCGAAGTTCTAGCCCACCTGGCCGACGCGGAGCTGGTCATTGCCTATCGCATGCGCCTCATCCTGGCTACGAACCGTTCCGTAATTCAGGCTTACGATCAGGACGCCTGGGCCCAGACCTTCAACTATAGCCGCCGCGACCCGAAGGCTTCTCTGGAGACGTTTCGTCTGTTGCGCGAGAACAATCTCAAACTTCTGACTTCAGTGCCGCGGCGCCTGTGGGAGAACTACGGTGAGCATACGGAGCGTGGGAAAGAGAGCGTGGAACACGTCGTTAAGATGATGGCGGGACATGACGTGAACCACATGACGCAAATCGAAGGGATGGCGAAAAAACGCCGTTGATTTCGTAGTGAATGAAAACGCGGACGGGGTCGGGAAAGGTCTCGGTATTCACCTTTCGAACCGCAAAAGGTGGGCACCCGCGTGATTTTGTAGCGCCGTCGTCCCGCCAGCTATCGGGTGGGCGTCTCGCCCACCCATGATGGCAGCGCACGAGAACACTTAAGGGTCGGGAAAGCTCTCGGTACTCACCTTTCGAAAACCCGCGAAAGGTGAGCACCCGCGCCCACCTGAAAACACACTTGCGGCGCGGCAAGATGCCCGCCGGACAGCAGGCGGGACGCCGGCGCTACATAGTGCGGGGCCACTCGGCCTTAATGTCCGGCCTTCTTCAACGCCTGCGCCTCGGCTAAACCTCGTTGTGCTTCGGTACTTTCTGGCTGCGACAGCAGCGCGGCTTCAAACTGGTCTTCGGCGTTCTTCGAATCTTTGAGGCCGAGATAGACCTGGCCCAGCAGGAGCCGTGCGGGGAACTGCCCCGGGGTGAGTTTCAGGCTGGCTTCCAAGGCGTCGCGGGCGCCGGCCAAGTCGCCAATCTTTTGTCGTGCCTGCCCTTCGTAGAACGCAGCAGTCGCGTCCTCGGGATGGACCTCCCTGGCCTGCTTCAGATGTTCGGCGGCCTTCTTGTATTCGCCGGCTTGCAGCTCCAGCTCTCCCAGTTGGCGCAGCGCCGTAGGCGATTTGGGATCGAGTTGCAGCACTTTTTCCAGGGCGCGGCGGGCCTCGTCAGTGCGGGTGTCGTCCGACGCCATCATGGCGGCGTGTAGCAAGTTCTGCTCTTCAATCTTGTCCTTGGGGTCGGGCAAGGTGGCAGATCCTGCGGCTGTCGAAGTCGCGGCATCAGCCCGGCCCTGGTAGCCCAGAGCTTTCAGTTGATCGGTCGCACCGGGCGCGATTGTACTCGCCGCATCTGCAGAAGAGGGCTGAGATGTTTTCGTCTTGGCATCGGCCAGCAGGGCGCGGAACTTCTGCACGGTCGGGCTTGCTGGCTGATAGTGGTTGGCTAACTCTCCCGGATCAGCATGCAGATCATAGAGCTCAGGGCGGGGCGCTTCAATGAATTTGAATCCTCCAGCGCGCACCGATCGCAAAGGCGCCCAACCGAAGCGGAGCGGATAGTCGGTTTCGCCCAGGGCAGCGCGTTCTGTGGTTTCCGTTCCCCCAAACAAAGGCATTAGGGATTCCCCGTCGAGTTGCGACGGAGGCGGAATCCGAAGCACATCGGTCACTGTGGGCAGGATGTCCGTCGTCCGCACCTGGGCGTCGACCACTTTGCCTGGATCGCTTCCACCGGGCATCTTCACGATGAGGGGAACGTGCGTGGTGGAGTCGTAGAGGAAAATTCCGTGGGTGTTTTCGTGATGCTCGCCGAGGCCTTCGCCATGATCTCCGACCACGACGATCAGTGAATTCTCGTAGCGGCCACTTTTCTTCAAAAAAGCCACGAAGTTGGCGAGGGCCGAATCGGCATAGGCGATTTCGCCGTCGTACAGATGATCTTTGTAAGTCAGTGCGAAGGGCGGAGGCGGCTGGTATGGATCGTGGGGATCGTAGAGGTGAATCCAGACAAATCGGGGCCCGGTGGAATGCGCCGCCATCCAGGTCTCGGCATGTTGCACAACTTCTATACCGCGACGCTCCACGCGTCCCCAACGCGCCTTGGTCACCGGATGCTGAGGGAAGTTGTCGTAGAAATCGAAGCCGCGATCCAGACCGGGCGCCAGCGTTCTGCTGTCAAGAATCACCGCCCCGATAAATGCGGCGGTGTGGTAACCGCGGTTGCGAACCAACTCCGCCAGGGTCGGATGAGCCGCTGACAATGGTACGGCGAAGTCGGTGACGCCGTGGGTGCTGGGCAGCAGCCCGGTCAGGATACTGACGTGAGAGGTGTTGGTGATCGGACTGGGGGTGAAGGCCTGGGCGAACCGTATTCCGTCCCGGGCCAGCGCGTCCAGAGCGGGAGTCTGAATCTGTTCGTACCCGTAGCAGTGAACGTGGTCCGCTCGCAGAGTGTCGATGGTCACGAGGTAAACATCGGGCGTGGCGAGATAAACATTGCGCGGGAGCGTTTTAGTCTGCGATTGCGATGCCGGCGGCCGTTGAGCGGCAAGCTCCGAGCTTAAGACTAAGCAAACGATGAAAATGCCGGCAGCTTTCATGGCAGGTCACTAGCATAACCAATCCCGTGACCTGGTGTCGCAGCAAGGCAAATGGAAGACAAAAAAGGCTGCACCGGAGGGGCGCAGCCTGAAAAGCATTTATGAGGACTAGCCGAGGCGCCATTGTGGGTAGCGCCTCGAGAGTCCAGGTTAGAAGCGGACGCGGAAGCCGAACTCCATGGTTCGCGGAGTGCGCTGGCCACTGTTGTTGGTGCCGTCGCCCTCACCAGCCAAGCTTCCCCAGGATGAGGGGGCGCTGCTGTCGAGACCCGGGGCACCGGCGTTTGGATCGAGGAACTGGTCGTGGTTCAGGACGTTGGTGAAGACGATCTGGAACTCCGTGCTCACGCGCTCAGTAATGTTGATAGCTTTCTTGATGCTGAAATCCAGATTCCAGTAGTTCAAGCCCCGAATATCGCTGGCGAAGCCGCCATCCCTGGTGTCCAGTCCCAGGATGGGCTGGCGCACCTGGTTGTAAGCGGCGATTGGGTCCTTGAATAGATTGATGTTGAAACCGCCGCCGCCGCCCGGGGTGTTGTAGTACGCCTTGCCGGTGTGGAAACTCGTCATGGGGATGGCGTTCTCAGTATTGCCGTTGCCAACGAAGGCGTTTCCGTCAGCTTCGCCGAACGCCTGTCCGCCTCCGTTAAGCGTCAGGATCGGCAATGGTAGACCGGTACCAGTCGCGAACACCGGCGCAAATGTCCAGCCGCCGAGGACGCGTCCAATTACACCCTTCTGGCCCTTGAAAAATGGCGGCTGATACACCATGAACATGGTGTACACAAATTTCCGGTCAAACGCCTGCAGCCCGTAGCCCGTCCGAAGATTGAACGGATCGACGGCAGTGTCCGCACTGGTGGCCTGAACTAAAGCTCCAGTTCCCAACGCCTTGCTCCAGGTGAAGTTGGATTGCATGGTCAGACCGCGCCAGTCGCTCATCTTCAGCGAGGCAAAGCCGGCGTTGTAGTTGCCATAGCCGATGCTGGTATTGACGCCTACGCCGGATGACAACTGGGCGTCACCGCCCGGAGTCACCGGAGTGTTCATCATAGTGCGGGGAAAGTTGAACCCGCCGTTGTCCAGATCGCTCCATAGACTCCAGACCGACTCAGTGTTGAGGTTACCGGTACCGGCGGAGCCTTCATTGGCCACTACCGCCTGAGTGCAATTTGCGAATCCGGTGCAATAGCCGGTGCCGGCCAGGGCTGCTTCAAAGAACGGTTGCGGCGTGACCGCAGCTGCATTCGCGGCGCAGTTGGAACCGGCCAGGCCCGCGATGCCTCCACAGTACTGCAACATCGTATTGGCATAAGCTTTGGCGAAGGTCTGCCCGCCCTTCGTCATCATATAAGGCACTGAGTTGACATTGATGGGCTGGTACTCGTGGGTGATCCGCCTGCCGATGTACCCGAGTTCAAGTGAGAATTTATTCGACAGCTGGCGCTGTACGGTGAAGTCAAACGAGTCCACGACGTTGGGTCGGAAGCGCGGATCCAATGCCTCTCCCGCGCCGGCGGTGATGTCGTTGATGCCAGGGAAAACCGGTTGAGGCAAGGTAGGTGCGGCCTGCGCCAGTGGAGCAGTATTGCCGTCTACCCCGACGCGGAAGGCGGTGGTCGGAGTCGACGTCCCGCCGCACACCCCGCTGATGGTAGGCGCAAAGCACTGCACCGGCTGAATGAGGCCAGTACCAAGCAGCGGCACCAGAACCAGGTCGACGCCGTTCAATCGTCCGTAAATTCGGCTGTAGCCGCCACGAATGACCGTGTTGTCATGGCCGAATATTCGTCCGGACCAGGAATCGCCGTCAAAGTGAGGGTTCCAGGCAGCCGCGATGCGCGGGCTGAAAGAACCATAGAAGGGATTATAGGGATACTTCAGGCCGTTGCCAGTGTTGCCTACCAGGGCAAAACCGACCGTTGGATTGTAGACCTGACCCAGCAGTGCCGCACGCTTGCGAGCCTCCAGATAGTTCTGAGTGTCAATTGGTTGATCGGCGGCATCCACGAATTCGACTTGCTTTCCATCTTTCTCGACCGGCGGCATTTCTAATGTCCATCCCAAGCCGTAGGTCAGAGTGAAAGTCGGCTTCATGTGCCAGGTATCACTGAAATACACGTTGTAGTAAGGAATGGTGCTCTGGTCGAAAGCCGGAGTCAGCGGCGGATTCAACGCCAGGTTTGGTCCCGAGCGGGTGTAAGCGATCTGTGAGGCGGATACGATGCCGAGGGTGGCCGCATAGTCACGGCCCCAGTCCGCCGCGCTACCGGTCCAGCCCGCGGGCGGAAGCACGGTGACGCCGGTTCCTGCACCCTTCGTCGTGCCCAGCTGATACACCGGCTGGTAGTTGATGCCGCCACCGTTGTCAGTTCGCTGGTGCCAGTTGAAGTTGTGCTGATAAGTGCCACCGAACTGGAACAGGTGGTTGCCCTTCAGCATGCTCACGTCATCCCGGAACATGTGATCTTTTCCATCCCAGAAGCGGGTCCGCGTCTGCTGCGTATTCACGTTGTAGGGAGCCAGAACGTTGTCCCGGCTTTCGCCGAACGGCTCAAGCGCGCCACCCAGGCCTGCAAACTGTATGGTGTCTCCCGCCCTGCCCCATTGCCACCAATTGCGCAGAAAGCTGTAATGGACGTCGTTGGTGGTGTTGGAGGTGATGTTGGTAGTCAATCCAGCTACGAGATACCACGGCGCCTGCGGATTGTTGGATTGGGAGGAGGGCACGCCCAGCTTGTCGCCGGTGAAGAAGCCGCCAATATCCACCTGATCGATGGTTCCGCGAGTCAAGCTGTAATAGCGATAGCTCGACATGAAGTGCCACTTATCACCAAAATCATGATCGACGCGTACCACTCCAAAATTGTCTTTCTGGGGAACACCAACGTTAGCCAGAAACCCCTGCACGTTCACCCCATCACAACGAGGGAGGGCGCAACCTGATTCGTTCGACAGCGGTTCGAATTTAGACCACAGCTGAGACATCAAGGGATTGATTCCCACCGCCCGCGGATCCAGAGTGGTTCCTGGATAGGTGTTGCCATTAAACGTGACTGGGGTTGGATTGAGATTAAAAATCGCGCCAGTCGTGGCGTCCGTCAGCAGTCCTAGGCGCATAGCCGCCGAGGGGACCGTCTTCTCGACGGTCTGGGAGTTGGGCCAGCGAAAGCCCTGGTAGTTGGCAAAGAAATAAGTCTTTCCGCCCAGCATCTTGGGAAGGAGTGGGCCGCCGATGGCGCCGCCAAAGCGGTTGTAGTGGAAGCTGGGAAGCGGGACGCCGGAGTTGTTGTTTTGCCAAGTATTGGCAGAAAAGTTGTTATCAAGATAGTACTCGTACACCGTTCCGTGCCAGGCATTGGTGCCGCGTTTGGTGACCACCTGGACCTGCGCCCCAGACGAGCTGTTGAAGTCTGCGCTCTGGTTCGTGGTTCCGACCTTAAACTCTTCCACGCTATCGGCTGGCGTCGGCAAAACGCCGGTCGGTCCAGCGGCCACTCCGGCGCTCTGATTGGCCACGCCACCCGTGGGATCACCGGAAAACGAGGTCGTGTAGACGCTCATGCTGCCGTCCATGTCATTGGTGTTATTGCCGCCGTCGAGCTGAAAGGAACTCTGGTCCACGACCGTTCCAGCCACGCTGCCATCCGGGCTGATGCCGGGCTGCAGGGTCACGAAGGTGCTGACGTCGCGGCCAAGGCTCGGCAGTGAATCTAACGCCACGCCAGTGACGGTGTTGCCAACCGTGGCATTTGTCGTCTGGAGTTCTACTCCGTTTGCCTGGACCTCGACCACCTCGGTGGTTGCGCCGACGCGCAATGTCACGTCCACGGCGACAGTTTTGCCCACTTCTACCGTCTGGCCAGCCATCTTGACCGCCGCAAATCCCCTCTTTGTGATCGAGAGGTCATACTTGCCCGGAGTCACGTTCACGAAAATGTACCGCCCAGTCTCATTGCTGGTCACAGTCCTCGCGATGCCGGTTGAAGTATCGGTCATCGTGACCGTCGCACCAACAACGGAGGCTCCGGTTGGGTCCGTGACCTGACCGAAAAGACTGCCAGTGGAGGTTGACTGTGCCCATAGAGGGGCTACGCTGATTGTGAGCAACAGGCTCAGGCAGAGAACGAGCCGAGATAGAAAACTATCCAGCAGGACCGCTCGATTGCATGACATCCCACCACCTCCTGATTTAAAGCCACTTTTTGGACAACGTTCAGGGCCCGAGACTAAGGAAGGACAGCTAAAGCTGTTGGAAACCTGGGACTTTGAAACCTGAAACTGCTTTGCGTAAGTCTCATCGCCCCCTCGCCAAGCAAGTTATGTCTCGCATCTTTGCAACTAACACTCCAAAACACACAGTCAAGGACATGGCAGTGTTTTCACTGTGTTATCAGGCCTCTGTGTCTTGTTTTGTTAGGTTTTATGCTGAAAAACGGATGAATTCAAAGGATATCCTATGAAATCATGTAGAACCTGCCGGACGATCCTGTAGTCCCCCGATCTAGAGTTGTCTGAATCTGGGGCGCTAATCTGAACGACAAGTCAGGCTTTGGTGCCAGCCCGGACAGCTTCTCGCTCCGCTATTGGCCGTTGACTGGCCGGGTTACGCATATAAGGCAAGGCCCGCCTCCCTGCTTTGGACTAGAATCTCCTGCGATGAGAAGACACCTCGGACTTGCACTCTTGATGGTATTAGGCGGCTTCCTGTTTGCCGCGACCTTGCCGAAATTCGATCCACTGCCGGTTCCAGTCTCTGACAATGCCGTAACCAGCGTAAAAAGCCGCGGATCGCTCTTATTGTTCTCGCTGATGGGAATCGGTCCCAAGAAGACCTGGGACGCCGTCTCGAACGCCGCCTATTCGCTGGACCCGGAGACGGGGAAATGGGCTGAAATCCATGCGGTTCCGGGAACGGCCGGGCGCCTGGCCGCGACCGCAGTGGGAACCCGCGAGCACGTCTTTCTATTCGGTGGCTATGTGGTGGACTCGCAAGGCGGCGAAACTACCTTGTCTGACGTGAATGTCTATGAGCCGCTTACCGATCGCTGGTTCCGCGCCGAGGATATGCCTGTCGCCGTGGATGACGCCGTCGCTGGAGTCTATCGCGAGCGTTACATTTATCTGATTGGCGGCTGGTCGAAGACAGATGCCGTGCGCGCGGTCCAGGTGTATGACGCGCAGAAGAACAAGTGGTCGCAGGCTACCCCAATTCCCGGAACGCCGGTGTTCGGCCACGCCGGTGGGCTGGTGGGAGACACGATTGTGTATGTGGACGGCGCCAACAAGAATCCGGCAGGAGATCAGCCCAAGTACGTCCCTTCAGACGAATGCTGGTTGGGCAAGATCGATCATCATGACTTGACGAAAATTCAGTGGAGCAAGTTGCCCAATCATCCCGGGACCGCACGCTACCGCATCGCTGCTGGCGGCTCGGAAAAGGATGACCTGATCTACTTCTCCGGAGGCACGGACAATCCCTACAACTTCAACGGTATCGGATACGACGGCCGCGCCGCGGAACCGTCGCCAGTGACATTTGCTTTCAGCGTGCGCAGCGGCAAGTGGGAAACCGTCAACGCGAATACGCCGGGTCCAACCATGGACCATCGAGGGTTGGTGGCCCTGCCGCAAGGCCTGGTGATCATCGGCGGCATGGAAAAGGGACAGCAGGTGACGTCCCGAGTGACGATTCTGCCGAAGCCCGCGAAAGGAAAATAGAAAGCGCCTCCGAGCTTAAAATCGCCCGTTGACAGAGTGCATCGGGCGCGAGTAATTTCTGATTAGACACGGGTTGTTTGCCTTCATGAAGCACTGGCGTTGGTCGCTCCTCATTTTCGAATTGGCACTATTCGCCGTCATCCTCATCCTGCCTCAGGTAGATCTGCCAGACTTTACTTTTTCGGGCGGAAGCGCGCCGGTCACGGCGCATGCGCGGGTTTGCCAGACCTCGCCCGGATATGCGATCGCAGCCCTTCCCAGGATCCAGAGTCCTCACTCCGCGCGCACGGCGCACAGCGAGGTTCTCGAGGTGGTTTCTCCCCCGGCTTTGCATTCCCGCCTTTCGCGGCTTTGCGTTCTGATCTGTTAGACCATCCCCTCGCGTAGCTCACCCTGTTTCATCTTTGCATCTGGTTTGCTCCGCGCGGGGCGTGCCTGATTTTTCGGGTGCGCGGAGCTCGGGGGTGGTGGCTGAGGCGTGCTGCCTGGGCCTTGAGCAATTGACTCGGCCGGCCGTGTCGCCACCCCCGAATACGTTTGGCCTGGGAACATGTCGTTTAGTGAAGGTAGCAGCTTAGATTTCCCGGAACGGGCGGAAATCGCATTCAAGACTTCCAAATTGCGGGAGTAGCATAATCTTGGAAATGCGCCAGGTTTCCAGCCCGGAGACGGCGGTTCGAACCCGACCCTCCCGCTCCAAAGTCCTTCCCTCTTAAGTTTTCTGAAGCCCCGCCAAACCCAGCGCGCTCGCTAATCTCACTTGGAGAGGTTTGGTTACCTTGGTTACCTCGTCTGACTCAAATTGAGTTTTCCGCATGGGTAAATCCAATAGATTGAGGCCCATTGACTCAGGCCCCGCCGTCTCATTTTGAATCAGGAAGGCTCGCTAATGGACCGCCGCCACTTCTTCCGCCTGATAATAGGCGTACCTTCTGTCGCGATCTTACGAAATGAACTTAAGTCCGAATCGCCGCCGCAACCGGAAAAGAATCCGCTGCATGAATGCGTCGACCGGCCAAATCTGCCGTGTCCCGCGTGTGCGAAAGCAGAAGCAGATGCGAAGCGTTCCTGGCCCAGCAAGCCTGACTAGTATCCGAAACTTAGGTTTTCTCTGCGAACTTCGCGGTTAGAGTCTTAGACTTTTCTTGAGATAAAAGCAAAAGATTGTAACCGCGAAGGTCGCCAAGAATGCCCCAAAGGACGCGGAGCTGATAGGTCAATCTGAGTGAGGACACTCCCAGCGAGACATCGGCTTGAGGATCCAAAGAGTGTCACAATGCGTGCCGTCACTCGGTGGTTCCCATCCAGAAGCGGAGACTGACATGGACGAAGTAAACCCACTCCTCGGAGGCGCACCGGGTGAGCCGGTGCCGGTGGTCGATCCGGAGGACGTCAAAGCGGTGTGGCAGATCTTCGATGAGGTTCGGCGGACGCATCCGGGCACAGCAGTCGGAGTGGCGGGCCTCGCGAAAGTTCTCCGTCCTGGCGCTAATGTTCCGGCGGTGACTTTCCGCGCAGGCATGATAGGACTGGTTCTGCACACCGCACCCGCAGAATTAGCCCCTTGGACCAAAGAGGATCGGGTTGACGATGCGGTCTTTCGCGCAATTGCCCAGGTTCCGATGGAGTGGTTAGGAGTTGGAGTCGAACGCCAGGGTTGGCCGTTTGACGTTGAGGATTTTATGCGCCGCGTGCACGAAGGGTGAAAGTGCCGTCGAGAAACTTTTCCCACTATCTTCCGCGCGCCAGCACCAGGGTGATGTCGTCGGGCTGTTCGTTGGCGCCGATCCAGTCGTCGACGGCGGCGGTTACGATCTCGCAGATCTCGCGCCAGGGGCAGGTCGCGGTTTTGCCATACCAGGTCGATCAGCCGCTGTTCGCCGAATTCGCCGAAATCATTTTCCGGTTCAGTCACGCCGTCGCTGTACGCCAGGAAGAGTTCGCCCCGGCGCAACGCGACCGATCCTTCCTCATAACTGCGGCGGTCGAACAAACCGATGACCGTGCCTCCGCGCTCCAGCCGGCGCACGGATCCATCTTCGCCCAGAATGATCGGCGGCAGGTGGCCGCCGTTGCTGTAGGTCAGCTTGCGTTCGCTGGCCGTCGTAGATGCCCAGAAAGAGAGTCGCGTATTTCTCTGCCGGCGTGCTCTGGTAGAGCTGATGATTGAGCAGCGAAAGCAGAGTGCCCGAGGAATGCTCCGCACCCGGCGAGCCCGAGATCAGGCTAGGACCGGAACTTGGCGTCTCGCCTACCGCTACCGGCAGCCTCAGGCTGGGCATGCCCTCCAGGCTGTAGGCCCGCACCGCCGAGTGAATCGTGGCCATCAGCAGGGCCGCGGAAATTCCTTTTCCGCTGACGTCGCCCACCGCCAGGATGAGCTTGTCGGAATCCATGGTGAGGAAGTCGTAATAGTCACCGCTCACGGTGCGCGCGGGACGGCAGAAACCGTAAACCTCCAGCGAAGCCAGTTGCGAAATATGCTGCGGGATAAAGTTGCGCCTGCACTTCCTGCGCGATGGTCAACTCATTTTGCAGCCGCTGCTTTTCCTTTTGCTCCTCGATCAGATTTTCGATCGATGCGGTCATGGAGTTGAAGGAATTGGCCAGGGTCGCCAGCTGGTCGTTCGACTTCACCGAAATGCGATGGCTGAAGTCTCCGCGATTGATGTGTTTGGTGGCTTCGTAGAGCTGGGCTACCGCTCCGGTCACGGTGCGCGTCAGGCGGGTACCGATCAGCAGCGCCAGCAATTCGATGATGGCGAAAACTATGGCGGCGAACAGCAGCATGTACTCGACGCCGGTCGCGAAGTCACCCAGCGCGGCGAACAGGCGGGCATAAAGTATCGACGGACGGGTCTGTACCCGGAGCAGCGCGCCGGCTTTGGTCTGCTCGCCGGTTGCCCAATCCACGAAGGGAAGCGGCGTTCCGAAGGTGATCACGCGATCGAAGCCGTTGCCCGCCGCAGGCAACGAACCTGCGGTGAAAGTTGGACGAAGCTCTGCCGGCCATCGTACACGCTCGTCCCGCTCGCTGCCCGGGCGGAGTCGAATTGCTTTGTTTGTCCTGATCGTCCAGGGCAGCCAGCGGAGCCGATGTATTCGCGGAGCGGCCGGCAGCCTGTGCTCATTTTTGAGATCGAAACCTTGCGCGTAGAGAGTGATCTCGCCCAGATTGGCGGCCACTTGCTCCAGCAGATTCTGGTCCAGCGCGTTCGCTGGAGACGACGGTGAGCTTTTGTGGCTCAGAACCAATTTCGGTCGCTGCCCGCAAGTACAGCTCGATCACGATCGCGCACGATCGCTCCGAACCTTCTGGATTCGAGAGAAAGACGGGAAGCGCAAACGGAGTTTCTCCCGGAGTGGCGCCATTGCATACGGCGAGAGGCGTTGCCGCTTTTCCAGGCGCAAATCTGCCGCGACGCCCAGGCTGTGTCGTGCCGCTTCAAGCCTTCCAGGGATTCGGCGGTGGCCGGTTGCCCGTGCTCCAGGCGCGCCGCCAGTTCGTTGGCGATGGCGGCGTTCACCGATTGCAGGCTGCGCAGTCGTGAATCCAGTTCGGAGGTCACCACAAAGTTGGCGAACTGTCCGGCAAACAGATAAATGGTGATGAACGCCATCGCCATCACCAGCACCACCGGAATGACGCCGATGAATACGTAGGTGACGATCAGCCGGTTGCGCAGCCGCCAGAGCAGTCTCGCCTTGAGCCAGCGGATAGGCGAGAACGGCAAGCAGAATAATGGCGAGAAAACTGAGAATGCCTACCCATCCACTGAGGGCCTGACCATAGGAAACCTTGAACAGTCGCGAAGAGCTTTTGCAACGCGAAGAGCAGCAGATCCAGTCCGAGCAGGTAACAGGCGGCGCGGGCCAGCCGGGTGCGTGGGCAGCAAACCTGCAGCCTGCAGTCGAAAACGCAGTGTGCGGAGAGAAAGCTCCATGGCGCAGAAGAGGATTATAGATCGGAGGACGTCAGGGCAGGCGTCAGACTTCAGAGCTTCAGACGAACGGTAGCGCCGGCGTCGACGCTGGCTGTCCAGACGGGCGTCCTTTCGACTTCGCTCAGTCGGCCTTCAAATCTCCGGATAGAAATCGAAGAACGCTTCCAGGCTGGTCTTCAACTGCTTCTCGATTTCTTCCTTGCTGCCTTCCAGCACGTGCATGGTGACGTGGGCTTCGCGTCCGTTCTTCAGCTTGAGCGTTGCGTCTCCTACTTCGGAGACTTCTTCCGATGGCAGCAGGCGCATGCCGTAGACCAGGGTCAGGTTTGCCATGCCAATATTCTAAGCCCGGGGTGCAGTGCGTCACATACTGGCGCCGGCGGACTCGCCCGCCGCCCCGGCGCAGAGCCTGCAAAGTCGGAGGGCAGAGTTCTGCGTCGGAGGGCGGGACGCCCTCCGGACAGCCGGCGAGACGCCGGCGCTACTTTGCTGGGGTCCGACTGCTGGGGTTCTCGCGTGCGGCTCTCGTCCTGCTAAAATCCCATGGTGCTTCGAACCATCTTGTCGCTGCATGTTCTGTCTTGGCTTGGGCTTAGCGGCGGCGGCGCAGCAAGCCGCTCGCACAGCCGCAGGTCAAAGTAAATGTCTTGAATGTGTGTTCGCCTTCGCCGGAGGAGCAGCAGGAGATTGCCTCGGCGCTGGCTCGGGTTCCCAAGCAGCCGCTGTTTGGCGCCGACTTTGAAATCGATCGCGGCCGGTCGAGCCTCGACGTAGGGCCGGGATTTCTGCAGCCCGGATCGGGCTCGCAGATGTCTTCCGACCCGGGCATGGCCAACTGGGTGCGTATCCGGCGTGAGTTTTCCGTGCAGGCCTTGTTTTCGACGGTGCAGTATTCGTTCAGCGTCGATCCCGAAGAATATGGTTGAGACGCTGGTCTTCCGGGTGCGCGATCCCAAGGACCTGATGCAGGTTTCGATCGAAGACAGCGCTTCGGCTGTGACCATCGCCGGCCACCATGCTGACCACCAGCACGCCGGCCAGCCGGATCAAGCTGGAGCGCTTCGGCAAGTCGTCGGTGGTGCTGGCCCGATGCTCGGGATCGGAGGCCGGTCCGGCGCCGGATCAGAGCGCGTACGAACCGCTGTTTCAGAGCGCGTCCTCGGTGCTGTCGAATTATCGCGGTCTGCTGGGTGCGCGAACCACGGTGCCGGAGGAGTTAGCACGGGTTGGAAGCGGCGGGAGAAGGCCAAGGCGAAATCGTCTTCCGCAAAAAACCTGCGGCGAAGAAGAAGTAGATTCGTTGTTGTAGCATGGGCGTGCGAAGTCGAGCGGGCCTGCCTGAGCGAAGTCGAAGGGGCGCCCTCCGGACAGTCGGCGGGACGCCGGCACACGGTCCGGCCGGCGCACGGATCGGCGCATACGGGGACGCTCGGCGCTACCGGGGTTGCATCCAAATCTGAACTTCGGCAATCTAAAGCTTCACATCGACATTTTATGGAGAACATTCGCGACGTTGTCATCATCGGGTCCGGCTGCGCCGGCCACACGGCTGCGCTTTACACGGCGCGCGCCAACCTGAAGCCTCTGGTGCTTGAAGGCCATGAGCCCGGAGGCCAGCTCTCGCTCACCACGCTGGTGGAGAATTTTCCCGGCTTTCCCGATGGCATTCAGGGGCCCGAATTGATTGAGAACATGCGCAAGCAGGCGGGACGATTCGGCGCGCAATATCAGCTTGGGCCATGTGGTCAGCGTCGATCTGAGGCAAGCGTCCCTTTGCCGTGAATCTCGGCAAGGAAACGATTCACGCTCGCACCCTGATCATCGCCAGCGGCGCTTCGGCGCGCTGGCTGGGATTGCCCAGCGAACAGGCACTGATCGGGCACGGAGTTTCTTCCTGCGCCACCTGCGACGGCTTCTTCTTTTCCGGAAAGGAAATCGCGGTGATCGGCGGCGGCGACTCCGCCATGGAAGAAGCGATTTTCCTCACCCGCTTTGCCACCAAGGTGACGCTGATTCATCGCCGCGACCAGTTCCGCGCTTCCAAGATCATGCTCGACCGCGCCCAGCAGAACAAGAAAATTCGAATTTCTCACCAACACCCTGGTCGAAGAAGTAAACGATGTTGCCAAAAAGGAAGTCACCAGCCTGAAATTGCGCGAATCTGAAAACCGACAAAGTCTGGGACCTCCCTACCAGCGCCATGTTTCTGGGCATCGGCCACATTCCGAACGCCAAGATGTTCGAAGGCCAGCTCGAAACCGATGCGGACGGATATCTGGTGACTACGAAAAACGTCTTCACGCGAGTGCCCGGCGTCTACGCCTGCGGTGACGTGCAAGACCGGCGCTATCGCCAGGCCATCACCGCCGCCGGCACGGGCTGCATGGCGGCGCTCGAAGCAGAAAGATTTCTGGAAGCGCAGGGACAGGAGCCGGCGGCCTGAAGTGCACAGCTGGGAACAGCCGTCCGCGGCTGTTCAGTTGAGCGAAGCTAGCAGGTTTTCAGTAAACTGAAGTCCCGCTCGTACTGTGCGACGAGATCCAAATTCTGAGAGGTGACTCATGGCCCAACCCGCTTGTTCGCACCTGGGAGAAATCCGAAAAGTGAAACCGAGCGGCCAAGGCTGCAAGGAGTGCCTGGAGATGGGCGATACCTGGGTCCATCTGCGGGAGTGTCTCAGTTGCGGTCATGTCGGTTGCTGCGATTCCTCCAAGAACAAACACGCCACGAAACACTTCCACCAGACCAAACATCCCATCGTGCAATCGTTTGAGCCCGGCGAAGATTGGCGCTGGTGCTACGTGGATGAGGTGTTTCTGGACTGACGGCAGACTTCGGACCTCGACTTCGGACCTCAACCTTCACGACTCCTCGGACATTCCAGCGATCACTGAATGTCTCATCAAGTCCGACGCCTGACGTCCGACGTCCGACTGCCCGCCTAGTTACCTCGGTCATCTTTTCCTGCGCCGCTGGAGGCTAATAAGCTGCGATGTCTACCTATGAAGCGCTTCCCTGCAGCCGGGTTTCTGATCCTGCTTTCGCGCTCTGGCCGCTGGTTCCGGCCGCGTTCGGCGCAGCAGGACCAGGCCGAAAGCAGTCGCAAGATCGTGAACCGCGTGAGCTCCGCAATATCCTGAAATGGCCCGCACCATGAACCTAAGAGGAAACGTGAAAGCGGAAGCGCTGGTCGAGCCCAATGGCGTGGTCAAAGTCCGTCGAGGTCAAGGGTGGAAATCCGGTGCTGGTGCGAGCGGCAGCAGGACGCGATCTATAAGTGGAAATGGGCGCCGGCTTCCCACGAGACCCGGGAGCCGATCGAAGTCAAATTCGATCCCAAGTGATGCGCCAGCGTGCCGCAACTCCCAGGCCACGCCTCAAATTCTCACCGTAGTTGTGATACAAAATTCTGTGATCTTCATGCCCGCGCAAGGGCGCCTGCCATCCCGGCTTCGTGTTCTGAAGGAACACTGTGCTGAGAGCGCTCTTCATTTCTCTTTCGGAGAATCGCTCTCTGCGCGGGATGGCCGAGCGTTCTGCTATCGGGCAGCGACTGTCCAGCCGTTTTGTGGCCGGCACGGGAGTGGAAGATGCGCTTCGCGCCGCGCAAGCTGTCAATCAGTCGGGCCTGAGCGTTTCGGTCGACAACCTCGGCGAAAATGTCACCAACGCCGAGGAAGCCCGTGCCAGCGCCCAGCTCTACCATCAGATTGCTGGACGAAATTGCCAAGCCGCCAGCTCAACGCCAATGTCAGCCTGAAGCTGACCCACATGGGTCTCGACGTGGACGAAAAGCTGGCCCGCGATCTGGTCACCGGCCTGGTGGCGAAAGCCGCAGCCATGACGCCGCGCAATTTCGTGCGCGTGGATATGGAAGGCTCACCCTACACCCAGCGCACGCTCGACTTTGTGCACGAACTGCATCGCATGCCGGGAAATGCAGGCGCGGTCGGCGCGGTGATCCAGTCTTACATGCGGCGCGCGGAAGATGACATCGAAAACTGCTGGCCGAGCGCATTCGTATCCGCTTGTGCAAGGGGGCGTACAAGGAGCCGGAAGAGATCGCCTTCCAGAAAAAATCGGAAGTGGATGCGAACTACGTCAAGCTGATGAAGATTCTGATGAAGAGCGGCGTCTATCACGGCCTGGCGACGCACGACGAGAAAATCATCAACCAGGCGAAAGCCTTTGCCACGCAGGAAAATATTTCGCGCGATGCCTTCGAGTTTCAGATGCTCTACGGCATTCGCCGCGACCTGCAGCAGCGCCTGGTGCGCGAGGGATGGCGCATGCGGGTCTATATTCCGTTCGGCACCGAGTGGTATCCCTATTTCATGCGCCGGCTGGCGGAACGGCCGGCGAATGTGTTTTTCCTGGCCAGGAATTTGCTGAGGCGGTGAGAAGCCTGGCGAGCCGCGCTCGGTCTGGACGGGTCTAAGACCTGTGCCCACATGGACCCGTCCCCGCATGGTCTGTGGTTTATCGTGACCGTGAAATGGGGCGGACGGGATGGTTCACAGCTTCAATTCCCAGATCTGCGATACCAGATCGTCGCGCCCCCAGCTGCGGTGCGGTTCTTCGCGGACCAGCTGAAAGCCGGCTTCCTGATAGATGTGCCGGGCAGCCGGAAGTTCGCTCTGCGTCCATAACACCATTTTCTTGTATCCCGCCTGGCGAGCGAAGCGCAGACACTCGTCGACCAGACGCTTGCCGATGCCGAGCCCGCGCGCCGACGGCTCCACCAGCAGCAGGCGAAGCTTGGCGACAGTCTTCGATTTCTTCACCACGAAACACGGAGCCCACGATCTCACCGTCTTTCTCGGCGATCCAGCAACGCTCGCGCCTGGGATCGAAGTGCTGGATGAAGTTGGCGACGATCTCCGCCACCAGGGCTTCGAATTGCTCGTCATACCCATACTCCTGGGCGTAGAGGACGCCGTGGCGATGTACCACCCACCCCATGTCGCCGGGTTGATGAGACCGCAAGATGTAAGGGGTCTTGGTGTCTGCTTCAGAACCAGCGCCGAGCGACGGTCTCGATGGTGCGCATAGCCTGAACCAGGCGGGATTGTCCGGCGGGCGGCATCGCACGCAACATGGACGCGACTTCGGCGCTCTGGCGGGCGTCGAGGGTGGCGAAAGTCTTTCTGCCGCGAGCGGTCAAGTGCGAGGAGGCTTTGGCGTCCATCGGACTGCGATGCCGACTTCGAAACCAGGCCGCGTTTTTCAAACTTGCTCAGGATGCGGCTGAGATAGCCGGGATCGAGACCCAGTTCCTGGCAGAGTTCGGTGGCGGTCGGCTGCTTGCGATGCGCGATCTCGTAAAGCACGCGCACTTCGGTGAGCGAGAACGGACTCTTGAGCAGGCCTTCGCGCAGCACTCCGATGTGCCGGGTGTAAAAGCGGTTGAAGCGGCGAACGGCGTCGACGTGATGGGAGTGGATTCCAGCCCGGATGGCCATGATTCCTAATACCTTGGTTATGTGACAAAGGCAATTATATAGTTGACTGAGTCAAATAAACCAGAGGAAAATCGCTAACCACAAAGGGCGCGAAGGTGCACGAAGGAAACCTGCGAAAGCGAACTACTTCGTGTCCTTGGTGGTTAATGGCTGTGGTTGATGACCGGTCAGGACAGATCAGGTGGGACGGCGGCTTGCGCGGTTGATCTGGGCATAGCGGAAGCATTCCACGCGATGATCGTTCACCATGCCTACCGCCTGCATAAAGGCGTAGCAGATGGTCGAGCCCACGAAGTTGAAGCCGCGTTTTTTCAGATCCTTGCTCATGGCATCGGACTCCGCGTGTTCGTGCCGGTACCGCCTGGGTTGGGCGCCGGGTATTCACCAGCGGCTTTCCGCCAGTGAACTGCCAGATGTAGCGGTCGAACGAACCAAATTCTTTTTGAACGTTTAGAAATGCCTTCGCGTTCTTGACCGCCGAGGCGATCTTCAACCGGTTGCGCACGATGCCGGGGTTGCGCAGCAGCTTTTGCAACTGGCGGCGGTCGTAGCGCGCGATGCGTTCGGGATCGAATCCATCGAAGGCGGCGCGATAGTTTTCGCGTTTTTGCAGGATGGTGTCCCAGCTCAATCCGGCTTGCGCGCCTTCGAGCAAAAGAAATTCGAACAGGATGCGGTCGTCGTGCTGGGGCAATCCCCATTCTTCATCGTGGTAGCGGATGGAGAGGGGGTTGCTCGGCCAGCTGCAGCGGATCAATTCTCGGGACTTGGCTTTCATTGTACTGTTTGGGTCGCGAGTCTGTAACCTGGTCAGGCCGGGCACGGCTCGGCCGTTTCACTTCGTGCCAATCCAGAAAGAGCGGGCGAGGACGCCCGCTCTACACCAGATCTACTTCTTCGACCCGACCTCGGATTTGTTTCTTGGCGACTTGGTGTTCAAGGTTGCGATTAGACCTTGGGCCGCTGCCGGAGGCTTTTACTTTGCCGCCGCGGATGATGTCTTTCGCGCTGAGCTTCTGTCCGTACAGTTTCTCGTTGGCGCTTCCATCGGAACGCAGGGTCGATCCTTCCAGCGAGACTCCGGCGAACAGGCCTTTGGCTCGCGAGTAGGAAAGAATCTCGGCAGACAGGACCACGTCGGTAGCGGCCTCGGCGGTGCGTCCGACCGGGCCGGCGGCTGCGGAGGCGTCGGCGCCCAGCTTTACTTTACTGCTCAGCAGGGATTCGGCGCCCTTGTCATTCATTACCAGCAACACGAAATCAGTAGCTTGACCGCCCAGCTGGAAACCGATGCTGAGGCCTTCGAGCGCGTACATAGCGGGTGCACCCCAGCGTCCGGTGTAATGCGGGCCGCCGCGACAGATCATGACCCCGCGGCCGTAGCTGCCGCCTACTCCGAAGGCGGCTTTTTTCACCGAAGGAAGGACTACCACGCAGTACGCTTTGTCGAGCAAGTCAGGGGGAATATCGTCCGGGATGTTGAGGATCTCTCTGAGAACCACACCCGATTCCTTGACGCGATCTGCTTCTTTTTCGTCGTCGGCCGCGAACGCGGGCAGCATGAGGGAACACATCAGGAGAATGGCCAGCAGGGTCTTCATATCAGCCTCCGTCGAGGTGGCCTTTATCTTACAAGGGAGCCAATCCCGTCAAGAGCGCGGATCTGTGGTCAATCGCAGGCCACGAATCCAGTGGGGTTTTTATGACCAAACGTGTGCTCCTTTTGTAACTTGGCACCCCCTCAGGGACTCCCCTAGAGTCTGACATTAGAGCCAGTAGGCGCAGCCGTCGCGGCTTTCGGCCCGATACGTGCATCTAATTGATAGAGGAAGCCACTGGCCGTGGTTAGGCGTGAAAATTTTGGGTGAATTGGGAATGAACTACACGAAGTGGTATCTGGTGCCTGATGCGTGCTCGTGCTAGTCACGGCCGGCCTGCCGGCGCGGGCCCAGACTCCGTTCGTGGCTTCGTCCGTCTCCAGCATGGCGCCTCCCGACGCGTCCACCACCACCGGGTCTGATCCCTCAGATCCCATCCTTACCATCAAGAAACGGGTTGACGAGGTCAACGTTCTGTTCATTGCCACCGACCATCATGGCAAGTTCGTGCGCAATCTGAACCAGGGCGATTTCAGCATCCTGGACGATCACAAGCCGCCGCAGGCGATCGTAAATTTTCGCCGCGAAACCGATTTGCCGCTCGAGTTGGGGCTGCTGGTCGACACCAGCGGCTCGGTGCATAGCCGTTTCGATTTTGAGCAGGAAGCGGCGGTCAGCTTTCTGCAGCACACCCTGCGGGCAAATTTCGACAAGGCTTTTGTCATGGGCTTCAGCAGTCACAGCCTGGTGACGCAGGATTTCACCGACAATGTCCGCCTGCTGGAAACCGGCGTGAGAAGTCTGCACAATGGCGGAGGGACCGCGCTGTACGACGCCATTTACCGCGCCTGCCGCGAAAAGCTGAGCAAGGATCGAGGCGACCATCCGGTGCGGCGCGCCATCATCGTGGTGAGCGACGGCGAAGACAATCAGAGCGAAGTCAGCCGGGCGCAGGCGATTGAAATGGCGCAGCGCGCCGAAGTGATCATCTATGCGATTTCGACCGACGACAGCGGCCTGATTCTGCGCGGCGACAAGGCCCTGCAGCAACTGGCGGATGCGACCGGCGGACGCGCCTTCTTTCCCGTTCAAGATGAAGGACATCAAGAATTCATTTGCCGCTATTGAAGATGAACTGCGCAGTCAGTATGTAGTTTCCTACCGGCCCGCCGACTTCGATGCCGACGGCCGTTATCGCTCAATTGAAATTACCGCGCTGAAGAAAGACCTCCAGGTGCGGGCCCGCAAGGGCTACTACGCGCCCCGGCAGTAGAACATGTAGGCGCGAGCATCCTCGCTCGTGCTTGACTTGATCCCGGATTCAAAGATATCCGGCTTCCAGTCTCTCTGATCTTTAACCTCACTTCAGCGGATCCGTGCTCAACAGCTTTGCACGAGCGGGACGCTCGCGCCTACATGATGCTCCCGCCTCCATTACATAGGGGGCACGGTCAGGGGTGTTTCATGGTCGCAAGTGAAGTATGCGATCAGCCTTGCGGGTTCGGTGTCGCTGGCGTTTGCCGATACCTGGTGGACGCCGTTGGGCGGCTCGTAGAAGCTTTCTCCAGTCTTGTAGACGATTTCTGGTCCGCCTCGTACTTGAAAGCGAATCGCTCCCTGAGCGACGTATCCGATTACGGGGCAGGGATGGCTGTGGGGTTTGTCTTTCTCTCCCGGCGCATAGTTCACTTCGACAAGAATTGCGCGCAGGTGGCTGCCATCCATGGTGGGGAGGGAGTGCGCGAATGGTGCGGGAGGCTTGTCCGCGCTGGATTGCGCGGAGGAGTAGGCAGTGCCCAGGCTCAAGGTGGCAACCGCCGCACAGATCAGCGATACGGGCGCGAGGAAGAGCGATGCCGGCAACTTCTTGTCACTGTTGTTCATAGATTCCCTCCAGAAACCGACAATCATACGCCGCACCTGGAGCGTGGAAAAGCCAGCAGGAAAGCGGGCAAGGCCGATTTTGTCGCTCGCATGAATCTCTGGTGAATTCGCAGGTGGAAGGTGCTCGATGGGGCAGTGGACGGGTATAATCAGGTGGGGCGAAATCGGCATCCAAGCCTGTGGATGGCCGTGAAGCAGGTTTTGTGGTGTCCTCCATGTCAGCCCGCACTTCAAAAGCCACGTTGATTTATGCTGTCGCGCTGGTTCTGCTGTTTTGCGGGAAGTGCGGCGAATGCACAGCAACAGCATTCTGCGCGCAAGCGGCCCCCCAAGCAGCAGATACCGGACCCGCCGCCTCCGCCAGCTCCCCCTCCACCGCCGCCGACTCTGGAGCAGTTGCCCGCCGTGCCCCCCAAGGTGACCTTCAGCAATGGCTTGTTGACGATCGTGGCCGAGAATTCCACCCTGGCCGATATTTTGCGCGCGGTGCGAGCGCAAACCGGGGCGGTAGTCGAGGTTCCGCCGAATGCAACCGAGCGGGTAGTCGCTCATCTGGGCCCGGGACCGGCGCGCGAGTGTGCTCGCCTCGCTGCTGAATGGGTCGCACTTCAACTACGTCATGCTGGGGTCGCCGACGAATCCCGACAAAGTGGACCGGGTTATTCTGACTTCCAAGTCGGGCGGCACACCCGATGCTGGAACTCCGCCACCCGCCCCCGCTGCGGCGCAGGAGGGCAGTATTGCTACTCCGGAGGATGAACCGGATGCTCCCCAGGCCGATATTGCTGAGCGGCCCGTCGACGACGCCGGCGGAAAACTCCGCGCAGGACAATCAACCGCAGCAGCCCAATGGTCAGCCTCCGATTAAGACTCCAGAGCAACTGCTACGCGAGCTGCAACAGCAGCAATTGCAGCAACAGCAGCAGCAACAACAACCAGCGCAGAATCCGCCACCGCAATAGATTGCTGGCCGGACCTCGGGCCTCGACTCAAACAAACCTCGATTCAAACAACCTCGACTCAAACAACTATGATCGCGGTTTAGAGGGAGGTTCCAGGGTTAAGGGCGTGACGAATCGGGTTTGGGACAACGAACCCCACAAGTGAGCCGTGTCCTTCCCGCAACGCCCCGAGGTTTAGCGGCCGAATGCGTAAACTAGCTTTGGAAAGGAAATATACGACCCGCCTCCCTCGGCTCACGCAGCAACATGACGTAGTGGTGGGAAGTCCGAGTTTTCAGGTTCGAGGCCTGAGGTCTTCAGTCGCCGCTGGCCTGGCTCTGGCTGGGTACCAGGATCGTGCTGCTGGCGGTGATGCGTTGGCGCGAGCGATAGGCGAAGGCGTACAGAATGCCGGTAACCGCGGCGTAGGCCGCCAGGATGCCCATGACCACGACTGTGATGGCCGTGAAAGACATGACGAAAGCAACCAGCAACGTGCCCAAGTTCAGCCTACTTTCCGTTAAGTGCCGGAGAACGCTCCGGAACCCGTTTGGCGCGATCCCGGTTCTGGTCCGGGATCAACACTCTACCCGCGTTGACGCTGGTTGCTGTTAGCAACTAAGATACATGAGTAGAGTTGCGCAAACCCACTTTCCAACATTTCTGTGGGGCCGTCCATATTACGGAAGGCCAGTCGTATTTTCGCTTTTTTCATGCCTATTACCAAGATTTCGGTGCGCGGGGCGCGCCAGCATAACCTCAAGAATATAAACGTCGAAATCCCTCGTAATACCCTGACGGTGATCACCGGGCTGAGCGGGTCGGGCAAGTCTTCTCTGGCCTTTGACACCATCTATGCCGAGGGCCAGCGGCGCTACGTGGAGACCCTCTCGGCCTACGCCCGCCAGTTTCTGGACCAGATGGAGCGTCCGGACGTGGACGCCATCGACGGCCTGAGCCCGTCGATCTCGATCGAGCAGAAGACCACCAGCCGCAGTCCGCGTTCGACGGTCGGGACGATCACCGAAATCTACGATTATCTTCGTCTTTTATTCGCTTCCATCGGGGTGCCGCATTGTCCCAAGTGCGGGCGGGCGATCGCGCGGCAGTCGGCGGAGCAGATCGTGCAGCGGGTGATGAGCCTGACTCCGGAAGATCGCGTCATGGTGCTGGCGCCGATCGTTCGCGGACGCAAAGGCGAGTTCAAGAAAGAGATGGAGAAGCTGGTGCAGCACGGCTTCACCCGGGCGCGGATCGACGGCGAGCTGGTCAATCTCGAAGACGACATCCCGCTGGACAAGCGACGCAATCACACCATCGAAGTCGTGATCGACCGGCTGCTGGTGAAGCCGGGAATCGAGCATCGGCTGGAATTGTCGGTCGGGCTGGCCATGAAGCTGGCCGGCGGGCTGGTGCAGGTCGCGGTGGTGGGCGGCGACGAACAGCTTTACTCGGCGAAGCTGGCGTGTCCGGATTGCGGCATCAGCGTGCCGCAACTGGAGCCGCGATCGTTTTCCTTCAACAGCGCCTACGGCGCCTGCCCGGAGTGCCACGGGCTGGGCAGCCGCTACGAATTTGATCCGGCGAAGGTGATTACGGACTGGTCGAAGCCCCTGCTCGATGGCGGCCTGGGACCGGGATCGGCGTCGCAGAACCTGATTCATCAGTTGCAGATCACCGCGGCGGCCCACGGATTCGATCTGGCCACGCCGTTCGAGAAATTTCCCGAGAAGATCCAGAACCTGCTGCTGTACGGCGAAGCCGGGAAGAACGGAAGCGAAACCGGCAAGAACAGGAAGACCGGCTTCCGCGGAATTCTCGGCTATCTCAAGCAGGCGGTGGACGATTCCACGTCCGACACCTACCGCGAATTTCTGCTGGACTACATGTCAGCCACGACATGTCCGGCCTGCCACGGCAAGCGGCTGCGGCCGGAGAGCCTGGCGGTGAAGGTGAACGGCATGTCGATCGCCGACTTCACGGCGCTGCCGGTGTCGCGCGCGCTGGAGACGGCGCGCAAGATCAAACTGAACGGCCGCGAGGCGATCATTGCCGGGCGCATCGTGCACGAGATTGTCGAGCGCCTGCAGTTTCTGGATGCCGTCGGACTGGGCTACATCTCGCTGGAACGTTCGGCGGCGACGCTTTCCGGCGGCGAAGGACAGCGCATCCGCCTGGCGACGCAGATCGGCTCGAAGCTGCGCGGCGTGCTCTACGTGCTCGACGAGCCTTCCATCGGACTGCATCATCGCGACAACGGCCGCTTGCTGCAGGCGCTCGAAGAGTTGCGCGATCTGGGCAATACCGTGCTGGTGGTGGAGCACGACGAAGAGACCATCCGGCGCGCCGACTACGTGATTGATCTCGGCCCCGGCGCGGGCCGGCACGGCGGCGACCTGGTGGCGCACGGAACTCCGGAGGAGATCGATGCAGGTGCCCGAGTCGCTCACCGGCGCATACATTTCGGGCCGGGCGCAGATCGAGATGCGGCCGGAGCGCCGCCAGCCCAACGGGGCGGCGATCACGGTTCTGGGCGCGCGGGAAAACAATCTGAAGAATCTCGACGTCACATTTCCGCTGGGCGTGATGACGGTCGTGACCGGAGTTTCCGGCTCAGGCAAATCGACGCTGGTGAATGACATTCTTTATCGCGCTCTGGCCCAGAAGCTTTACCGCTCGCGCGAAGAGCCCGGCGCGCACAAGGCGATCTCCGGCACGGAGAATATCGACAAGGTCATTCGCATCGACCAGTCGCCGATCGGCCGCACGCCGCGCTCGAATCCCGCGACCTACACCGGAGTCTTCGCCCAGATTCGCGATCTCTACGCCATGCTGCCGGAATCGCGCGAGCGCGGCTACAAGCCGGGACGATTCTCCTTCAACGTCTCCGGCGGACGTTGCGAAGCCTGCCAGGGCGAAGGCCAGCGGCGCATCGAGATGAATTTTCTGCCGGATGTTTACGTGCTGTGCGAAGTCTGCGGCGGCCACCGCTACAACCACGAGACCCTGGCGGTGAAGTACAAAGGACAGTCGATCGCCGATCTTGCTGGAGATGCCGGTTTCGGACGCGCTGCCGATTCTGGAGAACATTCCGCAGGTCAGGCAGAAGCTGCAGACGCTGGTCGATGTCGGCCTGGGCTACATTCACCTGGGACAATCGGCGGTGACGCTCTCCGGCGGCGAAGCGCAGCGCATCAAGCTGGCGCGCGAGTTGAGCAAGCGGCAGACCGGGCAAGACCATGTATCTGCTGGACGAGCCCACCACCGGCCTGCACTTTGACGACGTGAAGAAGTTGCTGGAAGTGCTGCACCGGCTGACCGACCTGGGCAATACGGTTATGATCATCGAGCACAATCTGGATGTGATCCGCAACGCCGACTGGATCATTGATCTCGGCCCGGAAGGCGGAGAAGAAGGCGGCCGCATCGTGGCCCAGGGCACGCCCGAGCAGGTGGCGCGAATCAAGAAGTCTTACACCGGGCAGGCTCTGGCGGAATATTTTGCCAACGGTCGTTTTGCCAGCGGTCAAGTTGCCAGCAGCCAGGGCAACGTGCTGCGGGAAGCGAGTTCGATTGCGTAGTTCGAATCCTTGCTTCAAATGACGAATCAAAAGAGCGGCGGAAGCTGCTGCCAGCATCCAAACGGCTGAGTTCGAAAAGGTACACAAACCAATTGTCTTCACCAGATCATCTTCTCCCCGAAATGCAGATCGAGCCGCCGGCGGAGCCAGTGCTCACGCCGCACCGAGATACGAATCAATCCAGGGGCCGAAAATCCTCCGTGGAGCGGGCTCGATCTGTCTCTCATCGGACTGGTCCTGGTCGTGTCGCTATTCCTTTTCAGCTCGATAGCCTTTTTTGTGGCATTGCACAGCTCCCATGGCCGAGGCATTTCCGCCGCGGAACTGAGCAAGAATCCTGGGCCGCTGGTGATCGTGCCCAGCATGACGCTGGCCTACCTGGCCATGCTGGCAGCCATGTATGTGGTGGTGACCAGGCGGCACCGGCAGCGTCCTTTCTGGCAGGCAGTGGGCTGGCACTGGCCGGGCAGTTGGTGGCTCGGGTATATGGCCACAGGCGCTGTTGCTGGCCGTGGGCCTGGGACTGCTCTCGCGTTTTCTGCCCATTCCCAAATCGCTGCCCATGGACCAGTTTTTCCAGAACCAGCAGGGCGCGTATCTCATGATGTTTTTCGGAGTGACGGTCGCTCCGTTTGCCGAAGAGATGCTGTTCCGCGGTTTTCTGTATCCGGTGCTGGACCGCTGGCTGGAGAACTCTGTTCATGACGCCGCACCAGATTCGCCGGGGCTGCATCTGGATGCTGATTCTGGCAGGATGGGGATTCATCGAACACCGGCTTCCGCTGCCCTGGTCGGTGCTGCTTGCGATTCCTGGTTTTTCTGATCACGGTGGCGCTGTTTGCGGTGCGAAGCGTGAAATTCGGCGGTCAGGCAAGCTTCGTGCTGTTGCCGGGCGCGGCGCTGGTGGCCTGGGGATTGGCGTCGCGGGCGCTGGGCAATCAAGCCTTCGAATCGATGACGATCGGCGTTCGTGGTTCTCGCCAGCTTGCTCGGACTGATCAGTATGGCGCCGCCTGTCGGACGCCTCGGCGGCTGGACGGTGGGGGAGATTCCTGGCTGTGCTGATGACCAGCGCCGGCTTTGCCATGGTCCACAGCGAACAGCTGGGGCAAGCCTGGGGACCGCTGCTGGTGCTGTTCGTGGTCGGTCTGGTCCTGACCCTGACACGAGTGGTGACTCGATCGGTGACGCCAGGTTTTCTGATTCACGTGGGTTACAATCTCACGCTTTTCAGTTTGCTTTATCTGGGCACTGATCATTTCCGCCATCTGGAGCGCATGACCCAGTAGTCGAGACCACTAACCACCAAGGTCAGGGAAGGTACACGAAGGAACCTCTCCAATGCCTTCGTGATACTTCGTGTCCTTGGTGGTTGATGGGTTTTGCGGTTGTGTCGGGAAACTGGTACGCAACTCCCGCGTTACCCGCTTGGTCAAGCGCAATTAATGCGTGATATCGTAAGTGATTCATGGCTTCTCGCGCGTCAGGAACTGTTGCGTCTGCTGGCCGCCAAGTCGTTCCGGCTGGGACAGTTCAAACTCTCGTCCGGGGCGACCAGCGACTACTACATCGATTGCCGCACCACTACTCTCTCGGCCAAGGGTGCGCGGCTGACCGGGCAGGTCTTCCTGGATGAAATTCGGGCTCGCCGGTGGAAAGCCGAAAGCCATCGGCGGCCTCACCATGGGCGCCGATCCGATCGTGGTCGCGGTGTCCGTGGCCAGCGGCGACCTGGAGGGATTTCTGGTCCGCAAAGCCGAGAAGCAGCACGGCACCGGACGGCGGATCGAAGGCTATCCAGGAAAAAGGCGCGCGCGTGGTGATTGTGGATGACGTTTGCACCACCGGATCTTCGACCATTCAGGCGATTGAAGCGGCGCGGGAATTCGGCTTTGAGGTGGTCGGCGTGATGTGCCTGGTGGAACGCCAGGAGGCGGGAGGACGTCCCAACGTGGAGAAGGCTGCGGCTCCGGCGCCGTTTGTTTCGATCTTCACCGCGACCGATGTCCGGCAAGAGCATCTGCTGCAGAATGACGAAACCTCTCCGGGAATGCCCGCGGTAGGCGCCGGCTGCGAGATCTGCGGACGCCCGGCAGTAGTTCATAGCCCGCGCATCCGCTGCGAAGTGCATAAGAACTAGAAGTCAGTCGTCGGTCGTTGGTCTTCAGTCGTCGGCCGTTTTGTCGGCTGGGATCGCAAACTGGAAAACCATGCCGGCGACTCGGCATCGAACGCCCAAGCGACGATTGGCTAACGACCGAACGACCAACGACCGACGACTGCTCTTATGATTCAAACTCTCGAATGGACCGATTCCGGCGTGCGCTTCATCGATCAGACGAAGCTTCCCATGGAAGAGACTTACGTCACCTGCAAGACCTACGTCCAGGTCGCTGACGTGATTCGCAACATGGTGGTGCGGGGAGCGCCGGCCATTGGTGTGGCTGCGGCCATGGGCATCGCGCTGGGCGTGAAGAATTCCAAAGCTGAAAATGTTGGCGCTCTGAAGCAGGAGTTTGACCAGATTTGCGATGTGATCGGAAAGACCCGGCCGACGGCGGTGAATCTTTTCTGGGCGATCCGGCGCATGCGCGAGAAATTTGAACTGCTGCGGGTGCGGCCTCTGGCGCAGATCAAGCAGGCGCTGATCGAAGAAGCCCAGCGCATGCACGCCGAGGACATCGCCGCCAACCAGGCCATGGGCAAGCACGGCGCGACCTTGATGCCGGCGAGCGGCGGCGTGCTCACTCACTGCAATGCCGGCGCCCTGGCTACCTGCGGATATGGCACGGCGCTGGGAGTGATTCGCGCCGCGGTCGAGCAGGGAAAGAAAATCCACGTCTTTGCCGATGAGACGCGTCCCTTCCTGCAAGGCTCGCGATTGACCGCGTGGGAGCTGATGAAAGACGGCATTCCCACCACCGTCATTTCCGACAACATGGCCGGCGCCATGATGAAGCAGGGCAAGATCAACGCCATCGTGGTGGGCGCGGACCGCATCGCCGCCAATGGCGACGTGGCCAACAAGATTGGAACCTACACGGTGGCGGTGCTGGCGAAAGAACACGGCATCCCGTTTTATGTGGCCGCGCCGTTTTCGACCGTGGATTTCGAAACCCCCGATGGCAGCGGCATTCCTATCGAGCAGCGCGACAGCAAAGAAGTCACGCACATCGCCGGCCGGCAGATGGTGCCCGAAGGCGTGGAGGTGGAGAATCCGGCATTCGATGTCACGCCGGCAAAGTATGTGACGGCGATCGTGACCGAGAACGGGCATTGCGCGCGCCCCGTATGGGGAATCGCTGCAGAAGCTGGCGTCCGGAAGCTTGGTGTGTGCCAGTGAACTTTAGCGGTCGACTTCGAGACGCCAGAAATCTGCGCTCGGACGTCAAGTTCCGAGCTGTCTAGTTTCGAGGTTCCCAGGTTCTCGTTGCAAACTGAACTGTATCGGTGAATTCTGTAGCGCAGAGTTGCGCTATGTTCACTTTTCTTCTCTGGTGCATTCTTTTTGTGGTGTGCTGGCCGCTGGCTCTGCTGGCGCTGGTGCTCTACCCGTTTGTGTGGATCCTGCTGCTGCCATTCCGGCTGGTTGGGATTGCCGTCCACGGCGCGCTGGCGTTGGTTTGGGCGGTGGTCATGCTTCCGGCGCGCCTGCTGAGCGCGCCATTTCGGATTTGAAAACCTAGGGTCAGTCTGTGAAAGCTGTTGGGATTGCCGATGAGAAGCTTGCCGAGCACTCTCGGCCTGGACGGGTTGGAAACCCGTCCCCACACAAGCAGTGGTGCTAATTGCCAACTGCCAATTGCCAACTGCCAATGCTGCGCCCTTACTCTGGCGCCTGCATCCCTGCCTTCACGGCCTTTCAAGTCCAGATTGCGAATCAGGCGCAGCAGGGAGTTGGGATGCATTCCCAGCGTCTTTGCGGCTTCTATGTAATTGCCGTTGGCCTGTTGCAGCGCCTGCAGGATCAGCTGTTTTTTCGCCTCTTTGATGGTGCCGTGATATTTGTCGGTCGCGGCCGGAGCCGTGGATCCGGCTTCGAGAACGGCTTCGGGCAGGTCGTCGGGCAGAATGGAATCGGTCGAGCCCAGGACCAGGGCTCGCTCCAGGGCATTCTCCAGTTCGCGGACGTTGCCCGGCCAGTCGTAGTGCATCAGGCAGGCCAGCGCTTCGGCGGACAGCGGCTTAACCCGCATGTTGCATTTGCGGCTGGCCTTGGCGACGAAATAATTGGCCAGCAGGGATATATCTTCACGCCGCTCGCGCAACGCCGGCATGGTGAGCGTGACCACGTTCAGCCGGTAGTACAGGTCGTTGCGGAACGTGCCGGCCTTGACCGCTTCCGGCAGGCTTCGATTGGTGGCGGCGACCAGGCGGATGTTCAGCTTGATGGGCCGCGTGCCGCCCAGGCGTTCGAACTCGCGTTCCTGCAGGACGCGCAGCAGCTTGGCCTGCAAGCCGGGCGCAAGTTCGCCGATCTCGTCCAGAAACAGCGTGCCGCCTTCGGCGACTTCCACTTTGCCTTTCTTCTGCGCGGCGGCGCCGGTGAACGCGCCCTTTTCGTGGCCAAACAGTTCGCTTTCCAAAAGCGTTTCGGCGATGGCGGCGCAGTTGATGGCGACGAAAGGGCTGCTCCGCGCGCGGGCTGTTGCGATGGATGGCGTGGGCCACCAGTTCTTTGCCGGTCCCGCTCTCGCCCTGAATCAGGACGGTCGAATCGGTGGGCGCGACCCGGCGAATGAAGTCGAACACTTTGCGCATGCCGGGACTTCCGCCCACCATGTTGTGTTCCAGTTCGATTTCGGCGCGCAGTTCCTGGTTCTCCTGCCGCAACTGTTCCCAGTGCTGAACGTTGTCAAAGGCCAGGCTGGCGATGCCCGCGACTGCGGTCATGACCTGCAAGATGGTTTTCGTCGAACTCGACCGTCGGGATTGCAGCTGTCCAGATAGATCGCGCCCAGAACTTTGCTCCGCAACCATCAGCGGAACGCAAAGCAGGGAGCTCACTTTCAGTTCAATCAGGGTCTTGACCTGGCGAAGCGCTTCGTTCCCGGCCACATCGCTCACCACCAGTCCGACGCGGTCTCGGAGCACGCGTTGCACCACGGTGCGGCTGACCCGAACCGGATGGCCGGGCCCGCGCACCCGGTCCCAGGCAGCGGTGGAGGTGAACTCGTCCGGTTGATCGCCGAGCAGAACCGCGCCGCGTTCGGCGGGCACCACGTCGAAGATGAAGCCCAGAAGCTGCCATTGCAGCGACTCCTGGTCGCGAATGCCGCCGATTCCGGTGGCGATCTTCAGCAGGGAGTTCAAGTCACGGGCCCAGCGGGCGGATGGGAGGCAAGCTGCGCCGATCTTCTCCGGTCTGCAGGTAGAGCGAGTCTTCGGCGCGAAGCAGAAGCGGAGAGCCCTCGAATCCCGATGGTGTCCGCGAACTCGACCGGATTTCTGTCGAAATGGCTGCCACCTTCCTCGAGCAGGAAGATGAGCACCGAATCGCCGATGTAGATCTGATCTCCGTGCCGTATCTGCTGCTGCTCGACCGGCACGCCGTTGACCAGGGTGCCGTTGCGGCTTCCCAGATCGCGGATGGAAAACTGGCCGTCGCTGGCGATCACCAGGCAGTGCCGGCGCGACAATGCAGGATCGGCCACCCAGAGCTGGTTCGACGAGTCACGTCCGATGGATACTTCGCCGGCCGGCAGAGGGAAAGCGGTGCCCTTTCAAAGGACCGCCAATACCCAGCAGCCTGGGATTCGTCTTCTCGACCATACTCCGCTGTTTAGCACAAATCGGGCTGCCGTGTACACGCAGCCTGTGAAATACGTGGATTGTCACAGCCTGACTGTGTGGGACCGGGTCGCTGACCTGGTCAGACCTCGAAGGGGGCAGCCGTTGAGCAAGCGGTCCTTCGCACCGCCGACCGGGTCGAAGACCCGGTCGGACCAGCTCACCGATCGAACACCGTCCGCAGGTCAGCTCGGAAATTAACCCAACGGATTGTGGCCGCTAACAGTTGGGTTAGCGGAGCACTGTTCTGGAGTCACAACGAATCCGCCAATTCTCTGGTCCATCCCAAAGCATGAACTAATCAGCCGGTTACGGGACGCACAGCTCAATCCCGAAGTCGCTCCGCCTCTGGCACGCCACTTGCATATCAACATCAGCGGCAACGGTTTTCAAAGCCATTGCGAAAAATCAGAGACGGTCAACAGCGAAACGACCCTGCGCTGCTTCACCGTCTCAGCACGAGGAGGTTTTATGAAAAACCAACTGTTTGCTCTTATCGGCCTGGGCCTGCTGCTGGCCACTGCATCGGCCTATGCTCAGACCGGCGTGGTGAAGGCGAATGTTCCGTTCAACTTCATCGTGGACAAGACCGAGCTTCCCGCCGGGCAATACACGATCCAGCGTCTCGGCATCGACGGGTAGCGCCATGACCATCCAGAGTCCGGATCGGCAAGGTCATCAAGGCGGTTCTTGCCGAATGCCTGCCAATCGGCGAAAGGCGCAAAAGACGACCAAGCTGGTTTTCCACCGCTACGGCGACCAGTACTTCCTGGCCCAGATCTGGACCGCCGGGAATGACCGGGGCCAGCGAACTGCCGAGGAGCCAGCGTGAAACTGAAGTGGCCTCGGGATTATCCGGCCCAGGATGTTGTCGTAGTCGCGACGCTGCGCTAGATGCGCCCTCGGGGGAGGCGCACTCTAACGTCAGCGAAGCATAAAAGGGGCACATCCGTGCCCCTCTTTTTTTTATTTTCCGAACTCGAGTCATGAGCGCCTATCGCCGCGCAACCGCGCATGCAACTGGCGAGCCAAGGCTGTGCCTGCTAACATCGCACCAGATGGCTCGCCCCAAGCGCAAGAAAACAAAGAGTCAAGAAGGTAGAAGACCGAATCGGCGCCGGCCGTCCAGCCGACTGCCGCGCCCGATCGCCGTCCGCCGGGCGAACTGGTCATCATCACCGGCATGAGCGGGTCGGGCAAGGCCTCTGTCCTCAAGGCTTTCGAGGATCTGGGCTACTACTGCGTGGACAACCTGCCGGTGGAACTGATTCCGCACTTTGCCGAACTGGTCGGGCAGTCCTCCGAGATCAAGCGCACTGCGCTGGTGGTGGACGTTCGCGAAGGCACGCAACTGGAATCGCTGCCGGCGATCGTGAATTCGGTCAAGCGCATGCTGCCCACCAAGGTGATTTTCCTCGAAGCCGACGGAATCCATCCTGCTGCGCCGCTTCAGCGAGACTCGCCGGCCGCATCCGCTGGGCACCGACACGCCGGTGAAGTCGTCGCTGGCCACCGAGCGCCGCCATCTGCGGCCCATCCGCGCCATGGCCGACCTGGTCATCGATACTTCCAGGTTCAACGTCCACGAACTGCGCGTCTTACATCACCGAGCGCTTTCACAAGCAGGAGTCGGACAAGAACATTCTGGTTTCCTGCGTGAGCTTCGGATTCAAGCACGGAGTGCCCGACGACGCCGACCTGCTTTTCGACGTTCGCTTCCTGCCCAATCCACATTTCGTGCCCGAGTTCCGTCCGCTCACCGGACGCGATCCGAAGGTCGCGAAATACATCCGGTCATTCCCCCAGAGCCAGGGAATTCATCCAGCGAATTTCCGAGCTGCTGGTCTACCTGCTGCCGCACTACATCCGCGAAGGCAAGAGCTACCTGACCATCTCCTTCGGCTGCACCGGCGGCCAGCATCGCTCGGTGATGATTGCGGAAGATGTCGGCAAACGCCTGCGCAAGGCGGGATACCGGGTGAAGGTGGTGCATCGGGATAGTCCGAAGTAGCAGTCGTCGGTCGTCGGTCATCAGTCGTCAGCGAAATCAAGCGCCTGTGCGCTTCGACGTACTGAAGGACTGGCGACTGACGACCGACGACCAGACGACTGAAGACCTGACGACATGCCGACTGCAGTAAGATCAGAAGCGCAGGCCTCGATTCGGCTGCGCATCGAGAGCCCCAGATGCGGCAACTGACCCGCCTCCTACGGTACGTGGTTCCGTACTGGTGGCAGTTGCTGTCTTCGGTATTGCTGATGGCCGCGGTCGGCCTGCTCGACGCCTTCCGGGTGCTGCTCATCGGGCCCATCTTCGATCGCGTGCTGAATCCCGGTTCGCCGATCGCGCGAGATGCAGCTGTTCAAAATTCCCGTCAGCGGCAACACCGTCTACCTGCAGCAGTTTGTTCCTTCGCACTTTCACAATCCCTGGACGGTGGTGGCCTTCGCGCTGGTGGCCGCCACCGTCCTGAAGGGAATTTTCGATTACGCCGGCACTTACCTGGTGAACTACGCCGGGTTCGGCATGATCACCGACCTGCGCAATGATCTCTACAACTCCATCCTGCGGCGTTCGGCGGCGTTTTTTCAGAAGCACACCACCGGCACACTGATTTCGACCATCGTCAACGACATCGAGCGCGTGCAGTTCGCCATGTCGAGCGTGCTGGCGGAATTCCTGCAGCAATTCTTTACCTTGATTTTCACCGCGTTCGTGGTGGTGCTGCTGGGCGGAAAACTGGCCTGGGTGCTGCTGCTGTTTGTTCCCTTCATCATCTTCTCGGCGGGACGGATCGGGCGCCGGGTGCGCCAGACCACGCGCAAGGGACAGGACAAACTGGCCGACATCCAGAACATTCTTCACGAAACCATCACCGGCAACCGCATCGTGAAGGCGTTCAGCATGGAGTCCTGGGAGATCGCGCGCTTTCGCCAAAGCGGCGCAACGGCTGTTCCGCGCCAACCTGCGCTCGGTGGCGGCGGCGGCCATCAGTTCTCCGCTGATGGATATCTTCGGCGCGATCGCCATTGCCCTGCTTCTGTTGCTGGGCCGCGAGCAGATCAATCACCACGTCTTTACCGCCGGCACATTTCTGGCTTTCATCATCGCGGTCTTCAAGCTCTACGATCCGGTGCGCAAGTTTGCGCTCTTCAACAACAATTTTCAGCAGGCGATGGGCGCGTCCTCGGAGATTTTCAAGTTCATGGATACCGAGGACGATGTCCGGGAAAAGCCGGGCGCCAAGCCGCTGCCGCGCTTTCGCCAGCAGCATTCGCTTCGAGAATGTGTGCTTCTCCTACGAAACCGATGGCGACGAGTCGCGCGAGATTCTGCGCGACATCAATCTCGAAGTGCAGGCCGGAGAAGTGGTGGCCGTGGTGGGATCGAGCGGCGCGGGCAAGAGCACGCTGGTGCACCTGATTCCGCGTTTTTTTGATGTGACCGCGGGACGCCTGCTCATCGACGGCCGCGACGTGCGCGATACGACGCTGGCCTCGCTGCGTTCGCAGATCGGCGTCGTCACCCAGGAGACGGTGCTTTTCAACGACACCCTGCGCAACAACATCGCCTACGGGCAGCCGTCCATTTCGCAAAAGCAGGTGGAGGCCGCGGCCCGCGCCGCTCTGGCGCATGACTTCATTATGGAATTGCCCGCCGGCTACGACACCATGATCGGCGAGCGCGGCGTGCGGCTCTCCGGCGGCGAGCGGCAGCGCATCGCGATTGCCCGCGCCTTGCTGAAGAATGCGCCGATCCTGATTCTGGACGAGGCCACTTCGGCGCTGGACAGCGAGTCGGAGGCGCTGGTGCAGTCGGCGCTGCAGAATCTGATGACCGGCCGCACCGTGTTCGTGATCGCGCACCGGCTTTCCACGGTGCGCCGCGCCGACCGGATTGTAGTGCTGGAGAACGGGACGATCGCGGACATCGGGCGCGCACGAAGAGCTGATGCAGAAAGCTCGGCACCTATCGCCGGTTGTATGATCTTCAGTTCGCGGAAGCGGAGCAGCCGAAGGCGAACGCAGTCGGTAGTGACTGCGAGTGCGAGACCTCGCACAGCCGGCAATCGGACTACATGACATGCCTATTCGCTCCATGACCGGGTTCGCGCAGGTGAAGGGTCAGGTCTGCCGAACTCGACGTGCCGGCAAGAACTCCGATGGGCTTCACGTTGTCTTTGAAATCGGTGAACCATCGCTTTCTCGACGTGCACTTCCGCATGCCGTCCGACAGCGACTCGCTGGAGATGAAATTGCGCCGCCTGCTCAAAGAAAAGCTGGCCCGCGGCCACGTGGAGTTGACGCTCAATCTGGAGCGCGGCGGGAACCGAGAGCTTCGCGCTCAACCGGCAGATCGTAGGCGGCTACATTCAGGCATTTCGCGCCGCCGCGGCCGAGTTCGGCCTGGCGGCCGAGCCCGATTTGAATGCGGTTCTGCGCATGCCCGGCGCTCTGGACGCGGCCGCCCTTCCTGCCGATGGCGCACTTGAGGCGTCGGTTCTGGCCAAGGTGGAAGAGCTGCTCGATCACCTCAACCAGATGCGCGAGGAAGAAGGACGCGGCATCGAGCGGGAGTTGCGGCAGCGCATGGCCCACGTGCAGAAGGCCGGCGACGGCGTGGAGAAATATCGCCAGGCCGTTCTGCAGACCTACGTCGGAAAGCTGAAGACGCGCATGCAGGAACTGATCGGAAGCCAGGTGGATCCGGAACGCCTGCTGCAGGAGGCGGCGCTGCTGGTTGATCGCAGCGATATTCAGGAAGAACTGGTCCGGCTGGATACGCATGTGAAGCATTTCCTCGGGCTTGCTCGAGCAAGGCGGCGAAGTGGGCAAGAAGCTGGATTTCCTGCTGCAGGAAATGAATCGCGAGGCCAATACGCTGCTTTCGAAGACTTCGGGCCTGGCCGGCGAAGCGCTGAAAATCACCGAGATGGGACTGGCCATCAAGACGGAAATCGAGAAGGCCCGCGAACAGGTGCAGAACATCGAATGAGCAGCGTGTACATCATTTCGGCGCCGTCCGGTTCGGGCAAATCCACGCTGGTGAATCGGCGTGCGCGCGATCGTGCCCGGCCTGAACTTTTCCATTTCCTACACCACCCGCGCGCCGCGCGGAGACGAGCAGAATGGCCGCGAATATTTTTTCGTGTCGCGCGACCGAATTCGAGGAAATGATCCGCAAGGATGAATTTCTCGAGTACGCCGACGTGTTCGGCAACTACTACGGCACCGCGCGGCGCTTTCTGCGCGAGGCGGAAGAGGACGGAAACGACCTGCTGCTGGACATCGATGTTCAGGGCGCGGCGCAGATCAAGCGCAAAATTCCGGAGGCGGTGAGCATCTTCATTCTGCCTCCCAACCGGCAGGAACTGGAGAAGCGGCTGCGCACCCGCAGTCTGGATGCGGAAGAGGTGATCCAGCGCCGGTTGGTCACGGCCTCTCGTGAGATTGAGAATTACGACAAATACGACTATATTTTGGTGAACGACCGCCTGGAAGAATCTATCGAAGCGCTGAAGTCGATCCTGCTCGCGGAACGACTGAAGCGCTCAGGAGCCCAAGAACAAAAACGAGATCCGCTGACGACACCAACCTGATGGCCAAAGCCGAACGCTGCCGCCTGGACAATGTGCGGGAGCGGTTGCAACCGATTCTGGCCTCGTTCGAAAACGCAGCGGCGCCGGGTGGACGCTAGCGGCAGGGGAGAACACGATGAAGTTGATTGACGGGTTTGACAGCAACTATCGGTACATCCTGGTGGCCGCGCGGCGTGCACGGCAATTGCAGGGTGGCGCGCCTCCGGTGATCGAAACGCCTTCCCGCAAACCTTGCCGGATCGCGCAGGATGAAATCAAGGCGGGCAAGGTGAAGTGGGTGATCCCCGAAATGCCGCGCTCCGCGGCCGAGGTCGCCAGCGAGATGCTGGAGAAGGCGCTGGCGAAAGACGTCGTAAGTTGCAGATTGCAGATTTTCGATTTCAGATTTGCCGACTTGACTCGACTCGACAGCGGGCAGAGTTCAATCTGAAATCTTCAATCTGGAATCTGCAATTCGTCTGATGAGACTGAGAGCTCATGAAAGTTGCACTCGGAGTCAGCGGCGGGATTGCGGCCTACAAGGCGGCGGAAGTCGTTCGCCTGCTGCAGGACCGCGGCATCCGCGTGCAGGTCGTCATGACCCAGGGGGCGCAGCAGTTTGTTCGCCCGCTCACCTTTGCCGCGCTCTCCGGCGAAAAAGTCATCACCGATATGTTCGCCGCGGGCGACGAAAATGCCCAGCCCAACATCGACTCTGCCATCGAGCATATCGCGGTCGCGCAATCGATTGATGCGCTGCTGGTTGTGCCCGCCACGGCCGACGTTCTCGCCAAGTTCGCGCAAGGCATTGCCAGCGATTTCCTGACCACGCTTTATCTGGCGACCACCGCGCCGGTCGTGGTCGCGCCCGCGATGAACGTGAATATGTGGAACCATCCGGCCACGCAGGCGAATCTGGAAATCCTGCGCAAGCGCGGCGTGCGGATCGTCGAGCCCGGCGACGGCTATCTGGCTTGCGGCATGACCGGCCCCGGCCGGCTGGCGGAGAACGACCTGATTGTCGCGGCCACGATGGAAGCTCTGGGCGCTTCGCAGGAGCTGGCCGGCGAAACCGTTCTGATCACGGCCGGACCCACGCGGGAAAAGATCGATCCGGTGCGCTATCTCACCAACCGCTCCAGCGGCCGCATGGGATACGCCCTGGCCGAAGCTGCGTTGCGGCGCGGAGCGCGAGTGCTGCTGGTGAGCGGGCCCACGAGCTCTGACGCCGCCCGGCGGCGCCGAAGTCACGCGGGTCGAATCCGCCGAGCAGATGCGCCAGGCGGTACTGAAGCTGCTGCCCGAAGCCACCATCGTGATCAAGACCGCGGCGGTCGCCGACTATCGTCCCAAGAGCGCCGCCGAGCAGAAGATCAAGCGCAAGGGCGCGATGTCGCTCGAACTGGAGCCGACCACCGACATTCTGGCGGAACTGGCGCGCAGCAAGACTTCGCAAATCATCATCGGCTTCGCCGCCGAAACCGAAAACGTGCTGGAAAATGCCCGCAAGAAGCTGATGTCGAAATCGCTCGATGCCATCGTGGTGAATGACGTCTCGCGCGAAGGCGTGGGCTTCGACTCCGACCGCAACGCAGTCACCATCATCACCCACAGCGAAGTGATCGAAGTCCCCGAGACCACGAAGTGGGAAGTCGCCCAGCGCGTCCTCGACCAGGTAGTCCGCCTGCGAAAAGTGCCACAGGCCAGGTAGCACAGCCGGATTGTCAGACTGTGTGATTGTTAGATCTTACAGATTGGACACCAGCCCCTCAGTCATGAGGACAGTTCAGATCGTGAAATCATCGAATCTGAAATCATTCAATCTGAAATCTTCAATCTGAAATCTCAATTCCATGCCCACGACCCTCGACCCACAACTCAAACGCGCCCTGGCCGACCGCATCCGCTACTACAACGAACTTGGCATCTACGATTTCTACCGCCGCGAAACTCGAGGCATTCGATTCAAATCCAGCCAGAAGAGCGAGAACCATTGCCCAGAGCCAAAGCCGCCGTCAGTAGTTCCAGAACCGAGTTGATCGAAATCTCGCATCAGCCCGAGTCAGCCATATCCGATCCAGTCCAGGCCCTGCGCGCCATTCGCGAAGACATCGGCGACTGCACCCGCTGCCGCCTGCCAAACAGGGACGCAAGCAGATCGTCTTCGGCGTGGGCAATCCGCGGGCGGAGTTGATGTTCATCGGCGAAGCGCCGGGCGCGGATGAAGACAGCAGGGCGAGCCCTTCGTCGGCCGCGCCGGACAGTTGCTCAACAACATGATCAAGGCCATGGGCCTGCGGCGCGAAGATGTCTACATCGCGAACATCATCAAGTGCCGTCCGCCCGGAAACCGCACGCCGGAGCGCGACGAGTGCGAAACCTGCTCGCCATTTCTGATGCGGCAGATCGCAGCCATCAAGCCCAAAGTGATCGTGGCTCTGGGCGCGGTCGCCGCCAAGACGCTGCTCGCCATCAACGCTCCCATGTCGGAACTGCGCGGCCACTGGTACGACTTCCGCGGCACCAAGCTCGCCGTCACTTACCATCCTGCATTCCTGCTGCGCGATCCGCGGCAGAAGAAAGAAGCCTGGAAGGATTTGCAGATGGTGATGAAGGAACTGGGTCTGAAGGCTCCGCCAAAGCTCCTGAATAGGAAACTCCTGCGAAGAAGCGTGTGTTCAGCGTTCCTGGATTCTGTCGCGACGCAATAACTCGACGTTGGCCCTCGAGCGTCACGCGCATATTTCCAGAATGTTACGATGCCACTGCGCCGTCAAAACGCCGCCTTACCCATGCCTGAATTCTGCGACGTAGCTCTCCCCGTGCCGCTGGACATCGTCTTCACCTACGCGTTCCCGAGGGGATGCAGCCGGTGGTCGGCGGACGCGTGCTGGTGCCCTTCCGCCAGCAGCGCATGTCGGGCATCGTCACGGAGCTGCATGATCGCAAGCCGACAGGTTCAAGACCAAGAACGTCATCAGCGTGCTCGATCCCGCGCCGTGCTCGATGAGACACTTGATTCACCTGGGCCAATGGATTGCCGACTACTATCTCGCTCCGATCGGCGAAGTGTTTCGCACCATGCTGCCGCTGGGCGCGGAATTCAAGCGGACCATCGGCTATCGCATCACCGAAGCAGGGGCATATGGCGCTGCATCTCGCGGGAATGTCGGGATCGTCCGCGCGCTCGCAGAAAACTCCCGAGGACCAATTGGCCGAGTTTCGCGTGCTCGACTACCTGGCCGAACGCGAGACGACGCGGGAAGAAAGCCTGCGCGCCGCCACCCGCGCGTCGAAGGCGCTGCTCGCCGGGATGGTGCGCAAGAAGTGGATCGCTCGCGAAGATTTGTCCGAAGCGCGCGACGCGGCCCGCACGGTCAAAGTTCGCTGTCCTGAAGAACTGCGGAAGGCAAGCTCAACGCCAACCAGCAAACTCTGATCGACACTCTCGCGGCCGCCGGCGGCAAAGCGCCCGTCGAGGCTCTGCAGTCGCTGGAAGTCCCGCGCACCACGCTGAGCACGCTGGTGAAGCGCGGCTTGGTGGAGATTGTCGAAGAGCCGGCCGAGCTTCACCGTTTCCGGATTGAAGGCTCGTCCTCAGCCTGTTTGATTTCCAGTTCAATCCGGCGCAGCAGGCGGCGCTCAAACGCATTCAGGAGCGCGTGAACGCGCGCAAGTTCGCCGGCATGTTGCTGCACGGCATCACCGGATCGGGCAAGACCGCGGTCTATCTGGCGGCCATGCGAGCGGTGCTCGAGGCCGGACGCTCGGCCATTCTGCTGGTCCCGGAGATCGGCCTGACTCCGGCCGTCGCTGCCGACCTGCATCAGGTGTTCGGAGACGAAGTCGCCATCCTGCACTCGGCGCTGTCCGACAAGGAACGCGCCGAGCAGTGGCATCGCATCAAGCGCGGCGACGCGCGCATGGTGGTGGGCACGCGCTCGGCAGTGTTTGCTCCGGTCGTCCGATCTGGCGCTGCTGATCGTGGACGAGGAACAGGACCCTTCGTACAAGCAGGAGGAGATGCCGCGCTATCACGCGCGCGATGTGGCGGTGATGCGGGCCAAGATGGCGAACGCCGTCGGTGGTGCTGGGATCGGCCACGCCGTCGCTGGAGTCGTACTTCAACGCCAAGAAAAACAAGTACACGTTGCTCGAATTGCCCGACCGCGTGGAGCAGCGGCCGCTGCCGGAAGTCGAGATCATCGACATGCGGCAGGAGTTTCAGGAGACCGGAAGCGAGCAGGTGATCTCGCGCAAGCTGGCGGAAGAAATCAAAGAGCGGCTGGAGCGCAAAGAGCAGGTGATGGTGCTGCTGAACCGGCGCGGATATTCGCCGGTGGTGCTGTGCCGCGCCTGCGGCAAGACGCTGGAGTGCAAGAACTGCGCCATCGCGATGACTCATCACAAGCGCTCGCGTCGCATGGAGTGCCACTATTGCGGCTACACCGCGCCGGTGCCCAAGGCGTGCGTCCATTGCGGCAGCGAGTACGTGTATTTCCTCGGCACCGGTTCGGAAAAACTGGAAGAATTGCTGCACGGCATGTTTCCGCAGGCTCGCATCGGACGTCTGGATCGCGATACGGTGCGCGGCCGCGAAGACTTCGAGCGCGCGCTGAATGCGCTGAATGAAGGCGAACTCGATCTGCTGGTGGGCACGCAGATGATTGCCAAGGGACACGACATTCACGGCGTCACGCTGGTGGGCGTGGTCGGCGCGGACATGGCGCTGGGCTTTCCGGATTTTCGCGCCGCGGAGCGCACCTTCCAGTTGCTGACCCAGGTGGCGGGACGCGCCGGACGCGGGCAGACGCCGGGAAAAGTCGTGCTGCAAACTTATTTTCCCGATCACTATGCGGTGCAGTACGCGGCGCAGCACGACTTTGCCGGCTTCTACGACAAAGAATTGCGCTTTCGCAGCTGGATGCACTATCCGCCGTACAGCGCGCTGGCCAATGTTCTGGTGCGCAGCGACAAGCTGGATGAGGCGCTGCGCTGGTCCGGCATTCTGGGAAAGTGGTTTGAGAAGACGCGGCACGAAGGCATTCGCGTGCTGGGACCGGCGGCCGCGCCGATTCTGCGGTTGAAGCAGGATTATCGCTATCACTTTGTGGTGAAGTCAGCCAGCCGGGAGAAGCTGAACGCGCTGCTTAGATCGATGCTGGCCTATGCGGCGCAGCAGAAGATTCCGCGCACGCAGGTGATCGTGGATGTGGATGCGGTGTGGTTGATGTGAAATTCAGCATGGTTGACTGTCAGCTTCGCTTGGTTGATGTTAGCTTCGGTCTAATTGATGTGAAATTCAGTTCTAAGTTTTAGGTTCTCAGTTCTCAGAAAGAGTTCTTCGCAGGAATTCTCTTACCACTTGCTTCACGTCGCGATGCTGGCCGTCTACCGCGTAGTTGAGTTGACGCATGTCGTCGTCGGAAATCTTTCCGGCGAGTTCGCTCAATGCCTTTCCCACCTCGGGATGGAGCGCAAGCATCTCTTGCCGGATGATGGGCACGGCTTCGTAGGGCGGAAAGTAGTGCTTGTCGTCCTCTAGAACGAACAGATCGAGCGCCGGGATCAGGCCATCGGTCGTGTTTCCCGCGGCGAGGTCGACCTGCTTGTCTTTGAGCGCGCGGGCGAGCAGGCCCAGGTCCATGATGCGGGGAGGTTCGGCGAAGCGCAGGCCGTAGGTTGCCGCCAAGCCCTTGTAGCCGTCGGGACGCTCCATGAATTCGTAGCCGAATCCGGCGCGCCATTTCGGAGTGTAGGCTGCCGCTTGCGAAATGGTCTTCAGGCCGAGCCGGCGGGCGTCTTCGCCGCGAATCTCGATGGCGAACGTGTCATTGAATCCGAATGTCTGACCGACTTCCAGATTGAAGCGCTTGGCGTATTCGGTCTTTGACCTGGTTGTAAACCTGCTTCGGGATTGCTGGACGGCTGCTGCTTTCAGAATCGCGGTGAGCGCGGTGCCGGTGTATTCGGGATAGATGTCGATGCGGCCGCCGAGAATTGCCTGATGGCAGATGTAGCTGCCGGCAAGGTAGAAGCGGCGCTCGACCGGAAGATGAGTCTTGTTTTCGATCTGCTGGGCGATGATTTCACCGAGGACGAGTTGTTCGGTGAAATTCTTGGAGCCGATGACGATGCGGTCGGCGCGTGGCGGACCGCAGGACGCGAGAAGCAGCGACGAATAGCGAGAGTGAGAATAGCGCGGAGCACAATGCACAGATCCTTCGCTGCGCTCAGGATGACAACGTATAGCTAGCGTGGGCTGAGACGCTTCTCCAGCCATCCCAGGCTCACGTCTGCCAGGATCGCCAGGGCCGCGGCCGGAATCGCGCCGGCCAGGATGACCTGATTGTTGACCATGGCCAGTCCGCGAAAAATATATTCGCCCAGGCCGCCGGCGCCGATGGCGGCAGCGATGGTGGCCAGTCCGATCGAGATGCACCGCGGCAACTCGCACGCCGGCGATGATCACGCCCAGCGCCAGCGGGAGTTCCACCTGCCACAGCAGCTGGCGGTCGGTCATGCCCATGCCGCGTCCGGCTTCGACCACGGCGCGATCAACGCCTTTGATGCCGGTGTAGGTGTTGCGAATGAGAGGCAGCAGCGCGTAGAGCGTGAGCGCGAGGATGGCGAGGCGGTCGGCGCGGGCGCCGATCCAGGGCGCGGGCAGAAGAAATCCGAAGAGCGCCAGGCTGGGAATGGTCTGAATAATGTTGGCGCCGCCGAGTACCGGCTTTGTTCAGCACCGGCCAGCGCGTGATCAGAATGCCGAGCGGAATTCCGATGAGCACCGCGAGCACGATGGATGCGCCGACCAGCCAGAGATGTTCGGCGGTGAGTTCCAGGACTTCGGTGTGGTTCTGAGCGATGAATTGCAGGACATTCATGATGGCCTCGCGAATGCATCAATCGTTGATGGCGGACGTCCTCGGAACGCTGGCGCTACTCTGGGTTCATCTTGGCCTCCCTTGAGGTCGGTTTTGAAGGCATCTACGTAGGCGGCAACCAGGGGATTGGTCGAGTGCAGAAATTCGTCGGGCGTAAGCGTGACCACCAGTTGACCCGCTTCCATGAGCGCGATGCGCGTGCCGAGCAGCAGGGCTTCGCGCAGATCATGGGTGACGAACACCACCGTTTTTCCCAAGCGTTGCTGCAGGGCCAGGAATTCACGCTGCAATTCGGCGCGAGTGATGGGATCGAGCGCACCGAAAGGTTCGTCCATCAGGAGAAACGACGGATCGGCAGCCAGGGCGCGGGCCACGCCAACTCTCTGCCGCTGTCCTCCGGAAAGCTCGCGCGGATAACGCGATGCCAGTTGCGGTTCAAGCCCTACCAGTTGCAGCAGTTCCTCGACGCGCTTCTGAATGCGATCGGCGGACCATCCTTCGATCTGCGGAACCACGCCGATGTTGCGCGCGACCGTGAAATGCGGGAACAGTCCGACTTCCTGAATGACGTATCCGATCATGCGGCGCAGGCGGATTACGTCCCATTCGGCGATGGAGCGGCCGTCGACGAGAATCTCGCCCTCACTTTGCACGAGCAGACGATTGATGAGTTTGAGGGTGGTGGTTTTGCCGGAGCCGCTGCGACCCAGGAGCACCAGGGTTTCGCCGCGCTGGACTTCGAGGTTCAGATTGCGCAGAAGTTCGTAACCGGTTTCCAGGCGATAGGAGACGTTGCGGAATTCGATGGCGGGACCGTGATCAGGAGAATCGTTCATCATTAATGCCGAGTCGTTCTCGCCGGACGCTTCGATGGCCATACTTGTGAGGGCGAGACGCCCTCACGACAGCCGGCGGGACGCCGGCGCTACTCAACTTCGTATGCTTCTGGCTGGCAGGCCGGTGATGCGAATGCCGGAGTGGCCTTTGTGCCGAATGTTGAGGCCAATCAGGAGCGCGGTGATCTGCTCCACGATGCGCGCGTTCTCCAGTTTGCCGCCGTCGATGGCGCGCACGCCGGGAATTTTGGCGGCCAGCGCTCTCACTGTCTTGCGTGGCGTTGGGGTCGTCACTGCAGACGATCACGTCGCAGTCAACCGGCAGCATCGCCGTTCAGAAGTTCGGCCGAGGTGTTGTGGAACGCAGCCACGACCGAGACTCCCTTGGGCACGAGTTCGGCGGTCTCGCTGCGCGGCGGAGCCTTGCCAGACGCCGAGAGTGCGGGTGGCGCGGCCGCCAACGCTGGCCGCCAGAGGCACGGTGGTGTCGATCACGATGCTGCCGGGTCGAATCGCGGGCTTGATTTGCTTGAGCAGGGCGGCGTGGCCTTCAAACGGGACGGTGAGCACGAGCAGATCGGCGGCGGCGCAGGCGGCGACGTTTTCTTCACCCGAAACTTTTGCATTGCCGCCAACAGCTGCCTTGATTTTCGCGGCCGCGTCCTGAGCGCGCTTGGCGTCGCGCGATCCGATGATCACGCGTCTCACCGGCGCGGGCCCAGCGCAGCGCCAGCCCAAAGCCTTCCGGACCGGTGCCGCCGAGGATAGCGATGGTGCGAGGCATTATAGCGCTGACCCCTTCATGCGAACTCCGGCTCGAGCGCTTCTTCGAAGGTGACGTGCTCAGGTTGCAGTTTGATGTTGATTCGCGTGTAGGTGGTGTTGCGTTCGGCCGGGATGCGTCCGGTCTCGAGAATCAGCGACTGGAATTCTTCGCGCGCTGGTGTACTGTCCTGCCGTGGCTCCGGCTTCGCGCGAGATGTTTTCTTCCATCAAGCGTGCCGCCGTAGTCGTTGGCGCCGGCATGCAGGCAGAGTTGCGACAGGCGCCGGTTCAGCTTTACCCAGGACACCTGAATATTGTTGATGGCGCCAGCCAGCATGACTCGCGCCAGGGCGTGAATCTTGAGATGCTCGGCCAGAGTCGGGCCGGGGCGCGCGATTCCCTGCTGAAACAGCAGCGTGTTCTGATGCACGAAGCCGAGCGGGCACGAACTCGGTGAAGCCTCCGGTCTGCTCCTGAATGTCACGGAGCAGCAACAAGTTGATTGACCCAGTGGGTCGGTGTTTCGACGTGCCCGTACATCAGCGTGGATGTGCTGCGAATGCCGCATTGGTGGGCGGTGCGAATCACCTGCTTTCCATTGTTCGGTGGAGAGCTTGTTGCGGGAGAGCACGAAGCGCACGTCGTCGTCGAGAATTTCGGCGGCCGTTCCGGGCAGAGTGTCGAGGCCGTTGTCGCGCAGCATCCGCAGATAGTCCGGCAGCGGCATGCCGGTGAGTTCGACGCCGTAAACGATCTCCATCGGAGAGAAGGCGTGAATGTGCATGCCGGGCACGGCTGTCTTTGATGGCGCGCAGGATGTCGCGGTAGTAGAAAGGCGGCAATCCGTGCGGCAGCCCGCCCTGAATGCAGACTTCGGTCGCGCCCAGCGCCCAGGCTTCGACGGCTTTCTGCGCCATGGTGTCGAGGCTGTGGAAGTAGCTGTCGGCTTCGCGCGGTCCGCGGCTGAAGGCGCAAAATTTGCATCCGACAAAACAGACGTTGGTGAAATTGATGTTGCGATTGACCACGTAGGTGACCAGATTGCCGACCAGATCGCGGCGCAGCATGTCGGCCGCGACCAGCAGGCCGAGCAGATCGTCGCCTTCGGCATTCGCCAGCAGCAGGCATTGTTCGCGGGAGAGGACGCTGCCATCCTGTGACGCCATGACCTGCTCGAGCGCGTTGCGCCACTTCCGACGACGTGCTCTCGGCAACTGCCGACCATTCCAGCGCGGGGAAATTTTCCAGTTCGGAATCGGGCAGAACTCGGGTCACAACTCCTCCTTGCACGACGACTTCAGCGAAACAGATCGTTGGCGGCCGGGCGAATCAGGTCACGGGCGCTGCCTCGGCCGGGCTGATAAGCGAATCCTCGAATGATACACGCCGGCGTGCGAGCTAGCTTGCCGCAGACCAGGCCGGCAGCGCAAGCCAGTTGGTCGGCGTCGGCCTCAATGCTGGCCTGCAGCTCGTAATCCATGCGGATCGCGCTGGCCACGATAGTCGTGAAGGGCCTTCATGCCGGCCACGCCGATGGCGACCTCGGTCAGGCCTTCACGCCAGGGCCGGCCGAAAGTATCAGTGATGATGACGGGGATGGAAAGGTGCAGAGTTTTCTTCAGTGCGCCGTGGATTCTTCGCGGCGGAACGGTCGGGATCCTCGGGCAGCAGGAGCGCGTGGCGGCCTCCGTCGACGTTGGAGACGTCGACCGCGCTGTTGGCGCAGATCAGGCCATGGCGGGTTTCGGTGATCAGGACGCCGCGCTTGCGACGCACGATGCGGCGGCTTTGCGGCGATGGCCAGTTCGATGACGCGCGCGTCGAGATCATAGCGACGGCCCAGCGCCGGGACGCGGCAGAAGGGTTTGATCTTTTTCAGGTCCACCAATTGACCCTCCGCCTTGGAGACAATTTTGTGTTTGATGACCAGGATGTCGCCCTGGCGGAGTCGTTGTTTTTGATGCTTGAGGGCGTCGAGAAGCAGCCTGGGGAGGGAGTCGCCCGGGTGGACCTCGGCCTCGACCGGAAGGGGGATGATGTGGAGTTCCGGAGCGGCCGGAGGACGAAAATTCTTTCGCCCTTTCGGGGCTTGTCGTCGGGCTGCGTCCACCCACGGCTTACGCCGTGGGCTACATTCTTGCGCCCCTTCGGGGCTTGTTTTTGTCTGCGCGACTCAACGCCTTACTCATTCGCTGCCAACGGAAGATCGGCCAGTTCCCATTGCCGGATCAGGCGTTGGGCGCGGGTTTCGCCGGGAGCGGCGGCGAGCGCGCGCAAGTCTGCGGGATTGTCGACATCGAGCGCGATGCCCGGCAGGGAAAGCACGACGCAGGGTTTTCCGGTGGCCTGGGCTGCGGCATGGTGGGGCTTGAAACTGTCATTGCCGAAGCGCGCGGGAAACAGGCCCGCGGGGCACCGCCAGATGGCGTTGGTGCCACGTCCGTCGGCAGCGGGCACCAGGACCGAACCTTCGGCGGGCGCGGCGTGCGAGAATCTTTTCCAGTTCCCAGGACTGAATCAGGGGAATGTCGCCGGGAATCACCAGCGTGCTGTCCACTCCCTGGGACTCGCAGAAGCGGGTGGCCATTTCGATGGCATCGGTTTCGCTACGGTTGGCGTTGTCGGGGATCACGGTGAAGTGAAATTGATGCGCCAGCTGAAGCGCGAAGGGATCGCTGGTGACGATGCCAACTTCGGGGCAATCCGTCCACGTGGCCAAGGTTTCGAGCACGTCGAGCAGCATGGCTTGCGCCAGTTCGGTGCGGGTGGGCTGATCGAGTATGGCAGCGAGGCGTTGCTTGGCGCCGGAGAGGTTTTTGACCGGGACCAGAATCATGACAGGTCCGATCCGGCGTGGGCCGCGCTTTCAGCCGAAACATCAGACGCCAGAACCTGGCGGGCGAGGTCGACCTTTTCGTCGGCTGTGCTCATGATCGTGTTGGCGCAGTGGACGCGGAGTCCGGACTTCTGCAATTCTTCGGCGGCTTTGGCATCGCGGATGTCAACCACCAGAATGTCCAGAAATTCGCGGTAGGCCTGAGCCACGCCCGCGATGGAGACCGGCAAACCCTGGGCGGCCATCAGAATGCCAGCCGGTCCCGAAACCGCGTTGCCGCCGACAATCGGACTGATGGCGGCAACCGGCGCGCGCGTTTGCTTGAGAGCGTCGACGATGCCCGGAACCGCCAGGATCGGGCCAATGCTGGTGACAGGATTGCTGGGCGCGAGCAGCACGACTGTCGCCGACATGATGGCGTCGATCACGCCCGGAGCGGGTTCGGCCTTATCCACTCCGGCGAAGCGGACCGAGTTGACCGGGTCCTGATACCAGCGCTGCACGAAATATTCTTCGAAGCTGAGTTCGCCGATCGGCGTGTCTACCCGGGTTTCCACGCGGGCATTGCTCATGGGAAGAATGCGGGCCTGCACACCCATCTTGGTGGCGATTTCGGCGGAGACCTCGGACAGAGTCTTGCCTTGCCGTGAGCAATTTCGTGCGCAGCAGGTGGACGGCGAGATCGCGGTCGCCGGCGTGAAACCAGATGGGCTCGCCCAGTTCGCCCATGGCTTGCAGGCAAAAGAAAGTGTCGCCCTTCACGCCCCAGCCGCGTTCCTTGCTGAGCAGTCCGGCCAGCACGTAGGTGATGGAATCGAGGTCGGGAGAAACGTAGAGTCCCCACCACTCCAGATCGTCTCCGGTGTTGACGATGATGGTGAGATCTTTGGCGGGAACGACCTGGCGCAGGCCGTCCACAAACTTGGCGCCGCCGGTGCCTCCGGTGAGTACGACAATCATGCAGCCTTTGCCCTCCCTGCGTAGCCTTCGCGATCGGCGGCGGCCTGAACTTTTTCCGAGAGCAGGCCGGGCCGCGTGGTGATCGCCGTCAGGAATTCAGGATAAACCGGCAGGCGCTGGCGCAAGAATGTATCCTTTTGATTCGGTGCGCGACTGGAGCTGCTCCAGGTGCGGCCAGGGCTTTTCCGGATTGATGAAGTCCGGGGTCAGCGGCGAAACTCCGCCCCAGTCGTTGATTCCGGCATCGAGCAGTTCGTCGTAGTAGGGAGCGGAAAGATTTGGCGGCGCCTGCAGGTTGACTTCCGGCATGAGGAGGCGCGCCACCGCGACGGTGCGCAACATCTCGCCGCGCGTCGGTTCCGGCCAGTCGCGCATCGGAATCTCCGGCTTGACGCGGAAATTCTGCACGATCACTTCCTGGATGTGGCCGTAGCGCCGGTGCAGTTCGCGGATGGCGAGCAGCGTGTCCACCCGGTCTTCGACGGTTTCGCCAATTCCGATCAGCAAGCCGGTGGTGAAGGGAACGGATTGCTTTCCGGCTTCTTCAATCGTGCGCAGGCGTTTGGCTGGAATCTTGTCGGGAGCGTTGTCATGCGCGCGCGCCGGGTCGCAAGCAGAGCGGTGTTCGTGGTCTCCAGCATCAGGCCCATGCTGGGCGAAACCGCGGCCAGGCGGGCGATCCACTCCGCGCTTAACAGGCCCGGATTGGGATGCGGCAGCAGAGTGGTCTCGCGCAGGACCCGCTCGCACATGGCTTCCAGATAGTGCAGCGTCGATTTGTATCCCAGGTGGCGCAGGGTCGCGCGCATTTCAGGGAAGATGAGTTCCGGCTTGTCGCCCAGGCTGAAGAGGGCCTCGGTGCAGCCCATCTTTTCGCCGGCCTGCGCGACTTCCAGAACCTCGTCCGGCGTCATGGTGTGCGCGCCGGGTTCGCCCGGATCGCGGCGGAAAATGCAGTAGCCGCAATAGTCGCGGCAGAGGTTCGTCAAGGGGATGAAAACTTTGCGCGAGTAGGTGATGACGCCGGGCTTGAAGCGCTGCTTAGCTGACCAGGGCGGCGGCGAGGAGAGCCGGGAGTTCGTCGTCAGGACAATGCAGGAGCTGGCAGGCGCCCTCGCGCGAGAGCGGCAGACCGTGGCGCAGTTCGTCGAGAAAAGTCAACGAGGACTGCTGCGTGATGTCTTTTTCTCTTACGGTCAAGCTTGCCAACCTGGCCAACTCGGCCGGATGAAATCCTGAGTGTCGAATTCTGGGACCGCTGCGGGGAAAGCGGGTCGCCGTTCGATTCGCTCCGCGCGCTCAATGCAGGCTCTCCACCTGCTTGCTGAGCCGCGCTCCGGTTGGGATGACAGCATGTGTTCTTCTACACGAGAATGATACATGAGGCTAAACCGAAGCGCTTCGCAGGCGGCGACCGCACATTTTCCCAGACCATTGCGTGAGTGATATAAGTCGATAGCGATATCAGGGTTCTCATGAGCGTTACGTCAGCAGAATTCCGGCAGGCTCTGGGATGTTTTGCGACCGGAGTGACCGTTATCACCGTGGACTACGAAGGCCAGGTGCACGGCATGACCGCCAATGCTTTCGCTTCGGTTTCGCTCGATCCGCCGCTGGTGCTGGTTTGCGTGGATCATCGGGCGCGGACTCATGCCCACCTGCATGCCAAGAAGCGGTTTGGAGTGAATGTGCTGGCGGAAGATCAGCAGAATATTTCGGAGTACTATGCGCGTCCCGCCCAGGATCACGGACACGCGGAGCGGGACGCGGGCGCGCGCTTTGACCGGACGGCGCACGGCACTCCGGTGCTGAACGGCGCCCTGGCGTATCTCGAGTGCCGATTGCACACCTCGCAGGATGCCGGTGATCACACGATTTTTATCGCGGAAGTCGAAGAAGTTGTGGTGCGCGAGGGCGATCCGCTGCTCTATTACCGCGGCGATTACCGGGCGATTGAATGACAAGGCCGGTGTGGCGCGGGCGCCCTCGCCCGCGGTGTTTGTAGCGGGAGGGTCGATCCGGACCAGGGCTGGCTCTACAAAAGGCAGACTGACAATAAAAGGGAGGCTTAATGGCAAACCGCAGGCAGTTCATGCGCACGCTGTCGGGAGTGGCGGCGCTCAGCGTTACCACTGATGTCAGCAAACTCGGGAGGACGCACTGGCTGCGCATGGCCACCGCCATGCCGGACACCGGCTCCGCACGACCGCCTGCGAACCGGACTGGTACCGGCGCAAGATCGCCCAGGTGCAGCAGAAGATGAAGGAGCGCAAGCTCAATGCGATGCTTCTTCTGGATGCCACCAACATCATTTACACCACGGGATATTTCCATCTTTCGACCGAGCGTCCGATTGCCGCGCTGATTCCGGAGTCGGGTGATCCGGTCCTGTTTGTTCCCGGACTCGAGATCGATCAGGTGCAGCTCTGGTGGGTGAAAGATTACGAATCGTATTTCGATTTTCCCGGGCCGGTGAACCGGGTGCGCTGGATCTTCGAGCGCGTGGCCAAGCGCGGGTTCGGCAACGGGCAGAATTGGAGTCGAGGAGCCTCGGCCGGGCCGCCTGCATCAAATGAAGCTGGGAGCGCCCAAGGCCGAGATCGTGGATGCCGGAGATCTGATCGAGGACCTGCGCTGGGTCAAGGATGAAGACGAAGTTGCGCATCATGCGGCGGGCCATGTATTTCGCCGACTTCAACGTGCAGGCGGGGCGCGATTTCGTGCAGCACAACGGCAGCGTGACCGAAGATCAAATCCTGAAAGTCACGGCCGATGCGGTGGCCGACAAGATGTCAAAAGAACTGAACGATGTGGTCGGCGTGGGCATCGAGCCCCCGTTCGGCGGGCTGGTGCCGTTCGGCAAACGTTCGGCCTTCCCGCATGCGGTTCCGAGCAAGGACCGGCTGAAATCGGGAGACGCCTTGATCCTGAGTTTCGGCGCGCAGGTGGGAGGATACAACGTCGAGTGCGAGCGTTCATTCTGCGTGGGCAAGCCGACCGATTACGCCAAGCGTCTGTTCGACGCCATGCTGGCGGCGCATGACGCCGGCGGCTGAGAATATGAAGGAAGGCGCGGTGGCCGAGGAAGTGGACAAGAAGAGTCTGGATCAAATTCGCAAGGCGGGGTTCGAGAAGTTTCTCAGACACCGCACCGGGCACGGCATTGGCCTGGAAGGCCACGAGTCTCCCTGGATTGCCGAAGGCGACAAGACCGTGCTCACCCAGGGAATGACCTTCAGCTGCGAGCCGGGAGTCTACGATCCCGAGTGGGGCGGTTTTCGGCATTCGGACACGGTGGTGGTGCGCAAAGACAAGGGCGAAATATTGAACACTTACCCGACGCGGCTGCGAGGATATGATGATCGAGATTTGAGCGTGTGCTGGCAACGGCTCCAACGTACTGGAAAATCAATTGGAGAATGAAATGGCAGAAAAAGTCGTCAAGACCGAGAAGATTGTCAAACCGGAAGCAGAATGGCAAAAGCAGTTGTCGCCCGAGCAGTATTACGTGACCCGCAAGGCGGGAACCGAGCCGGCGTTTAGCGGCAAATACTGGAAGACGAAAGATGCAGGCACGTATGCATGTGTCTGTTGCGGGCAGCCGCTGTTCAGCTCGGACACCAAGTTTGAGTCGGGCACCGGCTGGCCGAGTTTCTGGCAGCCGGTGGACGAAGCGGCGGTGGTGAACCATACCGACAAGACTTACGGCATGGTTCGCACCGAAACCCGTTGCTCGCGCTGCAATGCCCACCTGGGGCATGTTTTTGAAGACGGCCCCGCGCCGACCGGCCTGCGCTACTGCATGAATTCGGCGGCGCTGGATTTGAAGACCGAAGACCGAAGAAAAGAAATAGAGGGCACGGCAGTGTGAGGCGTGCCCCACTACAGACTCCTGAAACGAATTAGGCGCCTGCGACTGCAGCTGCCGCTTTCGGCTGCTCGGTCGCGGCACGGCTTAGCCGATTCGGCTGATGCCTGCTTTGGCCTGTGACTTGTCGTGCTTCTGCTCGACGGCGCGCACCTGCACGCTGCCTTTCAGAATGGCTCCATCCTCAACGCTGATGCGCTGGGTGATCACATCGCCGGTCAGCGAACCTTCGCTGCGGATGTCCAGACGATCGGTGCACTGGATGTTGCCCTGCACCTTGCCCAGGATCACAACTTCGCGGGCGCTGATGTTGGCGGCGACGCTGCCGTTGCGTCCGATGGTGACGCGGCTGATCGGCAAGATTGACGGTGCCTTCGATCTCGCCGTCGACGTAGAGCGATTCGGAGCCGCTGACTTCGCCCTTGATCACCAGCGAGCGTCCGATCGTGGCCTGCTCCACCGGAACGCTGACGGTCTTGCTGGGGCGTGAAGTTCGGGTTCGAGGAAAACTGCGATTTTTGAGAATCTGATGGCTGCAGCATCGGTTGCGGCGCTCCTTAAGGTTTTCCGCGCGGCGCGCACTATCGGCGTTACCGCATGCGGCGGGTCTGCTGACTTTAGGCCAATTGCCAAGCTGACTATCGCATGGGAGCGACGAAATAGAGCAGGTTACGGAAGAACGACGACGGCTATGAACGCCAGTGACTGGATCGTATCCGCTGAAATCGCTGCAGGTAACGCAGGCAGGCAGCTGCTTCCACGCGGATGAATAGCACGATTCGCAGAAGCCGAGTCTATCGCGCCTAGATCTGCAGCGCCTGGCCCAGTTCTTCCCATTCCGCCAGCCGGCTCTGCAGTTCGGCTCGTGCGTCGTGCCAGTTCCTGGGTGACCCGCTGGGTTTCTTCGGCGCTGACGAAGGTCTGCAAGGCTGCTTCGCACTCCGCGATGGCATCTTCCAGACGATTGATCTCGCCTCGAGTTCGTGGACGCGATCTTCCATCTGTTTGCGTTTGATGGGATTCAGGCGCTTGCCTGCGGCGTCCTCGGATTTCGCGCGGCTGGCCGCTGGAATTGCCATTCGTGGGCTGCGAATTTGCCGGCAGACGTAACCGCCTTTTGCAACGCCGCCGCGCCGCCTTCTTTCCGCCAGCGATAATCTTCGTAGTTGCCGGGATAGACTTCGACCCGCCCGTCGCCGACTTCGAACACGCGCGTCGCCAGCTTGTCGATGAAGTAGCGATCGTGCGAGACGAAGACCACGGTGCCGTTGTAGTCGGTCAGCGCCTTCAGCAGGACGTCCTTGGCGCGCATGTCGAGGTGGTTGGTGGGCTCGTCGAGCAGCAGGAAATTTGCCGGGTGCAGCAGCATGCGCAGCAGCGCATAGCGATTGCGCTCGCCGCCGGAGAGCACGCCGATGCGCTTGAAAACATCGTCGGCGGAGAACAGAAAGCAGCCCAGCAGGCTGCGCAGTTCGGTTTGCGTGGAGCGCGGCGAAATCTCGCCGAGATCGTCGAGGATGCGCGCATCCGGATCGAGTTCCTTGTACTGGTCCTGCGCGAAATAATCCGGCTGCGACGTTGTGGCCCAGCTTGTATTCGCCCTGGGTCAGCGGCTTCGGTCTGCGCCAGCAGCTTGATCAGCGTGGATTTTCCGGCGCCATTCACTCCGACCAGCGCGATGCGGTCGCCGCGCTCGATCATGAAATTGACATCGCGAAACACTTCCTTCTCGCCATAGGATTTCGCGACGCCGACGAACTCGGCCACGATCCGGCCGCTGGGCTTGGGTTGCGGGAAAGGAGAAGTGAATGGTCTTTTCTTCCTCCGGCAGTTCGATGCGCTCGATCTTTTCCAGTTCCTTGATCCGGCTCTGCACCTGCTTGGCCTTGGTCGCCTGGTAGCGGAAGCGGTTGATGAAGACTTCCAGTTGCTCGATGCGCTCGCGCTGGTTGCGATAGGCCGCCTCGAGCTGCTCCAGGCGCTGCGTCTTCGCGTCCAGATATTTTTCGTAGTTGCCGCGGTAAAGATGAACGCGCTTGTTCCAGATTTCGACAATCTTGTTGACGGTCACGTCGAGAAAATAGCGGTCGTGCGAGATCAGCACAAACGCGTAGGGATAGTTGCTGAGATATTCTTCCAGCCAGTTGCGGGCTTCGAGATCAAGATGGTTGGTGGGTTCGTCCAGCAGCAGCAGGTTGGGCTGCTGCAGCAGCAGCTTGACCAGCGCGATGCGCATCTGCCAGCCGCCGGAAAATTCTTCGGTCTGCCGGGTCCAGTCTTCTTTGCGAAAACCCAGCCCGACAAGCACCGTGCCGACTTGCGCTTCGATGGCGTATCCGTCGCGAGTGGTGAATTCGTGCTCGATGCGCTGATAGCGTTCCGCGACCTGCGCGTACTCGGGAGATGCATGATCGAGTTCGGACATGCGTCCGGTCAGCTCTTCCATCTCCTGTTCCATGGCTCGCAGGTTGCGAAAACACCGACATGCACTCGGCGAACACGGTGCGTCCGGAGAGCGCCAGCCCATCCTGCGGCAGGTATCCGGCGCTGATGCCCTTGGCCCGGCTGACGGAGCCATAGTCGAGGCTTTCCGCCCGGCCAGAATCTTCAGCAGCGTGGATTTGCCGGTGCCGTTCGCGCCCACCAGGCCGACGCGGTCGCGAGGCGTGATCATCCAGTCCGCTCCTTCGAACAGGAGCTTGTGGCCATAGCGTTTGCCGGCGGCGGAGAGTTGAATCATTGCTTCAATCGTCTCATGAGAGAGGCGATTTGAAGAAGAACCCTGTCATCCTGAGCGGAGTATGAAGCCCGCTGCGGGCTTCATGCGGAGTCGAAGGACCCCTACCGCAGCTGACGCAGTCGGGCTGATAGGTATTTGGCAGCGTAGGATTGGCTTCACGGAAGGGAATAGGGGTGCTTCGACTTCGTCAGTCCGGTCGCAAGCGACCGTCGCATGACTGCTGCTCAGCATGACGGGATGTGGAGGCGGGACGCCCTCACGACAGCCGCCGGGACGGCGGCGCTCTTCGCGGCGGTTTGCGCGGCGCCAATTTTTTCCAGCGCGCGATCGACCACCGCCTGCAGTTCGCGCGCGTATTTCACTTCGCGACCTTTGGCCAGGATCTTCTTGGTTTCCTCGGGGCTGAACCAGGTGGGATTGCGGCGTGGCTTCTTGCGGTTCCTCTGCCGCTCCACTTCGAGCAGAAATGCCTTGATCACATACTCCCGCACTCCTGGAGGTTTCCAGAAAACACCTTTGGAATGGATGTAGAGGCAGAAATGGCGCGACTCGATGCTGCCGCGGACGCCGGCTTCTTCCCAGGCTTCGCGTTCCGCGGCCTGGCCGTGGGAGAGAGACGATTCGGGATCGCCTTTGGGAAATGTCCACTTGTTGCCGCCGTTGGTGTTCACCAGCAGGAACTCGACGGATGGGCCGCGCCGCCGGTAGCAGACAGCCGCCACCTGCAGGGGAAGAGCGTGTTGTGGAATCCGGGCCGCTCCCATTTCTGAAGCCTCCGCAGAGCTGTTTCCACTCTGCAATGCTAATCCGAAGATATTTCAGGAGTGTTAAAGTGCAACAAAAAAGGTGCAACCCGTATTACCAAAGAGTTACGGGCGACTTTTCGAGCTGGGAGGCAGCGGTTCCGCCTGCGGTCACCGGCTGGCTTTCCAGCAGGCTGCATGCTGTCGAGGATCATGGAAATGACGATTTCATCCCCGACGGCGGTGTTGATCATCATGTGGTAGAGGCAGCGGGTGGGCCAGTCGGCGCCGAAGTAGTGTTTCACGAATTCGATGCGGTCGCGGTCCACGGTGTCGACCAGTTCTTCGGCTTCTTTTTCGCTGTGTCCGATCAGGCGCAGGCGCCGCAGTTTTTCTGACCGCGGAGCGTAGAGGAAAACGTGGAACGCGTCCGGAAGTTCGCGCAGGAAGTAGGGAGCGCCTCGTCCGACGATCACGCAATTTCCGGCCGCGGCCACCCGGGTCATCACTTCCTGCCCGATCGCCACAAAGCGATCCGCGTCGAAAGGCTCGGTGCCCTTCAGCGGCATGCTGCGTTCGTAGCTGCCGCGCCAGAATGTCTTGGCCAGGCGGTGAAAGGTGCTGTCCAGGCGCTCGTCGCAGTACATCACGGCGGAACGGTCGACTTGGCTTCTTTGGCGATCTCTTCGGTCAGGGCCTGGTCCCAGAGCTTCCAGCCCAGGCGGTTGGCAATTTCGCGGGCGATTTCCGCGGCGCCGCTTCCGAATTCCCGTTCGACTGTGATGACTCGAAACACAGCGTGATCGTCCTCGTCTGATCTAGGCGACTCGAGCTTCCGACGTGCCGCCATCCTAATGTGACGCGCAATCTGCACCGCCATGCGCTACGGCGTGGCCGCTTCATCAGGAAAACCAACGGAACCATCACCAGAATAGCTACTCCCAACAGCCAGAAGTTGTCAATGTAGGCCAGCATGCTGGCCTGGCGGAAGACGTTGGCCTGCAACAGCGCGTAGGCCTTGTGCATGGCCTCTGCAGGCGGAAAACCCTCTGGCCTCGAAGCGCTTGCGCTGTGCCCTGAAGCATGGACTGCACCTGCGGACTCGCCGGCCGAAAGATGACTCGACATGCGGTTCAGATGGAATTGCTGCCGGCGATCCAGCATGGTGGTCACAATCGAGATGCCCACGCTGCCGCCGATGTTGCGGGCCAGGTTCATCAGCCCCGAGGCGGCGTTGTTCTTCTCCTTGGGCAGGAATGCATAAGCCGCGGTGTTGATCGGAACGAACAGGAATGCCAGGCCCGCGGTCTGAATCATTCGGGCGAACACCACCGTCCGGAAATCAACTCCCAGGTCGAAGTTGGTCATGTGAAACAGGGAGAAGGAAAGCACGAGCAGCCCGCCCATCATCATCTTGCGGGCATCGAAACGGGAGAGCATAAAGCCCACCAGCGGCATCAGCAGCATCAGGCTGAAGCCGCCCGGCAACAGCGCCAGCCCGGCCTGTTGGGCGGTATAGCCCAGCAGGGTCTGCATGAACAGCGGCAGCAGCACGGTGCTGCCGAGCAGCGCAAAGCCCAGCATGAACATCAGGAGATTGGAGGCGGCGAACGTCCGGTTGGTGAACAGGTGCAGGTCGATGACCGGATCTTCTGCGCGTCCACTCCCAGTAGATCAGGAACAACAGGGAAGCGGCTGCGATGACCGACAGCACCACGATGAAATGCGATTCGAACCAGTCATCGCGCTGGCCCTTGTCCAGGACAATCTGCAGCGTGCCCAGGCCCAGAGCGACCAGGCCCAGGCCGATGTAGTCGATCTTGGTTTCCGAAAGTTTCTTGCGCTTCAGGTACGGCGGGTCCTGGATCAGGCGCGAGGTCAACATCAGCGAAAGAATGCCGACCGGAATGTTCAGCAGAAAAATCCAGCGCCAGGTGAAATTGTCGGTGATCCAGCCGCCGAGCGTCGGACCGATGGCGGGCGCCAGCACGACCGCCAGGCCGTAGACGGCGAAGGCCATGCCGCGTTTGGCGGGCGGAAAGGTGTCGGCCAGGATGGCCTGCTCGCTGGGCTGCAAGCCGCCGCCGCCCGCGCCCTGCAGGATGCGGAAGAAAATCAGCATGCCCAGGTTCGGCGCCAGTCCGCACAGGAACGAGCTGACGGTGAAGATGGCGACGCAGCTCATGTAGAAACGCTTGCGTCCGATGATGGAGGAGATCCAGCCGCTGAGCGGCAGCACGATGGCGTTCGAGACCAGGTAGGAGGTCAGCACCCAGGTGCTTTCGTCGGTCCCGGCGGAAAGGCTGCCGGCGATGTGCGGCAGCGAGACGTTGGCGATGCTGGTGTCCAGCACCTCCATGAACGTGGCCAGCGTGACGGCCATCGCGATGATCCAGGGATTGATCGCCGGACGCGGAAGAGCCGCGCCGTCCGCGGTCAGAGCCGCCGAACTCATCTGCATCCAGACCTTGGGCTCGACCGACATTCCGGGCCGCAGAATATGTTCCTTGGTCTCTCCCGGATCAAAGGTGATCTTCACCGGGATGCGCTGCACCACTTTCACGTAGTTGCCGGTGGCATTTTCCGGCGGAAGCAGGCTGAACAGGGCTCCGCTGGCGCCGGCGATGCTCTCCACGTGTCCGTTGTATTTCTTGCCGTACGCGTCCACCGAGATGGTGGCGCGCTGTCCGGGCCGCATGTAGCGGAGCTGGCTTTCCTTGAAGTTGGCCGTCACCCAGATGTCGTCCAGGTTGATGATCTTCATCAGTTCCTGACCGATCTGAGACATTCTGGCCGACTTCGACCGTGCGATTGCTGACGATGCCGTTGACCGGCGCGACCAGCCGCGTGTATTGCAGATTCAGCATGGCCTGTTCCAGTTCGGCTTTCTTCTGCTGGGCCTGGGCCTGGGCGGCCTGGGCGCGCGAGCGCATGACGGACAATCTGTTGCGGCGCAGTCTCGGCGGAGCGCAAGTTGGCTTCCGCCTGCTCCCGCTTGGCTTGCGCCTGCGCCACCTCTTGCTCGGCGGCAGAGGCGGACGCCCGGGCTGCGGCAACTCCGGCGGCGCTCGACCGGGCCGCGGCTACCGCCTGGTCGTATTGCTGATGCGAGATTTCCTGCTTGTCCACCAACTGCTTGTAGCGCCCGACATCGTTTTGCGCCTTGATGTCGTTGGCAATGGCCTGCTCCAGTTGAGCCCGCGCGGCCTCGAGTTGCTGGCGCGCCATCGAAACTCCGGCCGCGTCCGCTCTCCACTTCGGCCTGAGACGACGGACAGCTGGCTGCCGGTGTTGATCGTGGTGATCGGAACATTCACCTGCATGGATTCCGCCGTGGCCAGGGCATCCTGATAGGCAGCCTTGGCGCTGGCCACCGCAACCTCATAATCCTTGGGATCGATCTCGACCAGCGGCGTTCCTGCCTCCACATACTGGTTGTCGTTGACCAGCAGCTTGATCACGTGTCCGGAGACGCGCGTGCTGATGGCGTTCAGGTGGCCATCGATCTGCGCGTCGTCGGTGGATTCGTAGCTGCCCAGGTAGCGCCACAGAAAAAAGCCCGCCACCAGCAGCACAATTCCGCCCACGATCAGGGCCAGGCGAAAACGGGGATTGCGGGAAGCTTGCTTCCAGCGGAGATCTCTCTCCGAAGCCGGCAAGGGAGGATGTTCGCGGGTTTCAACTTCAGGCGTTTCGTGCACGGTTTGGTCTCTGTGCTTGATTCCATATTACTTGCTCTTCAGATATTGCCTTACGCCCTGTTCCGCGTATCCCATGGCTCGCACCAGTTCGATCTTGGCCAGATTGTGAGCGTACAGGCTGGAAATATAGCTTTCATGGGCCGAGGCCACCGTTTCCTGGGCCTGGACTACTTCCAGGTTGTCGGTAACACCGGCGGAGAATCGGTCGCGGGCCTGGGTCAGAGTTTGCTCCGCCAGATCGACGGAACTGCGCGCGACCTTCACCTGTTCGTCGGCGGCCGCCAATATCCAGCAGAGCGGTGCGGACCTCGTATTCTATCTGGCCGCGCAAATTGTCCAGCTGGGCGCGGTTCTGGCGCAGCGTGGCTTCGGCTTGCAGCACGTCGGCGTGAACTTTGCCGCCCTGAAAGATGGGAATGTTCAGGCGGCCGGCGACGGTGAAGGTGCCGTGCGAGTTCCCGAGATTAACTCCCAGGTCGCCGTAGTCGGCGTTCACATCGATGGTGGGGAAGTATTCCGCGGACGCTCCTTTGCGATAGTGCTCGGCGGCCCGCACCTGCTGCACGGCCGCCAGGTAGTCGGAGCGGGAGGCATAGGCGCGTTGCAGGCTTTCTTCAATTCCAAGCGTCGCCAGGGCGTCGTAGGGCGCTTTGGAGGTCAGCGCAATTTCCTGACCTACCGGCAGCCCAATGGCGCGCACCAGCGCCAGTTTCTGCTTGGCATAGTCGTTGCGCGAGACGATCAGCTGCTGCTGCCGGTTCTGCAATTCCACCCGGGCGCGAAGCGTGTCGATGGCCGGACTCAGGCCGGCGTTCTGCTGATCGACGGCCTTGTCATACAGCGCCTGCGCGTTTTGCACTTGCGCTTCGGCGGTTTCCACCCGTGCCGCTCCGGAGAGCGCCTGCAGATAGGCATTGCCGGTCGCCAGCACCACCAGGTCGCGGGCATCTTTGTAGCTGTATTGCGCTGCCCGCTCGTCTTCCGCGGCGCCGCGTTCACGGTTCAAGGCCTTCAGATTCAGAATCGATTGGGTGAGGTACACCCGCGCATCGGTGAATCCGTAAGGCCCCACGATGGTGGGAAATCCGGGAAATCGCAGGCCCTGAGCCGCCAGGTTTTCCTGCACCACGTTTTCGCTGAACTCCCGCGGTCAGATTGGGAAGAAGCGCGCTCAGTTCTTTCCATTTCTGTCCGCGGGCGGCGATGCTGTTGTAACTCTGCAGCAGTACGCCCAGGTTGTTCTTCAGGCCAAGGTCAATCGCATCCTGGAAAGTAAGCGGCACCGCCTCCGGCTGTGGGCTTGCCCTGGGCAACGCTGCCGTTGAAGGGACTCTGATTCGGAGGCAGACGTGATCGGGGTGGCGCCGAGCTTGATTCCGAGCCGGTCTGCGAGTATCCGCGCTGTCTTGCGCCTACGGCAAGGCCGGGCAACAGCACGACCAGACAGAGAACATACGCCGCGGCCGGCGAGTGACCGTCGTTTCGCGTGGTTACCGCCTTTGCGAGTTCAGTTCTTCCATATCGAACGAGGGCTGAACCTAATCAATGCAATAAGTTATCTTGATTCCCGGTGCCGCATTATAGATGCAAACCATTGTCTCGAGGAGCACGGGCAGGTCAGACGGAAAGACTGGTTCAGGCCTCAAAATTTCGACTTTCGCATAGGGATGCTGTTGCATCTAAACGGACAATATCCCCGTACGGAGGGTCATTTGAAAAAGCTCAGCCTGATCGTTGTGCTGGTTCTTCCTTTCTGATCTGCGGCACCGTTCATGCGCAGGAGTTTGATGTCGCTTTTGGCGCAGGCACGCTTACTCGCGCCCTCGGCGTCGAGCGCCTCCGGAGATCACACCCCGGTATCGCTTGAGCGGCGGGACCTACCCGGTCTTCAGCGCCGATCTTCTTTTGAAGAAGCAGTTCGGCGTCAGCGGCGAACTTGCCTGGAGAGCCAGCCGGAATCTGTACGGTGGATTCCGCCGGAACGTCCACTGCTTTACGACTTCAACGGCATCTACGCGCCCAAACTCGGCAAGCACGCGGCCGCCGAAGCTGATGGCCGGCATCGGTTGGGAGAGCATTCGCTTCTACCAGGGATTCACTTCTTGCGGCGCGCTTCAGTTGCACCGACTTCGTCAGCAGCAATCATTTCATGGGTCACTTTGGAGGCGGCATCCGTTACTACTTTCACGGCCACTTCTTCGTTCGCCCGGAAGCTCACCTTTACCTGATTCACAACAACGTCGAGTTCAGCTCGCCGTTCGCCACCCGGGTCGGCGTATCTTTGGGCTACACGTTCGCTCCCGGATTTTGAGGTTTTCTGTTTGCGGACTTAGGGGTTACGGAGCTTTAAACCGCAAAAGTCGCAAAGGTCGCGAACGATAGAGCAGATTCAAAGACACACTACGAAGCGCGGCGCAAGAACCGCCGAATGCCGAAGTCGTAGACGGCAGCGCCCAGGACTCCGCCCAGCAGCGGAGCTACGCACCGGCACCCACCATATCCGGCTGCCATCGGTAATGCCGTTGTTGCGAAAACCCGCGACCACGGTAAACAGGCGTGGACCGAAGTCGCGCGCGGGATTGATCGCATATCCGTGCATCCCTCCAAAGCTCATGCCGATCGCCACCACCACCAGTCCAACCATCAGCGGAGCCAGGTTGGCTCCCGGAGGCATGTTGAATTCATCCGTGATGGCGAAGATAAACAGCAGCAACAGGCCGGTGCCGATCACCTGGTCCAGAAATCCTGCCTGCGGAAAAGCCGGGAAAGCTGGGAACGTGGTGAAGACGCCCGCCGTTTTTTCCAGCTGCGGATCCACCTGATGGAAGGCGGGCAGATAATTTCGATATACCAGCGCCGCCGCCAGAAATGCTCCGGCAACTTGCGCGATGCGAGTACGGAATGACTTTGCGCCAGGGAAATCCTCGAAACACCGCCAGCGCCAGAGTCACCGCAGGATTCAGGTGCGCCCCTGAAATCTTCCCGGCAACATAGATTCCCATGGTCACCGCCAGTCCCCATCCCAAGGTGATGTTGGTGTAGCCGCCATGGATGATTTCGCCAGGGGTCTGGGAGGGAAACAGCACGACCATGGCGACGACTCCGGTTCCCAAGAGGATCAAGACGAAGGTTCCGAGAAATTCGGCAATCAACTCTGCCACCAGCGGGAATTTGGACGTCGTCATCTTTGGTATTCCTCAGGGCGCTCCCGTACGTGGCCGGACCGGCGAAAGGGCGCGACGTAGTTTAACAAGAGTTCCTGTTTCCGGCGGTCTTTGTTCAGGCGAGGATCTCAGCGGAATGCGCAAGAAACAGGTAAGTTAGGAACGCGAAAAATGCGATTACAGCGCTTAACGTTGACATCGTCCCGGCTATTTGTTTTAAGTGGATCGCCTCTTCCGCGATCTTCTTGTCCTCATGTGGTCCAGCGCCAGCAGGGTGCTGACCCAGAGTGTTGCGGCCAGGTATCCCGCGATCACATCACTTGGATAGTGGACTCCCAGATAAATTCGTGACAGGCCGATGGCGGTGACCAGAATCGTGGCGGAGAGCCAAATCAGAAGCCGTGCGACCCGGGACCGGATGCGTCCCATCAGCAGTCCCGCCAGGACGCCGTAAAAACAGAATGAAAACAAGGCGTGCCCGCTGGGGAAACTGTAAGTATCTGGCAGAGCCACAAAAAACGGAGTGGGGCGGACACGGTGAAAGGCATATTTCAGGGTCAGGTCCAGTACCAGCGCGCCCGCTATCGTTACTCCCAGCCATAGCGCCGCCCGCCGCCAGCGGTAGTACAGAAACGCGACGAAGGCAATGATGGCAGCGATCGTCAGCCCGTCGCCGCCCAGGAACGAGATCGCGATCATCGCCTTGGTGAGACCAGGAGAGGCGTGCTGGTGAATCCGCATTCGGACCGAGAGATCGAAGTTCGCGGTCCGGTCGTGAGAAACGTTTTGCGCAATCCACGCAAACAGGAAAAGCGAAAGCACCGCCATTCCAAGACTAATGAAGGGAATGGTCTCGAGCAGGGCCGTCGGTTGTGGCGCAGTTTCCATTTCGGGAAGCTGTGTTATTTTTTCTGGCTGCGGTCATCGTTGCTCCCGAGGAAGCGTCTGCTGAACTCCTAGTATCTTCCTACTATTGCTCTGCAGACTTGCTGCTCGTAGATTTCTCCGCAATTAGTGGCAGGCAGAATCCTTCCGTAGTTGGGGAAACAAATCAAGCCGCGTGAAGAATTCCGGTTGTGGAGTTTGCTATGAAATTGCGGCTGGCAGGATGTTTATTCGTAATGACATTTCTTTCTGGCGTGATGGCTGGACAGCAGTCGCAAGTGTCCGCTCTCGCAACCTCGGCGAGTTCTCCGCTTCCGACTGGCGCTGCGCCTGCTCAGCAATCGCCAGAGAAGAAAACCCACGCAGCCTCGCCTAAACACAAGATCGGTCCATTCGAGATCACGATCAACTGGCGCACCCGCGCCGAAGGTTGGAACTGGTTTCAGGGCAAAACTGGAAACAGCGATTACCCTTCTGGGATTCATTGCTGCGGATCGGGATCGGTCAGACCAGGGAACACCTTGATTGGTTCGCCGAACTGGAACAGCCGTCCATTCTCGGGCTTCCGAACGATGCGGTGGTTGCGGCTCCCCAGGGCCAGCTCGGGTCTGGGAGGGAACTATTACGTTGCCAACAACAATCAGGTCAACAACGCCAGCGTATTCTTGAAACAGGCTTTTGTCGACTTCAAACATCTTGGACCAACCAGATTGAAACTCGGACGCTTCGAATATTTCGACGGCACAGAAGTCAAAGCCAAAGACCCGACGCTCGCGGCTGTCGTGCAGACCCGTATCTCGAGCCGCCTGATTTCCAATTTCGCATTCGCCGCGGTCCAGCGCACGTTCGACGGCGGCCAGTTCTCGCTGAATGGTGGGCGGAACAATTTCACTTTTTTCGGCGCGCGGCCGACGGCGGGAGTCTTCCAGGTGGACGGGATGCCCGAGCTGGACGTCGAGGTTTATTACGGCGCCTTCACCCGGTCGATCAATACCTCGCACGGCTCGGCGCAATTGCGCGTCTTCGGCCTCGGCTATGTCGATGATCGCAACACGATACTGAAGACCGACAATCGTCCCACGCCGGTTCGGACGGCAGACCTGGGCAAGATTCAGCTCGGCTACCTACGGCGGGGACTACGTGCAGGTCATCAACACCACGAACGCCGGCAAGTTCGATTTCCTGGTCTGGGGTGTTATTCCAGGGCGGTTCCTGGGGTTCTCTGACGCAGCGCGCGGGCGCGTTCGTCGGTGAATTCGGCTGGCAGCCCGCGGTGAAACATCTCAAGCCATGGATCAGCGCCGGCTATTCGTATGGCAGCGGAGACGGAAATCCCAACGATTCGACCCACGGAACGTTCTTCCAGGTCTTGACCACGCCACGCCAGTACGCCCGCTTTCCCGTTCTACAACATGATGAACAACGAGGACTTCTACGGCACTCTGAATCTGAAGCCGGCCTCGAAGCTTGCTCTGCGCAGCGAAGTGCATGCCCTCCGGCTGGCCAGCGCTTCCGATCTCTGGTATTCCGGCGGAGGCGCATTTCAACCCCAGACCTTTGGCTACACCGGCCGCCCCAGCAACGGCAGCCGCGGCCTGGGCAACGTCTGGGACATCAGCGCCGACTACCAGTTCACCCGCTCGTTCAGCACCACGCTTTATTACGGCCATGCCTGGGGAAAGAGCGTAATTGCAAAGATTTATCCCAAGGATGCAAACGGGCAGCTCTTCTTTCTGGAGACCAACTACCACTTTTGAGAATCGGTTCTGGGTCGCGAACGGGCCCGGATAATATAATTCAACTATTGACCGCGGGATGGGCAAGGTGTGATCGTGGTCACATTTTTGCAGTAAGTCTCGGGTTCAATCCTCAAGGAGGACGGTAATGGCAGTTTCGAATCCTGCGGTTCCCAACATTCATACCGCCCCAGAGGCCGAATGCCAGCTTCTACGAGAAGCTCAATACCACGCTGGCACGAGCGAGCTCTTGCAGGTTTTCATGTTTATCGTGCTCGCGCATTGGGGCGAGCATCTGTTCCAGGCTTACCAGATTTATGTGATGGGATGGCCGCGCCCGAAAGCCAATGGCCTGCTTGGTTTGTGGTATCCCTGGCTGATCAAGTCTGAAACACTGCATTACGGCTACGCCCTGGTCATGCTCATCGGCCTTTGGGTGCTGCGCAAGGGATTTACCGGAAGATGCGCGAACCTGGTGGACGGTCGCCCTGGTGATCCAGTTCTGGCATCACATCGAGCATTTCCTGCTGATCTGGCAGGCCACGACTCACCATAATTTCTGGGGCAAGCCGGTGCCGTTCAGCGTTCTGCAATTGGTGTTTCCCGCGCGTGGAACTGCATCTTGTTCTACAACTCGATCGTGTTCATCCCCATGGTCATCGCGATGTACTATCACATGTTTCCGCCAGAGAATGAGCAGGAGAAGATGGTTTGCACCTGCGCCTGGGACCAAAAGCCTTCGATGCAAGCCGCCTGAGTTAGAAGGGCGGAGGATTGACTGTCCGACCGCGTCTGGATCACCAGGACTCATAGCATGGTATTCGCCTTTCGACGGAGCGGGCTGCGTCCGCTCCCGGAAGAGTGCCGAAGTATTCTGTTGTGCGCCTGCGCCGCCCTTCTGTTGATCACTGGCTGCTCCAGGCCAGCCGATTCTTCGCGCGATCACGATTGAGCACGAGATCTCCCCGGAACCAGCTCGGATTGGCCCGGTCGAGTTAACCTTCCGGCTGGCCGATCCTGCCGCGAAACGCAATCAGCGGAGCGCACATCGCGGTCGAGGCGGACATGTCGCACGCCGGGAATGGCTCCCGTGTTCGGGGAAGCGAGGGAAATCGAACCGGGCCGCTACCAGGCTCATCTCACGTTTCCGATGGCGGGAGATTGGGTTATTCTCCTGCATATTGTTCTGCCCGGCGGGCAAAAGTTGGAACGCCAGATTGACGTGAAGGGCGTCCGACCCAACTAGGCAAGCTGTTGAATCCATCTTCCATCCCGGCCCTGGAAACTCCAGAATCACTGCCATTTGATTTAATGCGAGTCCCGGGACTGGGCCACTTGTTCCGCTGGCGCTATGCCCGCCCGTTGCTGCAGGCTCCGCTGCTCGTCGTCAGCGTGGTGATGATCCTGCATGGATTGTTTGGGCCGACGCTGGCGCCAAAGAATCTGGCGACAACTCTGAGCTGGCTTCACTTTCGCGGCGTGCTGGTGCTGGTCCTGCTGTGCGCCGGGAATTTTTTCTGCCTGGCCTGTCCCTTCATGCTGGTGCGGCAGGCGGCGCGCCGCTTGTTCAAGCCGCGATTCGACTGGCCGCGCGCGCTGCGCAACAAGTGGCTTTCGGTCGCCCTCTTCGTCCTGATTCTCTTTACCTATGAGCTGTTCGATCTCTGGTCGTCGCCCTGGTGGACGGCGTGGCTGATCATCGCCTACTTCGTTACCGTGCTGGTGGTGGACGGATTTTTCAAGCACGCTTCGTTCTGCAAGTTCGTTTGTCCCATCGGACAGTTCAACTTCGTGGCTTCTACGCTTTCTCCGTTCGAGGTGAAGGTGCGCGATCAGGAGGTGTGCACCAGGTGCCATACCAAGGATTGCATTCGTGGCCGCCGCGAACCCGCTTCGGACCTGGTGGTGATTCGCGGCTGCGAGCTGGCGCTGTTTCAGCCGCGCAAAGTCGGCAACATGGATTGCACATTCTGCCTGGACTGCGTCCATGCCTGCCCGCACGACAACGTCGGCATCTTGAGCCGGCTGCCCGGGACCGAATTGTTGACTGATCCCCTCCGCTCAGGGATCGGATACTTTTCACGCCGCAAGGATCTGGCGGCGCTGGCCATTGTGTTTACTTTCGGCGCGCTGCTGAACGCATTCGGCATGGTGAGTCCGGTTTACGCGGTGGAGAGCTGGCTGGGACGAATGCTGCACGTGAGTCACGAGGCTCCGGTGCTCGGCATCATTTTTACCTTCTTTCTGATTCTGGAACCGGTTCTGTTGTTGGGGCTGGCCGCATGGTTGACGCGCTGCTGGGCCGGTGGCCAGCGCGCCTTGCTGCCGCTGATGGTGCGATACACTTACGGCCTGGTTCCACTCGGCTTCGGAATGTGGCTGGCTCATTACGGCTTTCATTTTTTGACCGGACTTTACACCATCATTCCGGTAACCCAGAGCGCGCTGGCGAGTCTGGGATGGCCTATCCTGGGTGAACCGCGTTGGACTCTCACCGGTTTGCCGCCGAACATCGTGCAGGTCATCGAAATCGGATTTCTTTTGCTGGGATTTGCCGGTTCGCTGGCGGTGAGCTACAGCCTGGCGGAGGATGATTCGCCGCAGCAAGCCGATGCGCGCGTTCATCCCGTGGGCGGCGGTCAGCCTCGTTCTCTGGACTGCGTCGATGTGGCTGATGTTCCAGCCCATGGAAATGCGCGCCACGCTGATGAGCGGGTAGTCGACGGTGTGAGCGACGTCGCAGTCGATGTTGCTGTGATTTAGATGAAGTCGAAACGCACATTTCGAGGGAACGCTTGCGGCCTGGGTCTTGCTGTCTGCGCTCTGGCTGATGTTGCCGAGCGCCAGCCAATGCGCACAACGGACCGCCGTTTCCTATCATTGAGAACCGCAGGGTCGGTCCCTGTGTTATTTCTCTTTGGACGCATCCTGACGTGGGCACTGGCACCTTTTTTGTTTTTGTAGAGCCGATTCCCGGAGGAACGGTTCCCAAGGATCTTAAAGTTCAGATCGGAGTTCAGCCGGAGAGCGGACGCCTTCCGGAAGTGGTTTACTCAGCCGACCGGGATGAGAGCGGGGGCCAGTTACAATACAAAGCCCTGGTGGACTTCGATCGGGACGAGTTTTGGCGCGTCCGCCTGCTTCTGGAAAGTTCACAAGGCCGGGGAGAAGAATTTTCACGGGTGGAAGCGACTCCGGTGGGTTTTGGAAAGTGGGACCTTTTGTTTTTTCTGCTGCCTTTTCTGGCGGTCGGGTTCCTGTGGTTTCGGGGCATGTCACGCCGCCGAAGTCGGATAAAGAAACTGCAGGCCGCGTAGCCGGCTGCCAGTGGAAAGCCCCGAAGAGGTTAAGGAGTGATGTCGCAGGCGAGAGAGCTTGATGCCGAAAGCTGATCCACAATTGACCGCTTCTTTCCGCGACCGGCACTCGCTGTGGACGCCACGTGCGGCCACGTACGTGAATTTTCGGCACGCAGTTCACCTCTGCCTTTTGGGAGCCGTCGTCGCATCCTATTCTGGATGTAATTCTTCACCCAAGCTCCCCGACAAATCTTCCAAAGAATACGGCGACGTGGTTTCGGCATTCTACGTCGGCCTGGCGGCGTCTGCAGGTGGGCGATGACGTTCACGCGGAGAGCAGGCTCTCGGAGGTGACACAGCTTGTCCCCGCCGAGCCCGCCGGATGGGCCAATTGGGGGATCCTTGCGCTTCGCCAAAGAAACTACGACGCGGCGGCGCAGCGACTGGAGCGGGCGCGCGATCTGGCCCCCAAGAACGATCAAATTTATGACCTGCTGGGAATTCTGGAAAGCCAGCGCGGCAATTCCGCGCAGGCGATCGCCGATTTGCGCAAAGCTGCAGAACTGAATCCACAAAACCTGCGCGCGATCTACCAGCTTGCGGAGGAGACGGAGCGGCAGGGCGGAGCCAACAGCGAAGCCGAATTTCAGCAACTGATCCAAAAAATTCTTACCGCACAACCGGACAATCTGGCGGCGCTGCTGGAGTTGAGCCGGATCGCCGCCAAGCGCGGCGATGCTGCCACGCTGAAGTCGGCGGTCGCCCAAATCAGCGCCCGGTCTTCGGCGTGGCCGCCGGAGGTGCAACATCAACTGGCCGTGGTGCAATCAGCCGCTGCGGGTTCGGACCTTCGCGTCCGCCGCCACCCAGACAACTTTTCTGCGCAATGTGCTGGTGCGAGTCCCCGAGTATCGCCAGAGTCTCAAGGCGATCAAGGCGGCGCCGGGAGAAGAGGCCGAACCGTTCACCCGCTTCCTGCGACTGGAGTCGCCGGCCTTCAAGCCGGCGCCGGCGGACACCGCGCTCACCTTCAATTCCCAGCCGATCGCCAATCAAGGTGGCGGTCGTTGGAAGTGGATCGGCGCAATTCCGCTGGGCAGTCGCGGGCGCACCTGCCGTCGCCGTAGCCAATGGGCACGAAGTGCGTTTGTCCACCGGCGCGACATTTCCATTCCCCGGTGGATCGTCCGGCGTGCCGCCGCTGCCCGAAGGAATTTTGCCGCTCGACTTCAACTACGACTTCAAGACCGATCTCGTGCTCGCCGGCGCCGGCGGAGTGCGTCTGCTGGCGCAGGACAGCCCCACTTCGTTTCGCGATGTGACGGCCCAGACCAAACTGCCCAAGTCCGTCACCAATGCGCCGTACACCGGCGCGTGGGCGGTGGACATCGAGGCCGATGGCGATCTCGATATCGTGCTCGGCGCCAGCGAAGGCATCCCGACGGTTTTGCGAAACAACGGGGATGGCACATTCTTGCCGATTCATCCTTTCGCCGGAATCTCCGGCGTGCGCGGCTTTGCCTGGGCTGATCTCGACGGCGACGGCAATCCCGACGCCGCGATCATCGACGGCGCGGGCCGGCTTCATGTTTTCATGAATGAGCGGCAGGGCCAGTTCCGCGAGCGTCCGCTCCCCGCCGGATTTGCCGCCGGTCAAAGCGATCGCGGTGGCCGATGCCAACAATGACGGCATTCTCGATCTGCTGGCAGTTCAGGCGGACGGCGCCATCGTTCGAATTTCGGACAAGAACGAAGGCCAGAGTTGGGAGACTGCCGAAATTGCCCGCGTGCCGGACGCGGCGAACTATCTTGCCGGCGAAGTACGGCTGCACGTCGCTGATCTCGACAACAACGGAGCGCTCGATCTGTTTCTTTCTCCCACGACCCAAGTTCACAGCAAGAGCCAGGGCGGCGCACTGATCTGGCTCGGGCGATGAACACGAGAAGTTCGCCCTGCTGCAGCAGCCGGCGGCGCCGGCGCTTGGTCTTTGACGCCGCCGACCTGAGCGGCGACGGCAAGCTCGATCTGCTCGGTCTGTCTGCCGGATGGGCAAGCCGGTGCAGGCAATCAATCAGAGCTCGAAGAATTATCACTGGCAGGTGGTTCGGCCGCACGCCGCGCAGGCCGTCGGCGATCAGCGCATCAATCCGTTCGGCGTCGGCGGCGAAGTCGAAATCCGCTCCGGCCTGCTGGTGCAGAAGCAGCCGATCACCGGACCGCAGCTTCATTTCGGATTGGGCGAGCAGACCGAGCGCGGAGGTCGTGCGCGTCGTCTGGCCGAATGGCACGGTGCGCGCCGAGTTCGGCGTGAAGGCCGATCAGGAAGTCGTGACCGAGCAGCGCCTGAAAGCCTCCTGTCCATTCCTGTTCGCCTACAACGGCAAGCAGATGGAATTCGTGAAGGACGCAGTTCCGTGGGGCTCGGCGATCGGCTTGCGCATCAATACTCTCGGCTCGGCCAACATCGCCGCGACCGAAGAGTGGTACAAGATCGGGCGCGACCAACTCGTGCCGCACGACGGCTTCTACGATCTGCGCATCACGGCGGAACTGTGGGAGGTCTACTACTACGATTATCTCGCGCTCATGACGGTCGATCATCCGGCGGGACCGAGATTTTTGTCGATGAGCGTTTCGTGATTCCGCCGGCGAAGCTTGGCATCACCACCGTCGCCACGCCGCACAACATCGCGCGCGCGATCGACGACAACGGCCAGGACGTCACCGACATCGTCAGCGACGCTCGACGGAAAAGCCGTTGGACAGCTTCGGGCGCGGCCAGTTTCAGGGCGTGACCCGCGATCACTATCTCGAAGTCGACCTCGGCGACGATGCGCCCGAAGAGCGGTCCGCTCTATCTGATCGCGCAGGGCTCGATTCACGACACCGAGTCGTCGGTGAACGTCGCGATCACCCAGGGCAACCGCTGGCGCGCGCACGGCTTGAGCGTCGAAGTGCCGGACGGCCACGGCGGCTGGGTCACGGCGCAAGACAATCTGGGCTTTCCCGCAGGCCGCAAGAAGACGATTCTGTTCAATCTGACGAACGTCTTTCGCCCCGGAACGCCGCGCCGGGTGCGCCTGCGGACGAATCTTGAAATTTACTGGGACGCGATCGAGTGGGCGCAGGGCGCGCCCGACGCGCCCGTCAAAGAAGCGACTTTGGATCCGACTGTGGCCGATCTGCACTATCGCGGCTACTCGGTGATGCACATGCCGGTGGGCGCGGGCGCGCCGGAAGTTCCGGACTACAACCAGATCGAAGGAACCAAGCAGCGCTGGCGCGATCTGATCGGCTACTACACGCGCTACGGCGATATGCGCGAGCTGCTTCGAAACGATCGACGATCGCTACGTCATCATGAATTCCGGCGACGAGATGTCGCTGCGCTTCCCCGAGCAGCCGCCACCGCCCGCAGGCTGGGTGCGCGACTTCGTGATCAAGGGCGACGGCTGGATCAAGGACGGCGACTACAACTCGACTTTCTCGAAGACCGTGCTGCCGCTTGCCCTATCACGCCAAGAACGAATACACGACGCGGCCGGGCACGCTCGAGGATGAGTGGGTCTACCGCCAGCATCCCGAGGACTGGCAGAACTATCACACGCGCTACGTGACGCCCGACGTTTTCAAGAACGCGTTGCGGAGCGAGCCGCGCCCAATGACGCGGACAACCGCGATCGCAAGGATCGTTCTCGGCATTCTTTTCGTCGCGCTGCTGGCCACTCCGCTCGTGATCAAGCGGATGTCGGCGCGGCGCGCGGCGGAGCGATCGAAGTGCCGATGCGAAAACGGCGCTGGCGCGGCACGGCTTCTATCTGCAGGAAGTTTCCCACGCCGCGGGCATCGACTTCGTTCACCAGGCGCCGGCGCTCGATCCCAAACTGGATCCGCATCATGCCGGAGGTCGCATCGATGGGCGCGTCGGTCTCGATCGTCGATTTCGATCGCGACGGCTGGCCCGACATCTACGTGACCAACAGCGCCGATCGGCAGCAAGAACGCTCTGTACCGCAACCTGGGCGACGGCACGTTCAAGGACGTCGCCGGCGAGCTGGGCATCGCCGACGTGAATCAGCCGGGCACCGGCGTTTCGACGGGCGCGGTCTGGGGCGACTACGACAACGACGGCTACGAAGACCTGTTTCTCATCAAGTGGGGCCGCCCCGAGCTCTTCCACAACGACCAGGGCCACGGCTTCACGCGCGTGACCGAGCAAGCCGGCCTGCCGCCCTGGATCAACGCCAACACCGCCATCTGGTTCGACTACGACGGCGACGGCCTGCTCGATCTGTTCGTCGGCGGCTACTACGCCGAAGACATCGACCTCTGGCATCTCACGACGACGCGCATCATGCCGGAGAGTTTCGAGTACGCCAAGAACGGCGGCCGCAAGTATCTGTTCCACAATCTGGGCAACGGCAAGTTCGAGGAGGTCAGCGCGAAGGTGGGCATCAACAGCCGGCGCTGGGCGCTGGCCGCAGCGGCCGCGGATCTGCGCGGCACCGGGCATCCCGATCTGTTCGTCGCCAACGACTACGGCGTTTCCGAGCTTTACTTCAACGACGGCAAAAAGTTTCACGAAGTCGGCGAGCAGACCGGCGTCGGCTTCGCGCCCAAGAGCGGGATGAACGCCGCGTTCGGCGACATCCTCAACCAGGGCCGATACGCCGTCTACGTCTCGAACATTTCGGAGGACGGCATCCTGATCCAGGGCAACAATCTGTGGGTGCCGAAGGAAGGCACGTCGGGCGACGCCATCAAGTACGAGAACCTGGCGCGCGACTTCGGCGTCGAGCTCGGCGGCTGGAGCTTCGGCGCGCAGTTCGGCGATCTGAACAACGACGGCACTCTCGACCTCTATCTGACCAACGGCTACATCTCGCTCGACCGCAATCGCAGCTACTGGTACGACTTCTCCAAGGTCGCCGGCGGCAACAGCACGATCATCGGCGACGCGAAGAACTGGCCGGCGTTCGAAGGCCGCAGCCTGTCGGGCTACCAGCAGAAGCGCGTCTGGCTGAACGACGGCGCCGGCAAGTTCGTCGACGTCGCCCAGGCGGTCGGCGTCACCGACACCTACGACGGCCGCGCCGTGGCGCTCGCCGATCTGTGGAATCGCGGCGTGCTCGACGTCGTCGTCGCCAACCAGAACGGGCCGCTGCTGGTCTACAAGAACACGGTGACGCCGGAGAACGAGTGGATCGAGTTCGAGCTGGAAGGCACCGCCAGCAACCGCAGCGCGATCGGCGCGCAGGTCACGCTGTTCTGGAACGGCCAGCAGCAGGTGCAGGAAGTTTCCGGCGGCAGCGGCTTCGCCGCGCAGAACCAGCGGCGGCTGCATTTCGGCCTGGGCAAAAATCCGCAGATCGAGAAGGCCGTGATCCGCTGGCCGTCGGGCAAAGCTGCAGACCATCGACAAGCCTGCCGCCGGACCAGTTGCACAAGATCAAGGAGCCCGCATGAGCCAGCCGATGAGCCGCGCCCTTGACGTCCGCCGCCGGCCGCGCCCGGCCAGCGTGGAAGCAGTTGCTCAGCCTCGACAACCGCTACCTCGCGCCGGTTTTCATCACCTGCATCCTGCTGGCCGGGCACCTGTCGTTCGGCATCCTCGAAAGCTACCCGAAGACGCTGCTGGCGATCGTCGCCAGCATCGCGACCGAGCTGGCGCTGGGCCGCATTTTCTATCGCAAATGGCTGCATCCGGCGAGCGCCTACATCACCGGCATCAGCGTCGGCATTCTGGTCCGCTCGCCTGCGTTCTGGCCGTACGCGCTGTGCAGCGCGATCTCGATCACGTCGAAGTACGTGCTGCGCGTCAAAGGCCGCCACATCTGGAATCCGTCGAACTTCGGCATCTCGGCGATGCTCTTTCTCGCTCCCGAGACGGTGGCCAGCCTGAGCATTCAGTGGGGCAACTATCTTTTGCCGATGCTGGTGATCTGGGCGCTGGGCTCGGTCATCATCTGGCGGCTGCAGCGCTTCCACATCACCGCCACCTATGTCGCGTCGTTCCTCGCGTTCGCCTTTCTGCGCAGCTGGATGACCGGCAGTCCCGTGGCAATCGGAGATCGCGCCGATCACCGGACCGATGTACCAGCTCTTCATCTTCTTCATGATCACCGATCCGAAGACCACGGTGCGCTCGAAGACGCTGGCAGTGCGTCGTCGTCTTCCTGGTCGCGCTGGTCGAAATGATGATGCGGCTGCAACCAGATCGTCTACGCGCCGTTCTACGCGCTCTTCATCGTCGGGCCGACCGCCATGCTGATCGAGATCTGGATGGATTCGCGCCGTGCCAGCGTCCGCGAAGCTGGCTGCTCACTCGAGTGATCGCGTCGAGAGGGGACCTGGATATCTTGATGCTTCGAAGCCGGATTTTGTTCTGCCTGGCGCTTGCCGCTCTCATTGTCATTGGCAGGATGCAAACAGCAGTCTTCGAGCGCTCCCGAAACCGCTTCGCCGCAGCCAGCCGCCTGAGCTCCGCAGCTCCGGCGCCAGTCTGCTCCGGCCGACGCCGGCGCCAGCCTGCTCCAGAGGCGCAGCTCCCGCGCGTCCTTCCGGCCCAATCGAATTCACCGATGTAACCGCGCAAGGCCGGCATCCACTTCAAACACAACACCGGCGCGTTCGGAAAAAAATATCTGCCGGAAACCATGGGCAGCGGCGCCTGCTTTCTCGACTACGACAACGACGGCTGGCAGGACATCCTGCTCATCAATTCCATGGACTGGCCCGGGCACGAGTCCGGCAAGTCTTTCCCCGCGCTCTATCACAACAATCAGAACGGAACATTCACCGACGTGACCCGGCAGGCCGGGCTCGCGATCGAGATGTACGGGCTGGGCTGCGCCGTCGGCGACTATGACAACGACGGCAACGTCGACATCTACATCACGACGGTCGGCTCCAACCATCTTTTCCGCAATCTGGGCAACGGCAAGTTCGCCGACGTGACCGCGAAAGCCGGCGTGGCCGATCCCGGGATTCTCCGCCAGCGCCGTGTGGTTTGACTACGACAATGACGGCAAGCTGGACCTGTTCGTCGCTCACTACATCGAGTGGTCGATTGCGACCGATCAATACTGCTCGCTCGACAACAAGAACAAGTCCTACTGCACGCCGCAAAGCTACAAAGGCCAAAGCTCGACGCTGTTTCACAACAAGGGCGACGGAACGTTTGAGAATGTGACCAAGCATGCCGGGCTTTACGATCCCACCAGCAAGGCGCTCGGCGTTGCGCTGCTCGACTACGACAACGACGGCTGGCTCGATCTGCTCGTCACCAACGACACCGAGCCCAACAAGCTCTACCACAACAATCACAACGGAACCTTCACCGACGTCGCCGTCGCGGCCGGAGTGGCTTACGGCGACGCCGGCACCGCCCGCGCCGGCATGGGAACCGACGCCGCCGACTACGACAACTCCGGCTGGCAAAGCCTGGTGATCGGCAATTTCACCAACGAGGGCATGGCGCTCTATCACAACGACGGCTCAGGCCTGTTCACCGATCGAGGCCCTCGCTAACGGGATCGCCAGGATATCGACGCAAGTCGCTGACCTTCGGCACATTTTTCTTTGACTACGATCTGGACGGTCTGCCCGACCTTCTCGCCATCAACGGCCACGTTTCCGACGACGTCAGCGTGGTGCAGCCGACCATCAAGTATGCGCAGCCGCCGCATCTGTTCCGCAACCTGGGCAAGAACAAGTTTGAAGAAGTGACGTCGAAAGTTGGGTCCGGCGCTGCAGCGGCCCATCGTTGGCCGCGGCGCGGCCTATGCCGATTTCGACAATGACGGCGATCTCGATCTGCTGATCACCGCCAACAACGGGCCAGCGCGATTGCTGCGCAATGACAACGGAAATCAGAACGACATGCTGCGGGTGAAGACCGTCGGCACGCGATCGAATCGCGACGGCATCGGCGCCAAGGTCACGGTGAAAACCAGCAAGGGCGCTCGTCTCTTCGGCATGGTGAAGACCGGCTCAAGCTATTTGTCGCAGAGCGAATTGCCGTTGACCTTCGGCCTGGGCAAGCCGGAGGAGGGCAAGACGGTGAGCCTGACGATCGTGTGGCCCAGCGGCCAGAAAGATTCGATCGCGAACGTCAAGGCGAATCAGTTCATTACCGTGCAGGAGGGGAAGGGCATCATCTCAGCCCGGCCGATTGAATTCGCGAGAACGGAGCGGGTTGCGTCGGGAGACTCTGCAGCGAGATGAATATGCCGCCAGGAAGAGCCTAGAATTTCGTTGTCATCCTGAGGAAGCGGAGCCCTTCGCTCTTCGAAGGGCTCCCGACAAAGGAGCTGTGCATTGCGGAGGTGGCGGCGCCTGCGAACCAGCGCAATACATAGGTCCTTCGCTTGCTTCCGCCCAGCTTCGCCGGCCGGAAGGCTGCGCTCAGGATGACAGCATGGGGGGAACAAAACATTCTTTCGTGACCCTGCGGAAAAAAACACGGACGCAGGTCTTCGGGATTTTTCGCGGCTACCGACTCAGGCGGTTGCTGTCAGCGAATTTCGTTCTTAAAAACAGCTCCCGACTTCATCACGAATTTGACGCGCTGCAGTTCGGTGATGTCTTTTAGCGGGTCGCCTTCGACGGCGACCAGATCGGCCCATTTGCCGGCTTCGATGGAGCCCATCTTGTCAGACCAGCCGAGGAGTTCGGCGGCGGTGGTGGTTGCAGTGCGGATCGCTTGTTGGGGCGTCATGCCATAGCTGACGTAGTATTCGAACTCCTTGGCTTCGTTCAAATCCTTCCAGTTGAAGCCGCCGGCGTCGGTACCGAGGACGATCTTCACTCCCTTTTTCAGCGCCAGTTGAAATGCCGCCTTTTCCGTGTCCACCATCTTCGGCCAGTTGCCCTGGCGCCCGGTGGCAACGTAGGCGCCGACCATGATGGTCGGAACCCAGTAAATACCGCGACGGGCCATTTCCTCCATTTGGGGTTCGGTGAGCCCGTCGCCATGCTCGATGGTGTCTACGCCCGCTCTCAGTGCGGCGGCTACGCCATCGCTGCCGATGGCGTGCGCCGCCACTTTTTTCCCGATGCGATGCGCTTCCTCGACGATGGCCTTGGCTTCATCGTCGGCGAAATTGACGTGGCTGTGCAGCACGCCATCCGCTCCGTAAAAGTAGCCGTGGTCGGAGTAATACTTGATCCAGTCCGCGCCGAACATGGCTTGTTCCCGAACCGCCTTGCGCGCTTCTTCCGGGCCGTCGACGTACTGGACGCCCTGAGGGACGCGGATTTCCCAGGAATATCCCAGCGGGCCATACATTCCAGTGGGAGTCATCGCCCGTGTGGCCACTTGCATGTGCGGACCTGGAACTTCGCCATTGGCGATGGCTTGCTTGACGTCGACGTCGGCATACATCGCGCCTTCAGTCTCAAGGTCGCGCAGAACGGTGAAGCCGTGAGAGAGCGCGATCTGCGCATTGCGAGCCGCCAGGATGGCGCGGTAGGGAATGGACTGCTTAAGCAGTTGCTTGTCGTAATCTTCGGCGGTGATGTCGCCCTGCAGCAGGACGTGAGTATGGGCATCAACGAAGCCGGGCAGGACCGTGGCCCTCGAGAGATCGATCAGTTCGACACCCGGAGGCGGAGCGCCGCCGGGCGTGACACTCAGAATCTTTTCACCTTCGATGAGGATGAGGGCATTCGAAACCGGCGCGTCGTTTTTTCCGTCAAGCAAGCGCCCGGCCCGGATCGCGATTCGCTTCGGAGCCGTGGGCGAAGTTTGTTGGGAGTGAGTTAAGGTGCTCCACAGCGGGAGCAGACAGATAGCAATAAGAAGTTTCAGGCGGCAGGGTCCGGTCACGGGTGCCTCGTGTGAACGGGACAGCCTACCAGAGGTGCGTGGAAAAGGAAAAACCAGTCTGCTCTAGGGCAGTAGTGTAATTTTAAGCAGGGTTGGGGTGGGAGACGGGAATTGAACCCGCAACGTCCGGAGCCACAGTCCGGTGCTCTACCGATTGAGCTACTCCCACCGTATCTCAACGATTATAGCAACTGGGTTGGAGGCTGTCAGAGCCGCGGCGTGGGTGCGGACACACGATTTCTTCTTCGTGCGGCGGCGGGTTGAGTTTGCCAAGCAACTTGCGGGCCATGCGTCCGCCGGGACAGGCCGCGTCAGTTGATGCGCGGGGGAAAGACTGGGATTGGGTGATTGCTGCACGAGCGGGACGCTCGCGCCTACATTTTGCTGGAATCGCCGTCCTCTGTGCTGCTCGCTTGTGAATAACTTAGGAGACAGCGCCAGACGCAACTCCTGCGATGAGTGCTAGGAGCGTCCTACGCCGACGTACTCGAATCCCATGGCGCGCAGGCGGACTGAGTCGAGAAGGTTCTTGGTGTCTACGATGACGGGGCGTTTCAGCAGGTGCTTGATGCGATCGAAATCGAGGCCGCGAAACTCGGGCCAGCCGGTGCCGACGACCAGCGCGTCCATGCCTTCGGCTGCGGCGTACGGCGGTTTCGCAATAGTGGACGGTGCCGTTCAGTTCCATGCGCGCTTCGGGAATCGCTACCGGATCGTAAGCGCGAACCCGGGCGCCCTTGGCGACCAGGCTTCTGCGCCAGATGCAGCGACGAAGAGCCGGCGACGGAGTTGGTGTTGGGCTTGAAAGCCAGGCCCAGAATTCCAACGTCTTTGTTCTGCACCGACTTCACCATGGTCGAGATCTTGTCCACCATGCGGTCGGCCAGACTGTGATTCACTTCCCGCGCCGCGGTCAGCACTTTGAGCGAAACTCCCTTTGTCGCGCGCCAGTTCGGCCAGCGACTCCATGTCAGACTCGGCAAACAGCCCGCCCATGCCGGCTCCCGGCTGCAGGCAGCGCGGAGCGATTTTCTTGTCGAGCCCGAGCGCCAGCGAGAGGCTGACGGCGTCGGCGTTCACGTGCTCGCACAGACTCGAGAGTTCATTGATGAAAGAAATCTTGGTGGCGACAAACGCGGTGGCCGATTCCCGCACCAGTTCCGCGGTTTCGTGATTGGTCACGATCACCGGAACGCCCCGCATCACCAGCGGGATGGAGAATCTGTTTCAGCGCCAGCACGGCATCGTTGGACGAAGTCCCCAGAATGATCCGGTCGGGCCAGTTGAAATCTTCCACCGCGCAGCCCGGAGTGATAAACACCGGTTGCGACACGATGGTCGCCTTCAACCCTGCATCCTTCAGCCGCTTCTCTACGCTGGTGGCGGTTCCGACCCCCACCGGGGTCATGATCGAGAGAATGGGAGGCTTGGGCGCCAGGCGCGCGATTCGAATCGCCAGGTCGGCCAGGTGTTGCGGCGTGTCCTCGGCCAGAAAAATCACCTGCGCCTTGCGGGCAAAGGACTCCATGTCGGTGGAGTACGCCAGCCGCCCGGAGCGCACGTTACGCTTGATGACTTCGGTGAGGTTCTTTTCGAAGAAGGGCACATTGCCCTGTGCCATTTCGACCATGCGGGAACTATCGGGATGGCAGCAGGTTACTGGAGTTCCAAAGTCCGCCAGACAGGCTGAAACTATCGTGCCCAGATAGCCTGACCCGTAAACTCCTGTCTGCATAAGCCTCCCGGCCGCAATGTCCCGAAACCCGCGTGGGACAGCGGCATTGACGCAGCAACCCAACATCTTATGTACGCCGCGGAACCGAGGTTGGCAATAGACGAGAAGGATCATGTACTTCGGAGGATGGGAGGCCGCTTCGGAGCCGGACTTCGGCCCTTGGACGTCGGATGGAGAGCGTGGCGCCGACGTCCGCGGCTGTCGGACCGGCGTCTAGTCGCATCTGCTAGCAGCGAGTGGATTTACGGTCCGAGAATACACCGCTAAAGACGCTGGGCGGGATGTCCACCGGACAGCCGGCAGGATGCTGGCGCTGCGGTCTCGAGTGTGCGACTCGGCTATCTTGGCGTAACCAGTTGGCGGCCCAGCGGGACTCCGGCCAGATCGACCCAGCAATTCTGTTCTTCTTCGCGGACGAAAGTCAGTTCGCTTACCTGGATGTCGCGGCTGCCTTCGAAGTGGGTCCAGCGTTCGCGAGGCCACTTGATAGGCCTGTTGCGCCTGCGGCTCAGTCGCTCATCTTCACGATGGTCAGGTGAGGCATGTAAGGCCAGTCTTCCTGGGCGGCCAGAGCCTTGGTGTTCAGGCGGTCGTGCAGTTCGCGCATGCGGTAGGCGGCGTGGGCCACGCGGATGAAAACCGTAGGCGTAAGCGGGACAGAAGGTTTCGACCTCACCCAGCGTGACCGTAAACGGTTCCACCTGGCTGCAGACTTCTTCCAGGGTTTCACGCGCGGCCATTTCGCTGCCCTGCAAGAACGCGAGGCGGAAGCACGGTCAGATGAGCGGCGAGATGCGGGAGCTCGGGATGCAGCTGGCGCCGGAGATGTTCGACAAATTCTCCGACCGGATTTCTCACGTAAGCCACCAGGGCGTAACGCGGGGTCAGGCATCATCCAGTGCAGAATTATACGCCGTAGCGGCGAATGGGACGCGGCATCGCAGCCGAACCTGGGGGCAAAGAGGTCGGATATAATCGAACGGTACATCTTCACAGTCGGGGCGTAGCGCAGCCTGGTAGCGCACCTGCCTTGGGCGCAGGGGGTCCGCGGTTCAAATCCGCGCGCCCCGACCAAATTTCCCTAGTTGCATCATGCGGATAGCAACTTTCGATCGCTTACTATTATGTTCAGCCTGTTGACTGTGCCCGGTTTTGTGCCCACCTAGCCTTTCGACGGCATCGAGGACTGCGTTTTCTGAAGGGTATGCGTACCTGGCAGAATTCCTGGCAGAGACACCTCCAAGGAACTGCACAGCACACCTTTCGTAACGGTCCAGCAATGCCTCTACTGCTTTTGTTGGGTCGAATAGGCGCCTGAAGTGGGGCTGCTAGTCGCAGCAAACCCTCGCCCTCAATCCCTCGACACCTTCTTTCGCAATGATGGGGATCATGATCAATCCTGCGAGTGGGTCTGCCCACCACCAGCCCAGAGCCGCGTTGAGAAGCAATCCGATCAAGAGAATCGCGGACAAGTAGACGCAGAAATCCGTCTGTCTGGCATCGGCCTGCATAGCCGCGCTTTCGAGTTCGTTGCCCACCCTCTTCTTCGCGCGAGACAGAACCGGCATCACAACAAGAGAAACACAGGCAAGAATAATTCCGGGAATACTGTGCTCTGGGGCTTTTCTATTGGCGAGATCGGAGATGGACTCATAGCCGACATAAGCGGCCAGTGCCAAGAAGCAGATCCCCACGATCCGCAAACTGAACTTCTCATTTTGTTCCCGCTGACGCACATCCGCATCAACTGACATCCTCCAAAGCAGCACGATACCCGACGTAACCTCGATAAAACTGTCAATCCCGAAACCTACCAAAGAGATGCTGCCCGCAATCGCACCAGCTATGACAGCTACCAAGCCTTCGAGGCTATTCCAGGCGATTGTGAAATATTCGAGTCGCTTTCCGCGTTCAGCGACGGTCTTTCGAGTCGTAGCCAACTCAGTCACAGCCAGAGCATACCAGTGCTAGGTCAGATTGGGTCTCGGATACAAGCCTCGATTCGTTGGCGGTGCGCGCAGAGCACGGGACTACGTGGTCGCGGCGACACAGCGGGGTAAAATAGTGAGGTGGTCGAGCGATCTGTGGGGTGTTATGAACAGGTTGCAGGTCTCCATTCTTGTGTCGATGTTGATGGCTCTCGCAGGTGCGGCGCAATCATCGCGCCATCGCGATCTACAGATCACGGTCAGAGTACTTCCTTCATCTATTTCCGCAAAAACCAAAGTATCAGTTGCGTTTCTGAATACATCCGATCACCCTCTCAGTTTTCCTAAGCCTGTTCTCTTTTGCCAGAAACTGCCTGGGGGAATGCTGGTCGTTTCGAAATTCAAACCATCAGACCCGAATTCCGGGCAATCAAAGGTGGGCATGGGATGCTCCGCTTCCAAGGGCATCAGCACATCCGAACCCAATATTATTGAACAAACAAAAGACTGGTTAGTGCTGGGACCGGGAGAAGCGGTTGATGTGCAAGACCAACTCTCTAACGCCATGATCATAGGCGACGCAGGTACCTACCAGTTGCACGTAGTTTATAGTGCCCCATCGCTGGATGCTCAAGACCGAAAGGAACTCCGGGATGCGGGTGTTCTTCTGCCTTCACCAGGCGACTATGATTCGGATACCGTTACCTTCGAGATCGAAGCGCCACACTCAGATGCGAGTAGCACTGGTCCCCCAAGTATCTGAACAGGATTTGCATGGTGGCCCACGTCTCCTGCCGATCCAAATGGCATCAGGGCGGAAATACGAAGGATGCCCCATTTCTCGGGTTCTTCGCGAGAGATGGGTGGCGGACTGCTGCGGCCAGATGATCGTCTGGCCTGCTTCGAAGAGGTTCGCCGCGCGGAACAACTGGACGAAAGCGCAGCCGAGATGCTGATGGAGCAGCACATCTAGCGTCATCCCCCGTAGGGTCGACGACGTAACAAGTTTTCGCCCTACCATTATTGAAATGGACCACCATACCGTCGCTGCCGTCAGCATTACGGGTACGTGCCTTGATGTGCTCGGCAGCCTCTATCTTGCCTACGACTTGCTGGGTGGACAACACGGTCCGTTGCGGCTGCTTACCCGCGCGGTAACGTACTCGATCGTATTCGGCATCGGGTACGGCCTGGGGCTTGGTCTCTTTTTTGGCCTGGTTTCCGGTATTGCGACTGGTATCACTCTGTCGATTGAATTCAATCGAGCAGCTCGAGGGCTGGATCATTACTCCCTGCCCTGGGAAGGACTGTTTTCCGCTATCCGCGGTTTCGCCTTTGGAGCAGGACTGTACAGGGTGGTTGGCTTCGGATTCGCAATCGCATTCGCCATCCTCATCACGGTCGGCCAGGTAGTTGCATACTCTCGCGGTATGCGTCCTTCCATAGATTACGTAGCGGCTCGCCGGCCACGACTCACGCGTCGCCAGTTTTGGGGAACTGTGGTTCGTACTATCGGATATATGGCCACGGCGCTTATTTGTAGCGCCTTCATCCGCCACCTGGACCATGCCTGGTCTTTTGCGATTCGCGTAGGGTTGGTGACCGGCATCGTCACCGGCGTCGGAATGACGGTCAATCCATATATCGAATACTATGCCGACAACCTTCCGGAACGACGGCTTGGGGTATTCGGCATCGGGCTCATCCTTTGTGGCTTTGCCCTGCAATCTCTGCAGTATTGGCTGGCGCTATTTGATGTACGCCTGACCTAGGCGGCGGGCGCCTGGTTCGTAGCGAGATTGAGTCTCTGCTCGGGTTTGTCTGGAGAACCTGATCCACATTAGAGTACAGCGATGGCTTCCACGAGACCGCCTTGCGACGAAGCCGTCATCCGGTCAGCGGGAAGCGGAGCCCCGTGCCAGGCAGAAGCACGACGCTGGATACTCGCAGCCACCATTCTTGGCTCCAGCCTGGCCTTCATTGACAGCACAGTCGTCAACGTCGCCTTGCCGGCGGTCCAAGCTAGTTTTCATGCGACGGTGGTCGATGTGCAATGGGTGGTCGAGGCTTACGGACTGTTCCTGAGCGCATTGATTCTGGTCGGAGGATCGCTCGGGGACCTGTGCGGGCGGCGGCGGATCTTCGTGGCAGGTGTGGCGATTTTCGCGGTCGCTTCCGCAGGCTGCGGAATGGCCTCGAATATTCACCAACTGATCGTGGCGAGAAGCATTCAGGGAGTGGGGGCGGCGCTGCTCGTGCCCGGCAGCCTGGCGATTATCAGCGCATCCTTTGACCAGAAAGGGCGGGGACAGGCAATCGGCACGTGGTCCGGTTTCACCGCAATTACCACTGCGGTCGGGCCGCTTCTGGGAGGTTGGGTGGTGCAGCACGCCTCCTGGCGCTGGGCCTTTTTCATCAACCTTCCACTGGCCGCGGCGGTGATCGCCATCTCCCAATGGAAAATTCCGGAGAGTCGAAGCAATCGGGCAGACCGCCTGGATTGGACAGGAACACTTCTAGCCAGCCTGGGACTCGCTGGCCTGGTCAACGGGTTCATCGAATCGGTAAACCTGGGCTGGAAACATCCCCTGGTTTTCGGAAGCTTGATCGTTGGTTTCGGTTGCGTCATTGGATTCGCGATCGTCGAAGCCCGGGTCGCATCACCGATGGTTCCGCTCACGCTTTTCAGATCGCGCAGTTTCGGTGGCGCCAACCTGCTTACTCTCTTTCTGTACGCGGCAGTGGGAGTTTTCTTCTTTTTGCTCCCGCTGAACCTGATCCAGGTTCAGGGATACTCCGCAACCGCAGCGGGGGCTGCCATGCTGCCCTTGATTCTGCTGATATTCCTTCTTTCCCGCTGGGCTGGCGGACTGGTTGCGCGCTACGGGCCAAGAGCGCCATTGATTGTCGGCCCTTTGATCGCGGCATTGGGTTTCACTCTGTTCGCTGTGCCGTCCGTGGGAGGCAGTTATTGGAGAGCGTTTTTCCCAGCTATCGCTGTTCTGGGGCTCGGGATGACCGTAACCGTAGCTCCACTAACCACCGTAGTGATGAATTCGGTAGATCAGGACCGGGTGGGAACGGCTTCGGGCATCAACAATGCAATTGCGCGAGTCGCTGGCGTGCTTGCGATTGCGGTGCTCGGCATCGTGATGGTCGACGCCTTTGGCTCTCGTCTGGATCGCAGCCTCACTCACCTGTCATTGCGTCCCCAGGTTGTGCAGGAGATTCAAGCGGAAAAGATCAAGCTTGCCGGTTTGCCATTGCCGGATGGTCTCGATCCCGTTACGAAGACCGCTGTCCGGCAATCGATTGAGGGAGCGTTTGTATTCGGATTCCGGATCGTCATGTTGATTTGCGCGAGTCTGTCAGTGGCGAGCGCGGCAGTTGCGGCGGTCATGATCCGGGACGGAGTCGCGGAGGGGAGAGAGCCCGGACGTGGGTCAGCTTCCGACACCCGTTAACCACAAAGGGCACGAAAGTACACGAAGGAAGCCCTTTGGACTTAGGCCTTCGTGATACTTCGCGTCCTTGGTGGTTCTCAGATTTTTGGGGTGTATCAGGAAGCTGAGCCAATACAGAGAGCACGGCGGATTGGACTTGTAGCGAGGTCTCTGTAAGAATATCGCGAAAATCCGAAAGAGAGGCGTGAACATGATCCCTCTAAAAGTGAATGGAGTGGAACGCTCCTTCGATGGCGATCCCGACCTGCCGCTGCTGTGGTATTTGCGCGACGTGCTGGGGTTGACCGGAACGAAGTTTGGTTGCGGCATGGCGCTGTGCGGAGCCTGTACGGTGCACCGGGACGGAAAGGCGATCCGGTCGTGCGTGACCAGCATGAGCACGGCTGGCGGGCAAGGAGATCACGACCATCGAAGCCATCTCCAAGAACGGGCTGCATCCGGTGCAGCAGAAATGGATCGAGTTCAACGTGCCGCAATGCGGCTACTGCCAGTCGGGGCAGATCATGCAGGCCATCTCTCTGCTGAAAGAAAAGCCCAAGCCCAGCGACGACGACATCGAGGCGAGCATGTCGGGGAACATTTGCCGGTGCGGCACCTACCAGCGGATTCGAGCGGCGATCAAGGCGGCCGCGGGAGAGAACGTATGAGCGACAACATTCTGAACGTCAGCCGGCGCGGTTTTCTGCAGGGTATGGTTTCCACCGGCGCCCTGATTCTGAGCGTGCGCCTGGTTCCGGAGAGCTTATGGGCGGCTGAGACCGCGCGCCGGCGACTCACGCCGACAGCGCCGTTCTGCATCCCAGCGCGTTTGTTGGAATCGACACCGACGGAACCGTCTATCTGGTGGCGCACCGCTCGGAGATGGGCACCAGCAGCCGCACGTCTGTCCCACTGATTCTGGCCGACGAACTGGATGCGGATTGGAAGCGGGTGAAGCTGGAGCAGGCGATCGGCGACCCGCGATACGGAGATCAGGACACGGACGGATCACATTCGGTCCGCGAGCTTTTACGACACAATGCGCGAGGCCGGAGCGACGGCGCGCCTGATGCTGACCCAGGCTGCGGCCCAGAAATGGGGCGTTCCGGTTTCGGAGTGCCAATCCGACTTGCACGTCATCGTTCATCAGGGCGAGCAATCGCAAGGCCGGTTATGGAGAACTGGCTGCGGCTGCCGCGAAGCTGCCCGTTCCCAAGAAAGAAGAACTGCAATTCAAGCCGAAAGAGCGCATGGCGATACATCGGCAAAGGCGCTTCCAGCTACGACCTGGCGGACATCTGCACCGGCAAGGCGGGCTATGGCATGGATGCGCGGCTGGACGGCATGCTCTACGCTTCGGTCGAGCATCCTCCGGTGCTGGGCGGCAAGGTCAAGTCGTACGACGAAAAGGCGCCGCTGCAGGTCAAGGGCGTGAAGCAAACCATTCCCATCAAGCCTTTCACGCCGCCGCATCAGTTCCAGCCGCTCGGCGGAGTGGCGGTGATCGCCGACAACACCTGGGCCGCGTTTCAGGGACGCAAGAAGCTGAACGTGGCATGGGACAACGGCCCGAACGCCAGCTACAACTCGGATCCATACAAGAAGGAATTGCAGGAGACGGCTCGCAAGCCGGGCAAGGTGGCGCGAAACATCGGCGACGTTGACGCGGCGTTTGCCAAGGGTGGAAAGATCGTGGAAGCGGAGTACTACGTTCCGCATGCTGGCGCACGCTCCGATGGAGCCGCCGGTCGCACTCGCCGATTTCCGGGATGGCAAAGTCACGATCTGGGCATCCACCCAGAATCCGCAGGCGGTGCAGGAGACGGTCGGCCGGGGAACTTGGCATCCCCAAAGAAAACGTGATTTGCCATGTACCTCTGCTGGGCGGCGGCTTTGGACGCAAGTCGAAACCGGACTATGCGGCCGAGGCGGCGATCCTTTCGAAAGCCGTAGGCCGGCCGGTGAAGGTGGTGTGGAGCCGCGAAGACGACATCAAGTTCGGCTACTACCACGCCGTGGCCGCCATGTACATGAAGGCGGCGCTGGATGAAAAGGGAAAGCCGACCGCGTGGCTGCAGCGCTCGGTGTTTCCGCCCATCGGTTCCACCTTCGCCCTGAACACCACTTACGGCGATGGCGGCGACATGGGGCAGGGATGGACCGATCTGCCCTTCGACATTCCCAATCATCGCGCCGAGAATGGCCCGGCGGAAAACCATGTCCGCATCGGATGGTTCCGTTCGGTGGCGAATATCTATCACGCCTTCGCCGCGCAATCCTTTGCCGATGAACTTGCGCATACCTCGGGACGGGATTCGGTGGAATATCTGCTTGAGCTGATCGGGCCTGCGCGAATTGTCGACGTCAAGGCTTCGGCGCCCGACTACGACAATTACGGCGAATCTCCGGCCGACCTATCCGTTGGATACGGCGCGCGTGCGTCGCGTGGTTGAAATGGCCGCGGAAAAGTCCGGATGGGGAAAACGAAAGCTGGGCAAGGGCACCGGGATGGGCATTGCCGTCCATCGGAGCTTCCTGACCTACGTGGCCACGGTCGTCGAAGTGGAAGTGGACGACCAGGGCGAAGTAAAGATTCCAGTCGGTGCACACCGCCGTCGACGCCGGCCTGGTGGTGAATCCGGAAGCGACCCGGTCCCAGTTTGAGGGTGCGGCCGTTTTCGGAACCAGCATCGTTCGAAGCGGGGAAATTACCGCCAAGGATGGGGCCATCGAGCAGTCGAACTTTGACAACTATCCCGTGGCTCGAATGAACGAAGCTCCCTACAAGACCAATGTCTACATCGTGGACAGCGACGCGCCCCCGGCGGGGGTGGGCGAGCCGGGAGTGCCGCCGTTTGCGCCGGCGTTCTGCAATGCCATTTTTGCCGCGACCGGAAGAAGAGTTCGCGAATTGCCTCTTTCCAGGGGGATGGCCGGGGCCTAGGGCTGCATCAACAGAGAACGTCGACCTGTTCCAACCAAGAGTCGGAATGTGTAAAGCCCTGATTGCAATGTCGGTAAACCGACGAAGACCTGGTTTTTCCCAGCCGTTGCTTTTGTAGTGGCAGAATCACTCGGTGGTTCTGGGTAGGGCCCTGCATGAAAGAAGCTGGGAGATGTGGGGCCTTAGCCTTTGATCTGAGACCGGCGTTTCCCTCCTCCTTCTTTTGCTTTGCAGCCTTTGCGGGCGAAGGCTTTAACCGCAAAGTTCGATTAAGGAATCCGCAGAGGACGCAAACAACCATCGTCCTGCCCCTTTTTGCTGATGTTTGAGCTTGCGGGCCTGACCTGTTTCTGTATGGCACTCAAGAGCCGGATTGCTGGCACGACAGGGCCATTTACGTTTCCTTGCCAGGAACCTAGGCTGGGGTTGAGCAGTTCTGGGGGAGGGCTGTTCGACGAACGTCCCTAGACTCAAACCTGGGTCTGGGACGTTTTCGTTTTTGGCCCTAATCTGCAAACTCGTTCGTGCTCGGCAGCCCTGCCGACGAATGGGCACTGTCCTACTAGATGTGCAAATCCCAAAGGTTGTACAAGTAGAAGCGCGGCTACGATTTTTCATCAGCTTAGAGCCAGCTGCGAAGTAAGTCGTACCATTCACGCGGTTTACGCGACTTCGGCGTTTGTAAAGGAATTTATTGGCGGCTTGGCTTTTCGAAAAGAAATGACGACTGCCGTTGCTTCCACAAGCTTTCCACAGGATGTGGAACGGCAGTTGTAGGCAGACTGGTTATGGAAAACAGGGTCTTTCCGGGGGCTCAGGGGTTTGCGCTGATGTCCGGCAGCCTGGGCAAAGCAGCCAATCGAAAACGGAAGAAAAGGGTCATCAGAGGCAGGTTTCTCACATTCCTACGTATATTCGTTCCCTGATCAACATCACTCCGCGGATTGAATCTTCTTTGCCAAATCGGCCCGTGGAACCGAGACCTGTTCGCCCGTTCCCAGATTCTTCAACGCAAACGATCCGGACGTGACTTCATTTTCGCCCACGATCAGGGCGAAGCGAGCGCCAAGTTTGCTGGCAGTTTCCAGAGACTTCTTCAGCCGAAAAGTTTCGTCTCCCAGTTCAACGACAACATCGTGACGGCGTAGTTCCCGCGCCAGGCGCGCCGCTTCGCGATCCATGCCGGCGCCGAGAGGCGCGATATAAACATCTGGTTTGGGTTGCACCGCGTCGGCGGATTCCTGCAGCGACATCACCAGCCTGTCTTCCCCAATGGCAAAGCCAATACCCGGCGCGGGCGGGCCGCCCAGCGATTCCGAAAGTCCGTCATAACGTCCACCACCGAGAATCGCGTTCTGCGCGCCCAGAGCTCCATGCGTAAACTCGAATGCCGTGCGGGTGTAGTAGTCGAGCCCGCGCACCAGGCGGTCATTCAAGGTAAAGGGAACGCCGACCGCCGTCAGGATCGCCTGCACCTGCTCGAAATGTTTGCGGCACCCTTCATCCAGAAACTGGCTGATGCGCGGCAGTTTTTCGATGATGGGCTGGTCCTCGGGAACTTTGCAGTCAAAGACGCGCAACGGATTGGTGACGGCGCGGCGCTGGCAGTCCTCGCACATACTCGAAACCACCGGCTCGAGCGCCTTGCGGAGGGCTTCGTTGTAAGCTGCCCGGTCGTTGGCGCAACCGACTGAATTCAATTCCAAGGTCCAGCCCTTGATGCCCAGCCGGTCGAGCAAAGTCGCCAGAAGCTCCAGCACTTCGGCATCGCGCGCCGGAGACTCGCTGCCCGCGCTGGCCGGCCCAATGACTTCCGCTCCGATTTGATAGAACTGGCGATAGCGCCCTTTCTGCGGACGCTCCCGCCGAAACTGCGGACCGATGTAGTAGAGCTTGTTTAGGCCGCGTTCCGATAGTTTGTGCTCGATGTAGGCGCGCACCACGCCGGCGGTGTTTTCAGGACGGAGGGTCAGGGACTGGCCTTTATCGCTTTGCGCTCGCCCACGATCTTCCCAGGTGTACATCTCCTTCGCGACCACGTCGGTTTCCTCGCCAACTCCGCGCGCGAAGAGTTCGGTCGACTCGAAAATCGGCGTGCGTATCTCGTGAAAGTTGTAGGCGCGAAACACATCACGCACCGTGGCTTCCACGAAATTCCACAACGCCGTCTCCGGCGGAAGCAGATCGCGCGTTCCTCGAACAGCTTTAATCATGGTCGTTGGTCGCTGGTCGTTCGCCCAAGCTGTCATCCTGAGCGGAGTCGAAGGACCCCTAGCAGCATTACAGAGGCGAGCGCTCCGGGTTCTTCTGCTTTCATAAGCACTCTCTAGAACGCCAAAACCCGTCAGCGCATCGCGGGTAGAGATCCTTCGACTACGCGGCTGCTTCGCGAAGCGAAGCAGCTGCTCCGCTCAGGATGACAGGGCCGGGGACAGGCAAAATCGCATACCTGGTAACTCATCGCGCCTAGTCGCTCACGGAAGCCAACTGCCAATTGCCAATTGCTAAATGCTGAAAGCTGAAAGCCGAAAGCTGAAAGCCGAAAGCTCTCAGCTATCTATCTCTCCCCCAAATACGATTCCTTATACCCGAGATAATTATTCGCATACCGCATGATGCTCTCCAGATCCTGCTCATTCAGCTTGCGGCGGAATTTGCCGGGCGAGCCCATCCACAATGATCCCGGCTCGACGATCGTTTTCTCTGGAATCAAAGTACCGGCGGCGATGATTGAACCAGCCCCGATTTGCGCCCCGTTCAAAATGATTGTGCCCATTCCGATCAGGCAACGATCTTCAATTCTGCAGCCATGCAGCGTTACCGAGTGGCCCACGGTCACGTACTCACCCAGGACAACGTCGTACTGCTCCTTCATGCCGTGCAGCACACTGCAATCCTGGATATTCGAATGCGCGCCCACGCGAATGGAATGAACGTCGCCGCGCAGCACGGCATTCATCCAGACGCTGGCATGCTCGCCCAGAACCACATCGCCGATGATCTGCGCCGAGTCGTCCACGTAGCACGACACCGGGATCACGGGCGTTTTCCCTTTGTAAGAACGAATCATGATCAGGACAAATCGCGCTCAAATTAGAAGGAAATTGAACATAACACGGGCGCGGCTTGGGACGTAAGGGGTGCATCCCGCGCGCTACGTGCCGGCGGTGAGACTGCGGCGTTCCATCAGCACCACGTCGCGCCAGACTCCGTTCATGCAACCCAGCCGGGATCGTGTGCCCACGATTCGGAATCCTGCTTTGGTGTGCAGTGAGATGCTGGCGATGTTCTCGGGGAAGATGCCGGCCTGCAGAGTCCAGATGCCTTCCGCTTCGGATTCGACGATCAGTCGTGCCATCAGCTGTGTTCCGATGCCGCAACCTCTCGCTGAGTCCGCCACGTAGATGCTTACTTCCGCAACTCCGCGATATACAGACCGCCTCGATACCGGACTGAGCGCGGCCCAACCGACAATTCTTCGATCCGTCCGCGCCACTATTCTGCAAGCCCGGAGGTGTCCCGCATCCCATTCCTCCCAATCAGGGGCCGACTGCTGGAAGGTGGCATTTCCGGTTGCGATGCCCTGCAGGTAGATGGACCGCACTGCTTCCCAATGATCGGCGGTGAGCGCTTCAATCGATATCGATTGTTCCATAGCTTAATTGCAGGAAAACTTGGTCAGGATTCTGGAGCACCCGACCAAAAAAAACAGGCGGAAAGGCCGAAGCCCCTCCGCCAATAGCCTCGCATCCCGTTTTTTGTCTCTTACAACGCGGCGCAGACCGACTTCACTTCGGTGTAGAGCTCCAGCGCGTCGTGGCCCATTTCGCGGCCCCATCCCGATTGCTTGTACCCGCCGAAGGGCAGGGCGGCGTCGAATACGTTGTAGCAGTTGATCCACACCGTGCCGGCGCGCAGTTGCGAAGCCAGGCGATGCGCCTTCCCGATATCGCGCGTCCAGATCCCCGCAGCCAGGCCGTACACCGTGTCGTTGGCCCGCTTGACCACATCGTCGTAGTCGGTGAACGGAATTGCGGAGACCACGGGGCCGAAAATCTCTTCGCGCACCACTTTCATATTTTCGGTGGTGTCGACCAGCACGGTCGGTTTGACGAAATATCCTTTGTCGCCATGCCGCTCGCCTCCGACCATGGCCTTCGCGCCTTCGGAGAGCCCGGATTCAAGGTAGCCGCAAACCCGGTTGAGCTGCTCTTCGGAGACCAGCGGCCCCATGTCGCTCGCTGCCTCCCATCCCGGGCCGACGTTGATCTTCTTCGCTTTCGCGGACACGCCTTCGACCACTTCGTCGAAGATGCTCTTCTCCACGTACAGGCGGGAGCCGGCGCAGCAGCATTGTCCGTGGTTAAAGAAGATGGCGCTGGCCGAGCCGGAGATTGCGGTCTTCAAATCGCCGTCGTCGAAAACCACGTTGGGAGACTTGCCGCCCAATTCCAGCGACACTTTCTTGAGATTCCCGGCAGCGGCCTGAAGAATCAGTTTGCCGACTTCGGTGGAGCCGGTGAAGGCAACCTTGTCGACGTCAGGATGCGCTGCCAGGGCAGCGCCCGCAGTTTCGCCATAGCCCGGGACGATGTTCACCACACCGTCCGGGAATTCCCGCTTCCTGCACCAGTTCACCCAGGCGCAGGCAGGACAGCGGCGTCTGCTCCGCTGGCTTGATCACCACGGTGCATCCCGTGGCCAGCGCCGGGCCAAGCTTCCAGGCCGCCATCAGCAACGGGAAATTCCACGGGATGATCTGACCGACCACTCCAACCGGCTGGCGCAAGGTGTAAGCCAGAAACTTGGAGCCGCCGGAAATCGGAATCGTGTTGCCTTCGATCTTGGTCGCCCAGCCTGCCATGTAGCGGAACAGGTCCACCGCCAGCGGCACGTCGGCGACGCGCGCCACTTTCAGAGGTTTGCCGTTGTCGAGCATTTCCAGTTCGGCAAATTCCTCCAGATTTTGCTCCAGCAGATCGCCCAGCTTCCAGATCAGGCGTCCTCGCTCCGATGGCGTCATCTTCGACCAGGGCCCGGTTTCAAACGCGGCGCGAGCTGCCTTGACGGCGCGGTCGATGTCTTCGCGATCTCCTTCCGCGACGCGAGCCAGGACCTCGCCCGTGGCCGGGTTGTAGGTGGGGAAGGTCTTGCCCGAGGCGGCTTCGACCCACTTACCGTTAATCAGCATCTTGCGGTTCTTGGAAATGTAATTTGCGGCTTTATCGCCCAGAGGAACGCTAGAAACTGCGGTTGCCATAATTTCCTCCTAGTAACCCTAGAAATTGTAGTCCTTTCCCATGCAACCGGGGCGGTGCAGATGAAGAAATTATCGAGGTGAAAGACGAAGAGCCCGGGCGGACCAATGCGGTCCAATCTTTGAAAAGAGGACAGGGCCGGCGGCGTGTCGCCTAGTCCGAAACCTTATAGCCGCAAGCTTGGCGGCAGGGCGGGCAATAGTAAAGACCATCGCTGCACAGGCGAATATCGATCTGCCCCTGGCAGGAACAGCAGTACTTTTCGCAGTCGCACTTTTCTTCCATCATGTCGCACTGCATGCAGCGATATTTGTTCTTGGTAATCGTGGCCATGAGCGAACTCTAGCGCGGGTCCCGGCGCAGGGAAAGTTCCGTTGGTAACCAGTCAGTTGAAGCCACCGCCAAGCGCGTGTTAGGGTAATCAGTCTCACCATTTCAGCAGCCCAGCCACTGCTTTTGACCGAGGTTTCATTGCCCGCTGTTGAGGCGACTACGCCAGCCATCCGCAAGACCGCGCTCAACCCTGTTCATCGCCAGATGGGCGCCAAAATGGTCGAATTCAACGGCTGGGAGATGCCTGTCGAGTACCCCTCCGCGGGCGGCATCATCGCCGAGCACAACGCCGTGCGGACCGGCGTGGGCATCTTCGACGTCAGCCACATGGGCGACATCCGGCTGGCGGGACCGCAGGCGCTGGCCGCCGTGCAGCACATTTCCATGAATGATGCCTCACGGCTCGCCGTCGGCCAGGCGCAGTACTCGGCGCTGCTCTATCCGCAGGGGACTTTCGTGGATGACGTGGTTGTCCACCGCCTCGGCGCAAGATGAATATTTGCTGGTGATTAATGCCGGCACCCGCGAAAAAGATTTCAATTGGGTGCGCGACAATACCCGCCAGTTCAATTGCAAGGTCGAGAATCTTTCCGACGACTTTACCCAGATTGCGATTCAGGGCCCGAAGGCCGTGAGATCTGCTGCAGAAGCTGACCGACGCGGATCTCTCAGCGGTGAAGTTCTATTGGGTGACCCGCGGAACGGTTTGCGGACTGAAAAATACTCTGATCGCCCGCACCGGCTACACCGGCGAAGACGGATTCGAGATCTACATCCCGAGCGACGAGGAAACCAGCGCGCGCGTGTGGAACGAGATCCTGCAAGCCGGCAAGGAATTCGGAGTGGTTCCCTGCGGTCTGGGCGCGCGCAACACCCTGCGCCTCGAAGCCAAGCTGCCGCTCTACGGTCACGAGATTTCCGACACCATCAATGTCTGGGAAGCCGGCCTGGATCGCTTCTGCAAAATGGAGAAGCCGGACTTCATCGGCCGGGCGGCGCTGGAAAAAGCAAAGGCTGACGGAGTCAAAGCGCAGCTCTGGTTGGGCTGGAGATGATCGACCGCGGCATCGCCCGCGACGGCTACAAAGTGCTCGACAACGCCGGCGGCGAGATCGGCTACGTCACCAGCGGTTCGCCCGCGCCGTTTCTGAAGAAAAATATTGCGCTGGCCTACGTGCCGCCTGAGTTCGCGGCTTTGGGCACCGAACTGAAAGTGGAAATCCGCGGACAGGGAGTGAAGGCGAAGGTGGTGCCGACTCCGTTTTACAAGAAACCGAAAAAGCTTTAACCACAGAGGACACAGAGAAGCACAGAGGACGAAAAGCCAGAGCTAGAAGCAAAAGCCAGGAGCCAGAAGCCACCATGCCCTATCCAACCGACTACAAGTACACCAAAGAGCACGAGTGGATTAAAGCCGACGGCAAGAACGCCACCATCGGCATCACCCATCACGCCCAGGAATCGCTGGGCGACATCGTGTTCGTCGAGCTGCCCAAGGTTGGTTCCGAGATCACATCCGGCAAGACCTTTGGCTCGGTGGAATCGGTGAAGGCGGTCTCCGATCTGTACGCGCCCGCTTCCGGCACGGTGACGGAGGTCAACGGCGACCTGGCGACCGCGCCGGAAAAGATCAATAAAGATGCGCACAGCGCCTGGATGATCAAGATCACGCTGAAAGATCCGGCTGAGCTGAATTCTCTGCTCTCCGCCGCCGACTACGAGAAGTTCGTCGCCGAAGAGGGCTGATTCCCGTGACCATCTGTCTTCGAAGTCGAGCAATCGAACTGACCTCGAGATACATCTAAATAAGTTCTATGCGCTATTTACCCAAATCTCCCGCCGACCGAAAAGCCATGCTGCAAGCCATCGGCGCGCGCTCGATCGACGACTTGTTTGCGCCGATTCCGGCGGAGTACCGCCTGGAGCGCGACCTCAAAGTGCCGCGCCAGATGGCTGAGTCCGAAATCGTGGACTGGTTTCGCGAGCGCTCCCGCGAGAATGGCGACAGCTACGCCACGTTTCCTGGGCGCCGGCGCCTACTACCACTACCGGCCCGTGATCATCGATTCGCTGATCTCGCGCGGCGAGTTTCTGACCGCCTACACGCCCTACCAGGCGGAGATTTCGCAGGGTACGCTGCAGGCCATCTTCGAATTCCAGACCATGATCTGCGAACTGACCGGCATGGAAGTGGCCAACGCTTCCATGTACGACGGTTCCACCGCCGCCGCCGAAGCTGTGATGATGGCGGTGCGCCTTACCGGCCGCCGTTCGGTGGTGATCGCCCGCAGCGTGCATCCGGAATATCGCGAGGTTCTGACCACCTATGCGCATCACCAGAACCTGCCGCTCTCCACGTGCGTCGTTCGACGACACCGGCCGGCTGAATCTGAAAGAGCTGGAAAAATCCATCACGCCGGACACGGCCTGCGTCCTGATTCAATCGCCGAATTTCTTCGGCACGATTGAAGACGCCACGGCCATCGCCGAGATCGCGCACAAGAAAGGCGCGATGCTGGTGGTCTCGATCGCCGAAGCGGTTTCGCTCGGCATCGTCGAGCCGCCGCGCCAGGCCGACATCATCGCCATGGAAGCGCAGTCTTTCGGCGTGCCGCTCGGCTTCGGCGGCCCCTACTGCGGCGTGATCGCGACTCGCGAACAGTTTGTCCGCCAGATGCCCGGACGCCTCGCCGGCCAGACCACCGATCGCAACGGCAAGCGCGGCTTCGTTCTGACGCTGGCCACTCGCGAGCAACACATCCGCCGCGAGAAGGCGACGTCGAATATCTGCACCAACCAGGCCCTGGTCGCGCTGATGGTCAACATCTTCATGACCATCTACGGCAAAGTCGGACTGAAGGAACTGGCCAAGCAAAATCTGGCCAAGACCGCCTACGCCGCCGCGCAATTCGGCAAGCATGCCAAAGTGCTCTTCCCGGGCGCGCCGCGTTTCAACGAGTTCGTGGTCCAGACCAGCGAAGATCCTCTACGCCATCAACAGCCGCATCCTGGGACACAAGATCGTCGGCGGCCTTCCGCTGAAGAAGTTTTATCCCGAACTGGGCAATGCCGCCCTGTGGTGCTGCACCGAACTGACCACGCGCAGCGCCATCGACACCGCCGTCGGCCTGGTCGCGGAAAGCGAGCGCTCGCTGAAAGCCGCCAAGGAAGAAGTCGACGCGCAGGAGGTGGCGCGATGAACCACATGACTCGCAAAGCCACCCGCCACGTCAATCAGAACGAAGGCCTGATCTTCGAAAAGTCGTCGCCGGGAAAGGCCGCCTGGAAGCTGCCTCCGCTCGATGTTCCGGAGGTCGATACCGCCGCGCTTCTGGGTTCGTCGGAAAGAAAAGATCTGGGCAACATGCCCGAAGTGAGCGAAATCGAAATCATTCGCCACTTCACCCGGCTTTCCACCTGGAACTACGCCATCGATCTCGGCATGTATCCGCTGGGCTCCTGCACGATGAAGTACAACCCGCGGGTGAATGAACTGGTGGTGCGCCTCGAAGGCCTGGCCAACGGACATCCTTACCAGCCGGAGCAGATTTCGCAGGGCGCGCTGCGCATCATCAAGACGCTGAGCGACTGCCTGCTCGAAATCACCGGCATGGACGCGATCACGCTGCAGCCCGCCGCCGGCGCGCACGGCGAGCTCACCGGCCTGCTGATGGTCCGCGCCTATCACCAGTCAAAAGGCGATCCGCGCAAGAAAATTCTGATCCCTGATTCCGCGCACGGCACCAATCCGGCGACCGCTGCGATGGTCGGCTACGCGGTGGAGAATTTGAAATCGAATGCCCAGGGCATGGTGGATGTCGCCGCGCTGACGGCGCAGATGAACGAAGACGTCGCCGCGCTCATGCTCACCAATCCCAACACGCTGGGAGTGTTCGAGCAGGAGATCCACAAGATCGCCGAGATCATGCACGCCAAAGGCGGCCTGCTCTACATGGACGGCGCCAACATGAACGCGCTGGTCGGCAAAGTCCGTCCCGGCGATTTCGGCGTCGACGTGATGCACCTGAATCTGCACAAGACATTTTCCACGCCTCACGGCGGCGGCGGACCCGGCTCCGGCCCGGTGGCGGTGAAACAAAATTCTCGAACCGTTCCTGCCGACGCCGGTTGTTGTCACGAAACCCGATGGCACGCTGGGCTTCGAATATAACCGGCCGCAATCGGTGGGACGGGTGCGCGCTTTCTACGGCAACTTCGGAATGTTCGTCCGCGCCCTGGCCTACATTCTGGCGAACGGTCCCGACGGCTTGCGCCAGACCACCGAAGACGCCGTGCTGAACGCCAACTACATTCGCAAGGGACTGGAAGGCGTCTACGATCTGCCCTATTCCACGCCCAGCATGCATGAGGTGGTTTTCAGCGATAAGCTGCAGGCCAAAAAGGGCGTGAAGACGATGGACATCGCCAAGCGCCTGATCGACTACGGCTTCCATCCCTACACCACTGCGTTTCCGCTGATCGTGCCCGGGCGCGCTGATGATCGAGCCTACGGAGAGCGAATCCAAAGAAGAAATGGATCTGTTCGTCGAGGCCATGAAGTCGATCGCGGAGGAAGTTGAGGAAGATCCGCAGATGGTGCTGGACTGCGCCCCACACCACACGCGTGTCCCGTCTTGGACGAAACTGCCGCCGCCCGCAAGCCGGTGCTCAGGTGGAAACCCGGGACTTAACCACCAGGGATTTAGCCACTGAGAAGTGTCTGCAAAACCGCCCCAACGGGTATTTATTTGGAATCGTTACCGGATGAGCTAATTCCTCAGCGCAACCATCCAATCGTCAATCTCCATCAAGCGCTAGGTTCCGGCTAGCATCCTGAGCCGCCAAATTGCCAGCAGCCCCAAAACCACGAGATTCGGGAACAAAAGTGGGGCCAAGGGCGGTGCGCCATAAATGAAATTATCGAATGCATGGATTGAAGGCCCCGCCAGATTTCGTTGCGCGTGCAATACGAAGCCCCAACCACCCACTCCTGCTTCCGATATCAGCACGGCGGCACATAGGACCAGGAAACCCTTGGACACTCGAACCAGGAGAGGGGTGATCAAGAATCCTACGGCTATCGAACTCGCCACAACTGGCACCCATTCCAAGCGGTCAAAGAACCCATTTCCCGCGTGGTCAGTCAGACTGAAGACAAAGTTTCCGAGGAAGCCACCAAGTGTAAGAAACAACACCCAGCGCGCCCACTCCTCGCCCTCGGGCTCCAACATCCGGTTGAGTACAAGCAAAAATCCGAGCCCGGTATAGGCGAGGGGGGCGGCGAACGGGGCGGAGTAAGTCAAACTCCGAATCGTCCGCTCATAGAAAAAGGAACTGTCCAAGTGAAGGACAACACCAGTCAATCCGATGAGAATAGCAGACCCGCCAACTGCATAGCCCAACCCCTTCCAGACCCAAATTCTCTTTCCCCGAAAAGCAAGACCCGCCAAAAGCAAAACCGGTGCAATCGCTGAAAAATATAAAGGGATGTACTCTGCCCTCTGCCGGAAGCTGTTCACCGAATGGGCGAGGTAAATATCAAAAGTCAGAAAACCCAGATTGATGAGAACGAAGATTTCCAGGAGTATGCCAGGTCGCAACCACCGAAATTCATCACTTCTTGGCACTACCCCTCCTCAGATCGGTTGCCATGGTTTCAAGGTCGATCTTCTTTCGCAGCATCGGATAGTTGCCATGCCACTGCACAAAGTCAGCGCCTCCCATGAATGCGGCGTGTTTGGCGGTGCGTCCGTCATAATGCCAGAGGTCAAAATAGACAAAATCAATCGGCTGAGAGAAGGGCGTTGCCTTGATTAGCCCCTCTCCGCGTAGGCTATCCATTAGAGCCTTGGCCTCTGAGACGTTTTCGTTCGTCGTAGTTACAACCTTTTCCGCCTGTTCATAGACGCGGCTGATTACCGAGGCGGTATGACACTGTGAGCAAACCTGCTGCATTTTGGCTTGCGCGTCGGCGTAGTTCGGGCGCTTCTCACTGATTGCATTTGCCAGAAAATACGACAGCCGCTCTGAAGGGTCGTGCGTAACGCCAAGACCGTTGATGCCGCTCATATGGCAGGTCGCACAGGTGGGGACGAACATTTCACGGGTAGTCAGTTTCTTAGGCTCTACGGTAAGGTCGAGAAGCTTTTCCTGAGCGGCAAACATGAGACCGTGTTTGGACTCCTCATAGATTTCGATCTGTGAGTGATCCGGCCCCAGGTGGCATTGTCCGCACGTGCGAGGCTGACGGGCGATAGCAACGGAACTGGTGTGTCGGGTATGGCAGTTGGTACAGGTGCCAATCGTGCCATCTGCGTTCGGCTTTCCGACAGCGTGACATTGTTCACAGCCACTGATCATCGCCGAACCGCCTTCTAGTGTCACGAACGGATGCGGAGGGCGGCGAACTCCTCCGGGTTGATACTTTTCTGAAAGGCTTATCTGGTCGGGTGTCAGTCCTTTTTCTCCGTATATGGCCGCCCAAGAGGTTGCTGCGTGGCGACTGCGCAAAAATTGTTGATAGATACCTTCATGGCAGCTGCGGCAGTTTCCCGCCGTCAGATGACCCGCTGACACTACGAAGCCGTGATGATCTTTCTTCTCTTGTCCGGGTGCAGCTTGATGGCAGTCCAGGCAGTTCACGCCCTTCTGTGCGTGCTTGCTCATCTCGTATTCGTGGACTACGGAGTATTGGGTGCGGGAGTGGCATTCCGCGCACTTTCCAGTGGCTCGCACGAAATCTCCGCCTACCTGCTCGGTTTCTATTTTTGGCCGCGATCGATTGACGAGAAAAGCAGCGAGTACAAGCGAGAAGGCGATCGCCACCGCAACAAAGACATGTCGAAACGACATCCGAGCCTCCGAGCAGGCGCCGACAGTCTACCCCCGCTGTAGTTTGGGCGCCAGACCGCGCTAACAAGCGCAGCTGATTGTGGACGCTCGAAATACTACCTCGACGGCGGGATGATCATGGGATATCGTTCGCCGAAACTATGCACGTACTTGTACGAGACTGCGTTCAGGTTACGTGATGCAAAAACGCGGTCAAGCCTCTGTGTCCTCCGTATCCTCTGTGGTTTTTACTAAAAACATCTGAAGAAGTCTGTGACGGTCGTCACATGACAAGAAAGGTGCGAAGCACGGAGAACCTCTGCGTCCTCAGTGTTCTCTGTGGTTAAATCCATCTGTTGCCGACCCCTGCAAGAAAGCCGCCTCTAAAGCCTCCAGCTCTTTTCTCCTCTCCCGAAAAGCGCAACGCGATTCTGTGTCTCCTGCTGGTCGCTGCGACGCTGGCTCTCTACAACCCGGTCAACCGCCATCCTTTCGTCAACTACGACGACGATCGCTACGTCATCGACAATCCGCACGTCCACAACGGCCTGGGCTGGGACACGATCACGTGGGCCTTCACTTCCACCGAGCAGGCGAACTGGCATCCGCTCACCTGGCTCTCGCACTCGCTCGACTACAGTCTTTTTCACCAGAACCCGACCGGACATCACTTCACCAGCCTGGTGATTCACGCGGCGAACGCGGTGCTCTTGTTCCTGCTGCTGGCGTTCGCAACCGGACGCATCGGGCCGAGCCTGTTCGTCGCGTTGCTCTTTGCGCTTCATCCCATCAATGTGGAATCGGTGGCCTGGGTCGCCGAACGCAAGAATGTGCTGAGCACGTTTTTTTTTCTGGCGGCGATCGGCGCCTACGGATGGTATGCGCGCAAACCGCATTGGCAGCGATATCTGGCAGTTGCCGGCTTGTTTGCTTTGGGACTGATGTCGAAGCCCATGGTGATTACGTTTCCCTTCGTGCTTGTTGCTTGCTTGACTACTGGCCGCTTGGCCGGATCGAGGGCAGTCCGGCCATGACGCAGCCTGCGGCCCAATCGTCGCTGCCCAGGCTGCTGGCCGAGAAAGTTGCCGCTGCTCGCTCTTTCCGCCGCCAGCGCCGTTATCACTATGCAAGCTCAGCAGGCCGGTGGCGCAGTGCGCTCTGCCGCCCAGTTTTCGCTTGGCGTACGCCTGGAAAATGCAGTGGTCGCCTACGCCACGCTATTTGTGGAAGCTGATCTGGCCGGTCGCATCTGGCGCCCATCTACCCGCATCCGGGAGATTCGCTGGCGGCGTGGCAGGTCGGAGTATCGCTGTCAGTGCTGCTCGCTGTCACGGCTTTCGTGTTGGCGTTACCGCTCGAAACGATATCTGCTGACCGGCTGGCTGTGGTTCCTGGGAACTCTGGTTCCGGTCATTGGCCTGGTCCAGGTCGGGGATCAGGCCATGGCTGATCGCTACGCCTATATTCCACTCATTGGAATTTTTGTGATGATCGCCTGGGGCGCCGCAGACTTTGCCGATTCGCGCCAGATTGGCATTGCTGCGCGAGTGGTTCCGGCAGCCTGCGTTCTGCTCGCGCTCTCTGTCGCTACCCGTCGCCAGTTGGATTACTGGTCGAGCAACTACGATCTGTGGACACACGCGCTCGCTGTGACCAACAAGAATTTCATCGCGCAGGACAATCTGGGCGGCGCACTCCTGCTGCTCGGCAAGCCCGACGAAGCCTACTCCCACTTCCAGGCTGCAGCCGAGATCAATCCGCTCGGATCCCATGAGCCGTTCCAATCTCGGCGCCTATCTTCAGGAGCATGGACACCTGCCGGAAGCGATCGAGCAGGACAAGCGCGTCATCGAGCTTACTTCTGACCGCGGGATTGCTGGCCGCGACCTATGCCAACCTGGGCACCGCATATCGTACGCTCGGCGAAGACGAAAAGGCTCGGGAGAGTTACGACCAGGCGCTGCGACTCAATCCCGGACAGGCCAATGCCTACCTGGGCCTGGGACAGCTGCTGGAGAAGCAGAACAAGTTGGATGAAGCGATCGAAAACTACTCGCGATCGGTCGAGTTGCGCCCGACGGATACGAGGATTTCTGCTTCTCGGGCACGCTCTCGAGAGCATGGGACGTCGGCCTGAGGCGCTGGCAGCCTACCAGAAGGCGCTGAAACTCTCTCCCGACATGGCCGAAGCACAGCGTGCGGTGGATGCGCTGGCTGCAGAAGTCGCACTGACTTTCCACCGCACGCAAGTCCAGCTGGCTGCATGACTACTTCTTTTCGCTGATGTCCACCGTGGCGCGAGTCTTCTCCCAATCCATGTGCATGGCGCAGGTCGAGCCCGTCTGGTCGAAGCCGATGGTGAAATTCTCCACCGGCGAGGGCAACTGCGACACTCTCATGTCCACCCGAACGAAGTCATCTCCCTCGCCGGGATAAGGAATGCCCCACTCGCCCGTTTTCTTGCTGATGATCAGGGTCCACTTGTCGGCGTTCGGGATGGTGAACATGGTGTAGCTGCCGGCGGGAACGTCCTTGTCTCCGACCTTTATGTTCGTGTCCGTCACCAGCGTGGTCGCTTCATTGGCTCCGGTACGCCAAACCTCGCCGTAGGGCACAAGTCCGCCAAAAATCTTTCGACCTTTCATCCGCGGGCTGGAGTAGTCGGTCTTGACGGTCTTGCCGTCGCTAAATTTGCACTGGGCCTGGGCGGCAGGGCTGGGACGCTTGCTCTGGTCTTGCTGGGCACAGGCAATAAGTGTGAGCACGGGCAACAATAGAGCCGACGAGGGCGATGCGTTTTGTCATGAATCTCTCCTTGAGGAACATCTGGCATTCTGGCTCCTAGCAATTGGCCTAAGCGACGTAGCTAGATGCCAAATGCTAATTCCTAATTGCTTTGACGTAACCCTTCAAACTTGGACAGCGGCGCGCTCGCAATTATGCGCCACGCAACGCACCCGATACAATCAGGGCATGCCGGTATTCGACGAAAAGCAGGAAGAACTGGAACACTACGAAACCATGATGGGCGTCCCGCGAGGCCGCCTGGCGGTGACCATGGACATGATCACCGACGCCATGGCGCTGGTCGGCCAGCATGGCGTCTATTGCCAGAGCCAGCGTTGGCCGGGCAAGCCGGTGCTGGACATCCAGATGGTGATGAAAAGCCTGACCGACGCCAAGGAACTGATCCAGAGCGTGATGGCCGAGTTGAACAAGCGGCAGTAAAAATTGGCCGGAGCTTTCGTCCCTGCTTCCTCACCATTTCTGGCGCGCCAGCTTCTGATCGAAAAACTTCGCCATCAGTTCGAGACACTCCTTGGTTTCGGGCAGCTGGAAGTGATACCAGAATGCGTGCGGCAAGGCCTCAAATACCACCAGCTGCGCATCGTTCCCCGCGCCCAGCAGCGCGCGATGGAACATGGCGGTATCGCTCAGCAGCAGATCGCGCGTGCTGGTGACCAGCAGGCTCGGGGGAACATTCCGTGAGGTCCGCGAACAGAGGAGACAAGACCGGGTCCTTGCGATCGGTAGCGCCCGGGATAAGGATCGTCCGGCGCTCGCTTGGGGTCCGTCGGCTGCAATTGGCCGGGGAGTCCATCCAGCGTGAAGATTTGCCGCGAGTCGCTGGGACGGCTGAAATCGGTCAGCACCGAGAAAATGCCCAAGCGCTGCCGGGAGCGGTAGTCCCAGTTGCTTGAGCCGAACGGTGACCTCGCAGGTCAGGATGGCTCCCGCCGACGTGCCGAAGATTCCGATGCCGTGCGGGTTGTAGGTTTTCAGTAGTTCCTTGTAGACCGCTACCACATCGTCCACCGCCGCCGGGAAACGGATTCTCCGGCGCGAGCCGGTAATATACCGACACAACTTTGATCTTGGCCAGGTTCGCGATGGGAATGCCTTCGATGAGCGATCCCGAGTCGGAAACAAATCCTCCACCGTGCAGGTTGATCAGAACGCGGCCGCGATTGGCTTCGGGCATCGCGAGAGGAGTGATGATGTCGGCTCGAACACCCGCGATGTTGGTCTCTTCGACGTTGACGGGGTAAAGCTTGCGCGCCTCGGCGGAGTCCTGTTTGCGCCAGGCGTCGGTGGCGATGCGCCTTTCGGCGAGAGTCTGGGGCTGCGATTTCTTCTTCGTCAGTGAAGCCAGCCAGGACTGCGCCTCCGGGCTGACGGTGGACGGCATGGGAATCACTCGCTGGACGATGCGCCGTGCCGTCGGGGTCAAAGCTGGCAGCATCCGATTGTGGAACCGAAGCGGACTGCGCGACTGCAGCCAAGCAAAGTGTGAGCACAGGAACTGTGGCCCAACAAGCGATGGAAAGTTTCATGGGGACATTTGTAGCAGACGGCAGTAGAAGAACGAAATCGAGCCGGAAGCGACTTTAAGTTGTGCGATAAGCGCAGAAGGCGTGTGGGACCGGGTTCCTTCGACTTCGCTCAGGACCGGCTCTTAGACAAACAATCTTAAACTGTCAGCCCGTGCCCCGATAGCCCCGCGGTCGCTCATGGCGTGAGGCGATTGCGCCGGAGTGCGCCGGTGTGCTACCGTCGCCCCTGTTCCCATTCCACGCGAGGGAGACGCTCATGGCTCTCATCTTCCTGGGCATTCTGGTTGTCATCGTCGTCCTGCTGATTGGGATGTACAACAGCCTGGTGCAGTTGCGCGTCCGCTGCGACAACGCCTGGTCGGACATTGATGTGCAGCTCAAACGCCGGCACGACCTGATCCCCAATCTGGTCGAGACGGTCAAAGGTTACGCCACCCACGAGAAAGGCACGTTCGAGAACATCGCCAAATTCCGCTCACAGGCCATGCAGGCTACCACTCCGGGCGACAAGGCCGAAGCTGAGAACCAGCTCAGCGGTGCGCTGAAGAGCCTGTTTGCGGTGGCGGAAAATTATCCCGAGCTGAAAGCTTCCGAGGAGTTCACCCAACTGCAGGGCTCGCTCAGCCAGACCGAGGACACGATTCAGAACGCGCGCCGCTACTACAATGCGGTGGTGCGCGATCTGAATACGAAGATCCAGTCTTTTCCGACCAATATTCTCGCCGGAATGTTCGGCTTCCAGCAGCGACAGTTCTTCGAAGTGGCCGCAGCCGACCGCGAGCCGGTGGCGGTGAAGTTTTAGAGCATGTTGCGTAGTCGAGCAGGCTATATTCCAGCCGCGAAGCGGCGCAAGAATGCAGCCCACGGCGTAAGCCGTGGGTTCAGCGTGTAGGCGTGCCAGCCCCAGCGGGGCGAAAGAACGGTTTGCATCCAGAACTAAGGTGTGACCCGTCGAGCAGGTCGGCAACAAAAGTCTCGGTCCTTTCGAATTTCCATGAGCTCACCCTCTCAAGCTGGTCAACCCGTATTGAATGCATCACGTGCAAGCGCCTCTTTCGCCCCTTCGGGGCTCGCTCGATTGTCGCGATTACCCACGGCTTGCGCCGTGGGCTGCATTCTGGCGCCGCTTCGCGGCTGCGCTCGCGTCTCGCGGCGGCTTGCCGCTCCTGCGGCCGTACTTCTGCTACTGCTCTGCTTACCAGTTCTGGCCGCGCCGCTCTTCGCCCAGAGCTGGCGGATCGCCGACTTCCAGGACATCATCTCCATCAGCGCTGACGGCTCCACGCTGGTGAAGGAGCGCATCAACCTCGTCTTCATCGGCCAATGGCATGGCATTCACCGCACGATTCCGATCGAGTATCCCGGCCCGCGGGGCACGAACTACACGCTGTTTCTCGATGTCACGTGCGTCACCGACGGCGCCGGTCAGAAGCTGAAGTATGAATCCAAGACTTCCGGCGGCTATCGCGATCTGAAAATCTACATTCCCGACGCAGTGGACACCACGCGCACGGTAGAAATCGACTACATCGTCCGCAACGGTATTCGCTATTTCGAAGATCACGACGAGTTCTACTGGAACGTCACCGGCAACGACTGGCCGGTGCCGATCGATCACGCCGCAGCTCATGTCTCTCTGCCGGCAAGCGCGGCGGGACAGTTGCGAGCCCAGGCTTTCACCGGGGTTTACGGATCGGCCCAGCGCGACGCGACCTCCGAGATCAACGGCGCTGACGTTGTCATTCGAGACCAGCAACCCGCTCCCCATGCGCGGCGGAATGACGATTGACATCTTCATCCCCAAGGGAATTCTGAAAGAGCCGGGCGCAATCACGCGAGCGTTCTGGTTTCTGGAGCAGCAATCCCATCGTGTTTTTGCCCTTCGTCACCTTCGCCGTGATGTTCGTGCTGTGGTGGTACAAAGGCCGCGATCCCGATCCCGGACGTTCGGTCGCACCGATGTACGAACCGCCGCCGGGCATGTCTCCGGCTGAGGCGGGCGCGCTTGATTGATGACACCATTCATCCTCGCGACATCACATCCACGATCGTGGATCTGGCGGTGCGTGGCTACGTGAAGATTGAAGAGACTGTGGACACGAACCTTCTTATCTTCCATTCCAAGGACTACATCTTTCACTCTGCTCAAGCCGCGAACCGAGTGGCAGGGCCTGGCGCCGCATGAGCAGCGTGATGCTGGAAAATATTTTTGTGGGCGGACAGCAAACCCGGCTGTCCAGCCTGAAGAACCGCTTCTATACCGCGATTCCGGTCATCAAGCAGGACATCAAGGCGGCGCTGAAGAACAAGGGCATGTACCTGCTTGATCCCGATTCGGCGAATGCCTACAGCGTTGGAGCGGCCATCGTGATCGCTGCTCCGTTTCTCATCGCGCAGTTCACCGGATACAAACAGATGTTTAACTCGATGTGCTTCTGCTGATCGGGTGCGGCGTCATTTCGGCGGTGATCTGGTGGCTGTTCGCGCGCCAGATGTCGGCCAAAACCGTGCAGGGCGGCCGCACCCGCATCGCCGTGCTCGGCTTTCAGGAATTCATGAACCGCGTGGACGCCGACCGGCTGAAGCGCATGCCGCCGGATACATTTGAAAAATATTTGCCCTACGCCATGGCGCTGGGCGTGGAGCATCACTGGGCGCAGGCGTTTGCCGGAATCATTCAAAACCCGCCGACCTGGTATGTCTCGCCGAACGGGATGACCGGCTTCAATCCCATATTCTTCTCGAGCTCGATGCACAACATGGCGTCGGATATGCACCAGGTGTTCGTCTCCGCGCCGCGCGCGAGTTCGAGTGGATCGGGCTTTGGCGGGAGCGGGGGCGGAGGATTCTCAGGAGGCGGTTTCGGAGGCGGGGGCGGAAGCGCGTTTTGACGAGCGGCCCCTTCCGGCAAGAGCAAGATCAAAAGCTCGGCGGAGCCTAACGCAGCTTGCAGCTGCATCGACGGCGAGTGTTCGCATCCACACTTAGTGCTTCCTGTGAAAGATGTATTTGCGGGCGTCAGGCCAGAACTCGGCAAATGCATTGCTGCCCATCCTGCCGGCAAACCCCAGCGCAATCCTGCACACATGCGTCACCGACGCCGGATTCGCTGTCCGCCCGCCAGGTGTTGGAGAGGAAGTTGTTGCCCGCGTTGCCGAGATATCGGGCATAGGCGGGAGCCAGACTGCCGTCCTCCTGACGAGCGGCAAACGTCATCACGACCACATTCTTCAGGCGTCCTTTGAAGGGCTGCCCGGTCGCGCGGAAATATCGCGGGTCTTCGCCCCACAGAGAACCGAGTGCGGCCTCCATGGCGTTGCCGGTAGAAATTCCGGTGAAGCCGCATCCCGTAGCGCTTGCCAAAACCGTCCCAATGCGGTCCGTACTCGTTCGGGCGATTGATGGCAGTTCCAAAACCCGCGCTGAACAGGCCGGCGGCCAGGCTTTCCGGTCCGACCGTGCTTTGCGCAAACCATTTAAAGCGTTGCCGGCCGGTGATCGGCTGATAGGAACTGGCGGAGGTGCTGTGGTCCTGCAGGTGCTGCTCGGGAATCGCCTGGCCTGACGCGGTCGTCGCGAGAAGCAGGATGACCAGAAATGCAGAATTTTTCAGAGGACTAGTTGCCGACAGTGGTGAAGTTTGCTTATGCACGGCTACCTGTGAGGTTACGTTGCCGATCTGGGAAGCCGAGTTTGCCTTCGATGAGGCGAGCGTCAACTCCGACAGATGGAACTGCCGCCAGATGCCCGCTCTGGCGCCATGGGGGGAACCTAGTTCCTACCCTTGCCATGGCCCTTATCAGGCTTTTGCCGGGGGTGTCATCCGTGATATAACCGCGCAAGCAGATCGTTCTGGCTTCATTCAGGAGATCCGGCATGGAGCCGGGTTTCGCAGGTGGAAATGGGCAGGAGCGAGGAGGCCTTGTGTCCGACGCGCGGACGGGGAAACGATTCCCCCTGGAATTGCCGATCAAGATTCACAAATCAGAAGACGGCGGCGAGCACAGCGGAGTCACCGGAAATCTGAGCGCCGCCGGAGTCTACATCCGGTCCGACGCCGCGCTGGATATGGGCTCGACCGTCGAGTTCGAGATTACTTTGCCGCCGGAAATGACGGGGGCCAAAGAAGGCGTGGTCATCCAGTGCCGGGGTCGTGTAGTACGCACCGACGAACCCGCCGGCGGTCCCACGGAGGCGCGCGGCGTGGCCTGCGTGATTGACTCCTACGATTTCGTTCGCCACTAGAGGCGAGGAGCTTAAAGCAATGCTCAAATTGATTCTGGCCGACAATCAAGCCATCTTTCGCGCGGGAATCGCCAAAGTACTGGCGGTCGAAGACGAAATGCGCATCGTGGCGCAGGCGCAAACCCAGGAGCAGATGTTCATGGCCCTGGACAAATTTCGCGCCGCAGTTCTGGTGGTCGCGGGCGGATTCCATTCCGATTTCCCCGGCATCCTGCAGGCCGCCAACAAAGCCAAAACCCGTGTCGTGGTGCTGGCCGACACCGGCGAAAGCGCGCAGCGTTACATGGGCGCCGGCGCCCACGGCGTGGTCTATCGCAATGTGACCAGCGCCGCGCTGGTCGATTGTGTCCGCAAAGTGGCGCGCGGCGAAAACTGGGTGCAGGACATCGCCGTGCCCAGCGAGCTGACCGAAAACGATATGGTCGGACTGCGGGTGCGCGATCGCCTGACCGCGAAAGAACTGCGCATCGTCGCTCTGATCGTGCAGGGCTACAAGAACAAGGAGATCGCCTCGCAGCTGGGAACCACCGAGCAGGTGATCAAGAATTACCTGCGCAACGTGTATGACAAGATCGGCGTCTCCGACCGGCTGGAACTGGCGCTGTTCACCATCCATCACCGGATTCTGAACGAAGCGGCGGCAGCCACCGCGGCAGCGGCCACGCCCCAGGCGGGAGCCGGAGTCACGTCGTAAATAGTTTTTATTGATTAACAAAAGGCCGCCCACGGGCGGCCTTTTTGCTTTTGGCGCCACGGACCACGTAGGGACAGCTGTCCCCAGCTGTCCGGTCGAGCGAAGCTCGACAAGAGCTCGCCAACCGCGCTGGGCCGCCCGGACGAAATGCCGCAAGGCCGACGCAGATCCTGCAATTGATTTTTTGAATTGGACATTCGCCGCATCGTGCTGGCACAGTAGCAATGTCCACTAGCTTGCGAGAAACAACTTGCAAGTGAGGTGGTGCGAACTCTGAAGTTCGTTTTCAAACCCCTGTAGTTCCCAATCTGATTCATTCCTGACCTCGTCGTCCCAACAACAACCACGCGAGCGACGCTCGTTCGGCGCAGGCGCCGGTGTGTCTGCTCGCGACAACCCAAAGAGGAGATGAGGTCATGAAATCAATTCGCAGTTCCATGCTTTTCAAGGTATTCGTTCTGGCCGTCGGCGCACTGGGCGCATCTGCAGGTTCCGCCCATGCGCAGTCGCGCCAACGGGACAGTTCACTCTCGACCCACGAAACTCGCTGGGGAGGCGTGGTTCTGCCTCCCGGAGACTACACGTTTTCGTTGCAGTCTCCGAGCTTGCCGGCGCAAATTATGGTCCGGCAAAGCCGGTGGCGCAGCATGGCAATCGTTTTGCCGCAGGCAGTCTCTACCAGAACGACTCGCAGAGGCCAGCAAACTGGTTCTCAGCCGAACCGACAGCGGACGAATCCTTCGTCAGCGCGCTGTATCTGGGAGATCTGGGTCTAAGCTTGCACTATCGCGTCGCCCAAGGTCGCAGGTGCCAGCTGCGGAGACGGCCAGGTTGGGTCCGATCGCCGATTCTCAACCGGGCAAGTAAGGCAGCATGCGGAAGCGGGCATGCTGATGCTCGCTTCCGCATTTTATTTGCCGCGAATTTCTCACTCGGTGTCTGAGTGGACGAGGGGATTGCAGCTTCAGTTGGCGCGGGAGCTGCGCCGCAATTCATCGGTGACCACAACCGCTTCGGCAACTTCGCCGCATCGATTTCCGCGTCTGCCGGCTTTGCCGCTGCAAGTGCAAGATAAGCCTGCTCTTCATCCAGCGAGAGATCGCGTTGCAGAATGCCTTTCGCGCGTTCCACAATCTTTCGGGTTTCCAGTTTCTGCGAAAGATGCGTGTTCTCGCTCTCCAGCCGGGCCATCTCGATTTCCGCTCCCACCAGAAAACCGACGGTCGAGATCAGCCGGATTTCCTTCTGGTTGTGAACGTGAGGACGGCGATGCTGCAGGTTGATCACGCCCACCACGCGCCCGCGAGACATCAACGGCACGGAGAGAAATGCTTCATAAGTGTCTTCGGGTAATTCGTGGAAGAATTGAAAGCGGGGATCCTTGGAAGCGTTTTTCGAGACTGCAACCGGTTCGCGATGTTCCGCCACCCAGCCGGTGATGCCTTCTCCGACGCTGCAGCTTCAGGCTGTCCACAACATCCGGATGCGGATTCTTGGAGGCGCGAAGCAGCAGCTGTTCATCTTCCAGAACATAGATCAGGCAGGAATCGCACTTCACCAGGGCCGATGCAAAATCCACAACGCGCGCGAGCACTTCGTGCAGAGCGTCCGCTGACGCCATACGAGTGCCAAGTTCATGCAGAAAATCTACAGAAGAATCGTCAATTGTTAATGAGGTAGCCATGCTTCAACGATAGGAGACGGATGCAAGGCTTGTCCAATAGCAATTTTCGATCACCGCGATAAAACCTTTTCGCGCAACTTATAGGAAATTAAATGAATCTTGGAAGGGTTGGAGAATATTTTGTTACAGAGTGTTACAAACTCACTGATTGCGCTGATTGATATCTAGCACTCGCCCGGCTGCGAGCGGGACGTCCGCAGGACAGCCGCCGGGACGGCGGCACTAGCAGACTCGAGTAGTCTCTAGATCTTCTCGCCCACCGCTTTGCCCTGCGTAAACAGGTACAGATAATCCGGGCCGCCGGATTTCGAATCGGTGCCCGACATATTGAATCCGCCGAAAGGATGCGCGCCGACCGTCGCGCCGGTGCACTTGCGGTTGATGTACAGATTGCCGACGTGGAATTCCTGAATGGCGCGCTCGATCTTGTCTCGCGATTTCGTATACACCGCGCCGGTCAGGCCAAATTCAGTGTCATTGGCGATCTCGAGCGCGTGATCGTAATTCTTTGACTTGATCACGGCCAGCACCGGACCGAAAACTTCTTCCTGCTCCAGGCGCGACTTGGCGGGAATATCGGCGATGACGGTGGGCTGCAGAAAATATCCTTCGCCGGCATTCTTCGCGGGGCCGCCACCGGTGATGACGCGTCCATCTTTCTTTCCGACTTCGATGTAGTCGAGAATCGACTTCATCGAGCCTTCGTTGATCACCGCGCCCATGTTGGCATTTTCCGCGGGATCGCCGACGGTGATTTTCTCCACCCGCGCTTTCAGTTTTTCCAGGAACTTGTCGTAGATGCGCTCGTCGACAATGGCGCGCGAACAGGCCGAGCACTTCTGGCCCTGGAAGCCGAATGCGGCCTGGGCCACGCCTTCGACGGCGGAGTCGATGTCGGCGTCGGCGTCCACGATGATGGCGTCCTTGCCGCCCATTTCGAGGATGGTGCGCTTGATCCAGATCTGACCCGGGGCCTGCGTGGCCGCGCTCTTGTTGATGTCGAGGCCGACTTCGCGCGAGCCGGTGAAGGCGATGTAGCGGGTCTTGGGATGCGCAACCACCGCATTGCCGAAAGCTCGCGCCGGCGCCGGGACAGAAATTCACCACGCCTTCCGGCATGCCGCACTCTTCCAGCAGTTCGACAAATTTTGCCGCGATGGTCGGCGAATCGCTCGACGGTTTCAGAATCACGGTGTTGCCGCTCACGATCGAGGCCAGCGTCATGCCGGCCATGATGGCGCAGGGAAAATTCCACGGCGGAATCACCGCGCCCACGCCCAGCGGAATGTACATCAGAGTGTCGCGCTCTCCCGGCATCTGCACCGGCAGTTCGGTCCGCGACAGGCGCAGCGCTTCGCGGGCGTAGTATTCGCAGAAGTCGATGGTCTCGGCGATGTCGGCGTCGGCTTCGGCCCAGTTCTTGCTGACTTCAAAAACCAGCCAGGCGCAGAATTCAAATTTGCGCTCGCGCAACACATCGCCCACGCGGAAGAGCAGGCTGGCGCGCTCTTCGAACGAGTGCGGCTCCAGCTCGCAAACGCTTCCAGCGCCGCCTTCATGGCTGGTTCGACGTGCTCTTTGCCGGCCTTCTGATGCAGTCCGACGACCTGCGAGGGCTTGGCCGGATTGATGGACTTGATCTTGTCTTTGGTCTTGATCCGCTTGCCGCCGATGATCAGGTCGTACTCGCGGCCCAGTTGACCGCGCACTTTCTCGATGGCGGCGCGCATCTGGCGCGCATTTCTTCGCTGGGTGAAATCGGTGAGCGGCTCGTTTACGAATGGACCTTCATGCAGGCGAATCTGTGGGCGGGTGGGAGCTTCAACGGTTGCCATGAGTGCACCTCGGAGATATTTGATGCCGGTGGGTAGATGTAAGACTCTTCATTGTAGCACCGGAATTTGTAGCGCCGGCGTCCCGCCGGCTGTCAGGTGGGCGTCTCGCCCACCGCCTGGGACTGCGATCCGACGTTCACGCCGCGGGCCTTGACGAGCGCGGACGCTCGCGCCCACATTCAAAGCACGGAACCCGCCCCTACGGAACCTTCACCGACTCCTCGGTCTCCGCCGGCTTGTAGCTCATGGCGGCGGTGCGCTCCAGTTTGTCCCAGGCGAAGCGCTGGCCTTCGGCGGCGCGCTTCAGCGTCTTCAGCAACACCACCGAAAACAATTGCCGGTAGGCGAAGCGCTGCAGCCAGACCTGGCTGAGCAGCCAGGGATCTTCCGGCGCTTCCGGACGCCGGCGTTCCAGCGCGAAGGCAATCGCCGAGGCCAGGAAGTCCATCACCAGGAAGGCCACGAAGAAAACGAACAGCCGCTGAAAGCTGCGCCGGATCGGTGGATTCAGGATGGAAGGATTTCTGGACGAAATACCAGATCGCGCCCACAAAAAACATGATGTCGATGAACGGCGAGACCAGCGGCAGCAGCACCTGGAAGATGGCGATGTTGGGCAGCGCGATCCAGCCCAGCACGCCCTTCGCGGGCAAACGCGGCGCGATGCTTCCACACCGCCTGCAGGATGCCGAACGACCAGCGGAAGCGCTGCCGCATCAGCCCGCGGGCGTTGACCGGAGCTTCGGTGTAAGCCAGCGCCAGATCTTCGTATTCGACGCGATATCCCAGCTGCAGCAGGGCCATGGTGAGATCGGCATCTTCGGCCACGGTGTCGGTGTGGAAGCCGCCGGCCTCGCGCACCGCCGAGACCCGCCATGCGCCGATCGCGCCCGGCACCACGCTGACCGCGCCCATGGTGTTCAAGGCGCGGCGCTCGAAGTTCTGGCTGGTGATGTATTCCAGCGCCTGCCAGCGCGTCCAGAGGTTGATGCGGTTGCCGACTTTGGCATTGCCTGCGACGGCGCCGACCTTGGGATTCAGGAAATGCGGCACCAGACGGGAGATCGCATCGCGAGCAATCACCGTGTCGGCGTCAATGCCGACGAAGATTTCTTCATCGCGCAGATGCTCCAGTCCAAAGTTGAGCGCGTCGGCCTTGCCCGAATTCGGCTTGGTCAGGATCAGCACTCGGCCGCTGGCCTCTTCGCGGGCGAATGCCGCTGCGCGCGACTTCCAGCGTCTTGTCGCTCGAGCCGTCGTCGATCACGATCACGCGCAGGTTGGGATAAGTCGCAGCCAGCGCCGCCCGAATCGTTCGCTCGATGACTTTCTCTTCGTTGTAGGCCGGAATCAGCACCGCGACCTGGGGAAGATAGGATTGCGCCTGCGTCGCCGGAGTTCCATAACGCCGCGGCCACAGCCGGTCGTAGATGGCGAATGCGCCGATGAAGAGCAGGCGCCCGGTCATCAGCACGTCGCCGACGAAGAAGATCCAGGTCATGACGTTGAATGCCAGCGGAAAGAGCGCGAATCCAAACAGGTTCAGCCGCGCGATCCAGCGCTGGTTGGAAGGAATGGGCGGCATCACTTCCGCGCGCGTCCGGCCCAGCAACTCGTAAAGCGGAACAATCTGCAATCCCTTTTGCCCGCACGCCTTCGATGATTCTGGGCAGGGCCAGCACGGTTTGTTCGCGATCGCCTCCGCCATCGTGCAGCAGGATGATGTTGCCGCAGCGAATGTCGTTGGCCGCGCAGGGCGGAAGATGGGCCAGCACGTCGGCGGCGATCTGATCGGCGCTGTGCCGCGGATTGTCGCGCCAGTCGTTGGGATCGATCTTGTCGCCGATGGTGATGTAGCCCATGTCCTGCGTGATTTCGAGCGGGCGCACCTGGTCTTCGGTGTCAGGCTCGGCGTCGATCGAATAAGGCGGACGAAACAGAATCGTGCGAATGCCCAGCCGGCTGGCAAAAAGCTGCTCGGTAAGATTGAGTTCGACCGCCCGCATGAATCCGCGAGAAATGTTGCTGATGTCGGGATGGGTAAAAGTGTGGTTCCCGATTTCATGTCCCTCGCGGTAGATGCGCTCGGTGACGTCGGAAAATTTGTCGGCCTGAATTCCGATCAGGAAAAAAGCCGCCGGCGCCTGCTCGCGCTTGAGCACATCCAGAATCTTCGGCGTCCACTCCGGATCGGGACCATCGTCGAAGGTGATGGCAACTTTGTTCGGGCTCGATCCGTATCGCGCCACGCGGTAGGGCTCGGGCAGCGAGTCGAAGCTCTGATCGGTGATCAGCCCGGTGGCTGGATCCAGGGTGATGCGAGCGTTGCCCGTCGGCAGGGCGAGCCTCGATGCGCAGGATCTCGCCATTGCCCTCCATGTCCACATCCTGGCCGGGCGGGACATCTTTCAACTTGTTTTCTGCGCCAGGCTCGCCCGGAACGTCCCAGACCCGCCACAGCGAGCGGTCTTCCGATCCCAGACGCCAGAGCGCGAACGTCTTGATGCCCAGGGACTGGGCGGCGCGCATCTGGTTGAGCGCGGTCACGGCGTCGAGAAACCAGATGTCGTGCTGCAGATCGTGCTCGTCCAGATAGCTGATGTGAGGATTGAGGCTGTCGCCGTCAAAATCCACGTCCGCTTCCGAATCGCGCGCCGCCAGCCACGCGTCCTGCACGGAGACGTTGATGTCCTTCACGCCCGGCGGCAGCGGCCCGTGCTTCGGCTTCTTCACCCAGTCATAACCGTAATTGCCGATGGCCGAGATCAGCTTGTCCTGCGGAATCACTTTGACGGCGGCTTTCAGGTTGTCGATGAACCAGTCCTGCGAGGCCACCGGCCCCGCCAGTCCCGGGCGAGGGATAGTGCTCGTCATAGTTCATCAGCACGACGCCATCGACGTGGGCGGCGACCGCGGCGTAGTCGTATTCCGTCGTTGCGCGCCTGCACGCTGACGTACAGCTTCATGCCCTTGGCATGCAGATCGTCGGACAGTTCCTGCAGCAGGGCTAGGTAGCCCGGCTGGCCTTTCTTGGAGAAAGTTTCAAAGTCGATCATCAGGCCGTGATATTTATCCGTGGCCAGGAATGCGGAGACCTGCTGCGCGGAAGTGGGCGCGGGCATCGGCGATCATTCAGGAAAGCGGTGATGTCCACCCAATCCGTCCCGTCGAAATTGTTGACCATGGGGAAGACTTCCATGCCGGTGTCTTCCGACTTCAGGAACGGCATGACTTTGTCGTCCACGGAGCGGACGGTCGAATCCTTGCACCACGTCGAAGAACTTGTTGGTTTGTTCGTCGATGCCCTGCAGGCGGCCGTCGGGAGTGATGATGTGCAGCCAGTCGGGAAAGAGCAGATCGATCTGCCGGGCGTATTCGCGCAGAGACGAGAAGCTGGCGGCGTCGTAGGGCACGTAGAATGCGGCGCGGATACCTTCTTCCTGCGTTCAGCTTCACCTGGGAAGGCGCCGACTTGGACTTGCGATGGCCGCGGTGGGCGGCTGCCAGTTTTCGCCGCTCTTTTGCCTTCTCTTTCTCTTTCTCCTTCAGGGCATGGTACGGCCGCTTCTGCGGCGCCAGCAGCAGGTCGGGCAAAGGCTCGTCGCGCAATGCGGTGTAGGCGAAGAAAATCACCAGCAGCGTGATGCTGACGCCGATGACGTCAAAAGCCAGCCGTATTCGCTTCCAGCGAGCCTTGCGAGGATCGTAAAAGACAGGTTGCGCCATGAAAGTGGTGTCTATTCATCCTAAGCTGAGGTGTAAGGACGGTCAAACGATGAGCACTTCCGGGCCTCGGATTTACACGGATCAACCCGGATCAGGAAGAAGGTCTATCCGTAAAATACTTGCAATCCGTGGCGCAATTGGTTCGGATTCGCTGCGCGCCGAGCCAACCCTTTCCGGCGCTGAGGTATATTCTTAGCGTGCGCCAACTTGTGCGCCAACACCTCCGATTTTTTCTGTTCGCCACGCTGGCCGCGCTTGGGCTGCGGCTTGCTCTTCATTTTTCGCTTTCCCGGAGTCACCACCGATTCCTTCGTCTACGGCGACATCGCCAAGAACTGGCTGCAGCATGGCATCTACGGCCTGAGCGGTCCGGACGAGATTTCTCCTACTTACATCCGGTTGCCGGGATATCCCGCGTTTCTGGCCGCGGTGTTTGCCATCTTCGGTATGGAACACTACCGCGCTGTCCTGGTGGTGCAGATGTTCGTGGATGTCGGCACCTGCTTTCGTGATTGCCGACATGGCGCGGCGATTGGTTTCGCCCCGAGCAGCGAAAGCTGCGTTTCTGCTGGCGGCCTTGTGCCCATTTCTGGCCAGCTACGCGGCCGCCGCTTTGACCGAGACGCTGGAGATCTTTTTTACCGCGCTGGCCCTGGACTTTGCCATTGCCGGCCTGACAACCGATGAAGGAATCGGTTCATGGGTGGGTTGCGGACTGGCGATCGGCGGCGCGATTCTTTTGCGTCCCGATGGCGGATTGTTACTTGCCGCGATTGAGTTCTATCTGCTGATGCTGTTGCTTCGCGCCTGGAAAGGCAGGCGGCGGGCGGGCACGCCCGCCCTGCACGGGCTCTCTATATCTCACATTATGAGAGCTGGCTTGATTCTCGGCCTGGTTTCGCTGGCGCCGCTGGTTCCGTGGGCCTGGCGCAATCTGCATACTCTGCATCGCTTTCAGCCGCTTGCGCCGCGTTACGCCAATGAGGAAGACGAGTTTGTTCCCGCCGGATTCAATCGCTGGGTGAAAACCTGGATCGCCGATTACGCTTCAGTCGAGGAAATCTACTGGTCGGTGCCGGGAGACACTATGGACGCCGACAAACTTCCCGCTCGCGCTTTCGATTCCGAAGCGCAACGCCAGCAGACGGTGCAACTGTTGGCGGACTACAACGAGCAGCTCCACATCACTCCGGAACTCGATGCCCGTTTTGCCGCCTTGGCCAGTGAGCGCATTCAGCACCGCGCCTTTGCGCTATTACGTGTGGCTGCCGGTTGTGCGCATCGCTGACATGTGGCTGCGGCCGCGCACCGAAACCCTGCCTTCCGACACACGCTGGTGGGAATTCAACGACGATCCGAAGTGGTCAGCGCTGGCAGTGACTCTGGGAGTTGTCGGTCTACTCTACATTGCTCTCGCCGCTTACGGCTTGGTCCGGAACTGGACTATGCCTTCACTGGGTCTGCTACTCACATTCCTGATTCTGAGATCGCTTTTTCTTGGAACTCTGGAAAACCCGGAGGCTCGCTACACCCTTGAATGTTATCCGGTGGTGGTCGTTCTCGCCGCCGCTGCTTTCCAGAGAAGAGATAGAGACGACGTGCCGAAAAACATCTGACCGTTGGTCAGACTACCGCTACTAGTAGCTCCGCTACCGAAAACCGTAGAAACTCATCCAGACACATCTCAACTGATTGTAAAGATTGTAAAAAATGAGGGGATGGTGTGGTTCAACAATTGCAATGTTTCACTGGTTAAGATAAACAGTTTGAACACACAACAGTTGTCAATTGCGAGATTTGGCGAACTCTAGCCGAGTTTGAACAAATCCTGCGCTTGCGTCACTCTGAGGAATTCGGTCCCGACGGGTTTCGCGCGCAACACTAGCACCGCCGGGGCAGAGTGCATATCCGCTTCACACCAGATCCTTCACGAGCTCGGCATGACGCCTTTCATAAGAGGCGGAACTTCAGCCTGGGCCCCCTTTGTCAGTTCAACTTTCAGTCCGAGGACTCTCAATGAAACGCACATCGAAACACACATCGACCGCATTCCGGGTTTTGGTATTGGCCGGCGGTTTCGCCTTTGTCCTGGCCGCGCTGTTGGTTGCTACTCCAGGACGCGCCGCTGAAGTCACCGCGGCCATCCTGGGCACTGTACGGGACGCTTCTGGGGCGGTTGTGTCCGGAGCCAAGGTTACGCTGACCAACACGCAGACCAATGTCTCCCGGGCGATTGAAACCGACAGCGACGGCAACTATTCATTCACTCTGGTGCCGGTTGGCACGTACCGGCTGGTCGTTGAACGAAATGGATTCCGCAAATACGCTCAAGACGGAATCGTTCTGCAGGTAAACCAGAAGGCCAAGCAGGACATTTCGCTGCAGGTCGGCGCCGCCACAGAAACGGTCGAAGTTACTTCTGACGTCACTCAGGTCGATACCACGACCGCAACTCTGGGCACCGTCGAAACCCAAAGGCGCATCGTGGACCTGCCGCTGGTTGAGCGCGACACCTTCCAGCTTGGCTTGTTGCAGGCCGGAGTCTTCGCTCCGGACCCCGATGATGGTTCTGAGAATCCCTTTTCGGTCAGCGGTCAACGCTCTGAATCACTAACCTTCCTGATCGACGGCGTCGACAATAATAATTTTCTGGGGAACAACGCGGTGGTAGACCCCAACCCGGATGCGGTCGAGGAGTTCAAGATCCTCACCAACAACTACGGAGCGGAGTACGGCCGGACGTCGGGTGGAATCGTAAATCAGGTAATCAAGGCTGGGACCAATTCGTTTCATGGCGGCGTGTTCGAATTCTTCCGTAACGACGATCTGAATGCACGAAACTATTTTCAACCAACCCGCACTCGCTTTAACCGTAACCTTTTTGGCGGAACGCTGGGAGGGCCGATTCGCAAGGACAAGACGTTTTTCTTTCTCTCCTACCAGGGATCGCGTCGCATTGAAGGGCAAGTGGCCCCGGTGCTGACAGTATTGAGTCCGGAGCAGCGCGGATGCGCTACCGTGACTCCCGGGTGCGTGGGCACCGTGGCCGACTTCAGTTCCGATCTTCCCACCCAGCTTTTCGATCCGATTTCGGGAGATCCCTATCCCAACAACCAAGTTCCGATCAATCCAATCATCGGCACCTACATCAGCAAATACCTACCTTTGCCCAACATTCCCGGCACGAACAACTTCGCCGCCAATCCCATTGGTAGAATTCAGGAAGATCAGGGCATCATTCGGATCGACCACCATCTCACCGAACGCGACACCATCTATGGAAACTGGATCATCAACGATGTCAGGGATGCTTATCCGTTCCGGATCATCAATGGCGCTTCCAGCGGCGGTAATGTGCCGGACGGCTCAGGTTTTTCCGATCTGACGCGCAGCCAGCAAGGCGCGGTGACTTGGACTCATATCTTCGGTCCGCGGGTTATTAACGAATTTATTTTTGGCTCCAACCGGGTAGCCACCTTGATGGCGATACCGGCGGACACTACTTCGCCTGCAGACCTGGGATTCACCAACGTAAATCCTGACGACACCAACGGTGTGGCGCCACCGATATTGTTTTCCAACACCTTCCAGTTGGGGCCGTCCCCCCAAGGTCCGACCAAAGAACATAACGTAACCTTCCACTGGCAAGACAGTGTCTCCTGGAACAAAGGACATCACGATCTGAAGTTCGGAGCGGATATTCGCCGCGTCCGCAACAATTTCAATTTCGACTTCTTCAACAACGGCAGCTTCGATTTTGCTAATTTCCAGTCGCCCTTCACCGGGGACGGGTTTGCCGACTTTGTCGGCGGCTTTCCCGATAATTACTTCCAGTTTTCCAATGCAGTCTACGGCATCCGGACCTACTCGCTGCATTTCTACGGTCAGGACTCTTGGAAGATTCGTCCACGCCTGACCTTGGACCTCGGCTTGCGTTACGAATACAACTCGCCCCAGGTGGATCCTCACAACAACATCATTGGATTTTTCCCTGGGCAGCAGTCCACGGTTTTCCCGGATGCTCCGACCGGATTGCTCTATCCCGGTGATCCGGGGACGCCAAATCCCAGCATGGTCAATCCCGACAAAAACAATTTCGCGCCCCGCTTTGGCTTTTCCTGGGACGTGCTTGGAAACGCCAAGCTGGTCATGCGGGGAGGGTTCGGCATTTTCTATGACATCGAAGACGGCGCTCTCAATCTGCAATTCGGAGGACAGCCGCCCTTCGGGGATGCGACGAATCTGAACTACTCGAGCTTCACCCCTGGGTTTGATCCTATCGCTAACCCATTCGACTCGTTCTCGCCCGGGACGGTCAACCCGTTTCCATTCATTGCGGGCGGGCATTTCGGCCAGTTCTTTGTCCCTAAAGTATCGTTTGCTTACGTAGTCGATCCGCACTTCCGGACACCCTACTCGGAAAACTACAACTATGGCTTCCAGTATCAATTGACCAGAGACACGTTGGTGGAGGCCTACTATGTCGGCAGTTTGGGTAGAAAGCTGATCACAAATGCAGATGTCAACTTCCCGCAGCCTTCAATCCTGATGCAACAACTCGCAAATTCAGGGGGACCAGGCGTGGGCTTCACCAATGCCGACTGTGCGCGTCTGCTGGCGGGTTGCAGCGATCCTACCGATCCAAATTCGTCAATCACCGAAGCCGGCCAATTATTGACCAATCATAGCAACGGCACTTCAGAAAGCCACGAGTTGCAGCTAACCGTCGACAAGCGCTTCAGCGGGGGCTTCAACCTGCGCGGCGCTTACACGCTCGCCAAGACAATCGACGTCCAATCCGGTTTCCGCGCCCGTTCGTCGACCCAAACCGATCCCTTGGACATTCGCTTGGACCGCGGCTTGGCAGACTTCGACGCCACCCACCGCCTGGTAATCAGCGGCTCGTGGGAAATCCCCTGGGACAGACCTTTTCGCAACGGTAATCACTTTATGCGCAAGCTGACCGAGGGCTGGCAGATTAACGGGATTGCGGCCTTCCAGTCCGGAACTCCGTTCACTATTTTTTCAAATGACAATCAGAGCCAGCAGGCCAGCGGTTTGGATCGTGCCGATCTGGTAGGAAAACCGCAGACCTTTAACGCTCGCACCATTCAGACTTTCAGTCCTGACCCGAACGGAATCAACGGAAGTTGCCTTAACGGTCCCACCACCGGCAATTTTTATTTCAACCCAATGGCCTACGATTGCCTTAATGTCACCGAGGGCGGTGGCATTCCGCTGTTCAGCTTTGGCAACTCCGGACGCAATTCACTTCGCGGACCGGGAATCAACAATGTTGACCTCTCCATCTTCAAGACCTTCAAATTTAACGAGCGAAGCCAGATGGAGCTTCGGACGGAGTTCTTCAATGCATTCAACCACACCCAGTTCCTGCTCTCGGGCAATTCATCGACCGCCTTCGGATTTACCGGGAGTTTCGGCCAAGTGACTCAGGCGCGCGACCCGCGCATTATTCAGTTTGCGTTGAAGTTTTCCTTCTAGGTGAATCAACAGGTGCGTGTGATGGTTGCCCCACCCTTGCGTTCTTTGCAGGGGTGGTAGGCCACAAACCTGTACCCGGAGTGGTCCAACCCTTCAGTAAATCCCCACCCTTTCGCACAAAACGCGAACGGGATGGGGCAGCCTCGCGAAAGGATGGGGGACCGGCCCTCATCACTCCCGCTTCTTTAGTGACTCGGCGCGATTCCGCTCACTGGCAGCGGCCTCTGCATTCCCGCCCTGCTCGTAAGCGTCAGCCAGAAACTCATGCGCTTCAAAGTTGTTGGGTTCAGAAACGATGGCCTGTTTCAAGTATGGCAAGGCCTCTTCAGTCCGTTGCTGCAAGGTCAAAATCCGACCCAACAATAAATTCGCACGGAAGTGTTCAGGGTTTTGCTGAATTACCTGTTGCAACAGATCGACCGCCTCGGGTACACGTTTCACGCGCGCATACACCGAAGCGAGAGAATACTGGGCATCGGCGAACTTGGGGCGCTTCTTCGCTACAAACTCGAAGTAAGGCACGGACTCCTGCCATGCGCCGTTCTCATACAGCGCCAGTCCCAGTTCGTATTGAGCCTCGGTCGAGTCGGGCAAAAGCTTGACTGCCTGGCGCAAGGGGACAGCCGCGTCGGAGAGGCGCCCGACTTTTCTCAGCGCGATACCAAGTTGAATGTACGCAACAGAAACCAGGGGACTATCCTGCAGAACATGTTGGAGGAGAGGAATGGCTTGGGCATAGCGCCCATCTTCGACGGCAATGATGCCATCTTGCAGGATGTTCGAGATTTCGATCTTATCCTTCGGATCGGCCCCTTGTAGAGGGTCCGTAGACTGGCCTGAGGAATCGGACCCGACGTATCCCAGGGCCGTCAAATTTTCACTTTGTTCAGAGCTCAGCGATTTTTGTTCTGATTTCTCAGGAAAGCTGCTGGTCTCACCACGAAACTGATCGAGTTGAGCCCGCAAGGTCCCGGTTACAGCAGGAGACTTTTCCGCGAGGTTGTGTTCCGCGCCCCTATCCTGAAGAGCATCATAAAGCTCCGGCTTTGGGGCGCGAATGAACAGATATTTTCCGGTGCGCATGGCGCGTAGCGCGCTCCAGCCGAATGCCCGATGAGGGTAGTCGGTCTCGGCATAAGCAGGCAGGTCAGCTGCGGCTTTCGTCGATTTCATCAAAGGCACCAACGATTCGCCTTGAAAAGTTGGGGGTAGCGGCAAACTCAGCATGCTCAACAGAGTTGGGGCTACGTCCACGAGTCGCACTCGGCTTGCCACACGGCGGCCAGCCAGTACGGCACCCGGCAACTTGAAAAACATAGGAACCTGGATCGTCTCGTCGTACAGGAAAATGCCGTGCATGGCCTCTCCGTGCGCGCCAAGCGACTCGCCGTGATCCGACATCATGAGAACTCAATGCGCGATCGTATAGACCTCGCTGTCTCAGGTATTGGAAGAGCCTGCCCAAAGAAGCGTCAGCGTAGGCAATTTCACCGTCGTAGGGATCGCGGAAGCGCTTATCGAACGGTGGCGGAGGATCATAGGGCGCGTGCGGATCGTACAAATGTATCCAAATGAAGAACGGGGACTGGCGGTTCTACTTTCAGCCAGGCGATCGCATGGCCAACTACATCGCCAGCCCTGCGCTCGACATTATCGTACCTGGATTCTTCGGCGTCCCGCTTCATGTGGAATCCGGCATCGAAGTGATCGAAGCCGCGATCAAACCCTGGCGCCATATTGCTCTTCGGATCCAGGATGATTGAACCAATGAACGCCGCGGTGTGGTAACCGCTGTTATGCAGAATCTCTGGCACGAAAGGTAAAAGCGAGGGCAGTGGATGACCGAAGTCGGTGACGGTGTGAAACTGGGGATATGTGCCGGTGAAGATCGTGGCGTGGGACACCGGGGTCAGCGGCGCTTGTGAGTATGCTCTTTCGAAAACCACGCCCTGACGGGCCAGCAAGTCGAGGTTCGGCGTAGCACCGCGCTTGGAACCAAGAAATCCCATGCGGTCAGCACGAGTGGTATCGACTGTGATGAAAACGATGTTTGGGGCTTCCGCGTGCGCGGCGAGACTAACACTCAGAATTACACTAACACTGAGAATTACGAGGAGGAGAGGTAACCGGGAACGACGCATAAGAGGCAAAAAGGGAGTTTACCATTGGTAAACTCCCTGGTGCCAAGCTAGGTCGCAATCTAGACCGATAGGATTAGAACGAAAATTCCAGTCCAAACTGCATGTTGCGTTGAGCCCCCGTAGCCAGGACGGGATTAAACCCGAGGCCCACGTCAGGCGTGGCAAAGAATGTCCCGAAGTCGCTTGCTACCAACCTGGCCAGTCGAATAGGCGAACATGGCATGATTCAGAACATTGAACACTTCCCACTTGAATTTTACGGAAAAGCGCTCGCCAAATTTGAAACTCTTGAATAACCCCATGTCGAGCTGCGCAATTCCTGGTTGACGCACGCGGTTGCGGGTAATGTTCCCAAGTGTTCCAGCGGCTGGCGGCGAGAACGCGGCTGTGTTGAAAAAAGTATCCGAGGCGTTTTTGATGTGGTAGTTGTAGTCCAGTGGCGAGCCGTCGTAGTCAGCATAGGTCTCCCTTAATCCTTGATTGGAAGGATCACCCTTGACGTAGACCGTAAATGGACGACCGTCCTGGGCACGGAAGAGCGAATTGATGGACCAACCTTCGCCGATAAGTTTCGGCAGGGCGTGAATCCTCGGAGCGTCATAGACGAGAGTGAAATTCACGTTCCATGGAGTGTCGAAGTCCGATGGGGCATAGCCCTTGTTGACGTCGTAAGGATTCTGGAAATCCGAGAGGAAGGTTCCACCACGATTGGCAGATCCGGTGTCAAAGGACCTTGACCAGGTGTAGTTCATTTGTGCGGTCAGACCATGCAGATCCGAACTTTGTATGAGAGCTGCAGGCTGTTGTAGTGGGAATAGCCATCGTTGTTGAGCTGCAGAATGTGGTTGTACTGCGGGAATCGGGACCCAAACGGCTGCCGCGTGCTGTCGCATGCGTCGGTGCTGATGGGACAGGCATTCAGATCGCGCCAGTTGACCAGATCACGTCCCATCCGTGCCCACGTAGGCAATACTGAAAGGCTGTCTTGCGGCTTACTTGTTGCTCAATGGTCAGGTTGTAGGCCTGGTTCATCGGTGTCTGGAAATCAGGCGTTACCTGGACGACGTTAAAGGGTGGCGGCGGATTGGAACCGCTGGTTGCCCCGTAGATATTCACTCCCGGCGCCATGCAAACGAAGGTAGCGCACGGCAGGGTGCCGGGAAAGAGTCGCCAGGTTGTTCATCGGGCGTGGCGCTGATACCGACGGCAAAAATGCCCTCTGCGAACTGGGTGAAGAAACCGGAGCGGGCTCCGCTCCACATATTGAAGTACGTTTGCGGCGCCGCGATGGTGCCAAAGTTGGGCAGATCGTAATTCAAAGAATAGCCGCTACGCAGCACGGTCTTGCCATTCTTGAAGATGTCCCAGGCAAAGCCAAGTCTCGGGCCGAAATTATTCTTGTCTACCCCGTAAAGCGGCTGCTGCGCCAGGCTTACGAACCCGTTCGCATCGGCCTTGGGATCTGTCCGGGAGGAAGTTCGCGCCCAGGTTATTCCTTTCGCCCAACGCCCCGGAAACGTCCCATCGTGTCCCCACTTCGAGTGTGAAATTTGGCTTCATCTTCCAGCTGTCCTGTACGTAAAGGCCGACCGACTTTTGGAAGATGTGCCGCTCGGTAACCCCGAAGGATCTCCCAGCCGAACTTGCCACACCCAAGAGCAGTTGGTTGAGAGTCGCCACTCGTAGGGCTTCGTCATCGCTGGTAGTAGCGTCAGAACCGAAGTTGTAGCCGGTCGCGTTGTTGTACCCGAAGTACAGTGAGGTATGCGCCCGGTCTCGCCTCGACTTGGTGTAAGCGTCCTGATATTGTCCACCGATTTTAATCGTGTGGTTCCCCTTGGTCATCGTAAAGTGCTCTTGCCAATCGTAGGATGCATCGGGTCGAGTGATGATGGGATAGCCTTGTACCCCACCCACAAAGCTGTATGTCGTGTTTCCGAAGGAATAGTTGTAAAGCGCTGGCACTCCAAAATTCTCTTTATCTTGCGGACCTGCGCCCGAGCGGGCCGGTGTTAAGGCCCAAGGCGTTCGGGTCGATATTGTTGTTGACCCCGATACGCTGGCTGAAAACCGCTGATAGCCGAAACGGCTTTCGAGAACTTTGTTAGGCGCTGATGGTCCATGTGTAATTGACGCCTGCTAACTGGGCCCGGGAGGGTGCGACCGAGTTCCACATGCTAGAGCTGGTGGCCAACGGACCAACTGACTGAGGTACTCCAGGAGCCGCCGGCTGATTATTGCAGACTGTCGCCAAAGAGGTATTTTACGGACACCCGGTGGGATTCGGTTGAAGATGTAGTCGAACTTTACGTGGAAGTTATTCAGATCCAATGCGTTGTTAGCAGATATATTGACCAGAGTTCCGGGGCTGGGCGCGAGGGGGACGAATGAGAGCAGGTTGGTTCCTATTTGGCTGACCTGCGCGGGACCAGTATTGAGGCAAGTAGCAGGAGTCGGGTCGCCCGACAGTGTTCGGGTTGATTCCCGTTTGTATGCAACCCATAGCATCGTTAATCTCGGCCTGTGCGGGCAAATTCACTGATGCCGGGAATACATCTTTGAGGTGAAACCCCTGGTAGGACATGAATACGAACGCCTTGTCCTTCTTGACGGGGAATCCTCCCGACGCGCCAAACTGGTTCAGGCGAAACGGATTGACCTGGCTGGCAAACCAGTTCCTGGCATCGAAGGCATCCGTGTGCCGATCCCAGAAAGCACTGCCGTGAATGTGCATTGGTTCCACTCTTCAATCCGATATTAATTACTGATCCGCCACGCACTCCGAATTCCACTCCGGGATTGGACTGCACGTTGAACTCGGAAATTCCTTCCAAGGGAATCAGCGCCGCAGCTGTACCTGCAATGGCTGCCTGACCCAGCGATGCCTCGCCGTAATAGCGGTCGTTGTTAGGAATACCATCCACCGCGAAATTGTTCGAAGTTGCGCGCTGTCCGTTGATGTTGAGACTCTGAAACCCGCCTCCGGGGCTGCGCTGTACGCCGGGCACGCCATCGAAAAGATTATTGAAGTCTCGGCCGTTGTTGGGCAGGTTCGCTACTTCGCGGTCCAGAAATAATGTGCTGAGTCGGTCTTCGGTGGTCTCTACCAGCGGAGACGAACCTTCCACTTCGATGGTTTCTGACACCTGTCCCGGCTGCAGCTGAAAATCTGATTGCGTCACCATCGACAGCGCGACCTGCACATCCCGAGCTGATGTTTTGAAGCCGGGTGCAATTGCCGTCACTTTGTAACTTCCTGGCGGCAATTCCAGGATTCGATAGAATCCGCCTTCAGAAGTGACTGCGGAGCGGGTTTCGCCGGTGGCTACGTTCGTGGCAGAGATCTTGGCGTCTTTGACCACCGCGCCCGGTAGCGTCTTGTACGGTGCCTGAAATGTCTCCAGTGATTTTCTGTGCAAAGAGCGGAAGGCTGGCGACAACACCGACGACCAGCAGAAGAAATACGCACCGCAGAACCCGATCCCGCTCGCATAAGGCCCCCTCTATCTTGCTTGTAATTCTTCGTAAATCCTCTTCAACAAATGTAAGGCGGGCAGATTGCGCGGGAAGTTTAGTCGGCAAAGCGACTAACTATCAAGAATAAAAAAGTGCTAGGACTGATATGACTTCCAGTCATTGCACACATAACAGGCTTCACATTGTGTGCGTTAGCGGAGCCGCGCCAAGGGATTAGATTGCTCTCGCTGCTCTGGGAGGGACGAACAGTTCAGCTTAAGGGAGAATCGCTCATGCGGAAGCGGGTGCGAACGTGTTCGGAGAGCAGTTCGATTGCGCCGCGGTTGGCGATCGGGATCGGCCTGAGCCAGATACTTCATGGCTTCTACCAGCAAGCGCTGGCCGTCCACGTAGCGGGGATCGGTAGTGCGCTCACGACGTTTGCGTCCAATCTTGGGAGGAACCGGGATCGTAAAAACTTTGGCCATGCAATTGGGGTTTCCGGTCTGGATTCTGACGATTACGCCCAGCAGTATACCGCCCCGCTGCGGGTTTTTCAGCCTCTATCTTTGGCGTATTACAGAGTCCCCGGGTGAGTTTCAATCAGCCCTGCGGGGATATGAACTTGGTCTTGCCGGTGGTCTTCAGCTTGAAGACGGAGTCAGGAATCTTTTCATTCACCTTGATATCGGAGTACTTGGCCAGACGATAGTCGCCCGAGGCTCCGAAGAAAAATTGCTGCTGCACCGAGATCCCCCGCGCCGGATCGATCCACAGAATGATGTGGTCGACGTTGTTGCGGACATTGGCTGCTTTGGGAACCAGGTCCAGCTTGGCGGCGTCCACGCCGTCCACCTTTTCGTTGCCCAGATATTTCACATCAAACGATTTCAGCATGTCATGGCCGCGGCCGCCGAAGCCCAGCACCAGAAAACTCTCCAACTTCCTCGCGATTCTTGCCGGTGTTGTAAACCGTCACCTGATCGATTTTGGGCTGGTAAACCTGGACCTTGGAGCCGTTGAACAGGACATATTTCTGGTCCGGTTCGGTGATGTCGGCCGCCATCTGGATTTCATTGCCGGCGCGGCGAAAATAGACTTTTCCCTTTTGCTCTTCGTGTTCATCCACAACTTTTTGATATTGGTCCCAGACGACGTTGGCTTCGGTGGTGCGGAATTTGCGGCGGCGCTGTCCATCTGGCTCAGCACCTCTCCAGCGGCGGCATCTGGACGGAAGAATCGGCGGGAGCTTGCGCCATCGCGAACAGGCAACCAGACAGGCAACCGCCAGAACCAAGCAGCGAAGTGAGTGTACGGCGTTTCATGTTCGCCTCGCCAGTGCCAGGTGGGAGCGGTGACTGGCTACTTCCTTTCTGTACCCACACCTTGTAGGTCAGCACGCGTCCTTGCCGATCGCGCACAGCTTCGTACCTGGTGATGCTCACTTCGCCGGATATGGGCTCGACGATGCGCAGCAGTTGTTCCCGCACGGTGGCGTCATCTGTCCCAGAGATGGCAGCGCCTTCGATCTGATAAATGAACCGCTCCGCCGGCCTCCGGAGTGACGACTACTCCGCTTGGATGCGGGTTGCGTTCCACCGGTTTGTCGTGGAAGTTGATCCAGTAGGGCGAAAGAAAAACGAACAGCAGGATGAGCGTGACCATCACGTCATATTGAATGGTGCCGCGTTCGTACGACCAGAGAATGAAGTCGCGAATTGTGCGCCAGAACCTGGTCATGGGCACGGCGGGCGCGTCGGCGACGGTCGTGTTCATCCTGGCTTCGGACATGCTCGGTCCCGAACAAGTCTAGGCTTTGCCTCCTCCCCTTGGCAAACTACATTGCCATTGAACGCGGGCGAGTCGCCTGCGACCACACTGACTCTGCCTAGAACTTCTTTGGTTGGATGCGATCCGACGCCCATCGCCGGCTGCAACACTTCGGGAATCAGCACGCTGCCGTCGGCCTGCTGGAAATTCTCCACGATCGCCACCCAGGTGCGGCCCACCGCCAGGCCGCTGCCGTTCAGGGTGTGGACGAACTCGGTCTTGTTCTTGCCCTCGGGACGGTAGCGAATGTTGGCGCGGCGCGCCTGGAACGACTTCGAAATTCGAGCACGACGAAATCTCGCGGAACAAGCTGCTGTCCCGGCAGCCAGACTTCGATGTCATACGTCTTGGCCGAAGAAAATCCCATGTCGCCGGTGCAGAGCGCCACCACCCGGTAGTGCAAGCCGAGTTTTTGCAGGACTTCCTCGGCGTCGTGGGTCAGCTTCTCCAGTTGCTCGTAGGAAGTGTCCGGCCGCGCGAACTTGACCAGTTCGACTTTCTGGAACTGATGCTGCCGGATGATGCCGCGCACATCTTTGCCGTAGGAACCAGCCTCGCTGCGGAAGCAGGGAGTGTAGGCGGTGAGCGAAATCGGCAGGCGCGAGGCTTCGAGCACTTCGTCGCGATAAAGATTGGTGACCGGCACTTCCGCGGTGGGAATCAGCCAAAGATCTTTTTCGCCGTGCGGCACGCGAAAAAGGTCGGCGGCAAATTTCGGCAGCTGCCCGGTGCCATACATGCGACTCGGAATTCACCAGGTAAGGCGGCAGCACCTCGGTGTAGCCGTGCTCGCGGGTGTGCAGATCGAGCATGAAGTTGGCCAGCGCCCGCTCCAGCTTCGCGCCCAGATCCCAGTACACGGCGAAGCGCGCGCCGGAAAGCTTGGTGGCGCGTTCGAGATCGAGAATTCCCAGCTGCTCCCCAAGTTCCCAGTGCGGCTTGGGCGTGAAATCGAATTTCGGTGGCGCGCCCCAGCGCCGGACTTCGACATTGTCTTCCGCGGTCTTGCCGACCGGCACGCTTTCGTGGGGCAGGTTGGGAATGCCGGCCAGGATGTTCTGCAGACTGGCTTCGAGATCTGCGGCGGCTTTCTCCAGTTGCTGGATCTGCTCGCGCAGTTCCTTGGTTTCGGCAATCTGAGCGGTCGCATCCTGCCCGCTCTTCTTCAGCTTGGCGATTTCTTCCGACGCGCGGTTGCGCCGCGCTTTCATGGTTTCGGCTTCGGTAATGGCCTGGCGGCGCTGGGTGTCGACCTCGACGGAAATCTTTCAGCACCTGGGCCGGATCCATGCCGCGCTGACGCAGCTTTTCTTCGACCAGAGGCAGGTTGTCGCGGACAAAGTTGAGATCAAGCATGGGAGCTAACTACTGTATCGAAAAAGAGGCAGGACGTGCACGAACCACGTGGGAACAGCGCCCCTGGCTGTCCGGCGGAGCGACGCTCCGCGGTTTTCGCCTTCGGCAAGAGGCGGTCGCAGCTGCGTCGTGCGCTCGCGCACGACGGTACATGGCGAACGGCACTTGGTTCGGCATCTCTCACGCTGTAAACTACCGCGCGATGCGATCCTCCCTTCGCTCCGTTGTTCTGGCGACTTTGCTGTTTTGTCTTGCCTTCACCGGCGCAGGCTTCAGCTCGGCCTACAACGCCCGGCCCAAGCTGGTCGTCATCATCGTGATCGACCAGTTTCGCGGCGACTATCTGGAGCGCTATCACGACCAGTGGGGCGAAGGCGGCTTCCGTCTCCTGCTCGACCATGGCGCCAATTTCACCGACTGCAATTACGACTACGCCAACACCCGCACCGCGCCCGGACATGCCACGCTGCTGACCGGCGCCTACACCAACGGCCACGGCATCATGGCCAACGAATGGTGGGATCCGCAGAAAAAGCGCAAGGTCACCTCGGTCGATGACGATCAGACGAAACTGGTCGGCATTGCCGGCGGCGCGCCCGGCGCTTCGCCTCACAACCTGCTCGCCGACACCCTGGGCGACGAACTCAAACTGGCCACGCAGGGCAAGTCTCGCGTCTTCGGCATCGCGCTGAAGGATCGCGCTGCGGTCCTTCCCGCCGGCTTCGCCGCCGATGGCGCTTACTGGATCGACCGGCAAACCGGCGCCTGGATCACTTCCACCTACTATCGCAATGATCTTCCCAAGTGGGCCCAGGATTTCAATGACAGCAAGCGGGCGGAGAAGTATCTGAACCAGGAATGGAAGGACAGCCAACGGGAACGTCCTGCGCACCACCAAGCCTGCCGATGGAAAACCGGGCAACTTTTACGACCTGGTGGGCTCCACTCCTTTCGCCAACGACTATGAATTTGAATTCGCGCGAGAATTGATCACCTACGAAAAGCTGGGCAATGGCCCGGCCACCGATCTGCTGATCGTCAGTCTGTCGGCCAACGATATTCTCGGCCACAAGGTCGGCCCCGATTCTCCCGAGATGCAGGCCATGGCGCTGGCCACGGATCGACAACTGGCCGGATTCTTCGATTTTCTCGGACACCAGATCGGGCTGGCCAACGTATGGATCGCGCTTTCGGCCGATCACGGCATTGCGCCTCTGCCCAAGGTTGCGGCCGACATGCACCTTCCAGCGGCAAACGTTCCGGGCGACAAGATGCGTGCCCAAGTGAATAGCGCGCTGTCGGCCAAGCTTTCCCACCCGGCGGAATACGTGAAGGCCATCGACTACCCGGTGGCCTGGTTGAACTCGGACGCTTTCGCCGCCCTGAAGATGAAGGAAGAAGACGCCGAGCGCGATGTGGGCGAGGCCCTGAAGCAGGCGGGCTTGCGCGGTTACTACACGCGCTCGCAGTTGGAGCGGGGCGATGCGCCGAATACTGAACTCGGATTGAAGTATCTGCACAGCTATTCGCCGCTTGGGGGATGGTATGTGCTCGGGGTTCCGCCGCCGTTCACCGTTGGCTTCATGGGCGGAACTGATCACGCCACGCCTTATACCTACGACACCCATGTGCCGCTGGCGTTTTATGGTGTCCCATTTCAGCCGGGAACTTACCGCACTCACGCCGAACCGGTCGACCTGGCGGCCACTCTGGCTTCGCTGCTCGGTATCAACGCGCCCACGCATGCCGTGGGCCGGGTCCTGACCGAGGCTCTGGCTCCGCCACGCCGGACTGCCAACTCCAGTCACGGCAATGAGGATCGGAGCTCGCCTGCGATGGAAGGGCGAGACTTTCAGACGCGACGCGCTCCAGAACGACGCCACCTCCCAGCTCTGGACGCCGCCGCGAGGGCTTCGCGATGACCGCTCCCGCCACCGCTCCCGCCCCTGATCTCAGCGTCAGCTTCGCCGGCATCCAGCTGAAGAATCCGGTGATCGCCGCCAGCGGAACCTTCGGCTACGGAATTGAGTTCGAAGATGTGGTGCATCTGAACAAGCTCGGCGGCTTCGTGGTGAAGGGACTGTCGGCGGAGCCGATGGCCGGCAATCCGCCCCCGCGCTTGTACGAAACTCCGGCGGGAATGCTCAACGCGATCGGATTGCAGAACATCGGAGCTCGCGCCTTTCTCGACGAGAAGCTGCCCAAGCTGCGCAAGATGAAAAATATCGTGGTCTTCGCCAACGTTTTCGGCTACAGCCGCGAAGACTACGAGCGCACCATCGAGATCCTGAACGAAGGCGAGGGCATTGCGGCCTACGAATTGAATGTGTCCTGTCCGAACACCGTCGGCCGGCGGCATCCAGTTTGGCAGCGATCCTCGATCGCTGGACGAAGTGGTGAATACCGCGAAGCGGATATCGCGGCGCCCGCTGATCGTGAAACTCTCGCCCAACGTGACCAGCATCGCGCAGATGGCTCGCGTGGCGCAGGAGGCCGGCGCGGACGCCATCTCGCTGGTCAATACTTTTGTCGCCATGGCCATCGACCCCGAAACCCGCAAGCCTCGCATCGCCAATGTCACCGCCGGGCTGTCCGGCCCCGCCATCAAGCCGATCGCCGTGCGCATGGTTTACGACGCGGCCAGAGCGGTGAACATTCCGGTCATCGGCATGGGCGGAATTTCGACCGCGGCCGACATCGTGGAGTTCATGCTGGCCGGCGCCACCGCGGTACAGATCGGAACCGCCAGCTATTGGGATCCGGTGGCCACGGAGAAAATCGCAACCGAACTGGAAAACTGGTGCGTGCTTCATCGCGTAGAGCGCGTGGCCGCACTAACCGGCGGCGTGGTCACAGAGTAGCCCGACAAATCAACCGAGAACTGACAACCAGAAACTGACTACTGGTTTTTCTCCAGATTTTGTCGATCTTGTCTTCGAATTATGCCTCAGATTTTGCATTCCGGTTTTGTCCCAGGTTTTTGCTTGAGATGTGTGTCTTTCTGGCTTGCTATCCAGGCCCTGGTTTAAGCATCGAGTCCCTCGATCCTGGCTATACAAGCTTTTCACCGCCAGCGTCATCCTCGGAACAGGCGTGTCACTTTCCGCGCGCTCAACTATCTAATATGTGCAGATATAATCAGACGAGGGAGTTCATATGGCTAAAGCTACCTTTGCCGCAGGATGTTTCTGGGGAGTCGAAGCTACTTTCCGTCAGTTACCGGGCGTAATCGCAACCCGCGTCGGCTACACCGGCGGACATTTCGACAATCCCACATACAAGGACGTTTGCAGCGATCGCACCGGCCACGCCGAGGCGGTGGAAGTGGAGTACGATCCCGCCAAGCTGTCCTACGACAAGCTGCTGCAGGTGTTCTGGGAGAACCACGATCCCACCCAACTCAACCGCCAGGGCCCGGACTGGGGATCGCAATACCGCTCCGCCATCTTCTTCCACACTCCGGAGCAGGAGAGCGAAGCTCGGATTTCAAAAGAGCAACTGGAGAAGTCGGGCCGTTTCAAGAAACCGATTGTGACCCAGATCGTGCCCGCCGTGACGTTCCATCCCGCCGAGGACTATCACCAGCAATATCTGGAAAAGCGTGGACTGGCGACCTGCCACATTAAGTAAAAAGAGCGGGCGCAAGCCGCCCCGCTCGCGCCTGCATTTTCTTGCAGCGGCGATCTGCTTCCCCTATGCTGCCCTGCAGCCATGCCGCACGCTCCGGACCAGTTTCTCTTGCAGCTCCTCGTCATCTTCGCTTCGGCGAAGGTCGTCGGCGAACTGTTTGAGCGTCTCAAGCTGCCCTCCGTTCTCGGCGAGATTCTGGCAGGGGCTGCTCTCGGTCCCTACGCCCTGGCCTGGATCGTTCCCAGCGACACAATCCATTCAGTGGCGGAAATCGGCGCAATCTTCGTCCTCTTCAGCGCCGGTCTTGAAACCAGCCCGCAGGACCTGATCCAGGTCGGGCGCAAAGCGCTCCTGGTCGCCGTGGCTGGCATCGTGGTGCCCTTCGCTCTTGGGTTTGCTTACATGAAGTGGCGTGGAGACGGCTCCAGCGAGGCCATTTTCGTGGGGGCGGCCATGGTTGCCACCAGCGTCGGGATTACGGCGCGCGTGCTCGCCGACTTACGCGTGCTCGCTACCCGCACCGCCAAGATTATCCTGGGCGCTGCGGTTTTCGATGACATCCTGGGCATGGTCTTGCTTGCGATTGTGGCCGGACTGGCGTCGAGTGGCGGGCTGGAGTGGTTGCATCTCGGTGTTCTGATCGTCGAGGCGGCCGCTTTCGCGCTGTTCATGATCTTTATCGCTCCGCGAATTGTTCGCAGAATTCAGCCCGGGGTGGACCGCTCTCTACCCAACATGCTCCCCTGCATTGTCGCTCTGGCGCTCTGCCTGTTTCTTTCCTGGCTGTCGGCCAAAGATTGGCATGGCGGCCATCATCGGCGCATTCTTTGCCGGACTCATGTTTGCAGACTACGCTCCGCGATGGAATCTTCTGCCGCGAGTCGGAGGCATTACGGAATTCCTGGCGCCTTTCTTCTTTTTCTCCATCGGCTCGCGTTTGAACGTGCACCTGTTTACCGGCGAACGTTTTGTTTGCCGCGATTGTGATTTCTCTGCTGGCGATCGTGTCCAAGGTGGTTGGTTGTGGGCTGCCGTTATGGCGCGAGGGCTGGCTTAGCGCTTTGCAGGTCGGCATCGGCATGATGCCACGGGGAGAAGTAGCTTTAATCGTCGCGCTGGTCGGACTGCAATCGCAGATTGTGTTGCCATCGACGTATGCCATCGTCGTTTTCATGACGGCAGTGACTACGATCCTGGCGCCGCCGGTTTTGCGGTATTTGTTTCATGCGGATATGGAAGCTGCCAGGGCTGTCTGCTGCCCAACCGAGTTAAATCCTGCCGCGATTTGCGCGGCTTGGACGGGTCCCTTCGACTTCGCTCAGGGCAGGCTCCGACCGGCCCCGCACCACTCTCGGTGCCGTATAATTCCCGGTTCTGGTGAGGAGCATTCATGACTCTTTCAGGGCGAGTGGCGCTGGTGACGGGCGCGTCGCAAGGCATCGGCCGCGCTTGCGCCTTGAAACTGGCCCAATCAGGAGCCACGCTGGCGCTGGCGGCGCGGAGTCAGGAAAAGCTGAGCGAACTGGTGGCCGAGATCGACAGCCGCTGGTGGCAAGGCAGCGGCCTTCCCACTCGACGTCGGCGACGAAGAGCAGATCAAATCCACGTTCAAGGCCGTAATCGCGCAGTTCGGCAAGATCGATATCCTGGTGAACAATGCCGGCATTACCCGCGACCAGCTGGTCATGCGCATGAAGCGCGCCGACTGGGACGCCGTCCTCAATACCAACCTGACGTCGGCATATCTCTGTACTCAGCAGGCGATCAGTTCGATGCTCAAGCAGCGCTGGGGACGGATCATCAATATCACCTCGATCTTTGGTCAGACCGGGCAGGCGGGACAGGCCAACTATGCAGCCTCGAAGGCCGGGCTGATCGGGCTGACCATGGCCATTGCGCGCGAAGTCGGCTCGCGCAACATCACTTGCAACGCCGTCGCTCCCGGATTCATCGAAACCGCGATGACCTCCGGGCTGGGCTGATGATTTCAAGCAGAACGCGGTGAAGATGATCCCGCTGGGACGCGTGGGCATCGCCGGAAGATGTCGCGAGCGCAGTGGCGTTTCTGGCTTCCGAGGAAGCTTCGTACATTACCGGGCACGTGCTGAACGTGAACGGCGGCATGTTGATGGGCTAACCGGTGTAGGGCCAGATGTGCGCGAGGAATGACGTCGTCGTGAATCCCCGACTTACCCTGACGCAAGCGGAATCGCCTGAGCAGATTGCTCAGGCCCGTGAACTTTTTCGTGGAGTACGCGGAGTCGCTCGGCTTCAGTCTGTGTTTTCAAAGTTTCGATCAGGAACTCGCCGGGCTTCCCGGAGATTACGCTCCGCCGGACGGCCGGTTGCTGCTGGCGGAGTATCGCGGCCAGTTGGCTGGTTGCGTCGCGCTGCACAAGCTGGACTCAGAAATCTGCGAGATGAAGCGGCTTTATCTTCGTCCGCAATTTCGCGGCAGAGGCGTGGGACGCGCGCTGGCGGAAGCCGTGATCGCGGAAGCCCGCGCGATCGGGTACCGGAAAATGCGCCTCGATACCGTCGAGCCGGTAATGCCGAATGCCGTGGCGATGTATCGCCGGCTGGGATTCATGGAGATCGAACCTTATCGCCCCAATCCGATTGCCGGCGCGTTGTACATGGAACTGCGAACGCTGATGAGGCCGTTCGCCAGAGGTGTTTCGACTATGAAAGACCATATCTTTTGCTGGTCGTCGATATTCTCTTTCTGCGCCGGCTCCAGCTTCGGCTGCCAGCGGCAACATCTGTTTCCTACAAAAGCGGCGATGAAACCGTGCAAGGGATGCTTTACACCCCCGAGGCAAAGGGCCGTTTTCCGGCGCTGGTGGTCATTCATGAATGGTGGGGACTGAACGACTGGGTCAAGGAGCAGGCCGCGAAACTGGCCGACCAGGGCTACGTGACGCTGGCGATTGATCTCTATCGCGGGAAAGTGGCAACTACGCCCGACGAGGCTCATGAAATCATGCGCGGGGTTCCGGAAGATCGCGCCGCTCGCGACCTGCATGCCGCGGTTGGAGTTTCTGAAATCGCAGCCGAACGTAAAGAACGACCGCATCGGCTCGATCGGATGGTGCATGGGCGGCGGATACTCGCTCAACGTGGCGCTGCAGGAGCCCAGCCCTGGCTGCGGCCGTGATCAATTACGGTCATCTCGCCACCGACCCGGATTCGCTGAAGAAGATCAACGCAGCCGTCCTGGGAATTTTTGGCGGGCAGGATCGCGGCATCTCCGGTGGACGATGTAAAAAAATTTGAGCAGACTCTGAAGCAGCAAGGCAAGAAGGTCGAAATTGTGATTTATCCCGACGCCGGGCATGCCTTCGAGAATCCCAACAACAAGGCTGGCTATCGCAGCGATGATGCCGCCGACGCCTGGAAGCACACCACCGAGTTTCCTGGCGAAGTCACGTTGAAAAAGTGATAATGCTCAACTTAAAAAAGAATTAAGTCCGCTCGCCGGGTACGGCAACGCTCTAACCGCGAGCCCTCACGGCAAGAGCGCGCTCTTTACTCCATCACCAGTTTTGGTGCAACGAAATTCCTCTTGCCAGAAGGTACTACTCTGGTTACTATGCACCTCATCCATCGGGGGCCTGTTTTGGTTGCTTTTTCTATGAACATCGGCGAGACCATCCGAAACTACCGGCTGCAAAGAGGCATGTCCCAGGGCGACATCGAAAAGCGCACCGGACTTCTGCGCTGCTACCTGTCGCGGGTGGAGAACGGACACACCATTCCGTCGCTCGACACGCTGGCCAAGATCGCCGGCGCCATGGAAATTGCGCTGTCGCAGTTCTTCTCCGAATCCGGACACAGCAACGGCTCCAAGAATCTGCCCCAACTCTCCGACGACGAAGTCCGCTTCCTCAGCCAGATTCGCCGCTACTCCGTCAGCCTGAACGACAGCGACCGCAAGCTGGTGCTGGCGATGGTGAAGAAGATGGCGACGAAGTAGCAGCTGTCAGCCTGTCAGCTCTTGAATCCCCTTTCAAGAACTCCACGCGGTTTGAGGCTTGTCTATTTCGTGAACCTTGTCCAATGCAAGACAGGCCGGCTCAGCGCCTTTGCTGAAGGCTGAGAGCTGAATAGCTGACAGCTGTCCCTGGGTACTTTCGTTCCATCCCTCTCGTGTCCAACGGGAATCTCGTCCGGTGGCGCGGTAACCCCTACACTGTCGGCTGGAGATCCCCGGGTGACCATCGACGAAGAACTGACCCTGCTCGACTCGCATCTGCGCCGGCTGAAGATCGAGTACGAGATCTACTTCAGCAATCCGACCAAGAGGCCGCCCACCGATATCGAGTGGAAGGTGCTCTCCCTGCTGCGCAAATTCAGCGACGGCGGCCGCATGAGTTTTTCGCAGCGTTTCCGCTACAACGAAATGGCGCAGCGCTATGCCATCTATAGCGATCTGTGGCGCAAGAAGAACCGCATTCGCGAAGAAGGCTACCGCCGCCCGCAGGATGCGCTGCTCTCGGTGCAGGGAGTGCGTCCGGAAGAGCATGAACCGGAACACAAAGTCTACGGAGTTGGTCACGCTGCGGCAGCAGCAGGCGCGGAGGCGGTACCCGACCGTTGCGGCAGCCGCGGCCAGCCCGGGCGAGCAGAAGCCTTTCAGCGTGCAGTGCGCCGATCCTCGCGCCGAACGCGATCAGGTGCGAAAGCTCTACCAGGCGCTTACCGAGGCCAAGAAGAAATCAGGCGAGGCCGTCTCCGGCAACCTCGACAGCTTCTCGTCCTTCGTGCAGAAGAAAACCGACCAGATCCGCAAGCAGTACGGCTGCGAGGCCGTCGAATACACGGTCGAAATGCAGAACGGCCAGGTAAAGCTGAAGGCCAAAGCGAAGACCTAGTCGTCAGTCGTCGGTCTTCGGTCGTCAGCCCTTCTAGCACCATACTTGCGGCCTCCGTTCGTCTGATTCGCAACGCAGTCGAATCTCGCATGTCAGCGGAATCTACCGTCTTTTGGCCGACGACCGAACGACTGACGACCGACGACTGCTGTTAGAATTTCTTCCTGCCTTTCCCAGGCACATTCCCATTCCATTCGAGGTCTGCCATGTCCGCGACCCAGACGAAGATTCAGCGTGCCATTCTCAGCGTGACCGACAAAACCGGACTGGTGGACTTTGCCCGCAAGCTCGCCGGCATGGGCGTGGAACTGATCTCGACCGGCGGCACGGCCAAGCTGCTGCGCGACTCCGGCATCAGCGTGAAAGACATTTCCGAGCTGACCGGCTTTCCCGAGATGCTGGATGGCCGGGTCAAGACGCTGCATCCCAAGGTGCACGGCGGCATTCTGCACCGGCGCGAGAATCGCGTCGCACCGCAGCGCCGTCGCCGAACATGGCATTGCAGCCGATCGACATGGTGGTGGTCAATCTTTACGCCTTCGAGAAGACCGCGGCCAAGCCCGGCGTGCCCTTCGAAGAACTGATCGAGAACATCGACATCGGCGGACCGTCGATGATCCGCTCCGCCGCCAAGAATTTTCAGGATGTCGCGGTCGTGACTTCGCCCGCCGACTACGACGCGATTGCCGAGGAGATGGCGAAGTCCGGCGGCGCAACTTTCCGCGGCCACCAAGTGGCGCCTGGCGCAGAAGGCATTCGCCACCACGGCGGCCTACGATTCCGCCATCGCTTCCACGCTGGAGCGGGTCAGCGCCAACGGCCACTTCGAGTTCCATCCCGACAGCGGGTTTCCCGCAGACCCTGCGCCTGTCTTTCAGCAAGGTCATGGACCTGCGCTACGGCGAGAATCCGCACCAGAAGGCCGCGATGTACTCCGACGGCTCGGGCAGCGGCGTCGCCAACGGCCGGCAGCTCCAGGGCAAGGAACTTTCCTACAACAACATCGTGGACCTGCAGGCGGCCTGGGATCTGGCGCAGGAATTCGACGAGACCGTCTGCGCCATCATCAAGCACACCAATCCGTGCGGCACCGCCACCGGCAAGACTCTGGCTGAGGCTTACAAGAAAGCGCTGGAGTGCGATCCGGTCTCGGCCTTCGGCGGCGTGATCGGCGTGAATCGCGTGATCGATGGCGAGGCCGCGGAAGAAATGGCCAAGCTTTTCCTCGAAGTCATTGCCGCGCCCGGCTTCGACGAGGCGGCCAAGGCGAAGTTTGCCGCCAAGAAGAATCTGCGCCTGGTGGAAATCACCGACGCTCCGCAGAAGTGGGTGCTGAAGAATGTCTCCGGCGGAATTCTGGTGCAGGACGCCGACATGCGTCCGCTCCAGGAGGCCGATCTGAAGGTTGTCACCAAACGCCAGCCCACGCCCGAAGAAAAGCGCGCCCTGCTGTTCGCCTGGAAGGTCTGCAAGCACGTGAAGTCGAATGCGATTCTCTACGCCCGCGACGGACAGACCGTCGGCGTCGGCGCCGGACAGATGAGCCGGGTGGATTCCTGCAAGATCGGCGCCATGAAGGCGGTGCTGCCGCTGAAGGGCACGGTGGCGGCCTCCGATGCATTCTTCCCCTTTCCCGATGGCGTCGAGGAAATCGCCAAGGTCGGCGCCACGGCCATCATTCAGCCCGGCGGTTCGGTGCGCGATCAGGAAGTCATCGAAGCCGCCGACCGGCTGGGATTGGCGATGATCTTCACCGGAGTCAGGCACTTCCGGCACTAGACAATTGCTCGAATTGCTGGATGTCTCGCATTGACGAATTGTCAAGAACTGTTAGACACAGTTCCCCGGGAGTCGAACAGTCGGCTGATCTGGCAATCTGTCAATTCTTTACAGATCCGACAATCCGACAATTCTGCAACTGCCGATTCTAGTAGTCCCTGTACTTCTGATCGTTGCTTCCCCCGGTTCTGCGAACTGCCTTTTTCACCGCCTCTCACCGTCACGGTTTACAATATTAAGAAGCACCCACCACGCAGCGGTTCGGCATCCAATCGCTATGGTTCAGGGAAGCCGAAGGTTCTCGATGAAAAGTATTTACTGCACTCTTATTTTGCTGCTGGTCATCCGCTGCTGTCTTCCGCGCAGCAAGCCCCGGCCGCAGACTCCAAACCGGCCACGCACGCGCTGCGCCCCGCAAAGCTGGACAAGGCTGCCGCCTACTACCACTACACCCTGGCGCACATGTACGAGGAGCAGGTGGCGGTGTACGGCCGCAGCGAACTGGCCAACAAAGCCATCGAGGAATACCGGCTGGCGATCGAAGCCGATCCGACCTCCGAATATCTGACCTCCGCGCTGGCCGAACTTTATGCCAAGACCGGACGCATTCGCGATGCGGTCATCGAAGCGCAGGACATTCTGAAGCGCGATCCCAACAATCTGGAAGCGCACAAGCTGCTGGGCCGCATTTATCTGCGCTCGCTGGGCGACATGCAGGCGGGACAGGGTTCGCAGAACGTTCTGAAGCTGGCCATCGAGCAGTACGAACAGATCATCAAGATCGAGCCCGACAATGTGGACGATCACCTTCTGCTCGGCCGTCTCTATCGCCTGAACAACGATCTGCAGAAGGCGGAAGGCGAGTTCAAGACCGCGGTCAAGCTGGAGCCGGATTCGGAAGAAGCCGTCACCACGCTGGCCTATCTCTACAACGAAGAAGGCGACACCACCCGCGCCGGCGAAGTGCTGAGTTCCATTCCGGACGCGGCCCGCTCCGCCAAGCTGTACTCCGCGCTCGGCTACACCTACGAGCAGCAGAAGCAATACAAGAACGCCATCAATGCCTACCGCAACGCGATCGAACTCGATCGCGACAATCTCGACGCGATTCGCGGCCTGGCCCAGAACCTGATGAACGACGGCCAGACCGACGCCGCGCTCGAGCAGTACAAGATCATCGCCGACGCGAATCCTGAAGACTGCGCAGACCTACCTGCGCATGGCGGAGATTTATCGCAAGAGCGGCAAGTTCGATCTGGCGCTGGAGAATCTGAAAAAGGCCGAGTCCATGGTGCAGGACTCGATCGAAGTGCCCTACAACATCGCCGCGGTTTACCAGGCGCAGGGACGCTACGACGAAGCCATCCAGGTCCTGCAGGACCTGCTGAAGAAGACCGAGAAGACGGACAACAGCTACACCCAGGCCGAGAAAAACAATCGCTCCGTTTTCCTGGAGCGCCTGGGCACGATCTATCGCGACAACAACAACGATCCCGCAGGCGATCGAGACTTTCCGCAAGATGCTGACGCTGGGCGACGAGAATGCCGAGCGCGGCTACCAGCAGATCATCGACACCTATCGCGAAGCCAAGCAGTGGCAGCAGGCCACCGACGCCGCCAAGGAAGCTGTCCAGAAGCTGCCCAACAATCGCGGCCTGAAGATGGTGTACGCCGCCCAGCTTGCCGACATGGGCCAGCCCGACGCCGGCTTGCAGCAGGTGAAATCGCTGCTGAAGGGCACGCCCGAGGACCGCGAGGTTTACATCACGCTGTCCCAGATGTACAGCCGGCTGAAGCGCTGGCCGGAAGCCGAAGCAGGCTCTCGACAAGGCCGAGCAGCTCTCCACCAAGGAGGAAGACAAGCAATACGTCTACTTTCTGCGCGGCTCGACCTACGAGCGCCAGAAGAAATATGATCCGGCGGAAGAGATGTTCCGCAAGGTGCTGGCCGGCGATCCGCAGAACGCCACGGCGCTCAACTATCTCGGCTACATGCTGGCCGACCGCGGCGTGAAGCTGGACGAAGCTCTGGGCATGATCAAGAAGGCAGTCGATCTTGATCCCGCCAACGGCGCCTATCTCGATTCGCTGGGCTGGGCCTACTTCAAGCTGGGCAAGTACGAATCTGCCGAAGACAACCTGATCAAAGCCTCGCAGCGCATCGGAACCGATCCCACGGTGCAGGATCACCTCGGCGATCTCTACCAGAAGACCGGACGCCTGAAGCTGGCGGCGGCCCACTGGGAGCGCGCGATCTCCGAGTGGAACAAGACCGTTGCCGCGGAAGTCGATCAGAACGACGTGGCCCGGGTCCAGAAGAAACTGGAATCCGCCAAGATGAAGCTGGCGAAAGAAGATTCCGACAACAAGTAATCAGCCACAAGACCACGTAGGGACGGCCGTCCTCGGCCTGTCCGGCCGAGCGCAAGCTCGGCTTTCTTTTATGCTATCCTGATGCAATCTCTCAGCAGCGAATCCTGGAGACATGCATCATGAGCTCTCAACCTGCTCATCCGGCAAGCCACCCAGGCTGACATCCCCGAAATTCTGCGCCACCGCCGCGGCATGTACGAAGCCATGGACTACAACGACGCGGATGCTCTCTCAGCGATGGTGTCCACCTGCGAGCCGTATTTAGCCACCGCGCTGGCGAACGGTACCTTCCGCGGCTGGCTGGCGCTGGAGGGAACACGCGTCGCGGGTGGAGGAGCAGTTCTGATCAGCCCCTGGCCCAGCCATCCCTACGATCTCGAATGCCGGCGCGCCACGATTCTCAACGTCTACGTCTATCCGCAGTTTCGCCGACAAGGCATCGCCCGCCAGTTGATGCAAACCATGATCGACTGGTGCCGCGAAGAAGGCTTCGCCGCCGTCTACCTGCACGCCAGCAAACACGGCAGGCCGCTCTACGAAGACTTGGGCTTCGAACCCACCACCGAGATGCGGCTGAAGCTGCGGGGGACCTTTAGTTAGTCAATGGGCTCGCAAAGTAGCGCCGGCATCCCTTCGACTGCGCTCAGGGCAGACTTGCCGGCTGTCGGGAGGGCATCCTGGCTCCCTCGGTGGGCGAGACGCCCACCGGACAGCCGCCGGGACGGCGGCGCTACTTTGCTGCGCGCTCAACGCGGAACGCTGAATTCCAAATGCCAATTGCTAAGTGCCAAGTGCCGCAGTCACAATGCTAAACTTCACTCATGCTGGCCGACTACGCCGTGCGGGTGGAACACTCCCGCGGACGCCGCATTCCTGAGCCCCAGCATCCCTATCGCAACGACTTTCAGCGGGACCGCGACCGCGTCATCCATTCGCGGGCTTTTCGCCGCCTGGAAGCCAAGACCCAGGTTTTCACCCGCCGCTTCTCCGACCACTTCCGCAATCGCCTGACCCACACCACTCGAAGTGGCGCAGATCGCGCGCACGATCGCAGGCGCAACTCGGCCTGAACGTCGATCTGGTCGAAGCCCTGGCGCTGGTCCACGACGTCGGCCACCCGCCCTTTGGGCACGCCGGCGAAAAGGCTCTCGACGCCGCCATGCGCGAGCACGGTCTTTTCTTCGATCACAACCTGCACGCGCTGCGGATCGTCGAGGACTTCGAGCTGCGCTATGCCGCCTTTCGCGGACTCAATCTTACCTTTGAAGTGCGCGAAGGCATCATCAAGCATTCCCACGATTATTCCGCGAGCCAGTTTCCCGAGCTGGCCGAATATCTGCTCGACCAGCGCCCGCCGCTCGAAGCACAACTCATCGATCTGGCAGACGAAATCGCCTACGACACCGCCGATCTCGACGACGGCTATGAAGCGCATCTGCTGACGCTTCCGCAGATTCGTCAGGGCGTTCCGGTGTTCGACCGCTTCTATCGCGAGGCCGAGGAAACCTATCCCGATGCCATCGACAAGTTGAAGTTCAACGAAGCCGTGAAGCGGATGCTCGATCGCATGGTCGGCGATTTGATCTGCAATCTGAAGAAACAGATCAAGGCTGCCGGCATTCGCAACCTGGAAGATGTGCGCGCCTGCCCGCGGCGGCTGGCGACCTTCAGCCCCGAAGTAGAAGAAGAAAGACGCGGCGCCAAGGAATTTCTCTACCAGAATCTCTACTTCAGCGCAGCCCTCGATCCGGAGAAAAATGACGCCGAGCGCGTTATCCGGCAACTGTTCGATTTCTGGATGGCGAAGCCCGAAAGCTTGCCGCATAGCTATCAGGAAAAAGCCGAGCAGGAACCGCTGGCCCGCGTGGTTTGCGACTACATCGCAGGCATGACCGATAATTTTATTTACGAACAGTACGAGAAGTATCGCGGAAAGGGATCGTAGCCTGTCACGAAACCACATAGGCCCGGACGCCATCGTCCGGGCAGCCGAGCAAAGCTCGCCAGTTTTTGATGTCGTGCCGGACGAAAGCCGCCGGGCGTTTGCCCGGCCGGGCGATGGGACACCCCCCTACGTGAGTCCAGATGGGCCGTCGAAGTTTACTTCTCCCACGTCACGCGATACACCACTCCCGCCGAATCGTCGCTGACATACATCGCCCCGTCCGGCCCGACTACCAGCCCGACCGGCCGCCCCATCCACACGCCCTTCTTGGTCTCGCCGGGACGAATCCATCCGGTGATGAAGTCTTCCGGCGGGCCCTGCGGCTCGCCCTTGTCATTGAACTTGATGCGGACCACTTTGTATCCGGTGGGCACGCTGCGGTTCCAGGAGCCGTGAAAAGTTACAAACAGATTTCCGCGATACTCGGCGGGAAACATGTTGCCGTCGTAGAAGAGCAACCCCAGCGGCGCGGAGTGCGCCTGCATCAGCACCCGCGGCGCGACCGTTTTCGAGCAGTCATAATTCTTGCTTTGCGACCGATCCAGAATGCGGTCGCCATAGCAATACGGCCAGCCAAAGTTGCCGCCATTGGTCCCCAGGTCGTTCACTTCCTCGGGAGGAAGATCGTCGCCCAGCCAGTCGCGGCCGTTGTCGGTGGCCCAGATAGTGTTGGTTTTCGGATTCAGCGTCAGCCCGACTGCATTCCGCAAGCCGGAAGCAAACAGCCGTTCGCCGCTTCCGTCTTCGTTGAACTCGGTCACGGCCGCGCGGCGCTTGTCATCTTCCACGCACACATTGCAACTCGATCCCACCGCCACATACATCTTTCCGTTAGCGAAAAGAATCGTGCGGGTGGAGTGTCCGCCGCCGCTGCCCGGAAGGTCGGCAATCTTCTGCGGGTTGCCAGCGCGCAATTGTGATTCGTCCCAGTCGTAGCGGCGGATCGCGTTGATCTCCGCGATGTAGAGCTTGCCGTTGTGAAAGGCGATGCCATGGGGCGCGTTCAATCCGCTGAGCACGGGCACCGTCCGATCCGCTCGCCCGGTGTGTTTGGGATCGGGAAAAGCCAGCACTGTGCCGTCGCTCATGTCTGTTACCAGCAGCACGCCGCCCGGACTGAAGGCCATCTGGCGCGCGTGCGGCGCGTCGGCGAACACCGCAATGTGGAAACCTGCCGGCAGCTTTCAGCCGCGTTACATCGAGTTTCTCCGCGCGGGTGCAGGACAGCAGTATCAAAGGAAGCAGAGACAGACAACCAGGCTCGCATGGGAATTCTCGATCCTCGAATGCCCGATTGGATGTATTGGAAGCGAACCGCGATGGTTACTGGATTACTGTGTTGGATTCTGGCCGGGTGAGATCGCAGTTGTCGCATTTTGAATCAGCGCAATTTTTTGCGGTTTTACAGGCATTTTTGCAAGCGATGGACACGCAGTTTTTATATCAGATTCCGCCAAAATTACCCGGCCACTGCGCTTTTTCGGCTCCCGTCCGGCGGGCTAGCGGCGTTACAATGTATTGCTGGGTAATGACTTAGGTTTCCCGAAGTTTGGCATTCGACCTGTTATATACAGTGCAGGCGTTGAGCAATTCAGAACGCCGATAGTTTTGGTTTATTGCTGGAGTGGAGCCCGATGCTCCCCCACTTGGAGGACGTAAGAAATGAAGAATCGCCTATTTGTAGCGCTGCTTCTGGCCGTCGTGCTGGCGCTTCCAGCTCTGGCGCAGCAGGCCGGCTCAACCACTCAAGACCAACCCGCCGCTGCCGCCCAGTCGGCCGATCAGAATGCCGCCGCCTCAAGCACCGGCGCCAGCGGCAAACCGGCTTTGCAGCCAGACACTCATGAAGGTTTCTGGGGCAAGATCAATCCCTTTGCCCGCAAGAAATATGTGCAGCGGCAGACCGCGCCCATCCGCGACCGCGTCAACGAACTCGATGACCTGACCTCCTCGAACACCAAGATGATCAAGGACACCGACTCGCGCGCGCAGGCAGGCATCCAGCTGGCCTCGACCAAGGCCAACGAAGCCGACCAGCACGCGATCGACGCCGGCAACAAGGCGCAGATGGCGCAGCAGACCGCGACCCAGGCCAACACCCGCCTGACCACGGTCGAGCAGGTGGTCGGCAACATCGATCAGTACAAGGCCTCCACCCAGACCGAGATCCGCTTCCGTCCCGGCCAGAGCGTGCTGAGCAAGAACGCCAAGGCCGCTCTCGATGATATGGCCACCCCGCTGAAAGATCAGCGCGGCTACATCGTCGAAGTGCAGGGCTTCTCTTCCGGACACGGCCAGGCCGCGATCGCCACTTCACAGAAGATGGCCGACGCGGTGGTTCGTTACCTGGTGCTCAACCATGACATTCCGGTCTACCGGATTTACGTGGTCGGCATGGGCAACGCTCCGGTACAGAGCGCCAACGCTGATGATGCCAAGACCAAGCGCACCAGCGGTGGCCGCGTCGAAATCAGCCTCCTGAAGAACGATCTGGAAACGCTGGCCTCAACGTCAACCGCTCCGGCTCCCGCAACCCAGGACCAGCGCGCCGCCGAAATAACTGAACCCGTCGGCAGCATCCAAAAGCCTCCTGCGCAAGCAGGAGGCTTTTTTTGATTTCAGATTGCCGATTTCAGACTTCAGATTTGAAAACCGCGCGTTTCGAGACTGAGAACCGACATCCGAGATCTGCATCATCGTTAACCGAAATTCTGGCAGCCTTCAGACTTGAGCAGAGCCCATCCATAATCTCAATTTCACAATCTGAAATCTGCAATCTGAAATTCCTCTGCCCCCGTATAATCCAACCGCGTGTCCAGCCCCGCCAAGTCCGCCCTGCGCAAAGCCGGTCTCTTCTATTTCGTCTGGGTCATGTTCTCCTACTGCACCGGCGGCCCCTTCGGGCTCGAGGACATGGTCACCACCTCCGGCCCGGGCATGACTCTGATCTACCTGCTGGTGATTCCGTTCTTCTGGTGCATCCCGGTCTCGCTGGTTTCGGCCGAACTGACCACCGCCATGCCGGTCGAAGGCGGCTTCTATCGCTGGGTGCGCGCCGGCTTCGGAGATTTCTGGGGATTTCTCGCCGGCTGGTGGAACTGGTCCGCATCATTCCTGCTGGGCAGCGTCTACGCCGTGCAGTTCGCCGACTACCTGGGCTTCTATTTTCCCGAACTCATCGGGATGGAGGCACTGGCTCGTCTCTCTCGCCATCGTCGCGGTGATCACTTACATCAACGTGCGCGGCATTCAGATGGTGGGAAAATTCGCCACCGCGCTGGAGCTTTTCATCCTGCTTCCGGTGCTGGTGCTGGTGGTGATCGGATTGGCGCAAGTGGCATCACAATCCATTCGTCCCGGTCGTGCCTCCGCACCAGCCGACGTTCCAGCGTGTTCGGCGTCGGACTGGCACTCGGCCTGTGGCTCTACTCCGGCTACGAGCAGTGCTCGACGGTCGCCGAAGAAGTCGACAATCCGCGCCGCAGCTATCCCCTCGCGCTGGCGCTGGTCGTGCCCATGTCGATCGCGGCTTATTTCCTGCCGACGCTGGCATCGCTCGCGGCGCTGGGCAACTGGAGCGAGCTGGCACACCGGATATTTCTCCACCGCCGCACAACTCATCGGAGGCCCCTGGCTCGGCGCCTGGATGACCGTCGCCGCCATGATCACCCACGTCTCCCTGCTCAACGCCACCATCCTGGCGTCAACGCGCATGCCCTTCGCCATGGCCGAAGACGGCTATCTCCCGCACGCCCTCACCGGCAGACATCCGCGCTACGGCACGCCGTGGATCGCGATCATCACCTCCGCCGCTGATCTACGCGCTTGCTGGCCCTGCATTCGCTGCTGCAGCTGATCAGCATCTACAACTGGCTGCGCGTAGCGACGACGGTCATGACGGTACTCGCCGCCTGGCAACTGCGCCGCAAAAAGCCCGACATGCCGCGCCCGTTCGTGATCCCCGGCGGCCGGGCTGGACTGATGTATTCAGTGGTCGCAGTCGTGATCATGAGCGCAGTAGCCCTGCTGGGCAGCGATCGCTATGGATTGATCTGGGGGCCAGTCGCGCTGGCGGTCGGGCCGGTGGTGTATTTCGCGCTGCGGCGCGGCAGCATCCGGATTGTTTGATCCGGCGCGAGGAATGTGATCCGAAAGAACACGTGGGGACAGCCCCCCTCGGCTGTCCGGCCGCGCCAGGCGCGGCATGTTTAGTCTGCGGAATTGACGGTTTCGATTTCAGGTCAGCGCGATAGCCCCGGCGGACTGAGAATCACCTCATAGTGGCTGGCGCGCTCGTCAAAATGCGACAGCACCTTGCGCCGCTCCGGCGGCACCACCGCAACCTCATAATCCGGGCCGGCAAGCTCGCGCAGCGCCATCCAGCGATTCCCACAGCAGGATGGTGATGAACTCCACTTCTGACCCGTGCTCGCGCCGCAGGAAATAGCTTCCCCGATATCCCTTCACCCGGCTGATTCCGGGCAGGACCTCAGGCTTGAGCATGGCTTCGTAAGCATCGGCATTCTCCGGTTTGGTGTACCCGTGCCAGATGCGAGCGATCATTCGTCCTCCTTTCAGCTGTTGCCATGTGAAATTCAATTCTTGGTACTCAAACGTTGGGCGCCGGGCTCGCCTTTCAACAACCTCGCGACTCCAAAGCTCTTCGAACAAGCAAATTGAAACAGTCTTAATTGAAGCGGATCGCAGGTCGCCGCCGTCAAATAAGGGACGGTAAATCGAGGACGACATTCAAGAGCTGAACATGGACTCAGACTCTCCGACGAACTTACCGGCGCGGATCAGCGCGGCGCTTCTTATTCTTCGAATCGCCAGCGCGCTGGCGTTCCTTTATCACGGAAGCGGCATTCTGTTTGGAGCCTTCGGAGGTCCCGGACCCGCAGCAGTTTGCCGCCAGCCATCACTGGCCAGTCGTTCTCGCCTACCTGGTAGGACTGGCGCAGATTGGCGGCGGACTGGCCGTCCTGACTGGCATTCTGTTCCGCCTCGGATGCGGCATGCCTCATCGCGGTTATGCTGGGTGCGATTTTTCTGGTTCATCTCCCGCACGGCTTCGACGTCGCCAAGGGTGGCGCGGAGTACGCCTTGACCCAATTGCTGCTGGCCATCGCGTTCCTCTTGACCGGCCCCGGCAAGTATTCGCTGAGCATCGCTGCTTCCCGGGCCGCTACAGAAATGGTGATTCGCAGGTTCTATGCGGAACTCCGTCGATTCGCTTTTAGCTCACCCAATCCAGAAACTTGTACCAGGCCCCGGCAAACGGCAGGAACCACGGCTTCCCGTTGTACAGCCCAAGCGGCGCACCGGGAAACGGAATGCCGACAAACGGATTCTCCGGCTTCTCGCCGGCGATCATGCTCCGCCATCTTCTGCCCCTGCCAGGTCGCCATGGCGACGCCGTGGCCGGCGTATCCGACCGCGTAGTAGATGCCGTCCATCTGCCCGGCGTGCGGCATGATGTCGAAAGCAAAGTCCAGCGTGCCGCCCCAGACGTATTCGACTTTCACATCGCGCAGCTGCGGATAGACATCGATCATGCCGCGGCGCAGGATTTCCGCGCTCCGGCGGATCGAATCCGCGGTCTCGGGAAAGAACGCCGCCCGCCCGCCGAAGAGCATGCGATTGTCGGGCGTGAGGCGATAGTAGTAGAGATAATTCTTGGAGTCGTAAATCATGCGATTGCGCGGGCTCAACTCGCGCGCCAGCGTCTCCGGCAGGACTTCCGTCGTGATGATGTACGAGCCGATCGGAATGATCTTCTTGCGCAGCGCCGGCGTGGCCGCTCCGGTGTAGCCGCTGGTGCCGACGAATACTTCGCGCGCCCAGAGCAGCGCCGCGGGAGGTCGTGATTCGCCAGCGCTGGCATCCCTTGCCGCGCTTCGCGCTCGATCTTCTCCACTCGCGTGTTCTCGAAGATCGCCGCGCCCGCCTCTGATCGCCGCCCGCGCCAGTCCGGCCACGTATCTCGCGGGATTCAGGCCGGCGCTGACTTCATCCACCATGCCGCCGTAGTAGATGGACGACCCGATCTCGGACTGCAGTTCAGCTCGCGGCACGATCCGCAGCTGGTGATTGAATTCGCGGGCGATCACTTCCACCTGGCGGGCGTAGTCGTCGAAGTGCTTCTGCTTGCAGGCAACTTCGAGATGTCCGCAGCGGGAGAAGTCACAGTCGATCTTTTCTTCGCGGACCAGATTGCTCCACGCAATCGATCGAGGCCAGCGACGCCGCGTACATGCGCTGAGTGCGCTCGCGGCCATACATCGAAATCAGCTGGTTGACTCCCAGCTTCAGCCCGGTAAGGACCATGCCGCCGTTGCGCGAACTGGCGCCCCAGCCGATGGTCTCGGCCTCCAGCACGGCGACCGTGGCTCCGCGCTTTCGCCAGGGTTCGCGCCGCGGACAGACCGGTGAATCCGGCGCCGATCACCGCCACGTCCACGCTTTCGGGCAACGGCGACGGGGCGCACAGCGGCATCACCCCTGTCGTCAGCCAGAAGTTCTGTTCGCGTGGGGGCATGTTTTGCCTGCGAAGATTCCTTGTCATTGCGGGCCGAACTTCAATCAATCACAGAGGACGCTGAGGACACAGAGAAAACCTTAAGCACGGCACACCCGGCGCGGCGATGATGATCCGGCGTCATCTTGTAGAGTCCAGCCCAGGCACGCTTCGGATTCACCGCCAGATTCTCAAACAGGGGCACGCGGTCGGCCGCCCGGGTCAGGATTTTCTCGATTAACGCGGACTCGAAATGCAGCGCCTACCATCCCATCCTCTTCCGCAACTCGGTGACGTGGGCTACGTGATGCCTGCCATGCCAGGAATAGAGAGCCAGGTTCTTCTCAAGCGGCATGATTCCGAGCTCGGGATGATTGAAGGTACGATTCCAATCTTGCGGCTGCAATGCGAGCGCAGCAGATGCACCCAGCGGTCGTGTAGCGAGTCGAGCAAAGCTCAGCGATACTTCTAGCGGAGTGGACTGCACGTCGGCAAGGTTGGCCCAGCGATCTTCCATATACGGCTTGATGGTCGGGCGCGTCTTCGGTCAAGGCCAGCTTGAAGCGGATGTAGGCATTCATGTGGCTCTCGGGCACATGGTGGACAACTTGCCGCACGGTCCATCCGCCGTCGCGGTAGGGAGTTTCGATCTGCTGCGGCGTGAGGCCCTGCACCGCGGCGCGCAGGGCGACCGGAGTCTGTGCGATGTCGTCGATGAATTTCTGTTCGCTGTTCTCGGATCAGCGGGGCCCGTCGAAGTTAAATTTTCCGATGGGATAACGCGGGTCGCTCATCTTTGCCTCCATGCACTCGAACAGGAAACTCGAAATGCTGCAGAAAAGCAACGAAGAATGATGATCGAAGGAAAAATTCGCAGACAAATGCTGTTAAGAGATGTGCTGACTGGATCGTCGACTGCGAGCGAGACTCGAAGACTGAGAACTCGGAAACCAGAAGACTGGCTTCATTACCTGACCAGCGCCAGAATGCGCACCGGAGCGGCCGATCCGCCGGTCAACTTTCATGGGAGCCACCATGGCGACGGCGCCGTTGGCGGGCATGCGATCCAGATTGGCCACGTTGGTCAGAACATAGAGTCCGTGCGCCAGGGTGTACTGATTCACGGCAAAGATTCTTGACGAACCGCGATCCAGGTTGGCGGTATCGATGCCCAGGCCCGAGAGCATTACGTCCTTCGGCCAGGAAGCGGGCGGCGTCCTCGGAGTATCCGGGAAAGTGCATGCACGCCTTTGCCATCGGTGTTGCGGTAGCTTCTTGGCGGAGCTCCAGCGCGATCCCCATCCGGTGCGCGCCATCACGACCGCGCCCAGCGGAATCTGTCCGTTGGCCTGCTCCCAGCGGGCGATGTCCTCGACGGAAATCTCATAGTCCGGATTGCTCTTGGCGCTGGCGCTGACATCGAGTACCACCAGCGGCGCGATCAGGCGGCCGGCCGGAATCTGGTCTACGGTCCACATGGCCGCGCACCAGGCGGGCCGGCGCGTCGATTCGGGTGGCAAACTGTTCTGACGCTGAGACTCCGGGCACGGACGAAGAGTCTTTCGTCGATCAGCAACGGTTTGCAAACGATAGCCGGACTTATTCGGCTGGCTCGGAAGTCGGTCGTGGGCAACGAATGAGTGAGGTCCACGACTTCGCGGAAACCGCCCGGCTGGGCTGCTTCTGGACGCTGCTGCGCGAATAGGAATAGTGCCAGCGCCAGCACGTAACCGATTACAAACGTCTGAATCTTCATTACTTCTAATCGTCTTTCGTTGCCTTTCGGGGCCTCGCTCGTCAAGTTTCTGGAAAACCCAACCAAAGCAGTGAGATGCGAGCATCCTTGAGCCAAGATGCTCTCTCTAATTTTCGCGTGCAGGGTAACCTCCGGCAAGGACCATCAAGTACATGACCTACCGGGGTAAAAAGCGGAATCTGCCTGAGAATTCGGGTGATTCAAGCTGAGCGGCAGATACGCCGCCAGCGCCGGCGACCAGCGTACTCAGGAAGTTTACGGAGTCGTTGTTGAGCAGGCGGCGCCGTTCCAGCCACGCGCCCAGGAAACTGTCCGCAACCATGCCCAGGATGGCTGCGCCCGACGGAAATTACCAGCCAGGGTCGGGGAAGCAGTCCACCGAGAACGCAGACCGAGCTTACGACTCCGGCGGCGACGATTCCGGCCAGCGTTCCGATCAGGCTGACCGCGCCATTCGTTCCTGGCGGGAACAGATTCCCAGTTGGTGATCAGCCGGGCTTTGTCGCCGAAGGCCTGTCCGACTTCGCTCGACACGGTGTCGGCTGCAGCTTCGGAAAGCGCGGCTGCCAATGCCAGCAGGAAGCGCTGGCCTGCCAGGGCTGAGACAGAAACAGCGCCGCACAAGCCGTCGCCACGCCAAGATTGGCCAGGACCTGGGACGCGTTCCGGCCTTCTCGCTTTTCGGCGACGCCCAACTTCTGCTTGCGCTGGTAGCCGAGCCGGGTGGTGATCCAGGCCAGGCCGAAAACCGTGATCAGCGCCGCAAAGGCGCCCGGGCCTCCGCCCAGATAAAGAACGAAGCAACAGACCGCTCCGGCCAATGCGCCCGCGTTGGTGACTCCGCGCAGCCAGCGGGCGAGCGCGGTGAAAAGCAGAGTCAGCAGACCCGCCGATCGCCCAGCGGCCGATCCAGACGGGTGAAGCCAAGCTGACTCAAGCGTGAACCGCGAGGTGCGTACACATCGGTCACGATAAGTGCCGGGGTTGCGTTTCGCAAATTGAGACGCGTAGCGCACGCTGCCGGAATCACGGCACTACAAGATATAGCGCGATCCCGCATAGCCATCCCATCAGATAGTGCTTGGTCTCTCGGATTACCCGTCCGCTGGACTGCATCAAAGCTCCCTGCGTAGACTAAACTTCACTACGCTGGCGCGGCTTTGCGCCTTTTGCTTGCGGGGTGAACTATGGCAGCCTCGGTCTGGTCGGGATATCTGACTTTCGGCTTGATCTCCATGCCGGTGCGTCTTTTCTCCGGCGCGCGCAGCAGCGGCATCTCCTTCAACATGTTGCATCGCGACGACCTGCAGCGGGTCAAGCAGCAATATTACTGTCCCGCCGACAATCGCGTGGTCGAGCGCAGCGAAATCGTGAAGGGCTACGAATTTCGCAAGGGCGAATACGTCGTGATCGAGCCCGAAGAGATCAAGAAGATCGAGCCGCAGACCGCCAAGACGATGGAGATCCTGGAATTCGTGAAGTCCAGCGAAGTGGATCCGGTCTTTTTCGAGTCTTCGTACTACATGATGCCCGGAGGAAGCCGGACGCCGGCCCTACGCGCTTGCTGACCAAGGCTCTGGAAGAGAGCGAGTACGTGGCCATCGCCAAGCTGACCATGCACAATCGCGAGTACACGGTGTTTCTGCGTCCGCACGAAGGCGGCCTGATGCTGCACACCATGTACTACGCGGAAGAGGTTCGCTCGGTGGAGGACTTTGGCGCGCCCGACGTCGAACTGAAAGATGCCGAAGTGAAAGTCGCTCACCAGTTGATCGAAGCTCTGGCCGCGGAGTGGGATCCGGAAAAGTATCACGACACTTTCCAGGACAATGTGAAGAAGCTGATCGAGACCAAACTGGAAGGCGGCAACGGTCGCCGAAGTCGAAAAGCCGAAGAAACTTGCCCCGGTCGTGGACCTGATGGCCGCGCTCAAACAAAGCCTGGCCGAGATGGAAGGAAAGAAGAAGCCGGCAGCGCCGGCGCGGGAAGCGGCTTCCGGCAAGAAGTCGCGAGGGAAGGCGTAGAGGCAGCTTGTGGCGATTGGCAATTAGCACTTGGCAATTAGCAATCAGACCTCGATCTCAGCACGGCTGCCATCTGGCGTCTTGCCATGCGCACTCCATCTCCTGCCCCACTTTCCTCCAACATGTTGCTGTCGGGACTGCATTTCTTCCGTCAAGGCGCATCGAACTTCGAAAGCGATATGGGCCGTGCAAGAGCTAATTGCCAAGTGCTAATTGCCAATTGCCGATGCGTCGCGCCGCTGGCGCATATTCCTACCAACCATTAAAATGGAAACTCTTCCGGATCATTGTGAGTTCATGGACGGTTCTGCTGGGGTGGGGATGAATTTTCGGCGTTGCGCCCGGGTGCTGGGCATTCTGGTTCTTGGTCTGATTGGCGTCAGTTGCGGAGACCAATACCGTCCGGTGGCCATTCCCATTGTTCCGCCTCCACCCGATCCCGCAGGCGGTTCACTTCGTTCTGGTGTTCAGCGACAACGGTATCGAACGATCCGGGCGCCAGCAGCCAGCTGGATGTTTCCGGCGACACCAATATCGGAGTGGCTCAACTCGGGCTGGGGCCGGCCCACGCCGCGCTGACTGCCAACGGCGCCGAGTGTACGTCGCGAATAGCCTGGAAGACACGATTTCTTCTTACTCCCCGACGCAGTCCACGGCACGTCAGTCACGACCACGTCTCTGCCCGCCGGGTCGAATCCGGTGTTTGTGCACACCACGGAGAGCGGCACGGTTTATGTCGCGAACTTCGGAACACAACACGGTGGCGGCGATCTCGACCACGACCAACGTGGTGCTGAGCCCGCTGATTGCGGTGGGCAATCAGCCCAGTGGCTTTGGCGGAGACGCCGGACCAGAAGAAGCTTTACGCGGTGAACCAGGGCGACGGCACGGTCAGCAGCATCAGTCTGGTGGACCGGACCGTAGTCCAGACGATTGCCACCGGGGCCACTCCGGTGTGGGCGGTGGCGCGCTCCGACAGTGCGAGAGTTTATGTGCTCAACAGCGGAGCGGCACGGTGTCCGCGATTGATACGGCGACGGACCCGCTCGTTGGCACCGTGCACCGTGGGCGCGGGCGCGAATTACATGGTCTACGACGGCAAGCTGAACCGGCTCTACGTCACCAATCCGACCGCCAACACGTTGACCGCGCTGAGTATCGCGGCGGATCCGCCGACGGTTCTGTTTACCGTGCCGGTGGCCGCCGGCCCGATTACCGTGGCGGCGCTGCCGGATGGCAGCCGGGTTTATGTAGCCAGTGTTTCGCCGACTGGTGGCAACCGCCACTTCGCAGGTCACGGTCGTGAATGCCACCGACGGCAGCGTTCGGAGCTGTCATTCCGCTGAATTCGGTTGCCAGCGGCTTGCGGCGTCGGCCCGCTTCGAACTGTTCACCGCTGCCTCCGCCGACAGTTCGAAAGTGTACGTCGGAAATTGTGATGCCGCGAAATACCAGCATTATCCGCACTTCGGACGACACGAAGGTGCTCGACATGGCAGCGCCGCTAAGCACCATCACTCCGCCCAACGGAGGAAATCCGCTGCCGCAAAACCCGGTGTTTGTCTTGCCGGGACCCTGATCGAATCGAGTCGCGTCACGATCGGACGAAGGCGTCAGGACTCTCGATCATATTCGGTGCGAGACTCGGCTCGAAGATCGATCGATCCTGATCTGTCGAACGACTGGCTCGAAGCTTATTCGCCCGCCGGCTGCCGCGCGAGCTCGCCTGGCTGCTGGACGTTGTAGCGCAAGGCGATGTTCATGAAGACGTTGCCGCTGGCGGTTTCAAAGCAGATCACCAGGGCTTCGGTGTCTTCAGTGCTGGTGGGGCCGTGTTCGGAGGTGTGCAGGACGGGAGGATGCACGCGGAAATGGAAGCCCTGATCGTTGAGGGTGGTGACGGCGTTTCCGGTGACCTGATTGGCCAGTTCGCAAACCGTTTCGCGCACCAGGTCATCGGACTCGGGCAGTTCGGCGCCGGCAAAGTGGCTGGCTACGCGCACCGCGGTCTCGGGATCGAGATCGAAGACAATTCTGCCTTCGATGTCGCCGGTGAGCGCAACCAGCGCGGCCACGCCTTTGCGCCGGTAGGCCTCCTGCTCCATGCTGAGGTTCCCGATGGACATGGGAGACTGCAGGCCCTGCGCCAGCACGGCGTCCGCCGCGTTGATGAACGGCTGGATCAACTCCATCTTCATGATTAGGCTCCCGCGCCCGCGGCAGTGGCCACGGCGCCATCTTCGCCCAGCACGTACTTGATCACTTCATACAGAACTTCCGGCTTGACCGGCTTCTGCACAAAGTGACGCGCTCCGCGCTGCAGCGCGGCCACGATGTTTTCCTGATAGCCCACGGAAGACACCATGACGATGCGGGCCTCGGGATGCTGGCCCACGATCTTTTCGGCCGCCTCAATCCCTTCCATCTGCGGCATGGTGATGTCCATGAGCACGATGTCGGGATTGGTGCGGTCGTATTCGGTGATGGCGGTCATGCCGTCGCCGGCTTCGCCCGCCACCTGGCCGCCGAAGGTTTCGACGATGCGGGCCAGATTTTTGCGGGCGAAGACGGAATCGTCCACCACCAGGTAGCGGACCGGTTGACCGTCCTTGCTGCGTTTTAATGATGCAAACTGCTCCATAAACTCCTCCTGCTTATTCAAAACTTGTCGCAAAATCTGCAAACCTGCGAACCAGCTCCGAACTAGCAATCAACTAATCTTGTCCCGGCGCCTGCGGCTTTGCCGCCTTCGCCGGGCTCGTTGCCAAATACGCTTCTTCGATCCGCCATGCACTGCGCCTGCAAGGTGTTGGCCAGCACGTCCAGCCCGACCACCCGGACGGCGAAGCCGCGATCAATGGCGGCCTTCGGCATGCCGTAGACCACGCAGGATTCCTCGCTCTGCGCGATGGTCATTCCGCCCGCGGCTTTGACCACGCCCATGCCTTGCGCGCCGTCGTCTCCCATTCCGGTCATCAGCACGGCCACACCTTTGGGTCCGAATTCTTCGGCCAGACTCTTGAACAACACATCGGCCGACGGACGATGTCCGTTGACCCGCGGCTCATCGCTCAGCACGGCGACGTCTCCCAGCGGCAGGCGCTTGACCTTGAGGTGCCGGCTGCCGGGGCAGATCAGCACTCGTCCGGCCAGCAGGACATCTCCCGACTGCGCCTCCTTGACGCCGATGGCACAGATTTCATCCAGACGCCGGGCAAACATTTCGGTGAAGCCTTCCGGCATGTGCTGCACCACGACAATGGTGCCGGGAAAATCCGCCGGCAATTGCGAGAATACGTACTGCAGGGCCTGCGGTCCTCCGGTTGAAACGCCGATGGCGATGACTTTGGTCGGAGTCTTCTTGGCGTCGAGCGGAGCTTTCTGTCCCGGCCGCGGGGTTGCGCCCACCGGCCTGACTGTCACTCCGCGGCTCTGCGCCGCGGCTTTGATCTTGCCGATCAGTTCCGCCGCAATCTGCGGCATGCGGGCCGAGACATCATTCGGCTTGGCGACAAAATCGAATGCTCCCAGCGACAACGCTTGCAGGGTGACCGAAGCTCCCTGCGGTGCTGTGGGAACTCACGACGATGACCGGCAGGCGATGGCGGCGCATGATTTCCTTCAGCATGTCGAGGCCGCCCATGCCGGGCATTTCCAGATCGAGGGTCACGACCTGCGGCTTCAGTTCTTCGATTTTCCTGCAGGCCGAAATTGCCGTCCATGGCGGTGCCGACGACTTCGATGGAACTGTCGGTCTGCAGAATCTGCGGAATCAGCTTCCGCATGAGCGCGGAATCGTCCACCACCAGTACGCGCACCGGGCTCATGAGCGCACCTCCGCCGGGGCTTCGCGCACGAGCTCTTTGCGGTCGGCATGCGAAAGCAGCATTCCGGAGACGATGCCGTCCCCCTGCTTGCGGGCGAGCCTTGCTGTGACGATCCACAATCGCGGGAAGATTGACGATCAGCACCACGCGGCCATCGCCCAGGATGGAAGCTCCGCTGATCAAATCCGTGGCCACGGTCTGATCGTCGAGCGCCTTGATCACCAGTTCTTCTTCTCCTTCGAGACTGTCCACGATCAGCCCCAGCTTGCGTTCGCCCATGGAAATGACCAGCACAAAGATCTTTCCGGAGCCGGTTCGCTTCCGTCGCCGGGCGCGCGTCCCAGGCGAACCAGCGGCAGGACCTGATCGCGCAGCTGCAGGACTTCGTAGTTGTGTACCTGGTGCACATCGGATTCCGGGCGCGGGCAATTTCCGCCACCGCGTTCAGGGGAACGGCATACAGCCGCTGCTCCACGCGGAACAGCAGGGCCTTGATGATGGCCAGCGTCAGCGGCAACTTCAGGCGGAAGGTCGTGCCCTGGCCGGCCCGAGTCTCAATTTCGACCGAGCCCTTCAGGCGATGCAACACGGTTTGCACCACGTCGAGGCCGACGCCGCGACCGGAGATTTCGGTGATCTCATCCGCGGTGCTGAATCCAGGCCGGAAGACGAGCGCAAGAATTTCAGTCTCGCCCAGCCGGTCTGCTTCTTCCGCGGTAATGAGGCCTTTCTCGACGGCCTTGGCTTTGACTTTTTGCGAGTCAATGCCGCGCGCCGTCGTCGCTGATCTCCACGATAACCTGATTGCCCTGGTGATACGAAGTGAGATGGATGGTTCCGCGCGGCGGCTTTCCGCCGCGGACACGCTCTTCGGCGCTCTCGATGCCGTGACTGACCGCATTGCGAACCAGGTGGGTCAGCGGTTCGGCGATGGCATCCAGCAGGCTCTTGTCCAGATCGGTGTCCTGGCCGCTCATCACCAGTTCAACTTCCTTGCCGCACTGCTTGGCGACATCGCGCACCATCCGCGGGAAAGCGGCGGAAAAGTTGCTCGACCGGCACCATGCGGATTTTCATGACCGAGCGCTGCAGATCGTTCAGCACGCGCGACTGAAAAGCCATGGCATCGCTGAAGCGGCCGCGCAAGGCTTCCTTGGGAGCGTGGCGGGCGAATTCAGTGAATGCCTGCTGCAGCATGGACTTGCCGATAATCAATTCTCCGACCAGATTGAGCACGCTGTCGATGCGTTCGGCGTCGACGCGCAAAATGTTTTCCGCCAGCACGGGATGGCTGTGACTTGCCGGCAGCCGTGTGTCTTCTCCGGACTTCAGCGAGCAGCCGGATGGCTGAAGAGTGGCACGGGCGCTGCGGCTGCGTTTCCGTCGGCTTCATCGGAGCGACGGCTTTCTTTGCCTTCGCGGCGCTCTTGACGAGTTCCACGCCGACACTCGAAATCACCGTCGGAATCCGGCACTGGGCGGCCAACTGATCCGCCGATTTGTCGCTGGCCACCAGCAATTCCAGGCGCTTGGTGCTCTCCGGCGAACCCGCCTCCGGTCGCGCTCCCAAAACTTCGCCGGACGGCGTTCAGCGCATTCAGAACCAGTTGCCGGGCCGCGATCGGCATCAGCGCAGTGCGGATCGATGCCGGCCGTGATGTGGTAAACGTTCTTGCCCCGGGACACGGCATTCTGGATCGCCAGCTTTTCGTACTCGGTCCAGGCCGCGGGTGCGACCGCCGCTTTTACTTGGCCTGTGCCGTCTTCTTCGAGCGCTTCTTCCCGTTTGGGCTGGCTGCGCCAGTTCACGAATCATCTTCGCCAGAGGCGCGGCCGAAGGCAGCTTTCCCTTGCGGCGATAGGCAGCCAGCATCGCGCCGAAGGTGTCAGCAGCGGTAAAAGCGACTTCCGCCAGGCTGCCGTGCGAGGACGCGGATTCCAGGGCCAGGGCGTCTTCCAGTTCGTGCGCCGCATTGCTCAGTTCGCGAAAGCCGCAAGCCGCGGCATCACCTTTGAGGGTGTGGACGATGCGGCGAATGCTGCGCACCAGTTCCGCATCGGCCGGGTGCTTCTTCCAGCTTCAGCGCCTCGTCGTTCAGCGACTGCAGCAGTTCCTGCGCGGTCTCGAAGAAGAGTTCCCGCATTTCCGCGCCGCGCTCGTCGGAAAACTGGGTCATCGCCGTCACCTCGACCTTCTGGTACGCGGTTCCGCTGTTGCGATGCACCATGGCGAACTTGTCGGTCAGCGCCAGCAGGCTTTCGGCGTGTCCGACGAACAGATAGCCCTGGAGATTGAGACAGCGCGCGAACTTTTCCAGCAGCCGCTTCTGTTCGGCTTCGTCGAAATACATCATGACGTTGCGGCAGAAGATCACGTCGTTGCGCTGCGGCAGATATTCGGTTTTCAGATTGTGAAAGTCGAAGTGGACCACTTCCTTCAGCGCTTTCTTGATGGCGTAGCGCTCGCCGATTTTGTCGAAGTAGCGCAAGCCGGTAGCTGTAGTCCACGCTCGCCATCTGAGTTTCGGAGTAAATGCCTTCCTGGGCCGCGCGCAGCACCGAGTAGCTGATGTCGCTGGCGATGATCTCGACCTTCCAGGGCGGAGGAATCAACGGCTTGGGCGACGGCATGGCGACCGACAGCGGATTGCGCAGATAGTAGTAGGCCAGGCTGTCGGCGACCAGCATGGCCAGGGTGTAAGGCTCCTGGCCGGTGGAGCAGCCCGCGCTCCAGATGCGCAACGAGTAGTCCCGCTGCGCCTGCTTGCGGCGAATCAGTTCGTCGAGAATGTGTTTGTGAAACAGTTCCAGCTGCGCCTTGTTGCGGAAGAAGCTGGTCTCGTTGACGGTCAGATTTTCCAGCAGCCGGGCCAGTTCCTGTCTTGCCTTCTTTGCTGATCAGCAGGCGGTAGTAGCTGTAGAAAGAATCGAGGTGGCATTCCTTCAGCCGGCGCTGCAGACGGTCCTGAAGAAAATGGGTGCGGCGCTCGTCGAAGTGCATGCCGCACTCCTGGTAGACGAGCGCCTGCAGAAGCTTCAGCTCAGCTTCGGTGAACTGCGCCGCCATCGCTGGGTGTGCCCATCGAGTTCCGAGTTCGTCTACTTTCCAGTCCCTTGCAGCCGACAGACCGTTACTTGGCCGCGGCTGCGCTGCGCGCCTCACCGCTTTGCCTGCTTCGGATTCGCTCTTTGCGCGCTGCGCCGCTTTCCAGCAGCTTGGCCATGTCCAGCAGCACGATCAGGCGGCCCTTGTATTTGCCCAGTCCGGTCACGCAGTTGAGTCCGCCGTCCTGCAACGCTGCCGGAGAAGGTTCGACGTCGGCCGCAGGAATCTTGAGCACTTCCGAAGCGGAATCGACGATCAATCCGGAGAGCCGTCCGTCGTGTTCGACCACCAGAATGCGGTTGCGCCGGTTCGAGCGCCGTCTTCGGCTCGCCAAAGCGCTTGCGCAGATCGATGACCGAGACAATCTTGCCGCGCAGGTTGATCACGCCTTCCATGTAGTCGGGAGCGTCGGGCACGGCCGTGATCTCCGGCACGCGCACGATCTCGTGCAGCGAAGTGATGGGAACGCCGTAGGTTTCGCGTCCCACCTGGAATCCGACAATGTGCAATTCAGCGGTTCATGCCGATTCCTGACTTCAGGCGCGAGCGCCGGCCGCGGCCCGGCGCGCGCTGGCGGCCGCCTGCTCTTCGTAACGCGCGGGAGCACGTTCCGCTGCTTGCTCCAGCGCGAAACGATGCATGGCATCCAGCAGGTCGCGCGACATCTTCGACATCTGCTCGGCCGATGCCGCCAGTTCGGTGGAACCGGAAGTCGTCTGCTGCACCAGTTCGCGCATGCGCTCCATGGCTTTGACCACGGCCTGCGCTCCGGAAGCCTGCTCTTCGACCGCGGAGTTGATCTCGTGCGTGATTTCGTTCAGGCGAGTCGTGGCGCGCGCGATCTGCGACGAGCCGTGCGACTGCTCGTTGGTGGCCGCGCCGATTTCCTGCGCGAACTTGTAGACCTCGGTCACCACATTGGAGATCTTGCGCAGGGCAGCATTCAGTTCCTGGCCCAGGCCCAGGCCATCGTTCACGATGCCGGTGCTGCGGTCCATGTTCTCGACCGCTTTGCGGGCTTCTTTCTGAATGCTCTGGATCAGTTCGGAAATTTCCTTGGTGGACTGCGCGGATTTTTCCGCCAGCTTGCGGACTTCGTCGGCGACCACGGCGAATCCCAGGCCGTGCTCGCCGGCGCGGGCCGCTTCGATGGCGGCGTTCAGGGCCAGCAGGTTGGTCTGCTCGGCCAGATCGTCGATGACTTCGATGATCTTGCCGATGTCATCGGCCCGCTGTCCCAGCACGTCGATGATTTCGCCGGAAGAACGAATGGTGATGTTGATCTTGTTCAGGCCGTCGGTGGCTTTCTCCATGGTGGTGATGCCGCTGTGCACTTCTTCGCGCGAGCGGTTCGAGATATCGAGCAGAACCTTGGCGGTGTCGGCCACGCGCTGAATCGAGGCCACCATCTGATCGATGGAGGCGGAGGTCTCGCTCACGCTCGAGGCCTGGGTCTGGGTGTTCTTCACCATGTTCTGCACGTTGACGCTCATCTCGTGCATGGTGCTGGTGACTTCATCGATGGCGGAAGCGGTTTGCAGGCTGACCTTGGCGGAATCGTCGGAAGCGCCGGCCACCTGGCTGGAAGCGCTGGCCACCTGGGAAGCGGCATCGCGCACGTTGCGCACCAGGTTTCTCAGGCCGTCGACCATGCGCACGAAAGCATTGCCCAGGGTGTCGTCCTTGGAGCGGGGTTTGACCTCAACTGAAAGATTGCCGCCGGCGATGGCTTCGGAAACCGATGCCATCTCCTTGAGGTAGCCGACCATGCTGTTGAAGGTTCGGCCCAGTTCGCCAATTTCGTCTTCGCGCTTGATATCGATTTCATGATCCAGATCGCCGGCCGTGCCGATCTGCTTGGTGACCTTCATCAGGTCGGCCAGCGGTTCGGTGATGGATTTGGCGGTACGGAAAGCAATGACAGCTGCCGAGAACCAGCGCGGCCAGCGTGCCCAGCAGGGCGATTCCGACGGTCCAGTTGCTGGCGGAATCGTCACTCTGGCGCCGCTCTTCGAGCACGCTGCTTGCTTTCCTGGTCGGCCAGGTCGAGATATTCGGTCGAGTTCTTCACCCAGCGAGCCGGCATCTTTCTGCAGGTAGAAGATCTGCAGTTCGGCGACGGTGGAGTTTCCCTGATCCACTTCTTTCCGCTTTTGCATCAGCGGCTCGGCGAAGTCCCGGGCCCAGTTCTGTTCCGTCTGTTGCACCTTGGCCAGGGCAGTTCGCTGCTGTTCGGAGGTGGCCAGAGCCATGGTGCTCTGCATCCGGTCAGCCAGAGTGTGGATGCCATCATTCACGTGGTCGGCTTCGCGGCTGTCTCCGCTGAGCAGGTAGTTGGTCAGGTAGAGGCGGTTCTGCATCATCTGAAATCTGATTTTGTCGGTGGCATCGGCCAGTTGCAGGGCCTGCGAGGCGGCGGCCTTGGCGCTGTGCTCGCGGTACACGGCGGCCAGGTTCACGGCGAACAGCACCACGACCATGGCGAGCACCGCTCCGAAGCTCACATAAAGTTTCTTGCCGATCGTCATGCTATTCCTCCGCTTTCTACTGCCGCGCTTCTTGACGCGGCGCGAGACCCTGTTTCGTTCTAGTCTTGAGGCTGAAACTTGAATTCCACAATTCCGCTGCTCTCGGTCGGGGCGGGTTCGAATTTCCACTGCTTCATGGCGTCCATGGCCGCGTTGACCAGGACCGGATGCCCGCCTACCGGCTTCGAGCTCTTCACCGTGCCATTGGGCGCCACCACCACGGCCAACTTGCACGGTGCCCGCGATGTTCATGCGCCGTGCAATCTCGGGATAGACGGGCGCAACTTTGGTCTTGGGTTTGCGTGTCAGTTCCTCGCGTCTTTACCTTCCTGCTGCTGAGCCAGCGCTCGCGATCGGACAAACCACTGTCGCTCCGGACGCCGCCGCCAGAAGTGCCAGACTGTACGACCCACGGTCTGCAACTGTCATCGAAACGACACAAGTCTCTCCTCGGCGAGGGGAATTCCCCACTGGCTCAAGTGCAATGCCGATGCCAGCCCGGCGAGACTCGAAGGAACAGAGATTACCGGGCGATTAACGTTATGTTGTTTCAATCGCTTAGCTGAGTTCATACAGTGGCATTTCCAGGTCTAATTTGAGCATAAGAATTGTCTCATCTAGGCCGCCTGTCTCTCAGTTTGAGACATTCGAAATGCTGTTCGTGGCAGGGATTTCACCATCTCGGCACCCGACCCGCTTATTCGCTTGACTCAAATTGAGAATGCAGTCTAATTTGCTGTATATCAACTACTTGTAGATTTGAGACAGGGCTGGGTGGTGGCAGCTCTGACCATGTCGGCCGGAGACGCGACCGCGGCGCAGCGGCAGCAACCCGCGCTCGGACGACGCTTTTCAACGTCTCCTGCTCAAGTTCTCCGCCGCCGCCGCCCAAGGCACTTCCAGCGCAGGCATTGATTCGCCTGTTTTGTCAGGCGACGCGCGAGTTCTTTCAGGTGGATGGCGCCTACTTCTGGCAGCGGGTTTCCCCGGACGAGCTGGTGGGAGCGGAGGCCGATGGTCTGATGGCGGATCGATTCCGGGGAACCAGCGTGAAGGCCAGCCAAAGCTGCGGTTGCGATCGCAGTCGAAGCCATTCGACAGCGGAAAGACCGTCTACGAAAATCAGCTGGATCCCGCGCCGCTATCTCATGGCCGCCGAGTATCGGCGCGCGCTCGATCATGGCGGCGCCTCTGGTGGTCGGCAACGAAGCGATCGGAGCGGCAGTCTTTCTGCACTGCTCCGATCCCGATTTTTTCAATCGAAGACCTGGCAGCCAAGGCCACGATCCTGGCGGGACAGCTGGGTAGCCTGCTGGAAGCCAGCCGTCTCACCCAGGTTTCGCGCGAGGAGCACCGGCGAACCGAGATTCTGGCCGAGGTGGCGCAGGCTCTCCGGTCCGCGCCGGAGTCGACAGCGGTGGTCGAGGCCGTGGCCGACCGGCTGCGGGTGCTTTTGCGCACCCGGCTGGTTTGCATTGCTCCTGCGGGAGGGACCGGGTTCAGCCTGCGTGCGGTCGCTGCCGAGTCTCCGCAACTGGCGGCTTCGGTGCGGGCCCGGCACGATCGCCGGGGATTGCAGTTCGCCGCGGATCTGGCCAGCCGGGCGGTCGCGGCGGGCGAACCCATCAGCGTCGCCATTGATCCCGCCACCCACGCGCTGGGCGACCTGGTTCCTCCCGGGATGCTGATCGCCGCGCCCTTTCGCACCTCCGTCACCCAGGGGGCGGTGCTGGTCTATCCGCGCCAGGAGGGCGTATTCAGCGCGGAGGAGAAATCTCTGATTTCGGTGGTCACCGGCTTTGGGGCGGTCGCCATCGCCAATGCCGAGCTTTACAACACCGCCCGGGCCCAGGCCCACGAACTTCACCAGTTGCTGGATATCTCGGCGGAGCTCGGCTCCATCGGCCAGTCTGGATGAGTTCCTGCAGCAGCTTTGCGCTGCGCGCCGCGGATTTCCTGGGCTTCGGACGCGGCTTCATCGGACTGCTCGAAAACGGCGCCTTCCACGTGCGCTGGGCGGCGGAAAATGGCCAGTCGCAGACAGGTGGATTTCCTGCTTCCCGCCGGTCCCGCCAGCCAGGCCCTGCTCAACAAGGAAGTCTTCTGGTCGGACGAGCCCAGCAAGGTCCCCGGGGCGAATCTGGAGATTCTGACCAAGTTCGATGTGCGGCAATTGTTGACCGTCCCTCTGCTCGATACCGAGGGCGAAGTTCTGGGCATGTTCGGCGTGCTGGACCGGCTGGATCAGGCCGGCATCTCGCCAGGAGGACATTCGTCGTGCCCGGGCTTTGGCGGCGCAGGTTGCCGTCGCGCTGGAAGTAACGCGCAATCTTCATCAATCCGAACAGCACCGCCGGCGGGCCGAGTCGCTGATGGGACTGGCCCTCGAACTCAACGGCCACCTAAGGCTTCCCGACTTTGCCCGGAGTTTTGTCGGCCGTGCCGCGAACATTCTGGGCGCACATCAGGCGGCGCTCGTCGGTCAAGCAGGAAAGCGGCCTGGAGACCCTGGTTCTGCAGGACACCGAGGGCAGTGAGATCCAGGATCCGCTCGTTGCTGCGACGCTTCAGCCACGCCATGGAAGACGCCCTGGCCGACACGAGGGCACGATTATCTCTGCCACCGGCGGCGGAATTGTTCGGTCCAGCGCTGGCCTCCGAACTGGGCGGGACCGATGCCACCCTGGTGCGGCTGCTCGGAGCGTCGGGAGAACTGGTGGGCGTGCTGTGCCTGGGGATCGCGAACAGCCTCTCGCCTGACGAAGACAAGCAGGTTCTGCAGGCCATCGCCGGGCACGCCGCAGTGGCGCTGGAAAATGCCCGCCTGTTCACCCGCATGGACCAGGCCAACCGGCACTGGATCGAGATTTTCGATGCCATCAGCGATTTCATCGTGGCCCACGACGAAGCCGGAAACGTGTTGCGGGTGAACCGCTCGCTGGCCGATTTCATCGGAGTGCAGCCGCAGGCCCTCATTGGGCGTCAACATGTCTGCCCTGCTGGCCATGGGCGACGCTCCGCCGCTGCGCTCCTGCCCATTCTGCCGCACCACGGCGACGGCGACGACGAGTATGTCCATCCCGTGCTGGAGCGCACCTATCTGGTTTCCACTTCGCGCGTGCACGGCGCCAGCAGCGAGGGCATGCAGACCATCCACGTGCTCAAGGACATCAGCGATCGCCGCGAAGTGGAACAGCGATATCGCGAACTGTTCGACAACATTCAGGAAGGACTGTTCTTTTCCACGCCCGACGGCCGCTTCATCGAGGTCAACGACGCGCTGGTCCGCATGCTGGGCTATCGCCAGCCGGGAAGATTTGCTGCAGGCCGACGTTCGCACCCAGGTTTATTTCTCAGCCGAACGGCATCAGGAACTTGCCCGGCAGATGGAGGAACACGGCGTGGTGCGGAACCACGAAGAGACGCTGCGCCGGCGTGATGGATCCGCGGTTTATGTCCTGATCAATGCCTTCGCGGTGCGCGACAGCCAGGGGCGGGTGACGCAGTACCGCGGCCTGATGCTCGATATCAGCGGGCTGAAGACCTTCCAGGCGGAATTGCAGCGGGAGCGGGATTTCTCCGGAAAGATTCTGAACAACACCCAGAGCCTGATCCTGGTGGCCGACACCGCCGGACTGATCAGCTATGCCAACCGGCGCTGGCAGGACATGGGCTACGAACAGAAGCAGTTGCTGGGACGGCCGCTGGAGGATCTGGTGGCGCCCAGCCCGGCGCACCATTCTGACCGAGGCTCTGAGCGCCACGCTCGCCGGACGCCAGGTGGACAATCTCGAACTGCAGATCCTGCGCGGAGACGGCAGAATCGGACACTTTTCCGTGAACCTGAGTCCCATGCGCGACGAGCAGTCGCACGTCACCAGCCTGGTGGTGGTCATGACCGACGTCACCGACGCCGCCAGCCTGCAATCGAAACTGATGCACGCGGAAAAGATGGCGGCGGTGGGCCAACTGGTTTCCGGCGTCGCCCACGAGGTCAACAATCCGCTGACCGCCATTCTCGGCTTTGCCGACCTGCTGATGGAAAATCCCGAAGTGCCGGAGAGCGCGCGCAAAGATCTGCGAGTGATTCTGCAGGAGGCGCAGCGCACCAAGCAGATCGTGCAGAACCTGCTCAGCTTTGCGCGCCAGATGCCGCCGCAGCGAAAGGCCCTGCAGCTGAATCCCATTCTGCGGCGGACGGTGCAACTGCGCTCTTACGACTTCCAGAGCCACGGCGTGGAAGTCATCGAACACCTCGATCAGGAACTGCCCAGCGTGATCGGGGACTCGCACCAGTTGCAGCAGGTGTTCCTGAATATCCTGAACAATGCCTACGACGCGGTCAGTGAAACCGGCCGCGCGGCGCGGATCGAGATTGCGACCACGCGCAAGGGCAACTCGGTTGAGATTTCGTTTCGCGACAACGGGCCTGGAATCACGCATCCGGATCGCATTTTCGATCCATTCTTCACCACCAAGGAAGTGGGCAAAGGGAACCGGCCTGGGCTTGAGCATCTGCTACGGCATTGTGCACGAGCATGGCGGCGAGATTCTTTGCCACAACAACACCGACGGGCCGGGCGCGACCTTCGTCGTTCGCCTGCCCGCCACCCCAGAAACGGCCTCAGTCGGGGCCGCTGCCGGAGTCATACAACGATGACCACACAACCTGTCACCAAACCCGAAAGCTTGCCGGTACTGCTCATCGAGGATGAGCCCGCCGTCATGGCATACGTCCGAGCCACGCTGGAGCGCAGCGGCTACTCCGTGGTGTGCAGCCGAGTCCGGCGCCGATGGCTTGCGGCTGCTGGAGTCGGGAGAATTTCTGGGCGTGGTCTCCGACATGCGCACCCCCGGCGGAGTGAACGGCGCCGATGTCCACGCCTGGGTCGCGCAGAACCGTCCCGAACTGACGGCCCGGATCGTTTTCATCACCGGCGACATTGCCAATGAAGAAACCGTGGCCACGCTGCGCGAGACCGGCGCTCCCTGCGTCGAAAAACCATTCCGGGTGCAGCAGTTCATTTCGGTGGTCGAAAAAACTATGGGGAAGGCACTGTGAACGAAGACTTACGAATCCGCCTGCTGATCGTCGATGACGAGCAGAGCATCCGCCAGCTCTGCATGACCGTGGGCGAAGCCCTCGGGTTTATCTGCATGGAAGCCGATGGCGGCGAGTCGGCACTGGCCCTGCTCGAAGAGCAGCCCGCGCACATCATTCTTACCGACATGGTGATGCCCAATATGTCCGGGCTCGCATTTCTGGAAAGGGTGAAGAAGATGCTTCCCCGCACCGAGGTTGCGGTCATGACCGGCCACGGATCGGTCGAAACCGCGGTCCAGGCCATGAAGCTCGGCGCCTACGACTACATCAGCAAACCCTTCTCTCCGCTCGAGGAATTGCGTCTCTTTCTTGCGTCGCATGGCGGAAAAAGTTCGCCTGGTGGAAGAAAACGAATTTCTGCGCGAGCGCGTGGATACCGAGACCGAGCTGCATGGAATCGTGGGCGCGTCCGCCAAGATCCAGGATGTGCTGCGCATGATCTCGCGCCTGAAAGACACGCACACTCCGGTCCTGATCACCGGAGAAAGCGGCACCGGCAAGGAACTGGTGGCGCGCGCCATCCACTTCCGCGGCTCATTCGCCAAGCGTCCGTTCGTGGCGGTGGATTGCGGATCGCTGGTTCCCACATTGATCGAGAGCGAACTGTTCGGTTACGAAAAAGGCGCATTTACCGGCGCGGTGAAAGCCCGAACGGGACTGTTTCAATCGGCCAACGGCGGCACGATTTTTCTGGACGAGATCGGCGAACTGCCGCTGGAGATGCAGGCCAAGCTGCTGCGAGTTCTGCAGGAAAAAGAAGTTCGCCCGGTGGGCAGCAATCAGAAGATCAAGGTCGATGTGCGCGTGATTGCCGCCACCAATCGCGATCTCGAAGCGGAATATCGCAACGGCACATTCCGCAAGGATCTCTACTTCCGTCTGAATGTGGTGACCGTGCACCTGCCATCGCTGCGCGAACGCCGCTCCGATATCCCCATGCTGGCGCACTGGTTTCTGGAGCGCTACGCTCGCGGCGGATCGATTCAGATCACGACTGCAGCCATGAAGTCACTGCTGCAATACGACTGGCCGGGAAACGTGCGCGAGCTGGAAAATTGCATTGAGCGCGCGGTGGCCCTGGGCGATCACCGAACCATCGATTTCAACGATCTGCCACCATCCATCACATCTGCTATTCCGGCGTCGGAACAGGATGGGGATATGCATTCGTCCTCCGGCTCCGGACTCACCAGCACCGACCTCGAGGACATTGAGCGCGCCACGATCCAGCGCGTTTTCGAGCAGGTGAAGGGTGACAAAGCGCTGGCCGGCAAGATGCTGGGCATCAGCCGGGCCACGCTTTATCGCAAGCTGAAGCGTTACAACATCGGGCCGCGGGAGGTAGTGGCTCCCAGCCAGGCTCTGCAGTAGGAAGATCGGCCAGCTCCTGAGCTTGGGCCCGGCAGATCGGTGAGACAATGTTTCAATGTGAGACAAGTGTCCTGATTTCGTCCGAGCCGTAACCCTGCAGCTTACGCTCTGTAGATCCTCTAACTAATCAGCAAGTTACATAGAATAGCCGGGCTGCCCCGACTTTGGTTGCGCTCGTGCATCTCTTTCCTGCCGATGCGGTCCGGGTGCCCACGCCATGCTAACCGGCAGGCCGGGGACCCAGGCCGCGTCGACCCTGGAAATCACGAGGTACGGCAGTGTCCACACAGGCCACAGGCAGAGCCCGAGTCCGGCAGGAGAGTTGCACTGCCAAGCTGGCGAAGTTCTTTCCGGAGGCTAGTCCGGTACGCATTCCGGTGCGCCTGACTCGCGTGGTCGGGAACGGAAACGACCGCGACGGAGAGCACGGTGATCGAATTCGGAACTCCCCGTGAAGTGCTCTTCTCTTCGACTTTGCCCCTGGAATTTGCCGACATGCTGCGGCTGCAGAATTCCGATGGCACGCTGGACGCGGAAGCTTCGGTGGTGGCACTGCAATACACCAGCGGACGCACCGCCGTGGCTGCCCGCTTTACTCAGGAAGTCTCCAACTGGATCGTGAAACCATGACTCTGACACCGAAAATGAAGGATCTGGCCACGGAGTGGCGCGAAGCGCGCCTGCTCCATCCTCTGTACAGCGCTTTGGCGCGCGAGTTTGTGATCGAGCTGCCCTCTTGCGACGACCTGGAATCCGGTCTGGACGACCCGCCGCAGGAGTCGGTGGAGCAAGCCCGCCAATGGTTTCTGGAAATGGACCAGAAGATCCAGGTCCATCAATTGCGCCAGTTCCTGCAGACTACAAGCCTGACCAGCGAGGAAGGACTGCAGACCTTGCTGGAGCATCATCTGCAACCGGCGAAACCCGGCTTGACTCGCGATCGCGACAAGATCGACTTTCTTGCTGGTCCAGTTCTTTTCCCATTGCGCTCCCTCGCGCCTGGAAGATGCAGACGTGGATCTGGCCTACGTGGCCCAGACCCTGGAGCCGGTTCTGGGGAACATCGATCTGACTGTGCCTTCCTGGCTGCAACCCCTCGATGATTTCATCCAGGCCGCCAACGGATGCCACAGTCTGAATGAACTGCTGACCAGCGGCATTCTGGAAAAAGGCAGAAAGCTCAAGATTTCCGCGGGAGAGAACTACTTTGAACCGATCGCCATGGTGGCTTTCACCCGTTTCAGCTTTCTGATGCGGCGGGTTTTCTTCCGGCTGATGCACCACGATCTGAACACCATTCTGGATGGACTGCGCGAACTCGAAGCGCGCGGCGTCACCACCCTGGATTGCCGCTCGGCCCAATTCTCAGCCGATGAACCCGTGAGCCCGGCTGCGCATGATCTGCCAGTCCTGGAAGGTGATGTTCCACGCCGAGTACTCTTCCGGCAGCCCGCTGCGGATGCTGGTGGATCTGCGCAACGTAATGGACGCGGCTCTGGCACGCACCAGCAAGAAAGCGGCAACCCAGACGGCACGCCACGCCGTCGAACGGCCGCGCCAAGGCGGCGGCAGCCGGGGCGCAGTTCACCCCGGCGAATTCCGATGCCACCGAGTTCGAAGTCAACAGCGCTCCCGAGTGGGACGAAGAGTCGTCCGACTCTCAAGCAGACTCCGGATACCGACGACAAAGTCTAGCGGAGCGTGGAAAGCCAGTCGAAGTCTAACTGAGGCAGAGATCCTCAAGACCGACGTCACAGGGAACGGAGAAGAGAATTTGGATCAGGCCACGGTATTAATAATTTCAGACGACGCGGATTTCTCACGCGCCGTCATGGATCGTTGGCAGGGCGAACGGAATGCACCGGCATTTACCCTGATGAGTGGGGACCTCTGCCGCGATCTGGATGCAGACGGTTTCGATCTGGCCATCGTCGGAGCGCTCTCGTCCGAAATTCTTCCGCGGTATTCAAAGCTCTCGATCCCGCCGGCAAGCCGGTGTTGTTCGTGTGCGACGAGAATCAAGCTCACGATCAGACACGCCAGATCCATCCCGGCGTCAGAGTCCTGCAACAGCGAGAGGGCTGGCTGGATACGCTGGTGCTGGTGTCGACGGAAATCCTGCTGCTTGGGCACGCCACGGCACGCGCCCAGCGCGCTGAGCACGCCAGAAAATCATTGGAGCAGCAGGCCGCACTCGGCCGTTACATGCTGGAGATGCGCCACACCCTGAACAATTCGCTGACCTCGGTTCTGGGCAACTCCGAATTGCTGTTGCTGGAATATGGGCGCACCTGGGTCGGCTAAACTGGGTCGGCTAAAACTGGGTCTATCAGACTCAGGCGATTCAATCAGGGCCGATCAAATCTGGATCGCTCGAATCCGGATCGCTCTCCCTGGGAGCGAGATCGCAAATCGAAACCATCCGGAACATGGCCGTGCGCATGCACGAAATCCTGCGCCGATTCTCATCGATCGAAAAGGAACTGAATGCGGTCGAGAAGCAGGCCGAGAACGAAGCCAGAACCAAAGTTCGTGCCGCGAGCGCGAGTTCCTGAACCGCCGGCACCCTTCGTCGTCAATAATCAGGGGGGCTGTCAAGCCTCTAGTGTCACGGCCTTACCAACCGCGCACCTGCATTTTTGCACGCACGGGCTAGCGCTTCATCCAACGTGGCGAGTGCCAGGCCCTTCTCGAGGGCTAAATCAAGGTAAGCGGCATCGTAAGAGGTCAGTCCGTGTTTGCGGCTGAGGGATTGGATCCTGTCAAAGACAACTCCGGCGGGAAACTGTTCGCAGCGCTATAGGGAGCACCGCGAGATCATCAAGAAAACCTCGAATCATCTCCTGGGAGATTCGCTTCCGCCTTTCTCCGGCAAGCAAGGCATTTAGTACTTCGTGAGGCCAGAACGACGGCGCCAGGGCGGTGTCGCCCTGCTTGAATCGATCGGCGACATGCTGAGCGGAAGTCAGTATTTTCATCGGGGAAGCACCAGGTCAAAACGACCGAAGCGTCGAGTACGAACCGGCTCACCGGCGCCCTTCATTGATCAGATTCTTGATCTTGAGCCCACGCAAAGACAGCCTGTGGCGCTTGCCGAAACTCGCCAGGCGCTCCGCCACTTCCGCCGCAGAACCGTCGCGAGTTGACATACGCTCTTTCAGAAGCGTCCCCAATAGTCGAGACACGCTGGTATCCCGCCGAGCCGCCTCGATGCGAGCCCACTCAGCGACGTCTTCTTCCAGAGTCACCGTTACATTTCGCAATCGATTTTTAGCGGACACGAACACAGTGTAACACGAAGTCCGTGTATTTCACATGAGCGCTTTGGCCGCTCGGGCGACTGGGCTGCTCTCCGTAAATGCTTTCAAATGATCTTGGACCATTTGGTCTTTTACCTCATGGCTCCGGCAGATTCCAAGGGTCTCCTCGTGTGCCACGCACTAAAATGACTCAAAACTATGGACAGGACCGCTGGATGGGAAGGCAAAGTCAAAGGCCGCGGGCGAGGGCGCCCGCGCCACATTAGTCATCGGTGCTACGCGAACAAGAACTCTTTCGTCCGCAACTCCTTGATCGTGTCCCTCAGCTTGGCCGCCTTCTCGAACTCGAAGCGCTTGGCGGCTTCGCGCATGTCGCTTTCCAGTTTCGCGATGTAGGCGTCCAGTTCTTCCTGGGATTTGAACTCGGGCAAGCCTTCAGCCTCGACGTCGGTCAGATCGGCGTAGTCGGCTTCGATGATTCTGGCCAGGGACATGTCGAGCGGCCGAATGATGGACTCCGGCGTGATCCCGTTGGCTTCGTTGTAGGCCACCTGGATGGCGCGCCGGCGGTCGGTTTCGCCGATGGCTTTCTTCATCGAGTCGGTCATGCGGTCGGCGTAGAGAATGGCGCGGCCGTTCAGGTTGCGGGCGCAGCGGCCGATGGTCTGGATCAGCGATCCAGCTGGAGCGCAGGAAACCTTCCTTGTCGGCATCGAGAATCGCGACCAGCGAAACTTCGGGCAGATCGAGTCCTTCGCGCAGCAGGTTGATGCCGATCAGCACGTCGAACTCGCCCTTGCGCAGGTCGCGCAGAATCTTTACCCGCTCCAGAGTTTCGATTTCGGAGTGCATGTAGCGGCACTTCACGCCCGACTTCGCTGTAATACTCGGCCAGGTCTTCGGCCATGCGCTTGGTGAGCGTGGTCACCAGCACCCGCTCGCCCCGGGACACGCGTTCGCGAATCTCGTGCAGCAGGTCGTCAATCTGTCCCTTGACCGGGCGAATTTCGACCGGCGGATCGACCAGGCCGGTGGGACGGATGATCTGCTCCACCACCACGCCCGCCGATTTGGTCAGCTCGTACGGACCCGGCGTGGCCGAAACGTAGACCATCTGGTTCATCCGGTGTTCGAACTCTTCGAAGGTCAGCGGACGGTTGTCCAGCGCCGAGGGCAGGCGGAAGCCATATTCCACCAGCGTTTCCTTGCGCGAGCGGTCGCCGTGATACATGCCGTGCAACTGCGGCACGGTCTGGTGCGATTCGTCGATGAACATCAGGAAGTCGCGCGGAAAGTAATCGAGCAGCGTCGGCGGCGGTTCGCCCGGCAGCCGTCCGGTGAAGTGGCGCGAATAGTTTTCGATGCCATGGCAGTAGCCCATGGCCTTGATCATCTCCAGGTCATACATGGTGCGCTGGTGCACGCGCTGCGCTTCGACCAGGCGGCCCTGCTTCTCCAGTTCCGCTTCCCACCACAGCAGTTCTTCCCGGATCGACTGCGCCGCCTTGTCGCGAGTCTCCGGCTTCATCACGTAGTGCGTCTTGGGATAGATCGGCAGGCGCACATATTTCTGCTTCACCGTGCCGAACAGCGGATCGATCTGCGAGAGCGATTCGACTTCGTCTCCCCACAACTCGATGCGGTACGCCATGTCGTCGTAGGTGGGAAAGATTTCGATGACGTCGCCGCGCACGCGAAACGTGCCGCGCCGGAAGTCGCCGTCGGTGCGCTCGTAGAGAATCTCCACCAGCTTGCGGGTAATGTCCTCGCGCTTGATCTTCTGGCCCTTTTCCAGAAACAGCAGCATGCCGTAGTAGGCTTCGGGCGAGCCCAGGCCGTAGATGCAGCTCACCGAGGACACGATCAGGCAATCGCGCCGCTCGAACAGCGACCGGGTCGCCGACAGCCGCAGCTTGTCGAGTTCGTCGTTGATGGTGGACTTCTTTTTCGATGTAGAGGTCGGCGGCGGGAACGTAGGCTTCCGGCTGGTAGTAGTCGTAATAGGAGACGAAGTATTCCACCGCGTTATGCGGGAAAGAAGCTCTTGAATTCGTGATAGAGCTGGGCCGCCAGGGTCTTGTTGTGCGCCATCACGATCGCGGGCCGGTTGGCCTGCTCGATCACCTTGGCCATGGTGTAGGTCTTGCCCGACCCGGTCACGCCCAGCAAAACCTGGTGCTGCTCGCGGTCGAAAACGCCGCCGAACCAGCGCTTCGATGGCGGTGGCCTGGTCGCCGCGCGGCTTGTAGTCGCTGACTAATTTGAAGTCCATAAAATCGGTGCCCGCCCTCACAGATGGCGAATTTCGGCGAGTGGGCATCTCTTGATTATAACGCGGCGGTGAATCTGGGTTCCTTCCCGAAAAGCGTCAGCGCTCAGCCGTCAGCTTTTCAGCGTAATTCCATCTCCGGGACAGATTTACTGAAAGCTGCGAGCTGAGAGCTGAGCGCGATTCGTGTCCTTCGTAGTTCAAGGGTTCTGACGGGCCATGATTCATCAAGCTTGCACAAAGAAGAAAAGGCGCGAGATTTAGACTCTCGCGCCGCCAGATTGATTCGCGTTGAACGCGTTTACGGAAGTTTGAAGTTTACCGTGATCTGGGTTTCAACTTCGACCGGCTCGCCATTCAGATAGTAGGGCTTGTACTTCCACTGCCGCACCGCGTCCATCGCTGCGCGCCCGAGAATCCCGTCGCCACTCAGCTGCTTGATCCCGCTGGATGTCTGCCGGTCTTGGAGATATTCGCCTGCAGTTCGACTTTGCCTTCCAGCCGCATCTGCAGGGCCTGCGGAGGATAGATCGGCTGAACTCTCTTGACGATCAGTCCCTGCGAAACGCCCTGCGAAATTCTCAGCGTCTGCTGGGCTGCTTTTGTGGCATTGACTGCGGATCGTGTTCACCAGACCAGAGAGCGCCGAGTTGTTGGTGTTGGTCGCGATGCTGGTTGCAGCCGGCGCTTGCTCTGGTTCCTGCGCCTCGGTCTCCATCTTGGGCTGGGTGGAAGATCCATTCTTTACCACCAGCGCCTGTGACGGTTCTGCCTTCACGGCAGCGGGTGCCTTGACCGCACTGTGCTTCATCTCCGCTCGTTGCGACCGCCTTGGCCGCGGGTGTGTCGCGGAGCGTCTTGACCCCAGGAGCCTCCGCGACCACCGCAGCCGAAGGTTTGGAGGAAGGAACAGGTGATCCCGGCTGGGTTGTGACCGCCGCCGGTCTGGGGCACAACTTCATCCGCTACGGGTTGAGATTCTGCGGCCGAAGGAGCCGGATTCGGCGGCAGCGAAGCTGTTCCCGAGTTTGCTGGAACAATTGCCTGCGGCGCTGGTTGCGGATGTCGCGGACTGCATCTTGGTCCAACCGAAGTAACCCGCAGCCGCGATTCCCAGAACCAGAACTGCAACCAGCAGAGTCTTCTTGCTGCCGCCCGAGTCCGACGCTTGCGAGTCTGCTGGTCTCGCTGACCAGCGAGCGAGAGCTGGGCGCTTCGGCTGGCCTGCATAGCTGAGTTCGAACCCCAAGCCTCGGCAGACGATCCGATTCCTGATTCTTCATCGACTGGCACGGTTTGACTGCGGGCTCGGCGGTCGCGGCCACAGCTGGCTTCAGATTCGATCGCCGCCGGGCTCGGCAGCGGAAGTTCCCGGGCGCGTGCCGGAGCGGCTGCCGGCGCCGCTCCATTGCCCTGGTACGCTAGCTTGCGGAGCGGCGGCGTGGCTTGCGGCCGGAGTTTCAAACTCAGATTTTCCCGCAGCTTCCGCGGCCCGGCGCAGCGCCGACGCCATCGGCTCGGCCATGGGCTTGGAACGCGGCTGCCAGGCATATTGCTTGGACGAACTGGAATCAGCTGCGGATGGCTGCGAATTCTCGGCGCCTGCAGGGGCAGAGTCCGGCATGTACTCGAGCAGCGCGGCGTCGACGGTATCGGGCTGTGGCGTTGGTTCCGCGTCAAGTTCGAAGGCGGAAGCGCTGGCCACCGGCGGCGGCGTGATCGAGTGCGCTGGAAAGCCGCGTCGAATGCATGGCATGCTGCCGAGGCGAAGGCGCGGAAACGACGGCGCCGGGAACGATGGCTCGGAGATTGACGGCGCAGAGAATGACGTGCAGTAGTTGCTGCGGCGCGCAACCGGTTCAGCAGCTGAAACCGTGCCCGCCGGCTTAGCGGCTTGTCCCTTGCGCAGTAAACCGCGAGCCACACGCAGCGTGCCTTTGGACTGTTCTACGTGAATCGGTTTGGTCAGAACCAGATTGGCGCCGAGGCGGAAAGCCTTGGCCACGCCGGCTTGTCCTTCGACCACCGCAACTGCCAGCGAAGCCTGGTTCGAACCGGAATTGCGCGCGCTCTTGAACAGCAGAGCTGCATTCTGCTCGTTGTCGCAGTCCACCACGATCGCGTCGAAGTGCTGGACCATCAATTTTTTGACTGCGGCAAAAGGCTCGTTGCAGGGCTCGACAGTGAAATCGAGTTCACTCAAAACCTGGCTGACAACGCGGGCCGTTTTCTCGTCCGGGCAGAATAATAGCGCTTGGTAACTCATAGCATTCAATGGTAGGTAGAGGGCTCAGGGCCAGCAAGTTACTGTGGTAATTGGCAGGTACAATGGCGGCCATGCGGGTGCCGCTTTGGCTCAAGATTTTGTGGACGATCTGGGTGGCGGTGTGGGCGCCGCTGTACTGGAAGCAATACGGAGCGCAGAATTTCCTGTATTTTTGCGATTTGGGGAATTTCTTTATCGCGCGTCGGCGCTGTGGCTGGAAAGCCCGCTGCTTTTTTCCTGCCAAGCCACCGGGTTGCTCCTGTTCCAAAGTCTCTACACCATCGATTTGCTGGGCGCGGTCCTGAGCGGCAGGCACCTCATCGGCGGCACCGAATATATGTTCGACAGTGGCATCCCGCTGTTTGTCCGCCTGCTGAGTCTGTTTCACCTGGTCACGCCGCCGCTGTTGCTCTGGGCGATCTGGCGACTGGGTTATGACCAGCGCGGATGGAAATATCAGACGCTGATCACCTGGGTGGTGGTGCCGATCAATTATTTCTGGCGGCCGGAACTCGATATCAATTGGGCTCGCGGACCTTTCTTCCACGAGCAACACGTGGTGCCGGGATTGGTGTATTTGCTGGCGTACTTGATCGGTGTGCCGCTGGTGGTCTACTGGCCGACGCATCTTGCTTTGCAGTGGTGGACGACTGGACGAAATCGATCCATTGGAAGACGATCAGTGGCCGGCATTGACCGCAGCTAGCGCCCTCTGCGTCGCTTCCAGCAGGGCTTCCGGACCGACGGGGCGCCCGGTGGCGTGCTCCATCCAGAGATCCGGCGTGACGTCGCCCATCTTCGCCATGCGCTCGAACTCGGGCCCGATCGCTCCGGCTTTCTTCATCTGCTCTTCGATCTGAAACGCGATCAGGTGTCCGATCGGATAGTCGGGCAGGTAGAGGAACGAATCGATCATGTGCGAGTAGACGCCGAGCAGCACGACATCTTTCTTGCGAAACACCGGCGCGTAGTAGCGGTTCCAGATATCTTTCGCAATCTGCACCGTGGCGTCGCTCAGCTCCTTCGGCGTGGCCTGCGGGATGGTCGTACATCCAGTGCCAGACCGCCATGTCGACCAGCGCGACGCCGGCGATTTCGTAGGTCCCCCAGAAATCGTTGAGCGTTTTTTCCGCCTCGCTCTTCGCGTCGGGCGCGGGCAGGCCGAGCAGTTCGAGGTCGTGCCCCTGGAACACGAAGGCCAGCGCCTCGGTGAACGCGGTGTTGGGCACGCCTTTCAGCAGCGTGTGGTCGACGTCGTTCAGCGAGAACGTCTGCTCGACGTTGTGGCCCATTTCGTGGACGGCGATGTTGAAGCCCTTGTAGTTCATCCCGCCCTTTTCGACGCGGGTGCGCAGGTGCGCCTTTTCGGCGCGCATCTCCGCGCCCATGGCATGCCCGGAGCCGCGCGCCGGATCGACCACGATATTGTTGGCAACGTACTGCGCGCGTTCGGGAGAGAAGCCGAGCTTCATCAGCAGGTTGGGAATGTCCTGCTGGTAGGCCTGGGCGGTCGGATATTTCTTCGCGACCATCTCATCCAGTTGCGCTTCGGTGTACTGGCTGCCGGGACGAAAGCCGTTGTACCAGACGTCGAACGGCTCGAGCGGACGCTCCAGCCGCGCTTCGATCAGCTTCGCCACCTGCGGAACGAGCGGCGAGGTCAGCACTTGCTCCAGCATGGCCCGCACCCGCGCTTCCGGAATTTCGCGGTCTTCGTCAAAGCGGCGCGCGATCAGTGTGGGCGCGGTCGGCGAATAGGGATCGGCCTTCTTCGACGCGCAGAAATGTCTTCAGCAGCATCGCGTAGCGGGTGTCCGGTTCGCGCGCGTTGCTGGGCTTCGCCGCGCGGCGCAGTGTCGGAATCTTTCACCGCCGCCGGGCGTCACTTCGTTGGTGAACGGATTCCAGTCGACTGCGGGATTGTTGACCACCACCGCCGGAATCGTCTGCGTGACGATGCGCTCCATCACCTGCTGGATCATGCGCTGCTTGGCCAGGCCATTCGACGAGTCGGCGTAGTCGGCCTTGATTTCGTCGCGCAGGTTCCAGTGGCTGAGCAGGCGCATCTTCGGCGGGAACAGGCGCTGTCCCCTGCGCGTCGACCAGGTGATGCATCCAGATGTTGTATTCCGCGATGTACTGGCCGGCCTGCGCTTCGGCCTGCGCGATGCCCAGGTTCACATCCGCGGGAATGCGCTTGGAGAAGCGTTCCGCCAGCCGCACTTCGGCCCACTGCCGGCGCGACCACGTCGGGCCATCTTTGAGGCGCTCATCGAGCGTGGTCAGCGGAAAATTCAGCAGCACCACGAAGGCGAGTTTGTTCTGGAAGAAATCGTCGACCACGTGCGCGGAAGGATCGTAACCGCCAATAATTTCGTCGAAGGGAAGCACGGGGCCGAGATCGAGATCCGATCTGCTGGCGAAATTCGCGATTGATCTCGTGCATGTGGCCGTCGAGTTGCTCCAGCAAACTGCTCCAGGCGGTTGAACATCGTGTCCAGCGTGGCCTGATCTCCGGCGAAGTTGGTGCGAACGAAATCCTCGAAGGCGGCAGCATCGCCATCTCCGGCGCGCCAGAATTCAGCCACCTGGTGCAAGCCGCGTCTGAAGCCGCGCGCGCTGCGATTCGCCATACTTGGCAGCCAGTTCCGTTCTCCATCTTGGCCGCGGAAGTCTTTCGTCCACGAAGGAGTGACTGTCCCGGCGGCCGGTGCGGGGCTAGCGGTGGAACTCTGCATGGGATGCCTCCCGGGAATGAACTTGCGGCGCGAAGACGCAACCGTAGCAGAGCCAGCTGAACTGCTGATCGCATGAATGCTCCACCGCATCAGCCTCGACGCAACCGATTTCGCTCACTTTCTGGCTTTCTTCCGACGGCCGAGCCCGGCTGCGGATAGGGCAGCGAATTGCTGAATCTCGGAAATGTCGTCGGGCGGGAAATCGGGAAAGGGCAACTGACTGCTCGTCCCGCCATTTCTGCACCTGCGCGGGCCACTCGCTCGGCTTTCTCCTTGTCCACGCCGGTATCGCGGCCCAGATAGACGGTCTGCGACGGGAAGGCAAAACCGGTGCCGGCGGCGTCGACGATGTCCATGATCCGAAGCAGAATATCTTCGCGGATGGCCAGGAACTCGTTGTAGTCGCGGGTGAGGATGTAACAAAAAATTTCCATGGTCAGCGCGCTCTCGTCGAAATGCGATAAAGCGATTGCGCGCGCCCTCAGTTTCCACCTTTGGATGTTCGTAGAGCAGGCGGCGGACCTGCAGCGAGCACATAGCGCATCTGGTCGGGCGAGGTCTCGTAGCGCAGCCCCAGCTTGGTGTTGAACAGGATTTTGTCGCGACGGCTCAGGTTCTCGACGTTCATCGTCGCCAGTGAACCGTTGGGGATGAAGAGTTCGGTCCGGTCCGGAGTTCGAATTCGGGTAGAACGCAGGCTGATGTCTTCCACCGTGCCCACACGATCGCCGAAACGGCAGACATCCCCGATGCGGATGACTTCGTCGCCGAGAATCGAGACCCCGCCGAACAGATTCTCCAGCGTCTTTTGCGCGGCGAAGGCGATCGCGATACCGCCGATGCCCAGTCCGGCGAGCGGCGTGGTGAGGTTGAAGCCGAGCGTTCCCAGCACGAAGAAAATCGCCAGAACAACGATCGCGGCCTTGAGCATGCGCTCGCCCAGAATCATGAGCGAGCCGGTGCCCATGCGTCCGGAGAGGACGGCGCGCTGCCTCACGCTCCGCATCACTTCTCGCAGAGATCCGCCACAGCAGCCAGTTGGACGCCGATGACCGCCACCACTCCCGCGATCTGCTGGTAGCGGTGTCTTTGCAGCACCGGAATGCGAAGGTAAGACACCAGAATGCCGTGAATGAGAACGCCCAGCACCAGCCAGAGCGGGCGCACGAAGGAACTCCATGCTGCGGCCACGGCATGCTTACGGTAACGTGCCCAGAAATACCAGGGCAGCCGCAAGAATCTGGACCGCCAGCCATCCCAGCAGCGCAGCGACGGGAATCGCGAGCAGGATCGCGAGCCACTGCCACAAAGGAAGTCCCAAAAACTGGTGGCGCACCAGGGCTTGCGGAAGATGAGTCTCCACCTGATGCACCGCGGCTTGCTCGTAGAGTTCAGGAACCTTGGCCAGAGTGTCGGAGGAGATGAGCCAGATTCGTCGCACCGCCGGAATCGGTAACGCGGACAAGAATCAGATCGGCCTCGACGTCGCCGGCGATCAGGGTGCCGACTCGCTGCTTGTCGAGAGGCATTCCTTCCTGCGGCGTCCCGTCCGGTTGATTGCTGATTCGCCGCAGGTCGCCGGAGAACGCGCGATCAATCACGACTTTCAGCTTTGTGGCGATATCTTCGCCCTGGGTCTGGCGCCGGGCGGGAGACATTTGCAGATACTGAGCCGCGGTCGAATAATTTCCGGATTGCGCGGCCTGTAGAAATCCATACAGAGTGCCGCTGGGAGTGTCGCGGCCGAGGGGGTCGGCTGCGCTGCCGTTCTTGGTGCCAAGCGGATTTCCTGTGTCGGATTGCTGGCCCGGCAATAGCTGATAGGCCGACGCCGGCAGAATCATTGCCAGGCAAGATGGCCAGCCGCAGCAGCTCGTTTCAGCAAAGAAAGCATCATGCTTTCTCCAGCAAGGATTGTAATGTAGGCGCCAGCGTCCTCGCTCGCGTTGCCGCGCCACGAAGCGCCGCACGAGCGGGACGCTCGCGCCTACATCGAAGCTTAGCTTTTCTTCGGCCGGTAAATGTCGGTGCTGGTGCCGAAGAAGACTTCGGCCGCTTCCATGACGGTCTCCGAGAGCGTGGGATGCGGATGAATGGTCAGCGCAATATCCTTGGCCAGCGCAGCCATCTCCACCGCCAGCACGCCTTCGGCGATGAGTTCTCCCGCGCCAGCGCCCACAATGCCCACCCCCAGCACGCGCTCGGTCTGCGGATCGAGGATGAGCTTGGTCATGCCTTCGGTCCGATCGACGGTCATGGCCCGGCCGGACGCGGCCCAGGGAAATTTCGCGACCTTGATTTCGCGGTTTTCTTTCTGCGCCTGAGTTTCGGTCAGACCGCACCAGGCGATCTCGGGATCGGTGAAGACGACGGCAGGAATCGCGGCCGGCTCGAACGCGACTTTGTGTCCGGCGATGGCTTCGACCGCGGTGCGTCCCTCGTGCGAAGCCTTGTGGGCCAGCATGGGTTCGCCGACCACGATCGCCAATCGCGTAAATCGCAGGATCGTTCGTCTGCAACTGTTTGTTCACCTGAATGAATCCGCGCGCGCCGAGTTGAACCTGCGTTTTGTCCAGGCCGGGAATTTCGGAATTCGGCTTGCGTCCCACCGATACCAGAACCTTGTCGAAAACTTTCTCGCGTTCCTTGACTTCGGGCCATCGAAGGTCACGCGGATGCCGTTCGCTTCTTCTTTCATCGCGGCAACCGTGGTGTTCAGCAGAATGGAATCGAAAATCTTTTCGACGCGCTTGTGCAAAGGCAGAACCAGGTCGCGATCGGCGCCGGGAAGCAGTCCAGGCAGCATTTCGACCACCGACACTTTCGAGCCCAGCGCGGCGTACACCGTGCCCAGTTCCAGGCCGATGTAGCCGCCGCCGATCACCAGCAGCGTTCCCGGCACCTCGCTCAAATCCAGCGCGGAGGTGGAGTCCATCACTCGCGGGGTGTCGAGCTTGAGGCTGGGAATAATCGCCGGACGGGAACCGGTCGCGAGGATGATGCGATCGAAGGTCAGAGCTTTCATCGCCGCCGCCGGCCTTTGAAATGCGCAGCGTGTTCGAATTCTCGAAGGCTGCGCGTCCCTGAATGTATTCCACCTTGCGCTGCTTCGAAAGCACGCCCAGGCCGCCGGTCAGCTTCTTGACTACGCCTTCTTTCCAGGAGCGCAGGCGGGCCAGATCAATCTTGGGATCGGCGTACTCGATTCCCCAATTCTTGGCGTGACGGGATTCGTCAATCAGCTTGGCCACATGCAGCAAGGCTTTCGAAGGAATGCAGCCGCGATACAGGCAGACTCCGCCCGGATTCGCTTCCGGGTCGATCAGCGTGACCTTCATTCCCAGATCGGCAGCCAGAAATGCGGCGGCGTAGCCACCCGGCCCGCCGCCCACCACTGCAATGTGCAAGTTTGAAGTTTCAGTCATTCAAGACAGAAAGGCATTAACCACAGAGGACACTAAGGTACACGAAGGAAACCAGTGAATTTCCTTCGTGTACCTTCGTGTCCTTTGTGGTTTAAGATTTTCATTCGGATTCTATCCCTGCACCGACAGCAGGAACGGCTGCTCAAACGCTTCCGCGATCCAGCGCAGGAATCGTGCCGCGTCGGCGCCGTCGATCAGGCGATGATCGTAGGAAAGCGAAAGCGGCAGCACCTGCCGCGGCTCGAATTTGCCATTCATCCAGACCGGCTCCATGCTGGAGCGCGACAGCCCGAGAATCGCGACTTCGGGATAATTCACGATCGGCGAAAATCCAGTGCCGCCAATGCCACCGAGATTCGTGATGGTGAAGGTCCCGCCTTCCATCTCCGCCGGCGTGAGCTTCTTGTCTCTCGCCTTCTTCGGAAATCTGGGTCAGTTCGGCGGCCAGTTCGACGATGTTTTTCTTGTCCACATCGCGAATCACCGGGACCAGCAGGCCGCGATCGGTGTCCACGGCGACGCCGATATTGATGTACTGCTTGTAGACGATTTCTTCCTTCGCCATGTCGATGCTGGCATTGAACTGCGGGAAAACTTTCAAGCGCCGAGGCGCAGACTTTCAGCGCGATCGCCGTCACCGTCATCTTGCCGCCGGCTTCTTCGGCTTTGGGCGCGAAGCGGGCGCGCAATTGTTCCAGTTCGGTGATGTCGGCCTTGTCCTGCTGGGTGACGTGCGGAATCGTGGTCCAGGCTTCCCACAGATGCTGCGCCGTCTTGCGCCGCACGCCGCGCATGGAGACGCGTTCGACTTTTCCAAACTTGGCGAAATCGGGAAGCGCCGGTTGCGCAAAATGACCGCCCTGCGCCGATTGAGCCGCCGTCGCGGAAGTGAGCAACGACTTGGCGTGCGCCTTGACGTCGTCTTCGCTGATGCGACCGCCCGGGCCGCTGCCTTTCACTTCGTAAATGTCGACACCGAGTTCTCGCGCCAGACGGCGGACGTGAGGTGCGGCAGGCGCAGGCGCGCGATGCTCGGTGCCCGCAACCTTGCCCAGTTGTTCCGGCATGGCAAAAGCTTTGGGCGCCTGCGGCTGCGGCTGATCCGGCAGAAATACCTGTGCTTCGGTTTTTCCCTCGGCCTGAATGGCCGCCTGAACCGACAGGCGAGCTTCATGCTGTTCGGAAATGTGCTCGACCGGAGCATGCTTCGGCTTTTCCGGCTGCGCCGACGCCCCGCCCTCCAGGGTGAAGATCACCTGGCCGACTTTGATCTTCGTGCCTTCCTTGACCTTGATCTCCTTGACCGTGCCGGTCACCGACGACGGAACTTCGACCACGGCCTTGTCGGTTTCCAGTTCCATGACCGGCTGGCCTTCGGAAACTTTCGAGCCCGGCGAAATCATCAGCCGCACCAGGTCGCCCTGATCGATGTTCTCTCCCAACTCGGGCAACCTGAATTCGGTCGCGCCGGCGGCCGCAGAAGCTGGCGGAGGCCGCAGGAGCGGCGCGGCGCTCGAGGCGTTCAGCTTGGGACTGGCGCCGCGGCTTTCGCGGCCGGCGGCTGGCGGCTTCGCGGACGCTTTGCGGCGGCAGCTTTGGACTCGGCGGCCTTGGCTTTGGCGCCCGCGCCATTTTCCACGGTGAAGATCACCTGGCCGACTTTGATCTTCTGGCCTTCTTTGACGCGAATTTCTTTCACCGTGCCGGTCACCGAAGATGGCACTTCGACGACCGCCTTGTCGGTTTCCAGTTCCATCACCGGCTGGCCTTCGGTGACGCTCGCGCCGGGCGAAATCATCAGCCGGACCAGATCGCCCTGGTCAATGTTTTCGCCGAGTTCCGGAAGCTTGAATTCTGTCACTGAGTATTCACTCCTGGCTACATTCCGTTGTAGCGCCGCCGTCCCGGCGGCTGTTGCGAGGGCATCTCGCCCTCGACCGCCGAGGGCAGGACGCCCTCGCGACAGCCGGCAGGACGCCGGCGCTACATTTTACGTATTCGCCGGATTCGCTTTTTCCGGATTGATTCCCAAGATCTTTGACTGCCTTCTGCAGCACATCCGAGCTTGATCTGCTTCTCGCGCAGCCAGCGCAGTCAGCGTGGCCAGCACAATGTGCTTCGCGTCCACTTCGAAGAAATCACGCAACGCCACCCGGCTCTCGCTGCGGCCGAAACCGTCCGTGCCCAAAGCCACCAGCGGCCGCGGCAGCCACTGCGCAATCGATTCCGGCAGCACTTTCATGTAATCCGATGCCGCCACCAGCACTCCGGGCGCATCTTTCAGCGCCTGGGTAACAAACGGCACGCGCGGCGTCTCGCCGGGATGCAGCATGTTCCAGCGATCGCAATCGTTGCCGTCGCGATAAAGCTGCTTGTAGCTGGTCACGCTCCAGACATCGGCGGCCACGCCGTATTTTTCTTCCAGAATCTGCTGCGCCTTGAGCACTTCGTACATGATGGTGCCGCTGCCGAACAGTTGCGCGCGCAGCTTGGAATCTTTCTTGGTCGACGTCCGGAAGCGGTAGAGGCCCTTCAGGATGCCTTCTTTAACATCCTTCCCCTCGGGCATCGCCGGGCATCGGCAAGCGGCTCGTTGGTGACCGTCAGGTAATAGAAGATGGATTCCTGATCCACGTACATGCGCTTGATGCCGTCCTGAATGATGACGGCGATTTCGTAGGCAAACGCCGGATCGTAGGCCAGCAGGTTGGGAACCGGCAGCGCCAGCACATGGCTGTGGCCGTCCTGATGCTGCAAGTCCTTCGCCGGCGAGCGTGGTGCGGCCAGCCGTGCCGCCCATCAGGAAGCCGCGGGTTCGCATATCGGCCGCGGCCCAGATGAAGATCTCCAATGCGCTGGAAGCCGAACATCGAGTAGTAAATAAAAAACGGGATCGTGTTGATCCCGTGATTGGCGTAGGCGGTTCCGGCGGCGATAAAGGAGCAGATCGAACCGGCTTCGGTAATGCCTTCCTCCAGAATCTGTCCGTCTTTGGCTTCCTTGTAATAAAGGAGCGTGTCCATGTCCACCGGCTCGTAGAGCTGGCCCACGCTGGAATAAATTCCCACCTGGCGGAAGAGCGCTTCCATGCCGAAGGTGCGGGCTTCGTCGGGAATGATGGGCACGATCAGCTTGCCGATTTCCGGATCGCGCAACAATTTCGCCAGCAGCCGCACGAAGACCATGGTGGTCGAGACTTCGCGGCCGTCCGTGCCTTTGTGAAACTCCTCGAAGTGCGATTCCGAAACCGGAGCAATCGGCTTGGAGCGCACTTTGCGCTCCGGCAGGTAGCCGCCCAGTTGCTTGCGGCGCTCCTGCATGTAGCGGATTTCCGGACTGTCATCCGCGGGACGATAGAAGGGCGCATCGTGCAGTTCTTCGTCCGGAATGGGAATTCCGAAGCGCGAGCGGAACATGCGCAGTTCGTCTTCGTTCAGCTTTTTCTGCTGGTGCGTGATGTTCTTGCCTTCACCGGCCTCGCCCAGCCCGTAGCCCTTGATGGTCTTGGCCAGAATGACGGTCGGCGCTCCCTTGTGCTCGACCGCTGCCTTGTAGGCCGCGTGCACCTTGATGGGATCGTGCCCGCCCAGCCGCATGCGGGAAAGCTGCTCGTCGGAAAGATGCTCGACCATCTTCAGCAGGCGCGGATCGCTGCCGAAGAGGTTGTGCCGGAAGTAGGCTCCGCTCTCGACGAAATATTTCTGATACTGGCCGTCGGTGATCTCGCCCATGCGCTTGACCAGGATTCCATCGCGATCGTTGCTGATGAGATTGTCCCAGTCGCTGCCCCAGACGACCTTGATGACGTTCCAGCCCGCGCCGCGGAAAATCGCTTCCAGTTCCTGAATGATCTTGCCGTTGCCGCGCACCGGCCCGTCCAGCCGCTGCAGGTTGCAGTTCACCACAAAAATCAGATTGTCGAGCCGCTCGCGCGAAGCCAGCGTGATCGAGCCCAGCGATTCGGGTTCGTCCATCTCGCCGTCGCCCAGAAACGCCCAGACTCTGCCGCCGGTGGCTTTCTTCAGCCCGCGATTTTCCAGATAGCGAATGAACCGCGCCTGATAGATCGCCTGAATCGGACCCAGTCCCATGCAGACGGTCGGAAATTCCCAGAAATCCGGCATCAGCCAGGGATGAGGATAAGAAGAGAGGCCGCCGCCTGCCTTCAGTTCGCGGCGAAAATTCTGCAGCTTCTCTTTGGGAATGCGGCCTTCGAGATAGGCGCGGGCATACATGCCGGGCGCGGCGTGGCCCTGGAAATAAACCAGGTCGCGGTCGCCGGACTCGGTTTGCGCCCGCAGGAAATGATTGAACGCGACTTCGTACAGCGTGGCCGCGGAGGCGAAAGTGGAAATGTGTCCGCCAATGCCGCTCCTGGATCTTGTTGGCCCGCACCACCATGGCCAGCGCGTTCCAGCGCACCAGGCTCTTGATGCGGCGCTCCATCTCCTGGCTGCCGGGAAAGGGCGGCTGCTGCCGGGCAGCAATCGTGTTCTGGTAGGGAGTGGTGGCGGTGAAAGGGAAGGTTTACGCCGGCGGCGCGCCGGGCGTGCAGCGAGAGTTGCTGCAGCAAGCGTCCGGCCCGCTCCGGACCACCCTGGGACAACACATAGTCCAGCGAATCCAGCCACTCCCGGGTTTCAAGAACTTCCACTCCGTTGGTCTTGCGTCTCAGCCACGTCTGGTTTTCTCCATCAATGAATGCGGAACCTTCCATGATAGTCAATTGTGCGGAATTTTGCTGGCGCGCGCCGCCCATCGCGCGAAACAAGACGGCTCATTTTGAGCGGTCATGCCGATTTGGCAAGGACTATAATAAGGATTCGCTCCGCTCTCTGTGAGATAAATTCTTACCAGCAACCTATGACCCTGAACGTCCATCTGCACACGACCAACATCTAAAACACTGTACCAGGAAATCATGAAGAGGAGAATTTCGATGTCGAAGAAAACCGCCGGCCACAACGGTGGCATCACCGCCCAGCCCCACTTTCACCAAAGAGCTCCTGAAATCCAGAAGTACGGCACCGTGAGCCACGCGCTGCCGCTGGAACTGGAAGAACCAGTCCGCCTGGAAATGACCGAGCATCTCAACCAGCTTTTGGCCGACACCATGACTCTGCGCGATCTCTACAAGAAATCGCACTGGCAGGTCGCCGGCCCGACGTTCTACCAGCTTCATCTTCTGTTCGACAAACATTACGACGAGCAGTTGGAACTGGTGGACACCATCGCCGAGCGCATTCAACTGCTGGGAGGAGTGAGTCTCGCCATGGCTCCCGACATCGCCGAGACCACGCGGATCGAACGTCCTCCCCGCGGACGCGAAGAAGTGCCGGTGCAACTCTCACGGTTGCTCGACGCCCACAAGATCATCATCGGCGAATGCCGCGAACTGGCCGAGCGAGCCGACAAACTGGGCGATGACGGAACCAACGACCTGGCGGTCAGCGACGTCCTGCGCACCAACGAATTGCAGGTATGGTTTCTGAGCGAGCATCTGGTGAATATGCCGCTTACAACTGCCCGGGACTAAGCCCTCGATCGCAAAAAGAAATTTCTAAAGGCTGACAAAAGTCAGCCTTTTTGTTTTGTAGCGCCGGCATCCCTTCGACCATGCTCAGGGCAGGCGTGCCGGCTATCCCGCCGCCGCGGTGGGCGGGACGCCTACCGGACAGCCGCAGGGACGGTGGCGCTACCCGGAATTCTTCAAGGTGCATGCGAGTCTTTCCGGGCTGAGGAACTTCAATCCCCGAAGTCTCGCGTGCACCGACGCAACTCGCCCTAGCGAGTGTAGCGCCGGCATCCCTCGACCATGCTCAGGGCAGGCTTGCCGGCTTTCCCGAGGGCGTCTCGTCCTCGGTCGGTTCAAGCTCATCCCGCGTGATTGTCGAAAGGGCCGTTCGTGGATCCGGCCTCCTTTCGCACCCCTGCCCGGTGTGTAACAATCTCTAACTAAGCAGAGGAATTATGGATCAATCAGTAAAAGCTCTTCCCTCCGATGGAGCGGACGGACGCGGCTGGATCGGCCGGATCATCATCGCAGTAATCCTCGGTGAGGCTATCTGGGGCCTGATCGTTTCGGTCATGAACAACGTGGTCGTGCCCTGGCTGGGCGATGTCATGGGCCAATCCGGAGGATTGCCAACTTCTTTCACCCAGCGTCCCTATAACTATCCAGACCTGTTCGTCTCCATATTCGAGTTTTGCATCGCCTGCCTGGTCGCCGCAATCCTCAACTACTCCTTCCAGCGGCCGAGGGCGGCGAGAGCCAGATCCGCAAAGAGCTCGGTCTCGCCGGCGCCGGCCACACCAATGCGAGTCATTCCTCAAGTCGTCCCGAGCACACCGCCGACTCCAACCCCGATCAATCAGGCTGCCCCGGCCCAATCTGGTGCGGCCGAATCTGGTTTTCCGAAACCTGGTGCGCCCCCAGCGAGCGTTCCCCAACCTCGTGTGTCACAACCCAGCGTGGCGCAGGCAAACCCGCCGCTAGCTCCCTCGCCAGTGCCACCGCCCGCACCAGTGATGAAGCCGCAACCGGTCGTTCCGTCCGCGCCCGCCGTCGCAGCTCCGACATTGCTCGCTCCGCCGCTCGCGCCGGCACCGGTAGCGAGACCTGTCGTCGCCGCGACTCCGCCTGTGCCGGCCTCAGCAAATGCGGAGGCAGAAAAGCCTCTGCCACCCAAGCCAAAAGCGGAGCCAGCCAAGCCGAAGAAGCCCAAGCAGGTGTACTACAACATTGTCGGAGAGCCCATGCCTTCAGACGAAGACTAGGGTGGCTAGAAGATCAGAAGACTTTGAAGTAAGAGAAACGATCGAGAAGTGGGGAGGCGCGGGTCGGAATCGAACCGACGTATTAGGGTTTTGCAGTTATCCGTGCTGATAGCGCGCCACGCAATGCCAATCTCCTACCCAAGTCCGCGCGTCGCGATCTGTTATCTGCATCGCCACGGACATCTTCGTCCCTGAAAAACCTGGTAAGTTTAGAGTGGGGAGTATCCACTACGCGCGACACTAGTGCCGTCCTTTCAATGCACGATGACAGTCAAGTTGGTCGGTGCAGGTGGAGGTGATTGAGAGACACTCCCATCGTCTTCTGCTGTGAAACTCCTCAAGCCGTAGTTCGCCCTCACCGCACCCGTGCATCCAGGGTTCTCGGTGTAGTTGAATCCCACGCCCGGAGAACCACTGCCGTACCTCGAGTCGGTCGCCTGTAGTTTCTCGACTCCGTTGATGTAGGCCGTGATGACATTGCCGACGATGGTGGCCTTGATGACATCCCCGTTGTGCACCACGACTCCCGCGTTCATATTCAGGACATCGAAATGCGTCGCTCCACGCGGCCCGTCCCAGCGGACGATGATGAGACTCCCGAATGCACTGGAGAAAGAGATTTCATACCCTGTAATGCTGTGCGGGTTGATCGTGGTGCGCAGGCGCAGCTCGATTTCCTGGCCGCAACTTAAAGTCGGAGGGCTGAGAAACACGGTTCCGTATGCGGTTTGATCGGGCGCCCATGTCCTGTACTGAAGGGTGGCCGTCGAGTCGCTGTAGCTTGGAGTGGCAGTCTCGGTGCCTATCGCCTTGCCGGGCGTGGTAATCACGTTCGTCCAGTCGAGGCCCGTGGTTTCTCCGTTCGTCCACTTCCCACTCTCGGAGATGGGATTCTCCGTTCCGGGAAACAGGGTAGTATCAGTTTCAGCGAAGCCCACCGTTGCCAGCAGTAAAATAGTGAGGAGGATTTTCATTTTAGTTTAGAACCGGCCTTCGAGCGTGATGGCGCCGTTCGCGCACACCCGCGCCTGGTGTACCAGACGGATGCAGTTCGACTGGTCAGGACACTGCAGGGAGTTAGCCACCATGATGCTGACGAACGCCTTCGCTGCCGCGTTGTTGTTCTGGTACATCGGCACCTTGTTCGGGTCGTTGTCGTAGGTCATCATGTTTGCTTCCCGCTGAGCTATTCAAGTATCGACTAGTCAGCTATGTTGAACACCCTGTGAATTCACACTCTGCTTACTAAAGTAACTTGCCTGCGGGTGGCACCGATTTGAAGGTTTTGCATCATCTCAGGGCAGACCATCCCTGGCGATGTGACCAAAACATCCCTCAGTGAAGCGGCTGGCACACTGCACGGGGCGGGCTGGGATTGGCGTCGCAGGAACTACAAGGAGGAACGAAAATTGGAGGCGCGGGTCGGAATCGAACCGACGTATAAAGGTTTTGCAGACCTCTCCCTTACCACTTGGGTACCGCGCCCTATTGCCGGGTGGAAAAAGCCTCGCGGCCGCGGGGCTCTTCCGTCTGAAAATTGGAGCGGGAGACGGGGGTCGAACCCGCGACATCGACCTTGGCAAGGTCGCGCTCTACCACTGAGCTACTCCCGCTTGGCGAATCTGATTATAAACAACCGGACAAGTTTGCAGCAATGACGCCGAAATGGTGAGCCCTGGCGTTGCGTGTGGGCGCGGGCGTCCCGCCCGTGCAGGGGCAGCAAGGTCCCGTCTGTATCGGACATACAGCGTTGTTCGGAAACGGTACTTCCAGAAGAGCCTCGAAATCAAGTAGACGCAAGCTCCCCGGTTCTTGCCAGCGCAGCACGGACGGGACGCCCGCCCCACATCAACCCTGCATGGACGCTGCCGTGATCCGGTTGCGCACGTCCCATAGTTCCTTGTAAAACAGGTGCTCCATGCGCTGATGTAAGACTTCCACCGGAGTTCCCATTGTGCCTACCACGCCGCCGCCGATGATGCGCTGAGCCAGCTTCAGGTGATGAAAGCGGAACAGGTGGACGCGCTCATCAAAATCCAGCAGGCGCTCGGCCACGTCGTGCAGGCCGAAAAATTCCAGCGTGACGGCGATAAAGGTCGTCCACGCTGAGATTGGCTTTCTCCAACTGCGTCTTGAAACGCCTCGCCCAGCCGCGGGCCGATGTGCAGCAGAGCCAAGGAATCCGGGTGAGTCGAGACCGCTGCCGTGTCCGAGCCCGGCGCGAATCAGGTGATAGTCGTAGGGCGTGATGGTCTCCAGTTCGTGCAGCATGGAGATGGGATATTCCAGCATGTGGTTGCCGCGGCGCAGCAGCTGGGCGGAGTTGAAGAAATCGCCTTCGGCGATCAAGCCGCGGGCGCGATCCAGTTCCCATGCGATGCCTTTCAGCAGCAACTCGGAAGCCTGATGCACGACCTGGAAGGTCATCTCATCGGGATGCAGAAATTCTTCCGGAGCTCTTCTGCAGTGACAGCAATTCGTCGGTGCGCAGGTAGCGCTCGTAGTCCGAAGCGCCTTTGCCTGGAAGAATCGGTTTTCGCAGGTCATCCATGTTGGTTATCCCGCATGAGAGCTTGCTGCAAGAACAAGACGGAGCCAATCTTCGGGTCTTTGTAGCGCCGGCGTCCCGCCGGCTGTCCCGAGGGCATCCTGCCCTCGGACGGAGCAACTTCAGAACCCAGCCGAGCCCTGCTCGGCCTGAACGGGTCACAGACCCGTTCCCACACACCTATGTCGAGTGGCCGGTCCATTGCGGATCTTTTTCCGGAGGCACGATTTCACCGTCGCGCATGTGAATCATGCGATCGCCGTAGCTGGCTGCTTCCGGGTTGTGCGTGATCATGAGCACGGTCTGGCCGAGTTCCTGGTTGGAGTGCCGCAGCATGGCAAGCACGATTTCGGAGTTCTTGGAATCCAGGTTGCCCGTAGGTTCGTCCGCCAGAACGATGGCCGGCTTGTTAATAAGCGCGCGCGCCAGCGCCACCCGCTGCTGCTCGCCCCCGGAAAGTTCGGAAGGCCGATGCCGCAGGCGTTTGTCCAGTCCTAACAGGCCCACAATCTTCTTGAAGTACGTCGGCGTCGCGAGTCCCATTCGCGCCGGCGATATCCAGCGCGATATCGATATTGGAACGCGCATCGAGCGTCGGCAACAGATTGAACTTCTGGAAAACAAATCCAATCTTGCGCTTGCGCAGCTGGGTGCGTTCGGCGTCGGAGAGTTGCGCGAAGTCGTCTCCGTCGATGATCACGTGGCCGGAATCGGCGCCGAGTCAGTCCGCCCAAGCAGGTAGAAGAGCGTGGACTTGCCGCTGCCCGAAGGGCCCACCACGCTGACAAATTCTCCCTTTTGCACACTGAAGGAGATTCCGCGGAGGGCGGGAACATCAATTTTGCCCACGCGGTAGGTCTTGCGCAGGTCCACGGCTTCGATGAAGGCAGGCATCCAACTGATCGATATTACACGAAGCCTGTGGCATGCGGTCGGGCGGCCGGGGCCGGTCGAACTCGATAAACCACGAAGGACACGAAGTATCACGAAGGAAGATCGTTGAAGGATTTTCCTTCGGTGATACTTCGTGTCCTTCGTGGTCTTACGATTTTCCGCTGAAGCCAGGCGCCCATGTCGCCCGCGGCCTGGGTCTTCGACTGGGCACGCTTGGGGCCGCGCTTGCGGACCAGCAGCAGGCGAATGCGTTCCAGCAATTCCGCGGGAGCGTACATGCCCTTGGGCAGGAAGACGTCCGCCCGGGTATCGCGATCGTAGATCCGTACTTTGCCGGAGAGCAGAATCGCAGGAGTTTCGCGGCGAGAGAGTTTTGATCGCGTCGATCAGCTTGCCTCCATCCACGCCGGGCATGATCAGGTCGGTAAGCACCAGATCGACGCCGCCTTTCTTGAAGCGCTCCAGGGCTTCCTGCCCGCTGTTGCAGGTGACCACACGATAGCCGCGGGTTTCGAGCATGACTTTGCGGATGGAAAGAGACTGTTCGTTGTCGTCGACACAAAGAATGGTTCGTTTCGGCTTCATTCCTGCTTCCGAAGTGGCTGCCTGAAAACAGGCAGGCGCCAAGGAGTCCAAAAACTTTTTGACTAATATTTGGGAGAACTCAGAGCGAGACAAAATCCTAACGGCAGCGCGAGCCGGCTGTAAAGTGTCGCCGATGCTAATGGTCAATTTGCCCCATTGAAAAAAATTCGCGCTTGTGCATGGCCGCATTTTTTCGCGACAATCGAGGATTGCGGCTCAGAAAAAAACTTCTCCGCGCAGAACTTCCACAGCATTTCCTCCCACGCGAACGTTAACCACTCTGTTATCCACGGCGCGAAGCGCGTACAAAAATGCGGCTGGGCCGCAGCATTTCGATGCCTTGCTCGATGAGCACGCGCTCGTCCGGCTTGGGCCACGCCGTTGGCCACCATCCAGGCGGCGGCGCAGCCGGCGGCGGAGCCCGTGGCCGGATCTTCTCCGTTGTAGAACAGCATGCGAGCGTGCAGACGGGCCGCGGGATCGACGGTCTCGCGGGTCACAAAATAAAAAAACTTGCCGCCTCCGGAACGCTCCAGATATTCGCTGGCACTCTTGAGATCCACTTGCAGCCGGCGGATCACCTCCAATCCGCGCAGCGGAACCATCGTGAATAGCGAGTCCGGTCGAAACCGTCTGGATCGGCAAAGAGGGATCGATATCGCCGTCGCGCAAGCTGGTGGCGCGCACCACGGTTTCGCGATCGTGGGTGAGGCCGAACTTGGGTTCCGCCTGCGTCATCTCGCCGAACACCGGCTGTCCCGGATTTCTCTTCGAAGCGAACCGGCACCTTGCCCACGTTCAGATCGAGTGTGACTTCAGCAGCTCCGGTCGAACCGCGCAACAGAAACGCCGTGCCCAGAGTCGGATGACCGGCAAAGGGCAATTCTTCCTGCACGGTAAAGATTCGCACCCGCACTCCGCGCTCGCGTTCGACCTGCGGCTCGCGCGGCAGAATGAAAGTGGTCTCGGACAGATTCATCTCGCGCGCCATGGCCTGCATCTGTTGATCGCTGAGCCCGCGCGCATCGGGAAACACCGCCAGGGAATTGCCCTCGAATGGGTGAGAGGAAAACACATCAAATTGGGCGAAAGGGAAACGGCGAAGGTCTGGACTCATATCAGGATTATTTTAACTTGCGATGCAGGAATGACAGGCTGCGATCTTCGGCAGTAGCTCTCATCTTTTCATGCACAAATGTCATGCTGTGAGTAACTGTCATCCTCAAGATGACCGGATTCGAATTACTGCAATCCATCCACCACGTATAGAAACGAAAGCGTGCGACCGACGCCGTACAGGTAGTAGCTCCCGTCCGGCGTGATGCGTCCGGCGCCGACAAAAAGGACGCCGGAAAGGTCACCGGGTGCGTGCTGGTGATGGAGCCGGCGTTGGCCGGTCTTTATATTCACAATATCGACTTTGACCGCTGTCGAGGAGACCCGCGAGACATAAATCGATTCACCGTCGGCCGTCCAGCCCAGCACCGTCTCGTCGGGTTGAATAAAGGACAAAGGCTGCGGAGTTTGAACACCGGCGAACGGAAGGATCACGTAGGCATCATTTCTCTTCCCCAAAACATTTTTGCCATCGGGAGAGATCAATGTGCCCTGAAAATCCTCAGGTCCGAAGGCCTTGGGCGCTGAGCCATCGCGCATGAGCAGGTAGGTACGTGGCGCTTTTCCAGTCTCGGCGGCGACCATGATCACGCCCTTGCCATCCGGCAGGAAGTGCAAATTGCTGCTGTGAAACAGCTGTCCATCGGCCATGGACACTGGCGATCCGGCTCCGGTGGGCAAGAGCACGGTCGGAGAAGGTTGGGCCACGGCGGAGGATGCCACCCACTTTCCGTCGGGAGAGATATCGAGCCCCGAACCCGGCCCCAGGCGGATCGCTGGCGAGCCGTCGGTCTTGCGCAGAAAAACTGTGTACTGGGCTCCGCCGCCTTCGCCGTCTTCCTCGAGCACTGCCCACTGGCCATCTCGTGAAACGCTGCGTCCCAGGGTCCAGTCGAACCACGACAGATCCTGGTCCCTTTCCTGCCCCATACGCCGGCCGTAGAGCTCCTGGCGGGTGGCCTCGTTGGTAATTAAGACCTGGCCGTCTTTGCTGATGTCGAACAGGTGCAGCCGTCCGGGGATGTGAAGGAGATCGCGAAGATGGGCGTTCAGGTTGACCGCGTACAGCGCGCTGTTGATCCCGGCATCGCTGCCGGTGAACCAGATCTCATCTCCCGAGCGCGACCAGGCCAGGCCAGTAAGATCGCTCCATTCCTTGGTCAAACGCTTCGCGTTGCCGGAAGCGTCCACCACCGCGATGTATCCCCGCGTGTCGCCGGCGTTGGGATGATCGAAGAAAGCCACGCGCTTGCCGTCCGGGGAAACCGCAACATTGGTGAAGTTGCCCGTGCTGGTGGAGTGAAGAGTTTTCCCGATGGGATACTCCAGCCGATTTTCTCCGGTTCACTACGTGGACTGCAGCCAGAGATTCTCCGTCCGGGCTCCAGCCAGCATCCAATACGTCGCCCAAAAGCTCGCGCGGAGCTCCGCCGGTCAGCGGCACCACCGAGAGCATGCCGCTGGGAAACGCATCGTTGTTCGATCTCTGCCGGATGGCCACTTCTCCCTTCGAGGAGATACTCAGCACTTGGCTGTCTGACAGCTCGATGGGGCGGGACATCAAGGCGTCAGTTCGAGTTGTGTAAACCTGTTGCTTCTCCGCGCCATTCCAGGCTGCACTGAAAAGAATGCTCTGACCGTCCGGGGCGAACTTGGCTCCGTAGATCGTACCGCGCTGGAAAGTAAGCTGGTGAAAGTGCGGCGAAAGGCGCGGTCCCCTATCCCGCGCTGCATAATAAGTTCCGGCCAGCGCGAGTAGAACGGCCAGAGCTCCAACCGCATACTTCCAATAGGAGCGACGCTCGTCGCTCACTGCCTGCAGCCGGGAACCTCCGCCCGACTGGCTGGAAATTGTTTCCAGGTCGAATGCGATGTCACCGGCAGACTGGAAACGCTGTACCGGATTTTTTTCCAGGCAGTGCCGCACCACGCGATCCAGGCCGGGAGACAGGTTGGGAGAGATCTCCTGCAACTCCTCCGGTTCTTCCTTGAGGATGGCATTCATGGTTTCGACGCTGGAATCGCGTTTGAATGCCCGCTTGCCGCTCAACATCTCGTACAGGATCGCGCCCAGGGCAAAAATGTCAGTGCGATGGTCGGTGGTTTGCCCGCGCACCTGTTCCGGCGACATGTAGCCCACGGTGCCGACCACCTGGCCCGGCGTGGTGTTGTTGGATTGCGGATGGTCTACGGTCTGGGATTCGTTGAGTGGGTTTTCGTGCACCAGCTTCGCCAGCCCGAAATCCAGAATCTTGATGCGCCCGTCGTTCAGCACGAAGATGTTGTCGGGCTTCAGATCGCGGTGCACCACGCCTTTTTCATGAGCGGCCGCCAGACCGCGGGCGATTTGCATTCCGTAATCGACGGCTTTGCGCTGCGGCAGAGCCGAGCCATCCATGTGCTGGCGCAGGTTCTTGCCTTCCAGCAATTCGGAGACGAGATAGGGCGAGCCGTCGTGGCTGCCGACGTCGTAAATGCCAAGTATGTTGGGATGATTTAAAGTGCCGACGGCGCGAGCTTCCTGCTCGAAGCGGCGCAAGCGCTCCGCATCCTGGGCAAAAGATGCCGGCAAAACCTTCAGCGCTACTTCGCGCCGCAGGCGAGCGTCTCGCGCGCGGTAGACCTCGCCCATTCCGCCCGCGCCCACGAGAGCAACGATTTCGTACGGCCCGAGTTTCGTGCCAGGAGGTAAAGGCATTTTGGACAGCCGCGATTATACTCCGGGCCGCCGCTGCGCAAATATTTACCCCGCCACCACCATTGTCGGGAAAAACCGGCCCGAAGCTCTGCCAGGACGCCGGCCCGAGCGAGACGCTCGCGCCTACATTGCCTGCAGCGCCGGCATCCTGCCGGCCGGGCCGAGGGCGTGCCGTCCTCACCTTTGCCGAGCTTGCGAGGGATCTAGCGTGCAGCGCGTATGCGCTTGACTCGGCATGCTGTTTGACTGGATCTTCCCCCCCGGGTATTCTTTACTTGATGCACAAGCACTCCATACCGAACGTCCTGTGTTGTTGTACCCGGACGCCGGGGTGTGGGTAGCGCAGCAAGGTTTACGACACCCACCCGGCCCAAATCGGGTGGGTTTCTTTTTTGCCGGCAATTCTCACCCGCCCTCGAAAGCCGCGGCGGGACCAGACCGTAAACTCCGGCAATTTGCTGCATATCAATTTGCTGGCTGACTAAATTTATTCGAGGAGAGCAAACATGAGCACTGCAACCGTTCCTCCAGTCACGAACACAGTTCCTCGCATCAACGACACCGCGCCCGATTTCACCGCCGAGACTACGCAAGGCACCATCAACTTTCACGAATGGATCGGCGACGGCTGGGCGATTCTGTTTTCGCATCCCAAGGACTTCACTCCGGTCTGCACCACCGAACTCGGCTACATGGCCGGGCTGCAGCCGGAATTTGCCAAGCGCAACACCAAGATTATCGGGCTGAGCGTGGACCCGGTGAGCAGCCACGGCAAGTGGGCTGCCGACATCGAAGAGACGCAGGGCCACAAGGTGAACTACCCGATGATCGGCGACCCGCAGCTCAAGATCGCCAAGCTCTACGGCATGCTGCCGGCCGAGAGCGGCGACACGTCCGAAGGCCGCACCGCGGCGGACAATGCCACGGTGCGCACGGTTTTCGTGGTCGGTCCGGACAAGAAGATCAAGCTGCAGCTCAGCTATCCCATGAGCACCGGCCGCAACTTCGACGAAGTGCTGCGCGTCCTCGATTCCATCCAGCTCACTGCGAAACACAAAGTAGCTACGCCGGTGAACTGGAAGCAGGGCGACGACGTCATCATTCTGCCCTCGGTGTCGAACGAGGAAGCGCAGACAGAAGTATCCCGGCGGCTGGAAGTCGCCCAAGCCGTATCTGCGGATCGTCCCTCAGCCGAAGTAGTTAAGGATAAGGTCGCCACGGATTTGCGCGGATATCACAGATGTTTTTTCTTTTTCTAAGATACGTGAAATCCGCGATAATCCGTGGCCGCTTTTAGCTCTTTGCCCGCAAATATTGATCAGGCCATTTCTGATCCTGGTGAAGCGCCGACGCGGCGTGCAGCGGAAAATAGGGATCGCGCAACGATTGCCGGGCGATCAGCACCAGGTCAGCCTCTCCATTGCGCACGATCTGATCCGCCTGCGCGGCTTCTGTGATCATGCCGACAGCGGCAGTCGGTATGCCGGCTTCATTCCGAATCCTGTTAGCGAACGGTACTTGATATCCGGCGCCCGCCGGGATCGCAATCCGCGGCGCTATTCCGCCCGACGAGCAATCGATCAGATCCACTCCCACAGACTTGAGCGCGCGCGAAAGTTCTACGCTGTCGTCGATTGTCCATCCACCCTCGGTCCAGTCGGTTGTCGACAGGCGCACGAACAGGGGCAGCCCATCGGGCCACACTTTGCGAACCACGCCGGCTACATCCTTAAGCAATCGAGTACGGTTCAGGAAGCTGCCGCCATATTCGTCGGTGCGGCGGTTGGTCAGCGGGGATAGGAATGAGTGGAGCAGGTACCCGTGCGCGGAGTGGATCTCAATCACTTTAGCCCCTGCTTGCAGGGCGCGGCGGCCGGCATTGGCAAAGGCCTGCACCACCGACGAGATCTCGCCGCCGTCCATCGCTTTGGGTGTTTGCCATCCCACTTCAAAGGGCAACGGACTCGGGGCGAAGATCGGGCTCCAGCCGCCCGAGGCAGAATCAATCGGCAATCCACCCTTCCATGGCAGGGTTGTACTGGCTTTGCGCCCGGCGTGTGCCAACTGAATCCCCGGCACCGCTCCTTGCTGCTCGATAAAGCGAAAGATGCGCGCCAACATTTCGACGTGTTCATCTTTATATATGCCGTTATCGCCGGCGGTAATCCGGCCCTCCGGAAGGATCGCACTGGCTTCCACCATGACCAGCGCGGCGCCCCCAACTGCACGGCTCCCCAGGTGGACCAGGTGCCAATCGTTAGCAAATCCGTCGTCGGAACTGTATTGGCACATCGGCGAAATCCCGGCGCGGTTCTTGAAGGTAATGCCACGCAGCGTGAGAGGCTCAAAGAGATGAGGCATTTTCATTCGATTCACTGAAGTATGTTTTGGTCGCCGCAATGTGCGCGGTTAGGAATGGTTCAGACCGCGCCTTAATCAGATTGGCGTCATCCTGAACCCGGCTTCAGCCGGGTGAAGGATCTGGCACATCAAGAACAGCTTGGTCCGCTTCGCATGCGCGATGCGCCAGCCCCAGGCCTATGCAGAAACTGGACCCTCCCGCTAACATGAGAGCGGGGCCGTCGCTGACGGAAGCGCATGGGGTCCGGTGATCCTCCCGGTCTTCAAAACCGGCGGGCGGCAGGTTTTCCTGTCGCCGGTGGGTTCGACTCCCACTCGCTTCCGCCAAGTCTTTCAATGAGATAGATGAACTTGTGTGATGTCGCAATCTGAGATCGCGAAGGACTAAGGGCGAAGCGTAATAAAAACGTGATAAAGGTGGGCACACTCTAGAGCAGAATTCGGGCGCAAACCTTGTCCAGCAGCGCTTTCCTTCGCCCCTCTCTTGCGAATCCCAATCGCAGCAGATCGGGCAGGGATCGTCTCGATTGAATTTCTGCATTTCATCCGTCCTCCCGCCCACTCGAGGAAAATCACCGAAGCCGCGCCCCGCATGGGCAGGATAGTGAAGCTATCCCTGGTATACAAAAACGCAATACCTGACGAAAGATGGAGAAAATCGGAGGAACTTTTTCTCCCGAGCAGGTCAAAGGCAAAGACTTGGACACGCGGACCGATTTGTTCTCCTTCGGAGCGGTATTGTACGAGATGGCAACCGGCCTGCCCCCGTATCGGGGCGACACCTCGGGGGTGATCTTCGAGGCCATCCTCAATCGCGCGCCTGTGCCCGCCAGCAAGGTGAATCCCGATTTGCCGCCCAGGCTGGAAGAGATCATCAGCAAGGCCCTGGAGAAGGACAGGGAAGTACGCTGTCAGTCTGCTGGCGAGTTGAGAGCAGATCTGAAGCGGTTGAAGCGAGACGCGGAGTCTAGCTCGAAAGTCTACGTGCCACAGGTTCAATCGCGCGGCAGAATGCGGCTCATCGTCTGGGCAGGAGTCCTCGCGGCGGCAATTGGAATCACTGCACTGGTGGGGTTGAAGCTACGATCCAACTCCGAGCGAGCGGTCGTTGATTCTGTCGCGGTTCTGCCATTCGCGAACGCGAGTTTGGATGCAAACACCGATTATCTAAGTGAGGGCATCATAGCCGACCTGATTCACACCCTGTCTCAGGTGCCAAAGCTTCGGGTCATGGCACGGGCCACCGTATTCCATTACAAGGGGCAACAAGCCGATCCTCAGAAGGTTGGACACGACTTGAATGTGCGCGCCGTACTTACCGGAACCGTTACCAAACGGGGTGACAGCCTTCATGTTGACGCCGCGCTGGTCAACGTGAGCGATGGCTCTGAGTTATGGGGAGAGGGGTATGACCGGAAGCTTTCAGAAATTGGGAATCTGAATCAGGAAATTGCGCGAGACATGTCCAGCAAATTGCAGCTGCGGCTGTCTCCCCAAATGGAGAGTGCTCAGGAGAAGATTCCAGCGCAGGATTCAGAATCGTACTTGCTCTACCTTCGCGGGCGTTATTACCTCGACAAACAGATGACCAACGACGTTCGGACGAGCATCGACTACTTCCAGCAGGCGCTTTCCAAGAATCCAAATTTTGCGCGAGCCTACGCCGGATTGGCGGACGCGTATATCGGCTTGGGTCAGCCCTGGATCGGGAGGTCTTCCTCCAAGGCAGGCTCTGCAAGAAGCGAAGACCGCCGCCGAAAATGCGATCAGACTGTCGAGTGACTTGAGCGAAGCGCACGTTTCCCTGGCCCATGTATTGGTCTTGCGGGATTGGGACTGGCGACGAGCGGAAGAGGAATATCAACGTGCCATTGCCCTTGATCCGAATTCCGCGCAGGCCCACAACTGGTACTCAGAGCTCTTGCAGGTTCAAGGTCGAACGGACGAAGCGGTGCGTGAGGCGCAAAAAGCAGCTCAACTGGACCCCATAAACCTGCAAAATGCTGTCGGTTATTCTTTCTACACTGCGCGCCAATATGATCAGGCAGAGAAAATATTCCGTCGCTATTCCGATCACATCGGCCTCGGCTGGGTTTATATCGCTACGGGGCGATATTCCGAGGCAATCACCGAGCTGCAGGCAGAAAAGGGTGACCGGGTGCCATCGGAGGAGGTTCTGGTCCTGGCAGGCCTTGGGCAGGTTTATGGGCTCCATGGCAAGAAGCAGGAGGCGGAGAAGGTGTTGGCCGAACTCAAAGAGAGATCGAAAAAGACGTATGTGTCTCCCTTTTTCTTGGCAAGCGTATATGTTGGACTGGGCGACCGGGAACGAACACTTTCCGCGTTAGAGCAGGCTTACCAAGAACATGATCAAGCCGTGATCTACTTGAAAGTCGCTCCGGACTACGATCGATTTCACTCCGAACCCCGTTTTCAGAAGTTGCTTCGCGGCATGGGATTGTCTGATTGAGGAAATAATGCAAGGCTTCCCCGCTCGTCGTTCTGCTTTTGAAACGATACGATTTTCGCAACTGTTGATAACAGGCCGTTAGCGCTCAGAACCCGGTCAGTGAGCGCCATTTTACGACAGGAATCCTCGTGAGAGATACCGCGACTCCGCGACTCCACGGCTTTCATTGACTTGCCTATGCTTCCGCCATAGCATTCTTGCGGATGCTCGGCCAGAACATCTCGCACTACCGCATCGTTGAGAAGCTCGGCGGTGGCGGGATGGGTGTGGTTTACAAGGCCGAGGATGTGAAGCTTGGTCGTTTCGTAGCTCTCAAGTTCCTGCCCGACAACGTAGCCAAAGACCCGCAGGCACTCGAGCCGTTTTCAGCGCGAAGCCAAAGCTGCCTCTGCACTGAATCATCCGAACATCTGCACCATCCACGAGATTGACGAGGCCGAGGGGCGAACCTTCATCGCCATGGAATTGCTGGAGGGGCAGACCCTCCGGCACCGGATCAGTGGCAAGCCTCTGGAGATCGAGACGGTGCTCGATCTGGGAATCCAGATCGCCGATGCTCTGGACGCTTCCCATTCGAAGGGCATCGTCCACCGCGACATCAAGTCTGCCAATATTTTTGTCACCAATCGTGGGCACGCCAAGATTCTGGATTTTGGGCTAGCAAAGATCTCTATCACGCCTGAAAGTATCGCCATGGGAGCCGCGGCCGTCGAGTCCGAAGAACATCTCACCAGCCCCGGCATAGCGGTGGGAACCGCGGCCTACATGTCTCCAGAGCAAGTGCAGGCCAAAGAGTTGGACGCTCGCACGGACCTGTTCTCTTTCGGTGTCGTTCTCTACCAGATGGCTACTGGGGGGTTGCCCTTTCCAGGAGCCAGTACGGGTCTCATCACGGAGGCCATTCTCAACCGCGATCCGGTGGCTCCAGTGCGAGTCAATCCCAACATCCCACTGAGCCTCCAAGATGTAATCCACAGAGCCTTGGAGAAGGACAGAAACCTGCGCTATCAGCACGCTGCCGACATGCGGGCTGAGCTGCAACGGCTAAAGCGAGATACGGAGTCGGGCCGGAGGGCTTCAGAACCAACAGAAAGTTCTTTGTCCTCGATCGGTATGCAGAAGGAGGGACGGACTTCCTCCGTGCAAACAGCTGCCTCCCGTCCCCCGCGAGTCTCCAAGATCATTGACTCGCTCGCAGTTTTGCCCTTCGAAAATGCGAGCGGCGATCTTGAGCACGAATACCTCAGTGACGGGATTACGGGGAGTCTCATCAATATTCTAGCGACGCTACCGAAACTGCGGGTGATGGCGCAGAGTGCAGTTTTTAGGTATAAGGGTCGGGCAATCGACCCTCAAGCCATCGGTCGCGAGCTTAATGTGCGCGCCGTGCTCGTAGGAAGAATGATGCAAAGCGGCGGCTCTTTGCGCATTGGGACCGAATTAGTCGATGTGGCCACGGGCTCTCTTCTGTGGGGCGCGCAATACGATCGCAAGCCTGGCGACATCTTTGCGGTCCAAGACGAAATTTCCAACGAGATATCGGGGAAATTGCGGTTAAAGTTGACCCGAGCAGAAAAGAAGCAACTAACAAAACGCCCGACGGAGAATGCAGAGGCATACCAGCTTTACTTAAAAGGTCGTCACCACTGGAACCGGTGGACTGAAGAAGGTTTCTACAAGGCGATCGAGTACTTTCGGCAGGCAGTCGAGAAAGATCCCAGCTACGCCCTCGCCTACGCTGGTTTGGCCGATTGCTACGTGCTCATAGGGTGGAACAGCTATCTACCGCCGAAGGAAGCGTTCCCGAAAGGCCAAGCGGCGGCAAAGACTGCCCTGCAGCTCGACCTGGATCTCGCCGAAGCCCGCACGCCTTTGGCGGCCCTGTTATGGCTTCACGATTGGCAGTGGGAAGAGGCGCAGACAGAATTCAATCGCAGCCTCGAACTGGGTCCCGACTACGCAACTGCCAACCACTGGTACGCCGAGTATTTGATGACCATGGGCCGACACGGAGAAGCTTTAACGAGGATGAAGAAGGGTCTGGATCTAGATCCTTTGTCGCTCATTATCAACGTCGCAGTCGGATGGTCCCTCTACTTTGCCCGTCGATACGACGACGCAATTGAACAACTCCGGCGAACTGTCGATTTGGACCCAAACTACCCCGTCACTTACTGGATCCTCGGCCTATTGCTCAGGAAGACAGGTTCCTATGAACTGGCCATCTCAGAGGGTGAGAAGGCGGTGAAGCTGTCGGGCGGCAGTCCTCTGATGCGTGCGGCTCTTGCGCACACTCTCGGAACGGCTGGTAGGACAAAAGAAGCACTAGAAATGCTCGATGATCTGACAAACTTAGCAAAGCAGGCGTATGTCGCGCCCTATTTCTTCGCCGGAATCTACATCAGCTTGGGAGAGAACGATCGCGCGATTGAATACTTGGAGAAATGCTATGAAGAGCATTCCCACTGGCTTATCTATCTTCATATAGATCCGAGCATGGACGTCTTACACGACAACCAAGGTTTCCAAAGCTTGCTGCGGCGGGTTGGCCTTCCTGCGGGGACGACGGCGACTCCCATCTGAAGGAAGCCAAGGCGGAGTACGCGAAGCTGCGGTAGCATAGACTGTCCTTCCTCCTATCGCCCGGTTCGCCCGAAGGGTAGAAATCCTTAAGTGTTGTAATCAGGCATCTCTGACAATGTGGATCAATTACAATCAGGCACCTCGTAACCGCTTTTCGGGACGTTAGAAAACCCTGAATAGATTAGCCCTCTAAGGTACCCGCCAAACAGGGGGTCTGCGCTCTGTCGTCCGCCGTTAGAAATGTGTAGTTTTCTAACCACCTTGCAGAACTCTGGCCCTCTTCCGTGCAGAACTCCGGACCTCTTCCGTGACACGCGGTGGGAATGGGATCAACACGGCATGATCAAAGTCGAAGAAGTGCGGGACGGATACTTGGCCCACGCGTCTCCCCATGTTCAGGAGGAATGGAGGAACCCAACCACTTCGGGTCAGTCCAAGCTCGTCAAAGATTAAGGTCTCGAGGAGTGCACACAACGATATCGCAGACGCTTTCAACAAAGCGGATTGGCTTCAGAATGCGAACTCCTGACGTGTGATGCATCGACCGCAGTCAAAGGAATCTAGTTTCACCAATTGCGGCGCCACCGTAGCCATAACGTCCCCGTTCCCCATCGCCCGACTGTTACCTGGGTAACTCATGCACGATCACCTCCACCCCTAGAATAGCGTTATGGAGTCGCGTTCGATCGGGCCGACAAAGGCATGGGTGGTGGCTGCTTCGCTACTGGTATGCGCCCAGTTGGCCCTAGCTCTGTCTATGAAGCCGTCCTACCCGCTGACGACGTTCGGCGACACTAGCCAGTGCATTCTTCTACTGGGTGCTTTGCTTTCTGTCATCCCGATTGCCTTCCACGCTGACGGGCGAACCAGGCTCTTCGGCTGGTTGATGAGTCTCGGCTTCGTCATTGTGGTTCTCAGCGCAGCTCCTGTGGACCTACTTTGAAGTTTATCGACGCCAACAAGTTCCGAACCCATTTCTAGGGGATATCGTCCTCTTCCTGCATATCGTCCCCATGATGGCTGCACTGGCGGTGCAACCTCATCTCCATAAGGCAAACCGCTCGATTCGCACCGGCCGACTCGATTTCGCATTACTGCTCATCTGGTGGCTGTATCTTTTTCTCTTTGCTGTCATTCCCTGGCAGTATGTCTCGCCCAACGAGTCGGTCTACGGCTCTAGTTTTGATATCGCTTATCTGGCGGAGCACCTTGTCTTTCTGGGTGCACTCGGGTTGGCTTGGCACAGTAGCGCGAGTTACTGGAAAACTATTTATGCTTACTGGTTTGGCGCCAGTTGCTTGTATGCCATCGCTTCTGAAATCACCGGCGCTGCCATCAACTTTCATGTTTACTACACGGGTAGTCTTTACGACGTTCCACTGCTGGCGGCAATGGTTTGGTTTATCGCTGCAGGCTTCGTTGCCCGTACGAATTTGCATAACATGCAGTCCGTTACACCCTCCGATAACAACCCAGCGATTTGGCCTGCTCGACTGGCGATGGTGGCTGTCTTTTTCACGCCATTAATGGTCGCCTGGTCCGAGTTTTCTCCAAACACTCCCGGGACGCGTGCGCAAGTACAGGTTGTTGCTAACCATAGCCACCATGCTAGTGATGGGCGCTCTGGTTTTCCTGAAGCAGTACCTTCTTGATAGAGAATTGATCTGTCTGCTTCGAGAGTCAAACCAGTCTTTCGACAATTTGAACTCGCTTGCAGACTCAACTCGTCCGCGCTGAAGAGAAGTACAGAGCGATCTTCGAGGATGCGGTTGTTGGAATCTTTCAGATCACCCCTGATGGTCGGCCCGTGAGCATCAACCGCGCATTAGCCGAAATGCATAAGTATGAGTCTCCCGACCAATTCATGGCGGAAGTCTCGAACGTGGTACGTCAATTGTTTGTAGATCCCAGCCGCATAAATGATTTGCGACAGATACTCGCGAAGGATGGCATCGTGCGTGGTGCCGAAGTGGAGGTTTACTGTAGTGATCGCACGAAAAAGTGGGTATTGATGAATCTTCGAGCTGCGCGTGACGCTGCGGGCAACATCGTGCTCCACGAAGGCACAGTCGAGGACATCACCGATCGTAAAGCCGCCGAGGAACAAAGTCCAATACTTAGCCTACTATGATGCGCTTACAGGACTGTCCAATAGGACTCTGCTGCGGGATCGATTGTCAAAGGCACTCGCCAGCGCTCGTAGGCAGGACGAGAAGGTCGCACTTCTGTTTCTCGATCTGGACCGTTTCAAGGACATCAACGACTCACTCGGGCACTCGGTCGGCGATCTTCTTTTGCAAGATGTTGCGCAACGACTTAAGAAGTGGGCGCGTGAGCAAGACACGGTCGCTCGGCTAAGCGGAGATGAATTCCTCATTGTGCTCACCAAGGTAAAAGACATATCGGATGCAGCAGTCGCTGCCGAACGGCTTATGGATGCCATGACCACCGAATTCGACATTCAGGGTCACTCACTCGGCATTACTTGCAGCCTTGGCATCAGCATCTTCCCCGAGCACGGTGCGGACGCAGAAACGCTGATCAAAAATGCTGATGCAGCTATGTATTGCAGCAAGGATTGTGGACGTAACAACTATAGATTCTTCACTGAGGACATGAACGCTCGAGTTATGGAGCGATTGACCCTAGAAAGAAGCTTGCGACTGGCTCTCGAGAAGAAAGAACTATTCTTAGTCTATCAACCACAGATGGATATTGGCACTGGAAGGACCATCGGGTTGGAAGCACTCCTGCGCTGGCAACACCCGGAGTTGGGCCTCGTTCCTCCAGACAAGTTCATACGAATTGCTGAAAACAGCGGGCTGATAATCCCCATCGGTGAATGGGTTCTCAGATCAGCGTGCTCCCAGGCCCGACAATGGCAAGACGAGGGGCTTCTCGCAGTGCCGGTGGCGGTAAATGTCTCAGCGGTACAGTTTCGCCAGGAGGGTTTCCGAGAACTCATCGGTAAGGTGCTTCAGGAGACTCGCCTCGCTTCCCAATACCTCGAACTTGAACTTACGGAAAGCCTCCTGCTGTCGAATGCACACGTCACATTCTCAGTTCTACAAGAACTCAGGGCAATGGGTTTGAAGCTGGCGATTGACGACTTTGGGACTGGCTATTCGAGCCTCAGCTATCTGAAACAGTTTCCGGTTAGCAAACTTAAGATCGATCGTTCATTTGTTCGCGATGTCGCCGTGAATCCCGATGATGCGGCCATCACAGCCGCAATTATCGCCATGGCAAAAAATCTGAGTCTCAAGGTTATTGCCGAAGGGGTCGAAAACGAAGCGCAAATGTCATTCCTTCGATTGCATCAATGTGACGAAATCCAAGGCTACTACTTCAGCAAGCCGTTAGCAGCCGACGAAGTTGCAGACAGATTGCGAGCCGACTATCCGGAAGTGCAAATCCGAGCGCAAGCAAGTGCTGGGAAACCATAGTCTGTCATGAAATTGTAGTGGTTGCACGATCAGAACGGATCGCTTCCAAGCAGAACGGATCAGATCGACTTTTTGTAACCCGAAATAGTAGTTTTCTAATGAGAGCAGTTGACCCCGCTGGGCTTCCCGCGCGGATTGGATTTTACGCATCGTAGTACTTCGGGTGCATCGGCCAGGCAAAATGGCGTATTCTGGCTCGATCAGGAGAAATAAATGGAGAACAACTACCTTCCCGTCGGTGGTAGGCCGTCTCTCAAAAAGATTGATGAAGACGAGCCAATGTGATGACAAACGCCACTGGGACTAAGGACAAAGCCTCTGCCGGCGATCCGATTCTTCCCAAGTGCTCTGTCATCGACGTGCATGTAGGCGAATTGAGGCCGCTATTCAATGCCATCGATCCCTCTCCGTTTCGCGACAAGGACCTGGACCCCAGAGCTGAAGAGTTCATTGTTGGTTGGGCCAAGGAGTTGCCCCGTGACGCAACGCTCGCTTTGGTAGTTGATCTCGACCGGGAAGCCGGATTACCCGACGAAGCTGCTGTACTACGCGAGGCGATTCACGAGTTCTTCAGTCAACGTTCTCAAGCATATGGGCGGCGTCTGCGCGAATTGTTCGGTGTGGGCCGGACCAGCCTTTTGATCGGACTCGTTGCTTTAGCGTCGGCGATTGCATTGGGCGATTTTCTAGCCGCTTTGATGAAGGGCAGCCGTATTGGTGAGATCGCTCGCGAAAGCCTTACGATCGGTGGCTGGGTTTCGATGTGGCGCCCTCTCGAGATTTTCTTGTACGACTGGTGGCCGATTCGCACTGAAGTTCGACTTTCTGAACGGCTTGCAGCGCATTAGATACGCGAACGCCACAGGTCCCGATGCGTGGAGATGCTGGTGAAAAATGCTTAGCGAAACAAAAAACCTTTACATAATTCCAATCTGTTTTAGCAATCCGACCAAGTCATAGAAGAGCTTTTCTTCGAGACGTGCGCGGGGACCGCGTTCTTGAGCTCCAAACGGACGATACCCTGCCGTCCATGAACGGTATGAAATCCTCGGCTGGCAGAATGGAATTAGCCCCTCGGAGTATTACATTCATTGCGGTTTCTGAAGCAGGTAACGAGGCTTGCAATCAGTAGCGATAGCATTTGAAGGGCACCCGTGCTAAATGTTGCCTCCTGGAATGATGCAGTACTGCTGCTCACGGGAGGCTCACATGACGGATGGAAAAAAGCCGACAGAGATCCTTGTATATCTCGACAAAATGCTTCCGGAACTGGAGGCACTCTACAAAGACATCCACAGTCACCCCGAGTTGTCGATGCAGGAGACGCGCACTGCGGGGATTGCGGCGGATCATCTCAGGACCAGCGGCTTTGAGGTGACCACAGGAGTCGGTAAGACGGGCGTTGTCGGCATATTGCGCAACGGAGACGGCCCAACCGTAATGCTGCGCGCCGACATGGATGCATTGCCCATCAAGGAGGCAACCGGTCTTCCCTACGCCAGTTCAGTTACGGCGACAGGCCCTGATGGCAGGAGCGTGCCGGTGGCCCACTCCTGCGGGCACGACATGCACGTAGCCTGCTTGACGGGGGCGTCCTCGCTGTTTGCCAAGAGCCGCGATAGCTGGCACGGAACGCTCATGTCAGTCTTCCAACCAGGGGAGGAGACAGCGCAGGGCGCGCAGGCCATGATTGATGACAACCTCTTCAAACGATTTCCGAAGCCCGATGTCGTACTTGGCCAGCATGTCATGAGCTTGCCATCCGGGCACCTCGATTGGCGTACTGGAGTTGTGACCTCTGCTGCCGACAGCCTGCAGATTCGAATGTTCGGGCGTGGAGCGCATGGCTCGATGCCAGAGGCGAGCATTGATCCCGTTGTCATGGCTGCCTCGACCGTGATGAGGCTGCAAACGATCGTCTCGCGGGAAGTCAGTCCGACCGATTCCGCCGTGTTGACCATTGGGGTGCTGCAGGCGGGCACAAAAGAGAACGTCATTCCTGACGAGGCGATCATTAAGTTGAACGTGCGGACCTTTGATGAGGGGGTCCGCAAACATGTGCTTGCAGCGATTGAACGAATTGTGAATGCCGAAGCAGCAGCTTCAGGTGCGCCGAAGCCACCGGAGATCACTCCGCTGGACCGCTATTCATTGGTAACAAACGATGTCGATGCGACAGAGAAGGTCGTTGACGCGTTTCGCCAAAACTTCCCTGACGGCTCCGTAGAGCAGACGAAACCTACCATGGCGAGCGAGGACTTCGGATGCTTTGGAGCGGAGTGGCACGCTCCGGCGGTCTACTGGTTCTTTGGCGGCGACGATCCTGAGGTATATGACAAGGCGAAGAAGGATGGCACGCTTAGCGCGCTTCCGACCAACCACAATCCGCGCTTTGCACCGGTGATCCACCCAACTCTGGAGACAGGTGTGAAGGCTCTGGTCGTCGCGGCGCATGCCTGGCTGGCATCGTGAACGACATTCTGATTCACGGACAGCACCTGGCGGGCCCCTTTCTGGTCGCGCTCGATCTGCTCGGTACGTTCGTCTTCGCACTCAGCGGCGCAGCAGCCGGTGTCAAGAGCAAACTCGATCTGTTCGGCCTGATGGTGCTCGCCTTCGCGGCGGGGAACGCAGGCGGGATTACCCGCGACCTGCTTATCGGCTCCGTTCCGCCTGCAGCCATCAGCGACTGGCGTTATTTGGGAGTCTCTCTCCTGGCTGGTTTGGTGACGTTCTTCTGGTATCCCGATATCGACGTGCGGCGCAGGCCCGTGCTGTTGTTCGATGGCGCGGGCCTGGCCCTGTTCGCCGTCACCGGTACGCAAAAAGCGCTGGCCGCCGGACTCAATCCAGTGATGGCTGCACTTATGGGAATGTTGACAGGGATTGGCGGCGGAATATTACGTGACGTTCTCGTCAACCAGACTCCTACAGTGCTCCAGGCTGATCTTTATGCTGTCGCCGCGCTTGCTGCCGGCGTTGTGGTGGTGGTAGGACACATCATGCACTACCCGTCTTTTGCAGTCATGATCGTGGGTGCACTCCTATGCTTCTGGCTCAGAGTCATGGCCATACTGCGCGGTTGGCATCTGCCGATTGCAGGGACGCCACCTCGATCAGACTAATAAGGCAAGCGTTCGGGAGCTAGCTCTGAGCGGACGCCTTTTGCTCTCATTCGAACGCGAGACTAGATGCTCGCCCACACTCTAATGGAGCCTTCCTGCGCATAGTCTGTGGGCAGTCCACACAGAAACTCCAAACTCTTTGGCAAGTGTTCTGAATGGGACCTTCCCATGCTGACTGGATGAATCATCCGACGGGCGCAACCCTTTGGCGCACTTCTATTTGTCCATCACGTAGGCGGACCTCCAGGCAGGGCTGTGGATGCACCGCCGGGCCATCGAGCACGCGGCCATCTTCCAAAGAAAATCTAGAATTGTGATATGGACACACAATACTGGTACCAACAAGTTTGCCTTCTGCAAGTGGTCCACTGAAGTGGGAGCACGTTTCGGCCAAGGCAAAGATCCGCTCTCCACTACGGACCAGCAAAATGGGTACGCCATCGTGGAGCGCTCGTGTTGGATTGTTGTCTCTTAACTCTCGGTCAGGCAGAACGGCCACAAACTCTCGTGGGAACGTTTGCCCCTCCGTGCGATCGACTCCGACCCTACGTTTGTAAACCATCTCGCCGCCTAAATGGGCGGCATACGACGTAACGGTATAACCCAGAACAACGCAGATGCGGCCGATCGTGCGCAATTTCCTTTTCCGCAGGACCAGCGATGTTGTAAATAGCGCAGCTGCTCCTAGATTCAGAAGCCCGTGAATAAATCCGATACGACGAGCTGGCGGGTCAACATCCGACCAGTCAGTCACACCGGTCACCGCCGTGCCAGCTGCGCAGAATAACCCTATTGCTATCGACGTGTCGGCTGCCAGCGCAAATTTACGGCGAGCACGAATCAAATCTAAAACATCAAATGCGATGGCGACGGTCCAGGCGCCTATCGGCACATCCGTGAGAACAACGTGCAGCGGCTCGCCCAGCCACGTACCATTCAAGAAGTTCCTAATTTTTTGCGCGCTCGACCGTCCGCCACCATATAAGAACTTGTCGATCACTTTCTGCACTCTCGCATCGATTGACGCGTGAGGCAGCACCGGTGATTCCCCCGAATTCAGGGCGCCTGTGTCCAGGTTGGTGGGTGTGGCTGGAGAATTCGGATTCGTCATGAGCCCTCCTCATTGGTTGCGACAACTGAGATGCCAAATTTCCCGGTCTCGCAAACAATAATGGAAGTCCCCCAATAACAACCAAACTATGTGTGCGGAGTTTAGAAGTTGTGTGCTTTCAACATTGAGAATAGGTACTCAGGACTTACGCAGAAGGTACAACTAGGTCTGGATCACGGGCCCATCCGGGGAGTCAGAGTTGTGCCTAGTGCTCGGCAACGCACCCGAACTCTTGCATGATTCCGCGACAAGTTCGATGCTTTGATTCTGTCCGCGTGAATGAATCCGTCGGGGTCTACCCGGAGGACGGTGCAAAACAGCAGGCGGCTCGCGGAAAGAACGCTTTCATTGGTCGATAATCAATTTATGGTTCTTTATGTCGATCACCACAAGTTGTAATTCGCTGAAGAAATCCATTCCCAAGAGGCCATCGATTCTTTGGCCACAGCTCTTTGACAGATCGTGCATGTCCATCACGAGGACAGGATGGTCATTCATGGCAACGGAGCCGATCCTCACCGTAGCTCTTACTAAGACCCCCGTGCCGCTCCAGCCGGAACCCTTGCTGGTCGAACGCGTGTTGTATAACGTCATCCGCGGTAAGGGTGCAATCTCAGAACTTATGATGGTCTGATTGGACCCGGTATCAACGATCAGAACCGCTTCTCTTCCGGCAACCTTTGCCTTGACCAGAACCAATCCGAACACGCGACTGTTTTCGAAAGGGATTTCTCTTCGGTTCGCAGACTGTGAAAAGGCGACGGAGCCAAGTGTGACTAATAACGTCATGACTGTAATATGCCGGGACGAGAATTTCCATTTCGAGATTTTCGGCTGGGAAGTGCGGCGCCAGTTCTGCGCTAAGTTGAGAACGCCCCGGCTCGGACTGACTGGACATCTTGGTACGCAAGGTAGCACCTCGCTATTGCCGACATTCAGCTCTTCCGCTTCTACTTGACTAGGCGTGAATTGACCTCGAAAACTGGCAAGCCGAGAAGTTTTTTCCTTCCTCGATCAATATGGATAAGCAATAAGAAGGTGTGATAACCTCACGCCAAAAGAGGGCTACGTTGTAGAGCAGTCTGACGTTTATGGGGCAACCGTCATCGCGGGAAGTGACCGGTCTTCTTCAGGCTTGGGGCCAGGGCGACGAAGAGGCTTTGCAGAAGCTGATCCCCCTGGTGTACGACCAACTGCATGCGGCGGCGGGGCGCTACATGGCGCGGGAACGTCCCGGACACGCTCTGCAGACCACCGCCCTCATCCATGAAACTTACCTTCGCCTGGTGGATCTCCGCCAAGTCAAGTGGCAGAACCGGGCTCATTTCCTTGCCATTTGCGCCCGATTGATGAGGCGCATCCTGATTGATTTCGCGCGAGCGCGTGGTTACCAGAAGCGCGGAGGGGCAGCGCCTCACGTTGACTTCGACGAAGCTCTGATGGTCACTGCCACCCCAGACGCTAACCTCGTAGCTCTGGACGATGCATTGCAGCGCCTGGCACTGGTGGACGCGAGAAAGAGTCAAGTTGTGGAATTGCGATTCTTTGGCGGTCTGGGTGTCAAGGAAACTGCCGAAGTTCTAAAACTATCGGCTGATACCGTGATGCGGGATTGGAAACTCGCTAAAGTCTGGTTATTGCGTGAGCTGCGCGAGGGCACGAAGCATGGAGCCTGAACGCTGGCAACGCGTGGAACAGGTATATCACTCTGTCCTGAAAGTTCCGCGGGAGCAGCGTGCCGCTTTCCTGGAAAATGAATGTCAACACGACGACGCTCTACGCCGGGAAATCGAATCCCTGCTGTCTTACGAGACTGCCGCAAAGGAATTTATTGAATCGCCCGCCTTTGACTTGGCCGCCAGACTTATTGCGGAGGACAAAATTGAGCAAACCGTCGGCACCCCGGCTTCCGGCGTCAAATCGCAACGTTTTCGCCTGCTGGAAAAGCTAGGTAGCGGCGGCATGGGCGTCGTTTACAAAGCCGAAGATACCAAGCTTCGACGCATTGTAGCTCTCAAGTTTCTGCCGCCGGGCGTTGCTCACGATCCACAGGTACTGGAGCGCTTTCAGCGTGAGGCCTACGCAGCCTCGGCGTTGAACCATCCCAACATCTGCACCGTTTATGACGTGGACGAACATGAAGGCCAACCCTGCATCGCTATGGAGTTGCTGGAAGGAGAGACTCTGGAGCGCCACATCGGAGCCAGGCCCCTGCCCAGCTCAGAGCTACTCGCCTTGGCCATCCAGATTTCTGACGCGCTGGACGCTGCGCACGCAAGGGGCATCGTGCACCGCGATGTCAAACCATCCAATATTTTTGTCACAGAACGCGGGCACGCCAAAATTCTAGACTTCGGCCTGGCAAAAAAGGTAAGACCGTCCAGGAGCTTGAATCAAAATACGGTCAGCCTCACTGAAGACAAGCTCACCACGCCGGGAGCGGCGATTGGGACGGTATCTTACATGTCACCGGAACAAGCCCGAGGCGAGGAACTGGATGCCCGAACAGATTTGTTTTCCTTCGGAGCCGTTCTCTACGAGATGGCGACCGGTCGGCCTCCTTTCACAGGCAACACTTCCGCAGTTATTTTTGAAGCGATTCTGAACAAAAGTCCAGAAACCCCGCTGAGTCTGAATTCGGGCCTTCCAGAGAAACTGGAGGAGATAATCAGCAAGTCGCTCGAGAAGGACCGCGATCTGCGCTATCAGGTCGCGTCCGAAATGCGCGCTGATTTAAAGCGTCTGAAGCGGGATTCAGAATCGGGCCGCAGCATGCCTCGTCCATCCTCGGGCGTAAGAACAATCCACGACGCGGAGAGTGGCAAGCACCTTAGTCCGGCATCTTCCCTGGTGGGCTGGCCTCTGGCAGCCGTCGGTGGCTTGGCCTTGCTTCTGATAGTTAGCACGATTTGGTGGGTAACCCAACGCAAGCCTGCGATTCGACCAGAAATGAGTTTGAGACAACTCACAGCCAACTCCAGCGAAAACCCGGTCGAATCAGCTGCAATTTCGCCAGATGGCAAATACATGGCCTACTCTGATGTGAAAGGCATTCACCTTAAACTTATTCAAACCGGGCAGACACAGACGGTACCCCAGCCACAGTATGCCTCAGGTGCGCGGGCAGACTGGGAGATTGTGCGCTGGTTTCCTGATGGCACCCGGTTTCTGGCCAACCTGACTCTGTCGACTGAACAACATCTCAGCATCTGGACGGTTTCGATGCTGGGTGGATCGCCTCGCAAGCTACGCGACGATGCCGAAGCGTCCTCCGTCTCGCCCGATGGTTCTTCGATTGCTTTCGCGACGAATTACGGTAAATCTGGGCCTCGTGAGATCTGGTTGATGGGCGCCGACGGAGAACAACCGCGGAAAGTGTTTGATACTGATGAGAACAGTGCGATTGCCGGAGCTCAATTCTCGCCCGATGGTCAGCGCCTCATCTACTTCAAGTCACCGGGAGTGCCGGGCAAACCTGGAGATACGATTGAATCCCGCGATCTGAAAGGCGGGCCTCCCGTTCAGGTGCTGTCGTCGACGAGACTTCGTGACTATTTGTGGTTGCCCGACGGAAGACTAATTTATGCGTTGGCGGAGGAAGGTGGCGAGACCACTTGCAACTATTGGGCGATGCGTATTGATCCAAACACAGGAGAGACGCGTGAGAGTGCCAGGCGAATCTCGAACTTCGTCGGGTTGTGCGTCGACGGCGCGCGGGTGACAGCAGATGGCAAATGGCTTTCATTCCGGGAGTTTACTTCCAAGAACAAAGGCTATGTCGCGGACCTGGAAGCTGGCGGCAAGCGGATCGGCAAACCAAGTCTTCTTACCTTGAGTGACAGTGAAAACACGCCCATGGACTGGACAGCCGATAGCAAGGCCGTGATCGTTGAATCTAATCGCGATGGCCATGCAATTATTTATAGAGACTCCCTGGATGGAGAGACAGAGGAGCCCATCGTAAACGGACCAGGAGATTTTTATAACCCCAAGGTCAGCCCGGATGGCGCTTGGCTCCTCTATGTGCATCGGTTAAAGGATACTGATCCTCCACCCCCACAGCGAATTATGCGAGTTCCCATTACAGGTGGCCCTTCCGAGCTGGTACTGGAAACTTATATAGATAACTATCGCTGCCCGAAGTCCCCCGCCACCTTGTGTGTGTTCTGTGAGCACAGCGCAGACAATAAGCAAATGATTTTTACGGCGCTGGACCCACTGAAAGGACGCGGCCGCGAACTCGCCCGGTATGATAGTGACCCGACCTCGTGGTACGAATGGGATATTTCGCCTGATGGCACCCGCATTGCCATTGGCAAGATCTTCGAACCACGGCTCGAAATAATTACTTTGCGTGGCCAAGCACCGCGGACCTTCACGGTCAAGGGCTGGAATACTCGCGCAAACTTGAATTGGGCGATCAACGGGGGAGGGTTCTTTACCTCAGGCATTGTGCAACGAGGGTCAGTCCTGTTGTACGTCGATTTGAAAGGCAATGCGTTTCCCTTGTGGGAACAGAGGGGAAGTTCCTCCGCTTGGGGCGTTCCTTCGCCAGACGGCCGCCATCTGGCTTTCAGCGGCCACGCCCTGAACGCGAATATCTTTATGATGGAAAACTTTTAATGATCATGTCGCCGGGACCGTAATCGCGGCACGTTTGAACCTCGGGTTAGAGATTCAATTTTACCGGACATAAGGCCACAGCAACTTTACTACGCAGTAGGGTGGGATTAATTTTAGCGCAGCGAGCCTTCGGCTGTGGTGAGCCTATGCGGTTAATCCGGCTTTCATTTGGAACTTTACTTCTCTTCCTTCTCGTCGTCGGATTTTCTCCCATTCTCCTGGCACAAGACACCGCATCCGTGACTGGCACGGTTACGGACGCGACTGGCGCGATCATAACGGATGCTCAAGTCACCGTCACGAGCTCGAGCAACGGAGTTCGTCGGACCACCGACACCAACGCGGCCGGGGAATACCTGGTGTCCGGGCTTCCGCCGGCGGGCTACGACATCGCGATTACGGCGCCTGGCTTCGGGAAGTACAAGGCAAACAATGTGCTGCTCGGGGTGGCGCAGAAGGCCAGGGTGGATGCGAAACTGCATGTCGGCACGACATCGTTTCAAGTCACAGTTCCGGGAGAGGATGTCGCTAGAGTCGAAAATCAATCGTCCGAACTCGCGGGAACCATCACGGGCACAGAGATCGCGAAACTGCAACTCAATGGCCGTGACTTTACTCAGTTCATCACCCTGGTCCCCGGAGTCAGTAACCAGGCCCTGGAAGACCATGGACTCGGATTCCCAGCGTTCAGCATCAACGGTGGCCGCATTGAGTACAACAACTGGGAACTGGACGGCGGCGACATGGTCGACAACGGGAGCAATGGCTTCCTGAACGTCACTCCCAGCATCGACGCGATCGCCGAGGTTCGTGTACTCACCGCTAACTATGGCGCTCAGTACGGGCGTAACGGCTCCGGGACGATCGAAGTTGAAACCAAGTCCGGGACGAGCGCATTTCATGGTGACGTTTACGAATTCGTGCGCAATGATATGTTCAATGCGCGCAACTACCTCGACCCACCTGGAGCCGCACCGGCATACAAGAAAAATGATTTCGGCTACACCTTGGGAGGGCCGGTCTTTATACCGGGTGTTTACAACGCGAAACGGGACAAGACCTTCTTCTTTTGGTCCGAGGAATGGCGCAGGGAACGTATACCCGGCGATGTTCCGTTCAATGCGCAAGTGCCGTCGGCCGCAGAACGAGCTGGCGACTTCTCAGATCTCTGCCCTAACGCGGTAACTGGTTCCGACGCTGACTGCCCGCGTGATCCTACGACCGGTGAACCGTTCCCAAATAATCAGGTACAGGTGGATCGCAATGCCGCGTTCCTGGTGAACCTGATTCCCCTCGCGAATGGAGGCCGGCCCGGAGCGGAGACTTACATCGCCAATCCTTCCTTCCCGACCAATCGGCACGAGGATTCCATCCGCCTGGACCAGAATTTCAGTTCGAAGCTGCGCGCGATGTTTCGGTTTACCCACGACTCGTGGAATCAGATAATGTCATCTCCGTTTTTCGGAAGTGCTAGCTTCCCCACCGTTCGATCCGAAATCAACGTGCCCGGCATCAGCCTGTTGGCACGCCTGACCAGTGACATCTCCAAGACCACACTCAATGAGTTCGTCTTCAGCTACACCACCGACCATTTCCAGGGCTCCAATCTTGGCAATTGGCAGCGACCCGCGGGCATGACGGCTGGCGCCCTCTTTCAGAATGGTTTTGGCGGCAAACCGCCGGGCTTCGGCGTGGGTGGAAGTTCCGCCTACAACGGTGGATTCGGACTGGACCTCGGTAGCGCGCCCTGGGGAAACTCCAATCCTACTTACACCTATCGTGACAACGTCAGCAAGATCGTTTCCCATCATAACTTGCAGATAGGAGCTTATTTTGTAGCTGCCCAGAAGAATGAGCCGAATTTCGCCCCCCTCCAAGGTTCCCTTTCTTTTGACGCTACTTCGCAGAACTCGACTGGCAATCCATTTGCTGACATGCTGACTGGGCGAATTTTCGCTTTTTCCCAAACCAGTCACCTGGTCAAGTATTACAACCGCTACAAAATTCTCGAACCATACTTTCAGGATGATTGGCGGGTCAACCGCAAACTAACCCTCAATCTGGGCTTGCGTCTGAGCCTGTTCGGCACATATCGCGAGCGCTACCACAGAGCGTTCAACTTCGATCCCAAGGCTTATGATCCATCCTCTGCACCTTCTATCGACGCAGACTCGGGAGCGCTCGTGTTCCCGCCCGGTACTGACATTGACTACCTGACCGGCATGGTTCGGTGCGGGGTTGGACGCATTCCCGCCGGATGCATGAAGGGGCATTTAGCAAACTTCGCACCCCGGATCGGCTTCGCCTATGATCCGACCGGCAGAGGGAAAACTGGCGATCCGGGCCGGCTACGGTATCTTCTACGAGCATACAAACGGCAACGAGGCCAACACTGAATCTCTGGACGGAGCGCCGCCACTCGTATTGTCGGCTGTGCAATTTAATATTCTTGGATACGAAAACATCGGCAAGGCAAGCAATCCGGAAAGTGGCCCACTGTTTTTCCCACCCAACGTTTCCTCGATTCCCACGCAAGCTATCTGGCCTTATGTCCAGCAATGGCATCTGGATGTACAGCGTGAAATTGGAAGTAAAGCCGTACTGATCATCGCCTATGTTGGTACCCAGGGCACGCATTTGACCCTTCAGCGTGATCTCAACCAGATTCCCGCGCTCCCGGCCGCTCTGAATCCCTACAAACCAGGAGAACCAATTGGGGGAATTGACGGCCAACATGACGATTGCGGCACCATGACCACACCCAGCGGCGTACCGGTCACCGGTGAAGCAGCGATCCACCTTTCGGTAGCTTGTAGCGCTGATCCCAGTCCTTTCCGCCCATTTGTGGGCTTCGGTGCGATCAACCGCCTAGAACAGACAGCCAGTTCCACATACCACGCCCTGCAGGCATCACTTCGCCGCAGAATGGGCGCACTGCAATTCAGTGCCGCTTACACCTACAGTCATGCGATCGACAATTCCTCCTCGCGCGGGGACGCTAACTTTGTCGATTCCTATAATCCCAGTTCCAACCGAGCTAGCGGAAACTATGACCAACGCCATTTACTGAACGTCGGGTACATCTACGACATACCGTTCTTCGAAAAATCTGGAACAGCTTCACGGCTACTGGGGAGCTGGGAATTGTCCGGCATTACAACTTTTCAGACTGGAACTCCCTTCAGCGTAATAAACAGCGATTCTTTCGTCGACAACGCCGGCGTAGCTAACGGTTTTGGAAGCGGGAGCTATGCGGATCTGACTGGCGACAATCGAGGGTCATCGCAGAATCAGTTGATCGAGGGTATTCCGGGTCCGTTGCTATTCAATCCTGGAGCGTTTGCAGCGCCGCGAGGTCTAACGTTCGGCAATTCGAGGCGCAACCTGCTGCGTAATCTGCGTCGGACCAACTTCGATATGGCTATCGTCAAAAACTTCATGATCTTAGAGGGTAAAGCTTTCGAGTTTCGCGCCGAGGCATTTAATATTTTTAATCACGTGCAGTGGGCTGGCATAAACAATGCAATGACCTGTTACGGCGGTCCCGCTAATTCAGCCGCGGATCCACACTGTATTATTTCGAGCAACTTCCTTCACCCCAGTTCGGCACACCGTGCGCGCGTCCTGCAGTTCGGTTTGAAGTTTATATTCTAAGTCGTGGTGTCCTCCTGTGAGTAGCTTTGCCCATCTTCGCTTCGCGCGTCGTTAACGGCGCTGGCTTCAGAGATCATCCACTGGGAAGTTTACTGCAGAGTGCATTTTTTCAACTTTCGCTGGATGTGAGAAACGGCCTTCCTTGTGCGGCCGATGCCGGCGCTGCAGTGGATCAGGACGGGCTTATCGAGCCGCTTGTACGCTTTCCAAACCTTCTCGAGCTCGTGATCGGGGAGCGCGGGATGCTTGTAGTTGCGAACTGGAATGTGTTCAGTCCGCAATCCGCTGGCTCGATTATAGGAGATCAAATCTCGAGGAAGCTTCTCATACAGGTGAAGCTGAGTTTCGTCCAGTAAGCAGATCACTGATCGGATCCCCTCCGCCTTCGCCTTTCTAATCCACCCCATCAACGATGGATTTAGACACCTGGCTCATAGGCTTATGCCGTACTCTCGGTCGAGGTCCACCGGCAAGCGTGCCCTCGATTGCCCACCTAAGCATCGCTAAATTTTCCTTTCGGCGATTGTTGGGCTGGAAGTGTACATCCAGTAGCAACGGTCCATCTTTGGGGGAGGCTTGAAAATACGAGGGTTAGCGTGAGCTGTGCGATTGGGCGTGCTTGCGTTTGGCTGCGATTTCCCGGGTTTCGATAGGTGGGGTAGCACATGGGGAAGGGGACACTCTAGGGATTAAGGCGTGTAACCTATTGATAGTAATATGTTTATTTAAGAACCACAGGTCATGCGAAATGACCGCAATTGGGCAGAACGTAGTCTTGCCAGCGTATTGCTGCGATTTGCAGGGATTTGAGAAATTTGGGGTGCGAAATAATTGGATTCTCTTATGCGGCATAGCTCAGGCGGAAAGAGCACCCTTGCTTTCGACATGTACCCAGATTCGACAGTCTTCGTTTCCCAGCCGCAGTGCCTACAGTTGCTGACTCGGATCCCACGACGGCCCAGCGTTCGAAAAGTTCGCCAGCATGTAGCCCAGATTCCTGGGAAGATTCCACCAGATGCCGGCGCCCGACTTTGAGAGCCGGCGAGTGATCGAGCGAGGGGAGTAGAAGCGTCGCGCCACCCACTCCGTTCCGGCTTCGAGCGTTTCCGGTGACATCCGCGCAGGCTCGAAAACGCAGTGCTTTTTCCCGTCATACTTCGACCAGTCGGTGGTGAGGATCCTTCCATCGGCATTCATTCGATGAAATGTCGGAGTGCCGGGCATCGGCACGACCATGCTTATGGTGGCAACATCGACAGCAGACTCATCGAGAAAATCGGCAGTGCGTCGGAAGATCCCGACATCGTCCTGGTCGAAGCCAAACATGATGCCAAGGTGGACGGCGACTCTGTTACGATGCAGGTTCGCGATCAACCGGCGATAGTCGTCCGACGCGGTTGTGCGCCTTGTTCGTGGCCTGAAGACTCTCCTGCGAGATCGACTCGAAACCCAGGAAGAGCGCCTTGCACCCGCTCCGCGCCGCCAGCTCCACGAACTCTTCGTCGCGCGCGGCATTCGCCGTGCATTGGCTCGTCCACCATTTCCTCAGCGGAGTAAGAGCCCGGAAGAGTTCCTTCGCGTAGCGCGGATTGGCGCCGATGTTATCGTCCCAAAACACTACCGCGCGTGTCGGACTCGTCGCGACTTCGCACACAACCTCATCAATAGGACGATACCGGACCGTCCCAGGACCGTAGAGGAGTGGAATCGTGCAGTAATCACATCGATGAGGGCATCCGCGCGTTGCAATGGTGACGGACTTCCCGTAACGGCGTCCCCTGATCAAGTCCCAACGTGGTGCGGGCATGCCGGTCGAGTGATGCCTGCCGGGTGGAAACGTAGATAGGCTGCAGCTTGCCGCGGCGAGCATCATCGAGCACGCGTGGCCAGGTGTCTTCGGCCTCGCCTACGACGACTGCATCCGCATGACGTGAGGCTTCCTCGGGAAGTGCTGTCGCGTGCGGTCCGCCGATCACCACGGGCACTCCTCGACGACGGAATTCGCGCGCGAGACCGTAGGCGTGAAGAGCGGACGGCGTTGGCGCCGTAATCCCCACAAGGTCTGCCGGTTCGTCGAAGCGCACCGGTTCCACGATCTCGTCGGTGTGAGTGACGCTATGCTCGCGCGGTGTTAGAGCTGCGATCAGCGGCATCGTCAGCTGAGGGAATTGAATCAGGCGCACGCGGCGCAGGCGTCGTGACTCCGGCGACTCGGCAGTGATCAGGTGAATGCGCACTCGCTCTTATTGAAGTGTTCCGAAATCTATTACCATGGCGGCCATTCTAACTCGGTCAAGAAATTCGACAGATCGAAAGTATCGCCAAGTCTGGATTTGGACCTTAGGCGCTTGTGGAATTAAGATCGAAAAACCCTCCTCGAACTGCTTGGCTGGTTTTGCCTTCTGTCCTCGCTTGGACTCAAGCTATTACGCAGTTGATTACTGCCGGGTACGGGAGAGCGATTTCTTTCCGCTATTCCGAACTCGTTTTTTTATTTCGTGGATCCGCGCCAGAGGCTATGAAGCTGCGATTCCTGCATAGCTCACCGCGATGAGTGTCAGAGTGACCAGACCCAGCGTTGGCGTTGAAAGTACATCGTCCCGGCCTGACCGAATCCTCACGGGTAATTCTGCTGTGATAAAAACGTGATAATTCTATGTTCGAAACGGGTCGACTTTCATCCGAACCGATCAGAATGCTCTCCTGGTAAGCGGTTGACAAATCAAGTAGAGTAGAGAATTTCCATAACTAATCAGAATACTCCAGGTGATCTTCAAAACCGGCGGTCGTCGTCTTTCGGCGGCGATGGTGGGTTCGACTCCCACTCGCTTCCGCCAAATTGTTGTCAAGGAATTGCGGCGTGATGGCTCAAACGAACTTCGATCCCGCCTGGAGTTCGGGTCCTTAAACCATGAGAAACCTTCAGGGATTGCACCGAGATTGAAAGACTGATCCTTAAAGACTGGCGAACACTACGCCTCACCTCTTCCGGCGTGATCCGATCCAGCCGGGCTCGCGCACATGTTCCTCGTCTAATCGACGCAAGCGCGCCGCCATGATCCCCTGTCTTCCCAAATATCCGACCACATGACCAGGATCCTTGCGGTCGACCACGGGCAAACGCCCAATATTGTTGCGCAGCATCTTCGCCGAGGCGTCGTGCAAAACCTCGTCTGGATAAGTAACCACAACATCGCGAGTTCCGGCTTCGAGCACAGTCATGGATTCAGTCGAGGTTTTGTCCAGTGCGCGAAAAACATCCCCTCTGGTAATAACGCCAGCTAATTTGCCGTCTGCGTCTGTAATGATCAGGGCCTGATGCCGGCTTACTTCAGGGTCGCGTCGCGCGATCCGGTCTGCCAGGTCAACCAGCCACATATCGCCGGGCACGACTGGAACTTCTGTGTCCATCGTCTGTGATACAGACATTTGTTGCAGCATGTCGCTCTCGTAGTCTTGATGAATTCGCAGACCGCGGCGCACCAGCTTCTCGGTCATGATCGATGCTCTTGGCATAAGCAACATGGCAATCCCGGTAGCGATCACCGTGACCAGCATCAGAGGCAAGACGGAGTTGTAGTCACGCGTAATCTCGAAGGCGAAAATGATGAAGGTGAAAGCAGCCCGCGAAGCGGCTCCGAAAACCGCTCCCATGGCAACCAGCGCAAATGCTCCGGCAGAAAGGTGGGCACTGGGAAAAAGTTTATTCACTACCAGCGCGAAAGCTCCGCCCATTGCGGCGCTGGACATAAACATTGGCGCGAGCAGTCCTCCTGACGTTCCAGAGCCGAGCGAGACTACAAGCGCAACCGCCTTGGCGAGCATGACGACGATCAGCAGCTTGAGGGCAAGATCGGCATTCAGGATGTCGCTGATGGTGTCATATCCGACACCCAGGACACGCGGCACGAAGTACCCAATAATTCCCAGCCCGAATGCGCCGATCGCCGGCCACCAAAGCTCGTCAATCGGCAACTTCTCGAACTGATCTTCCACCCAATAAAGCAGCTTGCTGAAGCCAACCGCGGCCAGTCCGCAGAGGCCCCCAAGCAGTAAGTAAAAGGGTAGAGAGCCTGGAATTCCGAAGTCCATTGCGGCCACTGTGAACATTGGACCAGTACCCAAAAGCTGCATGTGTACCGCCGTCGCGATGGTGCTCGCAATGACGAGCGGAATGAATGATCGTGACTTAAATTCGAACAAGAGCAGCTCGATGGCGAGGATCACACCCGCAATCGGCGTGTTGAATGTCGCCGACATGCCCGCCGCCGCACCGCAAGCCAGCAGAACCTTGCGCTCGGATGCCGTGGTGTGGACCAGTTGTCCTATTAACGAACCGACGGCGCCGCCAGTTTGGATGATGGGGCCTTCCGCACCGAAGGGCCCGCCGGTGCCGATCGCAATCGCCGCCGAGACCGGCTTCAGAATTGCGACTCGCGGTTGAATACGGCTGCGATTGATCAGTACCGCTTCCATCGCTTCGGGAATTCCGTGGCCCTTGATCTTGGAGGATCCATACTTCGCCATGAAACCGACAATGATTCCGCCGATGACCGGCATCACTATGACCCACACACCAAGATGATTATTTCGGGCACTGTTAAACGCGAAAACGAAGTGGTGATAGAAGACGATATTGGTAAGCAGGCCGATCAGGTTATAAAGCAAATACGCGATAACGCCGGACAGAAGCCCGATTCCGGCAGCCAGGAATGAAACCAGGACAATTCGAAACTGCGCTGGTTCGGTGAGCGCTGCGCTCTTCGCTTGAACTCCGGTAGCTGCAATCGTCGGACGGGACGGGCTATCGTTCCTCACTGCAGCGGAGTTGGTTGTGGGGCCGATCTTGCGTTCTGACATATCCAGGTAATTCCTTACTGAAGCGCGGGTTGGGTTTTTTATCCGATACTTGCAGCTAGTATGGCTCGTTTGAGCGCCGCAACCAGTGCCGGTCCTCGCGTCCGAAGCTCCGCTCGATGGTCTAAAGACAACTCTCGCAGGATTTTTTCACCCTTCGGAGTCAGCGAAAGCAAAACTTCGCGCCTGTCTGCATCTCCAGGATTGCGGCGGACATATCCTGCTTTCGCCAATCGGTTCACCAACTCGACTGTGCTGTGGTGCTGAATCATCAACCGCTCCGCCAGTTCTCCAATACGGGGGCGCACGTCTTTGGGGAGGGCCTTCAGGGCTAACATCAGCTGATGCTGGCGGGGTTCGAGTCCCGCAGTTCGCACCGCGTGTTCGCTGAAGTGGACAAAACGACGGATCTGATACCGCAGTTCCGCCAACGACTTATAGTCGCTGAGGGAGAGAGCTTTTTGCGTTCGCCGATTATATCGTGTGACGATCATATCTATATAATATCGTATCACGATTTAATCATGGCCAGCATTGAGCCTCCCGCAGGCTTTGCCGCCTGTATTCCCCAGTCATTTTCGGAACTTGGCCTCAGGAGCTCTGTTTTTTGGTAAGCTCTCTCCGCCGCATCGTAACCTGCTCAAGTTGGGCGCGACAAAATGAACTGGAGAAACGTGCCGAGTATGATTGATCGCCGAAGCTTCCTCATCGCAAGTGGACTGACCGCCCTCGCCTCGACCAGAGTGCTTGGCGCCAACGACACCCTTCGCATCGGAGTCATCGGAGCCGGCGGCCGAATGCGGAACCTGCTCGATGCTGCCGACAAGGTTGGCCCTTACCAGATCGTGGCCGTCAGCGACGTCTATGCGCCGCGCCGCGATGCCGTCAAGGAACGGTCCAACGGTATCGCGACTACCCACCTCGATTATCGTGAGGTGCTCGCAGCAGGACATCGATGCGGTGCTCATCGCGTCGCCCGACCACTGGCACGTTCGCATGGCGGTCGATGCCCTGGCGGCCGGCAAAGACGTTTATCTCGAAAAACCGGTCACCCACACGCTCGAGGAAGGCGCGACGCTCACCCACGCGGTTCGTTCCAGCAAGCAGATTCTGCAGTGCGGCATGCAGCAGCGCAGTTGGACTCACTTTCGCGATGCCGTCGATCTGATTCAGGGCGGCAGTCTTGGGCGCATCCCGCAGGTGCGGACCTACTGGTGGCAGAACTATCACCGGGACTGGGTGCCCAAGCCGATCGACGCGCAGGCGCTCGATTGGAAGCTTTGGCTCGGCTCCGCTCCCGATCAGCCATTCAGCGAGGAAAAATTCAATCACTGGCGCTGGTTCTGGAATTTTGGCGGCGGCGCCATGACCGATCTTGTTCACTCACTGGATCGACGTCGTGCACTGGGCCATGAAATCCGACCAGCCGCGCGAGGCGCAGATGCTGGCGGACAAATATGTTTTCGAGCAGTGGGATTGTCCCGACACCATCCAGGCGGCCTTCCGCTATCCCGGGTTCGATGTGGTGTACGAGGGCATGATGAGTTCCTCCATCGACGACGGCGGCCTTGAATTCCGCGGGACGGAAGCAACGTTGAAGATCAATCGCAGCGGCTTCGCCGTTTATCGCGAGGGCGTGCAAGACGGGCAAAATCCGGTTCTCACCGAACACAGCTTCCGCGACGGCACCATCTCACATGTGGAAAATTTCTTCGAGTGCATCAAGACGCGCAAAGAGCCGAATGCGCCGGTGGAAACCGGAGTCGCCGCCGCGCGCGCCGGACACATCGGCAATCTGGCCTATCGCCGCGGCGGCCAGACTTCGTGGCCGCCGAAGACTTCGGGCTGAGGAATCGCACTGGCTCGTTCCCGGACAGGCTGCTGGCAAGAGTGCTCTTGGGAATTGAATGTTAGACGCCCACCTGCATAACTTCGCCGCCGAATTCATCGGATCGCATAACCGCCATCGACACGAATCGTAGTGCCGGTAACGAAGTCCGAAGCTCGCGAGGCCAGGTACACAGCTGTTCCAGCGACTTCCTCCGGTTGACCCCATCGACCGGCGGGGGTGCGTGCCAGAATTTCATCGTTCAATGGCATGGCACGCACCGGCGCCGTCATGTCGGTTTCAATCCACCCAGGCGCGATCGCATTGACTTGAATGTTGTGCGGAGCGAGCTCAATGGCCATCGACTTGGTTAGTTGGACTATCGCGCCTTTGGCTGCGCTGTAAGAGGGAACGAGCCCGGATCCAAAGAACGAATACATACTGCCAATATTAATAATCTTTCCGCGTTTACGACTAACCATCGATCTGCGCAGCGAGCTTCGAAAGAAGGAAAACTGCATTGAGTTGGGTTTCGATCACGCTGTCCCAATCTTCAGTTTTTTCGTTCAACACGCCGCCGCTCAACGACACGTTGCCTGCATTGTTTACGAGAATGCCGATGCCACCGAGTTCGCTCTCGACCCGGTTGAGCGCGGGCTCCAATCCGGCGCGATTGGTCACATCCACGCTCATGGCAAGCGAAGGCACACCGATCGCCTTCAATTCAGAGAGCACTCGCTGGTTCTTTTCGTCGTTTCGTCCGAACACCGCGACGGCGGCCCCGGCCTCGGCCAATCCGAGCGCAATGCTGCGGCCAATTCCGCCATTACCACCAGTCACGACAGCCACCCGGCCGGTTAAGTCGAATAACGCAGGAGTTTTCATTGAGCAATCCTCTTCTCGAATACTGGGAAATGGAGGGCCGTCCGCTGGCCGGACTACCTCGGTCAGGAGCAGCGACCCGGAGCGTGAAATGCATTTAAAAGCTGCCGATCTGAGTTCTACTGCCCTTCGCCCAGTTCACGAATCCAAATATTCCGGAAGCGTACCGGGTTGCCGTGATCCTGCAGGCTAAGTGGCAGCTTATCCGGGGTTGGCTTGTAGGGGGGCCGAACATGGTGGCCGGTGGGGCCCGACAGCTCCACATTGTCCTGCACCAGTACTCCGTTGTGCAGTACCGTTACCCGCGCCGGGCGCAGCACTTTCCCATCTTTGTCAAAGCGCGGACTGTGAAAAATGATGTCATACATCTGCCACTGTCCCGGTGGCCGTGAGGCATTCACCTGCGGGGGAAATTGCGCATACACAGCCGAGGCTTGGCCGTCGGCGTAGGTTTTGCTCTGATACGAATCCAGTACCTGGATTTCGTAGAGGCCCATCAAAAACACGCCGCTGTTGCCACGTTCCTGGCCCTCGCCCACCGGAGGCGTGGGCTCGGAAAACTCGACATGCAACTGGCAATCGCCGAACGGTTGGCGCGTATGGATGAGGCCGCTATGGGGCACCACCTGCATGTAGCCATCCGCTACCTTCCACTTCGCCGCCTGGCCATCTTCGGCCGTCCACTGCGAAAGATCCTTGCCATCGAACAATACGACAGCGTCGGACGGTGGACGTCCCGGAGAATCCTGTGTGCTCGCTGTTCCAGACTCAATCACCGGGGGGACCGGACGGTCGGGATCGTTCGGTTTCCAGCGCGCATCCACCTGCGCCATTGCCAGTTGCGTAATGCAAATGCCCAGGGTCAGCACGGAGAAAATTGTTCTCACGGAAGCACCTCGTTGTTCAAGATACACGATTGCGAACCTCAAGAAATTCTATACAGATGAGACCCAGACAGGGCGCCGGGTAAATGGCGCTTGAATTGATATAAAATCGTATCGCCGCATCCAGGACGTGTTATCAAGCGGGCCTGGGGCTGTTCGCTCAAGGTTTTCCGGCTTGGCGTCTCCAAGACAGGGGCCTGAACAAGCAAGTGTCACGACGGACAAGGATGCAACTGGCGTTCGGCTCGGCAGTGGTCCTATTGCTGCTTTGCGGATTGGCGACCTATGACGCCGTGACTCGCCTTCGCGCCGCGGAGGCATGGGTGGGCCACACCCGCGATGTCCAATCCACTTTAGCCGACCTCAACGCCATCAGCTCAAGGGCTGGACGAGCCCGCACCCGGTACGTCGATACCGGGGAAGACTCCTTTCTTCAGGATTATCAGGCTGCCGCGAATGATATTCCGTGAAACTGAAGCGGCTCAGCGAAATGACCGCCGACAACGCCGACCGACGCGAAGACTGGAAGCGTTTGAACGAAATCACCAACCGCAGGTTGGCGCTGCTGGATCGCTCGGTTCAGTTGAAGCAAAGCGGATCACCCGGCGCGCAAGAGCAGGCGCGCCTGCGAGAGCAAATCATTAATATCTCCGGACAGGCAGATTCGCTCTTGCAGAAGATGCAGGATGACGAACAGCAGCTTCTGGAGCAGCGCCGGCAGCACTCCGAACGACTGTTCCGCATTACCGCGTACATACTCTGCGCCGCGTTCCTGGTGGTTCTGGCTCTGTTCATCTTCCACTATCGGCCTGCTCAATGCGGAACTGAGAGCGCGGGAACAGGCCGAGGCGTCGCTGCGCACGCTTAGCGTGCGTTTGCTGGAGTTGCAGGATCAGGAACGCCGGAAATTTTCCCGCGAACTTCACGACAGCCTCGGGCAGTACCTGGTGGGCGTGAAGATGAATCTGACCATGCTGGGCAAGTCGGTGCCGGAACAATTCGCTACATTTCGGAGTCCATGAAGCTGCTGGACTCAGGCCATGACCGAGACTCGTACCATCTCGCATCTTGTTGCATCCGCCGCTGCTGGACGAAACCGGTTTTGCCTCGGCGGCGCGATGGTATGTGGAAGGTTTCGCGAAACGCAGCGGCATTCACACCAGCCTGGATATGCCGGAAGACCTCGGCCGCTTGCCCGCTTCCCTCGAGCTGGCTCTGTTCCGCGTGCTGCAGGAGAGCCTGACCAACGTTCACCGCCATTCCAAGAGCCGCAAGGCGGATGTTTCGGTGCGACTGTTCGCAGGACGAGGTTGTGCTGCGGGTAAGAGACTACGGCAAGGGAATTCCGCGCGGAGGTTCTCGAGCGCTTTCGCCAGCAATCGCGCGCACGGCGGCGTCGGACTGGCCGGGAATGCGAGAGCGAATCCACGAACTGGGCGGCCAGTTGGAAATGGATTCGGACGGCCACGGCACCCAGGTTCGTGGCGACTATGCCGCGCTCGGAACCAAGAAAGTTCTGCGAAGCTTCGGCCGGTTGACTGATGTGAGGCGGCACTCCTGTCCGCCGCCTCGAAGCGATGTAGCGTGGACGCCTGGCGCCAAACAATGCCATGCGGCACGGGTCAAACGCAAGGCCCGAAGTCAAACGTCCGCATCAGAACGAGTCAGACGCCGAGAGTCACGGTCGCCGAGAGCGTGCGCACAGTCAGTCACAGTTTCTTGCTCAGATCGCTGGACAGTGCCGCCGGCGGCCGGGACGTAGCATTTCAGCGACGTAGTCCATCACCATGCGATTGGCGTTGAAGCGCCAGCCCAGGGTGCGGATGGTGCGCTTCATGCGCTTGATCCAGCCGCGCGGCAGGCCGTCGCGGTCGCGCTGGTAGTACAGCGGAATCACTTCTTCGCGCAGCACGCGGTACAGATCTTCGCCGTCGCGCGTGTCGTGAACGCTCATGTTGGAGTGCGTTCTGCCGGTGCCGATGGCGAAGCCGTTCAGGCCGTCGTAGGCTTCCGCCCACCAGCCGTCCAGCACCGACAGGTTGAGGCCGCCGTTCAGAACCACCTTCTGGCCGCTGGTGCCGGAGGCTTCCAGCGGCCGCCGCGGATTGTTCAGCCAGACATCGACGCCCTGCACGAAATGGCGGCCGACGTTGATGTCGTAGTCTTCGACGAAGACGAACTTGTCGGCGAACTCCGATGTCGCGCATCAGCTTCGCGATCTGCTGCAGCATCTTCTTGCCGGGTTCGTCGCGCGGATGCGCCTTGCCGGCGAAGACGAACTGCACCGGGCGCTTGGGATCGTTCACCATCGACGCCAGCTTTTCGATATCGGCCAGAATCAGGTCGGCCCGCTTGTAGGTGGCAAAGCGGCGGGCGAATCCGATGGTCAGCGCGTCCGGACTGAGCACGCGGCCCAGCCGCTGCAGCATTTCCGGCGACTCGCCGCGGCGCTCGGCCTGCTCCACCACGCGGCGGCGCACAAATTCGAGCAGCCGCGATTTCAGGCTGAGGTGCGTTTCCCACAGTTCGCCATCGTCGACGTTCTCGATGCCTTCCCAGATGTCGGGCTCGCCGCTGTGCTCCTGCCAGCCGGTTCCCAGATGGCGGTCGTAGAGGCGGAACATCTGCGGCGCCAGCCAGGAAGGCACGTGCACGCCGTTGGTGATGTGTCCGATGGGAACTTCGTCTTCGGGCTTGCCCGGGATAGAGGCCGGTCCACATGTGCGCGCGACACTTCGCCGTGCAAGCGCCGAGACGGCGTTGGCGCGCCGCGACAAGCTTCAGGCCCAGCACGGTCATGCAGAAATCCTCGTCGGGATTGCCGGGATTTTCGCGGCCCAGCTCCATCAGCTTGTCGTGCGAAAGGCCCAGCGCCTCGCGCAGCGGGCCCAGATGCTCTTCGATCAGTTCGGCGTCGAAGCGGTCGTGGCCGGCGGGCACCGGCGTGTGCGTGGTAAAGACCACTTCGCGGGAAACGCGGGGCACGGCCTGATCGAAGCCGATGCCCTCGTCCTCCATGCGGCTGCGAATCGCTTCCAGAACGGCAAATCCGCTGTGGCCTTCGTTCAGGTGCAGAACGCCGGGCGTGATGCCCATGGCTCTCAGCGCGCGGAAGCCGCCGACGCCGAGCAGCAATTCCTGGCGGATACGGATGCGCGCATCGCCGCCATACAGCCGCGAGGTGAGTTCGCGATCCTCGGGCGCGTTGCCTTCGACGTTGGAATCGAGCAGCAGCAGATCGCAGCGCCCGACCTTCATGCGCCAGACTTTCGCGCGGATGGCGCCGCTGCGGGTCTCGATCTGCACCGTGACCGGCTCGCCGTTCGTTCCGATCGCCGGTTCCATGGGCAGCTGGTTGACATCGGTCTGGAGGTATTCTTCCTGCTGCCAGCCGGCGCGATCCAGGCGCTGGCGGAAATATCCCTGGCCGTAGAACAAGCCGATGCCGACCAGCGGAATGTCCAGATCGGACGCGCTCTTGATGTGATCGCCGGCCAGCACGCCCAGGCCGCCGGAATATTCCGGAATGGACTCGTGCAAGCCGAATTCGGCGGAGAAATAGGCCACCGGACGAGGCCGCAGAACGCCGGCGTGCCGGGCTCCCCAGGTGCGGTCCGCGTCGAGATATTCGCGCTGGCGGCGATAGGCGTAGTTGATGCGGCTGTGCAGCACCAGTTCGCGGGCGCGGCGTTCCATCGCCGCCAGCGGAATTTCCGAGAGCAGCGCAATCGGGATTGTGATTGAGCTGCCGCCAGCGCACCGGATCGAGGTCGCGGAACAGACTGCTGGTATCGTGGTCCCAGCTCCACCACAGGTTGCGCGCCAGCGCCCACAGCCGCTCCTGCGCCGGCGCGATGAAGCGATCCAGCGTGCGGGCTTCGCTGACCACCGGCGCCACCTGCGCCGCGGCTTCGGTCAGCATGCGGATTTCATCTTCGCGAAAAACGCGGGGCTCGACGGTCTGCACCACCAGAACGCCCTGCAGCACGCCGCGATCGATCAGCGGGAACGCCCAGGAACGACTGGTAAGCGTCTTCGCCCGCTTCGCTGAAATATTTGAAGCGCGGATGGTTCTTGACCTGTTCGACGGCGACCGGGCGCACCTGCTCGGCGACCAGGCCGGCGAGACCTTCGTGCAGCGCCATGCGAAGCGTGCCGATGCACTGCGGGCGAAGTCCGAGAGTGGCGGCCAGCACCAGGTTGGCGCGGTCCGGTTCCAGCAGATAGGCCGAGCACACGTCGGTTTGAAAGCGCTTGGCGATCAGGGCCACGACGTTCATCAGGGTTTCGGCCGGTTTGCCGCCCTCGGCCGCCAGGTTGCCAATTTCCTCCAGGGTCAGAACATAACTCTCATCTTGCGCAGGAGCGGGTTGGCTCATTTCTTGGATTCTTTCGTCGTCAGGGCTCAATTTAGATCAGGGCGCGTCTTGTGCGCACCTCCGCAGTGTAAATGCTGGGCTCGTGACTCGACTAGGTTACGACTGGGCTTCCTCGCGGATGCCAGGTTCTATCCTCTCCCGCTGTTCCATTTGTTCGCACTCAAACCGGGTCTTATTTGATCGGGTTCGATCGTGCATAAATAAATCATAAATAAATAATAATAATAAAGATCGGCTGCGAGACCGCCAGTCCCAGGAATGCGGATCCTGCCTTACGGACAAAGTTTTCAGACTCTTTGTCAACCGGTTTGAGATCGCCAGAGGGAACTCTAGATGCCGGACGCGAACCTAGTCCAATCAAAATTGTATATAGGCAGGATTGTATATAGGCAGGATAGATGCAATCCGAGGTTGACCTGAAGGGAACGCTTTCGCAGTATGAACGAATTGCGTGGGGAGCCCCATAATTTTCCTCAAGGATTCGGAAGAGTGTCCGCAAATCCCACAAAACACAGGCTGTCCCACTTTGGCACAGCAACTGCAATGAAACGGACGGGGCCCCGTAAACCCTTCCAGGAGGTGACGATGTCGATGACGACCAGCGATGATTGGAGACAACTCGCGGAGGCGGCCCAAGATGAGCAGGATCCCGCGAAGCTGATGGAATTAATCGACGAGTTGAATCACAAGTTGGAGAAGCGCGCCCGGGATTTGGATATTCATCCGAGCCCGATGCTGGACTGAACGGCGTTGTGTGAAGCAGGATTTCCGATCGAGGTTTGGGGTGCCCGATCGGCTGCAGTAGCCGGGAAGACCTCATCTGTTGAGTTTCCGTAAATTCAAGCTCGCGCCCCGAATAATTGGCGCAACTGCGGAGCTCTGCTCCGCTGGACAGCTGGGGGCGGCTGTCCCCACGTGGCCGCCCACTCTGAGGGTCGCGTATAGTCATCTGTTCTGAGCATCCTTGGGAGATGACTATGTCCGAATGGACTGGCAAGGTTGCGTTGGTGACGGGTGGAACTTCAGGCATAGGGCGCGAAGCTTCGCTGCTGTTCGCGAAACAGGGAGCGCGGGTGGTGGTAGCGGGTCGGCGTGAAGAGGAAGGAAAGGTTACCGTCGATCTGATCCGGAGTGCAGGCGGTGAAGGATTGTTCGTCAAGACCGACGTCTCGCGGTTATTCGAAGTCAGGGAATTGATCGAAAAGACCGTTGCAGCTTTTGGCGGATTGGATTGTGCTTTCAACAACGCAGGCATCGAGGGTCACTGGACTTCTATCCTTCGAGCAGACCGAAGAGGAATGGGATCAGCACCATTGACATCAATCTCAAGGGCACATGGCTGTGTCTGAAATTTGAGATGCAGCAGATGCTCAAGCAAGGCCGTCCGGGCGCGATCGTCAACAACTCCTCGATTGCGGGATTCATCGGAAGCCGCGGAACGGCGACCTACTCGGCCAGCAAACACGGCGTCCTCGGCCTGACCAAGGCGGCGGCGCTTGAAGGCGCAAGGATGGGCATCCGCGTCAACGCGGTTTGTCCGGCAGTGATCGAGACCGACATGTCAGAGCGATTGTTCCGAGACCCGGAAGCGCGAAAGATGTCCCTTGGACTTCACCCCATAGGCCGGTTTGGAACGGCACACGAGGTGGCAGAGGCGGTTTTGTGGATGTGTTCCAGCGCAGCCGGGTTTATGACCGGGCAAAGCCTGGTTTTGGATGGCGGCTTCCTGGCCGGTCCAAATGTCGGATGAAGGAAGGCCGGCTGGCGATGTAAGTCTTTGGCACGACAAACCTTAGGGTATTCAACGGAATCTATTGTCCGGACTATCCGTAGCTAAGGCTCGTCATCCACGCCAGAGCGGCAGATTACCATTCGTCGCCTTGAAGGGAATGACTTCAAGAAAGTCCCGAAGTTGTTTAGGATTCATGCATGGCGGAGCAACAGGGTTTCTGGAGTAGTTGGCAGGAGCGGCTTACGGCGCTCCGCAACACGCCGCCTGTTCTGAAGATCGTGTGGCAGTCCGGGCCCGGGGTGGTAATTTTCGGCCTGGTTTCCCGTCTCTTCGCTTCTTTGTTGCCGCTGGCCCTTCTGTGGATTCCCAAGCTGATTGTTGACGCCATCGTCCACGCCAGAGTGGCGGGCCAGCCGGTGCCGCCTCGACTGTGGTGGCTGGTCGCGGCGGAATTCGGACTCGCGGTCTTGAGCGGCGTTCTGGCGCGGGCGATTGATTACTCGGACTCTCTGCTGGCCGACAAGTACACCCGCCACGTGAGCATCCAGGTGATGAAGCATGCCGCGGAACTGGATCTGATCGCCTACGAAGATCCGGTTTTTTACGACCGGCTGGAACGGGCGCGGGTGCAGGCCACCGATCGTCTGGGCATGATTCAGCAGATCGGCCGGCTGATCCAGTTGGTGATTACGACCATTACTCTGTCGGTCACCATCATTGTTTATTCGCCCTGGCTGATGTTGTTGCTGATTGCGGGAGTGCTGCCGGCGTTCCTGGGCGAGAGCCACTTCGCATTTCTGGGATACGCCAAGAATTTCCGCCAGACCCCGGTCCGGCGCCAGCTGGATTATCTGCGGCTAGGTCGGAGGCAGCAAAGAAGCCGCCAAGGAACTTAAATTATTTGGACTCAGCAAGTTTCTGACCGAGCGCTTTACCAAGCTTTCCGACGGAATCTACGAAGAGAATGTCGCACTGTCGCGGCGGAAGTTGATCGCCGGCGCATTTCTCTCGGTGATCGCCTACATGGGCTACTACTCGGCCTATGCGTTTGTGATCTGGCGGACCGTCACCGGCGTATACAGCATCGGGCTGTGGTACTTGCTGTCCGGCGCGATTTTGCAGGCCAGCAATAACATTCAGCAGATTTTTTCGACGCTTTCGGGCATCGCCGACCAGGCGCTTTTCCTCACCGACCTGCTGGCATTCTTCGATATGCAGCCGACCATCCAGTCCAAGCCCAATGCGCTGCCCGCGCCTCGGCCGATTCGTCCGCGGATTCGAATTCCGCAATGTCTCGTTTCGCTATCCGGGAAGTTCGCGGCTGGTGCTGAATGGGTTGAACTTCCATCTTCATCCCGGGAGAGCGAGTGGCGCTGATCGGCGAGAATGGCGAGGGCAAGACCACGATCGTGAAGCTGATCACGCGGCTTTACGATCCCACCGAAGGCCAGGTCCTGCTCGACGGCGTGGACCTGAGAGAGTATCGTCTGGAAGATCTGTATCGCGAGATTGGCGTTATCTTTCAAGACTTTATGCGTTATGAGATGACGGCGCGGGAGAATATCGCGGTGGGCCGCATTGAGGAAATCGACGACCTGAAACTGCTGGAAACGGCGGCCCAGAAAGAGCCTGGCGGATGCGGTGATCGCGAAGTTGCCCGGCGGTTACGATCAAATGCTGGGCCGGCGCTTCGAAACCGGCGTGGATCTTTCCGGCGGCGAGTGGCAGAAAGTTGCGCTGGCCCGCGCTTATCTGCGCGATGCGCAGCTTCTGATTCTGGACGAGCCCACCGCGGCGCTCGATGCGCGCAGCGAGTTCGAAGTTTTCCAGCGCTTTGCCGAACTCACCGCGGGAAAGATGGCGCTTTTTATTTCGCATCGATTCTCAACCGTGCGCATGGCTGACCGCATCGTAGTTCTGGAAAACGGCAAGATCGCCGAAGAGGGAAGTCACGACCAACTGGCCAGCCTGGGCGGACGCTACAAGGAAATGTTTGAAATGCAGGCCGCCAGTTATCGTTAGCAACTCGAGCCATAGTATTCACAAGCAATGCCGCCAGATACCCATATCGAGATGTTGAACGCCGACGCGGAGCGTCACGCCGGAGCCTCCCAAAGAAGCCGGGCCCGACCTGGACGCCTTGGCGTCGGCCGCGGCCGACCTGGGCCGCAGACTGGTCTGGCTGCCGGGACACGCACTCGCCGCGTTTTTTCTCCGAGCGCTATCGTGCCCTTCGCCGCGCGCTCAGACCGGTGCTGGCGACCTTTCACGGGCCGCTGCCGAAGAAGCGCCGTCGGCGACGATTTCCGCTGGCTGTACGACAACCTCCGCCTCTTGCATTCCGACCTGCGGGGCACGAAGGAAGGTTTCAAGTTAGTTCGCAAGCTTCCGCATGTCCGCACTCCCGACGGCGCCATCGCTCCGCGCGTGGTGGCTCTGGCCGCGGGATATCTGGCCGCCACGCGGCTACGAGTTCAGCGAGAAATCGCTGATCGCTTATGTGCAGGCTTTTCAGCAGAGCACCGCGCTGAAGATGATCGAGCTGTGGGCGCTGGTTCCGGCGCTGAAACTGGTCCTGCTGGAAGAGATTGCGGCCCGCGGATCCAAAGTGACGGCGGATCCCGAAGGCTCTTACGGAGTCGGTGTTTGCGTACGCAGCCTGCGCGATATCAGCCAGACTGCCTGGAAAGAAGTTCTCGAGCCGCTGATCCTTTTCGATCGCATTCTGCGCCAGGATCCCGCCGGCGCCTACCCCCGCATGGATTTTGAAAGCCGCGATCTGTACCGCACCGAACTGGCCGAAGATTGCGGAATACTCCGATCTGACCGGAGATGGAAATTGCCGCCAAAGCGTCGCCCTGGCGCAGGTCGGCGCAAGCAGGAGACGCACTCCAGCCCGCGGCTGGAGGCCCGTCTGGGGCATGTTGGCTACTACCTGCTCGGCGGACGGATCCGCCGCTCTGCACGGAGCGGTGGGCTTTCAGCCTCCGCTGGGGCAGCGGATTGCATCTTTCCTGCGGCGGCATCCGAACGAGTTTTATCTGCCCGGGACCGAAGTGCTCACGCTGGCGATCATGTCGGCGATCGTGCTGCTGCTGACCAACACTTACACCTCTCCTGAGCTGATTCTTGTTTTCGATGGTGATGTTGCTGCTGCCGTGTTCGCAGAGCGCGATCCAGCTGGTGAACTACCTGATCACTTCGCTGCTGGAACCGCAGATTCTTCCCAAGCTCGATTTTTCCGAGGGAGTTCCCGACAACTGCACCACGCTGGTGGCGATTCCCAGCCTGCTGTTCAACGAGGAACAGGTTCGCCGGCTGGTGGAGGATCTGGAAGTCCGATTTCTGGGCAATCACGATCCCAACATTCATTTCGCGCTGCTCACCGACTTGCCGGATTCCCGCGAGCCCTCGAACGAGGATGATCCGCTGGTCGACTACTGCGCGCAACTGATTCGCGAGCTCAACGAAAAGTATGCCGGCCAGGCCGCGGGATCGTTTCTGCTCTTCCATCGCCACCGGGTCTACAACCCGCGCGAAAGAGTGTGGATGGGTTGGGAGCGCAAACGCGGCAAGCTGATGGACTTGAACAAGCTGCTGCGCAACGAGTACGACAGCTTCCCGGTCAAGGTCGGAGATCTCTCCATCTTGCCGCGGATTCGCTTCGTGATCACGCTGGACGCGGATACGGAATTGCCGCGCGGATCGGCCGATCGCATGATCGGGGCGATGGCCCATCCTCTGAACCAGGCGATCATCGATCCGGATCCGGAGAAGAACATCGTGGTCGCCGGCTACGGCATTCTGCAGCCGCGTGTCGGAGTGAGCGTGCAGAGCGCCTCCCGCTCCCGGCTGGCCAGCCTCTACTCGGGTGAGACCGGTTTCGACATTTACACTCGCGCCATCTCCGACGTGTATCAGGATCTTTACGGCGAAGGCATCTTCGCCGGCAAAGGGAATCTATGAAGTGGACACGGTGCACCGCGTACTGGATCGCCGCTTCCCGCGCAATGCGCTGCTCAGCCATGACCTGATCGAAGGCGCCTACGCGCGCGCCGGCCTGGCCACCGACATCGAAATCATCGAAGACTATCCCTCGCACTACAGCGCCTACAACCGCCGCAAACATCGCTGGCTGCGCGGCGACTGGCAGATCACGGGCTGGCTGTTGTCGCGCGTGCCGGACGAGTCGGGACGCAAGGTTCCGAATCCCATCTCGCTGGTTTCGCAGTGGAAGATTCTGGACAACCTGCGCCGCAGCCTGGTGGAGCCTGCAACTTTCCTGCTGCTGGTGTTCGGCTGGCTGGTGCTTCCGGGAAATCCGCTGTACTGGACGCTGGCGACGATTGCGCATCCTGTTTGTGCCGGCGTGGTTTCAGTTCGTGTTCAACCTGGTGAGGGCTGCGGTCGAGCGCAAATCGGAAGTGGTCAAGGACGCCCGGTCGGCGCTGCTCACGGCCAACGCCAGCATGTTTTTCACGCTGTCGTTTCCTGCCGCATCAGATGTTGCTTTCGCTCGATGCCGTGGTGCGAACCCTGGTCCGGCGGCTGGTGACGCGGCGGCGGCTGCTCGAATGGGAAACCGCGGCGGAAACCGAACTGAGCACCCACAAGCGCACTCCGGTCGACATCTATCTCGACTGGATGCCGGCGCTGGCGCTGGCATTGGGCGTCCTGGTGTTCTTCACCCGCCGCCGCGCTTTTTTCGCCGCGCTGCCCATCCTGCTGCTCTGGGGTTGCAGCAAATGGATTTCGATGTGGCTGAACCTGCCTCCGCGCGCGATGCGCAACGAAACTTCCGACAAGGACGAGTTGTTTCTTGGCGGCGCCGCGCTCCGCACCTGGCGATACTTCGCCGAGTTCAGCACCGAGGAGCACCACTGGCTGATTCCGGACAATGTGCAGGAAGAACCTGCCGCCGTCGCGGCGCGCATTTCGCCCACCAACCTGGGCTTTCTTCTGAACGCCCGCCAGGTGGCTTGCGAATTCGGATTTCTGACCGTCCCTGAATTTGCCGAGCAAACCTTGCGAACTCTGGCCACCATGGCGAAGCTTCCGCGATCTCACGGCCACCTGCTCAACTGGTATGACACGCGCACGCTCGAACCGCTTCGGCCCCGGTTCGTTTCCTCCGTGGACAGCGGCAACCTGGTGGCATCGCTGTGGACCTTGCAGCAGGGATGTCTGGATCTTTTGCATCGTCCGCTGCTGGAGCAGCAACTGGCGGATGGCCTGGCCGATCATCTCCGGATTCTGGTGGAGCGGCATGCTTTCCCGCAAAAGCGCTTCCGGACATTTCAAGACGCAGATGAAGAAGAAGAGCTGGCTGCAGCGACTGCTGGCGCCGTCCGAAGAAGGATTGCTGGAGATCGATCCGCCAGACGTAGAACCCGAAACACGAAGCGGAGGTGCACTGGTTCGCGGCGGAATCTCTTTCCCGGCTCAGAAATCTGCAGGAAAGCAGTGCAGGTTTATGCTCCGTGGATGCTGCCGGAGTTCGTCCCGCTGTGGAATGATGCCACGCTGAACTTCAAATTCGACTCGCAGAGCCTGACCATCGAAAGATTGCCGGAGGTCGTGGACACTCTGACCGCCCGCCTGCAGTTTGCCCTCGACCATGCCAACGGCTCCGGAGACCGCAAGGCGCTGTATCAAGCGGCTGCAGGCCATGTTGCCGGAAGCGCGTTCGCGGGCGCTGGACCTGATCGAGGATCTCAAGCAGATCGCCAGCACGGCCGGAAAGTTCGCCGACGACATGGATTTCCGCTTCCTGCTCGATCCGCGCCGCAAGTTGCTGTCGCTCGGTTTCGATGTCGAGTCGGGAAAACTCGCATCCGCCTGTTACGACTTGCTGGCTTCGGAGGCGCGCATCGCCGTATTCGCCGCGATCGCCAAGGAAGATATTCCGCAGGACGTCTGGTTTCAGCTGGGCAGGTCGCACACCCGCGAGCACGGACTTCCGGTTCTGCTTTCCTGGACCGGAACCATGTTCGAGTACCTGATGCCGGTGCTGTGGATGCGCACTTATCCCAATACGCTGCTGGACAATTCGCGCATCGCCGCGGTGCGACTGCAGCAGATTTATGCCAACGAGAAGGGCGTGCCCTGGGGAATTTCGGAATCGGCGTACGCCAAAAGAGATGACGCCGGGAACTATCAGTACCAGGCGTTCGGTCTGCCGCGTCTTTCACTGCGCAACGGCGAACCGGAAGCTGCTGGTGATCTCGCCGTATTCCACCTTCCTGGCGCTGCACGTGGATGCCGCCGGCGGCGTTGCGCAATTTGCGGCGGATGGACGGCGACGGATGGCTGGGCTCGTACGGATTCTACGAGGCCGCCGACTACACCGTCTTCCGGCCGCCACTCCTGGCGCCATCGCCATGAACTGGTGCGCTGCTGGATGGCCCACCATCAGGGCATGAGCCTGCTTGCCATGGCGAACTTCCTGCACGATGGCGTGGTGCAGCGCTGGTTTCACAGCGACCGGCGGGTGCAGGCGACGGAACTTCTGTTGCACGAAAAGCCCGCGACCAACGTCAAGTCGTTGCGCGAACTTTACGGCGCTGCTGCGTAAGTTGGACTTTGATGTTAGGCGGATTGCGGTATTCGGTCAGTGGTTCAAGAGCTGGCCGAGGATCTGATTGGAGCTTTGGCATTCGTCGAATTCATCGACCAGATTCGACTCGGGAAGCTCGAGCCCCCAGTTTTCTCCGCCAGGAGCCGAGTCCTTCCAGACCGACCTGATACTCGCTGCGTTCCCTCCATCGGTTTTACCCAAACCACGCGAAACTGGATCCTGCGCTGACGATATTGCAGCGTGAGTTTGTCCCCGGTTTTCAGCACATGGTGAATTGCGCCCAGCCGGGCGCCATTCGGAGTGATGTCCAGAGTGTGGGCCAGTTCGTTGACTGGATTGTTGGCCGAGTCTTTCCCCGAAATCCGCACCGGCAGAACCATTTTGATCCGTTTGTGTCGCCGATGACCGATGCTCTTTTCCAAACGAAAGCCCCCGCGCCGTCGGTTAAGGCCGCACGTCAAGGGCCATTGAGACCTTGGCAACAAAATTACGGGGCGTAGCAGAATCAAGGCATTAGGGACGATGTCGGACCACTACTAGAATCGGAATCTTTGCGGTGGATGACGTTCTCAATCAAGGCAGTGACAATTTTCGCCGAGTCGGGATAACCGCGGTGATTTATCAATCGCTCTGACAGTTTGAGGACTGGGCTGATGCCGGAAAATCCATGAATTCCACATCCCGAATTTGTTCGCTACTTTTGCCGCGTGACGGAATCAAATGGCAGTCAAAGCTTGAGACAGACAACGACTGTCATGTTTGCAGGAGTGTGTTCGATGAAGGGTAAGATCGCGCTCGTAACCGGTGCCAATGGAGGTCTTGGGAACCTACGTCACGCAGGCGTTGCTCGATGCCGGCGCAACCGTCGTTGGTTTGTCACGCAAGATTCAGCAGTCAGACTTTCAACAGTCCATTATTCACTGCTCTTGCCAGCCGAGATCTCGACGGCTGCGGACGCGAAAACCGCGGTCGACAATCGTAGTCTCCCGCTTTGGCCGGTTGGATATTCTGGCACACACAGTGGGTGGTTTCGCGGGCGGCCAGTCTATTGCGGACACCGACGATGCCACCTTCCAGCGCATGTTCGATATGAACCTGAATAGCACGTTCTATCTTCTGCGCGCGGCATCCCGGTCATGCGAAAGACTGGCAATGGACGCATTGTCGCCATTGGCAGCCGCGCCGCGCTGGAACCCGGCGCGGGGGTTGGCGCTTATAGCGCATCCAAGGCTGCCATGGTTTCGTTGATCCGGACCGTAGCCCTGGAAAACAAAGACGCCGGAATTACCGCCAACGTGATCCTGCCAGGCACGATGGACACGCCGGCGAACCGGAAATTCATGCCTAACGCGGACGTTCTCCAAATGGGTTCGCCCCGCTGCGATCGCGAGCCTGATCATGTGGCTGGTCGGCGATGCGGGCAAAGACGTCAATGGCGCGGTGATCCCGGTATATGGCAGCGATATCTGAAGTTTGTCTCGGTCCACCTCGGCCCAGACATGCCGAGATGCACGTAGGCCCAGACGTCCCCGCCTGGGGGGCTAGCGAAACTCGCCAAAATCCTGGTAGCTACTCCGGTTCAGTCCGCGAAGACTCCCACCGGCGGGGTCTTATCCCGTTTGCGATGTCGCGACTCTCCGCTCTGCTGCATCAGCTTGGTGACCACGCCGGTCCATCCGGTCTGATGGCTGGCGCCGACTCCGGCGCCGGAGTCGCCGTGGAAGTATTCGTGAAAGAGGACCAGGTCACGCCAGTGCGGATCGGTCTGGAACTTTTCGAGATTCCCGAACACCGGCCGGCGGCCATTCTCGTCCCGCAGGAATATGCTGGTCATGCGGCGCGACAGTTCTCCGGCCACTTCCCACAGCGTCATCATCTTTCCCGATCCGGTCGGGAACTCGACCTTGAAATCGTCGCCGAAGTAGTGATGAAACTTCTGCAGCGACTCGACCAGCAGATAATTCACCGGAAACCAGATCGGCCCGCGCCAGTTGGAATTGCCGCCGAACAGTCCGGTGCGAAGATTCTCCCGGTTCGTAGTCCACGCGGTGCTCCATGCCGTCGACCGTGAGCTTGTACGGATTGTCGCGATGGAACTGCGAGAGCGCGCGAATTCCGTACGGCGAGAGGAACTCGCGCTCGTCCAGCATGAACTTGAGAATGCTGCGCAGCTGGTCCGGGTCGGCGATGGACAGCAGCCGCCGCTCGCCCACGCCTTCGGTGCGTCATGCAGGCCACATTCTCCGTCAGGTCCGGACGGTTTTCGATGAACCATTCCAGGCGCCGCTTGAAGTCCGGCAGCTTGTCGAGCACCTCCGGCTCCAGCGTTTCCACCGCGAACAGCGGAATCAGTCCCACCATGGAGCGGATCTTCATCGGGAACTGTGCTGCCGTCGGGCAGCTGGAGCACGTCGTAGAAGAATCCGTCTTCTTCGTCCCACAGCCCCATGTGCTCGTCGCCGCGATGGCTCATGGCGTTCGCGATGTAGACGAAGTGCTCCCAGAATTTGCTGGCAACGTCTTCGTAAGCCGGATCTTCCGTCGCCAGTTCCAGCGCGATCGCCAGCAGGTTCAGGGTGTACATCGCCATCCAGCTGGTGCCGTCGGACTGTTCGATGTAGCCGCCGGTCGGCAGCGGCGCGCTGCGGTCGAAGACGCCGATGTTGTCCAGGCCGAGAAATCCGCCCTGGAAGATGTTCATGCCGTCGGCGTCTTTGCGGTTCACCCACCAGGTGAAATTCAGCATCAGCTTGTGGAAGACGCGCTCCAGGAATGCGCGATCGCCTTTGCCGTTGCGCTTCTTGTCGATCTTGTAGACGCGCCACGCCGCCCAGGCGTGCACCGGCGGATTGACGTCGCCGAACGCCCACTCGTAGGCGGGAATCTGTCCGTTGGGATGCATGTACCACTCGCGCAGCATCAGCGTGAGCTGCTCCTTGGCGAAATCGGAATCGACCAGCGCGAGCGGAATGCAGTGAAACGCCAGGTCCCAGGCCGCATACCACGGATACTCCCACTTGTCCGGCATGGAGATGACGTCGGCGTTGTACAGGTGCGTCCACTCGTGATTGCGGCCGTTGCGGCGCTCCGGCGGCGGCGGCGGATTGCCGGGATCGCCCTCCAGCCAGTCTTTGACGACGTAGTGATAGAACTGCTTGGACCACAGCATGCCGGCAAAGCCCTGGCGCATGACGTTCTGCGCATCCGGCGAAAGGTCTTGCGGAATCACGGTGGCGTAGAACTCGTCGGCCTCGCGCTGGCGCAGCGCAAAGGTCTTGTCGAAACTGGCAAAGGCGTTCTTGCCTTTGAAGTCCGAGTTCGGTCAGCCGCAGCCGGACGACTGACGGTTTCGCCGGCGCCGACTGTGAGCCGGTAGTGCGCCGCCGCCTTCGTTCCGGTGTGCTCCGGGTTCACCGCTTCCTTGGCGCCGTGCACGACGTAATCGTTGATGCCGTCCTTGACGTAGGGCGTGCGGTTCTCGACTCCGAACAGCCGCTGGGCGTTGGTTTCGTTCTCGGTGAACAGCAACTCCGGCGAGCCTTCGCAATGCAGCCAGCGCTTGCCGGGCTGATCGATGATTGAGTTCGATCACCGGGTTGGGCGCAGTGCCGCGCCTGATGCAGTTCGGGCCGCCGGCTTGCAGTCTCCCCACGACCAGGTGTTGCGGAACCAGACCGTCGGCAGCAGGCGAAGGTTGGCGGCTTCCGGGCCGCGGTTCGCGACCGTGATCCTGATCAGGATGTCTTCGGCATCGGCCTTGGCGTATTCGACGAACACGTCGAAGTAGCGGTTGTCGTCGAACACGCCGGTGTCGAGCAGTTCGAACTCCGGCTCGTTCTTGCCGCGCCGCCGGTTTTCCTCCACCAGCTGGCCGTACGGAAATTCCGCCTGCGGATACTTGTAGAGATACTTCATGTAGGAGTGCGTCGGCGTGCGTGTCGAGGTAGAAGTAGTACTCCTTCACGTCCTCGCCGTGATTGCCTTCGTTGCCGGTCAGGCCGAAGAGCCGTTCTTTCAGGATGGGATCGCGCTCGTTCCACAGCGCCAGCGCAAAACAGATCGTCTGCTGGCGGTCGCAGATGCCGGCCAGGCCGTCTTCATTCCAGCGATAGGCGCGCGAACGGGCATGGTCGTGCGGGAAGATATTCCCAGGCGTTGCCGTACGCGCTGTAGTCTTCGCGGACCGTGCCCCAGGCGCGTTCGCTGAGGTAAGGCCCCCAGCGCTTCCAGTGCTTCTTGCGCGCTCCGGATTCTGACAGCCGAATCTCTTCCTGTGTCATGGAAAACTGCTCCTGTCGTCAGATCTGGTTCAACTGCCGCCCGAAGTTCTACTTGCGATCATGGACTGAATAGGTTTCAAGCCGTTCTTCGCGGTTAATCTCAATGCTTTCATGTCGGACGGCTCGCGACAATGAAGTCCCCGCGATAGGTTTTTGCAGGGCCGGTTCGTACGCCGAAGCTCGTTCGATTGTCCTCCTTATTTGTGCTCAATATCAACGGCGTGGCCATGTGGCCTGAGCAAGAGTAAGAAGGATGGCGTTTTGCCCCACGTCACGGGGGGAAAGAGCACCTTTAGTGCCCGGTGAGTTTATCGGGGAAGACAAAAATGGTTCTGGCCAGATCCGAGGCGAGTGTCTCCTGCCGATAGTATTCGATGCAGGATACCGTTCTTCCAGGCCAGCAGGTCGGCATTGCTGCTGGCAAATTCGTCCCAGCTCTGTCTTGTTCCAGCGCGCGCCATACGCTCCCGAATCAGAAAGATGTACGCCCAGGTTATGGTCTCGTGGTAGAGCTGAGGCTTTCCGTGCACGGCTCGGCGAATCTTTGCAAGGCTTTGGAAAACGCCTGCAGGGCCTCAAGAACCGGGTACTGCTGACAGATAAAGAAATGCCACTCGAACGTGCTCGCGATGATGAAAACACTCATTCGGAAGTGTGCCGTCCTCGAATTGTTCCATCAGTTCCTGATCTGTCATCGATTCAAATCCGAATGGACGCTCCGAAAATGGATTGCTCAGGACTTTCGTTTTCCTGGCGCTTGCCGGCGTCTTGTCTCCTTCAGGCGATGGCTGGCACTCGAGTCCAACTCCAGACCGTAAAACTTCTTCAGCGTCTTTGATCCGTTCGAGAGATCCCTGGCTGAAGGGAGTCTTGCCGTCAAATGCGTGCAGGACAATTCCTTCCAGCAGATCGCCCAGCGTCAGGTCGTGGATACTCGGCGAACGCCTTGAGCACTTTGAGCAGGCGCTTTTCAATCCGCACGCCGGTTTGCACGCGCTCGACCAGGAATTGTTCGTCTTCTGATCATGGTACCAATGTACCAAGGTACCACAATCGAGTGCAAGCGCCGCCGTTCCTGAATCGTCCTGACTTCGACCGGCCCCGCAAGCGCCGACGTCATTTGAGTTGTACTCGCCCTTATCGCTGCTGCGCGGCGCATCTCGCCACGCGCTCGCTTAATAGATTTCTCTTATGCTTCCCATAAATTTAAGTTTTTAAAAGTATTTGTGATAGAGCGCGAAAAGAATTATGCATTGGACTCGCACAGGCGCAGGGCGCTACTGTGCACCACGCTGGTTACGGGGCCGTGCACTCTACTGCAGACACGGCTAGGGGAGAAAGCGGGCAGTCTAGATGAAAAGAGACCTTCCGCTGGAGGGTTGCTTGGTGTTAGTCATGAGTCTCGGAATTATGTCGCGGCTCGGTGAGTCAGGTTCTGGCGCAAGGCGATCCTGCGCCGCAGTCTTCTTCGGACCTGGCCAGCCGCATTGATTCTTTGGAAAAACAACTGGCGGATCTGCAGCAGCCAAATGGAGGCGCAGAAGGCGGCTGCCGCTGCGCCCGCGCCTGCTCCTGCGCCCGCTGCTGCCGCACTTCCCGCTGCCACGCCCGCGGCAGCTCCCGCACCCACCGGACTTGCCGGTCTGCTGGGGCCAACCACTCTGAGCGGCTTTGTCGATGTCTACTACGGCTACAACTCAAATCAGCCCGCCAGCCGCACCACCGCGCTGCGCAACTTTGACATCAATTCCGAGCCAGTTCGCTCTGAACATGCTCGAACTGGTGGCCGACAAGGCGCCGGATGCGACCGCAAGTCGCGTCGGCTATCACGTCGCTCTCGGCTTTGGGCAGGCCATGAACCTGGTCAACGGCGGCGAAGTTGCGTCACCGAACGTTCCGGGCACTCCGGTCTTGGCTCCGCCTTCGACCATTACCAACTTCGATCAATATCTCAAGGAAGGATATCTGGAGTATCTGGCTCCGGTGGGCAAGGGGCTGCAGATCAACGTCGGAAAGTTCGTGACTCCGGCGGGCGCGGAAGTCATCGAGACCAAGGACAACTGGAACTATTCGCGCGGCCTGCTGTTTTCCTGGGCCATTCCGTACTTCCATTTCGGCATGAGCGGCAAGTACGCCTTCAACAGCAAGTTTGCTCTGACCGGTTACCTGGTGAACGGCTGGAACAACAGCGTCGACAACAACAGCGGCAAGACCACTGGCTTCAGCGCCGCCTGGACTCCCAACAGCAAGTTCAGCCTGATTGAAAACTATCTCGTCGGTCCGGAGCAGGCCAACGACAATCGGAACTTCAGGCATCTCACCGACACCGTCGTGACCTACACTCCCAACGGCGAAACTTTCGCTGATGGCGAACTACGATTACGGCCACGATCGCGTGCCGCAGCTGCTCCCGGACTGCCGACGACGTCCGCGGTGTGGTGGACCGGCATTGCCGGATACATCAAGTACGCCCCCAACGCCACGTGGGCGATCGCCACTCGCGGCGAATGGTTCAAGGACCACAACGGGTTCTCAACCGGCACGGCCCAGAACGTCGAGCGAATTTACGCTTACTCTGCAGCGCATGCTGGCGAGCAAGATCATGACGCCGGCTGGAATTCCGCCGCGACATGTCGGACCAGGATGTTTTCCCGTACCGTACCGGGCTGTTCAGGGATGCGCAGAACACCGTGACCCTTGGCATGGTGTACGCGTTCAGCAGTGCGGATGCCAAGTAGGCATAAGAGGAGATCGACTTGAAGACAACGACAGCTTCTTACCTGATGTCCGAAGTCATCTGCTGGACAGATGAAGACCGATTTTTACCCAGCGGCAGCGATGCCGCTGTTATGTGGGCCAGCGGCTTGGGCTCAACTCAAACCACCCCTAGTACCAGCACCCAAGCCGTGCCCGCGCCAAGATGTGGATTGCGATACGCAAGTAAGGACGTTAATCGCATGGTTGGAGCTTCTGACAAATCAAGTAATGGAGCGATTCTATGACTGTTGAGTCAAAGCGGGGCCCGAGACTATCTCTGGCCCAAAAGTTGTCGCGGTTGTCGGTTCGATTGCGGGACCCGGAATGGCGCCGCTATGGAGGGACGTTGCTGGCCGGCAAAGTGCTGGGCGTCGGCCTGGTGCTGGCGATCATGGCAGTCGTCTCTGCGGCCTTCTTTGCTCACGTGTATGCCCAAACGGGCACGCCTGAGGTCAAAGCTGCCGACGTGGTCAACCCGGTAAACACCGCCTGGACGCTGGTCGCCGCCTTCCTGGTGTTCGGCATGCAGGTCGGCTTCACCATGCTGGAAGCCGGCTTCTGTCGTTCCCGTGAAACCGTCAACGTGCTCGTGGAATGCGTAGTGGACACCTGTCTTTGCGGCATTCTCTTCTACGCCATCGGTTTTGCCTTCATGTTCTCTCACGGCAACGGCTTCATCGGCTATCACTGGTTCTTCCTGCAGAATGCGCCCGACGACCTACGAGACCACCGGCGTTGCCTTCCTGGCAGTCTGGATTTTCCAGTTCGCCTTCGCCGATACCTGCTCAACCATCACTTCGGGCGCAATGATCGGCCGCACCGGATTCGTCGGCGACCTTCTTTACAGCGTCTGCGTCACCGGTTTCATTTACCCGATCATCGGACACTGGGCCTGGGGACCGGATGGCTGGCTGGCCTTGATGGGCAGCGACGGCCACTTCTTCCCATCGCTGGGCATGGGCTTCCATGACTTTGCCGGCTCGACGGTGGTCCACACCATTGGCGGAATGATCGCGTTAGCCGGTGCCATCGTTCTTGGGCCACGGCTGGGAAGAAAGTTCAAACGCGATGGTGGCGAGCCTATGCTGCCTCACGATCTGACCATCGCCGTCAGCGGCGGTCTTATTCTCTGGTTCGGCTGGTACGGGTTCAACCCCGGCAGCACGCTCTCGGCGATGGACTTTGTCGGCATCGGTCGTGTGGCCACAAATACAACCCTGGCTGCCTGCGCGGCCGGTCTCACCTCCATCTTCTACGGTTACATGAAATTCAAGAAATGGGATGCCAGCTACACCACGAACGGATTTCTGGCCGGGCTGGTTGCTATTACTTGCCCCTGCTACTGGGTCAGTCCGACGGGTGCGGTCGTGCTCGGCGGAATCGCTGGAGTTCTGGTCATCGTGGGCGTCGATGCTCCTGGAATGGCTACGCATTGATGATCCCATCGGTGCGGTGCCCGTACACGGACTCTGCGGCATCTGGGGAACGCTGTCGCTTGGCCTGTTTGCCTGTGGCCAATACGGCGCAACCGGACCGATCTCGCCTGACAACTCTGCGCCCCTGAGAGGATTGTTCTACGGCGGCGGATTACAGGTGCTCAAAGCCCAAATCATCGGCAGCGCCTGCGTCACCGTTGGCTACATTCGGGGTTGCCATGGTGGTGATGCTCGTGGTCAACGCGATGGGGATGCTGCGCTTGCCGGCAGAAATGGAGACCTACGGTATGGATCTTCACGAGCACGGCATTTCGGCTTATCCTGAGTATGTCATTTCGGCCCTGGGCGCACCTAGCGGCATGACACAGGAACTACCGATGGCCCAACGCAAGGGGACTCGCGAGCGCTGCCAAACATGCACCGGGTCATTGCCAGTTGAACGTAACCGGGGTGCCGAGAATCAGGTGCCGGAGGCAAAGCGTGTGCTTGCCTCCGGCACCTGACCGGTGACCGAGACAGGAAACAAAGATGACAAAAATCGAAGCGATTATTCAGCCGGGACGATTTGAAGCCGTCAAAGAAGCCTTGACCGAAGCAGGCATCACCGGGATGACCATCTCCGAAGTGCGAGGACATGGCCGTCAGAAAGGTCATACCGAAACTTATCGAGGCCGGGAGTACTCCGTGGATCTTCTGCCCAAGGTCAAAGTCGAAGTGGTGCTCGACGACACTCAAGTGAGCGCCGCCGTCGACGCCATTCTCAAAGCCGCCTCTACCGGCAAAATCGGAGACGGAAAGATATTTCTGTCCAAGATAGATGAAGTCATTCGCATCCGCAACCAGGAACGTGGAGCGATCGCAGTCTGACGGACCTGGAGATCACAAAGTGGGAGCGTCCCCCGAATCTGCCGTTGGCCGAAGGGAGATTTCCTGTTTGCAATCAATGAGCGCCGGCGGATCTGGGACGGGCACCTTAGCGCTTAAGAGTCGCCTATTTACAAAGCGGACTGAACCATGAGCGAACCGGCGCAAGCCAGGCCTGTTCTGGGCCTATAACCGTTCCGAATAGTCGGCATAAAAACTATAGATTAGCCATCGTAGTCCGGAAATCGCATAATGACTTCCCGGATGGGCTCCCTCTCGAAACCTCAACGCCCAGTTCGAGTGGTATTGCTCGTACTTTGCGGGGATGAAAGCAATGACCAAGCTGGAAGCGATTATTCAGCCCTCCAGATTTGAGGCGGTGAAGGAGGCTCTCGACGGAACTGGGGGTTGAAGGTATGACGGTTTCAGACGTGCGCGGACACGGTCGGCAGAAGGGCCATACCGAAATTTACCGTGGCCGTGAATATACCGTTGATCTGGTGCCCAAGATCAAAATCGAAATGATACTCGGCGACGACTTGGTCAAGGCCGCCGATCGACGCCATCGTACAGAACGCTGGGACGGGGAAGATCGGCGACGGGAAAATCTTTCTCTCCCAGGTCGACGAAGCGATCCGGATTCGAAACCAAGAGCGGGGAGTGGCAGCGCTCTAGGCGCAATTCCATCGGGGTCCCGGAGTTTCATGCCAGTGCTGGCAAACAGCTCGATATCACAGGACGCGTATCAGAAAGAGTCGGAAGACATACGTGAGCGATTCGAGCGGTCACACGACGGGCTGGCCGCTGTCCGCGAGCGTTCCAATCTTATCGATTCCCTGATCTGCGAGCTGTGGAGTCAATCTTCCGCGGCCGGGGCCGGACAGGATTTGTGTCGTGGCCCTCGGCGGGTATGGCCGCCAGTCGTTGTTTCCCTTTTCCGATGTGGATGTTCTTTTTCTGCACGAATCCGCCCTCAGTGAAAATGCGACAGCAGACAATTTCCCGCGTATCCCAGGCACTATGGGATCGGCATCTCCGGCTCAGCTCCACGACTCGCTCGCTGGCGGAGTGTGGCAAGCTGCATCGCGACAACCTCGAATTCAATATTTCGCTGCTGGATTGCCGCTACCTGTGCGGCGACGCAGATCTGTTCGACCAGCTTCATTCCCGCGTGATTCCGAAAATGGTGGCGCGGGATGCGCTCGAGCTGCAGCAGAGGCTTACCGACCTGACTTCGGCCCGGCACAACAAGTACGGTCACACCATCTTTCACCTGGAACCCAACATAAAAGACTGTCCTGGCGGACTTCGTGATTACCAGGTTGCCTGCTGGCTCAGCTTGATTTCCGAATTGGAGAAGACCGGCGTCTGGCCCGCGCCGGAAAGCCTGCTGCCGGGCGGCGTTTCGCCAGGAGTGCGGCGCGGCACTCGAATTCCTTTCGGCCGTCCGATGTTTTCTGCACTATCGCCAGGGCCGCGATCTCGAATGGGCTGACCTACGAATTGCAGTCCGAAGCGGCCGCCGCCGGGATCGGCATTCCCGGAGGAACGCCGGTTGTGCCGGCGGCCTGGATGCGAACCTACTTCCGGCACGTGCGGTCGATTTACCGGCTCACGGTGCTCTTCGATGAAGTGCCGCCGGCGCGCTCTGGCCTGTACCGATTATTCGAAAATCGCAAGTCACGCTTGTCCAATGCTGATTTTTCGGTGGTGGAGGGCCGCGTCTTTCTGCGCCAGCTCTCGTCGGTTCAGGATCCATCACGTGCTGCTGGGCCTGTTTGAGTTTGTCGGGCGCCACGGCCTGAAGCTGACCTCGGAGACCGAGCGATGCGTGGAAGCGGCGCTGCCGAGCCTGCGGCAGTGGGCGCAGGATTCGCCTGATCTGTGGCTGCAGTTCCGGCGCATCCTGATTTCGCCGTCATGCCGGCGCAGCCTTGCGTGCCATGCATCGGCTGGGCGTGCTGGTCGTGTTGTTTCCGGAATTTCAGGCAGTTGATTCCCTGGTCATTCGTGATTACTACCATCGCTACACGGTAGATGAACATTCGTTCGTCGCGATCGAAAATGTGCACGCGCTGCGAACTCCGGACAGCGAGTTGGAGCGGCGATTTCGCGACATCCTGGACGGCATCGAGCGCTCCGACCTGCTTTTCCTGTCGCTGCTGTTGCACGATGTCGGCAAGGGCATGCCGGCGGACGATCACGTGGCCGGAAGTCTGCAAGCCTCAGCCAGCGTGCTGGACCGGCTTCGACCTGGACCCGGTTGACCGCGACACGGTGATTTTTCTGATTGCCAACCACTTGCGCATGTCGGCTATGACCAGGCGGCAGAATATCTTCGACCCCAAAGTGGTGGAAGAGTTCAGCGAATCCGTCGGGACGACGGAACGGCTGAAGATGCTGACGCTGCTTACCTACACCGACATCAAGTCCGTGAATCCGGAGGCGCTGACCCCGTGGAAGGCGGAGATGCTCTGGCAGCTTTATGCGGCTGCGTTCAACCATCTCAGCCGGACGGTGGACGACCAGCGCCTTACCGCCAGCACGGCAAACAGCGAACGAATCCAGGCAGGCCGTCGCCGCGGCTGGGGAAATCGATCCCAAACACATCACTTCTTTCCTGGAAGGCTTTCCCAAACGCTATCTGCTGATGCATACGGCCGGCGAAATTGTCACGCACTGCGAGATGTACGACCGGCTCAAACTCAAAGACGACGAGCCGCAGATCGACATACTTCGCCGCGAAGGCTACTTCGAACTCGTTTTGTTGACTCTCGATTGTCCCGGTCTGTTTGCCCACGTGGTAGGCACGCTTTCATCGTGGGGAATGAACATCCTGAAGGCCGAAGCATTTTCCAACAAGGCCGGCGTGGTGCTGGATACGATTCGATTTTCGGATCGATTCCGGACACTTGAACTGAACCCGTCCGAAGTAAGCCGCCTGAAGCGAAATCTCGCTGAAGCGGTTGCCGGCGAAATTAACGTAGTCGAACTGATGGAAGCGAAATTCAAGCCTGGGGTCCAGGGCCCGAAAGTAAAAATCGAACCCAGCGTGCAAACCGACAACGAATACTCGCAACACAGCACGCTGATCGAAATCATCGCCCAGGACCGCCCGGGCCTGCTCTACGACATCAGTTCCACCATGGCGGAACTGGGCTGCAACATCGAAGTCGCAATCATCGACACCCAAGGCCAAACCGCGACCGACGTGTTCCACGTGACCTGCGCCGGCACTAAGCTGGATCGTGAACATCAGAAAAAGGTGCGAGCTGCACTCCTGGAACAGCTCTTGTAGAATGGGAACAACGATCCTCAGGCACTGCCGCCCCTCAAACTTTCGGGCTTAACTGCATCACCAAGTCCGCCTTCTTAAATCCGTGCAGACGCCGGCCCTCTTGACCGTCTGGCCAGTGGTTTCTTTCTCTCAGGTTCCGGATCAACTGCACCCGGACTGCCTCTTGATTTATCCTAGCGTTTCTTTCTGGAGGGTACGTGAATCGCTTGCGCGGCTTCTCGTTGGTGATCTGCTTAATTTTATGGGGTCTTGCCGCTGTCGCACCAGGCCAACAGTTCGATCCCAAACTGTTTCAGGAACTAAGCTGGCGAATGATCGGACCATTTCGCGCGGGACGTACGGTGGCTATCTCGGGCGTGCCCGGGCAGCAAAACGTCTTCTACATGGCGCCCAACAACGGGGGAGTCTGGAAGAGCACCGACTACGGTCGCACCTGGAATCCGATCTTTGACGATCAGGGTACCGGCTCGATTGGAGCGCTGGCGATTGCTCCGTCAAATCCTGACATTATTTATGTGGGCAGCGGCGAAGGGCTGCGGCGTCCTGACCTTTCGACCGGCGACGGAATCTATAAATCAGTCGACGGAGGCCGCACCTGGCAGCATCTTGGCCTGCGCGACGGACAGCAGATCAGCGTGATTCTGGTCGATCCGCATGATCCTAATCGTGTTTTTGTTGCCGTGGTCGGGCATCCTTACGGGCCGAATGCCGAGAGAGGTGTCTTCCGCTCGCTCGATGGCGGACTGACCTGGAAGAAAATTCTTTACAAAGACGAAAACACAGGCGCGATTGATCTGGCTTTCGATCCCTCCAACCCGCAAATTCTTTACGCCGACATGTGGGCTTCGCGTCGGCCGCCTTGGACCACTGGCAATTCCTACGACGGACCGGGCAGCGGGCTGTACAAGTCCACCGATGGAGGCGAGACCTGGCATCCAGTTGACCAAAGGCCTGCCGACCTGGGCCGAGCATTTGGGGCGCATCGGACTTGGAGTTGCCCCGAGTGATCCCAGTCGCATCTACGCGCTGGTAGACTCGCCCACGCTGGGCGGGCTGTATCGCTCGAACGATGCAGGAGAGAATTGGGAGCGGATTAGTTCGGACGACCGCTTATGGGGACGCGGATCTGATTTTGCCTGCGTGCGAGTTGATCCCAAAGATAAGAATACGATTTACATCGCCAACATTTCTACCTACCGCTCGACCGACGCCGGCGCCAGCTTCACCGCCATCAAAGGCGCACCCGGCGGCGACGACTATCACACCGTCTGGATCAATCCGGAGAACCCGCAGATCATCGCGCTCGCCGTCGATCAGGGCGCCACCATCAGCGTGAACGGCGGCCAGACCTGGAGTTCCTGGTACAACCAGCCGACGGCGCAGTTCTATCACGTCATCACCGACAACCAGTTTCCTTACTGGGTGTATGGCGGACAGCAGGAGAGCGGCAGCGTGGGTACGGCCAGCCGCAGCGACACTGGTGAGATTACTTTTCGAGACTGGTATCCGGTAGGCGTTGAGGAGTATGGATACGTCGCGCCTGACCCGCTCGATCCCAACCTTATCTTACGGCGGCAAGGTCACAAAGTTCAACCGGACCACGGCGCAGACTCAGGACGTGTCGCCGGTCGTGCTGCGCACCGGCAAGTATCGTTTCAATCGCACCCAGCCGCTGATCTTCTCGCCGGTCGATCCCCACATTTTGTATTTCGGTTCGAACGTATTGTTCAAGACCACCGACGGCGGCAATAGCTGGCAGATCATCAGTCCGGATCTGACGCGCGAAGATCCGGGTGTGCCGCCTAACCTTGGCGTCTTCGTCGAGTCGGATGAAGCCAAAGGGAAGCATCGCGGCGTTATCTATTCCATTGCGCCTTCGCCCAAGGACGTAAATCTCATTTGGGCCGGGACCGACGATGGCCAGGTGCAGGTCACGCGGGATGGCGGCAAGACCTGGAAGAACGTCACGCCTCCGGAGTTGACGCCCTGGAGCAAGCTGGCCCAGATGGATGCTTCGCACTTCGATACCGCCACAGCCTATGCCGCGGTGAACCGCTTTCGTCTGGACGATCTTCATCCTTATATCTACCGGACCCACGATGGCGGTCAAAGCTGGCAGAAGATTGTCAACGGCCTTCCCGACGACGCGCCCGTAAACACGGTTCGCGAAGATCCGGAGCGCAAAGGGCTGCTTTTCGCCGGAACGGAACACACGGTGTATGTCTCGTTCGACGACGGCGATCACTGGCAATCGCTGCGGCTCAATCTGCCGGCCACTTCGATTCGCGATCTGGTGATCCACCAGGATGACGTCGTCGTCGGCACACATGGCCGTTCTTTCTGGATTCTGGACAACATCACTCCGCTTCGCCAGTGGGCTTCGCAGGTTGCTGCAATCCGATGCTTATCTTTTCGCTCCGCAGTTGACTTACCGCGTTCGCCGCAACAACAACACGGACACTCCGCTGCCGCCCGAAGAGCCAGCCGGCAAGAATCCTCCTGACGGCGCGATGATTGATTTCTTCCTGAAGTCTCGCGCGCCTCCGGGCCTGTCCGTTCTCGAAATTACCGATGAGAGCGGCAAAGCTGGTCCGCCGCTTTTCCAGCGCCGACAAACCCGAAGACGGTGGATGCGAACCGGCTCAACATTCCGACTCTACTGGATTCGTCCGGCGCAAGCTTTCGCCGGCACAAGCCGGGATGCATCGTTTCGTGTGGAACCTGCATTATCCCGCGCCGGAATCGCTCGAGCGCCACTATCCGATTTCGGCGATCTATCACGACACGCCGCGTTATCCGCTCGGCCCGGCCGTGTTGCCCGGAAAGTACACCGTCAAGCTGACGGTGGACGGCAAGAGCTATACGTCAGCCCCTCACGGTCAAGATGGACCCGCGCGTAAAGAGTTCGATGGACGATCTGCGCCGGCAGTTCGAGCTGGAGATGAATATCACCGAGGCCATGCACCGCGACTATCAGGCGCTTCAGCAAGTCCGCAGCATGCGCCATCAACTGGAAGCCTCTAAGGGGCCGCGCTCCCGCCGGTCCGATTGCTGACGCGATTACCGGCCTGGACAAGAAGCTGGACGAATTGGAAGGTGAGCGAGGAGGGCAGGACGTTTCTCAGCACGCCGCAGGGGAGAAGTCTGGCGCGTCTGAATAGCGGGCTGACCACGTTATTGGAAGCGGTGGACAGTGCCGACGCAGCGCCTACCAGTCGCAGCTGGCAACGTTCGCCGATGTCAAGAACGCGCTCGATCAGCAACTGGCGAGCTGGGAGAAAATCAGGAAAGACGATATCCCGGCGCTGAACTTGAAGCTTAAACAGGCAGGCCTGCAGTTGCTTAATGCTGAGTCGGCAGCCATCATCGAGCAAGAGTGGCATTCAACCGAAAAGGCAGCGGGAGAAGACTGAGTGTTTCAGCCTGGATGATTGAGAGGCGCAACTAGCGCTTTTTTCTGCGGCTGCCGCCGGCCCGCGGGTTTTCACGGTTTCTCGACCGCCAACTTTCTCTCAACCAGATATCTCTGCAGCGCATCGTGCCAGTCGGGCATCGTGATGCCATATTTCTGCAGACTGTCAGGAGAGAGCACCGAATACTTAGGACGTTCCGCCGGCCGCACGAACTTGTCGCTTGTGGTTTCGCGCACAACTGTATCCGCTCTCGCCATCGCGATAATCTTCGCGAGCGAACTCGATACCACGAACACTCACCGCGGTTGGTGGCGTGCACCACACCGCTGGCTCCCTTGCGACAAAGCTGAACGATGGCGCGAGCCAGGTCCACCGCGTAAGTCGGAGAGCCGCGCTGATCGCCCACCACTTCCAGTTGCGGCCGGCTGGCGGCCAATTTAAGAATCGTGTCCGGAAAGCATTTGCCCCCTGTTCCAAACAGCCACGAAGTGCGGACGATGCAGCATTCCGGCAGAATCTGCTGTAATTGCACCTCGGCTTCAGCCTTCGATTTGCCGTAGACGCTCCGGGGAGCGCGCGGATCATCGGTGGTGTAGGGCTTCGTCTTCGTTCCGTCGAAGACATAGTCTGTGCTGAGAAAAAGCAGGCGTGCGCTGTGTTGCTTGGCCGCCCGCGCTACGTTTACCGCGCCACCGCGGTTCACATCGAAGGCCAGGTCGCGATGGGTTTCGCAGCCATCGACGTCGGTGTAAGCCGCCGCCAGGATGATCCAGTCGGGCCGGCTGCGTTGCACAAGCTCCAGTACTACTTGCAGGTCACGGATGTCGCCGTCCTTCGATCCGAATCCTGTAACCTCATCTTCTGTCCACTCGGACATCAGCGCTTTGCCTAGAAGTCCAGTTGCACCGAAGATTGTGATTCGCATGCGAAGAGTTTCTCCGCCCACTTTTCTCAGAGAACGTTAACCAGACCATTCTTAGGAGTAGTGGGTCGCAATCCACTTGCGATAGCCGCCACTGGTCACGTCTTTTACCCACTCCTCATTCTGCAAATACCACTGCACAGTTTTGCGAATGCCGCTATCGAAGCTTTCGCGCGGTTTCCAGCCCAGTTCGCGCTCAATCTTCCGCGCGTCGACAGCGTAACGGCGATCGTGCCCCGGACGATCTTTTACAAATGTGATCAAGCTGCGATGGGGCAGGCAGGGATCGTTCGGACAAGTCTCGTCCAGAATCGAGCATATCGTTTCCACAATATCTATATTGCGACGCTCGCTGCTTCCCCCGATGTTATAGGTCTCTCCAGCTTGGCCTTTGGCGAGGATGGCACGCACCGCGGCGCAGTGGTCTTCCACAAAAAGCCAGTCACGGACGTTCTGACCATCCCCATACACGGGCAGTGGCTTGCCTTCGCGCGCGTGCAGGATCACCAGGGGAATCAGTTTCTCCGGAAACTGGTAAGGTCCGTAGTTATTCGAGCAATTCGTAGTCAGAGTGGGAAGGCCGTAGGTATGGTGATAGGCACGCACCAGATGGTCGGCACCCGCCTTGGATGCTGAATAGGGACTATTTGGAGCGTATGCCGTGGTCTCGCAAAATGGAGAATCATTCGGCCCCAGCGATCCGTACACTTCATCCGTGGATACATGAAGAAGCCGAAACGAAGCGCGTTCCTCGGCCGCTAGTTCTGCGTAGTACGCGCGCGCTTCTTCTAGCAGAGAGAAAGTTCCGTGGACGTTGGTGCGAATGAAGTCATCCGGTCCACGGATGGAGCGATCCACGTGGCTTTCCGCGGCAAAGTGCACGATGGCTCGTGGCTTGTGAAGCTGCAGCAATCCGCGGACAAATTCGCGATCGCAAACGTCACCCTTGGCGAAGCAGTATCGCGGATCAGAAGCGATGCCCAGCAGGTTGCGGGGATTGCCCGCGTAGGTCAACTTGTCGAGGTTGACTACTGGAGTGGCTTCCTCCGTCGATCCATTGCAGGATAAAGTTGGAACCGATGAATCCCGATCCTCCGGTGACCAGAATCGATTTTTTCATGTGAGCGAGCCAAGCTGCGTCCGGTTGGCCGAATCGGCGCTGGCTGCTCTGATTGTAAATGACAGCTCTGCACTCCAGGCGAAGGCAGTTACTCTTTTGAGCGCAGAAGCGACCTCAGCGGAGCAACAGTTTTGCCGCGAGTTCATTTTTCTTGCGGCAATTTCTTGCAGACGATAACTGTGTGGCCTGTCTTTGAATCGATCCGCGTAGTAACTGGGATGCAGCGGCATGACACAGTGTTGGCGTTTTCCTGCTTGCTCACGACGCAGTGCTCAATCACCTCTGCCGTGGGCGGCGGCATCTGGCTTCGAATCGGGGCGATCGCCGGGGCGGCAGGCGGAGGCGGCGCGGCCGGCTTCTGCTTTGCCGCGCAGCCGGCTAGAAGCAGAAGCCAAGACGAAAGCAAGAAGATGGGCCAAAATTTTCTTATCGCGGGCACAGAGCAGTCCACCTGCATAATATAACCCTGGCGGCGCGACCCGACCTATAGCATCACGGGTGCTGCCGGCTTCGTTTCAGAGGGTGTTCTTACGTGCTTGATTTACTGCCTGCGCCAGGCCAGGCGAGATTTGTTGGTGAAGATCGGGGCAGAAATTGCACTTGCATTAAAGCCCCGCCCTTGCAAAAAGCGCAAGGATGGGGCACCCTCTTGCTCACTCATTACCCACACGGGTCGAAGGTAGATAGACGATTACATCAGAGCGTATAGGAATCCGTCGGTGCTGCCTACGTAAATCACGTTGTTGACCACTACGGGCGACGACAGCACCGTTCCTGCCGTCATCATCTTGCTGACACCGATCACCATGTTGTCGTAAAAGTTGTCGGTGAACGCCACTTCGTAGTTGGGAGTTCCGTCTGGCTTGGTGAGGGCAGGGCCGTTCTGCCGGGATGCGTCGGTTTCGAAAGTCCAGGCGGATTTCTGGCTGGCGAGGTCGATAGCGATAAGCTTTCCTTGATTCGATCCGATATAAAGCATGGCTCCAGCGATGGCAGGAGAAGAGAACAACGGCCAGCCTTTGAAGTTCAGCGAGAAGATAGGAGTGCCGGACTTTGCGTCCAGGGCATAGAACATGGATGAGTCTGAAGTTGCGAAGTAGACCTTGCCGGCCTGCACCGCCGGCGACGATATCACCCATGAACCCTTATTGTTGAAAGCCCATTTCTTCTGTCCGGTGCCGGCGTCGAGCGCGTAAAGGTTCGAATCGCGGCAGCCGAAATACACTACTCCATCCATCACCGCTGCCGAAGACTGAATGCCGACCTGGTTGTAAATATCGTGATCTTCTCCGGTTTTGAAGCGCCACTTCTCTTTTCCGGTGGCGGCATCGAGCGCGTAGAAATAACTGTCCCAGCTCCCGATAAAAAGAGTTCCGTCGGAGATCGCGGGTGAGGCGTGGACGACGTCCCCGGTGTGAAACTTCCACTTCAGCGTGCCGGTTGCCGCGTCCAGGGCGTAGACATTGCCGTCGCCGCTGCCGAAATAAACTGCTCCGTTCCAGACTGCCGGGGACGACAGGTAGCAATCGAAGGGATCGGGCATGGTTTCCGCTGCCGGCTCAGAGCCGTGGAGATGTTTGCCCGCAAATCGCCGTTCTCCTTCAGTCTGAAACTTCCATTTGAGGGTTCCGGTCGCGGCATCCACCGCGTAGAACCGGCCGCTGTAGGTTCCAAGATAAACGGTTCCGTGATCGACGGCCGGCGAAGCCGTTGCCCGCACGCCCAGCGCCAGCTTCCATTTCTGCGCGCCGGTTTCGAGATCGACAGCATAAAGATTACCGTCCGTGCTCGCGATGTAGGCCACGCCATTAGTTACCGCGGGCGACGCGATGACCTGACCGCCAGTCTGAAACTTCCATTTGATCCTGTTGAACTTCGGGACTCCCACGGCATCGTAGACACCGGTGTGCGCCAGGTTGCCGCGAAACATCGGGGAATCCTGGGCAACAGCGCGCAAGCAAAAGAGCACGGCCCCAAGAAGAGAAAGACGAACGATTTGCATTTGGGATAGACGAGGAAGTCGAGAGAAAGTTATCCCTGACTATGTAGCCTGAGGGTGCCCCGTCCAAGCTCTGCTTGGGCGGGGAAGTTCAGTCACCAAGGAATGGGCTCTTCTTCTCACGCTCCGTTCAACAAAAGGAAGCCCACCAAGAAAAACCCGCCCAAGCGAAGCTTGGACGGGGCACCCTTAAGTTTGAATATCAATTTTCTGTGGGCACGGGGACCTTTGGCGGCGTGGGCGGGTGCGGCGGCCGGGGTGGCGTCGGCGCCTCGGCGACCGACGATCCCTTGCGCAGTTCGATCCCACCATGCTCGTTCGATGATGACCAGGTGCGGACCACCGCTGCCGATTGTGCCGCTGGCTGTGGCCTGATCGTTGCCGTTTTCGACCTTCAGCGCGTCAAAGTCGGATTCGATTTCGCCGCCGCGAGAGTGGGCATCGACCTGGAATGCAGCCTTGTCGGGAAGGTAAATCTGAATATCGCTGTTGCGATTGCTTACCTGCATGCTGCCCAGCTTGTTCATGCGGATTTCAACCGCGCCGTTTTCATTCTGCAGGCGCACGTCTCCATTCACCCCGGCCAGCCGGACATCCTTGGACCGGGTGAGCAGGCGGAAGGGACCGGTCAAATCGGTGGCCCGCATGTCGCCGGAGTCCATATCGAGGTCGCCGTCAAGCCTGGAGAATTCCATGTCGGTGCGGGCCGATTTGAAGCTGACGGCGCCGGCAATCTTGGCGAGCTTGATGGTGTCGAATTCGCCGTTCAGGCGGGCGGCGCCTTTAACATCTTCCAGGGAAATATCGTCGGCCCGCCCCTGCACCGAAACATCCGACGAAACTTTCGAAACCCGGGCCGAGCCGCGGGACAGGTTCAGACTCACCTTGCCGTTGATGTCGGACGCAGCGACATCGCCTGCTGGCTGGAAATTTCGACGTCGCCATCGCGGCCCAGAACGCTGACATCGCCGCGGCGCGAGGAAATCACAACTGGCGCTTTCCGCGGAACGCTGATGTCCAGATCCATGCTGACCGAGTGGTCGCCGGCGTCTTGGCGTATCCGCGTCAGGGTGACGCGTATGATCGCTGACCGTGATCTGAGGTTTGGTGCCGGGATTGAACTTGTCGGCTTCTGCCTGGCTGTCGGCATTGATCCGTTTATGCGCGACCACGTGAATCTGGTTGTCGTCCGAGACGGTCACATTCACCGCGCCGCGATCGTTCAACGATGCGCAAGGTTGCAGCCCGCGGGAAAGTCCTGCTGTAGCTGGTCTTCGTAGTTGTAGGTGTGTCCGAAAGAGCTGGATGTCTTCGTCGCCCAGATTGATGTGGTCGCGAATCTCATCCCAGTTGAAGCGCGAAGCCGAGGTGGCGGACATCCCGAACATGATCAGAAAGATCAGCAGCAGGACGCCTCCGGCTCCGATCCCCGTGGGACGTACCCCTTCTCTTTGCGCCTGCTGGTACTCGACCAGCTTGATCACGCCCCACAGAATGATCAGGGCCGGCCAGTAAGTTCCGAACCAGCGCAGCAAGCGGCTGCGGCTGCAGCACGTGCATGGTGGTTAGCAGGAGCACTACTCCCAGCAGGATCAGCACGACCGGACCAGCCACCGACCGCCGCTGTCGTTGCGGTTGGAGGCTGCAACTCGTGGTGGAGGAGCTTGTACCGGGCTAGCCATTTTTCACCTCCGGCTTCACTTCCGGGTACGGCGGCTGCACTTCGCCAGTCACGGCTCCAGACGGCGGCATTCCACCCTGGGATGGGGGCGGTCCCAGCGGTCCCGGGCCAGCCGTGCTCTGGAATATCTTCACCAGGCCAATCACGATCAGCAGCAGCGGCAGAGTGCGGCCGAACCTGATGACGCCCATGCTGTCGAGCAGGAACTGAAAGCCCAGCGTCAGCAGAATGACTGGCCCCATCAATCCGCGCTTGCAGCTGCGTACGCGATCGAATCCCGGAGGCACTTCGCCAATCAGGCCCAGCCGTCGAAGCAGCAGAAAGGCGCCGATGCCAATCAGCATCAGCGGCCAGACCCGGTGAGCGCTGAAATCCCAGATGTCGAGCGTATGCAGCAGGAAGATTACGCCCAGGCCGATGAGCACCAGAGCTCCGACCGGAACTTTGCTTACGTCCATCCGATCGCGGGTCAAGCCGGCGCTGAAAGTTGTTCCCAATCCAAACGGATCGGGCGGTGGCTGCCCCATTTGTATGGCGCGCGCAGTGCGTACGGAATCGATGATCTGGTAGAAGTAGAATCCCGCGATACCCAGTCCGCAGACCATGCCCATGGCCTCGCTGCCACTGCTCGCCCCCAGGACGAGCAAGGTGAAGATCACCAGGTGCGCCAGTCCTTTGGCGTATTGGCCGGTGTAAACCGCGCCTACGCCGAAGGGAAAGAAGCCGGCCAGAACACCCGCCAAGGCCGGATTCGGACCGGCGCTCGGCGTGGTCGCGGCACCGGCGGCGCGGAACGAAACCTGCGAGCCGGCGGGGCAACGGGCGGCTGCACGCCTTCCAGGCGCGCCGCCAGACAGCGTCTCGCAATAAATCACTCCGTGCACCGAACGGGTGCAGTTCGCACACAGCGGTTTCCCGCAGGTGCGGCAAAATGCCACCGTCTGAATATCGGGATGGTTGGCACAGTTCATGAAAGCCTCCTGTAAGTGGTCACCGTCACTACAGGCGGATCATTCGGGAGGGAGGCCAGCACGGGCTGGTTCTCTCCCTGGCTGTAGTTGCGTTCCTGTTTCTGGTTCAGGTTGTCCACTGGTGTTGTTGTTTTTCTGTTCCTTGTTTTTGCTCCTTGGGAGCTCGGTTCCGGCGGGCGCGGTGACTCGTTTGAACTCCCGCACCCGCGATTCGATTTCGTACACGAAGCGAATATTTTCGTAATACTTCACTACCCGGCCGGAGGTTTCGTAGTAGGTGCGCTTGATCGCGCTGGGCCGCAGGTCCACATGCCGCACATCACTCACCTTGACCCCGGCCAGGCTGAGCGAAATGGACAAGCGAGAAGAACGCCATTCCGAATGACATGGCGAAGCGGGGCTGCCGGCTCACCGCGAGCACTGGAGCGAATACCGGCCGGAGCCATGCGGTGAACTGTGTCCGTCCATGAGGTTGGCGCCTGGGCGCGGACCGCCACGCGCTTGCTCTCGTGTCCCGTGGTGGCCACAAGAATGTTGTGCACCAGGTTGGCGGGCGGCTCCACTTCGGCCAGCGACTTCAGCCAGCGCCGTCCGGCGTCGGCTTCGGCCAACAGAGGTCCGCACACCGCGCAGACCCGGGCATGAGCCTGGAAACTTCTCCAGCTTTGGCCCGGTCAGGGTCGCATCCAGGGCTTCGTTCAGCAGGGCGTCAAACTCTGCGCACTGCATTCCGTTTTTGGTTTCGCCTGGCATCACATCACCTGCCTATATGTACGTTGTAGCAGGCGTGCAAGTTCCGCACGCCCGCGATTTATCCTTGATTTCACCGTGCCCTCCGGAACCTTTAGTACCGTGGCAATGTCCTTGTAGTCCATGTCCTGCAGGTCGCGCAGGATGACCGCTTCGCGCAGTTCGGGAGAAAGCTTCTGCAAGGCGCGGTGGACCAGCTTCCCGGGTTTCGCGGCTCTGCACGCTGGCGTCCGCCGACGGGGCCTTGTCTTCGATCTTCTCGCTCAGCGGCATCGCATCTTCGTGCTCGGACGGGGTCGCGTCCAGCGACTCGGTCATCCGGTCCTGCTTGCTCTTGCGGAAGTGGTCGACCAGCAGGTTGCGGGTGATGGTCGTGACCCAGGTCATGAACGCACCCCGCTCGACGTCGTAGGAGCTCAGGGTGCGGAACATCTTGATGAAGACTTCCTGGGTAAGGTCCTGGGCGTCGTCGCCCGATCCCGCGAAGCGATAGCAGATGTTGTAGATGCGCCGGTTGTAGCGCTGAACGATCTCCTCCCAGGCCACTACGTCGCCGGCAATGCAGCGACGGACCAGCATGGCTACGACCTGGGCGTCTTCCAACCCGCACTCCCCGGAACTCCTGGCCGTTACCCGGAAACACCCCGGGTCTTAACACCACAATATAGATACGTTTTTGTGGTCCCAAAAGTTCTGTCGCTTCTACAAGGCAAGGCATTGTAGCAGGCAGGGCAAATCGCAGGACGAATAAAAGGCGAAGCATCGAGCAAAACCGAGAACCGAGAACCTTAGACTAGTAACTGGGTTTGAAATCAGATGCTTAAGCGGTTGCGAGTGCCGAATGCTATTTCCTAATTTTCAGTCTGGGGCGATTCATCGCGGGAAGAAACCTGCTTCTAAGCGCACACAACAAGTTCTTCGCGCGATGATCCCGCGCTTAGGAATGACAATATCCAGTCATGCTGATCCTTGCGGTTAGACAACAAGCCTAAGAGCGAACCGCCGAGGGCTCTTCCTCCACATGCTCATTCCGGACGTCCCGGCGGGCCTTCCATGCGACAAGCCGTCGCAGCGCGAGAGACAGCCCGGTAAATACCAACAGGGAAGCGCCCACGGAGGCGATGGCGGCGATCGTCTGTCCAGCCAGCCCAAAAGCCTCACCGGTGTGAGCGAATCGAGCCCATGAGCGCAACTGTCGACCGCGGTTGTAGCTGGAGAAAGGCTCCCACCGTACGATCTCTCGGGTGGCGGTGTCCAGAGTAAGTTGGGAACGCAAGTCGGGACGCCCGCCATCTCCCTGATCGATCGGGAAGGTCAAGGTCTCGGTGTGAGCGTTTGGCAGGCGTACGCTGATGGATGTCCATCCTGGCACCTGCTGCCGGGCGCGAGCAAAAAGCTTTTCCAGTTTATCGAAGTGTGACGCTCTGACCCTTGCCCTGACCTGAATCACGTTCAGGAGGGCTGTGAACGGCGACCGGAGCTTGCGACGGCGGTACGTTCCCAGTCATGCGGTAAAGAAGATTGTTGGCCCCGCCGTAGGACATGATCACGCCGGTGACCACGATCAGGAAAAGCGGTGCGGCGCACCAGAATCCCAGGCTGTTATGCCAATTCCAATCGCGGGCACGAACCCATGGCCCGCCGCGCAGCAGCGTGATTTTTTTTAGATTTCTCCAACTCCATTCTTTCGGCCACCACAGGAATGGGCCAGTAGTCACCAGAATGAGGAAGCCGAGGTTGCATGCTCCCGTGATGGCGCGTCCGGAAGCTCGCCTTTCCGACCCGCTCCCCAGCCAGCGGTGCAGCCCCTCAACCTCCAAAAAGAATGCTCGAAGCTTCGGCGGCTCCTCGCCAAGAAGCATCCCGGTGTATGGATCCACGAACATCGTGCGTTCGCGCCCGAAGTCGAACGCCACTGGAGCCGCAGGTTCGAACCCTACGCGTTATCCCCGACGGCATTCGCCCCTGGGCTCCTTGCACCCTTGCCAGCAGCTCATCGACAGGAAGCCTTTGCGCTCCGGGAGCAGGTTGCGATTGAAAACCGCGATCTGCCCAGTTGATGACCTGGCGCTTGTAAGCGAGCAAGACGCCGGTCACCGACATGACGAGGATCACCAACCCCGCCACGCTGCCGGCGGTCAGATGTATCCAGAAAAGAAATCGGCGCGGAGTCATCGAGAAGCTACCGGGCTCATACTTCCGCCCAGCGCCGCAGCAGGTTGTGGTAGACGCCTGTGAGCTGAACCACCGCAGAGTCGTCGTCGGGCTTGGCTGGATTAATTCGTTGGATGGCCGTGTCGAGATCGAACAGCAGCGTGCGTTGGCCGTCGTCGCGCACCATGCTTTGGATCCAGAAGAAGGAAGACAGTCGCGTTCCGCGGGTCACAGGCGTCACATGATGCAGGCTGGTGGAGGGATAAAGGATCATGTAGCCGGCGGGAAGCTTGACATGATGCAGGCCGTAGGTATCTTCGACCATCAGCTCGCCGCCGTCGTACTCGTCGGGTTGCGAGAAAAATAAGGTCGCCGAGAGATCGGTGCGAATTCTGTGCCCAGTCCCGCTGACCTGCCGGATAGCGTTGTCCACATGCGTGCCGAAGGATTGGCCGCCCTGATAGCGGTTGAACAGCGGAGGAAATACGCGCGCGGGCAGCGCCGCCGAAACGAATAGCGGATTCTGCCCGAGAGCGGTCAGGATCGTTTCACCCAGCTGCCGCGCCGCGGGATGGTTTTCGGGCAGCTGCATGTTGTCCTTGGTTCGGGCTGATTGGTGACCGGCTGTGACCCGGCCGTCCACCCAATCTGCCTGTTCCAGAATTTGCCGAGCCTCGGCCACCTGCTCGGACGTAAGTACCTCGGGGATAGGCAGTAGCACTTCTGGTTTCCCTTCGCCTTCAGAATTTGAAATTGATGCCCAGCAACGCCGAGCGTGCGGCCCCCGGCACGATGTGCGCCGGATGTATCTGGTCGTAGTAGTACTTGTCGGCCAGGTTGTAAACGTTGGCCCGAAGTTCGATATGCTCGGACAACGGATATTTCGCCATGGCGTTGAATACCCAGTATCCCGGCACCTGCTTCACCAGTCCGGTGACAGGATCAAGCGGCGTGGTTGAACTTGCGGTGCGGCTGTCCACAAAATCCGCGCCGCCGCCGACGCTCAAGCGCCAGGGCAGTTGAAAGGTGCTCCAGGTGCTGAATGTGTTCTTCGGGAACGTTGGCCAGTTGCGCGCCGACCGAGAGCGGGAAAACCAGCGGACCGGGTGACGCACCCGTCCAGGTAAGCGTAGCTGGCCAGGATTTCCCAGCGGCTGGTCAGGTATCCATTGGCCTGTACCTGAAATCCGTTCACTCGCTGGCTGCCCGACAAGACGACAGTTGTGGCATTTACAGTTTCTCGGGCGTTGGTCTTGTCGGTGCGGAAAGCCGCAGCTCGCAGCGACAACTTCCTGCGAATACAGGTCCCACTTGGTGCCCACTTCAAACGTTCGGTTTTCTTCCGGAGGCGCATTTTGCGTGGCCACTGTGAGCGCCAGCGTTTCGGCGGAAGGATTGAAAGACGTGCCGTAGTCGAAGTAGATGCTGGCCCCGGCTACGGGCTTGAACACCAGTGCGCGCGCGCCAACTGGGCATGACGTCAACCCGGTTGAACTGTGCGAGCCGGGTCAGCGGCAAGGATTGATTCACCGAGGCGTCAAACCGGTCCACTCGAACCCCGCCGGTCACGTCCAGTTTGGGCAGCAGGCTGACGGTGTCCAGCGCATACGCACCAACGCTGATGGCGGTCACATTCGTGTCGGTGATACCGCTGTGCGGCACGATCCCGGCAAAGGCCTGGCTGGTGTCGGGATGCAACAGGCTGGTCTCCGGAACCGTGGTGAGGTCGAAGCGCTGGCGGTACGGAGACGAAGTTTCGCGACCACCTTCCGCTCCGGTGACCAAGGTGTGCCGCAGAGAGCCGGTGCGGAACCTCATGGTCACGTCGGCCTGATCCTGCAGGAATGTTTCGGTGCTGTTGACTGCGATCTGGTTGCGAAGTACGTCGATCTGGCCGAGCGGCGTTGCCAGCGGATCGGGTCGAGCGTGGTCGTGTCAATCTGTGGCTTCGGTGATGCGAACATCGCGATGGTAGTGCGCATAACGGGCCTGGTTGCGGACGGTGATGGCGCTGTTGAAACGTCGTGTTCGAACTTGACCGTGCCCATGTCCACATTGGTTTTCAGATAATTGCCATGTCGAAAGCCGTAATAGTTGCGGCGGTCCACCGGGGCCGGGCCGTTGAAGAGCCACGGAATGCCGTAGTCCGGCGTGTCGTCCGCGCCCTCGCGCAGGTAGCTGAGCGTGAGCCTGGTCGGCGTGCCTAGTCCGAAGGCCAGCGAGGGAGCGATACCGTAACGACGGTTTTCGGCGATGTCACGTCCGGCAAACTTCGAATCGTGACCCATGAGGTTCAGCCGGAAGGCGGTTCCGCTTCCGAGCGAGGGCAGCGGACGATCGATGTCGGCCGTGATCCGCTTGGTCTGATCCGTGCCCAGTTCCACCGTGCCGGCGACAGATCGGATCCTGTTGAGCAACCTTGGTTTCCTGATTGACGACGCCACCGGTGGAGCCTCGGCCGAAGGTTACCGACGACGGGCCCTGCAGGACCGCGACCTCCTGCATGTCAAACGGATCGCGATAGTAGCTGCCAAAGTCCCGCATGCCATCGAGGAAAATATCGTTGCGGGCGGTGAAGCCGCGGATGGTCAGGTTGTCGCCCTGGGCGCCGCCCTCTCCGGCGGCGATGCTGATGCCGGCAACATTGCGCAGCGTATCCCGCAGCGTGGTTGCGCCCTGGTCCTGAATGATGTGCTGGGGAACGATGTCGATCGATTGCGGAGTTTCCACCAGCGGCTGGGTCAGCTTCGGCAGCGAATCCTGAAGATCGGTGGCGGTTACTTCGACCGCGGTTGCCATGCCCTGAATTTCCAGCAGTGGCTTTGTCCGGGCCGGTCAGGTGATAGCCGATGCCGGTGCCGGTCAGAAGTTTCTGCAACGCGGCCTGCGGCGTGTAAAGTCCAGCCACTCCCGGGGACCAGATGCCACGCATCGAGTCTCGCGGCACGGTCACGTTTAACTGCGCCGTCTTCTGATAAGCGGCGAGCACTACGTCCAGCGTCCCTGGCGGAATATCGAAACGGCGAACCGTCAGGCCCTGGGTCTGACTGGAAGAGTGCACCGTGGGCGCAGGCCGGTCCTGCTGGGCATAGACCTTAAAGCCGGCATCGCTGCCAAAGGTGGTGTAGGCCGCCATGGTGCCTACCGCCATCCAATATTTGGCGCCCCGCCGGCTCTTTTCTCGCTCCCGCTTGTTCTTTTTGATCTTGATTCTGGTCTGGCTCATTTCTGCCCCCAAGCATCTGATTTTGAGGCCATGAATCCGTCCGGCTGTCTTGCCCTAAGAGCTAGATGACACTGAGTTGCATCTGTACGCGTTGATATTTCAGATGCAACCGTGTTGCATCTGTAGTTGATTAGTATTTATCCTGCACTGCGCTGTTTGGACCTGTCAAGGCAGGGGAGCAGATTTTGTTGCAATCCGTGTGCAACTAGATGACACAAAACTGAGCTTGCGGAGAAACAGAACCCGCCTGTTCGGCACTGAAAGGCAAGACGAGCTGCGCTTGTCGACCGGACGGGGCGTCCGGGCCTACGTGGGCGCAGTTTGACTCTACTCGCTGGTGAAGTAGTCGACCGTCACCGGATTTTCGAACAGGGAATAGTCGCGGGTCACGACCGTGATTCCGCTTTCGGTGACGAAATAGCGCTGGCGATCGGCTTCGCTGTCGTATCCGATCGTGGTGCCTTCGGGAATGTGCACATCGCGATCGATGATGGCTTTGCGAATGCGGCAATGCCGTCCCACATTGACGTGGGAGAAAAGAATGCTGCTGTCCACTTCGCTGTAGGAATTCACGCGCACATCGGGCGAGAGCACGCTGCCCTTGACCAGGCTGCCGGAGACGATGCAGCCGGCGGAAACGATCGAATCCACGGCGCGTGCCGGTGCGGCCCGATTCGGCGAAGACAAATTTTGCCGGCGGATACTGGCGCTGGTGCGTGCGGATCGGCCAGTCCGAGTCGTACAGGTTGAACACCGGCGACACCGCCACGATGTCCATGTTGGCTTCGTAATAGGCTTCCAGCGTTCCCACGTCGCGCCAGTAGAGCGCTTCTTTCTTGTTTTCGTCGACGAAGTCGTAGGCGTAGACCCGGTATTCGTCCGCCATCTTGGGCAGGATGTCTTTGCCGAAATCATGGCTCGAAGCCGGGATCCTCGGCGTCTTTCAGGAGCACCGGGATCAGCACATCGGTGTTGAACAGATAAATGCCCATCGAGGCGCAAACCTTGTCGGGATTCGACGGCGAGCGCAGCTTGGTTGTTTTTGGCTTTTCCTCGAAACCCAGCACGCGATGATCGCGGTCCACATCCACCACTCCGAAGCGGGACACTTCGTCGGGATCGATCTGAATCGTCGCCAGAGTCACATCCGCGCCCGAGTCGTTGTGCCGCTCCAGCATCAGGCCGTAGTTCATCTTGTAGATGTGATCGCCGGAGAGGATCAGCACGTGCTTGGGCTGCTCCGAGCCGATCGAATAAATGTTCTGGTAGACCGCGTCGGCGGTGCCCTGATACCACTGGTCGCTCACCCGCTTCATGGGCGGCAGCACTTCGACGAACTCGCCCAGTTCGCCGCCCATGATGTTCCAGCCTTCGCGGATGTGGCGGTTCAGCGACAAGCGCCTTGTACTGGGTGAGGATGTAGACCCGCCGCAGGTCGGAGTTGATGCAGTTGGAGAGGGTGACGTCGATGATGCGGTAGATGCCGCCAAAGGTGACGGCAGGTTTGGCGCGGTCGCGGGTCAGAGGATACAGCCGCTCGCCCGCGCCGCCGGCTAACAAGACTCCCAGTGTGTCTTTCATAGCGTAGCTTCCGGCTTTGATGTAGCGTGCAGACCCAGGGAAGCTCCGCAGGCCGTTATTTTTCCAAGGCTGCGGAACGCGACAGTGTAACAGAAGGGCAGTCTTAGGAGCAGTCGTCAGTGGTCGGTCGTCAGTCGTCAGCGATAACAACCCCAAAGTCTTGGGCGAAGAAGCTCGGGTTTACTGAAGACTGATGACCGACGACTGACGACTGTTACGCGGCGTCGTTTTCGATCTTGATCCGCAGCGACTTCAGGAACTTGAGATCCTGATCGCTGATCTTGAACTCGGGATTGGTGGTGAGCGTGGTGACCATGGAGGTCTTGTCGTCGGACTTCTCGCCCGGCTTGCTCACTCCGATGGTGGCTTCCAGCACCAGGAAAATGTCGTATCCGCCGTCTTTGATCTTGGACACGACTTCGGCAATCTGCTCGCTATCGGCCAGCGATTCGTTGATTGCCTCGCCCAGTTCCTTCATCAGCTGCTTCAGTTGCTGGTCCACATGGCCCCCTGGAGATATCGGCCGGTTGCCGGCTCCTGAGTTACTTAGATGCCGTAACCGGCGTTACCCGGTTCGCGAATCCTGACCGCCGTGCCCGTCATTGTAACCCCGAACACTGCTAAAATCGACGCTGATGACGAAGCTCTCGACCGTCCGCAAATTGAGCGATTCTGGCGCGGATCGCCGCCCAGTCTGCCGGACGGAATCGGACCGTAAGCGCGGTGCTTCAAAGGCGCGCGCACCACGGCGACTCATTTCGGACGCGTGCTGCACCAGCTGTGGCTGGAGGTCACGGGCTTTGTTTTCCTGGCTTTAGCCTTCATCGGCGCGGGCGCTTTTTTTCGCGAATATGCCCGCTACCAGGCCGGCCAAACCACAACCGGCCGAGTAGCGAGTTGCAATTATTTTCACACTGACATTCGTCTGGTTCGGCGTCACCTCGTTCTGGCGAGTCTGGAAGAAAGGCTGAAACGAGCCACGTAGCGTCACGAGTCGTCAGCGAACTGGATCGTCAGCGGTTCTGTGATTTCGACGACGCGAACTAAACGACCTCGACGACTCGGTTTCGTCATGACCGACAAGACTCAAAGTCCGCCAGCAGCACGCCCGCCGATCCCGAAACTTCCTCGCACATTCCAATCCGCCCGCTGTACACACCCGCCGATCTGAACGGCCGAGACCAGGAACGCGACGTCGGCTATCCCGGCGAATATCCCTTCACTCGCGGCGTGCAAGCCACCATGTACCGCGGCCGCCTCTGGACCATGCGCCAGTACGCCGGCATGGGCGACGCCGAGGAATCCAACAAACGCTACAAATATCTGCTGGCCAACGGCACCACCGGACTTTCGGTTGCCTTCGACCTGCCCACGCAGATCGGCCTCGATTCCGACCATCCGCTGGCGGTCGGCGAAGTCGGAAAAGTCGGCGTCGCGATCGATTCGATCGAGGACATGCAGCGCCTGTTCGATGGCATCGACCTGACCAAAATTTCCACTTCGATGACCATCAATGCGACCGCGTCGATTCTGCTGGCGCTCTACGTCGCGGTGGCCCGCCGCCAGGGCGCCGACATTCGCAAGCTCTCCGGCACGGTGCAGAACGATGTGCTCAAGGAATACATCGCCCGGGGCACGTACATTTATCCGCCAGCAGCAGGCCATGCGCATCATCACCGACCTGTTTGCCTGGACCAACCAGAACGTGCCCGAGTGGAACACGATTTCCATCTCCGGCTATCACATGCGCGAAGCCGGATCGACCGCGGTCCAGGAAGTCGCATTCACCCTGGGCAACGGCATCGCCTACGTGCAGGCGGCCATCGACGCCGGACTCGACGTCGACAAATTTGCTCCTCGGATTTCTTTCTTCTTCAACGCGCACAACAATTTTCTGGAAGAAGTCGCCAAGTTCCGCGCCGCACGCCGCATGTGGGCGCGCATCATGCGCGATCATTTCAAGGCCAAGAAATCCACGCTCCTGGATGCTGCGCTTCCATACTCAGACCGCCGGCTCCACGCTCACCGCCCAGCAGCCGGAAAACAATATCGTGCGCACCGCGCTTGCAGGCGCTGGCCGCGGTGCTGGGCGGCACCCAGTCGCTGCACACCAATTCCTACGACGAAGCTCTGGCCCTGCCCACCGAGCAGGCGGCGCGCATCGCTCTTCGCACCCAGCAGATCGTGGCCTACGAATCCGGGGTTCCGCAAACCGTCGATCCGCTGGCCGGCTCGTACTACATCGAAACCCTGACCAACGAAATCGAAACCCGGGCCAACGCACTATCTGGAAAAGATTGAAGCTCTCGGCGGCATGATCAAAGCGCTGGAGCGCGGCTACGTGCAGCAGGAAATCCAGAATGCCGCTTACGAATACCAGCAGCAGGTCGATCGCGAGGAAGCGGTGGTGGTCGGCGTCAACCGCTTCGTGGTGGACGAGGAAAAACCCATCCCCATTCAGCGTATCGACGAAGCCCTGGAGCGCAAGCAGGTGGAGCGCCTGCGCGCGCTACGCGCTCGGCGCGATTCGAGCTCGTGGCAAGTCGTCTCTCCAGCAAATCGAAGACTGCCGCCCGCTCCGGCGCCAACCTGATGCCGCACATCCTCGACTGCCGTCGAAGCCTATGCAACCGTCGGCGAAATTTCCGACACCATGCGAAAGGTGTTTGGAGAGTACAAAGAAGCGGTGGTTATCTAGACAATCTGTGGTTCGGATATAAACGGGTTGGGATAATCGCGGTTTGGACCTTGGGCAAGGCGTGACTTGGCCGGTTCCAAAACATGAATGGATAGCTCTCAAGGCCGGATCTGCCCCGGTTCCCGATTGTTGGTGTAATGCGATGTTACGCCAACAATCCTCTTGAGATACCGCCAACTCCACCGTCAGTCCGCCAGTGGCAGCCGGCAAACAGCACGCCGTAGTCTAAACTGGCAGCGGCGTCAGGAGAGATTCTGTCATGCGAATCATGCCCATATCCCAACGGGAATGCAGTGAGCTCTTGCAGCGGCTATCGATCGGCAGGCTGGCTTGTTCGTTGAACGATCAACCGTATGTCGTGCCAGTTGCGTTTTCGTACGAGCCTGATTGCATCTACATCTTTTCGACCTTTGGCAAAAAGATTGAGTGGATGCGAAAAAATCCAAAGGTTTGTCTGCAAGCCGATGAAATCGGCAACCGGTCAAACTGGACTAGTGTAGTCGTGACTGGAACCTACTTGGAACTGAACGTGCCGCAATACCACACCTCTCAACGGGAACATGCGCGGGAGCGACTGGCCGCGCAGTCCTCTGAATGGTGGCGAATCCCTCTGTCGGGAGCACGCGACAGAGAGCTGGTTTCTTCGATGGAGACTGTGTTTTTTCGCATCGACATCAAGTCGATCAGCGGACTTCGTGCAATCCCGGAAGCCGAGGAGCCCGTTCATCAGGGAACCGATCATTAAGGGGCTTTTGGGGTACGGCTCGCAGTCTGACAGAACCTAGCCGCTTTTTCGTCTCAAGCGACAGCAATGGTCTCGCTGTTTTTTCCCGCCCAATGATCCCCGCATTTTGAATGGTCGTTGTAAACAGGCGTGCCTGTTGAAAGACTCGGGCTTCCGAAAATTAGCGCAAATTCTGGAGATATAAAATGTCTAGGCCCCGAGAAAATCGTTTTTAGGGCATCCTGACGCGTTGCGTTTTTGGCAAGGTTCCGGGAAGCGAGTTTTTCAACAACCACACGATGTAGCAGCAGGTAACGAGCAAGGCTGCCCATTACAGGTACAATTTACTCCCGTTGGCGAATAGAGTTATGCGCCTCGCTCTCGTCTTGATTATCCTCTTCATCGCAGGATGTAATAGCCATAAGAATGTTTGTCCAATCGACAGACAACCACCAGAAGGGTTGTGGCGAAGAAATGGACATTCTTGCGAGTACTTTCATTTCAGCATCATAGAAAAGAAAACTCACTCTTGGTGGGCTGAGTGCTCAGAAGAGGGAACGCGATAGTGAGCCGCATCTTGTTTTTGAAAGGCTGGCATAAATCTGTCAGTTAGAGAAACTCGGGAAACTATTCGGCCCGAAACGTAGGTGAAACGAGAGCGTGAAGGAGGGACTTGTGAAACCGAGGCGCCTCATCGGACTGGGCTTGTTTACGGGGGTTGGAATGGGCTAAATGTCGGCTTGGCTGATGCTGCGCGGAGAGTGTGCCAACGCGTCGGCCATGACTGCTCCGTCGACTTTCGGACCAGGGATGTCGCTTTTTGGCGGACTGTGGCTGATTTACCTATTTGTCCAGAGAAATTGTACTCAATGACCGCATAAAGTTCTCGTAGCAGTTCCCCCTGGGCGAATTGGATCGTACCCATCCAGATTCTTCTGCTAACATGACGCCCGTTCCCGTCTACAATAGATTTCTCGTTCAAAGCAAAAAGTGCCTAAGCCTGACTACAGCTCGCGCCGTTGGACTGTGATCGCCTCCGGCCTGCTTTGCGGAGCGCTGGCAATAGTTGTATTGTTCACCAATCGAGGAGCCTTCTTCAGTCCGCTCGCGGTGGTGGTCATGGGCGCAGTAGGATTGGCTGCCGTCCTGCTCCAACTCCGTTTGCAGAACCGCGATCAGGACCACTCCTCGAACTCGCCCGCATGGCTGAACGTGCTGGGAATTCTTTTTGCTCTGGCGGCATTCCTTAGCGACCTGTTCCATATCAACCAGCAGATTACGGAATCCCTGGCCTTGGGGGCGGTCGCCAGCTTTGGCGTGAGCGGCGTGATTATTCTGCGCAGTTTTCGCAAGCGCGTTGCTTCCAAATGAGTTTGGGCGCGCCCATTCTGCTTCCCGACCAATTCAACGCGGCTACCTACTTCATCGATCGCCATCTAAAAGAAGGCCGCACACAAAAAATTGCCATCGAGTCCGAAGATGTTCGCCTTACGTACGGACAGCTCTGCGAGCGGGTGAACCGCTTCGGAAACGCGTTGCGCCAGCTCGGCGTGCGCATCGAGGAGCGCATCTTGCTGCTCCTGCTCGATGGCCCCGAATTCGCCATCAGCTTTTTTGGCGCTATCAAGATCGGCGCGGTTGCGGTGCCGGTCAACACTTTGCTCAAGCCGGCCGACTATCAATACTTGCTGAACAACTCCCGGGCGCGGGTTGCCGTAGTCAGCGCATCGCTCTATCCGCAGATAGAAGCCATTCCCTGGGAGCAGCTCCGCTATCTCGAACACACCATAGTGGTGGGCGCTGGATCGACCGGTGGCGCGTCCGGTTTCGACGAGATACTCGAACAGAATCCACCTGACCTCGAGGCCGAGCCTACATCTAAGGACGATGCCGCCTTCTGGCTCTACTCATCGGGTTCCACCGGTGTTCCCAAGGCTTGTGTCCATCTGCAGCACGACATGGTGGTTTGCTCCGAGCGCTATGCCAAAAGCATTTTGGGCATGACCGAGCATGACCGCTGTTTCAGCGTGGCCAAGTTGTTTTTTGCCTACGGGCTGGGTAACGCCCTCTATTTTCCGCTGGCGGTAGGCGGCACCAGCATCCTGTGGCCGGGTCCGCCCAAGCCGCAGCATGTGTTCGACGTCATTCAACGCCACCGCCCAACGTTATTTTTCTGCGTGCCCTCGAACTATGCAGCGCTGCTGGCTCATCAGCCCGGCAAGGCCCAGGTGGGGACAGCCGCCCCCGGCTGTCAGGGCGCGCAAGGCACGCCAGACTTCGATCTTTCATCAATCCGCTATGGCGTGTCCGCCGGCGAAGCACTGCCCGCCGCCATCTTCCACCGGTTCAAGGAACGTTTCGGCGTCGAAATTCTGGACGCGATCGGGTCCACCGAAATTCTGCACGTCTTCATCGCCAATCGTCCCGGCGCGGCCCGCCCGGGCTCGAGTGGGCAGATCATCCCTGGCTACGAAGCCAAGATCGTGGATGAAAATAATCAGCCTGTGAACCCGGGCGATATCGGCAACCTGCTGGTCAAGGCCGACTCCACCTGCTCCCACTACTGGAACCAGCATGAGAAATCCAAGAGCACGATCGAAGGTCATTGGATCCGCACTGGCGACAAGTACCGCCAGGATGACGACGAATATTTCTGGTATGTGGGCCGTTCCGATGACATGCTCAAATGCAGCGGTGTGTGGGTAAGCCCGATCGAAATTGAAAACGTTCTAATCGAGCATCCCGCTGTGCTGGAAGCGGCGGTTATCGGTCGCGAAGACCACGATCAGCTCCTGAAGCCAGCCGCCTGCGTCGTGCTGAAAAATGGCCAGATCGGAAGCCCCGACCTCGCCCGCGAACTGCAGGAGTTCGTGGTCAGCCGGCTACCGGTCTTCAAGCGTCCGCGCTGGGTAGAATTCTTCGACGAACTGCCGAAAACAGCCACTGGCAAGCTGCAAAGATTCAAGCTGCGGGAATACGGTAAATAAATCCGCTGCTCTCAGGGCAAGTTAAGGGGCTGGACTCTCTGCGACTTTGAATCGGGTGACCCCGTCCGGTCAATTGTCATCTTGAGCCGGAGCGAACGGACTCGATTGCGAGTCAGTTCACGAAGTCGAAGGACCTGCTCTCGCTTGCGCGACAAATAACCTTATTTCTTCACCTGTATCCCCAGTTCCTTCAACTGAGCTTCGCTCACCGGCGTGGGCGCATCCACCATCAAATCCACCGCCCGCGCCGTCTTGGGGAAGGGAATGACTTCGCGCAGGCTGTCGGCGCCGGCCAGGATCATCACAATGCGATCGAGTCCAAGCGCGATGCCGCCGTGCGGAGGCGTGCCGTACTCCAGGGCTTCCAGAAAAAAGCCGAAGCGAGAGCGCGCCTCTTCCTCTGTCATGCCCAGGGCGCGAAAGATCTTGCTCTGAATATCCTGGCGATGAATACGAATCGAACCAGACCCCAGCTCGGTGCCGTTGAGCACCACGTCGTACGCCAGCGCTCGAATTTCGCCCAGCGGAGACTTGGGATCGCTGGTCGAGTCGTAGCTGGTTTCGAGCTTGGCCATGTCCTCGTCGTGCAGCGACGTAAAAGGATGATGAGCCGCGTTCCAGCGCCTGGACTCCTGGTCCCACTCGAACATCGGGAAAGTCAGTGACCCAAAGAAACCGAAAGTCTTTCGCGGGATCGCCGGTTTTCGCAAACGCTCCATGCTTGGCAGCGTATTTTTGCGCGAGATCAAGCCGGAGCTGACCGCAAGTCTGGAAGAACTGGTGCATGCTCTGCTTCGAGTCCGCCTTGCGCACCACCAGCAGCCACAAATCTCCGGGCTCGACTCCCGCCAGCTTTCAGAATTTGCTCCAGTCGAATTCGGATAGTCTCTGGCAAAGCGATTGGGATCGGTCATCAGGCTGACCTGACGACGTGCCCTGCGCGTGGGCAAACGCTCCGTAAGTTCCAATGGTTCGTCGCTCGGTTCCGGATATGTCTCCGGCTTTCGGAATGCGAATAAGCAGTGGAGCGACCTCCGGGCTGACCTTGAACGCCGACGCGAATTTCTCCAGTTCCTCCGGCGTGAACGCCGTGCGCACATCGACCATCGCCGGCAGACGCATGTCGGGCTTGTCGCTGCCATACAGCCGCATGGCCTCGTCGTAACTCATGCGCGGAAATGGCGTCTTGATCTCGCTGTCCCGCGGCTTTGAACGCAGCCGTCAGAAAGCCCTCGACTACTTCCCACACTCGTTCCGGCTGCGGATACGACATCTCCAGATCGATCTGGGTAAATTCCGGCTGGCGATCGGCGCGCAAATCTTCGTCACGAAAGCAGCGCACAATCTGGAAATATTTGTCGAATCCCGAGATCATCAGGATCTGCTTGAACAGTTGTGGCGACTGCGGCAGGGCGTAGAAACTTCCCGGCTGCACCCGGCTGGGGACGAGATAATCGCGCGCGCCCTCGGGCGTGGAGCGAGTCATGAACGGAGTTTCAATCTCGAAAAATCCCTGCGCTGAAAGATAGTTGCGAATCGCCAGCGCAACTTTGTGCCGCAGTTCGATGTTGTGCTGCATGGCATCGCGGCGCAGATCGATGTAGCGATACTTGAGCCGCATCTCTTCATTGGGCAGCACGGTTTCGCCGGGCAAAAATGGCGGCTGCTTCGATTCGTTGAGGATGCGCAGCTCCTCCGCGATCAGTTCCACCTCGCCGGTGGCGATGTTCTGGTTCACGGTATCCGGAACCCGCTGCTTGGTCGTGCCCACCACGGCGATGACGTACTCGTTGCGCAGCGCCTCGGCCTTCTGATGAATCGCCGGATCGCGCTCCTTGTTGAACACCACCTGGGTCACGCCGCTGCGGTCGCGAATATCAATAAAGATCAGGTTGCCAAGATCGCGCCGCCGGTTCACCCAGCCCATGAGCACGACCTTCTTGCCCGAGTCCGCCGGACGCAGAGCGCCGCACATGTGTGTACGTCGTAGATCGCCTAGAAAATCGAGCAATTTGAGCCCTTCAGTGCAGATTGAGAATGCTGATTGTAAGAATGAAAGATTATAAATGGAGGCACGAGCGTCGCGCTCGTGCGGGGCTGCCTAAGACTCATATCTGTTGTTGCTCCAGTCGATCGGCCGTAGCGCGGTCGCCCGCTGGAACCGCAACCACCACTGGTCGTCCGGCTTCACCCACAGATCGGAAATGTGCTGATAACGCGGCGCCAGCCCGCCGCATCGCCCTCGGGCATGAGAACGACACAGTCGCAGGTGACGATGGCGGCGTTTTCGTTGACCGGCACTACGCGCAGATGTAGGAGTAATCGCGCTCGCCACAATTTCTTCTTTACTCCGGCGGTCCCATGCCGTCCATCGCAATGGACTCAAATCGAGTGGAGCGCTTGACGAAAGCCAGCTTGACTTTGCCGGTCGGGCCGTTGCGCTGCTTGGCAATGATGAGTCTCGGCGAGGCCTTCCAGTTCGGGCTCGTCCGGCTTGTAGACTTCCTCGCGGAAGATGAACGCCACGACGTCGGCGTCCTGCTCGATCGACCCCGATTCGCGCAGGTCGGCGAGTTGAGGACGGTGATCGCCGCCCCGGCTTTCCGGAGCGCGGCTCAGCTGGGAGAGGGCAACCACCGGAACCTTGAGTTCCTTGGCCAGCGCCTTCAGACCACGCGAGATCGCAGACACTTCCTGGGTGCGGTTTTCGTAGCGCCGGCCTCCGCCCGACATCAGTTGCAGGTAGTCCACGATGATCAGGTCGAGGCCGCCCTGCGACTGTTGCAGGCGCCGCGCCTTGGCGCGCATCTCGCTGAGGCTGATGCCCGGCGTGTCGTCGATGAAAATAGGGGCGTGCGCCAGTTGCTCCATGGCCTGGACAACTTTGTCCATGTCATCGCGCCACAGCGAACCGGTGCGCATCTTGTGCGAGTCCACCCGGGCCTTCGAACACAGCAGGCGAAGCAGCAGAGCCTCGCGCGACATTTCCAGCGAGAACATGCCGACCACTTTCTGGTCGTCGATGGAGGCGTTCTCGGCAATGTTCATGGCGAAAGCAGTCTTCCCCATGGAAGGCCGGGCCGCGATGATGATCAGGTCGGAGCGCTGCAGGCCGCTGGTCATCTCGTCCAGATCGGGTAGTGGGTGGCCAGTCCGGTGATGCGCTGACCGCGCTGCAGCAGGGCATCGACCGATCCGAAAGATTCCTTGACGATTTCCTGCACGCCCATGAAGCCGCGGCCAATGCGTTTTTCAGAAAGCTGAAGGATGGCGGCTTCGACGTCGTTGAGAACTTCTTCGGCAGGATCGCTCTGGTCGGAGGCGCGGGCGATGGCGGAGTTGGCGGCGTGGATCAGTCCGCGCAGCAGCGCCTTGTCGCGAACAATCTTGATGTAGTGCTCGATGCTGGGGCGGTCGGGGACGCCATCGACCAGGCCGGAGATGTAACCGACATCGCCGATGGCCTCGAGTTCCTTGTGCCGGTCGAACTCCTCGACCAGGGTGATCATGTCGATCGGCCGGGAGGACTCGGCCAGATCCATCATGCGGGTATAAATGCGGCGATGGGAGTCGAGAGAAAAGTCTTCCGGCTTGAGATGCTCGGCAGCCTGGTTGTAGGAAAAATTGTCCAGCAGGATGGCGCCGAGAATCGAACGCTCGGCTTCCACGTTGGCCGGAAGGCTGTGCGCGAGATTGTAGTCAGTGGTTGCCAAGGTTTTTGTCATCTGCAAAGAGAATTAACTTGGAAATGCGAACGCGATACTAGCCGCGATGTGGTTGTGGACAGTCGGCAAAGTCTTCGGAAAACCGGGGACAAATCTGATTTTTTTCGGCTGCATACGTGCTCAGTAAGTATAGGAGAATAAAAAGCGAATAATCAAGAGCGAGAATCGGTACCGCCAGCGGGCATTCATGATGTGAATTTGCTTCAATCCGTGCGAATCTGCGAAAATCCGTGGCAAGCGAAGTCCAAAATAAATGCGGCCCAGGCCAGCCACCTGGGCCGCATTGCTCGTGAGTGCCACGCCTGTTCGACACCGCGCTAGGCGGCGAGGTGTGCGCTCGCGAAACCGCGTTCCCGAAGGAATGCACGTTTCTGGCACACGCTGCAGGCGATCCATCCGCGAATACTAGATTCGCGGATCATTGACCCGCAGCGACTGCGAAGCGGGCGGCGCAAGTCCAGCTTTTTAGGGAAGGACTATCTGAGGAGGCCGCAACGCCCGAGTTTCCTGAACGCGCCGAAGCGCATCTTCTGAAAACCCTCCCGCCGATTCACCCTCGAGAACCGCCGGTCACCACCAGCTCTGCCGCAGTCGCCAGCAGGCTCAATGCAACTCACGCTTGCACTGTGAGCACTTTGCGCGAATGCCGAGATCATTCGCAACGAAAATTGATGTTGAGTTGTGCAGAAACTGTGGAGGATAGGACTTCCTTGTGGAAAGGGAAGGAAAAGGCGGAGAAAATTCGCAGAAAAGCCAGTGTCAGGCGGACACTCTTGTCCGCCGATTTTACAGCTGAAGTTGAATCTTGGGTTTGCAGTTGGGGCAATTGCAACGGCATGAACGAGTTTCGAAGAATCAGCGTCAAAGGCGGCGGACAAGAGTGTCCGCCCCACACAAGAACAAAGGCACAACCGAAGCCGTGCCCTTTGGAAATCTGTGTTGATCCGCGTTAATCCGTGGCGAAGAGTTCTAGTCCCGCACTCCATCCAGAAACGCCCGCAGCTTCCGCGAACGCGATGGATGCCGCAGCTTCCGCAGTGCCTTCGCTTCGATTTGGCGAATGCGTTCGCGGGTCACGGCAAACGACTGGCCTACTTCTTCCAGCGTGTGCTCGGAGCCGTCTTCCAGGCCAAAGCGCATCTTGATGACCTTCTCTTCGCGCGGCGTCAGCGTGCGCAGCACCTGCGAAGTCTGGTCTTTCAAGTTGACGTTGATCACGGCCTCGGCCGGCGAGACGACGGCGCGGTCTTCGATGAAGTCGCCCAGATGCGAATCTTCCTCTTCGCCGATCGGCGTTTCGAGAGAGATCGGTTCCTGCGCGATCTTCAGCACCTTGCGCACTTTCGCCACTGGAATGTCCATGCGCTTGGCGATTTCTTCCGACGTCGGTTCGCGTCCCAGTTCCTGCACCAGCTGCCGCGAGGTGCGGATCAGCTTGTTGATCGTTTCGATCATGTGCACCGGGATACGAATCGTACGCGCCTGATCAGCAATGGCACGAGTAATCGCCTGCCGAATCCACCACGTGGCATAAGTCGAAAACTTATAGCCGCGGCGGTATTCGAACTTGTCGACGGCCTTCATCAAACCGATGTTGCCTTCCTGGATCAGATCCAGGAATTGCAAACCGCGGTTGGTGTATTTCTTGGCGATCGAAACCACCAGGCGGAGGTTGGCCTCGATCAGTTCCCGCTTGGCCTGCTCCGCATCCATGTCCCCCTGGATGATTTCGCGCTGGGTGCGCTTGAGTTCCTGAAAGGAAACGCCGGCTTCGCCCTCCAGCTTTTCCAGTTCAGAGCGGACGGAGCGCGACTGGCGGCGATATTCTTTTTTCTGGTCTTCGCTGCGGGTCGCTTCCGCTTTGCGTTCCAGGTTCTGGGACTGGCGGTCGAGCGAGCGCATGGTGTCGACCGTCTTGTTGACCCGGTCGATCAGCCGCTTGCGCTCGGCGTTGGTGAAACCCAGCTTGCGGACGCACAGCGAAACGTGCACCACCGCGCGCGCCAGATCCAGGCGGTAGCGGCGATAGTCCTTGGGACGCTTCTTCTGCGAAACCGCGGCGAACTTCTCGATCAACTGCCCGGCCTTCTTGTAGGCCTTGGCCAGGTCGTCGATCTTCCCGGTGAATTCCTTCAGCCGGTTCTGGAGAATTTCGTCGGTGATCTCCTCCTCGTCGAAGGTGACCACTTCCTTGATGGAGCGGACGCCCTTCTTGAGGTCTTCGCCCATCGCCAGCAGTTCGTTGATGACGATCGGCGAACGGGAGAGCGCTTTCAGAACCCGCAGCTGCCCGCGCTCGATGCGCTTGGCGATTTCAACTTCGCCTTCGCGCGTAAGCAGCGGAACAGTCCCCATCTCGCGCAGATACATGCGGACGGGGTCGTTGGTTTTTTCCAGAGCGCCGGGAGTGAGGTCGAGTTCGACGTCCTCGCCGGCTTCTCCTTCTTCTTCGAACTTTTTATCGAGCGCGGAGGAGGGAAGTTTGGGTCCCTCCAGCACATCGATTCCCTGCGTACCAATGGTGGTCAGCAGATCGTCCAGGTCCTCGGGAGAATGCACGTCGTGCGGGATAAGGTCGTTGACCTGGTCATAGGTCAGATATCCCTTCTCTTTACCTGTGTCGATCAGCTTTTTAATGTCGTCGTACTTGTCGTCAAGAGCCAAGACGGATTATCCTCTATTTCGTCCTACGGAAAGGACCTGGAACGTTTTTTAGCGGTGGGAACGTGAAGCGGCGGAGCTGCGCGCCGGGCACAAACCTTCAAATTATAGCATCGGAAGGGTTTAGTGGATATCAGCGATCGGGCTGATTTTTGACACACCCCGTCCATGTTCCCGTCAACTATTAACTTAGATGTCGCCGAACCTCATTTAGTTTCATAGTGTTTCTGGCTCTATTCATGCGGGCCGGGCCGCGGGGCCTTCGTCGGCCAGGCTGGGGTCCATCAGGGCCCGCTTCAGCCGCATTTTTTCCTGCAGCAAGAGCTTGCAACCTGTCCGGCCTCCTGTCCTCGCGTGGCCTGCAGTTCCCTCTGCACCCGCTCCAGCTTTCGCCGGAGTTGGATGCGCCGCAGGCCCGCGCACCGCCCCTTCCAGGCGTTCCGGCGGTAAGCTCTTCGTCGTCTTTCATCAGGATGGAAGCCAGCAGGTTGCGATCCGCGTCAGGCAACGGCAGGTCCGTGACGCTGACGGATTCCGCCTGCGCGCGAGCAGGACTTCGATCAGCGATTCGGTGGCCAGTCCCAGGTGCAGGCTCTCGCTCTTGAGGACGAACTGCGCCTGACGGCACGGGATCGAACTCTTCTTCCGCGCCGTCGCGGGCGGAGAGATGCTCTTCGGAGGTCTGCATCTCGGTGGCCGAGGCCAGCGCCCGGATCAGGATCTTTTCCGCATCGGTGACCTGAACCTCGGCCGGGGCTTTCAGGCTGGCAGTGGAACGGTTGGCGGCGGCGTGCTTCAATTCCTGGCGCAGGACGGACGAGTCGATGCCCAGCTTCTGCGCCATCTCCCGGGCCAGTTCGTCGCGAACAATGCGGCTGGGAACCCGCTGGATGTGAGGCAGCAGATAGTTCACCGCCTTCACCTTGCCTTCGGCGCTGCGGACGGGGAACTGGGTGCGGGCCCGCTCGATCAGGTAATCGAAATACTTCTGCGAATTCTTCAGCGCGTCGGCGTAGGCGTCTTTGCCTTTGCGGCGGATGAACAGGTCGGGATCGAAGCCCGACTCCAGGGTAAGAACCTTGATCTGAAATTCTTCTTCCACCAGCAGGCCGAGCGTGCGTTCGGTGGCCTTGGCGCCGGCCGTATCGGGATCGAAATTGACCACCACGTTCTTGGTGAAGCGCGCCCAGAAGCCGGGCCTGCAGCTCGGTGAAGGCGGTGCCGGAGCTGGCGATCACGTTGTGAAAGCCGGCGGCGAAGACCGAGATGCAGTCCATCTGGCCTTCGACCAGGATGGCGTAGTCCAGCTTGCGAATCGCTTCTTTCGCCTGGTCGAGATTGAACAGCACGCGCGACTTGGAATAGATCGCGGTCTCGGGCGAGTTCAGATATTTCGGGCCAGCCTTCTCGTCGGTCGAGAGGGTGCGCCCGGTGAAGGCGATCACGCGTCCGGCTTCGTTGGCGATGGGAAACATCACGCGGTTGCGGAATTTGGAGTACATGGAAGCGGTCGTTGGTCGTTGGTCGTTGGCCGTTGGCTTGGACTCCTTGGCCGCCGAGTCTGCGTGCGCTTCCACTCCCGTCTTGTCATCCCGAGCGGAGTCGAGGGACCTTGTGTTTGCTGAGGGCTGACGGCTGACGGCTGCTTTCCTCTTCCACGAAAACACCCCGCTCTCCCGCAGCACCTCTTCGTCGAACTCGCCCTTCAGCCGGTCGCGCAGCAGAAATCCCGAGTCCGGGGCAAAGCCGATGCGGAAGGCTTTGATGATTTCCTCATTCAGCCCGCGTCCGGCCAGATATTCGCGGGCGTGCGCGCCTTCCGGCCGCCTGCAGATATTCCTGAAAGAATGCGCAGGCGCGCTCATGAACCTCGAGCAGCACGGTGCGCAGCTTGGCTTCCTTGGCCTCCGCCGGACTGGAGTAGCTCACCTTGGGCAGGGCAATCCCCAGCTTTTGCGCGACCGCCCGGACGGCTTCCGGGAAAGTAATGTTCTCGATCTTCTGGACAAAGCTGAAAACGTCGCCGGAGACGCCGCAGCCGAAGCAGTGAAAGAACTGCCGCGTGGCATGCACCGAGAACGACGGCGTCTTCTCGTTATGAAAGGGACAAAGCCCGGAGTAGTTCTGCGCCCCAGCCTTCTTCAGCTTGACGTAGTCGCCGACGATGCGAACGATGTCCGCCTGCTGCTTGACGGTTTCCTTGAAGTCGCCGGAGTCGGTCATGGTTGGAGGCACAGCTATCCGCAGGAATTGTGAGGCTGAAAGCCGCTGATTTGAATATACCGGAAGCAGATTGCTGTGGAGAAGCTGTGGAAGGTGGGTTTATTTGGTTGATCGGCGAGGAAAACCCTGTTTCCACGTCTTTGTCATGCTGAGCGGAGGATGAGCGGTGGCTGCGACCGCTCATCTGGAATCGAAGCACCTCTACCCTCGGAATGAACTACACCCGCAGCTCCACCACCGTCGCCCCGCCGCCACCTTCATTCTGCGGAGGCTCGGTTACCGATTCCACATGCGGATGCTTCTGCAAATACTGGCGCAGGGCTTTCCGCAGATATTCCCATGCCGCTGCCGTGCACGACGCGCACTCGGGGCAGGCCGGCCAGGAACGCGCGATCCACGAATTTCTCGACTTCGCGGGTGGCGTCGTCCACGGTGCGGCCGATCACGTTAATTTCGGACGGCACGCTCGGCATTTTCTTTCTCCAGCGAAACCGAGATGCCACGCGCCCGGGCGGCTTTGACCGGCGAATCGGCGGCGCGCGACGAGCACTTCGGCGATGTCGTCGCGCGCGATCTTCATCTTCATGGCGCCGATTTCGACTTCGAAATGATTGTCGTCGATGCGCCGGCTGACTACCGCGGGCCGTCCCACCGACTTGAGTTTGACCGTGTCGCCCTCGGAGACGTGCTTTACCACCTGCGGCTGAGCATTGGGATCGCCCTGATCGGCGCCGGTGGTATGCGCGACGACCGTCGAATCGAACTGCTCGCGGAATTCGCGCCGCAGTTTGGAGATGCGCCGCTCGGCATCTTTCGAGAGCTTTTGCGCCATGGCCCGGTCCTGGATGGCGTTGACCGTCTCCCGCGCCTGATATTCGAAATCGCGCAGCAGGGTTTCGAGCTTTTTCTCCATTTCTTTGATCTTGGCCTGCTGCTCTTTGCGGCCCTCGACCGCGAGGCGCGCCTTCTCGCGTTCCAGTTCTTCCTCGCGAGCCTTCAGGCGAAGACGTTCAGCCTCGGCTTCGCGCAAGTTCTCATGCAGGCGGTCGAGAAATTGGCCGACATCCCGCGCCTGCGTGCCCAGCTTCGAGCGCGCCGCCTCGATGATCGTCGGATTCAGTCCCAGCCGCTGCGCGATGTTGATGCCTGCCGACGCCCCGGGCACGCCGATTCTCAACTCGTAGGTCGGTTGCAGCGTGGTTTCGTCGAATCCAACCGAGGAGTTCACCACTCCGGGCGTATTGGCGCCGTAGACTTTCAGCGAAGTGTGGTGGGTGGAGATCACCGTGATGCAACCGATCCGGCGGAAATGTTCGGCGATCGCGACCGCCAGTGCTGCTCCTTCCTCGGGATCGGTGGCCGAGCCCAGTTCGTCCAGCAGCACCAGCGAGCTGCGCAGTCGCGGTGCGCGAGATGAAGTCGATGTTGGTGACGTGCGCGGAGAAGGTCGAGAGATTCTGCTCGATGGACTGGTAGTCGCCGATGTCGGCCAGCACCGCATCGAAGACCGGCAACTCGGCGCGGTCTGCGGGAACGGGAATGCCGGACTGCGCCATCAGGGCCAGCAGGCCGACGGTTTTCAGGGCAACGGTTTTTCCGCCGGTGTTCGGGCCGGTGATGACAAGTTCAAGATCGTTCGCCTTCGAGTTCGATGCTGATGGGAACGACATGCCCACCTTTTGCTTTCAGGTTTCGTTCGAGCAGCGGGTGGCGGGCATTGATCAAAACCAGCCGAGCGTGGCTCGGCTCGGACAGCCGGGGGCGGCTGTCCCCACGTGGTTCTTGCGCGTCGCACGTTCTGCTCAACCAGAACGACTGGCACGCAGTTGTAGTCTTCGGCGAAACGGGCCTTGGCGAATTGCAGCTCCAGTTCGGCCAGCACGTCTACCGCCTGCAGGATCGGGTCGGCGCTTTCGCCGATCCGGCGCGTCATCTCCAGCAGGATGCGATGGATCTCGGCCATGTTCTTCGTCGAGCAGCCGCACCAGTTCGTTGTTCTGTTCGATCGTTTCCAGCGGCTCGACGAAGACGGTCTGTCCGCTGGAGCTGGCGCCGTGAACCACGCCCTGCACGCGGCGCTTCTGTTCGATCTTTATCGGGATCACGAAGCGCTCGCCGCGAATCGTGATCAGTTCATCCTGCACCGCGCCGCCTTCCGCCAGCCGCCGCAGATAGCCGCGCAGCGATTCCTGAATCGTTCTCTTCTGTCTTTCGATCTCGCGCCGGATGCGGGCCAGCTCGGGCGAGGCCCGATCTTCGAGCGTGCCGTCGGGTTGGATCTTGTTGCGAAATGCGCGCAGAAATTCGCTGAAGTCGACGATGCCGGACGAAAGTTGCGCCACCGCCTTCCATCGCACTTTCATCGCCGCTGGCGGGCTCAGAGCGATTTCCCGCCACTCGGCGGCGCGATCGACGACCAGAATCACGTCACGAATCTCGGTGGTTTCGAGAACCGCGCCCTGAAATGCGGGATTTTTCGACCGTCGTTCGAAATCTCCAGCAGTCCGGAGAACTCGAAGCGGCCACCCACTCGGCGAAATTCGCGAATTTCGGTGGTGAGCTGGTGCTGATTCTCAATCCAGTCGCGATCGACCGATGGAGAGAGCGATGCAATCCGCTGCTGCCCGAGCGGCGAGGACGCGTATCCCCGGATCAAATCGCGCAAGGATTCGAATTCCAGCACGCGAGCGCTGGTGTGGGTGAGCGCAGACGGCATCGATTCATGTTACAAGAAGCAGCACAGAATCTGGCTATATAGCAGCAGGGCCATGCTAGCTCTGCGACTGAGAATGCGAAAGTCCGGCAGGGCCGAAGCTGAATCGAGATTACAATCGAAATGTCTACGCCTTGGCGGCTACGGCCACGTTGGGCGCCGGTCTGCTTGGCGACAGGGAAGCGAAGCGTGAAAACCGCGCCTCCCTCGGGCGCGGTTCTGGCAGTTGATCTGGCCCTGGTGGTCCTGGACGACTCCGTAGGTGACACTCAAGCCCAAGTCCCATACCCTTGCCCACCGGCTTTGTGGTGTAGAAGGGATCGAAGATGCGTTGCGGATCGCGCACTCCGGGACCGGAGTCGGAAAATTCCAGCACCAGCTTCATCGCCCTCCGCGTAGGACGCTCACCGAACAATGTTCCGCCACCCACTTCCTCCAGGGCGTCGGTAGCGTTGCCGATGATTTCGACGCAGCACTGAAAGAGCTGGTTGACGTTGCCCCAGATTTGCGGAAGATCGGGCGCAATCTGGCTTTCCACGCGAATGTTCTTGTTGTCCGATGCGCAGCATTTTCATTTGCAGGGCGCGTTGCACGAGCGAGCCCATGTCCAGCAGCGTCTTTTCTCCCGGCGACTGTTGCGCAAAGCTGAGCAGGCTGGAGACCAGTTCCCGGGTGCGCCGTGCCTGCTGGCCGATCTTGCGCGCCATGCTGACCTGATCGGGTTCCATGCCCGGGATGGGCCGCCAGCAACTCGGAATATCCCAGGATCGCAGCCAGGGGATTGTTGATCTCGTGGGCCGCTCCGGACACCAGTTGGGCGAGCGATGCCAGTTTTTCGCGCTGCACCAGTTCGGTCTGCAGGCGTTGCAGATTTTCCAGGCTGAGGCGTGACTCTTCCAGCAGGCGCACCAGTTCCCGGTCCATCAGATATTGGCGAAGAAATACAAACAGACCCAGCACCAGCATCGCCGCCAGCGTGACCAGCAGCCTGAACTGCCGAAGATTGGCGGGCGCGGTGTCGTCGAAACCATGCCCAATATCCCATCACCGGAAGAGAAAGCATGGCCAGCATGGCCAGTCGCGGGGCCAGCATCTGCCAGCGAGACTGTTCTGGCGGAGCCGGCTCACAAGGCGGCTTCAATTCCCGCGCCAGCAGGCCAGCCCAGATCATCCAGCAAACCGAAGCGATGAACGGAACGTCATAGATGCTGCCGGTATGGTATTGACCGCGAGCGATGGCGGCGTTCAGCGCCATCGAGCTTGACGGCGTAGAGTCCCGAGGCCACAAAGAGGTTCCAGTAGATCTTTTTCCACGCGCCGCGCGCGTTCCACGCCAGCATGCCGAGCACCGCCAGCAATGGCCAGATTTTCCACCAGATAGAGCAGGTCGTAGTGCGGGCTGTAGACCGCAACGTTGAGCACTACATACTCGTCCGGAAAGACGATAAAGGCATAGAGGAAGACCCACCACACCAGCAGCATCAGGAAGTTCAGCGTGCTGAAGTAAAGTTTCCTCTCTTCCGACTGGTGAGGACGCAGCGCCACCGCCGCCATGAACGGCACAACGTGAATAAAGAGGATGACGTCTCCGATAAAGGGTTCGGGGATGGTGCGGCGCAGAATCACTTCGTAGAGCGTCCACAAGGCCAGGTTGGCTGACCAAAGCAGGCAGCCCAGCGCCATCAGGCCCCAGAACAGCCGAATCTGGCCGCGGTTGGAAACCGCGTTTGCCAACATGAGCAGGAAGGCAAGAAACAGCAGCAGGAACTGGGCGATATCGCCAAAGGCGAGCAACGCGAATCCGGCGGGCACGGCTAAGCGACACGACGGCATAAGCCAGAACCAGGCCGATCAATGCCGCCAATCCGCCATTTTCGCTTTAGAGTCATTGATATTCCGCATTCTAGTGGTCTGAGTCCGGCGGCCGATCAGGTTTCGGAATAGACAATCGCATTACTTTGGTACCGCGGAAACAGTGTCATGTGCGGACAGGTTCGCCTGCGCAGCGTCATCTTGCGGCGCTAGACGACGACCTGGCGTGGCTCTGCTAGAATCAGCCCATGACCTTCCCGGTCACACGCCTCCGCCGCCTGCGCCAGAACGACCAACTGCGCGGACTGGTGCGCGAAACCCGGCTCACCCCTGAAGCCTTTGTTTATCCCTTGTTTGTCTGTCCGGGCGAAGGGTGTGCGCAAGGAAGTGCGGCTCCATGCCGGGGGTGTTCAATCTGTCGGTGGATGAGGCCGTGAAGGAGGCACGGCAGGCCCGCTCGCTGGGTGTTCCCGCCGTCATACTCTTCGGCTTGCCCGAGACCAAAGATGAGGTTGCTACCGGCGCCTGGGCGGACAACGGAATCGTGCAGCAGGCGGCCCGCGCCATCAAGCGCGAAGTTCCGGACCTCATCGTCATGGGCGATGTTTGCCTGTGCGAATACATGTCTCACGGACACTGCGGCGTGGTGCGCAAGAGCAAGCGCCGAAGTCGCTGGGCGCCGCGGCGAGTTGTCGCTGTGAGACCTCAAGACAAAATGAAGGCGATCGAAGCGGCAGCGGCCGGGCGCTGCCGAACGGGCATTCGAAATTGTCAACGACGCCACCCTCGAGCTGCTGGCCCGCACTTCGGTTTCGCTGGCCCGCGCCGGCGTGGACATCATCGCTCCTTCCGACATGATGGACGGCCGCGTGGCCGCCATCCGCAAGGCGCTCGACGAGGCCGATCTGGTCAACACTCCTATCCTTTCTTACGCTGCCAAGTTTGCTTCCGGATTCTACGGGCCGTTCCGCGAAGCTGCCGATTCCGCGCCCCAGTTCGGCGATCGCCGCTCCTACCAGATGGATGGCGCCAACCTGCGCGAGGCCATGCGCGAGATCGAACTCGACATCGAGGAAGGCGCGGACATGATCATGGTGAAGCCGGCCATGCCCTATCTGGACGTGATTGCCGCCGCCCGCGAGCGCTTCGACTTGCCGCTGGCCGCCTACCAGGTTTCAGGCGAGTACGCCATGATCGAAGCCGCCGCCCGCAATAACTGGATCGACCGCGAGCGCGTCATGATGGAATCGCTGCTCTCGATCCGCCGCGCCGGGGCCAGCATCATCGTGACCTACTACGCGAAGGAAGCCGCCAAGCTGCTGGGCTAGTAGCGCTGCGGACTCTGGACGTAGACAATTCGGTCATTCTTGCATGCCCAGACCAGGGCCACGATCCATCCAATCACACTCCATCCTAAAAAGAAGTTGAGCGAGAAAGATGGAAAGCTTGTCGTGCTTTTCGCGCAGCAGCGCGACAATCGTCGGCAGGAAATAGAGGACAAACCCACATCCAAAGAACGGAAAAAGGAAGAACCCAAAGACGTGCATAGCGACCTCCTACTGATCAATATTACGTGCAAAGCCGGAGTTCCGGAAGTTCCCCGCTCTAATTATGCGCCGTCAGCCCGCGAAAGCCGGCCAACCTGGTCTGGCGCTATCGCAACTTTGCCTCTGCCTGTTCTAGAATCAAACGTTTGCCAGCCGCGCATCTCTTCATAGTGAGGACAACTTCTTTGCCCGAAACCATTTATGACATTGCCATCATCGGCAGCGGCCCGGCTGGATACACCGCAGCCATCCGCGCCGGCCAGTACGGCCTGAAGACTGCCCTGATCGAAAAGGACAACGTGCTCGGCGGCACCTGCCTGCACGTGGGCTGCATCCCGACCAAGGCTCTGCTGTTCAATGCCGAACTTTGGGACCATCTGAAAGACGCCAAGGAATTCGGCATCGAGGGCGTCGACGCGCGCAAGCTGAACTGGGCGGCCGTTCAGGAGCGCAAGTCGAAGATCGTGACCAAGCACGCCAAGGGTCTCGAGTTCCTGATGAAGAAGAACAAGGTGGAAACCATCACGAGGCTACGGCAAGCTGACCGGCCCGGCGCAAAACGGCGTGCTGACCGTCGAAGTCACCGCCGACGGCAAGGCCACGCACGTCAAAGCGAAGAATGTGATTCTCTGCACCGGCTCGGAAGCTCGCATGCTTCCTGGCCTTGAGCCCGGCGACCGCGTTCTGACCAACATCGAGATTCTGTCGCTGAAGGATATTCCCAAGTCGCTGGTGATTGTTGGCGCCGGAGCAGTGGGCGTCGAGTTCGCTTCGATCTTCCGTTCTTTCGGCTCGGAAGTCACCATCATCGAAATGCTGCCCCGGCTCGTTCCGATCGAAGACGAAGAAATCTCCAAGGAACTGGCGCGGGTCTACCGCAAGCGCGGCATCACCTTCCACACCGGCGCCAAAGTGGACAAGATCGAGAAGAGCAAGTCAGGAGTCACGGTAACCTTCAGCGTGGACGGCAAGCCGCAGAAAATCGAAACCGAGAAAATCCTGATCGCCGTCGGCCGCAAGCCGCGCACCGAGAATATCGGCCTGGAAAAAACGAAGATCAAGCCCGATCGCGGCTTCATCAAGACCGACAGCTGGATGCAGACCGCCGAGCCCGGCGTCTACGCCATCGGCGACATCGTGCTCGGAACGCCGCAACTGGCGCACGTCGGCGCGATGGAAGGCATTGTCGCCGTAACCAAAATTGCGGGCAAAACCGGCAAGCCGATCAATCCGGAGCACATCCCCAACGCAACCTATTGCCATCCCGAAATCGGCAGCGTCGGTCTGACCGAAGTCAAAGCCGAAGAAGCAGGCTACAACATCAAGGTCGGCAAGTTCCCCTTCACCGCAAACTCGCGAGCCTCGATCGTCGGCCAGCACGAAGGTTTCATCAAGATCGTCTCCGACGCCGACTATGGCGAGATTCTCGGCGTTCACATCATCGGCCCGCAGGCGACCGAATTGATCGCCGAAGCGGTGGCCGCGATCGAACTCGAAGCCACGGTCGAAGATCTGATGTGGACAATTCACGCCCATCCGACGCTGGCCGAAGCCATGCTGGACGCGTCGAATAGCGTGTATGGAATGGCGATTAACGCATAAAACCGGGCCACGGATTTACACGGATCACACGGATTAAGAGCTCTCTTTTGATTCCTTTTGATCCGTCAGATTCGTAGCAAACGCTTTTGATCTCCGTCCTCCAACTCGGCACCGATCGATTACGCTACCGGCCTGCGCCTGCAGCAGCGCCTGGTCGAACTGCGCAAAGAAGGTCGCATCGGCGACGTTCTGCTTCTGCTCGAACACTCTGCCGGTCATCACTCTGGGCCGCAATGCAAAGCGGAACAATATCGTCGCTTCGCCCGAAGTCCTTGCCAGCGCGGCGTGGAGGTGTTCGAGTGCGATCGCGGCGGAGACGTCACTTTCCACGGCCCCGGCCAGCTGGTCGGGTATCCCATTTTCGATCTGCGCGGATTCGCCACGCCTGACGGCAAGCGCAAAACTCTGGGCGCAATCGAGTATGTGCGTCGCCTGGAAGAAGTCCTGATCCGCACCTGTGCGGATTTCGCAATTCCGGCCAAGCGGATCTGCGGCCTCACCGGGGTTTGGACGGCTTCAGAGCGTATGGGCCGGGTCTTCGACCCGGGCAGAGCGGGTCGGAGACCCGCCTGGATTCGATCGATAAAGACGAAGCCAAGATCGCCGCCATCGGCGTCCACATCTCCCGCGGCGTAACCTCGCACGGCTTTGCCCTGAACGTGAACACCGATCTCGACTATTTCAACCTGATCATTCCCTGCGGGATCACCGCGAAGCCGGTGACATCCATGGCGAAAGAATTGGGCAGAGCAGCTTTCGCTGCAGGAAGTTGCGCATTCCATCTCCCGCAACTTCGGCGTGGTTTTCGAAAGCCAGATGCTTTGGCTGGAGAGTCTGGATGCTCTGCTGAACACTCCAGTCGGCGTGCCGGTAAAACCGCCGGACGAATTGCGCCAGATGCACAAAGAAGAAGATACTTTTTGGGCATAGCCGACATGGCCAGAGAAGAAAAGCGCCGCAAGTCAGCTGCGAAGTCCAGCGTACGGCGTCCCAGCGCGACTCCGGCGCGCGCTAATCCGGCTGAGCGCCAACCAGCGTACCTATACCATTCCCGACTACCGCCTGGAAAAGCCCAGCTTCACCGTCCGCCAGGTCCGCAAAGACGGCGAGGTCAGCTACGAAGTCACCGGCGACCTCAGCGCGCTCCGTCCCGCCCATCCGCGAATCGAAATATCTGAACAAGAAGCAATGCATCGAGATCTACCGCTGGATGCTGCTCAATCGCAAGATGGAGACGGCGCTCGAAAATCTCTACAAGCAGGGCAAAGTGGTCGGCGGAGTTTACTTCGGCCTCGGCCAGGAAGCCTGCTCGTGCGCCTCCGCCTACGCCTTGCAGAAGGAAGACTGGCTGGGCCCCATGATCCGCAATCAGGGCTCGACTGCTGGTCCGCGGCTTTTCTCCTCGCGACATCATGATGCAGTACATGGCCAAGGCCGGCTCGCCGACCAAGGGCCGCGACGCGTCGTCGCATTTCGGAGACATTCAAGGACCGCAACGTGGTTGCTCCCATCTCGACTGCTGGGCGATCTGATCCCCGTGCTCGCCGGCGTGGCTCTGGGCGCGCGCCTCCAGGGACGCAACATCGCGGTGATGACCTACATCGGCGATGGCGGCCAGTCCACCGGCGTCACCTACGAAGGCCTGAATTTCGCCGCGGTGCAGGATCTCGGCCTGGTGCTCTTCGTCGAAAATAATCTCTGGGCATACTCCACTCCCGCCGACATGCAGTTTCGCGTGAAAGATCTGGCCGAGCGCGCCATCGCTTACGGCATTCCCGGCGTGATCGTCGATGGCACCGACGCCTGCCAGGTCTACGACGCCGCCCACGAAGCCTGCGAACGCGCCCGCCGCGGCGAAGGCCCCACGCTCATCGAAGCCAAAATGATGCGCATGAAAGGCCACGCCATCCACGACGCGGCCGACTATGTCCCCAAACCGCTGTTCGAGTACTGGCGCAAGCGCGATCCGATCACCCGCTTCGAGAATTATTTGGTGAACGTAAAGAAGTGGCTGAGCCCTGACTGAGAACCGAGAACTGATCGCTGATGTCGATCAACAACTGGAAGCCGATCGCGAATTCGCGTCGCCAGTCCCGATGCCGGAGCCGGAATCCGCCGCCGGCGGGGTGTATTGCGAAAACGGCTGCCACGAGATCAAGCCGAAGTATGGGATGCCAAAGGTCGAAAGCCGGACCTGCCGCGACCGTCAAACAGAGCGGAAGCGGCGGTGCATTTGAAGTGATCATCGTCGACCAAATGAAACCTATGCCTCAACTCACCTATCTCGAAGCCATCCGCCAGGGAATCTGGGAGGAAATGGAGCGCGATCCGACCGTCTTCTGTCTCGGCGAAGACATCGGCATCTACGGCGGCGCGTTCAAAGTCACCGACGGCTTCATCGATCGCTTCGGCCCGGAGCGCGTCATCGACACGCCCATCGCGGAGTCCGCCATCGTCGGCGCGGCCTTCGGCGCGTCGCTCACCGGCATGCGTCCGGTGGCCGAATTCCAGTTCATGGATTTCATCGGCTGCGCCTTCAACCAGATCGTCAACATGGTTGCCAAGGCTCACTATCGCTGGGGCGCGCCCGCGCCGCTGGTGATTCGCGGACCCAGCGGCGGCAATGTTCACGGCGGCCCGTTTCACTCGCAGAATCCGGAGATGTGGTTCGTGCACGCGCCCGGCCTGAAAGTGGTTTGCCCGGCCAGCGCCTACGACGCCAAGGGTCTGATCAAAGCGGCGATCCGCGACAACAATCCGGTCATCTTCTTCGAGCACAAATATCTTTATCGCCGCATCAAAGAAGAAGTTCCGGCGGAAGATTACATCGTGCCGCTGGGCAAGGCGCGCATCGCCCGCGAAGGTCGCGACCTCAGCATCATTACTTATGCGGCCATGGTGCACACCGCGCTGGAAGCCGCCGAGACTGCTAAGCAAGGAGGGGATCGAGCTCGAAATTGTGGACCTGCGCACGCTCTCGCCGCTCGATCGCGAAGCCATCGCTGCAGACCGTGCGCAAGACCAACAAAGTCATTATTCTGCACGAGCACTCGCGCACCGGAGGCATCGCCGGCGAAATTGCCGCCATCATTAACGAGGAAGCCTTCGACGATCTCGACGGCCCCATCGTCCGCATCACCGCCCAGGATTCTCCGGTGCCGTTCTCGCCGCCGCAGGAGGAATATTTCCTGCCCAAGGTGAGCGACGTGGTGCGCGAAGCGCGGCGACTAAAAGCCTACTAGCGTGACGGTCTCGAGAAGCTGCTGCCGGCCGAGCAACTTACCATGAACAGCGTGCATGAAGATCTGGTCACCGTCGCGATCTTTCACAGCCAGCCGGAATTCCTGCTGGCCCGCACACGCCTGGAATCGGCCGACATCGAATGCTTCGCGTATGATGAAAATATGCTTCGCATTGGCGGCTGGCATTCCGACATGCTCGGCGGGATCAAGTTGCAGGTGCGCGAATCAGAAGCGCAGGATGCTCTGGCCATCCTGCATCAGACTGCACCGCTGGACAATCCGTAGCCGTTCTTCTGAAATCTGTAGAGTCACGGGAGGCAAAATGCGCAATTTCATCCTCGGCGTCGTCATTACCCTGCTTCTGCTCGTCCTGGGAGGGCTGGCCATCGCCATGCTCGGCCTCTTGCCCACGAATGCCGACTCCACTCCACCGCGGATGGAGCGCCGCATCGCCAATGTCCGCCATGGATGCCTCCATGGAGCGCCATGCCCCGCGCGTGACCAATCCTGTGCCGCCGACCGACGACAATCTGATCGACGGAATGAAGATCTACACCATGAACTGCGCTCTTTGTCATGGCACGCTCGACAACAAACCCAGCCCGCTTCGAGAAGTCCTTCTATCCGCCGCCGCCGCAGCTGATCATCCATCCCCTGGACGATCCCGAGTGGCACATCTACTACGCCGTTCGCACCGGCATTCGCTACACCGGCATGCCCGCCTGGAACAAGGCTTTGAGCGAACAGGACATGTGGAAGGTCACAGCCTTCCTCTCGCGCATCGAGAAGCTGCCTCCGGCGGTGCAGGACTACTGGAAGAAATCTGTCGGGGCTGCGCCGCCGGCGCCGGTCCGGAAGGGGAAGAGCACGGCCACCATCACGATTAGCAGCAGCTCTGAAACGATCAGGCAGCTAGCCGGCTATATATAATGTAGGGTTGCGCGAGCCCGGATTTCGCTACCTGGGCCGCGTGGAAGGGAACTATGCCGACTGATATTGTCATGCCCCAGATGGGCGAATCGATTTTTGAGGGGACCATCACCAAATGGCTGAAGAAGCCTGGCGACAAGGTGCAGCGCGACGAGCCGCTGTTCGAGATTTCCACCGACAAGGTGGACGCTGAAATTCCCGCGCCCGCCGCTGGCATTCTTGCAGGACATCAAGGTTGCCGAAGGCGCAACCGTTCAGGTGAATACCGTAGTCGGCACGATTGCTGCCGATGGCGAGAGTGCGCGCAGCCGAAACCCGCGCCGCCGGCGCCAGCCGGCTCCGGCAAAAAAGGAATCAGCTCCAGCCAAAGCCGCTGCCCGCCGCCGAGCCGAAGCCAAGCCAGCGCGCCCCAGGCTGCGCAAGTCAGCGACGAAGAAGAAGACCATGCCCGCTCGTCTCCGCTGGTCCGCAAAATCGCTCGCGAGAACAACGTCAATCTCTCGCAGGTGTCCGGCACCGGACTTGGCGGCCGCATCACCAAGCAGGACATCACGGCGTTTCTCGAGCGAAGTCAGCCCACCGCCGGCTGCGCCGGCCGCTGCTGCAGCTCCCGCGCCCGCGGCCAAGCCGGATCGCCAGTACTCTCCCGCCCCGGCTTCCATTCCCGGCGATCTGGTGCCCATGACCCAGATGCGCAAGATCATCGCGCAGCGCATGATCGAGTCGCGCCGCACCAGCGCCCACGTCCACTGCATGTTCGAAGTGGACCTCACCCGCATCGTTCAATCTGCGCAATAAGAACAAGTCTGCCTTCGAAAAGCGCCACGGCGCGCGCCTCACCTTCATGCCGTTCTTTGCTCGCGCCGCCATCATCACGCTGCAGCAGTTTCCCATCGTGAACGCTTCGATCGAAGGCGAGAGCATCCGCTACCATCGCCACGTCAATCTCGGCATCGCGGTCGCTCTCGACTGGGGTCTGATCGTTCCGGTGCTGAAGAATGCCGACGAGCTGAACTTCCTCGGCTTGCAGCGCGGCATCAGCGATCTGGGCGAGCGCGCCCGCACCAAGAAACTCAAGCCCGAAGAGGTGGAAGGCTCGACCTTCACCATCACCAATCCGGGCCAGTTCGGCGCAGTCTTCGGATTGCCCATCATCAATCAGCCGAACTCGGCCATTATGGGCGTCGGCGGAATTACCAAGTCGCCGATGGTTGTCACCGACGAAGATGGCAATGACTCCATCGCGATCCGTTCCGCTGGTCCACCTGACTCTGGGCTACGATCACCGCCTCATCGACGGCGCCGTCGCCGACCAGTTCATGGCTCAGGTCAAAAAGACGCTGGAGAACTGGAGCGAAGAAGTCGGATGACGTTACGGCTGGGCCGGCTTTGACCACGTCGAGGCATTCAGGCAAAGAACGGTGCCGTCGATAACCTCGCTCAGGCCTTCCTTGAATTTTTCCTCGTCGACGATGTGACGGGAAGTCACGGCGTCGCTGAGTTGCAGAGCCGCCGACACAAAAGACATCGCCGCATCTTTCTTTTCGGCGCCGGATCTTCCGCCGAACAAACCTTCTATCCCATTCATCAACAACGCCGGGCATAAATGCGATCCCCTGCAGCAGCTTAGACACGAAGTCCATAGCTATCTCTCCTTATGTATTAGTTTTTTAGTGACGTGGTTGAAAAACCTGGAATTGGACAGTGCGGCAGACCAGCGACTGACTGCCCGGGTGAAATGTTAGACCTGCCGACCCTTACCTAAATCCCCAGCGATCATGCATGGCAATGGCGGCGCTGATCGCAACCGTGATCGCGGCGTTCACGATCCGGTCATATACGCTCCTTCGTATTTCTCATTTTTCGAGAAGAACGATCCTGTCCTCTGCCAGCTTCATGCGGCCGGGCTGAGTGTTTCCTACGATCATGTCCATTTTTGCTTCCAATCGGCCCAGTTTCTCGAGGACCTGCCCCTGAAAGTCGCTGTCGGCGCGTACCACCGGCGCCTGCCGGCCCGCGCCGCCGTGGTTGGGATAATTGCTCGAGATGTCGTCTTCGCGATCCTTCATAACGGAAACTTCAAGTGCAATGCAGTCGTGTACCGCGAATATCTGGGCGGCGTTGAGGCGTCGAACTGGCGCAGAAAATAATTCTGCACCGCAGACATCCGCGTCAGGCTGAAAGTTTGAGTTGAGAACCTGACGGCGAGGTTGCGATCGTTCTCCAAGCACCAGCCGAAGTCGCTCCACCTGACTTCAATTCCTCCGGCTGGAACGGGCACCACCCCCGCGTCCAGAGTGACGCTGGTAGAAGTCGCCAGCGTGATCTCAGCCGCGGTCAGATCAGCGAGGTATAGCAGGCCGGCCTGTGCCGTGGTCATAGTAGTCAAATTGAGAGGCAGCACCACGTTGCCGCTTGCGAACTCGAATGCCAACGGCTCCGTCACATCGTCGCGAATCGAATCTTGTAGCGCGAGTGTTCTCCTCTCAGATCTTTGACCTCAATCCCTACTTCTCGCACGATCGCTTGGAATGATGCCGCACCGTGCCCCGCACGCCATCGTCACTTCCACTCTGTTGGGCTGCGATACTCACCGGGTTCGTGACCCGCGAGAGGGCCCGCCCTTGACCGATCTATTGCACTTCGCTTACCGTGGTTGTGGCGGGACCTTGACCTAGCGACATCCTCGGCAACGCCAGCACAACGAGCAGAAAATAAAAAAGCCACCCCAAGGGGTGGCGCCGGTCGAACATATTTCCTCCGCGAGAAGACTATTCCCTCAAGAATAATCCCCTCTAAATGTCTTGACTGCCCGAACTGAAAACTGAGAACCAGTAACCGGGAACTGGTTTCTCACTGTCCCGCTCTCACTTGCTGATCCAGGAACCTTTCCACGCTGCGAATGTATACATCCGCAAAATCCACTACGGGACGTCGCTTCTCAATTAAATCCCGCGCCGCCTCCGGTGCCCAGCCGGAAGAGCTCAGCACGGCCAGAGTCATCATGGGCGCGCGATGCACCCCTGCCGCGCAGTGTATGAACAGCTTAGTTCTCTCCCCGTCGAGCGCCTGCGCCGCAAAATCTACACCGCGCCGGAAAATCTCGGGCGGCTTGGGCTGAAAATCATCGTCAATCGGATTCCACAGCACTTCGATTCCGTGCGGCTGCGCCAGCTTAGTGTCATCGAACTCGATCTGCATGTCGATGATATGCGTTACGCCCGCGCGCGCCACCGCCGCCATGTTCTCGGCGTTCCAGATTCCTCCGCCGACCGCGATGCGGTCGGTAACCCAGGTCATATCCATTCTGAAGGCCCCGTGTAATCCTTGCTGCGCGCTGAATGGCGCGCGCAAGGCAGCCGGCCAAGGGATGCCGACAAACCACCCGCCCGCGGCAAAGCGCCTTGCCGCCATTTCCCAACGCGTGGTTTTCATTCTAAGCTATCCTCTGAAACTGCACTCGGCGTTTCCCGATCTTTGGTAACTTTCTGTTCCGGCACTGGTACCTCAGGAAGACCCAGACGGCGCAGCAATGTCACCGCCATCGAATCCGACCCTGACTCCCCATCTGTGCTTGTTGCAGGATAAAGCCCGACCAGCTCGAACAGATACTTCATCCCCAGATAATGGCCCTTGCCGACCTCCTCGATCGTAGTCGGCACCATTTCGAGAGCGCCGCTTCCCACCAGCTCTGTGATCTGCCGCCGGATCTCCGCCATGTCCGGGCTTTTGCGAGCCACTGTTGTCGCCTGTGGCGCTTTTCTGGAATGCGTTGCGGCGGCATTCTGTTTCGCTCTCTTCATACTCTTTACTCGCTACATCAAAGAAAAAGGGCGCGCTTGGTAGCACGCCCTCAGGTTTGTCTTTCTCAATCTCTAAATCCAGAATAGCAAAACTAGCGGGGAGAATGGGACACGACTTTGAAAATTTTATTCACTGTGTTCAGAATCACTTCCAGAATTTTCCTGCCCTTTGTTCTCTTGACAGCGTTTTAAGATACCGCCTCAGCATTCCCATGGTTCTTTCCCGGTACAACCACAGATCGGGATCGGTGCCCGACGTTGGAGTTGATTTATTCTCCAGCGGACGCGGCGTCGTCCTCGCTCGCGGATGACGCGCATGAAGCCCCACTTCTGCTCGCCTCGCGTTTCTGGACATCACCCCCGCGGTAGTCACGCAAGCAATGAGCGTCATGCCGTCCCTCCCTGGCCGCAAATCGTGGTCGATTCTCCGGGCTGTGCTCTCGCCTCGATTTTGTCGTTCCCTGGTAATCGTGGCTTGCTGCGCACTCGACGCGGAGACGGCAGGTCCAGCACCTCCAGATCGCAGGGAGCGCAATAGATTTCCTGCGTGCCCCGTAGCCGCAACCACAGTGCCCCGCAACGTTCGCAATATTTCAGTTCCAGCTGAATGACTTCCGGATCTTCGTTTTTCATGATTGCCTCCCTAGCTCTCAGCCTGCAACCATCAGCCTTCGACATTGGTTCACGAACCGGTATATGAGTGCTAGATTCTGTCCCTGACGACTGATAGCTGAGAGCGAAATAAAAAAGCCCTGTGCCGATTACTCGGTCACAGGGCTCGTTTCTCTTACGATGACCTGTTGGGACTATTTAGTTATGAGTGCGTGTAACGTTTGGATGGGGAACTATCGGCCAGTCGGACCTATAATACCGTCGGCTGGCGGAAATAGCCCTCCTCATAGCCGGACTTCAGCACGCGGCCATTCTGCACCACGACGCTGAGCCGGCCCGTAAAATGGAGCTGCCGCAATAGCCGCTCCATGGCGGAGGAGAGCATTTCCGCGGCTCGCACCTTGCGGCGAAATTCCACGAAACTGTTTTCCTCACTTTCGGATTGTGAATTGCTTAACATAGACGCATTGTGACTCTTGAGTATGAATTCCCCCTCAAGGAAAAGAGCTATACAGGTCGCTCATCGTATAGCTCTGCCATTCATCCAAGTCAAGAATATATTGTCTTTTAGATGTTCTGCTTATCCGTAAAATAGCACATGCGCTATACACGCAATGCTATACTTCGTGCCATGAAATTCCGGGCACTGCAGGAAAATCTGCGCAAAGCTCTCTGGGAGCGCATCGACGAAGGCGAGCTGACCGGCCTCCGCCTGGCCCAGGACACCGGCTTCAAGCAGGCCCACATTTCCAACTTCCTCAACCGCAAGCGCGGCCTCAGCGTCGAAGGCATGGACAAAGTGTTGAACGTACAGCGCCTTTCGGTTCTGGATCTGCTCGACCCCAGCGAAATCAACAAGCGCGCCAGCATCGCTCCCCCCAGCGACGACGATTTCGAGAACGTCCTGCTGGTCGACGGCGCGGTCGCTGCCCGCCAGCCCCTGATCATGAGCATGAAGGTAAAGGAGATTGTGAAGTTCAAGAAAAGCTTCCTGCGCAAGCTGCGGCCTGAAATGGAAGGCGACCGCGAGGACTGGGAACGCTTCGTGATCATCCGCGCCGACGGCCGCGAAGGCATGAGCATGTACCCTCGCCTGCTGCCCGGCGCCACCGTCCTGATCGACCGCCACTACAATTCGCTCAAGCCCTATCGCAAGGGCGAATCCAATATGTACGCGGTCGCCAGCAACGGTGCGTGCACGGTGAAATATGTCGAAGTGGCGGGCAATCACCTGGTTCTGCGGCCCCACAACCAGGCCTATCCCGTCGAAGTCATGCCCATGGAGCCGGGCAAGAAGGTCCACGACTATCTGATCGGCCGCGTCTGCTACGTGGGAATTGAAACCTAGCGGCTGTTCGTCCCGACCGGTCAAGCCTCTACCGGCCAGTCGCTGCAGAATCGCTTCTACAAGTCCTTCGACTGCTTCAGCAGACGTCTCCAGCTCGCGCTGCGTAAGGCGATCGAGATGGCTGGCCAGATATTCGATTCGGCGCCGCCGGCCTTGTTGCAGCAGGCGCACGCCGCTGCGGCGTGGCGCGAATGCTGGATCCGGCGCGCATCCTCGGAATCCGCGCATGCGTTCCGCCAGCCGGCTTTGTTCCAGGCCGGTGACAATGCGACTCATGGTTGGAGGTTTCACCTGTTCGGCCGCCGCCAGCTGGCCCAGCGTCATGGGCCCGCCGAAAACCAGCACCGACAATGCCGAGAGCCGGGCCGGACCTTCGCCGGTAGCGGCATCCTGCTTGCGTACCCGGCGCAACAGATGAATGGCCGCGGAATGCAGCCGGTCGGCATCACGGCCGTCGCATCCGGCGGGGCTATTTTTTTGCTTGCGTTCGGCCATGAAATATAGTTAGCTATACTAACTAATTCGCGTTGCCAGGGACGGTCCTGACCGCCCTCAGGAGGACATGTCATGCACTGCAACCAGCCTATCGCGATCTCGCGACTCGGTCAGATCGCCATCAACGTCCACGATGTCGATCGCGCCACCGCATTCTACCGGGACATCCTCGGCCTGCCGCTGCTGTTCACCGCCGGCAACCTGGCCTTCTTCGACTGCGGCGGTGTGCGCCTCATGCTCAATCGTCCCGAGAAGCCGGAGTTCGATCACCCAGGTTCGGTTCTGTACTTTACCGTACCCGACATCGTCAGCGCACACCGGCAAATGCTGAGCGCCGGCGTGCACTTCGAAGACAAGCCTCATCTGATCGCCAGAATGCCCACCCACGATTTGTGGATGATGTTCTTCCGCGATCCCGAAGGGAACCTGCTGGCCTTGATGTGCGAGATGCCGCAATCGAAATAAAACATTTCGCAGGCGGGTCTGAATTGGCGGGGGAAGGTCACGACTGCTGCCAGCGATGCCGCACTGCAGAGCAGCGACGCAGCAGTGCAACGTTTTACGCCTGGCGCGATTGAAGTCGTACCCTTCCCCCAAATTGTGCCTCGGGAATGAGGCACGGATTTTCCGACGCTCTTAGAATCTGAAAACCAGTCCCAGGGTTGGTTCGGCCATATGCCCCCACCCTCCGGTCGAAAAGCCAGGCACGTTGAAATCGGGTGCTTTGTAAATCAGACCACGAAACTGCGCTCGCACCGCGACACCGCCGAACAACCTGTAGTCCGCTCCTGCACCGTACAGGAACGCCCCCTTGGCTTGCGTTTCGGCTCCCAGGAAGGAATTGTTGAAGTTGCTGGTAGGGTTAAAGATCAGCACGCCGCCGCCGGCCAGCAGAAAGGGACTGAGCCGCGACGACCCTCGCGGCGCGAACACGTAGGCCCCAGTGACCTCATGAACGTTCGTCTGGATGCTGGTTGCGCTGAAGACTGGGGCGCCAAAATTGTAGTTCTGATCATTCCTTGTATATGCGTAGTTCAGTTCCACAGCGCTACTCGGACCGAGAGAAAAGCGATAGCTGCCAAGAAATCCGATCGACTGCGATGGAACCTGCGCCACTCCTTGTCCATCCGACTCTTTACTGAAGTTTCCTGTGAGACTGGCGCTCACTTCGGAGCGGCTGTTCTGGGCCAGTGACATAGACACGGATAAGAATAATGCAACGACAATGGGGCCGACTTTCCTGAACATGAATTTCCTCACACTAGAGCTTTAATATCACCCAGCTGCGCGCTCAGACTTCGAGCCGCAGCACTTGGTCGAATTATGGTTATGCCTGATGTGATGCAGAGGCCACGGAAGAGCGCGGTAAAGATTCAGTCAAGCGGGGTAAATTTGTGTCGAGACGTGGATGCCAAAAAAGGGGCCCCTGGGTCGAGCAGCTTTTGCGGGCGACGCAAAAAAGCTGCTGCGACTCAGGGGCTGGGGAGAAACCAATCTCGAGACTTCGGAAGGCTCACGCCCGAGGCCTGAAGTCCGACGTCCTTACTGCGGCGTGCCGCCGCCGGCGGGAGGCGTAGCAGGAGCGTTGTCGCCTCCCTTGTGCCATTTACCCATCCGGCTCTTTTGTTCTTCGCGCATCTTGTCGAAATTCTTTTGCTGGTCATCGTTCAGTAAGCTCTTGATCTGATTGTCAGAGCTTTGCCGAAGCGACTGCATCTTGCTGAACCGATCCTCGCGCGAGAGCGACGAGTCGTTGTGGATCGCCTCCATCTGCGTGCGCTGATCTTCGAGGATGGGTTTCAGCTTAGCCTGTTGGTCCGCACTCAGGTTCAGCTTCTTGCTTAGGTGCTTGACCTGATCGTCGACGCTGGGCATTGAGCGACCACCCATGTGCCGTCCCATTCCTTGGTCGGATTGCTGGCCATTTTGCGGCGGGGGCGGTGCCGCCTGTTCGTCCTGGCCAAAAGCAGTGCTGGTCAGGCCGAGGCTCAGTGCCAGCAACGCCGTGGCCATCAGCCAGGAGGTGCGCCCGCCTCGCCGGGAAAAGCATCCGTGGGGGATTGTCGAATTCATATGTACTCTCCAATTCATAATGCGTTTGACGTTCGGAGGCCTGCGCCTCCGGTAGCAAATCTCTGCTGGTAGTTAGAACACTTAGCCACCAGCAATAGAGTAAAGACTTGGTAAAGCCAGGTAAAAATTCGTAAAGGTCGGGCCATAGTCATCAGTCGTCGGTCGTCAGTCGTCAGTCTTCCAGTCGCCAGGCCAGTCAATGCTCAAAAAACGAGCGAGCGTGAGGGGGCGCGTCGGATTCCCTGACGACTGACGCCTGACGACCGACGACTGTTTTACAAGACTTTACTCGCGTTGACGCACTCTTTACGCGAGCGCAGCAACTCTGCACCAATCGTGCGGCATCACTCCATCTTTGTTGCAGAAAAATCCAACTCTCCAACATAAGAGGTGAATTGTGGACCGATTTGTGCGGTTGATGCCGTTGTGTGCCGGAGTCTTGTCTGTGGCGACGATTCTCCTCATCGTGGGATGCGGCGGAGGAGGGCAGACTCGGTTCCGGTTCATGAATGCCGTTCCCAACGAAGCCAATCTGGACATATTAGTGAATGGCACCTCCGTGGCCAGCAATGTCGCCTATGGCACCAGCAATGCGTATCAAAAAGTGCAGTCGGGGTCGCAGCAGATTGTGATCGAGCCCTCCGGGTCGACTACGGCACTTCTGACACAGTCCATCACCTTTCCCTCGGGAGCGGACACCACCGTCATCGCTTCCAACTTTACCTCCAACATTTCCGCACTGGTGCTCGCCGATGACAACTCAGCCCCAGCCTCAGGCGATTTCAAACTTCGGGTTGTGAACGACGCACCTGGTCTGGGTGGTGCCGATGTCTATATCGTAGCCGCGGGAACTGATCTGAACACGGTCAGTCCTAACATAACCAATCTGGCTTTTGGCGCGGCATCCCCTTACCAGTCGATGACTGCCGGCAGCTTTGAGATCGTGCTCACGTCCGTCGGCGAAAAAATTCCGGCGGTCGACTCCGGTGCGCTTACCTTCAGCGCCAGCCAGGTGCGAACTTTCGTTGGCTTGAACAGCCAGTCAGGAGGTTTTACCTACACCATGCTGCAGGACGTCAACTAACTACAAACGAGTTGGGCCGGATACTGCTATCCGTCACTTTGATTTTGATTTGTCGTGTAGTGACAGATCTTGGATGCAGTTGTGCAATTCGAAATGCGATTCGAGAACGCGGACGAACTGGTCCTCCAAAAACAAAATCAGCGGAGGAGGGGTCAAGACTGATCCATCTCCTCCGACTGCGCCCTCCGAGGGCATCGGCCAGGTAAAATCGAAAACCGTAAATGAGTTATTTCGGAGTGTCGCTGGACTCCCTTTTCGTAGTTCGGCTCAGTTTGACTGAATCCTGCACTGGCTGTGGCTTTGCAGATTGTTTCGGAGCTGCTTCTTGCGGAATCCGTTTGGTTTGCTTCTCACCAGCAATGTTCTCCGCTTGGTTGGGCGTGACCGGATGGCGCACTGGATTTATCATAAGACCTCTCTATCGCGTACAGTGCACACATCGGCAAGTCGATCAGGAACTTGAGCCAGATTTATCCCAAACCCACCCGGCAATAACAGGGACCGCGGCGCTCGACGCTAAAGTCTTCTGTTATCATCAGTTTTGCCCCAGACGTGATTTGTCGATCACATGCAAGACTGATCCCAAGGGAGCCTCGCAATGGACGAAACACCTGTCGCAGCATCTGGATCGCGCCGCAATGAAGACATCGCGCTCGACCTTATGAAATTTGTCGCCATGACCACCGGCTACGGCCGGACCAGTTCGTCAGGAGTCGGCTTTCAGGGAACCGGTGCCGCCGCCAAGCCGGAGGAATACGCCAGTCATCTGTTGGAACTCTACGGAAAGTGCCTGCACGCGGTCGCGGGGGGAACCCCTGGGAAGAAGTAATCTGCCCGAAGTTCAGCCGCTGATCGAAAGCGTCACACTTCTTGCGAAGAGCCGCCCTGAGCGAAGGCGAAAGCATCTGTCGTGAATCGGATACGCACTTTCCCCAGCGATCTGTACTGGGTGGCGCGAGAACCTCACCACCTAAGCCCTTGCGGCGCAGGATCTGCTTAAGCTGAGGGCCGCCACCGAACCACTGTCATCGATTCTTCTCCGTTGCACAAATCGCTTCCTGGGTGCAAAATGTGTGCCCGTTTGTAAGGGTCCTTGTTGGCGGCTCTGGAATCTTGACTGAGGAGGCGCGAATGAATTCTCCAGCCGGGTTATTGCGGCAGGCTTCAGGGTGGTCGATTCTCTGGGGCGTTCTGCTGATTCTCTTTGGGATTCTAGCGGTCGGCTCACCGCTCCTGGCGGCCGTGGCGGTCAACGCGCTCATCGCCTGGCTCATCATTCTCGGCGGCGTGGTCCACCTGGTGGTGGCGTTTCACGCTCACGGCGCCGGCAGCATGATCTGGAAGCTGCTGGTCGGCTTGGCTTACATCGTCTTCGGCGGATATCTGTTGATGCATCCGCTGCTGGGGGTGGCGTCATTGACGCTGCTGCTGGCGTCGCTCTTCCTGATCGAGGGCGTGCTGGACATTGTGCTCTACTTCAAACTCCGTCCCGCGCGAGGAGTCGGCATGGGTGCTGTTTGACGGCGTGGTGACTTTGCTGCTGGCACTGTTCATCTGGATCCACTGGCCGTCGAGTTCGGCCTGGGCGATCGGCACGCTGGTGGGAGTGAGCATGATCATGAGCGGAGTAGCGCGAGTGATGATGTCGCTGGCAGTGCGCAAACTGACTGCCACCGGCCAACTGCCCAAGGCAGCATAGAATCGCTGCTGTTCTCGTCCGACTCTCGGAGTGAGTACAAGCGTCAGGGTCCGCACCTCTGCGCCTATTGCAAAGGTGGGATTCGGATGCTCGAAGGATTCACCTGATCCTTGGCTGCGCCACATGGCGAGTATCCGCTGTCTTCTAGCGGCGCCTTCCGCCCTTGCGGCGGACCGCCTTCTTGGCCTTGCGCGCCGGCTTTCTTCTTCGCGGCTTTCTTCTTCGCCGGCTTGCGCGCTGGTTTCTTCTTCTTCGCCGGTTTCTTCTTGGCGAGCTTTGCGCTGCCGGCTTCTTTCTTGCGCGGGCTTTTTCGCGGCTGGTTTACGCGGCGGCTTGGGCGAGCCTCCACCACCCGCGGGTCGAGGCGCCGCAGGAGCGGAGCGACCGGCTCCGGTTGCGACTCGATCATGCCCGGCACTTCGGCTTCTTCTTCCTCTTCTTCTTCCTCGTAATCTTCTTCTAGCGAATCGCCGTAAGCGCCGCTGTCGCCGAATTCATCCATCTCGTCATCACGTGCGTAGAGGGTTTCGTCAAAAGTCATTTTTCCTCCTGGTTTTGGGCCGCGCCGGGCGCCGGGCGCTGCGCAAGCGCTGCGGGTACTACGGAAATAAAAAGACAACTGAAAGACTGTGCACTGGCTGAACGGGGCGCGATTATAGCACAGCGTTTTCGCGCGACCGCATCATGAGAGACCAACCGTTCGCAGGATGCATATTACACCGAGAGGGCAAAGTCGAATAGCAGAGGCACGAAGTATTTCTCGGTCAGACAGTTTCCGGTGGCAAGGAAGGGCGATACCCAGATAGCGAGAAGCCAGAAGCAGCTGACAGCAGCGTCCTACCGCACGTCTCTGATCACCAGAACCATGCCGGGCCGCAGCATCGCCAGGTTGCCATTGTCTCGCTTCAAGGCTGCGACGGTAGTGTGGTGAGTGGTGGCAATGGAGACCAGAGTCTCGCCCGGCTGCACTTTGTGACGCTGCACGGTCTTCTGGCTGGCGGAGTGTAAGTCTATTCTTGCGATTTGGACTTAGATGTCTGCCGGCTGATCGTTCGACAGGGCACTCGGGGTTACCGGCAGGTGAACATACACGATGCGGCGCCCGCGCAAACTGTCGCCCCGCAGGTGATTCCAGCGGCGAATCATCATGGGCGGAAGGCTGAAATTGTCGGCCACGGTCTGCACCGTGTCTCCACGACGCACTTTGTAACGGGTGGTGCGGCGCGCGTAGCTGGCGCCGTCTTCGGTGGCCGCATGTTTGCCCGGCGGGATCGGAATAATGAGCTTGCTGTCGGGCTTCAGGTCATCGCCGCTCTGAAGATGATTTTCCTTTTCGATGGCCTGCGGCGCTGGTGCGATAGGTGCGCGCAATCGAGGCCAGCGTGTCGCCCTCAGCCACTTCGTGGTAGCGCCACCACACCCGCATTGCCGGCGGGATCGGCTCGATCGCGCCAGATAGTGGTCCCTGCGTCCCGACCGGCAGGCGAAGTTCAAAGGTCTGGTCTTTGGGAGTGGTCAGGCGCAGCAGGCTGGGATTCAGGTCCTGCAGCGTCGCTGGCGAAACATCGACACACTGCGCCACCAGGCGCAGGTCGACCGAATAGTCGATCTTCACCGCGTCGTACGGAACCGGCTGCTCCGGAGACAATGTCGTCCAGTCCGTACTGCGCCGGATTCTTGGCCATGATGGTGACGGCCAGAATGATGGGCACGTAGTTGCGCGTTTCCTTGGGCAGCACATTGCGCCGGTAAAGTTCCCAGAAGTCGGCGTAACCGGTGCGCTTGACCGCGCTCTGCACCGTGCCCGGCCCGGAGTTGTAGGCCGCCATGGCCAGATACCAGTCGCCGAACTGGTTGTACAGATCTTTCAGATGATGGGCGGCGGCGCGGGTCGACTTTCTCCGGATCCTGGCGCTCGTCCACCCACAAGTTGTGCTGCAGGCCGTAGCCCCGGGCGCGGCTGGACATGAACTGCCACATGCCGCGCGCTCCCACCCGCGACAGCGCCAGAGGATGGAATCCCGACTCCGCCTGCGCCAGATAGATCAGTTCCTGCGGAACGCCTTCTTCCCGCAGCGTGCTCTCGATCATTTCGCGATAGCGGCCGCCGCGCTCCAGCGCATGCTCCAGGATGTCGCGTCCCCTGATGTGGAAAAATAGTTGATGTAAGCCGGCCACCTGATCGGTCAGCATGAGCGGCAGATCGGAATGCGTGGCCTTGATCTCGGCTTCGGCCTGCGCCTTGACGTTGGGATCGACCGGAGGCGTGACTTCGTTGGCTTCATCGATCGGCGCAGGCTCGGCCTTCTGTTGTGGCGCCGGATTGTCCGATTGCAGAGCCGCCAGTTCCGGACGGTTTACGCCTTCGAGAACCCGCTCCAGTTCATGCTGCACACGCTCGTCCGAGCGAATCTCGGCAGGACTCTGCAGCAGCAGGTCAACGGCGTGATCGAAGCTGCGCTTGGCCGCTTCCAGATCCCCGGCCTTGAATCTTTCTTCTCCCGCCTGATATTCCTTCTCGGCGTTGCGCGATCAGATCGGCGACCGGGTCCGGCTTGGCTGAGGTGCGGCTTGGCTGTTCGGGGTGATACTGGCTTCGGATCATGGTCTGAGGAAGCGGCGGCTAGGACCGGGCGCCATGGCCGGAGCATTGGCTTGCGGCGCCGGGCAGCTTCGCCTGGGTCTGCGTCGGTGTGGCAGGCCGTAGCCGGCCAGGACCAGTCACCAACAGCAGCGCGGTCAACAGCTTGAGCCTCTTGATTCCCATTTTTATCTATCACTTACACTGCTACGTCAAATTACCCAGCTTGCATTGCGCCATACGCTGCCCGATGCTAGCTGCACGGCACTGCTCAGAGGCTTATGAATCGTACTCTCCATCAATTTGAAGGGTCAATCGGTAAGAGAGATACGTTCCATTACTTTAGGGACAGGCCGGGCATAATACTCGCGGCCATCTCCCTCGCGCAAGAGGTTTGAAGCCGGGACCAACGTCAGGTTGCCGATACCGAAGAGCTGGTACCAATGATAGTTTCCATGTTGGACAGCAGGTTTATACTCACTAAGTAGATCAAGGGGACTCGGTGGATACCTGCCCGCAGTTCTTTCGCTGTCATCCCAATCTCGACGATGCCGTGAATCGCAACATCGTCGAGTCGGAGATTGAAGGCGGCGCCTTTCTCGACGACCTTCCGGCCAGGACCATGCTGCAGATCCAGACCCAGCATCGCTGGTACACGGTGGTGCATTGCGGTCAAGGCGAGGCCTGGATTTGGGGCCATCCCACATTTTGTCCCGAGCCCGTGCTGGTAAGAATTGAAGGTTCGTCCTGGGGCGGCTCCATGCTGAAGATACGTTTTGTGGGCCGCGGCATGCACCTGGAATTCCGACATCCTGCCTATCGCACCCCCATCGTGACTTCGCGGATTCTGGAAATCCGGCAGTGCGAGGAAAGCGGTCTCTCCGAAAGAACATCGCTCGAAAGCCGCCCGACCAATTGAAGAGTCGTGATTTCTACGATCGCTATCCAAGGGGCTGACACCGACGAGCTGGTGGCCCAACTCCAAGAACGGTATACGCCCTTCACATACGTGCCCGATACTCACATGCAAACCGCATTCGGCCACCTCAACGGCTATTCAAAGGTTTGATCCGTGTGGATCTGTGAAATCCGTGGCCGATTTTGTTTTTGCCAACGACCAACGACCAAAGACCAACGACCAAAGTGCGAATGACCAGCTATCGCTTCCGCGAATACCCGCTCGCATATGCCGGCACTGGCGTCTTCGGATCCAGTCGCGGATCGTTTTCCGGCGTGCCCGCGACCATCTGCAGCGGAATCACGCCAGCCCAGGTCGGAAACGAGTAGTCTTCTTCGTCGTCGATCGGCGGCCCTTGACGCACCTTCGCCGAGAATTCCTCGATCGGCAAACGCATCACCAGCGTCTGCTTGAGTTCTCGTTCATTTGGCTGACGTGATTCCGCCCAGCGTCCGGGCAGAATGTGCTCGGAGAGCGCCTTCAGCGCTTCCAGTTTTTCTTTCGCATCCACCACTGCCATCCGCCGTGCCCAGCACCACCACCGAGCGGTAATTCATGGAGTGATTGAAAATCGAGCGCGCCAGCACCAGGCCTTCCAGCAGAGTCACCGTGACGCAAACCGGAATGCCCTTGTCCAGATTGCGCAGCATGCGGCTGGCAGCCGAGCCGTGAATATAGAGATTGTCGCCCGACCCGGCCATACGCGGTCGGAATGACAAAGGGCTGGCCATCGACCACAAAGCCGACATGGCAAATGAAGCCTTCATCAAGAATCTCGTAAGCGGCAGCACGGTCGTAAACTCCGCGCTGGGCTTCGCGGACCACACGCGTGCGCGCCGTGGGTGCATGGGTGTCAGACATGTAGAGGAATCTCCCGGCAATCGCGAAGAGTAGAAAAGTCAGTTTAGCAGAGCGGGGAAGGTCGTTGGTCCTTGGCCCTTGGTCGTTGGCAAAACAAAACAGCCACGGATTACACGGATTCACACGGATAAACCAAAAGAAGGTCTTGATCCGCGAGATCCGTGAGATCCGTGGCCGATTTTCTTTTGCCAACGACCAACGACCAACGACCGACTTCCCCCTACCAGTTCACCTTCAGCGCGAACTGAAACTGGCGCGGATCGTAAGCCGCCGTCGCCTGTCCCGCGCTGGTGAACAGCGGGTTCACATCTGCCACGTTGTATTTGTTGGCCATATTGAACATGTCGGCGATCAGGTCCATGCTCAGACGTTCGTTGAAATTGATGCGCCGGGAAATGCGCACATCGTTGAATACGGTCCACGGCTTCAGACCGGCGTTGCGGCTGAAGTTGCCGTCGAGCGCCTGCAGCGTCGGCATGCTTCCAGGCACGGCAAACTGCACGTAGCAGGGCTCCTGGAAAAATCCCGTAGGCGAGAAACTCGAAGCCACCGTCGGTCCGCACGGACGTGGCTGGCGTACCCGCAGGCACTACGTCGGGACGGCTGGTGCTGGGCGAAAACTGGAAGTTGTCCGGGTTGCCGGTGATGATGTTGAACGGCCGGCCGGAGGCGACTTCGAGAATCGGCGCCAAGGTCCAGTTGCTGAAGAAGCGGCTGGCGAAGCCCGAACCGGAAAGCTTTCCGCTTTGGTACACACCGCTGAACACCAAGCGGTGGCGCTGGTCGAACAACGACGTCGAACGCTCATGGCTGGGAAAATAACTGTCCTGCGGAGCCAGCGGGGATTGCAGGTCGGTGGAGTCGTCGATGGTGTGCGACCAGGTGTACGAGGCCAGAAATTCGTAATGGTTGCCGAAACGTTTCTTCAGGTTGGCGGTCAGCCCGTGGTAGATCGAACTGCCGTTGGAGTAGTTGGCGTCCATGTCGCTGAAGGGGACGCAGCCAGTCAAGGTTGTGGGATCGCAGGCAGTGCTCAGGCCTCCAGCCTGTAACACCAGCGGCGCCACCGCCTGTACGCAAGGTGCGGTGGCCGGATTCGACAGCAGCGCCAGCGCGATCGCCGGATTCAAACCCGACGGACGAAAGAAATTCACCAGCGCTGTCGGCACATAGGGCCCGCCGGGTCCCGACACCGCAAGCGCTTACCAGCAGCGGACTGTCAGTCGGCTGCGCCGCTCCGCCGGCAATCGCCGCCTGCCAGTTTTTCACCAGCAGGTCGCCCCGCGTCGTGTTGGCATTGATGGGACGGTTCAGATGCCGTCCGCCGTTGAAGTTGTAGGCCAGGCTGAAGGCCATGCCGTGTCCCAGATCCTGCTCCAGCGTCAGGTTTGCCTGCTGCGCATACGCGTACACAAAATTCTTGGCTTGCGGATAGCCAAAAGGCTGGAAGGCCACCGGGAAAAATGATGCCGGGTTCAGATAGTTCTGGTTGATGAACAGATCGGCGTTTGAAGGATCGAAGCGCTGCTGGTTAGGCAGGTATCCGGGAATCGTCGGCAGACACGTGCCCGTCGTCAGAATGCCCTGGAAGATGTTGGTTGCATTCAAGGCACCCGGCACGCGCGGACGGCGTCAACGGCGCAGAGCTGCACGGAGAGCTTCCGGCGAACAGCAATTGTCCACTCTTCGATCCGTCCGAAGCATCTCCCAGGAAGTACAAACCGAGCAGCGGGTGATCGTAGAAGATTCCATACGAGGCGCGCCACACGCTCTTGCCGTCACCCCTCGGATCCCAGGCGACGCCGATTCGCGGCTGAATATTGTTGGTGTCAGTCTGGATTCCTTTCTGCAGGCCCAGTTGGTTGTACGCCGCCAGGGCCAGCGCATCGGGCGGAGCAAACTTGGGCGGAAACTCGATGTCATAGCGGACGCCCAGATTAAATGTCAGATTGTGCCTCGCCCTGAATGAATCCTGCCAGAACACGCCCAGAGGCTTGTTGGAAAAACTGTCCTTGGGATTACCGATGCCTTGCACCAGCGTGGTGGGAATGCCAAGCCCGAAAGCCTGCAAGCCGGTCAGCTCGGGGAACGACCGAGGGGAACACCAAACTGTGTCGGCAGCCAGGCTGCTGAAGTTGTACACGCCGCCGTAGTTCACGGTGAAGGTGGCGGTCAGCGGAAGGTAGTTAAAGTCCACTCCGAATTTGGTGTCGTGGCGTCCCATCGTCCAGGAGAAATTGTCGGTGAACTGGTAGCGTTCCTCCACCCGCTGGATGTAGGAATAGGGCTCGCGGCCGACAAAACCAAAGCCCGGAATGTTGGAAGCCACATTGGAGCCGCCGGGCGCGTCCGAGTAAAAATATTGCAGGCCGCGGCGAGCGTATTGGAAGCGGAATTCGTTGACCTTGTTGGTGCCGATGGTCATCGTGTCCTGCACTACGCCGGCCACGTCGCGATAGGTCTGTGACGAAGTTCGCGAAAATGCGTTCTGTCCGTAAGTCTGGTTCTCGCCGTTCACCTGAATGCCCGTAACCGTGCTGGGACTTACGTTAGCGCGAAACGTCAGCCGGTTGTTGCTGGTGAGGTTGTGATCCAGGCGCAGCGAGTAAAGGCTGGTGCCTTCGAAAATAGGATAGTTTCCCGCCTGCGGCGCCAGGCCCAGAAACGTGTTGGGAAGTCCGTTGCAAAGCGTGTTGGACGCGGCAGGATTAGCCGGGTTGAAGTTGCAGGAGCTGAAAAACTGCGCTAATGGGTTGGATCCATTCGTCGGCGTCGGCAGAACTCCCGCCTGAACCAGCGCTGCAAATGACGCAGGATAAGAACCGTTCAGCGCAATGCCCGGATGCTGCTCCGACCAGAATTGCGTAGGGGGCAAGCACCGGTGGCGGGCGTCGGCGGTGAGAAAAGCCGCCTGAGCCGGAGTCGCCTGAATCACGAATCCGGATCCCTGCGGGAAGCCCGAATGCCGTGGAGACATCGGTGTTCACCATGCCAAAGGTTCCGTTGGGCGAGCCGACGCTGGAGAATCCGGTCTCGTGCCGGCGCGTGACTTCGTAGGAGAAGTAGTAAAAAGTCTTGTCTTTCTTGATCGGCCCGCCAAACGCCGTTCCCGCCTGCACCCGCGTGTACGCGGGATCGGGCACCGTGCTGAACGGATTCACCGCCTGAAAATTGCGGTTCCGCAAATATCCGTAGACGTCGCCGTGAAAGTCATTCGATCCGGAGCGGGTGATGATGTTCACCACGCCGCCGGACGCCCTGCCGTATTCCGGCGCGTAGCCGTTGGTGATGATCTGAAACTCCTGCACCGCTTCCTGCGAAACGGTGGAGCGAACTCCGTTGGTCGAATTGTCGGTGGCGTCAGCGCCGTCCACGTTTACCAGGTTGGAACGGGCCCGCTGCCCGCTCATGTTCAGGCCGGAAGTCGGTGCGGCTCCAATACTGGGAGCGTTATCGCGCAGAACCTGCGAGTCGGTCAGTGCGAAGTTGATGTAGTTGCGTCCGTTGATGGGCAAGTTGTCGATGCGGCGCTGGTCGATAGTGTCGGTGGAAGAGGTGCGCTGCGTCTCGACCAGCTCTGCGGCGGAATTGACGTTGATCACTTCCTCTGTTCCCGCCACCGCAAGCACGATCGGTATTTCCGCCATTGTCCCCACGGTGATCGGCACGTCCTTCACCGTGGCCTTGGCGAAACCCGGCGCCTCCACGGTCACCGTGTAAGTCCCCGGAGGCAGCAGCAGGATGCGGTACTGTCCATCGGTGTTGTCGCTGGTGGAGCGCTCCAGTCCCTTGCTGTCATCCCGCGCCGTGATCGTGGCGTTGGTGACCAGCCCGCCCTTCGGATCTTTGACCATGACATGCAGATCGCCGGTCGCGACTCCCTGAGCAAAGCCGAGCGTGGTGAGCAGGACCATTTGAACCGCAACTGTGACGAGCTTTCGCACCATCATAAAAATCTTTCTCCATCGACGGGGACGTGGGCTCTCTGCCGCCGAACCGCTGTCGGCCCTTCGTAGGCAGGATTGAACAAGCACGCTTCCGGCAGGTAAACGCCGGACGGTTTTTACATCAGAAAGGGCGGGGAAATCAAGCTAAATTACTGAGGAGAATCGGCTTAGTTAGCACCAGAATTAACTGGCAACTGAGCCGCTGACAACTGGCAACTGAGTTTATTTCTTTCTCTCGATCCCGCAACTCTCATGCTGTGAGGTCTTCAGCGCCCAAGCCATGCGCGGAGTGTTGTGCGCGATGCCGAAGCGACCCTGGGCATCCAGCAGGATCATGCCGCCGTGGCCGTTCACCCGATCCTTCAGATAGTTGATCGCTTCGGCCGCCACCCACTCCGGCAGACTGCCGGTCGCCACACGGTCAGCGGCCCACTTCGCCAGCACCAGCTTCATGATCGGCTCGCCCCATCCGGTGGTGGACGCAGCCGCGGTCTGGTTGTCCGCGTAGCAGCCACATCCGATCAGCGACGAGTCACCCAGACGTCCAGGAGCTTTGTTGAGCGTGCCTCCGGTTGAGGTGGCAGCGGCGATGTTGCCCGTCGCTGTCGAGCGCGACCGCGCCAACCGTGTCGTGGGAAATCGTGGGCGCAAACAGATCGACCTTCTCATCCGGCGCCCGCGCCTGAAATTCCCGCAAGCGTTCGACCTCGCGCGGAATGATCAGATCTTCATTGCGGCACAGCGGGATGCCATGCTCCGCGGCAAAGCGCTCCGCCCCTTCCGCCACAAAGTACACATGCGGGCTGTCGCTCAGAATCTTGCGGGCAGCGCGCACGGGATTGCGCAATGCGCTCGACGCAACCCACGCCTCCGCCGCGCAAGCGTGGCGCCGTCCATGATGAAGGCATCGAGCTGCACTTTGCCGTCGCGATTGAGAAAGCTGCCGCGCCCGGCGTCGAAAGTCTCGTCATCTTCCATGACGACGACAGCTTCTTCGACCGCATCGAGCGCCGAGCCGCCGCGCTCAAGCACCCGCCAACCCGCAGCCATGGCATTGCGCACGCCATTGAGATGGGCTTCGACCATGTCGTCGGGAATGGCCCAGGCGCCGCCATGAACAACCAGAACGGATTTGCAGGCAAGGGAAGTCCTCAGAGTGACTGGCTAGGATAGCAGGATAGTCGCAGTCGCTGGTCGGTGGCAAGAGCCAAGAATCCTGTGGGACCGGTCTACGACCCGTCCGGCCGAGCGCAGCTCGGCTGTGGCTTCCTGGGAGCCCTACGAAATCACATGAAAACTAGACTTGGTCAAATTTGTATTCAGAGTGCACGGTAGAAAACTGCCGAGCTTCGCTCGGCCCGACGGGTCGACAGACCCGTCCCCACATGGGCTACGCTGCCTGCCCGGCCTTGGCGGGCAGCGCGTCCACGCCTTCTGTTCGCGTGTAGGTGTAGCGGATGCGGTGGATGACCGTGATCGTGGACAGCACCGCGATCAGCCACAGCACCGGCGCCATGCGGTTGAACAGGGCTCCGATGATGACCAGCACCAGCCGTTCAGGGCGCTCCATGAAACCCACGCGGCAGGAGCCGATGAGCGACTCGGCGCGGGCGCGGGTGTAGCTGACCATGATGGCGCTGACCATCACGAACGCGGTCAGCACCACGTAGAAGAAGCGGTCGCCGCGAGCGTAGAAGACCAGCAGTCCGAAAAATTGCGAAGCGTCGCTGTAGCGGTCGATGACCGAATCGAAGAAGCCGCCGAAGCGGGTCACCTGGTTGCTGGCGCGGGCCACGCGTCCGTCCACCAGGTCGAAGAATCCGGAACCGATGATGACCAGCCCGGCATAGCGAAACATGCGCGCCTGGTTGTCGCCGTTGGCATAGCCGAACAGAAAGGCGGCGATCGTGTTCACCACCAGCCCCAGAAAGGTGAGCACGTTGGGATTGATCCGCGCCAGGGCAAGCCAGCGGACGATGGCATCGAGCAGCACGCCGCAGGCGCGTCCGAAGGCGCTGGTCCAGGTTCGACTAGGTCCGATTCGGTTAGACCCCGCTCGATCAGGCCTGCTTTGGCTCATATTTTTCATTTGGCTTCGGACTGCTCGTGGATCGTGGTCAGGCTCAGGATTTCCATCTCGCGGTTGCCGTTGGGCGTGACCACGACGGCGCTGTCTCCCACTTTCTTGTTCAGCAGGGCGCGGCCGATGGGCGAACTGGTCGAGATCTTGCCCGCAGCCACGTCGGACTCTTCGCTGGTCACCAGCTTGTATTCGACTTCCGCGTTCTTGGAGTTGTCATAGACCCGCACGGTCGAGCCCAGCCCGACCTTATCTTTGGGGATATTATCCATGTTGATAAGGGCAAGCTCGGCCATGCGCGCGCCCAGCTGCCGCAGCCGCGCCTTGACGAACTCCTGGCGCTGCTTCGCCATGTGATACTCGGCGTTTTCGCTGAGATCCCCCAGGGCGGCTGCTTTCTTGATTTCCTTGGGAAGCTCATGGACCAGCTCGTGTTCGAGCACGTTCATCTCTTCCTGCAGTTTCCTCTTGATCTGCTCAGTCATGTGCTTGAAGATTATAAACCCGCGTGGGCAGACTCTCCTGTTCGGCTTCTCAGACTCCGGCTTCGGTCGGGCTTCAAGTTAACGCTGGTTAGCCCATTGTTCAGCAAAGTTCTTAAAGTCTGGCTACCTCGAATTTCATACGCTAGCCTACCGCCCAGTCGAATCGGGGGAGCGAAACGAGCCCGAGCTAGAAGTCTTCGACGTCCGAAGCCCGCTTCCAGATTGCCTTTCCTGCTCCGAGTTGGGGTAAACTAAGAGAGTGTTGTTCCTCAAGTGCCCTGCGCTCGTGGGTGTTCCCTCATGATCAGCGTCGACGGCAATTTCCACATAGGCGATAAGGTCGTCTATCCCAATCATGGCGTTGGAGTTATCGAACAAATCAGCAGCCGGACGATCGGCGAGACTGTGGAAAAGTTCTACCTCCTCAAGATCAAGGCCAGCAGCCTGAAGGTCATGGTTCCGTTCCATAACGTGAACACCGTCGGCCTGCGGCGGGTGGTCAAGAACGGCGAAATCCAGAAAATCGTTGATTTTCTTACAGATGGCGAATGTGACAACAACGCCGACTGGAAATACCGCTTCAAGGAAAATTCGGAGCGAATGCGCACCGGGTCGCTGCTGGAAGTCGCTGCCGTCCTCAAGGGCCTGCTGCTGCTGAACCAGTCCAAGCCCCTCTCCTTCCGCGAGAAAAAGATGCTGGAACGCGCCCGCTACCTGCTGGTCAGCGAACTGGCCATGGCCAAGAACTGCGAAGAAGTCCAGATCGAAGAAATGCTCTCCAAAGCCCTGTCCAAGAGCAAACTACGCTTTCCCGGAAGCCTCGGATTTTGTAGCTTAGTGCCAGTCTTCAGTCGTCAGTCTTCAGACGTCAGCCACTCAAAAGCTCTTCAGGCGACCTAGCTGGCCTACGTCAGAGCCTTATTGCCTTGATGAGGCCGTTGAGCATCCTGGCTATTTCTCCGGCGGAATTCACCCATCCGTCGGACCTCGGTCTCGAGATGTAACCGAGCCGTCCTGCGATCGTGAGTTGTGTTTCTACTTCGAAGACCGATCCCCGCGCATGATGCAGAAATAGCAGGAATTCCTTGTCGGTACGGCGGCCTTTTCCTTCCGCGATGTTGCTCGGCAACAGACACCGCTGCGCGCCTGAGCTGATTGGCCAACCCGTAAATTTCCTCTCGCGGAAAGCTACGAGTACAGGAATATATGTCAACTACCAGCTCGATGGCCTTTTGCCAAGCTTTGATGTCCCGATAAGAACCGCTCATTGCCGCACCTCCTCGTTGACCCGATTCTGTAACAGGTTGGGCATGGTCCGGTCTGTGACGGATGACCAAATACAGCGGTTGGCAAGTGATCGTGGTTGTCCTGACGACTGAAGACTGACGACTGACGACTGACGCCTGCTACTCCCCCATCCACGCCCCATACGGCTTCAGCGACTCAATGTGGTCGAAGACGATTTTCATCGCAGCCGTGATGGGGACGGCCAGGACCAGGCCCATGGCTCCCCACAGCCATCCCCAGACCAGCAGCGCGATGGTGACCGCCAGCGGATTCAACTGCAGGCGGTTGCCCAGGAACTTCGGATAAAGCACGTTGAGCGCGATCAGGTGCAGTCCCAACACGATCATCACGATCACGACCGCGTCTCCGGAGCTGATGTGTCCCACGCTCACGAAGAATGGCGGCGCCATCGCCAGCACGACTCCAAGATAGGGAACCAGGCTCAGGAATCCGCTGATGAATCCGATGAAATAGAAAAATGGCAGACCCAGGATGGCGAACGCGATGGTGCTGGCCGTCCCCAGAAAAAGGCCGATCAGAAGATTGCCCACCATGAAGCTGCGAATCATGGCGGAAATCAGGCCCAGCGTGACGTAGGCCGTCTTGCGGTTCTCCAGCGAGAACAAGCATCACCGTTGCTGAGCGCACATGGTGCTGCCAGCTCAGCATGAAATACACCAGGAAAGGAACGAACGAGGCTGCCAGCAAAGCTTGCGAGACCGAACCGAAGCCGCGAGTCAGAAGGTCTGCCCAATTGGTGCGTGGAACGGGATTCAGCGATTTCGGTCTGCCCGTCCGGATCCAGGCTTCCCAGATTCTCGGCGCGCTGCCGAACCTGAGAAATTTCCTGCTGAATCTTCTGCGTGTATTTGGACAAATCGTGCCAAAAATGATGGCCTGATTGGACGAGTAGTACACCAGGCCCGCCATCAGAGCGAGCAGCAGAATGACGGCGACGGCAGCGGCCAGACCGCGCGGCAGGTGAAAGCGGATAAGCAATTCCATCACCGGCGCCAGAATGAACGCCAGCAGCACCGACACCAGCATCACCGCCAGCACCAGTTCGCCCCAATAGCAAAGACCCAGAACGGTCGCGATTCCGATGGCGGTGAACGCCCAATGAGGCTTATGCGGCTTGGGCGGCGGGATGCCGAAGGCTTGCTGCTGGGAGCGCGTTATCTCTGCCTCGTCGATGGCCATAGCGGTATGTCTGCGTAGGTCATCGTAGCGTAACTTTAGGAAAACTGCGCAGCGACATATAATCGCTATGTGCCTTTTCACCAAACCGATGCCTCCGAGCTGGCGCACTCCGCCAAGAGTCCTTGGCATGGACGTGGGCTCGAGAAGGATCGGCCTCGCCATCTCCGACCCTCTGGGCATCACTGCCCAGGGCCTGGAAACTCTTCACCGTCAGAACAAGCGAACGGATTTCGCCCGAGCTGGAGCAGGTCATTCGCGAGCACAAGGTGGCCGAAATCGTGATGGGTCTGCCCCTGCGCATGAGCGGCGCGCGAAGGAATCCAGGCCGAAAAGATGCAAGCCTTCGCCGAGGAAGTTCGCCGCCGCTTCAAGCTTGCCCGTCCACCTCTGGGACGAACGCCTGACCTCCGCCCAAGCCAACCGCCTGCTGCGGGAGACCGATATGTCGATCAAACGCCGCGGCGACGTGGTCGACCAGATGGCGGCAGTGCTGATATTGCAGAACTGGATGGATGCGAGGGGCGGTCGTTAGTCGTTGGCCGTTGGCCGAAAAAATCAGCCATGGATTTCACGGATTTTTACCGGTCTAAATTCCATAGTTGTCTTATCCGTGTGAATCTGCGCAAATCCGTGGCTTCCAAGGCTTTGGACAACCCCCAAAGGCCAACGACCAAAGACCAACGACCAACGTCCTCTCTTCATCTAAACTATTGCCAACTTGCGCACGTTTCTGACACTCTTGCTGCTTGCCGTCCTCGCCACTCGGCGGCTGGCTGGCGTGGGCGCTGTGGATGCCCGTCACGCCGGAAGGGCAGAAATTCGTAATGCTGCGGCCGGGATACTCCACCCGCCGAATCGCCGCTGAACTGAAATCGGCAGGTGTCATCCGCAGCCGGCTGGCTTTTGTCCTCTGGCATCGCATCCATCCCAAACAATCGTTGAAGGCCGGCGAATATCTCTTCGATAAGACCGGCGAGAGCGTTGGATGTTCACGCACCGCCTGGTGCGCGGCGATATCTACGTGCACACGGTTGTGATTCCTGAGGGCTTCACCATGTTCGACATCGCGCAGGCGGTGCAGGACGCGGGCCTGGGATCAAGCCAGGAATTTCTCGAGGTGGCTCAATCCGACGTGGAATTGATTTCCGACTTGGCTCCGGACGCCAAAAGCTCTGGAGGGTTACCTGTTTCCCGAATACCTACGAGTTCACCCGGACCCAGAGCATGAAGGACATTGTGGCCGCCATGGTGAAGCAGTTCCGCCAGGTGGCGGAGCAGATCGGACTGACCGCCGAATTCGCAGAACCAGGAAACGCAGACGATCGAGCACAGACAAGAGACACTGACGTGCAGAAGACGCGTGACGATGGCCTCGATCATCGAAAAGGAAACAGCCGTGCCCGAAGAGCGCCCGGTCGTGGCCAGCGTGTACTACAACCGTCTGGAACGGAACATTGCCCTGCAGGCCGATCCCAGCGTGATCTATGCCGAACTGCTCAACGGAACTTACGCCGGAGCGCTGCATCATTCCGACATGCGTTTTCAGTCCGCCTACAACACCTACACTCATCCCGGACTTCCGCCCGGACCGATCGGGAATCCCGGGCCGAACCTCGCTGGAAGCGGCCATGCATCCGGCGAAGACTGACTACTTCTACTTTGTCAGCGACGGCAATGGCCATCATCGCTTTTCCCGCAGCCTCGAGGAACACAACCAGAATGTGGCCAGGCTGCGGCAAGCAGTTCAGAGAAAGTAGCGTTCGTCTAATCCTGATCCCTCGCGCAGGGATGCTGATCTGACAACCCCTAGCCTGTGTTGAGTCGCCCATTGTTCGCATATACTTAGCGTTACTTGGTGAACCCAACTGCTTTCTGAGGAATCCAATCCAGTCTAAATGCAGACTTTTTCCCGCTATCGGGCCCTCTTCGCTTTTCTTGGTCATCCTCCCCTGACCGGGTGCCTGTTCCGCTCGCGCCGGGTCGAGAGGCAGATCAGCACGGCCCCGCTGAAGTCCGCCACCCAGGCGGAGTTGATCGACTACATCAACTCCCAGGCCGCCAAAATCCAGACCCTGCAGGCCACGGTCGACATCGACACTTCGGTGGGCGGGATGAAGAAAGGGCAAGGTCACCGACTACCAGCAGATTCGCGGCTACATTCTTGCTGCGCAAGCCGTCCATGTTGCGCATGATCGGGTTGCTGCCCATCGTGCGCAACCGCGCTTTTGACATGGTGAGCGATGGCCGCGATTTCAAGCTGTGGATTCCGCCCAAGAATCGCTTTGTGATCGGCCGCAACGATGTCGAGACCCACAACCTGGAGCAGCCGCTGGAGAATCTTCGTCCGCAGCATATTTACGATGCCCTGATTCTGCGCGAAATCGATCCGCAAAATGAAATCGCGGTCATGGAAAACAATTTCGAAATCGTGACCGACGCCAAGCACCACCAGGTGCAACAGGCCGACTACGAAATTGAAGTGATTCGCAAAGGCGAGCAAGGCTGGTTTCTTTCCCGCAAGATCATCTTCAGCCGGACCGACCTGCTGCCTCATCGCCAGCTGGTCTACGATCAGAGACGGAAATCTGGCCACCGACTCGCGCTACGAAGGACTACAAGGACTATGACGGGGTGCAATTTCCCTTCGCAGATTGAAATCTGGCGGCCGCAGGAGGAGTACGACATCACCCTCACCATCGTGAAGTTGCAGTTGAACGAGCCGCTGCCGGACGACAAGTTCGCGCTGGAACAGCCGCCCGGCGCCCAAGTAGTGCATCTGGATCAGCCCCAGTCCAGCCAGGTAAGCGAAGACGAAGTAAAGTCAGACGGAGGCAGTCAGGCTGAGCTAGAGAGCTAGAAGCCAGCAGTTAGCAGCTCAACCTCCATGATGAACAAAATGATCGTCGCCAACCTGGTGCACCGGCCGATCCGGTCGCTGATCAGCATTGTGGCTATTGCGCTCGAGGTTACGCTGATTCTGCTGATCGTGGGACTCTCCGTGGGCATGCTGAATGACGCCCGGCAACGACAGGCCGGAATCGGCGCTGACGTCATTGTGCAGCCGCCCAACACCTCTTTCATGGCGGGCGTAAGCAATGCCCCGATGTCGATCAAGATCGGCGACGTGATTGCGAAACTTCCTCATGTGAAAGTGGTCGCTCCCGTCATCTGGCAGCTTTCGACTACGAAGAACCTGGAAGTGATCTACGGCATCGATCTCAAGAGCTTCGAGGCGCTGGTGCCGTTTCACTACCTTCACGGCGGTCCTTTCCAGGGCCCGAACGATTGCCTGGTGGACGACTATTTTGCCCAGTCGCAGCACGTGAAAGTGGGCTCCACCATCGAGATTCTGAACCATAATTTCCGCGTGGCGGGAATCGTGGAACATGGGCGGGGAGCGCGAAAGTTTCTGCCCATGAGCACGCTGCAGGATCTGATCGGAAGCGAAGGCAAGGCCTCGGTCTTCTACGTGAAGCTGGACGATCCCGCCAATGCCGATGCAGTGGTACAGGAAGTGAAGAGTGTTCCGGGGATGGAAAACTATTCGGTACGCTCCATGCGGGACTATCTCTCCATGATGACCCCCAGCAGCTATCCCGGCCTGTCGACCTTTATCAACGTGGTCATCGGTATTTCGGTGATCATCGGCTTCATCGTGATCTTCCAGGCCATGTACACGGCGGTGATGGAACGCACCCGCGAGATCGGAATTTTGAAATCCATTGGTGCGTCGAAGCTCTACATCGTGAATGTAATTCTGCGCGAGACCGTGCTGCTGGCAATTGGCGGGATCGTCGTGGGGGTTCTGTTCAGCTTGGCCGCGCGGGCCGGAATCAAATACCGCTTGCCCACGCTGCCGGTCGTCGTCACCGGCGGGTGGATATCTGCGCTCCACGCTGATTGCTATCGTCGGCGCGATCCTGGGAGCGCTGTATCCGGCCTACAAAGCGGCGCAGAAGGATCCGATCGACGCTTTGGCGTACGAGTAGAATTGGTACTTGGCATTTCGCCCTTCCTGATCTCGGCGAATTCGAAATAGCGTTCAAGTTGTGCCGACTGGCAATTGCCGGTGCATCCTCTTTCGTTGACAATATCCTCTACCGTACGTTATCTTTAAGTCTTTGGCAGTCCTGCGGTTGCCCGCCTGGTAGCCCTGCGCCTTCGGCGTTGAAGTGGGTACTCAGCGGTCTTCTTTGCTTTTTTAATTTTCTGGGAGACTCGTAATGTCAACCTATTTCCCCAAAGCGGGGGAAATTGTGCGCAAGTGGTACGTCGTGGATGCCTCGGGGCAGACGCTCGGCCGGCTGGCCTCGCAGGTCGCCCGCATCCTCATGGGTAAAGAAAACCCGCAGCTACACGCCGTTTCTCGACACCGGCGATCACGTCATCGTCATCAACGCCGAGAAGGTGAAGACGACGGGCATGAAGTCGGAGCAGAAGGTGTATCAGCACTACACCGGATATCCCGGGCGGATTGCGCACGGAGGAATTTCGCAAGCGCTTCGACCGCAAGCCGGAGTTGATCATCGAGGAAGCGATCAAGCGCATGCTGCCCAAGACGAAACTGGGCAGGCAGATGATCACCAAGCTGAAGGTGTATCGCGGCGACAAACATCCGCACGAGGCCCAGAAGCCGGAAGCGCGGGCGCTGGAAACGAGAGCCTAAGGCAGTTTCTGGTTTCCGGTTTCTAGTACCAGACGAGATTTGGAAATTTTGTGAAAGGTTGAGCACCGGTTCGGCTGAAAGCTGACGGCTGAGTGCTGATAGCTAAACATGGCAGAGTTAGTTCAATATTACGGTACGGGACGCCGCAAGTCGGCAATCGCGCGCGTCTATCTGCGTCCGGGCAGCGGCGATTTCAAGGTCAACGGACGTCCTTTCGAGCAGTATTTCGTGACCGAGTCGCAGCGCTCGAGCGCGAAGCAGCCGTTGCTGTCGACCGAGACGGCGGCTACGTTCAATGTGGTCGCCCGGGTCTCCGGCGGCGGCGTGAATGGCCAGGCGGATGCGGTGAAGCTGGGTATCGCCCGCGCGCTCATGCTGTTCAACGTCGAGCTGCGCAAGAAGCTGAAGGCCGAAGGCATGGTCACCCGCGATTCGCGCGCCAAGGAACGCAAGAAGTACGGACAGAAGGGCGCGCGCAAGCGGTTCCAGTACAGCAAGCGGTAAGTGGATAGATCCGGGCAGACCGAGATTCCTCGCTCCGCCGACAGTCGGAGTGACAAGGTTGGTTGAGGTTGGTCTTCGCTAACGACTGACGACCGAAGACTGACGACTAGTTAAGGTGTTCAATTCTTCCCGTGCCTCGCGGCGCGGGGCGGGAATGGCAATCCGGAGCAGCCGCAAGGCGATGCGCCGGATGCAGACCAAATGAGGAGGTTAATTGGCTAACATCACCATGAAGGAGTTGCTCGAAGCGGGAGTTCACTTCGGGCATCAGACCAAGCGCTGGAATCCCAAGATGAAGGAATACATCTTCGGAGAGCGCAACGGGATTTACATCATCGACCTGCAGAAGACGCTGAAGATGTTCAAGGAAGCGTCGAAATTCGTGGCCGACCTGGCCGCGGCGGGCAAAATTGTGCTGTTCGTGGGCACCAAGCGCCAGGCGCAGGACGCGATCGCCGAAGAGGCGACGCGCTGTGGCGGCTTCTACGTGAACCAGCGCTGGCTGGGCGGACTGCTCACCAACTGGGTGACGGTGCAGAAGTCGGTGAAGCGGCTGAAGGAACTCGACGAGATGGCCACGGATGGCCGCTACGAGTTGCTGCCCAAGAAAGAAGTCATCAAGCTGGAGCGCGAGCGCAAGCATCTGCAGGCCAACCTGGCCGGCATCAAGAACATGAGCCGGCTGCCGGATGCGATCTTCGTGATCGACTCGAACAAGGAGCAGATCGCGGTGCGCGAAGCCCGCAAGCTGGGCATTCCGGTGGTCGCGGTGGTGGACACGAATTGCGATCCCAGCGAAGTGGATTACGTGATTCCCGGCAACGACGACGCGCTGCGCGCGATTCGCCTGTTTGCCTCGAAGATTTCCGATTCGGTCGCCGAAGGCGCGCAACTGATGACGCGACAAGCAGGCCGCCGATCTGGCCGCCGCCGTCTATACCGAGCCGGAAGCGGTTCCCGCGGCAGAGGCTGCGGCGAGGCAGCTCGCCGCAGCTGGCGCTCCGAAGCCGGCGCCGAAGACATCAGCATGGAAGACGTGCTGGGCGCGGGAGTGCGCAAGCAGCCGGCTGCCGCCAAGGAAACCGTGGACGAGGATGTTCCGCAGGTCGAAACCCAGACGTATTAGAACCGTCGTTGGTCCTTCGTCGTTGGTCGTTGGCCAAGACCTTAGCCCCTGAGGGAAATCAGACCCGCGCGGGTCGTCCGGCGCGGGTCAAAGTTTGTAAGGACAGTTGTCAGTCGTCGGTATTCAGCTTGCTGGTCTCCAGTGGTTCTAGAAACTGGAAACGACTGAAGACTGAAGACTATTATCTTATGAGCACAACTACCGTGAATATTTCTGCCACTCAAGTGAAAGAGCTCCGGGAAAAGACCGGAGCGCCGATGATGGACTGCAAGCAGGCCCTGACCGAAGCCAAGGGCGATCTGGAGCAGGCGGTCGTCCTGCTGCGCAAGAAGGGCATCTCCGTCGCCGGCAAGAAGGCCAGCCGCGTGACCAACGAAGGCGCGGTCGCCAGCTACATTCACGCCGGCGGCAAGATCGGCGTGCTGGTGGAAGTGAATTGCGAGAGCGACTTCGTGGCCCGCACCGACGACTTCAAGGAACTGGTGCACGACATCGCCATGCACATCGCGGCCAGCGATCCGAAATTCGTGCGCAAGGAAGACGTCACGCCCGAGGCTTTCGAGCGCGAGAAGGACATCTATCGCTCCCAGGCCGCCGCCACCGGCAAGCCGCCGCAGGTGGTGGAAAAGATCGTGGAAGGCAAGATGAGCAAGTTCTACGAGGAAGTCTGCCTGCTGGAGCAGCCTTTCATCAGGGACCAGACCGTCAGCATCGGCCAGCTCATCGCCACCAAGATCGGCAAGCTGGGCGAGAATATCGCGGTGCGCCGCTTCGCGCGCTTCAAGGTGGGCGAGGCGGGCGAGACCGTCGCCATCACCAAGCCGGAACAGAAAAGCGAAGTAGGCGCGGTTTCCGGTTTCCGTGTTTCTCGCTTTACGGCAGCAGGCGAGATGACCTCGGGACAGCTGGCGGAACGCCAGAAACTGGAAACTGGAATCTCATGCCAACTCCGGTCTTCAAACGCATTCTGCTCAAGCTCTCCGGCGAGGCCCTGGCCGCGAACCAGGGCTTCGGCGTGGATCCCCTGCGCATTCACGAAATTGCCGCCGAACTGGCCGACGTCCACTCCCTCGGCATCCAGATCGCCATCGTGGTCGGCGGCGGGAATTTCTTTCGCGGCGTGGCCGAGCAGGCGCGCGAGATGGATCGCGTCTCCGCCGATCACATGGGCATGCTGGCCACCGTGATCAACGCGCTGGCCCTGCAGGATGCGCTGGAAAAGCAGGGCGTTCACACCCGCGTGCAGTCGGCGATTGAGATGAACCAGGTGGCCGAGCCTTTTATCCGCCGCCGCGCCATCCGTCACCTGGAAAAGGACCGGATCGTGATCTTTGCCGGCGGCACCGGCAATCCGTATTTCTCGACCGACACCGCCGCCTCCCTGCGCGCCATGGAGATCAAGGCCGACGCGATTCTCAAAGCCACCAAGGTGGATGGCATCTACGACGCCGATCCCATGCTGGTGAAAGACGCCAAGAAATTTACCGAGATCAGCTACATGGAAGTGCTGAAGCAGGGACTCAAGGTGATGGACTCGACCGCCATCTCCCTCTGCAAGGACAATAACCTGCCCATCATCATTTTCAATCTGAACCAGCGCGGAAATATCCGCAAGGTCGTAATCGGCGAGAAGATCGGTTCGCTGGTGAGCGCGTAAAACCGGCCGCCCCACTTGTCATCCCGACCGAGCGAGCGCAGCGAGCGAAGTGGAGGGACTCTTGGGCGTGCCACGGCATCAGCTTCCGCATCACCGACAGATCGCCAGCGCATCATTCAGAATCAGAACGTCGATGCCGGTGTCGCCGGTAGCAGCCAGCAAGTCCCTCCACTTCGCTCGCTGCGCGCGCTCCGGTCGGGATGACAGGAGTTTTTACGGTTCGAAGGTTTATAATTCAGCGTTTTGATACCTGAAGTTCAACGGAGCTGACGATGGCTCAATCCACGATGGCAGCGGTACCCGGACTTAAAGACACTTACGTTCAGCTCAAAACGCGCATGGACAAGGCGGTGGAAGACTTTCGCAAGGCGATGGCCGCCACCCGCACCGGGCGCGCCTCGGTGCACATGCTGGACGCGGTCAGCGTGGACTACTACGGTTCGCAGATGCCGCTGAACCAGATTGCCCAGGTGCACGCGCCCGAGCCGCAGCTCATCACGGTGCAGCCCTTTGATCCCACTTCGCTGCCGGCCATCGAGAAAGCCATTCGCACCGCCGATCTGGGCTTGAATCCGATGAATGACGGCAAGATCATCCGCGTGCCGGTGCCGCCGCTCACCGAAGAGCGCCGCAAGGACATGGTCAAGCATCTGCACAAGGTGCTGGAGGAGCATCGCACCGCGGTGCGCAACATCCGCCGCGACGGCAATGACGCCATCAAGAAGGCGATGAAGGACAAGAAAATCACCGAAGACGACGAGAAGCGCGCCATGGATGAAATCCAGAAGCTGACCGACGACGAAATCAAGAAGATGGAAGAGATGAGCAAGGGCAAAGAGAAGGAAGTGATGGAGATTAAATAGTCGTCAGTCGTCGGCAGGAGCGAGTCTTGGTTTCATTTTTTACCTCTTGATCGCTTGAAACTGAGCCGCTCGAAATGAACTGCTCGGGAAGAAACGTTTATCTCTGCGCTGCCGGCCTGTTGATTCTTGTTGAATCTTTTGCTGCCTTGATGGGAAGCCCGATGCCGCCACGAATCATTCAAGAAAAAGAATTCTCGGTCGTTGGCATTGAAGCTCGAACCAACAACGCTAAAGAGTCGACCGGGGATGGCATTATTCCGAAGCAATGGAGCAAGTTCTTCGCCGAAGGAATCTTGTCCAAAATTCCGAACAAAGTCGATCCGACAATTTACGCCGTGTACACCGACTACGCCAGCGACCGCAACGGTGACTACACGTTTTTGATTGGCGCGAAAATTAGTGCGGCACGCCGACATCCCCGCCGGAATGGTCGTCAAAAAAGTGCCGGCGGGAAAGTACGCCGTCATTACCAGCACGACCGGTCCAGTTCAGAGCGTGGTGCCGCAGGCGTGGCAACAAATTTGGGGATTGGAAGACAAAAGGCAACTGGGTGGCGCTCGATCCTACAAATCCGACTTTGAAGTCTACGACCAGCGCAGCCGGGACCCCCAGAGTTCGCAAGTTGATATCCACATCGGCATTCGCTAGGTTCAAGCGTCATTTGTTCCTCATCCTCAAGCAAATCCAAATCCCGCCAGAAGCCCGTCCAGAGCGGCAACCACTTCCGTATTTGCTTCTTCAACAACACCTGGTTTAGCCCGAATAATCTCTTCGGGAAGAGCACGACTTTTGCAAGAGCATGTCGGCTTCAGCCGCGCCGTGAGATTCTTCACTCCTGCGATGCCAGGTGACACTCGTGCAGGCTTTATAATCATCCCACCATGAAGAAGGTCGTCCACGCCGCTTGTCCGCACGACTGTCCTGATGCCTGCGGCGTTCTGATCACCGTCGAAGATGGGCGCGCCACACAGATTCAGGGTGATCCGGCGCATCCGGTGACTCGCGGGTTCTCTGTGCGCGAAGGTGGCCAAGTATCTCGACCGGGTGTATTCGCCCGATCGGGTGCTCTATCCCATGCGGCGGGTTGCGCCCGAAGGGGCCGCCCGCGGGCGAGGGCGTCCCGCGGCCACCAGCAGCGCAGGCTTTGAGCGCATTTCCTGGGACGAGGCGCTCGACGAAATCACCTCGCGATTCCGCGAAATTGCTTCGGAGTTTGGCAGTGAAGCGATCCTGCCTTACTCCTACGGCGGCACGCTGGGCGCGCTCAACGGCGGGTCCATGGACCGGCGATTCTTTCATCGCCTGGGCGCTTCGCAACTGGCTCGCAACATCTGTTCCGCGGCGGGCGAGGCCGGACTGAAGTCGGTCATCGGCATCAAGATGGGCACCGAGCCGGAGCAGTTCGCGCACTCGCGTTACATCATCGCCTGGGCCGCGAACATCCACGGCAACAACGTCCACCTGTGGCCCTTCATCGCGGAAGCGCGCCGCAAGGGCGCCAAGCTGGTTGTGATCGATCCTTACCGCACCCGCACTGCGGCTTGCGCGGACTGGTATCTGCCCATCAATCCCGGCACCGACGCGGCGCTCGCGCTCGGCATGATGCACGTCATCATCAACGAAGGACTGCACGACGCCGATTATGTCGCCCGCTACACCGTGGGATTCGACCAGCTGCGCGAGAAAGTGCAGGAATATCCGCCGGAGCGAGTGGCGAAGTGGACCGGCATTGCGGCCGCCGACATCGTCAAGCTGGCGCGCGAGTACGCGACCACGCGTCCGGCGGTGATTCGGTTGAACTATGGCGTGCAGCGCTCGGAGGGTGGCGGCATGGCCACGCGCGCCATCACCATGCTGCCCTGCATCACCGGTTCGTGGAAAGAAGTCGGCGGCGGACTGCAGCTTTCGACCAGCGGCGCTTTCGGGCTGAACAAAGAGGCGCTGGAGCGAACCGATCTCATGCAAAGGTCGCTGGGACGGCCGGCGCGCACCGTCAACATGGTGGAACTGGGCAAGGCGCTGAACACGCTTGAACGATCCGCCGGTCAAGGCTCTGTTCGTTTACAACTCGAATCCGGCGGCGGTTTGTCCCAATCACAATGAGGTGATTCGCGGATTGCAGCGTCCGGACTTGTTCACCGTGGTGCACGAGCAGTTCTTTACCGACACCGTCGACTACGCCGACATTGTCCTTCCGGCTACCACTTTCTTCGAGCACAAAGATCTGCAGACTGCTTACGGGCACTACTACCTGCAAATGTCGGATCCGGCCATCGAGCCGCTGGGCGAGTGCCGTTCGAACGTCGAAGTGTTTCGCGCCCTGGCCGAGCGCATGGGATTTGACGAGGAGTGCTTCCAGGAGTCCGTGGACCAGATGATCGATGCCGCGCTGGATTCCAGAGAATCCTCGGTTGCAGGGAATTGACCGCGAGCGCTTGGAGCGAGAAGGGCATGTGCGGCTGAATTTTGAAACCCAGTCTTCAGCATCCGGTTCTCAGGTTCTCGGATTTCTTGCCTTTGCCGACGGCAACTTCGGGACTCCGAGCGGCAAGGCTGAACTTTACAGCGAGGATCTCAAGGCGCAAGGGCTGGATCCGGTTGTGGCATTCACTCCGCCCGAGCGAATCGCGGCACAGCGCCCAAGCCAAATCGTTTCCTCTGGAGCTTCTGGCCCGCAAGGCGGACAACTTCCTGAATTCCACGTTTCGCCAATCTTGCCGGTGATTCAGAAGATGGAAGAGGTCGGTCTTGCTGGAGATGAACGCGGCAGACGCCCAAGTCGCGTGGAATCGCCGATGGCGACGTCGGTGCGCGTCTTCAACCGCCGCGGCGACATCCTGCTGCGAGCCCGGGTGGACGGCGCGGTTCAGGCAGGAGTGGTTTCGGCCAAGCTTCATTGGGCCAAGTTGAGTTCGGGGAACCGCAACATCAATGTGCTTACTTCGGAAAAACTTACGGACCTAGGCAACTCCGCTACGTTTTATTCCGTCTTGGTTGAAGTAGAGCTTTTTAAACCGTCTCCCGGCGGTGGCGCGGTTTGGACGGTCTCCACGGCTCTACCGTATAATTGCCACTTTCCATACTCCCAGGATCCGAGGTAGTAGCGATTCTTCGTTTTCATCAGGATAGCCCTGTAGTGACGAAGAGCAGGTCGGGCCGCGCATGGCCCTGCTCCGGTCCTCGGCATCGCCGTCATCTTCATTCAATCATAAAGATTTGTAAACCGCGCCGAGCGTTTTTCTGTTTGCTGCTCTCCCTTCTTTGGCTCTGTTCGGCGGGTTCGGGCCAGCAGGACGTAATTACCGAGATTGTTGTTCACGGCAACCGGCGTATTCCGGCCGAAACCGTTCGCGCTCGCATTTTCACCCGCCCCGGCGACGTCTATGACGCCGCTGCCCTGGAGCGCGACTTCAACTCCCTGTGGAATACCGGCTATTTCGAAGACATCCGCTTCGAGCGCGAGCAGACGCCCAAAGGCTGGCGCATCCACGTTTACGTGAAGGAACGTCCGACCATCAGCGAGATCGAGTACCTCGGGCTGAGTTCGGTTTCGAAAAGCGACGTGCTCGACCGTTTCAAGGAGCGCAAGGTCGGACTGTCACCGGAGAGCCAGTACGATCCCACCAAGGTCAAAAAGGCCGAGGTCACGATCAAGGAATTGCTGTCCGAGCATGGACGGCAGTTTGCCACCGTGCGCACCGAGGTTCGGCCCATTCCTCCCGCCAAGGTAAGCGTCACCTTCGTGGTGAAGGAAGGCCCCAAGGTCAACGTCGGCAAGATCACGTTCGTCGGCAACAAGCATGTCAATTCCCGCACTCTTCGCGGCGCCATGAAGAACCTGAAGCCGATCGGGATTCCGCACTCCATCTTCCTGGAGAACATCTTTGCCAAGACTTACGACGCCACCAAGCTCGATGAGGATACGGAACGGGTGCGGGCGGAATTTCAGAATCGCGGCTACTTCAAAGTGCTGGTGCAGGATGCCAAGACCGAAATTCATGACACCGGCCATCCGGGCTTCCATATCCCGCTGCTGATGCAAGGGCCCGGGCAAGGCGGTCGACATTACGATTCCGATCGACGAAGGCGAGCAGTATCGTCTGGGCAGAATCACCTTCAAGGGGAACAAGGAAGTCACCAACGTCAAAGCCTTGCGCGCGCTTTTTCCCATGAAAGACGGCGACATTTTCTCCCGTGAAAAGGTGGCCAAAGGCCTGGACAATCTGCGCAACGCCTATCGCGAGCTGGGCCACATCAACTTCACTTCGATTCCCAACACCACTTTCGACGAAGACAAGAAACTGGTGAATCTTACGATCGATATGGATGAAGGCAAGAAGTTCTATGTCCGCCGAATCGAATTCAGCGGCAACACCACAACTCGCGACAAGGTCATCCGCCGCGAAGTCGCGCTGGAAGAAGGGCAGGTTTACGACGAGCGCCTGTGGAAGCTGAGCCTGCTGCGGCTCAATCAGTTGGGGTATTTCGAACAATTGAAGCCGGACGATCCCGAACGTCACCGAAACCCATCTGGACGAAAAGAATGGCACGGTCGACCTGACTCTGAAGGTGCAAGAGAAGGGCAAGAACAGCATCGGCCTGAATGGCGGCGTGAGCGGGCTGGCCGGTGCCTTTATCGGGATCAACTACAGCACCAACAACTTCCTCGGACTGGGCGAGACGCTGTCGGTCCAGACCAGCATCGGCAACAGCCAGCGCATTCTGTCTTTCGGCTTTACCGAGCCTTATCTCTTTGATCGCCCGATCCAGGGCGGTTTTACCGTCTTCACCCAGAAGTACAATTACAACCAGGCGCGGCAGGAGGCCATTCTCACCGGCCAGCAGATCAATTGCCATCCGCCTTTCTGCAGAATCTGCAGAACTACACGCAGTCCAGCACGGGCTTTACCGGCTTCACTCAGCTACCAGCTGCACCATTCGTTCAAGCGCGTGGGCCTCACCTATTCTTTCGACCGCTCTCGATCGTCGCGGTCAGCGATGCCTCGAAGATCCTGTTCACCGACCTCGCATTTCGCGGAATCAGCGGTCCCAATTCGCTGAATGGCATCATCACCAGCAAGATCCTCCCCAGCTTCTCCTTCAGCACCATCGACAGCCCGATTTCGCCGAAGAGCGGCACCAGCGTATTTCTCGGCGGAGAAATTGCCGGCCTGGGCGGCACCGTGCGGTCGATGCGCCCGATTGTTCAGTACAAGCACTTCAAGCCCGATGCAGAAGGGTCGCAACACGATCGGATTCAACGTGCAGGGTTCTTTCCTGGCCGGATACGGCGGAGTGGTGGCGCCGCCTTTCGAGCGCTTCTATCTGGGCGGCGAAAATGACATGCGCGGCTTTGATATTCGTTCCGTCTCTCCGGTCGCGTTTCTTCCGGACAAGAGCGCAATCGTCCTGCGCAATCCGGACGGCACCGTGGTCCCCAAGGACCCCGGCAATCCGCTGCGGGGCAGCTACACCATTCCCGTTCCGGTGGAGCGGATCGTGTTTCCTGGCGGCGATGCCAGCCTGGTCACGAATCTGGAATACCGGATCACCATCGCCGGGTCCGGTCGCCTTGGCGCCCTTCGTGGACCTGGGAATGAATCCGATCGTCAGAGGTTCGCAGCTGCGCATCAATCCCGGTCAACTTGCCGACATCAACAGCACCGTCTTCGGCTGTCCCGCGCTCGATATTGCTCTGAACTGCTCGGGCGGACACCTCCAGAATCCTCCCGTTTTCCCAGAATTTGCAGATTGTGCAGTCCACGAACTGGATTCCCCGTATGTCCACCGGACTGGAGCTGCAGGTATTCCTGCCGGTGGTCAACGCTCCGTTCCGGGTCTACTGGGCCTACAACCCGCTGCGATTGGATAACATCACCCGCGGGCCCGGTACCTATCACCCGCGACATGTTCCCGCCCGGGGCGGCGGGAGACTTCACCTTCGAGCAGGCGGCAAGAAGTCTTGCTCCCGAGTTTCAGCTGCGAGAGCCGCGCAAGACATTCCGCTTCAGCGTGGCAACGACGTTCTAGAGGCGGTCGTCGGGTCGTCAGTCTTTCGGTCCTCCGCTATCGCAAGCCCGCAACTTTACTGTTGACAACTGAGGACCGGCAACTACGACTGGTTTGACCTGTGTCCGACCTGTACCTATAATGGCCGTATCCACACCCTGCGAAGGGCAGCCAGCGGGGTGGTCACCACGCCGGTCAGGTGCGGCGTGAGGCGCTGGGAAATCCGGCCCAGCCTCTTCCGTTGACAACAAACGGTCGGGTTAATGCTGAGGCGCGGCCAGCACAGGCTTGCAGAAAAGATCTGACCCATTTCCCGGGACATATTCCAAGGAGTTCAATCAACCACATGACAAGCAAGTTCGCGCGATTTTTCATGCCTGCTGTATTCGCTTTATCGGTTGCGGCCTTGGCCCAGACCGCCGCTCTCCCCGCAGCCCCCAGTGCCGCCGCAGCCAACAATGCCGCTGCCCCCCTGGCCACCAACGCTACCGGAACCAAGATGGGGACAATCAATGTCGAACAGGCCATTTTCGCCACCAACGAAGGCCAGCGCGATTTCGAAGCCCTGAGCAAGAAGCTCGAACCCAAACAGACCGAGCTCAAGGGCGCGAACGATGAAGTCGAGGCCCTGAAGAAGCAACTCAACACCCAGGGCGAGAAGCTCAACGACGAGAGCCGCGGTACTCTGGTGAAGCAGATCGAGCAGAAGCAGAAGTCCCTGGAGCGCCAGGTGCAGGACGCGCGTGACGATGCCCAGAACCAGCAGAACGAGATCGCGCAACGCATTCTGCAGAAGATGGGGCCGATGCTGGTGAAGTACGCCGCTGACAACGGTTTTGGCGTGATCATCGACACCTCGAATCCGTGGCCGAATGGACCAGTGCTTGTGGGCTGGGCCCGCGGTGGACATCACCAAGCCGGTGGTTGATCTCTACAACGCACAGTCCGGAGTTCCCGCTCCCACCAGGCCCGCCGGGTCCAAGCCAAGCACATCCGGCACAAGACCAGCGACGACACCGGCCGCGCCTAAACCGCAGCACTCAACCAAAATAACGTTCGCGACACCTTAAGTCGTGAAAGAGTTTCCACAGGCCGCGTTTTGACGCGGCCTTTTTCTTTTCCTGCTTAGCCCGAAATGCTGTTCGGGAAATCGTTCGCCGGTGTCCTTACACATAGCAAGTATCAAGCTGAGGAGGAGACACCATGTTCGCCGATTCCTTTTGCGATTCCGACTGGGCCAATCGCTCGCATCGGGCCTGGACCACGCTGGCCTCGTTCGCGCTGCAGTCGCTTGCAGTAATCGGCCTGCTTCTGCTGCCGCTGATCTATACCCAAGGCCTGCCCAGGCTGGCCTTGCTGGTGCCGCGTGCTCGCGCCTGCCCCACCACCGGCTCCCCATCCCGCGCCGCCGCACTCCAGTTCACCTCGGCTGCCCAAAGCAACATGATCGAAACCAGGCTCCTCAGCCCGGCTCAGATTCCGCACGATGTCAGCATGCTGGCGGAGACCGCGCCTCCGCCGCCGGTTCTCGATCTCAACCGGTTTCGGTGTTAGCCACGGGACCGGCGATGCCCGGGGCACTGTCCTTGGCTCGATACCCGGCTCCGATCTGGTCTTGCCGCCACCGCCTCCAACCGCGGTCCATCACCCGCCAGTGTCGCGCATGATGGAAGGGAATCTCGTCCTTCGAGTTCAGCCGGCCTATCCCTCGCTCGCAAGGCAGGTGCGGGTCCAGGGACTCGTGGTTCTGCGCGCGGTGATCAGCCGTGATGGCACGATCGAGAACCTGCAGGTGCTCAGCGGCCATCCCATGCTGGTGCAGGCTGCCGTCGATGCCGTGCGGCAGTGGCGATACCGCCCATATGTTCTCAATGGCGAGCCGGTGGAAGTGGAGACCGAGGTGAAAGTGAATTTCATCTTGTCCGGCGGCTAACAAATAGCCTTCCGCTGGGTCGGGAGTAGCACAGGGGTAACGTCGGACTGCCTGGCGCGCCCGCTATAATCGCCTGCAGTGGCCACGGCTGAAATATTGAAGCGGACCGCGACGCGACCCACCTGGGCTCAGGTTTCGCTCGAAAACCTGCGCTACAACTTCGGCGTCGTGCAGCGCCACATTGGGGCAGGCATAACCGTCTGCGCAGTCGTGAAGGCTGACGCTTACGGCCACGGCGCCATCGAATGCGCCCGCGCGCTCGAAGCGGAGGGAGCACGCTGGCTGGGCGTGACCTCGCTCGATGAAGCGATCCCGCTGCGCGATGCCGGTATTCGCACCCGCATCCTGCTGATGACCGGATTCTGGCGTGGCGAAGAAGAGGAAATCATTCGCCTGCAATTGACCCCGACGGTTTGGGAGCCAGGGCAAGTGGAGTTGCTGGAGAAGGCCGCTGCCGGCATGGGTTTGCCGAGACTTCCCGTCCATCTGAAAGTGGACACTGGCATGGGCCGGCTGGGAGTCGATCCGGAAGATCTCTACGAAGTTTGCTCGCCCTGAAGTCGTCGCCGCACCTGATTGCTGGAAGGACTTTCCACCCACCTGGCTTCTTCCGAAGTGCTGGATGCGCCTTCCGTCGACGAACAGTTGCAGAAAGTTCGAACAGGTTCGCAACCTTCTGCGCAACGAAGGATTCGATCCGCCTCTGATTCACGCCGCCAACACCGGCGCCGTTATTTCACGGCGCGAATCCTGGAACACCATGGTGCGGCCGGGAATCGCCCTGTATGGCTACCACTTGCCCTTTGAGCGGGCGGGAAGAGAAGTCAGCGGCAGCCAAGCTGCGGCTCGCAGTGAAACCGGTGCTCACCTGGAAGACCCGCATCCTTTCTCTGCGCGACGTGCGCGCCAACCAGGCCCTGGGATACGGCGGAACCTACGTCACCAAGGCCCCGGCGCGAATTGCAGTGCTTCCCGTCGGATACGCCGATGGATTGAACCGCGCGCTCTCTTCCCGCGGACGGGTGATCGTGCGCGAGCACTACGCTCCCATCGTGGGTCGCATTTCGATGGACTTGACGCTGGCCGATGTCACCGGTTTGCCCGGTGTTTCCGTGGGTGATGAGGTCATCCTGCTCGGCACTCTGGATGGCTTGAGCGTGGATGCCCGCGAGCACGCCGAGCTCGCCAATACGAACGTCTACGAAATTCTTTGCGCAATTTCGAAGCGAGTGCCGAGGAAGTACAGTTAATCGCCGGCTGTTTCTTCCCGCGGCGGCACATCCACATACTAAAAGTCACCCACCCGATGTCCAGAAAACTGCGGTTCGCTGCGGGCGCACTGACCACTCGCGTCCCCTTTGTTATCCTGACTTATCAATGCCTTCCCGCTACCAGCAGTGGATGTACGACTGGGAAACCCGGCTCACGTCGGTGGACAACAATCGCGTGGTGCGTCCGCTGGAGTGGGGCGTCGAGTGGGCGCGGGATTGGCCTTGCCGCAACGGCTTTGCGCCTGGACATCTCGCCCGGGACATGCGATAGCGAAAAATTCCTGCGCGACTACAACCAGCGCATCGTGGCGTCGAGCGACGAGTTTTATTCCTACAAAACTCCCTCGGATTTTCGCCTCGAGCGCCGTGAGGTCCAGGTCTTCAGCACGCGGGAAGTGCCTGATCCAACACTGGAAGAGAAAGTGCGCGGCACCCACGCTGATTTTCTGCGCTTCACCTCGCCGGTGCAGCACGCCCTATCCGGAAAACAATCTGGTGAATGCCCGCTGGTTTCCGGCTCGCGGACGGCGTGCGTCGTGCTGCTGCCGCACTGGAATTCCGATGCGATCGCTTACACCGGGCTGTGCCGGGTGCTGAACCTGCTGGGCATTTCGGTGCTGCGCCTGAGCATGCCGTATCACGACATTCGCATGCCGGCGGACACGCGGCGTGCCGACTATGCCGTCTCCGCCAACATCGGCCGCACGCTCGATGCCTGTCGCCAGGCGGTGATTGACGTGCGTTGCTGCCTCGACTGGCTCGAGCAGCAGGGATACAGCCGCCTGGGCATCCTGGGCACCAGCCTGGGATCCTGCTATGCCTTTCTCGCCACGGCCCACGACCCGCGCATCCGCGTGGCCGCTTTCAATCATGCCTCCACCTACGTCGCCGACGTGGTCTGGCACGGACAGTCCACCCGCCACATCCGCCAGGGACTCGAACCGCAAATCGATCTCGAGCGGCTGCGCGCGCTGTGGAGCGGCATCAGTCCGATTTCGTACTTCGAGCAGTTCGCCCGCTGGCCGAAGAAATCGCTCATCATTTACGCCAAGTACGATCTGACGTTTCTTGCCCGAATTCTCCCGCCATGCGGTGGAGGAGTTTGACGCGGCACGCCCTCGACCACAAAGTCGTCGTGCTGCCCTGCGGCCACTACACCACCGGAGAAACGCCCTACAAATATATGGATGGCTGGCAACTGGCTTCGTTCTTGCGGACAGCGTTCGAAAGCTTAGCAGCTTTAGCTCTAGCCTTAGCTTAGAATGGATCCTGAGCTTCCGAAGAACTGAGACTGCAAGCTGAGCAAACTAGAGCTAGAACTGCCATCATGAAGAACATCATGAAAACTAACCCATGTCCCGCTCTCTCTACGAAGCCGATCCGCAGGTCGCCGCCGCCATCGACAACGAAGTCCGCCGCCAGCATGAAGGTCTGGAACTGATCGCCTCCGAGAACTTCGTCAGCGAAGCCGTGCTCGAAGCCATGGGCTCGGTCTTCACCAACAAGTATGCCGAAGGCTATCCCGGCAAGCGCTACTACGGCGGCTGCGAGTTTGCCGACATCGTGGAGGATCTGGCGCGCGAGCGGGCCAAGAAACTCTTTGGCGCGGAGCACGCCAACGTACAGCCCCACGCCGGCTCGCAGGCCAACATGGAAGCCTACGCGGCCGTGTTGCAACCTGGCGACACCATTCTCGGACTTGAATCTGGCCCACGGCGGACATCTCACTCACGGCCATCATCTGAATTTTTCCGGCAAGACTTACCGCATCGTTCCTTACGGCGTGACCAAGGAAACAGAAACCATCGATTACGACGATCTGGAAAAGCTGGCCGAGAAGGAACGTCCGAAGCTGATCATCGGCGGGGGCAGCGCCTATCCGCGGATCATCGATTTTGCCCGCATGCGCCAGATCGCGGACAAGGTTGGCGCGCTCTACCTGGTCGACATGGCGCATTTCGCCGGATTGGTTGCCGGAGGCGTGCATCCTTCGCCGGTGCCGCACGCCCACATCGTGACCACGACCACGCACAAGACGCTGCGCGGACCTCGTGCCGGCATGATTCTCAGCAAGCAGGAGTTCGCCGCGGCCATCGACAAGGTTGTGTTTCCCGGCATGCAGGGTGGTCCGCTGGTTCACATCATCGCCGCGAAAGCCGTCAGCTTCCAGGAAGCGATGCAGCCCGAATTCCGCGACTACGCGCGGCAGGTCGTGGCCAATGCCAAAGTGCTGGCCGAAACTCTGGCCGCCGAAGGCTTCCGCATCATCTCCGGAGGCACCGACACTCACCTCATGCTGGTGGATGTGTTCTCCAAAGGAATGTTCGGCAGCGAGGCCGAGAAAGCGCTGGGCGAGGCCGGCATCACCGTCAACAAGAATGCCATTCCGTTCGATGCCAATCCGCCGATGAAGCCGAGCGGCATCCGCATCGGCACGCCTGCTCTGACCACCCGCGGCATGAAGGAAGAAGAGATGAGACAGGTCGGGCGCTGGATCTCCGAGGCCCTGCATCATCGCACCGAACCCGCTGTGCTTGGCAAAATTCGGAAGCAGGTTCTGGATCTGGCGGAAGCTTTCCCCTGTATCCCGAGCGCAGGGCCAAGGCCCAGGCCGAGCTGAGAGCCTAGCAATCTTGATCACTAAGGAACATTGCAGGCGGGAATAAGAATTCTCTGTCTGCCCCTGTCTCCTCTGTGATTAAATCCTGCCGTGAGAGTCGCCATCGACATCCGGCGGATGACGGAATTCGGCGTTGGCACCTACACTCGCAACATCGTGCGAGCGCTGGGCCGTCTGGATCGCGAGAACAAGTATTTCCTGATCGGCCCTCCCGAAAAGGTGGCCGAGATCGGATCACTGCCCTCAAATTTTCACACTGTGCCTCTGCTGGGAAACGACACCACCATCAAAAGCTATTTCGACTTTCGCGCCATCCTCAAGCGCCTGAATTGCGATCTGGTCCATATTCCTCACCTGTTCTGGCTGCCGCGAAACCTGCCCTGTCCCTACGTGATGACCGTTCACGACGTGCTCGATCACATGTATCGGGCGCGCGATCAGTCGGGATTCAGGCGCTCGCTTGCATTTTCTTCTGACCCATCGAGCCCTGAAAGGAGCGGCACGGCTCTTCGCAGTTTCCAACTTCACCAAGAGCGAAGTGGAGAAGCTGTTCGGCATTCCTGCCGAGCGTATCGAAGTGGTCTACAACGCCATTGACGAACGCTTCCTGCGCGGCCACGCCAGCGAGGCCGACCGCCAACTCCTGGCCGAGCGCTACCTGGTCAACCATCCTTTCCTGCTTTACACCGGCCGAATCAGCCCGCACAAGAACGTGGTGCGAATCATCGAAGCCTTCTCCGCGCTGAAAGCGGAACTGGAAAAGGAAGAGATGTTTCCCGGTCTGAAGCTGATCATCATCGGAGATGAACTCTCCAAGCATCCGGATTTGCGCCGCACCGTTGTTCGCAGCAGGATGCAGAATGACGTGCGCTTCATGGGATTTGTGCCCATCGAAGTGCTGCGAATTTTTTACGACGCCGCCAAGATCTTCGTCTTCCCCTCGCTCTATGAGGGATTCGGGCTGCCGCCGCTCGAAGCCATGGCGCACGGCACGCCGGTGGTGACGTCGAATACTTCGTCGCTGCCCGAAGTGGTGGGCAACGCTGCCGTGCTGGTGAATCCGGAAAATGTTTTTGAGATCATGCGCGCCCTGCACCGTGTGCTGATCGACCAGTCGCTGCGCGACAAACTCAAGGAGCGGGGCTACGAGCAGGCAAAACGATTCTCCTGGGACGCCTCCGCGCGGCAGATTCTCCGTGTATATCACGAGGTTGCGGACAAGCGGCCTGTAAAGACCGAGGTTGCGGACGAACCCGTCAAGCCCCGGGCAGTAAACTCTTGAGTTGGAAGTCCGCCTCAGGCGTTCTTTAGCAGAGGCTGCCCGGGAGAATTCAGCCCCAAACGATGCAGTTTGGCCGCAATCCGGGTGCGGTCAGCTTCGGTCGAAGCAGCCGTATGGCGTCTTTTCAGTTTGGCAATCTTTTCACTGCGAGTACGGCGACGGCGAATTTCCGGCCGACGGCTGGGTGCGGACATCAAGTCCTCCTGATTCTGTTAGTCGAAACTAGTTTATATCAAGACCTCGCCTGGGACATTCGCAGTGTGGGCGCGAGCGTCCCGCTCGTGCTTTCGGGCATAGGATCTGTCCGTTGATTCTATGACGGAAGCTGGACCCTTATCGCCCGTCCGGCCAGAGCAGAGGCCCGAGAAATTCCACGCCCCACGGTTGCCAAAAGCTTTCAATGGTCCGGACGTTCTTCGAAATTTATTGCCAATGTCCTCGAAAGCGAACGTTCCCAGGACCAGGGATGAGGTATTCTTCGCTTGCTGTCTGCTCCACTTGCCGGATAGAGATAGGGTATGAGTGCTGTAGTGGCGAAACTTTTCCGTCATTCATTCATGAGAGATGCGCCACTCACCTGAAACCAACCGGTCAGATGCCGGCGTACCAGGCATAGCCTCCCTCTGGAGACGCGGAGCCCAGACCCTTGCCGAACTTTTTCAGATTGTCGGTGACCGTCAGGTGGGTGATGAATTTCACGCTCTTGTAGCCGAGCTGGCGGGGGAGCCGCAGGCGAAGCGGCCCGCCGTGGCCCACGGGAAGTTCACCGCCATTCATCCCGTAGGCGAGAAAAGTCTGCGGATGCAATGCATCGGCCATATCGATGCTGTCCCACCAGTCGGGCTCGATCGAGAAGTAGACAACGTATCTGGCTTGCGGGAGGACTCCCACGACTTCCAGGACGTGGGAGAGAGGCACGCCGATCCACTCGGCGATATACGACCAGCCCTCTTCACACTGCAGCATGGTGATCTGGCTGCGAGACGGGTAGCTCTTGAGCTGGGCAAGCGAAAACGAGGCAGGCCGGGCGACCATGCCGTCGACGGAGAGCCGCCAGTCCGCGAATCCTCCGGCCTGAAGGCGCTTGAAGTCTTCACTCAGGGGCGCGATTTCGTTCGCGAACGGAGGCTTCGAAATCTGGCTGCGCGGGAACTCGCGAGCCAGCGAGTGCCTCGTCAGCAGCCGCTGGGAAGCATAGGTCAGGGTTTCGCCGAGGCCGTAGATTCCGCCGTGATCGGGCGGGATCAGTCCATACTTTTGCGCCATGCGCGCGGCCACGCCCAGGCCCGCTACGCCCGCCGCGGCCGCGAGTCCGGTTGTGATCAGTTTGCGGCGTGAGAGGTCGCTCATGTGCGCTCCATATCTGTACCGGCGCGGCCCGTGATCATCGCTCGCATGCGGCTCCTGAATCCGGCAAGAAAAACCATCACGACGTGGACCAGCAGGAAGAGCACGAGAGCCAGGGAGACGAAGAAGTGAATCGTGCGCGCGGATTGCTGGCCGCCCAGCAAAGTGACGGTCGCCGGAACCGCGGAGACAAAGGCGGGAGACATCGCCAGGCCGGTCCAGATTACCAACGGGAAAAGAACGAAGATCACGAACAGGTAGGTGAGCCGCTGGAGCACGTTATACGACCAGGCTTCTGCCGCACTCGGCCGCTCGAAGCGCAAATGGTTCGCGATTGCCGTCGAGAACGCCCGCCACGAAAGATCGGCCTTACCCGGGAGCAAGTTTTTCCGGAAATGCCCTGTGAACAAAGCCGGAGATTACATACAGCAAGCCGGTCAATACCACCACCCAGGCAGCTTGAAAGTGGAGATACCGGCTCCAGCCGTTCTGGTCCGGCAGCACGTAGCCGTAGCCGGTCGGCACCAATGTCCTCGAGGAAGGGATCGGCAGTTTGAACAACGGCGGAGTCAATACATTGCCGGTTTCGCCCCAATAGAAGCGAGGGTGAGAGATCACAATTTCAACTCCGCTGACGAGCAGGGCAAAAAAGCACAGGGTGGTGATCCAGTGAGTGACGCGGACGAGCGCAGAGTGCCGCGGAGTAACCGTCGTGGCTGGGACGGCCGAGACAGCACTTGGGATGCAAGCGGACTCGCTCACGCGGGAATGGTACCATGTGGCGCGCACCTCCGACATCCACGAATCTGCCCGGCTGTGTGTCCAGAGAGAAGAACTAGCCGAGCTTCACCAGATTAGGGACGCGCCGATTGAGTATGGCAATGAAGTCAAACTAGCCACTGTTGACAGGTCTTGCGTCACACCTGCGTCACAAACATCATGCGGCAGCTTGGCGTGGCCGCGATACGCTGTCAAATCAAGTGATTAGTTGTTAAGTATTTGAGGCTGGGCGACCATCCTTGAAACAGCGAAAACCACGATGCTGGTTCGCGACGAGTGCTTGAACTAAACCTTTTTTCTTCGCATAAAATAAGTAACCAATGCGATTAAAAGAAACACCGCGATAACGTATGGTCTCAAATTGTTACCTGGATGACCTGCCTCGTCCGCCCATGGCTTCCCTAAAGTTAGGGTTGTGAGGACTGCTTCAACGAAGCCAATGAAGACTCTTCCAATCGTCTGACTAAGAAGACCGCTGGTGCAATCTTTACAAGCAAAAGCCCCGTATATAAATCCTGTCAGCGGTAAGCAGAGTATTAGTCCGGCAAGTAACGAGATTAGCGCTCTAATTTTATCTTTTTTGCTTAGCATCATACAGTCAGCTCGCCGACTATCTCCTTACGCTGGAGAGTGTTGCCGTGCTCGAATCCGTGTTGCGGCGCGACCCTAACTACCGCGGCGCGCCTTGTTTAAATATACCTTGACACGTATATGCTCTGTTGAGTATATAAAGAGAATGGAATCTGTGTTCGAAATCATTGCGGAGCCGAACCGCCGCGCGATATTGAGCCTCCTGGTCTCGTCACAACAGTCGGTGGGAGAGATCGAGCGTCAGCTTCGTATGCCGCAGCCGACCGTGTCAAAGCACCTGCGAGTGCTGCGCGAGGCCGGTTTCGTGGAATCCACGGTGGACGCACAGCGCCGTCTCTACCGGCTGAAACCTGAACCACTTCAGGAGGTGGATGCCTGGCTGGCTCCGTTCCGCCGGTTCTGGTCCGCTCACGTGGATGCTCTCGAACGCCACCTCGACCGCATGGATCAATCAACACCAACGAAAAGGAAGACAAAGAGAAAGACGACGCGGCCCAAACCGCGAACGTGACAAAGGAGAAACGAAATGAAAATCAAAGTGACCAGCGTATACGTGGACGACCAGGACAAGGCCCTGCGCTTCTATACGGAGGTACTGGGCTTTGCCAAGAAGACCGATTTCAGTCAGGGCCCATATCGCTGGCTGACCGTGGCCTCGCCCGAGGAGCCGGACGGCACTGAGCTGCAGCTGGCGCTGAACAACAACCCCGCGGCCAAAGCGTATCAGCAGGCGATCTTTCAACAGGGCCAGCCCGCGGCCATGTTCTTCACCGACGACGTCAAGGGCGACTACGAGCGGATCAAGGCCCGCGGCGCCGAGTTCACGATGCCGCCCACCGACGTGACCGCCTCGACCATTGCGATGCTGAACGACACCTGCGGCAACCTCATTCAGCTCACCCAGCTGGCACGCTATTGACGCTAGGCATAAGGAGAAGAAGATGACCGATCGCGAGCAGTACACACCGGGTCCGGCCAGCGGGGCGCAGGTACGAAAGGACCGGGGACAAAACGGGAAGAGAAGTGGACGCTCATTCTCGTCAGAGAACTGCGCCACTCGCCGGAAAAAGTCTGGCAGGCGCTTACCGACCCGGCGCATCTGCGCGAGTGGGCGCCCTTCGACGCCGATGGGAGCCTGGGTACGGTTGGAACCACGGTGAAGCTCACCACGGTGGGAGCGCCCACGCCGCACGTTACCGAAACAACAGTGACGCGAGCCGACGCTCCCAAGGTGCTTGAGTACAAGTGGGGTGGCTTCGATATGCGGTGGGAACTCGAAGCCTTTGGTGGCGGCACGCGCCTGACGCTGTGGCACAACATCGATCACCGCTTCATCGCGATGGGCGCTGCCGGGTGGCACATTTGTTTCGATGTTCTGGATCACCTTCTCAGCGGAACTCCCATCGGCCGCATCGTCGGCCCCGAGGCGATGAAGTTCGGCGGCTGGCAGCGATTGAACGCGGAGTACGCCAAGCAGTTCGGTATTGAAACGCCCAACTGGCCGCCTCAGGCGGCTCAAAAGTCGTGAATCGAGGTGGATCGCAAAAGAATTATTGGAAAGGATCGAGACAACTCCGGGAGCTCCGTTTACCAGAACTGGCCTCGTAGTACGAACGAGTTGCCTTTCCGTCGGATCTGATCCGCTCACAGAGATGCTCTCGAACGCCACCTCGATCGCACGGATCAATCAACAAATAACCGAAAAGGAGGAAGAACCCCATGGAATCGACCCTGCAGAAGCCGGCCTTTGTCGCCGCAAGGACTACTCCCAAAACTACCACACGTTCGATTTTTCGCTGGATTCACCTCGTCTTTAGCATTCCGATACTCGGTTACATTTATAGTCCGTTTGACCAAATTCCAAACTACGCCCCCGCCACTCGGTTTGTCTTCGTTCCTGTGCTTGTTCTTTCGGGATTGTGGATGTGGAAAGGCCATGTCGTTCGACGACTTCTTTCGAAGAGATCGGCCTAGCAAGACGCTGCCGCAATAAGACGACTCGCATAAAAACGGGACAAGAATTCGGAGGCATAAAGATCCAATGAATCCATCGGAACGTATTGACCAGCTGATCGCAGGACTCACAGACTGGCGTGGCAAAACGCTCGCCAGCATCCGCAAGAGCATCCTTGAGGCCGACCGGGAGATAGTCGAGGAATGGAAGTGGATGGGAAGCCCAGTGTGGTCTCGCGACGGAATCATCGCGGTCGGCAACGCCCACAAAGATAAGGTGAAGCTTACCTTTTCCCACGGGGCGAGCCTCCCAGATCCTGACAAGCTCTTCAACGCGGGCCTCAGAGGCAACGCGTGGCGAGCGATCGATTTTTTCGAGGGCGATAAGATTAATGAGCGTGCTCTAAAAAATCTCGTCCGTGCCGCCGTTGATTACAATCAGATCAAATTGAAGAGGAAAGCGTCTGCGGGTACTCGAGCGAAAGTACATAAAAGCAAAAAGCGATGAAAGGACCGTTGTTGGCGCTCCATTGCGCCATCCCGCTTTCCAGCGGCTTTGGCTGGGACTGAGCATCTCGTATTTCGGGGACCAGTTCACCATCATCGCCTTGCTCTGGTTCGTGCTGCAGTTGACCGGCTCTGGTGCGGCGCTGGGCCTCGTCATCCTCTGCTTCGACCTCTCCGGCGTCGTCACCGGGACGATCCTCGGGCGTCTGCTGGATCGCTACCAGCCACGGCTGGTGATGGGCTACGAAGTTGAAAAACCGATCTTGTTACAGAGTCTATGCGGCTTTTCGGGCCTTCCAAACCAGTACAGAAACTGCTAGCCAAGAGGTGGTCGCAGCTACGAGGACCATCCAGTGACTATGGCGAGGTACCAATTTCCACACGACAAAGGCAAAAACAAGGAGTCCAAGGCTGCCCATCGCTGCGCCGGCCGCGTCGATGCTCGCTGCCTTCCGACCGCGCACCGTCCCATCGACGCCTTGCTGTTCTTTCTTCTGCTTTTCGTGTTTCTCAATCAATGTTGCACTGGCTGGGAAAATCGCTGGAAAGGCTAGAAATACCCCACCAACTCCTGGGCCAAATTCCTTGGCGATTATTCCCGCGATCGCTGTGATCAAGCCTCCAAAAAAGAACCTGATTGCGTAGTCATGCCACTTTGTTTGGCAAAGAACCGAAGGATCAATTTTGACGCGCATTCTTATTTCATGCAGAGGTACCACGTACCGAATGCCACCCCTAACCACAAAGGGATCGCAATGGTCGTGACCGATAGAGCATTGAGTTCGTGTCGCATCATGACCCAGCTCACGAAGGAAGCGTACGCGAACAGCGCGAGTGCCCCGGCAATCATGGAGCGACTCTCGGTTGCGGCATAGGAAGCGCCTTCGGTCGCTATCGTGAGGCCAAGAGTAGCCAGCGCCACGGAAGGTGCCGCGCCAAACAGTCCGGCGAAACTCTTGGGTCGCAGTACATCGCCTATAGCTGCGAACACCGAAACTACCACGCCACCAACCAGGAATCGAATCAGGATCTGAAGCATAGAGCCGGAACGCTCATCGCCTTTCTGATTTAACCAATTTGCGAGCTTGATCTGGACCCTTCAGTCCGAGCACACGATACTGTTTGCCACTGAGCTTATGGTAGTTCACAAAAAACTCCTCAAGTTCGCGGGCAAATTGTTTGCCTAGATCATCGATGGTTTTGATATCTTCCCAACTGTGGGCATCTTTTTCGACTGCTACGATTCGGTCATTACGGTCCTTGTTTTTCTTATCGTCCTGCTCGCCTTCAATTACTCCGATCGGTCGACAACTGAGCACGCATCCTGGAAATGCCGGTTCATCCATTAGCACCAGCACGTCAACTGGATCGCCGTCATCTGCCTTGGTTGATGGTACGAATCCAAAGTCATAAGGAAAGGTCATCCCTGCGGGCAGCACCTTCTTTAGTTCAAAGATGTGCTCGTCCGGATCAAACGCAAACTTGTTTCGACTTCCTTTTGGAGTTTCGATCACGACCCGTAGCATCTGTTTGTCATCCGCGTCGAAGGGTTTGAGGCGCGTGGGATCGGCAAGACCGTTTTTCTTGCTCATTTGACCTTCATCTCCGTCGTAACGTGGATGCAAGGAGTCCGGTGAAGGTTTGTTCTCAAATCCACGGGGGCAACCCTCGCATCGAGGCAGAACTTGGAGAGAGGGGACCGCGTTGTCACGGCTCCGTATTAAAGATCAGGACGGCACAGAGGAGAGAGTTCGATGTCACCAGGGGGTTTTAAAGCGCAGGCGCACCGTGAGAAAAGCGACAAGAGGAAGCCCGAACCGCAAGCGCGGAATGGGCTGATACCAAACAGGGCCTAAAATTGTTTCCGAAAGCGATTGGCACAAAAACGCCACACTCGCTGGCAAAGCCCTAGTAAGTCCAATGTTTGTGGCAGCCGGACCTGTAAGCCGAATTCTGTCCGCCGGATTGCTCCGGCAGGACGGTCATTCCTCTGGGCCGCGCATTACTGCGCGGCTCAAGCGACCTACCCGGAGGTTGTGACGCGCCGAGCCGGCACGTGCCCAAAGCCGAAGCCCCAGGCTCCCTCCCTATTTGGTCTTGCTCCGTGTGGGGTTTGCCCTGCCCGCCGCATTACTGCGACGGCGGTGCGCTCTTACCGCACCTTTTCACCCTTACCTCGACGTTGCCGCCGGGGCGGTATGTTTTCTGTGGCACTTTCCGTCGAATGACCCGCCTATGCAAAGCTCGACGGGGCACCCTCCCGGACGTTATCCGGCACACTGCTCTGCGGAGTTCGGACTTTCCTCCCGTCCTTCGCGACGAGCGACCGTCCGGTCCAGCTGCCAACATATTCATTGTAGCGGACGGCGGGCGTCGCATCCTCGGTCGTCACAAGAACGCTGGCCACGGATTTTCACGGATTCCCAGGGATCAAAACCTTTTGTTTCTGATCCCTGATCCGTGTAAATCCGTGTAGATCCATGGCCGGTTCTTGCGGCCTTCAGTTCGGCAGATTCTTCTCCAGCTTCTGAATCTTCCAGAAAGCGTTAGGCAGGCGTTCATTGACTGGCGGCAGCGGGCATCAGCTTCTGGTGCGGCTCGGTCTGGTACCAGAAGGCTACGCTGGTGTAGTCGTCCTCGCGGTCGTTGGCGTGGCCGTGTTCAATCGTCGCGCGCAGAGACTTCTGAAAATAGATTGGGTCTTCGATGTGGAACCGGTACATGGTGTGGCTGCCTGTCCAGTCCCGATTGCCCTGCTGCGAGTAGCCGATGAACGGATAGTTGAACTCCTTCTGAAACATCCACGCGTTGTTGAAGTAGTCTTCCATGCCGGTTCCATTGATGGTGGCGCGAGCGGCTGTCGCCATCGATAAAAAACATGTCGTCGCCTTCACCCCACCATCCGGTCGAAAGCCCGAAGACGTTCAGGATCGTTCCCACATACTGGCCCTTGCCCTTCGCCTCCATGAACACGTAGTTATTCTTGCCATCCACATTCTTGCCGCCCGATTCGGACTCCGGAACGGCGCGCGTGGTTTCGTGCCTCCACTGCGCGTGAAAGCGGCCCTTGTCGGCAACTCTGCGCGCCTCCGGATACTCCTGGTAGTCGATGTGGAAGTAAAGGTTGGGCACGTCCTGCGTCCCGTCATTGGTCAGCGTGATCCGCGCTCCATTTCCAAATGGCATTTCGAAGTAGCAGTTCATGGCGCGATCCTGCACGGTGATCGGCAAGGACCACCAGGATTGGTATTTCTGTCCGCGATGCCGCCCGGAACATCTTCATACTCGAATCCGGTGCCGAAGAAATCGCCGATCGGAACTTCCACGCTGGGCTCGGTTTCGCCGTCCCAGTACATGCGCAGCACCAGTTCGCGCAAATGAAATGGACTGGGCGAGTTGATGGTGAACCAGATATGCCGGATGGAGCCCGCGCCTTTTATGTCCGCGAGCGTGACCGTGGACTTTGGCCTTCACTTCAACCCAGTCCGCGTTGCCGCCGGAGCGGTCGGCGCTCGACGCTCGCCTGGAAACCGCGTCGCTCAGGTTGGCCAGCCCATCCAGACGGACCATTCTGCTGCCCGAAAGCCAAAGTCGAAAGACACACCAGAATGCCAACAATTCGAATCATGACGAGCCTCCTGCAAATTGCGGTAAGAACCTTATCACAGCCTCACCGTGTTATGTCTCTGCGTGCGAATTCCCGAACGATGCCGATTTCGCACGCACGCCGACAGGGCCAAGCAACGCTCTGCTAGACTAAAAAAGCAGTTTTCTTCAAGGTGAAGCATGCCGGCCAACGACCAATGACCGCCGACTGAAGACTGACGACTGAAGCCGAGACTGACGACTGACGACCGACCCATGACAACCCTCGAAGCCATCCGCATCGCGCTTCTCTCGCTCTGGGCGAACAAGCTTCGCTCTGCGCTGACTCTGCTCGGAGTGGTGATCGGCGTGGCGGCGGTGATCGCCGTGGTCACCTTCGTGAACGGAATCAACGGCTACGTGGCGGAGAAGATCTTCAATCTCGGCGCCGATGTTTTCATCATCAGCAAAGTGACTCCGGTCGATCACCAACGTCGACCAGCTTCTCGAGGGCCAGAAGCGCAAGGACCTCACCATGGAGGACTACCAGGCCGTGCTGGAGTCCTGCAAGCATTGCGCCATGATCGGCGCCTCGACCATCAACACCAGCGGCCATGTGAGATATGGGGAAGAATCTATCAGCGATACCTGGATCCGTGGACTGACGCCGTCGATGGCTCCGATTCTCGATCTTGATCTCACCTCCGGCCGCATGGTCAACGAGAACGACGAAGAAAATCGTTCGCAGGTAGGAGTGATCGGCACCGACGTCGTGGACAATCTTTTTCCCACGGTGGATCCGCTGGGCAAGGAAATCCGCGTCGAGGGCGAAGTGTATCGCGTGATCGGCGTGGGCAAAAAGCAGGGAACAACTCTGGGCCAGAGCCGCGACAATTACGTGGCCATCCCGATCACTACTTATCTGAAGCAGTTCGGATCGCACACCAGCATTCGCATTTCGGGCAAGGCGAATGGCGTGGGCACGGAGCTGGAAGCGGCGATTGACGAAGCCCGCGCCGTCCTGCGGGCCCGGCGCCATGATCTTCCCGGACGTCCGGACAGCTTTGCCGCGGAAACCAATGCCAGCTTTCTGAGCATCTGGTCGAATCTGAGCGGAACGTTTTTCATCGCCATGATCGCCATCGCGGCGATTTCGCTGGTCGTGGGCGGCATCGTGATCATGAACATCATGCTGGTTTCGGTCACCGAACGGACGCGCGAGATCGGCATTCGCAAAGCCATGGGAGCGCGCCGGCAGGATGTGATGCTGCAGTTCCTGATCGAGTCCGGAACCATGGCGCTGGTCGGCGGCCTGCTGGGCGTGCTGTTCGGCATCGCCTTCGCCAAGGGCATCACCGCGATCATCGGCATGCCTTCGGAAATCAAGCTGTGGGCGGTTGGCGCCGGGCTGCTGGTGTCCGCCAGCGTGGGCGTGTTCTTTGGCGTGTATCCGGCAAAGCGAGCGGCGACGCTGGATCCGATCGCCGCGCTGAGATTTGAACTGTGAAAGACTGAGTAATTGAGTAATCTGGTAATTGGGTAATTTGAAAGCTAATTTCTTGACTCCGAATGACTCAATTACTAAATTACCCAATTACTAAATTTCCCATGCTGCGTAGACGCGATTACGGCGAAGTCGTCCAGATGGCGCTGGACACGATCCGCACCAACAAGATGCGGTCGGCGCTGACTGTGCTCGGCATCGTCATCGGTGTCGCGGTCGTGATCGGCATTTCTTCCGTGGTGCGCGGTCTGAACGACAACGTCAGCCAGGTCATCAGCAGCCTGGGCTCGAACATCATTTTCGCCTATCACCAGCCCTTGACCTTCGGCCGGCCTACGGAGGAGATACGCACGCGCAAGGAACTGACCTTCGAAGATTTCGAAGCCATACAGCAATTGCCTCACGTGAAGATCGCCACCACCGGCTTGCGTTATTTTCGCCAGGAATTCGGGACTGGCACTTACGAGGTCAAATACAACGGTCGCAAGGTCAAGAACGTCATCCTCGAGGGCGATACCGGCACCTGGAAAGATGTGTTCGATCTGGATATCGCATCCGGACGCTGGATGAATGAGACTGACGAAGAACATCATTCTCCCGTCATCGTCCTGGGCTCGGACACCGCCGAAGAACTGTTCCCGAACGAAGATGCCCTGGGCAAGGAAATCAATATCGATGGCCAGTTGTTCACCGTGATTGGAGTCGCGGCCAAGCGCAAGAGCGTGTTTGCCGGCGGCAAGAATCCGGATGACAATATCGTCTACTTCCCGCTGAGCACGTTCCGCAAACTGCATCCGGAACTGAAACAGTACTGGATCAGCGTCAAGGCCACTTCGCACGACGACATGCCCAAGGCCATTGACGAGATCCGCGAGCTGCTGCGCCGCCGCCGCAAGGTGCGCGTCCGAGCAAGCCCGACAACTTCGCCGTCTTCACCCAGGACTCGCTTTCCGACGTGTGGAACCAGGTCACCGGCGCGGTCTTCATCTTCATGTTCGCGGTTTCCAGCGTGGGTTTGATCGTGGGCGGCGTCGGCGTGATGAACATCATGCTGGTTTCGGTGACCGAGCGGACGCGCGAGATCGGAGTGCGCAAAGCGATCGGCGCGCGCAAACGCGACATCCTGCTGCAGTTCACGCTGGAGGCCATCACCCTGACCGCGATGGGCGGCGTGCTGGGCGTGTTGCTGGGAGCGATCATCACCTGGACGATTCCCGCGATCTGGAGCTCGCTGCCGGCGCGGATGTCGTTTTTCTGGGCCGCGTTTGGTTTGGGCGCGGCCGCCGCCGAAGGTTTGCTGTTTGGAATTTATCCGGCCTGGAAGGCCGCGAATCTGGATCCGATCGAGTCGCTGCGATACGAGTAGCTTCCTTCGTGTACCTTAGTGTCCTTGGTGGTTGAATGATTTTCTGTAACCACCAAGGACACTAAGTTTCACGAAGGAATCCGCGAGTTGATTCACCGCATCGCTACGATCCTTGCGACTGCCGCGGGAGTGCTCGCAGCCTGCAGCATCGGCTATTACGCGCTCTGCCTGTGGAGCGCGGCCCGATTTCTGCGCGAGCGAAAGGCGGCGGGCGAGGGCGCCCGCCCCACACAGACTGCGCCGCCGGTTTCAATTCTCAAGCCGCTCAAGGGCACCGATCCTGAAATGTACGAGAGCTTCCGCAGTCATTGTCTGCAGGACTATCCGGAATACGAAATCATTTTTGGAGTCAGCGATCCCGACGATCCTGCCATGGAACTCGTCGAACGCCTGAAGCAGGAGTTTCCGCAGCCGCACGATTCGCCTGGTGCTCTGTCCAGAAGAACCTGGGCGCCAACACCAAGGTGAGCAATCTGGCGCAGATGCTGATCGAGGCGAAGTACGAACACATTCTGGTCAACGACAGCGATATTCGCGTCGAGCCTGATTACTTGCGGCGCGTCATGGCTCCGCTGGCCGATCCGTCAAGTCGGATTGGTGACGTGTCTTTATCGCGGCGTGCCCGCCCGGACCCTGGGATCACGACTGGAATCGCTTGGCATCAGCACGGATTTTTCCGCCGGAGTGCTGGCTGCACGACAACTCGAAGGCGGCATCCGTTTTGGACTGGGTTCCACGCTCGCCTTCCGACGGCGCGATCTCGCGGCCATCGGCGGATTCGAAGCGTTTGTCGGATTATCTGGCGGACGACTACGAAATTGGCCGGCGCATCGCCGCAGCAGGGACTGAAGGTCAAGCTGTCCGATGTGGTGGTCGAAACTTATCTTCCGTCCTACACGCTGCGCCAATTTGTCGACCACCAACTGCGCTGGGGCCGCACCGTGCGCGATTCGCGTCGCTGGGGATACCTGGGACTGGTGGTGACCTTCGGCTTGCCCTGGGCGCTGCTGGCGTTGTTGCTGAGCCGCGGCGCTCTCTGGGCATGGGGCTTGCTGGCAGTCGCGATGGGCTTGCGAGTACGCGGTGGCTCTCGTCGTGGGATGGTCAGTCTTGCGTGATCGCCAAGGTGACTGCCTCTGCTGCCACTGCTTCCGCTCCGCGACTTCGATCGCCTTGCTGGTTTGGATTGCCAGCCTCGCAGGCACAACGGTGGTCTGGCGCGGCGATTCTTTCAGGCTGAAAGATGGCAAGCTGACTCGGAGGTCAGTGTTGAGGTCGAAAGATCTGACCCGTATCAGGAGTGTCCTCGTCATCTCGGAGAATGTTGCCGCCTGATTGACAAGAGCCGCTACAGCTTCGCTCCCACCGCACTCTCCGCCGGCCGGTTCTGCGGAATGATTCTGCCGCCTTTGCTGAACCTGTAAGTTTCTCCGCGCCAGAAAAAAGTGCGACTGCCGAAGCTGCCTGCCCAGGTAAGGAATCCCAGAAAATCGCGAACCGGATAGAGCCACGACAAGTACAGCGCCCGCCGGTCGCCGATAATTCCCCATCCCACTGCGATCGATTGAACCATCCGGTTCACGACATGCAGCCAGCAAAAAGGCCGACCCCTAGCGCCAGATGACCCGTTGCCGCTCCGGCCACCAGCCCGAGAACTCCGAACGGCACCGCGTAGGTCAGGCCGGTGCCCACATGGCCCAGCGGACGCGAGAAGCGAGTGCTCTTCATCCAGCGCAACTGGTCGCCCAGGGTTCGCTTCAAAGAGCGAGGCGTGAGCACATGTTGAATGATGTGATGAGAAAAAATGACCTTGTATCCCGCCGCCCATATCAGGTTGCCCAGAACAAAATCGTCCGAATAGTAGTCGGCCGTGGCCGCGATGCCGCCAATCTTGTCCAGCGCGTCACGACGCAAGGCAACCGCCGGACCCAGCGCGAAGCGAATGCCCTCGAGCATGTCCGCGACCATGACTCCGGAGGGCATCTCCACCGACATTCCCAGCGCTTCCAGCGTCGACCAGAAATCGCCGGCCGGCACGCCGCGATATGGACAAGTCACCAGGCCAATCTTCGAATCCAGCAGCGTTGGAATTACATCGCGCAGAAAGTCAGGCGAAACCTGCACGTCGCTGTCGCTGATCACAAAGTAATCGTTGGTCGAGAGCGGAATCATCTTGCTCAGCGAGAAGACCTTGGCATTGGGCCAGGTAGGCGGCCCGGATACGACTATCCGGCTCTTGACCTGCGGGTATCGCTGGCGAACTTTCTCGGCCACCTGCAGCCCCGCGTCGCTGGCATCGCGAGCGCCCAGAATGACTCTCGAACGCGGGATAGTCCTGCCGGAAAAAGCTTTCCAGGTTTTCTTCCAGTCGGGCTTCCATCCCGTGTACGGGCTTGAAAATGGTGACAGCCGGCAGGGAAGATGCGAGGTGTTGCGGCCGCCGTCTTCCGCGCCGCGCGGGCTCCGCGGCGCCATCGAATCGCCGCAACCAGAACCATGAACAGAAAAATCGTGGAACTGCATGACGCCGAGCAGCGCAATCCCGAGCAACACATCCCACACCGCCGTAGTGGCGGTCACGGCGTCAGCTCTCGACGGACGAGGACAAGATTGATGATCGCGACCGACAGGGTCATTCCAGGATTCCGGCAGGCAATTATACGAGAAGGCACACGCAGCAGGCTTCAGATTGAAACGCAGTGCTATCAGACTGCAATTCGCGATCCGGCGAACGGATCTTAGACGGAGGCCGCCGCGGCCAGGGCGGGTACGTCAGCGTCGAGAATCTCGCGAATCTTGTGGGCCAGGGTTCTCAGCGAGAAAGGCTTCTGCAGGAAGCGTGCGGTCACGTCGATCGCGCCGTGGCGCTGGACCGTGGTTTCGGCGTAGCCGGAGACGAACAGCACTTTCATGTCCGGGCGCTCGATCGCCAGTTCCGCCGCCAGCCTCGCTCCGCCCATTTGCGGCATGACCACGTCGGTGATCATCAAATGAATCGTGACCCTTGTACTCCCGTGCGATCGCCAGCGCGTCGGTTCCGTTTTTTGCTTCCAGGACGATATAGCCATTCAAGGTGAGAAACTCGCGGGTGGACTGCCGAACTGCCGGCTTCATCTTCCGCCAGCAGCACGGTTTCGCAGCCTCCGGAATAGCCTTCCACCGGCGGGGAAGCCTGGGGCACGACGGTCGCATCTTTCGCCCGAGGCAGATAAATCTTGAAGGTCGTTCCCAGGCCGGGCTCGGTGTAGACCCAAATGAAGCCGCTGTTCTGCTTCACGATGCCATAGACGGTAGCCAGGCCGAGTCCGGTGCCCTCGCCTTCTTCCTTGGTGGTGTAGAAAGGCTCGAAGATATGCGACAGATGCTCAGGCGCGATGCCCTGGCCCGAGTCTGTAACCGTCAGCAGAACGTAGTCTCCGGGAGGGACGATGGAGTGAGCCTGGACATAGGCTTCGTCCAGGCGAACGCTGGCGGTCTCGATAACTAGCCGCCCGCCCTCGGGCATGGCATCGCGCGCGTTGGCAGCCAGGTTCATGAGCACCTGTTCGATCTGCACCGGGTCCGCTTTGACTCTTCCCAGTTTGTTCCCGGGAACAAACTCCAGTTCGATATCCTCTCCGATCAGTCGCGGCAGCATTTTGTTGATTTCTTCGATCATGGAGTTCAAGTCGAGCAGTTGCAGGGTCTGCATCTGCTTGCGCCCGAAGGCGAGCAATTGCCGGGTCAGATCGGTGGCGCGGCGGGAAGCCTTCTGGATCTCATCCACATTACGTCGCAAGGGATGTTGCGGCGCCAGCGAATCCAGCATCAGCTCGGCGTAGGAACTGATGACCATCAGCAGATTGTTAAAGTCGTGGGCCACTCCGCCGGCCAATCGCCCGATCGCGTCCATCTTTTGCGCCTGCTGGAGCTGATTTTCCAGCCGCCGCTGGTCCGTGATGTCCCGGTCATTGGAGATAAAGTGGGTGATTCTGCCCTCGCCGTCTCGCAGAGGCGTAATGGTTTTCTCCGCAACGAAGACGTCTCCGTTCTTCTTCCGGTTCACCATGGTGCAGCGAAAGACATTGCCGCAGAGAATGGTTTGCCACAGCTCGGTGTAGAGCTCAGAAGTTTGCTGGCCCGATTTCAGAACTCGCGGAGTCTGTCCCATCAATTCTCCGGCGGAGTAACCGGTCAGCGTTTCAAAAGCTGGGTTTACGTATTCGATCACTCCAGCGCGGTCGGTGATCATGACCAGGTCGGCCGACTGCTCGACCGCGCGCCAAAGTTTCCGCAGCGTATCCTCAGCCTTTTGGCGCTGCCGCTCTTTGCTGTAGACGTCGATGGCATAGCGAATCGTGCGCGCGATTGATGGATCTTCGAGATTCGAGGCCAGCGCGAAGTCGCCGGTTCTGCTCTTCAGGGCGGCGTCTACGGCGGCTTCATTCATGTGGTCGCTCAGAAATATGACCGGCGGGCCAGAGCCATCCTTACGAACCTCGTGCAGCAGGCGCAATGCGGTGCCATCTCCCGAGTTGTAGTCGCATAGCAACAGGTCATAAGGAGTCTGAGCCAGGCGTACCAGCGCTTCTTCCGGCGACTTTGCGCAATCCAGACCCAAATGTGCGTTCCCATCCTGGCTCAGCAGCTCGCGCAGATAACTGAAGTCTTTGTTGTCTCCCACCAGCAGGAGTTGCATCTGAGCGAGGTTGATCGCGGACCCTGTGCTCTGCATACTGACTTATTACTGTCGCTACCTCCTACATCGGAGATCGCCAGCGGAACATGCGGAAGGCAAGCAGCTCACGGAAAGATGACGAAACTATCGGTTCAGATGGAGAACCGTTCAGTTTCAGGACTGAATCCTCATCTGCGAGCAAATACAGGTCCCATCGGAGGGAATTACACTCAAAGCAAGTCGCGTTTAGACTGAAGCGTCTCGCGCCGGCTGCCAAAAATGGAAACCACCTTCTTTCGCGATCTCGCCTACGTCTTCGGCGCCGCCGTCGTGGGCGGCGGCGTGGCCAAAGCGCTGCGCCAGCCGCTGATCCTGGGTTACGTTCTCGGCGGATTTCTGATCGGTCCATTTACCCCCGGACCCGTTCTATCCGAGGTTCATCAATTCGAAGTCCTGGCCGAGATCGGCGTCATCCTGCTGATGTACTCGATCGGCCTGGAATTTTCATTTCGCGAGCTTCTGCAGGTGAAGTGGGTGGCGATTTTCGGCGGCCCGCTGGGGATCGTGTTTTCGGTTGGACTCGGCGTCGGCGCGGGATGGCTGATGGGCTGGAATACGACTCAGGGAATCGCCGTCGGAGCTATTGTTTCCGTCGCCAGCACCATGGTGCTCTCCCGGCTCTTGGCCGACCGGGGAGAATTGCGCTCGCCGCACGGCCACGTCATGATCGGCATCACGCTGGTCGAAGACCTCGCAGTCGTGGTCCTGACCGTGCTGCTTCCGTCGCTGACCAATCTCACGGGAGGCCATTTCCTCTCCCTGGGGATCGCCGTGGGCAAGGCACTGCTGATTCTGACGCCGGTCATGTTCGTGGCCGCCAAGCTGGTGCCACCGCTGATGAAGCGTGTGAAGCCAGGCCGGAAACGAGGAACTCTACCTGCTGGTGGTGCTGGCCCTGGGCTTTGCTACTGCCGCCGTCACCCAGGCGGTCGGCTTGTCGCTGGCGCTGGGAGCATTTCTGGCCGGCCTGATCGTCAGCGAGTCCGGCACGACCCACAAGATGCTGGACAAGCTGTTGCCCCTGCGTGATGCCTTTGTCGCGCTATTTTTTGTCACCATCGGAGCTCTGGTCGATCCGCGCATCCTGATCTCCAAGCCTGCCCTGTGGGGCACGATTGTGATTTTGACCATGCTGGGCAAATTCGTGATCTGGACCTCCGTGGTCTGGCTGTTTCGCTATCCTCCGCGAACCGCTCTTCTGGTGGGCCTGGGACTGACCCAGATCGGCGAATTTTCCTACGTCCTGGTCCGGGTGGCTCGCGATGCCCACCTGGTCACCGACGACATCTATCACGCTACTCTGGCCGCTTCCGTGATCACGATCCTGTTGAATGGCTTGCTAATGAAGGCTTTGCCGAAAACCGCCGCGCAACAGTGCGTAGTTCGGCGAAGGCCGGTCCTGTTGGGCACCGGGAGACGAATCCAGCACACATCCCGCCGTCATCCGTTATTCTAGTAGTGGACATATGGCAACCCGATCCAAACCTGCTAGTGAATCTGCCGCGACCAGCGTGTTGGACGCTCCCAACGGCGACCGTGAGCGCGTGTTCGACCCTTTCCGCCACTGGGGATATCTGGAAGCCGATCTCGATCCGCTGGGCTTTTTGCCGTCGGTGTCTCATCCCGAGCTGCGCGCGGATGGCGAACTGGCCCAGGAAGCTCGCCGCATTTATTGCGGAACCGTCGGCGCGGAGTTCATGCACATCACCGACCCGGAGCGCCGCCGCTGGATCCAGGAACGTCTGGAAGGTCCGCAGCCCGCGGTCGATCAGCAACATGTTCTCGACCAGCTCATCCGGGCCGATCTGTTCGAGCAGGTGCTGCAGCAGCGCTATCTCGGCAACAAGCGTTTTTCTCTCGAAGGCGTGACCGCCCTGATCCCGCTGGTCGATGAAATTCTCGAAGCCGCCGGTGCAGCGCGGCGCGGTGAACCTGGTGATGGGCATGAGCCATCGCGGCCGGCTGAACGTGATCGTGCAGGTTGCCCGGCGCGCTCCCGAAGAGATCTTCGCCGGGTTTGAAGATGTAGACCCGCGCAGCGTTCTGGGCAGCGGCGACGTGAAATATCACATGGGCGCGACCGGCGAATACGTGACCCGGTCGGCGCCGAAGATTCACATTCACCTGGTTTCGAATCCCAGCCACCTGGAAGCGGTCGATCCGGTGACCGTGGGCCGCACCCGCGCCAAGCAGGATCGCGCCGGAGAAGATGGCAGGGCAGAAATATCTGCCTTTGCTGGTCCACGGCGATGCCGCGTTCGCCGGTCAGGGCATCGTGGCCGAGACCCTCAATCTGTCCGACCTGAAGGGCTATACCGTGGGCGGCACGGTCCACATCATCGCCAACAATCTGCTTGGCTTCACCACCTTGTACAACGAGGAACACTCGTCGCGTTTTTCCGCCCAACTGGCGCGCCGCCAGTCCATTCCGATCTTTCACGTCAACGCGGAAGATGTGGACGCCGTCGTCCGCGTCGGCCGCCTGGCGCTCGACTACCGCTACACCTGGCAGGGCGACGTGGTCGTCGACCTGATCGGCTATCGCCGCCACGGACACAGCGAGGTCGACGATCCGACCGTCACCCAGCCGCTGCTATACAAAGCGATCAAGGACCATCCGCCGCTGTGGGAGATCTACGCCGAAGATATCGGGCGCGGAGAACGTGCAAGCGCAGGTGGACGAAGTCCGCGCCGAATTCGAAGCCGCGCAGAAGAAGGCCAAGTCCCTCAGCAAGAAGCCCTCGCTGCGCGATTTGCCGAAGTATTGGAATGACTACAAGGGCGGCCGTTACAAGCCCGAGTATGAAGTGGACACCGGCCTCTCCGCCGAGGAACTCAGCGAAATTACCGCCAAGCTCACGACTTATCCCGCGGACTTCCACATCCATCCCAAGGTCAAGAAGCTGCTCGAGCAGCGCGCCGAGATGGGGACCGGCAAGCGTCCGGTGGACTACGGCATGGCTGAAGCGCTGGCGCTCGGAGGCCTGGTGAAAGCCGGAGTGCCGGTTCGGCTCAGCGGGCAGGATACTCGTCGCGGCACTTTCAACCAGCGCCATTCCGTGCTGCTCGACATCGAAAACGAGCAGGAGTACGTGCCGCTGGAGAATATTTCCCCGGAGCAGGCGCGCTGCGAAATCTACAACTCCACGCTTTCCGAGGCTGGCGTGCTGGGATTCGAGTATGGCTACAGCCGCGACTATCCCGAAGCGCTGGTGCTGTGGGAAGCGCAGTTTGGCGATTTCGCCAACGTCGCGCAAGCGGTGATCGATCAATTCATCAGCGCCGGCGAAGACAAATGGGGACTGCTCTCCGGGCTGGTCCTGCTGCTGCCGCACGGTTATGAAGGCCAGGGGCCGGAGCACTCGAGCGCGCGCATCGAACGCTTCCTGCAACTCGCGGCCCGCGATAATTTCCAGATCTGCCAGCCGTCGAACGCGGCGCAATATTTCCATCTGCTGCGCCGCCAGGCCTTGCGCCACTGGCGCAAGCCGCTGGTCGTCTTCACTCCCAAGAGCATGCTGCGCCATCCCGACGCGTCTTCTCCGATCGAAGACTTCACTCACCAGCGTTTTCTGACCGTGCTGCCGGACACGGAAGTCAGCGACGCAAGCCGCATCCTGATCTGCACCGGAAAGATCGGCCACGAACTGCGCGGCGAACGCAAGAAGAGAAACGATCAGGACGACCGCGATTGTGTCTCTGGAACAGATCTATCCGTTCCCCGAGAAAGAACTGGAAGCGAGTCTTCAGCCAGTATCCGTCGGCGCGGGAGATTGTCTGGGTGCAGGAAGAGCCGGCCAACATGGGCGCGCTGTTCTACGTGCTGCCTCGCCTTCGCCGCATCGCGGGCGACCGTTCCGTCCTGTCGGTGAAGCGTTCCGCCAGCGCCAGCCCGGCCACCGGATCGGCCAAGGCCCACGAAGTGGAGCAGAAAACCCTGGTGACTCTGGCCCTGACCACGTAGGGGCAGGACGCCTACGTCGCCTCGTGCCCAGCCGAGCGCAGCTCGGCAGTTTTGCGGTGTTGAGTTGTTCCCGGCAATTCGAAATCGCTCTACCCGATGCATAATGTTAATCTTCCCGGTTGACCTCCATGCCTCAGCCGTTCACGAACACCACTTCTCCACATCGCCATCGACACCGGCGGCACCTTCACCGACTGTGTCTGGATCGAGCGCGGCCAGATCCGCATGCTGAAGGTCTTCTCCACGCCGGCCGACCCGTCGCAGAGCGATCGTCGAAGCCCTGAAACAGATCGGCCTGCGCGGTTCGACTGATTCTTCTGCACGGCACTACGGTCGGCACCAACACTCTGCTGCAGCGCAAGGGCGCGCGCGTGGCCTGGTCACAACCGCCGGTTTTGAAGATGCCATCGAGATCGGCCGCCAGGCGCGCCCTAAGCTCTACGATCTCTTTTTCGATCGGTATTGAGCCGCTGGTTCCTGACCGATTTGCGCTTCGGCGTGAAGGAACGCACCGCCAGTGACGGCGAAATCCTGCAAGCGCCGTCGCGGCAGGACCTGCAGTCGCTGGCGAACAAACTTCGCGAAAAGCACCCCGAGGCAATTGCAATTTCGCTGCTGTTCTCCTTCGCCAATCCGAAGACTGAGAATGCCGTCGCCAGCTGCGCTGAAAAAGCTTGGCGTACCGCTCTCGGTCTCGCACCAGATTCTTCCCGAGTTCCGCGAATACGAACGCACCAGCACGGTCGTGGTGAACGCTTATCTGCAGCCGGTGATGCAGCGCTATCTGCGAGAACCTCGAACGCCGGGCGCGAAGCTCTTCTCCAACCGGCACGGCTCGGCCTCGCATTTTCGTCATGCAATCGAGCGGCGGAATCACCAGCCTCGGTTCTGCGGCTCGCGAACCGGTGCGCACCGTGCTCTCCGGTCCGGCCGGCGGAGTCGTCGGAGCCGCTGCAATGGCGCGGCGCAGCGGCTTCGACCGAATCATCTCGTTCGATATGGGCGGCACCTCCACCGACGTCGCGCTGGTCGATCGCGAAGCCCGTGCCAGCAGCCAGGCCGAGATTGCCGGCTTGCCCATCGGCGTGCCCATGCTCGACATTCACACGGTCGGCGCCGGTGGAGGTTCCATCGCCCGCTTCGACGCCGCCGGCGCGCTGCGCGTCGGCCCCGAATCCGCCGGAGCCGATCCCGGCCCCATCTGCTATGGCCGCGGCACCCAGCCCACGGTGACCGACGCCAATCTGCTTCTCGGCCGGCTGCAGCCGCAGCGCTTTCTGGGCGGAGATTTCACCCTCGATCTGGAGCGCACCCGCGCCTGGTGGCCGAGTGGCTCAAGCGCCACGCGGCCGACGCTGACGCTGGAACAGTTCGCCGCCGGAGTCATTCGCGTTGTCAACTCCACCATGGAGAAAGCGATCCGCGTGGTCTCCATCGAACGCGGCTACGATCCTCGCGAATTCACGCTGGTCGCCTTCGGCGGCGCAGGAGGTCTCCATGCCTGCGAACTGGCGGAAGCGCTCAGCATTCCGCGGGTGATGGTCCCGGCCTGCCCGGCGCGCTTTCCGCCTTCGGCATTCTGGTCAGCGACGTGGTGAAGGATTATTCCCGCACCGTGCTGTGGCGTGTTGCAGCGAAACTTCCCGTGCAGCAGCTCGAGCAGGAGTTCGCCAGCTTGCGCCGCCGCGCCGAAAGAGATTTTCGGGACGAGAATTGGAATGGCACAATCAGCCACCAGCGCAGCGTGGACGTCCGCTACCGGGCCAGGGATACGAACTGAACATTCCATACACCCGCAACCTGATTCGCGATTTCCGCCATGAGCACCAGCGCCGTTACGGCTACAGCTATCCCGAGCGCGACTGTGGAACTCGTAACCCTTCGCCTGCGCTCGACCATCAAGTCGACTCAAGCACGATTGGCGACAGCCTCACAGCCACGTGGGGACGGACGCTCCCGCCCGTCCAGGCCGAGCAAAGCGCGGCAGCGCATTACCAGACCGCACTCCAGTCTTTTTCGCCGGCAAAAAGGTAGCGACCGCAATCCACGCCCGCGACTCTCTGTCAGATCGGCAAAAAATATTCCGGCCCCGCCGTCGTCACGGAATACAGCGCCACCACGGTCGTGCCTCCCGGCAGTATTTTTCGGCTGGATAAGCGCGGAAATCTGTTGATCGAAAGAAGTTGAATTGTCTGGTTCCTCGCGCTGACCTTTCATAGACAGGCGGCGAAGCGGAATGCCGGGAGAGCGCGAAGGGCAGTCCAGCCGTGCCACCACGCACTTGCTTTCATCGGGACAGCCAGCTAGGTGCTCCGCCCGCTTCACCGCTACAATACCCCCATGAAACCCAGCATCTTTGTGGTCGAAGACGATCCGGATATTTCCCGCCTGGTGCGGCACCATCTGGAAGCGGACGGATTCGCGGTGAAAGTGTTCTCCACCGGAAACACCGTCATCGCCGATTCGGAACGGCAGCGTCCCACGCTCTTCATTCTCGACATCATGGTTCCGGGCAAAGACGGCCTCGAACTCTGCCGCCAGATCCGGCAGATTCCGGCGCTCGCGGCCACTCCGGTGATTTTTCTGACCGCAAAGAGCGGCGAAGCCGACCGCATTCTCGGACTGGAATTGGGCGCCGACGATTACATCCCCAAACCGTTCAGCCCGCGCGAACTGGTGGCGCGAGTCAAGGCCGTGCTGCGGCGTTTCGAGCGGCCGCTGTCGCAGGCGCCGGTCAAGATCGGCGACATCGAAATCGATCCCAGCGCCATGACTCTTACCGTGCGCGGCAACCTGGTGACCACGACCGCCACCGAGTTCCGCTTGCTCGATTATTTCGCCCGCCACATCGGCCGCGTATTTACTCGCGACCAGTTGCTCGATTCGGTCTGGCGCGACACCGCCTACGTCACGCCGCGTTCGGTGGATGTTTACGTGCGCCGCATTCGCGAAAAAATCGAGCCCGATCCTGAAAACCCGCGCTATCTCAAGACCGTGCGCGGCGCCGGCTACCGCTTCGAGGCTCCGAAGTGAGGAATCGGATTTTCCTGAAGTTGCTGGCTGCCTTCGCCCTCGTGATCGCGGCGGCCACGCTTCCTTTCCGCTTTCAGCGGAAGACTCTGGCTGGGTCTGCTGGCAAGTTTCGTTGTGGCGCTCATGATTTCCGCCATCGCCGCGCGCTCGACCGGCCGCCGCTTGCAGCGCATCGTGCGCTTTGCCGACCGCGTCGCCGCCGGAGACCTGACCGCACGCATCGACGAAGAGTTCGGCGGACGAAATCGGACAGGTCGCCGCCTCTCTGGACAAGACCGCCCGCCATCTGGAAGAAAGTTTCGCCGCTCTGCAGACCAGCCAGCGCCAGCTCGAAACCCTGCTCAACAGCATGCAGGATGCCGTCATCGCCGTCAGCGCCGACGATCGCGTGCAGTGGGCGAACCAGACCATGGACAAACTGGTCCCGCAGCACACGCGCAAGAACGCTCCTCTGGTCGAGACCGTTCGCGATCCCGATTTCCTGACCGCGGTGCGGGACGCAAGTGAAGCACGCAAGGTGTTTACCGCGCGGGCCGCATCCATCCTGCCGGGACGCACCTTCGACGTGACCGCCGCGCCCATGCCCGGCGGCGGCGCGGTGGCCGTGCTGCGTGATCTTACCGAGACCGAGCGGGTGGAGAAAACGCGCCGCGATTTTATTGCCAACGTCTCGCACGAACTGCGCACTCCGCTGACTTCCATTCAGGGCTACACCGAGACCCTGCTCGACAGCGCGCCGGAAAACAACCACACCCGCGAATTTCTCGACATCATTCGCAAGAGCGCTCTGCGCATGTCGCGCCTCACCGAAGATCTGCTCACCCTGGCGAGGGTGGAATCCGGCGAACAGCGTTTCGACATCCAGCCGGTCGCGCCGGCTGACCTTCTGCAGGAAGCGGTGCAGAGTTTTCGCGAAATTGCGCGCGCACAAAATGTCGAGTTGAAGGTCGAAGACGACGCCCCCGCCCAGGTGGGCGCCGATCCCGAGGCCATCCATCAGGTTTTCTCCAATCTGGTGGAGAATGCGCTGAAATATGCGGCATCGGGCGGACGGATTGTGCTGGGAGCGCGGCCGGTCTCCGAAGGCGGTCGAATTCTATGTTCAGGATTTCGGCCCCGGCATTCCCTCCGAACACCTGACTCGCCTGTTCGAGCGCTTCTACCGGGTCGACAAAGCCCGTTCCCGCGAATCCGGCGGCACCGGTCTAGGACTGGCCATCGCCAAACACATCGTCCTGGCCCACGGCGGCACCATCCGCGCCCAAAGCGAACTCAATCACGGATCAACCTTCCTGTTCACTCTTCCCCTGGCCTGACGGGCTCGCGCCGGGATAGCCGACCTCGGCTGTCCAGCGGTGCGAAGGTTCAACAGTTTCGGTTCCCGACCCCATAAATTTACGTCCTGTTAACCAAAGCCTTGAAAAAACAACCTATGCTCCGTGTATTGACCATCAATGCCAGCAACCGGAGAACTAGACAGAGTCTGCCGCGGCCAATCGCGGGTCGCTTCCGGAGAGGAATGCGCGCATGAGTACCGCCATTTTGAGAAGCCCCGAACCGGAGTCTCCCTACGCCCATCTGGTGAAGCGCACCATCGAGGCTTGCCGGGTCGCCAAGGAAGCGGCCGCGACCGCCGCCGAAGGCATTGCCACCGCATCTGTCGGCGCTGCTGAATACACTTCGCGAGCGGGAAAAAGAACTCGACCGCCTGGACATGGAAATCGACGCAGGCGTGACCCAGATCATCACCCAGGTCACCGAATCGGAAGCCCGCGAACTGCTGGCCTGCATGAAGTTCATGATCAGCCTGGAGCGCATTGGCGACCTTCTGCTCAGTTTTTCCAGCAGCGCGCAATCCGTTTGCGCCCGCCTCGATCCGCAGGACATTCGCGACCTCACCCACATGGCCACGGTGCTCGAGAAGATGCTGGCCGACGCCGGCGCCGCCTTCTCCACTCGCGACGTCAAGAAAGCCGTCGACGTGCTGCGCGCCGACGCCGAGATCGACCGCCTGCGCAATCTGATCTTTCTCCGCCACATCGAAAATCCCGAGAACCTGCAGCGCCACGCCAGCCTGCAGGTCATCTTCATGACCCAATCGCTCGAACGCGCCGGCGATCACGCCAAGAATCTCGCCGAGGAAGTGTGCCATTTCGTCAGCGGCCACACCGTCCGCCACGTCTTGATGACCTACGACAAGCCCATCGAACAGATGTTTCTCGATTGGCTGCGCGCCCGCGAAGATCACTGACCTGATTAAAATCAGAAGCCAGTTCCGGGAGTGGCCAATTCTTTGCGCTCTTTGCGGAATCCCGTGGCGTCCTTTGCGGTTAAAGCTTTTGACCGCACAAGTTCGCAAAGGGACGCAAAGGGGTTTACTCCGAAAACAACCTCCAGTCAGTGTGACATCCGTCACAGCCAGCATCAAGAAAAGTAGCTACCATGTTCCGCGACTCGACATGTTCTCCGGCCACCTGACCCTCACCGCCGTTCGCGTCCTTGACTGGATCTCCGGAAAGACCCTGCCGCCCGCCAACCTGCCGGATCACTTGCGTACCGGGCGCCGCGGGGAAGAAGCCGCCTACTTCCACTTACGAAAGCTGGGATACGTAATGGTCGCGCGCAACTTCCGTCGCCAAGCCCGCCGAAGCCGCCGTGGATCGCGACAAACGCGGCGATGAATCTGCTTGCTGTCGCCCGCGAATATCTGCGCCACTTGCCACCTTCGTGCCAGTGGCGTCTCGAAGTCATCAGCGTGTATTATGATCAGCAATCAAGCCAGCCGCAGATCGAACTGTTCCGGAATGTTTCCCAATTGACGTAAAATATCTTGTTCGCTTCGCGCTCGCGGAAAGGATTGAGTTGCCTGAGCTTAGAAAAGACCCGATTGTAGGCCGCTGGGTCATCATTTCCACCGATCGCGCCAAGCGTCCCTCGGACTTCGCTCGCGAGGGAGTAAAAATCAAAGGCGGTTTCTGCCCCTTCTGTTACGGCAACGAGTCCAAGACTCCGCCTGAGATTCAGGCCTACCGCCCCAATCCAAACGGCGGTCCTCCGCCGCAGCGCGACTCTCCGGGCTGGACGGTGCGCGTAGTCCCCAACAAGTTTCCGGCGCTCGGCATCGAGGGCAATCTCAACCGCCAGGCCGAGGGCATGTTCGACCGCATGAACGGCATCGGCGCCCACGAAGTCATCATCGAGACTCCGGACCACAATGCCAGCCTGGCGAATCTTCCGCCCAAGCGCATCGAAGACGTGCTCTGGACCTTCCGCGACCGCATTCTCGATCTCAAGAAAGACCGTCGCTTCAAGTACATCCTGATTTTCAAGAATCACGGCGAAGCCGCCGGCGCGTCGCTCGAGCACGCGCACTCGCAGCTCATTGCGCTGCCCATTCTTCCGATTTACGTGACCGAAGAAATCGAAGGCGCGAAGCAGTACTACATCTACAAAGAGCGCTGCGTCTTCTGCGACATTATTCGCCAGGAAACCGAAACCGGCACTCGCGTGGTCGCCGAGAACGCGGACTTCATCACGCTCGCGCCTTACGCGCCGCGTTTTCCGTTCGAGACCTGGATCCTGCCCAAGCAGCACGAGTCGGCATTCGAGAATTCTTCCACCCACATGTTCGAGAATCTGGCCAAGGCGCTGAAGACCCTGCTCACCAAGGCCGAGCGCGTGCTGGATAATCCTCCCTACAACCTGGTCATTCACACTTCGCCGGTGCAGGACCCGACCAATGATCACTATCACTGGCACATCGAATTCATGCCCAAGCTGACCAAGACCGCGGGATTCGAATGGGGAACCGGTTTCTACATCAATCCCACGCCGCCGGAAGAAGCGGCAAAGTTCCTGCGCGAGGCCAACGTGGAAGAAGAGCCGCTGTCTTCGAAAGCCGGTTAGCAGGGAAGTCGTGGTCCGATTGCCTGATTTCCGGAACCTGGTTCGACGAAATCTGATTTTGAACGAACTGTGATGCGACGCCTGCTTTTCGCGCTTTTCATCCTCGCCGGAGTTGGCTTCGCTGCCGCGAATCCGTCCGTCCGCCGATCAACAACATTCCCAACCGCACCACCATCAGCCTGAACGGTCCAGTGGCACGCCATCGTCGACCCCTATGAAACCGGCCTGAACGCTCGCTTCTACGCGAATGCCAAGCCTACGAGCGAGGACAAGCACGACCTCATCGAATACGACTTCGACAAGTCGGACGTTCTGAATGTTCCCGGCGACTGGAACACGCAGAAAAAGGAGCTGTTTTTCTACGAAGGCCCGGTCTGGTACGAGAAATCATTTTCCTATCACAAGCGCGAGCACACCCGGGTTTTCGTTTACTTCGGAGCTGCCAACTACTTCTCCCGCGTCTATCTCAACGGCGAAGCGCTGGGCGAACACGAAGGCGGCTTCACACCTTTCAACTTCGAAGTCACGGACAAGATTCACGAAGGCGATAATTTCCTGATCGTGGAAGTGAACAACGCCCGCCGTCGCGACGCCGTCCCCGGTCTCAACACCGATTGGTGGAACTATGGAGGACTCACTCGCGACGTCGCGCTGGTGGAAGAGCCCGAAACCTTCATCCAGGACTATGTCGTCCAACTGGCCAAAGGTTCGAGCCAGGAGATTGCCGGTTGGGTGCAACTGAACGGCCCAAGCTCAGCCCAGCAAGTCACGATCGAAATCCCGGAAGCAGGAATCAAGAACGCTGTGACCACCGATGCCTCTGGGCGCGCGGAGTTTCACTTTCCCGCCAAGGTCGACCTGTGGTCGCCCGAGCATCCCAAGCTCTACGAGGTCACATTGTCGGCGGGTGCCGACAAGGTGCACGATTCCATCGGCTTCCGCACCATCGAAACTCGTGGCACCCAAATTCTGCTTAACGGCAAGCCCATCTTTCTTCGAGGCATTTCCCTGCACGAAGAAGCTCCGATCCGCGGCGGCCGAGCCTTCACCGAGCAGGACGCCGAAACCCTGTTGGGATGGGCTCATGAACTGGGCTGCAATTTTGTTCGCCTGACTCACTATCCTCACAGCGAGAACATGACCCGCCTCGCCGACCGCATGGGGCTGCTGGTGTGGTCGGAAATTCCGGTCTATTGGGACATTGACTGGGAAAATCCCGCGACACTGCAAAACGCGAAGAACCAGCTTCACGAAATGATTGCCCGCGACCACAATCGGGCGTCGGTCGTCTTCTGGTCGCTCTCGAACGAAACTCCGGTCAAACCGGAGCGTCTCACATTCCTGCGCCAACTCGCCGAGACCGCTCGCCAGCTCGATTCAACTCGCCTGATCACTTCGGCGATGAATCACGTCGACGAGTCCGGACCTGACACCCGCATCCTCAGCGACCCGCTCGGCGAATATCTCGATGTGCTGGGATTGAACGAGTATCTAGGCTGGTATTGGGGACGTCCCGAAGATGCCGACCACATGCAGTGGAAGACAGCATGGAACAAGCCGCTCATCATGAGCGAGTTCGGCGGCGAGCGCGCCCTACGGCCGGCATGGCGGCGCGGACGAACGCTGGACTGAAGAGTACCAGGCCAGCATCTATCAGCATCACATCGACGATGCTGAAGAAAATTCCATCACTGGCTGGACTATCGCCCTGGGTCTTGATGGATTTCCACTCCCCGCGCCGCTTGCTATCTGGCGTCCAGGACTATTACAACCGCAAAGGGCTTGATTTCGAATCAGGGAGAGCACAAGCAGGCGTTCTACGTCTTGCAGAAATACTATCGGGAAGTCTGAGTCCACAAAATGATTGCCATACGCGAGCGGGTGAGGAGGGCACGACTTCAGCCGTGCCGCCAAAGCCCGCAACAGACGCGGCTTAGCCGCTGAGGTTTCGCGCTTAAGCCTGCGTGCGGTCCAGAAACTCCGCGTGCCATGCCATCTGAATGGCTTCCAGCTTGCCCTCGTTCGACTTCTTGGGATCGTCCTTGAACTCGGGCAGTTCGATGACCAGCCGGTGCAGATCGGTAAAGCGCACGGCCAGCGGATCCGTTTCAGGATGCTTCTCAGAGAGCAGGATTCCGATGTCTTCAGGATCATCCCAGGTCAATTCTTTCGGCATGAATGCTCCTTGAATCAGTTATTGGTATCCGGTTTCGAGTTTCAAAACGACTAGACAACCTGTTCTAGTGTTCTTCCGACACGTAATTCCGGTTCCACGCCGGAATCTCGACTACGACTTTGCCGGGCTTCGTAATCACCGCCTGGCATCCGAGTCGGGAGTTTAACTGTAAATCGGCGGCCATGTCCAGCCGGTCGGCTTCGTCGTCATCCATCTCGGAAATATTCTCGGCGCCCTCCTTCACCCAGATGTGACAGGTGGTGCAGGCGCAGTTGCCGCCGCAGGCATGATCCAGCCGGACGCCATAGTTCAGCGCCACGTCGAGCAGCGATTCCTCTTTGCCGTGATCCTTGTAAGGCAGCTTGCCGTGCTCGAACTGCACCGTCTTGCCCTCGGGCAGAAAAGTGATCTGGACCGTATTCTCGCCCGGAGCATCCACCGTAGCTGTTCCCGCGCCCTGATTTTTCTCTTCTGCCATCACCTCTCCTATCTAACTGGCAACTGAGAACTGAGTAACTGACAACTGGTCTATTCAAACTCCGCCTTGGCCACCGGATGCGGCGCGTCCGGCCCTTCGCCCATGTCCGCCTCGTCCATGGTCTTACCCTTGAGCGCAGTGGACACCGCGCTATCCATCATCAGCTCGGCCAGCCGCATCGTGCCCTGGTTCAGCGCGTCAATCGCTTTGCGAATCGCCTGATAGTCGTCTTCACCCTTCACCTCGTTCAACGCCTTTTCCAGCTTGGCAATCCGTTTCTTCTCGTCGCTGGTGAGCTGTCCCCACGCCGGACTCTTCTTGCCCTTCTCCAGCGCCGCCAGAATCGTGTCCGCTTCGTTGCGCGCCTCGATCACCTGCCGCTGGCGAAAATCTTCTTCTGCCGAATCGAACGAGTCGAGAATCATGCTCTCGACTTGCTCGTCGGTCAGGCCGTAGCTGGGCTGGACTTCGATTTCCGCTTCCTTCCCGCTGCGCTGCTCGCGCGCCGAAACATGCAGAATGCCATTCGCGTCAATCAGGAATTTCACCTCGACCCGCGGCATTCCCGCCGGCATCGGCGGAATTCCTTTCAGGTCGAAGCGCGCCAGCGAGCGGCAATCCTTCGCCAGTTCGCGCTCGCCCTGCAGCACGTGGATCGCAACATTCGTCTGTCCGTCCACCTGGGTGGTGTAGTGCTGGGTCGCCGACGCCGGAATCGTCGAGTTGCGCAGAATGATCTTGTCGGTCACGCCGCCCGCCACTTCGATGCCGAGCGACAGAGGCGTCACGTCGAGCAGCAGCATGTTCTCGGTGGCTTCCGAGCCGCCGGAAAGAATATTGGCCTGCACCGCCGCGCCCAGCGCCACCACTTCGTCGGGATTCAGATCGGTGTGCGGCTTGCGCTGGAACATCTCTTCCACCAGCGCGCGCACCTTGGGAATTCGCGTCGATCCGCCGACCAGCACCACTTCGTCAATCTGCTCCGGCTTCAGGCCGGCATCTTTCAGCGCCTGCTTGCACGGACCGACCGTGCGATCGATGATGGGCTGAATCAGTTGCTCGAACTGTTCCCGCGTGATTTCTCGCAGATAGTGCTTGCCGCCCGGCAGTTCAACTTCCAGCTTGGTCGCCGGCTGCGAGGACAGCGCGATCTTGGCCTCGATCACCGCCTTGCGGATGGTCGCCACCACTTCGCCATTCCGCGAAACATCCAGGCCCATGTCGCCGCGAATGTCGTCGAGCGCAATCGTGATCAGCAGGTTGTCGATGTCGTCGCCGCCGAGATGCGTGTCGCCATTGGTGGCGATGACCTCGAAGATCCCGTCGTGCAATTTGAGAATGGAAACATCGAACGTGCCGCCGCCCAGGTCGTAGACCGCGACGATGCCGTTCTGCTTCTTGTCCAGCCCGTAGGCCAGGGAAGCGGCCGTCGGTTCATTCACCAGGCGCAGCACTTCCAGTCCGGCAATGCGCCCCGCATCTTTCGTCGCCTGCCGCTGGGCATCGTTGAAGTAGGCAGGCACGGTGATGACCGCTTTCGTCACCGGCGCGTTAAAGAATCGCTCGGCATTTCGCTTGAGCTGGCGCAGGATAAATGCCGAAATCTCAGGCGGCGTAAATGTCTTCTCGCCCAGCCGGATGCGCAGCACTTCGCCTGCCTGGAGATCTTCCGCCAGCCGGAAGGGAAACAGCTTCAGTTCTTCCTGGATGTCTTCAATGCCGCGCCCCATCAGCCGTTTGATCGAGTAAACCGCGCGCTCGGGAGTCTCGATCAAATACTTTCGCGCCGCATTGCCAACGATGATCTGATCTTTGTCATCCAGCGCCACCACCGACGGCACCAGGTTCAGCCCATCTTCGCCCGGAATCACGACAGGGCTGTCCCCCTGCATGAAAGCCACCAGCGAGTTGGTGGTTCCGAGATCGATGCCGACGATGCGATCAGTTGCCATATGAATAATTTGCAGATTGCAGATTTAGTGATTTGAAGATTGCACAATCTGAAATCCTGCAATTCACAAATCTGAAATCTACTTCAATTCTCCAGCGCTTCATTCACATCCCGAACCAGGTTCCTGATGTAGCTGCGCCGGTTCAGCAGATCCACCATGCCGTCCAGCGCTCTGCGTCGCGCTCCTGCGTCGCTGTCGCGGTCAACCGCGCGGTCCCACTGGTCCCAGTGAGTCTTTCAGTTCTTCCGCCAGCTCTTCGTACTTCTTCTCGAACTGCGGCCTTGTGCGCCTTCCAGATCCTTCACCAGCGCGGGATCGTCTTCGCCCATCTTCTTGTTCATGCGCAGCTTCTTCGAGCTGCATGTTCAGTTCGAACACTTCTTCCAGCAGATCGGGAGGCACAATCTGCTTCTTCACTTCGCCCGCTGGCCCGCGCCTTCTCGGTGGCGGTCTTCGACTGCTCTTCGAGTTCCACGCCTTCAAGGCCGCAGCAGGTACTGCGTGCGCTTGATCGGATCTTTCAACGTGCGGTACGCGTCGTTGAGCAGCGAACTCTGTTCCAGGCTCCATTCCTGCTCGCGCTTGTCGGCGCGCGCATTCAGGTCGGGATGCAGCTTCCGGCTCAGTTCGTAAAACTCCCGCTCCAGGCGCGGCACGTCCAGGTTCAGCTTTCGCGGCAATCCAAAAAACGAAAAGTAATCCACCGGCACCGGCGGCTGCACCTTGCCGCAGGCATGGCAGAAGTGGGCGGCGCGCATGTCGCCGCACGACCAGCAACTGGCAGTGGTATCGCCGCTCGCCATCGAATCGTCTTGGATGTATCAATCGCCATGTCTTGTGTGGCGCGGGCGCCCTCGCCCGCGACCGGCGCATGCACCGCAAAACTCTCAGGGATTCAGTCATCGACCGGATAAGCTCGACCAGCGAAGCCCAGCGGAGGGCCATGCCGCTCCAGGCTTTCGCGGGCGAGGGCGCCCGCGCCACACTAGCCAACGCCTTACCCTGAGAACGACGTTCCGCAGCCGCACGACTTCGACGCATTCGGATTCACGAACACGAATCCCTGCTGCATCAGCGTCTCTTGATAATCCAGGATCATGCCGTGCAGGTAGATGAACGACTTCGGATCCACGAACACGCGCACATCGCCGAACTGGAAGATGCGGTCACGCTCGCGCGGCTGGGTGTCGAAGCGAATGTTGTAGCTCAGACCCGAGCACCCGCCGCCCTGCACGCCCAGGCGCAGCCCGCCCTGTTCGGGCGAGATGCCTTCCTTGACGATGGCGGTCCGCATCTTGGCCAGCGCCTTGTCCGTGACCTTGAGCCGCCCTTGGCCGGAGCCGCCGGCTTCGGTTGTCTCTTCCGTTACAGTCGTCATAGTGGTCTAAATGCGCGCAGCTGTTACCAACGAGCTGAACGAGCTAACTTCGCTTCGACAGCCACCGGCTTGGCTGCGTCCTGCTTCTTCTTCCAGTCATGAATCGCCGCCCGGATGGCGTCTTCCGCCAGCACCGAACAGTGAATCTTCACCGGAGGCAGCGCCAGCTCCTTCACGATCTCGGTGTTCTTGATCTGCAGCGCTTCATCCACCGTCTTGCCCTTCACCCATTCGGTGGCCAGCGAAGACGACGCGATCGCCGAACCGCAGCCGAAGGTCTTGAACTTCGCGTCTTCGATGATGTTGGTCTGCGGGTTGACCTTGATCTGCAGCTTCATGACGTCGCCGCACTCCGGCGCGCCCACCAGGCCAGTCCCCACTTCGGTGCTGTTCTTGTCCATCGAACCGACGTTGCGCGGATTTGAGTAGTGATCGAGAACCTTATCGCTATATGCCATTTTGACCCTCTCCTGAGTTCAAATTAAGTCGTCATCCTCAGACGCCGATTTTACGCGCGCCAAGTAGCGCCGCGCATCATCGCGCTTCGCGCTGACTCGCACGATGCGCCTCCTACTCTCCCGCCCACTTCACGCTCTTCAAATCCACGCCCTCTTTCGCCATCTCATACAGCGGCGAAAGCTCGCGCAGCCGTTCCACCGTCTCCACCACGCGGTCGGCCACGTAATCCACTTCGGCTTCGGTGTTGAAGCGCCCGATGCCGAAGCGAATCGAGCTGTGCGCCAGATCGTCGCCCGTGCCCAGAGCCTTCAATACATAAGATGGCTCCAGCGTCGCCGAGGTGCATGCCGATCCGCTCGAAACCGCGATGTCGTTGATGCCCATCAGCAGCGACTCGCCTTCCACATAGGCAAAGCTGATATTCAGATTGCCGGGCAGCCGATGCTCCCACGAGCCGTTGATGTAGACCTCGTCCAGCCGGCCCATGATGTTGTCGCGCAGCCGATTGCGCAGACCCGCCAGCGTGCACGCTTCCTTCGCCATCTCTTCCGACGCAATCGCGCAGGCCTTGCCCAGTCCCACGATTCCCGGGACGTTCAGCGTTCCCGAACGCATGCCGCGCTCGTGGCCGCCGCCATCGATGATCGCGGAAATCTGCACGCGCGGATTCTTGCGCCGCACGTACAACGCGCCGACGCCCTTCGGACCGTACATCTTGTGGGCCGAGATCGACATGAGGTCGATGTTCATCTTGTTCACGTCGATCGGAATCTTGCCGACCGCCTGGGTCGCGTCGGTGTGGAAGATCACGCCGCGCTCGCGACAGAGCTTGCCGATTTCCGCGACCGGCTGCAGCACGCCAATCTCGTTGTTGGCGGCCATGATCGTCACCAGGATCGTCTTGTCATCCATGACGCGCTTCAGTTCTTCCAGATCGATCAGGCCGTCTTTCTGCACCGGCAGATAGGTGACGCGGTAGCCGTACTTCTCCAGACGCTTGCAGGTATCGAGCACGGCCTTGTGCTCGGTCACGGCGGTGATGATGTGGTTGCCCTTTTCCCGGTACATCTCGGCCACGCCCTTGATGGCGAGGTTGTCGCTCTCGGTCGCGCCCGAGGTGAAAATGATCTCTTTCGGAGTCGCGCCAATCAGCTTGGCAACCCGCTCGCGCGCGGTCTCCACGCCTTCCTCGCCCGCCCATCCGAATGAGTGGTTGCGGCTGGCGGCGTTGCCGAACTTCTCCATGAAGTAGGGCAGCATCTCTTCCAGCACCCGCGGATCCATCGGCGTGGTGGCGTGGTTGTCCATGTAGACCGGCAGCTTGACGCCGTTGGCCGCAGTGCGCTGTTCCTGCGTCCGGCTGCGCTTCGTGTCCGTTTGTCCCCTGGGGGATCGTCTTTACATCCGTGCTCATAATTGCTCTCCTCAGAACCTGCTTATCCAATCGTTACGAATTCCGTCGCAGTCTTTGCCTTGTCTTTGCTCGCGAGTCTTGCCGCTGCTGCGGCCGGCTCTTCCTTCATCTCCAGGATAGTGATGCGCCGCAGCACCTCTTCGATGCTGTGACTCACCCGCCGCAGCGGCTCGCGGATAGTGCAGCGATCGCTCTGATCGCACTCGCCCCGCACGGTGACGCACGAAGTGATGAACAGCGGACCATCGATCGCCCGGATCACTTCGAACGCCGAAATCGTTCCCGGATCGCGCGCCAGCGTGTAGCCGCCGTTCGTCCCGTGCTGCGAATGCAGCAATCCGGCCTTCACCAGCCGCTGCAGAATCTTGGCCAGCGCCTCCTGGGGAATGCGGTAGGCGTCGGCCACATCCTTGGCGCTGCACGCTCCCTGCTCGGCATGCTCGGCCAGGTGCTTCATGGCCATCAACCCGTAGTCCGCCTTTTTGGTCAGCTTGAGCATGGCCTGGACAAAGTCCGACCTTTTTAGTCGGATATGTCTATTTTAGAGGCCAACCTGCTCAAATGCAACCCGTTACAGGCAATGGTCGAAAAGCACGCGAACGGTCAAGGTGCTGAGCTGAACCGCTGGGAGGCGTAACCTGGTCTGATTTCGATGCGACGCGAGTCAGCCGATGCCGACATTCTGACGAGCTCTCGAAAGAAAGATCAACCGAGGGACTTGACAACTGCAAGCAGCCGGTCTAAAATACCGCCAATTTCCGGCGAAATCCCTCTGACCGTCGACCAGGGAAACCCAGCACCCGGATTTATGACTCCAACCTCGCCGTCCCCACCCCCCGAGAAGAGAAGCAACATGGCACCGTGCAAGCACCCTCGCGTGCAGATCGTGGCCCGCGAAGAAGACTCCGAATTCGTCGAATGCCTGGAATGCGGCGAAATCTTCGAATCCAGCGAATTCAAGGACATGATCATCGAAGAGACGAAGCTGCCGAACGAATCCTGAGCGTCCGATGCCCGGTCAGCCTGCGTGACCAACAGGTAACCTGGCGTGACAAAGGTAACCCGCTTCTGGCCTTTACCCTTGCTGCGCCATAACACTTTGTTAATGTCGCCCGGGGAATATTTTGCCCGCAAAAAGTCAAACTCCGCTCGTGGCTTTGGTTGTAGACGATTCCATGCTCATCCGGCACACCGTGTGCCGGTTTCTCGAAGAGCGTGGCTATACCGTGGAATCGGCCACCAACGGCGAAGAAGCGCTTCCCATCGTCAAACGGCATCCATCCCGACATCATCATTACCGATATGCAGATGCCCAAGATGAGCGGCACCGAACTCATCACCGCGCTCAAGGCCCAGCCCGAGACCGCTAACATTCCGATCGTGATCGTGGCCGGCAAGAATAGTGGATTCGACGCCCAGGAACACCGGGCCAATTTCGCCATCTTCAAAGACATCGATATCGAAGCCCAGCTGGCAAAAGCGCTCGAGGCGCTCCTGGGAAGCCGCGCCAGAAAAGCCAAAGCTGCAGCCAAGTCAGTCTGAGCAACTCGAGCAACTCAACTGAGAACTGGCAACTGCTTCAAACTGAATTCTGTCCAAGAAGCTACGGTACATTGCTAAACGGTCTCGTGATCAGCCAGCGCCATCCCTGCTTCCGCGGAAAAATCCATCGCCGCAAAATCCCGCGCCAGAAACTTGGGATACGCCGCAGCCGCAATCATGGCCGCGTTGTCAGTCGAAAGCGGACGCGAAGGGAAATACACGGGCAGTCCTTCCATGGCCGCGTCCTGCTCAAAGCGCTGGCGCAATTCATTATTCGCGGCCACGCCACCGGTGACGAACAGGGTCGCGACGTCGCAGGCCCGCGCCGCCGCCAGAGTTTTCGCCACCAGATCCTCCACCATCGCCCGCTGAAACGAAGCCACCAGATTCAACGTCTTGCCTGTCGCAATGCTGCAGATAGTCCTCGAGCTTCGGGCTTCTCGATTCCAGCCAGCGCTTTTCGGCGCGCCTCAATCGAAGCCTGCATGTCGTGAATTTCGACGTAGCGCAGGACCGCGGTCTTGATTCCGCTGTAGGAGAAATCAAAGCGCGGCTCCGAGCCGCCGTCATCCTGCCTTTGTCATTCCGGTCGCGATGCTTGAGCTGCGAAGGCGGAAACTTCACCGCCGTGGGATCGCCGTGCGTGGACAATCTGTCGATGATGGGGCCGCCCGGATATCCCAGTCCCAGCAGCTTCGCCACTTTGTCGAAAGCTTCGCCGGCGGCGTCGTCGCGAGTGTGACCGATGTTCTGGTACGACCAGCTGTCTGCTCCTGCTGCTCGGCCAGGTAAAGATGAGTGTGTCCGCCGGAAACCACCAGCGCCAGCACCGGAAACTTGATCTCGCGATTGTCTTTCTGCCGCTCTTCGAGCAGCACGGCATGAATGTGTCCTTCGAGGTGATTCACCGCGATCAGGGGCTTGTCGAGCGCGAAGGCCAGCGCCTTGGCGTAGCTGATTCCGACCAGCAGGGCGCCAGCCAGCCCCGGTCCCTGGGTCACGGCCAGCGCGTCAATCGATTGATAAGTCTGTCCGGCATCGGCCAGCGCTTTGCGGACCACCGGCACAATCGCCTTCAGATGCTCGCGCGAAGCCAGCTCCGGCACCACTCCGCCGTAAGGCTGGTGCGCGGCGATCTGCGAGAAGACCACATTCGAGACGATTTTCTCTCCCGAACGCACGACGGCCGCGGCAGTCTCGTCGCAGGAGCTTTCAATGCCGAGAATGTAGGCGTCAGCCATACTGTCTAGTTTAAATGACGAGTGGGACAGACTGCACTGCGAGCTGACGATCACGACCGACATGCAGGCGCGAGCGTCCCGCGGGCGTGGACACCTGGGGCATCCGCCCCGACTGTCCGCTCGCCTGCAGGGCGACTACAATATCCAGTGATGTCCAGCGGAACATCAGACGACCGAAGCAACCCCAGAGCGAGCCCAGCGAATCCCAGCGCGCCAGCGCACCGCCGAGCCGGTCAGTTCGCTTTACGATACCCGCCTGCCCCAACTCTCGCGCTGGCGGCGAATGCAGATTCCGCTCATCGCCGTCGGCGGTCATCGCGATCATTCGCGTGCTCGGCCCCACGCTGCGTTTCGAAGAACTGGGCATGCATCACTACCGGCAATCCCGCGCCCGGGGCGAGCCGGTGATTTCCGCCTTCTGGCATCGCTGCATCATTTCCGCCACCTGGTACTGGCGCAACCGGGGCGTGGTGGTGATGAACACCACGAATTTCGACGGCCAATGGACGCGGCGCGTGATCGAGCACTTTGGCTTTGGCACCGCCCAAGGCAGCTCCACTCGCGGAGGCCTGCGCGGACTGGCGGTCATGGCGCGGCGCTTGGAAGAAGGTTTTGACGCCGCGTTCACCATCGACGGCCCGCGCGGCCCGCGCTATGTCGCCAAGCCGGGCCCGGTGATGCTGGCCCGAAAAACCGGCCGTCCCATTTACGTGTTTCATATCGGAGTCGAAAAGGCGCACACCCTGGAAAAAGCCTGGGACAAGATGCAGATTCCGCATCTCTTCTCGCGCGCCGTGATCGTGAGCGCTCCGCTGATCTTTGTTTCGCCCGATGCGGATGCGGAAGAACTCAAGCGCAAGCACGCCGAGATGCAGGCCGCCCTCGAACGCGTCCGGGATGTGGCCGAATCATGGTTCGGATTGAGCGAGGCGGAACGCGAGCGCCTGCGGACGGAATGGAATGCCGGCGCCTGATCGATCACGAACCACGGGGAGATTCAGCCGCCCCGGCTGTCCGGTCGCTGCAGGCGACACTGTTCAGCAGAACAATGCCTGAGATTAAAGAACTCGCCGAGCGGATCATTCGCACCCTGCGCGACGCACGGCCACCAGGCCTACCTCGTGGGCGGATGCGTGCGCGATCTGCTGCTCGGCCGCGAGCCCGCCGATTACGACGTCACCACCGACGCCACGCCGGATGAGGTCATGCGGATCTTTCCCGAGACCTACGCGGTGGGCGCGCAGTTCGGCGTCGTGCTGGTGTCCCGGTGAGAGATGATCGACGAGCAACACGCGTCGAAGTCGCCACCTTCCGCAGCGACATCGGCTACAGCGACGGCCGCCATCCCGACCAGGTGCGCTTCAGCAAGAGTCCCCAGGAAGATGTCGAGCGCCGCGACTTCACCATCAACGGCCTGCTGCTCGATCCTGTCGACCGAACGAAGTTCTGGATTTCGTCGGCGGACGAAAAGACCTGCGAAGCCGGAATCATTCGCACCATCGGCCAGCCCGAGCTGCGCTTCGCCGAAGACAAGCTGCGCATGCTGCGCGCGGTGCGCTTTGCCGCCCGCTTCGGATACACCATCGAGCCCGAAACATTTGCCGCGATCCAGAAACTGGCCGCCGGGATTCATCAAGTCTCCCGCGAGCGGGTGCGCGACGAACTGACCAAGATGCTCACCGAGGGCCACGCTCGCCAGGCCTTTCTCCTGCTCGATGAGACTGGTCTGCTTGCAGCGAAGTCCTGCCGGAGATTTCAGCGATGAAGGGCGTGCAACAGCCGCCGGAGTTTCATCCCGAAGGCGATGTTTTCGTGCACACCCTGTTGCTGCTGCAAGAATCTGCCGCATCCCTGTCCGCCGACGCTGGCCTGGGGAGCGCTCTTGCACGATGTCGGCAAGCCTCCAACGTTTCGCGTGGCGCCGGATCGTATTCGCTTCGACAATCACGTGGATGTGGGCGTGAAGATGGCGGAGGAAATCTGCCGGCGCCTGCGTTTTTCCAACGACGACACCGAACAGATTCTGGCGCTGGTCGCCAATCACATGCGTTTCGCGCACGTGCCGCAGATGAAGGATTCCACGTTCAAGAGATTTGTGCGCATGCCGCACTTTGAAGAGCACCTCGAACTGCATCGGCTGGATTGCCAGGCCAGTCACGGCGACCTGACGTCCTACCAGTTCACTCGCGAAAGGATCGCGGCGATTCCTCCGGAAGCCATTCGTCCCGCGCCGCTGGTCAGCGGCGACGATCTGATCGCGGCCGGCTATCTGCCCGGGCCGCGCTTCAAGGAAATTCTTTCCCAGGTGGAGGATGCCCAACTCGAAGGACGCTGCAGTCGAAGGACAGCGCGATGGAGTACGTGAGGCGGGAATTTCCCCTGGAAGCCGAGACAATTCCATGCCAGAACTGATCTGCGGCGAAAATGCTGTCAAGCCCCATCTCACGTCGATTCTTGCTTAAACGGTTGAGCGCAAACGAAATATATTGTCTGTCTCCGCATGTCCCATTTCACCCGCGCAAATTGCTATTCTGGAAATATAGGCGATCACGAGTCTGAAAATCTCGCGGGGAATGCTTGGGGAATGGTAAAATCCATTTTCGATCCCAGCCAAGAGTTTGAGCTGCGGATAACTTGCACTGATGACCCGAGCCATGGAACAAGTCGGCGCAGGACTGGAGAGGATCGTTGCCGGCAGCTTGCGGCGCTCTCCTGCGGGACAAGGGCCCGCTGCTGGCATGGCCGCTGGCCTGCGGACAGGCGGTCGCGGCGCGGACCCGGGCTCTCGACTTCGCTCAGGGCATTCTGCGGGTGGAAGTGCCGGACTGGGGCTGGCGGGCTGAGTTGCAGGCATTGGCTCCGCAGTATCTGGCGGTGATCAATCGTTACGTCGCCGAGAGCGTGAAGCGGATTGAGTTTGTGATTCCGGACAAAAGCGCGGGCGAGGGCGCCCGCGCCGCACAGCGCAACTATGAAAGTTACCGAAAAAGATGTTGCCTACGTCGCCGACCTCGGCAATCTGGAACTGACCGAGGAAGAGCGCACGCGCATGGTGCGCGACCTGAACTCGATTCTTGGCCACATCGACAGCCTGAACGAGTTGGACACGACGAATGTGCCGCCCATGGCGCAGGTGTCGGATCGCTACGGCGTGGATCAGTCGAAGCAGGGAAGCGAGCGCTTCGCCTACGCCAGCCGCGAAGATATCCATGAAGGCTTGCGCAAGTCGCTGCCGCACGACGTGGCGCTGGAAAATGCCCCAGATTCGGATGGAACATTCTTCAAAGTGCCGAAAGTGATTGAAAGATAGGAAAACGGTCGTTGGTCATTGGCCGTTGGTCTTTGGCCAAACGAAACGGCAACGACCAACGACCAAGCCAACGACCAAAGACTGATGCGATAAATACGGGAGCCAAGTATTTTGGGATCCCAAGGAAAGATGTTTCAAGCTAAAGGCCAGTATGTGAATTTAACTTCTCTCACCATCGATGCCGCCCGCTCCGCCGTGCAGGAGCGCAAGACCAGCGCTGCTGCGCTGGCGGAGTCGTTCTACGCCAAGATCGAAAGCGACGATCCGAAGATTGGCGCATTTCTGACTCTGTCGAAAGAACGGGCGATGGCCAAGGCGGCGGAGATGGACGCGCTGGCGGCCAAAGGCGAAAAGCTTCCGCCGCTGGGTGGTGTGCCGGTCGGAATCAAAGATGTGATGGTCACCAAGGGCGTTCGCACCACCGCTGGTTCAAAGATTCTGGGCAACTACATTCCGCCCTACGATTGCACCGCGGTGGCGCGTCTGGAGGCGGCGGGCGCGGTGGTGTTGGGAAAATTGAATTGCGACGAGTTCGCCATGGGCTCGTCCAACGAGAACTCGGCCTGGAAGCCGGTGCACAATCCGCGCGATCTTACGCCGCGTTCCCGGCGGTTCTTCGGGAGGATCGGCGGCGGCGGTGGCGGCGGACATGGCGGTGGCGGCGCTGGGCTCCGATACCGGCGGCTCGATTCGCCAGCCCGCTTCGTTTTGCGGCGTGGTCGGACTGATGCCGACCTACGGACGGGTTTCGCGCTACGGACTTGATCGCGTTCGCCTCGTCGCTCGATCACATCGGGCCGCTCACAAAAACGGTGAAGGATGCGGCCATCGTGTTAGCGAACCATAGCAGGCCGCGATCCCATGGATTCAACTTCCGCCGAGGTTCCGGTTCCGGACTATGTCGCAGAACTGGAGAAGCCGGTGCGCGGGCTGAAGATCGGCGTTGCCAAAGAGTATCTGGGAGAAGGCCTGGACAAGGAAGTTCGTAACGCGGTCGAGGCAGCGATTCAGAAGCTGGCCAAACAGGGCTGCGAGATTGTTGAAGTTTCGCTGCCGCACACCAAGTACGCGATTCCCGACTTACTACATCGTGGCCACCGCCGAGGCTTCGTCGAATCTGGCGCGCTTTGATGGCGTGCGTTACGGGTATCGCGCAAAAGATGCGCGCACGCTTTCCGAAATGTACCGGCGCAGCCGCGATCAGGGATTTGGCGCGGAAGTGAAACGGCGCATCATGCTGGGCACGTATGCCCTGAGCGCTGGCTACTACGACGCCTATTATCTGAAAGCGCAAAGAGTGCGCACCTTGCTGACTCGGGATTTCGAAGAGGCGTTCAAAAAAGTGGATGCCATCGTTGGGCCGGTCAGTCCAACGGCGGCATTCAAGCTGGGCGAGAAAGTGGACGATCCGCTGGCCATGTATCTGGCGGATATCTACACCGTCACTGCGGATCTGGCTGGCATTCCGGGAATTTCAGTGCCGTGCGGCGAGACCAAAGAGAAGTTGCCCATCGGATTGCAGATTCTGGGACGGCATTTTGACGAGAGCACGATTTTGAGAGTTGCGCACGCGAGCGAGAACGCAGCGTAACTGATAGACGGGCGAATGCCCCGCGCTACGCTGAAATAATTCGAAGATTTCCACCAAAAGAATCGCCATCGGCCTCGGCCGGTGGCGATTTTGTTTGCGGGCCATGGCGCGCCGGCCGCGTTCGGCCGGACGGCCGGGGGCGGCTGTCCGTGCCGTGGCCCGCGACAATCCAATCCGCAATTCAATCGACGAAAAACTTCATAGGGAGAAGCATTCATGAATCTGAATTCGATTACAAGTTCTTTGACTGCAAGATCTTTGACCGCAAGATCAATGACCCGATCTACGAGCCAAATCATGCTGGCCATAGTGTTGAGCATTTCCTTGGCTGCCACCGGATGCAGTGCACAGTGGATCAGCGTGGCCCTGGCGGACTTGCCAGTTCTGACCCAGATGGCACTAAACATCGCTGCGCTGGGGCCGACACTCGAAACTGGCAGGCAGCTCAGCCCCGCCGAATCCGTGGCGATCCAGAACATCTCCGCCGAAGCGAGCAAGGATCTGACCCTGCTGCAGTCTTTGTACAGCCAATACAAGGCCAATCCTACCGTGGACACTCTGCAGAAGATCGAAGTTCTGATCCAGGACACTAGCCAGAACTTGCCGGCCCTATTGCAGGCGGCTCATATCAGCGATCCTGCGCTCTCTACCCGGATTGCGGCAGCGGTCAATCTGATTCTGACCACCGTAAGCAGTTTCGCTTCGCTGATTCCCCAGGCCCCGTCTTCAGCCGCACGGACCGCGCGTCAGAACACCGTTGTTCCTCGTCCCAAAGACTTGAAGAAACAGTGGAACCAGCAGGTATGTGCACCCAGCGGCAACTCCACCTTGGACGCCGCGCTCACCGCGAGAGTGTTGCGGTAGTCACAGAAATCAGAAATCAGAAATCAGAAATCAACTCCCGCTTCTCAGTCTTCATTTTTCGGATGGATTACGCAATGAGTCTACCGGTTATCGCCATTACGAATGCTTCCACCTGTCTGACCGACGCACAGGTGGAAGCTGCGGTTCCAGCCTTGCAGCGGCAGGTCAGCCTGGACTTCCGGGCGTACTGGGATTTGGATTGCCAGTTGATCCTTCTGCCCAAAAATGACGCCCTCACGAGCGGATGGTGGCAGATTTCTGTCGTTGATAATCCTGACCAGGCCGGCGCGCTTGGCTATCACGAACTAACCAGCCATGGAACCCCTTTGGGTAAAGTATTTGCCGGGCTTGATATTCAGTGTGGGGGCTCGTGGACGGTAACCCTAAGCCACGAGTTACTCGAAATGCTGGCTGACCCCTGGATCAATTGGTGCGCCCAGGGATCGGATGGAAAAGTCTATGCCCTGGAAGTCTGCGACGCGGTGGAGGCCGACGAATTGGGGTACCAGATCGACGGCGTGCTGGTCTCGGATTTCATTACGCCCGCATGGTTTGAGCCCACTCAAGCCGATCGAGTGGATTTCAAGCAGCGCATCTCGAAGCCGCTCCAGCTGGCCGCTGGTGGATACATCTCCGTGCTGATGCCGGCGGCACGGACGCAGATCGCGGCACAGACGCGATTCCGATCCGCCGGGAAGCAGGCGGCAGCGGCGAACATGGCAAGGCGGAGTGGAGGAACGCTTCGCGGTGACGAGCTACTTCCTGCGCCAGCGCACGCCGTCTTTGGTGATTTCCACCAGCAACCCGGCGGAGGTTAGTTCGGCGCGAATGGCATCGGACGTTTTGAAATTGCGCGCCCGGCGTGCAGCTTCCATTTCGGCAATCTTTTTTTCGATTTCAGCGTCAGACAGGCTTTGCGCCCCGACAGCATCAAGCAATTCCTGGCTGACATCTTTCTCACGGCCATCCGCCTTCGCCCAGTCGAGAATGGCTTTCATCTTGGGTCCATCGTCGTCCCGTAAAACGGCGAAGATTTCATCGAATTTTTCAAGCGCTGCGAGCAGCGGTGCGACATCATCTTTCTTGATCTGGCCGCCGTCGATCATCACGTTGGCTTTGCGCACCATGTCAAAAATGGCGGCCTGGGCTTGCGCAGTGTTCAGGTCATCATCAAGCGCCGAAGTCATGCGCTCCACGGTTTCACGGGCGAGCGTGGAATCGCTGGCGCCGGCGGGGAATTGTCCGGTTTTCAGGCGCAGCTGAAAATTTCGCAACTTGTCGACGTTGCTGGCCATTTGCTTCAGTCCATCGAAAGTAAAGTTCAGCTGATGGCGGTAAGGGACCGAGGCCAGCAGCAGCCGGATCGAGGACGGCTTGTAGCCCTTGAGCGCCAGATCGCGCAGGGTGAAGAAATTTCCCGCGCTCTTGGACATCTTTTCGCCTTCCACCAGCAGAAAGCGGGCGTGAAACCAGAAGCGCACGAATGGCTTTCCGGTGAGCGCCTCGGATTGCGCAATTTCGTTTTCGTGATGCGGAAAAATGAGATCCTCACCGCCGGCGTGCAGGTCGAAGGTCTCGCCCAGTTCTTCGATGGACATGGTTGAGCACTCGATGTGCCAGCCCGGGCGTCCGCGTCCGATCGGACTCTCCCAGAACGCCTCCCCCGGCTTGGGCGCCTTCCACAGTGCGAAGTCGCGGGCATTGTCCTTTTCGTACTCGTCCACGTCCACGCGCGCGCCGTCTTCCATTCCCGCAAAATCCTTCTTTGAGAGCTTGCCGTAGCCGGGAAACTTCGCGATGCGGAAGTAGTAGGAGCCATCGTCGGCGCGGTAGGCAAATCCCTTTTTTTCAAGCTCGGCAACGAAACGCGCCATCTCCGGAATATGGTCGGTGGCGCGCGCCAGAACCGGTTGCTCGATGTTCAAAGTGGCGCTGTCTTCGAGAAAAGCCTTCTCATACTTGGCGGTGTAATCCTTGACGCTGAGTCCTTGCTGGGCCGAGTTGCGGATGATCTTGTCGTCCACGTCAGTGATATTCATGACGTGGCGCACGGTGAAACCGCTCTGTAGCAGGAAACGCCGCAGAATGTCGACCGCAACAAAAGTGCGGAAGTTGCCGATGTGGCCGTAGTCGTAAACCGTAGGCCCGCAGGCGTACATGCGAACTTCCTTGCCTTGCAGCGGATGAAACTCTTCAATCTTTCCGGAGAGCGTGTTGTAGAGGCGCAGTGCCATGATCAGGGTGAAGGGAAGCTTGCGGACAGAACCTCTAATTCTAGGGGGCCACGCGAAAAAGGGTCAAATGGACCCCGTCGCCTTCGAATTTTCCGCGGAAGCATGGTTGGTGCTGTGCAGGCGCTGGCCTACAAGAAATACATAGTGAACCGCGGAAACAATCGTGAAACCAACTGTGGCATGGAGAAAAGTAGTCTGCGTAATCCAGACCCAGCGGTCGTGTTTGACCTGAAACAGCAGCACAAAAAAAATCGCGGCCACCTGGGCAAATGTATTGGCCTTACCAAAGATGCTGGGACGGAAATCGCGCAAGCCCGCGATCGCGTAGAGCACGGCACTGGCGCACAGAATCGAGATATCGCGGCTGAATACCAGCACGGTATACTTCCAGGCGATCTTGTGCAGGATAGCCAGCACCATGAACATGGTGCTGAGCAGAAGCTTATCGGCAATGGGATCGAGATACTGACCGAGCGTGGTCTGCTGCTTAAGCGTGCGCGCCAGCAGTCCATCGAGCCCGTCGCTGAAACCCGCCAGAACAAACAAAAGGAGCGCCCACTTGTAGTGGCCGGAAACCAGATTGATCACGATGAATGGTACAAACATCATGCGCAGCAGGGTGAGTTGGTTGGGCGCTGTGAGCAGTTGGGAGAGCTTCACTTCTGCTCTCCCGGCAAACCGTGATGACCACCGAGATGGCGGCTGAATACAGAAACCGGATCAAGCCCGGTCTGGATGGCAAAACGTTGGGAAAGGGAAGGAACGTTGTCATCGGACTGATCCAGTTCCACCCGCTCAATGCGATGCATAGGAAAGAAAACGATACCGGGGGCAGCGGAATCGCCCGCCTTGATCATCGAAACCAAGTCTTCGAAAGAGGCCAGTTCGACGCCTGAGAGGCTGAGCCCCTGTATGGTGAGCTCGAGAACGACGCCCCAGAATTTTTCACGAGGATTGCCCAGCGTAACCAGCACCATGGCGCCGGGTTGAAACGGATTCGCACCGCTGACAGGCACGGCATTGTGCGGATCGGTTGGTTGCACAGGAGATTGTCGCCGCATCAAGCCCAGTTTTGCAACTCCCCCAGCTTGGCGACTCCCGAAGTGAGGCAATTGCCGGAGAAAAAGACCCCTGTGCTTTTGCCCGCGGCCACTCTAGCCCATCTGCCCGCCGGAGAACCAATCAGCAGTAGTCGAACCAGTGTTCACCGCTTCCGTTCCCAAATGTTCCCTCCAAAACTCCTAAATTGTTGTAGGCGCGTGGCTCAGTTGGGTAGAGCGCTACCTGACTACGATTGTTTCCATGCAGCTAGAAAGAACCCCCCAAGAATTCCGGCCCGTGACCAGCCCGTGATTCCGCATACTTGGGGCCGAGAGCCAATCATTGCCGGAATTGCCCGCTGACCGTAGAATCAAAATCAGAACCGTTCACATGTAGGCCCGTAGCTCAGTCTGGTTAGAGCGCTTCCTTGACACGGAAGAGGTCGATGGTTCGAGTCCATTCGGGCCTACCATTCTAAGAATCACCCATTAACACAGCGCGAAATTTCAAGTGGCATCGGCAGATGCCGAAGTGGACAACGATTGTGGATGGGACAGAATTGCCCGCTCGGCCGCTGGTACTTGGTACAGCGGGGGTTCCCCCGAATTCACCGGGACGAGAAACTCGGAACTTTAACCTGGCGAACCTCCAGAATGAATCCGGTATCGTTCTTCATTAGTGGACCGGTCACGGTAACCTGCCGCGAACCTTGTTGCCCTGGCACGAGAGCAACGAGTTGTTGGAACGCCAATCGCTCGTCGTCTTCAAGTGGCTTCAGCGAGGCTGTCGTGTGGTCCCACTGAATCTTGTTGTCCGGTTGTAATGGAGCCAGGGTCAAGGGAGCCGTTTACACGAACCTTGGGCCCTGGCGGGTACCTGAGATTGTGATCGAAATCACAGCCGCACTGGGATAGATCTAAAGATCGAGGACTGCTCGCATCGAGGTTGGATCGTCCAAAGCCGATGCACGGAAGCCAAGGCGCTTGGCAATCTTCTTCATGGGCAGGTTATCCGGCAGGATTTCCGCTTCCACGCGGGCGAGTTTTTCATCTCTCGCGACCTGGATGACCCGCCGGAATAGCTCCGTTCCCAAGCCCTGATTCTGACACACATCCGATACCAGAACGGCAACTTCCCCTTCGTTTTTGGCGTGGAATTTGACCAGTCTGCCGACTGCCAGGATCCGACGTTCCCCGGTTGCATCCCGCTGCTCGGCAACGATTGCCATTTCGCGGTCGTAGTCGACAAAGCAAATGCGCACCAGGCGGTCATGCGCTACTCGCGAACTCAAACTGAGCGTGTAGAAGTAGCGCAAGTACACGCTGCGGTCGGAAAGCGTCTCGTGAAATTTCACCATTAGCGGTTCATCTTCGGGACGAATGGGCCGCAATAACACGCTGGCGCCGTTCTTCATCATCCACGAAGAAACATACTGCGACGGGTAAGGCCGAATCGCCGGCCTGGGAAGACAATCGGGATCAGTCCCGGGCGGGTGCAACACCACGCGGGCGTCAAGCGCGAGGAATTGGCTCAGGTGAAGCAAGCAAGGGGTTGATGTCGATTTCCGAAATCCAGGGCTGTTCGATCACCAGTTGACTGAAGCGGACGAGCAGACTCTCCAAGGCGGGCAAGTCAACCGGCTTGCGCCCACGCACGCCCTTGAGAGCGGTAAGAATTCGCGTTTGCTCCATCAACCGCTGCGCCAGCGTGGTATTCAGCGGGGGCAGTGCCAGGGCACGGTCGCGATAGACCTCGACCAGCGGGCCGCCGGAACCGAAAAGGATCACCGGACCAAACTGTGGGTCAATGCTGCTGCCGAGAATCAACTCATAGCCTTCGACGCCGGACCATGGGCTGCACGGTAACGCCGGAGAAATGATCGGGTCCGACTTTCTTTGCCACAGAGGACTTGATCGCCTGAAACGCGGATCGGACGGATGGTTCATCCTCCAGGTTGAGTTTCACGCCGCCCACGTCGGTCTTGTGCGTAATGGTTTGGGAAAAAAGTTTCAGAACGACCGGGTATCCAAGAGCATGTGCGCAAAGAACTGCTTCGTCTTCGGTGCGAGCGATCTGGGTTTCAACTGTGGGAATGCCGTAGTGCGACAGGACCTGTTTGGATTCGAATTCGTTCAGCAAAACGCGGCCCTGGCTGCGGGCGGTCTCGATGATAGTCTTCCGCCTGATGCCGGGAATGTGGGTCTAGCTCTCCGCCTTCCGCCAGCACCGGAGTCTCGTACAGGCCGCGCAGGTTATAGCTGTAGCGCCACATGTAGGTGAAGGCGCGAGCAGCCGTGTCGGGAAAGGGAAATGTGGGGATACCGGCGGCATTGAGGATGGTCTCGCCTGGGGCGATGCTGGCGCCTCCCATCCAACTGGTGAGCACGGGTTTCCCGGACGATCGGGCGTACGGCTTCAAACGTTCCGCCACGGCTGCTGGATCGGTCATTCCTTGCGGGCGCGAGGATAACCAGCAGGCCGTCGCTATTTGGATCATTCGAGGCGATTTCAATCGCTTTGGCATAGCGTTCCGAGTCCGCATCGCCCAGAATGTCAATCGGATTGTTGTGGCTCCAGTGCGGCGGCAGAAATCCATCCAGCGCCTGCATCGTCTTTTCGGAAAGACTGGCTAGTTCTCCTCCATTTGCGACGAGAGCGTCCGTAGCCAGAACGGCGGGCCCGCCGGCATTGGTCAGAATCGTCAGCCGCGGCCCCTTCGGGCGGGGCTGCTTGCTGAGAACTTCTGCCATGTAAAACAGGTCCGCGATTGCGCCGACCCGCAACACGCCGGAGCGACGAAAGGCTGCATCAAGAACTTCATCACTTCCGGTTAATGCGCCGGTGTGAGAAGCCGCAGCCCGGGAGGCAGCTTCCGAACGACCCGCCTTGATAACGATGATAGGTTTTTGCAGCGCTACTTCGCGTGCCGCGGAAAGAAATGACCTGGCGTCGCCGACCGACTCCATATAAAGGAGAATGCTGTGGGTGTTCGGATCGTCGCCAAAGTGGTAAATCAGGTCTCCCCAGCCCACATCCAGCATCGAGCCGGTCGAAACAATCGCGCTGAATCCCACTTGTTCGAGCTGGCCCCAATCCAGAATCGCAGTCAGCAGCGCTCCACTCTGGCTCAGGAAGGCTACGTTGCCGGGCCGAGGCGCATCCTTGGCGAAGGTGGCGTTCAGGCCGATGGTCGGATTCATGATCCCCAGACAGTTGGGACCAATCAGGCGCATGGCGCCGCGACGCAGTTGTTCCTGAATTTGGCGCTCAAGTTCGACGCCCTGCGGCCCTCTCTCCTTGAATCCCGCAGAGATCACGATTGCCGATTTCACGCCCGCATCGACGCATTCGCCGATAATGCGTGGAACCGTGGGCGCGGGTGTGGCCACGACCGCCAAGTCAACCTTTTCAGGAATCTCGCCAATGCTCGGGTATGCCTTGAGCCCGCAGATTTCCGAATGACGCGAATTAACGGCATACACCTTACCCTGAAACGAGGGGTGCCGAAGATTCTCGAGAAGCGTTCGTCCAACCGTGCCGGGTCGTTCGGTGGCGCCAATCAGGGCCACGGAATTCGGGAGAAACAATGCATCCAAACCGGTCTTCGAGCTGTGCTTTGCGTCCTGGTTCACGCTGGTAGAGGCCCAATCCTGAATGGTTTGATCATCGCAGTGCTTTATCGGTCCGGGTTTGCCTCGCTGGCGGAGACCAGCGAATAGAGATACACAACAATCCCGCAACAACATAGCAGGCCGCCGACCACGACCAGAAGAATGAAGGCAATGGGTCGGGCCCACTGCAGACAGATGGCTTCAACCAGCAGTCCGACAATCAGCAGCAATCCCGCCAGCCGGAGTCGTTTCTCGATTCCAACTATCGCCGTTTTCACTGCGCTCCCTTCCAGAACTTTACTTTGTCCAGCTGGCCGACGTTGTGTACGACGTCATGACATCCGCTGGAGAGGCAGGAAATTTTATTCGCCTTCACTGCCGGAAGCAGGTCGGGATCGGCGGTGTGGACCGCACCCTCTTCGAAGGAGCGGGCGCCCAGGTGGCAGTGCAGACATTCGCGGTTGTTATACGGTTCATAGAGACGAATGGGGTCGTGGGGCTTGCCGAGATATTGGATGTAGACGTGGTGCAACCCATTCAGCTTAGCCCGGAATCCGCCGAACATCGCATAGTTGGTATGACAGGTGTAGCAAGCCTCTTCGGCCGGGACGCGATGGTTCTGAAAGTGCGCGGCGGCGAGGTAAGTCGGGTCATCGACATAGAGGCTGCGACCGTGAGGCTCCATGATGTGGCAGGAGAGGCAGAACTCAGTGCTGGTGGATCGTTGAAGTTCAGAAGAAACGCCCATGGTCATGCACAGCGACGGCAGCAGGAACAGGACGAGGAAGGCCAGTATCTTGCCGCCCTGGGTCGCGGTCAGGCCGGGTCGCGCCACCAGAACGCCAATCAGCAGCGCGCTAAAGGCGATCAGAGAGATCAATAGTGTCGTGGAAAAATGCATCGTCAGTCTTAGTGTAGGCGCGAGCGTCCACGCTCGTGCCGCCAGAGCCAGTGACGACCCGGCACGAGCGCGGACGCTCGCGCCTACATTTTTCTCATTTCTTGGCCAACGAGCGGATGTATGCCACGAGATCTTTTATCTGCTCGGGCTTCAGGCTCTTCTTGTAGCTCGGCATTTTGTCCTTGCCGTCGGCAATGACTGTGGTTAGCTCGTCATCGCTCATTTTCTGTACGTCCGGGGAGGCCAAATCCCGGATGCCCATTTTCTTTCCTATAGCGGTCTCGCCCTTGCCGTCGGCACCGTGGCAGGCGGAGCATTTTGCTTTGTACAAGCTGGCAGCGTCTTGCGCGGCGAGCAGTCGTGCCACAAGCGGTGACGATGGCCACAACCAGGGCCGCAAGTAAAGCGCGCGATGCAGACCATATCTTCACAATGTCCTCCAGAGATTCCGGCGCTAGTTTTCGAGTTGACCTAGAATGCGTAGCGCATCGAAAGCGTGACCATGTTACCGCGGAAGTTTCGCGGAGCAAATAAATCCTGCGGGACCGGACTCGGGTCTTCGTGATAGCCGTAGTAACCCCAGTAGGCCTTGCCTGTCCACCTGCTGGCGATCGCGTAGTCGAAGCCACCGTATGGGCGATGGTAGTTCGAGTCGAGCGGTCCGGAAGGCGCGTTGGGGTTGAGAAAAAGTGCGCTGCCCGTGGCGCTGGTCACGTTGTAGCCGAGGTGCGTGGTCAGGCGGCGGATGGGCTTCCACATCACATCGAAATATCCGTAGTGCGACTTGTTGGTGTAGACGGACAGACTCCTGGCTCAAGACGGTCGAGCCCGGGCATTTCGCAATGCCAGCCGGCGCCACGGTGCTCACAAAGCAAACCAGTATCTGCGAGAAATCGTCGCTGTAGTCGTATCCCAGTTCCAGCGAAATGCGATCGCTCGGTTCGAACGTCGCGCTTCCTCCATAGAGGCGATTGTGCTGCAGATTGTTGACCTCGGTGACATTGTTGCGTTTTTCAAGAACATTCACCGAGCCACTCAGATTTACCCAGCTCGCCACTTTGTAGGTGGTGCGCATGCGATACTCCTGCCATTGCCGTGGGACTGATGCGGGTGAAGGAATTGTCTGCGCTGGCAATTTCCGTGTCGAAGTTGATTCGCCACGCGTCGACCGGCCTCGCCCAAAGGCCAAAGAGCCCGGAATGCTCGTTGATCAGAGTCTCGCCGGTATCGGTCTCGATGGGCTGGGGCGTCCGAAAAGTAAATGAACCGTCGCCATTGGCGGTGCATCCTTCCGGCAGTACGCCCGCCAACCAGCGCGCAATCTCCGCGGTTTGCGTTCGAAGGATAGAAAAGCTTCGCTGATCTGTTCGAAGTCGGCATCGTCGATGGCGCGATGCCGAAAACGGTAGCCAAGCCGGGCGCCGAATCTCCGTGTGAAGTCGTATTCGAGCTGGAAGAGATTGGTCTTCTCGTCCTGTTTCAATAGCAGGCCGGAGATTGCCTGCGAGATGTCCGGCCCTGAAGAGGTGCTGTGTACCGGCGTGCCCAGCGACGCCATCGGACGGGCTGCGGGCACGCGATGGATGGCGCAGAGGCAGGAGTGAAGATGTTAGGTCCAGTCGTAAGGCTTGGGCTGAAGAACTGGCAGTTTGAAGAGTCGAAAGTGCCCGGGTTTCGGAAGCTGGAAAAGGTAAACGTGTCCAGTATCCGGAACTTGTCGGTGATGTGCCAGGTTGCGCCGAAGTCGACGGTCGCGGATACGTGGCGTCCGAAGGCTGGACCAAAGACATTGTTATCTCTCAGGTTGGTACGGCTTTCGCGGCCGGTGAGCAGTTCCTGATATCCGTCAACGTTCATGTCGCCGCCGGTGTAGCTGACACGGCCGGAAAGATCGACAGTCTTGAAGTAGTTCGACTGCAAGCTGAGTTGCTCGGTCGGCATGCTGGTGCGCACACGTCCGTTCCGGGAGTAGCTTAGAAATGCGTTACACGTCGGATTGACTGCCCCCGAAGCCAGGAAGGTGCCGGCACAGGGCTGGTTGGCGGCGGCGTTGAGCGAAATGCCGATGTCGACCGGCGTGCCGTTGGCCAGCGCGAAATTCTGATTCTGGTCCGTCAGTCCGGTGTCGCCTTTGTAGTAGTTAAATATCTGGTCGTAGCTGATATTCGTCTTCGGCAGAAACTTGAAATCCACGCCGATCCGGTAGGCGTTCACCGTATTTCTCGTATTCTGAAACAGAAGCGCCTCGGTTCCCTGATGCAAACTGCTGAACGCGGGCCCGTCGTTCACGTTGCGCGAGTAGCCGAGCCGGAACCGTATCTTCGATTGTGGGAGAAGAGTCAGGTTGTAGTCGCCCAAGCGGCGCCGCGTGTTGAACCGGTGCGGTGACGAGCTGATGATGGGATTAAAGCCCGGCGGCGCATTGGCAAATGTGCTCGCCGGATTCAGCGGATTGGCCAGCAGCGAGTAGTCCCACACATTCTCGTCGCGGCGGAACATGGCGTCGAAGTCGTACCACTTGTTCTTGCCCATCCGCAAACGAGAGACGTTGTTGGGATCGCCGCCATATCCAAAGTTGCTCAGATAGAGCCGGTCGAATATCAGGCCCTGATGGTTCAGCGATCTCATCTCGAGGGTCATGTCGAGCAGGCGCGGGCCCTGTTGCAGGTTCACGAAAGTGTCGTAGGTGGACTGGTTGCCGGTGAAGTCGGTAAAGCGGTAGCCAAATTCGAAGGACTGCTTGATATTGTAGTTTCCTGAATCAATACCTTGTTCTTCCGCGGCTTGTTGTGGCCATGCCGCTGTCAGGGTGACGAAAAGCAGCAGGGTGACCAGGCCGGAGAAGATCCAGGCTGGTCGAGAGTTCCGAGCTGATCGTCTGGTCCTGACTTTTTTCCCCATGTTCCCACCTATTTGAAGAAGAACGGGTCGAAGTTAGACCCATGAATTGCCGCGTGACACAAAGTGCATGCCTGATATTTCTGCGCCTGGTTATGGAAGGTCGGAGTGGCCGGAGCCCCGGTATCGACCGTCAATGAGTGGCACTCCAGGCATAACAGATTCACCTGGCTACGCTTCAACAGGCGCGGGTTGGCCGAACCGTGCGGGGTATGACAGGAAACGCAGCCCTCGGTTTTGACCGGTGGATGCTCGTGCACGAATGGCCCGGCTTTTTCCGAGTGGCACTTGATACAGGCCACATCCATGGCTGCAGTCGCCCGCAGCTGCCGGGTCTGGAAGCCGCCATGCGGATTGTGGCAATCGCTGCATTGCACCATTCCTTCGTTAACCCGGTGATGGAAGGGACGATTGAACTGCTGTTTCGTTTCCAGATGGCAGCCATAGCAGAGCTGTGGCGTCTTCTCCTTCATCAGGAACTGGCTCTCCTTGGCGTGGTGAGGAGAATGGCAATCGATGCAGCCGACATTGTTCTGAAGGTGTGCGGAGCGCGCAAAATTGCTGTGTTCTTCTCCGTAGCTGTGACAATCCAGACAACGCTCGCTGGACTGCTGCGCTGACGCTCCCTTGAAGGTGAATATCTTGGTCTTGTCGCCTCCGCTTTCCACGTGTTCCTTGCCCGGTCCGTGACAGGCTTCGCAGCCTTGCCACTCCGGCCCGCGCTTGTTCTCCAGAGTGGTGACAACGTGAGGCGTGGTCTCGAAGTTCTTGAAGATATCTTCGTGGCAGGTCTTGCAGGTCTCGGCGCCTACGTAGAGCGACGGGTCGGTGGGTCGTTCATAGTGTTTGGCGGATGATTCGGAATTGGACTTGGCTTTATCCGCAGCGCTAAGCGTGACGGGCAGACCCAAGATCAGGGCACAGATCGCCAACAGCGGCAGTGCCGTTCGCTTGCGTGTGTTTGGCTGCGTCATCCGGCGTTTCTCCGCGGATAAAACGAGCTAGCCGCTGTGGGCTAGCGCAAAGACTTCACAGATCAAAATGTTGTGTTTTCGAAGGAGGCCCAATTACCCAGGACGTTACTCCGGTCGCCCTCCCGAAACTGTTCATAATTGATCACTTTTTCAACGGTCGCCCATTGTGACAACGCATCGAGCTGCCCCGTGGGTCGACCATCCCCAAGCCTATCGGCGAAGCTAGAAAACTCTTTACTTTGGGGTGAAACAGGTTCAGAAATCCAACAATTAACAGAATCGGGGCCGGGGTGATGGTGACAGAGATCACACTGCGCCGTAACCCCCGTCACTCCTTCGGGCTCAGACGGCTCTACCTTGCGGTCGATTTCCGCTCCGCTCGTACTTGTAGTCCTTCCGATTCGGTTCTCTTCGAGGTTAGCAATAGCGCGTCAGGCGGTTGGAAATGCCGAGCCTGCTGGTAAGGGCTGGCTCACTTGCAGTTTTTCCGATAACCTTCGACTCATTAGAAATCTAAAGCGATTTGGATTGAGGAGAGAAGGCATCATGCGAATCGTGGCAGTATCCCAACAAGAATGCAGCGAGCTGTTGCAACGAGTGTCCATTGGAAGGCTGGCATGCTCATTGAACGATCAACCGTATGTAGTGCCGGTCGCCTTTTCGTATGAGCCTGATTGCATCTATATGTTCTCGACGGTCGGTAAGAAAATTGAGTGGATGCGGCAAAATCCCAAGGTTTGTCTGCAAGCGGATGAAATAGGACACGGGTCGAACTGGACTAGCGTAGTTGTGACCGGAACGTACCTGGAACTGCATGAGGTGCACTACCCTGCGCTGCGGGAACACGCGATGGAGCTACTCGCACAGCATTCCCAATGGTGGAGAAACCCGCTGGCGGAAAGACGCGAAAAGATCAGCGACCTGGCGATTGAGACCGTATTCTTTCGCATCGACATTACCTCGATGAACGGCCTGCGTGCTATCCCGGAAGCCGAGTAGGAAAAGTTGGAAGGGGCTTGCTCTCACTCATTGGCGGCTGGCTTGACCTATCGGTTCGTTTCTTAAGGCAGGGTTGTACGCAGTCGCCGGGCTACGCCGCATACAGCTTTCGGCTTCCTTTTGCACCAGCCGGAGCGATATCCATCGAATGATCTCGATGCCCGGCGAAACCAGCGACCAGTATTGCCGGAATTTTTTGCGGGAAGGTCCGTAGGTGGTCCTGACGAGGGTCTCGGTGCGGCACGGATTCGGCGGCGCCGATCGGATCAGCGCGCGGGGTCCGCACGATCTTTGCCGCTAAAGCGGACTGCCTGGATCGTAGTTCCCCCGCCGACCTGAAAGCCGCTTCGCCATGCATTAGAATCGGAGGCGTTATGCTTAAGCGTCTCGGGTTGATGGTCCTTTTCTCGCTGTTTCTCCAAGGTGCGACCTCCAACGCACAGAATGCGGCTACATCTGAGACCCAAGGCCGCAAGACCAGCACTCCGTATACGGGTGACCTTTCGATCTTCGATTCGCCGGGAAGAGACGAAAGACTTCAGATCAACCGGGTGATGGATATCTTAGCAATTACTCCCGGCAAGAATGTTGCCGACATCGGAGCCGGCTCCGGCTGGTTCACCGTGCGAGCGGCAAAAAGAGTTGGCGACGCCGGGAGGGTTTATGCCGTCGACATCAATCCCGAGGCCGTTCGCTATATCGAAGATCGTTTACGGAAAGAAAACCTGCACAATGTCCGGACGATCCTTGGTAAACCCGATAATCCGCTTCTGCCGGCAACTGTCGATGCCGTGCTGCTGTTGAAGACCTACCACGAGATCAGCCAGCCAGTCACACTGTTGCGCAATCTGCGGCCATCGCTCGCGCCTGGGGCCAAAGTTGGAGTGATCGACCGGAATGGAAATGGGGAGAACCATGGCGTTGCCCGGGACGTCGTCATTCGGGAGGCGAACCAGGCTGGCTACCGCTTGCTCGAACAAGACGATTTCGTCAAGGACGGGATGGATTATTTTTTGGTCTTTGGTCCAAGATAGATGCTTAGTCCGGCAGTCCTGAAACGATCAAAAGAAGGGATCAGAAGCACGAAGGGATCAGAAGTTATGGCCGAACCCGGTGAGTTCAGCAGCTCCACCAACGCAGTGGTTCACAATGCAGCCGACCATCGCTTCGAAATTGATACTGACGGCCAGCTCTCGGTGCTCGAGTATCAATTCAAGAATCACCGGCTGTTCCTGAAACATACCGAAGTTCCGCCGAACCTTGCCAGACACGGCTTGGGTACTAAGCTGGCCCATGCTGCTTTGGAGTACGCTCGACAAAATAGTTTGACGGTCGTCGCCATTTGTCCCTTTGTGCGGGAATATGTCGATAACCATCCGGAGTACCAATCCTTTGTGACGGGTCACGTTGCTTGAGATCAAAGCAGAACCGCCAGTGTCATTGATGATCCCCCCGCCCGCCGCATCGCGCGATCGACTTTTTCGCTCATAGAATTGCCATACTGAACTGCTCAGGAAGAAATATGGAGCGTCGCAATGAAATGTTTTGACGAGTACATGAAGCACTTCTCGAATGTCGACGGTTGGTTTCAAACTCCGGCCATCGCCATTTGGGATAGCCTCCTGAGTTACCAGCAGGAACAGCGGATATCAGGGAACTTGCTCGAGATCGGCGTGTGGAAGGGAAAGTCGGCTGGCCTGGCTGCGATGCATTGCGAGGCCGGCGACGTTTGCGTTTTCGTGGATGCGATGCCTCTGGACGAAGCCAAGGCAAGCATCAGCGCGGCCGTGCCTGGAGTCACCTGCCACTATCTGCAGGAGCAATCCCAGTTTCTTGCCCGGCACCCATTTGTTTCGCAAGCCATCCGTGGATTCCGGTGGATTCACGTGGACGGCGAACACAGCGGGCAGTCGGTGATTAACGACCTGGAAATCGCCGACCATCTGCTGTCAGAACGGGGAATCGCGGTGTTCGACGATTTCTTTTCTCCCGGCTATCCCCAGGTAACCCAGGCGGTTTTTCAATTTCTGGCGACTCACCCCGGACGCCTTGCGCTGGTGCTGTGCGGATTCAATAAAGGATACTTCTGCCGGCCCAAAGCGGCGCGCGAGTATCTGGAATTCATGCGCACTTCGCTCTACTCGAATATGACCGACCGCGGCTGCGATAAAGTCACGATCTGGAAGACTACGGAACCGGGTGACATGAATACATTCGGAATCACCGATCGCTACCTGGAATTCAACTACCGTGGTCCGGATTGGGATCAGAACGGCATCAACATATAGTGACGACCTGACCACTTTGCCGCCACGAAAAATGGGGCCCCGAAGGGCCCCGGTCAAGCTGTTCCGTCACTTTCCCCGCTGCTCTGGCTTAGAAGGTGAATTTGGCCACAAGTCCGATGGTGCGAGCGTTGCTGGCAAATACCGCCTTCGGGTTGTTGAAGATGGCATTGCCAGGAGTCAGATAGTTCAAATAGCTCGTACTGTTCGGGCCAGTGATGAACGAAGTAACGTCGTTCACGCCCAGTCCCTGACCAGGATTGCTACCAGGAATGTACTGGGGGTGATTGAGCAGGTTGGCGAATTGTGCGCCGAAGCGGAATTTGACCCGCTCGGTAATGTTTATGTCCTTATAGGTTGCGAGTGAAAAATCGTTGGTTGGCGCTGTCGCCAGCGTGTTGCGGCCGCTGGTCGCCAGGGCGCCAGCGACCCGCGACGATGTACTGGGCATTGGGGTTGTTGGCAAGATAGCCGACGGTGTCGCCGGCGGTGTTGAGCAGCGGAGTTACGCCACTGCCTGTCCCCGGGACTCCTTGAGAGTTGAACACTGCCCGATCCCCAGCCGAGTCGCCGTTCAGATTGGAATCCGTGGCTGACTGTACGGTCGCCCACTGCGGGGACTCGTAGGTGTAGACCGGGCTGAAGCCCCAGTTGCCTACGATGTTCCTCACAAACCAGTTGCCCTGTTTGAAGTACGGCAGGTCATAGACCGCCGCCAGGGTAAAGCGGTGGGTTCGGGACAGAGGAGACACGGACCGCTCCGCGTCCCAGTCCTGGAAGTCCTGTGGACGACGAGGCGTGAGGCTGGTGGAGAAGAAATCGGCGGTGCTGTTGTCGATGGTGCGGCTGTAGGTATAGGCGGCCTGGAACATCAACCCGTTGCTGAAGCGCCGGTTGAGTTGCGTCTGCAGCCCGTGGTAGATGGAATAGCCGTCGGGTGAATCCGCCACAATGTTGTTTTGGTTGAAGCCGGCGTTGGCGAACTCCGGTATGAACGAACCCGGCGCTTTTAGGCCAGCCAGCGTAGTGGTAAGACTGTCCAAGTCAGCCTGCGAAGGTTGCTGCAAGAAAGTCGGCAAGAAGGCCTGCGGAGAGACCAACGACCTGCGGTTGATTCTGTTTTGCACATCCAGATGGACGCCGCGGGTTCCGACATAACGAACCTCGGCGGTGAAGTCCTTGCCAAAAGAGTGCTGTACTCCTAAATTCCAGTTGATGGAATACGGATCCTTCACGTCAGGTGGTATCCAGTTCGACGTAGAGGCTCGCGCCGTAGGTTCATCGAGAACCTGAATGCCTGACCCGCCCCCTGGCAACCCTCCACCCGCCAGAAATCCCGGCGTCGGATGGTTTAGGTCGGGAACGTCATGGGTTGCGCCGATCTGAGGAGGCACCGCCAGGATCCCGATGTTGTCGTAAAGCACGTCGTAGGCTAAACCGAAACCTCCACGAATCGAGGTGGCTGCCGTTGCTTCCCGGCGAGTAGGCGAAACCAACGCGAGGAGCCCAGTTGTTCTTGGGAGCCCGCGGCGCGCTGAACAACAGGGGCTGGTTCACTGCGCCCGGGACGATAATGCTCGGGGTGTTCGAAATGGCGTTCAGCGATTGCTGCGCTTCACTGGTGGAAACCGTGGTGTACTCGTAGCGAATTCCCAGGTTCAGTGCCAGGTGCTGATTCACCTTCCAGTTATCGTTCGCGTACCAGTAAACCGCCTTCTGGTTACCGTAGTAGGTGACTGAGCCCGCACTGCGCTCACCAAAGTTGTCCGGCGAAAAATCTTCCAGGAAGAGCTGCGTGGAGTTGTAGTCGTAGTCTCCGCGCTGGCGTTGAGTAAAGCTCTGCGGCGAAATGTACCAGCGATATTCACCACCGAACTTCAGAGTGTGAGCGCCCTTCGTCCAGCTGACGTTGTCGACGCCCTGGTAGAGGTTCTGAATGGTGAACTGCGGAGCTTGGGAATCGGGTCCGAGTTGAAGGCCGTTGCCACCCAGGTCCAACAAGATGAGATTGGGGAAGGCATCCAACCCGGGGTACTTAAAATTCCCGTCAGGCAGAGTGTTGAAGTAGCGATTGAAGCCGACCCGGAACTCGTTGATGACCGAGGGGCTGAAGGTATGGTACTCGCCGAGGGTAAAGAGGTGAAACCGGAAAGGCTCGATGGTGTAGAAGGCCGACAAGGTTTGCAGCCTGGTCGACTTTGTCCACCTTGTTGTAAATGTAGCGGCCGCGCAGCTGATCGCGGGAAGAAATGTTGTAGTCGACACTCTGGACGTAGTTTTCGTAGTTCTGGAATGCGGGATTTGCGACTGAAACCGCGCCGATGGGGACTGTCCCAGCCGCGCACGAACCGCTCGCCGGAGCCGGGGAGTATGGGAGGCAATCACTGGCAGTGGCCGCCACTGGCACATATTGCTTGAATACCCCAAAGTTGGTGGCGCTGAGGTTCGGATCGGTAGCGATCGCCGCCAAGCCGCCCGCCGTAGGCGTTAACACCTGGCCGCCCGCGGTGGCCGTCAGCGATATGCCCTGACGCTCAAAATTGGTGAAGAAGAACAATTTGTTCTTGAAGATGGGACCGCCAAACGTGGCCGCCGTAGCGGTTGCTGTCAAAGCGCGGGTTGGACGTCAGACCCTGGAGCACGAAAGCGTTGTCCACTGCATTAAGGTTGCGATTTCTGAAGTACTCGTAAAGCGAACCGTGGAAAGTGTTGGTCCCACTCCGGATAGTGGTGTTGAACTGGCCGCCGGAGGAGTGGCCAAACTCGGTGTCGTACTGGTTCGCCAGCAGCGAGAAGTTCTCTACGGCGTCGTTCGGAACCGTGATCAGGTTGCCGGTGACTGCCTTATTATTGTTGTCAACACCCTCGACGGTGAAGTTGTTGTTGTACGGACGCTGGCCGCCCACGGAGGGCCCGGCTCCAATTCCCAGCGAACTCGACTGGGTGACTCCCGGACTCAGCAGGGAGAGGTTCAACACGCCTGCGCCAGTTCCTCCGGTAGAGGTAATGCCCAAGTCCTGAGAAAACCGTGTGTCATAGTTGGTTTGCATCTGGGCCGAAGTGGTGTCGATGGTCGCAGCCACGCCAGAGACCTCAATGGTCTCGCTGGTCGCACCCAGCGCCAGCGTGAAGTTCAGAGTGCCCGTCTGGTTCAGCACGACATCGACTTGCTGAATAGCGGTCTTAAATCCGCCGCTCTTTACGCTGATCCTGTAGGTGCCCACCGGCAGGTTTTCGAAACGGTATGCACCTGTGCTACCGGTTGTCGTCGTGGTAGTTATCCCCGTATCGATTTTCGTCGCTTCGACAGTTGCATTCGCAACCACTGCAGCGGAAGAATCAAGGACCGTGCCTACGAGGCTGCCACTAATGGCTTGGCCGTATGCCCGCGCTCGAACAGGCTGCGAGCAAAACTAACACTACACACCCGAAGGCTGTAGTCTTCAACATCGATAGATATCGATTCATACATTCTCTCCCCAAACTTAAAGTGTGAAACCAAATATAACGAAACACTTTTGGGACGCTGTTGACGCTGCACTGTCTTAGTTCGTTAGGTGTAATGACCGATCAGCAGCGCCAATGCGTACGAGCAACTCACATTCCAAAACACTGCTTGCTGAAGACACGTATCCACGTGGAGTTGTGAAGCAGAGAGCAAAACTAATATTGAAAATTGGACGCCGCTCATCTTTTCGCTATGGGATCACGTACGAATACCCGCGAAAACACTGCATCAGTCGATATGTGTTATGTAGAAGCCGCGTCCATCGCGCCCGAGGAGGTGCCGCATCGAAATTGTCATCGCAGATGGAAACGGGCTACAACTGTTGCGGGTAGTGTTGTGGCCCTTCTGAACAAGAAGAGAACAGAGTGTGGAGAGAAGAACGTTAAACGTTAGCTGATATCAAAAGCTTTCCTCGATCGAGAGCTTTTATGGCTCGAGAACCAATGTGTCCGTCGCTGCTTTCTCCACTGCGGTCTTGGAGTAGGACAAGGGGAAATATCGTCCCTCGGTCCACAGCGGCAACAGATCGGAATAATGAATGCTTTCGGGCTGCCCACTCTGGCCGGGAACATTGATCGCGACGGATTTGTCCCAGTCACCGGTATCCATGATCTCGCGGTAACTGGCGCCAGAAACCTGGGCGAAAGACTTGCCGGAGTAACCGGTGGCGTCCACAGTCTCATCGTCTCCCGGCCTGGCTACGGGACCGAGGTCCATGAATGCGGCGTCTTTCGCCTGGTCCAGTGGATGGTGGAAGTGGATGGTGTGGAGTTGGCCCCATGCCCATTTTTTGGGATCGGGCCCCTCGAGTTTACGGAGCCGTTCGGTCGCCGAGTTCAGACTGTCAAGCAACAGCTGGTTGCGGGCAGCTTCAGGATTTGTACCGAATACAATTGCGCTCGGGTGAGTGAGAATGTCGATCACCTGATTGGGAGCCAGTTCTTCGAGTATCAACCAGGTATTTTCCGGCGCGACTTTGTGAAGGACTGCGTCGCTTACATCCTGCATCCACAACTCAAAAAGAGCAGCGGCGGCCGATTGCCGAGTGACGCGGGCGTCCCACGAAGACAACAGTTGAATCGCAGGATCGGTGGAAGTTGGCGCAGCTTTCTGCAGCAGGCTCAATAGTTCTCTTGCCGGAGTCGAGAGCAAGTCATTCTGCAAGTTTTCCATGTCTTCTACGCTCAGCTTTTTCCCCGAGCTCCTCGCCTGTTCCAGAACTTCCTTGATTCTTTTTGCCCGATAGACCGAGTACCACTGAAAACTAACCTTATAAGGATAGCCGTCCGGTGTCATTCGATTGTTGGCGGTTGCCACAAATCCCGCTGCCGGATTGAAGAAGTGCGGCAGCTTGTCGACCGGCAGGAATCCTGACCACTCGAAATCAGCTTTGCCGGGAACAGGCAGGAGGCCGGTCCAACTTCGCAGCGGCGCCAGTCCGATCGAATGTTCGCCGATGTTGCCCGCGCGATCGGCATAGACGATATTTTCGGAAGGTACTTTCCATCCCTTCATGGCGGCTTCGAAGTCGTTCCAGTTGTGTGCTCGATCGATGGCCAGCGAACCCAGATAACCTGCAGTGCCCGGCTCGGCTCCTACCCAACGCATGGCGAGCGCTCGTTTTCCGTCCTCCCACATCACCGGTCCATGCCTGGTGAATTTCAGGTTTTCGGTAACGGCAGACTGTCCGCGAACTGAAAATGTTTCTCTTTCGACTCTCATCGTTTCCCAGCCGCTTGCTGTCTTGTACTGAAGCCGATTAGCGGGATTGATTTCTTCGAGGTAGAGATCCTGCTGATCCAGGCCGAAGATGGTGAAGCCCCAGGCAATATCCTGATTGTGTCCCAGTGCGACTCCGGGCAGCCCGGGCTCGCCCGCGCCAATCACATTCCATCCCGGCGCTACCAGGTGAACCATGTAGCGAAGAGAAGGGACGGCGACGATGCGGTGGGGATCATTGGCCAGCAGGGGCTTACCGCTCTCCGTGAGCTTGCCGGAGATGGTCCAGTTGTTGCTTTCCGCCAGAGCCTTTCCTGGAAATTCGATTCGTGTGTCGCTGCCCACCAGGCCGCTGAGAAGTCTCTCGGAGAGTCCAGTAAAGTCCAGGTTCTTCGCCGGGTCCAGCTCAACCAAAGGGTCGAGATCGAGAAGCTTCCTGGCCTCCGTGGCGCCTACGGTCGTGATCAGTTGAGCGTGTTGCAATTCGCGAAAAGCATTGCCGGTCATGGAGAATGCCGCCATGCGGTTGAGGCAATCCTCGGGCTTCCAGCTTTCCGGTTTGAATCCAGCCAGCTTAAATTCGATCGGCAATCCGGACCCGTTTGGTCTCTGGCGTTCAGCGATGAATGCGTTGATGCCGTCGGTGAAGGCTTCCAGAATCTCTTTGGTGTCAGGCCCGTAGCTCTTGTATTCCGCGTCCATGTCTCCGCGATACCGAAGCCGCCTGGCGTTAACATCACGCTGCAATGCGGCAGGTCCAAGAATTTCCGCCAGACGTCCCTGGCCGGAGCGCTTCCACAGTTCCATCTGAAACAATCGATCCTGGGCGACAACGAATCCCTGCGCAAAGAACAAATCGTGCTGGCTTGCCGCGTAAATATGGGCCACGCCCCAGCGATCGCGCATCACAGTCACCGGCTTTTGCAGCCCAGCAACCTTCATCTTTCCTCGAATCACCGAAACCGCGGCCCTGGCCTGGTCTTGCAGATTGGCGGGCAACTCTTGGGTGCGGGCGCATGAACCGGTTAACAAGAGAGAAGCGAAAAGGGACAGAACACGGCAAGTGATTCTCAACGCGAGTCCTCCGTCGCGAAAATATTACTATTCCGTCTACCCGTCTGTATGCTCCAAACGGGACGCCGTGCGAATATCGCATCGGAGAGTGCAGGCTGACCGGGAAGAATTCAGCGTCTGGAATTGAGGTGTCGGGGCGCTGCCAGGGAAGATGCTCCAATCGGGTAGTATCAACTGTTCACGGGCCTACGAAAATCGGAGTTGAGAGAGGACGTATGGATCGACGCCGTTTTCTCGGAATTGTGGGCGCGGGTGTTGGCACGCTCCACAAACTCGGCTTGCCAAAGTTTAATGCCGCACTTCGAACCGGTGCGTCCAATCTCACTTCGTCGGCGCAGACAAGGGACTCGAAAGCTAACGGCGCCGGCCACTTTGGCGAATGGATTGCCGATCAGTTTGGCTTACCGGCTTATCGGTATACCTGTAACCAGGTCAGCGATCCCAAGGCTCTGACTCCGGTGCACTCGCAGTGGCGCGCCGCCACTGACCATACCCACCAGGTAGGCAACGACCGCCTGGTCGCGGCCGTATCCAATTATGGATATGTGCAGGTCCGGCAGGACGAGGGCTCGCCAAAGTTTCTGAACGACTACTGCCCCGAACGTGGACGCTATGGGGCTGGTATTGGATTTCTCAGCGATGGGCACTCGGTTCTCAGCACTTACTATCCCGGCAAGAGTAAGTCCTTCGACCGGGTTATGGGTGAGGGCTATCTGAGAAAGATCGTGAAAGGACAGCAGTATGAAATTGACCAGGTGATTTTTGCTCCGTTTGGGAACGATCCCGTGCTGGTTTCCACCGCGACCATCACCAATCATGGGAGCCAGATAGCGAATCTGCGATGGATCGAATATTGGTGCGCAGTCAACTACCAGTTTTCGTATCGTTCATGGATGCAAGCCGTAGTGCAGCCCAGGGTCAATGCCGCCGAGCGCCGCCGCCAGTTCAGTGAGCGCTTTGAGCACCAGTTTCAGCCAATGTCCAACCGCGCCGGGTTAGTCGAAACCCAGAAATTTCTTGGCCGCTCATCGGAAGATGAACAGGCCTGGCAGGAGGTGGAAGCCTACCTGAAAAAGAATCCTTCCAGTTTCTTGGGTGGCCCCTTCGATCTGGCGTCCGGAGCAATCATGGAGGATCTCAACCCTCCCGTCACCTTTCTCGCCTCCCTCGAGGGCCCCGTGGACGCTTTTGCGACCGACGCTTCGACCTTCTTCGGCAGCGGCGGTGTCGATCACCCCTCCGGACTGTCGAGCAAGGCGAATACGATTTTGAATAACGATCTCAGTTCGAGCGGCCCGGCAAGCGCGTTTTTGCTGGAACGTCATCTCGCACTGCGGCCGCAAGAAAGTCGAACTCTCTGCTTTCTGTATGGCTACACACCATCGGGGTTTACGGCTGACGAACTGGTAGCAAAATACAAAGTCGATCCGGTCAAGGCATGGTCGCACTCCAGCGCAGCCTGGAAAACGGATGGCCTTCGATTCAATGTGCCGGCCGAGCCCTGGGTGGAACGAGAGACCTCGTGGCATAACTATTACCTTCGCAGCAACCTTACTTACGATAGCTTTTTCCGCGAGCCCATCCTGTCACAGGGACACGTGTACCAGTACGTCATCGGTTTTCAAGGTGCGGCCCGCGATCCGCTGCAACACGCTTTGCCTTTCGTCTTCAGCAATCCGGCGGTGGTTCGCGGAGTCCTTCGTTATACGTTAAAGGAGATCCAACCGGATGGATCCATTCCCTACGGCATCGTGGGCAGCGGGGTGCCCATGCCAGTCGTCTACCATCCCAGCGACCTGGAAATGTGGTTGCTTTGGCTGGCCAGCGAATATGTGCTGGCAACGCGCGACCAGAGTTTTCTCGACGAGAAAATTCCTGGCTACCCACGTCAGGCAGCATCTCCGACCGATCCGACCGTGCGCGAGTTGCTCAGGCGCTCTTTTGTGCACCTGGTGGAAGGGATCGGCGTGGGGAAGCACGGTTTGATGCGCCTCTCCAACGGCGACTGGAACGACGACGTTGTGGTCGGCCATGTTCCGCAAGCGCAGGCCGAAGAAGTTCGCCGGGAAGGGGAGAGCGTTCTGAACGCGGCCATGGCCTGCTATGTTCTCGACTACTATTCGCGCTTGCTGACGTATCTCGGAGATACAAAAGCCGCAGGTGAAGCGCATGCGAAAGCTGAGGCCCAACGCCAAGCGGTCCGCGCCTATTGGGCGGGACGCTGGTTTCGTCGGGCGTGGCTGGGCTCACATCTCGGCTGGATCGGCGAAGATCAGCTCTGGCTGGAGCCCCAGCCCTGGGCGGTTGTCGGCGGCGCGGCCACGCCCGAGCAGAGCAAGACTCTGGTCGGCGCCCTCGACGAGCTTGTACGCAAACCTTCACCGATCGGAGCGATGCTGTTGAGCCAAGGCGATCCCGCCATGGCGAGTCCGGCTGGAGTCCTGACCAACGGAGGAGTGTGGCCGTCGATCAATGGAACGCTGATTTGGGCGCTGGCCCTGACCGACGGCGCATTGGCATGGGATGAATGGAAGAAGAATTCTCTCGCCATGCACGCTGACGCTTACCCGGAAATCTGGTACGGAATCTGGAGTGGTCCAGACTATTACAACTCGGTGCTGTCCAGATATCCCGGTCAGACTATGTTCGCTGAAGCTCCATCGAACGATTACAAGGTGCAAGCCGAGCTGGGATTCAATTGGACTGATTTCCCGGTTATGAATATGCATCCGCATGCCTGGCCTCTGTACAGCGCAGCGAAACTGCTGGGACTCGAGTTCCACGAAAGCGGGTTCAACCTCCAGCCGGATCTCCCTCTGAAAGAATATGAGTTCGCTTCTCCACTTTTAGGATTCAAGAAGTCCAAAGATAGCTATAGCGGGTGGTACGCACCCGCCGCCCCTGGACGCTGGGACATTGAACTCAGGCTCTCCGGTTCAGAAGCGGGACGAATGCGCGAAATCAGGATCAACGGTTCTTCGAGCCCTTTGCGTGTCTCAGGCCAGGTGATCCGTTTCACTGGCGAGAGCAGCCCAGGCAGACTCATGCGCTGGGAAATTGTTTGACCCCAACCGACCGCCCGGGACGCCAGGCTGAACGAATTCGCAGCGCCGGCATCTTGCCGGCTGTGCGGAAGGCATCCTGCCCTCCGCACGATTCAGCGAGCCCCAGTTTTCCGAACGCTCTCAGAGGTTATCCCCGAGTTACTCCATGATTCACCTGATTGTTGCGTGCGAAAGAGGCTTGTAAGTTTCGGCTGACCAGCCGTCGGACCGTATTGCCGTTGTGAACGAATCGGAAGTGTTTTATGAGCCATAGTCCTCTAGCCATGGAACAGAGTTGGAGAGATCTCTACGTCGCGGCTCTGTTTGAGAAGGACAGGACGAAGCTGCCACAGAGAATCGTCGAGGCTCGGGCTGCAATCGCCGACCGAAGACGTAAGCTGTTTGCTTCAGGCAACGATACTCGCGAAAGGCAAGTCCTCGACAATGCGCTCTTTTCGCTCGGAGCGCTGAAGCTTTGTCTATACATTGCCACGCCTTCCGCTCAGGGCTCCGGCGATTAAATCCGTAACCCGCCCACAGCCTATCAATCAATCCTAGCCCCGCCGAGCCTCATCCAGCCAGTCATCGTGCTTGGCTTGTCGGCGCGGTGCCGAGGTTTGGAACTTGCGCAACCTCTCTGTGACCGCAGGTTTTCGCGGCATTGACGCGCTGCGTCACTGATCATGAAATTCAGAAATGCGTATTCACCCGCGTTCAAACTCGCGTGGAAGACATCCTTGCGCGCGAAAGGTTCATCTCAGAGTCGCGAATGAAAAGATGAAACACGAACACGTCAGATGGAATCCAGGCACAAAAGAATGGTATTGCGCGAGATGTGGTCGAACCTCTGGCGCTGTCGGCGAGGACGAGGCGCATGTAATGTTGGATCAGCATGAGTGCGTGGTCCCTTCGGCGGAAGTTGCCAGCCCGGTTCCCGGTACGGAAACAATACGCCTCATACGGAAGCCCTACAAAATGACTCTGAGAAAAGAGCGCAGCGCCTGCAGGTTTGTCGTCGCCCGCTCGGATGAAGACAAGCCCTACATCGGAGTGGAACTTTTTCATGACACAATCCCTTCCCTCAAATCCCTTACCTTGGGTTTCGAAGTACTGAGCGGGACCACGCCCGAGCAATTGCAATCCCTGTCGGACAACATGAATGAAAGGCTGGTCGGTGTAATCGTTGCCGCTAAAGAAAGTCCCCCCAAATAAAACGGCCGTAAATGGCACCCCGCCGTACCGAGGCTATAGGTCTCGCATCGCAAACTGCCGCCTATTTCCGCCACCAGCGGGGACAAGCCCAAGTGACGTTCGTAATCAGGAATGTGAGCCATGGACCGACAGAAGTGGGTTCTCCTCATAACATATTTCCGGGGTCCGTTCCTGAACCGTGACAACTCGCGTGGGCACAAATCTCGATCGCTACGAAATTGACGCCGAACTTGGACGCGGGGCCATGGGGGTGGTGTATCGCGCTCGCGATCCGAAACTCGATCGGACCGTCGCCATCAAAACCGTATCTTTAACAGGTCTGGACTCGGATGCACAACAGGAGTATCGGAAACGGTTCGTGGTTGAGGCGCAAGCTGCAGGCCGGCTCTCACACCCGGGAATTGTGACCATATTCGATGTAAGAGAAGAAGAAGCCGAGCCGTACCTGGTGATGGAGTACGTCGAAGGGCAGTCTCTTCAACAGCTCCTGAGCCGGGAGAATCGTACCCTTCCGTTAAGCACGACGCTACGTTTGATCCAGCTCCTGGCAGAGGCTCTTCACTATGCTCACACCCAAGGCGTGGTGCATCGCGACATCAAGCCGGCAAACATTCTTGTCACTGTGGACGGCCAACCGAAGATTGCAGATTTTGGCATTGCCAAATTGAACCAGACTGAATTGACCTTGCCTGGGCAAGTTTTGGGAAGTCCTGCATTCATGGCCCCGGAGCAACTGAGTGATGAATCGTCAGACTCACGTTCCGACCTCTTTTCCCTTGGCGTGATTCTCTACTACATGCTCACAGGCCACAGACCCTTCCAGGGAAATAGTACGACGACTGTGTGCTTCAAGCTGGTCAACCACGAGCCTCTGCCGGTATCGGCGTTTGAATCGAAGTTTCCTCCCGAACTCGACAAGATCGTTGCGCGGGCCATGGCGAAAGATCCGGCACAACGTTATCAGTCCGGCATGGCAATGGCTTCGGATATGCAGGCTCTGTTAGAAAATAGCGAGTTCGTGGCTCAGAACCTGGAAGGGACAAGCCGCGAGCGCACAGCTACGCGATCCCGAGCGGCAGTCGAGAAAACCAAGGCGGCACAACTTCAGAAAAGGATCCCGAAAGCAATTGTTGCCGCCAGCCTGCTGGCAGTCGCGATAGCAGGCGTTATCTTCCGGAGTGTGCACAAGGCCAACCTAACCAATGATCCGGCCCAGACAGTCGCGATTGATACCGTGCCCACCAGTGCTGCACCGCCACCGGTTGAAAGAACAACGGTGGTTGACAATAGGGGGCAGGGCGAAGCTACGGCTAATAAACAGTTGAAGACGGCGCCACGCCGTTCTCGAAGCGTGATCGTTCAGACAAAATCTGCCGTCGGCAACACAAAAAGCCCGACCCGGGCCGGGCTCGCGAATGCTGTGCTGCAGATACAAATCGAGCACCATTTTACAGACGCGCTGGCCTCAATTTGGGTGGACAACGGATTGGTCTACACGCAATCCCTGCACGCTGACACTAGGAAACGCGCGCTTCTCTTCCGAACGGCAAAAGGACGACAAGTTGAGGCGGTGCCGGTCGTTCCGGGTAAGCACGAAGTGCGGGTAAGAATTCAATCGGCAGCAGATTCTTATGATCGATCCAGTATTATCACCGACGCCTCCATCGATAACAACAGCCTGCTCCGGATCGTTTGCGACAACAAGAACAAGGGCCTACAGGTCACGCTGCAAAAATAAGTCTGATCGACGAAATCCTGCGCCTGTAGTTTTCCGTAATCAGCTACTCTAGTCGATACCGTACTTCAAATTCAGAAATTGCCGTAGTTTTCTCGGCAGCACTTTCGCCACCTCTTGCCAGGTTAAAACCTTGCATCGGGTTCGGAGATCGACGGGGCGCACACATTTCATCACTGCATACCAGGCTTCGGTCAGGTCCGGCCTCCTTTCATCGGTGAGCACACACAATGCGCAGTTGGAAGCGTGCGCCGCCAGGACGTTTCGGATCAGTTGGTATGAAAGATAATGGCTGGAAGTCTGGGGCAGATCGTCGTCGCTGAATACGTCGGAGAAATCGCGATAGGCATTGACAGCTGTTTTAGGGGCCCGTTGAAAGTCGCTCTCCGTCAGTTTGGCTTCAACCAGCAGATCGCCGAGTCGCATGTCCACCTCGGTGCGATCGAATTTCAGATTCGCCAGTCGAACCCGAGCCCGAAATCCAAACTCTGGAGTCGCCCCAGGTTTCAAATTAAGCAAAGCGTACACACGTCCGTCCCGGAAAGTGGTGGGATGGCAAAACACGTTCATGAGCAGAGCGTCCGAGCTGGTGCAGGCGTCAAGCTCCCTCCAGGTGCCGTGCTCGTTTCGGGGCAAAGACTTCCGGCCCTGAGGGTGAACCTTCTGCAACCGATGCCGCCAATTTGGATTCTTGAGGATAGCCTTGTAGGTTGAGGGCAGGAAATTGCCGTGCCGCGAATCGTCATCGTAACGTTCAAAGCACACCGTCGGGGCTTGCCCGTAGCTGAGGCTGTACCGCAACCCGTTAGCTCGGGCATATTGTTCGGCCCTCTGTCCGAGTTCACTACGAAGCAGAGCCACGCCGTCCAACCTCACCCGATGCTACTCAAACGTTTGCAGTTTCCCGCTAGGTGCGGAGTCTATTTTTGAGGAACGCCCCTGATCTCCGAAACATATCGGTCGGCGCATCGCCAGTTATCACCCGCGCCACTGTTGATCCATATATCCACGACGAACTGTTCGTCAGTCTGAGCCGTTGCCGTTTCTTTGTACGTCTCGGTCTGGACGAAACTGACAACTGAAATCGTTGGGCTAATCTCACGCACTGCCAGTTGGCGCACCTGGAAGGACAGTACCCTGCGGCCAAAAGTTGCGAGCAACCAGTCCGAGCGGGACATCGAGTTCCCGGACGGGTCCGGTGCTTGCTGCTGAAAATCGTCGGAGACGATTCGATTCAGAGCTGCTGGATCTTTATCTTGTGCTGCTTTGAGCCATTGAGTTTCCAGCTCAGAGAAAAAAACTTGAAGTTTGTTTTTTGGAATGCCTTGCTGCTTCATCGGGTGATCCTCTGCAAGAGCGAGGAATCTGACCGCGAATAGCAGGACTATGAGTGTCGTCAGGTTTTGAACTTTCATATACCTCCCAATCGAGTGCCTTTGCTCTGGCAGTTAGCGCAACCTTCTCAACTGCTTCCAGGCTTGAACCAGTTCCTGAACCGCCTTCGAGCTGGGAAAATGGCCTGGCCCAATGCGACAGACTGTGTGTGCATTCCGGTAAAAATCCTGGACCGCAGAGATACCCATCATCGAAAGGCGCCGCCGCAGTTGAGCCAACTCTGTTCGATCGAGCACCTCATCAGGGGGTTGGGGACGCCGGGCCATGACCGGAACATGCTACCACACTTAGGCGAATGAAAAGCGAATAAAACAGCACGAAAGAAAGCCGGGCGCGATGGCCCGACTATTTCGAGGTGACCTCCGGCGGAGGCGGAGTGTTGCGATGTTTGAGCCATTCCATACTGATGTTCTGGTTTCCTGTTTTGTAGCGGATTTCATCGAGGTCAGGCATAAAAAGTTGCAGGCCGGCTTGAGGGGTCATACGCGTGTAGCCGTTCACCAGTTGCTCCTGATAGTGAACTAAATCCAGATCGAACCAGGCGTCATTCGACAAATCAATCATGATGAAATCGACGTGATGCATGGTGAGCTTTCCGAAGTCGATGGTTCCCTCGCTTAACTTCAAAAAGTTACGCCATTGCTCGACTCGGGTGACGCTATCCTGACCATTTCCGTAAATCTCCTCCAAATCAGGATTCACCACACGCACGCTTGTCAATTGCCCTCGTATGCGGGGTGGCGGGAGCAGGGTGTGGGTGTCAAACACGATGTCGTTGCCGGAAACTTGAATGCCGGGGATGCCTTTAGGATCGAAAAGATCAGAGAGGTCGACATGGAAGGTGCCTAGAAGGCCTTTCACAGGAATTTTCAAAATACTCAGCTTAACGACGTGCATCGCAATCCGATTGTCCGAGGCTGTAGAGATTGTCCCGAGCAATTCAATCGGCAGTGGAATGATCTTCCGGAGGCTTCCGCGTAACTTCACCTGGTCTCCGTCACCGGAAAGAGTAATGTTTTTCAGGGGAGAGTTGGCGATACCATTCGAGTTCAGGAAATTGCTGATGTCTCCGATGTTCGCCCGAATCACGCCATTTTTAACGTTAAGAAAAAAGGATTCGGGATCGTCGAACGAAGGATTGACCTCGGGACGGGTACGCATCATCTGTCCCCGAAGCCAGCGAATATAGATTCGGAAGTCCGGCCCTTTCCGCAGCATGAGATTGTGGGCATAGACATTGGTGGGATCAGAGTCGGACGCGGTCTCTGATCCGCTCGGACTGGGAGGCGTGACGGGGGATGAACCGTTTGAAGCGGACGACCCGGTGGCGCGGCTGGTCGGGCGAAAATGCCAGGCCGCCAGGACCAGCACGGCCATGGCGGCGAGGATGACGAGAACGAGTCGGGGGCGAATCACTACATTATTGTAGAGGAATCAGAGGCCCCTGATTGCGGCATTCATAGCCAGGTCTCGGGCGAATGGGCCTGCACCTATATCAGCGTCAGTGCTCGAGGGCTGCGGTCCAGTTCGTGGTCAAAATCAGAGGCGAAGCGTTGGGTTCGGCAACCGGGAGCGCAACCAGCCAGCGCTTGCCATCGGGGGTGACGCTAAAGCTGGTAGAGCTTCCCAACGCGCGTCCTGACAGAATCGCACGAGACTTGCCCACTACCAGGTTCGTTCCCTGAGTGCCGATGTCAACTGCAATGAGGGTTGCGTCTGGGGTGGCGTAGAAGAACTTGTTGCCCGGCAGCCAATAGGAGTTGATACCCCCCGTCGTGGATATCTGCCACTTGCCACCGGGACCGAAGAAGGGCACAACATAATTTTCCGCGCGTCCTGATTCGTCGGAAGAATAGGAAACCCACTTGCCGTCAGGCGAAAGCGTCCCCCAGTTCTCATTGGCTGGGCCATGAACCACGGGGAAGGGCTTACGATCGCCGAACAATGGCAGGGCCCAGATGTCAGTTCCGGTGTCCTTTCTCCCAACGTAGTCGAAGAGGATATATCGCCCGTCGGAAGACCATTGATCAGGTTCCTTATTACCTGGATCAGCCAGCAACAGTTGCTCCTGGCTCCCGCCCGCCACTCCCTTCACGTAGATGTCCTCCTGGCCATTCCGGGTCGAAGAGAATGCGACCTGCCGACCGTCTGGCGACCACGCGGGATACTGATCGTTGCCGTCGCCGAAAGTGAACGGACTCGTGGTTCCACGTATGAGGTCGTAGAGCCAGAGCTTCTGCCGGCCCTGGCGCGGGTCGGTGACCGTCACCATCGCATATTTTGCGTCCGGCGAAATATAGGGAGATGACACGTTGGCGGGATCGCCGACCATGGTCAGTTTGTGGCCGTCCGAGTCAAACCAGGTAAGCTGTGTCTGGAAGGCGTGTTGATAAAGCAGGAGACCGCCAGACCCAGTCGAGAAGCTCAGCGGAGAGTTGTTTACCGACTCAGCGACTCGCCGGGGCGATCCCGAAACGCGCAGCGAGCGCGTATCGAAAGGCTGGGCCATCAGGGTGTCGCCCCGCAAAAACAGGATATATCCCTTGTCGGCATATTGGGCTGGACTGGATTCGGAAGGCAGAAGCGGTTGCACCTCCCCGCTATCGACTGAAACCAGAAAGATGCCGCCGGATGCAGAGTTGGATGTGACCAGAAGATGCTTGCCGTCGGGTAGGAAACTTGGCTGTCGAAAATCAGAGCCGTCTTTTTCAGGAGTTGGAATTCGGACGGGTGCCCCTCCAGATGCAGACACTTTGTACAGGCCTTTGCTTCCGGTGGCAAAGACAATCACATCGTTCGGGCCCCAGGTACCTCCATAGATTTGCCAAATGTCGCACACTGCTTCAGCCGGCCCGCCGCCCGCTGCGATCTTTCTCAGTTTTCCATCGACCGAAAAGAATCCGATGAAGCGGCTGTCCGGCGACCAGAAGGGATAGACTCCGCCTTGGGTGCCTTCGAGCGGCAGTGCAGTGCCGGTTGACAGCTGCCGAACCCAGAGCTTGGTCCTGCCTTGAGCATCGGCTAGAGTTAGCGCGACACGCTGCCCGTCGGGTGACAAGCCGCCTGCGTTGCCAGGAACCAGGTCGGTGCCCGGGGGCAAATTGATCGCGACCCGCAGCACGGGTTGAGGCGCCCGCTTAAGGAAGAAGCCCGCAAAAGCCCCAACCAGTAGGGCGAACGCCAGAGCCCCCCAGCGCAGGAACTTGCGACGGCTTCGAGCCGCGGAGGGGATTACAGCCCCGGCCCGTGAACCTCCTTCCTCGATCCAGCGTAGCTCGCTCCCCAGGTCGCCGGCGTTTTGCCAACGCTCCTCGGGATCTTTCGCCAGACATTTCCCGACAGCCCACTCGAGAGCCGGTGGAGTGAGAGGCGCGATACTCGACAGCGGCGCGGGCACCGAGTTCATGATGGCAGCCACGACGCTGGCTGCGGATTTACCATCGAAGGCGCGCTTGCCGGTAGACATCTCATAGAGTACGCAACCCAGTCCGAATATATCGCTGCGCGCGTCCGCTTCTTTTCCTTCCATCTGCTCCGGAGCCATGTACTGGAAGGTGCCGACCATTGTGCCTTCGGTGGTGAGGGGGCTGTGGGTGAGCGTGTCAGCGATCGAAGTCGACTTGCCCACCGGCGTAGCCCGGGGCTTAGCCAGCCCGAAGTCAAGCAACTTCACGCCAGCCTTGGTGAGCATCACGTTGTCGGGTTTGAGATCACGGTGGATGACGCCGCGGCGGTGGGCCTTATCCAGGGCATCGGCGATCTGGGCTCCGTACTTCAGCACTTGGTCGGGCGGGAGCGGTCCCTTGCGTATACGGCTGCCCAGGGTTTCGCCTTCGAGATATTCGAGGACGAGATAATCGGCGCCCTCGTGCTTTCCGACATCGTGCAGCATACATATATGAGGATGGGAGAGCTGCGAGATAGCGCGGGCTTCACGCTCGAAGCGCTCGCGGAGCTCAGGATTCTGAGCCAGATGGTCAGGCAGGACCTTGATCGCGACATCGCGGTTCAGGCGAGTGTCGTGGGCCCGATACACCTCTCCCATTCCGCCCGCTCCCAGGGGAGCGACGATTTTGTAGGGGCCCAGCAGCGTTTCCGGTGCAAGACTCATTCGATTGACCCGAGAGTCGGAGATTATAGAGGGTCGAACCCAGGATTGGGCAAGCAATCCACATTGCCGTGTACTTGCGGCGTTATGAACTACCGTGTTCTCTGATAGTTAGCGCATCTAAGGCGATTCGCCAAGGTGGGCCGGGACAGAGAGAATGGTTACAAAACGCGCCTATTACAACCGGTAAAGGAGGCGTACAATTACCACCCATGGCATTCCGAATGCCGCCCCCGCGCCGTTCCCTGCGAAAGCAAATCGCGGTGGCCCTCGAAAATCCCGTCGGCATGGTCAAGCGGTTGTGGAAGAAGGATGACGCCCTGGCCACTATGTCCGCCACGATGGCGACTTACAACGAGGCGGCGAACAAGTTCACCCAATCCGCTATCGCCTTCATGGAATACGAACGTGTTTTGACGCAGGCACGCCGAGAGTCCGAGCTACAGCAAAAGGAGATTGAAGTTGCCCGGCTCCGCAAGGAAATCGGCGCGCTCAAACTTGTCATTCCTTTACTCGTCGAGGAGTTGGGTTTGTGCCAGATCGAATATGTTTCCGGCGGCAAGTCAAACACTGTGCCCTGCGGCAGGGCTGCTGTCGCCGAATGTGCTGATTGCGGAGTTTCGATCTGCTCCGACTGCCGCACGGAGTGCTGCGGAGATTCATTGTGCGACCAGTGCTACGACTATCATGTGGCCAATTCTTGCGTGAAGAAGCGGGTTCAAAGCCAGCGCCAAAGCTTGCCAACTGAAGTTTCCAATTCCCCACGTTCTTTTTTTGCGTGCTGACATTCGATCGCGTCACACCGATTTCCTTCTGAGTGAATCCTCGAGTCTTGGGCAAATCGGCCACGTGCGCGATTTTCCGATTGCTTACAATGCAACAGCGATGCAATGAACACGCCGCCAATCGATCGCATAGCGGTTCCGTGACGGTGCTAACCCAAGCGAGCAGCGTCGGGCACCGACGCTGCCTTGAGCGATGAGACTTTTTGAAGTCAAGCGGGAAGTCTCCTTGATCCGTGACAAAAGTTACTCCGACCGAACCTTTATGGATATCCAACCCTGTGGAAGGTCAACCTACAATTCTGAGGAACAGTATCTGCGTACAGTTAACGCACTTGCGAGTTACTATGCCCGGCACCAGGCAAAATGCGGGTCCCGTAGGAGCCGTGTGGATTTATCACCCATGGTTGGATTTGATCGTGGGATGCGGCGCGTGGTCGGCTCCTCTATTACTGCTCGCCTATTTTTCATCTGCTGCCAGCACCCTCACCTGGTCGATCGTTTTTTACGTCCTCGCATTCTTCTTCAATTATCCGCATTACATGGCGACGATTTATCGCGCGTACCACACCCAGGAGGATTTCAACAAATACCGGATCTTTACCGTCCACATCACGCTGTTGGTGGCGCTGACTGTGGTTTTGTCGCATCTCTGGTTGCGCGCTTTGCCCTGGATTTTTACGCATTTACCTGACCGCAAGCCCCTGGCACTATAGCGGACAGAACTACGGCCTGTTCATGATGTTTGCCCGCCGCGCCGGCGCTCAGCCGACATCCCGCGAGCGGCGCGCCCTTTATGCGGCATTCCTGATCTCATACGCAGTCCTGTTACTGAACTTCCACACCGGGCATTCTGCCGATCCTCTGTTCGTCTCACTCAATATCCCCGAGGCAATCAGCTCGCGGGCGCAGGCCGTCCTTGCCATCGCATTTGTAGCGTGCTCGGCTTTCGGTCTTTCGCGGCTTGTCGTCGCAGACCAGGCTTCGCAGAATGCTTCCGTCGCTGACCCTTTTTTCCACACAGTGCGTCTGGTTCCTGGTTCCCACCCTGCTTTCGTTGGTCGAACGATTCCAGGTTCCGCAGAGCCGCTACAGCACCGGGGTGCTTGCCGTAATGCACTCGGCGCAATATCTCTGGATCACCAGTTACTACGCCAAGCGGGAAGCAGCGACTACGCCGGACCGGCCGTGGCGTCCCTATGCTTATTTCACGATTCTCGTTGTCGGCGGCATTGCCCTTTTCGTCCCTGGACCCTGGCTGTCAAGCCTCGTATTCCATTTTGATTTCACGCGTAGTTTCCTGCTCTTCACCGCCCTGGTGAACATTCACCACTTCATCCTCGACGGTGCGATCTGGAAATTGCGCGACGGACGCATCGCCGCATTGCTGGTGAATTCACGTGCTCAGATTGCTGAAGGCACCAACCGGGCGGGGAGCAGGACGATGACGGCATTGCGCTGGTTGGCGGGATCGAGTTCCCCGCCCGCGCTAAACTGCGAGTGGGAACCGCGTGCGCTGCTGCTTTGGGGATGCGTAGACCAGGCTGCATTATTACTTCGCCCTGCACAGCAGCAATCTGGCCGATTTGAAGCGTGCGGCTTCACTGGCTCCTTACGACGCTCCCCTCGAGATACGCCTGGCACGCGCAAGCGCTTGAGGAAGGCAACTCCGCAGGATTCTGTCGCTGCCTGGCAGTACGCGATCAAGGCCGAACCCGGCCGATCCAGCTCCCCGCGATGCCTGGCTGAAATACCTGACCCAGGAGAATCGGCTCGATGAGGCGTACGAGCTTACCGGCAGCTGGCTCAAGCTTGCGCCCAGAGACGCCGGCCTGCTGGTAAATCATGGCATCCTCGCGCAGCAATTCGGACACGCCGACGAAGCTGAACAGAGTTGGCAAAAGGCTCTCATGCTCGACCCGTCTCGCGCGGATGCTGATCTTTATTTAGCCGCGGAACTGGAGAAGCAAGGCAAGCTCGAAGACGCGATTCATCACTACGAGGCCTACCTCACGAAGGTGGCGCAACGGCCTGGATCCACCCCTCCGCCCGCGGCCAACCTGATTGGCGTGGCGCTGAAGTTGGCAGAGTGCAACACCCGAGCCAGTCACCCCGACTTGGCCTTGCGATACTACAAAATGGCGCGCACCCTCGCCGCTCAGACGGGGCAAAAAAAGCTGGAGAGCTTCGCCGACGTGGGTGAAGCTGCACTGCAGGCGAGCCTCGGCCAAACCTCCAAGGCTCTGCCGCTCTATCAGAGTGCGCTCCAGATCGATACTGAACTCGGCGACCGCCACAGCGCGGCGATCGATTGGTACATGTACGCGGTGTTCCTGCGAAGCGCGGGCTTTCCTCCGCGTTTTGCCTACGCTAGTTTGCTTAAGTCAAAAAAATTGTTGCCTCCCGATTCCAATGATCAGGACGTGGCTGCGGCCAATAAAATCCGCAAAGAATTGGAACGGCAACTCGGCCCACAGGTCTCCAGTGTCAGCAGCAATACTGAGCAGATATTGGAAGAGGCGCTGGAGTTGAAGCGTTAACTCGCTGAAACCTTATTGGAAGAACCCGCAGCATCTGCTGCGAGAGAAAGCACGAACTCCCGATAAGTTCGCCATGACCCTGCGGCACAAATTGTTTTATTCACAACCTGCATGGTGCTAGTCTTTAGCTGTCACTCCGCCTGGGCCGAATCGATGGGATTGCAGTGGCTGGGCTCTTCTCCTAACTGCGTTGTGAACGTACCGAAGCCGCTTTCAGTACTTCTGCCGTCCTCCGTTTCGCCCGAGTTATAGAGAAAGGAGATTTATGGCCACACCCAAGAAACAGCTCCCTCTAGCGGGTAGCGATCGTTCGCCCATGGCGGGCGCGCGCGAAGTCGGCCCCGCCAATCCTGGCGAGACGTTCGAGGTGACCGTTCGGCTATGCTCTCGCGCCGGGCGGCAACCAATATTCAATCCCGCAACTGCTTCGCAGCTTCCCAGCCAGCGCCCCATTCTGAGCCGCGACGACTTCGAAAAGACGCACGGCGCAGATCCGGCAAGTATTGCCCGGGTGGAGAAGTTCGCTCGCGACCACGGACTTAAGGTGGTTGACACCAGCGCCGCACGCCGCACGGTTGTACTCTCCGGCGACGTAGCGGCTATGAGCACAGCGTTCGGCGTCGAGCTTAAGGAATACGAGCACCCCGGTGGAAGGTATCGCGGCCGCACCGGCGCGGTTCACATTCCTTCGGATTTACAGGATGTAGTTGAGGGCGTATTCGGTCTGGATAACCGTCCGCAGGCTAAGCCGCATTTTCGTCGCCGGCGCAGCCAGCCAGGCGTTCACGCCCAATCCGCCGGGATTTCCTACACACCGCCGCAGTTAGCAGGATTGTACGATTTCCCTACAGGACTTGACGGATCGGGCCAGGCCATCGCACTGATCGAACTGGGCGGCGGCTATAAGCCCGCAGACCTGAGCGCCTATTTCAATCAGCTCAACCTGTCCAAGCATCCGAGCATGTCCTCGGTTTCGGTGAACCAGGCCAAGAATCAGCCCACCGGCAATCCTGATGGACCAGACGGCGAGGTGATGCTCGACATCGAGGTTGCAGGTTCGATCGCGCCGGGAGCGAAGATCGTGGTTTATTTTGCACCAAATACAGACGCCGGTTTCCTGAATGCAATCACCACCGCCGTTCACGACAAGACTCACAAGCCTTCCATCGTCTCGATCAGCTGGGGGGGGCCCGAGTCCAGTTGGACCTCGCAGGCTATGACAGCCATGGACGAGGCATTCCAGGCTGCCGCGGCAGTGGGGGTAACGGTCTGCGTCGCCGCCGGCGACGACGGGTCGACTGACGGCGTGACTGACGGCTTGAATCACGTCGACTTTCCGGCATCTAGCCCTTATGCACTGGCTTGTGGCGGAACTCGTTTGCAGAGTTCTGGGACAACGATTGCAAGCGAAAAAGTATGGAACGAGCTTCCGAACGAAGGTGCGACCGGAGGCGGGATCAGCGACTTCTTTCCGCTGCCTGCCTGGCAAAGTGGAGCCCATATACCGCCATCCGCGAATCCGGGCAAGCACGTCGGGCGGGGAGTGCCTGATGTTGCCGGCAATGCGGACCCGGAGACCGGCTATGTAACTCGTGTCGACGGGCAACCCGATGTAATCGGAGGTACAAGCGCTGTCGCTCCATTGTGGGCAGGCTTAGTTGCGCTGATCAACCAGAGTCTGGGGAAGCCGGCCGGCTATCTCAATCCGGTTCTCTATCAGAGCACTGATCCGGAGGCGGATTTCAACGATATTACCTCCGGCAACAATGGCGCATACAAAGCGAAGAAGAGCTGGGATCCATGCACCGGTCTGGGAACGCCAAAGGGGAGCAAGATTGCAGTTGCACTCGGAGCGCCACTTTCAGCGAAGGCGAAGAGGACTGCTTCTGAGTAGTTAGAGGAGTGGCCTCGAACTCATCTTCGCTTGAGCATTTCCAGTTCTTCCAGGGTGCGAGGCCAGTCTGAGCCGAGGAGCCGGGACAGGCTGCGATCCGCAAGGACTTTGCCCCCGGTCTGGCAGCGGGCACAGTAGTTCGTTTCCTTATCGGCATAACGAATCCGCAACACCCTCTCGCCGCACCGTGGGCAGGGCTCCCCGTAGCGCCCATGCACCGCCATGCCTTTGCGAAACGCAGTAACCTTTTCCGGAAAACCAGCCTGCGCCTCGAGCCGCAGGCGATCCGTCCAGGATTCGAGCGTCTGGCGCGTCGCAGCGAATAGGCGCTCCCACCCCTGAGCATCCAGCTTCTGGGTTAATGCCATTGGGGACATTTGCGCCGCATGGAGGATCTCGTCCGAATACGCATTGCCGATGCCGCTCAGCAAGCGCGGATCGGTGAGAGCGCGCTTTAGAGTGTGGTTTTCCGCGGAAAGCGCGGCACGAAACGAGGCCAGATCGGCGGACAGGACATCGATTCCCCCCGCATCAACCGAACGCAATCCCTCTTCGCCCTGGAGAACGTGCAACGCTGCCCGGCGTTTTGCGCCGGCCTCGGTGAGTACAAGAGAACCCTTCGGGAAGTCGAAGGCTGCCAGATGGTTTCGTCCCGATAGCTTTACCTGGGGTGATCGCCAGTGCAGCCGGCCGGCGATCATCAGGTGAAGTACCAACCAGAGATCGTTGTCTAGTCCAATCGCGATGCGCTTACCGACTCGCCGCAGTTCGCGGACTACTCGGCCCTCCACGCTGGCAACCGGTGGTTGCACGGTTCGCAGGAGAAAGGCGCTGGCCAGCCGCACCCGTTGCAGGGGCTCGCCGACAATCCGCGACTCGAGTGCGGTCACATACGCTTCAACATCCGGCAGCTCCGGCATGGATATCAGAATGCAGGTTGCACCGGGTCTCTTGCAACTCAGCTTTTGACAGGGAAATTGCCGGCTGTCTCGGTCCGGCGAGGCTGTTGGGAGCTGAAATCCGCATCCATAATGTTATTGCCTCATAATTTATTGCCTCACAGATATGACTTGTGGGCCGCACATTCGACACCGACCTGCACAACTCTTAGGGAATTGACCCCTTTTTGCTTCAAGCGTACGGTTGCACGAAAGGAGGTTTCAGATGGAGTCAAATCCCCCGAAGAAATCGCCCGCCCGGACGAGTGAAAACAACAACGACCTCGAATCCAAGATTCGCCTGCGTGCGTTTGCACTTTACCAGGACCGCGGAGGAGAAGATGGTCACGACGTGGAAGACTGGCTCCGCGCAGAAGAAGAACTCCTCAAGAAAAAAGTGCGCGCCGCAGCCGCTGGATGATCACACCGCAGTACAAAAACTTCCGGCCCCGCATCTCGGGGCCTTTTTCATGGGAAAAGGGAAATGTGTAACCTGTCCGAGGCACTTCTTCAACCCGGGTCGTCGCAAAGACTCGGTTGCTTCGCTATGCAACCTTAGGTTTTTTGCGTTCCCCCTCCGAGGGTGAGGCTTCGGGGTCGTAGCGCTTGAGCACCTTCTCAATGCGCTGGATCGCGCGATGCAATTCGCGGATCAAATCTTCGTCGGGCGTGGTGAGCAAATCGGCGAGCAGGCGGCGAATCTGCGCCCGGATCTCGGCATATTTTTCAACCCGGGTCCGCATTTCAAGCATATACATCCGAAATATCGCGTAGCCAATGGCGACGCTGACTCCCATGAACAGAGCCCGAAAAACCTGGGGCAGCCAGTGAGGGGCGTTCCGCAGATGCGTGGCTAAAACATCCAAATCCAGGCTCACGAACCAGGCGCACGCTCCCCAGAGTGCGGCGGCGGCCATTATCTTGTGCTTCCTTCGTGTCATTTCAGTGGTCTGAGAAATCAGAATTGTTCATACCAAAGCCGCGCAAAGGGAGCAAATTGGCCAGAATGAACGCCCTGCAATTGCGGCCGCCGGGGTGCCCAGTTGCTGAGCAATCACGTTGGCCAATCCATGCAGCTGCTGCGAATCTCAAGCGATCCATTTTCCACTCCGGCGGCCAGAGAATCACCTACGACCACCAGTTTGGAGAAGTCAATGGCTTTGCCGTTCTGCGCTGGAAGCCATCCCGCCAATCCAAAGGTGAGAAGAGCAGAAGCAAGCCCCTGGGCAAGGGCCTTCCGGCCAGGAGCATTCATAACAAAAGTCTCCGGTTGGGTGCGAATTATACACTGTCAATTTCAGTTGAAACATCTTTCGTGGCATGGTTTTGCACAGGCTGGTCAAAATTTGCCTTGGAATTCCGGGTCAGTCTGACACTCCGTGATGATAAATACTCACTTACCTTATGATTTGCGCGATTTGCGGTAGGGGTCCCAACCTTTAACCACAAAGGACACGAAGGTGCACGAAGGAAACCCTTGAGTCTTAAGCCTTCGTGATACTTCGTGTCCTTCGCGGTTCCTGATTTTAAGGTGTGTCGTGAGACTCACTCACTACGCGATTTGCTGAGCAGAACCACGTCTGTCCTCGCAGCTATACAATTAGTGCTGCAAGATTGCGTATTCGAATCGAGGGGACCATGGAACAAGGCTTGCAACAAACGATATCACTGCTTACTCGGACTCCCGTGGCGCTCAATGCCCTTCTGCGCGATCTGCCGGAAGAGTGGACCTTGCGAAACGAAGGGGAAAACACCTGGAGCGCATTCGATGTCGTCGGTCATCTGGTTCACGGGGAACGTACGGACTGGATGCCGCGGGTAAGAATGGTGTTGCAATCCGGCGAGAGTCAGACATTCGAGCCATTTGATCGCTGGGGACAAGCCCGGGAGTCTCAAGGTAAGTCCCTGGAGCAGTTATTGGATGAATTCGCCCGTTTGCGGTCAGAAAACCTGGGCGCACTGCGTGGCTTGAATCTGCGCCCAGAGGACCTCGAACGGCGCGGACGCCATCCTTCCCTCGGAGTAGTTACTCTCTCGCAGCTGCTGGCGACCTGGGCAACTCATGACTTGACTCACCTGCACCAAATCTCAAGGGTGATGGCCCTCCAATACCGGGATGCCGTGGGTCCGTGGATCGCATATCTTGGGGTGTTGCAATGCGCCGGCCACAGCTCTCCGTAGATGTGATCTTTGAGTCTTGCGAAGTGATCTGGCGCGGATCGCTATTCACCCTCGCGTGACAGATTGCCGTGATTGACCTTCTTTTGCGACGTCCTTAACATCTCACCTGCGACTCATCGCAAGTTCGAACTACACACCACAGAGGTGGATGCTTGACCCGGACTACAGTATGTGGCGTTCTTCTTTTTCTTTCCTGCTTATCAGTCCCCGCAAGCTCTGCTCAGGCCGACGCAAATCTGTCTCAGCTGCGGGAGTCGTTCGCGCATCCTCCGGATGACTGCCGGATCATGATGCGCTGGTGGTGGTTCGGCCCCGCGGTTACAAAACCCGAAATCAAGCTGGAACTTGAGCAGATGAAGGCCGCCGGCATCGGAGGGGTGGAGATCGCCACCCTGTATCCGCTCGCCTTGGATGACCCTCAAGCCGGATTCCGCAATCTGCCATATCTTTCGGACGAATACATCGATGCCTTGCACTTTGCTGCCGCCGAGGCCCGAAGGCTGGGGATGCGAATCGACATCACTCTGGGAAGCGGCTGGCCCTTCGGCGGTCCGCACATACCCAGTAACCCAGGCTGCGGGTGAAATGCGAGTTGAGAGAGTTGAAATTCCTCCAGGAGCGCAGTCGATTGCGCTGCCCAACATTGCGACGGGTGAGCAACTGATTGCCACTTTTCTGGTCCCGGGGTCAGGCGATGGACTCAACTTCGAAGAAGCGAACCAGGTCGCAGCGCCTGTGATCGAAAACGGCCGCCTTACGGATTTCCGCGGAACTGAATGGTCCGTACAGCGCAGTTTTCTTTATCTCCAGCCGAACCGGAATGATGGTCAAACGCCCGGCGGTTGGAGCGGAAGGCTTTGTCCTCGACCACTACGATCAGAATGCTATCCGAGACCCACCTTCACGCCGTCGGAGACCGCTTGCTGGAAGCATTCGGCGATCATCCTCCGTACGCCGTTTTCAGCGACAGCCTGGAAGATTACGGGTCCAACTGGACGAGCGATCTGTTGCAAGAATTTCGTCAGCGCCGCGGCTATGATCTCACCCCTCATCTGCCGGCACTGATCGCCGATACCGGTCCGGACACGGCCGCCATCCGGCACGATTGGTCCAAGACTCTCACCGATCTCACGAACGAGCGTTTCCTCGCAGCCTCTGCACGCATGGGCGCTGCAGCATCACACCTTGCTCCGTTCGCAGACTTACGGATTTCCTCCTGTCACTTTGTTCAGCAACCGCTACGCAGATCTTCCCGAAGGCGAGGGCAAGGCCACCCTGCTGATGTGGCGGCAGTTCTCGGATACGCGCTGGGCAGCGTCGGCGGGCCATCTCTTCGGCAAACCCGTCATCTCCTCGGAAACCTGGACCTGGCTGCATTCCCCGGCCTTTCGCGCCACTCCGCTCGATATGAAAGCCGAAGCCGATTTGCATTTTCTGCAGGGCATCAACCAGTTGGTTGGACACGGCTGGCCTTACTCGCCGCAAAGTGCCGGAGAGCCGGGATGGCGCATGTACGCCGCCGGCGCCTTTGACGCACATAATCCATGGTGGTTCGCCATGCCTGACCTGGCCGCATATCTGCAGCGCGTAAGCTTCGCGCTGCGCCAGGGCAAACCCGCCAACGACGTTGCGCTGCTGCTGCCGAACGACGATGCATGGGCCGGCTTTACTGTCCCGCGCGAATCCTCCGCGTCCGTAACTACAAAAACCGGATTCAACACCCGGGGCGAAGATCTGAGCATCGATGAATCGATGGGAAAACTGTTGGGAGACAATGTGATCCCGCAGATTCTCGATGCGGGTTTCAACCTGGATTTTATTGACGCCGATGCCATCGACGCTCTGGGCATTCGTTATCCCGTGCTGATCCTGCCCGGCGTCAATCGCCTGCCTCTTTCCACTTATCAGAAGATCGAACAGTACGCGCTGCACGGGGGAATTGTGATTGCCACGCGGCGCTTACCTTCTACCGCTCCGGGATTTTTGAACGCGGAGAGCGAGAGCAAAGCAAATCCAGGAAATCTCTCGACGGTTGTTCCGCGATAATGGTGCGGCGGGGCACTTTGTAGAGGATGACCGAGCCAGCTTGGGTCGGTTGTCGCAAAGTACTTAAAACCGGACGTCGTTCTTTCTCCGAAGGCGCCGGAGATCGGGTTCATCCATCGCCAACTGAGTGCCGGGGACCTGTACTTTGTCGCGAACACCAGCAATCAGCCGCGAAGCGTAGTGGCACAGTTCCGTCAATCCTCCAGGTATGCCGAGTGGTGGGATCCCTTTAACGGCCAAGTCTTGCCGGTGGAGGACGCGGCGAAAATTGAACTCTCATTGCAACCGTATGAATCGCGCCTCATCTTCTTTTCAAATTACGGCATCAAGCCAGAGCCCGCATGGATTTCAGATCCGCATTCGACGATCATTGATCTCTCTACCAACTGGGACCTTACCTTCGGCGGGTTGAATCGGACCATTCACATGGACACTCTTCACTCATGGAGTGAAGAGGAACCTTTCAAATACTACTCCGGGCAAGTCACCTACGAAAAATCCGTCGACCTCCCAGCCGATCTCAGAGCCGGGACTACTCTGGTGCTCGGAGTTCGGAGAAGGTACACCGGTGGCAAAGCCTGATCCGTTACCTGCATTCAACATGCGCGCCTTCCTCGAAGGACCGCTCCGCGAAGCCGCTGAGGTCTATGTCAACGGCCAGCGGGCGGGCGTGGTGTGGCATCCGCCGTACACCATCGATCTCACCTCATTCCTGAAAGCGGGAAAGAATGAGCTGCGCATTGTCGTCGGCAACACGGCGATCAATTCTTTGGCCGGACAAGCCCTCCCCGACTATCGCTTGCTTAACGATCGCTACGGCGAACGGTTTGTCCCGCAAGGCATGGACAATTTACAACCTCTACCGTCCGGCCTCCTCGCTGCGCCACGACTGCGGGTGACTCCGCGCCATCGATCCGCCAGAGATCGATCTGCCAGAGATCGATCCGCGAGAAATAGATCTGCGAATTAGATCTGCGAAACAGAATTGCGAAATAGCCCTGCAACTCCCGGCTCCACACACATCTCTACCATCTCATCAAAGACCTTCGCCCGTGGCAGCGCAAGCCGGAGACGTTGCTCCCGACCAGACAATTCACTGAGGATGGGGCCAGACTTTCTTGGAATCCCCCAGGTCTCCTTCCGAATCCAAGATTATTATGACTACTCCCAATGCTGTTCATGCTGGCACAGTTTCTATTGCGGAAGACCTCATCGTAAATCGTCTTGGATTTGGCGCCATGCGCCTCACCGGCGAGGGAATCTGGGGCGATCCCCGGAATCCGGCTGAGAGCAAGCGCGTCCTCAAACGCCTGCTCGACTTGAACGTGAATTTCATCGATACCGCGGATTCCTATGGCCCGGAAGTAAGCGAAAACCTGATTGCCAAAGCTCTCTATCCCTATCCCAAAGATCTGGTCATTGCCACCAAAGGAGGCTTTACCCGCCAAGGTCCAAACCTGTGGGCCGAGGTCGGGCGTGCCGAGTACTTGCGGCAATGCGTTGAGATGAGTCTGCGCCGCCTGAAGGTTGAGCGCATTGATCTCTACCAGCTCCACCGCTTCGATCCGAAAGTCCCAGTGGAAGAGTCGCTTGGAGAACTGAAGAAGATGCAGGAAGAAGGCAAGATTCGCCACATTGGAATCTCAGAGACCTCTCTATCCGACATTCAGCGAGCCCAGCAGATTGTCAAAGTGGTTAGCGTTCAGAACAAGTACAACCTCACTGACCGGGCTTACGAAGACGTCGTTGATTACTGTACGAACAACAAGATCGTATTTATTCCGTGGTTCCCCTTGGCAGCCGGAGAGTTGGCCCAGCGAGGAAGCGTTCTCGATCGGCTTGCCAAAGCTCACAATGCCACAACTTCGCAAGTGGCGGTTGCATGGCTGCTCTGGCGTTCGCCGGTCATGCTCCCAATTCCGGGCACTTCTCGAGTGAAACATCTGGAAGAGAATGTTGCAGCGGCCGAATTGAGACTAAGCGAATCAGAATGGCAGTCTCTAGAGGACACAGCTAGAAGGGTGGCGTAGCCACCGAGAGCCATCCCGGCCTGCGTGTTCTCAGTTCTGTATACAAGAGGGGCGACCACCGCCGGCGCGGTTACTGCCGAAGGCGGATAGCCGCGCAGATGCGGGTCTTGGCGTGTCCGCGAACAAATTTCGGCGACATTCCCCGGCGCAAACCCGACCATTGCGATATCCTGACAAACGCAGACGCCAGTGAGCGCCTGCGCATGGACGGAGAGTCTTCCCGAATGGCGGAGCCGGTAGTCGATCTGAAGAAAACCTACGATGCGGTCGTGGTCGGATCAGGCGCCGCAGGCGGAATGGCGGCGCATGTCCTGACCAGCCACGGCTTGCAGGTCCTGATGCTCGAGGCGGGAAAGAAACTCCCCATCGAGGAGGAATTGCGGTCGATGGAATGGCCCTACGACAATGCCTATCGGGGAGCGCTTCCGCCCGACCGCCATTCTCTTACCTTCAACGAATACACCATCCGCAGGCCTCCCTACGGTCCGGGCTTTGAAAAAGCCAAGCACCTCCACAGCTACGTCGGCAGCACCGACTACGTGAAGAACATCGTTGTCGATGAGCGCGAGAATCCCTTCACCGGCACCAACTACGCCTGGGTCCGGGCGCGCTGCCTGGGCGGCAAGACAAATATCTGGGGACGCCTGGCGCTGCGGCTCTCCGACTACGATTTCAAGGCCAAGAGCCGCGATGGCTACGGCGAAGATTGGCCCATCAGCTACAGCGATCTCGCTCCTTACTACGACAAGGTGGACTTGTACCTCGGCATCACCGGCGTGAAGGAAAATCTTCCCTATCTTCCCGACAGCATCTTTCAGCGTCCCACCAAACTGAACTGCGCCGAAGTCACTCTCAAGCAAAGCCTTCAGAAAATGGGCCGGATGCTCACCCAGTATCGCGCCGGCGTCACCAGCGACGGATTGAAGCACAACCAGTATCGCAGCCGCTGCTTCGGACGCGGCGCCTGCGAACGCAAAGGCGGCTGCGACATTCATGCCGCATTCGACTCTCCGACCGGCTTGATCTATCCGGCCATGGATACCGGCAACCTGACGCTGCGCACCAATGCGGTGGTTCGCGAAGTCACGGTCGACCCGCAGACGGGCAAAGCCAGCGGCGTGCACTTCGTCGATTCCGAGACGATGAAGGACTACACCGTCCGCGCCAAGGTGGTCGATCGTGGCGGCTTCGACGCTGGAATCCGCCCGCCTTCTGTTGCTCTCGAAATCGCGGCTCTATCCCAACGGACTGGCAAACTCCAGCGGCCACGTGGGCCACAATTTCTGCGAGCACATCATGGGGCCCGGCGTCGTTGGCCAGGCGAAGGATCTCGTCGGCAAGCCTCCCACACTCGATGACGGCCGGCCCGGAGGCTTTTACCTGACCCGGTTCCGGAATCTTACGGAAAAACACCCGAAGTTCATTCGCGGCTACGGATTTGAAGGCGGAAGCGGCGCCAGGATGTTTCCGGAGGGCACAGACAAGCACGGCTTCGGCGCGTCATTCAAAGAAGAGGTTCGCAAGAACCAGGGTTCTTACATCAGCATGGGCGCGTTCGGCGAAGTGCTGGCGCGCTACGAAAACTACGTCGATCTCGATCCCGTGGTGAAGGACAAATGGGGCATTCCCGCTTTGCGTTTTCACTACAAGTTTGGCGACAACGAACACCGCATGGCCGAGGACATGAAGGAAACGGCCCAGGAAATGTTCGAGGCCGCAGGCTTCAAGATCGTGCATGTGAGCAGCCGCGTCCTCACCGAAGGCTGGTCCATCCACGAACTCGGCACCGCGCGCATGGGCAACGACCCGAAGACCTCGGTGCTGAATCAATTTCAGCAGTCGCATGACGTCAAGAATCTGTTTGTGGTGGATGGCAGCGCTTTCGTGAATGCCAGTTGCCAGAATCCCACCTGGACCATCATGTCTTTGTGCTGGCGCTCATGCGACTATCTGGCGGACGAACTCGGCAAAGGCAATCTGTAGGGAGAGCATCAATGTCCACAAACGACCCCATCAATCTGAAACAGGATCGCCGGCAATGGCTGAAAACTTCCGCCACGGTTCTCGGCGCATCGCTCTTGCCGTTGCCAGCCATGGCTGCGAAATGGCGCAGGCGGAAACCGCGCCAGCCGCGCCGCAAGCGAAGCCCGGCGAAACCAAATCCGCCGCGCGATTCTTCACTCCTGCGCAACACACACTGGTCGAAGAGTTGTCGGAAACGATTATTCCTGCCGACAGCCACTCCGGCGGCGCCAAAGCCGCCAAGGTTGCCGACTACATCGAGCAGGTCCTGCGCGAAAGCACCGATGACAATCAAAAATCCATCTGGCGCGAAGGGCTTCGCCTGATCGATCTCATGAGCCAGCACTACAACGGCAAATCTTTCGTCGATTCCAGCTCCGAAGAAAGAATCGCGGTTCTCACCGTTCTTTCCGACAACGATCACATGACCGATCTTCCTGAAGTCCGATTCTTTCGCGATCTGAAGCACTTGACCGTTCGAGGCTATTACACCTCCAAGATCGGCATTCACGACGAACTGGAATATAAGGGCAATCGAATGCTGACAGAGTATGTCGGCTGCGACGATCCTACGCCAAAGTCTACATAATCGCGTGAAACAAGTAAGACGAGGTCCACATGAAATCGGCGATCTTGCGCTCGTCCTTTTGCTCGATTCTTGTGAGCTGCTATGCTGAGTCTTGCCTTCTGCATCGTCCGCCGCCTGCACAGTCGAATGCCGGAAGATGACGGCTGGATTTCCCTGTTCAACGGGAAGGATTTCAACGGCTGGTATACCTATCTGGAATCCAGCGGCAAGAACAAGGATCCGAAGGGCGTCTTCAAGGTGGAAAACGGCATGATTCATATCCTGGACGTTCCCATGTCCGATGGAAAATCGGACAACGGCTACCTCGCCACCAACTCAGGATTTCTCCAATGTTCGCATCCATGCCGAGTACAAGTGGGGCGTCAAACGCTCTTCGCGAAGGCAAGAGAAACAGCGGCTTGCTCTATCTTGCCGTGGGTCCGGATGCGATCTACCCGACGTCACTGGAGTGTCAGATCGAGGAGACCGACGTCGGAGATCTGTGGATTGTGAACGGCGCAGCGGTGACCGCTTTCTTCATTGCTCCCTCCATGCCGATGTACGACGACGATATGCAGACCGGCACTCGCGTCCGCAGCGCTGCCGGGCGATTCCAGCCGCGTGCTGAAGTCCGGAGACTTCGAGAACCGCGACGGCTGGAACACCGTGGAAGTGATTATTCAGGGAGATCGATCCACGCACCTGGTAAATGGCCGGATCGTGAACAGCGCGCATGACATCCAGCGGCCCGACCCGAACAATCCCTCCAGCATGATCCCGCTGACGAGCGGACGAATTCTCCTGGAAGCAGAGGGCTCCGAAATCTGGTTCCGTGACATCAGAATTAAACCGCTCGGGCCGTCGGAAAGCCCTAGCCACTGCTTGCGCTGTTTGATTTATATTCGTCATGGAAAACGCACTGCGGCCATACAAACCGCTATCAAGGAGCGCGAGAGCGCATGGCGAACAACGGCAGGGTAAAAGTCGGAATCATCGGATCGCAATTTCAAGCGGATATTCACGCCGCATCGCTGCAAATCATGCCGGACGAGGCGGAGGTCGTCGCCGTGGCTTCCCCCACCCCGGGCAACGCCGCCGCATTCGCCAAGAAATTCGGCATCCCGCGCGTGTTCACCGACTACCGCGAGATGCTCAAAGAAAAAGACATCGAGATGGTGACCATCGCCGCTCCGAACAGCCTGCATGCGCAAATGACCAAGGATTGCGCGGCTGCCGGCAAACACATCGTCTGCGAAAAGCCGCTGGCCATGACCATCGCCGAGGGCGAGGAGATGATCGCCGCCGCGAAACGCCACGGCGTTCTGTTGATGTACGGCGAGGAACTTCTGTTCACGCCGAAATATTTGAAGGCGAAAGAAATGGCCGACGCCGGCGCCTTCGGAAAAATCTATCTCGTGAAACAAAGCGAAAAACATTTCGGTCCGCACAGCGAATGGTTCTGGGACGTGAATCGCTCCGGCGGCGGCGCCTTCATGGATCTGGGCTGTCACGGCATCGCCTTCTGCTACTGGTTCCTCGACCGCTCCCCGATCAAATCGATCTATTGCCAGATGGGCACCTACGTTCACGGCGACAAGACCAAAGCCGAAGACGATTCGCTCTGCATTCTCGAGTTCGCCAACGGCGCGTCAGCATTGATCGAGAACAGTTGGGCGCGCCGCGGAGGTATGGACGATCGCATCGAGGTCTTCGGCGACGCCGGCGTAACCTACGCCAACCTGCACATGGGCAACGCGCTGCCCACCTACAGCGAAAACGGTTACGGCTACGCCGTCGAAAAAGCTCCCACCACCAAAGGCTGGACCTATCCGGTCTTCGAGGAACTCTGGAACTACGGCACGCCGCAGGAACTGACCCACTTTGCCCGCTGCGTCCGCGGAAAAGAAACTCCGAAAGTCACTGGCGAAGATGGCCTGGTCGTCATGCATGCGCTCTATGCGGGCTACGCTTCTGCCGGCGAAGGACGAAAAATAGCGCTGCCGTTCCAGGCGCCCGCCGTGAAGAAGCCCATCGATCTGTGGCTGAACGGCCCGGCTCGGCGAGCAAGCCAAATGAAAGCAATCAGCAATGAGTCGACGCAAATTCATCCAACGGGTACCGACTGATATGCCCATCGCAGACAGAATTCGCCTCAGCCTCATGATGTTCCTCAACTACGTGATCTGGGGATCCTGGTACGTCACCCTCGGCGCGTATCTTACGATCAACCTGAAATTCACCGGAACCCAGGCCGGCGCGGTGTTTGGAACCACCGCGCTGGCCTGCATGATCTCTCCGTTTTTTGTGGGCTTGATCGCGGACCGGTTCTTCGCCTCGGAGCGAGTTCTCGCCGCTTTACATCTGCTGGGCGCGGTGCTTCTCTTCTTCGTCACCAAGGCGACCAGCTTCGGGTCGGTCTACGCCCTGATGTTCGCTTACTGTCTTTGCTACTTTCCCACCATCGCTCTCACCAATTCGCTCACTCTGCAACATCTGAAAGATCCAGGCCGCGATTTTCCCTTGATTCGCGTTTTCGGCACGCTGGGATGGATCGCGATTGGCGTGACCATCGGACGTCTCGGCGTCGAAACATCCACAGTCCCGTTTCTGCTGGCCGCGGGAGCGTCCGTGGTCATGAGCATTTTCAGCCTGACTCTGCCGCACACGCCTCCGCCCAGCAAGGGCCAGACGGTTACTCTTCGGCGGATTCTCGGACTCGATGCGCTGGTGATGCTCAAGCGTCCGTCGTTCGCGGTTTTCGCGGTGGCCTCGATCCTGGCCTGCATTCCGCTCACGTTTTATTTCTCGTTTACCAATGCCTACCTGAATGAACTTGCACGTCGAGAATGCCGCGGGCAAAATGGCACTGGGACAGGCTTCCGAAGTGGTGATGATGCTTCTGATGCCCTTCATCCTGCGGCGTGTCACCGTTCGAAGCATTCTGATCATGGGCCTGCTGGCCTGGTCGGTCCGTTACATGCTGCTCGCTTACGGCAATCCCGATAGCGGCATCTGGATGTTTTACGTGGCCATCCTGCTCCACGGCATTTGCTACGACTTCTTTTTCATGACCGGGCAGCTTTACACCGACCAGGAAGCTCCTCCCAATCTGCGAAGCGCCGCGCAAGGATTGATTACCTTCCTGACCTATGGAGTCGGAATGCTGATCGGCTCTCTGATTGCCGGCCGAACGGTCGACTATTTCACTCACACCGTCGGAGGCGTCGTGACCCGCAACTGGCGGTCCTTCTGGATCTCTTCCTCCTTGAGCGCGTTTCTCATCCTGCTGCTGATCGCGATCTTCTTCCGCAGCGACAGCAAGATCGTAACCACGAGTCCGTCTCCATCAGAATCTTCTGCGTAGGTAGTGATTTTCGGCGCGGGACAGAGATCGCAATGCGTGTTCCTGAAACCAAATAGATCGGGGAGACGACAAATCGCTGGGTATGGATCAGCCCATCTCCCGGCGCGATTTTCTCAATTCCACGCTGCTCGCTTCGGGCAGCCTTCTGCATGACCTCAGTTACACCGCTGTCAACTTCTCGGCGAAGACGATGACTGGCGCGGCTACGGCGGCGTGGGTGACTACAGCAAGTCCAACGGAAACACTTTCGAGGTGCTGGCCGCTGGCCATCGCATTCGTGACGGCGAGTTCGACCGTTTACCGGAGAACGTTATTGACACCGGCGAAGTGTTTGACTGCGTTGTTGTCGGCGGCGGCATCAGCGGGCTGGCGGCGGCGCTGTTCTTTGTACGGAAGGGCGGCAGGAATCGTACCTGTCTGGTGCTGGACAATCATCCTGTCTTCGGCGGGGAAGCCAAGCGCAATGAGTTTATGGTGGATGGCCACCGCTTGATGGCTCACCAGGGCTCAGCGATGTTCTTCGTTCAATATCCTCACAGTTTTCTCGGGCGTTTTTACGACTCGATCGGCTTGAAAACGCCTCAACTCCAATATCAGAAGTGGGCGGGTCCCGCGAAGGAAATGCCGCTCAGCAAGACTCCTTACGACATGGTGGGAAGCGAGCCCGCGACCTACGGACTGTATTTCGGAGCGAAGTTCGGCCAGAAGCCAGGCATGTGGCTGATTGATCCCTGGGGAAAGAAGCTCGAAGGGCGCTCCGATTTCAGCGAGTGCGCGCGCCGAACTGCTGAAGTGGCGGATGGGTCCGCAGCAGGAGGAGAAACGGCCAAAGTATTTCGGAGACGAAATCTCGCGCCATCTCGACTCGATCACGCTTGAGCAGCACATGATGCAGCGCTTCGGCATCAGTCGCGAGACCATCCGGACTTTTCTCTCACCGGTGGATGGCGGGGGATCGGGGTTGGGCCCGGATGCTCTGTCGGCATACGCTGACTACGCGGCGGACCTGCTTCATCCCTTACAAAGTGACGATACCGACCAGATGTTTCCTGACGGAAACACGGGAATCGCGCGACTCATGGTGAAGACCCTTATTCCACAATCTATCGCCGGCGACGGCAGCATGGAAGCGGTCTGCCGCAACGACATTAATTTTGCAGCGCTCGATCAGCCGGGTTCAGCGGCGCGTATTCGCCTGAACTCGACCGCGGTGTGGGTAAACCATGACGGCGATCCGGAGAAGTCCGAGTTTGTTTCCATCCTTTATACGTGCTGCCGGGAGGATATATCGGCTGAAGGCGCGGACCGTAGTCATGGCGGGCGGTGGTTGGACAACCAAGCATGTGGTTCGCGATCTCCCCCAAGCCCAGCAGGAGGCCTACAGCCAGTTTTACCGGTCACCCTGCATGATGGCGAATGTCGCAGTCCGGAATTGGCGCTTCCTCTACAACATGGGCATCAGCGGATTTCGTTGGTTCGAGGGCCTTGGCAACTACACGGAGGTGCGGAAGACAGCTTTGATCGGCGCAGACTCGACCACCATCAGCCCGGATTCTCCCGTAGTGCTTCCTTTAAAAGTTTTGTATTCCTACCCGGGTTTGCCGGCCGCCGACCAGGGACACCGTGGACGAGGAGAGATGCTGGCAACCTCTTTCAGGGATTATGAGCGACAGATTCGCCAGCAGTTTACCGATATGTTTGCTCACACGGGATTCGACGCGCGGCGGGACATTGCGGGAATCATCCTGAATCGCTGGGGTCACGCTTATCTCAATCCGCAACCCGGTTTTTTCTTTGGTACCAACGGAAAGCCTGCCCCCAGCGAAGTTCTGCGGGCCGCGCCTTTCGGGCGTATTGCGTTCGCCAATACCGACCTGGCCGGCATCATGGATCATCGCAGTTCGATCCTTGAAGCCGAGCGCGCCGTAGGACAGTTGCTGGACCAGGTTGTGACCGAATAGAGAAAATTCCCTTACCCTGCAACTTTCAATAGTTTTACCGCTGGATATATCATTTCAGGCAGCGACCTTAATTCTTAGCAATAGTTCAAGAAGGCCTCAATGGCTACTATTAACCTCGCTGTCAACGGACGTCCTTGCACGGTCGACGCCGATCCTCAAACCAGCCTGCTCACTGTATTGCGCGAGAACCTTGATCTGATTGGAACCAAGTACGGCTGCGGAGAAGGCCAGTGCGGAGCCTGTACGGTTCTGATCGATGGAAGGGCTCAACGTTCCTGCATCACACCAGCGAGAACCGTCGCTCAAAAACAAATCACCACTATTGAAGGTCTGGCGCGCGGCGAACAGCTTCATGCCGGTACAGGAAGCGTTTCTTGAGGAAGGCGCGCTGCAATGCGGGTACTGCACTCCGGGGATGATCATGTCTGCGGTTGCCCTGCTCAATCGAAATCATCATCCCACGCAAAGCGAGATCATCGACTTCATGGACGGCAACATCTGCCGCTGCGGTGTCTACTCCCGCATCGTCAGCGCGGTGCAGAAGGCCGCGAACATGCTGGCCGAGTCAGAACAGGGGAAGGGAAGCAGGCCATGAGCGAGACAACACACGTTCCGGCGCCCTGGGAGCCTGAACGGTACGAACTTAGCGCAGCGCCGCGGTACCACTTTGATCTCGACCGGCGCGATTTCTTTAAGTTTCTTGGCGCCGGCGTTCTGGTGTTTTCGGTTCTTCGGCAAACCGCTGAGGCGCAGGAATCCGGCAGGGCAAGGCCATGGCGCGGAGATGCGCTGCCTAAGGAGATTGACGCCTGGTTACACATTGGGGAGAACGACAAGGTCACGGTATACACGGGAAAGGTGGAAGTCGGTCAGAACATTCGCACCTCGCTGAGCCAGGGTGTCGCCGAGGAACTTCACCTCGCCGTCGAAAAAATCGAGCTGGTGATGGGCGACACCCAGCTCACTCCCTTCGACATGGGAACCTTCGGAAGCCGGACTACGCCCACCATGAATCTGCAGCTGCGCAAAGTGGCTGCCGCTGCGCGCGATCTGCTCATCGATCTTGCGGCTGCCCAGTGGCAGATGGATCGCCAGAACCTGGTTGCTGCCGATGGCAAGGTCACGGATCCGAAGAGTCGGCGATCGGTAGAATACGCGACCCTGGTGAAGGGACAGCAGCTTGCGCAAAGCATACCGGCCGAGGATCCGCTCATCCCAGCGGCGAGTTGGACGGTGATGGGCCAATCGGTCCCCAAGATGATTGGCGTCGATTTTGTTACCGGCAAACACCGCTATCCCTCTGACCAGAAGTTGCCGGAGATGTGGTACGGCAAGATACTTCGTCCGCCTTCCTTCGGAGCAACGCTGCTCTCATTGGACTCGAAAAAAGCAGAGCAGATGGGCGCTACAGTGGTTCGCGACGGTAATTTTGTTGGTGTAGCCGCGCCGAGTTCCGGCTTGGCTACGGCGGCGGTCGCCGCTATTCATGCCGAATGGAAGTCTGAGCCACAACCATCGAGCAAAGAGCTTTTCGACTATCTGAAAAAGAATACCGATGAGGGAACGGATCCTTCCGGCGACGGCGACACGCTTCAAGATTGGCAACGTGGATGCGGCCTTGGCCTCCGCGGGCGTGCGTCTGAGCCAGACCTATACGGTGTCTTACATCGCGCACGTGCCCCTCGAGCCTCGTGCCGCACTGGCCAGGTGGGACGGCGATAACCTGACGGTCTGGACTGGAACCCAACGTCCGTTTGGCGTGCGCGGTGAGCTGGCCGAGGCTTTCCGGATTCCTGAAGATCGGGTGCGGGTACTCATGCCGGATACCGGCTCTGCCTACGGCGGAAAGCATACCGGGGAGACGGCTATCGAAGCGGCACGCCTGGCTCGCGCCGCCAAACGTCCGGTGAAGGTGGTATGGACGCGCGAAGAGGAGTTTACCTGGGCATATTTCCGGCCTGCCGGAGTGATTGACGTTGCCGCCGGTGTTCAGGCCGATGGCACGCTCACGGCATGGGAATTCCACAACTACAATTCCGGCTCTGCTGGAATTCGTAGCTACTATGAAATTCCGAACCAGCACATCGTCTTCCACCCTGCGCGTTCTCCGTTGCGCCAGGGATCGTACCGAGCACTGGCGGCCACAGCAAACCATTTTGCACGTGAGTCCCACATGGACGAATTGGCGCATGCCTTGAAAATGGATCCGCTCGAATTCCGCATGAAGAACCTGAAGAACGAGAGGCTGCGCGCGGTTTTCCAGGCTGCGGCGGATAAGTTCGGCTGGGGAAAACAGAAGGCTGCGCCCGGCCAGGGATTTGGCATGGGCGGGGGCTACGAAAAGCTGGGGAACATTGCGACTTTCGTGGAAGTGCACGTCGATCGCAACTCAGGAGCAGTGAAAGTTACTCGCATCGTTTCCGCTTTCGAGTGCGGAGCCGTCGTCAATCCCGGGAACCTCCGCAATCAGGTCGAAGGCTCGAACGTCCAGGGGATGGGAGGAGCTCTGTTCGAAGCGATCGAGTTTGAGAACGGAAAAATCCTCAATGGCAGGCTGTCACAATATCGCGTACCGCGATTCAGCGATCTTCCGGTGATCGAGACGGTGCTGCTCGACCGCAAGGACCTTCCGTCGGCTGGAGCGGGCGAGTGCCCCATGATTGGCCTTGCGCCGGCGATCGCAAACGCAATCTTTCATGCGACCGGAGTCCGTCTGCGCTCGCTGCCGTTGGTCCCGGACGGCTTGAAGATTACTTGAGAATTAGCATGGTTTCGTTCCCATGACAAACGAAGATTTCGATGAAGTAAACCTATGCGAACAGTAGAATCGGCATTTCGAAAGCCACTGGAAGCAGCGCTGGAAAACGCGATGGCCCACCTGGAGGGCCTCGATGAAGCTTCAGTCGCTGCTACGGTTGACGTCGCTACCTTGCGGGGCCGCATCGACAAAATGCTCCCGCAAGTAGGCGTTCCTGCTGAGCAAGTCATCGCTGATCTGGTGAAAGACGTGGAAGGAGGCATTCTCGGTTCCGCGGGAGGACGGTTCTTTGGCTGGGTGATCGGAGGCTCTGTGCCTGCTGCTCTGGCGGCGGATTGGCTCACCTCGGCTTGGGATCAGAACAGCGGGCATCACTCTTGCGGGCCGGCGGCCGCGGTGGTGGAAGAAGTTGCCGGAAAATGGTTAAAGGAGATTTTAGGGCTTCCGGACCGTGCAAGTTTCGCGCTTGTCACCGGCTGCCAGATGGCGCATGTAACCTGCCTTGCGGCCGCGCGGCACGCGATCCTGGCCAAGCGAGGCTGGGATCCCGAAAAGCAAGGTCTATACGCTGCACCCCCCATACGCATCCTGACCAGCGACGCGCGGCATGAAACCTTCGACCGCGCAATCCGTTTGCTCGGGCTGGGTCTGGAAAGGGTGGAATATTTGCCGACTGATTCTGATGGGCAACTTCCCGCGGACGCTCTTGAGCGGGCGCTCAAGGCAGATAGCTCGGCGCCCACCATCGTTCTTCTGCAAGCCGGGGATGTGAACACAGGAAAATACGATTCGTTCGAGACGCTGATCCCGATAGCGAAACGATACAACGCTTGGGTGCACGTGGACGGCGCCTTCGGTTTATGGGCTGCCGCCAGTGCTGAATATCGTCACCTGGTGAAGGGCGTGTCCGAAGCCGACTCCTGGGCTACGGACGGACACAAGTGGCTCAACGTTCCGTACGATTGCGGATACGCTTTTGTTGCCCACCCCGATGCCCATCGCGCTTCCATGACGAGCCACGCTTCGTATTTGACTCACGATGGAGATGCTCGTGATCAGATGGATTGGACGCCGGAATGGTCCCGTCGTGCGCGCGCATTTCCCACCTACGCGGCATTGCGCCAGCTTGGCCGTGACGGAGTGAGTGACCTGGTGGAACGTTGCTGCAAGCATGCACACTCGCTCGTGATGGAGATTGGCCGCTTGCCCGGCGCGGAAGTTGTTTCGAAGCCCGTGATCAATCAAGGCCTGGTGCGGTTTCTCGACCTCAATCAGGGCGCGTCGGAGGCGGATCACGATCGCAGAACCGATCAGGTGATTGCCGCTATTCTTGCGACTGGGGAAGCGTTCTTTGGCGGGACAACCTGGCATGGGCGGCGTGCTATGCGAGTGAGTGTGAGTAATTGGCTTACATCCCAAAAGGATGTTCAGCGAGTCGTGACCGCCGTCGCCAAAGCGTTAGCCGCAGTGCCAGTACACCCATAACGGCAGAATCAATGTTCCTGTTTCCGACCGCGGTTGCTTCACGGATAGGTGTAGAATCCCTGGTGTTTTCGCTTAAAGAGGAAATGCCGGTCCGATCGAAAAGGATTCTCTCTTTCTTGATGGCGGGATGCCTCATGCTGCCAGGCTATGTATCCGTCGCTCAGGATATGCCGGGGCCGCAACGCCCTCCCGACGGCGGCACCCGCGAAGTCCTGATCAGTATTCTTATCCCGTCGCTTGCCAACGCGCCGTTTGCCGGCACCGTGAATACCGAATCGGTCCGGCAGTTAGCGGACGGCACCACCATCACGCTCAAGAACCACCGAGCCATCGCGCGTGACAACGCGGGCCGGATTTTTCAGGAGCGTCGATTACTTGTCCCGGACGACGGACGGCACGAATCGGTTGTTACCCAGATTGAGATCAGCGACCCGGTGGCGCACAAGCTCTACATCTGCGTTCCCAGGGAGCGCGTCTGCCAGTTGGAGCAGTTTTCCGCGCCCCGATTTGCGCCTCCGCCATCAGCCGGCGCGACTCCAAATCAGCCGGAAAATTTGAGCCGGCAGGATCTCGGTAAGCAACTACTCGGCGGAGTGGAGACCGTGGGCACGCTGGAGACGGCAGTCATCGAGAGTGGCGCGATTGGCAATGACAGTCCGATCATGGTGAAACGGGAATATTGGTATTCACCGCAGCTTGGCGTCAACCTCATAAGCAAGCGGCAGGATCCGCGATTCGGTACACAGAATTTCGAAGTCTCTGACATTGTTCTCGGCCAGCCAGATTCGAAGCTGTTTGCACCGCCTGCCGGTTTCAAAGTCATTGACCTGCGGGAGGAAATCCAGGCCCCTTCTTCCCCTTCGCAATTTCCCAACTGAACTGCCAACCGGTCTCGCTTGTAATTTGAATCGAGCAGAAAATCAAAAGTTAGCTTAGCCCAGGCGGTACACGCGAAGGGCATTGTCGTGGAAAAGTTTCTTTTGATTGGTTTCGCCCGCTGATCGGGTGATTGAAGATAAAGCCTCGACCCACTGTTTATAACTCGCGGAAAGGGTGCACACCGGCCAGTCGCTGCCAAAGAGTACGCGGTCCCAGCCAAAGCAGGAGATCACATGTTCGATATAAGGCCGAAGATCACCCTCGGTCCATTGCGCCGGGTCTGCATAGGCCACCAGCCCGGAAATTTTGCAGTGTACGTTTGGAAGCTTGGCGATTTCAGCAATGTGTGAGCGCCAAGAATCAAGAATTCTTTCCTTCACTTGCGGAACGCCACAATGATCAAGAACAAACATCACATCCGGACACGTCAACGCCAGATTGATGGCGATTGGCAACTGGCGGGCAAGCACACAAAGATCAAAAGAAAGTCCATAGTCTTTGAGACTGGCGATATTCTCAACAAAAGTTCTACCCTGTCCCACATCATCGGGTTGCGTATGCAGTACCCGGCGGATTCCTTTTAACCTCGGGTGCCCCGCAATTTTGTCGAGGTAAGCTCTGAAGCCGTCCTTCTCGGGACGTCCGCAGGCCACTATTCCGGCCAGTGGATTATCCGGCTCATCGGCCAGTGCCAGCAGATAACGAGTTTCGTCCAGCATGAACGGTTCGTCCACATCTGCTTCCAGGTGCACTGATTTCACCAGGTTCATACCGTGGACGGCCTCAAGATAATCAGCCATACGAAAGGGACGGTTCAAGCTGGGGACGGATTGCAACCACGAGTACCGGAACAGATCTGGATCCCACAGATGCTGGTGCGTATCAATAATCTGCATGGTGGTGTTTGCTGGCATCGAACGTATCAGTACTAGTCGAGGTGAAAAACTTCTTCCATGCTGGCCCACCACTCGCCCTGGCCACGAGTTTCAAGAGGACGTTGCATGGGCATCATGATCGCCCACCACTCCTGCGTTTTTGGATCAGCGGCCATTTTCGCCATGTCGTCGGAATAATTTGTGCCGTGATATTCGAAGTAGCTGAAGAGCAGGCCGTCTTTCAAGAAAATGGAATAGTTGCGGATATTGCATTTCTGAATCATGGCGAGCACTTCGGGCCACACCTCGGCATGATATTTCTTGTATTCGTCCAGCGCTTCCGGCCTCAACCCGATCAACGATCCGTAGCGTTTCATGGCGCAACCCTCCGCATTCTGCCCAACGATTTTTGCAACCAGGAAAACAAGAATCGTTGCACAAGTCAAAGCCGCATCACTATATTCGATGCCGTCAGGGCAGCACAATAAGGTCAAGTAGCAGAGTTTAGGACGAGGCTTCAGACGACGATTTTGTATGGCCGCATCATCTCGTTGTCTTCGTGTTCGAGGATGTGGCAGTGCCAAACGTAACGAAACTCCCGTCCCGGGGCCGCCTGCGCTCCCTCGGGAAGATCGAACTTGGCAATTACGCGGGTCACGTAGCCCGCGTAGGTCTTGATGGTGTCCTTCCAGCCTGGGCGCTCGTTCGACTCTGGCGGTATAGGGACGCCAGTGAACACCAGCTTCTGAGTCTGCAAGTAGGTTTTGACGTCGAATGCCTGGCGGTTCAATACCTGGAACTGCACGAGGTGGAGGTGAATGGGATGGACATCGCCGGTAGCATTCGCGAATGACCAGATCTCTATGGAGCCAGCCCTGGGATCTTCGGTAATCGGGTCACCCCAGTGCTTTTGGCCGAGCAGTCCCATCATCGTATAACCGTCGGACGGACGGTCCATCTCGGTCAACGCAAGAATTCGTTCACGTGCCGCAAGGCTGGGGTTCAACGATGATACCGGCGTGAGCGTCTCAGGGAGTGAACTGGTATCCGGGCCGGACAGCGGTTTCGTTACTTTGAAGAGCATCACATCGGATGGAACAATTTCTCCGCCGCGCGCATATGGAGCAGGCGCGTCGTTAATCAGAGCAAAGCTTTCATCCTCACGTTTCGTAAAGTCTAAAATCAGGTCGAAACGTTCTCCGGGCGACACGATTAAATAGTGGAGTGTCACCGGCGCGGGCAGAAGCCCGCCATCTGTCCCGATCTGATGAAACGGCGGAGCGTCTCCGGGTCTGCCGGAAGGCTTGCCGGCTGCGTCCGCGGGAACCAGTGTCAGGTGATAGAAACGCGAGTTGGAACCGTTGACCATGCGAAAACGGTATTTTCTGGGTTCAACTTCCAGAAACGGCGTTGCTTTGCCATTGACACAAATCGTATCTCCGAAGAATTCCTGAATCCAGACCGGATGGGTACCGTTCTGAGCCGCGGGATAAAGCAATGATCCATCCGGATTGAATTTGCGGTCCTGAAGCAGCAAGGGAATTTCAAACGGGCCGGCAGGCAGGTTTAACGAATCTTCCTCTTCATCCCGGATAAGGTAAAAGCCCGCCAGCCCGGCGTAGACGTTCAGACGCGTGATCCCGAGGGCGTGGTCGTGGTACCACAGCGTCGCGGCCCGTTGTTGGTTAGGGTAGTGGCCCGTATTTGCACCGGCGACCGGGCCGGCTTGTCCGTCAGATGTGAACCACGCGTCGGGATAACCGTCACTTTCCGGCAAAACCTGGGCGCCGTGAACGTGCACAACCGTGCGAGCTTGTGGAACTGTTTCTTCGGAACCATGAATGGTCGTGTCAATTGGCAGGAAATGTTTGACCGGAAGTTGATTGATCCAGCTCACGGACAGATGCTGGCCGCGACGGACTTCAAACGTGGGTCCAGGCCATATTCCGTTGTAGCCCCAAAAAAGAGTCGGTGGGAGATCACGGTGTACCTTCTGCTTGAACTCGCCCATTCGTACCTGAACGACATCTCCCGCAGTTGGCGAAGGTCGAATGACCACGGGAACCGGCAAGGGATCGACATAGCTCGCAAGCCTTGCCGGTGGTTGACGCTCATCCATTGTGCTGGCCAATAACCGAAACCCACGCAGTGTGGACGCGAACATTCCGAGCGCCTGCGCAAAGACCCGTTCGTAATAAATCGCGCCGGTTCATTGTCCCAATTGTTCTCTGTTTACGGTCCTCCCTCGTCCTAATTCGAATTGCCTGACCTGGCCGGCTTTCCTTTTTGAGTTCTCAAACTCGGAGGGTCTGCCTGTCGAGTTGCTGACCAGGGATGTTCAGGCTGCACGATCTCGCCACCGTGACCGAGGTAGGCTCCGGTGCCTCCCATGTTTTTGGCCTGTGACGTGCCGCTGATCTTGTCGCCGTCCAGTATTCCCTTAAAGGCGATGGTGTAGGGGCGAGGCCCTGGAAATGGAACCTCGAACGAGATGTTCTTGCCTTCTATCGTGCCCGATAAAGAGCAGGAATGGTGTGGATCGTGAAAGGTTCCGCTTAGCGCGGAACCGTTCTGTTCCAATTCGATGGTTGCCTGCTCAGTCCCCAGGCGAGCCTGCCACGATACCAGCCACTTGCCGGTCACACTTGCAGTCGGGCTCTCAGTCGAACCATCGCGGGCGATGGCCGGCACGCAAACCACCAAAGAGAGCAGAAGGACAATGACAGGGAACGAACACTTGTTCACGGATATCTCCTGAACTAGAGAGGTTTTCGATAAATTCTTTCTGAATGACTGGCCGACCAGGGGCAAATCGCCCTGGCCGGCGGGGTTTTTTGCGTGACGAACAGCTCTTATCTCTTCAAGCTGCTTGTGGCCTGAGGAAAATTGAACGCGTCAAAGAGATCGTCCAGAGCTGGGCTGTTCGTGGGTACGTACGGGATTGTTCGCGGTTGTCATCGGGTTCGGGAAATTGTCCCGGCTTCGGCTGGTAATTGGCTTCAGGTTCCAGTTTCTGTTGATGAACTTGATGAGAGATACGTGGTCTGCATAGCTGTGATTCATGTGGCCGCCCGTCGAGTAGGGCGATATCGACCAGCAGCGGAATGCGGGTGCCGTCGCCGAAGAAATCAAGCGGTTGAATGTAGCCCGAATCGTAGTAGCCACCACCTTCGTCAAAGGTGACGAAGATGGCAGTGCTCTGCCACAGCGTCGGGTTGGCCTGCACGGCCTTAACGATTTTCTTTGTGAATCCTTCGAACAGGTCGAGCTTCGAGGACGCCGGGTGGCCGTCCACGAATCCGCTCGGTTTCACGATGGAAACCGCCGGCAGACTGCCCAGGTCGATGTCTTCATACAGAGTACTCGTGTCCTGAATGTGGGCTTCGCGCTGGGTCGGGTCGGTCATGATGTCGGTCGCGTACTGGAACGGATTGCAGATGTTGCAGTAGGCGTTGTAAGGATTCGCGCCGGTCGGATCGGTCTGGTAGAGATTCCAGCCTTCGCCGAAATACGTATAGGAGAGGTTGGCTGCCGCCAGCGAGTCGCCAATGTGTTTTTGCGAAGTTGGCGGAATGGTGAACGGCGAATATTGGCTGGCCAGAGTTCCGTCGCCGTTGTAGCCCGGGTTGTAGTTGTTCAGCAGGTAGTAGTGTCCTGCTTCGCAACGAGGATCGATGGGGGATGCGAGGGACTGCAGGTAGTTCACGACCGGCGCCACGCCGGGCTGGCTGATGTCGGCGCAAGCACTGTAGCTTCCGCCGCCCGTTCCGTCTGCATCTCCGTACCCATCTTCGGTGTAGTAGTTGTTGGTTCCGGCCTGCGGATTGGGATTCTCAATCTGGTTGGTTGGCGGCGTAGCGGCGTTGCCTTTGCCGTCGCTGTACCACATCGCGTCGGCGTAGCCGAACATGATGTGGTTGGCTCCGGTGCCACCCTCGACCGATTGGTGGAAGTTGTCGCTCAGTGTGTACTGGTCGGCGAGCTCCTTCATGTAGGGAGCGTCACCTTGCTGAACGTTGTAGAAGGCCATCGCTGTCGAACCTTCGCCGGTGGTGAGATTAGTGAACGGTGTGGGCTGCGACTTGCCGTTGCTGCCCGCGCCGATCGTGGTTTCCACCCAGGGAAAAAGATCGCTCAGGCAACCGCTCGGATTGTTCGGCGTGGCATGAGCTAGCATCGCAATCCGTTTGCTGCCACATCTGATAGAAGCGGTGAACCGGGCTGTTGGCGTAGTCGTCGTATTTCACTCCTGGAGTGAGCTGAAACACTCCCTGCCCGAGGTTGTTGACATTGGTGATTCGGGTGTCCACGACGCCGAAATCCAGGCCAGTAGCGCCGGTGATCAGGAACTTGTTATAGGCGCGAGCCAAGTCCGGCTCTGCGAGTTTGGCAATCTTCAGAGTTGCGAACGGCGCCGGATGCGTGTCGCTGGCTTTGGTTGCGCCGCCGGCCAGCGGCGGCGGGATGTTTCCGTAAATCGCCTTGCCGTCGGCAGCGAGATCGAAGCTGGTCGTGTCGACCGCGCTGTACTGGGCCGACTCCAGATAATTCGGGCCGGGTGTTCCGTCGGCATTGACGATGCCTCGAGAGAGCAGATTGGAAACTGTTTGCCCGTGTTTGGGCTTGTAGGTGGCGTAGACGTGATCGAAGCTGCGGTTTTCACCGATGATGATGATCACGTGCTGGATCGGCGAGGTGGCAGTGGGCGAGGTCTGGGCGGCGAGGCCGGGTGTCTCCACCAGGTTCAAGATGGTGGAAAATAATGCAGCACCCAGGCCGAAGTTGCGGAAGGACGTGCGTGTGAAACCAGCAAACCTCATGCGGCTTTCTCCATGGTGCGGGATTCGAAGTGGAGGCTCCTGATACCGCCCAGCTTGGAGGGCCGACGTTACTCTCGCGTAAAATATTTGTGAATGTTCGTTAAATAAACCGGTGGAGTGTGGAAAAAGTTGCGACAGTTTTCAGGTCTTGTGGCTGGTGTCCGCACAACCAGCATAGGAAAATAAATTCCATCGGTTACGACATGCTGCTGTCAGTCTGCAGGAGCGCCGCCGCGGGTTGTGAAGAATAACTTACCGCTTGGAGAAGCTGGACAGGTTGTCACGACTAATCGAAGCGTCCGATGTTACTTCGTTTTCGTCACCCACCTCATCGTCCGACAATAGAAGAGGGGCTACTACTTGCAAGGCTTGCAATTCATTTGCCACCCTTGCTAGCTCAATCTCCTTTTGTTTCAGAACTTCGTAAACTTCCTTCATACCTCAGCACCCTCAGGATTCTAGAAATTCGTAGCGAAACTACAATCGTTTACTGCATCAAAACATTTTCCATCCCCGCGGAAAGAGCGGCCCCTCCCTCTGACGCAGAAGGTCTCGATTCCCTAGATTGCGATGTTTAAAGCCAGGGAATCCGCGCTCCGCTTGATAAATTCAACCGGACGTTGACTTTGGAATAGTTTGTTGTTTTTCACTGCGATCGAAATCCGCTCTTCCACATCTTCAATTTGATGCGCCTCCACACCATTTCGTAGCTGCTCGAGCAGAGCGCGGCTACGGTGCCCGAGTTCGCGGGAGCTGGCCTCGGCCAGCCTTAACCAGTAATAGGCAGAGAGGCCGTTTTTCTCGACGCAATACCCCTCCAGATGCGCCAGTCCGACAACGAATTGTGCCGCAGCGGACCCTTCCTCCGCAGCTATCAAATAGGTTTCAATCGGATGGCCCGACTCCAGCGCCAGAGTGAGCGAAGTCCGATCCGGAGCCGCACTGTTGCATTCCTTGAACAACAGGAAAAGCAGTTCAAATCGGTTCGACACCCCGAGCTTTTCAAAGACGTGAAAAAGATAATTCTTGACGGTGTGCTCACTGAGTCCGAGCCGATCCGCGATCTGTTTGTTGCTTTCGCCTTGTGCGGCGTGTTCCGCCACCTGAAGTTCGCGCGGAGAGAGCTGATCAATTTTGCCGGCCCCAATGCCTTCGCAGGATGGAGTACTTCTCAGAGCTTCCAGCAAAAACTCGGAATGGTGCTTATTGGCCCCAATCTCGCCCCGGCTGACACGCTCGATGCACCGGGCAAGTTCCGCCAGCGATTCTGTCCGGCTAAACACACCTGCTGCGCCGCAGCGAAAAGCCGCGATCACTGATTCCTGCGTGCTGGTTTCCAGCAGAATTACGATCCCTACAGAGGGGTTCCGGCTATTGAGAGTTCTGGCAAGTTGCAGACCCTTTTTTGCGGCGCCGTCAAAATCCGCACTGATCAATGCCAAGTCGGGTTGCAGGTTTGTGACAACCGACAAAATTTCCTTGGGAGCAGCCGCAGCAACCACCTCAAACCGCGGATCACGCCCAGCGACTCTGCCAGAAGCTGGTTGCCCATGCGGTTCCGGTCCGCAATCAAGATACGGATGGACTGCGTAGGGCTCAAACTCGGGGAGGACTGCAAACGCATGATTGGACCGTCCTGTTTCAAGTTTCAAGGCGATAAATTCGTGCATTTTGTCGCCCGCACGAAACAAAAGTGGCGTTCGGCCCGAGTCTGTTCAGTCTCGCACAACAGTTGGGGTCGAACAAGCCGAAAGCGTAGCAATACGCTGCGAACTTTTCATGCATGCGAAAGAAAATTTGCATCAAGAAAATGAAATCTTGACGCAAACTGTCTCTTAGATAAGGCGTTACGCCAAACGGTTGTTCGAAAAAACTGTTTTTTCCGCATGCACTGGTGATCAGCGCCAGTTCCAACCTGTCTCTCTAGACCAGGTACGGACGGCCTCTCTAGTCCAGGTACGAATGGCCCCCTCTTATCCTGAGCGGCCCGCTTCTCCCCTGAACCTCAAACTTAGTCACAGTGTGGTAACCGGTTACCCGGCAAAACTGGCATGCGACTCCATCTTGCCTAGGACGGTCGCCTGCTTGTGGGGCTTTGGGGTTGTCGATACGGTGAGCGAGTCCGTAAAAAAAGAAATGTGGGTACGAATGTGGATCAATCGATCGAACGCAGGAATTCTCGGCGGTTTCAGATAGCGTTGCCACTTTTGCTTCGCTGGAGCGACCGCGCGGATCACTATGACGCCGGACACTGCGTAAACATTGGTCACGGCGGAATGTTCGTAATCGCAGCCAAGACTCCGCCCCTCGGAATGGAAGTAGAGGTGGAATTTGTTTTGCCGGCTTTCGGCGTGGTGACGCGGTCGACGCGGCTTCAGTGCGTGGGTCGCGTGAGCCGGGTTGAAACTTGCTGTCAGCTTACGGGATTCGCGGTTGCCGGGCGCTTCGTCAACGGATTGCAGGCCGATCAGATTGGACGTGAATCTGTTGGCGAGTCGCTCGATGCGGGAAACTGAGAATTTATTTCAACCACACTAGGTCATTTCTTCATGGGACTGAGAGGGCGAAGCTGTGTTTCGAGTTGAGCGCTCAGCCGTCGAAATTCCGACGCGTTCAGGTGTACGACTCGGTACCTCTAATGCAGGTGATAAAAATTATGAATTGTTTTACACAGACGAAAAAATGCAGTATCGAATCACGGTTTAAGACTTTCAAACGGCCGCGACGCCGGAATTGCGGTAAACCCTCCCTCGCAGGAAGGCATCCCAACATAGCGTTTGCGGTTTCCCCGGCACCATTACGCTGGAGACCAGGCTTCCCAGGAGTCAAGAACGTTGTGACTCATTCTGGCGAAGCCACGCTCTTACGAGGTAGTTTGATTCCGCAGCCAGCGGCTTCCGATGGTGAACAGATGCTGGTTCGCGGTGCAGACCAAGGCCAGGCATGAGAAGCGAGTTGCAGCCGAGCTGGAAGAAAAAGGCCTGGTTGCGTTTCTTCCGTTATCCACGGAAGTGCACCAGTGGAGCGACCGCAAGCGCAAGGTCGAGCTTCCGTTGTTCGCTGGCTACGTGTTCGTTCGAATCGGCCGGCAGCACAGTTCCCGTATCTACGTGTTGCAGACAAATGGTGTGTTCGGTTTTGTAGGCGTGCGAGGCGTGGGCAGCCCCATTCCTGACGAACAGATCGAGACCCTGCAGACGATTGTCCGTGAAAAAATCCCGATTTCGCCGCATCCGTTCCTCAACGTTGGTCAGAAAGTCCGGATCCGCGGTGGAAGCCTGGACGGTATCTGTGGAATACTCTCAGCCATCAATGACGATCGCAGCCTGATCGTTTCCGTGAACAGCATTCAGAGGTCGCTTGCCATCCGGATTGACGGTTATGGAGTCGAGCCTCTTTAACCGGAAAACTTGTAACCTGTAAACCTAAGGGCCCTGCAGACGCTACAGCAGACCCAGTAAAACCCTCCGCTTTTCTGATTTCCCGCCGCTTCGGAATTCTTGCCGCGCTCACTGGCCAGGCGGCCGTTCAACATTGGCTGTTGTTCAACAAGTTCCTTTTACGCTAGGAGCATGCGTGATTCAGAGTAGAAACCGGTTTATGAAGTATCTTGCTAAGGTCTTCGATCTTTGCATTTTGACTACCGCTTTTATTTGCTGCCGGCTTCATTTTGTCCGGAGGCATGACCTTCACCGAGTTCATGGCCTTGCGGATCAACCTTGGCAAATTTCTGCTTTTCGGGCTGCTTCTATTCCTATGGCACAACCTGTTTATCGTATGTGGGCTGTACACGTCGAAGAGGCTGACGACTCTATGGGCGGCGATTCTTGAAGTCTGCAAGGCTACATTGCTGGCTGCAGTTGTGCTGACGGTTCTGATCAGGATTTTCAAGATTCATCTCGGCACTCCGGCATTCGTCGTCATTTTTTGGACTTTTTGCACCGCTGGAATGATTGGCTGGCCGTCTTGTAGCCCGTTCGCTTCTTCTGGCTTTGCGCAGTCGCGGAAGGAACCGACGATTCATCCTGATCGTGGGCACCAACGATCGCGCCATCGATTTCGCACAGCAGATCGCGAAGCATCCCGAGCTTGGGCTACGAAATCGTGGGGTTCGTGGATGACGACTGGAGCGGGATCAAGAAATTCGAAGCTACCGGACTCGTTCGCTGCTGCAATTTCTCCGGCCTGGCAGATTTTCTCAGGCACACGGTCGTAGACGAAGCCGCAATGTATCTGCCGCTGCGTTCTTATTACGAACATGCCGCCCAGTTCGTTTCACTATGTGAACAGCATGGCACCGCGATTCGGTTCGACTCCCAAATCTTCAATTTGAAGCACTCAAATTCTCACGCCCACGACTGGGACGGCCCCCAGGCGTTGTCGACCGCCGGGTCCCCGGAGGTCTGGCCGGCCGTGGTCAAGCGGGTCTTTGACTGTGTTCTCTCCGGACTCCTTCTGGTTGTCCTGGCTCCGGTGTTCCTGGTGGTCGCTGTCCTGGTCAAATGCACGTCGCCGGGCGCGGTACTGTTTCGCCAGACCCGCGTCGGTTTGAACAAACGGCAGTTCCAGATCTACAAATTCCGGACCATGATCGCCAACGCCGAACAGATTCAGGACGAACTGCTTCCGCTGAATGAGATGGCAGGTCCGGTGTTCAAGATCACAAACGACCCGCGGGTTACTCCTCTCGGAAGAATCTTGCGGAAAACCAGCATCGACGAGTTGCCTCAACTGTTCAACGTTCTGAAAGGAGAAATGAGTCTGGTGGGACCGCGGGCGATGTCCCTGCGCGACTATCAACTTTTCGACCAGGACTGGCAAAGGCGCCGCTTCAGCGTCAAGCCAGGCATCACCTGCCTTTGGCAAGTTAACGGGCGCAGTTCTATCCCGTTTGAAAAGTGGATGGAGCTCGACATGCAATATATCGACAAGTGGTCGCTGTGGCTGGATTTCAAAATTCTTGCGCAGACCGTGCCCGCCGTGTGGCGTGGAACTGGCGCGGCGTGATGTTTGTCGAAATCCCAAACCATTCTCCAGGAATGTCTTATCAGGTCAAACCCGGATATGAAGGTATTGCTGCTCGCCAACTATGCGAATGACGGCCAGGAGAGTATGCAGCGCTTTGCTTCGCTGATGGCGCGCGGTTTGCTGCGGGCTGGTCACGAAGTGCAGAGCTTGCGGCCGCCGGCATGTATCGGGCCAGTTGCACCCTTCTGCCCACGGCTTCGGAAAGTGGCTGGGATATGTTGACAAGTTCGGCGTGTTTCCGCCGTTGCTTCGATCAGCCGTGAAGTCGGCCGACGTAGTGCATATCTGCGACCATTCGAATTCTTTTTACACGAGGTACATGAGGTCGGTTCCGCACATTGTCACCTGTCACGACCTCCTGGCCATAAGAAGCGCGCAGGGCGACATTCCGCAGAAACAGACTGGCTGGACGGGGCGTCGCCTTCAACGATTGATCGTGAAGGGGTTGACTGGCGCTCAGCACATCGTATGCGTATCCGAAGCTACGCGAAGAGATCTGTTGCGGGTGATTGATATTCCTGAAAGTCGTGTGTCGCGTACCTACAATTCCCTCAATTATCCCTATTCGCGCATGGAAGGCGCACAAGGCCGAATTCCGGATTCGACAACTCGGCGTCGATCCGAGTCAGCCTTTCTTTTTACATGTCGGCGGCAACCAGTGGTACAAGAACCGTCTCGGCGTGTTGCGCATTTTCTCCATTCTCGCCGGCGATGGCCGCGATCTCTCCAAAGTTTGTGATGGTCGGCAAACCTTGGACTGCCGAGATGCGACGTTTCGTTCTTGAGCACGGCATGGCGGGACCGACATCGGAACTCACGGGGCTTCCAGAAGAAGATCTGAGAGCGCTTGTATTCGACCGCCGCGATGATGATTTTTCCTTCACTTCAAGAAGGATTCGGATGGCCCATCATTGAGGCACAGGCTTGCGGTTGTCCGGTGGCCACACCAACCGGTCGCCAATGAATGAAATTGGCGGAAATGCGGCGGTTTATATCGACCCCGAAAATCCAGAAACAGCCGCCGCCGCCGTGCAATGTTCACTTGAGAGTAGCGCCGTCATTCGGGAAGCGAGTCTGGCAAATGCAGCCCGCTTTGAAGTGTCCACCATGATCGACAGTTATTTGTCGCTGTACGAGAAAGTGTGCAGTGAAACGTACTTGCGTGAATCAGGAAGTAAAGTTGATCCGTCGGACGGTCGTATCCCGGACCCGTACATTGATTCGCGATTCTCCAGCTCGCTGATTCCGCGACATCGCCACAAAGAACTATCGTGAATATTCTCCACATCATGAACTCGGTGAATCCTGCCAGCGGCGGCCCAATCGAGGTCGTCAAGCAGTTGTGGACGACCCCAATTTCGGGAAGACACCATGTCGAAATCGTCTCGCTCGATCCGCCGGATGCGCCACATGTGAAGCAGTGCCCGGTGCTGGTCCATCCTTTGGGACCAGCTAAACTCGGCTATGCCTTTAGTGCCCGGCTTGTTCCGTGGCTACGAGCCAATCACGGCCGGTTCGACGCCGCCATCGTGAACGGGATTTGGCAATTTCACAGCTTCGGAGCCTGGCGCGCCCTCCACGATTCCAGTACGCCTTACGTTCTGTTTCACTCACGGCATGCTCGATCCCTGGTTCAAGAAAGCAGTATCCGCTGAAGCATGTCAAGAAATGGATGTACTGGCCCTGGGCGGAATACCGAGTCCTGCGGGACGCACAGGCGGTGCTGTTTACCTCGGAAGAAGAGCGTGTATTAGCCCGCCAGTCATTCTGGCTCTATCGCTGCAACGAAATCGTTGTTAACTACGGCACCGCCAAACCAAGCGGCAATCCGGAGTTGGAGCTAAACCAGTTCTTCAGTCGCTATCCTGAGTTGCGGAACAAGAAGCTGGTGCTCTCCATGGGGCGAATTCACCCCAAGAAGGGTTACGACCTGCTGATTGAAGCCTTTGCCAAAGTGCTGGGGCCTCACTCCCAATGGCACCTGGTTATTGCCGGTCCAGATCAAGTCGGATGGCAAAAGAAACTGAACCACCGGGCGGAGCAGCTAGGTGTGGCATCGCGAATTACGTGGACAGGAATGATAAGCGGGTCTTTGAAGTGGGGCGCATATCGAGCGGCCGAGATTTTCGTGCTTCCGTCACATCAGGAAAATTTCGGCGTCGTGGTGGCTGAAGCGATGGCGGTTGGCTTGCCTCCTCTCATCTCGAACAAGGTAAACATTTGGCGGGAAATTCGAGGCCGACGGAGCTGGAATGGTCGGCGAGGACACCTTGCAGGGCACCTGTGACCTCTTGCAAAACTATCTCGGAGATGCCAGACCAGGAAAGTCAGGCCATGCGGCAGCGAGCCCGCAACTGCTTCGAGCAGCGATTCCAGATCGATCGAGCAGTGGAGACTCTACTGGCTCTCTTGAAAAGTGTAACCGGAGTGAATTAGCTGAACCTTGACCAGCCAATGGCGCGCTTCGCCGGCTAAGGACATCGAATAGCGTATCCGGATCATGGTCACGAAGCGCGGGGCGGAAGGTATCTTTTATGAAAACTCTTCAGAGGACGAAAAGCGAAAGACGGATGATACGGACGATGCGAGTGACTATCCTCGCGCTGCTGCTGATGTTCCTCTTTCCTGACCACGCGCGAGCCCAAGGCTCTGCGTCTGTGGATGTTAAGCCCATAGATGGTCGCGTGAATGCTAAGTCCGTGGACACAAATACAAATGTTGATCAGAATGGAGCCCAACCGGCTCCGGCAGTCCCCAAGGGACAAATAGATGGCTATCTGATCGGCCCCGACGATGTGCTCACCGTCTACATAATGGATGTGCCTGAACTTTCGCGAGACTATCGCGTCGAGTCCAACGGGAGCGTTACGATACCGATGCTATCGAAGCCACTCACTGCCGCTGGATTAACCCTGTCACAATTCTCTGATCTCCTGTCCAGCGAACTGAAGACGGCAGGTCTCGTCAGCGATCCTCACATAACCACATCCATAACCCAGTCGCGGTTACACGCGGTCGCGATCACCGGAGCGGTAAAGAAGCCGCAGGTCTATCCAGTGTTCACCCACACGACGTTGCTGGATTTACTTTCTCAGGCTGAAGGTCTGTCCGACGACGCCGGAAATACCGCCATCGTGCGCCGCGGCGATATTGCGATGCACAGTTTGGGTTTGGACAACAAGACTTCCACGCCGGGGCAGCCGGATCCAGCGGCATCGGTTACGGTTGATCTGAAGCAGTTGCTCGAAAGTGGCGACGCTCGCTCGAATGTAGATGTGTATCCCGGAGATCGAGTTACGGTCACGCGCGCGGCGATTGTTTACGTTGTGGGCGCAGTGAACAAACCGGGAGGGTTCGCCATGAGGGCGAGTAGCCATGGGATGACAGTCCTTCAGGCAATCGCTCTCGCTGAGGACACTAAAGGAACTGCCAAGCGGGATCAGAGCCTCATCATCCGCAATGATGCCCAATCGCCGGAAGGCCGCAAGCAAATCCCGGTTGACCTGAAGAAAATTCTAAGTGGAAAGAGTTCGGATCCGGTCCTGCAAGCGGAAGACATCCTTTTTGTGCCTGATAGCAGCGGTAAGCGCGCACTCCATCGCGGCCTCGAGTCGGTCCTGCAAGCGGTAACCGGTGTCACGATTTACAGCGCTCGCTTCTGATCCTGTTCAGAGTGTTCCTCTACAACCCGCGCGGAGCATCAAGCATAGGCCTCCTGCGTAGAGTTCAAACTTATCAACAAGGCGATCCACTTTATGAGTGCCAGCAAAACACCTCCCCTTTCCCCTCAAGTACTCGGCCCTGGCCGTTCCCCTGCACCTGCGGAGTTGAACATACTACCGTGGCCCGAGTACGACGAGATGTCCGTTTCGCGGGAGTATGTTTCTCTCGCCGCCTACTGGTACATCCTTTTCCGGCAGCGCTGGCTTATCGCTGCGGTGACTGTCACGTTGACCGTGCTGGTCGCCGTGGTCTCTTTCGTGATGACTCCGGTCTACAAGGCCACGGCCCGGGTGGAGGTCGAGCCCGAGACTCCGCAACTGGAATCCTCAACTGACCCGTACCATAAAGCTGATGCCGACGACACCTTCCTCCAGACTCAGATCCAGGTCCTTCAGAGCGAAACTCTCGCGTGGCAGACCATCGAACAACTTGACCTGGCGCAAAAGCTTGGTGTTGTTCTTCCCGACAAACCAACAAAAGAGGACATCGAGAAGCACAAGGTAGAACTGATCCAGGCTTTTCAGGACAACCTCAAAGTCGAAACGATACCCAAGACGCGCATGCTTTCTGTGGGATTTGAAAACCACGATCCACGGTTAGCAGCCGAGGTAGCAACCGGCCTGGTTCAAGGTTACCTCGACTATAACTTTCGCCAAAAAGATGAAGCCATACGACGGTCTGGCTGGATGGAAAAACAGCTGGCCGAGTTGAAAGACAACGTCGAGAAGTCGCATCAGGCACTTGTCACTTACGAGCAGCAGAATCAGATCGCCAACTCGGGCGATAAACAAAACGTCCTCGAGCAAATGCTCGCCGACCGAAGCCGTGACTTGACTAATGCCCAGAGTGATCGCATCCAGAAAGAAGCGCTCTACCGCCAGGCGGTGGTGAATCGCAGTCACCTGGCTACATTGGTACACGATGATCTATTGGAGAAGCTGGAGGAGACAGCCGCTGAGCTCAACCAACAGCACACCGAAGCGGTAGCAAAGTATGGGCCCAATTTCCCGAGCGCCAAACGCCTGCAGTTGGAACTCGATGAAAATCAAAAGCAGATTCAAAATGAGCAGAATCGTGTTATCAACCGGATGAGCAACGACTACAACGCAGCCTCCCATCGCGAACAACTGACATTGGCGGGGGTTCGCAGTCAAAAAGAGCAGGTAGGAAAACTAAGCCAGTTACTGATTCAGGACAACATACTACGTCACGAATTCGACACGAATCAGCAGCTTTACGATAGCTTGCTCCATCGCATGAAGGATGCGACGGTTTCGGCCGCCCTTAGATCGACCAATATCCACCTGGTTGATAACGCCCTGACTCCCATCAGGCGAATACGCCCACGGCGTCTGCTGAATATCGTCCTCGCATTGTGGGCAGGATTGGTTCTCGGGGTCATAGGGGCGTTCGCCCGGGAAGCGGTAAGCTCATCGATCAAAACCGCAGAAGAAGCTGAAGCGTTGATGGGAATGCCCGCGCTCGGAATCATCCCGTTCGAGCACAGGCCATGGTTCAAGACTCGGGCGCTCGCGGAGGAAGAACGGCGGGGACAGGTTAGCTCTGAGCCTGACCAAGACACCCAACTTCCTCTTTGGCGGAAGCCTTTCGCGCGCTGGGGACTTTTGTCTCCATGCCCTCGAGTTCGGTCAAGACACTATTGATCACCAGCAGTCACAGCGGCGAAGGGAAGACCACGACAGCGCTCAATCTGGCGCAAGCGCTGGCGCAGCGCAAAGGTCCGGTGTTACTCATGGATTGTGACCTGCGTAAGGGAGGGGTTGCACGAGCCCTCGGGATCGAAAACAACGAAGGAGTAAGTACCATCCTGGCGGGTGAGCGCAATGTCTCAGACGTGCTGCGGCATTGTTTACAGAAGAATCTCTGGGTGCTCACGTCAGGGCCGGTTCCTTCAAACCCGGTGGGATTACTTGCCGGACCGAACATGGCGGCCTTACTTAAGAGTTTAAGCTCGTTCTTCGAGTGCATCATCATCGATTCGCCGCCGGTGCTCGCGGTAACGGATGCGGCGATACTATCCAGTGTGGTCGATGGTGTCTTACTCGTCGCAGCCAGTGACACTACGCCCGCGCGGTGGCCTGGTCCGTGCGAGAAGGGTTCTGGTAACGGCCGGGGCGCGAATTCTCGGGATGTCGCTCAACAAACTAGATCCCGCGCCGCCCGGGCTACGGAAACTACTCCTACTTTCCGGTCAATGGATGAGCAAGTTACCGCACCGGCAGTATCAATCGACAATGCAAACAGATGCCATGGCTGGCGGCGAGGCTCGGTCGGGTCCGGAGCTTATGGAAGTTGAGATCGCCCTGGCTCCGGAAACTGCAGACCTTGTCGTACCAACTGCTGTACAACGCTGGTTGCCGGTCCTGGTGAAGTTTACGTCGGTTCAGGCAGTCGTACAGGCACTGGGTTTCGCTGCAGGTATCCTGATTGTGCGTGGGTTACCCAAGCGAGAGTATGCCTTCTACACCATCGGGAATACGATGCTGTCGACAATCCTTCTGCTGGCAGACAGCGGCATAAGTAGCGCCCTGACAGCAATGGGTGGACGCGTGTGGCAAGACAGTCATCGATTGGGTAGCTTGCTTACTACCGCACTGCAGTTGCGGCGCCAGTTGGCTATCTTAACGGTCGTGGTCGTCGTTCCCGTTCTGATTTGGTTGTTGGTACAAAATGGCGCGAACGCGTTTGTGACCGCCGGCCTTGTCCTGGCAGTGCTGGCAGGTTCGGGCTTGGAGTTGATCACTCGTGTCTACGCCGTGGTACTGCGGCTCAGATCGGAAATTCGACAAATCCAGAACCAGGCGTTGGTAGCGGCATTCGTAAAGCTTGCGGCTGTCGGGATAGCGCTATTCATCTTCTTTAATGCCATTGTCGCCATCGCGACAGTAGTGGTCGGATACGCAGTGCAGTTCTGGATGTTGCGCCGTTGGGTTAGGCGGGAGATTGACACAAGTGTACCGGGCGATCCTGCCATACGCTCCGAAATTGTCGCCATTCTCCGACGGCAAGCGCCGCACTCCATCTACTACTGCCTCCAGGGACAGATCACAGTCTGGCTGATCAGCGTGTTTGGCAATTCGGAGAACGTTGCCAACGTTGGCGCGCTCGGCAGACTGGTCGCGGCTTTTGCCCTTCTGTCATCAGTCATGATCGAAGTGGTGTTGCCAGCCTTCGCCCGCATAAGGTCGGTCCATCAATTGCGGCGGCGTTACTTTCAGATCGTTGCGGGTTATCTGGCCATCTCCGCTTTATCAGTGGCCGTGATAGCGATCTTTCCCAGCCAGATCTTGTCAGTGCTGGGCAGGCAATATAGCGACCTGCGCTCGGACGGTATCTTGATGGCTGCGTGCGCAGTCGTGGCCACGGTGGCGGGATTACTTTGGGCCATCAATTCTTCGCGCGCCTGGATCGTGTCGCCGGCGGTCCTCATACCATGCACAATTGCCGTGCAGGCAGTATGCGCCTCGATACTTAACCTTTCTACCGTTAGAGGCGTCCTGCTGCTCACCATGTATTCGTGGCTGCCTAGTATTGCCCTGTCGGTGTGGCTTGCCATGAGAAAAATGTGGTCGCCAACGAGCGTTGTCGTCTAATTCCGTCGCCAACTGTTGCATCGCGTTCGGGTCTCATGCCTCTGCTCTACCAACTCACAAACTACAGCGTGTTGATGACTCAATGTTGATACTCAGCCATCCCATCGGGAACGCCAACGTCCGGCAGGCGGTCCGCGCTCTCAACGAGGTCGGACTGCTCGCAGAATTCTGGACCTCCCTGGCGTGGCATCCAGAACATCCCCTGGCCAAGATGCTTCCGCGCTCGCTCAGCCGTGAGCTTCGCCGGCGCACATTTACACATGTGCACCGGGATCAGGTTCACTGTTATCCCTGGCTGGAAGCCGGCAGGCTTCTGGCCAACCGGTTTCACCTCGCAGGTCTTACCCGCCATGAAGTTGGTTTGTTTTCGGTGGACGCGGTGTACCGAGGGTTGGACGCCGCTGTCGCCTCCCGGTTGCAACACGCGAAAAACGTCGACGCCGTTTACGCCTACGAAGATGGAGCGCTGGCCAGCTTTCGTGCCGCCAGGAAGTTGGGGCTCAAGACTATCTACGAGCTTCCTATAGGTTACTGGAGATGCTACCAGGAGTTGATGGAAGAAGAAGCCGAGTTGCAGCCGGAATGGGCCATGACGTTACCTGGGAATTCCGATAGTACCGGCAAACGTGACCGCAAAGATGAGGAACTCGCGCTGTCAAACCACATTGTTGTCGCCAGCGAGTTTGTCCGGCGCACCTTGACCAAGGCCGGCCCGTTGAACGCAGGCATCAGCGTCGCTCCCTATGGCGCGCCCCCAACCTGCTCCGTCAAGGCCCAGCCATCCGGCTCCGATCGCCCGCTCAAAGTTATTTTTGTGGGCATGCTCACCCAGCGCAAAGGCATCAGTTACTTGCTTCGCGCGGCTGAACTTCTTGGACCGAAGATCGAGTTGACGCTCGTCGGGAGGCGCGTCGGCAAAAGCCGCGCTCTTGATGCCGCATTGCGAGTGCATCGTTGGATTCCTTCACTCCACCACGCCGACCTGTTGCAAGAAATCGGGCAGCATGACGTGATGGTCTTTCCGTCTTTGTTTGAAGGTTGCGCCTTAGTTCTTCTGGAAGCTCTGTCGCAGGGTGTTCCGGTAATCACTACTCCGAATACTGGGGCGTCAGATTTTCTCGGCGACGGTGAGGATGGCTTCATCGTGCCCATCCGCGATGTTGGAGCGGTGGTGGAAAAATTGGAATTGCTGGCATCCGATCGCGAGCTTCTTGCTGCTATGAGCCGGGCGGCGATCTGCAAAGCGGCGCAGCGCTCCTGGGAGCAGTATCGCAATCGCCTCGCAAGTATAGTCCGGCAAGCGCTTGCTGAAGGCTCGGCTCCCCACCAGGCCGTTGACCATTCCCTTTCTGTTCCAAGCGAGCAAGCATGTTGAATCGCCAGCTCACCGTCGAAGCTGTAACGGGCTCGGGCTCGTTGCAGAGCTCGCTATGGCAGACGTCTGCAGTGGAGCAGCACGTCACGGCGGTCCGCCGAATGATCTGGGTGTATTTTTGGATCTTGATTTTTGAAGGAGCGGTGCGCAAGTGGGTGCCGCCCCTGAGCATGCCATTCCTCGTAGTACGTGATCCGCTGGCTTTATTGATCTACATCCAGGCTGCCCGTTGCGGACGTTTTCCGATCAACGCGGCGATGGTCACGTATTTTGTTCTGGTCATTCCATTCACCTTGCTGGCGATCGTTCAGATCGTGCTCGGTATTGGCGGCGGTCCTTTGGTAGCTGCCTACGGCTTGCGAACCGATTTTCTCCACCTGCCGCTCATATTCGTGATTCCCGAGGTGTTTTCCTACGCGGATGTGGTGAAGGTGGGGAAATGGGTTTTGATCTTGTCCATTCCGATGGCGGCATTGATGAGCCTGCAGTTCATGTCCCCGCCCAATAGCTGGATCAACGCTGCCACCACGGGTGATGTGCAACAGATCGCTTTCATAGAAGGCAAGATACGGCCCGCGGGCACCTTCAGCTTCATCACCGGCGCGGCCCACTTCTTCATTCTGGCCGCGGCCTTCTTGATCTACGGATTGGCGGAGAGGCGTGCCACCTATTCGCGCTGGCTATTGGCCGCAGCCCTTTTCAGTGTGGCGATTGTCCAGCCCCTGTCGGGCAGCCGGACTCTAGTCTTAGGCTGTGCGCTGATCGCTGTGGGCGCAATCGTGTTTGCCATCATGAACCCCCAGCGCGCACACCGCATATTTGCCATGGCGGTTTTGATTGGCGCCGCCGTCGGGGTGCTGTCCTTTACCAGTTTTTTCCAGGAGGCCGTTACCGCGTTCATGACGCGTTGGGATAGCGCCAACGCGGCCTGGGGAGGCGCCCAGCATGGCCTGGCATGGCGCTTCTTCCACGCTTTCCTTGAGCCTATCGATATGCTGCCCGCTGCCGGCTTCATTGGGAAAGGTCTGGGGATGGGCACAAGCGTGGGATCCAAGTTGATGACTGGAGCAACTCAATTTCTTCTGGCGGAAAACGAATGGCCACGGGTTGTACTCGAATCCGGCCCGGTGCTGGGATTTTCTTTCCTCGCCTATCGCGTGTGGATAGCTGGGACCATCGCAGTCGGCGCCGCCGGGGCCGCAAGACGCCAACACCTGCTCGCCTGGCTGCTGGCGTGGCACGCCTGCCCCAGCCTGGTGACCGAGCAGCTTTCGCAGCCCACCAACCTGGGCTTTATGGTCCTGGCCGGCGGGCTGTGTCTGGCTGCGCTCCCCAGGAATCGCCCCGGCCCGCGCGTAATACAGGAGACCAACTCCACCCGCTTGCGCAAACATCGCCACCCGTCCCGTCCCTCACCTCTGGCAGAAATTTCTTAATTGTCGCAATGAGACCTCGCAGCAGGTCTCGGAAAGGGTTTCTTACATTCATGAAAATCAATGGAAAAAAATTTCTGGTTTGCGGAGCCGGTGGCTTCATCGGCGGCCACCTGGTCAAAGACCTGCTGGAGAGCGGCGCTCTTGAGGTCCGCGCCGTGGACATCAAACCCTTGAACGAGTGGTATCAAAGGACGCCCGGAGCACTCAACCTGACCCTGGATCTGCAGGACAAGGCGAATTGCTACCAGGCGGCCGCGGGCGTGGACGCGGTTTTTCAGCTGGCGGCTGATATGGGCGGCATGGGGTTCATCGAGAACAACCGCGCCCTGTGCATGCTCAGCGTGCTCATCAACACTCACATGCTTATGGCCGCGAAGGATCTGGGCGTAGAGCGCTTTCTGTATGCCTCCTCGGCTTGCGTTTACAACGGCGAAAAGCAGGTCAGTGCCGACGTCATTCCCTTGAAAGAAGAAGATGCCTATCCCGCGTTGCCCGAAGACGGCTACGGCTGGGAAAAACTTTTCAGCGAGCGCATGTGCCGCCACTTTGAAGAGGACTTCGGCCTGCAGTGCCGGGTGCGCCCGCTTTCACAACGTTTATGGCCCCCACGGTACCTGGGACGGCGGACGCGAGAAAGCTCCGGCCGCGATCTGCCGCAAGGTGCTCGAAGCCAAAAACTCAGGCAGCCACGAAATCGAAATTTGGGGCGACGGCCACCAGACCCGCAGCTTCATGTACATCGACGACTGTATTGAAGGGTGTGAAGGCAATCTTCGAAAGCGAGATCCATGAACCCATCAACCTGGGCAGCAGCGAACTGGTGACCATCAACCAGTTGGTCGACATCGTCGAGGATATTGCCGGCGTCAAGCTGAAGCGGACTTACAACCTGAGCGCGCCCCGCGGGGTCAACGGCCGCAACAGCGACAACACCAAGATCAGGCAGTATCTGGGATGGGAACCTTCCATTCGCCTGAGGGATGGACTCGCCAAAACCTACGCCTGGATCGAAAGTGAAATGCACGCCCTCCGGGAAACGCAGGCAGCATGATGAAAAAAGACAATGGGTCGGCCCTGGAGTTCCGCCAGATTCTCGGATTGCGTTTTTTTGTCGGCGATGCGCGCAGCGCCGTAGAACGCTTGTCCAAGGGAGGGCTGCTGGTAGTTCCGGCAGCCCCGGCCCTGAGGAATCTTGCCCACGACGTTGCCTACCGGGAAGCTCTGCTGGGTGCTGATATCGCCATCGCCGATAGTTCGCTGATGGTGATGCTCTGGAATCTCATGCAGGGGGACAATATTCGCCGCCTCTCCGGACTGGAATATCTGGCCGAACTGCTCACCCGGGCCGATGTGCGCCAGCCTGGCAGGACATTCTGGATCATGCCCAATCCCGAGAGCGCGTCCAGGAATCTGCTCTGGCTCCATCGACAAGGTATCGAGGTATTGTCCGAGGACGTCTATCTCGCGCCTCTCTACCAGAATGTGATCGAAGATGAGGTACTGCTGCAAGCCGTTCGCGAGCGCCGTCCCGCCCACATCGTCGTCGCTCTGGGCGGAGGCACACAGGAAAAGCTGGGACTTTATCTAAAGCGAAATCTCAAACCTGTGCCCGCCATCCACTGCATTGGAGCCGCCATTGCTTTCCTCAGCGGCGACCAGGTTCAGATTCCCATGTGGGCAGACCGCTTCTATTTCGGATGGCTCTTCCGCTGCATCTCCGAGCCCCGCCGCTACGTGCCCAGATACTGGTCCGCACGCAAGCTCATCGGACTCATGCTGCGCTACCGCCAGCGGCTGCCGGCGGCCAGGGCATGAAAGAAGGTGTGGCGCGCCGTAGGAATCATGAGACCTCCTAGATTGCTCACGACTGCATCTTCTCCTAGTCGAGTCCTGCAGTTGTGTGTTTATGAAAATGAGGGGACCCTTGACTAAGTTGCGAAAGAAACTCGACGACATGGTTCGCCTTGCCTGTTGGAAAATACTGCACCCTACCATTGCTCTGAGCTCAGGTATTTCGGTCCCGGTACGCAGTGATTCCGATTGGCAGATCATGAGTGAAGTGCTTGTCGATCGCAATTACGATACTGCGATTCAAAACGCATTTTCCTCGCGATCAAGTGGCAACGCGGTCAGGATTCTTGACCTCGGGGCGAACGTGGGCTATTTTTCCCTTCGCTGTATCCACTTCTACCTCGCTGGTCAGGAGCGCTTCCCGTTTCAGCTATTTGCGGTGGAAGGATCGCCAAGTCTGCTGCCCGACCTTCAACATAGACTAGCCATAGACGCCGAAGAGAGTGAAGTTCAAGTACGTTGCGGTTTAGTCGGGCGCAGATCCGGGGAGGCAATGATTTACTCGTCCGCATTTTATTCCTGCGTCAATAAAGTAGCCAAAAACGGGGCCAAGACCTCGAGGAACCCGTTGCTCAACCGACGCGCCGAAGTCTCGCAGTATGTTGACTTGGATGAACTGGTTGGCCCTGGTCCGATCGACCTCATTAAGTGTGACATCGAAGGCTCAGAACTCGAGTTTCTGGAGAATTATCCGGATCTCCTAGGTCGAACTAAGATGTTGGTGATTGAGTTTCATCCAAATGCGTGCGATGCGAGCCATGGTCGCCGATTGCTGGAGTCATACGGCTTTAAATATGTTAATACCATCCAAGAACACACGACTTACTCACTGGAAACATTCGCGTCATGTCAAGTGGCCGCATGACCGCCGCTGATTCGTGGGAGTAGCTAGATGTCACACTTTACAAGAGTTTTCGTGAGGCCGGGCACGGTATGTCCACTCGACGATCAGGCATTGAACTCGGAGTACCGCATTCAGTTAGTAGCTGAACCAAGGGAGGCGCAGTGGATCGTTGCTAGCTCAATAAGGTTCCTCACCGCATACTCCATAAGATATCCATTTAAACATTTTCTCTATTACACCAATGAACCACGCCACTCACATCTGACGACAAAAACCTATCGGGCAGCGCCGCTGCTTCCGAAAATAGAAATAATGAACGGCTTCACTGGGGATGTGTTCTGGAATAATTTTCATTTTCTTGGGTCTTACCACTTCGATCCTGGAAATAACTTGGATATCGATCTGCAAGCTGAGCTAGGCCCCATATCGAAAGTGAGTCCGATTCTTGATAGACAAAAAACGGCGGCAACATTCTTCACTTATCGACTTGGCGACAAGAGGTCGCCCTGCGCGGTTGATGGAGTTGACCGGGATCTGGAGGTAACACGATGTACCTATGCGCTAGCGCTACATCGAGCGGGCTTGTGCGACGTTTACGGGGGTGGATGGCCTCGTGGAGTCAGCCGAGAGGACTCAGGTTTTCAGTCAGCACATCCCTCACACCGCAATTGGTGGACTCGTAAGCTGCACCTTCTTTCTGAGTATCGCTACAATTTGTGTCTTGAAAACACAGCGGCAGACTACTATTGCACGGAAAAACTGTGGCACGCCATCCAGGCCGGAACACTGCCGGTCTATTGGAGCGGAAATACAAGAATCTTTGAGACATTTCCTAAAAAATCATTCATCGATCTGACCGATTTTCAAGACCCTGGGCAACTTGTTGAATGCATCAAGACAATGTCAGACGATGAATATGTTCGTCGCATGAATATCTGTCGCGCGACCTACGACGCCTGCATAGGTGCGCGAAGAGCGACCATTGCAAATGAGAGAAGAGCGCATGTCGAGAAAGTGGCGGCTCGATTGTGCTAATGATGTTGTGCAACAGAATGGTATGACCGCCTCTTGCGTCATGCGACTACGAGTAACACTTGTTCCAGCTTAAAATGCTGAGCCTCACCCGCTTTCTCTTCCGAGGAATCTTAGCCTGCACCATTCTCCTGGCTCTGTTCTCGGAGAACCTGAGGGCTCAAACACAACCGCATCCTCCCATCGCTGTGCGTTTTCATCTGGACCAGCCGGCATTTGTCACTCTGGTCATCGAAGACGAGCACGGTATGCGCGTTCGCAATCTGGTTAGCGAAACCCGGTTCCCGGCGGGCGACAGTGTTGCCTGGTGGGACGGACTGGACGATCTGGGACGTGATCCGGATTCGGCCGCGCATGGCGTGTACCACATCCCGGGAAAACTGGTCGCTCCCGGCACCTACACGGTGCGCGGCTTGTATCGCCAGGCGATTGATCTGAAATATGAGTTCGCGGTTTACAACCCGGGACAGCCCCCCTGGGCCACCAGTGACACCTCCAGCGAGTGGCTGACAAACCATACTCCGCCCAGCTCGGTGTGTTTCATTCCACCGGGACTGGTGCCGGTGCATGGCAAACGCGACGCGGGTTCGCCCGGGCAGGTGCTCATCGGAAGTTATGTCGCAGAGGGCGGAAGCGGCCTTGCCTGGGTGGACTTAGACGGTCACAAATTGCACGGACAAACCTGGGTCGGAGGCGATTGGACCGGCGCTCAGCAGATTGCGCGAGATTCCGGGCCTCGCGCCCAGTCCGGACTCTATGCCTATGTTGCCTCCAGTTTGAAAGGGGAGTTGCGGCTGCATGAACTGGTAAACGACAGCCGGCGAAAGACGAACGCGCCGCGGAACCCGCGGCTGGGGAATGGCGAAGATCCTTCTGTACTGAATCCGTCATGGAAATTTCCCAGCCCGAACATGGATGGCGTGGGAGGTCTTGCCGCGCACAACAGTCTGGTTGTCGTCAGCCTAACGAAGTTGAACGAACTTCTGCTGGTGGACGCCGCGCAGTCACGAGTGATCGGCACCCTGCCTGTCCCGGATCCTCACGGGCTTTTCGCGGATGGCAGCGGAAGTTTATTCGTCATCAGCCAGAAGAATGTTTTGAAAATCACTCTGCCGGATAGCGTAAGCACCGCTACAGACCTTGGGAAACCGCAGACCGTCATCGGCACGGGCCTTGAAGATCCACAGGGAATCACAATGGACTCAAGGAAAAATCTGTACGTCAGCGACTGGGGTACAAGCAACCAGGTAAAAGTATTTTCGCCTGAAGGGCAAATTTCTAAGCGCGATCGGTGTGGCAGGAGTTCCCGCATCGGGGCCCTATGACGCGAAGCTGATGCACCATCCCAAAGGAATCGCAATCGATAGCAGAAATCAATTGTGGGTTGCGGAAGAAGACTTCCAGCCAAAACGCGTGAGCGTCTGGAGTCTGAACGGGCAGCTCTTGCGAGCTTTCTACGGACCGGTTACTTACGGTGGCGGCGGCAATCTCGATCCCAAAGACAAAACCTCTTTTTATCTTGATGGAATGACGTTCCGGCTGGATTGGACGACTGGTGAGAGCCGTCTCACCGCGATTCATTACCGCCCGAAGGACGGCGAGCCTCAGCTCGTGCCGGAGTTTCATAACCCGGATGCGGAAAAGGCATCCTTCCAGGAGAAAGGCAGCCGCTACAAGGGCGCCGGCGCCAGCGAAAGTCCGGACCTTCCCATCTACGTGGGAGGTAACAAGTATTTCACTAACGCGTTCAACTCCAATCCCTATACCGGCTCGCCGGTTGTGGGAGTGTGGATCGACAAGGCCGGAGTCGCAGTGCCGGTCGCGGCATTTGGGGCGGCCGATTCCTGGCAGTTGCTCCAGGATACCGCGTTCAGATCGCGCATCCCTGCATCCGCGACCGGGGCTGCTGCGGGTAAACCAAATCTCTCAGCCTACACATTTGTTTGGTCGGACCTGAACGGCAACGGAATCGCCGAACCCAATGAGGTCGCAATGACGCCCGGAACGGTGCGTGCGGCTACGGTTTCTGCGAATCTTGAACTGGTGACCGATACGGCGACCAGTTACAAGCCTGTAGGGTTTAACAAAAACGGCGCTCCGCTTTATGATCTGAGCAAATCCACTATCCTTTGCCCGCAGACCCAGAAACCTACGTCAACCGGAGGCCAACAGGTGTTGCCAACGGCCAGCGATTGGACCGTACTCACCACCGGCCCAAAGCCGTTTGCCTCTCAGTCGGTTGCTGGCGCCGAACATGGAATCGCAAAGTGGTCCTATCCCAGTTTGTGGCCGGGTCTTCATGCCTCGCACAACTCTCCGGTGCCCGCGTTTCCTGGAGAGTTGATCGGCACAACCCGGCTGCTGGGCCCGTCGTTCCAGCTGCGCAACCCCGGCGGGGTTGAGCTTTGGGCGATCAACGGTAACAAAGGAGTCATCTACCTTTTTACGACCGATGGATTATTTGTTGCGACCCTGTTCAGGGACTCCCGCGCGCCATCCTCATCCTGGACGCAACGCAGCAAAGCGATCCGGGGAATGTCTGTCTCCGACCTCACGACAGGTGAGGAAAACTTTTGGCCTTCGATTACTCAGACCGAGCAGGGAGAAGTTTATGTGGTCACAAACTTTCCCGCTATCGTGCGCGTGGATGGGCTCGATACCATTCGGCGCATCGCTCCGTCGACCGTTCGCGTGAGCCCTGAGATGCTTGCGCAAGCGCAGACCGCCTTCGGGAGCGCCGAGCTTTCGCGGCAAACTGCAAACCAGGTGCCCGCCACGCTTCTGGTACCAGTTAGCACGAAGCCGCTCACGCTGGACGGAGATCTTTCGAAGTGGGACCCGAAAGAGTTTGTGACTATTGACGAGCGATCAAAGCAAGTAGGGAACTGGGAACATACGGCACTGCCAGCAACAGCCGCATTGCGGATTGCTGGAGACAGGCTCTACGCCGCTTTCAGAACCGGGGATGCGAACGCCCTGGATAACTCCGGCTCCTCGATGCAGAACCTGTTCAAGACGGGCGGCGCCCTTGATGTGATGCTCGCCACCGACCCAAATTCTGACCCGCGCCGCAAATCTGCGACAGCGGGAGATATACGTCTGCTGGTGGCACTGGTAAAGGGCCAACCGAAAGCCATGCTCTATCGTCCAGTTGCTTCCACCGGTGCAAAAAATAGCACGTTGTTTGAGTCTCCGCTGCGCACCATAAAGTTCGACGACGTAGAAGACGTGAGCCAGTACGTGCGCCTGGCAAAAGGTGCGGCGGCTTCGGCGGGTGACTTCGAGTTCTCGATACCGCTCGCGGTGCTGGGCTTGAAACCCGCCCCCGGAACCACGCTGCGAGGCGATCTGGGCCTGTTGCGCGGAGACGGACTGCGTACCACACAGCGCGTGTACTGGTCCAACAAGGCGTCTGGTTTGGTTTCAGACATTCCCAGCGAGGCCGAACTGACTCCGCAGCTCTGGGGCACGTTGAAGTTTGTTGCGGATCCTAAAGACCAGAGTCACTGAGCGAAACCAGCCCCGCCGGCGCCAAATAACGAAGGTCGATCCTGAAGAGAAAGTATGAGTAACGTAACGGAGATGGCGAGTGTGGCCCGTAATCCTAGAGTCTTCACCGATCTGGTGTATGACGTAGGCATGCACAATGGCAACGACACAGCATTCTACTTGCACCAGGGCTACCGGGTGGTCGCGATTGAGGCGGATCCTGTTTTTGTGGAACAGGCAAAAGGGCGGTTTGCGCAAGAGATTCGGGAAGGAAGACTAACCATCCTGAACGTCGGGATCGCGGACAAAGCCGGGCGTGCAGAGTTCTGGATCTGTGACGACAACTCCGTGTGGAACTCGTTTGACAGGAACGTTGCCTCTCGCAATGGAAGCCGGCACCATGCGCTCACAGTCCAGACCGCAACGTTCAAGGAGATCCTTGACGATTGTGGCGTGCCACATTACTTAAAGATCGACATTGAAGGCAATGATGGACTTTGCGTGCAGAGCTTGCTGGGAATGCCCATACCGAAGTACATCTCACTGGAAGCGCAATGCAGCGCGGATCCAGACGATTCAACTGAGGCTGAGCTTCTAACCACACTTGAGTTGCTCCGGGAAGCGGGGTACAAGCGCTTCAAGCTTATCTCGCAGGTTCGGTTTTGGGCCGCCGGCAATGTTCGCGGTCCGAAATGGTTGCATCGCGTCGCTCTTAGCGCGGCTCACGGTCGCCTGCGCGCTTTCAAGCTGGGACCAATCGCAATGACTTTGACCGGGCGGCATATCTTTCAACCGAACGGATACAAGTTCTTGCACGGCAGCAGCGGGCCGTGGGGTGAGATGACGCCCGGCCCCTGGCTCAATTACAAGGATGCAAGAAGCACGTTCCTGCGGGCACGAAATTGGCATGTCTCGAAGTCAAATGGAAAGTACTCTTTCTGGTTTGACTGGCATGGCACCTACTGAGGCCGCGGCCTTTGACTAACCCTGCCATCTGATATGACTCGAATATTCGTAACCGGCGGTTCTGGTTTCATCGGCACCAACCTGGTGCAGTCTCTGGTTGATGACGGTTGCGAAGTGTTGAATTTCGACTGCAAGGCGCCCCTTGATCCCCAGCACCGGGCGCATCATCGGACGGGAGAGATTCTCGATAAGCAAGGTTTGCATTCGACTGTGCAATCATTCCAGCCCGACGCGGTGATACATCTCGCCGGTCGCTGCGACCTTGACGGGTCCTCCTTGGCAGACTATGCAGCCAATACAACCGGCGTGCAAAACATCATCTCGGCAATTCGCGGCGCCGGGTGCGTGAAGCGTGCGATCTTTACCTCATCACGGTACGTGCACCCGACCGGTGTGCAACCTAAGAAGGATGCCGAGTACGCGCCGTTCACCTTTTACGGCGCCAGTAAGGCCGAGGGCGAAAAGATTGTGCGCGCCAGTGGCCTCGAAATCCCCTGGGTGCTGATTCGTCCCACCTCCATCTGGGGCCCGTGGTTTGGAGTTCCGTACCGAGGATTTTTTGATACTGTGCGCAAAGGTTTATATGTGCATCCCCGAGGCGAGCGCCTCTATAAGACGTATGGCTATGTGGGAAATGTTGTTCACCAGATAAAGCAATTTCTTTCGGCTCCCGCGGAGTTCGTACATGGTCGCGTCTTTTACGTCGCTGACTATCAGCCGGTCGAGATTCGGAAGATGGCGGAGACCATTCGCGAGGCTTTCGGGGCACCCGCGGTTCGGGAGGTTCCGGTCACCGTTCTTCACACCCTCGCCCGGGCGGGAGATGGCATCAGGAAGCTGGGCTGGAAGAACCCGCCGTTAACTTCATTTCGCCTCAGGAATTTACGCACGCAGATGGTATACGACATGTCTCCCACGCAAGCGGTTGCCGGGCCTTGCCCTTACACCATGGGAGAAGGCGTCCGCGCCACAGTCGACTGGATCAAACACCATGGATGAGAGAGTGCGCTTTCAGGATTTGAGTCAGTTTCGGATGCCGGCGAATTTCCGAGGGCGTTCTGCTGCCACCATCCAGCTTTGGTGGATTGTGCAAGGCACTCTATTTCGCTGGTCACCCCAGGTTTTATACTCCTGGCGCAGTTTCCTGTTGAGACTCTTCGGAGCAAGGATCGGAAAATCTGTCCGGTTCCGTCCCAGCGTCCGCATAACCTACCCCTGGAAGTTGGGCGTAGGGGACAATGTCTGGGTTGGCGACGACTGTGTCTTTTACAATTTGGGTGAAATCGTCGTCGGTTCCAATGTCGCGATCGCACATGACGTGTACTTCTGCACAGGACTCCACGACTACACCAGAATTGATTTTCCCATCGAGCAAAAACCTATCCATATTGAAGATGAAGTATGGCTGCCCAACGACATTTTCGTCGGCCCCGGAGTCACTATCGGGCGCGGCACCATCGTTGGAGCGCGTAGCACCGTTCTCAGAGATTTGCCCCCAGGCATGATCTGCTACGGGCATCCGGCCAAGCCCATACGGCCCCGCGAGATGAGGGAGCATGGAAAATCGCCGGATTTATTCGCAGATTCTGAAACCATCTCTGGGGAACTGATCTCTTTTATCCGTGAGACAGGTAACAGGTGAATGATGCGGAATCTCGTCATGCTTACGCCTTACGGCGCGCCGGGCACGAATGGATTGTCTGATCATGTCGATCAGATAGTCGCCGCTCTCGCCGGCCAGCCCATACCGTCCATCGACAAGATCGGGATTACCCGTTCCCCCGCTGAGGTCGATATTTCCCACAACATTGTGATGCAGGGAGACTCCAGAGGATTGGAGCAGCTCCTCGATCGGCTGGTGCAGTCTGACTGCACGCTAGTGGTCCACTACGTATGCTATGGCTATCAACGACGTGGCTGCCCTATTTCGTTGATTCGGAGTCTTCGTTCCCTTCGATCCTCGCGGCACTTTCGGATGATTTCTGTATTTCACGAGTTGTACGCATCTGGCCCGCCGTGGACTTCTACGTTTTATGTTTCCCCCTTGCAGCGCTTTCTGTTTCGGACTCTCGCGAGCTTGTCCGATACGGTGGTCACCAGCACCCCCGCTTATAAACGGGCGCTGGAGCAGCGTGGTAAGAATGCGGGAGTGCATCCCGTCATTTCAAACATTGGCGAGCCAGCGGATCCACCAGACCTCAAGGAACGTGCAAATAGGGCCGTGGTGTTTGGACTTCCACACTCTCGCCGTCCACTCTTTAATTCTGCCATGTTGGGTCCCACCCTTAAGAAGCTCTCCGTAGACGAGGTCCTGGAAATCGGAGATCGCTGTGGGCAACCCCCGGCAAACATTGGGACGGTGCAATGGCGTCAGTGTGGAAATCTCAGCAGCGAGAAAGTGAGCGAGCTATTCCTTCAAAGCCGCTTTGGCCTTCTGTACTATCCTCGGAACCTTTTGTCGAAGTCCGGCGTGTTCGCCGCCTATTCTTCTCATCGCATGGTTCCGGTGCTGCTACCCCGGCCCGGCTCGCCGGTCGAGGAAATGCGGCCGCAGGCACATTACCTGGATAGTTCAGGCACGTGGTCACTCGACAATGCAACTCTTCAAAGAATTGCCGATGAATCTTGGCAATGGTACGTGAATTCTCGCTCGTCGGAAGTCTGTAAAGAGCTCTATGTCGACTGGTGTCGGGACTAGTTTCGACATAGTTTGTTTTCTTCTGGAAGGGTCCGCGTGTGCGGCTTGGGGCGGTTAACTTGCTGAAAAATTGCGTCCGTAATATCGCAGAGGAGTCGCGTTATGAATGCACTTAAGCGTGACCGCCACAACCGGGGATCCAACGTCGTTGATGAAACTGTACTGCCTGAGCGGAAGGCAGTAGCCAGCGCGACCGCGCCCAGGGGGATGGCAGGGGTGCTCACCGGCACGATCCGGCTTCCTGCCAACGTCAAGTCCCTCAGTTTCGACTATCGATCAGCAACGCCGTTCCCGTATTTAATTCTCGACAATCTGTTTTCTGAAGACTTGCTTGATCGCGTCACTCAAGAACTGCCCCCTTTGGGTGACGCACACTGGGTTCGTCATGACGACGATCACCTCCGGCAGTTCAATCTGCGTTCTGCCGCGGACCTCGGAGAGGCGGGTTCTCAAGTCGTTGCCTTTCTGCATTCCGCCAGATTTCTCTATTTTCTTTCGGAGGTGACCGGGATCCGGGACTTGTTGCCCGATCCGTATTTGCAGGGTGCCGGATATCACATGATTCCGCGGGGCGGAAAGTTCGATGTTCATCTCGACCGCAACATTGCATATTCGACCGGGCTCATTCGGCGTCTTTCTCTTCTGATCTACCTGAACAGAGACTGGAAACACGAGTACGGAGGGCAGTTGGAACTATGGAGCAAGGACGGAAAGCGTCCCGAGGTGATCATTGAACCGATTTTCAACCGCATGACAATCTTCGAGGTCACCGATGAAAATTACCACGGTGTGCCGGCTATAGTGCGATGCCCAAAGGGTCGCAGCCGGAACTGCTTTGTCGTGTACTACCACACAGCGCAGGTTCGCGAAGACAAGGACTTAAGGGCCCACACGTCGATCTACGGTCCGAGATCCTACGGTCAGGGCGAGCCCAAACTCAGGCAATTCGTTAAGGACCTGGTTCCACCAGTTCTATTGCGAGGTTTGCGCAAGTTGCACTCGCGGTGAGAATTTCGATCCGGGAGTTGCAGCTGCCAAAGAGTACGTGGGGTTAGAAAACGCCGAGGATCTGACGTTTCTTTCGCAGGCATGTATACACAGATCGGCGCACCAGTGACACTAGATCGCATTGAAGGCCATACTTTCGTCAGGACCTGGCTCACGGATGGCGGCAACGTCGTCGATCTGGGGATGAACCAGGGAAACTTCGCGCGCGCGATCCGCAAACAATACAACTGCAACGTGGTCGGCGTGGAAGCGAATCCTTTTCTGGCCAGGCGGTTCAATGAGCCTGGCGCCCCCCAATGCTTTAACTTGGCAATCTCTGCCCGGAAAGGTCCAGTCCGATTCTTCATCGACCCAGGAAATTCAGAAGCGGGTTCCTTGTTGGCTGTCGAAGAAAGCTTGGCCCGGCCGGTTGAGGTGGAGGGCATTCCTTTTGCGGAGTTTTACGCGGCCGGAGGGGCAAAAGATGTTGATCTTTTGAAGATCGACATAGAAGGTGCAGAGATCGATCTGTTCGAAAGCGTGGAACCATCCATTTTTGCGCACACGAAGCAGATCTGTGTTGAATTCCATGCATTCCTGCATCCGGAACACCTTCCGGCGATACGACGGATCATTACTCGGATGCAGGCAGCTGGGTTCTATTGCTGCGATTTTTCAACAAAATATCTTGATGTACTCTTTGCCAATAAAAAGTTGGAACATATTTCCAAGATGGACGAAGCGCAAATAATCGGCCATAAATACTTTACAGGGGCGATGCGTCGCTTTCGCAACTTCTGCACATGAGCGCCATTGCGCTTGTACGCACAGATCATCCCTCCCGTATGGCAAAAATGTAAATGGTTCCGGACGGGCGCGGTCTTGGCTGAGATTGGCGCAAGAAGGTGTAGCCTGTTTTCGTGGGAAAAGAAGAAGCCGCCGAGGTGCTCTCGATCGAGGGACGCGAGGTCCGCGTCACGCATCCGGACAAGCTTTATTTTTCCAGGCAGACGAAGCTCTCGAAACTCGACCTGGTTCGCTACTACCTGTCGGTCGCGCCGGGCGCTCTCGCCGGAATCCGGGATCGTCCGATCGTTCTCAAGCGATTCGTGAACGGCGCCGAAGGCGAGGCGTTTTATCAGAAGCGCGCGCCCACCGAGCGGCCCTCCGTGGCTGCGAACCGTCACGCTTGTCATTTCCTTCGGGCCGCACCGCGGAAGAGATCGTGGTCGATGATGCGGCCGGGCTCGCCTGGATCGTCAACCTGGGCTGCATCGAGCTGCATCCGCACCCGGTGCGCTCCGGCGATCTCGACCATCCGGACGAGTTGCGGGTCGATCTCGATCCCGGTCCCGGCGTCAGTTGGGCGGACGTGCGCACGGTCGCGCTCGAAGTGAAGTCGCTTCTGGAGGAGATGGGGCTTCGCGGCTGGCCCAAGACCAGCGGTTCGCGCGGGATGCACGTGAATGTGCGGATCGAGCCGCGCTGGACCTTCACCGAGGTGCGCCGCGCGGCGCTCGCGCTGTCGCGCGCGGTCGAGCGGCGCGCGCCCGCCCTGGCCAGTTCGAAATGGTGGAAAGAGGAGCGTCACGGCGTGTTCCTCGACTACAACCAGAACGCGAAGGATCGCACGACCTGCTCCGCGTATTCGGTGCGCCCGCTGCCCGACGCCCGCGTCTCCACGCCGCTTCACTGGCACGAGGTTCCCGACTGCGATCCGGCCGACTTTACCGTGCTCACGATTCCGAAGCGCTTCGCGGAGATCGGCGATCCGCACGCAGGCATGGACGCCGCGCCGGGTTCGCTCGAAAAATTGCTGGAACTCGCGGCACAAAGACGAGGCCGCGGGTCTCGGCGATGCGCCCTGGCCGCCGCACTTTCGCAAGATGGAGGGCGAAGCGCCGCGGGTTGCTCCTTCGCGCGCCAAGTCCGCCGCGAAGAACGCCGCGGACGAAGATGCCGCTGATCGTGGTGGCGAACTCTCCCGACAAAGACGCCGCACTGGCGGGTCTGGAAAGATGGAAGAGCAAACATGCCGAGGTCGCCGAGCTTCTCGCCGTGGACGACGTGCTGGTCGACTCGATGCGCGGCCGGTCGTCCACCTGGACCCGCATCCGAGTGAATCTGCGCCATGTGCCCGAGGAGCTACGGCCGCCGCAGGAAACTCCCGATCCGGATGACGATCCGACGCGCGAATGGCGCGAGCGAAGCGCGCGTCGAAGAAAGACAGCGATGAGCGAGCCGTCGCGAGGCTCAGCGGCCGCGCGGCAAAAATCGCCATCAGCTCCTGCGGCGGAACCACTTCGAGCTGCGCATAGGTGCAGTCGCTCGGCTTCTTGTCGGTGCGCCATCTGCGAAACTGCGCCATGTGACGGAAGCGCGTGCCCTGCATGTGCTCGTAGGCGACTTCGACCACCAGTTCGGGCCGCAGCGGCTCCCACGACAGATCCTTGCCCTGGCTCCAGCGGCTCTGGCCGCCCGGCATGCGCTGCCCGGCTTCACCGGCTGCGGGTTCATGCTCCGCCCAGCGCTTCCAGGGATGATTGGCGAGCGCGTCCTCGCGATAGGGCGCGAGGAATTCCACCAGCTCCGCGCGCTTCTCTTGCGTGAAGCTCGCGCAGACGCCGACGTGCTGCAGCGCGCCCGCATCGTCGAAAAGGCCGAGCAGCAGCGAGCCGACCAGCGTGCGCTCGCCTTTCTTGTGCCAGCGAAAGCCGGCCACCACGCAATCGCAATCGCGCTCGTGCTTGACCTTGAGCATCACGCGCTTGTCCGGCTCGTAGGCGCCGGAAACCGGCTTGGCCATGACGCCGTCGAGACCCGCGCCTTCGAAGCGGCGAAACCAATCCGACGCGACGCTGCGATTCGCAGGTTGCCGGCGTCAGATGGATCGGCGGCGCCGCGGATGAGAGCAGCGATTCCAGCTCTGCGCGCCGGCTTTCGAAACGGTTCGCCCCGCAAATCCCGGTCGCCCTCGCAAAGCAGGTCGAAGAACACGATCGATGCCGGGATTTGCTGCGACAGAAGCTTCACCCGCGACGCCGCCGGATGAATGCGGAGCTGCAGCGCCTCGAAGTCGAGCCCGCCATTCTTCGCGATGACGATTTCGCCGTCGAGCACGCAGCGCGCCGGCAACTGCGCCCGCAGCGGCTCGAGCAACTCGGGAAAGTAGCGGTTCAGCGACTTTTCGTCGCGGCTCTGGATCAGGATCTCGTCTCCGTCGCGGAAGACCAGCGCGCGAAACCCATCCCACTTCGGTTCGAAGATCCATGTTCCGCCCGCCGGCAATTCGTCAACTCGCTTGGCGAGCATCGGCAAGACCGGCGGGTTCACAGGAAGATTCACGCTTCTCATGCTATACCGTGCGGGCTCAGGTCCGCGACTGGAAGGCGTGCGGATCGGAGGCATACTCTATCGGCCTACGCGTCCTCATCGATCGAGCGTCATATCACGCATTCCCAGCTCGACTCCAATTTTCTTGAGAAAATCATGAGGAGCCGTGCCCCCGGCGAAGACCCAGACAAAATCGTTGGGCAGCATGTGCAACTTTCCCTTCACCAAGAGGATGACGGAATCCTGCCTGAACTCTACCGGAACCGAATTAAAGACAACCTTGATCTTGTTTTCACGCCGGCACTCTGTCAGGAGGCTCGCGTTTCGTTCCTTGATCCGGGTAAATTCCTGTCTACGGTATGAGAGGGTGACCTGGTTGTTGTTCTGCTGCGCAAGGGCCAGGGCCGCCTCTACCGCGCTATCCCCGCCGCCTACAATCAGGATTCTCTTGTTCCTATATTGATCCGCCTCGATCAAACGGTACATCACCTTGGGGAGCTGTTCTCCTGGCACTCCGAGTTTTCGAGGAGTGCCGGATCGGCCGGTCGCCAAAACCACGGTACGCGTGCGGTACCGCTGAGTCGCAGTCATGACGGTGAAAATGCCGTCCATCCCTCTCTTGATGTCGTCCACTCTGGCATCGGCTACCACATTGAACTCGACTCGGTTCAGAACCATGTCCCAGAAGGCAAGAAGGTGTTCTTTCGAAAGTTCCCGTTTGTTAAGCTTTCCGAACAAGGGAAATTCCAGAGGAGTGGTTGTCACCACTTTCTGCCGTGGAAACTTCGCTACCGTACCCCCTACCTCATCGCGCTCGATGGTTATATAGCTCAGCTTTTTCTCGATGGCGCGCAGCGACGCGCTGATGCCGGCCGGACCGGCTCCGACAATCAGGACATCGTAGATACCCGGGACCGACCTGGGGGCCCGTCTGCTTAATAGCCGCCGGGTGATGATGTCGATGCAATCACGGCCCTGATTCACCGCGTTCTTGATCAAGGCCAATCCGCCGAGCTCGCCAACGATGAACAGGTTCTGGATTGTGGACTCGTACTCCGCCGTTAGATAGGGCATGTCAGCACCCATGCTTGGGCTTGCCATGATCATGGTGATGGCCCCGACCGGGCAGGCGTCGGCGCAGAGTCCGTGCCCGATACATTTTTGTCCGTCGGCAATCACGGCCTTGCCACCCAGCATCGCCAGAACATCGCCTTCGGGACAAACTGTGGTGCAGGTAGCGCAGCCAATGCACGAATTCGCATCGATGTGGGGATGCAGTCCTTTGGGTCCTTCGGAATATGATTTCGCTTTTTCCGTGATCCGGCGCGCCAGTTCTTCATTCTTCTTCACGCCCCTCAAATAGCGGCGCAGGAAGAAAATGGCGATTGCGACAGCAACGATACCTGCAGTAAAAGTATCCATCGATTCATTGATCCGATGATCCGAAGTGTCCTTAGAAAAACCCGAGTAGCATCGCCACAACAATGTGGACCAGCGCCAGCACAGCGAAGGCGTAGCTGAACGGCCTGTGCACCACGTGCCACAACCTGAACACCCGTTGCGCATGAGAAAGAAATGCGATACGACGGGAGAGCAAGGCCTGCTTGCGGGCAAGACTGATCACGCCTTCAAGATGGGCATTTCTCGGGCGCAATCCGATAACACAGCGAATGCTCGCTCCGGCTCCCATTACCTTTATCCTGAGGCGGGCTACGCGAAACGGACGAGCCAGGTCGGACCTCACCATGTAGGCCAGGGCAGCAAAGGCAGACCGGCGCGACACCTGGTTTGACGCGGGTAATTGGAATGACTGGCGCAGTTCGGCCTGAGGGAGGATCTCCTGGCGGTCCAGCACCTCACGAAAGATTCTCAGGGACACTTCGTCAGTCTCGACCTGGCGCGGAATTTGGGCGTAAAGGTAACGACCGATCAGGCCACTCAGCGAGACTGCCACCATGACCCAGAATGCAATACCCGCGAGCCCGCGAAACTTGAATGATGAGTGAAAAGCAATGCAGATAGGGGCGGCCACGCCCAGCACCACGTGATGGTCGAGCCAGTGTTTCGAGTCACCCTGTTTTTGCAGCCACGACCAGCGCTTTCGCAGGGGATATAAAAAGATGCCGCAAAGCATCAGCACCCCAAGTATGCCCAGATTGATTCCAACAGCGCCGCCGGGCTTCAGTAGATGGTGCTTGGCAGAAGACGGACGGTCGGCCTGGCTGAGGCTGTAGTAGTCCGCCCCGTATACAATCAGCGCTAGTATCACAGCTACGATCAGGGCCGATATCATCATGACCAGTCGCCGATGCTGCTTTTTGGCGTCGACCATTACGACCGACGGCGACGCAAACGCGGTGTGTGCCGTCATTTCGCTGATCCTTTCACGGGACCCTTCACATTCAGCCGATAGCCCAGGCTCAAGTACCACTGGTTGTAGTTCAGCTGGGCGCCGCGTTCGATGGTGTATCCACTCTGGAGATAAGAATGACTGCCGAGGTTGGTGTCAAACGAAGTGTTGACGAATACCGACCGGTTATTCACGGTGAAGGATGAGTCGAGAGCTCTGCCGCCCCACCTGCGCGTCCCAGTTCATCCGGTTACCGATGTGGCGTGAAAGCGATAGCACCTGGTAGTTGCCGCGGGCAAAGGAACTGTCAAATTTGGAATAGTGCACGTCAGCCCGAAGGCCGGTGCGCCAGATCTCGCTCCAGGTCAGCCCGTACATCTGGTTCAGGCTGCTTTTTTCATCTCCGGTCCTGTCGCTTTGTCCAAAAGTTGTGTAAACCGCGAAGTTTCGCAACAGGTCCACTCGCACTCCCGCGTTCACACCTTGATAGAGAAGCTTGTCTACGAGGCCGGTGCCAATCAATGCAGTGGCGGCGGTTGGAACATCGCGAAAATAATTGTGAGAGATGTCGAAAGAAATCCGCTGGTGAGGCTGAATACGAAGCGTGAGATAGCTGCGGCTGATTCCTGCTCCGGGTTTGATCCCATCCGTGGTAATGCCCTGTGGCGAGTCCACGATAAGAGAGTGATAGACGGAAATATATTTCATGTACGAAACCCCGTTCTCAAGAAATAGGTAGGGACGATCGAGCTGCCACTTCAACATGCTGAGTGCGATCCCGGTCGTGCTGGTGTAGTGGAAGTCGTCGTAATTTCCGCCTTCGAAGTTGACGAACGAACCTGAAATTTGCTGGTCAGGACGGTAGTGCCATGATGTTGGATCCGGAGTAGAGCCGAGAAAGACGCCGGCAATGACGCCCTTCGCGACCTTGCGTCCAACGTAGCCTCCATCGATTGTGTCCAGGCTGACCGCCCAGGGCAGGTAAAGCCGTCCGAATCCTGCCACCCAATTGGAATTTGGGTTGTCGTAATACAACTGGATGATGTAGGTCCGGTCCAGATAATCTTGCAGTGTGTCCTCATCCGGTTGCGAATTCGTGGTCAGCCTTCCGCGCCAGTTTCCTTGCAGGTTCCAATAAGTTCCGGCAATGCGCGTCATGTCGGTCTGTAATGCCATGCCAAGCGAACTGCTGCGGCCTGGGGTCAAGCCACTGCTGCTGATTCCGCTGTAGTCGAATCCGATTCGCATTCGAATCCGGCTTTCGTCCGGTTGTATCTCGGCGTGTGAATCGGCGGGCGTGCTCTTAATAGGACTAGCCATGGGAGCGGGATTCCTAGCTGTGGCGCTCAGTGATTGCGGTTGCCCCAGCCTCGTCGAATCATCAGGGGACAGATCGGCCCAGTCACCGGGCTTGATCTCGCGCTTTGGATTGCGAACCTCTGCCACCGCGGATGCGTTTGCCACCGAGACTATTTTCAGCTCGGCAACGACTGGGCCTTGAGACGTTGATGGATCTCCGGAAGGCGGGCCGGGATCGCGCACCACCAGCTTCATGCCTTCGGCCAGGCCGGAACCGCGTCCCCCGCTGAGGTAAGCGGCGCCCTCCGCCACGTATTTCACCTGGAAGCTGACCCGAAGATTTTTGTTACCGGATGGTTGAGCTCCGGGCGCCAGGTGGGTAATCCGCAAAGTCGAACTCTTCTCTCCTGCCGCCTTGTCCTGCTGCCGAGGCCACAACTTTCCCAGGAACAAACCGTTCGCTGCCGGGGCAGCCCCGCGACCATGTTGCTTAATCGCGGCTGCCGCGGTCGTTGGCAGCACTACCAGAATGAATTTGTTGCCCTCCGTCTCTTCCAGGTAGGGGTGTGCTGTATCCATATCCACTACCGCACGCGTGACCGGCGGATCAGCGCTGTTAAGCGCGGCACGCACCTGACTTACCCCATTCCGCTTCACAATGATCCTTCGCCGTTTTGCGTTCGCCGTCGTATTCGGGAAGTCCAGCACCAGCCGTGCAGGATTGGTCAACGCCGTGACTTCAGGAACGACTGGCGCGGTGAGAGCGATCTCTACTCTTATCTTGTCGCCACTCCTGACGACCTGAATGTTCCGGATTTCTGCCGCAGACCGGGCCGATCCCTGGGCCGCACAAAGAGAGGCCAACAGGAGCAGCAGACTCAGTTCGGCAATCTCCCTCACTCGCAATCCCTTTTGTGCTCGGTGGTTTTCATCGCTCCCCTTGCGATCCTCATCCCTTTACCTTCTAGTCTTCATGCGCGGGAACACTACAACCGTCCAACCGTCCATGCTGGTGTGACACTGGCGGCAGTCCGTCGAATATCCCAGCGCCACATGATTCGGCGACTTCGCACTTTGGAACGCCCTTAGATGGCAACTGACGCAATCGGTCGATAGCCCCTGACGATTGAACTGCCCTACCGCTCCGACCTTGTGGCAGGAATAGCAGTCGACCGCGGCGTGCGCCCCGATGAGCGGAAAGCGATCCTGATGTTCATTGATGGAATGAATTGAAACCTGCCAGCCAGTGACCCGGTGGCAGCGGTCGCACTGCGCTCCATTTTTCCGGCGGTGCAGGTCGGCGTGGCAGTCCTGGCAATTCCTGCCCACGTTGGCGAATACCGGGTCGACGTGACACTCCTGACAGCGTACTCCGGCATGCAGGCCGCGCAGAGGAAAGGCGGTCTGGTTGTGATCAAACTCAGGTTTAGTGCGGATCGGCTTCCAGGAAGAAGATGTGTGGCACTTCTCACAAGCAAGCTTCATTGGTCCATGCGGACTGAGACTGGAGGCAGGGGCAGTCGATTCCTGCCGTGCGGGCGCGCCGGTAGCTATCTGGAACAGCAGGAGCGCGTGCAGTAATAGCAGATTCCCCGTCAAGCCTCTCTCCTTCGTGCTGCAGTTCGGAGATCACTCTCCGCGACAGACCGTTCAGTTCCGCAAAACGCTCAGTTTCCGTACATCAGGGCCGTGACACGCCGCGCACTCTTTTGGCGTAGGGCGGTAGAAAAGTACGGCCTTGCCGTTCACCGTTCGCGTCGATTTGTGACAAGCCTCGCAGCGCACAGTGCGGTGCGCCCCCTGCAGAGCAAAAGCAGTTTCTTTGTCGTGATCGAACAGCGACGGCTTCCACTTCGTACTGCCATGACAAGAAGCGCAGAGCGTCACTCCAGCTTTCGCGAATTGCATGCCGTGAACGTCGGCGTGGCATGCCTGGCATTTCACTGGCGCTGCCTTGAAGTTTGCGTTTGTCGGCACACCTGTTGAATTCGGCGATTGATGGCAACCCACACACTTCGTGGTCGCATGGACTCCGTTTAGAGCAAAGCCGGTCTTCGAATGATCGAACCGTGAGAACTCGCTCCAAGACACCGCGGAGTGGCAAGCCTCGCACTCCAGTGGCTTGCGATTCAATCCCACCTGCCGCATGATTTCCTGGAACCGCCCTTGATGTGGATCGGCATGGCAACTTGTGCAAGCGAGGTTCGGCCAGTGATAGAGCGCCGCCGGCTGCGGTTTGAAATTCACAGATGGAGATGGCTTGTGACAATCGCCACACGGCACGGCCACATGACCACCGCTTAGTCCAAACGGTGTTTCGTTGTGCCGGCGCAGTGTGAATGTGGATGGCAGGAATCTTTGCAGGTTGTGGCAATTCTCGCAGCGATTGAAGTGTGGCGCGCCCGTGAACTGTGCGGCGTGCTCATCGCTGTGGCAGTCCGTGCAGTACTGGAACTTAAGCTTGTAGATCGCGTCTTTGCCTTTCGGACGATGACACAGCCCACACTGCAGTGAAGCATGCTTGCCTTGTAGCGGATAAGCGGTCTCTGCGTGCTCCTTCAGGCCGAATGTTGACGGTCTGAAGCCATCGACGTTGTGGCAGGATGAACACTCGCTGCCGCCCGGCGCGTTGAGCGAACTGTCCTCCATGCGGATCGGGCCGGTGACAGTCGGAGCACTTCCGAAACGTAAGCGCCTTATTGAAATCCCCCTTGGCGTGGCACTGCACGCAATCTACTTCGGCGTGCTTGCCGAGCAGGGGGAACTTCGTTTTGGAATGGTCAAAGGTGCGATTCAGTACGGGCGCCGAAATCTTGTTCCAGCCGGCGGTGTTGTGGCAGGACTGACAGTTCTGCGTAAAGCCGCCGCGGTGCGGGTCGGCATGGCAATCGGTGCACTTGCCAAATGCGATTCCAAGGTAGCGCGGTTGTTTGTCCGGCCCTGGAGTATGGCACTGCTGGCAGGCAACCTGCGCATGCAAGCCGGTGAGGGGGTAGCGCGTGAGCGAATGATTGAACTTTCCGAGGCTGAGCGTTTTCCAGTCGGTGTAGTTGTGACACTGAAGGCAATCAGGCCCGAGCCTGCCGCTGTGCTGGTCTTGATGACAGGTGGTACAAGTCGCAGACACACCCAGGAATGTCCGGTTCAGGTCCTTGATCTTGATCTCCCCGCGCTCGCCTGCGGACACGAACTCCCGCGAGTGACACTTACTACAGGCTAGTCCGGAATGTTTGCCCTCGAGTCCCCAACCGGCCTGCTGGTGATTGAAAGTCGTGAGGTCCCATTTTTTGAGGTTGAAGTCCTCACCGTTGTGTTCGGAGTGACAGCTGATGCATTCCAGGCTCGAACCCACCTTGATGTTGTAGGTAGCGTGCAGCCCTTTTCGCGCCCGGATGCGCCGCGCAATTTCGGTGTGGCAGTCCAGGCACTTGAACGTGGGCTGTCCGGTCGAAAGCTCGTGGCAGGTAGTGCAGTCAGTCATGCCATTGATCGATTGGTGCGCGCGAGAAAGCGGACCAGGAGAAATCTGCGCCGCAGCTGTAATCGAAGTACACAAGATACTCAACACGACCCACCCGGGAATTCCTGGCCTCGAAAGAGTACGAACACTCTTTGCAAGGCGTGTGTATGAAACTGTGACTTTCGCTTCGACGGAATGGCTGATTTCTGACTTGTGCAACAGCTCGGCCCTTTTCGATGAAATCTTCGGTTCTCTGATGTGCTGGAATCAGGCGCTCAAGGGACGTTGCCGTCCCTTGAGCAAGCCATCCATCACTGCCATTACGCGGATAGTTTCACTACTGCGTCGCCGCCTCCGCTTTAGCTGCGTCGTCGGTCGCATCGTCCTGCGATTCCAGTAGCGCGATCTTCCGCTTACATCGCTGGTAGAAGGGAAGGTCGATCGTCGCTTTGACCGCAACGCCGTTCTTATCGTGAGCAATAGTTATGGGGTCGGGTATGCCCAGCAGGTCGGCGCAGCCCAGAATGTCATAGCTGGCCGCAAAACGTTGCGCCATGAAGGTGTACATGGAATCCGCGTCGTCGGCTACCGGTGACGGTTTGGGAAGAAGAAGAGCCCGGTCCCAAAGAAGTCTGGCCGGAGCTATTCTCAGCATGTGACGGCAGTAGCGCGCCGTGTCCGCCTGCCAGGAATAATGAACTTCGGGTTGGTCTACCCCTTGACGATAGGCATTCACTTTGGCGAGGTCTTTGGTTCCATCGCCATCGAGAGCCATGGGGTCACCGGCAGGAATCAACGCCACCGGAGATCTCTGGTGAGCCCGCGCCTGAAGTTCATTGAGCGCAAGTCCCGGAACCACGTGACCGGGATCAGCTAGATCCGCCACCTTCCAGGGAGTGCAACCCAGGTCGGGATCCAGAAAGCGGTCAACCAGTCCGTTGTCGCTGGGATTACCCAACACGGTGGCGCCCGTCAGGAGCGCCGCATTCGCAGCGGTGTTCTGGGCAAGGTCTCCATTCGCGCTGATCAGATAGGTCACCGGCAAGTTGTCACTCTGGTCTTGATCGACCACAAAAAAATCGCGTACCGAGGGACAAGGCAGCCGGTCGATTCCCACTCCTAAACGAGGAACATGCAGCTGTCCTCTGCGGATCGCGCGGTTTGCAGCCTTGAAGAAGGCCGCGGCATTGCAATACGAGTACTGCCCAAAAACGTTATCGGAAAGGCCATTCACGCAATTACTGGTTTCCAGAACGTCGGGCGAGGCACCCTGTTGCACCAGGTTATCTCCGTTGAATCCAAACCAGAGCGCTACGACTGCGTTATTCGGGAGCGTCGGAGGAATCGGCGCCGCTCCCGTCGCAGGCACAGTACCCTGGTCAATGACCAGCGGGTTGTAAATTGAAATCTGGCCGGTAGCGGGATCGAGTATCGCCGCCTGAACAAATGCCGATGAGCTGGGATTGGTTTCGTGACAGTCTCCGTCGGCGGGTTCGGTGGCGGTTAGCTGGTAGGGAGTCGCAAGACCCACGGCAGATAGCGGGGCATCTGGGACGATGATTGTACAGTTGGGATTTTGAGCAAAAAGCGCTCCAGGGGCGATCAGCAGAACGTTCAGACACAATGCTGCAAGTAAACTCCAACGGCTCATGACACATTCCTCCTGGCACGGATCCGGACACACTCCGGCGCAAGACAGATACGCGCTTAATGGGAGGTAGGGGGAGTTCGTCCCAATATGTCGAGTCGGACTAAGCGTGGACTATTAGACGAGTGGACAAAAATGAACAGCCCAACAACTTCGCAAAGACCCTAAGTAATCTGACTTACTGACCACCACATACCAGGAAGGTAAATGCAATGTAGAGTCGAACTAATATCCGGTCAAGATGCCGGGTAGTACATACCGGGAAGTACAGCATGCGCACGCGAGGATGTTGAGCTGCGATGCGCAACTGGACATCGATAAGCAAGAAAAAATCAGGTTACCCGCAGGAGATTTCTCGTCCTTACTTCACTCTGATTGATCTTTAGTGTTTAGATATTTCGCCAGCGGCTCCCAATAATTTATCTTCCATCCCTCGGCAAGGTGTTGCCATTCGCCATCTGGAAATCCCCTGTGATCAAAAACGATCCTGGTTCCGCCACTTTCCTCAATGAGTTCGAACTTGGCAATCGAATAGACGCCCGGCTTCCATTCTCCGGCCGCGCGCCAGGCCTGGACAATTCGGGTGTTGGGCACAAGCTCAACGTGTCTTCCGACGATAAGTCCGCCGAAGAGCGAGAACGCGCCGCCCACCTCCCGACTGATTTCCGAGGGTTTATGTTGCCGAGACCATGCCGGCCCTCATCGCCGCCCCGAGCTGAACGACCTTATCGAACTGTTTGGCATCAGTCAGCGCTTCGTATACGTGTTGCCGGTTCGCCTTGAAAATTGGTTCTTGATGGATGGATTCCGAAGTATGAGAAATTTCCTCCTCAGCTCCCGCCCTGCCAATGCTGGACGTCATGACAATTCCTCCCAAAGTAGTTGCCGCACCGACAATCACCTGCCTCCGGGTGGTTCCACCGCCTCAGAAACTCTAGCTTCTTTTCCTGGTTCATTCCTTCCTCCTGAATTGTGGCCGTCCCCGATCTCGCGGGCGCGCAACCTAGGGATAAAAACATGGGCATAAAATATGTTCAACGTAATATTTTGCTGGGAACTGAGTCTTGCTCGAGCCATACTGCCAGGTACGAAGCCAGGTACAAAGAACGAGGAGCGCCTAATGCCCTATCCCGCTGGTCATCGTGTAAAGGTGAAACGAAAGATTATTGAAAGCGCGCGCCGCTTATTCAATCGCGACGGCTTCGAGAATGTCTCTCTCCAACAGATCATGGCAGGCGCGGGCCTCACGCCCGGAGGATTCTACAGCTACTTCAAAAGCAAGAGCGACCTTTATGCCGAAGTGTTGGGATGCTTCTTCACAGACCCCGAATGGAAGAATTGCTGGGAGGGCGTGCACGTTGATCTTTCATCCACTGACGTCGGACCGCAAGTCGTTCGCGCCTATCTGTCACGCCAGCACTTCGAAGACGTCGAGAACTCATGTCCGATGGTTGCCCTGCCGACCGACGTCGCCCGCAGTGGGGTTAGCGCCAAGCGTGCCTTTGAGACCGTGTTCAAGGCCATGGTCAGCGTTCTGGAGCGCAGCCTGGTGGACAAAAAAGATCCGCGTCGCACCAAGGCGCAAGCCATCGCTGCGTTGTGCATTGGAGGAATGGTTGTGGCACGGACGATGGTCAATCGCCCTCTTGCCGACACTCTGCGCCGGGATTGCACCGCCATGGCCCTCAAACTCGGCGGATGGGATAACGGCGCTGGTGCGAAATCTAGCCCGCGGTAATGGCACAGTTGCTACAGAGATGATCTGACGCCAACCTTCGAAATGCCGATCAGCGTTTCCCCGCGAAGGCATTTCTTGATGGTTCGTGACCAACTGCCCACGATTTGAACGTCTGCCCGCCCGATAGGTTCTGAACGCCATCGTTGAATTAAGTACAGTGTCTGCAATAGTTTGCCAGGCGAATCACGACGGCTGTTCAACAGTCGGCCGGCACCCAAACAAAGATTCCCAAAAAAATGTCTTGCATGTGATGCTGTGATATAGTTAACTACAACACTAGTAAATGGGGTTAGAGCTGATTGCTCGCCGGTGAAGTCGCGAAGCAGCACTCTGAACCGAAGAATTTTAGAAAGTTCAAGGAGAATGAAACATGAAATCCCTTCGTTTTATGCTGTCCGTTGCTCTGCTGTCGCTCTCCACCGTGGCCTTCGCGCAGTCTGACGCGCAAAAGTCCTCCGTGGCTCCTGTGCCGTCCGAGGCGCAGAAGTCCTTCACAACCATGAAAAGCCTGGCGGGAGAGTGGGAAGGCCCCGTCACCGTCCCGGAGATGCCGCAGATGTCAGACGGCAAGCCGATGCACGCCTCGCTGCGCGTGACCTCGCGGGGACACGTCCTCGTGCACGAGATTCAGGAAGCGGGAACGCCGTTGGATGCGACAAAGTACGACCATCCGGTCACGATGCTTTACCTGGACGGAGACCAGCTCACGCTGATTCACTATTGCGACGCGGGGAACCGGCCGCGCATGACCGGCAAGATGTCGCCCGACGGCAAGACGGTCGAGTTCGAGTTCAAGGACATCAGCGGGAGCACGGAGTACCACATGCACCATTCGGTGTTCACCATCATCGACGCCAACCATCACACCGAGGATTGGACGTTCATGATGAAGGACAAGCCGATCCACGCGCACTTCGACCTGCACCGGACAAACTGAGGCGCGCGGTATCTCTGGTAAGGTCTAATCGTGGAAAACCTGATGGACCGTGAGTGGAACGACAGTCAGCCGATTTACCGCCAGCTTCGCGACCGCGTGGTCGCGATGATCCTCGACGGCGTGCTCAAGGAAGGCGATCCGCTGCCCTCGGTGCGCAATGTCGCGGCCGAATATCGGGTCAATCCGCTCACGGTTCTGAAGGGCTATCAGCAACTGGTGGACGAGGGACTGGTCGAGACCAGGCGAGGCCGCGGCATGTTCATCAATGCCGGCGCACGCGGTCTGTTGCTGCAGGGCGAACGGCAGAAGTTTCTGGGCGAAGAATGGCCCAGGATCCACGCAACCATTCAGCGGCTCGGCCTGAAGCCGGAAGAACTGCTGGACGGCGCAGCCCGGCCGCCGTCTTCGGACGCCGCGCCGTCGAAGACCGCCGAGTCGAATCCCCGCGAAGAGGAGCGCTGAAGCCATGGCATGCATAGAAGCACGCGGTCTCCGCAAGGCCTTCGGCACAACCATCGCGCTGGACGGCATCGATCTGCGTGTCGAAGAGGGCCGCATCCTCGGACTCATCGGTCCCAACGGCGCCGGCAAGACCACCGCGCTCAACGCGATTCTCGGCCTCACCCCCTATCAGGGAGAACTGAAGGTGCTCGGACGCGACCCCTGGACCGAGCGCGATCAGCTCATGCGCGATGTCTGCTTCATTTCCGATGTCGCCGTGCTGCCGCGCTGGATGAGGGTTTCGCAGGCGCTCGACTATGTCGCCGGCGTGCATCCGCGATTCGATCGCGCCAAGGCGGAAGGTTTTCTGGCGAAGACCACCATCAGCCGCACCAGCAAGGTCAGGGAATTGTCGAAGGGCATGGTGACCCAACTGCACCTCGCTCTGGTCATGGCCATCGACGCGAGATTGCTGGTGCTGGACGAGCCGACGCTCGGTCTCGACATCCTGTATCGCAAGCAGTTCTACGATTCGCTGCTGAACGACTACTTCGATCGCAGCCGCACCATCGTCGTGACGACACATCAGGTGGAAGAGATCCAGCACGTCCTCACCGATGTCATGTTCATCAACCGCGGCCGCATCGTATTCGATTGCAGCATGGAAGAATTGGAGTCGCGCTATCTGGAAGTGATGGTGCATCCCGAGCAGGTCGCCGCAGCACGGGCGCTCAAGCCGATGCACGAGCGCCAGGTGTTCGGTCGCAGCATCCTGCTGTTCGATCGAGTCGTCGATCGCCAGCAACTCGCCGCGCTCGGCGACGTGCGCACGCCCAGCATCGCCGACTTGTTCGTTGCCGTGATTGGGAGACAAGCCGGGCGATCAGGCCGGCCAGGCACAAGGAGCGGCTCGATGAATACTCAATCGAACGCCATGCCCGAGTCTCCGTCTCGACTCGCAGGCAAGTCGCGCCCGCGGCCATCTCGGCGAGCTCGGCCGCATGTACTGGTCGGTGCGGCGCGAATTGTGGGAGAACCGTTCGATCTACATCGCGCCGCTGGCCGTCGCCGCCGTCTTTCTGTTCGGCTTCCTGATCAGCACGATTCATCTGCCGGCCAAGATGCGTGGCGCTGTCGGCGCTCGACCCCGCGCAACAGCACGAAGCGATCGCGCAGCCGTACGACTTCGCCGCGGGTCTGATCATGGTGACCGCTCTTATCGTCGGGGTGTTCTACTGCTCTCGACGCGCTGCACGGCGAGCGCCGCGATCGCAGCATCCTGTTCTGGAAGTCGCTGCCGGTTTCCGATCTCACGACCGTGCTCTCGAAGGCGAGCATTCCGCTCGTGATTCTGCCGCTGCTCACCTTCGCGATCACCGTTGCCACGCAGTGGATCATGCTGCTGCTGAGCAGCGCAGTGCTGCTGGCGAGCGGCCTGAGTGTCGCGACGCTCTGGACACAGTTGTCGTTCTTCCAGATGTCGCTGGCTGCTGCTCTACCACCTTCTGACCGTGCATGCGCTCTGGTACGCGCCCATCTACGGCTGGCTGCTGCTGGTCTCAGGCTGGGCGCGGCGCGCGCCATTTCTGTGGGCGGCCTTGCCGCTGCTCGCGATCGCGATCGTCGAGAAGATTGCCTTCAACACTTCGCATTTCGCTGCCATGCTGCAGCACCGGCTGGCTGGCGGCGCCGAAGCGCGTCGTCAGCGCCGGGCACCTTCCCGATGGATCCGATGACGCACCTCACTCCGGGTCATTTCCTGAGCAGCCCGGGTCTGTGGATCGGCCTGGCAGTCTCCGCGGCCTTCCTCGCCGCAGCGGTCCGGCTGCGCCGCTATCAAGGACCGATCTGAGTCGCATTCCATCAAGAGCGTTCGAACTTTTTCCTCTTTACTCGGTCGCCCTTCTGGCGTCATCGTCCAGGACCTGGGAGTCACTCATTTCCCGCTGGTGTAGTTTTTCGAATTCCGCGAGGACACTCTTTGATTTGTTGGCTTCGCCCGAGCCGCGCATATACTCGAGACAGTTGATAGTAGGCCGCGCTCAGGTTGGGCTCATACTGGACTGCCTGGCTCAGCTCCTCGGCCGCCGCCTGCAGTCGATTGGATTGCACCAGCAGCTTTCCCAATTCGTAGTGCGTCAATGCATAATTCGGGGCGAGCGCAATCGCCTTCCGGAACGACTCCTCGGCCTTGAGCACTCTGATTCTGGCGCGCCAGAAGAATCCCGAGGTGGCAATGGAAACGGGCATTCTCCGGCTGCAGCGCAATGGCGCGGCGGAGGCATTGTTCGGCCTCTGTCGGACTTGCCCTGGCTCACCAGAGCTACGGCTTTCATGAACAGCGCTCGAGTTGAATTGGGGTTGAGTTCGATGGCGCGCGCCAGGTTCTTGTCCGGCTTCGGGGAATCGTCCAACGAAGTAATAGCTAACGCCGGCCAGGTAGAAGGGCTCATCCCATTCGGGTGCGAGCGAAGCCGCTTTTTGGGCCACTTCGATGGCCGCGTCCTGTTGTCCCGCGCGCTGCAGGAGTCGGGTCCGAAGGACCAGGATGCGGGGATTGTCAGGGGCCAGTGCCAGCGCCGCGTCCGATTCCCGGTTAGCGTCCTCGAAGCGATGATCCAGATAATAAGCGCTGCCGCGCAAGTAATGGTCGTCCTCTGTTTTCGGTTCCGCGATGAGATCCAACACCCGTTCAGGTTGGCCGGATTGCAGGTAGGCCAGCGCCAGTTGACGACGAATCTCGACGTTGTCGGGACGGATAGCGCTGGCCTGGCGAAGATAGGCGGCCGCATCCTTGGGCTGCGCATTCTTCAGAAAGAGCTGACCGACGCCGGCGCTCCAGTGAAAATCTGAGCCCAGGCGTCGCGGCCGCGGCTTCTGCGTCGCGGCGCGCTTCGGCAATCCGTCCGGCCTCGAGTTCGGCGCGGACAAGGTTGAAAGCCACATCCGGCCGGCGTGGATTGAGTTTCTGAGCTCGGGTCAGATAGCCCAGTGCTTGCGCAGGATGGTTCTGTTCGAGGAGCACGATAGCGAGATCGTAGGCCGCATCGGCCTGGTTGGGATCCAGTTTCACGGCTTGCTCAAGCTGGGCGCGTCCCTCCTCCAGCTTGTGCTCCCGAAGGTAGGCCAGAGCCAGATTGTAGTGGCCGGAGTAAGACTGCGGCTGCAATTGCAGGGCACGCTGGTAGTGCTCGATTGATTTGGCAGTCTGGCCGACGTGAAATTCCGTGAGACCTAACAGCAGGTACGCTTCCGCGTAGTTCGCGTCGGCCTGGACAGACTGGTTCAGTTTCTCGATCGCGGCGGCGGAATCTCCCGCGGCCAGAGCTTTTTGAGCGGCTCGCGAAGTAGGAGCGCGCCAGGGAATGTCCATCTGGAGACCGTTGCGCGCTCACAGGAGAGCGTGTGGCGGCCAGTAGTACGAGCAGGAAGAACCTTGTCGCCATCAGGAACGCGCTGCCACGTCCTGCAACCTCGCGTGGTCTTTCAATCGCCTGGAAACAGGTCCCCGAAATCACAAGCCTGTCTTTCGAAGCAGGGTGCCCTCTGGATTGCACCCGGATTATATCTTGACTACGCATCTGGCGATCTGTATTTTTGTGAGCATTAAATCGTTTAGCTAGCACTCCAAGCTGCTCGGGGGAGGTGCTGTGTGAATCGGTCTTTGCTTAAGGCTGTAACCTGTTTCGTCAGCCTGTTGGTCTTGGGCAGCAGTCTCCACGCAGATGTAACCGGCTCCGATCTTTGGCACTGTGACTGACCCTAGCGGCGCCACCGTGCCCAATGCGAGTGTGACTCTTAAAAATCCGGACACTGGGCTCGATCGCAAAGTTCAGACTGATACGACCGGGCACTACGAGTTCCTCAGCGTTCCCGTGGGCGAAAGATACTCGGTGCAGGTTGAGGCGCAGGGCTTCCGCACGTCTGTGCAAACTGGCATCAAGCTGCTGGTTAACCAGACGTACCGGGCAGACTTCAAACTTGTGGTCGGCGCCGTGGCCCAGACTGTCGAGGTATCCACCAACAGCAGCGCAGGTGGATACCAGCAGCACTCAAATCGGGGACGTCATCGAGAGCAAGAAGATGACGAGCTTGCCGCTTAATGGCCGCAGCTACATTGACTTGCTCGGGTTGCAGGCCGGGCGTCACCCCGGTTTCTTCCGGCGCTTCGCAGCACGATCGTTCTGTTTCCGGCAATGGCGATTCCGGCCAGGTGTCGGTTAACGGACAACGGGAAACTTCCAATTCGTTCATGGTGAACGGGGGAGATGTCGAAGAGAGCGTCCAGAACGGCGCTTCCATCGTCCCCACGCTGGATTCCATCGAGGAGTTCCGCCTGCTGACCAATTCGTTCAATGCTGAATATGGCCGATTCTCCGGCGCGATCGTCAATGTCCTGACCAAGAGCGGCACCAACCAGATTCACGGCTCGGTTTACGAATTCCTTCGCAACGAAAAGCTGGACGCCCGCAATTTCTTCGATCCGGATCGAGGCGCGTTCAAACGAAATCAGTTCGGCGGCACCATCGGCGCCCCAATCGTGAAGGACAAGCTTTTCTTTTTCGGCGATTACCAGGGCACCCGCGAAGTGCGCGGTGTCTCCTCGGGACTGATCAACGTGCCTTCGCTGCTCGAAAGGACCGGCGACTTCTCCGACCTCTCGACAACAGGATTTCAGACATTTACCGATTCAGACGGAAACCCCACAGTGGTTCGCGGCGACGACAGCGCCACCAACATGGCTGCCACCCTGACTCAACGCCTGGGATACACCGTCACGGCGGGAGAGCCCTACTGGTTTGAGGGCTGCGCCACCAACGCCCAATGTGTATTTCCCGGAGCGGATGGGCCCATCATCCCGCAAGCTGCCTGGTCTCCGGTTGCAGTCAAGACGCTGAAGTTTATTCCCACGCCGACAGGAGACTCCGGAGGCACGCCGAATTTCACGACTACGGCAGAGAAGCTCAATCTCCGCGACGAGAAATTTGCCATGAAGGTTGACCTGAATACGAAACATTTCGGCAACTGGTCAGGTTACTACCATTTCGATGATGCCAACTTCCTGAATCCATTCCCGGCTCCCGATTACTCCAATTCGCCAGGTTTCTCGGCGACTACACTCTCGCGGGCGCAGCAAATCCAGGCGAGCAATACCGCCGTGATCAACCCGAACACGGTCAACGAACTGCGGCTCAATTACACGCGCTTCGCTTTTCTCAAGAACAAGCCGGTTGGCGGACTCGGCAAGATCACGGATTTCGGATACGTCGAAGGTGGGCTGGGCGTGATCCCGACCAACCCGAAATACGAAGGCGTCGCTACCACCACGCTTTCCAGCACCGGAGTGCGCTTCGGCCTCCCTGACGGCATCACCGGCCAGTACAACAACACCTATCAGATCACGGACAATTTCTCGAAGGTGGTGGGCAAGCACACGCTCAAGTTCGGCGGGGACATCCGCTACATCCAGGTCAACGAACGCAACACCTACACTCCCAACGGATGGTTCGATTTTGTCGGCGGCGAAACCGGCAACGACTTCGCCGACTACCTGCTGGGTGCGCCCGACCTGTTTAACCAGACCAGCCTCCAGTTGCTGGATTCCCGCACCAAGTATTTCGGGATATATGGCCAGGATACCTACAAAGTCAGGTCCGATCTCACCATCAACTACGGGTTGCGCTGGGACACCAGCCAGCCCTTCTACGATACCAAGGACCGGATTCAGAACTTCCAGCCTGGCGTGCAGTCGAAAATTTATCCCGACTCACCTACGGGCTTTGTCTTCCCGCATGACCCAGGCATTCCGCGCACCTTGGCGCCAACGCAATACGATCGCTTTGCTCCCCGGTTGGGAATTGCGTATTCGCCGGGAGCCACTGATGGCTTGGCGGCAAAGATCTTCGGCGGTCCGGGCAAGACCAGCATCCGCGTGGGCGGCGGACTTTACTACACTGCGATTGAGGATGTCACGCTCTTCAACGAAGTTGGCGATGCTCCCTTCGGATTATTCTGGGTCAGCCCCGTCCCGGTTTACCAGGACGAGCCTTACAAGAATCGCAATGACCCGCCAAGTCCGCAGGGAAACCGGTTCCCCTTCACCATCCCGCCGGCGGGAGCTACTGGAATCTGGGCGAAGTACATGCCGATCGCATTTTCGCCCACTTACAAAAGCACGAACAAGCTTCCCTATGCCGAGCACTTCAACCTGACGATTCAGCGTGAAATTGCCAAGACCGCGGTCTTCTCCATAGGCTTTGTGGCCTCGCGCGGCCGTCATCTGCTTTCCACCGTAGAGTCCAACCCCGGCGATCCCGCGAAATGCTTGCAAATTCGAGCCGCGCTGGGTTCAGGCGATGGTTGCGGGCCCTTTGGCGAAGACACCATCTACGATTTGGGCGGCGGAAACTTTGCCTTCGGGACTCGCCCCTACTCGGTCACCTCCGGCCGCGAACTCGACCGGGCGACGGGGACCGGAACTCTTGATTTCCAGAACAACGCCTGGGAAGCGACGGCGGCGAATTCAACCTATAATGCGTTGCAAACCAGCCTGGAAAAGAAAGTAGGCAACCTGCGGCTTCTGGCGGCCTATACCTGGTCCAAGTCGATCGACAACTCTTCGGGCTTCTTCGACCCCATCAATCCGTTCAATCCCAGCCTGAGTCGCGCCCTCTCGATTTTCGACATCGCGCACAATTTTGTGATCAGTTACGGCTACGACTTGCCGTTCTTTAAGTCGGGTCACGGCGCCGCCGGCAAGCTCCTTGGTGGATGGACGATTTCTGGAATCACTCGCTTCACCACCGGCTTCCCGGTCACACTCACCGAAAACGATGACAATTCTCTCTGCGGCTGCGATGGGACAGACGTGCCGAACTACAACGGCCAGCCCATCCATTTCCTGGATCCGCGAAAGCCCGGGAACCTTTTCTTCGATCCCTCTCCGTTCTCCCCCGAGGATCTGGGCAGCATCGGAAATGCCAAGCGTCGCTTCTTCCATGGGCCAGGAATCAATAACTGGGATTTGGCCCTGCATAAAAACACTGCGATCGGCGAAAAAGTGAATTTGGAGTTCCGTGCCGAATTTTTCAACGTCTTCAACCATGCTCAGTTCATGGAAGCCAATTCAGTCGTCGGCGAAGTCACCGGCGATCTCGGCCAGGTGACTCTGGCCCGCGATGGCCGCATCGGGCAAGTGGCGCTGAAGCTTTCTTTCTAGCGGCACAAAGACCCGGGTTGCCCGGGCCCTAACTCTTCCACTTCCGTACCGGGAGCGACCATGTACTTGCAGTTCAAGAGGACAAGGAACTTTCTTGCCCTGCTGCTACTGTTCGCCACTCCGTCTGTGCGCGCCCAGATGAATGGCGAGGCGGCGCGTGATTGGCCAGTCATCTTCCGCGACACGCTGCAGCATGACGTCCTTCAGTTTTGGATCGATCATGCGGTGGATACGGAATACGGCGGCCTGCTCGGACGGTTGAACCGCCGGGGCGAGCCGATTCCGCCCGGCGACAAATCTGTGGTGCTGATCTCACGCGCGCTGTGGTCGTTTTCGGAAGCCTACCGTCGGTATCCCGATCCGGCATACCAAAGGATCGCCGCCGAGTGCCTGAAGTTCCTGCGCGAGAAGATGTGGGACAAGCAGCGGGGCGGCTATTACTTCATGGTGAGCCGCGAAGGCAAGGTCATCGACTCCACCAAACAGCTCAACCCCATGTCCTACACGATGGAAGGCTTGGCCGAATACGCCCTGGCGTTCCACGACGAACAGGTAGCCCGCGAAGCCTTAGACCTGTTTACGGTCATCGACAAGAACGCGCACGACAATCGGTATGGGGGCTATCGCATCGCCTTCACTGTCGACTGGCAGTGGATCGAAGACTATAAGGATGGTCCGAACGCCGAGGGCTCGTTCGGGCGAAAATCCTACGACTGGCACCTCGGCCTGGTGGAGGCGCTGGCTACCTTATTCGACGTCACCGGCGATGCCCGGGTGCGTGCTCGCCTCGAAGAATTGCTGGACATTTTCGTCAACAAGATCATCGACGCGGATACCGGGTATGGAAGGTATTACTTCCATGACGACTGGAGCGTCGCCGACCACAACGGCGACTCAAAGCAGTGCGAATACGGACTCGACCTGGAGGCGAGCTGGCTGCTGACCGAGGCGGCTGAAACCGTGGGCCGTAATAAGGATTTGAAGATCCGGCGGGCCAGCCTGGCGCTCGTCGACCACGCCTTGCGCTACGGTTTCGACAAAGAACATGGCGGCATCTATCGCACGGGCGCTGCCACCGGCCCGGCTGAGAATAAAGATATGGAGTGGTGGCAGCAGATGGAGGCAATGGTCGCCTTTCTGAATGCCTATCAATTCACCGGCGATCCAAAGTACTGGCAGGCATTTGATCTCGAGGCCCGCTTCGTGAACGACCGATTTCTGGATCGGAAATACGGAGAGGTATACACCGCCATTTACCATGACGGCAGGATCGACGATGAAAAAGTGGGGCCGTGGAAGGCTCCATACCACGTCACCAGGGGCCTTCTCGAAATAATCTCCCGCCTCGGTGGTACGCTCTAGCCTTGTATCAGTCTGGTTGGAGAACCTATCCTTCACTTGGTTGAGGGCAGCATTTCAAGGAGAGGCACAATGCGCGTGGCGCTCAAGGTATTTCCGGACAAGAAATCACTCGGAGCGGCAGCCGCCTCACAAGCCAGCGCTGCGATCCGCGCTGCGATCCGCGATCATGGAACCGCTCGCGTGGTCGCCGCCACGGCTGCATCACAAACCGAGTTTTTGAACGCACTGGTCAGCGAGCCCGATATCGATTGGGCTCGGGTCGAGCTGTTTCATCTGGATGAATACATCGGATTGCCGGCGACGCATCCCGGCAGCTTCCGCAAGATGCTGCTGGAATTATTAGTGCATAAGACAGGAATCAAAAAGTATCACCTGCTCGATGGCGACGCCGATCCCGCCGAGGTAATCGCGCGCGTCGGCCGGGCGTTGGTATCGGCGCCCATCGATGTTGAATTTCTCGGAATCGGCGAGAACGGCCACATTGCCTTCAACGATCCTCCCGCCGATTTCGAGACTGAAGAGCCTTACCTGATCGTTAATCTGGACGAAGCCTGCCGGCGCCAGCAGGTGGGCGAAGCGTGGTTTGCCGATATCTCGCAGGTGCCCAGGAAGGCGCTTTCGATGTCAGCGAAGCAGATTCTCAAGGCGAAGGAGATTCTTGCAGTTGTGCCTGACACTCGTAAGGCACAGGCGGTGAAAGCGTGCTTCGAAGGCGACATCAGTCCAATGGCGCCGGCATCGATCCTGCGCCGCCATCCCAACGCAACAATTTATCTTGATGAAAACTCTTCTGCGCTGCTGAGTTCGTCCTTGCGGACCTCCGCGTAGAAGCTGAACGGTGTAACTGCGGACATGATCTCCGCCGAGGCCAATACCTCTGCCAAGCACAATCAACACACGCCCGATTCCCGCGTTGCGCTGGAGATTGCGGGCCTGCTGTTCGCCTCGACCGTCATCAACGTTTTTTGCTCGGGGCGGGGGAATCAGCCAATTGGCCCGCTGCCACCAAAGCGGTTCGGAGTGGTTTCCAAGCCGCGAGCGGGCCTTGGCAACGGCCGTATTTGATAGCGGCTCTTCCATCGGCGGCGCGATTGCTCCCTTCATCGTTCGTTGGATTTATTTTCGTTGGGGCTGGTGTCCAGCTTTCATGATTCCCGGCCTGCTGGGATTTCTCTGGCTGATTGCCTGGCCCGGCTCTACTATCCGCCGGAAGCCCATCCCCGAATCAGCGAGACCGAACTCCGGCTCATCATGGAAGATAGGCCCAAAGCCGGCGGGGCGACCCGGGGCAACACCCAAACGCCCTGGCGCGAGCTCCTCAAACTTCCCCAGACCTGGGGCGCAATCGCGGCCCAGACTTTCACCGATCCGGTCTGGCTCTTCGTGACCGATTGTTTCCCGATTTATTTGGTGGCGAAGGGAATCGAACTGAAGACCGGCCTGGTTGCGGTGTGGGTGCCCTTTATCGCAGCGGACCTGGGAAATTTTTTCAGTGGAGCGATCTCGGGACACCTGATCAAGCGGGGATGGTCGCTGGGAGCGGCAAGAAAATCGATGATCATTTTTGGCGGCATCGGAGTGACCATGCTCATTCCGACCATTTCACCAGGAATCTCTATCTGATTGCATTTCTATTCGCAGCCTTCTCGACCATGGTGAATGTGCTGCCGTCCGATCTTTTCCATAGCGATTCGATGGCGTCGGTCAGCGGCCTCAGCGGAACCGGCGCGGGCATCGGAACCATCATCGCTTTCAAGCTCGTCGGCTATTTCTCCGATGCCCGCCAGGCAATAGCAACTCGTGCCTTCGACCCGATGGTCATTGTTGCGGGCCTGGTCCCTCTAATAGGGCGATGGTGGTGCTGTCGTGGGTACGCAACACCAGTGCGACCGATAAAGGCCTGATGCGGCAATCTGACTTCACAGCGCAGAGAACCGAGGCGGAGCGGCTTCTTGCCTCGAGCGGAGCTCTGCTTGAGTTTCTGTGAACCCCACACTGCCAACCCGCCCGCTATTTCAACGTAATCTCGCGGGTGAGGATACTGGCTATGACGCGCACATTTTGTACGCGCTTTTCGACTACCTGCTGCTCTTTGTTTTTATCGCCATACTGCTTCATTCGAAGATCGAGAACTTTTTGTGCCAGTCCGTCGAGCGCCGCGAAATTCTTGTAACCCAGAGAAAAGCCGATATCCCAATCGTCCGGATTCGCTTTGGTCGTGTTCAGAAAGATGCCGTAGCTTTCAATCAGGCCCGCTTTCTTTTGCGCTTCCCAGATCGGCTGGATGTTGTTTTTCAGGTCGTCCATGAACGCATTAAAATGCCCAGGCAGTATTTGGACTAAAGTGACGCGCGTGACTCCTCCTTCGGTGTATTGATCTTGTGCGACTGCCGTGGCCATCGACATCAAATACAAGCAGAGTGCTGCGACTGCGAATCGGATTGTTTGCTTCATATCCCTATTTCCTCCTTGAAATTGAAATCGGCAGAGTCTACCTGACGGCGGGTATGCAGTAAAGGGGATGCAGAAACTGTGGAAAAGCCGGGTTTCAATGAAATCGGCCGTGGCGCACCACAAGAGATAACCTCATCCGAGTGGCGAATCGGCCTATCATTCCTAATAACAATCAGTAAGAATCGCACCTGGCCACGTGGTCAAAGTGGCGGACGAGATTTGCCAAGCCAGTCGAATCACGGCTGAGGGTGTTCTGAACATCACATGAAGGATGGCACAAATAAAATGATTCGAAAAACTGCGCTGCAAGTCCTGGCTCCCGCGTTGCTCGTTTTTATGGCATGGAATGCGTATCTTGCAGTCAACCATTTAAGACAGACGCAAAAAGTTGCGGCGCTCACGCTGGAAAGCTCCAGGATCCAGGCGAGCATCTCAGGTGTTCTGAGAGACTTCACCGATATGGAAACCGGTCAGCGCGGATACCTCTTAACCGGAAACCCTTCCTATTTGCAGCCCTACACCGACGCGAAGGGCAGGATCGAAACGGATTTTGCCGGCCTTCGTGCAGGATTGGCTGATCGGGCAGAAAGCGAACGGTCGCTGGTGTCGCAGCTCGAAGCTTTGGCCGCCTCAAAGCAAGCAGAGATGGAGCGCTCCATCAGCTGGCGCCAGCAGGGATATCGCCACCGTGCATTCATGCTGGTGGATTCAAACGAAGGTATGGAGTACATGGACAAAGCTCGCGAGCTGCTTTCGTCGCTATCCGCAGCTGAGGCTAGCAGCTTCACAAGATTCGACAGTGAGACGAATGCCAGCCTGAGCCGGGCTTTCGCGAAAACTATTATTGTCAATGTATGTCTGCTCGCGCTCACAGTACTTCTGTTTGGACTCGTCCGCTACCACGGGCAGGCGCTTGAACAGGAAGTTGCGCAGAGCAGGCAAGAGCTGGCCCTGCGCGATTTGCAGTTGGAAAAACTGACGTTTGCCCTTTCCAACCAGGCCCGCTCCAAGACCTCCGCCATCGAGAACAGCGCCCGCCTGTTGTTGGAGAACTATGGTGGGTTTCTACCACGCCAGGGTCACGAATACGCCGAGCAGATAAAAGAAGCATCGGCAGAAATGGAGCAACTCCGACAAGATTTAGTCGGCAGCCCAGGCTCCAACCACGATGCGAAGGCAGCTTAGCAACGGGCTGTTGAGCTGCAGCAAATTTAACTGAGCTATCCGACGCTTCTCTGAACCTTCACCGAACTGGCAACCTTCACCTCAAGCGTAAAACTCCCGCGCGTAGTATCGCGCGGTTGGCACGCACCGATCCGGCGGATTTGGAGCAGACTGCGCAAAGGCACAGCCCGTCACCGATACGCTGCATCTGAAATCAAACCTCGCTAACGCCGTCGGGGCAGGCCAGGGAGCAGAAACACCATGCTGAGAATTCTGGATGATGTTCGGACATTTCGATCTGCAAGAGTCCGAAGCCCTCTGAGCAGGTTGATCCCGAACCAGCTCACACTTCTCGCGCTACTCGGCACCTTGCCTCTCCTGGCGCAGCAGCCAGCGAAACCCGCTAACCGGGCTGAGGCGACCGCCATCATCGCAAATGCGCGCAAGATCGTGACCCCCAATGGAGTGGAACGCCTGGAGAAGGTACGGATCGGCGGGATCGACCAATGGGTCTCGATTCGCGGCGACGATCGCAGGAACCCGGTGCTGCTGCTGATCCACGGCGGACCCGGGTACGTCTCGATGCCAATGAGCTGGTGGTTCTCCCGCGGCTGGGAGGAGTATTTCACCGTCGTCCAGTGGGACCAGCGCGCTGCCGGCAAGACTTATCTTCTTAGCGATCCTGCCACGATCGCACCGACCCTCACACGCGAGCGCATGGTCGCCGACGCCGAGGAAATGGCGGCTTGGGCCCGCAGAGAGCTCGGCAAGGACAAGATATTCCTTCTCGGCCACAGCTTTGGCAGCTTTCTCGGTCTGCAACTCGCGCAGCGTCACCCCGAATGGCTGTACGCCTATATAGGAGTCTGCCAGCTGATCGACGGACCCGAGAGCGAGCGGCGAGGCTGGCGCTTCTCCATGGACGCCGCGCGCGGCGAGGGCAATGCCGAGGCAATGCGTGAGCTGGAGGCGATCGCTCCCTACGGCGCTCCGGAACGGACTATCCCTATCAAAGATATTTACGTCGAGCGCAAGTGGGTTGGTTATTACGGCGGCGTGATGGCCTATCGCCGGGACAATTCCGCCGATGGCGATCTTGCCCAGCTTTCACCAGACTATAGCGACCAGGAAATCAGCCACATCTGGGATGGCAATAAGTTCGCGACGCCCTATCTGCTCCCCGAGGTCGTGGCGCTCGATCTCACTAAGACCAACAAGCTCGCAGTTCCGCTGATCCTCTTTGAGGGCCGCCACGACCGGAATGTGAATTCAGAAGTCGCCGCAGCGTGGTTCGATACGGTGAAGGCGCCCGACAAACACCTCGTCTGGTTCGAGCATTCCGCGCATATACCAATGACCGAGGAGCCCGGAAAGTTTCTACTCTCGCTGGTGCGCTACGCCCGGCCGATCGCGGAGAAGGCGGGCGACGTCGCTCCGTGAACCCATTATTCTTTCGGGCCGTGCACTTCCGTCAAAAGTTCTCCGGTAGGGAATTAGCGCACTTATCTGTAGCGATAGAGCACTGCTTTCTCGATCCTGGTTGAACCTGCGTCGAAGCGCCAGTAGTTGCCCTGATCGTTTTCATCACCGTTCAGGCGTCGTCCCGGTCTCCACTTACCATCTTCATATTTGCCTTCATCGATGGAGGCATACCCGAGCTTGAACGGGCCCGGTGCGCGGGTCGTTATGAGGACGCGAAAGCCTTTGCCAACACCGAGGAACTCGTCTTGTCCGGTGGCGATGATCAATCCGAAGCCCTTTTCTGAATGATTGCCAAAGATCTCGTCCAGGCTGACGCGGACGGTGTAGCCGTTCATGCTGTACTCGACGGACGGGTGCTCCCGCGTAAGAGAGAACCCGTGGACATTGCCCTTGCTCTGTTGCTCGAGAAGAATGGGAGCGACGGAGGCGATTGCGCTGTAGTTAGCACCAAGGTCGGTCGCCTGTTCGGCGTTAAATGAGTCGATGGCGAATGGCGAGTATCCGATGGTGGCGTTTTCGCCGACCGCATAGAAGACGTCGGCGCCTCCGGAGTTCCCGCCGTTGGTCTCCGGAATAAAGAGCAGATTGTCGCTGCGGTGATAACGATTCGCCCAATAGGAGAAGTTAGGCAAGTAGATGTCAGGGGAATAAATGTCGATGGCGGAGCCGGCTGCCTTCCAGATATCAATAACACGCGGCTGAGGACCTCCACTGGGATAGTCGCCCGGAGCTGTGTCTTCGCTGGCCAGCCATGTGTTCACGTACATGGGAAGTTCGTAGGAGGCTTTACCCTTGGTGGTCACCGCTTGGATATAACGGGCATAGTTCCACGCCATGAAGATCTCGTCCGCGCGCGGGATGTCGCCAAACACCTGCGCCCAGGTGCCGGAAGTTTTCTCGCCCTGCTGCCGCCAGAGTTCGCGGAGTTCGGGATCGAGCGTGTCGCGGTGGACCTTGAGGTATTCGGTCAGCTGTGGAGGGACGGCTGAGGCGAAGGCTTGTTCGGCTGCAGGGGAATGGTCCCGGCTATCGCCGAGAATTCCGACTTCATTCTCCACTTGCATCATGATGACGGTGTGATCGCGGACATCGACCTCACGAATGTGCTGCATGACCGCAGCGAAGGCTCGGGCGTCGGCGTCGCGCGTAGCATCTGAGAAGCCAGCTATCGAGCTAAGGATATTCGCCTCATTGTTATGGAGCACCACGCGCGGGAAGCGCTTCGTGTCCTGCTTGACCCACACCGGCGCGTAGCTCGACATGCCATTCTTCCAGGCGGCGAGCCAGAGAAATACCACGCGCAGATGCTGCTCGCGGGCTTGAGTAAGAAGGCCATCGATGAGAGTGAAGTCATACTTCCCCTCAGCCGGTTCGATGAGCTCCCAGGATAGGGGCGTCAAAACAGTGTTGAGAGGAACGGCGGCGAGGCGGGGCCAGATCGGCTTCATGTATTCCAGGCTGGAGGAACTGGAATTGTGAATTTCGCCGGCGAGCATCAGAAACGGCTTGCCGTCGACCACCAGTTGCGTGGTAACCCCACGTTTTTCCAGGTGCGGCAGGCTCGCCTCTTGCGCGTAGGTCGTGATCGGAATGACAAGAAACGCCGCAACGGATATAGCGGCGGACGTTAGCAATCGGACTCGCATAGTGGCGGCCATTCTGCCAAATCTCGGGAAGATCTGTCTATCTGAGGTTTATCTTGGTTCAACGCGCGGGTACCGAATCGCGCGTCGTCCCACCCGAATCCAGTATCGGGCTTGACGAGGATCCGCTCTGAATGTGCCAGCCGCACATCGTGGGCTTGCCGCCGCCACGCCGTGATAGGATTCAGCCATTCTTCAACGGGAGCGCCATGAACCCTGAACATCGGCGCCAGATCGAGGAACTGTACCAGGCGGCGCGCGATCCGGCTAAACGCGCCGAAGTGCTTGCCGCAGCCGACCCGGAAGTGCGCCGCAAAGTCGAGTCCCTGTTGGCCCAGGATTCATCGAAGACCGGGGCTCTGGACCAGCCTGCACAGTCTGGAGTGACTAAGCCTGGCTCGGGTTCTGCAAGCACTGTTATCACGTCCGGCGTCCAAATAGGATCTTACAAAATTGAAGGATTGCTCGGCGCCGGCGGCATGGGTGAAGTGTTTCGTGCTATCGATACCAAACTCAACCGGCCAGTGGCCATCAAGTTCTTGTCCGCGGAGCTGGCCGACACTGCGGCGCGCCGCCGCTTCCAGCGTGAGGCGCAGATGGCCTCGTCGCTCAACCATCCGCATATCCTGACTGTTCACGACGCCGGCGATTTCGAGGGCCGGCAGTACCTGGTGACCGAGTTCGTGGATGGCGGAACACTCAATGACTTGGGCCAGGCAGGAGAAACGCGCATGGCGCCAGACGGTGGAGCTGCTGGCTGGCGTGGCCGACGGGCTCGCGACCGCGCACGCCGCCGGAATCCTGCATCGCGATATCAAGCCTGCCAATATCCTGGTTGCGAAGAATGGCTACGCGAAACTGGCGGACTTCGGTCTGGCGAAGCTTCAGGAACCCGCTGACCCGGAGGGAGGACGCACTCTCACCGAGGGAGAAACGCGTCCCGGGCTGCTGATGGGAACCATCCCGTACATGTCTCCGGAACAAGCTTCAGGAAGGGCGGTCGATTCGCGAAGTGACATCTTTTCCTTCGGAATCGTGCTCTACGAAATCCTCGGCGGTCACCGGCCCTTCACTGGCGCCACGGATCTCGAGGTGCTGCAAAAGGTCATCCACGCGACACCGCCGCCCTTGCCCGAGACCGTTCCTTCGGGGCTGCGGAGCGTGGTGGAGAAAGCGCTCGAAAACGACCCCGCGGACCGCTACCAGTCGATGCGGGAACTGGCGGTGGATCTCCGCCGGATGGTTCGGCAAAAGGTAACCGCACGATCCACCTCCCGCGGTGGTTGCGCCGAAGCGTTACGCCTGGTTGCCATGGGCGCTGGTCGGCGCTGGCGGCGATCCTGGTGGCGGGATTCGGTGCGTGGATTCTCGCCCATCGGCCCCGCCCGACCGTCCAGAATCCGCTTTCCAGTGCGCAGTTCGCACGGCTCACTGACTTCGAAGGAGCCGAAACGAACCCTGCCATCTCCCCGGACGGGAAATTCGTCGCCTTCATCTCCGACCGGAGCGGCACGTTCGACATCTGGCTGATTCAAGCCAACGGTGGCAGCCTCGCGAACCTTACCCAGGGCCGGATCGGAGATGCGCGCGGGCCCGCTTCGTGCGATCGGATTCTCAGGCGACGGATCGGAGGTGTGGAGCGGCGGAACGGAAAGCAGGAGGCTCATGCTCTGGCCGCTGATGGGTGGAGCGCCGCACAATTTTTTGGGTGAACATGCTGCCGAGGTTGCCTGGTCACCCGATGGCACCCGGCTGGTGTATCACAGGTGGGAACCGGGCGATCCCACGTTTGTGGCGGATCACAACGGCGCCAACGAACGTCAGATCGTGAAAAGCCAGCCTGGATTGCACAACCACTTTCAGGTCTGGTCGAAGGATGGGCGCTGGATCTACTTTGTCCGCGGCCGGCCAGCCACGCGTGAGATGGACCTGTGGCGCATTTCGCCGGACGGGGGAGAACCGGAACAACTCACTCATCTCAATACCGATGTCACGTACCCGGCTCCGATCGACGAGCGGACGGTTCTGTTCGTTGCGCACAACGAAAACGGGGCCGGACCATGGTTGTGGGCGTTCGATATGGAGACCCGAACTTCACAGCGCGTGAGTTCGGGTTTGGAACAATACACCGCTCTGGCAGCCACGGCGGACGGTCGGCGTCTGGCCGCGAGTGTGGTGAACTCTCAGGTCAACTTGTGGAGCGTTCCGATTACCAGTCGCATTGTCGAAGAAAAGGACGTTGCAGCCTTCCCATTACCCACGGTGCGCGCCCAGGCGCCGCGCTTCGGAGGCGGATCGTTGTTCTACTTGTCCTCGCGGGACGGGGCTGACGGACTGTGGAGCTATCGCGATGGGCAAGCGCTGGAGATCTGGAAGGGTTCGGAAGGCGCGCTCCAGTCGGCTCCAGCAGTCTCAGCGGACGGGAGCAGTGTTGCGTTTGCACTAAGGCGGGACGGGAAGCGGCAGATGCACGTAATCGCCGCGGATGGAACGCGACTTCACCCCCTTTCGAGCGACGTCGATGTTCGGGGCACGGCTTCCTGGTCTCCCGACGGCAAATGGATTGTCGCGGCCGGCAGCGACCGCGATGGAGCGGGCTTGTTCAAATTACCCGCCGACGGCGGCTCGCCGGTTCGGATAGCAACAGGACCGTTCCAGGATCCGGTGTGGTCTCCGCGCGGGGACCTGATCGTGTATGGCGGCACGCAGGTGTTCACGGTCATGCCGCTCCTGGCAGTGCATCCGGATGGTACGCCCGCGAAGCTGCCCGAAATCAACGTGCAGCGCGATGGTGAGCGTGCGCGGTTCCTGCCGGATGGCACGGGCCTGGTTTACATGCTTGGAAGTACGACGGCGGGGCAGGATTTCTGGCTGCTCGACCTCAGCACCATGCGCTCACGGCGTTTGACCCGGCTGAGCAATCCGGCCGCGATGCGGACCTTTGATATCACTTCCGATGGCCGCCGGATTGTATTCGACCGGTTGCGGGAAAATTCGGACATCCTGCTCATCGATCTTGCGACCAAGCAAGCTCGACCATAGCAGATTAGTAGAATCCTTCTAGGGTCCCAGCGTTCACAACATCCGACCCGTAGCCTTCTTTGCGGATATAATGGCGCACACTTATGGTCCTCAGCGCAGGCGCCAAACTCGGTCCCTATGAGATTCAATCCCCGCTGGGTGCGGGCGGGATGGGAGAGGTGTATCGCGCTCGCGACCCGCGACTCGGGCGCGATGTCGCCATCAAGGTTCTTCCGGTGTCGTTCGCTGCCGACGCGGAGCGGCTGCGGCGCTTTGAGCAAGAAGCTCGTGCGGTGGCCGCGCTGAACCATCCCAACATCCTCGCCATCTATGACATCGGCACGCGCGAAGGCGCGCCATTCATTATCTCCGAGCTGTTGGAGGGCGAGACCCTGCGTGATCGGCTTTCCAGCGGGGCGTTGCCGGTGCGCAAAGCCCTCGATTACGCGGTGCAAATTGCACAAGGGCTTTCAGTGGCGCACGAGAAAGGTATTGTCCACCGTGACCTCAAGCCGGAAAATATCTTCGTCACCCGCGACGGCCGAATCAAGATACTGGACTTCGGGCTGGCGAAACTCACGCAGCCTGAAGGCGATCACGCCGAAACCATAACCCACCAGACCGAAGCCGGCGTCGTGCTGGGGACGGTTGGCTACATGTCACCGGAGCAGGTGCGAGGAAAACCGGCGGACCATCGCTCCGACTTGTTCAGCTTCGGCGCCATCCTGTACGAGATGCTCTCCGGTCGGCGAGCTTTCCACGGAGAGACCTCTGCCGATACGATGAGCGCTATCCTGCGCGGCGAGTCGCCGGGTTTTGCTGAAACCAACCGCGGCATCGCGCCAGGTTTGGAGCAGATCGTCCAGCATTGCCTGGAAAAGAATCCGGAAGAGCGCTTTCAATCGGCGCACGACATTGCCTTCGACCTGCAATTGCTCTCCGGGCAGACGCCCTCCTCGTCTCGGGAAACCGCGATCTCGGAGCCCGGACTCAGGAAGTGGGGGCGGTGGGTGGCGGTTGCCGCAGCCACCATTGGAGTCTTTCTGGCTGGCTATTTTACGGCAGCGCGTTCGCGCCCAGTGTCACCCAAATTCCGGCAGCTTACCTTCCAGCGCGGCTCCATCCAGTCAGCGGCCTTTGCCCCCGATGGGCAGACAGTGATTTACTCCGCAATGTGGAACGGTAAGCCGACGCCGGAAATTTTCTCCACCCGCATCGGAGACTTGCTTTCCCGGCCGCTCCAACTGGACGACAGCCAGGTTGCAGATATTTCTTCCTCCGGCGAGATGGCCATCCTGGAACACTGGCGCTCCCTGGGAGGCTGGACAGGCCGCGCGATGTTGGCGCGCATGGCAATTTCCGGAGGCGCGCCGCGCGAAGTTTTGGATGACGTGCAGAGCGCAAGCTGGTCTCCGGACGGAAGCACTTTGGCCATCGCGCGTCACACCCGCACCAGCTATCGCCTGGAGTACCCCATCGGCAAAGTCCTCTACGAAACCCCCGGTTGGCTGGATTATGTACGAGTGTCCCCGAACGGAAAACAGGTCGCGTTCATCGAGCACCCATTCCTGGGTGACTCCCGGGGATCGCTGATGATGGTTGGAACTGACAAAAAGGTGAGCGTGCTTTCCCCGGACTGGTCAGATCTGGTGGGGTTGGCGTGGTCGCCCAAGGGTGATGAGGTCTGGTTTACGGCGAGCGAAAGCGGTATCAACCGAGCGTTGTGGGCGGTAACCCCCTCCGGTAAAGTCAGAACGGTGCTCCGCGTACCGGGCAGCCTTACGATTCACGGCTTCGCGCGCGACGGCAGGGTATTGCTCAACAGCGATAGTTATCGCCGCGGCACGCTGGCCCATAAGGAAGGTGAGAAAACCGATCACGACCTGGCCTGGTTCGACTGGACTCGCGCCGTAGACCTGTCCCGCGATGGGCAATGGGTTTTATTCGACGAAGAAGGCGAGGGCGGCGGGCACGACTATACGGTCTATATCAGGAAGACGGACGGCTCGCCCGCGATCCTCGTAGGCCCGGGCCGCGCAGTTGCACTCTCGCCGGACGGCAAATGGGTCATTGCTGAAGACATCAAGACGCGGCAATTCGTGCTTTATCCCACCGGCGCGGGAGAACAGAAGCAGCTCACGCACGATAATCTGGTACATGGCTCCGGACGCTGGACGCCGGATGGGAAATGGATCGTTTTTGACGGGTTCGAGCCGAATAAGAAGGTGCGAAGCTGGATCATGCCCGCAGACGGAGGAGATCCGAAGCCAGTGACGCCCGAGGGAATCGTGGGAGATCAAGTAACACCGGACGGAGAGCGCCTACTGGCGAGAGATCCGGAAGGCAAGTATTTCCTTTACCCCCTGCACGGGAACGGATCGCCCACAACCGTTTCAACCATCAAGCCGGATGATGGCGTTATTGCTTTGGCCGCGGATGGGCACACCGTGTTCGCGCGGGAAGCTGTACAGAATGCGTGGATCATGCGCTTGGTGAGCATCGATCTGAATACAGGAAAGCGGCAGCTCTTCAAGGAAATAGAACCGCCCGACCGCGCCGGGGTTCTTGGGTTGGGACCGGTCCAGATCACACCGGACGGCAAGACCTACGTCTTCGGCTTCACGCGTCGCCTCTCAGACCTGCATGTAGTGGACGGGCTACGCTGATCATCTTTCCGCAGGGTGCGTGAACTCGTCCAGCACTCAATTCAGTGGAACATGACCGATATCCCTTGCGTTCTTTGCGGCCCTCTTCGCATCTTTTGCGGTTAAAGATTTTGACCGCAAAGTTCGCTAAGGAAGGCAAAGGTCGCCAAGAGAATCTCTGATTATGAAGGAAAGATTTCCTGATTGCGGCTAGAATGACGACGACTTGAAGGACTCCCGATGCCCCCGACCCCCGCCAACGGCAAGATTTGCTACATCGAGCTGCCCGCCACCGATATTGTGCGTTCTTCGGACTTCTATAAACGGATCTTCGGATGGAATATTCGCACACGGGGCGATGGCAGGACTTCCTTTGACGACACCACTGGACAAGTAAGCGGAACCTGGGTGCTCGGGCGCCCGCCCGCGGCAAAGCCCGGACTTCTTTTCTACATCATGGTCGACAGTGTGGCCGCGACTCTTGATGCCATCACCGCCGATGGGTGTGAAATCGTCCAGCCGATCGGGGCGGACGCGCCCGAGATCACTGCGAGATTCCGCGATCCGGGAGGAAACGTAATTGGACTCTACCAGGAGCCTGCTTGATTCCGGTGACCGCGGAGGATGAGTCTAATGGCAATGTTTCGCCAACCATCACCATCAAAGTTGGCGGACGGTCGCACGGATCACCAATTCTGTGGGTAGAATCCGCTGGCTGAAAGCCATCTGAGGATGATGCAGTCGTTCAAGAAGCATCTTCATACAAGTTTCGCCAATCCCTTCCTTATCGACGCGGACAGTTGAAAGCGGCGGGTCCATTAGCACAGCTTCTTCGCGATCGTCAAAGCCGACCAGGCTGATATCATCCGGCACTCTTACTCCGTGGCGGCAGAGCGATCGCCAGACACCATAGGCGATTTCGTCGTTGCCGGCGACGATCGCGGTAGGTCGCGATTGCTGGGACAACATAGCCGGTACGCTATCTTGGCCGAAATCCACGAAACTCTGAGGACGCCGGGCCGCGGCGAGGACCGGTTTCAACTTACTCTCGTGCATTCCGTGAGAGTACCCATCGAATCGGCGGCGAATCCACGGATAGGAAATGTCTCCGCAGAAGACGATCCTGCTGTGGCCCTTTTGCACGAGGTGGTGAGTGGCCCCAAGGGTTCCTTTGAAGTCATCAAACCCCACTTCGTCGAAACGATACTCCCCGTCCATCCCTACAACATTGTTGCTGAAGGCGACAAAAGGCATGTTGATGGATTCGATTCTGCGAAGAAGGTTCGGATAAATTGTTCCTGCCAGGATAACTCCGTCGATTAACCCGCGTTCGAGGAGGACCGGAGGTAGGTTGATCCGCGCAGGAGGGATACGAGAGGAATAATGAAGTGCCGCAAAAAGAACGTGCTGCTTGACGGCGCTTGCATAAGATTCGACGCCTTGCAGGATACGTGCGTGAAAGGGATGGAGAAAATCACGGTTGCTCAACAGAAAGCAGACCATTTCCGAACGCTGCCGCAGAACTCGCCGGGCAAGAGCATTAGGTCGAAATCCCAGGCGTTTAATGGCCTGGAGCGCTCGCGCCCGCATCTCCCCGCTCACCTGCGGGCTGGAATTCAGCACCCGTGAGATCGTTCCAACGCCTACTCCTGCCGCGCGCGCCACGTCGCGAATCGTTACTTGGCCTGGAACTGTATCCATGCCTTTCCGATCCCTTCTTGATTGTCCGCCTTTCATGGAATCCAGATAGCCCCTCGAAACACCTACGCCGCGTTCGAGTGTAGCATCTGACTCAAGCGGGCAACCAGTCGATGAGCGCCTGCTAACTGGGAAGCCTGGTTCATTCCCGTTTGTCTTATCCGGAACCGTCCCCTCTGCCCAAAAGCCAGCGCACTGACTGGAACAGTTCACCAGACTCAATTGCCAAGAACTAACATCTAACTATCGGTAGGTGTTTAAGTTACGGGTAATCATGAGAAAGATAAGAAATTTACAGGGTGGCCAAAATGCAAACTGTCTATCGGCCTAGGTAGTACATACCGACACTTGTCAAACGCGGGTGTTGACTCTCTTCCTTGGAAATGGAGCCGGTGCGGCTCGCTGAATCAAGCGAGGAGGCAGCCGAGCAGACGGGTAGGCCAATGATGAACTCTGAGAAAAATTGCTTTTCCAAACCACGCTTCTTTCTTGACAGATACTCATTATTCCGGTTAGGTTCTGGAACTGGTTCCATGCATTCGAGGTGCAAATATCATGGAAAAGCTACATCTCGCGCCCTCTACTGGCTGCACAGCCGCAAGCAATTTTTCTAACAACCTCACTAAAGCCGGCGAGGTCACCTGGCGTCTGGGCACCACAATCGCGCTGGCGTTCGTGCTATTTGCGTTTTGCGGACGGCTCGCGGGGCAGGCGGTGAATGCCACGTTGCTAGGGACGGTAAGTGATTCGAGCGGCGCCGTGGTTACAGGCGCGCGAGTCACGATTACAGAGATGAACACTGGCTTTCAGCGTAGCACCGCGACGAACGATAGCGGGAACTATGAATTTGCTCATCTGCCTCCTGGCCACTACGAAGTTGCCGTGGACCACGAAGGATTCCGGCGAGCTGTTCGGAGCGGAGTGGATGTGGTGGTGAACAGCGACGTCCGCGTTGATCTGGCGCTCCAGCCTGGCGCTGCAACCGAGACTGCGACGGTCAGCGCTGAGACTCCTATCCTGCAGACCGATCGCGCCGACACTGGGCGAAAAATCGAAGAGAGGCAGGTCGAGGACTTGCCGCTGGCTTACAACCGTAACTTCCAGGGCTTGCTGAACCTGGTACCGGGGACTACCCGAGCGCATCGCGAGCACTCCTCGTTTTTCAACGCCCAGGACAGCTTGAGGACCGAAGTAAACGGGCAATCCGGGTTGGCCAACAATCTGCAATTCGAAGGAGTGGACGACAACGAGCGCACCGGACTTTTACAAGTTTACATTCCACCCATCGAAGCCATCCAGACAGTAGATGTGACCACCAGCAGTTACGACGCGGAGTTGGGGCGCGCGGACGGCGCGGTGACCAACGTGATTCTCAAGACCGGAACCAACGAATTTCACGGCGCCGCCTATGAAATTAATCGAATCAGCGCGCTGGCGGCGGTTCCGTACTTTCAGAACACAGCGGTCACGCCAAAGGCCAACAGCGTCTACAACTATTACGGAGGAAATATCGGCGGCCCGATCGTAAAGAACAAAACGTTTTTCTTTGCGGATATTCTGCGCGTCGATGACCATCAGGGACAGTTTTTCCAGGGAACGGTGGCACCGCTGGCCTTTCGCAACGGTGATTTCACCGGAACAACCGTCCCCATCTACGATCCGGCCACCGGCAATCCGGATGGAACCGGGCGAACCCAGCTTGCTTGCAGCACCGCTTGCCCGGTGAATCCCGCAACCGGCGTTCCGTATCCCGCAGGAACTTTGAACACCATCGATACGACCCGCATCGACCCCGTTGTCTCGGCGATTCTGGGGAAGGTGCCGCTTCCCAATGTGCCGGGTCTTGGTCTGACGGCGATCAACAATTTTGCCGGCAACACGAAATTCGCCAAGGATTCCACATCATTTGACGTGCGCGTCGATCACAACAACTCCAGCCAAAGCAATCGCCTGTCCGGACGGTTCAGTTTTCAGAATCAGAGTCTGTTGCAAACTCCTATTTACGGCCAGGTAGGCGGTCCTTCCAACGGCAGCATTCTCCGGAACCGGGAAGCAACGAATCTGGAATACTGCAGCCAACTACGATCACGTTTTTTCGCCGCGGCTGATCACCGAAGTCCGGGTTGGGGTGAACCACTATCGCAACGTCTCCAATAACACGGACCGCGGAACTACGGTCGCCAGTGAGCTCGGAGTCGATATCCCGGGAGCGAACCTGGGCGATCCAAATTCGAGCGGAATGCCCTGCATCAACGTTCCCGGCGCCGCAGGCTCGGGAACTATCGGCTGTCTGCTGGGCTACTCGGCCAGCTTGCCATGGGTTCGCGGCGAAACCAATATTGATGCCGTAAATATCTGGACCATGACTCGCAGCAATCACACCTTTAAGTGGGGCGTCGATGTGCGCAGGGTGCGCGACGATCTGGCGCAATGGCAATCCCAGAATCCGCGCGGGATATTCACCTTCAACGATTCCGTTACCGCTTTGAAAGGCGGACCGGCAACCAACGATCAGGTGAATGGATTTGCAGGCCTTTTGTTGGACATGCCCAATTTCGCGGGGCGCGACGTTCCCGTGAACTCCAAGACCTTTCGAGGAACTGAATTCTTCACCTACTTTCAGGATACCTGGCAGGTTACCCGGAAGCTGACGCTGAGTCCTGGCTTGCGGTGGGAGTTTTACCCGCCCTTCACCCCAAACTCCCCCGGGCACTTCTCCAACTATGATCCTGTGGCCAATCAACTGGTGATAGCCGGGATCGGCGGAAACCCGCTGAACCTTGGGCGCAAGACCAACTTCAAGGATTTTGCTCCGCGTTTCGGCGTCGCCTATCGATTGACCGATCAAACTGTAGTGCGTGGCGGGTTCGCCATAGGCTATTCGCCGTTTCCTGACAACGACTATGCCTTCGATTTTCCTTTCCTGCAAAATAATGCATTCAGCGCGGCCAATGCGTTCTCCCAGGCGCAGGCTTCGGGACAGGCGGTGTCGATGCTCACCGGCTTTCCAGCACCGATTCTCGCCAACATCCCGTCGAATGGAATAATCCCGGTGACGGCCACAAAGATCGGCACGACCAGCCTTGTAAGCCAAGCCTATACCGCGGTGAATCTGAATTTCCGCGAGCCTTATGTGGAATCCTGGAACCTTTCCGTGCAGCGTGCCTTACCTTTTAAATTTGTGCTGGACGCGGCTTACGTCGGCAATCACGGCGTGGATTTGCCGACCGTGTTCAACATCAATGCCGCGACGGTCGCTGGCTCCGGTACGGCTGGCAGACCCCTGGTGCAACGCTTCGGCGTCAATGGACCAACCGCGGACGTCGCTCTTAAATTTGTCGGAACGAGTTCGAACTATCACGCGCTTCAAGTAAAGCTCGACCGCAAATTATCCGGCGGCTTCCTGATGACGACGGCTTACACCTACGGGAAAGCGCTCGGATACAAATCTGACGGCGGCGCCGTCACGATCAATAGCACGGTTGGCGCCCTTGCGGACTACATCGGTGGCGATATTCGACGGAATTACGCCCCTCTCGAGTACGATCGCCGGCACACGTTAGTCAACAGCATCATTTACGAACTGCCTTTTGGCAAAGGGAAGCGTCTACTCGCTTCTGGCGTGGGCAGCCAGCTTTTGGGTGGATGGCAAGTCAGTACCGTTCTCACCGTGATGTCAGGTCTCCCTCTAGTCTTTAGCGGTGGTGGAGCCCTGAACGCCCCGGGAAACCAGCAGGTCCCTAACTTCAAGGGCAACTTTAGAGTGTTGCACGGGATTGGCACCGGTAATCCGTGGTTCGATACCAGCGCATTTGCCTCGGGTCCAGATAACGCCCTGGGAACGGCTTCACGTATCGCCTTCGCCGGCCCCAGTCTTCTTGATCTCGATGCATCGGTTTTCCGGAGGTTTCCAATTAAGGAACGCGTCGGTTTGGAGTTTCGCGCAGAAGCAATCAGCGTGACCAACACGCCGCAGTTCAGCAATCCGGTGACGAACGTCAACTCCAGCAGCTTTGGCTTGGTGACTAGCACGCGCACTGCTCCCTATGGCGGCAATCGCTCGGTGCAGTTCGGAGCGAAGCTAACGTTCTAGCCAGCTTCTAAATTTTGCTCGAATAGGTAGCTTTTGGCGTTTTAGGAGTCAGCCAAAGCCGTTACGTCCAAACCGACGCTCGCCTCGTAGTTTTGCCTATTAGAGGGCATTTGCAAATCGACAAATTGAACAATCCTAACCTTGCGACGGTTGCAAACGCATTATAAGAGGGCGTCCCTTTAGGAGTAGGTTATGAGCGCAAGCATCATTCCCTACGAAAGGAACACCCTCCATGAATAGCGAAAAGTATATTGGGCTTGACGTTCATCAAGCAACCATCTCGGTGGCAGTATTGGATTCCACTGGCAAGTTAGTCATGGAATCCATCCTGGAAACAAAAGCCGCGACCATTTTGGAGTTCTTTGCGGGGTTGCGCGGAACTCTATCGGTCACCTTCGAAGAAGGAACTTGGGCCGCGTGGCTGCACGATTTACTGAAGCCGCGTGTGGCCAAGCTGGTGGTGTGCAATCCGCGAAGAAATGCTCTGCTCAAAGACGGAAACAAGAGTGATCGTATCGACGCCCACAAGTTGGCCGAACTGTTGTACCTGAACAAGCTCAGCTCGGTCTACCATGGCGAGGCCGGCGTGCGCATGCTGCGCGAGCTAGCCCGGAGCTACCTGACCATCGTCAAGATCTGAGCCGAGTCATGTGTCGGTTGAAAGCGGTCTATCGCAGCTGGGCGATCCCTTGTGCCGGCCGGGACGTCTACTATACCCGTCATCGAGCCGAGTGGCTGGGCAAGATCAAGGAAGCCGGCGTCCGTCGCCGCGCCGAACGACTCTACCAGCAACTGGACATGCTGCAGTACTTGCGCCAGCAAGCGCGCCGCGAGCTGTTGGCGGAGAGTCGCAAGCATGCCATCACCGTCAAACTACGGCAGATTCCCTCACTAGGACCGATTCGCTCCGCCTTGGCGGTGGCGCTGATCCAGACCCCGCATCGTTTCCGCACGAAGCGACAGCTTTGGGCTTACAGCGGACTGGCTTTAGAAACCCGCACCAGTGCCGAATATTGCTATGTCAAAGGCGGACTGCGACGTTCTAAGAAACAGATCTCCATTCGCGGTCTGAACAAGGACCATAATCATGATCTGAAAGGCTTGTTCAAAGGTGCGGCCACCCGGGCCAGTGTACTGCCCGGCCCGTTCCAGGATTTCTACCAGAGATCATTGGCCAAAGGTATCAAGCCCACGATGGCGCGTCTGACGCTGGCGCGCAAGATTGCAGCCATCACGCTAACTCTATGGAAGAAGGGAGAAAACTTCGACGCTGACAAACTGAAATCGCAAGCCGCTTGAGCGTCTCACGGGAAGAGCCCTCCATCTCCGGTGATCTTTTCTGGTGGTGGCCAGTTGGTTCTTGAGACGCTCGGGTTCGAGGGTGAGCATCCTAATCGCCTGTAGGCGCACAGTGCCCGTGGCAGTGAGCCTCTGTGTTAACCCTATGCCCTCTCGGATAACCCGAAAAAGCACTAGGCCTCGAGTCGCAGATAGAACCATGGTTGACCCCGTACAACCACGAGTGCTTGCCAGTTTCAGAAACCGATCGGCGTTGTCGCTACTCATGAACAGGCAGCTGCTGAGATGGAGCAAAGCAAAACCCCAAACCACAGGGCAAGACACAAGACTCGAGCGCGCACTCCTATCTGACAAGGGACTGGATGCCGCGAACCATTACCGCGCTTCCGGCGGAGGTAGAAGAATGTTCTTGACATCCCCTCTTATAGAACAGGCGATTACACCAACAACCGGGTCAATGCATTATGAGAGAGCGGCCTCGTAAATATCTAGTCGAGCAGTCGAGGACTGTGGGGCGGCAGAAGGAAGCTAGAAAAAGCTACGAAAGAATGGCACTGTACCTTGAGGGAAAGACTCCGTTGGACGCGAATGATCTTTCCCTCAAGGAGGCAACTGAATGAGTCGCGACATCAAGTATATCGGCATGGACGTGCACAAGGAAGCGACCGTGATCGCCGTGCTGAACGGCAGTGGCAAGCTGGTGATGGAGTCGATCGTGGAAACCAAAGCCAGCAGCATTCTGCAGTTTATCCACGGTCTACGTGGCGAGCTGCATGTGACTTGGGAAGAAGGGACCTGGGCATCTTGGCTGTACGATCGTATGTCCAGAAAAGGCTGACGTACTCAGTGGAGACAAACCCACCAGGGGAAAAGTCAGACCCCTGTAGCTTGGATCGCATTCGTGGAGGAAACGAAGCGGATGAAGTCGATCAACAAAGCCATCCTTGGGATGGTGAGCGAGTCATTGGGCTGTAACGAAAGTGAACGCATGGGTGACCCCGAAAAGCCAGGCCCCAGAGGCCGAGCTCACGATCGTAGGGCGAAGGCAGTATGGACCGGCGCACACTGACTGATGCGGCGGGACACTCTGGCGGGGCGATAGCGACAGCACGATGGCAAGGATACGTCGAGCAACTGGAGAAGCCCTCCTCGTCCCGGCGAGAAATCGGCGGAGCAGGAAGCCGTATAACTGGCAGCACCAGGAAATCGGTGGAAGGCGAGAGGGCGGCGGAGGGGCCAGCAGTAGCAACGAAGCGGAGTAATGTCCGTGGAGCGAAGAGGCCCTGCTGTTTGTAAGGACTCCGACAAGAAGGAAGGCAAGGGTGAATGATAAAAGCACCTATCTGTTTGCAAGACCTGAGGAGGAGCCTATACGTCAAGGCGAAGACTGAACCGACTTGGCGTTTCTGGGGGCTATACGTTCACGTCTGCAAGAGGGAAACGCTTCAGGAAGCTTACCAGATGGCAAAGAGTAACGACGGAGCCCCAGGAATCGATGGGGTTACGTTTGCGGCCATCGAAGAAAGCGGAGTGGAGAGTTTTCTGAAACAGATCCAGGACGAACTGGTCAACCACACGTATCAACCCATGCCGGTGCGGAAGAAGGAGATTCCGAAGGACGGGGGCAATAAAGTCCGTGTTCTCTCGATCCCAACGATTCGCGACCGGGTAGTCCAGGGTGCGCTAAAGCTCATTCTGGAGCCAATCTTCGAAGCCGATTTCCAACCAGGATCGTACGGCTACCGTCCGAAACAAACAGCCCAGGCAGCGGTACTCCGAGTGGAGCGAGCGATTGTGCAAGGGAAGACTCGAATCATCGATCTTGACTTGCGAGCCTATTTCGACAGCGTTCAGCACAACGTGCTGCTGGAGAAAGTCGCTGGCAAGGTACAAGATGCAGATGTGATGAGGCTTCTTAAGCGGATCCTGAAGTCCACTGGGAAGAAAGGGGTTCCGCAAGGCGGCGTGATTTCGCCTGTGCTCAGTAATGTCTACCTCAATGAGGTGGACAAGATGCTGGAGAAGGCGATTGCGGCGACGCGGCGCGGACCGTACACGCAGATCCAATATGCACGCTTTGCTGATGATCTCGTAGTACTGATCGACTCCCATCCGCGGCAGGACTGGTTGGTAAAGGCGGTGGACAAGCGATTGCGAGAGGAATTGGCCAAACTCAAAGTAGAAATCAACGAAGACAAGACCCGGATGGTCAATCTATCGAAGGGAGAGAGTGGCGGCTTTCTAGGTTTTGAGTACCGCCTGATTCGAAGTCGTCAAGGAAAATGGCGGACCCAGCTTGTGCCCAAGATGAAGAAGCGAACGGCACTGCTGAGAAAGCTCAAGCTCATCTTCCAACGGTACAGGAGCCAACCTGTAGGGCGGGTGATAGAAGAGATCAATCCGATCCTGCGCGGATGGGTGAACTACTTCGCTGTAGGACACTCGAGCCGGTGCTTCTCGTTCATCAAGCTATGGGTGGAGAAGAAGGTTCGGCGGCATCTGATGCGCGCCCGGGGACGACAGGGATTCGGCTGGAAGCGGTGGAGCACCCAATGGCTCCATGACAAGCTTGGTATCTTCAATGGCTACCGAGTGAGCCGACAAGGAGCCTGATGGCACGTCGGCCAGCGGAATCGGTCGCATAACCCTTGACACGAAGCAAGCAGGAAAGCCCAGTGCTGGAAAGCAGCACGCTGGGTTTGATGCGGCGGGGGCTGGAAACCAGCTTACGGTTCCGATAATGAGGCACTCTCAACGGAAACGGAGAGACCCAGCTAGGCTGAACCTACGGAGTATGGCGCCAGTCCTCGACCCTACTGCTGCAGCCGCAGGCGGCGCAAGTGCTGGTCTGCGATCCGCGGCGCAATGCCTTATTAAAGGAAGGCAACAAGAGCGACAAGATAGATGCGCGCAAGCTGGCCGACTTGTTGCGCACGGGAATGCTACGGCCGGTCTATCACGGGGAACACGGGCTGCGGACGCTGCGCGAGCTGGGGCGCAGTTATCAGACCATCAGCCAAGATCTGAATCGAGTAATGAATCGGATCAAAGCTCTGTATCGCGGCTGGAGCATCCCTTGTGCCGGTACCCAGGTGTATGCTCCGCGTCATCGGGAAGAGTGGCTACAGAAGATCGAGCATGCGGGGGTGCGCCGGCGGGGCGAGCTGCTCTATCAACAGTTGGATGGATTGCAGACGTTACGACGAACCCTGCGTCCCGAGTTATTGGCGGAGAGCCGGAAACATAAAGCCGCGAAACTGCTGCGCCAGATTCCCTGCATCGGTCCGATTCGGGCCGCCCGCTTGCTCGCACTGATGCAAACGCCGCATCGCTTCCGCAGCAAACGGCAACTCTGGACCTATAGTGGGCTGGGCATTGAGACCCGCGACAGTGCGCAATATCGCTACGTGCACGGACAACTGCAACGTACGAAAAAACCGCAACAGATTCGTGGTCTCAATCGGAATCACAACCATGAGATGAAAGAAATCTTCAAGGGCGCCGCCACCCGAGCCAGCTGTGGGGTGGGTCCGTTGCGCGACTTCTACGTGGCCTTGCTGGAGAAAGGGATGAAGCCCGAGATGGCGCGTCTGACCTTAGCCCGAAAGATCGCGGCCATTGCTTTGACACTCTGGAAGAAGGAGGGACGTTTCGACGCCGAACAACTGAAGCCGCAAGCAGCTTGAGCGTTGCACAGAGTTCAGGTGGTCTCCCAGGTTTCACGCCTCGGTGGTGACCCATCGGTTCTGGCGATGCTCGGGTTCGAGGGAGAGTATCCATGCACTCATTAGGCGCTCTGTGTGCTGAAGTTTCGCACCGCGTCTCCGGGTCAATCCTATGCCCCCTCGGATAACCCAAAAAAGCCATAGGCCTCGAGCCTCACATAGGATGATGGTTGGCACTTAAGCCAACGGTTGGCTTGCGTAGCTTCGCAACGACTGGTGTCGGGACCGCTGCATGAAACCACTCAAGGGAGACCAGCAACTACGATCCGTATCCCTGTCGTACTCTGTGGTGCTCCAGGCGTTAAAACCAAAATCCTCTCCACGAAGGAGAAGGGGCCTGGATGCAAGCACCGATCGAGGTCTCACGGAGAGGAGTGGAGAAGTGTTTTCGCTTGACATCCTCTCTCATAGGATGAGTGTAGTGATGATTTTTCACCAACAGCACAGCGCCGGGGATATTAGGAAGAGCCCTTGGGCACATCTCCAAACAAGCTACCATTCCCCAAGAAAACTCGGGCCTGACCGCACGTTGTGACGATAGCCTCCCCAAGCCCGAGCACCAGCAGTTTTGTCTGCGGATCATTTTCGTGGGCCGCCGCTTTCATCTCGTGCAAGTTGTGTATGGTGACCATACGTGCGCGTTTCGTACCGGGGTTTGGCATAGACTAAGACTACCGCGGGACACTACGACTAGAAAGATTACCGAAGGCGCTGCTCGCGTCCTAAAGCGTGAATAGTAGGAAATCGGCGAAAAAGGAAATAGATGTTGCGATTACACTCACAACGCGATTGTTCGTGAACTCCGACTTTACGATAGCGACCTTGCCACAAACTCACACGCCCGTCACAAGGAGCTCAGCCAAGCCCAACTCCGATGCCGACGTCGGAGTTCCATCAGTTCTTCAATTCGCAGGAATGCAAAATACTGCTTTTACCTGATTGCATCATCCTCATGCTGGTGCTATGAGTGCACTATATATGTCACCCGAAGCCCAGTCTCCGATGCCTTCCGCAAAGCAATCAAGAGTCAGCCCCACCCAACCTTCGACGCTTTTCCTTGCGGTGGTGTTGCGTTTTGGCGGAAGAAGGCGTCTAAATGAACCGGGTTACAAACTGTTCTGGGAGACCGTGGCAATCATTGCCTCGATGTTGATATTTTCCGCATTACGTCCCTCGCCGACAGAACTTGCCGCCCGCGGCGCCCCCCAATTCGGCGCGACCCAATCGGCGAGGATCCAAAGCAATTCTATCCATACCAATTCCAAAGAATCGCACCCAAGGACGCGATCTCAGTTGGCCGAAGTGCAAACGGCGCGTGAAGGGCAGTTGCACATGGCTAGGGATTTTACGAACCACTCCAGTCTGCTCGCACATACCACCGAAAAATCCGAAGGTATGCCTAATGCGCAGGGCAGGGTCATCCCCACACGTGTGGTTCTCGACTAAGACGGAAACCGCAGCCGGCCAAACAATCACATTGCGCCCGACGTTCGATTTGACTGGGATTGGGGTCTGACTCGCATCGGGCGATGTCCATCGGGATGGCTGAACCACGCTCGAATACAGAGTTTCATGTAGCTCAGATTTTCTCGGTTGTTTGCCGAAACTTCACTCTTTGTGGTCCCCCCGTTGCGCGGATCTATCAGAAAATGCGACCTTTCCGTTTGTGGCACGGTTCGTGCTCCTAAGACTATTGACGAAAGGGGGAATCACATGGTGTCTGCTATCTTTTTGTTGTGCCTAACTTGGGGAACCCTCGTCTTATTCTTCCTCCTTCTTGTCAGGATTGGCGCTAAGCCAGCGCCCACCCCTCCGTCGATCGAAAGTAAGAGCGGCTGGGCACACCACACGAAAACGACTAAAATTCCCCTTCATACGGGTTCGACTTTCGTTTTGAATCCACGCCTCTCCAATTCCCGCTGACGTCGTGGTGCTTCACTGTCGGCAAATTCACCTGCTTGCCCTTTCGATACAAACCAACAGGTCACCGGGAGCGCCTGAATGTGCAATTCCGCGCGGAGGCCTTCAACGTGCTGAACCATACCAATTTCAACAACCCAGCTTCCACCTCGTTGACCAGCGGCGTGTACAACCAGATTACGAGCGCTCGCGATCCACGCCAACTCCAGTTGGCACTGAAGCTGATTTTTTAGTGGCAGCCGCAACCCGCTGCCCCGAATCCCCCTGCGTAGGCGAGCGAAGCTCGCAGGGGGAAACTCGCGGGAGTGTGGTCGTATCAATCGCACCCAGGCGTAGCAAATCAAAGCCGCGAGCCCGAAGCCAGGACAGATTCTGCGGTGAACCTCGCGCGACCTACACTGACCTCGGCACCTTGACGTCAAACCGGGCGAGTAGCGTCCTTCCGGCCCCTCAGGTAATGCCGGAAGACGTATCCCCACGGGATAATCGGGATGAAGATCACGGGGCCCAACGCGATCGCTTTGAAATCCTCTGTGAATTGCGTCGTGTGCACGCCCGCCCTCCATTGCGGTAGCCCGTAATCGATGAGCCAGATTGTCTTCCACGCCAGCTCGAAGAGAAGTATCGGAAGCATCTGCAGCGGGTAGCGAAGCCCGAAACATGCAAGCACCCACATTCCGCCGAGCATGCTCGGGATTACCCCGCGCGCCGTCGGCTCATGGCCTATCAACTGCGGCAGAAACACGATGCCGCCGCCGATGACCAGCAGCAGGTACATCGCGCGCAGTACGTAGAGCCGAGCGAGAGAGACTTCGCTCTCGATCGGGGCCGCGAGCGGACGGTGAAACAGTGGCAGCATTCAAAGTCATTTCAAATCTCCAATCTCATCAAGTGACACGGACGGGCGCTCTCCGGCGCCGGAATCGTGTCGAAATTCGAGGAGGTCGCCCGGTTGGCAGGCGAGCACTTCGCAGATTGCCTCAAGCGTCGAGAAGCGGATAGCCCGCGCCTTGCCGGTCTTCAGGATCGACAGGTTGGCGAGCGTGATGTCGATGCGCTCGGCGAGTTCGGTCAGCGTCATGCGCCGGTCGTGCAGCAGGTCGTCGAGCTTGACGAGAATGGCCATCAGACCGTGCCCTCCAGATCCTCGCGCATGCGCGTCCCTTCAAGGAACACCTGCGCGAGCACGAACAGCAGCAGGATGGCGAGCCAACCGGTGAGGTGGAAATTGCCGTTGATGCGCAGCGGCACTTCTTTGGTCGAGACCGCGGAGGCAATCGCGACGACGCAGATGTGGAGCAGCTCGAGGCCGAGCAGCGCCCAGGCGATGGTCCGCAGCCGCCCGGCATTGTCCATGGTGAACGGCTCGCCCGTGCGCACCGATTCGACGATCCTCAGCAGCCGGCTGAACACGACGTAGGCGATGGGGGTGCCTACGATGCCGATCACCATGATTGCGCGCATCCCGGCAACCACGCTCTCGTGACCGGCGACCGCGCCGACGCCGAGCGCTCGCCAGGTCCATTCCTCAGCCTGGAAGCTGATCGCCAGCAGCGCGAAGATCAGGGCACCGAAAATCCAGTTGAGGACGATCAGGATACGCAAAGTGACCCGAGGTCGCGAGTAGCGCCGTCGAATGTTTCATGATGGGCTCCAACGTAATCATTATCGATAAACAATAAACTATTTATCGTTTATCGGCAAGTGATAATTTTGGCAAAAGTGTAAGTGCTTGTAAATGCTGGAGATTGCTCGCAAATCCCGACCTGCCACGTATCGTGATGTGTATCCAAAATATGCCCGCCGCTGCTCTCCCGGCGTGGCAAACAGCCGATCCACGAATGGAGCTATCACCTTTTGCCTCAATCTGGAATTCCACGCTAAGATTGCCAAATGATGGACTCTTCACGCGAGGCGCTGAAGCCGGACGAGCGTGGACTTGGGGATGCACCTGCCAAGTCTCAAGGGAAGTTAGCGCTGGCTCTGGGAGTGATCGCAATCGCGCTCAGCCTGGTTCTTGGGTTTGTTTATCTAATCTCGGTCCGTCGCCTGGAGCGCGAGGTGGCACGGCTCAGCCAGCAGACGGAAGATTTCAGCCGGCAGGTCGTGCGCGCACAGGAGCAATCGCAGACGTTGGCTCAGCAGGCTTCGCAGGCGGCTGCGAACGCGCAGGCAGCCGCTCAACAGCGCGACTTGGCGAAGCAGGATCAATCGAACTCGGAGGCGCAGGCGCAACTTGCGCGGCAGCAGGCCGCCGCCGAGCAGCAAAAGGCAGAGCAAGCCACCCAGCAGGCTGAGCAATATCGGCAAGAGCGAGAGGCGCAACTTGCACAGCTGCAAGACGCTCTCGGGCAAATCGCCGAAACGCGTCGCACCGCCATGGGCCTGGTGATGACGCTGGACAGCAAGTCGATTCGCTTCGACTTTGATAAGGCAAACATTAAACCGGAATATCGCGACATCCTCAATCGCATCGCCGGGATCATGATGACGCTTAAGGGATATACGATTGCTGTCTACGGATATACGGACGACGTCGGGACGCAGACGTACAACTTGCAACTCTCACAGCGTCGCGCCGAAGCTGTCCGCGACTTCTTCGTGCAGACCGGAATTCCCGCGACAATCATGAGCACCAAGGGCTTTGGCAAAGCCGATCCGCGCGTTCCGGGCGACAGCGAACAGGCTCGTGCTGCCAACCGCCGGGTCGAGATCGGCATAGTGGATTCGAAACTTATCACGAATGGCCCTCTCGTCGTGCCAAAGTGAATTAGGCGGTACAGGTCCGGTGTGGAGGTCAGAGCGAACTTCACCAGCATCACCCCGCCGAAAGGTCGAGTGCTCATCAAGGGAGCGGTTCTGTTGACCGAGAAAGAGTCAGCGGATTCTGACGCTTGTTCTGATTCCGTGCGTGTAGCGATGCGCGATGTGAGTTAGGACACTGAGGTATGTTTTTTCTGCTCTGGTCGTTTCTTGATTAGGCATTTTGTTATTCTTTTTCCGATTTGCGGCCGGCACTATGTGGCCCAGGTGGGCGCAAAATGTTCAATATCGTATGGCTGTTGCTAATACTCCTGCTGGTCGTGGTTGTCATGCACATTGGGACATGGTGGTGGCGAGGAGATCGTAGAGGCGCACGAGGACCGATTCGTGGAAATCGGAGGAAGGGTTCGCGCTGAACGCGACTCCCTTACGTCAGTTCATTTCAAGCTGGGTGCCAGTCGAGGCATTTTGCCCAGAATTAGACCACTACTTATTACTATGTGCAATTGTGTATGAGCTGTATTGACCATCCGAGCCAGATTCCTCAGCGTACGATTCTTTCCACTATTGGACACAGAGCCCCGCCACTGTGGGCTAGGAGTAGCAATGGCAAGTAAACGTACTCTCGGTTTCAGTCCCACAGTTCTCCGCAAAAAGTTCCGCGCTGGCATGACTGTTCGGAATTACCGAGACAAAGAGGTCGTCTTTTCGCAAGGGGATATAGCCGATGCTGTCTTCTACATCCAGAGCGGGTACGGTGAAGCTCACGGCGGTCTCCACACGTCGCAAAAAAGCTATAATCGCCTTCCTGCAGCGAGGTAGCTTTTTTGGCGAAGGCTGTCTAGGAGGGCAATCTCTGCGGATTTGCACGGCGAGATCAATTGGGCAGTCCAATATCACTCGACTGCAAAAGGAGAGCACGGTTCGCATCGCTCAAGCGAGACCCGCAGTTTGCAACGCTGTTTGTTGCATATCTGCTTTCCCGGATTATTCGAATCGAAGAAGATCTGGTAGATCAATTCTTCAATTTCAGCGAAAGGCGACTGGCTCGTGTCCTGTTGCTGTTTGGTCAAATAATCAAGGAATCGAAGCCGGAGTTCCGCTCTGAAGGTGAGCCAAGCAACCCTGGCGGAGATGGTTGGTACCACCCGCGCAAGGGTAAGTAAATTTATGAATGGGTTCAAGAAGAAGGGCTTCGTCCGCTACAACGGCGGCCTGCAAATAAATAGCACACTGATCACCGCCTTCCTGCAAAGTCGGCCCATGTCCGTCACCGGCAAAGCCTAGACCCTACCAGATACAACTCTCGCTTTTCGGCATGGAACCTCATCATCAGCTCGTCCACCACGAACTAGTCATTTCTGAGGCTTTTTGAACTCTGTCGAGTGCGGAAATATGAGGAGAGCGTGTCGGAGGCCCTGACCGGAGCGTCATTCCATGCGCGCTTCCAGTCAGGGTTTTTGGGAAAGATTATTCGTTATTGCCCTTCTGTTCGGTTGGATCAGGGGCTATTTTGCCGAACAGTCCGTCATTCTCATCGTTCGGCCCGGCGGTGAAATAGAGCTCGATAGCAGAACCCGAGGGGCCATTGCTGCCAAAGCTCAGAGCCCACAAGCCGTCTACGGTCAGTGCCTGGCCACCCGCGTCGAGTAACGTGCCCTCAAAGTCGCCGCTTACGACATTGAAAGCGTGAATGGTGCCATCGCCAAAATTGCCGATCAGCAAGCGGTGGCTGAACGAGCCGAAATCGGAAGGCGCCAGCGCGACTCCCCACGGGGCGTTCAGGAACGGTCCATGATCCAGGCGCCGAATGAGTTGCCCTAAAGGATCGAAAATCGCGACGAAGCCGAGGCCAGGACCATGCTCTTCATCATTACTGCCTGGTTCGCGCTTAGCGAATGTGACCACGATACTTCCACCGATATTCTGGACGTTGAAGGGGACGAAGTCATGGGGAAGATGCTCGTCGCGGAAGCTGTGGCCGAGTGCGTGAACCCGCTGAAATTTGGAATCGTAGACCTCAATTCGACCGCTCTTGAAATTCGTGACATACAGGAACACGCCGAACTTGGTCTGAGCCAGTGTGCAACCTTTATAGACCGCTTTGCCGGAGCGGTTGACCTTGATTACGGCCTCCGTCGGCTTGACGGTGGGGTTCCACCCCGAAATCGTGCCGTCCTCGGTAACGAAAAGGAAGATCGCACTCTTGCCCGGCGCCACTTCGAAGCCGCTGGTGTAGTTAAAGACGGTGCCGGTTGGAGTTGAGGTCTTTCCCTCGCTTGCCGTCGCGGCACCCGACGAGGTGTCAGCGGGTGGAAGGGGTATGGTGACGACCAAGGGTTGGGGTGTGGTGGTCGGTTGAGGCACGCCGGCACCGTCATAGAGAGTCGAAACCCCGGCGCCGTTGTCTGAAATCCACCAGGGGGTTGCAGTGGCGCGCGAAAGGCCCCAGGCGTTCAGCAGGTTGCCATCGATATTTGCGGCCTTATCGGAAACGCTAGCCGAGTTAGCGGTCAAATCGGTGCGAGCATAGTGTTGAGCCAGCAGAGGGACGCTGCCGAGAACAGTAAGGGCGATAGCGGACCACAGAATTCTCATGGCTGATTCTCCTGAAATTCAACGGTGATTAATCTGCATTGATTGTTCTGCATTGCGAAACTGAAGGCCTTGGCGCGCTTCTGAGATGCCTTGCGGAGGATCTGAATTGTCAAAAATAAGTCAAAAGTAATGCTGTGGAAATCGACAAGAAGCAGCGTCACCAAAGAGCGACTTGGGTCAGCTTTTTACCTTCCGTTGGGTGTACTGTGCACCGTCTAGCCCGCAGACGGGTATCCCGTTCGGGGGATGGACAGAGTGTCCGAATGGAAAGCCTCACTGGACTCGTTTCTGCCAAGAATTGCAATGTGGACACACAACTAAGCGCCGCTTGAGTTTTCGCTCGTTGGATTCGAGGTGGACGTGTCTCACGTCAGGCAATACGGTCCAAAAGCATTTGAAACGAGCGAAAGGACGGAATCTTTTGAAGCGATGGGGTGAGTTGAATTGCTATCCCGCAACTCGTCCATAGTTGCTGTAATCAGGTGTTTACACCAACGACGGATCGCGCGTGTAGTGGCGATGTTCGCTAATTAGTGCGTTGCTATAGGGCAGTACTGTCGTAATATCTGTTGTAATCGCCTTTCGATTGATCTGCTGCTGCGATTCGGTTGTAAGCAAGCTCGACTGCGGAACAATTCGGATCGACGATGAAGATGTTTTTGGTGTTTGCTTTCATTGCGGCGGAACTCGTCATTGTCCTGAAAGCCTTTTCCGGCTACTCACGCAGGCAGCTCAATTATTTGTTCGATACGAGCCGAGGCTTTCTTCGCCTTACGCTTTTACTCGTCGCGATATTCTTGCCCTTCTTTTTATTCGTAATCATTCTGTTCTCCCCGGGCATTTTGGGAAGCCTACTCGCGAATCCATGGTTTTATGTTGTAGTTTTCATCGTCTCGATGATCTTCTCGGTGATAGCCCAGCAAGATATTTTACTCGTCTTTGGTTATCGTTTAAGCGGGGCGATCCACTGGTTCTATGGATGGCAGGGCATGCTTTGTCTGTATCTATTAGTGTGCGCGATCATTTTCCCGACGGTGTGGCTTGCACTGTTTTTTGGTGGAGGCGGCAGTCACCTCATTCACAAAAGAGCTTATGCGAACGGCGTCTTCGTGGGAAACTTAGAGATATTGTTTATTATCGCGCTTGCCCTCACGGGATATATCCGTCGGCATTTGGCGATATATGACGCCATTTCGAGGTCCTCAGCTTTGTAGACGACACCCATCCCATCACGGCCCAAGTTTTTCAACGATGCGATAGTGCGAGTAGGAACAATATCGAGCGGCCGTCATTCGGCCTCAAAGTCAGCTGGCTTGCTTTAGCGTCAGCGCTCCAGCCCCAACATGAGCGTGAAGTCGATACGTGCCAGGCCCTTGCTTCTGGAACGATCGAAACAGCCCGCCTTTTGAAATAGCAAACGGCTCCGCGTCCAAGTCCCCCGAATAAACAGAAGCGTCCACGTGAGCGTAGTCTTCGGTCTTGCTCACTTCGATCGTTAGATCACCGAAGGAGAGCTCCACGTCCTTGTCACCTGAGATGCCGGCCACCACCACCTCGCCCGCCATTATGCGCAGGTAAAGATTGCTGCTTTTCGGGATCTGAACTTCGATTTCGAACCCGTTCCGTGGGCCCCCGCTGATGTTCAGTTCGCCTACATCCCCGCTGGTTTTCAAACTGACTTTAACGTCCTTGTACTGGTCAGCATTCCTCCCGCTGTAATGGACCTGAATCTTTTTTTCGTCGGTTCCCACGATCTTGATCGCCCCAGATCGAATATGCATTCGTAGCTGGCCAAAAGAAGGAAAATCGGTTTCGAAATGATCTTGCCCCGCTTCCACAGTTGTCACCGGTTTTTGTGCGAGGGCATTGACCACAATAAGAGACGAGAGGCACAGGGAGAGGACTGGAAGTCTCATAAAGTCACGTTGCGAGCGCGCTGTCTATCAATACGAGCTGATGGCACAGAAAGTTCCACACATTACGAGGTGCCCGGGGGGATGCCTTGAGCCGAAAGAGGCGCGACGTAAACCATAGTAAGGAAGAGGCCTCGGAGAGTAAGCATGCGCATCGGCCTGAACACCCTTCGTAAACGATAGCGCACCCTGCGTAGCGGCAATTTTACTCAGAATGAGCAGACACTCAGCACTTTCCGCTCTGCGCGATGACTATCCGACTGCTTGACAGCCCCGGTTCCGCGGCTCAAGAATAAGTGCATGGACAAAACAGTCATGGCGCACGTGGCAGCCACGCTAAGCGGTGAGGGAAAGACCTACAACGTGAAGCTGGACCTGGAAGTAAGACAATTGCTGCCTGACGAGAATACGGGTCCGATTAAGAACGTCATCCGAGGGGAAGCATTATCCCCAACGTCGCCGGTTGAGGTCGAGGATGGCACCTACACCGTCAGGTATGTTTTTGACGCCAGGACTGAAGAGCACAGGGCACGCGTCCAGGGCGGCAAACTGATGGCGGCGTAAGGCTGCCAGCTGACCTTGACGCCTCCTCCCCAGCCCATCAAGTGTCTCGTCAGCGATCCTGGCCTCGTCTTCGGCATCACTACCCCGAATATTAATTTCCCGGACGCTTTGCTACTCGCTAGCGCACCACGACTTGAAAAACGGCGTGCATAGCGCAAGCGTCATTTTTCAGCCGCGCGAAACTCACTCCAACCGGCACGCGTCGACTTTTTGGAAACCATCGTTATGGATTGTTCCGCTCGCGCTCCTAGACCCTTGTCGGCAAGTTTGACCTCAAGCAGAACCAAAATCTCCGGATCTCTTATCTCCCGCACCTCCGCTAGTGCTGTATCGGGGGAAAACTCTGAGGCCGCTTGTACAAGCCGCCAATAGGCATTGACGGACGGCCACCAAGCTTTCAAGGCCAAATTGGGGTCGTCGGAATCGATATCTTCATTCCTCAACTTGTCCACCTGTTCCATTCCCGATTGGAATAGCGTGACTGCCAAGTCAACCTCACCTATGTCGTCTGCGATTTCCATTCCCTCGCTCCAGCTTTCCGTCGCGTGGTAGGGATAGGTTGCGTGCTTGAGACAGGCTGCCATTTCCTCCAAAGCATCCTTGGCGGCGGCAGGATTCTTCTTCATTGCAGCCCGAGCTATCGCCACATAGGCCTGAGCGCGGGGGAAAACCTCCAACCCCGGGAATAGGTCCACCGACTCGGGTAGGGTGGCCGCTGCTGCAATCGCCTGGCGGGGATTGTCCTGGGCCGTGCGGCTAATCTCCTTCACCCGAGCCTCGCTGTTTTTGAGATCCTGGGCCGTTTTGTTCTGAGGGCCGAATGACATCCCCAGGCCTTGCCCCGACTCACCGTCTTTCGGGGGCGTATCTTTGATAGAAGGATCGACGGACTGGATGCCGTTTGGGAACTGTTTGAGCTGGAGCTGGGCCTGTTGCGAGTCCTTCAGGATTTTGTCTGCCTCCTCGTTATCCAATTGCCTCAACACCGGAAGCAGCTCAAACACACGATAGTCGTACTCGGTAGCGAAGTCGAGGTTTCCAGAAGTGGCGTTGAGTGTGACACCGCTTCCCGCCTGGTGTTCCGCCGTATCGAGGACTTGGTGAATTGCCTCCAATGCGAGCGCAGGTGGGACGTGCTGCCAAAAGCGCACAATCATGCTGGCGAAATCATCACTACCAGTTAAATGCGACTGGCTGCTCCTCGCCATCGCAAGTCGGAAAATATCCTGCTTGTCGGTGTCCCGGTTCGGCGGAAGTTCGAGCATTAGCTGGGTAGCTTCCTGGTACGGAAACCCTTCTTCCGGTGGTATGCGGTTCAATAGCTCCAGTGCCCGTTCCAATTTCTTGGCAGTCGTCGCGTGGGAGATCATCGAACCCAGGAATTCGGCCCTTACGCCCGGTTCGGCCTCTGACAACAGCAATTCAGCTCTCTGTTCGTCAACTGCAAGCAACTGCGTCAACACAGTTTCTTGCAATCTTCGCTTTGTCTCCAAGTTGTCGAGGGCTTCCCGCGTCTCCGGATCAATTCGCTTGCCGTCCGACAAGATTTTTTGCCAGATGTCCTCATGTTCGGGCATTTCCAGAGTAGCGGCAAACGAATCCGCTAGCACCGAGCGAACGTGGCTAGGCTCACATTTGCTGAGACCAGCGGCAATAGCATCCAGCAGATAACTCCTCATTGGGGCTTCGTCGAGCCGTGCGCTGCTGAGAGCCGATTCTAGAACGGGACACCACAACTGTTCCTTCGGCGTACGCCACCTTCTTGCGGGACTGGTGGACTGCGGCTTTGAAACCGTTCGACTGGGGTGAGAATCAGAAGACTGTGCCCACGTTACGGTTGCCAAACCCAGCGCGAGAGTTACAGCAGCCTTCATGGCAAGCCAGCCTGAACTTGACAGGTTAACAAAGACCCAGCCGACAGGCCAGCCTCGCTCTACTGGCTCAATTGTTAATCGCGATTTTGCAACAGCTACGCAGCGACTGCCCGCTGTCCTGACTGCTTTCCCGGAGCCAACACTATGAGGGTTACACCAATCACAAGTAGCACGGCAGAACCGACCAGAAATCCTACACGTTCGCTCGCAATTTCAAATCCCCGCAAGGACATGACGACGGCGTGAGCGAAGCTCGACCAGGCTGCAAAAGCGATCAGGCTGCGATGCGCCGTTGGATTCCGCACCGCGATGAGCAGGAAAATACCGAGCGCGACATACAGGCCCATCATCATAGTGTCGCCCGTGTCCGAGTGAGCGGTATCCAGTAGGCCGCCAATGACGGGATAAATTGCTGCCGAAAACAACAACCCCACTAACACCAACACGATCTTCTGTGCACGTTCTCGAAGCATCCCGCCCTCCTCCTGCACGCCGCGAACGAACTCTCATTACATCAGCGATGAACCCATCACTCATGAGTTCAGGTGTGGCTAGTTGTCACATCATGGCGGACAGGACTTCGCGGACATGGACATTACAGCAACCCGTCTGAAACTGCGCGTCCTGAGGACCCGCCTGATGTCCATCGCCGGGTGTACTGGTCTGGACCGCTCCTTGGAAACGAGCCTGCAACGTTCGGGCTTCCTGGTCTCGGAGAGTTGGGTAATGTTTCACCTTAGGCAGGCTGTTCATGAGGGGGCATTCGGCTTTGTTTTGCGGGGATGATTAGCACAAACGTGCGCGGAAAACTCTTTGTCCCGGTGTTTCTCAAAGTTCCGCACCATTTCGGCCAGATCCTCGCCAGTAGGCGGGCCTTCAGAGCTGAATACCCATGAACATTGTGAGCAGCCCCAACCGCGAAAGCGCGGTTGGTCTATCCATACCAGCTCGCGCAGCATGCGCCATTATATGGCGACTTTTCCTGAATGTGTGCAAAATTGAACAGAATGCCTATGGCGGAGGTCACATCATTACGGAGATGAGCTACAGCTGGAATCCGCTTTACACCGCGGCTGTGCTGGAAACGGACTGGTCCAAAATGCCAGAACGGATTCGCGCGGCGGAGGCCGCAATAACCAACCGCCTGCACGAGTTCTCCCTTGACCACGGCGGCACGCCAGAGGAAAACCAAGCCATTATGGACGTAATGCATCGACTCGGCGTCCTGCGTTCGGACATGGTTCTGTGGCGCGAACATAAAGCCAGTAGTTAAACATCCTTCTCCCGGGCCCAGGCAGGCCCTCGCCTCCATCGCTTCGTCCCCGGATCGTACTGGACAGCGTCAATTCTTTCCCTGGCTCAATTTCCGGAGTGCCAGGCAAATCGGAGATTGTGTTCAGAGAGGGGACCTTTTCTATAAACAGCCCGGCCTTTAGGTGGTCACTATTGCACAGATTAAACATCCCGAAAAAAGGTATTTTGGCTAAGCCTAGAATGCTATTCGCAGGTGGGTGTCATGGACACGAATCAAAGACAAATCGCGCTATCCTTGCTCGAAAGCCTTAGGGAAGACCTGATTTATGCGCATCTGAATAATGGAAGTCGCATTCTCGATGTAGCCGACCTTCGCCAGTACCTCTATGAACAGATGGGACGGATAAGAACAAACGCCTTTGTGATAGATGGACTGTATGGGAACGATAGCCACGGGCAAGACATCAGCAAGAACGGTCACAATGGGAAAGCATACTCCGAGGAAAGAGTCTGGCGAGATCGACCCGCAGGCCATTTCTGAGTGAGTTGGTTGCGTTTGTTGGCTGCGAATATGGGCGCGTGCGAAACGCGCCCAGTTGCGGGTTCATATACTGCCGCGCACGAGAAGAACGATCAAGAGAACTACGACAATTGTTCCTGCCACACCGTAACCTAACATAGAACCTCCTACGCACTAGATCCGATCTAACCAATTATGCTGAACGGTGATGGGGTTTGCTGGTCAGATTTGCTCACAGCTGCGGATTTCCACAGAGCAATACTGACCAGACTTCAATCTAAGCACCCCACTATCGTATTCCTGTTCTCTTTCCAATACGGCGTTGAAGAAATGAGGTTTCGCGTGAATGACGGTAAATCTCAACCTTGGTATCGGCTATACGCTTCTGCCGTTCTTGAGCTAGAGTCAAAGCAAGTCAATAAGCGCGTGGCTGCGGCTGAAGCGGCAATTCATGGTCGCCTGCGGGACTTGCAGTATGACAGCGACCATCACGAAGAGCGACACCTCATGGAAGAGGCACAACGCACCCTGGAATTCTTGCGTCGCTCTACTTTTTAGATGAGCAGCACCCTCATCTCTTCATCTCTTCGGCTCACCGTCCTGAGCCGGTTGTTGCGCCGAGTCTTGGGGTGCTCCGCTTCCAGTCCGCCCATTTGCGGCATGGGGAAGCGACGCGTGCAACCCGGATAATGCCTAACCGTCGCTTTGCTTCTTCTGATAAACCATTTGCAGAAAAGTGAAGGAAGCGTTCAATAGGCACGAGTGCCAGGAATACCCGCGCAAGATCAAATGAACGTAATCATCACCCCAAAGCGGGCAACGTAGAGCCCTAGAGTGGCGTCGAAGCAGTATCATGTCTGCCACTCACCGCAAGGCCGCAGACAAAACCATTCAGACCTGCCCGAAGTGTATGCACCGCATAATACTTAGGACCGTCAGACCTGCTGACGAGCAGCCGCGCAAGAACTACTGTACTGAGTGCGGGCATGAGTGGTGGGAGTTTGATCAAAAACCCGCACGATCTGATTCGCGTACAGTTTGAGCTGTAGCCTACCCGCTCAACAGTGCTCCGCCTGGTCGCTAATGAGACTTAGTTAACACTTCTCACACAAGTCCGCTCATTCGTTTTAGGATCGGGGAAGCGCAGTGGGGCAGGAAGGTCAACATGCACGATTTCGTTCCTCACGGCGTACAAGACCAACTCGGCGACCGTATGAAGTTTTAGCTTGCGCATCATATTGCTTCGATGTGTTTCCGTTGTTTTCACCGACACATGGAGAGCAGTGGAGATTTCCTTGTTCGCCTTGCCCTCACTTAAAAGTTGCAATACCTCGCGCTCCCGTAGAGACAAGCTGCATATCGTCGGTGCGGCGGGCTTAACGTTACGCTGCAGATAGCCGTCCAAAATCAAATCAGACACCCGGCCGCTGAAGGCGGACTTGTGCCGTTGCACGCCCTCCACCGCTGCAGTCAAATCATCAATTCGATCGGACTTGAAAACCCACCCGCGAACCCCCGCTTCCAGGCAGTCTCGTACTACTTGCTCGGCGTTAACGTCGGTAAGGACCAGTATTCTCTGGTTTGAGTTGTCTTTCAGAATCTGGCGTGCCGCGTCCACACCGTTTAGTTTTGGCATGCAAATGTCGAGAATGAGAAGATCGGGTCTCAACCCCTTGCACTTCTCGACCGCCTCCCGTCCGTCAGCGGCCTCTCCGCAGATCTCCCATCCTTCGTGCGATCTGAGCAGTGAGCACAGACCCAGGCGGAATATTGGATGATCGTCAGCCACCAAAATGCGAAACGCATTCATAGAGCCTCCCTCAGAATTGAGAGAAAACTTATCAGGGAAGATGCGATGCCGTCTGTGCAGAATTGCTCATGCCGCTTACAGGGTAGGGATTGCGTTCGTTCGGGAGGCTTTCGTGTTCTGGAGTGCAACTCCTGGGTTGAGCTTGGCTGATCGCACGGTGCTGGAGGCGGAATTATTGATTTGGTGTATTGTCGGGCAAAAATCTGCCCGACGCGGCACCGTTTCTAAGCAATTCAAATCACTGTAAGCGGCACGTCGAGAGCAAGCTCTCGAAAAAGTATGTCTCCGTGCCGCCTAAAGTTCACGGCAATCGCAAGTTCGTTTACCGGCCGACCTGAAAATCAGCCCGGCAACCGTGATCAACCCAAATTCCACGATCATCAAAGCCCCAACTGCGGCCTTGTCGACATTTCGACTCGCTATTTTGTTTTATGAGACGTACCCCGCCTCGCGTATCCGCCGGACAATAGTGCCGGTGCATGTCATCCGAGGAGCACGAGATTTCCTGGCGTTGGTCTGACCCTTGGTTATCGCCCCGATACCCGTCATGGTCTCGATCGCGATCACGGTCTCGATCCAAGTCACCGCGGCCTCCTTCTATTGCAAAATCAGCCCGGCAACCGTGGTCCACCCAAATGCCCCTCCCATCAGAGCCCCAACTGTACCCTTCCTGGCAGGGAGATTCGCTATGCTGTTGCGCAAGCCGAACTCGACCCTGCGAATCAGCTGGGCAATAGTGCCGCTTGCCATCGTCGGACGAGCACGAAATGGTCTGCCCTAAGCTTCGAGGACTAAAAACGAGGAGCGCGGCCACGACTAGGCCGAGTTGAACCCAATTCCTTGTGGTAAACATTTCGACCTCCTGAAGAGTAACCGACAATCGGACTAAAGAGCACCTTCAGACCGCGCTTCGGCGGCCGCTAAACAAGTTGATGACTAAAACCACCAGCCCTACAACCAGTAGCAAGTGGATCAAACCTCCGCCCACATGCAAACTGAAACCCAGAAGCCACAAAATCAGAAGCACAACACAAATTGTCCAAAGCATAGTCACATCCCTCTGCTCATTGCGAGCACGACCTAAAAGAGTTTTCTCATCAACAAGTGAACCTAGAAGCTTCAATGAGACTGCGTCCAACAGTATTCTTCATTCATAATGGTAATACTGTGCAGGATTGCTCATTCCGCGCCCTGGGGGCGGGTTAGGATTAGAAATGGTTGGATGCCGACAGACCGTCGCATATCCCTGCTGGGACAATTACTACGCGGAATCCCGACAATACGGGTCTGAAGGGTAAGCAGAATCGCCATGAATGCCCACATACTTGTTTTTGAGTGTCCGAACTGCGGTCGGCCCATGCCCTTTATTCGACTAGATGAGGGAGCCCAGTATCCAAATCTAGAACAGGAAGTTGAACGTGTCGATCTTGGGTGTCTCGGGGCCGACTGCGGATGGAGTGGCACGTTTGCCACCGGAGCGGCGCGGCACAGTAGAACGGTTGAATGGCCTCGCCTCAAACCCGCGGACTCCTACGAGTACCAAACCCCACCCGCCGCCAATTTCGCGCCTCACCAGCGCTAAAATTGCGATAAGAAGCAAGGAATGAAAGCTCCGAGGCGTATCGGTGCTCACGTCAGGTCAGGAAGCAAGAGGATTTCGGGCATCTCTAATTTACGCTGGTATTGGCATTTTGATTTACGCTGGTATTGGCATTTTCGGACCAAGCACTTGTACGGAAATCAGCTCCGGGCTGCACCGAGAGTTTTGGAGCGATTTGACAGCGTCTTCGGCTGTGAATCTCCCCATAACCAGGGCCAGCTTACGATTGGTCGTCATTTGAATGGGTGTCAGATCAACCGCTGCACGTATTCCGTAGCGCGACTACTACCCCGATTCACTTTCACAACAAATTTGATGTTCTTCATGGCTCCTCATTTCTTTTATATACACGGATGGGCGGGCGTCATCATCGTTCTGCAGCCCAAGGCTTCAGACATTGAAAGGAGTTGAAGGAAGTTTTAACCACGCACGGACATCGCAATTCACCAGTGTACGATCCTGAATTTCCCAGTTTCCATGAAGCCGACACCCAATCGCTCTTTTAAGGTCATTGGAATTCGGGTTACGGCAGATAAGAGCACACTCATGACCATCAAATGGAAGTCTGTCTCTCACGGAAACCCACGACAAGCCGACTGCTTTCTCTGCAACTAGCATCTGGCATCTCCTTCATATTTCATGCTTCTGATCTCTCTGCGATCAAAACCTCGCAGGCTGTGGTTGGCAATCGACTCTCTATTTTTCGAGAACAGCGGTTACACTCACAGCTTTAAGAGACGTGCCACACTCCAAGCAACATGCCTTGAATCGAGATGTGATCAATCCGCAAGACGGGCACATCCTTTGTGATCCGTACCCGGCGACCTGCGGTTTCAGCTTGCGAATCTTGTAGAGCAGCAGGATCGCCACCAGCGCAACAAGCAGACCGAAAGAAATACCAATTGGGTTCAAGAAGTTGCTCCTTTCAAATGGGGGGCGACAGTAAGCCGCCCCCATTCTTTTCGGCGAACTGTCCGGTTACGCGGCCTTGGCGGCAGCCTTGGCTTCGAGAGTCTTCTCGCCGCCTACGTTGACTTTGATCTGCTTGGGCTTGGCTTCGGCCTTCTTGGCCAGCTTGATCTTCAGCACGCCCTGGTTGTAGTCGGCGCTCACTTGTCCTGGGTCCACGGAGCTGGGCAGAGTGAACGAGCGGGTGAAGCTTCCGTATTGCCGCTCGACGCGACGGAAGTTCTCCTCTTTCTCTTCCTTCTCGATCTTGCGCTCGCCGTGGACGGTGAGGGTGTTGTTGTCGATGCGGACATCAATGTCCTTTTCGTCGATGCCCGGGACTTCAAGCTTCAGAGTAATGTTGTGCTCGTCTTCGTAGATGTCCACCGGCGGTGCGAAGCTGGTGGTTGTCAACGCTTCTTCCGGGCCTTCGGGGCCATACGACTCACGGAAAAGACGATTCATGCGGTTCATGCGGTCTTGCATGGTGGAGAACTCACGGAGAGGCTCCCAACGGGTCAATAGTGTCATAACGCAGTTCCTCCTTGGGGAAATCTAAGAGGAAAAACTTCAGATGGGCTGACTTAGTTCAGGGAATCTGAACGAGTAAGAAGAGGTAGCTTGCTCAATTACAATGCTAGGCTTGTACGCTACCGTTGTCAAACACCCTGTAAATTCTGGCTGTGTTAAATAATGCGCTCCAGGGTTAATGAGGACTGTCGGAGGAATCACCGAGTCCGCGAACCGCTTTTCTTTTTTTGCAGTCTCGCGATGTCGGAACGTAGGCGCTCAAGGGTTCGCTCAATGGTGACTAACTCTTCGCGCACATTGGACACTCTATCTAGCAGTTTTTCCAGGTTTTCTTCAGGCAGGCTGAGCGGCGACTTTGATTTAGCCATAGTGCGGACAGTCTATCAATGACGGCTGGCAAGGTCGGCACGCTGGCGCACTGTCCAACGCGCCCAATGCCGCATGACAGAGGACCTAGGAGAAAAGGGACGCGACGCGAGCAGCACACCAAAATGGCCAATTGCTATTTCTTTGACAACTCATCGGCAAAATGGCTTTCGACTTCTGCTCGGCTAAGCGGTTTCTCTGCTGGAGCCAATAAGATTGAATAAACAACCTTGTTTCTCTCAATCTGAGCGGTGATGAAGGCCCCTCCGTTCGGAAGTTCCAGGTAGGTAAATTTCACTTTCCTGCCGTCGGCAAGCGCCTTACTCCACTCATTGTCCCGCATTTTCGCCCCGCCTCTGCCGTGAGTTCGGTCTGCTCCGTGGCGCGATGGACGTCACGATAATAGCGTATGATCGCAATCATGATGGATGCTAATTACATTTCGGAGCGTCTCGCCAGTATGAGGCAGCAAATGATGGAGATAAGCGTTATTAATGCCCGGTATAGGGCAAAGGCCCATCACACTGCATTGGACAGATCAGCCCACGCTTTACGGGAAGGACGCCTCCTGGGGATCAAGCATGAGTTGTCGGACATGATGAAACGCTGTGCCTAGTCGCTCTTGCAACTATCGTAAGCTCCGAGTATTGCGGGCAATTTTCTTGGAGCGGCCGATTTACGTTGAAGTGCGAAGGAGGACCGCTTGCCAATCGGTTTTTTGAGGTGAACAGGATGCTGACAAATAGGCCGAGGACAAAAATTCTCGTAGACGGTGGAGATCCCGAAGAAACCCTCCGAATTAAGAGCTTGATCGGATTTGTTGATGGGCAGACCACCAACCCATCCCTGATCGCAAAAAATCCGGACATTCAAAGACGCCTCGCGTCTGGTCACCAGTTGAGCAGGCAAGAACAAAAAGACGCATACAAGAAGATTGTGCAAAGCATCTCGCCACTCGTGGGAGATGCTGGGGTTTCCATTGAGGTATTCGCAGATCTTGATAGTCGTGCAGAGGAGATGCTTGCCCAGGGCCAGGATATGTTCACCTGGATTCCCAATGCCTATGTGAAATATCCGTGCACCCACGAGGGTTTGCGGGCCGCAGAAATGTCGGTGCAAAAGAGTATTCGGGTCAACATGACTCTGTGCTTTTCGCAGGCGCAAGCCGCTGCAGTGTATGCCGCGACCAAGGGATCGAAGGAGCCAGTGTATGTATCACCGTTTGTCGGCCGGCTCGATGATCAAGGCGAGGACGGCATGGACCTTGTCAGAAACATCAAGAAAATGTACGAACGCGGCGATGGCCATGTGCATGTCCTGGCCGCAAGCATACGCACCATCAACCATTTGCTTTGTTCCTTCCTTCTGGGTGCTGAGCTGGCAACCGTGCCGAGCAAGGTTTTACAGGAATGGGCAGCAGCAGACTTTCCTATGCCGGACCAGGATTTCGTGTACAAAGGCGTCGATGCCAAGGGCAAGCCTCTGAAACCGATCGCATACAACGACCTGGATCTGAACCTTCCATGGGATAGCTTTGACCTTGCACACGAACTCACAACCAAGGGCATTCAGAAGTTTGTGGCCGATTATCAGAGCACGCTGAGACGGTCTGCATAGGTCGACAGACCGTCGTAGCTATCGTAGGTTGCAACCCGACTTCCCGGTACCAATTCGTCACGTGCGGCGCCAGCCGCTCATTTCCAAATAGCCGACTACATGGGAACCGGCAGAAGACTTGGTAGAGTGAGGCGCCTAATCGATCAGCGAAGTCTCCGGGTACACATCGTAGTGTCGGACGCGGGCCTCCATCTCGACTAGGCAGTCGGAGTCGAAGTCGTAGTGCTTGGCGAGACTGTAGTCGGCGCCAGCGAAACGCTTAATGGCGTCGGAGTCGTCCCAAAAGGTGAGCATCTCGAAATGCGTTACCTCCCCCTCGGGTCGACACAAACAGCACGCGCCGCGATTTCCACGCGTCGCCCGATATTCGGGAAGGGCAACCGTCTGCATGAGCTTCAGGTATTCATCGGCTTTCGAAACCGGAACCATCCCATGCCATATTCAAGTGATCATCGATGAATCCTCTTATCAAGCAACCTGGAGCCAAGAAGGAGATTTTCCAACAACGCAACAAGCGTGGCCGCGCAGGATCGATCAGGGTCGAGTCCGGGGTCGTAAATGGTGAGTTCAAGGCCGAGGGCTCTCGGATGGCGGACTAGCGGAGTCAGAAGTTCCACCAGTTCCTTAATTGTTGGCCCGCCCGGAGTAGGCGAATCCACCGCCGGCATGACGGTTGGGTTGATGAAATCGGCATCCACGTGAATCCAAAAACCACGCGCTTGCCCGCTCGACCCAGGTGACGTGAGCGATAGGAGTGCCGTCGCTGCGACGTCGGCCACGCCGCGATCACTCAGCGCAGCGCCGGAAATATCCAAAATCGGAGACGCAGCAAGAGCCGCGTGACCGTACCAAGGTTCGGCGGCGTCGCGGCGACCGATCAGAACGACATCCTTGCCATGCGCGAGGGGTTCGTTCCCGGCGAGCCGAGCCAAAGGAGTCTCACCGCGACCGACGGCAAGGGCGAGGCACATGCTGGCGGCAGAACCGGTGCGAGATTCTTCGGGCGTTCCGAAGTCAGCGTGCGCGTCGAAATAGGCAAGGCCCACCGACCCTCGGGCGGACTGTCGCGCACCCATCAGGCATCCAAGCACAATGCTGCAATCACCACCCAGCACGACTGCAAAGCGGCCAGCGCTGCTTGCCGCCGCCACCCGTTCGCTGAGCGCCCGGCAATAAGAAATGACTTCAGTTTCATTCCGAACCCCGCCCGGCCGATAAATATAGTCTCGATACGCGGGCGGGATGACATCACCAAGATCGCTGGCACCCAAGCTCTTTACCAAGCCAAGCTCGCGGAGGACCCCCGGGGCGCGGTCAAGCTGTCGAGCTTCGCCGCTGTCGTAAGGACGGATGCCGATGCTCGACGGTGCGCCCACGATTGCGATGCTACGATGCATGTATTGCAGTCCTGTCCTTAGTACTGATCTGGTCCATAAACCCTGGAGTTATTCACACGCGGGCGGGTACTTTCGACTCTCTGCTTCGAATCTAACCGTTAGAGTACGGCCCTGCGTCTTGGGCCGCTTCGCGGTGCCGAACGAACAGAAGATGAATCAGACTTCAGAAGCCGCATCCCATTTCGGCTTCATCTCTCTGCCCCATTTCTTCGGATCCTCGTTGTGCATCCTTTCCATCTGTTTCGCCACATCAGGGTGTTTCTCCATTACGTGCTTCGTCATGGCCTTAACCATTTCATCCCAAGAACCGGCCGTCAGCTTCTGATCGCAGGTTCCACCAAGGTCTTTGCATGTCATTGTTTTCATAATAGACTTTGGTTCGGATTAGGTTAAAGCGGTTGCCCGAGGGTGTCGGTTTTCCTGACACGAGAGCGACCATGGATAGAGCTTCACGTCAGTCTGGTCGCGATGTAGCTCGTGGGACGTCCTGAATTTCCATGAAACCCTTCGTAGTCGCGTCTTGAACCCGTTATTGGTTAGTGACGAAACATTCCGAACCAAGCGCGGATGTCCTCAGCGAGCAATTCCGGTTCTTCCATCGCAGCAAAATGACCACCGCTGGACATCTCAGTCCAACGTTGTACTTTAAAGAATCGCTCTGCCCACTCCCGCGGCGGATGGCTGATATCTTTTGGAAAGAGAGCGAACGCTGTCGGGACCTTGCATGAACCGACCCAGTTCTTGACGCCTTCCTTTATCCAGGTCAAAGCGCTGGCATTCGAGTAGTCGTAGTAAGGAAGGAAAGAAGTTCCAATCGATTCGTTAACCCAATAGATCATAACCTGCGTCAGGAGTTCGTCCTTCGTGAAGCGAGATTCAACGTCACCTCCACAGTCGCTCCAGGCGCGAAACTTCTCAACGATCCGTGCAGCCAGTCCAGCGGGTGAGTCGTTTAGACCAGGGGCGAGGCTCTGCGGCTTCGTGGACTGAATCAAAGCGTAGGCCCCCTCCTTTTGCAGCCATTCGTCGTTTCTCTTAAAGAACTTTGCTTCAGCTGGAGAGGGGTCGTCGGGTTTCTGGAAAAGGTGCCCAAAAGAAACATCCGTCAAGTGAATGGCGACGACCGAATCCGGGTGGCTGCGGGCGAGCTGTTCCGTGACTGTGCTCCCCAATCTCCACCGTGGGCACCGAATTTCTGATAGCCAAGTGTGTCTGTCATCAGGCGCGCCCAAAGATCGTTGACGCGAAAAATCGTTCCTGACTTCTTTGGTTTGTCAGAAAAACCATAGCCCGGCAAATCAGGCACTATCACATCAAAAGCGTCCTCGGTTGGCCCCGGAATGATACTGGGTCCGTTAGCATCGGGATTATCTTCATGAAACGGCAAAACGAATCCGGATATCCATGCGTAAGAACGATGGGAAACGGTTTTGGACCTTTGCCGCGCTCGTGAATGAAGTGGATTGCGGTGCCATCTATCTCAGATTTGAAGTGAGCAAATTGATTGAGCGCTGTCTCGTGTTTCCGCCAGTCATACGTGTTCTGCCAGTAGCTAATGAGATTTGTAAGGTACTGTGAGTCAGTACCAGCCTCCCACCCGGTTCCTTCCAGCGCGTGAGACCATCGAGTGTGTGCTAGCCGCTGTTGCAAGTCGCTCAATACCGCCGCAGGGACGTGTACTTGGAATGAACTGGTGCGGTTATTTTTCATTAAGCGCCGCTAAGCCGCTTCCAGCACCGACAAGATATTCCCCGCTGGATCCTTGAACCATGCGATCGTCGGCCCATTTCCGCGAGAAATCCCGCGCGCGTCGGTCTTCAAGTTGGGTTCGTTATAGACTTCAAATCGCACGCCGCGTTGGCTCAGTTCATCCACAGCTTTTTCTACGCTGTCTACGGGAAAATTCAGGACCGTGAAAGTGGCAGGCTGGTGATTGGGTTTAGGGTACATCAGAGCTTTGGTGCCGCCGGAAAGGGGCACAACCAGGGTGCCTTCCGGACCGCTGGAAAGTTCGAGCCCCAGCGTCTTGCCATAAAATTCCCTGGCCTTCTGAATATCGTTCACCGAAAAACTGCTGAATGCCTTGCTTATGTTGAGCATGGATGCACTCCCTGGAGTTTTAGCGTCCTGACTTCGATGCGAAATCAGCTTTGGCGGTTTTTGAATGTTGGACCCCGGCTCAACGGAACATCTGCCCGCATTGATACCGACCCCGCGACGGGCTATGGTAGTTCCGCGATTTGTGGTTTTGTTGGCGATCCATGTATTCAGAGGAGAGGGCAAGAAGCGAGTTGACATACCGAGGGCCCATCGACGAAATCGCTTGGCAGTCGCGTGGTCTGCAGGCTGGCTGCTGCTTTGTCAAGCCTTCCGACTGAGCACAACGCCAAAACACACACAGAGCATAACGGTCGTGGCACACCACCCGACCCACTTGAGATAAGCGGGAATGACAAATTTTCCCATCACCTTCCGGTTGGATGCCATCATCATGATCACGGCCATCAGCGGCGCTGCGACCAGGCCATTGAGAATGGCCGACCAGTAGAGAGCCTTGACGGGATCGATGTGGAGAAAATTGAGCGACCACCCGGTCGCGATGGCAATAGCGATAACGCTATAAAAGCCAACTGCCTGACGCGGCCGTCGTTCGAGGCTCACATCCCAGCAACAGCCCTCCCCGATCCCATAGGCTGCCGATGCCGCCAATACCGGTACGGCTAACATTCCCGTGCCTACGATCCCGCACACGAAAAGCGCTGTTGCGAAACGACCGGCGATGGGAGTCAGGGCAACAGCCGCCTGCGCGCATGTCGCCACGTCCGTAATTCCGTGGGTGTGCAATGTCGAGGCCGCGGTCAGGATGATAAAAAAGGCGACCACATTCGAAAATGCCATGCCAACATACGTATCCGTATGGATCCGATCCAACTGCGCGTTCGCTTGGGCCGGAGCGTGTTTTAAAGCTTTTTCTCCCCGGTTGCCCTTGACCTCTTCAACCTCCTGCGAAGCCTGCCAGAAAAACAGATAGGGGCTGATAGTGGTACCGAGCACCGCGACAATCGCCATCAGAAATTTCCTGTTCAGCGCCACATGCGGGATCAACGTCGCACGTAGGACCGCTGGCCATGAAACATGCACCAGGAAAACGACGCCAACATAGCGAGAAAAGTGAGAGCGTCAGCCATTTCAGATACCTGGCGTAGGTTGAATAGGGAATGAACAGAACGGCGACGAGCGAGATGATTCCGAAAGTCACCGTCAAAACATTGAGCGTTGGCCGGGACGAGCAGCGCGAGCGACGGCGCCCATAGCCCCGATATCGGCGCCGAGATTGAAAACATTCGCCGCCGACATGGCGATCAGGACGAAATAAAGCAGCGGGCGCGGATAGTTCTTTCGAAGGTTGGCTGCCAAGCCGCAACCGGTTACGCGTCCAATGCGGGCGCAGATCTCCTGAATCGCCGCCATGAGCGGGTAGGAGATCAGCATGGTCCACAGCAGTCCCGTACCGAACTGCGCGCCCACCTGCGAGTAGGTCGCTATGCCGCTTGGGTCATCGTCAGAAGCGCCCGTGATCAGACCGGGGCCCAGCTTGGCCAGAAATCCGTTGCCGGAAAGGCTCTTCACTCGTCCGGGAGACGAAGAGCGCGCCGTCGTTGGGGCAAGTTCACGAGTTGGAGCAGATCTTGACATTAACTCGCACTTGCCAGCCAGTTAGTGTCAAGCAGCGCGGCGCCCCGATGGTTTCTCGACTTTTTTTGCCAGCTTTTCGACGGCTTCGACCGCCATCCCTTTGACGTAGACCATTTCGCCTCCGAGCCAGCCACCAACGCCGATGGCGGCAACTCCGACTATCGACATCGCTAGTGGCAAATAACTCTCCGCCGGCAGACGGAATCTAATCCACAGATTGATTGCAAAAATAACCACTGCGCCCAGATTGAGCACCAGGTGGAAATTCGCGATTCTCTTCATTGCGGCTTCGTCAATTGAGAAATAGTCGATCAGGCCCGGCACGGCAGCGACGAGAGCGCCCACGATTCCGCCGGCTATACAGTAAATGGCAACCGTCTGCCACACGCTGTTGCCAGTTGCTGCGCGCATCACGTCGCAGACCAGCGCAAAGACCCACAATCCGATGGGTAATCCTACCAGCATAGGGTGAACGGGGTGTTTTTTAATACTTGCGGGACTTGCCATGGTTGCTCCATTCGAGGCAACTCGCCTCGTCACACTGCGTCGTACCTTAGTTGCGCGATAGGCCGCGCAGGTTTGACGCTAGTCCGAAGAATTGTCGAAAGCAGGTCTGATGATGCAGAAGATTTTAAAAACCAGATGCACATGCAGAGTCCTAGGCATCTTTAGAACGTGAGAAATTCCGACATTGGCGAACTACTGGCACGAGCAGCCGAACATGCGAAGCAGCCGCTTCAGCGAGCACTAAGACGCGCCTCGCGGCGTGCCTTATTGTGGCCGGAAGAGGCAAAGAAATTATCAAGGACGGCCGAACTCGGCATCGCTGCGGTCATACGGGCGAAGCTTGATCCGAAGAGAATCCTCAACTACTGCGAACGAAGCAACTGCTGTAATGCGCGGCAACTGTTCGTGACCACAGCCACTGCGGATCTTCCGGATTGGATGAGATTTCCTTGGACCTTTCCAGGTGAGTGGCTATCGCGACTTTGGAACCATGATTCTTGATGCAGATATATCTGTGCCCCGGTAATCCAACATCCGCGAGCTCAAAGTATGGGGACCAAAGAGACGGACATCCGCGACGGCTTCCATACTGGTTTGTAGCCAGGTTCCATCAAAATCGCCGAACGACATTCTGATTCGAACGCTTTTCAGCCACCATGAAGGAGCTTTTGCAACTTCTCCCTCAATTTGAAGAATACGAAACGTGCCTTTATCCACCCAAGCCGTTCCTACGATCAAATCCTTCTCTTTCCTCTTGGGCTTCAGTTCTAATACGTACGAAGGCCGGCCGACTAACACGGTTTCGCCGACCAGGGCGAAATCGTAATTGTCACTAGAAAGCGCGGTTTGAGCTGGATTGGGTCTCGTCGCTCCGGTCTCGTGATCCAGGATCCGTTGCACAATTTGCTTCCCTCGCGTGCAACCTGACCACTTCTGGATGCTGTAATCCTTGCCAGTCGGAGGCCTGAAGTCCAGTTGCGCTACCACATTAGCGTCAGCACTTGAAGTTTTCGCACCAGACAAGCGATACTCACGAATTACCTGGTAAGGAGTTCGCGGCTGAAGTTCGGATTGAGCATTCTCCATCCCCCGAACGATAGAAGAAAGAGGCGGTGTTCCAGAGCTGACATTCCACTGCGCATCGGCGACGGTGCAGAGCAGTGTGATCAGCGAACCAACTATCAGGACCGGGTTTGTGATCCCCATGTTCCTCTGCCTCGCACCTAAGATGCACTTACGTCTCTGCACGCCAGGGGCCGTTTCGACGGCCTGAAATTATAGGAAGTAGAGAACGAACAGTATGCAGTTTCTGCAGACCACGGCGAATTTCTTCCGTCTCCCTTGCAAGGTACGCATCCATTTTCAGCAACGTACAGCATGTACCTTAGTGACGTTTCTGTCCTTTGCGTTCTACGCTTCGATGGCTTCGGGGCGCGCGACTGGACTTCATACCCTGTCCCCATCTTTCTACCCAGTCGCGAATTCGTACCCCAATGCTGGGCAGTGATTAGGAGTCGGCAGGGATTCGCTCGCCTTCAACGTGGGCCGGGGTGAGTGTTTAGGAAATTTGATTGGCCCAAGGAGGGTAGATGAAAGCTCTTACATCGTTGTTGGCACTGGCGGTTTTGTTATTCGGGGTCGGGTGCTCAAATCAAAACAACGTTTCGTATAAAGATAGCGTTCAAAAGGCGCTGGAGCAGGCCGATTTGAAAGATGTAACTGTTTCTGAGGACAAAGACAAAAATACAATAACTCTGGGAGGGAAGTTGCACTCGGACGACGCGAAGGCCAAGGCTGCAGAAGTGGCAAAAAGCGTCGCGGGTACTCGGATCATAGCGAACGAGATTAGCGTACAGCCTGTCGGTTCCGAGTCAGAAGCCAAGGACGTTGCTTCGAATCTGGATGATGGTATTGAGAAAAACTATAAAGCTGCGCTGATCGCAAGCGGCCTGGAAAAACAACACGTCGACTTTAAAGCGAAGAATGGTGTCCTTACTTTGACCGGAAGCGTTCACAATGCCACTGAACGGCAACACGCTGAAAAGCTTGCTGCTGGAATTCCTTACGTTCAGCAAGTAGTGAATCAAATCGAAGTACGACGCTAAAAGACTGACTGAAGGCAGAAAGGGGCTTTTCTATGGACGGGAAGAATACGAACCGATGTGCACATCCGGGATGCAGTTGTTCAGCGGGCAAAGATAGCAAGTATTGCAGCCCCCATTGCGAAACGGTTAAGACTGGCGCCGAGATTTCCTGCGAGTGCGGACACTCGCAGTGCGCCGGCAAAATTAGCTGAGGTGAGGCTCATGCTGTGTGTTCGCGAAGTTACTCGGTAGAACAGGAGATTCCTATGTCTCAGATTCGGTTCGCCATCTCTTTGTTAGCAACAGCAGCATTTCTGCTAGGGTCAGCAGTGGCCCAAAACCCCAATAGCGACTCCGGGCAGTACCTCATCTTGAGCGCTCAATACGGTACCGCGCGCCGACACGTGGACGTCACCAACCGCCTGAAGGAACTGGCGCGTCAGGATCGCGACTTTCGTATGGGCAACAGCACTTTTGGTGTGGACCCGGATCCTGGACAGGAAAAGACCCTGCGCATCTACGCCCGCGGGCCGAATGGGCAGGATCGCATGTTTGAATATCGTGAAGGCAGCACGGTTGACGGCTCACAGTTCCGCAGTTGGGGCCGGGGTGACTGGGGCAATAGTGCCTGGAATGGCGGATGGGAGGGTGGTTCTGGGTCTGGTGCTTATGGTGGCGGCAATGACGGTGATTCGGGTCGGTACGTCATCCTGAACGCCCAATACGGCACGGTGCGCCGACACGTGGACGTCACCAGCCGTCTAAAGGAACTGGCACGTCAGGATCGTGCCTTCCGTATGGGCAACAGCACGTTCGGTGTGGACCCGGATCCGGGACAGGAAAAGACCCTGCGCATCTACGCCCGGGGGCCGAATGAGCAGGATCGCATGTTCGAGTACCGTGAAGGCAGCACGGTTGACGGCTCACAGTTTCGCAGCTGGGGTGGGGGTGACTGGGGCAATAGCCCATGGAAGGGTGGATGGGAGGGTCGGGGCCACGAAGCGCAACCCGAGATGGCTGCAGCCATCCAGCACCTGCGTGAAGCCCAGCAAAGTCTCGAGTCAGCTAGCCACGACAAGGGCGGTCACCGGGTGAACGCTCTCCAGCACATCAACCAGGCTATTGCCGAAGTCGAGGCGGGAATTCAATATGACAATGGTCATTAGAGCCGATGTGTATTCTGACGAGGTCGCGGGGTGTAGTTCTCTGGCATCCTCATGACATCCACCACTGGCCAGGCCTGTTCTTGTAATGCAGCCAGATGCTGCATATCATTTCAGCGCCGAATACGCGGACCGAGGAAACCCGTACAGGTCTCCGCCCTTGGAACACACCCCCACATGCATGCGATCTGTTCACTTTGGAGCAAGTCTTTGGACCGCTTTGGTTCGCAGCATGTCCATGCGCCCGGAGAGCAACGAACTGCTCCATATCCCCCCGACGCAGCTTGGAACTGAACAACAAGGGACACTATCCGTTCATCCAGCCGCTTTATGGCGAGGTCTAGCGCGCCTCTCGTTTGCGCTTTAGCCACAGCATTGACATCCCGTTGAACTTCCTGCGCTTTGATGCGCATAGTTCTAAACATTTGGACGCCGAAGCGCTGATGGCGCCCTTCGTACAAACGTTCCAACCCGGCCCGCTATTCGCGCAATTCCAGCGGCTGTGAAGTTCATACTTCTGGAAGCCGCCGTCCGACGCCGCTGAATTGGCCGCTTCGCTTCCAGAACCCGACTGCACCGGATTGAAAGCCGCCTTCAAAGCGTCCTGCTGATTCGCAAGCAGGGTCAGCTTAGCGTCCAGCATGCGAAAGCTACGGAATGGTTCCTCGCTAGAGGCTTTCGGCTGTGTGGCGTTCGTTTCGGTGCAGCGACCAAAGTCGTCGATAAAGCCGCTACCGTAAGCCACGCCATCAGACGCTTTGGGTGGATCATTCACGCCCCGGCTTTACGCCACCTGGTCTCCGTTGGAGTTGATCCAGGACAGACCTGAAGGGAAACCGGTCGCCGGGACATTTGGTGCTGGAAATATCGCTATGGCGAACGATGTGTTGCAAAGGAATGTTGTAACGGTCTTTCAGCCGCCGACAGAGTTGAATGAGGGAGGCAATCTGCTTCGCGGTTGGTCTGGTCGGCCCCTTTTTCCCGGTTGGGTTATCTTCGCTGCTGAAATCGCCCACGACCGAAATTCCCAAGTATGAGTTGTACCCTTTCGCGTGCGCTCCCTCACACCTTTCGGGTCTGCCCGCTTTTCACTTTGCCGTTGGGCATAATGAGGTAGTGATAGGCCACATGATAAACGCGACCGAAACACAAGATTTCGAAGCCGCGCGCTCGATGATATTCGTCGATATCGCGCTCGCTGCGGGGCGCTGTATTTTCGCCCGGAATTACCGCTGTGTGGTGAATCACGATCCCGGTCGCTGTGATCGTGTTAAAGAAAGAGACAACCGATGATAGATATTTCTCAGTCGTTTTTCTGGGTACTGCATTGTGGATCGGATCCGAGGTGTCCGTGTCGCCGCGAATGACGCCGCTGGCTTCACTGCTAGAGAGCACGCCCGCTGCGCCTTCATAGGTAAGCAACTCCGCGTCCAGTTCGACTTGGGTGGTAACTGGAGTTGTACTCACAAGAGGCGCAGCCGCCCGTTTCTGTCCTCCGATCTGCAATTCGCCAGACCGCAATGCCCGCACTCCCGTGTCACTCAAAACAAAAACCAGCAAATCAGTACGGTGAGCCCGAATACCACGCCCGTTGAATTTGACGAATGCAGGAGCGCTCCAGCTATCCGCTGCTTCACGGCAGCTAGCCACTCCGCCAGCGCTGACATTCACAGTTCCGCCCGTGATCGATGGAATCACCACAACGCACTTCGTGCTGTTCAGGACCGCATCGGGGACCGCATTCTGAGATTTCTTGGAAATTTCGTCCAGCACACGGGCTGCTCCGCCAATACTTAACAATGCTGCGGATTTTACATGTTTGGCTGGGTAGGCGCTCCCGATTGAGCTGGCTACCACGCAAAAGAAGCACGGCTTTCTTCGCGCAGCGTAACAAGGGTGCTCGGTCATCCTTTGCAGCTTCGATTCACGTGAGCTTAACACGCTTACGGAACTGACTTGACCAGAGTAGTAGATCCGCTAACAGCTGTATACTAAATCTTTACCTCCAGGAGTCCCCGCGCCCCGAGCTTTGGCAATTCCCGTGGCGAGCCTGGTGCGAAACGCTGTAAACGCGGTCGGGGAGCACTATCGTGAAGGCGTGAGTATGTCGAGCTTTCCCTTGCCCGATAATTCAAGTATTACCAGCTCTCCTGAGAAGCCACGCCGAAATTTTGAGCACAGCACACTCCCATTCAGTCCAATCACGACTTCTCGAGGCAAAGAGTCGGGAGGCCAGGAACCCGAACTTCAGGCCATTTTGGAGCAGGCAATGGAGGGAACAGGGGCAACCGGAGCGGCTATTGCGCTCAGCACAGAAGACGCTGTTTGCTGCCGAGCCTCCACTGGCGCTCCCGCTCCAGAAGTGGGGACGCGTTTGCATGCGGGCATCAGCCTGACCGGGCTTTGTCTCGAAACCGGCGAAGTCCTGCTCTGCAACGACACTAGTACCGATCGGCGGGTTGACCCTCGATTATGCAAGGAAATGGGCATCCGGTCCGTGCTGGTATTGCCAATTAAGCAGAATGCCAAGGTGGTGGGAGTGCTTTTAGTTACTGTCCATCAACCCGAATGCGTTCAATCAGCATGACGCGACCGCGATGAGTAAGTTAGCCGATGGGGTATTACCATTGTCTTCGGAGTCCGCGACAATACCGGATCGATGCCTTGATCAGCTCCCGAGCAACGACATTGACGCGGAAGGGATCTCCAAGAACTCTTGGCCGATACCGATGTGTTCAAGGAGCATAACAACCGCCTACCGACTACGGACGCGGCTGAAGCGTCCGAATGGAACTGGGCACTACATTGGATCACAATTACCTGACAGCGTTGATTACGAGCCAGGAGCATCCAAGTGGGGCTCGCTGGTTAACAACAGGACTGGCCACTGCCCTTGCTCTGGTAATCTGCGGCTACGGATATCACCTCAATCGTCCAAGGTAGCAACACACGTCGCCATTCTCACGATTGCGGCCGCGAACCACAAGCCGGCTATTCCGAACGAGCAGCACGTGTTGTCGGAACAAGACAAGAAGACCAATGGGCAACCGAAACCGTCGCACAGTGTACTAACAGCCACCAGGCAAGAGGTTATTCTAGCAATCCAGGAACCAGTTCAGGGCACGGATGTGAATCGCACACTCAACCAAGCCGACGCGGGTGATTCCATTGCTCAATACGAAATGGCTCTGCGATATGCTGATGGTGAAGGTGTGCCGCAGAACTACCCGGACGCAATGGCATGGTTCGCGAAAGCGGCGGCAAACGGTAATGACAATGCGCAGTGGAAGCTCGGGCTAGGCTATATCGAAGGAATCGGAGTGCCACATGATGAGCGCAAGGCAGTGGTATGGTTCAAACGAGCTGCAAACCACGGCGATATCCGAGCCCAGAGTGCTCTCAGTGATCTCTACTTGATCGGTCGAGGCGTTCCAAGAGACTACGTACGTGCATATACGTGGGCCAGTATTGCTACGGGATTGCGAGGAAACGACAACGATCGATCTGAAGATTATAGGATCGCGAATGACAGCAGTCCAGATCGAGGATGCCCATCGGCGGATATCCATTTGGTGGGAGCGCCAGAGCCGGAGGTTGCGCAGTCAGGGGGAATTGCAAGTTCCTTAGTCAGTATTCGACGAAGCATTTGCAGGGTCTTTATGACTGACCCGCTTCCAGAAAAAGCCGCCCCCGGGCGACCTCCATCGCGAAATTAAAACACCCTAACACTCACTGCACCTTTGTCACTTTGAAAAATCAGCCAGTTTACGTAAATTGAGAAAATGGGTCTGAACTGCCTGCTACTGACGAGCGACGCGACGCTACTGGAGGTTTTTCAGACCGCTTTCAGCGCCACGAGTGTTGAACTCGAAGTGCGCACAGATGCTGCAGGCGCCATCGAACTCTCAGCTCGGCGGCACCTTGATGGCTTCGTCATTGACTGCGACGATGTTTCGGGAGCCAGGGATGTGCTCACCGAGATACGCAACAGTCGATCTAACAAGGCATCGGTCGTCGTCGCCATCGTGAACGGCACAACCAGCGTGAGCACGGCGGTCGATGCGGGAGCCAATTTCGTGCTCGGCAAGCCGGTCCAGGATAGGCAGTTGCGAAGCCTTCTCGACGCAGCAGTTCCCAGGATGGCACGTGAGCACCGCAGATATTTTCGCCACAAGGTTAACCTACCTGTCGAACTTTTGTGCTACACGGGTGAGACATTCGCAGGGAAGATAGTGAATGTGAGCGAAGATGGGCTTGCTCTTACTCATTTTGAGGCTGCCGAAGTCGAAGGGGTCTTGATGGTGCAATTTGGCCTTCCGGGCTCGGACCCACAAACCTTTCAAGCGAAAGCGGAGGTAGTCTGGAATGACGCCTCCACGATGGGCTTACGCTTTCTGCGTATCGAGCCCGGCTGTCGTTCAGGTTTTGAGGCTTGGCTGGATTCCCTGGAAGCGCAGCTGCAGTTCCGAGAGTCGGCGCAATAAATCTAAATCTTGTCCCACACCGCCGTCTCTTGCGAACGGGTCTCAACGACTCCGGTGGCCGATGCGTATGGAAGTACGCCGTAAGGCATTGATTTGAGACAGCATCCCCGCCATCTCCCAGGGCATCTAACTAGGTAGAGGCATTTATATGACACGATTTTCTCTCATGGCGGCCATTCTAATTGGGATGACTGCCATTTCCGCCGCGGCTGCACCTGGCGCCGCTACTGCGAAAGCATCGGCATTTCCGGGCACTCTGGCAAATGCACGCTATGTCTACGTTGCCTCCTATGATGGAGATCAGTTTGACCCGAACCTGCATTCCCGAAGATCGGGAAGCGATCGGCGCCGTGCAAAGCGCCATCCAGAATTGGGACAAACTAACGCTGGTGTACCAGCGTTCCGAAGCCGACATCATCATCCTTGTCACGAGTCGGCCCTCCGAAGATCTCTTGGCCGTGTACGACGGGCACCAGGGAGGGAATGGAACTTTTCTCTGGCGCGTCATGGGGCGTAACGGTCTCGAGACCGGCGAAACTCCGCTGGTCACCCAATTCGAAAAGGGATTTGAGAGCGTGCAAAAGCACAAGTAAGCCTGTACGCGTACTGCTGATTGCAATGCCCGAAGCGAAGTCGAAGTAAACGAATCGCGGACGCACAGATTCAGACCGATCAAACCGGATCCTCTGTGTCTGTGTCGTCCACGAGATCGTCGCTAAGTGGTCCACCCTCAAAACCGATTTTGCCGGCCCGTTTATCCCTCCGCCAAGACACATCAGCCACAACCGAAGAGATAGGTCGCTTTGGAATCTGCGTCACGGACGAGATCCAGGATCTGTGCGAATGTAACAATCTCCCTAAATCAATGTATTACTGTGCCGGAATTGTAGGGGTCGGTGGAGGGTTTGCAGGCGCGGACGAAGACGAAGGCGACCCACCACGCGCTGCCAATGCACCCACTATCGCTCCGCCCGCAATCACCCCAAGGAGCACATTTCTCCGAAGGTGAGAATGCTTGGTTTTAGTCGAGGCATCGGTCGCGATGGGGTTGGCAACCTCGTCAGGGATCACTGTTTCGGCAATTGTCTCTTGCTCTACATCATCGGGCGTAAGTTGCAATCGACTGATGCCATTCCCATCGACCCAGACGTTCTGTCCGGCGGCTACATCCAGAGCGAATCTCGCGGGAGACTGGGCGACGCCTCGGCCCTCCATAACTACCACTACACCGGAATACACAATCACATGTGTTCGAGAATGGCTGACGTCCAAGAAGAAGTCTGTTCCTATGGCCGAAATAGTGGCATTCGGAGTCGTAACTACAAATTTACTACCAGATTTTCGGACGCGGACCACCCGACTGCGAAGGCGCCCATCAACTAAGTCTACAGTCGTTTCGCCGGTCGCGGGGCTATGCTTAACGATCTTCAAATCGCTCTCGAAACCGACATTCAAAGTCGAGCCATCCTGTAACTCGATGCGCATACGACCGGACTTGTTGGTACTTAGACTATCGTTCGCACGCACCACGTCTCTGATATTCGAATTGGTTTGGTTTCGTGTCGCGATAGAAACTAGTCCCGTGATCTTACCCACAGGCTCGAAGCTAGAGGTGTTGTTATCCCCAAAACTGAGAGCGGAGACAGGAGACAGAAGGAAGCAAAGCAGCACTGCGACCGCATGGTGCAATCGTTGAGCGCTAGTTTTGACCTTCATGGTTTTCCAGTTCCAGTTCGATTTACTGCACACTGAGATTTATCACAGTCGAACTCGCAAGGGAGTTCGATTTCGCTTGAATCACGATTGAGTAGGTAGCCGCCGGCGTAGTCATGCTACCTGGCGTAGGCGCCGGGGAACCGGTACTCACGCTGGTACTGCCTCGAAAGGGCGAACCGCATGCCAGGAGCGATGCTATAAGCGCACTGGCAATGACGGCACCCAAGAAGAGCAACTTTTTGTTTTTCCCGGCACTTCGAATATTGGAGAGCAGGATCAAGTTAGGAACGAGCAACCATATTGCGTATATGAGTACGCGCGAAGAGGCCGGAGGCCTGCGCTCCGCACTTCCGCCGCTGGTGGCAATGCTCACGTTCACACTTACCGGGGATGTGGGCGTCACAGTGGCGGGCGAAAAAGAACACTTCGCCCCAATGGGAAGGTTTGCGCACGTAAACGTGAAGCTCTGACTCATCGACGCACTGGACGGCGAAAAAGTAAGCTGCAAGGAGGCACTCTGTCCGGACGCGACCGATACAGTCGATGGCGAAGCTACGAGTGGGCCCGCCGGCGTCGTCTCAACTGTGCCGCCTTTCATGCCGATTCCGAATACGGTCTGCGTTGGAGTTCCAGAATTGAATTTCGTTAATTGATTGCCCGACGTGATGTCAAAGCGAATAATATCCGAGCTGCAGTAATCCGCCGCCCAAAATGACTTTCCGTCAGGATCAAGGGTCAAAGAGACCCAGCAACTCTCTCCGGATGAGTTATAGCGTGCAATAATGCGCCCAGCCGAGTCGAGACGAACAATATCCTGCTTGTTTGCAATTAGGGCGCCACCATCTGGAAGTATTCGGAGACCAAGTCCGGTATTCAGGCCGGTCGTCAAAGTAGGGTCTTGCTGGTTGGTACATGCGTTAAAGCTGAAAACGGAGGTTCCCTGAGAGGTATAGAGGATTGTGCATTGGTCCGCAGCCAAGTCGATCCAGTCACTGCCCTCGGTTTCAGTTGTCACCAGGAAGCTTGCGATCAGATTTCCGTAAGGGTCAAATTTGAGAAGAGCGTGACTGCATCCGGTCTCCCCTACGTAGGCGTTACCCGCGCTGTCAAAGACGATAGATTCAGGTTTGCAGTTGTAGCCGGTACCGAAGTCTCCGACCACCGTTCCGCTGCCGGCAAACTTGGTCACACCGTTTGCCGTGAAATTGGTAACGTAGAGGTTGCCCACCGAATCGAATGACATTCCAGTGACTGACCCGCCTCGACCCGTATTCAGCGTATTAATCACGTCTCCAGATTGGTCAAACTCTTTGACTTGGCCGTTGCTGACGCCGACAAATAGGGTCGGATCATCGCTGACCGATACCGTGCCTGACGCAGTGTTAGAAACATTGCCTGTACTATCGGTAGCGACCACGGTTAGAGAGAAAGTGCCAGCGCGCACGAATGTATGGGTAGTGGTCCCCGTAGCGTAAAATCCATCGCCGAAATCGATGACTGTACTCTTTATGTCATTTTCTGGATCTGTGCAGTTCGCATTGACTGTAACCGTCAAGGGGGCTTTTCCGCTCGTACTCGAGAGTTGCATGGAACACATAGGCGGCACATTAATCGCAGGTCCGACGACGACGGTCTGGCTTGCCGATCCGGTACCACCGGTGGAATCTGTAGCGGTCAACACGACCTGAAACGTGCCCGGGTTGGAATATGTATGCGTGCCGTTCGTCCCCTGCGTACTAGCGCCGTCGCCCCAGTTAATTACCGTACTGACTATGTCATTCTGGGGATCGCTACAGGTGCCATTCGCGGTCACTGCGAGCGGAGCAGGCCCGCCGGTCGGAGCCACATTGAGCGTGCACGAGGGCGGTGCGTTCGGTAGAAGGACGACGATTTGCTGAGAAGATGTCCCCTGATTGCCGGCCTTATCGATGGCAGTCAATACAACGGTAAAGGTACCTGCCGCAGCAAAAGTGTGGTTAACCTTAAACGCTCCAAACGATTTAGGAGTAATCGCGGCCTTCGATCCGTCTCCCCAATCGATAGCCTCAGCGAAAATGTCCTTCATCGGATTATCGGTGCAGCCGCCTGAGGCTGTCACCTTCAAGGGGACAGTGCCGCCCTGGGGAGTTACGCTAAGGGAGCAAGTGGGCGCTGGGTTGTCGGCGTATAAGAATGTTGCAGAAGCTGTCCAAAAGAGAACCAGCGGGAGGATCCGAATGCGATTCTTCGCACGCCCTGCCATCACACCGCTTGAGAGCCGGAGGAGCTTCATGAGCATCAATACTGACTTGCTGAATTTGGAATCTACCTGCGCCTAACAAAGCCTTCCTGTCCGGTTGCACGAGGCGCCATCCTCGGCATTCTGCCTGCTTGTGGCGAAGGGGCTCTGGTTCTTCGCCCACTCCTCTTAGAGCTTCATCGTATTTTCACGCGGCCGGGACTAGCGCGACACGTCGGTCAAGGCCAAGAAAATCACTCCACTCTACCCAACAACGGCGAATTGTCAAGGGCTAAAAGCCGTGTCTGGCGCGGGACTTGGCCGTTCCATCGCACCACAGGTGCCGGAATCCTGCGACTATTTCGCACACGAGAGTCAAAGCAGGTCAATACTTTTACCTGATGGCCTTTCCATCCTTGAGAAAGCCGAACAGAGGAGGGCGCAGGGAAGACAAGGATCGCAGGGTGGGCGTCGGGCCGTTTCTCATAAGGGACGTGCAAACGGCGAAACTGAATTCAGCCCGGCGAAAGTTCATTCCAAGCTCGAGCGCATGGCCCAGTCCACTGCCATGCCTTGTGTTTTTGTCTGGGAATTGAAGGAACGATTGGCGGACAGATCAGCGTGACTTTTGGGTGCGCATCTTCGAGTCTTGTCGCATCGCGCTTATGTCTTGTAACTGTTTGCTCACTCTTGCCAGGCGCGCCTTAAGCTCGTCCAAGTTATCATTGAGCTCTTGAATCTGGCCCGATATCCTGTCCCTTCGATTCGAAGAATCGATCTGTTCCCGATCGAGAGAAGACTGAAGCCCTGTTATGGTCGTTAAAAGCTTGTTTACGGCATCGGCATTTTTCTTGTTCAGGCTCTGCATACTTCCCACTCGTTCATCGAAGGCTTGCTGCATTCGCCTCGTCTGATCCTGGAGTGCTTCGAGTTGGCTTTCCAACTGGACCGTCTCTCTGTCGTCGCTCCACGCTGACGCATTCGGCACCATCAATGTGAGGAAGATCAGGACTGTGGAAGAACGCTTCGTTTTCATAGTCATTAAATAAAGAACAAGAAGTCCGTTACGGTTATCAATGAACCGGGCAAGCTTATACGATGCCGAGACCGTGTTCGCGAAGCATTTTACAACCCTTTCTTCAGGGCGCGGTCCAGCTCAACGCCGCTCACTTCCACAATTTCACAGCGGTTCATTTCACGCCGTATAAGGGCCCGCGGAATGATGATGACACAGGAAGCCTGCGGAGTGGTGCTCTTTTCGTCCATCTGAACTTGCCTGCCTTTCGATGCCGGTTTTGCGATTGTCAACGCCTGTGGGGGTTGAAAAAAGTCACTGAGATTAGCAGGGCGGAATTCAGCAAGAGCATGCTACAAGGTAGTGATCCTGCCCAGAATCTTATGCCAGCGGTGATAACTGATAAAACGCCAGAAACTGGAGTGACGGGCTAAAGGCAACCCTGCCTCCGCAAAATCTTGCACTTGGAGAGCAAATTGTTTCAAACCGTGCAGGAGCTTCGTTCCTTCAGCTGCTGCAAGGGTCAGGAAGCGAACGTAGAAAGGCCGAGTACGCCAGGTTGCAGTGAGAAGCGATGGCTAGATTGCTTAACCCTAGTCCTTCCTTCTTTTTTCGTTCCATTCGATTATCGCCCTCGGCCGCAGCAAGGCGAGCACTTGCCCATCTTTTCTGAATTGCTTCCTCGGCTTAACGCTTTCGGATGGATAGCGGCTCTGATATGGGCGGTTGTCCGGTCCCTTATGTTCGATGCAGAACCAAAAAGTTCATGGGATAGGCATCCGACACTCTCATGCCGAGGTTTCACGGCAATTCAACATCCAGGCTACTCATGCACTTGTCCCGAGCATCTGACGCACTGCAAGGATCAAGTTGGTGGTGATCCGATGACACTGGCAATAGCCGCCTGGGCAATTGGGTGGGTGATACTCATAGTGGTCGTGACGCTGTTTGGTGATGGCTCCAGACCGGTCAGGTAGCTGCGGCTGGCGATTGGAACGAAACGGCGTAAAACGGGTCATCCCTTGCAGCGAGAAAACAAAACTTCCCCTTACCCCGCCACCTAGATCTTGACCATCTGCGAAGGCAATGGCGTTCCCGGAATACCCGATATGCCGCATCAGGATAGGCCATCCAGCTCTCAGCATCGCGGGGCAGTCTCAACGCGCGAAGGCATCTCTGAGTCGGCCCCGAGACACAGCTCATGAGAAACCCAGCACGATCATCGCAGGCAGATTTGATCGGAGCAGTCTTCATATCGGAATGACTACCATTTGTCCGCGCCGGCGGCGTTTTCCGGAAAGTCGATGTAGATAGGATTCCCGAGCAATTGCAGTCTGCCCGATTCCGATATCACGTCGGCACGTAACCAGTGCCGTTTGCCATCGCTGCGCCAGTTCGCGGTGAGAGTCTGATCAGAAGAAGTGATTGCGGCTGGTGGGATCGAGTCCTCTTCGCCGTCAACCGATATTTGGAGCAGCGACCCCTGGCACCCGAGCACATGCGCGGAAAGGTGAAGTGCCTCTCCAGAAATCGCGTGCAGCGTTTCGCCCATGACAGCAGTGGCCGTTGCGTTTTGCGCAGCGAAATCAAGCAGACGGTCTCTTGAGGCGGTCAAGTCAACAAAGACACGCCCTGAACGTATACCTCTGAGGATTGCATTTACCGACAATTCTGAGGCAAAGACTACGGTGGTGGGGCTACCCACCGACCCCGGCCTATCCGGCGGAAGTTCGGGATCGTGATTATCGCTGCCGCCAATTGCAGTGGGCCTGTAACCTGCGTTCAACTGTTTCTCCCAAAACGATATCCCTGAATAGGGAGCCTCTTCCGCTCCTCCATTCACAGCTTCAACGGCGGCCACCAGGCGCATATCCGCCGACCTCGGATGCCAGCCGCAGCCCATGCATACTTCGCCGCTCGGTGCATTGGGGTGATTGATAGAGACGATTGTATTTCCCGGACCAGCCCTCTGAAGCAAGGAATTCATGTAGGGAACCGAACTTGATCCCACCCGAAAATCCAGAAACTCAGTGGAACCGTAGACGTTGGCGTGTCCTTCGAAGGTTGTGATCTCGCGGCCAGGAATCAGGAGCAGACGGTCGAAGTATGGTTGCAGTTCGCGAAGAGCATCGTAATGCGAGATGGTGTTGTGGTCGGTCACGGCAACAAAATCCAAGCCCCTCCCTGCCGCCGCCTGGAGGGTGACAAATACCGGGCATGGCACCTGCCTGCCAGTCTGGCTCTGGCAATGACCGTCGCTGTGCGCGGTGTGCATGTGCAGATCGCCGCGATACCACCCAGCAGAGGGAAGCAGAGGCGCGTCTGAAAATCCTTCGGGCCTGGTATTCCTTCCAGCCAGTTCAAAATAGAAATCCGCTTCGTAGGACGCGACGCTGTTCTGCCGAATGTTTGGCACGCCGACCAACAGCTTCCACATACCCGGCGGGATGTTGCCGGGAAGATAAGACGGAGTGGCATCCGCTGTGCTGATGGTGAATGAACTCTTGTTCCCGCCGCTCCAGCCGCGAAAGCGTTGCGGATCCTGGACGCCGATATCGAGTGTCGTACCTTCTTCTTTGCCGAGGTAATGAAATGAAACGTTGAGTCTTTGAGTTTCGGCAGGGACCTCGAATGGCACCTCGATATAGGTTTTGTTCTGGTCGGCTTTCACGGTTCCGCGCAGCACGAGGTTGGTCTCCTGCGAATGAACGCTTGCGCAGCTGACAATCGCCAACCATCCAGTTAACAATGCCCGACGAAGCATCTCACCTCAAAGGCCGAGCGCGCCACACCGACTCCGGTTTGAAAAGACCGGCGGACTAGCAAGGCAAGGCTCGGATCGAAGCGCGTCAAATTGGATCAGTCGATTTGGCTGACCACCTGTGTGCGCCGCGTGAACTGCAGATAGTCAAAGACCCGTCTCGGTACAGTTGCTCACTTGAATCATTCAAGTGTTCGATTCTCGGCTGGGTCCAGCACATCGTACAGAGGCTGTGTTGACCAGGTTTCTGCATTCTGGTTCGCCGCGGTTGCCGCAAGAATACGAATGTTGTGGTTTCGAGGCAACGTGAATGTTGAGGTACCCAAGGGCACATCGATTGCATACGCAAACAGGTAAGAATAGGCGTAGGGCTCATTGCTCGCGGCGGCATCGTGACGATGCGAAGCAAACCATCCGATGTCGGCACGCTTGATGTAGCCCGGACGAATGCCTATCATCTCTCCGTATTCATTCAAGCGAACGCGCGGCCCGTTGCCCTGAGGCCGAGAGCCGCCGCGCTGTGGGATGGGTTCTTCGGTGGTTTTCCAGATTCGGTCGTCCCATTGACCGACAAATCCGGTCCAGTCCTGCACGTTCAAGTTAACTGACTTGTCTCCAACCTTGAATTCGGCTTTCTGATCGCCGTTGGCCGCAGCCAGGAGGTACACCCGGTTGAACTTGCCAGCAGGCAAATGGATCGTCTGGCCGTCAGTGGTCACTGCATTAGGTTTGCCGGTAGTCGCCAGAGCAAGTGTGAAGCTGATCCCAGCGTAATCGACTTTGCCGGGCAACATCTCGGCAGGCAGAGCCTTGCCTTGCGGCGCGGTCGGGCGATCGAAAGAGCAATCAAAGCAACCACTCGCAGGCTTGTTTTCGAGACTGGCCACGGAAACATCGTAGGGCAGCTTTATCGTCGCGAATTGCGGCACGATCACTCTGGTCGGCGACGCGCTGAGTTTTATTGCGAAGCTGCGCGGCTGATATGCGCTGAATGACGCAACCAACTCGCCGCCCTGAACCCTGGCCGGACCCACCGGCTGTTCCTGTCCGTTAATTTCTCGGGCTGAGAGAATGGGAGAAGCGAAGGCGATATGAACCTGGCTCGCGGGCTTACCATCGATCTCGACAACGCGCACCACGATTTCGTCGCTCTGCTCCGCCTTCTTGAGGGCCAGCATGCGTATGCGGCTGTTTTTCACCCTGACAAACGAAAATTGCTTGCCGAGCGATCCCGAGTGCTTCGTACTTTCGAAGGCGACGAGAGGATCGTTCAGGCGATAGGCCTGCCAATCGGTTTGTCCCTCACGCCAATCGCCGCTATGCCCGGCGAGTCCAAACACAATGTCATGATGGCCCAAATCTTGAGTTCCTTGATCTGCATAGCCGCCGCGGGTTCCGGGAGTTCTGATTAGTGTCAAGCGTACAGTGTTGTCGTTGGGTTTGTCGGAGGCGTTCTTACAATCCGTAAGCACTGTGGCGCCATAACTGCCGCTCTTATCGGTGAGGTCGATCCACTGGTGCGAAGCAACTTCGAACTGACGCTCTTCTTCATTGGGACGCTGAATGGTGCCAACATCCCAGTTGTAGGTCGCCATCTTGTTATTGGCGCTGAGAGGGAAAGTGGCCTTCAGGTTGACGCCTTTGGTTTTCCAATCGATGCGGTCAGCGAACTCGACGCGGTTGCCGGCATCGCCCGCTGACAGGCGAACGGTCTGGACAAAGTTGGAACCTTCGGCTTCGCGCTCCACCTGAACCGCCACGCGGGCTGGACCATTCTCGACTACGGTGATCTTGGCTGATCCGCTCACGTAAGCCTTGGGTACACGCTGCTCGTCCTCGAAGTCCATGTTCCAGGCCGGCCAATGCTCGGGATTATCGGTGGAGATGGCCAGACGAATGGGCGCGGACAGCAGTTCGCGATTGATTTTCTTGTCGAAGATGCTGGAGACGTCTCCGTTCTGATCGAGCTTCACTCGGTAGCGAGCGTTCTCCAAGGAGGATTCAGAAACTTTCAGCTCCGAATTAGAAGCTTGTGCGTCGGTTGGCTGCACATCAAACACGGCGTAGCCGACAGAAGGCACGTTGGCGAGGAAAAGAACTTTTGCCGCTTCGTTTTTCTCGCCAGAGACTTGCGCAGGAACTTCTGTTCCGTCGGGACCAGTTACCCGAACGGTTTTGGGAATTCCGTTGGGAAACTGAATGTGCGCTTCTACGACGTCTTCGCGCTCGACGTTCAGCGGGTTGTAAACGACAATTGGAATGCCCTGAGTTCGAGTATTCATCGCGGAAGCGACCGCGTCGGTGGCGCTGGTGAGCACGCCGGCAAACTGATTCATCGCGATGATGTCGTCATTCCACGCAAATTCAAACGCCTTCGGAGTAGCAGTGCCCGGAAGGATATCGTGAAATTGTCCGCCCATCACCAGCGTCCATGCCGCATTCAGGCGCTCCAGCGGATAGGGCCGTCCACCCAGCCAGGCAGCAGCCAGCGACGCCTTCTCCGCTGCGTCGGCCAGCAATTCGTTCTTGCGCATCCAGCGCTTTTGATACGCCTCGGAGGTGATAGATCCGGCCGAGTGATTGATCAACTCAAGGTCGCCTTTGTAGCGCGGCATGCGATCCGTGTTGCAGCACTTGAGAATGTCATTGAACATCTGGTCGGCCTTCGACCAGACAACTTGAATCGGGCCATCACCCACCTGCACGGAGCTCGAATGCGATTCTCCCGGTTCCTGTTCGGACTCCCACTCGGCCGGCGATTTTGGGATTTCCGGAAGCGAAGCCTTTGCTTTGGTCACGATGGCTTCCATCAGTTTCACGGATGATTCAGGCGGAGCGCCGCCAATGTCGCCGGTGCCGACGTAGTGATAGTCAGCTTTGATGCCGGTCAGGTCACCGTTGATCTGGATACGCTTGACCCAATCTTCTCGCGGTCTGGTTCGGAATGAGTTCTGCTGTTCGCTTTGATTGGGGTCTGGCGGAGGCGGCGGAGGGGGTGCTTTGCTGAGGTCATATGTCACCTGGCTGCCATAAGTCAGCGGATTCAGCGCCGCGATCACCGAACTGCCGTCAGTGCCTTCCCAGATGCCGACGTTGAAGGGGATGCCCTCAGGAGTCTTCTCCGGCGAGTCCGGACCACCCACGTGAGGCGCCGGCTGCCAGGCTGCGGAAAGTTTCTGAGTGGAGAAACCCTTAATTCCGGCGTGATGCAGAATGCTTGGCAGCGAAGCCGGAAAGCCAAAACAATCCGGCAACATGTATTCGGAGCTGGCAGTGCCGAATTCGCGACGGAAGAAGCTGTTGCCATAAAGAATCTGCCGGAAGATTGATTCAGCGTTCGGCGAATTCACGTCGCCTTCTTCCATCGAAGAACCCGCTGGAAACCATCGGCCCGCGGCGACGTATTGCTTGAGCTTCGCGAAATCGGCGGGGTAGTACTCCTTCATCAGGCGGTAACGGTTCGCGCCACTGAAATTGAAGATGTAGTGCGGATACTTATCGGCCAGCGCAAAATTATTCCGCAATGTCTTGCTGAGATATTCCCGGATGATCTGCGGATACTCCCATCGCCACTCCGTGTCCAGGTGCGCATAGGCAACCGCGTACAGCGTCGGCTGCTTCGCTAAGTCGATAGATTTGGCAGGGGGTAATACATTCTTGGGGTTGGACGATGAGTTTTTTGCCTCCTGCGCGGCTGCAAAGTTCAGCCACACAGCTGCAGACAAAAAGACCAGCGGCAACCATCGCGATCGTGCTTGCATTGGCGGCTCTCCAGGATATCTTCACCGACAATGCACCCGGCGAACTCCGCCAGGTGCGAGCTGTCCTAAACTGATGCCTGTTTCGGTAAGAGAATTAACGTCGCGGACGGGCTCCACTGGATTGCAGCCCTGGCTCACGCCCGCTACTGCTGGATTCTCCTGAACACCAACATGGGATTCTTGATGGCTTCTGTGACGGGTACCTGTATGACTTTGAGCTGCTTGAAACGTTCTCGCCGTTCTATCTCGATATCGACGGCAAAGATTGCAACTTGCGCCTGGCCAATCTCCTTCTCACGCAACTCGTTCTCTATACCCATGGCGCCCTGGGTCTCCACCTTGATCTGGTGTCCTAAAGATTTCGCGGCTTTCTTCAACTCTTCTGCCGCCATGTAGGTATGAGCGATTCCGGTCGGACAAGCGGTGACCGCCACGATTTTCATGCGCCCCCCTGCTTTGGCTTTGCAGGGGCATTTGATGCAATAACCGCGTCATTCGACTAGTGGGTGTTACCAAAAAAATCACCAAGGACGCGACGCAATGTAGGGTTAAGAACGACAGAGGGACAGCATGCCTTGACTGCCCGGCGAGCGCAGCAAAGCCAATGCGCAGGGGCTTCGCTTCTCCTCGCTGAACAGCCGAGGTGCCTGTCCCCACGTCATTTCGCTGGCCAACTCTCTTAGAAGTAGAAGCGCAGCGAGAGCTGCAAATTGCGCTCGCCGCCGCCAACGCCACCTCCCTTGGTGAGCACCTTCCCGAAGGTGTTGAGGTTGGCGGGGTTGAGTCCTATATTCGTGGTCCCGTTGCACCCGCTGCCGCCGCACCAATTCGGATGGTTGATAAAGTTGAAGGCCTCGGCGCGGAATTGGAATCCTCTCTGTTCATCAATGGCGGAAGTTCTTGAAAAGTCCGAGATTCCAGTTCTGGTATCCGGGCTGGTAGATGAGGTTGCGAACCCGCTGAGTGTTGAACGTACCCGCAGTCGGCTTGGTAAAGATCGGTGTACCATCGGGATTGGTGGTCGCGAACCATTGGCCCTGGGGCCCAAAGGTGCCAATGATCTTTGGATCGCCGTTTACGACCCAAAATTGACCGTTGACGCCGCATCCGAAGTTGGAATCGAGGCCTACGCCCGCGTAGTCGGTAGCACCCGCTATGCTGCAGGGTAAGCCCGTCTGGAATTGTGTGACCCCGCTGATCTGCCACCCTCCCAAGAGTTTGCCGCTTAGAGCGTTGCGGTTTTTGAAGAAGGGCAATTCATAAAGGTAGTTGAAGACAAGCATGTGACGAGCGTCGAACTCCGACGGGCCCCAGAGCATGCTGGTATCGTAGGTGTCCGGGACCACGTCGCGCTGGTTAGAGCCATCGTCTTCGCTTTTCGATAAGGTGTAGGAGACGCCGAAAGCGAGGCCGCCAGTAAACCGGCGGTTCCAGGCTACTTGCAACGAATTGTAACGTGAACTCGCCACGTTATCGGTTTGGCGAATGGAACCGAAGCCGAGGTACGGTCGCAAGGCGTTGATATTGACGCCTGGATTGGCCGCGACGACTGCTGTGGTCGGCTGGTTGATATCTGCCTCACGCTGCAGGCGCAGACCACGGCGGCCGACATAACCCACGCTAAGGATCGACTTCCAGAACATTTCGCGCTCGACCGTGAAATTCCAGTTCCAGGCTTCCGGGTTCCTGAAGTTTTTGCTCTGAGAGGTCACCACCAGCGGAATGGCAGCCGCGCCACCTGCGCCCGGGTTGTCCGCCAAGCCATTGGTTACACTGGCGTTCGGCTGGAACGGAGGATTCCCGCCAAGAAAGATCGAGTCGCTCACTCCCAGGCGAGTAATAAATCGGCCCCCGCCGGCGCGAAAGACCGTCTTGTTGCCGAGCTGGTAGGCGACGCCGAGCCGCGGCTGAATATCGCCCCACTGGATGTCTGAGTAGTGGTTGGGAACGTGACGGAACAAGTCATTGTAAAGACCCGAGGTGGCTTCCGGGACTCGGCCATTCGCCGACGAGGGAAACCCGTTTCCGGGAATGACCATGCCGTTGTATCGCTGGTCGATGGTCGGTGTGCCGGTAATAAGGCCGGTCGTGGGATCGACGGTTACCGCTTGCGCTGGATCGTAAAACCTGGGATCGAACAGGATCATGTTTGCCCACTCCGCATGATAGGGAACGATGACCGTGTAGCGGGCACCATAGCTGACGGTCAGCTTCTGTCCGATCTTCCAGGAATCCTGAGCGAAGCCCTCATACATGTTAGAGCGGAAGATGGTGTAGGCGCGGTGGCCGATTTCCGAATAGGTGTCGAAGAGTCCCAGAGCGGCGTTCGCAACAGCGACTCCGGTGCCACCGGCGCGGTTGTCCGTGAACAGAAACTGGCCATTCTGGTTGTTCGTGCAAGTGGGGCAGGCCTGAACGTTGATCTCATCGTTGTCGTTCTCGCCCGATCGCTCAAACAGGAATCCGAATTTGAACAAGTGATTTCGCTTGACCCAAGTGAAGCTGTCGGACGCGGTGTAAATGGGCCCGGCAGAGTGCGAGGGATAGGGTCCACCGCTTAGTTGCGAGAACGGCGACAAATTTACTGTCGGAATACGGTTCGGAACCAGCTTTCCATCAGGGAATATGTAGGGGTAGTCGAGAGCGCAGGGCACCGGTGACCCTGCGCACGCCTGGGTGCGATCAAAAAAGTGGGCGCTGTCGATGGGGATCTTGACCACGTCCTGGCTGGCGGTGATCAGGGCTTCATTAACCTTCGTGGGACTAATGGTCCACACGTAGTTGAGCGAACCAGTCTTGTTCGGGCGATTGAAAAATTTTGGAGTGCGGTCGGTATTGCCGTCGAGTGGCTGATATTCCAGGTACGCGTAATTCATAGCGCGAAATCGAAGACGGTGTTGGTCCGTCACATTCACATCTACTCCGACCGTGTCCTTACGCTGGTCGATAGTGTGCAACTTCGAGGCAAACCAGTTCCCACCTCCGATGAAGCTCGTGAGATTGGGGGCTGGCCAGGCATTCAGGATGCCGATCCCGTTTGGACTTAGTCGGTCCGGCGGGATGATGTTCCCGGGGAAGCATCCGCTCCCATCGGTTGCCGTGCACGGATTAGCCGACTGCGGATCTTTTATGGGCTGGACTTTGTGGGTATACGGATTATTGGGATCAAGGAGTTCACTGAAATCTCCTTGCCGCATTTTTACCGAGGGTACCAGGAGCAATCCTGCGCCTCCTAACGAGGAGCCCGATTCAACAAAGTGATATTTCACCCATTCCTGGCCCCAATAGAAGAAGACCTTGCTCTTGTTTGTGTTGAACTTTCCCGGAATATAGATTGGGCCGCCCAGGTTGTATCCGAACTGGTTGTAGTGAATGGGCGCGGTGAAAGCGGTTGCAGGGTTAGAGTTGCGCGCCCAGGTATTCGCGTTCAAGGCGGTGTTCCGTAGGTATTCGTAGGCCGCGCCGTGAAACTGGCTGGTGCCGGTCTTGGTCGTGATGCGAATCTGAGCACCGGAAGTGCGGCCGTACTCGGGTGCGTAATTGGAGGTGAGGATTTGGACCTCCTGCGTGGAGTCCACGTCGGCGGCGCCAAGGCTCGTACCGTTAGAGCGCGTGCGCGTGGCCGGAGCCCCGTCATAGGTGATTAAGTTTTCCGGGTTGCGCGAGCCGTTAAAGTTCGCAGGCCCCTGAAAGAAATTAAAGTTGAGGCCTGCAAGTGTCGTGGAGCGAGCGCCGGGCACCAGTGCCGCGAGGCCGACGGGGTTGCGGCCATTTAGTTCGAGCGAATCGATTTGCTGCCGGGTGACGAGTTGCTGCACCGAAGCGGATTCCGTTTGTAAGGTCGCGGCGTTGGCCGTCACCTGTACGGTTTCTGTCGAGGCGCCCACCGTAAGCGCCACGTCGACGCTTAGATGTCCACTGGGATCCAGCTTGTTGCCGCTGGATTGGTACTTCTCAAAGCCGGGGGCCTCGGCGCTGAGAGAGTAAAGGCCGGCGGGAATATTTGTGACAGTGTAAAAGCCCGATTCATTCGTGCTTACGCCGCGATCTATGCCAGTTTGATTGCGGACGGTGACCTTCGCATTCGGAACGGTCGCGCCCGACGGATCCTTGACAAAGCCTGAAATCGTTCCGAGATCGGACTGTGCAAAGGCAAGCGTGAGGCTCAGGGAAATCAGGAACCCAACGCATGGAACAAGACGCAGGAAACTGCGGACTCGCATAGACGTCACCCCTCCCAAGCCAGGAAGTGTACAAAGCAGGCTGCGACACGCATTCCCAAAACGGGGCTTCACTCTTGTGAGCGGAGATCGCGACGTGACCGGAGATCGCGACGGGACTCATTGGGGGAAGGCCCAGTAGTCGGATTCGATTGTCGTGGGGAAGTATCTACGAGAACGCTGAATGAAGCATAGAGTAGACAACACACATTTGTTGCACTAACGTAACATTCTGTGCGCCAACGTCAGCCCCAGCCGCAAGCGATCGGTCCCGAGAATCACGCCGCTCGGATCGTCATTGCAACCCTGGACCATTTCCTCCGCCGCTCTCGGGTGCGCCACGTCTATTTTGCCGAGCACAGCGTGCCTCCTCCAGTCCTCGCATATACGACACATTTCCCGCGGCTCTACGTACCCGTGACGGGATGTCATGCTGTAGAAGTTGCCCAGAATGGATTGATCAAGACCATTCGTCCGATCAGGGGGGATGCTGTGTTTGTGCCCGATAACGCTTGGGACAAGCCAGAATGGTCGAACCCCATCGAGGTGCTTACCTTCCTGTTTGGTGCAAAGCATATTGGTATCAGTCTAGCCAAACACACCGGCCGCTCAGAAACTCGGGTAGAAGCGGTCAAAACCCACATTCACGGCACCTATGATGGATTAACCCATAGCATCCTCAGCGCCCTGATGGTGCTTGCTGCTGAACCCAGCGAAGGCCCTCTTACGAATTTGCTAACGGAATCGCTTCTTCATTCCTGTCTGAGACTGCTGAGAGCTCCGTCATCGCGCCACTCGCGCAAAGCCGCACGCACTTACGAGTCGATATGCCTTTACATGCAGGAAAACTTTCAGACCACTATCACAAGGGACAGTATCGCCAATCACTTCGGTCTCGCTCCCAACCATGTATCACGCCTCTTCCGGCGGGAAGGGCAGACCCGTTTCCATGACTATTTGAATTTGGTGCGAATGAACCGGGCGAAATTCATGTTGCACAATTACGGGCTGACTCTCAAAGAGGTAGCTGCCAATTGCGGCTACAGCGATGTAGCGTATTTCTGCCGGATCTTCAAGAAGATGAATCATGCAACCCCCACCCAATTTCAGGCTACCGCGAGCCGCCGACCCGATAGCCCGTCCACAAGACCGCTACAAACCTTGACTACGACCGGGTTCCACTGGCTGGGCAGCTCCGCCGGTCGTAAAGGATAGCGCCATACGTCGCTGCCTCGGTGTCTCGATCGAAGGACAGGCGGCCGCTGGCCGTCTCATAGAGAGACACCCCAAAAGAAAACAGGTCGGTACGATCATCGAAAGTCTCATCGAAAGTCTTACCCGCACAGCCGAAGATGCTGTTAAATCGCTCCAAAACTCGCGCTGCAATCCGGAGCTGGTTTTCGTGCGACTTCTTACCTAGAGGCTGGCAGCTTTTTGGGTCCCTCTGCGCCTCGCAGAGTGCTATAGTCGGGCGGGAGACGCCTCTATGGAGAAATCCAAGGATCAGGACCGAAGCAAGGGCGCGATGGAACAGGACCAGCAGAACCAAGGCGGCAATACCAGTATGCAGGGGCAATTGGGACACCGTGATGAGGACGTCGAGTTGAAGGACGCTGACTCTAATTTGGCTGGATAAGACGGCTACAAAACTAAGAATGCCCGAAATCCTCTCGGATAACGGGCATAACTAGGTTGTCAGCCTAGACCCCCTGAACGTTCTCGGCCTGCCAGCCCTTGGGGCCTTTGGTCACTTCGAACTGCACCGTTTGCCCTTCCTGCAGACTGCGAAAGCCGCCTGCCTGAATAGCGGAGAAGTGCACGAAGACATCTTCACCGGTTTGACGGCTGATAAAGCCGTAGCCTTTGGCGTCGTTAAACCACTTTACTGTTCCTTGTTCCATTGATGTTTCCTATTTCCATTTTTGATTTTCAACTGAGAAGAGTCGCTACGAGATGAGAAGAGGTGACGCTGGTTGGCGAACCGGTTTTCAACTGCGGGTGAATCGGACTTAGCTGATAGTATTTGGATGTGCGGTGCCGGGAAACGACTCAGAATGTTTCATCGTAGCTGCTTGACAGGCCTACAATCGAAAAGATCATTCGTTTAAGAAAAGGACATCACAGAATGGCTAAGAAGAAAAAAACAAACACCGCTTTCTTGAAGATGGCTCAAGCGCCTTTAAAGCCCTCTGCACAGTTGGCTCAGGTACTCGGGTCGGACACTCCGATATCGCGGCCGCAGGTTGCGAAGAAGGTGTGGGCCTACATCAAAAAGCATAAGCTGCAAGACCCAAAGAAGCGGCGGGAAATTGTAGCCGATGAAAAGCTGAAACCAGTGTTTGGGAAAGCCCGATTGGACATGTTCCAGATGACGAAGGCTATCAGCAAACATTTAACTAAGTGACGCGACGAGATCGCTCGCCGACGGGTGACTGCATCTCTGACAAAACGTCGCGACCATGCATTCTCGGAGACCAATTCAGCGGACAAGCCCTCTCTTTACGACAGACTTGGCGGCGTCTATAGCATAGCCACCGTGGTGGATGGCAGACGCCTGCTTCACAATCCCAGACAAGTTCACCAATGGCGTCTCCCGGCGTCGGGATTGTAACAGAGGGCTTTCGTGTCCCCGCCAACATCTGACCCAATTTCTGCATCTCGTTAACGAAACAAAAACAATCATTAGGAGATATGCATATGAGATTCAGAAGGCGGGAACCACTATTTAGCGTCTTAATCGATACAGGCCTTAATCTGCTTGATTCCCTGCGTGATCGTGTGCCCGACAATTTGGACGACATCAAAGGCAGCGTGCGGGAAACGTATGGCACTGCCTCCCGACGCGTGAGCCGCGCAACCAGTGCGCTTCGTGGCGAGGAAGATTCGCAAATACTCGGCAAAGCCGTTGCTCTTGCGATTGGAGTGGGGATTGGCGTCGGAATCGGTCTGTTAATCGCACCAGCGAGTGGAGAGGAAACGCGAGCCGACATCGCCGACAAGGTCTCAGACTTCGGGGACAAGGTCCGGGAGGCTACTGGGAAAAAGCCGCAGGCCGCAACTGAGGGTTATGGCGAATAAACGGCCTTCCAACGTTCAATAGACCTGGGGCGATCAACACCGCGTAATCCACGGTGTCCCGATGAAAACCGACGCTATTCCGAGTATGTCAGGAACCACATCTACAGAACCGATGCTGGAACATGCGATCCGGCTTCGCGCTTACGAGTTTACGTCCAGCGCGGAAGGGTCGAAGGGCATGCAATAGATGACTGGCTGGCTGCGAAAGCTTAAAATTCGACGTTGCCCCGCAGGAGAAACATGGTACAGCCGAAAGCTTGAAGTCGCCTTCGCCTGAAAACGGTGTTGGCGGAGCGGGGCGAGATAATTGGGGATCACCGCGTTGCAGGATTTGCACTTGGCGGCGTCTCACGATGGCAACTCATCCAACGAGTAGGACCGTACTCACACGGTCCCAGCTCGAGATAACATGAGCTACCGATACGCCGCGATGCGATCGCGACTTTGTTCATCCCGCACTCGCCAGTCGCTCTATGTACCCTCGACGTGGGAGCAGTGGTTGGAAGCGATCTTCCACTCGCCGGACTGACTGATCCAGGTGTCGCTGCAAATCACCGAGCGCGCGCGATGCGTGCCGTTAAAGGTCGCGTCATAGGTGAACTTGTAGTGTGCGATGGCGGTGTTGTCCCCGAAAATCGCCACCTTCACGTCGCTAATCCCGCCTTTGGTGAACTTGATGGACTTGTCCTGCATTTGCTTGATGGCGTCCGCCTTGGTCGCCCACTCGCCCCAGCTGTGCCCCTCGACATAGCCGTCGGCCAGGTGCTGCTGATACCAAGTGGCGTCGTTGTTCATCTGCGCGTGACGCATCTCTTTTTCCAGTTCCTCCACCTTGGATGATGCGTCGCCACCTGCCTGCGCGACCAGCGTCATTGCCAATGCTAGGCAGCACACCGTCACCAATGCAACCGTGAATTTCCGATTCATCTCAGTTCCTCTCTTTATTTGTTTCGACACTGTTTTCGGCTTGGGATGATGCCGTCACCGGGCAACGATGAATGCCAAGCGTGATGGACCCCATCGTTATGGAATCCAGGCCCGCAACGAAGAAGCGGAGACACTGCAACCAGGACATCGGTTTTACCTGGCACAGTTGTAGTTGTCAAGAGCTGTTTCGGGAGACAAAACCGTGTAGACAAGACGTCCTCGGCTGGGGCTTGAACCGCAACCAGAGTAAAAGACGAGGAAACCCGCAACACGAAATCAAGGAAACGGGCGGCTCGGTAAGCGGCCTTTTCCTGGCCCAGCCAATAAAAAGGAATGCCCGTTCCGAGAAATCAACTGAAAGCGACCGTTCTCGATAACGGCGAGTCACGGGAACCGTCATACTTGAGTTCGAAGTTCCACTCGGATGGTCGAAGGGCAGGGCTCTGCAGGAAAGCGGCATGGGCTGGAATGCAATTCTTCAGGCTACTAGTGTTTTGGCTCGGACTATAATTCGCTCGCTTGCGGACATGGAAAACGAGTGTCAAAGGAGAGTCAATGAACTTTTGTGAATTTCAAGCCACCGAAGTGGTTACAAAGGACTGGTATTCTGGATGGCTGCCGACGTACTCCTTAACAACAGGACAGATTGCAACGACAGTCAAGTCGTTCTGGCGGGCATATTCCAATGCCGCATGAGCCAGCTTCGCCCCCAACCCATGGCTCTGAAGAACCGGCGGAACATCTGTGTGTGTCAGAAATAGTCGGTGATTCTTGAATGTGTATTCGAGCACGGAAAGCTGGCCCTCTATATCCATTTCAAAACGCTGGTTGGATGCGTTATGGAGTACCGCTGCGCTCTTTGCACTACCATACTCGTAGTCGAACATTACGGTTGTTCCCCAGTCGTGCTCCAAATATTTGCACGCCTTGGCCGGAAGATGGTGACGGCGCTGTCATGACAAAGAAGCTTGGCAGATCTGCCCACTACACTTTTTTACTGCGGGCTTTCAGATCGGTTTCGGCTTGGTACCAGTCTTGTTCCGCATGGCCATCTGATCTTCCGCGAAGCTCGTAGAGCTCGTAAGCGCGGGTTTGCACTTCAGTGTTTGCACGGTCGATAGCGGCATTACCCTTAGTTAGGGATTCCGATTGCGCCGAACGGGTGGGTTTCGAGCGAATGTTGATTTTTGGATCAATCACGTCATCCTCCTGGATTGTGGCAGCTAAGAGGAGCGAACTTCAGATGGGCTGACTTAGTTCAGGAAACCTGAAAGAGGAGGGGAAGTAACTCACTCATCTTTATACTAGGCTGATCTCATAGGGCTGTCAATTCGATGGTGGGCGAGACGTTGGTCTACGGCCACCCCAAGGTGGGGTTTCACCAACGGAGAAGATTGTCCTTTCTCTTGCCGGTGCTTCAGGCAGCCGTAGCCTGTTAACTCGATTTCTTGGATGGTCAAAAGGAGGTGACCCCAGATTTCCAGGAACCTTTTTTGCTGCGGCTTCGTATCTCAGGATGTGATGACGAGGCAAGCGAGCTAACCCTCCGTTGGCCTTCTCGTCCAATAAAGTGAGGAGAGTGGAGTCATGGACGCAAGGTATAACTACATCATCGACAGCATGAAGTGGCGAATCGTCCTGAACCTGACCGGGTTTGGTCTGTGGTTGGCAGCGAGCGTGGTCCTGCTGCGTCTGAGCTAACGCAAAGGGCGGTCGCAACGTCTTGTCTGTGGAGATAGTTTACGCCATACCCGGTATGCGATATCTCGCACTGCTGCCGACGCTGTTCGCCGCTGTCACCTGTCTTTCGCAAGAGCCTGTCCGCGTCAAGGTCAACCTTGTCAGTGTGTCCTTCTCGGTACGGGATTCCCGTGGGGCATTGGTGAAGGGCCTGACCAAGGACGATTTCGAGGTTCTTGAGGACGCGGTTCCTCAAAAGATTGCTTTCTTCTCCCGAAGTTCCGACGTGCCGCTTACTCTCGGACTAATTGTGGATGCGAGCGGCAGCCAGGATCATTTCTCCAAGCAGCACAAGCACGACTTGGAGGTATTCCTTCAAGATGTCCTTGGGCCAAAGGACCGTGCCTTCATGCTGTGCTTCGGCAACCATCTGCGGCTAGTGAGCGACTTCACCCAATCGAGCGCCCAAATTCTGGATGGCCTGAATCGCTACCAACACGATCTCGGGCATTTCCCGGAACTCGGCCCGAAAGAGTCTCGCGACCTGGGAACGGCGTTCTACGATTCCATCTTCTACTCCGTAACCGAAAAGCTGGCTGATCAGAACGGGCGGCGGGCCCTCCTGATCTTCAGTGATGGCGAAGACAACTCCAGCTCTCACGACATGATGACGGCGATTGAAGCCGCACAGAGCGCGAACGTCACGGTGTTTCCTATACGCTACACGGAGAACGAGTCCGGCAAGCTCAATGCCCGCAACAAATACGGAATCAGCGTGATGGATCGCATTGCGAAAGAAACGGGTGGCACCGCGTTCGACGCGAGAGCCGTCGATCCACACACGTACTTTCATCAAATCGGGGAGGAACTGCGTGCCTCCTACGACCTGGCTTATTATCCGAGCAACCCCATCAAGGACGACACTTTCCGCAAGATCGTCATCCGATGTAAGCAAACTGGATTGCAGGCACGCTCGAAGACTGGATATTTTTCTCAGTAGTCATCCCATCGGCGAGAAATAGTCGGTGGCCGCTCACGGCATCGGCAGCTGCGTAATATCGAGCACATGCGCTTAGTATGCGGAGAATCCAGGCGCTATCTACGCAGGGCGCGTCTGGCCTTGGCATAGTCTCCGGTCTGGCTTCTCCAGTTGCTCGATAGCGTTCCGATTGCCCAGAACGCCGCGAGGATCAGAAACAGCTTGCTGCCGGGAATGCCTGCTCTCCAGGCGCAGACGGTGCTGAGGGTCGGAATCACTGCCGAGGACGTCACTCCTGCCGACCACATGGCGGCCTTGGCCTTCGGACTGGCTTTCTGCATCGAGGCCCTGTCAGTCTGCACGCCGAAGAATGGGAGATGCTCGAACACCCAACGCATGCCGGAGGGGTACCCTTCAGGATTGCCGGTTCCTCCGATGGTGTAGAAGGCGAAGCGAATGCCGAGAAGGCGCCCGACTGCCCAGTGCGCGATGCCGTGGCAGAAGAAATAGAGGAGGAGCCACGCGGCGATCAACATAGCTGTGCCGAACGCGGCAGGTCTTGGCTGGCCGGATCGCGCCAGAGCGAGAGCGGCACAGGCGGCTGCGATTCCCGCAATCTGCAACATGTTTCCGACAACGATCGAAAGGTGCCCGAAGGTCTTTCGTTGCTGAAGCGAACTTGAGGCGTTCATATTTACCGCCGCGTTCGAGGTGGTAATTCCAGCGAAGTCAGTGTCTCATGATTACGGTTACCGCCCGCGTTGCTCCTGTCGGGCTCGCTGCTGGCGTAACATCGCCATTTCACCAGTAATCCTGTAATCGCCTGATTGCAACAGCCAGTCTGGTAGAAATTTCGATTCCAATCTAAGCCAGCCGCGGACGCCGCTAGACCAACTGGGTAACGTCGGCGGCCTATGCACTTTCGTAATCTCCTATGCAGTCAATGATCCGTACGATACTTCCCCTCAAGCAAATGACTGGCTCTCCTCCATCGGCCGCTTGGCGAGCCCCACGCATTCGAGCCACCGAATACACTCCTGCGGTGCTTCGATTCCCGTGTGGTGACTGCGCGACGGGCAGCTTGGAGGTCATTTCCTCCACGGGCGGCCTGCTGCGCTTGTCGAAACCCCTAATTCGTGGCACCCGCATCAAGGTGATGTTCCTGACTCAAGGCGGGCCGGTGCTTGGCGCAGCGGAGATGTTGACTCCTATCTCATGGACGGAGCAGCCATTCCGGTTCGTGGCGCTGGCTCACAGCGATCAACAAAGACTGCAGGTCATTACTGGTTGCTCCGTAAAACCGAAAATGCCCAAACCAATACAGATCGATCAGGAAGTTGATAAAGAACACCAATGGATCGACAAATATCGAGATGCGGTGAGCCGAAACCCGCCACCTAGGCCGCTCGTTAAGAGGATGCTTGGAGCAATTATGCCGGGCACAAAATAAGCAATTTCAAAACTGAGTTTGCCCGTGTGGATGCTCTTGGCATCAATCTCAGCGATGTCGGCATATGCCTGTTTGCCATGGCAGATCTGCCGGTGGGATCTCAAATTCGCGTCGAATTTCTCTCGCCCTGAACACGGAACCAGTTCGAGTTTCTGGGATTGTTCGCCATCGCGCTCTGTATAAGTAGTCCTATTCTGGCATACTCTCACGAATAAGTTGCTGGTAGACGTCGCGAGCGTGGTCGTACGCTTTTTTGGCCTCTCCGATATCCGCCGGGGAAATGAGCGCTGACTTTTGACTCCAGCACTGGTTAACTCCCTTCAGGGCCCATTCCGCGCTCCTGCGTGAAGCACGAATCGGCTTTCCATCCACGATTACAAAAACGGGATTTGTATGAGCAGCCGGAATTATGCGCGCCGCCACCCAACTGCTGCTTGTGATAGGAACCTCAAATTTCATTTCCCGCGGCTTGCCATCAGCCATCAACTTTTGCGAAGAGACAGACTTGCCGTTGACAACGATTTCAACCACGACTTCGCGGCCGTCACCAACGCGCGCGCGCTCGATGTCCCAATAAGGTTTCTCATCGTAGGCGAGCCGATGCAGCGATTGCTGTGGAAGTTCCGGTAGATACGCCGCTGCCATCAGAGATACTCCAACCTTGGAACCGGCAGGTAATTGCAGCTCGCCGTTTCCCTCGCCGACGTGCACGCCTCCCACAGTGAAATTCATAAGGTGTGTCTTGCCGTCGGACACATAGCTGCGGCCAGCCTTCAGGGCGTCCAGCCAACCGCTATAGCTGACGGGCCCAGATGCGGGTAAAGCGGCGTAGGTTCGGCCCATTCCAACGCGGCTGTCGTAAATGCATGGGAAGTCAGTTTCGCCGGCGATTCGCGTGCGGAATCCCAGGTTGAGCGTGTGATACCAGATGTTCAGTTCCCAGACGTAAGGGGTATCTACGGCGGAGATGAAATCCACCGCGTTGGGAAGTGTGACGTCAACGATGTATTCGTTGGCTCCGATTCCATCAAAGCCTGGTACCTCGTAGTTTGGAAGTTCGGTGCCATGGACCGCGAGACCCCAGCCGGAGTGGGCGAAGCCCACGACCGCGCCCTGTTCCTTAGCCCAGCGGAGAATTGGAAGGTCCCAGGTTGGCCAGTCAGTCAACAGCCTGGTGCCGGGATAGTCCTGATTTTTGAGATTAAGAAGTACGATGTGACCAGCGTGGCTTGAAGGGAAGCCCGAGACCTCGAGATCATAGTGCATGAGCTGGCGCCGGGTGGACAAGGGATTGTCATGTCCGGAGAAAAATTGCTTCTGGTAGTAGTAGTCGGGACCCCACGTGAGGACTGAACTGATATTCACGCGCTCTCCACGAATCTGGCGCATCATGTCATCGGGTAGTACGCCTTCGGCTGGATTCTGGTAGTGCCTGCAGCCTGCCGCATGAATATGGTGGTCCCCTGAATACCAGCCGTACTCCGCGGGATCAATCCACCGCTCCAGCTGGAATTCGATTTGCGCCGGCCCTTTTGCGTCCACCATGAAATTTTTTTCCCGAGTCAGGTATTCAGGGCCACCGGTATAAGTGATGGTGTAATTCCCCTCGGGCAGGCGCAGAACTTCTCCATCCGAGCGGTAGACCTGCGGTTGAAAGAAGAAGTCGGGCGCCAGGCGTTTGGCGGGGTTCGGATAAAGACGATTCAGCCGGTCGCGAACCACAAAAGAGGCCATCGCGGGTTCACCGTTCTCGTCTCTCACGCGCAAGCTTATCGGATGCGCCGGCCGGGCGTTGAAAAGAACGGTCATGTCGTTGCGAAAGCCGATATCCTGCGTTCCCTGGCCCACATTGAAGCTGATGACGGCTGACCTCTGGCCAGCGTCTCGACTGTAGATGGCAAGGATCTGGTACTCCACGGCCAGCCCTGACAAACGTGGGAGCATGGGAGGATTCTGGTATAGCGAAATGCTGGCCCACGAGGCGGCGGGCAGCGGATACAGAGAAACGTCAGCCCAGCGGTCGGCAGCCTGTCGCGGAGTCAGTTCCATGGCCGGCTGCGGCGAGCCTGTCGATTGTATGTACACGTCGCCTGAACTTGGACTTTCCACTTTGAGTTGCGCTGTGACTCCGGCGTCATTGAGCACCTTGACCAGAAAGAGCCGGGTTCCAGCCTCGACCAGCTCAGGTTGGGCGGGCCCGGCCTCAACTTTCACACGACTTTCCGCATTGATCTGCACCACGGCTAAAACGTGGGAGTCCAGAATGCTCTGCAAGCGCTCGACCGCCTTGGACTCGTTGGGATCAGCCACGGCGTCATCAAGTTTGGATACCTCTTCCGCGGAAAATGGCTGACCGAGATAGGCCAAAGCATTTTCGATCTGGTGAGCCTGTTGTGCCAGAGGCTGTAGTGGAACGAGAAGAGCCGCGGAGCCGAACGTTTGTGGGCCGCTAAGTAACGTCAAGGCTGCGATGACAACTGAGGCCGGTATGATTCGGAGCATAGATTCAACATTTTCCCTAAGTGCGGCTCCTGTGGCAATCCTCAAATCCGGTTTTAACTTTGGCTTTCTTGTTATTCGTCGCCTCTTTCACACGGTCGCAGCACCAACTTGCCGCAGGTGTGGCGAAATTCGAGCTGTCGGTACGCCTCCCGCACATCGTCGAGGGCGAAGACTCCGGCGATCGAGCCGAATCGACGATCCCGAGCGGTATTTAGCGGAATTCCTGATCGAACCGGAGCTTATCATGCGCAAATCAACCGCCAGACCCCGCATTAGCGAAGGGATCGCGCCACTCGGCGACTAAAAGGGGGTTTCGAGTGTAAACGCCTTCCATGAGAAGGCCGGTCGGAGTCAAGGGGATTCGTTTTGGGGTTTGTGGGTCACGCTGTTTCTTTCCACCGAGTGGCCGCTGTCGCCACCCTTCCATCCGCACTCTTCGATGAGCACTTTGGTTCGCTCGGTGCAAGTTGGGTGTTCTGGTTTCAGCCGGTGCTGCCATCTGTTTATCGACCTCGGTTCCATCTCGAAGATGAAAGCTGGGCCAGGCGATTAACCCAGTCACCGGAACTGGGCTTTAGGCTTTGGCTTTTCCTTTCGCAGAGGGTTTTGGTTTATGCAGCCGCCGGCATCGCTCGTTGCTTGCGGTTGCGCAATGGTTCGTACACTTCTCCGCCCACCCACAGTCGGTGCAGCAAGACGGCCAGCTTTCGCGCCACTGCAATAATGGCTCGTTTCTTCCCACTCTTGCCGCCGCGCTCGGCCAGCTTCAGACCCCAGCGCCGCAGATCGCTGTCGGCTCCAAACGGTCCCAGAATGGGGTGCGCTCCCTGCACTAACAGCGTTCGCAGATACGGGTCGCCTTCCTTGCGGATATGCATTTGCGGCTCGCTCCGGCCCGCATTACGCTTTCGGAGTCGTGCTCAGTCGCTGCTCCAGCACAATCGTGCCTGCTTCATCCAGCACGCAATACCAGCTCGAGCGATCGCCCAGGTCCAATCCGATCGTAAGCTTCGGTTGAGAAAAATTCCTGCTCTGCTTTGCGCCTTCGGTGCTAACCTTCTTCATTGCCGGTCTCCTTTTTATCTGTGCTTCGAGCACGTCGATAACTTGGGAGCGTACACCGCATCCCGTCCGCAGACCGGTCTTCTCATCCCATCTGTTTACGAGCGTTGAAAGTCCCGCATCTCCCGCATCTCTCGCATTGCGCTGCTCATTTCACTGAGTAGGTAACCTGCGAAACGGATGTTCGAAGCTCAGGTAGAGAAAGACACTCTTCTCTCCCGCGCTAGGGCCGATGCCGATGGGCATTGCGATACCAGGAACGATTTGCAATCGGTTCTTGAAGTTATAGGCCCAACGAATTCCGGGACTTAGGAAAAGTGTGTTGGACCATTCAGTTTTCCCAGGGCCGACGACTTTCTGCGCGCCCAGGAAAAAGGTTTCCATCATCACGTTGAAGCGCGGCGTCGTTTCCCAAATGACACTCTGACCAAGGTTGTAGGCGACAGCTGAAGAGCGCTGCCTATCGGAATTGCGTGCGTGCGGCACGAAAGTCCCTCCGGCGTTCCAGTGGGTCACGAATTGTCGCTTGAGACTAATGCTGAGCGGCAAGTTGGTTTGGACGCCCGCAGCGCCAAAACCCTGACCGAGATTGCTATTGCCACTGGGCACGATGAGGCTGAGCCGAGGCGCAAACGCGACACGAGCCTCGCCGTTGCCGATCGCCTGGTAGCGATAGTTCAGAAAGACGTCGCCGAAGCTGGCACCTTGCGAAGAGAACGAACCCTGGCGCAAGGCGATGAGGGTATAGCTGAGCTGATGGCGTATGCCGGTGATGGGCCATTCCTGGGTGAAAGTGTAGGCCCAGTCCCTGGAATCGGCGAGATAGATGAAATTGCTGATGTGCTGCACGAAGCCAAACTCCTGGTTGTAGGCTTCCTCGATCAAGAAACTATTGTCCTGGATGCGAGCGTCAATCTGGGCAAATGTAAGCGGCACCAAAACGGCGGAAAAAGCCATCAAGGCAATACGGAATAACGACAATCGAAAACCTCGTAGTTCGATTTTGAAAATGAATTGCCTTTCAATATTGAGGGCCCAGCCCAGAGACCCCTCCGCTAGTCATTAACCAGGAACTGGGCGGATAGACTGCCAATTCCTTCCATGCTCACAAGGTTGAAATGCTACTACGCTGAGTGGGAGAAATCACGTCATTACATGCCCGCGATTGAGGCTGTGAAGCTAGCGTTGACTCGCTGATGGGCGGGCAGTCGATCATTGACGTAACGTCGCGGTTACACTCATTGACGCGAGCGTACAATCCGCGCATGGCCTACTCGATTTTGCGAGCGTCTTCACGACCGGACGGTGCTTCCTAGACCTGATGACCGCCTTTGTCGCAAATTCTGAGACTAGTGCTGAACTCCGATGACTGCATGACGACACCTGGGCCCGCCACAGGACCTATCAAGGGCGCATGCGAGGAGAGAACTGCGAGGCGGCCTGCACTAGCCGCCAATAGGCGGAGGCGGAGGGCCACCAAGCCTTCAAAGCCAGGATGTGGAGCTCTCCTTCGACCTCACGGTCAAAGTCGGCAAGACGGACGACTACGCTCAAGTGGACGCTTCGTCTATTCAGGTGAGTTGAACTCAGGTGAGTTGAACGGGGAGCCTTTTTGCTATTTCAAAAGGAGGATTGTTCCGATCATTCGAGAAGCAAGGGCCTGACACGCTCCATGCTGTCAATAGCCGAGCTTCTTATCAACGACGCTGATCAGTGGCTTACCCTTCTGGAATCGGTCGAATTGCGCGATGAAGAACTGCATGGCTCGATCCAGCCAATCGGGTGTATGGTCGGCACAATGCGGGGACATCAATACATTTTCCAGCTTATAGAAGGGATGGCCGTTGGGTAAGGGTTCGTGATCGAAAACATCGAGGGCGGCGCCTTTGATACGCTCCTGCGAAAGCGCACTTACCAGCGCCTCCTCCCGGATCACGGGGCCGCGTCCGACATTGATCACCACGGCTGTAGGCTTCATGACTGCGAACTCCGGCTCAGCGATCATTCCACGCGTCTCTGGAGTCAGGGGTGCGGCTACCACTACGTAATCGCAGCGTGGGATCATCTCGATGCGGCGATCGGGACTGTACATCTGCTCAACCAGCGGGTCCGTCCCGGGCGAAGGCCCGACATGCCGTTTGACGGCGAGAACCGCCATTCCCAGCGGTCGGACGGTAGTGGCGACCGCGCGGCCGATATCGCCGTATCCTACGATTCCGACCGTCTGGCCCGAGATGGGCATCACGTCAAAGGCCTCCCACACGCCTGCCATCTGATTGCGGATCATACGGTGGAAGTCCTTGGCAAAATACAGGATTGCGCCGAGCACGAACTCGGCCAAGGCTGGGCTGAAAACACCTGAGCCATTTGTGAGTGGGACAGGTCTTTCGATAAGCTCGGGGAATAGCGTTTTGTCGAGCTCCCGCGGAGCGGCTGTGCACCCAACGCAGGTTCGGACACATTCCAAAGACCGCTCTGCAGCAGGGCCAAAGAGCCCGACCAATTGAGGATGACGGTGGCGTCCCTTGCCGCTAGTCCAAACTCCTCGACAGAGTTTCCGGTTATTATGTTGGCCTCTGCCCGCAAGTTCTCGAGCACGGCGAGCTGAGGCTCAGTGGGATCGGCCAGCACCAGGATGGTGTTCTTCATGGGAATCCGAGAGCGCCCCTTTAAGGTAGCAATGTTTTCGCGCGGCTGACAATTACACCACAATCGGCGTCGACGGTACCTGCGTCTGCAGGTTAAGAAAGCAAAGCTCGTGTCCTCTTTCGAAGGGTTCTATGCCGCAAAAAAATTCCAAGTCCTTACGGAGTTATCGCTGGTACGGCCCGGATGACCTACGTTCATTCGGTCACCGTTCACGGGCCGCCTCGATGGGTTGTGTCCAGGCTGATTATGCCGGCAAGCCCGTCATCGCCATTATCAACACCTGGAGTGACATCAATCCGTGTCACAGCCATCTCCGGGAGCGGGCCAACGACGTGAAGCGCGGCGTTTGGCAGGCCGGCGGCTTCCCGGTGGAGATGCCGGCAATTACCCTCGGCGAAACTTTTCAAAAACCCACCACCATGATGTACCGGAACCTGCTGGCCATGGAGACAGAGGAACTGCTGCGCTCCTATCCCGCCGATGGATGCGTGTTGCTGGGAGGCTGCGACAAAACAACGCCCGCACTCTTGATGGGCGCCATCAGCATGAATATACCCGCGATCTATGTTCCGGCGGGGCCGATGCTGCGCGGCAACTGGCATGGCCAGATCCTGGGAAGCGGTTCGGATGTCACGAAATACTGGAACGAGCGCCGGGCGGGCAACATCGATCTGCAGGCATGGACGCAGATCGAAGATGGTATCGCGCGCTCGGCAGGAACTTGCATGACCATGGGTACCGCATCCACCATGACCAGTTTGACCGAGGTGCTGGGTTTTTCGCTCCCAGGTGCGAGCTCGATCCCGGCGGTGGATTCCAATCATGTCAAGATGGCCAACCGGTCTGGCCGCCGCATCGTGGAAATGGTTTGGGAAGATCTGAAACCGCGGGACATCCTAAGCGAAGCTTCCTTCAACAACGCGATCGCGTCCGTGTTCGCCCTGGGCGGGTCGACCAACGCCGTCATTCATCTTGTGGCGCTGGCTGGGCGCGCGGGGGTCAAGCATCACGCTGGATCGATTTGATCAGTTGTCCAGGAAAACGCCGTTGTTGGCCAATTTGCGGCCCAGCGGGAAATATCTGATGGAGGATTTCTATTACGCGGGAGGGTTGCCGGCGTTGCTCAACGCAATCGGGTCCCAGTTGGACCTGAGCTGCCGAACCATCACTGGAAAAACGCTTGGGGAGAATGTTGCGGGCGCGGAGATCTACAACGCAGACGTGATTCGCACGTTGGATAATCCCGTTCTCGAATCTGGAGGGCTGGCCATCCTGCGGGGAAACCTTGCGCCGACCGGCGCTGTCATCAAGTCTTCAGCCGCCGAACCCAGGCTACTGAAACACACCGGACGCGCGATTGTTTTCGACAGCTTCGACGAGATGAACGCGCGGATCGACGATCCTGCACTGGATGTGGACGCAGACAGCGTTCTGGTGCTGCGCAATGCCGGCCCCAAGGGAGCGCCGGGAATGCCCGAATGGGGCAATCTTCCGATCCCGCAAAAGTTACTAAGAGCGGGAATCCGCGACATGGTGCGCATTTCCGACGCAAGAATGAGTGGTACCAGCTACGGCGCTTGTGTCCTCCATGTTTCACCCGAATCGTTTGTGGGCGGGCCGCTGGCACTGCTGAAGGACGGAGATATCGTCGAACTCGATGTGCCGGAACGCCAATTGAATATGCGGGTGAATGATGACGAGCTTGGCCGGCGTCGCGCTGCTTGGAAACCGAAAGAGGGGATTTATCACCGCGGATATGGAAGGCTATACATGCAGCACATTAAGCAGGCTGATCAAGGATGTGACTTCGATTTCCTGGAGGGTACCGCTCCCATCCCGGAACCAGAAATTCACTAAGAACCCTGCCGCCAGCGGTCCGCGTTCAACAATCGAACCACGTTCAACCCGTGGATGGATGGGAACGCGCTTAGGTGCACTGGCATTATCGAATACGCATGCGGCCACGTCACTCCTTGATCGGGCGGCATGGTGAAACGTTCTTGTGAGTGTTACGGAGTCAGCAAGGAAGAGTTTGATCGTCTGCTCGGCATTTCTGCGGGAGAGCCTCAGGCTCATTGAGTAGCCAGATTTGATTTTCGAGACGACTTTCCGGTTTGATAGCATTGCCGCCATGAAACTCCTTCTGGCGCTGTGCGTCCTGCTTCTCCTTCCCCAGCCCGCCGAGCGAAAGCGCGAGAATCCACTCGAACACTTGTCGCGGAATATTGAGGTGCTTACTCACTTTGGAGAGCGAGCCGATATTTCCCCTGACAACCAACGAGTGGCGTTCATGGACAAGAGTTTCGGCGATGCGATGCTGATCGACCTGAAAACGCGCGTGACGATCTGTGTCGGCATGAGGTTGAAAACGCCACCGTCCCCAGGGCTTGTGGCGATACAGGACGGGGAAGCAAGACCTGAGACGCCCTCGCTTGCCTCGGAGTTCACCTAAGTTTCCGATGTTCTTCCGTCCATCGTTCGCGCTTTGACATGGATTCTGCAACCCACACGACAAGGGTTCTTTCTCGCTTACCTGTAGGCCTGGCGCATTCCACCCTACCTTAGCTAATTGCGGTGCATAAGCTCCGCTTCGTCCAGTTGATGCGTCAATGGGGCGGCCCGTGATTTGCGCCGCGCTTTCCAGCCGGAAAATGTTTTTTGCACCCGGTCGAGATAAATGTAATAGACCGGGGTGATGTAGAGCGTCACCACCTGCGAGAAAAGCAGCCCGCCGACGACCGCGAGGCCCAGTCCGCGCCGCGATTCCGCACCCGCGCCCACGCCGAGCGCGATCGGCAACGTGCCCATGAGGGCTGCTGCAGTGGTCATCATGATCGGACGGAAGCGGATGAGGGCACCCTGGTAGATCGATTCCTCAGGGCTCTTGCCATCGTTGCGTTCTGCGTCGAGCGCGAAGTCGATCATCATGATGGCGTTCTTCTTCACGATACCGATCAGCATGATGATGCCGACAAAAGAGTACAGGTTTAGTTCCTGATGGAAGATCATGAGGGTGAACAATGCACCCACGCCCGCGGATGGCAGGCCAGACAGAATCGTGATCGGATGCACGAAACTTTCATACAGAACGCCGAGAATAATGTAGATGACGAGAATCGCGGCTACCAGGAGCAAGTCCAAGCCCAACGAAAGAATTCTGAAAGGCTTGCGCGGTTCCCTGGAACGTGCCGGTCACGTCGGCAGGCATGATCTTGCGGACCTGCTCTTCGACGAACTTGGTGGCATCGCCCAATGCCACACCCGGCCTGAGATTAAAGCTGACGGTAACACCGGGCAACTGCCCAAAGTGATTGACAGTAAGCGGGCCAAGCGACGGAACAAGTTTCGCGACCGTATCGAGCGGAACTAATTTCCCTGAGCTGGAGTGTACGTACAGCTCGGAGAGTTCCGCCGGGTTGTTTTGGAATTGCGGCAGCAATTCCGTGATCACGTAGTACTCATTATTGGGTGTGTAGATTAGGCTGGTCTGGCGTGTACCGTACGCCGAATACAACGAGTTGGCAACCTGGTCGGGCGAAACGCCTAGCGCGTAGGCCTTGTCGCGATCGACATCGATCGTTAGTTGCGGGTTCTGCACCTGTAGGTCACTGGTGACATCTTGGAGCAGTGAGGATTGCCTGAGCGCAGCTTCAACCTTCGGAGCCAGCGCATAGAGCTTGTCCGTGTCCGGAGTCTGCATCGTGTACTGGTATTGCGACTTGGTCAGATTGCCGCCGATACGGATGGTCGGCGGAATTTGCAAATACACGTTAATACCCGGAATGTTCGCCATCTTCGGACGCAGTTCCTGGATCACGTCCATGGCGCTCATCCGGTTGACACGGTCTTTTTTGTCTTTCAAGCGAAAAAAGATGCGCCCCTGGTTTGTCGGCTGGCCGATCGACGACATCGTGTTCAGCACGCTGGGATCGTTGCGGACAATGTCGGCCGCCTGCTGCTGCAATTTCATCATGTCTCCGAACGCGATGCCCTGTTGCGCTTCGGTAAAAGCGAAGACTAAACCTTGATCTTCGTCTGGAATAAAGCCGGTCTTCGACTGAGTGAACAAATAATAAGTAAGGCCGATGACCACGAACGAGATCAGCAAAGTAACGAAGCGATGACGCAGGACTCGCTTCAGCGACCAGTCGTAGCCCTTCAGCCACGAATCGAAGACTTTTTCGCTCCCGTTGTAGAACCTGCCATGTTTCTCTTTTTCCGACGGTTTAAGGAAGCGGCTGCAAAGCATCGGCGTGAGGGTGAGCGAAACGAAGCCGGAAATCGAGAATCGAAACAGCAATAACCACGGCGAATTCGTGGAGCAGGCGTCCGATGATGCCGCCCATGAATAACAGCGGGATAAATACCGCCGCTAGAGAGAGAGTCATGGACAGAATGGTGAAGCCGATTTCGCCCGAGCCATCGATGGCCGCGTGCAGCGGAGACGCCCCCATCTCCATGTGGCGCACGATGTTCTCCAGCATCACGATGGCGTCATCGACCACGAAGCCTACCGACAGCGTGAGTGCCATCAGTGACAGGTTGTCAAGGCTGTAGCCGAGCAGATACATCACCGAGAACGTGCCGATGATCGACAGCGGCAACGCGAGCGCCGGAATGACCGTCGCCGAAACATTGCGCAGGAAGAGGAAGATCACCATGATGACCAATCCGATGGTCAGCATAAGGGTGAACTTCACGTCGTCGACCGACCCGCGAATGGAAACCGAACGGTCGTAGAGGGTATCACTTTGAACTGCGGCCGGGATCTGCGCCGCGAGCTGCGGCAACAGTCGATTCACGTTGTCGACGACTTCGACGGTATTGGTGCCAGGCTGGCGCAAGATAGCGAGCACGATGGCGCGATTGCCATTGAACCAACTGGCAGACTTATCGTCCTGTACGCTGTCGATAGCGCGGCCGATGTCGGAGATGCGGACCGGCGCACCGTTGCGGTAGGCAACGATCATCGGGCTGAATTGTGCGGCGTTCTGCAACTTTCCGTTGGAAAGAATGGTGAAGGTCTTGCTATTGCCCCACAGCGTTCCTGTAGGCACGTTGGTGTTGCCCAGGTTCACGGCGTTGGTGACATCGTCAATGCCAATCTGGCGAGTGGCTAGCGCATTCGGATCAAGCTGCACTCGGACGGCATATTTCTGAGCACCATAAACCTGCACTTGCGCTACGCCGTTCACCATCGAAATGCGCTGCGCCATGGTAGTTTCTGCGGCTTCGTCGACTTGCGACAACTTCAGAGTCGGAGAGCTGAGCGCGAGATACAAAATGGGCTGATCGGCCGGGTTCACCTTGCGGAAGGAAGGCGGCGTTGGCATGCTGGGCGGAAGCTGGCCTGATGCCTGGGTGATCGCCGACTGTACATCGAGAGCGGCACCATCGAGACTGCGGCTCAGATTGAACTGAATGGTAATGCTGGTCTGGCCGAGAGAATTCGTCGAGGTCATCGAGTCGATGCCCGCGATGGTGGAGAACTGTTTTTCTAGCGGCGTGGCGACCGAGGAGGCCATCGTCTCGGGGCTCGCGCCCGGCAGAGAGGCATTCACCTGGATGGTGGGAAAGTCCACGTTCGGCAAATCACTGACCGGCAGAAAGCGATACGCGAAAATGCCGAAGATGAGGATCGCCGTCATGACCAGCGTGGTCATGATTGGACGTTTAATAAAGAGCTCCGGAATGCTCACTGCCCGCCTCCTACCGTTCCGGTTGCGGTATCGCTGGAGTTGACGCCGTTGCCGACAACGGCGTCAGGCGGCAGCGAACTTCGTACGGTCACTTTGCCATTCGGGGCCACGCGGAGTTGACCGTCGACGATCACCGTGTCCCCTAAATTGAGTCCGCTTTTCACGAGCGTAAGATTCTGGTACGTGCCAATCGTCGTAACCTTGCGCGGATCGGCGGTGCCGTCTTTGGTCACTACGTAAACATAGTCGCCCTGCTGTCCTGATTGAACGGCCTTGGTAGGCACGGTGATGGCGTTCTTCACGGTGGATAGATTCAGAACAACATTGACGAATTCGCCCGGCCAGAGGTGCTTATCCTTATTCTGGAAAGTCGCCTTCAGCTTGACCGTGCCGGTTTGCGGGTCGACGCCGTTATCAATGAAGGTGAGCAAGCCTTCCGCTGGATTCGAGTTTTGCCCCTTGGGATGGGCAAGTACCTTCAATCCTTTTGCGACGAACTGACGAACCTCTGCCAGGCGCACTTCAGGCACAGTGAAAGTGACGTAAATGGGAGCGATCTGGTTCAACTGAACTAGAAAAGGAGTGTCGTTGGCCTTGACAAGGTTGCCGACGTTGATCATCAGCGCGCCGGTGCGACCGTCGATCGGAGCGTAGATGTCCGTGTATTGCAGCTGGACCTTCGCGCCATCGACCGTTGCCTGGTCCGCGTACACGGCAGCGGAGTTGGAGTTTGACTGCGTGCGCTGGAGATCGGCCTGCTCGCGTGAAATCACGCCTTGCTTCTCGAGATCGGTATAGCGAGCCGCCTCCGATTTGGCGTTGGCAGCCTGGGCTTCGTCGCGCTTCAGGTTTCCCTGTGCCTGCTCAAGGGCTGCCTGGAACGGACGCTTGTCGAGGCTATAGAGGAGCTGGCCCTTGCGAACGTCCTTGCCTTCGCTGAAATAAATCTTTTCGATCTGACCGTTTACCTGCGAGCGGATCTGGACCGTCTGGTAAGCCTCGACGTTACCGATGGCTGTGATTTGCACCGGCACGTCGCGCTGCTCGACCGTGGAAACGACTACCGGCGCAGGCGGCCGTCCACCGCCGGGCGCTGTCGGGACGGTCTGCTTGTTGTCGCAGCCAGCTAAGAAGGCGAGTCCAAGACTGGCAAGAATCAATGCGCGGCTAGCTGCTTTCAAAGCGTTCAGCCTCGAGCTGGAATACTCAATATGAGGCATGGTGAATCCAAGAATCTTATTTTGCTAATGCGAGCAAAGCCCTTCGTTTATAAGCCGCCGAGGGGCCATGACTCTTGCGTTCAGGAGCGGCGACTCCGAGAAGAAATAAATCCGTTATTTCTTCCGCCAATTCACGGATGGACAACGTTTGACAACCGCCTCCGAAAAACTCCTGCACGAGGTAATGATAGATGATCATTCCCAGGAATGACCGTGCTGCGACCACCGGTTCGACCGCGCGAAGCTGGCCTTTTTCAATGCCCTTCCAGATGAAATCCGATAGCAGCTCGAAATTCTCGTGGGCGTAAGTCTGGAAGAAGCGGTCTGACAGCTCGCGATTGCGCAGCGCGCTGTAAAAGAGCAACCGGGTGACGGACGCATCGTCGGCGGTGCGATCGAGCAGAGTCTCTGCAATGGCCACTAAAATCCCGTAAAAATCACCGCCGGACTCGACCAGTTCGCGGATGCTGCGATTTCGTCCGCGGCTGTCGATGCGATCCGCGAGCACCGCCGAATAGAGGTCTTCCTTGGTTTTAAAGTGGCGGAAAATAATAGCTTCGTTTATGCGGGCGGCCTTCGCGATCTCGCGCGTGCTGGTGCCATCGAAACCCTGCTCGGAAAAAAGCTTCATCGCAATGTCGATGAGCTGTTTCTTACGATCTGGCGCGGCAAGTCTCACGGGATCTAAGTAAGCACGTACTTACTTTACTCGCACGACAACAACTCGGCAAGTTTGGAGTCTGTCGTCTGTGTTCCTCCGAGGCCGACGCGAGGTCAGCCTACCTCCCGATCACACTCCATCCGGTCCCGTCGCAGTTAAGCCCCGCTTGGCGCGAAATTTATTTTCCGAAATGCCTATCAGTTCATATTAATATCGTAACACGATATATATATGCGTGGCGAAGCATCCTGCTTCCCCGTTGCCTGCATCGGTTTAGATAGAGGAGGATGGCAAATGGTGGCGCTAAAGCTTGTGCGCTTGATTGAGAAACACTCGGAGGAATTGGCACGAGGGCTGGCTGAACAAATCCATACGTCGGATCGTACGTGTGACTTCCGCAAAATCCCGCACGCCGACCTGGAACTGGCCGCCAGCGAGGTTTACCGCAACTTGGGCGAATGGTTGCTGCAAAAGACAGAAGCTGATATTGAGAGCCGGTTTGCCGCTATTGCCAAGCGCCGAGCAGCGGAGGGCGTCGGCCTGCATCAGTTTGTGTGGGCCTTGATCACCAGTCGAGATCACTTGTGGCACTTTCTTCAAAGAGAGGCGTTCGCCTGCAATGTCGTAGAACTCTATGGAGAGCTCGAACTCTACCAGATGCTGACTCAATTCTTTGATCGCGCGGTGTACTACGGGATCTTGGGATACGGGAATGCAAGACTGCAAGGCAACACGGAGGGTGATCGCGAGCGTGCGAGTGGTAAGAACCGGCCTTATCAATTCGTCGGACTGAGTTCCTGACCTGAAAAATAATTGCGAGCCTTGGTTGGATCGGCACTTGTTCCACTAGAGCGAAATGGCGCGCTCTTCGGAGTGCACGGGTTAGTACGCTCGAAATCACTTGACGCCGCCGACATTGTTAGAGAGCCGAGGTTACAACAGTTACCCATCAGTTAATTAGCTAAGTGGCATCATGAGTCCTGAGAAGGTTGGTGGCAGCCTCTCCTTCATGACCGCTATTTGCCGGCCCGCGAAATGAAGCCTGGGTCTGAGTTTCCCATGTGAAGCCCCACTCTTGTTCTCGCCTGTTCTTGCATCAGCTTTGACTGTTCAGTCGTGAAAAGCAGATTCCCCATCATGAGTTGCCGGAACTGGTTAGACTCCCACCGAGGCTGCATAATGCCCGCGTCGGAATGGCTGTTCGTGCCAAGCAGCAGGTGCCCTAGTTCGTGGGCGATGGCACAGCCCAAGATTATTGGAGCCTCGAAATCGGCATCGTCACTTTTGGCGCGACGCGCTGCATATTCGTAATACACGCTGGCGAGAACCGGATGGACGGCGAAACCGAAGACGGTGTCCTGGAACTTATTTGTGAGGGGCGGGGGCGCACCAAGTACCCGTAGCTTAAGGTCGGTGGCTTCGGGCGCTTTCTCGCAATGTCCTTGTGGGCCGGAGGTGAACCGCCCTACCGGACACTCCAGCCAGACTGCCCGCAAGCCAGCCATCCTTAGGATTCGGCCAGCTTCGCGCTCGGCGCCCACTAGCATGGTGGGTGAGGCCAGGGAGTAGTTGTAAATCTGAACCGTGATCGTGGGGCTGGCATCGTTTTCGGCGGGGAATGCCATGCCTGGAAACGCGAGCCCTGCAATCCCAACCAAGCCTAGCAGGGCCACAAACCTCACCTTGGCCAAACGCTGCGTTTTCATGTCGTCCTGCTCGGCGCAAATTGCGCGGTGAGGGCGACCTTGGGCTTCAGGTACGACTACATCAATGCATGGGAACTCCTTTGAGGGTCAGAGACAAGTCGAAAGAAAGTCGGAGGCTAACTCACTCGAACGAATGCGGTTACAAGATCGACTCTGTCGATCGGATAGAGCCTCGCCAGCTTGTGCAAATGCTATTGAGTGCTAGACTGAGCGGAACTTGAGGCGAAACTTCTGTGGAAGAAGCTGTCCATTCCCCTCGGTTAGTCCGGTTCGGAACCTTCGAAGTTGACCTTCCCGCGGGAGAACTGCGCAAAGGTGGGGTGAAGCTGAAACTCACCGGCCAGCCCTTTCAGGTCTTGACCATCCTGCTGGAGCGCCCAGGTGAAGTAGTGACCCGGGAGGAGTTGCAGAAGCGGCTGTGGCCGGACACCTTTGTCGATGTCGACCACAACCTGAATACCGCCATTAACAAGATTCGCGAGGTGCTGGGCGACTCGGCGGAAAGCCCCAGATTTGTCGAAACGCTACCTCGGCGGGGTTATCGCTTTATCGCGCCCGTAGACGTAGGGGCCGGCCTTGTGCCCGCACAACAAGCGAAGACACAAAGGGTGATACCCCTACGGCCGCAGACTGAGGGCGGGGAGGCGGTTCGCGAACCGCTTCTACAAAGGCACTGGGCAGTCGGCCTGAGTGCTGCAGGTATCGTCGCGATCGCCGTTCTCTCTTACTGGCTAACGCGGCCATTGATGCCACCCAAGGTGTCGGGCTACACCCGCATCACCAACGACGGCCGAGCGAAGAAATTCCGCATCGATGCGTTTCCCGTCATCGTCACCGACGGTTTAAGGCTCTATTTCGCTGAGTCGGCTGATAGCGGAATGCGGTCCACCCTCAATCAGGCGTCCGCCTCCGGCGGAGAGACGTCCCCTGTGCCCACACCCTTCAAACAGGACATTGAACTGAGCGATATCGCTTCGAATCGGTCTGACTTGTTGCTCCAGACCTTCGTTGCCGGGGAATCGGAAATGCCTTTCTGGATTCTGCCGGCGCTCGGCGGTGTGCCCCGTCGCCTGGGTGACGTGATGGGGCGAGACGGGGCATGGTCTCCGGACGGACAGAGAATCGCATACGCGAAAGGCCTCCAGTTGTACGTCTGCAAGGCCGACGGTACGGAGACCCGAAAACTTGTCGCTGCTCCCGGCCCGGTAAGGAGGCCCCGCTGGTCGCCCCGTGGCGGCCTCTTACGGTTCACCGTGGGCAACCGCGGTGGATGGACTTCAATTGAGGAGGTTTCGGCGGACGGAGGTCGTCCCCACGCTTTGCTCCCCCGGTGGAAAGATAGCTCACTGCTGCGGCAATTGGACCCCGGACGGGGAATACTACGTTTTTCAGTCCACCTCTGACTCAGGGACCGACATCTGGGCGCTTCGAGAGAGCACCGGGTCTCTTCAGTAAAAAGAACGGCGAACCTGTGCAGTTGACCGCGGGACCGATGCACTTCCAGTCGCCAGTTTCAAGCGTTGACGGCAAGAGACTCTTTGTGATCGGCGAGCAGCCGCGCGGCGAATTGGTGCGTTTCGAATCGAAGTCAGGGCAGTTCGTGCCGTATTTGGGAGGAATCTCCGCGCAGCATGTGGATGTTTCGAAGGATGATCAGTGGGTCGCCTATGTTTCCTATCCAGAGGGGGTGCTGTGGCGGAGCAGGGTGGACGGCAGCCAGCGGCTTCAGCTTAGTTCGCTTCCGATGCAAGCTTTCTTACCTCGCTGGTCGCCCGATGGGAAACGAATTGCTTTTGCGGCCGCGGTTCCTGGAGAACGGGACAAAATTTACGTGGTTGCAGCAGACGGCGGTAGGCCCGAGCAGCTAACCAGAGGGAATCATTACGACACTGACCCGAACTGGTCGCCAGACCAGAATTCGCTAGTGTTCGGAGGCATGCCGTGGCTTGAAGGTAGTGCGCCGGGTTCCGCCGTCATCCACATGCTTGACCTTAAGACACGCCAAGTCTCAACGCTTCCCGGTTCTGAGGGTTTGTACTCCCCCCATTGGTCACCCGACGGCCGCTACGTCCTGGCGAAGTCGCTAGGCTCTCCGAAACTGATGCTATTCGACTTCAGCACTCACAAGTGGGCAGAATTAGTAAGCAGTCCTGCGGACTATCCGAACTGGTCCGGCGATGGGAGTTACATTTACTTTATCAACGCTTATGTCGCCGAGCCTGCCGTCTACCGCATACGGATCAGCGACCGCAAACTTGAGTTGGTCACGAGCCTGAGCCGCCAGCGCCTGGGATGGAGCATCGCGGGGAAGTGGATGGGTCTCGCGGGGGATGACTCCCCACTGGTCTTGCGAGACACCGGCAGCGAAGAAATCTACGCTCTGGACTGGGACGCGCCGTAGGAACGAGTGGACGGCAAAGGGGAACAGGTGGGACGCAACCGCCAAAGGGCAGCTGCTTGGGCTCGAACAATGGCAGTGTTCGCCGCGATTCCGCAAGGGGTTCATTTCGGGGGTCGATTCGTTCGAAGGAGGACCGCGCTGGCTTTCGTGTTGATTATCGGGACGCCAGAACGGTTGGGCTCGGGTAAATCGATTGCGAGCTATCTGGGACTGGTGCCGTCGGAGGAGTCCAGCGGAGATCGGCGACGGCTGGGACACATCACCAAACAGGGCTACTTGCTGTTGCGTCCTGCTGGTGGAGGCACCCAAGTCACGGTCCGTAGCGACCCGGAATGGCGGGGGAAGTTTTTCCATCTGGCCATGCGGCGGGGACGGAAGATTGCCAAGGTCGCCATGGCTCGTAGACTGGCGGTTCGTCTCTCCTGGATGTGGCGCAAGGGATGGGATTACGAGCAGATGAAAAAGTTCGGTTCGCACGCGGGACAGCCCGGAAATCGCCATGGTGTGCAGCAGAACATCAAGTATTTGATAGGGCCTCCCGCTCCTCTTCACGGGGAGTTCGAACAGCAATCATGATCGACGTTGTGACCGAAGAGATGCATGGGTCGGACTGAGTTCCACACCTGAACGCTGATTGCGAGCGAGCCCTGGTTGGATCGGCACTTGTTCCACTAGAGCGAAATGGCGCGCTCTTCGGAGTGCACGGGGTAGTACGCGGCGAAATCACTTGACGCCGCCGACATTGTTAGAGACGCAATTTAAAGCCAACTACGATTACTAACGTCAGCTGGACGCTCGTTTTTGCCTCCCTCGAAAGAGCCCCGGTCCCATATCCTCAGATCCAAGAAACCGCTGAGCCGTATTCAGGAGGAATTGTGCCATATAGACCCGTCGCTATTTTGAGCTTCGCGTTAATGAAGAACCTGACTCTCTGCGTGCTTTTGCTGAGCGCGACTTTTGCAACTGACCAGATGAGTCATACCTGTAGATTCACGCGAGGTCCTCTGCAGGGTCAAACCCACACGCTTCCGAACCGTAGCGCCACGGCGGTGGGCTCGACCTGTTCCGACGGCCTTACCAGCAGCGGTATCGCTGTTCCCGACCCAGACACTCCGGAGACTTCGCAGCCCATGAGCTACACCTGCAAATTCAATGTAGGACCCTTGCAGGGTCAAACGCACACACTTCCGAATCGTAGCGCTACAAGGGTGGGCTCTACCTGTTCCGATGGACTCACCAGTAGCGGAGTGGCGGTCCCCGATCCGGATGGCAAGACCTCTTCGGGGCGCAGCAGTCACTCCTGCCGATTCACTCGTGGTCCTCTGCGGGGTCGGACTCAGATGCTCCCCAACCAGAGTCCAACGAAGATAGGGTCGACCTGTTCCGATGGACTCACGAGCAGCGGAGTGGCGGTGGCAGATCCATCTTAGCGGCCTCGGCAGCTTTGTCTCCAGTGGTTGGTGTAATTGATTCCATAACAATGTCGGCCCCCAGACCCAAGTAAAGTTCACCCGTGTTAATGCGACTGGCATGTTTCACCAGAACGCAAAACCGGCTTATTCCTTCCGCCGCTGGCACTCAAAGTTCGCGGCGTCATTCGGATCGCCCTGATAAATATCGCCCATTACTTGGAAGTAACGAAGGTCCAAGCGTATGGAGTGGCGGCTCCTTGGGCCTTAAGGCGAAATGGCTTGATTGGTTGGCAACGATGGTGCACCGTCGCACGCCGAAAAGCTAGTCAATTCCGTAGTTGTTGATGCCGTGACAGGGCCTAAACATTGGAGTTCGATAACTTCCACATCGCCGACACGCGTGAGAAAAGGGAGACAAGCGCGTTTCTTCGGTACTGATCGGACCTGCGGCGTGATCGCAACCGTGACAAGGCGGCATACTCCAGCTCAGCCAGGTTCTTTCCCTGAAATCGGCGGGCGATCATTATCGACGTTTGCCATCTTCTTGCAAGCGGCGCCTCGTCCACAATTGGGTGGCGTTTGGGCTTTCGGCTTGCAACTATGACCCGATCCGGTGACAATTTAAGCTGCGGTGGATCTAATTCAATACCTATAAGCGAATTTATTTTGCTTGTCCGCGTTTGTCCCCCACCGAGGCTTCTCAGTTCTGTTAAAACCGGATCGCTCCTGTCGTCGAGCGCTCTGATCTCGAACTGGGAGTTGGGAAGTACTTATGGAGTCGGAGACTCAGCAGATTCGGCGCTATCGTTTTGGAGCATTCGAGATCAACCTTCTCGACGGTGAACTCCGCCGCCAGGGATTGAAAGTCAAGCTGAACGAGAAACCCTTCCAGGTCCTTGCTCTTCTGCTCGAGCGCGCCGGACATCTAGTCAGCCGCGAAAATCTCCGCCAACGTTTGTGGGCGGCCGACACTTATGTGGATTTCGACGCCAATCTGAATACAGCACTTAGTACTCTTCGGCACGCCTTGGGTGACCCTTCAGACAATCCAGTGTTCATCGAGACCGTTCCGAGACAAGGATATCGATTCATTGCCCCGGTGACGCCGATCGTAGAAAGTGCTGGCGAATTAAACACAGATCCTTCCCAACGCATGGAAGAAGGAATTCTCAATGCGGCGGCCAGAGACCAGCGAATGCATGTCAGGACGCTGCTGCCTATCCTGATTTTGGTCATGCTCGGATGCGGCTTCGGCTGGCTTATCTATGCTCGTTGGCTGCGGCGACCGGTGGGGGGCGTGAATAGTGATCACAAGCTGATGATTCTGGTAATGCCGTTTGAAAATTTAAGCGGCGACTCAGCCCAGGACTACCTCAGCGACGGACTCACAGAAGAAATGATTACCCGCCTGGGGCAAATCTCTCCCCACAAATTAAGCGTCATTGCCCGCAGCACGGCGCTCCGTTACAAGCATACGCAAGAGACGTTGGAGCAAATAGCCCAGGAGAACCGCGCGGACTACATCGTTGAGGGCGGCGTGCAACGACAAGGCGATCGCGTGCGGATATCCGCACAGCTCTTCAGGTCAGGCGAGCAGGGCAGCCTCTGGACGGAAGCATACGACCAACATGCCGGGGATCTGCTATTGATCCAGCGTGACGTCGCCGATCGAATTACCAACTCGCTTTTCCTTGAGGTTTTGCCCTCGCCGGCACGAAAGGGGAGGAGTGAAAATCCGCCTGACGCCGAGGCTTACGATGACTACTTGAAGGGGCTCTTCGCCCTGAACAAGAGAACCCAGGAAGACTTGCGCCGGAGCATCGTCTATTTCGGACAGGCAACCGCGAAAGACCCCGGTTTCGCAGGCGCCTATGCGGCATTGGCGTCTTCCTACAATGTTGCTGCGGGTTGGGGCTTTCTTCGTCCGGCAGAAGCCTACTCAAATGCTGAGACAGCGGTCCGTAAAGCGCTCGCCCTGGATAACACGCTGGCTGATGCCCACTCCGCTTACGCGGAGATCCTTCACGAATATCATTGGGACTGGGCTGGGGCGGAACGCGAGTACCAGGAGGCACTGGAGCTGAATCCCAGTTCCGCAGCCGGGCACAAACTTTATGCCGAGTATCTGACTCACGCGGGACGGTATACCGAGGCTCTGGGCGAAATCCGCAAAGCGCAGGAGCTTGACCCAGCGTCGCTCATAACCAACGCCTTTGTCTGTTTTGTCTATTACCACGCTCGCGAATACGATAAAGCGATTCGGGAGTGCAGCAAGACGGTTGCGCTCGACTCCAGCTTCGTGCCCGCGCACTACTGGCGCGGAGCTTCGTATGTATTTGCTGGACGGTACGAGGAAGCGCTTGGAGATTTTCGCAAGGCCTCGGAGTTGTCAGAAGGCGCCACCTATTTTCAGACTTGGACGGCGCTCGCTTATGCCGTTGAGGGCAAAAAGGACCAAGCCCGGAAGATTCTGGAACAATTAAGGCGGCATCCCCGTGATGTCTATGTTTCGGCTTATGGACTGGCCGACATTTATATCTCGCTCGGGGATCGCGAACAGGCAATTTCCATGCTGGACAAGGCTTGCCAGGAACGCTCCGCCGACCTGGTGTTTCTTGCGACCGCGCAGGAGTTCGATGTTCTCCACGGCGATCCCGAATTTCAGCAGATGATTGCCAGGCTCGATTTTCCCAATTCCGCTATCGCGGATGCAAAGGCATCCAAACCGTGGACCAGGCCCTGACCTTCCAGTTCGGCCTGCGTCTTTCAGGTTCGCGAATCGCCATCCTAAAAACCAGATAGTGAAGACCCTAAATATTCCGGAATCTGGATATGCCAGTCGAAGACCAGTTCCCACAAACCCACCCCATTGTTGACACCGATTTACAGCGAGCCTCAACCGCTTACATCACTGTTGACTGTTAATTCATAAACATTTTAGGAGCTGTTTTACTCAGTTCTAAGGCCAACGGGACTGAAGTTGCTCTCCTGATCGCGACATAGGCGGGATGCAGTCCGAGCCTTGCCCGTCGCGCTACACGGAGGCAACACACATGGGTGGCTTAAAGCTGGCTTTTACTCTCCTGGTAGGAGTTTGCATAGTTTGCGTCGTGAGTGCTCCGTTCATCTGGGCACAGTCAGCCGCAACCGGCAACATCTTCGGCCTGGTAACGGACCCGAGCGGCGCGGTGGTGGTCGATGCCACGGTCACGATCACCGATAGTACGACCGGCGAATCGCGGACTACTCAGACCAACGAGAGTGGCCGGTACGTGGTCAGCAATCTGGCTCCCGGCAAGTATGACATTTCAGTCACGAAAAAAGGCTTTGCCGCCACCAAACTGACCGGGCAGACGGTAGAAGTCGGAAAAGCCGGCTCCCTCAACTTTACGTTGCCCATAGGCTCGAACACCGAGGTGATCGAAGTTCAAGCGAACAACGTACAGCTGCAGACCACGAATGCCACGGTCGGCAACACGATCACCGGTATTTCGCTCGAGGCGCTGCCCAGCCTCGGCCGGGATGTCAGCTCGTTCGTGACCCTGCAACCGGGCGTTGCGCCTGACGGAAGCGTCGCAGGCGCAGTGTACGACCAGAACGCCTTCCAGCTCGATGGCGGCCAGAACACTAATGATATGGACGGCAGCATGAACATCTACACCAACAGTTTCGCCGGCGATTCCTCTGGAGGCTTGGTGGCGTTCGAGGTGACTGGTGGCGCGGCCGGCAGCGGCGGTCCCACGGGTGTGATTCCGACTCCGGCCGACAGCATCGAGGAGTTCAAGGTCGGCACCAACAATCAGACTGCTGACTTCAATAGCTCGGCGGGAGCCCAGGTTTCGATGGTGACCAAGCGCGGCACCAACAACTGGCACGGCACAGCCTACGAGTATTACCTGGACAACAACTTCAACGCCAACACCTGGGACAACAACAATACTGGCACGCCGATCCCGAGTTTTCACTACAGCCGCTTCGGCGGCGCGATTGGCGGCCCGATCCTTCCCAAAATGCTGGGCGGAAAGACTTACTTCTTCGCGAACTATCAGGGCTTCCGCTGGCCCAATTCCCAAACGATCGAAGTCCTGGACCCGAGCGCGTCCATGCGCCTGGGTCTACTGACTTACGGGAGCTCGACCTACAACCTGAACCCGACTCCGGTTACGTTCAACGGTGTTACCTACGCTCCGACACCCTGCCCCGGACCTTGCGATCCCCGCGGATTGGGAATCAACCCGCTGGTGCAGCAGATGTGGAACTCGATGCCGCTGCCCAACGATCCCAGCTGTCCGCTCAGCCGTTGCGATGCCAACGTTCAGGGATTCAAGGGCAATTTGGCCATACCGCAGAGTGACAACTTCGGCGTAGCCCGATTGGACCACGACTTTGGCGACAAATGGCACTTCATGAGCAGCTATCGTTATTACAAGCTGGTGCGCACGACTAATAGCCAGTTTGACATCAGCAGCGGCACACCTGTTTCCCTGAGCAGCCGCCCCCAGGTGCCGTGGTTCCTGGTAGCCGGGCTGACCACTAACGTCACACCCAACGTCACCAACGACATCCATTACAGTTTCCTGCGCAATTTCTGGCAGTGGGGGTCAGCCGGAGATACGCCGCAGACGGCTGGACTGGGAGGAGCGTTGGAACCACTCGGTGAACTTACGCTCCCCAATGGACACTCACTCAGCCCGTACAACGTTAATACGCAAGATACCCGGACCCGTTTCTGGGATGGTCAGGATCACATGATCCGTGATGACGTAAGCGTGCTGAAGGGCAACCACCTCTTCCAGTTCGGCGGCACCTATCAGCGCAACTGGAATTACCACCAGAGAACTGACAATGGCGGCGGCATCAACTACCAGTCTGTGTATCAGCTCGGCACCAGCAGTACCGGCGCGGGCATTGGCGGCATAACACCCTTCGTGCCCACGGATGCTCCTTCGGCGACGGTGTTTGGCCGCGAATATGCCGCGGTGTTGGGCATCGTTTCCGTGGCGCAGATTGCCTACACCCGCGAAGGCTCTAACCTGGCGTTGAATCCGCCCCTTACTCCGGCGTTCGATCAGAGCACGATTCCCTATTACAACCTGTATTTCAGCGACACCTGGCACCTGAAGCCGTCGCTGAGTTTGACTTACGGTATCGGCTGGACTCTGGAAATGCCGCCGGTAGAAAAAGACGGCAAGCAGGTGTTGTTAGTCGACCAGTCCAACCAGCCGATTGACGTCGAGTCCTACCTGCATCAGCGCCAGGCCGCCGCCCTGCAAGGCCAGGTCTTCAATCCGGATGTTGGCTTTGCCCTGGTAGGCAACGTCGGTAACGGCCGGAAGTATCCTTACAATCCGTTCTACGGCGGATTCAGCCCGCGTATCGCTCTGGCCTGGAATCCGCACTTCGAGAGCGATTCGATGTTCGGCAAAGTCTTCAGCCATGATGGCACGGTTATTCGTGGCGGATACAGCCGAATCTACGGACGGCTGAACGGTGTGGATTTGGTTTTGGTACCGCTGCTGGGTACTGGCCTGATTCAGCCGGTGCAGTGCATCCAGCCCACGATCTCCCTTAGCTGCGGTGGCGCGGGCTCGACCCCGAGCACTGCGTTCCGCGTCGGTCCGACATCGGCTGGCTTTGATGGACTGTCGGCGCCTATTCCGACCCCGAGTCCCACTCTGCCCCAACCCGATTTTCCGGGCATCAATGCGGTAGGTGCGGCCACAGGTTCTGTGCTGGATCCGAATTTCCGGCCCAATCACAGTGACACTTTCGATTTCACCATTCAGCGGCAGTTGTCCAGCAAGACCATGCTTGAAGTGGGCTACATCGGCCGCATAGTGCACGATGAATATCAGCCCATCAACATCAATGCGGTGCCCTACATGATGACGGTCGGCGGACAAAGCTTCGCCAGCGCGTATGCCGGCGTGGAAACTTCGTTGGGTTGCAACGGTCCGACCAGCGGCTGCGCCGCGGGTGGCGTAGTGCCCGCAAACATTAAACCGCAGCCGTTCTTTGAAGCGGCAATGAACCCAGCTTACTGCGCAGGATTCTCCAGCTGCACCCAGGCCGTGGCCAACAATGAAATCGCAAATCTTGCCAGCCAATCGGTATGGTCTCTCTACAGTGATCTGGACAATGGCGGGTTTAACTTCCCTCGCAGCATGATGAACACTCCCCTCGCTGGTGCGTTCGGCGGGGCGGGACAGTTGTCGTCCGGTGTCGCGGTTAACGCGAGCGTCGGCTACGGCAACTACAACGCGCTGTTCGCTACGCTGAGGATGTCGGAGTGGCACGGCTTGACCATGCAGTCGAACTTCACATGGGGCAAAGCGTTGGGAACCGGAGCAACGCCTCAGGCTACCAGCTTGTTCACCCCGGCCGATCCCTTCAACTTGGGGCGCACGTACGGCGTTCAGTCATGGGACCGTAAATTCGTCTACAACATGTTCTTCGTGTACCAGCCGCCGTTCTTCAAGGGCCAGAAAGGACTCGCAGGACGCGTCCTCGGTGGCTGGACCTTTGCTCCGGTGTTGTCTGCGGGAAGCGGGATACCGCTAACAGTCAACAGTGTCAGCCAGGGGCAAGGGTTTGGCGAGGGTGACGGCATCAATTTCTTAAATGGAACCGACATTGGAACTCCGGGTGAGAATGCCATCGAACTCGGGAAATACTCTCAAGGCAGTTCGCGTCACAACAACGTTTTCGGCTCGGACGGTATCGGCACTAACGGCTTCGGTGCCAACCTGTTCTCCGATCCGGTAGCCGCCTACAACTTGTTTCGCAGCCCAATCCTGGGTCTGGACACGGGTCGCACCGGCGGCGCCGGCATTCTCCGCGGAATGCCCTACTGGAATGTCGACTTCAGCGTGAGCAAGGCGGTCAACATTACGGAGCGGGTCAGTGCCGAATTCTCGACCGTCTTCACCAACGTCTTCAACCATGTCCAACTGGGCGATCCGTTCCTGCAAATCGGCGACCCAGCCGATTTCGGCGTTCTGCCTGGCCAAGCCAACCAGCCCAGGCAAATCGAGTTCGGTTTTCGCGTCCGGTTCTAAAAAAAAGGAATGGAGGCGGCACCCGGAAGCGCCTCTGCATTTCATGTGACTACCCGGAGAGAACTATCTTCATGATTTCGGTGTGCGGCGAAGCGAAGCGGCAATAGCGGAAGGACCTTCATGAATACCGTGGTAAGCGAAAACCTTGGGCCACGTCAAGGCACTGCATTACATGTTCAGGAAGTTGTCAGCTCTGCGACACAAGAGCTCCATGATCTGATGCAGCGTCGGGCGGAACTTATGAAGCGTATTGGAGCGCTCAAGAAGACACTCGCCGGACTGGCGAGCGTTTTTGGCAACTCCGTGCTCAATGACGAGATGCTGACTCTACTTGATCGCAAATCAGCCAGCCGGCAGCCGGGTCTCACGCGGGCTTGCCGCATGTTCCTGATGGAGTCGGACAGGCCACTCGCAGCCCGTCCAGTCTGTCAGGCGCTGCAGCGAAAATTTCCGGAACTGCTGGAGCGCCACAAGCATCCCATCGCCTCGGTGACCACCGTGCTAACCCGTCTTGCCGACTATGCCGAAGCTCAATGCTCGCGGGACGCAAACGGCGTGCGCGTCTGGGAATGGAACCGCGAAAAGTGAGAACGCTGCTCAGGGCTGATCATCCTATTTGCTCAGAGAGATCCAGAATCACTTACTCGCTCCTAGTTGCCTCTAAACAAAATCCCGCGAAACCACAAAAGCGAATGAAAAAAGAAGCGATCCTTCTACTAATCTACACATTATTGACAACCGCCCCGGCACACTCGGCTGACAAATCCTTTCCACCCGCCTTCATGAGACTGCAGTCCTTGGCGGGAGCTTGGGTCGGCAGCGATGAACACGGCCGCCCCGTTAAAACAACTTTCAAAACCGTCGTTTCCGATACAACGGTAATGGAGACTCTGGTGGCGGACGGCATGGACGAAATGCTGACTCTGTATACCGTCGACGGGGATGGAATCGCTCTGGTTCACTACTGTCCGACGAACAATCAGCCGCGCATGCGGGCAATACCACGATCGAGTGATACCAAAGAACTGGTATTTGAATTTAGCGGGGCGGCTAACCTGCCGACGCTCTCAATAGGGCATGAGCATAAGCTGGTCATACGATTTACCGATAGCCATCACTTTACGGAAGAATGGACCTGGAGGAAGGACGGAAAAGACAGCCTGATGATCTATCACTTCAAAAGATAAAAAAGCCAGACTAACGGAGCCGCAACACGACCCGAACCCGCGCGAGAATTTCCGCTCACAAAGGCGGCACGACCCCCACTTCTTGCTTGTAGCAGCGATATTCATCCGAGAGTGTCACTCGGTATTCTCCGGCAGTCTGCATCAGGTTCCCAAGCATTTTGGCACCAGCTAGGTCGAACGCCCAACCTCACCACGCGAATGGGAATGCGCCGTTTCACTCGACTTGCTAAGGGCTTTTCCAAGAAGATAAAGATCACGCCGCGATGGCCGCAATCCATGCCGTGTACTAACATTTCGGACGGATCCACAAAACTGGGCGGTTACACTTACAGCCCCGGTCGGAATACCGACACTGATGCTGACAATCAGGTCGATGGGTGTAATCGCGATTTTCGTCAATTGATCGCTGAGATTGACACCTCAAAGCTAACAAGAAGGTCGTCCTCATGGAAGTACGCGCTAGGATGGGGCACCCAGCCCATTGATACTTCGGCGGCACCAGGCCAGCCCTTGGCAGATTCGTCGTGTCTAGGTCTGGAGAAGCGTATAATCCGCTGGCCAGAAGTCCAAATCGGAAATTCTGTGTTTAATCTCAATCTCAGCTAAAACGAGGAAAAGCCATGTCCCACCATTATTCCGGCCCCGACTTTGGATTCCCCCACGGGGATGCCCGCCTGGACTTCACCGATCTGTATGCTTTCCCGAAGCCTGGGGATGCTAGCAAATCGATCCTGATTATGAACGTGCATCCGTCCGCCGGCGTGAACCCGCCAGGGCCCACCACCGACGTCGCCTTCTCGCCCGAGGCGATTTATGAACTTAGGATTGATACGAACGGCGATAACGTAGCCGATATCGCGTACCGGGTGCGCTTCACGTCCTCCAAGGACGGGGCGCAGACCGCGACGCTTCGCCGCGCTGAGGGCGCGCAGGCCGCTGGGATGGGCGATGAAGGGCAAGTCATCGTCGAGGGAGTGCCGGTCTCGACGGGGACGGAGACACAGGTGGCGGAGGCCGGTGACTACCGCTTCTTCGCCGGCTGGCGCGGAGATCCTTTTTTCTTCGACGTCCAGGGAGCCCTGAACAACCTGCAATTCACCGGTGACGATTACTTCGCCGACAAGGACGTGTGCAGTATCGTGCTGGAAGTGCCCAACTCTGCCCTCGGGAGTGGAAAGATGGGCCTGTGGGCTCGCACACTGGACGGCACAAGCGGGAAATGGGTTCAGGCGGATCGCGGTGCGCGGTCAAATCAAACTCCCTTCCTCGCCGGCGAACAGAACGCCGCCTATCTCGCTGCGGAGCCGGCGGACGACGCCCGTTTCGTCCCCGTTTTCGCGCACGCGCTGGAGCACGCCGGTGGATATACGCCAGCGGAAGCAACGCGGGTCGCAGGGACCTTGCTGCCGGACGTCCTCCACTATGACCCCACAGCGGCCGGCAGTCTACCCGACCAATGGCCGGACACTCACCGACGACGTCGTGGATTTCTTCCTTCCTCTCCTTTCAAATGGAAAGGTGACGCAAGATAAGGTCGGGCCCCACAAAGACCTGCTCGCGCGAATTCCCCTACGTGGGCGCGCCGCACCAGGCCCGGGCTACGGAACGAGTTGCCGCTTAACCCATTGGGGCGGGTGGCCCAGGTTTCGCCATCGCAACCAGACCGCGTCAGACCGCGCGGGCAGCTTTTCTTTTGCCTGACGCGGAAGGCGGGATCTCCAGTCCGGCGAGACTCCACTAGTCACCCAATTTGAAAAGGGATTCGAGAGCGTGCAAAAGCACCAGTAAGCCTGCACGCGCAGTGCGATCTATTCCGTTTTCACCTAGTTGGGAATTTTATTCCCACTATATTGGAATACGCAGACTCTCCTTCCGCATTGACCGCGCGGACCCGGTAGGCAACGCGCTGTCCATTCTTAACAGTAGCGTCGCTATACTCGGCTCTGCCGGCTGCCAAATTAGCAATCCTCTTCCAGGTCCCTCGCCCGTCCTTGGCATCCTCGACTCGTCGCTCGACGACTGAGCCAGTGGGATCGCCTCCGTGAACCTGCCAAGTCAGCTTCACGCCGCCGCCGGAAGCGCTTGACGTTGAGCGAACTGGGGGCTTCCGGAAGTACAGGCCAGTCGAAATAACTCTCGTCGGTGACTGCCATGATGCTGTCCTTCAGCGGCAGCAGTTCCAGGGTGTCCGTGGTGCCTTGTTTCCAGGCAACCGGTCTGATTTCTCCGCTCACTACATCGATCACTACCGGGTGAGTAATGCCCGTGTTCTTCAAAGATAAGGTGGTGTACAGCGGGGGAAAGGCATTGCCGGGGAGACTGTGAGCGGCCAACCAATACGCTACGACGGCTTTGCCCTTGGCCGAACGGAATCCATAGGACATAAAAGGAAAGCCAGTCTGGCGGCGTAGCGCCGGGAGATCAGCACCCGCAATTTCAATGGAAGCATCGAACTTGGTGTCGGCAAACAGCGCGTTTGTGTTTTGCAAAGCCAGAAAGACGGGACGCGGCGTGAAATCGGTATCGTGATTCGTGATCCCGTGAATAATGCCAAAGTCGTCGTACTCGTTGCCGTCCGCCCCGGCCGCAAGGAGCCAAACGAAAGTTTTTACTCCTGCAGCGTGGTTGTAGATCAGACCTCTCGGAACATATTTCGCCTGCACCGATTCGTCCGAGCCGATCCACGAAGGAATGGAGTTGAATTCGTCATCAAAGAATGGAATATCAGTCTTGATCCCCGGATAATGCGTGACCAGGTCGCGCAATGCGCGTGGTGATTCGTTTAGATAGGCGCCGTAGTCCATGGCTTCCGGATTCAGATTCTGCCCGTAGCCGGGATAGGTGTGATACGCGTAAACGTCGATTCCCGACGCGCACTTACAAGTATCCAGAGCCTTCTGTGTAAATTCACGCGAGGGATCTGCCTGGCCTCCGTAAATTACCTTCGCGTTGGGATCTGCCCCGCGTACAGCCGGGATAAACGATGCCAGCAGATTCCCGTATTGTTCGGGATTGCCCCAGGGATTCCAGTATCCAATGTCCTGTTCATTCCACAACGCCCAGTAGTGAATACGGTCATGAAAGCGGTTAACCGTCCACGCGACGTAGCGATTGAAGGCTGCGATTTGATCCGGAGTGGTGGGCGGCCCAGAACACGGAGTACAAGCTCCGGTCATCGTTGTGAAAGGATCCCGGTTCCGGTGTGCCTACGTCCGGCAACTTTCCAGATGGCGAGGTGTACATCACGTTGCCGTACATCAGTTGGACCTGGATTTTCATTCCGTTGTCGACCAGCGAATCGACATAGTCGTCCAGCTCCGGGACCACCGACATCACCCCGCGTTTCTGCTCAATCCAATCCCAGCTGGTGTAATCCGAACTGTTCTCGTACTGGCCAATGCGTATCCACTTAAAGCCCGCGTCGAACATACGGGTCCACCACCAGCGGTTCCACGGCAGGTACGGATCTCGCGGCATATCGGAATTGATACCGAAGCCGTCCTGGATTTGTGATGAGCGCTTTGGCGGAACGTGGTCGGGAAGGCGCCGGCGTTCTTGACTGAAACAACGCGGACTGAATCCGCACGGGAGCAAACCAAGCAAAAGAGCAACAACAAAGAGAGACTGCCTGCGAGGACTGCGCAATGCTCGGGATTGCATTTTATGCCTCCATTCAGACAGCAAAAGATTTATTTAGTGACACGTACCCGTACATCGTTTCGCCGCGACTACCCGGCGACCTGTTGCAATTTAAGAAAGTTAGAAGCAAGCGGCAATATTGCGTTACGAATCCAGGAGTCGTCCTTACCTGCAGGGACGTTATTGAAACAGCGCCCAGGTTTCCGTGTGGCCTGCGCTCTCTCCCGGGCCTAACTGAACCTTCGGGCCAAGGCTCTCAAGTTCGAGAAAGTCCGGATTGGTAAACACTTCAAAATTGCATCCAAAATCAGGATACGGAGCGCCGGCTGTCACCGGAGCGGTCTTAAAGAAAACGGTTCCATTCAAGAAATATGCGCCCCAACCCGGCCGGGTTGTAGACGCCAGTCATCTGCTCCGAGAAGCGACCCGTGGGATTTGTTTGCTGCCGCAACTGAATATATTCAGTCCCGAGAACCCATCGCGAATCCGCAAAATCCGTGAAAGACCACAGCGTCAAAGGTCCGACCGACTGAAAGTGATCCTTGTCCATCGCCGCCCGTGGAGGCAACGGCAAAATAGCGCGGCCGCCAGCTCTTCATCATGGTCGGAGCCCAGAGCGCCAGCTCGGTTGGGCGACTATCGCGGTTGGTGACGCGATGGGTAACTGTGACCCGCGAGCCCTCATCCAACCCGATTTCGAGTTCCTTCTGCAAATTGCTTCCCGGTGACACGCTTTCCACTGGCGCGGTGAAGCGCACCTGGTTATGGTCTCTGAGAAACGGTCACCTGAGAATTGTCCGGGAAATAAGTGCGTTCGACCTCCGGCCATACCCAGAGACGATGCCCACCGTATAGCCGGAATTCGCTGTCCACCGGTCAAGCCTGCTTGCTCCGGCAACTTCGTGAAAGATATTTTCATCGCCCAGGAATGCGATACGATACGATCCGCGGACCCACATCAGCCAGAACCACAAGTTCGATCGTGGCGTTTGAGATCCGGTACGCATTTTCCCATCCCCGATAGCTGATCCGTTCGACCATCTGGCGCGCCTGTGATCAACCGCGGGCCGGCACCGGCGTGGCATGTGCATCGTGGGCCGCAATCTCTCTCGCGTTTACCTGAATTTTTCGGATCGCCGGCTACGATCTCCTGCATGTCGGTTTCATCTCCCAGCAGCGCAGGCTGCGGAATCCAAACCGTTTCCCAAGCGGCGCGATGGGTGTGCGGAAACGATTGCTTTAAGAAAGCATGCTCGGCGGTGGCCTGCGTTCCGCTCAACCGCTTGCGGTATTCCCCGTTGCGGAACATGTCCAGCTCGTGCAGTGGAGGATAGCTGGCCTGGTTCGGAATGCCTTCTGCATTCATTGCAGCGATAAAGCTCTCCGTCGAGATGCCGGCAAACTGTTTGCTGTCGACGTGAAAGATGTATGCATATTGACCATTGCGGGTGCAGCGTTCGTCGAGCTTTTGCGGAGTGATGCCGGGTATCTGACTGAGTTCGCGGTCCAGCAAGCGCGCGTTCTTGTGACGCAGCTGAGTTTGCTCGATCCAGCCGTCCGAGTTGCGCCATCAGGACGACGCCCTGCCATTCGCTGAGTCGATAATTCGACCCATAGCTGAAATGACTGTAGAACCACTCTCCCGGCAAGCGGCCGCAATCATGGACGGAACGCGCCTGGCGCTCGAAGCCATCATCATTTGAGATGATCATGCCGCCTTCCCCTGCCGTCATCAGCTTGCTGGATTGAAAACTGAAGGTTCCGCCGACGCCGAAAGTTCCGACACGCTGTCCCCGCCATTCGCTGGCGTGTGCGTGTGCGCAGTCTTCGATCAGCAAAATTCCCTTGCGGGCTGCGAGGTCTTTCAACGCATCCAGATCGGCAGGATGTCCACCCATGTGGACCGCGATGATCGCCTTCGTGTGCGGACGTGATCGCAGCCTCTGTCAGTTCGGGATCGAGACAATATGTATCAGGACGAACGTCTACCAGCACGGGGAGAGCATTCGCGAACAGGACGGCGCTGGCGGTAGCAACGAAGGTAAAATCGGGCACGATCACTTCATCCCCGGGTTGCAACCCGATAGCGCAGCCATCGCAACTTCGAGCGCAGCGGTTCCGTTGGTGACTGCGAGTCCGTGACGGGCCCCATGAAAGCGAGCGAATGCTTCCTCAAACTCCAGGGTCTTGGTGCCGGGAGTACGCCACCAGACCCGGCTTTCCAGCACATCATTCAAGCCTCGCCGCTCGGTGTCGTCGAATTGCGGCCATACCGGAAAAGGTTTGCTTTTGGATTTCTTGCCGCCGAGCAATGCCAGTTGCGACATGTTCGATCTCCTCTGATTAAAGACCGGTTAGTACTGGTTAAATTCGGTGGCACGGCGAAAAGCTTCAACGTAGTGCCCATCTTTCTTTGGCTGTTCCTTGCGCATTTCGTCTTTTGCCTTTCTTCAGATCTTCCGCAGTCCAGTCCGGACGATACTTGTTGACCGCGGGTTCGAACTGGCTTACCTGCTTGGCCGCAGATTCGAACTTCAACTCGGCCACGCTCTCAATGTTGACGAAATAGTTTGCTTCCTGCGGCGAGGGATAGAAAAAATACATTTCCGGAACCTTGTATGGCTGCAACCCCTGCTGCAAACGCTGGTTGGGAAAATACAGCCAGAATTCCGCGGCCCGCACCGCGTCAATCGTATTAAATGCGGCCATTCGATGATCGGTTTTGTGCCAGCGCTCGTACCATTCGCCGGGATCGACGCTAAGCAAGACGTCGGGACGAACCCTGCGAATAATGGCGGTGGCTTCCTCTGTGAGTTTGGGTTGCGCGGCATACTCCAGCATGCCGTCGTCGTAGCCCATCCACATGATGTTTTCTTTAGCAGTGCCCAGCAAGTCCTTCGGACACTTCCTGCTCGGCCCGTCGAATGCCCGCCAGACGCTGGGAACTCATGTCCGGATCGTACGAACCCTTGTCGTCGTTGGTATAAACGACGATCAGGACCTTGTTGTGATTGCGATTCAGAAGCGCGATGGTGCCTCCCGCTCCGAATACGTCATCATCGGGATGTGGGGTGAACACCAGAATTGTTTTGTCGTGAAGTTCTTCGAGGCGCGTTTGTTGCGCCTACCCTGAAGCGAGTGCCAGACACAACGAACAGAAAAGTATGAGCAAGTTGCGCATACCGACGTTTCCCCCCAGTTCAATCCAGCCCAGCGGCAATACGATAGCTCAAAGATGAGGATCCGTCGAACGTTCAGTTGGCATTATTTCGCGATCTTTAAGGCAAAAAGCGCGACGGAGGTAGCACCACTTCATCTGTCAAACACAATTTTTGAATACGGAGAATGTGTCCATCGGTCAACTCCGCAGAAGTCTTGACAGGCTGGATACGGTGATGTAACAGTTGCCCACCGTGCCGTGGTAACTTTCAACCTGTGTCCGGTATCCGGGAGGCCCTATGCGAGCCAGCTTGTGGTTGTCCCTGGTAGTCCTGCTGTTTTCCTGTCCTTTCTGTTCAGCCCTAGCCCATCATTTGCTCAGGTGGATCGCGGCAGCATCGTCGGATTGGTAACCGATCCAGCAGGCGCGCGCGTACCGGGCGCCCAGGTCACGGTCACAAATCTCGCTGCTAACCAATCTGTCAGTCGTCACCACGGACGAAAAAGGACAGTACGCCGCGGATCTTCTTGCGCATCGGAACGTATTCGGTGACTGTTGAAAAACCAGGCTTCCAGAAAGCTGTTCAAGCCAGCGTGGATGTAGGAGTAAACCAGACGGCGCGGGTCGATATCGCTTTGCAGGTCGGATCCGCGACAGAATCGGTACAGGTGACAGCAGCTCCTCCGCTTCTGCAGACCGAGGCGTCATCTTTGGGGACGATCGAAACCGAGCGCCGCATCTCCGAGCTTCCGCTGAATGGACGAAACTTTATTCAGCTTGCATATCTCGGACCCGGCGCAAATGGCGGGTCAGACCGGAACCAACGTCAGCGGCGGGGTGTTTGAAAATGAACGGGCCAACGAAGCCGTCTCGGTGAATGGACTTCGCGTATCCAACAACAACTTTCTGCTGAACGGTGTGGACAACAACGAATTCGGATCTCGGCGGAGTGGTTGTGCTGCCGCCGCCCGACGCCATCCAGGAATTTCGTACGGAAGAGAACTCCATGAGCGCGGAGTTCGGCCGCGGCGGCGCAGCCGTCAACGTCGTGCTGAAATCCGGAACGAACCAGATTCATGGCGGAGCGTACGAGTTCATTCGCAATGACAAACTGGACGCAGTCAACTATTTCAACCAGGGCCAGCAGCCTTTCAAGCGCAACCAGTTCGGAGCGTTCCTGGGCGGGCCGATCAGGAAGAATCGCACTTTCATCTTCGGAGACTATGCAGGGCTCGCGGCTGCGCGAGAGCAATCCATTTATTTCGACTGTCCCCACCGACGCAGAACGGGCAGGAGATTTTAGCGACCGGCTGACCGGAGACACCTTCTCTCCTTGCGCAACCCCGTGCTGCAGCCGACACTTTCGACACGGGAACGATTTTCGACCCCTTCAGCACCCACGACTACACTTGCGCCGACGGCGGCATCGTGTCCCTCCGCAATCCCATCAGCAGCACGAACATTATTCCGGCCGGCTCGATCAATGCGGTTGGACAGAACGTAGCCAATTTCTATCCTCACGCCAATCTGCCCGGGCTTGACCAACAACTATCTCGCCAATCAGAACCACGTGAACAATCAGGATTCATTCGACATCAGACTTGATCATCGCTTCAGCGAACAGGACCAGATGTTCGCGTCGTACAGTTTCGGCGACGTGCGCAGTCAGCGGCCCGGCCCTCTCGGCCCACTGTGGGGCGGCTCTGATTGTTGTCCCAGCGTCAGCAACTCGCGCGCCCAGCACTTCGGTCTGGGCTTCACCCACACCTTCTCGCCGCAACTACTGAACGATCTTCATGGCGGATATTTCCGATATGCCATCAACGCGTTGCCCTTCAACTTCGGCAAATCGATTGGCACCGATCAACTGGGAATTCCCAATGCGAACCGCAGCACTGACCCCAATTCGACCGGCTTGACCAATATCGATATCGCGGGTTTCACTCCGTTGGGGGATTCAGAATTCCTGCCCGAGCATGCCTTCGAAAACATCTATCAAATCGCGGACACCCTGACCTGGATCCGTGGCCGGCACTCTCTGAAATTCGGCGTCGACTTCCGCCGTCAGCAGCGCAACTTCTATCAAGTCACAGCGCCGCGGGGATTCTTCGACTTCGGCGGCGTTTACACCAACGATCTCAGCACCGCGAATGGCGGAAACGGATTGGCTGACCTGCTGCTTGGCATTCCCGATGCCAACGAGCAGGATTTCCTTCAGGGACTCTACCCCACGCGTTATTGGGACTTGGGTGGATTCGTGCAGGACGATTTCCGCATCCGGCCCAACCTGACCATCAATCTGGGCCTTCGCTACAACATCACTTCGCCCGCCAACGGCCGGGTCGGCAACTTCGATCTGAATCGCGCCATCGTGGTGACGTCCTATGGACAAAATGCGGTCTCGCACGCCGGCGTGAAGTTCGACAAGAATGACTGGGCGCCACGCATCGGATTTGCCTGGTCGGTGCAGCGAAACACCGTGGTGCGCAGCGCATTCGGAGTGTTTTATTCGGCGGAGGCCAATATCTTCGACGATCTCGGACTGAACCCTCCGCAACTGACCTTCCTGGCCAATAACTACAATTCCGGTGCGCTGCCTTCGAACGCCCAGCTGATCTCGACCGGTTTTCCGGCCACGCTTCCGGTGGGAGACGCGATCAACATCAGCGGCCCTGTAAAGACCACCGGACCGAAGCGCACCATTCCCCGCATCATGGAATGGAACCTGAGCGTGCAGCACCAGTTCAAAGACAACTTCGTGGCTCAGATCGGATACGTCGGGACCCGCGCCTATCACTTGTGGAATCACGAGGCCAGCGACTTGAACCAGCCGCTGCAGATTCTCGATACGAATTTCTGCGGTCCCGACCCGAGCAACTGCATTTCGAACTTTGGCCGCCGATACTTCAACCAGCAGCCAAACTTGACTGCCGTTCTGCCACTCGACTATCCGCAACTGGAGATGTTTTACAACGCGTTCCAGGCCTCGCTGAACAAGCGTTTCGCGAACGGTTTCAATTTTCTGGCTGCTTACACCTTCGCCAAGAATCTGGGAAATGCCGATGGCAACGTCGGCGGTTTTATCCAGAACTCGTATCGACCCGATCTCGAGCACGGACCGGTCGCGCCGGATCTGCGGCATCGCTTCACCCTCAGCTATCTGTATGAACTGCCCTTCGGCCATGGCCGGCCATTCCTGGGCGACATGAGGGGCATTGCCGAGGCCGTTTTCGGAGGATGGCAGGTAGCTGGAATCACTTCGCTGCAGAGTGGCGAGGCCGTCACAGGTGTTCTGTCTTCTGATCTCAGCAATACCGGAAGCTTCAGCTACCGGCCTGACCAGATTGCCGATCCCAACAACTTCTCCTTCAATACTGCGTCGCAGGGCACCGACTTCGGGTGCACCAATCCCGGACATCAGACGCTGGACTGCTGGTACAACCAGGCAGCCTTCGCGATTCCGCCTCTCGCGCCCGGACAACAATCAGCCCACAGCTTCGGGAATTCTCGCATCGGAAATCTGCGCGGACCTGATCTGGTGGATTTCGATTTCGTGCTGCAGAAGAATTTCAAGATTCGAGAGTCGCAACAGGTGGAATTCCGTGCAGAATTCTTCAACCTGTTCAATCACCCGAATTTCGGACTGCCGGGCGGTGGTTCGGCAGTCCCCGTAGATGTGCCCGGCGGCGCAAGCATCACCAACACCGCGACGGACAATCGTCAGATCGAGTTTGCGCTGAAGTACACTTTTTAGAAAATCCCTGTCATGTGTTATCGGCACCGCTCAGTTAGGGCCTGGCGATCTCGCCCCAACCGGCCGGTACTTTATCCGGTTGCATGCGGGTTTGCTCGGCATCTTGCCATCGAACCGCGGGTGCGGACCGGGAGCCGGCTTAGACGACGTGCGCCGTCTCGTGCTGCCCCTGGGCGGGGGAACATTCGGGGTTCGACATCACAGCGGAACCTGCATCGACTGCACAAGATGTTAGTGATTGAGGAGCACAAGGAATCGGGTAATGGTGTTGCTGCGCCGGTTATTATCTTCGTTCTGCCGTTTCACGGCCTGCTGTTGAGCGGCGGTCTGTTCGGCGGCCAGGGTGGCTAGACCAAGTCGACGATAAACGCGGGCTAGGCGATAGTGACTTTCTGGCGAATCAGGATCCAGGCGCACGCATTTTTCCATTTGCGTCCGTGCCTCTTGCCATCGCTCGGACCATTCCAACGCCTTTCCAAACTGACACGCGGCGACCGGATCGCTGGGTGCGATCGCGACGGCATGCCGTAGACGGCGCAGAATCTCCTGCCCGCGGGAAGAGTCTGAATTATCCTCGGCAACACGAAGCAGGACCCCGCCACACAGAGCGTCCGCAATCTCGCTGGCAGGATGTGTGTCTGCAAATGCGCAAATCTGAGTGACTGCGGCGGGATCGGGCACAGCCGAGTGCTGAAGGGTTAGCTCGCCCAGGTACCGGATCGCGAGAACATCGGTAGTATCCAGTTTCGTGGCCTCAAGCAGGGTGCGGATGGAATCCTGTGAGCGGTCTACAAAATAGTAAGTAAGAGCCAACAGAACCCTCATTCGCACCGATTGCGGGAACAAACTCTCTGCCTGTTCAAGCACGACGATGGCTGCGTCGAACGTCTGGTGTTTCAGCAATTCCGTAGCGAGAGCCAACCGATGCTGCTCAACATTGGGCTCGAGGGTCACCGCCCCCTGATAGCTGTGCACGGCTGCGAGCGCGTCCCCTCGCTTTTCCTGGATGTCGCCAAGCAAACTCTCTACTGAGCCGCTATCCTTCAGGGACTTTGCGCGCTCGGCGCTGGCGAGGGCGGCATCCCATTCGCCATTGCGATAGCGGGCCAAAGCCAGATTGAAATGGATGTCCACACGATCGGGCGCCAGGCGGCTAGCCTCTTCAAAATCCTTTGCAGCTTCCTGAAAGAGGTTCGCACGGCTCAAAATCTCGCCGGTGCGCAAGCGAAGCTCGAGTTGTTGTGGGGGAGCAAGGTCAAAACTCCGCAATGTGGCAAGGGTTAGAGCGGGGTCTTTTTGGGACTCCAGTTGCGCTTCCAGGCGCGCGAGACTGGCGGCAATCTTCAATTCCAGGTTTTCCGGCGCCAGCCGGGTCGCCGCTTCCATGTCATTAGCGGCGGCAGCGGAATGGCCGAGGCCCGACTCGATGGAGGCTCGTAGACGAAAAAAGACTATTCTCTGGACGCGGTCTTCAGGCGGAGACACTCGCCGGATGACAGCAGCCGCCTCCGCATAGCGATGCGCTTTCGCAAGTTGCAATGCCTGGGCGAGGGATTTCTCATTTGCCGAATGGCTTGGTTGGCTCGTTGCCTGAGAAAACGCCGTTGAGGATAGGCATCCGAAGAAAAGAATGAAACTGAAGAGAATCGCCCGGCTCATGACTAGGGTTATCTTATCGCGGGCGGTATGGACAATCTCCGTCCGGCGGTGAAACGCGAGCGGATTAGCGAGGCGTTGCGGGCTACATTCTATGGTGGTGAAAGTAAATCAGGACCCCGTGCACGATAAATCCAACGACAAACCAGAACGCAGCTTCCAAAATTCTCTTCGATCGGGGTGTCATGGGGGTCTCCATACCGATGATTTCAAAGTGTAGCCACGAAGTTCTTCGTTTTTATAACAACATTTACCGGCGGGCTTCGGTAGGTCTGGGATTGCTTGACCCTGAAGTGCCGGTGATCAAGGCCGAGGCTTGTGAGTTATGCAAACGTGTGAGAAAATCTCGCGGTGTCCGACCTAGCTCCCCCTCATCTGGATCGCCAGCTTGGTCTTTTCGAGGCAGTTTCAGCCAACATGCTGGAGATGATCGGGGTAGGGCCGTTCCTCACTATCCCCTTAATTTTGAGTACGATGAATGGTCCCCAGGCCATGCTGGGCTGGCTCCTTGGGGGCGGTGGTAGCGGTGTGCGACGGCCTGGTTTGGGCCGAGCTCGGAGCGGCAATGCCGGGTTCCGGCGGGCCGTACCGGTACCTTTCTGAGGCTTACGGTCCGAAACGCCTTGGGAGGCTGATGAGCTTCCTTTTTATATGGGAAACCATTTTTCTGGCGCCGGTTTCGATTGGCGCCGGGGCAGTCGGGTTTTGCGCAATACACTAAATTTCTGTGGCCACACATGGGGCTGTGGCAAGGCAAAGCTGGTGGCAGTATCTGTTTGCCTGGTGATCACCTTCATGCTGTACCGCGACATCCGCTCCGTCGGGCGGCTCTCGATTATTTTGTGGGTCCTGGTGATGTTCACGGCTTTGGCGGTTACGGCCGCGGGATTGCTGAATTTTCAGGTGCAGCGTGTTTTCGACTTTCCTCCTCATGCGTTCGTGCTGTCGAAAGATTTCTTCGTCGGTCTAGGCGGTGCAACCTTGCTGGCGATGTACGACTATGGCGGCTACAACAATGCGTGCTTTTTTGCCGGTGAGGTACGTCAACCGGAGCGCGTGATTCCGCGTTCCATCCTGATTTCGATCGGCCTGGTCGGACTCCTGTACCTCACCATGAATCTGACAATTATTGGTGTCGTCCCGTGGCGGGAAGCGATGCATTCGACGTTTATTGTTTCGGACTTGATGAACCGGCTTGTATGGCTCGACCGTGGCGCAGGTGATGACCGGGCTGATTTTGTTCACCACCTTTGCCTCGTTGTTTGCCGTACTGCTGGGGTACTCGAGGGTGCCTTACGCGGCCGCGGTCGACGGCCGATTTTTCCCGGTTTTCGGACGTCTTCATCGCACCAAGAATTTCCCTTATTTTTCGGTGGCATTTATCGGAATCTCCTCTGCCCTTGCCAGCCTGTTGGATCTCTCTGACTTGATCACCGCCCTGATCGTTATTCAGGTTCTGGTGCAGTTCATGGCACAGGTTCTCGCGGTCACTTTGATTCGCCGCTACCGCAAGGATATTCGTCGTCCATTTCAAATGTGGCTCTATCCGGTGACGAGCATCATTGCCTTTGCAGGATGGGCATTCATTCTGGCGGCCAGCGGGCTCAAGTTCATTCTTTGGGGACTAGCCCTGCTGGTGTTCGGTATCTGTGCTTATCTGTGGAGAGCGCGCGTACAGCAAGAATGGCCGTTCGAACTGGCGCCAGCCGAGGCGCCGCTGTGAACGGCGCAGCCTCAATTGGATGTGCTGGTCGCCGGCGACTTGTTTCTCGACCTGGTGATGAGCGGTTTCGAGTCATGGCCCCGCCCGGGCGAGGAAGCCTTCGCAAAGAAATTCCACAAGGAAGTGGGGGGCGGAGCCGGCCATCACGGCGTGCGGGCTCTCGAAACTCGGTCTGGACACCGGCATTGTGGGGTCGGTGGGTAAAGAGGATGGGCAGTGGATGCTGGACCGTTTGCAGGCGCGAGGAGTGGACACATCTCGAATTCTTCAATCATCCTCAGAGCCCACCGCGTTTACGGTCAGCGTCTCCACGGCTCTGGACCGCACGTTTTTGACGTACAACGGCGCAAATCGCGAGCTGCCAGGAATCTTGCGCGATTTGTCTGGCATTGCGGCGAACTCTCGGGCTCGTCATGTTCACCTGGCCCACGCGATGGACCTGGAGACAGCTGCAGGCTTCATTCAAAGCAATTGCTGACAGCGGGCGAAGCCTTTCTTTGGATGTGGGCTGGCATCCCGAATGGTTCGCGGATCCGCGCGCCATCGGCTGCGCTGCGTGAGGTCGACATTTTCTTTCCGAACGAGCGCGAGGGTGCCGTGATCACGGGCGAAACCGAGCCGGACCGGATGCTGCGGGCCTTCGAACGAGATGGGCCTGAAGCGGGTTGCTTTGAAACTTGGCGCGACAGGGCGCAGCGCTGCTCTGGGACGGCGAAATTTTGTTTCAGAAGCCAGGAGCGATCGAGGCTGTGGACACGACTGGTGCGGGCGACTGCTTTGATGCAGGGTTTCTCTATGCGTGGCTGCGCGGCATGGATCCCAGAACGTGTCTCCGGGCTGGCGCGGCGTGCGGCGAGATGTCGGCAAGAACTGCTGGGAGGCATTGCCGGCTTTCCCGCCAAAGAAGAATTGGAACTGATCCTATGCACCGCAAAGTAAGCGTCATCGGCGGTGGCGGCGTTCGAACTCCGCTCCTGATTCATGGGCTGCTGCAGTCTCAAGCGCTGCTCAGCATCGGCGAATTGCGGTTGTTCGATGTTGATTCTCGCCGGGCAGAGCTCATGGCCTCGCTGGGGCGTGAGATTGCCCAAAAGCTGGGCGTGAAGCTCTCATTGACCGCGGCAAATTCGATTGAAGAAGCAGTGGATGGACTGCGATTTCGTGCTCAGCAGTCTGCGCATCGGTGGCATGGCTGCGCGCGCGCAGAGACGAACGTATTGCCATCGAGGAAGGCCTCGCAGGGCAGGAAACTACCGGGCCGGGGGGCGTCGCCATGGCCTTGCGGACGGTTCCGGTGGCCCTGGCGCATGCACGCGTGGTGGAGCGTCTTGCACCCAACGCGTGGTTCATCAATTTCACGAATCCCGCCGGACTTATCACGCAAGCCTTGTGCCAGCTCACTCAGTTGAAGGTTGTCGGCATCTGCGATACGCCTGCCGAATTGTTTCACCGCATCGCTCACGCGCTGGGGATACCTCTTTCCGAAGTTCGCTGCGACTATGCAGGGCTGAATCATCTGGGATGGGTGCAGCGGGTGATTGCCAGGGGCGAAGACGTGACCGCGAAGTTGCTGGGCAACGAGGAAGCGTTGCGCCAGCTTTATCACGCCGACCTATTCGATCCTTTACTGATTCGCACCTTAAATCTCATCCCGTCGGAGTACTTGTTCTTCTACTACAGCCAGCGCAAAGCGTATCGCAACCAGTTGAGTGCCGGCGCCAGCCGCGGCGAGGAGTTGGTACGTTTGAATTCCGAACTGTTTACGCAACTTTATTCTGAAACTCCGGAGAAAGCTCTGGAGACGTATCGCCGCTACCTGATGCAAAGGAATGCTTCCTATATGCGTCTGGAGGCAGAAGCAGGGACGGCATTTCGAGCCACGGAGAACGAACCTGATCCCTTTGATTTACCTACTGGCTATCACAAGATTGCTGTCGAAGTGATGAGCGGTCTGGTTTCAGACCAACCTCGCTCGGTGGTGGTCAATGTGCGCAACCAAAACAGCATCGATGACCTGTCAAGCGACGATGTGGTTGAAGTGCCTTGCGCGATCAGCCGGGAAGGGGTGAAGCCTATGCCTTGCGGACGCCTGCCCGAGAGTGTGCGGGGCTTAGTTCTTGCGGTCAAAGCCTACGAGCGTACCGTTATCCGTGCAGTCGTGGAGAAATCCTGGCCGGTGGCGCAGTTGGCAATGCTCGAATATCCAATCATCGGTCAGTGGGAGATTGCCCAGGATCTTCGCAAGGTCTGGGCCGAGTGCGATCACGAGCATCTTGGATATTTGGGGAACTAGGCCTCTTTTGGATCGCTAATATCATGAAAGCAGGGAAGTTAGTGAAATCAAACAAATCTATGATTTAGGGTATAATCCCTGCATGCAAACGTCTGCGGAGACAGGTGCGCAGCCCGTGCATAAACCGACTTCCATCAAAGACATTGCGAGGATCGCCAACGTCTCCTCGTCCACCGTCTCCCGCGCCCTGCAAAGCAGTCCTCTGATTAGCCGGGAAACGGCGGAGAGAATCCAGGGCATTGCCAAACAATGCGGCTACCGTGCCAGCGCGATTGCCCGTGGGCTCGTTACCCAGAAAACCAAAACTATCGGCGTCGTGGTCACGACCATTGCCGACCCTTTCGTCAGTGAAGTGGTAAGCGGTATCGAGGACTACGGCAACGACCACGGCTATTCAGTTTTTCTCGCCAACTCGAATGCGGATCCGGAGCGGGAAGCGAAAGTGGTGCACTCCTTTTCTGAAAGGCGGGTGGAAGGCATCATCGTCACTTCTTCCCGTGTGGGGGCTCTTTATCTGCCGCTGTTGTCCGAGATGCGGGTTCCGATTGTGCTGGTAAACAATCAGCATCCGGGAGAATTCGTAAATTCGGTCTTGATCGAAAACGTAAAGGCCAGCGCGGAGGTGACAAATCATCTGATTCAACTTGGTCATCGCAGAATTGCGTATCTCGGGGACCGCTTCGGCTATCAATCGGACGTGGAGCGATTTGCGGGCTATCGAGATGCATTGGGCCGCGCCGGAATTCCATTCCTGCCGGAGTTGGTAGTGCATGGCGACGGGAAGTGCGAAGGCGGGATGGCTGGCGTTGACACGCTGATGTCGCTTGCCGAGCCGCCGACGGCGATCTTTTGTTACAACGACATGACCGCTCTTGGTGCGCTCCGACAAGCTCTACGTGCGGAAAATCCGTGTGCCCGAAGATGTCTCCCTGGTTGGATTCGACGATCTGTTCATTGCTTCGTACATGCAGCCGCCTCTCACCACCTTGCGACAGCCTTGCCGCCTCATGGGCCGCCTGGCCATGGAAAGTCTGCTGAAGCTGATTTCCGGAGAGAGTTCTTCGCAGGTGATCAATGTTCCCGCGGAGTTGATCGTCCGCGAGTCGACCGCGCCGCCCCGGCGGAGATAATGCATGAGCGTCCGAAAGTTTCTGATTCCAGCGATACCGACACCTCGCGGCCGGGGGAGATGACGTGGGGAAATTACGAGTGGGCAATGCTCCGTGTTCCTGGGGCACGCTCGAATTCGAAACCACAAAAGGTGAGCCAGGTGAGCCCATAGGCTTTGGCCGCATGCTCGACGAGTTGGTGGAAACCGGTTACACGGGAACCGAGCTGGGCGATTGGGGTTACATGCCGACCGACCCGCAAGCGTTGTCGCGTGAGCTTGTGCGTCGAGGCATTGTGATGCTGGGGGCCTTCGTGCCGGTCGCGCTGAAAGACGCGTCCTCGCACCGTGCAGGCAGGGAGACGGCGGTCAATACGGCGCGGTTGCTCGCGGCGGTTGCCCGGGAGCCAGCGCCTTTTCTGGTGCTTGCGGACAATAATGGGAGCGTGCCGCAGCGCACTTTGAACGCTGGACGAATCACTTCGCAGATGGGACTTTCGGACGCAGAATGGAAAATATTCGCGGAGGGCGCAAACTCGATCGCTCGAGCGGTCAGGGAAGCCACCGGATTGGAAACTGTCTTTCACCATCACTGCGCCGGCTACGTAGAAACTCCGGATGAGATCGAGCGCTTTCTGGAGCTCACGGATCCGAAGGCCATCGGGTTGGTCTTTGACACCGGGCATTACGTGTTTGGCGCTGGAGATTGCGACGTGGCGGCAGGCTTGAACCGCTTCCGGCGATCGCATCAGGTACGTGCACTTGAAAGATTGCAGCCGGGAGCTTGCCCGAGAAGTCGCGCAGGCAGCACTGGGATTACTTCCAGTCCCTGCGCCACGGAATTTTTTGCGAACTGGGACGCGGCTGTGTTGATTTTCCCGAAAGTGTTGCGCTGGCTCAAAGAGCAGGGCTATGAGGGTTATGTCCTGGTGGAGCAGGATGTTTTGCCGGGAATGGGCGCGCCGAAAGACAGCGCGTTGCGCAATCGCGAGTATCTGCGCTCAATCGAACAAAATTTCGCGTAATGACTGAGAAGGAGACACGCTTGACGGAGATGAAACTCCGAATCGGAATTATCGGTGCCGGCCGCATCGGCAAGGTGCACGCGGAAAGCCTTGCTTTCCGCATCCCTGAAGCCGCGCCGGTGGCGATTGCGGACCTTAACGTCGGACGCCGCCCGCGAGGTGGCGGAACGCTGCGGAATCCCTCGCGTAGTCAAAGACAGCGAAGAAATTCTGACCGACCCGGCCGATTGATGCGGTGTTGATCTGTTCCCCCACCGAGACTCATGCCAACCTGATCGTTGAAGCGGCACGTGCCGGAAAGCACATCTTCTGCGAGAAACCGATCGATCACTCTCTCGCAAAGATCGATCTCGCCCTGCAGGAGGTGAAGAAATCGGGAGTCAAGTTGCAGGTCGGATTCAACCGGCGCTTCGATGCTAATTTCGTTCGTGTCCGCAGCGCGGTGCCCGAGGGTGAGATCGGGACGCCACACCTGATGCACATCATCAGCCGCGATCCCGGCCCGCCCCCGATTTCCTATATCAAAACTTCCGGCGGAATCTTTCTCGATATGACTATTCATGATTTCGACATGGCGCGCTTCCTGGTCGGCGACGAAGTGGAGAGCATTTACGCCACTGGCAGCCGTGCGAGTCGATCCGGAGATCGGAACGGCGGGCGACCTGGACACCGTTCTGATCGTGCTGCAATTCAAGAATGGCGTGATCGCGACTATCGACAACAGCCGCAAGGCAGTGTACGGCTACGACCAGCGGGTCGAAATTTTGGGAAGCAAAGGGGCAATCGCGACGGAAAATTGTTATCCCAACCAGGCGATACTGAGCACCGGCACGGCGATCCAGCGGGATCTGCCGCTGAACTTCTTCATGGAGCGATATACCGAGAGCTTTGTCAGCGAATTGCGGGCATTCGTGCAGGCAGTGTCGCAGAATAAACCGGTTCCGGTCAACGGAACGGATGGACGCATCGCAGTGGTTATGGCGCTGGCTGCACGAAAGTCCATTGATGAACGCAGGCCGGTGCAGCTCAAAGAAGTCGACCAAATGGAACCACTGCTCGCGTGAGAGGGTCGGGCCTCAAATCACTTCGTTCCGCTAGATTCCCCGAGATGTGGATTTTTCGGCAAGCTCACCATGTTGGCAAACAGACGAAACGCTCCCGGAACGCCCTCGGGCAACTGACGATAGAAGGCGTAAGCGTTGTAGATGTAAATGCCTTTGCCATAGCGAGCGTAGAGCAATCCGCCTTTTTGCGGTTCCTGATCGTCATCGTGCGTCGACAGCAGCGCTTCGTACTGCGGATCCCAGGACTTCAGGAATTTTGAGCCGCGCTCTTCAACCCAACCTTCGAAATCGCGCTGAGTGATTGGATTTGGCCAGAGGAATACGGGGTTCTTGCTGTCCAGAATGTCCATCTTCGACGCTTCGTCGGTCACTTCTTCGGGATTTTGTCCCATGACATAAGGATAGGGGCCGAAGTTGTGATCAAATTCCGGCGTGTTGTACTGCACGATCATGACTCCGCCATTTTTCACGTAGTCCAGCAGGCGGCTGTTGTAGGTCTTGAGTTCCTCGCGGGCAGCATAGGTGCGCACTCCCAGGAGAATGACGTTGTATCGGGACAAGTCCGCGGTGGCCAGGTCACTCGGCGACAGGAAGTTGACGTGAATTCCGAGCGATTCCAGCGAAGCTGGAACATCGTCGCCGCTGCCCATGATGTAGCCGACGTTCAAACCTTCCGCAACCTTCACGTCCACTCCAGATGTTCGCAAGACTGATGGCCGGTAGAGGTAGTAGGGACGCAGTCCGGGATAGCCGGTCAGTTCGTAGCCTTCGCGATATTGCCTGCCGCCGGTTTCCGCGACGACCGTCAGGCGATACGTCTTCTCTGACAAGCCCTGAAGGCATTACTTCGAAGCTTAGAGACTGTTCGTCGCCATCCGAGCTGGTGGAAAACTCGGCAGCCGCGGGACGGCTGGTCCAGCCGCTGGGCAAATCGAGCTTGACCGTTCCTTTTCCGGATCCTTTTATGTTGCTGTGTACAGTGGCCGTCAACTGGAACGACTTGGCATTCAACGGCACGATACCTGCGCGCGGTGAGATGTTGAGCGATATTGCGGGACCTACCACTAACGGCTCGAGCACTTCGCCGAATCCGGTAACGCGCTTGCTCGACTGCACAACTTTGGCCACCCGAACCGGCACGTCCTCGTACTGAAACTCCGCCCAGGCCTCCAGCGGATATGGCGGCAGCGGCCAGTTCAGATAGCGCTTGTCGGAAATGTCGTAGTAGGACTGCTCGATGTCGGGTCGTGAAAAGTACGGGCGTGTGTAGGTGGAGTTCTCCGGCACGCTCAAATCAAAGCGAGCATCAACCGGTTTGCCTCTGGATAAGGTCTCCAGCTGTGTCGCCCGTGCTTTTGATTCCCCAGTCTTTGCCATCGGTAGCCTGGATCTTGATTTCTTCCAGCTTGACCGGAGCCGGGCTCTGGCTCACGACGTGAACCTTCACCCCAACTTTCTGCGCCGGGAATGATCACGCGCGTGGTTTCCGGATCGCCCATAAACATGGCGAAACGGGGATCGGGTTCTTTTTCCGGCGCGACATTTGCCGCCACAGACAACCCCAGCGACTGCGCCAGCGCGTTGTTGAACTGCGTCTTCTTGATTTCGAGTTCGAAGGTGATGTTGTATTTTTCCTCGTCAGATAACTGGCTGGCCTTCACCTGCTGAATCAGCGCTTCCGTTTCCTTCCATCCTTCGGCCAACTTCGGCGCGATCTTCTCGGGATGAGCGACCGAATAATCCGCGATGGCGGCTTCCACCAGCCCATTTACTTTCTTCAAGCCGGGCAGCAGAAAATCCGCCTTGCCGCCCGGCGCCAGGCGTGGCGATTCCCATCAGCGAAGTATCGATTCCGTCGAAGAACGACTTCTCTTTCTCCTGGCACGGATACCACCGAGCCAAAGCGATGATAGGTGGAGTTCACCGCGCCGGCCTTGGGGATCATGCCGCCGCCGGTCTGCGATTTCTGGTAGCCCAGGCCTTCGCGCGCAATCTGCACGTACGACATGCCCAGCACCGGATCGTAGTCGCCTTCGGGAACCTCCACATTGACGGCGAGCTTGCCATCATCGTTTCCGAACCAGGGCGTGTGTGCGTAGTCCTTCAGCGGCGTCCACGGTTTCAATCCGGCGGCGATCTGGTCAGGGAACACATTAGGATCGCCGGCCGCCTTGAATACTTCCTGCGCCATGGCTCCGGCGGTCTGGTGATTGCCGTGCCCGTCGGTGGGTCCGCCGACAAACACGGAGGTGATGACCAGCGGCCGCGTCATGCGAACCACGCGCACCACGTCGTAGAGCACGCGATCATGCGTCCACTTGGCGATCGATTCGGCTTTGGTTTTGGAGAATCCGTAATCGACCACGCGAGTCCAATACTGATCGACGCCGTAGTAACGTCCGGCGGCGAGAAGTTCTTCGGTGCGAACCAGACCCAGCCCGTCGAAATAGTTCGACGACATGACGTTGGCGCCGCCTTCGCCGCGATTCAGGGTCAGCAGCGTCACGCGCGCGCCCTGCCCGCGCGATTCGTAGGTCAGCATGCCGCCGTCCTCGTCGTCGGGGTGCGCGGTGACCATGATCAGGCTGGCGCGGGTGTGCAGCTTCTTCAGGCTTTGCCAGAGCGCCGTCGAGCCTCGATTGATGGGCAACTCCTGCGCGTTGGGCGACGCTTTGATCGAGGAGTCGTAAGGAGTTTGTGCGCACAGCGCTCGCACAAAGCAGCAGGGACAGGCCAAGCGACAGATATCGCATCATAGGGGAAGTTGCTAATCGGTATGAAGGTTTCTATCTCGTACGGCGTAGAATGCCGCTCGAACCGCATTCCGGGATGCCCGCGCCGCCAGATTCGCGACTCACGAATCTGGCGGCATGAGGAGAAAGCCGAGCAACCTAGAAGTAGAACTTCAACGCAAACTGCATTTCACGCGGGTCGCCAATGGTGGAAGCGATCGCTCCGAATCCGCCCGGTCCGAGGGACGTGGGCGAATAGAACGAATTCGGGTTTGAGAAGTTGGCATGGTTGAAAGCATTAAACATTTCGGCGCGAAACTCGAACCGCATGCTTTCCCTCACCGGGACGATCTTGAAGAGGCTGAGGTCGACGTTGGTGAATCCGGGGCCGTGGTAAATGCCCACTCCACAATTCCCGAAACTGACCGGTTGCCGGCATGGCAAACGCCGCCGGATTCAGCCAAAACCCGGTGCGCGGATCGTCCGACGCTCCGGAACGCGCATCGCCGATGCAATCCGGCCGCGAAGCGTGATTGCCTCCCGACAGACTGGTATCGGGCGCGAACAGTTGAATCGTGGCGCCGGTTTGAGCGGTAACGATCGTGTTGATCTGCCAGCCGCCGAGAATGTAGCTCGCGACTCCGCCGTTCACCGAGATACCTCTTGCCTTTGCCGACCGGCAGTTCGTAGGTGACAAAGCTGACGAAGCGCTGGCGGACGTCGAACATCGAGTCTCCACGTTCGGCCGCGTAGTCGTAGGAGTTCTGCGGGAACGCCGTGCCCGTCAGATTGTCCACGTAGTCGGAGATGTTGTGACTCCAGGTGTAGCTCACTCCGTACGAAATTCCTCTGGTGAAGCGATGCCTGAGCGAAACCAGCAGCGCGTTGTAGTTGGAGTTTCCGTCGTTGGTGGCGAGCTCCAGGAACGCGTGGTTTCCGCTGGCGCTGCTGTTGGTGGTGTTCAGGTTGGCATACGGGTAGATGTCGATGGGATTCCCGGTGCCGTCAAACTGCCGGTGAAGATGCCCTGGTTCGCATCGCGCAGACGGTTCATCTTTCCGCGCAAAATTGCCGACATAGCTGACGTCGAGAGACATATTTTGAGTGATTTGAAGCTGCGGCCCGAAGCTGGCTTGTTCGACATAACCGGTCCGTTCGTTTGGATCCTGAGCGCGAATCTGAAGCTGCGTCAGATCGAACGTGCCTGAAGTGAATTGATCGATCGGGAATCCATTCTGCAGCTGAAAGACCGGCGTGGTACTTCCCAGTCCCTGCCCCAGACTGTAGGAGATGACGGCAGGCGGATTCAAGGCCAGAATGCTCTCCGAACCAATGCGCACGCCTTGCTGGTAGAAAACGCCGTACCCGCCACGAAATACGACTCGTTCCCATGGGTGATAGCTGAAGCCCAGCCGAGGCGCGAAGTTGTTCTTGTCGGGATGAATCAGCGATCTTTCGAACCATCCGGAGGCGTCCGACGGCACGGTGACGAGTTCGCCTCCGTTGGCGGGAGTGAAGTTGCTCAGTTCGTTCTGATGATTCAGCAGTGGAGAAAACAGTTCGTAGCGCAGTCCGAAGGTGACCGTCAGATTCTTGCGCACGCGCCATGTGTCCTGCGCATAAAAGCTGTTTCCGTTGGTGTAGTTATGAACGACGGTCGGAGTTACGAATACGGTCGAATCCACGTCGCCCAGCAGGAAGTCTGGCAAGCCGAAGCTGCCGCTTGGCGGTGTAGATTCCGTTGATGCCGATTTCACCCTGCGGTGCGCGGATGTCCAGGAAATTGTTGCTCCAATGCCGGTATTCGTATCCGAACTTGAAGCTGTGGTTTCCCTTGAGCCAGCTCAGGTTGTCGAGAATCTGCCAGACTTGAGAAATCTGGAACTGCGGCCGCCAGGGCGAAGTACCGATGCGGGTCAGTCCATTGATTTCGATCGGCGGAATTCCGGCAGTATTCGGTCCGACCGGAATTCCATTCAGCCCAAAGTTCGAGGCGAGCGACGTGCCCAATTGCAGGCCGATGGGATCGCTGTGAGCATAGTCGCGATTGAATCCGAAGCGCAATTCGTTCAGCAGGGAAGAGCTCAGGGTGTCATCCCAGGCCAACGCCGTGGAACGCTCGTGAATGTTGTATGCGGTGGCGAAATTGCCGTTGCCGGCGACCGGATCGCTGGTCCACGGCGGATCCTGATTGTTGATGATGAATTGGCTGTAGCGTCCGAAAGATCAGGTTCTTGTAGTTCAGGGTGTGATCGATGCGAACATCGAACGACTAGGTATCCTTCGGAACCGAGTATTGGAACTGATAATTCGGGCCGCCATTCCAGCTTCCCGGCGTACCCTCCTTCGCAACCTGGCTGGGAATGTTGGGGTCGGGGAACACCGCGACCAGTTGGGTTGCGGTGGGATCGAGACAGCCGGTGGCTATTACGTTGTCCGCTACGCAGCCGGTCTGGCCGGCCACCGGAGAGTCGCTCAGGGTTTGACTCAATTCCGTGAAATTTCCGGTCTTCATCAACGGCGTCGGCACGATCGACTGAATGGTGGTTGCTTTGCGGCTGGTGAAGATCTGGAAGTCACCGAAGAAGAAGGTCTTGTTCTTCACGACCGGGCCGCCGATGGTGGCGCCGTACTGATTCTGGGTGAAGTGGCCGCGGGGAACGCCATTCCGGTTGTTGAAGTAGGAGTTGGCATCGAGCGAGCTGTTGCGCAGATATTCCCACACGTCGCCGTGGAAGGAATTGGTGCCCGATTTGATGCTGGCGTTGATCACCGCTCCCGCGGCCGTTCCGAATTCCGCGGAGTAGGTGCGCGTCTGTATGCGAAATTCCTGGAGCGCATCGGGCGGCGGCTGAATCACCTGCACCGAGCTTTCCTGCAGGTTGGTCGATCCGGAGTTGTTATCGATGCCGTCGAGCGAGAAATAATTTTGCGTTTCCAGGTTCCCGTTCGAGCTGAAGCGGTCCGGGCGCTGTGTTGTTCTGGTTGACCTGGTTGCGCTGAATGCCAGCTTCGAGAAGCGCCAGGTCTGAGTAGCGGCGTCCATTCAACGGCAGATCGTTGATCTGCGCTCCCTGCACGACGCCGCCTACGTCGGCGGTTTCGGTCTGCAAAACCGGGCGTGGCCGAGAAAACTTCGACGACCTGGGTGGACTGGCCCACCTTTAATGTGAAGTCGATCGCCGGTCGCGATTGCACGTCGATCTGAACGTTGCTGTTGATCGCTGATTCGAAATTCGTGGAGGAGGCTTGCACGGAATACACGCCGGGAGTGATCGCGGCAAACTGGTAGCTTCCGTCGTCGTTGGTGGTAACGGATCTTGACACTCCGGTGTTCTTGCTGGTGAGAGTCACGGTCGCCCCGGCGATCACGGCTCCGCTCGGATCTCTCACCACGCCAACGATGGATCCGGTATCGATTTGAGCCGAGGACAAGGGAAGGAAGGAGCAATGTGAAGGTCAACAAGAAAAGCAACACGAGCGCTTTTTGGAAGCGGAAAAAGCTTCTCATTAACACACCCCCTGGAGAATCAGAAGCAGAGCAACCCCTGGAAATGTGCAAACGTTACCATAAACGATTTCTACTGTAAACACGTTTGTGCAAACTGGTTGCTCGTCCCAGAAACGTTAGGGGAACCGCGGCGCCAACCCAGCTTTTTCGGTTTCGTGCTATAGGCGTGGTTTTGCCCCTGCTCGGGTTGTTTTTCGGGCATAATTGCTCAAAATCTCTCGCCGGCTCGAAATCCAGACGGTCGTAGCGCAAAGTACTCCGGTGCGGTAGCCGAGGACGGGCGGGGGTGGCGAAGGGATCGCGACACGCCGCCGGACTCGAATCCAGGCTGTTCGGCGCAATCGTGTGCATTGGCTTCCACGGCCCTGACTCGTACGTGGGATGATAATCAATTAATGTGTAACCGCTGAAACCTTGGAGGCTCGGCTTCACACCAGAGAGGGATACGGCTATTCCACAAACTTTTGAAAAACATGAGCTTAGCAAACGCCATGTGGTGAACCGGCGCCAATTCCTGATTGGGCTGGGAGCCTTGGCTGCCGCCTCCCGGGTTCCTTTCGGCAACCCAATTTTCGAGGAAATTCCTCCCGCCCGCAGCGGCATTCTCTGGACCCACGAAAATGCCATGTCTCCTGAGCACTATCTTCCCGAAACCCTTGGACCCGGGTGCGCTTTCTGGACTATGACAACGACGGATGGATGGACATTTATCTGGTGAACAGCGGACCCTCCGAGTTTTATCAGCCCAAGCAGCCCATTCGCAATGCGCTTTACCACAACAATCGGGACGGTACGTTCACCGACGTTACGGAGACGGCCGGCGTAGCCGGAGGAACCTTCGGAATGGGCGTTGCTGTCGGGGATTACAACAACGACGGCTATCCGGACATGTTCGTCACCGCTTGCGGGCGCGCACTGCTCTACCGCAACAACCGCGACGGCACCTTCACCGATGTGACCAAAGAGGCGGGCATTGAAATTTCCGGCTGGACCACCAGCGCGGTCTGGTTCGATTTCGACAACGATGGCCGGCTGGATCTCTTCGTCTGCAGTTTTGTCCGCTATTTGCCGGAAGACCGCCAGTCCTGCGGCGGCAACGAGCAGGGGCAGAAATACTACTGCATCCCGCGAGCGTTTCATCCGACCGTCAGCTATCTTTTCCGCAACAACGGAGACGGAACCTTCACGGAAGTCGGGCACGGAACCGTCATTGGTAAGACGCCTGGGAAATCTTTGGGCGTGGTAGCCACCGACATCAATAATGATGGCTGGATGGATCTCTTCGTCGCCAACGACACCGAACCGAATTTTCTTTTCGTGAATCACGGCGGAAAGCAGCTGGGAAGAGATCGGCGTATCCGCGGAGGTCGGATACGGCGAAAACGGCCAGGCCCGCTCCGGAATGGGAGTGGATTCGGGAGACTTCGACAACGATGGCTGGCAGGATCTGTTTGTCGCGAACATTGATCAGGAAAAATTCTCGCTCTACCGCAATCTCAAGGACCAGACATTCGCCGATGTAGCGCAGCCTCAGTCGATCGCCCAGGCCACCCGTCTGCTGAGCGGATGGGGCTTGAAGTTTTTCGATTACGATAACGATGGCGATCTCGATCTCATTCTCGCGAATGGTCATCCCGACGACATGGTCAGCCAGCGGTCGCAGACGGTCACCTATCGCGAGCCCCTTCTCCTGTTCCATCAATTGAATGGAAAGTTCCAGAATGTGAGCGCGGAAGCCGGCCCCGCTTTTTCAAGAGACTTCTCGGCGCGAGGCCTGGCAGTCGGTGATTTCAATAATGACGGCAAGTTGGACGTGTTGATCGGCGTCAATGGCGGCGCTCCCTTGCTTCTGCAAAATCAGTCGAGCGCGGGGAATCATTGGCTGGGAATTAAGCTGGAGGGCCAAAGCTGCAATCGCGACGCTATTGGAGCGCGCATCATCTGGTCCGCCGGCGGGAGAAAGCGCTCGCGCCTCAAGAGCAGTGGTGGAAGCTACCTTTCTTCACATGATCCTCGTGAAGTTCTTGGCCTCGGTACAGCCCGCAACCTGGATTGGCTCGAAATACATTGGCCGGCAAAATCCTCGCGGGTAGAACGCTTCACGAACCTGGCGGTCGACCGGTACATCAAAATAACCGAAGGGAAGGGAATCTCTTAGAATTCGCTATTTTTTTTCTCTCGTGAAGTGATAGATCAACGCGGCTGTCTTTGCCGTCTTCCTCCACGTCCATTGTTCCGCAATGTGATCGCTATCAGTAAATCACATGACAGCCTGTGCTCCTGTTCCATTGTGAGCGTCGGGAGGCCAGCCGCACCGCTGAATTCAAATACCAATTCTTTGGCGGCCCCGACCGCTGGCCTAGTGAGCAACATCTCGCTGGGCAATGGCCCCGTCTTTACTCTTAGCTCGGGCCTGCTTTAAGGTTCGCTTAATCTAGCGCACTTGTTTCCATAACAATTCGTGCATTAGGAGTCTTGTCGTGCTCTGTTTGCGCATCACACTTATTACTCTTCGCCCTTCGTCGGGAGAGATAGAAATGCGCAAAAGTGGGATCTTAGCGTCCATCATCTTGTTTTTACCTTCGATGCTCGTTGCTCAAATCGGGGGGGCGAGGCCAGCCGGCAGCGAACACGAAACACGCGCGATAATCTTCGGGGGCTATTCCTATCTTCACAACAGCAGCAATGGGTTTGGCGGGTGGGAAGGACAGGGTACCGTCAATTTCAACCGTTACCTCGGCGTCACCGCTGACGTAAGTGGAACCAGCGTTACTCCGTTTGGTTTTTCGGCGTTGGGCTTTTCCGCGGGTACCTATCAGCGCCTGAACAACTATTTGTTTGGGCCGACCATAACCGCCAGCCTTGGCAGATCCTCCGTCTTTGCACATGCATTGTTCGGCGAAGCACACTCAAGCTTAGGAGCAGGAGTGGGCATACCTATCATCGGTGGGATTTCCACCGGCATAACCAGCGCGAATGCCTTTGCCATGGCATTTGGCGGTGGTATTGATGTCGGCCTTACTAGACATCTAGCGATCCGAGCCGTCCAGGTGGACTACCTGCGCACGCAGTTTAACGCGACCGATGCGTTAACGACCGGACTCTCCAGCAGCCTTGGCAATCGGCAAAACAGCTTCCGTTACTCAACAGGTGTTGTGTTTCGATTCTGACGAAACATCAGGGATCGATGTGTTCGGGTTCACAACCAGCCACAAAGGGCACAAAGGAGCGACTTATGTACGCTGTTGTTGTAATTTCGCTTATGTTCGGCGCGGTCGTCGTGATGGTGAAAAAGGCCGGCAAAGAGCTGACCACTATGCGAGTCTCGAGTTCGTCGATTCGAGTGACGCCGAACCTTGGCGCCCGCACTAGAAGAGTTACGGAAGGTCATTTCAGTCATCTAAAACTCATCAAACGCTATCAACAGTCGCAGCCCACTGGAGAAGAGGTTGCACCAACCGATAAGGCAAAAGGAGCCGTAACATAAAACGGTCTTGATCGCGCTTTTACCTGGCAGCGTCCCGGGTTGGGTGCAAGCGCCATTTGTGTCTGCTTCCCGCCGAAGATACACGAGGGACCCTGCCTCGTCGGTGCTGAATCTGCCCTGTTCGGTTCACGCCGCGCGTCGCGAGGTCTGGCAAGGACGCTTCCAGACAACTGTCACTGCCTGGCGGACATCGGAATAAATGTTTTTATTGACGAAACCCGAAATGCCGGACGTGAAAACCCGTCACGCGACCTGAGTGATTCGCCCCTCTTCTCCTACTTCCCATTCGAATTAACGTCGAGTGGTGGCCCGGTCACAATCATGCCGTGGGCTTCGAACACCCGCTTCAATCCGTCTATCTGTTCGGCGGTGTAGCTTTTCTCAATCGCCTGCTCTCGCGTCGGCAGGTCTTTAAATTTGGCAGCACCTGAAAGAACTCCTCGATTTTGCCGGCCGGTTGGTAGGTATTGATGATCTTGGCTGGGACGCTGACGGCCGCCCACGCGTGCTCTATGTTGCGTGGGATGAACATGGATTCAAGAGTTCCGAGGCGGAACCGCTTCTTGCCAATCTCCAACTCCACCTCGGAAACGCTGTACTCTCGGGTTAATCTTTCTTGAGCGCATAGTTCATGGCAACCTGCGTTCAGAGGGCGAGAATCCAACCCGAACATGACATCGCTTTGCACAATTGAGTACGGTTCTACAGACAGGGAGAGGCGGTGTATCCGGCCGGCAGTAGCAGAGTGCACCGATTGCGGAGCCTCGGTCTGTTCTTCCTGCGGCCGGGAGTGCTGCGGGAAAGTACTGTGCGGATATTGCTACGACTATCACATGATTCATTCATGCCTAAAAGGTTCTGGACCAGCGGAGGTCCGACCTGTCCCCGTTGCTTTTCGCCCAGCGCCACACCTCCATGCTGTGTAACGATTTCTTCCATCGGGTGATGTATGCCGGAATAAAGGGCGCGGCCTTTCCCGTTGCGCGTCGCTACAATGTCCCGAAGCGTGGCGGTGACCGTAAAATTGCAGAGGGATTTTGGCGTGAGGGCGGAGGAAGTCCCGAATGGCGTACTATAAAGTTCCGATTTTGTCTTTAGTGAACATGGGCAACGATTGGATCGGAGAAGCAATGTGAGCGCCACTCCTGGTCGGCAGGCCTCCTCTCGAAGACGCCGAACTGTTGAAGATTTGCACAACTTGCCGCGCTCTGCGGCCTTGTCCCAGCTTTATCGAGCGACCGAAGCAGCCGCTCCTCCCAACTATCCTCCCGAATCCATGTTTTCTCCTTCATCGCTCTGGGAATGGATTCGAAACTATCTTGCCTACCTCTTCAAAAAGAAACACATGTTCCCGCCTCCCACCGCCTCCCCTCAAAACGCAATTTATGATCTGCTAGACGAGAATGGGACAGAAAATGTTCGACTCAGCCTGGCGGGAGACTGGGGAACAGGAACAAATGAGGCCGCAGCTGTCGCGAGGCAGATGACGAATTTTAAACCGCACTTCACCATCCATATTGGCGACGTGTATTACGTTGGCGACCCTCCCTCCGTGAATGAGAACTGCCTAGGCACCAAGAATCCGAATAATAATTATGACGCGGTAACGTGGCCGATAGGGGTGAGAGGCAGCTTCGCACTGAATGGGAACCATGAAATGTACGCAAATGGCAGCGGCTATTTCGATGTTTTCATTCCGAACCTTGGTCTCCGTGATTCGGTAGGGAAAATGCAGGGGCAACAGACTAGCTTCTTTTGTTTGCAAAACAGATATTGGCGAATCATCGCAATAGACACGGGCTACAATTCCACAGGTATTCTGTCCATCTTTCCCGGTCTAGGGCTTAGCTGCAAATTGCCTGATGGCCTAATCCAATGGCTGACCCAGATGGTCGCACCAGATAAGGACAAACGGGGCCTCATCGTAATGTCTCACCATCAGTATTATTCCTCCTTCCAAGAACAGTACAAGAGGCCAGCGCAACAGTTGTGGGAAGCAGGCATCACAAGACCGGTGTTGTGGTTTTGGGGACACGAACATCGCCTAGCCGCCTACAACCTATATGGCAGCGACAATCTCAAAAGCTACGGGCGGTGTATCGGCCATGGAGGAATGCCAGTCGATCTGGGAACTCCGAAACCAGGGCGCCCTATTTCTTTTTATGATAATCGGTTAGCCAAGAATGGTTTCGGTGTTAACGGACATGTGAATCTGTCATTTGCCGGTCCAAACTTAACTGCTGTTTATGTGGATCTGGATGGGAAGGAATTGCTACAGGAGCAATGGTCAGTCGGGGAAAATGGGGCGGTACAATTGCTTTCGCAGCAGAAGCTGATCAACGATCCCGATTTTTACCTCAAGTAATCCTGCCGTGGCTGCCAGGTAAAATAGCCTAACGTCTAGTGACAGTGCACGTCTTGTAGGCTGTCCACACGGATATTCCGAACTTTTGCGCTAATTCTCGTCGTTGCCGCCTCAAAGCAGCGACCTCCGTTTTGCGCTAACATTTCGGCTTGCGTCGACTCCTCGAAATTAACATATCGGGTGACGTACGCACCTACCCGTCTGGTGCCGAATTCTCCATCGTCAGCCATTCGCGAGACATTTAACTTACAATCAACAACGTGACGGAATGGACATCGAACTACATCACGCGGAAAAACAGGCAAGCGCAATCGCCCACGAATATTTCTGGTGCGTTGCAGGTCGCCATCAAGCTTGCGTTGAACGATTACGGGAGACTTCCGGTGCAGTTCCACACCCGGTATGGCTGAGTCTGTGTTTTGAGCCGTTACTTTTCGGCTTGGATTTTTTTGGCGAGTACGCTCGAAAACATTACCCAGCACCTGAGCAAGAGTTATTCGTAGCGGAGTTGGAAACGGCAATTCTCTGGTTAGTATCTACCACGCTCTTCGAGCCTAACGATGTCAATTTTCCTCCATCCCAGACGCCACCATCGGTGCAGCCTGCGCGAAGCCGATGGGTTCTAACGAAAGGGCATGAAAGAGCACTCGCTCCCTTCCGGCGCTGGTGCGAAGTACGACAGCGACAATTTCATCGGCGATTGGATAGGAATGCTATTTGGATGGCATTTTCAGAAGCAAACAAATCCTCAGTCGGATTCGAGCAGGCTCTTCGAGGAGCTAAAGACGGACTTGTCGAGAGACGGATATCACTGCCCGGAGACTGTGCTGCGCGTATTCGCCACAGGTGTGGTAAGTGAGGCCTACCGGATTCGTTCTGCGGTTTTAAATGATTTGTTTACGGCGCGGCGGCATCATGAGGAAGCAGGGCGTCATTCCCATCGACTGACTCGCACGCGAACTGGATGAGGATACCTTGACGAAGTGACGAAGGACCTTTCAGAAATGTCCGGCAATGGCATGGATGTCTGCACCATTTTTCGGCAATCGAGCTATCACAAAGGAGAGACGACTCTGGCAAAAAAGTCCGATAAACCTGGTGGGCCGTGAAGATCAAGAATCGAAAAAACCGTGAGAAGTTTAACCCCTCCTCAGAAGTGACTTCGATCTATTTCATAAGGTTGCTGAGCCAATCTGCCAGAAGCATCGCAACCATGCCGAGTCCCACTGCAGCAATGACCAATGCAGCCATGATGCCGTACCAACGGTTGCGTTGGCGACGCCTTCGATTCTCATAAAAGAGCTTGCCCTGGGCGAAGTCGAAGGGCGTCCTTTGCGGTTCCTGGGCCGGTTGGTCGTGCCACTCTTTCCGCCTTGCCCTCATAAATATCGCCCATTACTTGCGAAGTACGAAGGTCCAAGAGTATGGAGTGGCGGCTCCTTGGGCCTTAAGGCGAAATGGCTTGATTGGTTGGCAACGATGATGCACCGTAGCACGCCGAAACGCTAGTCAATTCCGTAGTTGTTGATGCCGTGACAGGGTCTAAACATCGGAGTTTTGATGCCAGAAACCTCAACTCCTCGACAATGGCTCTGAGATTTTCTTCTTTCGGTCCGCTATCGTGAAATTGTCGTCAATGCTAGAGTCGGTCAGCCCCTTCTGGGGCGCCTTTTTATATTGCGTGTAATCGCCTGATTTCGACAGTTGAGTGACATGCAAGTCTTTACACGTTGACCCGCCGTGGGTCGCAGCACGTTTCCCTAGGTGTTGGTTGTCACTCGGATCTCCGCACTAAGCGCTCGGCGAGTACAGCCCACGAAATGCCGTAGCTTGGCAGTGGCGCCTGCTCGTCGCCGGCGCGAGCGCTGATCGTCTGTACCTTCCTAAAACCGGCACGCTGCCAATCGATGCGCTTCGCGACAAATGCGAAGAGCCGCGTGTCCGGTGACAAGCCGTGCACGAGGCTGATTGGGTCCTTGCTGGGACCAAGGCGTTCGAGGGCATCCCGCGACGGCACGTCGGTGCCCTTGAAGTCCAGCTCTTCGAGCACCGGCGTTTCACCAAGCCGATGCGAGCGAATGCGCACGACCCGCAACAGTGCCACGCGCCGTGGAAGCGCGAGGGCGAGAACGTCTCCAGCAACGAGACCCGAGCTGATGCGTTTCGGCGGGCGCAGGCGTCTCCGAGGCGGTTGAGGACCGGTCAGCTGTGTGCGGGCTTTCTCGAGCGCGGCGCGGCGCTTCGGGAAGCAGTTTCGGATTTTCGCGCTCCCACACCTCGAGGTCGGCACCGCCTTCAAGTACGACCAGAGCCCGATCACGGATGTCAGGGTCGAGTCGACCGAGCTTTGACTGCGTGATAGCAAAGGCGAGCAGTGCGATTCCTTCGGATTCCTCCAGATACGCTCCAAACTTTTCAAGAATCAGTCGCGTCGCGGCACCATCCTCGATACCGTTTTCCAGGAGTTCACGATAGTGATCGCGTATGTCGCAGGCCAAGTCGTCTGAGAAGAGATCGGTTCCCCACACTCCCACGGTTTGCTCCTTTCGGCTTGGATTGTAACGGCACAAGCTCAGCCGCAGCAGCAACTGTTGGCGCTGACAGAAACCACGGCACCACAAGTCTATGTCTTGCGTGCGATTCGCGTTCTCCTCCGCCCGAGAGGTTCGACGGATCAATCTCCTTAATGTCGGGGAAAGCAGAGGCTCTAGGGTGGTCAGGTCGGGAAAGTAATAAAACCGAGTGTGCTACGTGAGTGCAAAGCTTGTGAGTTTTTGGCTTCAGACTCCGGTTAGAGTCATGGGACGTTAGTTGAGTAGCCTCCCCCGAAGTCTGCTCACGATCAGCCTAAGCTGTGGTGCGGTGGTCTGTATGGTCGGATGGGCTACTGTGGAAACGCGTAGAGTAGTTAGGTCAACCTGTTTGGCATTGACCTGCTTGCCAGCCGATTAATGCCATTGCAATACAGCTAATGCCGGAAACGCCCGAACTCTTATCGCTCGGTGTGGGAGTCACGTGATGCCGTCCCTTCTTCACTACCAAACAGAGCTATGACAACGACCAGCAGAACCCATCCAACTATCCACGCAACCGTTGCCGGTGTCATTGGATCACCACCAACTCGATCCGTTGGCCTGATGGCTTTGGTATCAGCCATGCAGCTAGTAGTCTTAAGCACATTTAATAAAGCACATGCTTAGGATTGCCCTACAGGGTGAGCCACAAGGCTTATAAGACAGAATTGGATAATGATTCAAGCTTTTCTATTGTCTGTACGATGACGTACGAACAGCCGCCTTCCCCGCCCAAACCATGACTCAGGCAAAGAGCAGCCAACTAGGAGTATCGATGACCAGGCCGGCAGGTGGCATCAAGGGGCGAAACCGGGGGGTGCGTATGGACATCCGAACGGCGCTGCTTCAAGTGGGCTATGAGTGTAATCGCGATGTTACAACAGCTACGGAATAGCCAGTTGAATCGGGACGGTCTGTCCTTGCCTGTGAGCAAGGCAGACTTCGCGGCTCACCGTCGCTGACTGCGTTGGCGTTATCCGAGTTTCTTCACGAAAGAGGGAAGCTTCTGCGTATGCCCGATCCGTCGGATCGCCGAACGAGGTGAACTCGCCACTAGTCAGGTGGCCTTTGCCGATGACTCTCACCCACTCGCCGGGATTAAGACTCAGCATGCTTTCACAAAGTCCCCGCCTATGTCGTGCTCGTCTTGAGGAAATCCGCGCCTACTTCGCCAGAAGTCCGTGGTTGTGGTTGTAGCTGATCACACGCGTAACCTTCCACACGCCATCTTTGTTGCGCCACAGCATAATAAACTTGGCGTCTCCCATATTGTCTGGGTTCTCAGGGTGGTGGAAACGATGAATTCCGAGCTCGACCGCTCCGTAATCCTTCAGCGGGTACACCTCCAATGTGCCCGATAGCAGTTCCCGCCGCACCTTTCCGCAGATGTTCTGCTTGATGGCAGCGAGGAATGGCTCTTTCCCCACGGACAGCCCTGTCTGGTCGTGATAAAACTCCAGGTCATCCGACACCATCGCGCCCAGTGTCGTCAAATCGCAGTGGTTATATGCGTCGAAAAGCTTGGTATCTAAGGACTGTATCGTCTCAAACAGAGGATCGGGCTGGGCAGTGGATTGCGCACCCATGCCCACGACACACAGGGACAAAATAATAAGGAGGAAAAAGTGAGGCAATCTCTTCATGTGAAAGAAACTCCTTCGCGCATACACCCTAGGTTAATACGTGTCGCGACCTACCTTTGTTCCAGGGAGCGATCAGGCCTTTCGCTTGTTGTTTCCTTGCGACCGTGAGGACTTCGAGACTCCGAGCGAACACGGGCAAGTCAAAAGTTCTCGTCAACAGTCGTTATCAGGCGTTATCACTCATTAAGCGATCCGCCTGGCGCACGAAGGTCTTGCACGATCTTCATTAAATCCTGATGGTCTAGCTGAAGGACGATTTCGAAGGACTCTCCGATATTGGAGAGAACGTAGGTAGCTGAGGTCCTGCGGGTTACCTCATCTGCGTTGGGGCCCCGAAAGCTCATATTCCAGACGGTCTTCACCAAGACGTATTTGGAATCCAGCGTGCAAGCCTGCACAGAATCGACACGCGAAGACAATAGGCCCGCCGTCTTCATAAACTCCTTTCGTCGCGGCAGAACCTTGACAAAATCCTCCTTCTTTACGGCCTGAACACCTTGTGGGTTCCCAAACATAAAGGTGTTCGCGTAAAGCTTCGCGATCAATTGGACATCGAAATCGCGGTTGGCCTGTTCGTAGAGACGAAAGAACTCTTCGGCTGTGATGGTGCTCATTTCCTCATAAACGATTTTACGTCAACTACGCCTAACTCTCACCATGTCCCAGCGAGGCGGGGCCACGAACGGGCCATTGCGCTCAGAGGGAATCAGCCACACACTTTCAGTCCTTCACGGGCCGAACCTTCCGGGGTACCAGAAACGGCACTTAACGCAACTTCCCCTTCCAGGAGTTCCACAAACGGCAAGCTTCAGAGAAGGGATGAATATGATTTTCGAGAAACGCGTTGCCACGCTGTTAGTTATTCTCGCGTTCGCTCTCGCGCTGGTCGGTTGTGGTGGCACTGGCTCTCCTACCCGGACTAATGTGCCACCAAGTACGCCGCCAGCCGCGCCTACAGCTTCGCTATCGGCCAGCCCGACCACGGTCGCTGAAGGCGGTTCCACCACCTTGACCTGGCAGACGACCAATGCGACTACCGTCAGCATCAGCGGCCTGGGGGCGGTGCAACCCAGCGGGTCGCAAAGCGTCACACCGGCGGATTCCACCACCTATACTTTGACCGCGACGGGAGCGGGCGGGACGCAAACCGCCGCGGCCACCGTCGCTGTGACCGCGCCCCCGGCCCCTCCACCACCGCCGCCAACTCCTCCTCCCACGCCTACTGGTGGATACACGGTCACCATCTTGCAGCCCTTGCCGGGAGCAGCGGAAGCCGAGGCGACTGCAATCAACGAGGCGGGAGTCGTGGTCGGTTATTCCGTGATGGAAAACTCTAGCCAGCCCTTCTTTGAAGCCACCATGTGGCAGAACGGCGTGCCCTCAGACTTGGGCTTAGGACTGGCCACGGCGATCAATTCCAGCAATCAAGTCGTGGGAAGCTTTGTCGACCCCAACATCTCGGTTGGTGCAGATTCAGGCGGAGCAGATCAAGGCTGGTTCTGGTCGGCAACGACGGGAAGAATCGTAATCGGTCACCTTGCCCAACTTGGGCCCGATTCAGTGGCAGCAGGAATCGACGCAGATGGCACGCTTGTCGGGCAGGGCTTCACCAACGGAACCCCAGCGAAAGAAGGACTCACCTGGCGCATGGACCTGGGCATCAATCCAGTTCCTGGCATGAACGGAATCTTCGCCATCAACAGCGGTTTCATGGCCGGACAAAGCGACTCCGGGCGAGCCGCTACCGTCGCAGTCATGGAAGGCCAGCCCACAGTCACCGACCTGGGCGCCGATACAGATGTTCAGAGCATGGCCGTAGGCGTCAATCGGTTAGGACACGTATGCGGAGAACAAGATACTACCGACGGAAACGTTCACGCCTTCTTCTGGAATCAGACTTTCACAGATCTTGGGGCGGCCGGCAGGCGTTACAGCTCGGCATTTGGAATCAACGCATCGGACCAGATTGTAGGCATCATGGCAACTCCCAGCAGCACAGGCATGGTGGCAAAGGTTCAGTTGAAGAGCTGGCCGCAGGTGCTGGCCCGCTTGCAGGCACATCCTCATACCCTCGATACCTTCGACCGGGCGATGACATGGACGCAGGCAAGCGGCATGATCGATCTGAACACGCTGGTAAGTTCACCGGACTGGACCTTAAGCGTAGCCAATGGGATCAATGACAAGGGAGAAATTGTGGGAAGCGCATTCAATCAGGCGCAGCTGAATCAGGCATTTGTTCTGGAACCTAAATGATCACGAATGGAATTGATTTCTGAGATAGGTGGCCCATTGAAGAACTCGGCGCTGCTGCGGCTGGTTTCGGTCGCGTTCGCGCAAGCACAAACAGTTCTCATCGCTAGCAATAACAAGGCGGCAAACGATATTCGCAAACAACTTTCCATAGAGTCGCAGAAGGGCAAGCGTGTCCTGCCTTATCCCGACGGACGATCCTGTAGCGTCCGAACTCCGCATGTGAGCGGCGCACCCGCAAGCGGGGTTCGCTGTTTATGAGCCCTGAAGGTTAGATTTCGGCGCTGTTCTTCCGTTGGCACGCCGATGAAAAATCTGGAGCTATGGCGCTCTACTCCATCGATGAAAGTTACGACATGGTGATCTCCACTCTGTCGAATCTGCAATCCGTAAACTTGAAATCAGGCAGTGAAGGAACGCGTATCGAGCTGGCTTATAACCTTGCCGACTTGCGGTTCAAATATCGAGCAGATGATCGCAGAGCGAGAGCGGGTTGTTAGCCAACTAGCGATGGAAGGCACACATCAGGGGACGTGGATGGGAATTTCGCCGACTGGCAAAAAATTACATATCCGCATGATCACCATACACCGAGTCGCAAACGACGATGAAACTATCGGCGCGGTTCACCGGGAAGATGGTGATGGTGATGTTACGGATGGATGCGACTGGTTATCGGTCGCGGAAAAGGCATCCTGGCATGATCGGGAAATGGTAAGGCCGCAGCTTCGGACTCTCAATCATCTGGAGGACGAAGAGGTCTCATACTCCGGCAGCACTCAACCGATTCGCAAAGGTGTGCCGCAGATTGTAAATGCAAAAGTAGGTGTCATGGCATGAGCCAAACAACCGACCACGGGATTTTCCATGACTGGCGGAACATCAGCGCCGGTTTTTTACTGCACTATCAATGTGAGTGAGGTGGTCTGCGTCGTAGCATTCGAAGTCGCCTTCACATTCAGAGTGTATGTTCCGGCTGGGGTTCCATTTGGGTTCGGCTGTGGATTGCCGGAACTACCGCCACCGCCGCAGGAACATAAGAAGAGCAATAGCGTCAACGCGTGAGCGGGAGATATCGCCGCAGTGACCGCGTGGGAATGCGTCTTCCAGGATGGACCACCATCCCCAGCAGTGCGAAAATCCACAACCCGGCCACCGGCGCGAAAGCAGGTAGACGAAGTGCCCCCGCGGTGCGCGATGTGGTGGTCACACTCACATTAAAGGTTGCGGGAACGGTGGAACTAAACGGTTCGCTAGCGGGTACCGAGCAGTTTGCACCCGTCGGCGAGCCAGTGCAACTCAGTGACGCTGTCCCACTCAGTCCTGCGCCTCCGATAGACAGCGTGTAGGACGCGGTTTGTCCGGCAACTACAGTGGCCGAACTTGAATCCCCCGAGGGCACGCTGAGACCTAAACCCGGGGTGATCGATGTATAGGTATAGCCATTGGCCAGCGTGCCTGCTTTGTTGTTCTGCGTTTGATACTACTACGTCCACCGCACCCGCGGCATGCGCCGGAGTGGTGGCTGTAATCGAGGTGCTGCTCACCACCGTCACACCCGTGGCTGGTGTCCCTCCCAGGCTCACCGTCGCTCCCGCCAGGAATCCCGTGCCCGTGATGGTCACCGCCGTACCACCGGCGACTCGTTCCCGACGTTCGGGCGAGATCCCGGTCACCGTCGGCGCCGGATTGGATACTGCCGTGTAAGTGAATCCTTGGGTCAACGTTCCGCTCTGCGTGTCGCTGTTGGTCACGACCACATCCACGGCTCCGGCCGCGTGCGCCGGCGGTGGTGGCTGTGATCGACGTGCTGCTCACCACCGTCACACCCGTCGCTGGTGTTCCTCCCAGGCTCACCGTCGCTCCCGCCAGGAATCCCGTGCCCGTTATGGTCACCGCTGTTCCACCGGCGGCTGTTCCCGACGCGGGCGAGATCCCGGTCAGCGTCGGTGCCGGATTGGATGCTGTCGTGTAAGTGAATCCTTGGGTCAACGTTCCGCTCTGCGTATCGCTGTTGGTCACGATCACGTTTACGGCTCCGGCCGCATGCGCCGGAGTGGTGGCTGTAATCGACGTGCTGTTCACCACCGTGACCCCTGTAGCCGCTGTTCCTCCCGACGCTCACCGTCGCTCCTGCCAGGAATCCCGTGCCGGTGATGGTCACTGCCGTCCCACCGTTGATCGTTCCCGAGTTCGGCGAGATGGAAGTCACCGTTGGCGCAGGAGTAGAACTGGAGCTTAGGAGGACCGAGCTCGCCACCGACGGGACGCCGTTGCTATTCAAAATAAACAGCATGTAATATCCGGGCGGCGCGATATTGCCGTTGGGTGGCGCCGTGACCGTCAAGGATCCCGACCCCGCGGTGAAAGACATCCCCACCATCCGCTGATCCATGCCGAAAGAGTGCGTCACCGTGCCGTTGCGGATGAGTACCACCGAAGCGATGCTGGCCGCATCCGGCGTTTGCACCGTAAATTGGTTGCCGTAACTGACGCTGCCAGGCACGCTCGTGATAGACGGACGCGCAGCCAGCGTTCCATCCGATTGGAACAAATATGCAGGCTGGTAAATCTCAATATGTGCGCTCGTACGTGCCGCGCACGGGATTGCCTCCGGCCACCCAAACCGTGGCATCAGGAAGAAGTAAAGCCACGGAGTGATAGAGCCGCGCGAATGCATTCGCTCCCGCAGAAGAAAATGTGTTTGTTGCGGGATCGTAAAGATCAGCATTGAGACTTTGCGTGGTCGCATCCTCATCGTTCACCGAACCGCCCAGCGCCAGGACCTTGCCACTGGGCAGAATGACAGCATTCATCTCGATCCGCGCCTGCGACATAGTTGGTCCCAACTGCCACGTCGGATTAGCAGCTCCCATGTCAATAGTTTCGGTAGTCGCGGTCGCTGGGCTGTTTCCGCCCATGATCAAAATGACCGGGTCGTAGTTGTTGGCCGGCGTCAGGCCAAGCAGAACTGAACTTCCGTACGACCGCGTACCGCCGTAGTTTGTGGTCGCGACATTGAGCGTCCAGGTCTTGGTCGATGGATCGAACAATTGGGAGACCGGGGACGGGCCGGAATAAAAAACTTTTCCGTTGGGCAAAAGATGCAAGCGGGGATATAAGTCCGGCGTGAAAGGAGCCGTGAAAGGCTGGCTCCAACCCGAACCGACTGTGTAGAACTCGACTGTGGTGTTGGTGTTCTGTCTCCAGTCTCAAGAAAGCCGGAGAATGTCATGATCCGGCCGTCGCCCAGGGTCAAGACCGTGGGATACCAGCGGCCGTGCGCCATGTTTTGCACGTCGTCAAAAGTGTTCGTGGCCGGATCAAAGATGGTTGACTTCAGCGATCCTAGAAAAGGATCGTAGGCCAGTGTGCCGCCGTTGATAAACGCGCGTCCATCCGGTAGAACCACCATTCCGTTGCAAAACATGTCCCACGACACGCTAAATTGGGTGATGTTTCCGTTGGTGGGATCAAGAAGCAGGGCGCCGGAGTTATTCGCCGGACCGTACGGCGAGCCTGACGGACATCCAGGCAGGCGAAGCCGGGCAATTTCCCGAACCCGCAACCACCAGGATTTTGCCGTTATGCAACAGAGCCACGTGGATCGGGTTGATAGGCATGGTGTAGGACAGAGTCGACCATTTTCCGACCGTCTGCGCCTGGCCCATTAGCCCCGGTTTTGACATCCCTGCCAAAAGCAAAAGCAGGAGAGAGCACCGCCTGAAAGCCATGAACTGTCGTGAGTCTCACACCCACTCCTAATGCCCAGGAACGCCCCGATCCATGGCGGACCTTCATGGTCAACAACGAAAAATACCCGCCAGACTCCAAGTCAATGGGATGAGCTATTTGAATAGACTTCTCCAAGATCTTCCATCCTAACCAGTTACATTGGGATAGGTAGTCGGTATCTCCTCGTGAATTGTTCCGTCCGTATGTTCATCAAAGTTCTTCGGAAGATGGCGTCGAGGAAGATGGCGTCGAGGAAGATGGCGTCGAGGAAGATGGCGTCCAATTGGGAGTCAGATGGAGCCAAGTGGGCACGAGTTGTATACTTCCGGTATTATTTTGACCCGGTGGGTCTGCGACGAACGATTTCGGGGGAGCTTGTCCAAGCCCGTGCCAGACAAGACCAGTAATCAGCACCAGTGGCAGAAAAACACCGGTTCTCATAGGCCATGAGATTACACCCGAATGATAATGCGACTTGCGACTCCTACGCGCAGCCTGGGAACGAGGTTCAAAACGCGCTCCAAGCGCTACATGGAAATCTCCCGAGACACTAAAAACTTAGGATAGCGAGAACTTTGCAGTCGCCAATTGCGTAACCATCGGCATGCGTTCCTTAATTCTTTTCACAGCTGCCATCTGTGCCTGTACTGCAATTGCTCATAGTCAAGTGCCAGCGGCCAACCCCGCTCCCTTCCCACTGCAGCTCGAAATCCGTGTGCCGTTCGAGCCCACAGCATTCCCAAGTGATCGCAACAGCTATGTCATGTATGAGTTGCATCTGAGGAACTTTGGGGTCGCTCCTCTTAACCTGAGCCGCATTGAGGTGCTCGACGCGGAGGCTGCAGCCGCCCGCCCGATTGCCATCTTTGAGGAAGAGCAGCTTGAAACCATGCTGCAATCTGTGGGCGGCGACACAGCTGCCGGACCGAAAGGAAACCTCATCATCGCCGGTGGCCGGAGCGCCACCGTTTTTATGTCGATAGCGTTCGACCGCAGCTCACATATACCAGACAGACTGCTTCATCATGTGATAACGACTGACTCGGTGGCGGAAGGCGCGATCATCTCTACCCATTACACTACTCTGCATCTGCTCGGCCCGCCGCTAGAAGGAGCAAACTGGGTTGCAGACGATGGCCCGAGTAATGACCAGGACAACCATCATCGGCGCGGAATTTTCGTTCTCGATGGCCGGGCGGTGATTTCACGACGCTACGCGATCGATTGGGAGCAGATCAAAGACGGTGCGACATTTTCTGGCGACTCGCGGGATGTGCGCTCTTATTTTGCCTATGGGAGGCCCGTGTTAGCCGTAGCCGATGGGCGCGTGGTCGTGGCGAGAGATGGCCTTCCCGACAATGTCCCCGGACACGGTGAGTCGTTCCACCCCGCTGTGCCCATTACGCTTGAAACAGTTGCGGGAAACACGATCACCCTCGACCTGAGCGGCGGTCAGTTTGCGTACTACATGCATCTGCAACCGGGCAGTCTGCGCGTGAAGTCGGGGGACCGCGTGCGGCGCGGGCAAGTGTTGGCGCGCATTGGCTCTACCGGCGACGCGCGTGAGCCGCATCTGCATTTCGAAGTCACCACTTCCTCGAAACTGGGGTCTGGCGAAGGTGTGCCTTATCTCATCGACCGCTATCGTTGCAAGGGCTCCGGTGGCGGGACTCCAGAACTACGCGTACACGAGCTGCCTCTGGATCATAGCGTTGTCGATTTCGGGGACGACTACGGGAAATAAGGGGAATATGCAACACGCGGACTCACTCGCTTGCAAAGAAGACTCGGCGCGAACAAGGGTATGTTTCTCATAGGGTCTCTCCAGTCCTTGTGACGACTTTTGAAAATGGTCTGCTACTGGCGAGACAGGATGTTGCAGGTCGGGAGCGGAGTCAATAAAACAGTTCTTTAAATCTCGATTAACCGCGAAGTGTATCAGGCAGACTTTTAGAGAGACATCTTAACTTATTCCAGTGCGATGGACCTGCTACGAGCAGGGCAGCTAACCGCACGTTTTCGTTGCACGACTTCTCAGGGAAAGTCTACGTCCAGCGCGTAAATATCCTGGGTGCTCGCGTCACGCACAAAAAGCCGCGAGTCGTCGGGCGCCTGGCCGCCCCACGATCCCCAGATTCCGAAATAGCGGCGCAGCCCTCTCAAACTGAAGAGGTCCTCAGGACGGTTAGTTCCAACCTTAATGCGCTGGCACTGGGGATTCTCCACAGCGACGTTGTCGTAGTACATGTACCGGCTGTCCGACGACCAATACGGATAGTTCACATTGGTGGCTTCGGTGAGCCATTCCGACCACTTCTGCGTGCCGAAATCATAGCGCATGATCTTATGCGAGCCCTCGACACTGATGGCAGCCAGGTAATGGCCGTCGGGAGACCAGCGCGGAGAAAATAGGTCTTTGGAACCGGGGAAGGTCGAAGTCTGGCGGGTCTTCATGTTCATCAGCTGAATATCTTTGGTTCCGGTGTTCATGGAGGAGACCCGTCCGAAGGCGAGCTGGGTGCCATCGGGAGACCAGGTCGCATCTACTTCCCCAATGTTTTCCGGCAATAGCTCCTCGGGCGAACCGCCTTGCGCCGAAACCAGAAAGATCTTAAAAGGCTTTCCGGCTTGGCCGGAAGTCTGGTGACCAGACCGGAAGCGTAGCCACTGCGGGCGGATAGGTTAGCTGTAGTCGTTCGCTGCCGTCGATTCGGCTGCGCCACAGCGTGCCGTCTGGAACGGTCGCATACGCCGCCCATTTTCCGTCACGCGAAGCTACGTCGGTCGCCGAAATTCCGCCAAGGAACGGGACAAATTGTTTGACAACGGCGTCGTAACGTACAAGTTCGCCGCGCGGCTGCATGCCCTGGACGAAGAGCTTTTTGCCATCGAGGCTCGGCAAAGCCGTGTGATATACGATTGGACCAGTCGTCAGTGGCGTGGGAACCGCGGTAACTCCGAAGGGTTGTTGGCAAAAATCGATTACAACAGTTATTCTGCGCTGCCGTGACGTGTTAAAGGATAATTGCGATCGTGACCTTCGCCGCGACCAGTAGCACCTGTCGCCTAGGTGCCTGACCCGCCCGAGTGATTGCCCCTACTAACGCCGTCAACAAACCTCCCAGGGTCATCGCGATGCTTAGCGCCGCATAGGCCTTGAGTATGCCAGGGCTTGGTTTCAGGTCTGTGAAGTTGAAAAGCAGCAAGTAAAGCGTGATTCGCAGACCAGCCACAGCCATCCCGAGAAGGGCTACCCGCAGGGATCGAATCAGGCCGAACATCGGCACATCGTACCTTGCCGTATCCTAGTGATGGTCCGACAGAATCAGTTCTCCGAGCCGCTGTGATAACATCGCGTCTCTGACAATCTTCTAGGTCGTCCGGCATATCCGTACCACATGCCGTCCCTCCAACAACTAAACACCCCAGGGCCAGCGCGTCGTGTCGCTCTGACATGGCTCGCGTGCGTGCGACAAGAAAATGGCCTCATGGTTATCTACTTCCATTGGCTAGCGTCATAGAGATTTGTCCGGCATGATGTGAATTGTGAAAAAGCACATGGGCAAACAACCGTACTGTTGAAACAGTCCCAAAGAACGGAGTATCAACGGGTTTGAGCCAATTCTCGTCACTGCTGTTTTCTACGAGGTCGTGGAGCATTCGGTATCCTCGATCAATTAACTCTCTGCTATAACCGACCTCATATTGCTGACCCGTATCGATTTGCCCTATCGTCGTGTTGGTTACATCAGTTGGTATGCCGAAAAACTGACCGAATAGATGGATGGTTTCACCGATGTGACGATAAATGAAGCCGATTGAGGCTGCTTTATCATTCAACCGTAAGTTCACATTTTCTTCTGTGACTCTGTCGAAAGAAAAATGGCTAGTAAATTGGTTTTGCTTTACCATTTCTAAGAGAACGTTTTTTTGCATACCTCATCCCTCAAACTGACATTTCGATTTGGTTCCTGCGACGGCCTCAGCTTACACCACAAACCCGAAAGCCTTCTCTGGCTGGGAAAGTGAGTGTAATCGCCTATTTTCGCCAGTCAACGCTTGTCACTTGTGCTGGTTAGTGGAAAGGAATTGGAGCACTTCTCTCATTACACGATCTGATTGATCCGTTTGAAATAGGAACTGAGCATGAGCCGAACCCTCGAGGGGCGAAGAAGTCTTGGCGGGTGGCTTTCGCTTTGTCCATTTCTCGTACGAATGCCCCATCGGAGGGCGGCCCCGTCGGCGAAAATCGAAGGAAACCGCAAAACCTACTGCTATCGCTAGCGTTCGCGGGACGGTCTTCGCGTGTGCACCGAATGACACCGCCTTCATCGGTATAAAGATTTAAAGATCCAGTCTTCCCATAGACAATGGGCCGGGCTGTAGCGGTGTAGCTCTTTGCACCTCCACAAGGTCCAGCGATAGTGATCGACGGAGGTCCGCTGTGATATTCAATGTGGTAGCCGCCACTGGTTTCGAGCCGTCTCTGGAGCAGACCGGCTGCGCGGCAATTCGTCTTTTGCCCGGACGGGGGCAAACCCAATGCGCCCAGGCTTTCCGGAAAGACTCCCCCGAAGAGCTGTGCATACTCGGATGCTGCCGTGTGGATGCCTTCCAGGCGACGCTCTGCCATTTTTTCGTGGATGGTCTCCGTATTCTCAAACGGTAACACCGCCAATAACAGAATATACAGAGCAAATCCATAGGCGAAACTCCACAGAAGTGTGAGCAGGTCGCGAGGTTCCTTTGGGAGAGAGTAGTAGGTTCGAATGGCCGCGCCTGCCAAGATCAACTGCGAAAGCGCCGCCAGAACCAAACTGCCCTGAATCCATAAGGCGCTTTCCCAATCCCGTTCAATCGAAAACAATGAATAAAAGACCAAAAAAAGAGTGAGTCCCATCGCTACGGAGAGAGCGAGGCCCTTCTTCGGTGTGTTGCTTCGCAGGTAAAGAACGATCAATAGCAGAGGCAGCCAGAAAGGCAACCACAAGAAAATCCCCACTATCTTCTGATAAAAAAAGGCAATTCCAAGAACGAAGAAGAACGAAATCAGGGAGGCCACGCTGGCTCGGTGGACCCACCGGGCGCTTTGAGCTGACAAAAGCGGAGGTTCGAAGAAGTCGATCTTCCGGACCAAGTACAGAAGTAGGAGTGCCACCAAACTGATCAAAAGAATGACGAACACAATTTCCGCCAGCAGGTCGCCGGCCGCTTCGGACCACGTCGGCGGTTCCAAGAAGAATGCGAAGAGGAGAAAGCCGAGCAGCAGAAGGATCGTACCGTAACCGAGAATGCGGAAGAGGCGCTCCCCTTCTTGACCTGACACACGCGCTCGAACTCTGCTAAGCGTCATGGCGACAAATTGTACGCTCTCGAAAAACAGTTCCGCTTACAAGTACTGCCAGGGATCTGCGTAGCTTTGCGGGAACTGCGAGAATCGCGTAACCTGCCTGCACCATACCAGACTTGTGCCGAGCCCCCGGTACGCCCGCTATGGCTTCGTTGTAACTGTTGAAATTTCGCCATTACGCTTATTGACGGGGTTGTGAGTTAAGCGGGCCGCCACCGGCATATTGCCGCGACGTTATTCTGTCTTGCACGCACGCCAATCGCGTCTAACTTCATTCCGGAATCGTGAAATCCCAAACCCTCCCGGAGGCCGATCCTCCCGACCTGTTCCCTCCGTGTGCGCCTGCCATCGTATTGCTCTGGCCCGTGCCCATGAAGAACGCGTATTCCCCCGGCTTCAAGCCTTGGTCCAATAACGTGATTTTGTAGATTCTGATCCCGACGTGCTCGGCTTGAAAGGGAACCTCCTTCTCCTTCTGCACGCCGGACTTGCCGCCCGTAATACCGCCGAACGAACCGATCTGAAATTCCCTGTGATCGCTTTTCTTGTTCAGCTTGATCAACACGTAGTCGGAGGAGTCATTCCCGTCTGGAACATAAAGGTAGAAAATCGGCTGGCGGTCGCGCACGACATTCTTCGACGTTTGCCCTTCGATGGTCGCATCCCAGTGCTGATTCCTCAGGCCGTTTGTAAAGAGGCTGCCAGCCTTGCCCCCCGTCTTTGTGTTTGTCACCACCTGGCCGTGAACCAGCACAAACCTGCCCTGGTTTCGCCAGTACACACCTACCTCGGGCGGAGGAAGATTCGGATCGACGGAGATCGGACTCGTTCCCGCCACGACTGTTGCCGGCGGAGGGGCGGGGTCGATCATAACTCTAATGACCGAGTCAGGAACGTTTGCGGCTTTGAGTGACTTCAATCCATCCACGCTGGTATCAAAGCTGACCGCATCAGTTTCAGCCCCGTACGCTTGGCGAATCTTTGCGATGATCACGTCGTCGGACAGTCCCAGCTTCGCCATCTCGATGACGTCCTGGTTGGTCAACCGTCTGCGCAATATCGCGCCTTCCTGGCCGCCCGCAAAACAAACTGCAACGAACAAAACGAACAGACTCGCCATCGCACTCCGATGGGCAGTTCTCATTGCTGATCGCCTCCAGTCCACCTTCCGCCCGGCTGTCCAGGCCCGAGCGGCAGGATTATACTCCACGCTCGCGCTGGTAGCCGTAGGTGTGCTTTCGAAGTGTAAGCCATGTAACCATTCGCCGCTGTCGAAAACATCGCGATTGCACTCATTGTCCGGCTTGTGAGTGTAAACGCTGTTAGCAACAGCTTACTTACAATCGGCGATATTCGCCGTGTTCGTAACGCTTCGTGTTGCTGCGAAAACTCGCCCGCCTCGGCCCTCTGTGCTAGACTCCCGCCGTCGCTTTGGCTTTTCGCAGAATCGAGGATTCCATGCGTGTTTCAATGACGATTTTCGTTTGTGCCTTTTTTTTTGTTTTACCGGGACGATTGCAAAGGTCTGCACGCGGCGTTACAACGATCATGCCTGCAGCGGCGTTCCCGGGCAGCACTTGGGCGGCAAACGGCGCCTCGGCTTGCCAGAAGCTGCTAACGGCGGATGTCCTCGGCGCCTTCCTGGTACATCCTGCCGGTAAGAGCGAACCTCTCCAAAGTGGAGAGGGTTGCATTTACGGCAGTAATCTCGGTTCCACCACGTTGAGGATCGACCTCTTCGATCACATCACGTCGGAAGACTGGGAACGACTAATTAAACGCAATGATCCCAAGGCGATCGCCCTCCCAGGAGTAGGCGACAAAGCCATGCGCGTTGACAATTCCTATGCTGTTGACGCCTGGAAAAATGGAGGTCGCAGATGCTCGGTGAGGCTTATTCCGCTTGACGAGCAACCGAAGCTCACCGGGGAGCCGCTGGCAAAGAAACTCGGCGGGATCTGCAACCAGCTTTTCGCGCTGCCGTAGGTCCATCCGTCGAAATCGATTAGAGAGGTAATTCCTCTAGGCGCAGAGTTCCATGCCCGAAGCCGGAGCTGTTTCTTTAATTGACGTAACATCGCCATTACACTCATCCTATGAGAGAGGATGTCAAGCGAAAACACTTCTCCACTCCTCTCCGTGAGACCTCGATCGGTGCTTGCATCCAGGCCCCTTCTTCTTCGTGGAGAGGATTTTGGTTTTAACGCCTGGAGCGCCACAGAGTACGACAGGGATACGGATCGCAGTTGCTGGTCTCCCTTGAGTGGTTTCATGCAGCGGTCCCGACACCATTCGTTGCGAAGCTGCGCAAGCCAACCGTTGGCTTAAGTGCCAACCATCATCCTATGTGAGGCTCGAGGCCTATGGCTTTTTTGGGTTATCCGAGGGGGCATAGGATTGACCCGGAGACTGCGGTGCTGAAACTGCAGCACACAGAGCGCCTAATGAGTGCATGGATACTCTCCCTCGAACCCGAGCATCGCCAGAACCGATGGGTCACCACCGAGGCGTGAAACCTGGGAGACCACCTGAGTTCTGTGCAACGCTCAAGCTGCTTGCGGCTTCAGTTGTTCGGCGTCGAAACGTTCCTCCTTCTTCCAGAGTGTCAAAGCAATGGCCGCGATCTTTCGGGCTAAGGTCAGACGCGCCATCTCGGGCTTCATCCCTTTGGCCAGCAAGGCCACATAGAAGTCGCGCAACGGACCCACCCCACAGCTGGCTCGGGTCGCGGCTCCCTTGAAGATCTCTTTCATCTCATGGTTGTGATTCCGATTGAGACCACGAATCTGTTGCGGTTTTTTCGCACGTTGCAGTTGTCCGCGCACGTAGCGATATTGCGCACTGTCGCGGGTCTCAATGCCCAGCCCACTATAGGTCCAGAGTTGCCGTTTGCTGCGGAAGCGGTGCGGGGTTTGCATCAGTGCGAGCAAGCGGGCGGCCCGAATCGGACCGATGCAGGGAATCTGGCGCAGCAGTTTCGAGGCTTTATGTTTCCGGCTCTCCGCCAATAACTCGGGACGCAGGGTTCGTCGTAACGTCTGCAATCCATCCAACTGTTGATAGAGCAGCTCGGCCCGCCGGCGCACCCCGGCATGCTCGATCTTCTGTAGCCACTCTTCCCGATAACGCGGAGCATACACCTGGGTACCTGCACAAGGGATGCTCCAGCCGCGATACAGAGCTTTGATCCGATTCATCACTCGATTCAGATCTTGGCTGATGGTCTGATAACTGCGCCCCAGCTCGCGCAGCGTCCGCAGTCCGTGTTCCCCGTGATAGACCGGCCGCAGCATTCCCGTGCGCAACAAGTCGGCCAGCTTGCGCGCATCTATCTTGTCGCTCTTGTTGCCTTCCTTTAATAAGGCATTGCGCCGCGGATCGCAGACCAGCACTTGCGCCACCTGGGGTTGCAGCAGATCGTACAGCCAAGCTGCCCAGGTCCCTTCTTCCCAGGTCACATGCAACTCGCCCCGCAGACCGTGGATAAACTGCAGAATGCTGCTGGCTTTGGTTTCCACGATCGACTCCATCACCAGCTTGCCACTGCCGTTCAGCACGGCGATCACGGTCGCTTCCTTGTGCACGTCCATGCCGATATACTTGATGTCGCGACTCATTCAGTTGCCTCCTTGGGGGAAAGATCATTCGCGTCCAACGGAGTCTTTCCCTCAAGGTACAGTGCCATTCTTTAGTAGCTTTTTCTAGCTTCCTTCTGCCGCCCCACAGTCCTCGACTGCTCGACTAGATATTTACGAGGCCGCTCTCTCATAATGCATTGACCGGGTCATTGACGTAAGATGGGATAATTCAGCGATGTTTGAGGCCCTTAAAGCACCGCCGCCTGAACCAGCTTGGGTTCCAAGGGTATTCTACCGGTTGTGGTGCATGATTGGCACCGCAGGCGTCCTCGTCGGTTTCTTGCGAGACGGGACTTCCCGTCCCTTCGATTTGGTTTGCAACGCAGCTGTATGCGTATTGGCAGTCTATTTCTTCGTGACCGGGAGAACTAGCAAACCCACCCAACGGGGAATATCCATCCGCTTCACCGTGCTGTTATTGCTGGCCCTCCTGCCGACGATAGTCCGCGGGGTCTAGTTGGCGTAACATCGCGATTACACTCACAACCCCTCAGGAAACTACGAGAGGGGACTCCAGGGTCGTAGTTGGTGTAATCGCCTGAATTCGTCACCTTCAAATTTGCTTGCGATAATTGATGTGCGTGCACGGAGCCGAAAATGAGAAATGTAATCTTCGCAATCAACATTACCCTAGATGGCTGCTGCGACCACACCAAACAGATTGCTGATGAAGAAACACATGAATATTTTACGCACCTCATGCGAGATGTTGACCTGCTCGTCTTTGGGCGTAAAACCTATCAATTGATGGTTCCTTTTTGGCCTGAAGTCGCAAAAAGCCAGTCCGATGACAAAAGCAGAGAACGAATTTGCTCGAACATTTGACTCCATCAACAAAATTGTTTTTTCACGATCATTAGACAGCGCCGAAGATAGAAATACGAGAATTGTTCGTACGAACCTTCGCGACGAAATACTTAAATTGAAACAAGAACAAGGCAAAAATATTTTAGTCGGCGGTGTAGATATTCCTTCACAACTTATCGAGCTTGGTCTGGTTGATGAATATCGTTTTGTCGTTCAGCCAATCGTTGCAGGAGAAGGGAGACGGTTGTTGGAAGGTGTTAGCCTGCCGGAGAAATTGCAATTAAAACTTGTTGAGTCAAAGATTTTTAAATCAGGATGTGTTGCGCTTCGTTACTTGAAACAGTGACAGAAAAGGATTATCCGAACGCCTCTCGTCAATTGTTGTTAAATCGCGTCTCTGACAATGTGGATCCCTGTCAAACACTTTTTGAGCGTACTGCTCCGTGCACTCCGAAGAGCGCGCCATTTCGCTCTAGTTGAAGGTCCTGTCATACCAACCAAAGGCTCGCTCGTAATCGTTTCAGGTCTGAACTCAGTTCGACCCATGCATCTCTTCGGTCACACCTTCGATCATGATTACTACATCGAACTCCCCCGCAAAGGGGAGCGGGACGCCCAATCAATTACTCGATGTTTTACTTCACACCAGCGCGATTTCCGGGCTGTCCCGCGTGCGAACCGAACTTCTTCAACTGCTCGTAATCCCATCCCTTGCGCATCATCCAGTAAAGGCGAACCGCCAGTTTGCGCGCCAGGGCCACCTTGGCGATTTTCCGTCCGCGCCGCATCGTCAGGTGGACATACTGGCTGCGCCATTCCGGAAGGCTACGTGCCGTTACTTGCGCCGCTTCCACCAGCAGGAAACGTAACAGAGAGTTCCCTTGTTTCGTGATGTGTCCCAGCCGTCGCCGATTCCCACTCGAATCCTCCAACGGCACCAGTCCCAGATAGCTCGCGATCTGCTTGCCACACTGAAAGCGATCCGGTTTCCCGATGATCAACACGAAAGCCAGTGCGGTCAGCGGACCCACTCCGGGATGGGTCCGCAAGCGTTGGGCCTCCGGACACTTCTCCACTTCTTGCTCGATCGCCTGACTCAGTGCGCCGATGGTCGGGTTCAGTCGGTCCAACAACTCCAGCAGATCGTGCCCTCGCCGGCTCGCCCACGGAGCTAACCGGAACGACTCCAGTTGCTCGCGTCCCTTCTCCCGCCACAATCTTTTCTTGCAGCGTATGCCTTCGTTCAGGGCTACCGCTTGCAACTGGTTCATCATCCGCGTGCGCGCCTGCACCAAGCGGTGCCGGTGCCACAGCAGTTGCCGCAGATCGCGATTCTCCCCACTCGGTACCCAGATCTGTGGAAAGTCATCCTTCAGCATCAACCTCAGAATATGCTGTGCATCCTGGCGATCGGTCTTCTGCTTACGCTCCCGCTTCCTAGCGATTTCTGTGGCGTCTCCGATCCACAACTCGATGTTCAGTTCTGCCAGCAGTCGCTCGAACCAGCGCGCTTGCCCGCTGGCTTCCATCCCCACGCGTACGTTCATTCCCTGGGCCGCGAGCTCACGGTAGAACTTCTCTGCCTCCTGGCGGTGCTCGAGTCGCCGTTCCTCTAATTCCCCTGTGTCCGTATCCACAAACGCAATTTGCTGAAAGCTCGGGTGGTAATCGCATCCTATAATCAACATATCGGCTCCTTTTCTCCCGAGCCTTTTGGTTGGTTAGCACCACCAAGTTTACTCGGGGCTAGGGAGCCGACATTGTCATGGAATCAATTACACTCATTGACCCGGTGGTTAGTGTAAACGCCAGTGAGAGTCAATTGCCCCTTGGCTGATCCCAAAATCTGAACGGGCCTTAGTGGGCAAGAACCAACAGCTGTCGGAAAGGACTGGCGTTCGTTTTGAACAGGCTTCCTCGCGCAGGAATGTGCGACGTGATAGTCCTGACACAGTTCACAAAACGAATCCTAGCAGCACTCCAGACTGGCAGTCCCAGTAAATCGCGGTCCCACAAGATTCCTTTTGTTAGGAGAGTCCGTCTAATCTTCCAAGACTCACGATTGCGCTTTTTGGAACACGTAGAAGAACACTGCCATGCTGAAGCACGCAAACGCATAGACGAACCACGGGAACAGCATTACTGGAGGAGCCAACCCTCTCAAAACATTGAGGACGGTGGAGACGAACATCCACAGCAAGAGAACCGTTGCCAGAGTCGTGCCGATCAGCGCCAGCAACGCTGCGTTTTTGAGTGTCATGGTTGAAGTATGAACGCGGGCAGCATCGTGTGCAACCTATTCTGCGCCTCGAGGAAATGCTGCGAAAAGACATTATAAGAGGGTGCTCTGAGAATCAGACTTACGGCTACTGCTTTTGGCCTCTGTCTTGCCACCCGCTGTGGTCGGATTTGGCGGAGCGTCATTGACCGCACGCAACAATGTTCATGGCCCATTCACCATGTGGAGGCAGTCGTGTTGACTAAGGAAGGTGACGCCTGATGATTTGTTAGGTCTTATGGCTCGCTGTTGTTGTTGCCTAACGCGATAATCGGGTTAATAGGGTATTGTTCGTTGTTCGAAGCGGAAGGAGCATGTGTTTAGGAGGACAAAATGAATTCCAATGTTTCTGCCCCGCCACAACGTGGCCAAGAGAGAGTCAACTTCAAATGCTCCGACGTAGGGCCGAAGAACTGTGATTGGCAGGTGAGCGGCAACAGCGAACAGGAAATCATGCCGAAGATCGAGCAGCATGGCATGGAAAAGCACGGCCTTAAAATGGACGACGAGACGCGTAAGAAAGTACGCAACGCGATCCACAAACAATCGGCAAAGGCTGCAGTTGCTTCAGGACATGAATAGCACACCTAAGGCACAAGAAAGAAAAGCCCCAGCAACGCCGTAGGTAGGCTTTGCTGGGGCTCCGGATCTTGCTTCCTTGACGCTTGCTCGCAGAGTGCCATCCACTTCATAGCGTCTTTCATTTAGGCAGCGCCCTCCTTAAACCAATCAGATCCTTAAGGCACGTCACGTGCCGTTGTTTAGGTTCTGTCACTTGCGCATCCAGGCGGATAGCGAGCGGCTATTTCTGGAAAGGAAACAGGAAAATCCGCGCTACAAGAAACGCTGTACTTTCGGGTTAATCTTTCTTGAGCGCATAGTTCATGGCAACCTGCGTTCAGTGGGCGAGAATCCAACCCGAACATGACATCGCTTTGCACAATTGAGTACGGTTCTACAGACAGGGAGAGGCGGTGTGGCCGGCCGGCAGTAGCAGAGTGCACCGATTGCGGAGCCTCGGTCTGTTCTTCCTGCGGCCGGGAGTGCTGCGGGAAAGTACTGTGCGGATATTGCTACGACTATCACATGATTCATTCATGCCTAAAAGGTTCTGGACCAGCGGAGGTCCGACCTGTCCCCGTCGCTTTTCACCCAGCGCCCCACCTCCATGCCGTGTAACGACTTTTTCCATCGGGTGGTGTGTGGCGGAATATTTTACCGACTTTGTCGACATGTACGCTTGGCATCTTCCCTCCGAGTGCATCTATAGTGCATCTAGTAGTGGTGTTTACAGCACGAACACCACCGTTCTGCATTTTGTGTGAGATGGGAAGGTAATCTCCACCGAGATGACCCCGAGTTCCTGCGTAAGAGAGAGAAAATTGTCCCTACAGGAAATGCGGTACGAATTTTGAAACAATAGCAATGCCGAAATCGTATATATGTCCGTATGCGAATCCGATTAGCCCTGCTTTTGAGTGTCATATTTATCGCCAGCGGCGTGGCTCGCACTGCCGACCTGGCACTGACTGGAGCAAAGATTTATCCCTCTCCCACCGATCCATCGATCGAAAACGGATCGATCGTGATGCGCGACGGCCTGATTCTCTCCGTTGGTCCCAGCTCGATGATCAAAATCCCGCGCTCGGCGACAGTCATCGACTGTAAAGGACTTGTCATTACTGCAGGCTTCTGGAACAGTCACGTCCACATCCTCCCTCCCGCTCTTCTTCACGTACAAGGCTCCAGCGTAAAGGAGCTTGATCAACAACTGGACACGATGTTCAACCGTTGGGGCTTCACCACCGTGTTCGACATCGCCTCCGTGCTGGACAATACTCTCGCACTGCGCCGCCGCATCGAGAGCGGCGAACTGCGTGGCCCACGTATTCTCACGGTCGGAGAGCCAATCTGGACGATTGAGCCGGTGTATGTTCGTGATTTTCTCCGCCAAAATCATATCCATATCGAGAACACGCAGACCCCAGAACAAGCGATTGCTCTGGTGCGTGATCATGCCGCGAAAGGTGCAGATGGAATCAAATTGTTTACCGGTTCAGATCAGGGACACGGAGAAGTAGCCCTCCTGCCGTTAGCCACTGCCAAGGCTGCGGTCGACGAGGCACATCGTCACCATTTGCCGGTCTTCGCCCATCCCACGAATGTAGATGGCGTGCGTGTTGCCATCGACAGCGGCGTTGACGTACTGGCGCATACACTGCCCCAATCGCCACCCTGGACTCCTGAATTCACCCAGCAACTGAAGCGTGCGAACCTGAGTTTGATCCCCACCTTAACCTTGTTCGATGTCGAGGGGCGCAAGCAAAACATCCCCGACCAGCAACTCACGCCGTGGATCGCCCAGATGGTTGACCAGCTCCGAGCTTACTCAGAGGCGGGCGGCGATATTCTGTTTGGAACGGATATCGGCTACACCGACCACTACGACACGACGCTGGAATTCACTCTCATGTCGCAGGCCGGCATGAACTATAAGCAAATTCTCGCGTCTCTCACGACCAATCCAGCGCGAAAGTTTGGAGATTCCGACCGTACCGGCCGCATCGCGAAGGATATGAAGGCCGACTTGGTGATCCTAAGCACCGACCCTGCCCAGGACGTCACGGCGTTCTCCAAGGTGCGCTTCACCATCCGTAACGGCAAACTCCTCTACCAGAAGAGATGATCTCAACAAGACTGCAGTCAGCACCTTCCCAACGGCCGTAGTTGACGCAATCAGGGTCACTGGAACGACCTAAAGACGGCTGTGGCAGTCAATTTCGCGAGTTGGTCTGCGGACTCGAAGTACATTTACTTCAATTCGCTAGAAGTACAGCCAAACCTGTATCGGGTGAGGATTGGTGATGGCAAATTGCAGCAGATTGCTAGTCTTCAAGGCATCCGGCAGGCACCCACGACAGCCGATTGGAGCGGCCTAGCTCCAGACGACTCACCTTTGATGGTACGTGACGTCGGTAGCCAGGAAATCTATGCCTTGGATTTGCAGTTTCCGTAGGTGTCTCACGCTTCGCACAAAAACGCCAACCCCGACATCCCCATTCTGAAGGAAGCCAAGGCGGAGTATGCGAAGTTGCAGTAGCTGGCAGTACCATGCCCAACTGTTGCAACATGCGATTACACCAACTACCTTCGCGCGGCAGTGGCAGCCGCGCAGATGCTTCGACGTTCTTTTTCTGGTTTCGGCCGTCCGCCCAGCGCGCGAGAGGTTTGCCGTACCGTGCGACAAACCCCGTGCTGCTCAAGTTCCTCACCTTTTCGCTCGATCATTTGCGAATTTCGGCGGCCCGACCAGGTCTCGAGATCAATCTGGAAACCTGGCGTCGGGATCGGACTCGGCTCGCGCCCGTCATGGGGTTGATACTGCGGCAGGACTGCAACTCCAACCCGCGTCCGTGGGCGGTGCTGGGTGCGGCGGCGAATCGGACTCGGCCCGCACCTGTGGATGGAGTTGGACCAGGTGTCGGGATCGACTCCAACTCCAGCCGTGGGTAGAGTTGGGGCAGGTGTCGAGATCGAACTCGACCGCACCCGTGCATGGGGTTGGTGCGCGATGTTGGGATCGAACTCAGGCCGCGCAATAGCGAAGGGCCGTCACCGTCGCGGGACCCCGGTGCGTCTCGTAGAATTACCTTCCGCCAACTCTAAGGCTTTCATTAACCTACCTCTGATTCCGTCACAGCATCATTGGGACCTGCCGCACGAACTTCAGGCGCATGGAGCCTACGCCACTTTCGAGCCGGGCCAACTGACCGCGATCCCGCTCGCTTACGGAATTTTTTGTGCAGTCTTCGACTTCTGCATGGCGGCGTATTTCTATACGCGACGCGCAGAGTGGGGTGCCGCGTGGAATACGTCTTGATGTGGGTTATTTGAGATTTTTCGACAGTAATTGGGGCGGCATGGGCACAAGTCAGTCCGAGCGGCCAATTGAGCCGCTCGGTGTAGCATGGGGCAATGAAAACAGTCATATTCGCGCTGCTAACTGGCTTGGGAGTTTTCGCCCTTGTTTGGTGGCGTGTCAGAATGGATGCCATCAAAGTATGGCACGGTCTTCCCGCGACATTCACTCCGCCCGACTCTCTTGGCAAACCCGTGCCCTTTGAGCATCGCCACGAGCGCTACATGAACGTAGCGGAGGTCATGGTGACCCTTGCCTCTGCATCTTTGGTTTTTGTGCCGAGTTCCCGGCTCAGCCTCTACAGTCACGCGTGTGCGTTTGCGCTTATTCTCTTGGGTCTTTGCGTGCTCTACAGCGTAGGATTCATGGCATTGATGACTTATTTCTACGAACGGTTCCTCTATGACGACCAGACGTACACGCCTTGGAAATATGGATTGTTGCATGGCCTTGGTTTTGGTGCGCTGTTTTGTTTCGCTCTTGCGTATATCGTTCTTGCCGGGGGTGTCGCAAATGCCGTCATCTACGCAATTCCTTTTTCTGGGCACCCTCCTGCATTCCCCTTTAATCTCCAGTTGCCTCAGTGACCTTTTCCGCCCGGCGTTAAGCTCGCCTTCCGCTTTCTCTACACGCGAAAGCGTTGTTGCGCTAGTCAACGAGCGGCTAGCCTGCTGGTAGATGTTGAAATCGCATTACAAGAGGGCGCCCCTTGAGGAGTACGTTGTGATCGTTCACATCATGACCTACGAAAGGGGCGCCCTCTTATAATGCGATTACGTCCACGGGCTGTGCAGATATACTCGCACCATCTGACAACGGGCATTCATCTCAATCAAAGCGAAATGGAAAGGCTTCGTGGGTGGAGCGGCTACCTTGCAGGCAAGAACTCGACACAGGGAGGTGACTTATGAAGGCGATTGTGGTGACGGATCAGGCTGCGGGAACGGCCGGGGTGAAGCTGGTGGAGCGGCCCGAGCCGCAGGCGGCGATAAACGACGTAGTTGTTCAGATTCATGCGTCGGGATTCACCGGGGATGAGCTGACGTGGCCATCGACCTGGACCGATCGGGTCGGCCGTGACCGGACGCCTTCAATCCCCGGACACGAACTGGCCGGAGTGGTCACCGCTCTCGGCTATGGCACGACGGGGCTGTCGATTGGACAGCGGGTGTTCGGCCTCACGGACTGGTATCGCGACGGCACGCTGGCGGAGTATGTGGCCGTCGAGGCACGCAACCTCACACCGCTGCCGGGCGACGTTGACTTCACGGTGGGCGCGGCCCTCGTGATGCCGGGCCTGACCGCGTGGCAGGGGCTGTTCGAGCACGGCCGCCTTCACGCGGGGCAGAGCGTTCTCGTGCACGGTGCGGCCGGCGTAGTCGGTTCGATGGCGAGCCAGCTCGCACGTGAGGCCGGCGCGTACGTCATCGGCACCGGGCGCGCTGGCGGCCGTCAGACGGCTCTCGACTTCGGCGCACAGGAGTTCGTCGACCTCGATAACGACGCCCTGGAAGACGTCGGCGAAGTCGATCTGGTTTTCGATGTCATCGGCGGCGACATCGGGAAGCGGTCTGCGGGCCTGATTCGCGCCGGAGGAACGTTGGTGACCGTCACCGGCCCGACCGAGGCGCGGCCCTCTGGCGGCCTGACTGTCGACTTCGTCGTCGTACCCGATCGCGCCCAATTGAGTGAGCTCGTCCAGCGGGTCCGGGTTGGTCGGCTGCGGACAAACATCGGCAACGTGGCTGCCCTCGACGATGCGGTTGCCGCCTTCAACCGGACCGAGCGACGCAAGGGAAAGACGATCATCCGCGTTCATCCGTGAGGACTCGGGGATTGCCTAAGGCCCACGAAGGTGCAATTCACGCGCCGAAGGAGAGTTTAGATGTCGAACACGATTACGCCGACCGTTTTCTATCGCATGCTTAAGCGCATAATGGGTCGGAAATGTCAGGTTCCCTCGAAGCATTGGCGTAACATCGCGATTGCGCTCATTGACGCGGTGGCGGGAGTTGAGTGCTAACGCCTGGTTACATCAACCATGGGATAGAATTCCGTCGCGAATGAGGCTGGAATATGTACGAGGCTCGTTTGTGGCCCCGCTGTGTCGGATTGGCTTGCCTGTGACGAGCCTTCAAACGACGAATGAGAGATCTCAGGCGGAGCCCACTTACGGTATGAGAAAAGTCTTCCTTAACTCGCGTGGCTTGCGCGCCGGTTGGCGCCTGCTCATTTTTGTCGGTATCTTCGCGGGACTCACGTTCTTGGCGAACTGGATCATCCCGAAGATCTTCCATCCCAAGCAGCGCTCGTTCCTTGATCCCGTAGGCACCATTTTCGACGAACTGGTGGTGCTCATCGAAGTGCTGATCGCCACCCGGATTATGACTCGCATCGAGCGCCGCCGCTTCGTTGATTATGGCATTCCCGTGCGCAACGCCTTCGGAGGCGACTTCTGGGTTGGCCTTGCTTGGGGCGCGGCCTCCACCTCTTTGCTTGTGGGCTTAATTGCAGCCTTCGGCGGCTATCGCATCTTCGGGCTCGCAATCCATGGCGGCGCGCTCTGGTACTTCTTAGGCGTCTGGATCATTGCCGACTTGCTCATAGGGTTTTCGGAGGAGCTCCAGTTCCGAGCCTATCTCCTGGCCACACTCGCCGATGGGATTGGCTTCTGGGCAGCGGCTATTCTGCTCTCCATTGGCTTCGGCGCCCTGCACTATTTCTTGAAGCCGCACGAGCGCTGGGAAGACTTCGCCTCCACCAGCCTGCTCGGCCTGTTTGTGTGCCTCACGCTGCGCCGCACCGGCACGCTGGCCTTCGCCATCGGCTTCCACGCTGCCTTCGACTTGGCCAACCTCTTCGTGTGGTCGGGACAAAACGCCGGCGAGTACGCCGTCGGCCACCTTCTTGAAACTCGCTGGCAAGGCGCGCAATGGCTAACCGGCGGCCGGCTGGGCCCGGAAGCGAGCTGGATGGTATTTGTGGTAATCGCGCTCATGTTTGGGGTCTTTGATCGGCTTTATCGAACTAAGAAATTTTCCCCGGACATTGCGCTGGGCTAACCGCACGACTGCTGATCTTGGTTTGTTGGCGAAACATCGCGATTACACTGAGAACCCCGCAGTTGGGGTAAACGCCTGTGGACTATCGGAGCCTCGCGCTCTTGCGGTCGAGCTTCTGCCAATCTTATCCCCGCCCAAAAATCGAAGAATTAGTGGGCCGCCTGCGCCAAAAGTAGGCTCTCTTTCGGGAAGACGTACCCGGGAGCGCGGGGGTGACGGCACTCGCCTATTGGGAAACGGACTGTCTCCCATTTCTGCTCGATAGAGGAGACTGCGCACCAACTCCATGCACGGACGCGGACCGAGTTCGATCCCGGCACCGGGTTCCGGATTGATCCCGAGACCTGGTCGGGGCCGCTGACATTCGCAAGCTATCGAGTACGAGCGTGAAGAACCTGAGCAGCACGGGATTGTCCGTACCGTGCGGAAAACCTCCGGCGCGCGCGGAGTCTGCCCGAAGCTAGACACGGAATTTGCTGTACCGTGCGGCAAATTCACTCGGGCGCTGGCCGGCCGAAGCCAGAATATAACATCGAAGTATCTGCGCGGCTGACACCTCCGCGCGAAGGTAGTTGGTGTAATCGCATGTTGCAACAGTTGGGCATGGTACTGCCAGCTACTGCAACTTCGCATACTCCGCCTTGGCTTCCTTCAGGATGGGGATGTCGGGGTTGGCGTTTTTGTGCGAAGCGTGAGACACCTACGGAAACTGCAAATCCAAGGCATAGATTTCCTGACTAAAGTAGGCTCGCGTGCAAGCCGTGTTTGGGCTGCTTCCTTTAAAAGCTGCAACAAAACCTCCGTCCGGCAGTAGGACCGCTCACTGTAGCTTCTCGTACTCCGCCTTGAACTTCCTCGAGAATGGGAATGCCGGGGATTGGGCCTACTGCAGAGTCGATATGCTCTCCAGCTAGAAATTCGGGGTTATCGCTGAGAAGACAAAGAAACTGATGACCAAATTCGTTGATAACTCCGAAGCTTTTGGTTTCCTTTCATCCCATGGCATGGGGATTCAAGGTCAAGTACAAACGCGCCGCCGCTCAGAGCAGCCGAATTAAGTTTAGATATTCCCGGTCAAAAATATTAATCGCCCTTTAACAGGGAAAGTTTGGTAACAACCTTGGTAACATACTCCTTCGTTTTCATTTACGCCCAGCACGGAACTCCGCCTTCTCAATGCCTTCGTCCCACTCGGCTGCTGCATCTGTTTTTGCGGCAGTTTTGATTCGTGCGACATGCACGATGTTGAGATTGAGTTCTGATGTAGTTCCGCAGGGTTTGCCGGGTTCTGCATTGCAAAAGGGACAGAGCAAGGTTATCGGGCTGATGGGAATCAGAGCAGGTATAGCGAGCTTAGACTTTGCGATGTAGATGGTTTATCACGGCTGCCTCGTTTGCACTCTCCGGCACGGGCTAGAGTACGGTGGCGCACACTGCATCAGAAGGCGATTCCGAGTATTTTCTAGCAAAAAGTTCGGCGTAACTTCTGAAGTGCTCACGTGGTTACGAGACACCGTGATGAAGAGAGTGTCGCTACAGTGTCTGCTGTATTTCTTTGCGATGCTACGTTTCGTAGCTTGTTCATTGTGGGCAGATTTGCAAAAAGGAAGACAAACGGGTGAGCGTTAGACTCCTACTCGTGGACGACATTCCAGCCATTCGTCGTGGACTGCGTTCCATAATCGAGAAGCAGACGAATTGGCAGGTATGCGGCGAGGCTGGGAATGGAAAAGTAGCAATTGAGTTGGTGCAAGAACTTCACCCAGACGTGATTCTCTTGGACCTATCCATGCCAGTGATGAACGGATTCGACGCAGCCAAGCAAATAAAGATAATCGCCCCGCAGACTTACATTCTATTGTTCACGCTGCACGATTCCCCACAACTCGTAGAGGATGCCCGCAAGGTTGGCATTAACCATGTGTTGTCAAAATCAGGCGAATCGGGAAGTGCCGTCGTCAGCGCCATCCGTTCCTTGCTGGCTGCCTAAGTCGCTCTCACTTGAACCCTTACCCGGCCACGAAGCTGCCTCTTGACGCAGAACCTTCAAACTGTCCAGAGCGTCAGCGATAGCCTCCCTCTCCTCCGGGGCGCCCCCGTGATTTAAGGAGAATTCGTGATGCTTCTCACTTATTGCGGATTCCGCCGCCAGAATGCGCTCTTCCATCCTAGTCCAGTCGGTTTCGAGAACAGCCGCCTTGTACGCTTCGTACCATTTGGTTGTGGTAGTCATGTTAACCTCGCCGAATCCTCCTTAAACTAGCGAATCATTCCGATTTGGCTTTCTTCCACACGTAAAAGTCTTTGTCGTCCGCCAGCGTCTCAATTTCCAGTCCCCGCGAAGTCGAAGCGCGATGAACAGCGGAGCGAAGGTTAGCCAGTCCGATCCCACCCACATCAGCCAGAGGAATTTCCATCGCCGAACCGGGAGAAAGCATCTCCAACTCTTGAAGAATCCCTTGTACTAAATCATGGTGCTTCCCGCGTCTCCCTCTATCGAGTGCGGTGACTTCCACCCGACGATATTTCAAATCGAGCGGAGTGCCCTTCGGTTCCTTCTTCATGATTGAATCCCCACAGGAACATAAGATAGCACAGCTTCAATTATACGACAAGAGTACTTCTACAATTCGACTATTGTATCTCTAAACCAATTAGTTTTCTTGCGCTTACGTCGTACTGGCAATAGCATTCCCGTTCGCCACCACAGCGTGCCATCTACTGAATTCTTATTTTTTTCAGTGTCCCGTTAAAGGAACTCAATATTCCCACCTTTTTTTAGTGGGTGGGCTATGCTCGGCAACATGGAAGAACATAGCTATGCCGAACCAATGAAACGCCCCTGCCGTGGGTGGCGAACCCAGCGAGTCCAGATGTCGTGGCAGGAAGTCTTTCCGCACGCCAGAATCATCAGCGACCCGAAGAGGTTAGCGCAGCTTAATGCCGAAGTGGAGAAGCGTAAGCATGACTGCTCTTTGGCTGGGAAGCAGTTCCACGGGAGGCGAGGCTGATATGCAGAAAAAGACAGAGACGTGGATGGAACTCTGCGAACTTGCTGCCAAAGAACAAAATCCGCAAAAACTGATGGAACTGACAAGCGAGATCGTCCGCCTTCTGGATGAAAAAAAACAGCGCCCAAGCGCTAATCTCGATACTACGGCGGCGGGGTGAACTCGAACGTCGCGGATTCAAAACGAAAGCGCAAGGTGTAGTGGCCACCCAGAATTGAGATTGAACTTTTTCTGCATGAACATTGCTTCCCAAAAAGTCAGATGCCCTTAACGGACTGACACTCAGGAGGCGATTGTGTGGCAGGGATCGCAACGGATGGGTTAGCTGGCATCAACCTAGTTTCGTCAATTCTCTGCAGAGTTCGTGGAGGCGCTCATCTCTTTCGGCGTATCCGATAATTTCATCTGGGGTCATTGGCCGCGCGAGTAATCCAGATGCGTCGTTTAGCACGTTGCTGATCTACAAGCTTGGACATCTCGGCGCTTATTTCGCCAATCCGTTTATGGTTCAGAGTTCCCCCTACCGTATTTATTGTATTCGGTGAACGCCGTGTGGGGCATTTTTGCTATTCAGGGGCTAGGATAGGGCTTCCCGCCCACCTTTCGCCATCCTTCCTAATATGCTTTCCAGATGGCATTCCAGCCCATGCCGCTTTCCCGCAGAGCCCTACTTCGACCATCCTGAGTGGATTTTTCGAACTGAAGTACGAGGGCTTCCGCTCGTTCTATTTCGCCTACAACTTCATCAAAATTCATCGTACACTCCGCATGAGTCCAGCATTGGCCGCGGGCGTCACGGATCGGCTCTGGAGCGTTGAGGATTTGGTTGCCCTCTGGGAAGCCTTCGAACAGCGGAGTGCGGAAAGAGCGCCATGAATGATAAACCAGACTATGGCGGCATGACCGCAAATGAACGCCTCTTTGCGGCTGGACTTATTCCAGCTCCGCTTATCCGGCGGCGGAAAGCGCGTTCCACGTCCACGGCATTTGGCGGGCGAATGAAAACCCGGCGATTACACGCAGAACCGGATTGTGAGTGTAATGGCTCCCACAACCCCTATCGGAATGCCGCGAACTCCGTGGCTTTCATTGACTTGTCCGATCTTCCGCCATAGCATTCTTGCGACATGATCGGCCAGACCATCTCGCACTACCGCATCCCTGGGGAAGCTGGGTAGTGGTGGCATGGGTGTTGTCTATGAGGCGCAAGATGAAACGCTGGGCCGGCACGTAGCGCTAAAGTTTCTTCCTGTTGAACTCAGCTCGAACCCCTCGGCCCCTGGAACCTTTCCAGCGGGAGGCTCGCGCGGCCTCGGCGCTCAACCACCAGAATATCTGCACTATCCACGAGATCGGTTTTCAGGCCGGACAATATTTCATCGTGATGGAGCTGCTGGAAGGGATGACGCTGCGCGAGCACATACTGGGTAAGCCTCTTCCCACTGATGAGTTGCTTGAACTGGCCATCGATGTCGCCGGGGCGCTCGGTGCTGCTCACGCACTGGCGGTCATGTGGCTGCTTGTCATGTTACGGCTGGGATTTGCGGGGCGCAGCGGCTTTCGTTGGGCGTTTCTGGCCGGGATCGCTATTTATGCCGTCGACGTGATCGCTCTCATGCTCACATTTTCGTTGTGGGCATTCGGGGTCCATGCATTCTTCGTATTCAAATGGTTCCAAGGACAAAAGGCGCTGAAAGATCTCAACGAAGTGGGAGTCTCGACCATTTAAGGCCTCGCTTTGCTGGATGAGTTCTCTGACGCGATTTCAGCATCCATTACTGAGGCTTCGACGGCGGTATCGACGTTGTTTCTGTTAGCCCCTGCCGACTGATCCGCCCACCAACCGGTCAACGAGTGAAATCGCGATATTTCGCCAACTACGAGTCTTCTGGTGTGGCCAGAGTGCGGGAAAAGAGGCAGTTATATTCGTGCTGCTCGATGTCTAGGTTAGTCTGTATAACTCCTAACTATAAGGAAATCGTCCATGTGCAAACGAGGTAACGATTTCAAGCAAGAGCGTGGCCAAGCTGCGCGAACGCGGCGAGAAGTTCTGAAGACCGGGGTCGCAATGGTGGTAGCGCCTTTCTTGGCGGCTCGGGTCGCGAATGCTTCGCCGGGGAACGGCCAGGATACCACGACGGAATGGTTGAGCTACGGCGGCGACAAGGCGAGTTCGAAATACTCGCCGCTCGCCCAGATAAGCGGCGACAACTTCAATCGCCTGAAGCCTGCATGGATATGGCAATCTGCTGAAGAAGAAGTCAGGGAAGCGAATCATCTGAAATCGTGGGTATGGGAGTCCACACCACTGATGGTCGGGGGCGTTCTGTATGTCAGCACCTCGCTCTCCCAAGTCGCCGCCCTCGATGCCGCGACCGGCAAGGCGCTTTGGATCTACGACCCGGAGACGTGGAAGAACGGAGTTCCTTCGAACAACGGCTTCGTACACCGTGGCGTCGCCTACTGGGCGGATGGGAAGGATCGACGCATCCTCTTCGGCACCGGCGATGGCTACCTGATCTGCTTGAACGCTGAGACCGGAAAAATAATTCCCAGCTTCGGTCACGAGGGACGAATTGACCTGACGCGGGGGTTGGGCCGCGAAGTAGACCGGCATCTTTATGGTGTCTCGTCGCCACCGATCATCTGCCGCGATGTCGTCGTGATGGGGTCGAAGGTCAACGACGTTCCCCTCGTTGCGGAGATGCCGCCCGGCGACGTCAGAGGCTTCGACGTTCGCACTGGCAAGCAGCAGTGGATTTTTCATTCCGTCCCCAAAGAGGGAGAGTTCGGGAACGAGACATGGAAGAACAGCTCCTGGAAAACGACGGGCTCTGCCAACGTTTGGACGATGATGAGTGCGGACGAAGAGTTGGGATTCGTTTACCTGCCGTTTAGCACGCCGTCGGATGATTTCTACGGATTACATCGTCCCGGCGACGGACTCTTCGGTGACAGTCTCGTCTGTCTGGATGCGCGCACCGGGAAGCGCGTCTGGCACTTTCAGATGGCCCATCACGGCCTGTGGGACTACGACCTGCCTTGCGCACCTAACCTGGTTGATATCCGAGTAGATGGGAAGCCCGTGAAGGCTGTCGCACAGATGAGCAAGCAAGCCTTCTGCTATGTCTTTGACCGGGTGACCGGCAACCAGTCTGGCCCATCGAAGAGAGACCCGTTCCGCAGTCGACAGTTCCCGGCGAGAAAACGTCTCCGACGCAGCCCTTTCCGACCAAGCCGGCTCCCTTCGACCGGCAGGGCGTCACCGAGAACGACGTCATTGACTTCACGCCAGAGCTGCGCAAGCAGGCGCTGGCTATCTTGGAAAAATACAATTACGGGACGCTGTTCACACCGCCATCTTTAGAGAAGCCGACTATCGAGATGCCTGGTATCGCCGGTGGCGCCAGCTGGTCAGGCGCGGCCTTCGACCCCGACACCGGGATCTTATATGTCTCGTCGGTGACACTCCCGTACGCGTGCAAGCTGTCGAAATCGTCGGTGCCTGGTGTCGACTACTTCGGTGAGATGACGGCGGTCGAAACAATGCAGGGAGTGCCCCTGTGGAAACCACCCTACGGGCGCATTACGGCCATCGATATGAACACAGGCGAGCATCGCTGGATGACACCGGCGGGCGACCTGACACAGAGCAATCCGGTCTTAAAACAACTTGGTCTTCGTTCCCTGGGACGGCCCGGGCGCGGTCACATGCTTCTCACGAAGACGCTGGTCATTGTCGGACAAGACGGTGGTACCCATCGCGAGGGCGGTGCCACGCAGAGGGTACCGAACTTCGAGGTCAGAGATCCGAAGCTCTGCGCCTACGACAAGGTGACCGGCAAGCTGGTGGCGGAAGTGGCCCTGCCACGCAACATCACGGGAGCGCCTATGACCTACATGCTGAATGACAAGCAGTTCGTCGTCGTCCCGACAGGGGGCGCGAATCTCCCGGCGGAACTTATCGCGTTGTCCCTGCCCTGAAAAGACAACTGTCGCTAAGAGCGAATTACAGTCACAACCCTTGGTTCAATGAGCGTAATGGCGATTGTTTTTTGTCGGTCAGGCTACCCTGAATCTTGAAAAGGGGTTGCATATGACGGGGAGACTAGCTCGGGACTTTTCATTGAAGGCGATACGATTTTCTGGCACAGTGGAGGGCCGCCTTTCGGCCAGGCGACGGTTGCGGTTGAGGTCGGGGGCGATCTCTTGGCCACTGACGGAGGAATCCGGCCCCGATTGAAGGTGGGTGTGAATGCCCAAATCTGGCGAGCTCTCTCGAATGAGCTGCCATCGCGAGCGTGATCAAGCGTATGAATCAATTTTCGTCATGGTTGTCGATGTTGTTGTTCATCTCAGCAAGCGGGAGCGCGGTCCTGTCTCCGAAAGCAGCGAGCGCCCCATCGCGTAACGTTGTGAACATCGACGGAGGACAGGTCTCCGGAGTGCCTAGCGACACACTCGGAGTGCTGGTCTTCAAAGGCTTGCCCTACGCGGCGCCGCCGATCGGCAACTTGCGTTGGCGAGGGCCGCAGCCTGTCGTTCCCTGGCATGATGTCCGCACGGCAGACAAATTTGGAGCCAACTGCCCCCAAATTCCCCTGCGAACGAACAGTCTTTTCTACGCTGGGGCGCAGCATTCGGATAAGACCAGCGAGGATTGTCTGTTCTTGAATGTGTGGACCGCTGCCCAGTCGTCCAAGGAGCGCCGCCCGGTTCTGCTGTGGATTCATGATGGTGGATATATGTATGGCGACGGATCAAAGCCGGTATACAACGGCGAAGCCTTGAGTAAAAAGGGGCTCGTCGTCGTCACTATTAACTACCGTTTGAGTGTACTCGCGGCACTCGCGCATCCGGAGTTGTCGCAGGAGTCTGAGCATAAGGTGTCTGGCAACTACGGGATGCTTGATATGGTCGCCGCTATCAAATGGACGCGCCGCAATATCGCTGCTTTCGGCGGAGATCCTGACCGCATAACTATTTACGGTGAGTCAGTCGGATCGCGGGCGGTGACCGCACTTTCTGTATCTCCGCTGGTCAAGGGAGATATTCGTGGCGTGATTGCCGGAGACACTCTTTACTCGCCGGCCTATGCTCTGATTGTCAGATTGCCCGAGGCAGAACATCTCGGAGTCGGATTTGTGAAGGCCGTAGGCGCCAAGTCGATCAGTGACTTGCGCAACATGCCACCCGATGAATTGATCGCGGCCTATACCAAGTACCAAACTGAGGGCGGGATGTGGATCGAGTTTGTCGTCGACGATTGGGCATTGCTGGAAGATGCGGTAGCCGCGGAGAGGGATGGTATCGAGTCCAAAATTCCTATCCTCACAGGTACGACCGCCAACTTAGCCGACTCACTTTTCTCCCCGATCTCGCGGAACAAGTATTTGGAAGTGTCCCGAAAATCGTATGGGCCAATGGTGGACAGATTCCTGGCCCTCTACCCTCCCGGCGATTCCGATGCCGAAGCCACCGCCGCGCAATTTTCAAGCTTCGCCGACAAAGCCACGTTCATGCACCGTCAATGGGCAGACGCCCATAGCAAAAATGGCAATCCGACTTATGTCTATTACTTCACAGAACCGATTCCAATCCCTCCGGGCGCCACCCTAAATTTTTTTAACACCCCGCTTCCCAAAAAGATCGGCGCCTATCACACCGGCGAAATCGCGTACGCCTTCGACAGCCTGGCAAAATTGAATCCACCGTGGAGACCGGCGGACTACCGTCTGGCAGATATCATGTCCTCATATTGGGTGAACTTTGTCAGCCAGGGAGACCCAAACGGGCCGGGCCTGCCGAAGTGGCCCGTCTACGGCGAAGTGGCAGAGCCTGTGATGGAATTGGGCGATCCAGTTCGTGCGATCCCTCCTGTTCTCAGCAAGGCCAAAATCGACTTCTGGACGGAACACCTTTCCAGTCCGAGTGCGACGCAGTGACCGTCCAAGAATTTGAAATACGCGGATGAAGGGTGGCGATAGTGGCGACTCGACTGGGAAGAAACGGTGTGACCAATGAATACCAAAACCAATCCCTTGACTCCGACCGGCCTTCTCATGGAAGGCGATTTCACCAGCTTGCGCCGTTTATTCGCCAAAAACCCGATCAATGTGTGTAATCGCGATCTTTCGACAGTTATCGAGTGAGCGCAATGTATGCGATGTAAACGAACAGGGCTGCACCGCCAATTCCAATCCCCCCGACAACCAATCGCAGGAGCGGCAGAGGCATTCGATACGGGTGCCAACTGCCCTCTTTCCCTCCGCCGGAAAAACTGTCCATCGCGCTTTTCAGTTTGTCGGGCCGCCAGATGGCGAACACTCCAAACGTAAGAAAGAGCGCCGCCATGACCAGTGCTGCGGGTGCATCGGCACGACTTGGGTGTGTTCCTTGCATATCTAAAAATACCGTAGGGTTGACTAAGGGTTGTGAGTGTAATCGCGATTTTTCACCAGTTGACCACCCGATTCACGAAAACCACGCCGGTCTTTGAGTGTGGCATTTTTCAATGTGGCAAGCTCATGCTTTCAAGAAGATCGTTGTATCGCGGATCACTTCGAATGCTGTCCATCATCGGATCCGCCATCAGCCAGCTCACCTCCCAGCACTTCTGATCGACCGCTGCTTTGATTCGCGGAAAGGCAAGATCCGGCTTTCCGAGGCGAACATAATTCACCGCGATATCATAGGGAGCGCAGAAATCATTTTCATGCGCCAGCATCACCTTCATACGAGCCCTCCAGTATGCGTTCCAGCCATCGCGTTCATAGATTGAACGCAACTTCTCAGCGCTGGCGGCATCGTATGTAGCAAGGCTCAAAATGTCAGAATCCACTGCTTTATCTGGCATTCCCTTCTTCTCGTAAACTCTGCTCCTCCAGAAGAGGATTTGCGTGGGCTTGCCCGGCTCCATCTCCTCAGCTTGCTGAAGATGAGTGAGCGCTTCATCGTAGTGCCGCGCCAAGTACAGAACTTCCCCGAAGAGCCGGTTCATCATGAAAGACTGGGGATCGAGTTCGAGCACTCTTCGCATTTGCCACACCGCCTCTTCCGGGCGATTCATCGCGACGAGGTAATTTGCATATTCAAAGACGGCGTTGGAGTTGCTGGGGCTCAGAGCAGTCCCGCGTTTCAGGTTTTCTTCCGCATCCGCCCAGTTCCATTCAAAGACACCTTGGGTAAGCCCCAGCGTCGAATAAGCCTGCCCGTTCTGGGGATCGAGTTCGATCGCGCGTCGCGCGGCAGCTTCAGTCTTCACCACGGCATTGGTCTGGGGCATCATGCCAAGGACCCCTTCGGTTTGGAACGCCTCGGCAAGGCCCGAATATGCCTGCGACCACGAAGGATCGATGGATATCGCCCGCTGGAAGTAAGTGGCGCTCTTGTCTGCTTCGCGCTTCCCCAGAAAGTACCACCCTCGCAAGTACGCATCATGCGCGTCAGGACTCACAGTGCGGGCGGGACTGGATGAAGCGACCGTACTGTGAAGACGAGTTGCAACGTCATGGGCCGCCTCCCCCGGCAAGGCGGCCACATCGTTTCCGGTCCGGTTATAACTCTCCGCCCAGAGATGGGCGTCGGTGTCCGCTCGAATGAGCTGTAGAGTCAAGTGAACTTGGCTGCCCGTCCGAGAGATTGAGCCTTCGAGGATCCCGTCGACACCCAGCGCTCGAGCAATTTCAGGCAGTGGGCGCCGGGCGCCCTTATATTGCATAACCGAGGTGCGGGAGACTATGCGCAGTGTCGAGTCCTTGGCGAGCATCGTGATGAGTTCGTCGCTCATCCCGTCGGCAAAGTACTCTTGGGCGGGATCTCCGGAAAGATTATTGAGTGGGAGAACGGCGAGTGAATGAATAGGTTCAGCCGCGCTGTGGCGCAGCACGACGAGCCACGCGCCTACCAGCGCAACAATCGCGGCGCAACTACCGAGCGCAAGCCATCGCCACATACGTTTGGGATCGCGCCACGCGGACAGATTCGCAGTCAGTTCGGGAATTCTCGCCGGAACGTCGGCCTGTGCCGGCGGCCGATATTTCTGCGCTTCGGTTACCGGAGCGATGAAGCGGTATCCGGTGCGAGGTATAGTTTCGATGTAGCGTGGAGACTCCGGCGAGTCGCCTAGGGCGTCGCGAAGCTTCTGAATGGACTTGTTGAGCCCGTGATCAAAATCGACGAAGATGTCTGAGGGCCAAAGAAGCTTGTAGAGATCCTTGCGGGAAACGACCTCACCCGGGTGTTCTACAAGTACAGACAGAACCTGCAGAGGCTGCTGCGACAGTCTGACGCGAATTCCGTTCTTGCTGAGTTGTCCGGCCTTCGTATCAAGGTCAAAAACGCCGAACCGAACCAGCCCATTCTCCGGCGCGTCCGCCACCACTGACCTCCTGCGGGCGAAGAACCCGAGTTTAGCATGGCTTCTGGCAAACAGCTTCGGGCGCGGATGAGCATCCGTGTTTGGGGAGGAATTCCCTCAAATCGCTGCCAGTAAACCACTTGTTCGGGTAGGAACAATTCGCCCGGCGGGCATTCATTTGAGCGAGGGTTCTACGCACACTCGCCCGATCTCGAATGATCGAGATGAGAAAAGGAGCAGCTCAATGAATGGATTTACGAACAACGCCACTCGGCTCGCGATACCAGAAAGTGTGCGGAAGACAATAAAAGCTGCAGCCCTGCCAATGATGGCAGCTCTTGTTGTGCTTTTGACCGCAGCAAGCTCTTATGCCGACTGCGGCCCCATGGCCGGCATGAAGTTTCCCATCGTCAAACTGCCTTTAGTGGCAACTGCAAATCTAGCGGCAGTCGGCGGCATGCCGAACTCGGAGTCACGAGACTCGATTGTCGGGCTATGGCACACCATGTACACTGCCGGCGATTCTCCGTTCGCTGAGACATTCAAGCAATGGCATAGCGACGGCACAGAGTTCGAAAACGTCAATCACAATCCTGCAATTGGATCCGTCTGTGTGGGAGTATGGAAGCAGGTGGGTGCGCGGATGGTTCACCTCCATCATTTGGGTTTCCTCTTCAATCCAGATGGCACCTCAGCGGGAACTTTCGTCGTGGAGGAGACAGATTCGCTGGGAGGGGGCGGCGCGTCCTATGCTGGAACATTCACATTCTCGACTTACGACGTGAATGGAAACCCCACCGGCACGCCGATCAAGGGCACCGTCGCAGCAACCCGAATCACGGTCGATTGACCACCACCCTTGTCGGCCCGTAAAAGGCGGTCACGGGACGGGGCACCCCGCGACCGCTTCTTTTGGGGCTGAAACAGAAGAGGTCAACTGACGTTATCAGGCGATAGCGCTCAAAACCTTCCAGGGGCACTGCCTTGGTGCCAGAGCTTGCATAGCCCAGGCGTCCTGCCGTAGTTCCGATCCTGCGGCATGAGGAGGCCGTCGCCATGGGCAAGCACAAAGTTAAGCCGAATTATCGTCGCCGGTTGCTTCGACTGCCAGATCTGGATCATTGTAAGAGGGCCGTGCTCAACAGCCTCGGTTCGCCAGCCTCGCGCCGCGTGTACGAGTATGCCATCGATCAGTTCATTGCCTGGTATTGTTCCGAGCCTCGCCTCGCGTTCAACCGTATCGTAGTTTTGCGGTACCGGATGTACCTGAAGACCGCGGTCTGGCCGCAAATACGATCAACCAACAACTGGCGGGTGTGCGAAGACTCGCGCACGAAGCCGCCGATGCCGGCTTGCTGAGCCCGGAACTGGCTGCTGGGATCAGCCGGGTGAAAGGTGTTAAGCAGCTTGGGTTTCGCGCCGGCAATTGGTTCAGCGCAGCGCAAAGCGCAGAGGTCCTGGAACGTGCTTCTGGCGAGGGCATGCGAGCGAGGCGACTATGCCATGCTGGCGATGCTGTTTGGTTGTGGTTTTCGTAGATCGGAGCTGGTTGGCCTGGAGCTGGGTGAAATCCAGATCCGCCAGGGGCACTGGGCGGTAGTGGATCTGATCGGGAAGGTGGGCACATCCGCACGGTCCCCATTCCCGAATGGGTCAAAGCGGCGCTCGATCAGTGG